>NZ_SMZR01000019.1 GCF_004358665.1 Jeotgalibacillus sp. S-D1 | reverse complement strand
GGAGTAACTGGAGCAACGGGAGTAACTGGAGTAACTGGAGCAACGGGAGTAACTGGAGTAACTGGAGCAACGGGAGTAACTGGAGTAACTGGAGCAACGGGAGTAACTGGAGTAACTGGAGCAACGGGAGTAACTGGAGTAACTGGAGCAACGGGTGTAACTGGAGCAACGGGTGTAACTGGAGCAACAGGAGCAACTGGAGCAACTGGAGCAACAGGAGCAACCGGTGCAACTGGAGTCACCGGAGCAACCGGCGTAACTGGTGCAACCGGAGCAACAGGTGTAACAGGAGTCACAGGCCCAACAGGACCAATAGCTCAAGGAGTTACCATTGAAAATGTGGGACCAAGTGTTAGCTCGCAGTTCGATGAACTCAATACAGCAGAAAGAACACCAGTGCTTGAACTGCAATCTGTATATGGAATATCAGATTTGCGGGATCTTATCACCACTACTGGTGGAGGAACGGTAACAAATACCACGGTAGAGTATCAAGTTAGTGTAACAGGTGGAGCCACGGATACAGCAACATTGGATAGCGTAGAAAGAGGACGGTATATGCCGGGATATGCTGCGGAATCTGGGATTGGTGTAAGAATTCCGTCTCCGCCTAGCGCAAACCAAGTGTATAGATGGGGTTTGTTTGATGATGAAAATGGAGCGTATTTTGGTCAAAGTGTAGCAGATGGCATATTTGTAGCGATCAGAAGGGCAGGGGTAGATACAATCATTCCTCAAACTTCGTGGAATGTTGATCCACTTGATGGTACCGGACCGAGTGGACTTACGCTTGATTTATCACTAGGTAACATCTTCCAAAATAGATTCACCTGGTACGGATATGGAGTAGTTGAGTTCAATATTGTGGTGCAAAACCCAGTAACATTAGCACAGCAAGTTGTTACAGTTAACCGCTTCAGACCTGCCAACGAAACAAGTTTTACAGATCCTAACTTGCCGCTGCGTGCTCAAATTGAGAATGACGGTACCGCTTCGGCTAACAGTTTCTTCGTTGGCGGAAGGCAATACAGCATACTTGGCAAGTTTAATCCAGAGTTCCGGATTACTTCTGATAGACGCTCAGTCACTGTTGGAACGGGTGGATTGCCTGTAATTTCCTTCCAAAGAAAGCCTGAATTCCCTGCTGGTTCTGGGAGACCAAATTCAGTCAGCGTAACTTTAGAGGGGTTGGATATTATCACTTCAGCAGACATTTATTACCAGGTCATTGTGAATGGAACATTAAATGGTACATTTACTAACTTCCCTACAACCAATACCGCTATTCCAGATGATGAAACGGCCCTTTTGGTTAATTTCACTGCTACGACGATTACGGGAGGTCAGGTGGTGTATCAGGGAGTTGCTGCAAGCGCCCCAGGTACAGCTAGAGATTTAGCCACAGCTTCTCTGCTGACATTTGAACTTCCTGACGAGCAGCCGGTGAGTTTAGTTATAGGAACATTCGGTGGCACTTCGTCTGTATCAGCAGTATTGAGGGTTACAGAAGAGTGGTAAAAGATCAGGTGTGATCCCGATTTTTCGGGTCATACCTGTTTAAAAGGAAGGAGTGAAGAAGTAATGACAATAATTGAAAATGTCGGTCCAAGCGTCAGTTCTCAATTTGACGAATTAATGGTTTCGCAACGAACACCCATTGTGGAATTAAAATCGGTTTATGGATTGTCTGATTTGAGAGATATTGTAGAGACGACTGGAAGCGGCACAGTAACAAATACGTCGGTTGAATATCAATTGAGTGTTACAGCAGGTGCTACAGACTCTGCAACTTTGGATAGTGCTGAAAGAGGCCGTTATATGCCCGGTTATGCTGGTCAGGCAGGAATTGGAGTCCGAATTCCAGATCCGCCTGATTCAACTCAGGTATTCCGGTGGGGTTTGTTAGATGACCAAAACGGTGCTTACTTTGGCCAAAGTGTAGCAAATGGAATATTTGTCGCTATTAGGAGAGCTGGATCCGATACAATTATCCCCCAAACCTCCTGGAATGTTGACCAACTAGACGGGACTGGTCCTAGTGGAATAACCTTAGACTTAACACTGGGTAATATTTTTAATATCACTTTTACCTGGTATGGATATGGTGTAGTTGAATTCAATGTAGTTGTACAAAACCCAGTCACACTTGCCCAGGAAGTGGTAACGGTTCATCGTTTTAGACCAGCAAACCAAACGAGTTTTACCGATCCAAACCTACCTCTCCGGGCTCAAATTGTGAACGGGGGTGCAGCAGAAGCAAGAAGTATTTTTGTAGGCGGCAGGCAATACAGTATACTTGGAAAATTTGATCCTGAATTTAGGATTACTTCTGAAAGAAGACAGGTTGCAGTTAACACCACTGGTGTCCCTGTGATTTCTTTTCAAAGAAAAGCAATATTCCCAGCAGGTTCAGGCAGATCAAATTCTGTCAGTGTCACACTTGAAGGGATCGATATCATTACAAACCAGGATATCTTTTTCCAAGTAAAAGTTGGAGGTACTTTAAACACAGCATTTACAAATTTTCCAACTGCAACAACAGCGATTCCAGATGAGGAAACAGCCTTACTTGTTAACAACACCGCTACTACTATTACTGGAGGAGAAGTTGTATTTCAGGGTGTGGGAGCTAGTTCTAATTCTAACGTAGGCAGAGAGCTGGCTACCGCTAATCTATTGGATTTTGAATTGCCTGATGATCAAATTGTTTCATTAGTTGTGGGATCTTTTACAGGTACTCCTACTATTTCTGCAGTATTTAGGGTAACGGAAGAATGGTAAACATTAATAGCTGATTTTGTTCAGACCTTACAAGCTCCCATTAATTTGGGAGCTTTTTTACTGTATTTTAACGTAGCATAATTTCATTTAAAGCTATTATAATTACTGATTATTTAATCTCAAACTACAAAAGGAGCAGTTTATAAAAATTAAATAAAGTTAAGGGCAAATGTTTAAACAACTTTTATTTATTTTCATAGAATAATTATGAAGTTCATATATGAAAGGATGTGAAAAAGTGACCATTATAAACAGAGTAATAAATGGTGGTTCTGAAACGGGATCATTACCACCATGGACTGGACTAAATGCCTCTGTAACCTCACAAGCAAGTCATACAGGAACCTATAGTGCCTTATTATCCACAAATTCAGTTGCATTGTTAGCTCAAACTGTACTAATAAATCCAGGTGAAAGATTCGAGTTATTTGCTTCATTGGCCAAACGCAATAATAACCCTAATCCACCTATTATTATTATAGTAGAGTATTATGACTCATCCTTTAATTTTTTAGGCAGAGGATTAGTTTTAAATATCTTAGCCAATAGGCTTCAGTTGGCAGGAGACTGGTTAGAAGTATACGGAACCACAAGCATAGCCCCACCAGGAACAGCATTCGGAGTAATCCTCATTCAAAAGTTAGCATTACCAAATAGTTCCCCTATTTTAGTAGATGACGTAGCGCTGCTTACAGTAACGGAAACGATAGGTCCAACAGGACCAACAGGACCAACTGGTGTAACAGGAGCGACTGGCGTAACCGGTGCCACAGGAGCAACTGGTGTAACTGGTGTAACTGGCGTAACAGGAGCCACAGGAGCCACTGGAACAACTGGTGCCACTGGAGCAACGGGTGTAACTGGAGCAACGGGAGTAACTGGTGCAACTGGAGCAACCGGAGTCATAGGTCCAACAGGAGCGACTGGAGTAACTGGAGTAACTGGTGTAACTGGTGTAACTGGTGTAACAGGAGCAACAGGTGTAACCGGAGCAACAGGTGTAACTGGAGCAACAGGTGTAACTGGAGCAACTGGCGTAACAGGAGCAACTGGAGCGACTGGTGCAACTGGCGTAACCGGAGCAACTGGATCTACCGGAGCAACAGGAGCCACTGGTGTAACTGGTGAAACTGGTGCAACTGGTGTAACTGGAGCCACTGGAGCCACTGGAGCCACTGGTGTAACTGGAGTAACTGGTGTAACCGGAGCAACAGGTGTAACTGGTGTAACTGGAGCGACTGGTGTAACCGGAGCCACTGGTGTAACTGGCGTAATTGGAGCCACTGGTGTAACTGGTGTAACTGGTGCAACTGGCGTAACTGGAGCCACAGGAGTAACTGGTGCAACTGGTGTAACAGGAGCAACTGGAGCCACTGGTGTCACTGGAGCAACTGGCGTAACTGGTGCAACTGGAGCAACTGGCGTAACTGGAGCAACTGGCGTAACTGGTGCAACTGGTGCAACAGGAGCAACAGGAGCCACTGGTGTAACTGGCGTAACTGGAGCAACAGGAGCCACTGGTGTAACTGGTGTAACAGGAGCGACTGGTCCAACAGGAGCGACTGGAGTAACAGGAGCAACTGGATCTACCGGAGCAACTGGTGTAACAGGAGCGACTGGAGCAACTGGTGCAACAGGAGCCACTGGTGTAACTGGTGTAACAGGAGCGACAGGTGCAACAGGAGCCACTGGCGTAACTGGTGTAACCGGAGCCACTGGTGTAACTGGTGTAACTGGAGCCACAGGAGTAACTGGTGCAACTGGCGTAACCGGATCTACCGGAGCAACAGGAGCAACAGGAGTAACTGGAGCAACAGGAGTAACTGGAGCGACTGGAGCAACAGGAGCTACTGGCGCAACTGGCGCAACTGGAGTTACTGGGGTCACAGGACCAACAGGTCCAACAGGAGCGACTGGAGTAACAGGAGCGACTGGATCTACTGGATCTACTGGATCTACTGGAGCGACTGGTGTAACTGGAGCCACTGGTGTAACTGGAGTAACTGGAGCCACTGGTGTAACTGGAGTAACTGGAGCCACTGGCGTAACTGGAGTAACTGGAGTAACTGGTGTAACCGGAGCAACTGGTGTAACTGGTGTAACTGGAGCAACTGGCGTAACTGGTGCAACTGGAGCAACTGGCGTAACTGGAGTCACAGGAGTAACTGGTGCAACTGGTGTAACAGGAGCAACTGGATCTACTGGAGCAACTGGCGTAACTGGTGCAACTGGAGCAACTGGCGTAACTGGAGCAACAGGTGTAACAGGAGCAACTGGATCTACTGGAGCAACTGGTGTAACTGGTGCAACTGGCGTAACCGGAGCAACTGGCGTAACCGGAGCAACTGGTGCAACAGGAGCAACAGGAGCAACAGGAGCAACAGGAGCCACTGGTGTAACTGGCGTAACTGGAGCAACAGGAGCCACTGGTGTAACTGGTGTAACTGGGGCAACTGGAGTTACTGGGGTCACAGGACCAACAGGTCCAACAGGAGCGACTGGAGTAACAGGAGCAACTGGATCTACCGGAGCAACGGGTGTAACTGGAGCGACTGGAGCAACTGGTGCAACAGGAGCCACTGGTGTAACTGGTGTAACAGGAGCGACTGGTGCAACAGGAGCCACTGGCGTAACTGGAGTAACTGGAGCCACTGGTGTAACTGGAGTAACTGGAGCCACAGGAGTAACTGGTGCAACTGGCGTAACCGGATCTACCGGAGCAACAGGAGCCACAGGAGTAACTGGAGCAACTGGCGTAACTGGAGCAACTGGCGTAACTGGAGCGACTGGAGCCACTGGAGCGACTGGAGCAACTGGTGTCACTGGTGTAACTGGAGCCACTGGAGTAACTGGAGCGACTGGTGCAACAGGAGCAACTGGAGTAACTGGAGCAACTGGAGCAACTGGTGCAACGGGAGCCACGGGTGTAACAGGAGCGACTGGAGTAACAGGAGCAACTGGAGCCACGGGTGTAACAGGAGCGACTGGAGTCACTGGAGCAACTGGAGTCACTGGAGTCACTGGAGCCACTGGAGCCACTGGCGTAACTGGCGTAACTGGCGTAACTGGTGTAACCGGAGCAACAGGAGTCACTGGAGCCACTGGTGTAACTGGAGCCACTGGTGTAACTGGAGCCACTGGCGTAACTGGTGCAACAGGAGCCACTGGCGTAACTGGAGTAACTGGTGTAACCGGAGCAACAGGTGTAACTGGCGTAACTGGAGCGACTGGTGTAACTGGAGCAACTGGAGCAACCGGAGTCACAGGTCCAACAGGAACGACTGGCGTAACGGGTGTAACTGGTGCAACTGGCGTAACTGGAGCAACTGGTGTAACAGGAGTAAACGGAGCGACTGGAGTAACTGGAGCAACGGGTGTAACTGGAGTCACAGGAGCGACTGGTGTAACTGGACCAACAGGTCCAACCGGAGCAACTGGATCAACTGGTGTAACAGGAGTAACCGGAGCGACTGGAGTAACAGGAGCCACAGGTGTAACTGGAGTAACAGGAGCCACTGGTGTAACTGGAGCCACAGGAGCAACTGGCGTAACCGGAGCCACAGGAGCAACTGGATCTACTGGAGCCACTGGTGTAACTGGTGTAACTGGAGCCACTGGTGTAACTGGTGTAACTGGAGCCACAGGAGTAACTGGTGCAACTGGAGCAACTGGCGTAACTGGAGTCACAGGAGCGACTGGTGCAACTGGCGTAACTGGAGTAACCGGAGCAACAGGTGTAACTGGCGTAACTGGAGCGACTGGCGTAACTGGAGCAACAGGTGTAACTGGAGCAACTGGTGTAACTGGTGTAACCGGAGCCACAGGAGTAACTGGTGCAACTGGCGTAACCGGATCTACCGGAGCAACAGGAGCAACAGGAGTAACTGGAGCGACTGGAGCAACAGGAGCTACTGGTGTAACTGGTGTAACTGGCGTAACTGGAGTTACTGGGGTCACAGGACCAACAGGTCTAACAGGTCCAACAGGAGCGACTGGAGTAACTGGTGCAACTGGTGCAACTGGAGCGACTGGAGTAACAGGAGCAACTGGAGCTACTGGAGCCACTGGTGTAACTGGAGCCACAGGAGTAACTGGTGCAACTGGCGTAACCGGATCTACCGGAGCAACAGGAGCAACAGGAGTAACTGGAGCAACAGGAGTAACTGGAGCAACTGGCGT
>NZ_SMZR01000018.1 GCF_004358665.1 Jeotgalibacillus sp. S-D1 | reverse complement strand
ATGTCATCGAAGCTTTTCATGCTACCGGCCATTTGCTCAGCCAGTTTTTTAAGGTCAGATTGAGTAGTCATTGCTTATTCTCCGGTTAGTGGATTATAAGCAGTTACACACTTTTTAGGAAAGGCTCTACCTATAAGAAAACCATCTTTGAAATGGTTTTTCGTAACAAGAACTGAGCTTTCTTTTACAGTCTGATTAATATCAATTTTATCTTTTACTATATTTATAGAAAAATATATAAGATAGAATGCCCCTAAAAAGGATAACCACAGCATAGCTGTCTCGCTAACTGAAAACACTCCTTGAAGGATAATAAATGATATCGCTATCAAAATTAGTGATGCAGCATTAGTACCTGCGACTGTTGCTAATCCAGCCCTGAACCCACCTTTTACGCTTGCACTCACTACAAGTACAGTCACAGGTCCTGGAGTACCTAAAAACAGTAAAACAGCTGAGAAATAGGTGAATAATAAAGAATAATCAATCATTTAACTAATGCCTTTTTTATTTTTAATGGACATATTTTATTTACAAGTGCTCATCTAAACTAGCATTCAACTCTAAATCATTCTTATTGTCACTCTTAGTCTCGACCGTACCACCAAGCCCCTTTACCAAATCTGTCATTAAATCCTTATCGCCCTGTCTGCTCAAAAAATCCAACAGGTTATCAGCCGTATATTCTTTTAAGCCTTGTACAGAATTATTCTCTAAAGCGTCCACAAAAAAAGCACCCAGTAGTATTTTTTGCCGTGTCAGTTTCTTATCTAGCTTCTGCTTCTCCCTATTTATTTTAGCCTCAAGTTCGTTAATTCTCTGCTGTTCTTTTAGATCATTACCACCTAGTAAGCTCATATTATCTTCCTTATATTAGTAGATTTTTTTGTTCATCCAACTATAGCAATTTCGCCAGTACCTAACAACAGTTTATGATATAGTTATTTAACGGATGGTTGAGTCCCACTGACTAAGTGCGAGTTTTCGACTTGAAATTATAATCCACTATGTTACTTATAATTTCAAATCAAAACCTCGTGAGGGGCAAGCCCCCTCAACCCCCACCCCAAACAAAAAGCCGTTTGGGGTAAAACAAAAATTGGAGTTTGCAAAAAATGGCTATTTTCGTTGCTAGCACAAAATCAATAAGTAGAGGTAAGGGGCAATCAGCGGTTGCGTCTGCCTCATATCGTGCTGGTGAAAAATTAGAAGATAAGCGATACGGAAAAGTTCATGATTACTCAAAACGCTACGGTGTTATGAGTGCCGATATTATTTTGCCCTCATCTTTAAAAGATAAAGAAGTCACTATCAACAGGGGCGAGATTTGGAACAAAGCTGAGCAAGCAGAAAACCGAAAAGACGCAAGGGTCGCTCGTGAATGGTTGGTTAATTTGCCATACGAACTATCAGAAAAAGAGCGAAAAGAACTAGCTCATAGGTTCAGCCAAAAGTTAGCTGATAGATACGGAGTTATTGCAGATTGTGCTATTCATAAACCGACTGACAAAGAAATAGAAAGAGGGGCAGATCCTCGTAATTTTCATGCGCACATCATGTTAACAACACGCCAAGTAGAGCTAAACAAGAATAACGAAATAATACTAACAGCCAAAAGCACAGCAGAACTGTCAGATAAAAAAAGACGTGAGCTTGGACTTGAGCGTATGAGCCATGAAGTTAAACAGGTGCGTCAATTGTGGGAGTCAGTGGCGAATGAAAAACTAGCAGAGCATGGCTTAGATCTAATTGATAGCAGCAGTTACAAAAGCCAAGGAATTGACATTGAGCCACAGCTCAAAATGGGGTCGGTTGCAACAAAGCTAGAGCGTAGAAAGTACGCAGAAGAACTTAAAAAAGCTAAAGCGGCGAAAGAAAAAGGCGAATATTATGAGATTGATAAAAGTCCAGCTACCAAGCTTGGAGTGATTAACGAGATTATCAACGAGCGAAACGAGCTAATCTTTAACTTAGAGATTGAAGATAACAAGCTTATTAACGATAAAGCCGAGCAAATCATTTTTGCTAAAAAGCAAGGTCAAGATATTGAACACACCACACCACCACCGACAAAAGCGATCAGTACAGATGTGGTTAAATCTAATGCAGTCGCTCAAGCTTTGGCACTGGCGAAAAGCGTTAAGAGCAAACGTGAACAAGAGAAAATAGCAGAAGCCAAAGCAAGGGCAGAAGAAGCCATGCGATTACAACAGCAACGAGAAGCCGAGCAAGCCAAACAAAAAGCTATTGAGCAAGCTAAGCTAGAACAAGCACGAGCAGAAGCCGCAAGAGCCAAACAAGCACAAGCGGAACAAAGACAGCTAGAAATTAATCAGTTTAAAGAACACAAGCAAGAGATTTACGCCCAAGCGAGAGCTAATCCTGATAACTTCACAAGCGAGAACAAAGCGGTTATAGCAATCCAAGTCGCTACTCAAGCAGTACAGGGGCTTAACTCATACATCGATGACCCAAGCACCACTAACACGCAAAGAAGATATGCAGTACATGAGCGTGATGGATTAGCCGAGCTAACAGCGATACAAGCTCAAAAAGCACTAACAGCAACAAAAGAGCTTTACGGCAGAAGCGATCGTAAAACGCACACAAATGAGCTACAAGGGGCATTAGACAATTTTGCCAAGGTTACCAGCGATAATGTGAGTAAAGAGGCACAGAAGAGCTTACAGGACGCACAGCAAGCGATTAAAGACTACAGTAATGAGATTAACCGCAGTAACAGCTATGGAATGAGAAGATAAAATGGATAACACCAATACACAGCTAGAAGATTTATTAACGGCTCTAGCAACGCTCACAGAGCATAATCAAGCCCTTTTAGAACAGCGTGAGCAACTGGACGTTGCTAGCACGGCTAGAGCGAATGAAACCGCTGATTTAATTAAGCAGTTAACATCGCAGCTCAAAGAATATCAAGAAAAAGAGAAAATGCTCACCGATGAAACTTTAGAGGGCATACAAAGAGCTCTTAGTACTGTTTTTAAGCAGAACCAAGAAAGTTATCACAAAGCAATAAACAAGGGCTTTACAACTCACATTAAACAGCTAACAATCGAGCTATCACAGGTTTCTAGTAGTATTAAACAACAGCTACAACAGCTACAAGAAGATGCTCGAAGAACACAGAAAGAATTTGAGTATCGCAATACATCAATTTTAGCTTATGAGGACTCATATAAGACGCAGAGCGACAAGTTAAAGCAAAATGTAGCTAATACACTGAAAGAGGTGTCAAACAGCACCAAGACGCATTTAGAGGCGTTATCTGATGAGTATGTAAGTCAGCTAACTTGGAAAACAGGTCTGATCTTAGGTGGCGTTTGCTTGTTCATCATACTGCTAACATTTTTTATAGCTTGGTTGTTCATACCCAGTAAATCAGAGATAGCAGAACGCAGAGCAAATTATGTCATGCTAGAGCGTTATGATATTGCTGATAATGTCGTCAAAGGTAAAGACGGTTATTATGCTGATGTTCAGAAGTCTACTTGTTTCACTGCCAAAGACGGTAATTTTTACTGTAAATTTCGTTAATTCACATTCTTTTTTTCGATATTTGAATTTAGCACTATGTTTGGTACGTAGTGCTTTTTTATTTGTATTTTTATAACTTCAAAGCCCTTTTAAGATATTTTAAAAGATTTTAAAAGATTTTAGGGTTCCGCAAAGCCTTTGATACCAATGCTTTCAAAGCCTTGATGACTACAAATCCTTACTTTGATGACTACAAATCCTTACTTTGATGACTACAAATCCTTACTTTGATGACTACAAATCCTTACTTTGATGACTACATTGTTTACTAGTGTAGTCATCACGATTATAATTAAGGTTGTATAGTCATCGAATAAGGAATAAATAATGGCAAAGAAGATAAGTAACGATATGGTTATAAAGAGCAATACGCTTGTAAAAGCAAGCTATCACTTAGATTTGTGCGAAATCAGACTACTCGATATTGCGCTAGCAGAGTTAAGTGAGTATGAAGAAGAAGAAAAGCACGTAACAACACTGCCAGACTTCATCCAGATTAGGGCAGACGATTATGCAGAGTTATACAACGTCACAAAACAGCAAGCATATACAGCCCTAAGAGAAGCGTCAGAGCGATTATTTAATCGTTATTTCACATATCAAGTGCAAGCAGAGAACTTCCCCTCTTTTAATGAAGAAAGAAAAGCAAGGTGGGTAGGTGAGATCGGTTATGTGAAAGATCAAGGAATCGTGACATTATGCTTTACAAAAGCACTTGTAGAGCTAGCAGGACGTTTCAAAATAGGTGTCGGCGGTCACACTCGCTATCATGTTGAACAAAAAGCACCGCTAACAAGCATATACGCACATCGTTTGTATGAAATGTTAATGAGCTGGCGTAAAACTGGTGATGTTCCGCACATATCATACATTGAGCTTAGACAACGTTTTGAGATAGATAAAACAGAATATTCGAGAATGTCCAACTTTAAATCACGAGTGCTTAACCCCGCTGTCAAACAAATAAATGACTTAACTGACATTGAAGTTAATTACGCACAAACAATGAGAGGTCGGAAAATTGACGGTTTTACTTTCAAGTTCAAGTTTAAGAAGACAACAACAACCAAAAAGACACAAGAAAAGAGAGTAAAGGAACAAGACTACCAACAGCCACAGCGAAAAGGATTGAGAAAAATACCTGTATTGACTGAAGAACAAATCAATACATTCTGCTTTAAGATAATGAAAAGCTTTGATTTTATTAGAGATTACAGTAGTCAGACTTACGGCAAAAGCAATGATGAAGTTTACACTCTTATTGAAACTATGTTGCGTGATGACAAGCAACGACAAAAGCTAGCAAAATATTTGTTGCTATGCGGTTATGAATACCCCCAACGCTTGAAGTTATAAGCGGTTTTCTTATAGCGGTCTGTTATAGGTAGACTATTAATAGGTCTAAGGGGCTTTTTGGTTGGTTCCCTTAGGGTATGATTAAATCTTACTAACCGTCTATATCTTGAAAGATTGATTTTTTAAAGCTTCTAAAAAACGCTTCAACCCCCTAACATGAGAGCCTCTAAAACTTTTAGCTCAGTGGATTTGATTGCAAAACCTAAATGCATCATTGAGATGACTTCAAATTCAAACCCTTTATTTAAGATAATTTGACCTGAGTTTGTAAGTGTAGGTCCTCCATATAAAATACCGAGTAATTTTAATCTAGTTTCTCCCATGTGGTAAGTTTGAGTTTTCCGATTTAGATAACCGTTTTCGTTGTATAGAAAAATTGGTGAACCAGATGATCCTGGAAAACAAGCCATATCCACCATAAACTCTTTCTTGCCATTGTAATCTTTGTTTGGGCTAGTTGCAGTAATACCCTTTCTGACTATAGGGAAGTTATTTTTTTCGTCTGTAAGTCCTCTAGGGCAACCTACCATTGTTATATCTTCTATAGCATCAAAATATTGCCAATCTTCCTCATCAGGTATCCAGTCCATAGTGACTGGAGTAAAAAAGATAGGTGTTTTTTGATCGATAGCCTGTTGCATTATTGAAGCAATAGATATAGCACATAAGTCTATATCATCGTCAGGATGATTAATAAGTGTGTTGTGAAGAGCTACAGTGACCTTAATTAACTCCTCTGTTGGTTCATTAGTCTCTGAATCAGCTATACGGCAGATAATAGATATTTTATCTGCTCCATCAACAACATGCTTATTTGTTATAAGTACGGGTTGAATAAAGTCATTATTTCTATTAAAAATAGTATAAAACGCGGTGCCTGTTCCTATTTCTTGCCCATTTGATATAGATGTTATCTTTACAGTAGAGTGGAGTAAAATTTCAGCAGTAGATAAAGACTGACTCATATAATTTCCTATAGTTAGTAGTAATTTTTGATTTATGTAGATTAACAGACGTTTAGAAAGAATAGAGTATGTATGGTAAATACACCATGAAGTACACTGTGGCTATCTCCGTAGGTTAAAACCTTGATACCATTAGCTTAATGTCAAAGATTCAAGTCCTCACTAGGGAGCCTAACCAGTGAAAGCACCTGATTGGTTCACCGCAGATATAATTAAATCAGATTCGATGGCTTGGGAATAGGTGTGCTAGCTCTTCTTATAAAAACAGCCTTCTACTAGTTTCCCACAATATATAAATAGCAATAAACAATAGAATAAGTCCTGAAGACTTACTAATTGTATTTGCGATTTTGTTATTGCTAACCTTTGAGAATATAAAAGAATAAATAGATAAGATACTATAGTCTAGCGCTATCCATACCAAGGTCAGAATTAGCATAGAGGAATATATATCGCTTGAAACCTTTAAGAATAAAGGGAAGAAAGCAATAAAGAAAATAACATCCTTAGGGTTAGAGATACCTATAGAGAACATCCCAGATTCTGTGTAACTGCCATTTAGATTAAATGCTTACTGATACGGTCATCAAACATAATCATAAAACGATTCAAAGCAGACGTCCAGTTACGAATGGGCATCGACCACTTTTTGGATGCCTGCTGGGTGGCTAAGTACACCACCTTGAATGCTGCCTGATCAGAGGGGAACACCTTACGCTTATTCACCGCCGTCCGAATCACACTGTTTAGCGACTCTATCGCATTGGTGGTATAAATCACTTTTCTGATGTCTTTAGGGTAGCCAAAGAACACCGTTAAGCCCTCCCAGTTATTGCGCCAAGACTTAACCACGTG
Source organism: Jeotgalibacillus sp. S-D1 (assembly GCF_004358665.1). Classification (GTDB taxonomy): domain Bacteria; phylum Bacillota; class Bacilli; order Bacillales; family Jeotgalibacillaceae; genus Jeotgalibacillus. Next base: position 236 of record NZ_SMZR01000018.1, on the reverse strand, counting down.
CGGATAACTTTCGCCCCACACCTCATCAAAATGCTCGAGATTGGCCTCTGCTATCTCAAGCGTATCAGCACCATAAATTGCCTTTAAATCAGCCGCTACGGCCTTCTTATCCGTCCATGGCACAAACTTCATTGAGTAACGCACCATATGCACGATACACAGCTGAACCTGAGTGTTGGGGTAAACGGTATTGATGGCATCAGGAAAGCCTTTTAAACCATCAACACAGGCAATCA
>NZ_SMZR01000007.1 GCF_004358665.1 Jeotgalibacillus sp. S-D1 | reverse complement strand
GAGCAACTGGCGTAACTGGAGCGACTGGAGCCACTGGTGTAACTGGTGTAACTGGAGCAACTGGCGTAACTGGTGCAACTGGAGCAACTGGCGTAACTGGAGTCACAGGAGTAACTGGTGCAACTGGAGCAACTGGTGCAACTGGAGCAACTGGCGTAACTGGTGCAACTGGAGCAACTGGCGTAACTGGTGCAACTGGAGCAACTGGCGTAACTGGTGCAACTGGAGCAACTGGCGTAACTGGCGTAACTGGAGCAACTGGCGTAACTGGCGTAACTGGAGTAACTGGTGCAACCGGCGTAACTGGCGTAACTGGTGCAACTGGAGCAACTGGCGTAACTGGTGCAACTGGAGCAACTGGCGTAACTGGTGTAACTGGAGCAACTGGCGTAACTGGAGCAACTGGCGTAACTGGAGCAACTGGCGTAACTGGTGCAACAGGAGCCACTGGTGTAACTGGTGTAACTGGAGCAACTGGAGCAACTGGTGCAAATGGTGTAACTGGTGCAACCGGCGTAACGGGAGCAACAGGTGTAACTGGAGTCACAGGACCAACTGGCGTAACAGGAGCAACTGGAGCGACTGGAGTAACTGGTGCAACCGGCGTAACAGGAGCAACTGGCGTAACAGGAGCAACTGGCGTAACAGGAGCAACTGGTGTAACAGGAGCGACGGGTGTAACTGGAACCACAGGAGCAACAGGTGTAACTGGTGCAACAGGAGCCACAGGAGCCACAGGAGTAACAGGAGCAACTGGAGTAACAGGAGCCACTGGTGCAACAGGAGCAACAGGAGCAACAGGTGTAACTGGAGCCACTGGTTCAACTGGAGTAACAGGAGCGACTGGGGCAACTGGTGCAACTGGGGCAACTGGTGCAACTGGAGCAACCGGCGTAACAGGAGCCACTGGAGCGACTGGAGTCACAGGAGCAACAGGACCAACAGGACCAACAGGAGCCACAGGAGCGCCTGGAGTCACAGGAGCAACGGGTGTAACTGGAGCAACAGGAGCAACCGGTGTAACTGGAGCCACTGGAGCGACTGGAGTCACTGGTGTAACTGGAGCAACCGGCGTAACTGGAGTTACTGGAGCAACAGGTGTAACCGGAGCAACTGGCATAACCGGAGTAACTGGTGTAACTGGAGCAACCGGAGCAACTGGCGTAACGGGTGCAACTGGAGTAACTGGAGCCACAGGAGTAACTGGAGCCACAGGAGTAACTGGAGCCACAGGAGTAACTGGTGCAACCGGAGCAACTGGAGCAACTGGCGTAACGGGTGCAACTGGTGTAACTGGAGCAACGGGAGCAACGGGAGCAACAGGTGTAACTGGAGCCACAGGAGCCACAGGAGTAACTGGTGCAACTGGTGTAACTGGCGTAACTGGAGCCACAGGTGTAACTGGAGCAACTGGAGTAACAGGAGCCACAGGACCAACAGGTCCAACTGGAGCGACTGGCGTAACTGGTGCAACAGGTGTAACAGGAGCAACTGGTGTAACAGGAGCAACTGGTGTAACTGGCGCAACAGGAGTCACTGGAGCCACTGGTGTAACAGGAGCGACTGGCGTAACAGGAGCGACTGGAGTCACTGGTGCAACTGGAGCAACTGGAGCAACAGGCGTAACTGGAGCAACCGGAGCAACAGGCGTAACTGGAGCAACCGGAGCAACTGGAGTAACAGGAGCAACTGGAGCAACAGGTGTAACTGGAGCAACAGGCGTAACTGGAGCCACTGGTGCAACTGGTGTAACTGGAGCAACTGGTGTAACCGGAGCGACTGGCGTAACTGGTGCAACTGGTGTAACTGGAGCAACTGGTGTAACCGGAGCGACTGGCGTAACAGGAGCGACTGGAGTCACTGGTGCAACTGGAGCCACTGGCGTAACTGGAGCAACCGGAGCAACCGGAGCAACTGGTGCAACCGGAGTCACAGGGCCAACAGGAGCTACCGGCCCAACCGGCCCAGGAAGCACCCTAGCTCAAAACCAAACTACCGCTTCGCTGAGTGTTTTCCCTCCTTTAAATACTGAAGCTCTTTCTAATACAATTACTGTTACAGCAGCTACAGGAAATGTATTTAAGATTGATTATGCTATAGGAGTGCAATATACTGTAACGGCAAACTGGTCTCTCACTTATGAATTTAGGCTTTACCGAAACAATTCTCTCATAGCAACCCGAATTTCTAATAACATTGGCTCTGCATCAGGTACTCAACGAATTCCTATTGCTGATACGTTTGTAGATACCACTCCAGCCGTCGGCAATAACACTTATGAACTTCGGGTTATTGTTACCGCTACTTCAAATGTAACTTCATTGTCCGTCATAAATAGATACATGAACATTATCACATTTTAATAATAAAAATTATTAAGAAATCTTAATGTTTGTAAGAATCGTTGGTTTTTGAATTTATGACAGCTGCGCTTAACATTGCCATAAAATAAGATTAATGAGAAAAATATTCGAATTATTTCAGGAGCTTGCAATTTTATTGCGAGCTCTTTTTTTAATACTAATTTTAAGTGCCGATGATAAAGTTAGCGAGAACTCTTATATAATGCTGGTCTAAGAGGTCATCTTATTTCACAACATTCATAAGTATGACGTGATAAGTTGTATGATTATAAAAAATGAAGAAGAGGTATTAGTCCGCCGTTTAGAATGGGTAGATGGTCTTTTGGATAAAATCAGTATAGTTTGGTTGCGGGATCTACGGATAGGGGGGATGAGTTTGCAAAAGAGATTACATACCGGGCATTTTTCTTGAATGGTCCGAGAGAATTAAAGATGCCAGAAATGAAAAGTTTAAGCATGCAACCAAAGAGTACTTCTATGTCTAGATGCAAATGTTGATATTGCATGAGGACTGGGAACGGTTCAAAAAAAGAAGGAAACGCTGAAAAGAATGATAGGCTTTTTGAGTAAAACAGGATTGGGGTTTGAGTGCCAACTTAATTTCCTGAGTTGTTTATTTTGCTGCGCATTCATGGTAAGGTAGAAAGCTAAGGAATGAAATGAGTATCTGAATTAGTTTTGGAAAACAATCAATCTTATATAAAGAAAAAAGACGGAGTGAATAAATGACTAAATCATCAAAAGGCAAGAGCGGTATTGGGAAAGGCACAGGGAAAAAAGGATGGAATCGCTGGCAGGCTGGAGCAAAAAAAGCCAAAAGCTTTAAGCCCTATAAGAGCAAAGGGGTAAAAAATGCTTCTAATTCCAGTGATGAAAATACTGAGAATAAATAACAATAAAAGCCCGACTCTATTCAGAGTTGGGCTTTTTTCGTTAAACGGAAGCTAATTAATCTTTCAGAATGTTTTCAATGGCTGCTAATTCATCTGATGAGAATTCAAGCTGATCAAGCGCTTTCACGTTCTCTTCAATCTGGCTGACTCTACTGGCCCCAATTAATGCAGAGGTCACACGGCCTTCACGCAGTACCCAGGCAAGCGCCATCTGAGCCAAACTTTGGTCCCGATTTGACGCCAGTGTATTAAGCTCCTGTACTTTACGGATCACTTCTTCTGTCACTTCATTTTCACCCAGGGCCCCGGTGGATTTTGCGGCACGGGACTCAGAAGGTACCCCATTTAAATACTTATTTGTTAAAAGCCCTTGCTGAAGAGGACAAAAAGCGATGGAGCCGACCCCGTTTTCCTGCAGCACATCCTGAACGCCGTTTTCGATCGAACGATTCAGCATAGAGTATTTTGGCTGATGGATAAGTAGGGGGGTGCCAAGATCTTTTAAAATTGATATTGCCTGTGCCGTTTGATCGGCATCATAGCTTGATATCCCCACATATAAAGCTTTTCCCTGCCGGACAATCTGATCAAGAGCCCCCATTGTTTCTTCAAGAGGAGTATTTGGATCCGGACGATGAGAATAGAAGATATCAACATAGTCAAGCCCCATTCTTTTTAAGCTCTGATCAAGACTTGCTGTGAGGTATTTTTTGGAACCCCATTCCCCGTATGGTCCGTCCCACATATGATAACCTGCTTTTGTGGATATAATCATTTCATCGCGATAAGGAGCGAAATCGGTTTTCAACATAGCACCAAACATTTCCTCAGCTGACCCGGGTGGGGGACCATAGTTATTGGCCAGATCAAAATGTGCAATTCCAAGATCAAACGCTCTGCGCAGCATAGCCCGTCCGTTTTCAACAGTGTCTACTCCCCCGAAATTATGCCAAAGTCCAAGAGAAATAGCCGGGAGAAGAAGACCGGAATTGCCGCAGCGGTTATATTTCATGTTTGAATAACGTTCTTTATTTGCCAAATAGGTCATGAAAACACTCCTTGTAACTATTTTTTGAAATATCAATCAATTCGAATTTATTTTATAGAATTGTAGGAAGAATGGAAAGAGATTTGATTTCTTTCAACTAAATGAATCTTCCTATATATGAATTGCAAGGATTTAACTAAGCCTGCCCGCTGCATCTGTGCTACCATGAATAAATAATTATTTAGTTAGGGGCAGGAAGATTATGAAGCTAATTTCTTGGAATGTTAATGGAATAAGAGCATGTGTGAAAAAGGGATTTTTAGACTATGTTGACCAGGTTAATGCAGATATTATTTGCCTGCAGGAAACCAAGGTGCAGGAAAACCAAATTGATTTGCCTATGGCAGGATACTATCAGTACTGGAACTATGCTGAAAAAAAAGGGTATTCAGGTACGGCTGTTTTTACAAAGATAAAGCCACTTCACGTTAAATACGGCATAGGGGATGCCGACTCAGAAGCGGAAGGAAGGATTTTAACGCTTGAGTATGAAGGCTTCTACCTGATTAATGTCTACACCCCTAATTCAAAACGAGATCTGACAAGGCTTCCCTACAGGCTCGAGTGGGAAGAAATGATGAGACAGTACTGCAGTGAATTAGATAAAATAAAACCTGTAATTTTATGTGGTGATTTAAATGTAGCCCATCAGGAAATCGATTTGAAAAATGCCAAACCGAACAGAGGGAACTCAGGCTTTACGATAGAAGAAAGAGGGAAAATGACTTCTTTATTGGATGCGGGATTTGTTGATTCATTTCGTTATTTTTATCCGGAAACAGAAGGGGCTTATACGTGGTGGTCCTATATGAGCAAGGTAAGAGAACGGAATATTGGCTGGAGAATCGATTATTTTATTGTTTCGTGCAGGCTTGAGGACAGGCTGAAGGATGCAGCGATTCACCCTTATGTATTAGGAAGCGACCACTGCCCGGTACAGCTTGAAATGGCTGATTAATAAACAATTGGACAAATTCCCGGTTTATCAATTCCTTTTTATAGGAAAAGGATAAACAGATAGCGAGGAGGTGGAGTTATGTCTGAAAAAGCGTACACTTGGACAGGAGAAGATGTTGCAGCAACACTTCCTGTAAGAAAAAATGATGGTCATAAAGGTACATATGGTACAGCACTTCTTTTAGCGGGCACCAGTTCAATGCCGGGTGCTGCCTTGCTTTCAGGGCTTGGTGCGCTGCGAAGCGGGCTTGGCAAGCTGGTGATTGGAACGGAAGAGAAAGTCATAGCCCATGCTGTGTCTGCTATTCCGGAGGCCATGTATTTACCGGATGGGCTGATTAAAATTGCTGAAGGCAAAGTTGATTTGGATTCCTATAAAGCGGTGGCTGCAGGTCCCGGGATTGAACCGGATGAGCAGACTGAAAAAGCTGTGCAGCGGCTGTTAGATACCAATTGTCCTGTCATCCTTGATGCAGGAGCTCTATCTGAACGCACCTATAAAAGAAGAAATGCTCCTACAATTCTGACCCCTCACCCCGGAGAATTTTCGAAGATTACTGGTGTGGAGGTAAAAGATTTGCAGAATAATCGTGCTTACTATGCTTCTTTATGGGCAAAAAAGCTGGGAGTTACGATTGTATTAAAAGGAAATGAAACGATCACTGCCTTCAGTGACGGAGAGATTTTTAGAAACCCTACTGGTGATGGAGCTTTAGCTAAGGGAGGCACCGGGGATACATTAACTGGCATGATGCTTGGCATGATATGCTGTCACGATCATTGGAAGCATGCTGTTTTAAATACGGTGTATCTTCACGGCGCCTGCGCACAGAAATGGTCGGAAAGAAACTCGGCCCATACGCTGCTCGCACACGAGGTAACGGATCTTCTTCCAGAGGTATGGAAGAGCTTTGAAATATAAGGGCTGGTTCGCTTTGAAAAGACGATTCTTGTGTGCATCAAAAAAGCGATCGCGGGTTTTACCCCGCCGATCGCTTTTTCTGATTAAGCAAATAAGTGCGCAAATACAACAATGACTGGCAGCGTAATAATGGTACGTAAAATAAAGATAAGTACAAGTTCGCCGAATTTCACCGGAATATTTGATCTTAAAATTAAAATTCCGATTTCAGACATATAGATTAATTGGGTTAAAGAAATTCCTGCGATGACAAATCGGGTCAGTTCGCTCTCAATACCTGCTCCAAGAACTGCCGGCAAAAACATATCTGCAAAGCCTACTAAAATTGTTGGTGCGGCAGCGGAAGCTTCTGGCAATCCGAGCAGTGCCAGCACCGGAATTAAAGGATAAGAAATAATTTCAAATAGCGGTGTATAGGTTGCGATAATGAGTGCCAATGTTCCCAATGTCATAACAAGCGGGACCAAACCCAGCCAAATATCGAGCACCGTACCCGCCCCATTTGCAGCGAGCTTTTTAATACTGCCGGCTTTGTGAGCTTTTCGGCATGCTTCCTGATATCCCCACTTAATGAGCGATACACCTTCAGGAACGTGATCATCGATTTGCTTTCCAACAGGTTCATAATAAGTGTCAGCTTTTCTCGAAAGAGGTGGAATGCGTGGCATGATAATGGCCGCCACAATCGAAGCCGTTGATACTGCTAGATAGAATGGGAGAAACAATTCGCCAATGCCGATTACGTTCGCCACAACTAAGCTGAAGGCAACAGAAGCGATCGAAAAGGTGGTGGCAATCACCGCCGCTTCCCGTTTTGTATAATACCCTTCATCGTACTGCTTCATGGTTACAAGAACTCCGACCGGAGCCGCTCCCATCCAGGAAGCCATGCAGTCAATGGATGAACGGCCTGGCAAAGTGAACAATGGGCGCATTATTTTATTTAATAACGAACCGACAAATTCCATCAAGCCAAACTCCACGAGTAAAGGCAGCAAAATACCTGCAAACAAAAACCAGGTAAGCAGGACTGGAGCCAAATCGTAAAGGACGACTCCGCCCGTATCACGGGAAGAAATGGCTTCAGGCCCAATTTGATAAAATGCCATTAACCCAACGATAAAACCTAAAACACGTATAATGACACCAAATGGACCGGTTATAAATAACGGGCGGAAAAAGGAAGAATTCAGCACAACAGCCGGCTTAAGAATGGTGGCAGCCAGTGTAGCAGCTGCTGAGAAACCAAGTAATATCAGAATGAATGCAGGAATCGACTCTCCGAATGTGCTTTGCAGCCAGGACGCTAAAATTCCTACCCCGATCGTAATTTCTCCGTTGATTTTAACAGGTGTTAAAAAGAGCAATGCCCCAATTAGGGAGGGAATGATAAACTTCCAGCCTGAGTGTACTGCCTGAACTTCTTCTCCTTTATACATGGTCGACATCTGACTTCCTCCTTATCCTTTATAAGATTGTAAAGCTTGATCCAAAATAGCAAGGCCTGTATCAATTTGTTCCTTTGAAACGGTAAGCGGAGGAATCATCCGAATGACTTCTCCGGCATTCCCGCAAAGATAAAAGAGCACGCCGCGCTTAAGGCACTCGTCCAGAACTTCCATTACCGCTTCTCCATTTGGTTTTCCGGTGACGGGGTCTTGTAATTCAATGCCAATCATTAACCCTACTCCGCGAATGGTTTTAATGATGTGATGCTTTTCTTTTAGTTTTAAAAGCTCTTCCATTGCATAAGTGCCCATTTTTTGTGCATTTTCTAGTAGTTTTTCTTCCTTTAACACCTCGATGGATGCAAGAGCAGCAGAGCAGGCCATTGGATTGCCCCCAAAGGTGGTGCCATGGGTGCCAAGCGGCCATTTTTCCATCAGTTCCTTTGAAGCGACTGTTGCACTCAGAGGCAAACCGGCTGCAATTCCTTTAGCGATTGCCATAATATCAGGTGTGACGCCAAAGGTTTGAGCAGCAAACCAGTCTCCAGTACGGCCAAAGCCTGTTTGGACTTCATCAAATATTAGCAGGATGCCGTGACGGTCACAAATTTCTCTCGCTTTAGAAAGCCATTCCTTAGGAGGAATAATGTAGCCGCCTTCTCCAAGGACAGGCTCTAAAATAATACACGCTACTTCTTCGGGAGTTACCTGATGATTAAAAAGCTTTTCAACATCCTTTTCCAGCTTATCCGGGAAAAACACAGCGGGATCTTCTCCCTGCGGAAGATCATCAGGATGCGCGTAAGGCAGCTGATACGTAAGCCACGAAGGCTGAAGGTATTTTCTGTATTTGCTTTTTGAAGTAGAGACGCTCAGCGCCCCCATTGAACGGCCATGAAAACAACCTGTAAATGAAATGGCGTATTGACGCTTCGTAGCGTATTTAGCCAGTTTGATCGCTCCTTCAATCGCTTCGGTTCCGCTGTTAGCGAAAAAGAAGTTATCCAGTTTAGGAGGCAGGATCTGCTGCAATTCATAGGCAAGCTTTAAGATAGATTCATAGATTATTACACCAGATGGGCCATGCAGTAAATGATCAGCACTGTCCTTAATCGCCTGGACCACTTTAGGGTGGCGATGTCCTACATTTTCAACAGCGATTCCTGAAGTAAAATCTAAATACGTCTTGCCGTCTGCCCCGTAGTAATAACAGCCTTCCGCTTTTACAACAGGAAGATTTGGATGATCCTTCGCCATGCTTGGTGCGAGCAGGTTTCCAATGGAGCCTGCAAGCTCCTGCCAGTCTGGTTTTTGATTCGTTGTCATTTGACTTCATCTCCTATAACAGTGTTGGTATATTTTTTTAGTTTACGAACGACTGATGGCTGGCTTATCCCTAAAACCCTTGCCATTTCAGTCGTGGTTCTATAACGTTTTTGAGCATTTAAGAGCACTTTTTTCTCTACAAACTCGAGAATATGTGGAAGTGTGTGACCGTCGATGTCCACTCCGATTTGTTCATCTTCCGCAGGCTGATAGGGCAGAGGCAGATCAGCCAGTGTGATGACGGCAGCTTCGCTTTCTATAAAGCAGCGCTCAAGTACATTCTTCAGTTCATGAAAATTTCCTGACCATTTAAGCTGCAATAAATGCAAATACAGATTGTCATCCAGCTTTTTTTTCTGGTTGTATTTAAGGTTTAAACCGTTTAAAAAAACGGTCATGGCCTGTGTCAAATCCTCCGGTCGTTCCCGCAGAGGATATAAGGCGATGGAGGCAAGGTTCAGGTAGTAAAATAAATCTTCCCGAAAAGTGCCAGCCTTCACCAGATTGTCTAATGGTGTTTCGGTTCCTGCAATGATGCGGGTGTTTGGCTGTTCTCGGGTGAGAAGTTTTAATAGAACAGACTGCGAAGCTGGCGATAATTTGTCAATTTCATTTAAAACGAGTGTGCCGTTTTGAGCTAACGACAGATAACCCGATGAAACGGCATCATTTTTGCCGGTAAAAGATACCTCAAAGACACGGTCCGGCAGCGTACTGCAATCCACTTCAATAAAAGATCCGTTGCAGCTGCTTTGGTTATGTATAAATTTAGCGAGTGTACTTTTGCCCACGCCTCGTTCCCCGTGGATCACAATGGGGGTTGGAAAACGCGCCATTTTATTCGCGGTGCTGATGGCCCGTTTGGAAGAGCCGCTTTCTGCAATAAAGTCATCGATTTGAATGTGCTGATCCCGAAAGTAGGCTAATTCCTCTTTTACTTTTGTCATTTCAGACTCCAGCTCTTGCAGATATTCCTTCATGACGATCAATTCAGAGAGTTCATAGGAATAACTAATGACAAATTCAACGCTCTTCTGATCATTAAACAGCGGGATTCCTGTAATCAGGACCTTCCGGCCGGAAGGGGTGGTCTGCACCATGACAACCTTCTTTTTTTTCGCCACAACTTCCGGCGTGATAGCGGGAGTGAAAATTCCCTGGTCTTCCAGATCAAGCACCGATTTGCCTAAAAGCTCATCCGGTGTAAGTCCATAATGTTCTCCGCTTATTTGAGTGACTTTAATGATTTTTCCTTCTCGTGTTGTGATAATAATATCTTCATCATGCGTATCCATAATTTCTTCTTCAGTATTCGGCAGCAAAAACATGGAATTCATAATGACGCTCCTTTATTCATTCTTGTATAAGACTATACAACATTGAATAATATAAATGCAATACTAAGTATAAATATTATTAATTGAATAATTCAACTACTATTAAGTGAGTTCTATCTTTCAAATGCACTGAAAAAAGTTTCTGGAATTTGACCGGTTCATTTCCCCTCCAATGAATCTTCGTTTTTAATAAACTATTTTGCAATAAAAAAGGAAGATAGCGCTGAGGAAAAGCGCCATCTTCCTTTAGTAAACTTTTAGATCCAAGAGTACTCACATAAGTTAAATGAGTGCTTGTTAATTTATAAACATTGAATTATTGGAACCAATTTAAAGATGATAAATCAGGATCTTAAGATAACAATTGTCCGATGTACTCGGGTCTTATTCCCATGAAAGCTTATTTACTTTGCTGCAACCGCCGCAGAACGAACCTGATGAGCTGCTTTCACCATGTTAACAAGTGCATTCTTTGCTTCATCAACGGATCGCGTTTTTAAACCGCAGTCCGGGTTGATCCAAAAAAGGGAAGGAGGCAATACGGAAAGGGCACGCTCTATAATCGAGACCATTTCTTTTTCATCAGGAATACGCGGGCTGTGAATATCATACACACCCAGTCCAATGCCTTTGTCATATACTGTTTCCTCGAAGGTGGAGATCAGTTCAGCATGGCTTCTTGATGTCTCAATTGAAATAACATCAGCATCCATATCTGAAATCGATTCAATAATTTCATCGAATTCTGAATAGCACATATGGGTATGAATTTGTGTGCTGTCCGCAACTTCCGAAGTAGATGTACGGAAGGCTTCTACCGCCCATTTCAGATAATCATTATGTTTGGAGGATTTTAATGGAAGCCCCTCTCTTAGAGCAGGCTCGTCAACTTGAATCATGGTAATGCCGGCTTTTTCCAGACTTTGAACTTCTTTTAGCAGAGCTTCTGCAATTTGAAAGGCTGCTTCTTTTCTTGAAATGTCATTGCGGACAAAAGACCAGTTTAAAATGGTTACAGGGCCCGTCAGCATTCCTTTAACCGGCTTTTGAGTAAGGGATTGCGCATAGAGTGTTTCCTTCACTGTCATCGGTTCAACAAACGATACATTGCCAAAAATAATAGGCGGTTTAACACACCGGGAGCCATACGATTGCACCCATCCATTTTGTGAAAACGTAAAACCAGCCAGTTTTTCACCAAAAAATTCAACCATATCATTTCGTTCAAATTCTCCATGAACGAACACATCAAGTCCGATTTCTTCCTGATAATCAATCCATTGCTTTATTTCCTCTTGAATTAATGCTTCGTAAACCTCATTTGAAAGCTCTCCTTTACGCCATTTCGCCCGGGCTTTTCTCATCTCCTTTGTTTGAGGGAAACTTCCGATTGTCGTCGTGGGAAGAAGGGGAAGCTTCCATTTATCCCGCTGCAGTTTATTGCGTTCCACAAACGATGAAGAACGGCTGGATTTTAAGGAAACCGGATGTTGTTTAACTCTCCATTCCGACCTGAGTAATTCATTGGATGATTGGTCATGTAGGACGATCGCTTGAATGTGCTCAATATCCGGACGGATAATGGCATCCCTTAAAAGGGTTAATTCATCTAATTTTTCATCGCTAAAGGCGAGTGCTTCCTTAACGATTGGTGGCAATTTGGTTTCATGCTTTAAGCTGACTGGCACATGCAGCAGGCTTGATGAAGACTGTAGCAGCAAGCGGTCATACGAAACATGTTTTTGTAGCTGCTTGATCATATTCAGCGCATCCTCAAGCGTGCTTTTCCAGATGTTTCGACCGTCAATGATACCCAGTCCTAATAGTTTATCTTCAGGGAAACCATATGTTTGAATTGAACGCAAATTTTCTTCCAGGCCGCTCACAAAATCGAGGCCAATGCCTTTTACGGGAAGTTTGATCAGTTCCTTGTAATGGGTGACAGCCTCAAAATAAGTTTGCAGCATCAGATCCACTGTGCGAAGGCTGCCGGCAATCTTTTCATATACTTTTGAGAAAAGAGCCATTTCTTCGGTCGAGATATCCGTTACAAGAATAGGCTCATCCATTTGGACGAGTGAAGCGCCGGCTGTTTCTAGTTCCTGGAGCAATTGAATATAAAGGGGCACTAGTTGGTCCAGTATCTTTTCAAAGTTTTTTTCATCATATCCTTTTGAAAGCTTCAGGAAGGTAAAAGGACCAAGCACAACTGGTTTGCCTTGTATATCAAGCTCTTTTTTTGCTTCCAAAAAAGCATCCAGTGGTTTATTTTCAACGAGTTCAGGCTGCTTGTGGCCAATTTCGGGAACGATGTAGTGATAATTGGTATCAAACCACTTCGTCATTTCACATGCATGGGCACGATCGGATCCACGGGCCATTGAGAAATAAGTGGATAATGGCACCTTGCCGCCTTCATAATCAAAACGTTCAGGAACCACTCCAAACATAGCGGCTGTATCCAGAACATGATCATAAAGCGAAAAATCATTGACTGGTATGTAGTCGATGTCCTTTTGCTGCTGCTTTTTTAAAGAATGCAACCGATAGGATTTCATATCGCTAAAAAATTCTTCCTCAGAAATGGCGGAAGACCAAAAGGCTTCAAGTGTCTTTTTCCACTCCCGTTTTTCTCCTATACGCGGATAACCCAGGTGACTGCTGCTGACTGTTTTCATCTAATCAACCTCCAAAGTAGTTTTAGACCATAAAAAAAGGATATCTATACCCATGATTAGGTAAAAATATCCACGTGAAATATCCTGAACAAGTGAACACCTCCCTATCTCCCGTAGGTAAAAAAGCAGTGTTGTCGAATTAGGCAGGTCTCCTGACTTTAGGATCTTCACCATCGCTTGCCTTCCCGGCATTTGCCAGTGGCGTTGTTTGCGATAATTCCCCTATTACAGTGGCGGGACCGTTCCGGATTTAAACCGGATTCCCTTTTAAACTTTGAAAATATATTTCAAAGTACCTGATTCCACATATGAAATTGTTTTTAACTTTATCGCAGAAAGGTTTAAATTGTCAAACTATATTTAAAAAAATGCGGCAGATTCCTTTGTAAGCCAAAACGATCTGTATACAAATTGTCTATTTGGTTTACTTTAACTTGTAACTGGAGAGGAGGAGAAATAGATGAAAAAAATTTCATCAGCCATTTTGTTCATTTGTGTTAGTTTTTTGACAGTTGGATGCAATGTAAGTCAAGTGGACGAGGCGGTAAATGACAGCGAGAATCCTGAAGTTGCAAATTTAGTGAAAGATAATGATGATGCAGATCCGGACGCCAGTACCGGGCGTTTAGAGGTGGCAGATGAAGTAGCAGATCAGATAACTGACTTAAAGGGAATTGACCATGCGTGGGTATTCGTATCAGAGGAAAACGCTTATGTAGCAGTAGACTTAAATGATGCTGCTTCAGAAGAGGTTCCAAAGGAAGTGAAAGAACAGGTAACAGAGCAGGTTATGTCTTCTGATATAAAGGATGTTCAGCATGTGTATGTTTCTTCAAATCCCGATTTTAAAGACAGATTAACTGCGTACGGAAAACGGATTGAAGAAGGTGAGCCGGTAGAGGGGCTAGCCGATGAATTTAATGAAATGGTTGAGCGGGTATTTCCTAACCAAAAAACTTCCGGAAGTTATCAACCTCAATAAATATTGTACAGACACTGGCTCCTTCAACGAAGAAGCCAGTTTTTTCTGTTTAGCCATAACGAGGTGTATAGGCAAATGTGTCAGGAGATTGTCGGGGTAAAAAACTTTTATTTATTCTATTGCCTGAGATGAGATGACTTTTATGACATGATTTAGTTTACTGTCCAGCAGCAATTCTTTTTTTATCACTGCCTCCAGGACTTCCTGAACGCTCTGGTTGATCACCAGAAGATCTTCAAGTGTTGCCTGCTGTTCAATGCCAGGCAAGGTTCCAAGTACATATTGGATTTTTTCAGCCTCTGCATTGACGATATGGGCAAGACTTAATTCTTCCATCCCGATGGAAGCCAATAGCAGATTTATCGCATCATTCCGATTGAAGGTAATAACAGGGGTAATATTAGGAATTGAAGGTTGTGACATGAAAGCATACACTCCTTTTCTATTTTTGCCGTCAGTTCAATCATTAATTATCTAAATCGATTTTTTCCTGTTTGAATGCTTCTTCAGCCAGCTCTTTATTTCCCAGCTGCTCATGGCATAAGCCTTTATAATGCCAGGCTTTAAAACTGCCTGTTCCTTGTAAAATTAAGTAGTTTGTGTGATGATCGCCTAATTCAAGACACGTCTCAAAGGAATTCAATGCCTCTTTGTATTTGTTCATTTTGAAAAGAAAATATCCTTTATAGAAATGTAAATCAACATAATCCGGATAAAGAATGAGTGCTTTATCGATGGCCTCCGAACCGCCTTCGTAGCTTCCGGTTTCAATGATTGTGGCATATTTTAGTTTATACAAAAGGGAGTGCGGCATAGTGTTTTGCTGTAAAAAGCGTATGATTGATAGATTTACATACTGAAATGCAAGGGAATATTGTTCATTGCGATAATATTCACTCGCCAGATGATATTCAATCCATGGGCTGTGATCAGGTTCAGCCAGCTCTTGCTGCAGCAATGTAATATTTCGGTGACCTTTATTTTTCCGCTCTGTTATATCCAGAAGATAACCAAAGTGGTGGATTGTAAAGGGAACAGGTTCAGGTTCTTTGCCCACCAATACGTGAGGCAGCCGCAGCGTTTCATGTATGCGGTTTTGGAAGGTGATTCCGATATGATTTCGGAATAGGCGGGGCTGGTAAAATAAATAAGTGTTATTTTTGTTTATCTTTCCAGATTCCCCAGAATAATTGAGTACGGGCAAGGAGTATAGATCTGCGTGAGGATTCGTTAATTTTTCTGCCAGGATGCTTTTATCCACCGTTGCCAGTTCTTCATCCCCATCCAGCCATAGAATCCAGTCTCCTGTAGCAAAAGACAGGGCATAATTTCGAGCATCTGCGAAATGATCTTTCCATTCATAGGAATATACTTTTGCATTAAACTTTTCGCATAGTTGAACGGTTTCATCAGTCGACCCTGTATCCACAATAATGATTTCGTCAGCCAGCTCTTTAATGGATTGCAAACATTTTTCAATAAATGCAGCTTCATCTTTCACAATCATACAAAGTGAAACAGAAGGTGTTTTACTCATGTGTTCACTCCTCGCATTAGATTGGTCAGCTTTTTCCGCAAGCTTTGGTAGCCAGCCAGGGTGAAGCGACCTTTTTTTCAATAACAAAGCGTATGCTGTAAGGGAGAGGAGGGTAACAGGAAAGTATTTTTTGGAAAAACAAATTAAATCGCTTTTGGTTTTCCTCACTGGAAAATGTGTAGCGATCCACTCGACGTTTAAATTCCTGGAAAGGAGTAATGAACGCTTCAAGTTGGTCTTCGTTTGAGGTCATTAGAGTCTGTGAAAATAATTCGGGATACAATAGCTTCTTGGAAACGAGCGATTCATGTAAATGAACCATTAAGGAAAGGGAGGAAATAATATTTTTTTCCAGACGGATTTTAGTTTTTTGAGAGGAGCAGTCGAGTGCTAATAATAACTCCATCATTTGAATTAAAAATTGGGTATATGATTGAAATAAGGGGATGTGGTCAAATGTTTGATGAGCTATTTTCACTGGCTATGCTCCTCCTTTCAAAACTTAACTCATAATTAATGGAGACGTGAATTTTTTTCGCAGCCATGGCAATTATGTTTTCCGCAGCGAGGGCATGTTTTCTTCGAGCAGTCCAAACAGTTCTCTTTTCCGCAGTGACTGCATTTCTTCACACAATCATGTTTTGGGTGTTTTTTTCGGCATTTGGAATGTTCATGGCAGCCATGTTTGCTGCAGTTAGCTTTTTTGTCCAGTTCTGCTACTTCCTCGAGTTTCAGTTCAAGCAGGAGCTGCGACTTTACCACGGTCTTCAGGGTTTTGTTTACACTTTCGTTTATTTCCAAATAGTCATCCAAATGTTTTGGACATGTTTTCAGAAAGTGTTGAAGCTTTTCTCCTTCAGCGTTTAAAATGTGGGAAAGACTGATTTCTTCCAAGGCAATAGAGGAGAGCAAAAGGTTTATGGTGTCGCAGCGGTCCAAGGAAATGATCGGAGTGATGTTAGGAATATTGGGCATAGACATAATAGATCCCCACCTTTTTACGTTACTTTCAATAAGTGTATTTTAAAATATATGATAAACAGCATAATAAAAGCTCCACTTAAAAATGGCTGGTGCTTAAAATAGAGTAATGCGAGACAATTACCCACCTAATGACACTGTATTCATTTTTCCATAATAAGTGCATGTACCAATGAAAAAGAAAAAAACCTGAGCACAAAAGTGCCCAGGCAGATTAATAAACGCAGCTTGATTCAAACTATTTAATTATTTTCGATCTCTCCGACCTTTACTAATGCTTTTCCAAGGTTTGCACCTTTAAACAAATCAAGAAATGCATCAATGGTGTGATCAAAGCCTTCTGTAACGGTTTCTTCATATTTAATCTTACCCTCACTTAGCCAGCCTGCCAGCTCTGTTGCTCCTTCACTGAAGCGGGAAGAATAGTTGCCGACTGTGAAGCCCTGCATTAAAGAGCTTGTTTTAATTAAATGTCCCTGTACGCGGGGACCAACATCCTCACCCTGGTTATTATAAGAAGAAATGGCTCCGCAAACGGGGATACGCGCAAAATTATTAAGAAGCGGGAAGATCGCATCGGAGATTTCTCCGCCGACATTTTCAAAGTAAACGTCAATCCCATCTGGACACGCTTCTTTTAGGGCTTCAGCAACATTTTGGGTTTTGTAATTTATCGTTGCATCAAAGTTAAGTTCATCTTTGAGATAGCTTGTTTTTTCGTCAGAACCGGCGATGCCGACTACACGTGCCCCTTTAATTTTAGCAATTTGGCCGACTACTGATCCAACAGCACCGGCAGCTCCAGATACAACGACTGTTTCGCCTTCTTTTGGTTTTCCGATATCAAGAAGGCCAAAGTAAGCCGTCAAACCGGTCATTCCCAACACGCTTAAATAGGCAGAAGCCGGGGCTATGCTGTGGTCAATTTTACGGATTTCTTTTTCTCCTGCCACGGAGTATTCCTGCCACCCCAGAGAGCCTAATACAACATCGCCTTCTGAAAATTGGCCGGACTTAGATTCCACAACCTGCCCGATAACGCCGCTTGATATCACCTCATTCAGCTGAAAAGGTGAAATATATGATTTACCTTCGTTCATGCGGCCTCGAAGATAAGGATCCACCGATATGTAAACGGTACGAATAAGAACTTCACCCTCAGAAGGTGTTCCAACAGGTGCTTTGACAAATTCAAAATCTTTATAGGCTGGTGTCGCTTTTGGTCTGTTAATTAGTTTAATTTGTTTTTGCATCGTAAATCCCTCCAAATTTGTAACTGGTAATTGGGTATTACTGTAACGCAGATAACCATGTTTTTAAACTAATCTGCTCAGGGGACAGCATTGTAAAAAGAAGAGACTGCACCTGGCAGACAGGTGCAGTCTCTTCTTTTTAACAATTTTTCTTGTTGTTCATTTTTGCTTTATTTAATTGCTGCTTGGAAAGATGATCTCCATGAGCTGCCAGTTCCTTCGCATATTCTTCGCTCACATTTTTTGGATCTATTTTTAGGCCTTTCGGTGTTTGCGGCAAAGATTTTTTATTGTTGGAAGGCGTTTGACGATTTGATCTGCTCATGATAAATCCCCCTTTTCAAAATGAACTACATGCTTAGTATGAGCAAAATCATGCAATTTAAAGATGGAGATTGAAGGCAGGAGTAGAATGAATTTGAATAAAATGAAGGGCTGATTGCCATAGTAAAAAGAAAATAATTTTGGAGGGATCCTATATGGAAAATCACACCGAACATAGCTGGAAGGAAGACCAGCTTATCGCTCAATTACACAATTCAGTGGATAATGCATTTGACGCCGTTGGACAGGCTCATACAAATCCTACAGAGGAGAAACGTCAGGATGCACGTGAAAAAATTCAGCATGCTGAACGTTCCTTTAAAAATGCGGTTGAAGCAAGAGGGGAAATAGAGCCGATTATTCGACTAAAAGAACAGCTGTTCAAAAGCAAAGAGAGCTATCAAAAACTGCATTGATTTAACGCAAAAAAAGATCACTATTGCCTGAGGCAGTGATCTGTTTTTTTAGCTGTATCTATCCGCCAGCAGGGGCTGCTGCTTGCCGTTGTCCTAATTCCTGGTCAATTGTTAATATGGCAGCCGCATTGCTTCCGGCAATGCTTAAACGATCAACTATTGTCTGCGCCTGTGCTTCTTCATCCACTTGCTCTCGAAGAAAATCCTGCAGAATAACCGCTGTCTGCGGATCATTTTGGGCAGCAAAACTATGGGCCTGACGATAGGAATTTGTAACAAATCGTTCATGTTCCAATACCTTTTCAAAAGTCTCCAGTGGATTTCCAAAATCAATTAATTGATCTGGAGTCGATTTTATTGTCACTCGACCCCCACGATCCGTAACGTAATCAATAAGTTTCAGCATATGCGTCCGTTCTTCTTCAGACTGCGCACGTAACCAGGAAGCCATGCCTGTATAGTTAAGATTGGCTAAATATGCTGACATGGCTAAATACAAAGTAGAGGAATTATTTTCGATTTGAATAAGATCATTTAATAAATTTTCGACCTGTTCGTTTAACATAAAAAACCTCCTTCCGATATCTATAAAGCCTATGAAATTTTAAATAAGAGTATGTCATACCCATTGAGTTCAGCAGGGAGGGAAGCAGGGGTGATGCGTAATTACTATAAATTAACTGCTGAAGAGCGAAAAATTATAAAGACATGGAACACAAATAATCAACCCTTGCTTGTGCCGGCAGGTGAGGAAAAAATAATCATTCAGGAAATTCAACAGCAAACATTGATGCACAACCATAACAATATTACCCGCACGGAGGCTTATCTGCAGTTTTATCTCAGACACCCGGAAGTTCATTGGGCTCTGTTAGCTCATTTGGTTTCCAGGAATGGCGGATGGAATATGACGGATTTAAAAGGCAGCCTGCTTCGATTCGTATTTTCACAAGAATCGGTAACAGATTTTTTTGCTTTCCTGG
The DNA here is from genome assembly GCF_004358665.1 of Jeotgalibacillus sp. S-D1. Lineage (GTDB taxonomy): Bacteria > Bacillota > Bacilli > Bacillales > Jeotgalibacillaceae > Jeotgalibacillus. The sequence continues at coordinate 131,418 of NZ_SMZR01000007.1, read as the reverse complement.
AAAGAGCAAACGCTTATATTTTTCATGATGCGTTTCCGCAGCTTCTTTTGTATGAACGATGGAAGACCAAAGGAATTAATTATTTTCATTTACTACCGCATTTTGGGGTTTCTGTATTTATGAAGCCGGTATGGGACTCTTTCTTAAAAGACCGCCACTCAAAACTGCTGACCATTTCATTAATCATCAACGAACAGCACTATATTGAAGGGCGGTTGATATCAAACGATTACTTTCGAAAGAACGTTTACCAAACATATTTATTTAAAATTCAGCAGCTTCTTCGCTTAAATGATGTGATTTTTCCTTATATGGACAACGGAATAACCAAATTAATGGGACTTACGGTCAGTCATTTTGCGCCGCTTGAAAAAAGGATTGAGCTGGGAAAACGTTTATATGGAATGCTGTATGAGTCCGAAGATACTTTTGATCAAGTGGAGCAATTTGCAAAAGATGTGAGGCACAGCGGTTCCCGGGCGGATTACTGGCCTGATACTTTCTCAAGTATAAACCAGCCTTCCCGTATCTTAAGTCCAGCGCTGACCAGTGCGTGGGAAAACTGCAGTCATACATTTTCCGGGGAAGACTGGTACTGCTCTGATAAAAACACAACCGTATTTTTTGCTGATATAAATCCTGCTAAACGGCTTGAAATTACTTCAAGGTATGCTTTGACCATTCGTTTTCTTCATGCTGTTTCATCCGTTCTTCAAATCAAAAATAAAATCAGGATTGCTGGTCATACTACAGGTATTGAACAAAAAGGAGTGAATGAATTGGGTCAAAATCATCAATTTAAGCCAGGTCAAAAAGCGCCGAATAACGGTTATTATGTAGAGATCGGTGAAACAGGAAGCACCGTAAACGATCCCAAGCAAATTAAACTAGAAGCAGGAGAAAAATTTCCAGAAACGAAAAATCAAAATCGTGTCTGGATGCCAAAACGAAAACCATAAGAAATAAGACAGGCATCGATCTCAGAGGAAAGGGGAGATGCCTGTCTTTTTATAATGCAGCTTATTCCTTGCAGGTATATTGTGCGTGTAATTTAAAGCTCCCCATAAAATCCTGTCCAAAATCTTCAAGTGTAATCCGAACAACATCCTCATATATAAAAGTAAGAGAAGCGTTGCCTTGAACGGGTATCGTTTCCTGGCTGTCAGCTTTATGAAAGGTTACATAAATCCCGTCACTACTGAAATTTACTATGGTGCCTGCAAGAACCAGTGGAAGAATAGCATGGTCTGCATCGAAAATAATATTGTTTACAGACTCTGCGGGACCACTGATGGTGGTAGTCGTTTTATAGCTTACCGTTTTATAGCCCGCTTTCTCAGCCGGTTTTAAGTCAGGTTTTAAGTCTTCTTGATAGTCTTCCGGGTACACTGGAGGTTTGCCCCCTTGCCGATCTTTGTGATCTGGAAGATTTAGATGTTTCTTATATGTCATAATTTCACCTCCTCTTTATAGAATATGAGATTTTGAGAATCCTGCGTGGGCAACGCTTTAAAAAGGCTCTCTGCACAATGACCATGTAAATAAAGGGGTGTCTTGATAGTTTATAAGCAATCAAAAAAGCTGTACAAGAAATGGAATCTTGTACAGCTTTTTTGATGTTAATAGTTTCGCCATGCTTTTTCATACATTTGAAGTAAAATCGGCTCAATTAATGTGTTGGCTTGAAATTCAAAGGCATTGCCATCTTCATCCCTAAATTCTCTGTCGATGTCTTTGCCGAACAAGCCAAGTCCCTGTAATACTTCATTGGTTAAAAAAGTTGTATCTGCCTGGATATCTATCGATTCCAGCACACCGTCTGCAGGTTCTCGTTTTGCCAATACAAATCCCCAGTCGCCAAAGCTTGGTATATCCACATGTAAATTTTCCGTATGCAGACCTGCCTGCTGGACTGTGTAGTCAATTGTCCAGTAGACGTCTGTTGCAAACGTGGGGCTTGTGGATTGAATCATCACAGTTCCGCCAGGATCCAGATGGTTCCGGAGAAGCTGATAGAACTGAAGGGTATAAAGTTTATTGAGCGATTCATTATTAGGGTCAGGCAAGTCTACGATAATTACATCGTAAAACTGCTCAGCCTTTTCCATGAAAGAAAACGCGTCTTCATGGTGCACCGTAACCCGTGGATCCGAAAAAGAATCTTCATTTAAGCGAAGAAGGTCATAATCGGACTGGGCAAAATCAACTACAGCAGGATCAAGATCCACCAGATCAACGTGCTTGATATCATCGTACTTCCATAATTCCCGCAGGACCAAACCGTCGCCGCCGCCTAGTACGAGAACCCGCTCTGGATCATCTGCACTTGCCACAGCTGGATGAACAAGCGTTTCATGGTAGCGGTATTCATCCGTTGAACTCATCTGGAGCTGGCCATCTAAAAAGAGCCGGACATCTCCCTGTTCTTTTGTCAGGATAATTTGCTGATAGTCTGTCTGTTCATGATGAATAATAGGGTCACGATAAAGCTTTTGCTCAAAACTAAAAGCGGCTTCATCACCCCAGAATATACCTGATAATAAAACGAGAAAGATAGAAACACCTGAAATAAGGTGCAGCCGGAAACGAGCGATTTCTTTTTTAAAATAAAACAGTACCCAGATGGCCACACCAACATTGACCAACGCAACCATAAAAGCTGTTTTTACAAGTCCAAACTCCGGACGTAAGTAAAAGGCAAACAGCAGACCGCCAATTAATCCTCCCGCGTAATCAGAAAAGAGGACACGCGCGGTGCTTTTTCTTAATGTTACGCCAATATCATTGGCTTTACGAATTAAGATCGGCAATTCAACCCCGGTCAGGGCACCGATGATTAAGGTAATCGAATAAAGAAAAATGGCATCTGTTCCATCGGGCAAAAAAGCAGTTACCCCGAAAAAGAGAAACGTAGAAAAGCCGCCGATTAAGCCAATTGAATACTCGATCCAAATAAAGGAGGTAATCAGATTTTTGGTGACGCGTTCGCTGATTGAGGCTCCGATACCCATACCGGTTAAAAAAAGCGAGATGGTGAGCGTATACTGCTTAACACCATCTCCCAGTATATAAGAGCCCGCAGCACCAAATAATACTTCAAATATTATGCCGCATATTGATACAATTCCTGAAGCCCAGTAGATCGCTTTACTTTGTTTAATACCCAGTTTAGTTAGGCTGTCCATATGAATAACTCCTTACGCATCCTTCTGATTCGGCAGCTGCTCTGACTTATGTAATGGAAGCGCCGATGACAAAAGCCAATCCGACTGATACTGCAAAGCTGATGATGCCTACTGCCAGGTTTCCTTTATGAAGCTGTTCTTCAACAGAAAACTTCCGGGTAAACATCTCAAATAAAAGGTAAGCTGCTAATTGAAGGACTACGCCAATTCCGCCCCAAATTAATGTTTCAGTCACCGCAAAGCTGTTATAGATCGCAAAAGCGAGGATGATGCAGATTCCAATGATTTTCCCGCTGATGGAGAGGGCAACCGCTTTGTTGCCATTTAATACCTCATCCCAATCCTTATAGCGCTTTGTTAGAACCTCAAAAATGGCGATGCCGATTACGACAACGATAATAGCTATAGCAAAATACATAATCGTTAATAAAAATGGTTGCATAATTTATTCTCCTTCCACATCATTATTTACCAGACCCGGTTCCCCCGCCGCGAACGGTAGAAGCCCCTCTGATCGTTGGGATTGAATTTTTTCCTACATACGTGCCTGCAGAATTATAGCCGCCATAGCAGCGTTCCGGATTAGCTGCGCATGCCTGATTTCGCTGAGAACCCCAGTTATTGCCGAACATATTGCCCAGTACACTTGCTAAAAGATACCCTTGAAAAAATCCCGGACTGTAGTTATTGCGGACGAACTCTTCTTCAGCCACTTCGATCATCGTATCAGAGGAATTGTCCTCTGACTCGGTGAGTGTGACAAATTGGTTGTCATAAATGAAAACCTGTTTGCCTTCCCGGAGCTCACTCATTTCTGTTGGCTCTTCATGATCCTGAAGCTCACTTGATACTGCTGAGATGTCCCGGTCCTCAGCAAGATATACTCTTGCATATTCATCACTATTTTCCGTGCTTGAAATGGTGTCATACAGGGAATAATTATTGCTTATGTAATCATCGATGCTGTCATTGAAAAGAGAGCCGCCTCCATTTCCACATGCTGCCACAAACAGCATTACTCCGACAATTAGTAGGGACAAAAATGTTTTTTTCACTTTGTTCACCTGCCTTTCCAACTTACTGGTTACAAAAGGAAAGAGGATCTGTTTAAAAAACAGATCCGCCTTTTTATCTAGTTAAGCTTTACCCATTTTTTTCTTTAATGCTGCCAGTTCATCGTCGACCCCATTATCAAGGGCTTTGAACTCATCATCGAGACTTCGGTTGGATGAACGCATGTCTTCACTTGTTTCAGCTTCTGCTTCAAATTGCAAAACCTTTTCTTCCATTCGGTCAAAACCGCTTCGTGATTCGTTTGATCCAATACCAGACATCGTCCGGTTCATTTTCGTGCGGACTTGTGCTGATTCAGCACGTGCTTTTAACGAATCTTTTTTCAATTTCATTTGATGGTATTCGTTCTTCATTTCATCCAGTTTCGTGCGAAGGATGGACGCATCTTCTTGTGCACGGGAATAGGATTCCTGAAGGGAAGCAGCCTGGTCTGCGTGAACTTTTTTATCCTCCAATGCACGTCTGGCAAGATCTTCATTGCCTGCTTCAATGGCTTTCATCGCTTGTTCTTCACGTTTTGAAGCCATGCTGTTTGCGTCTGCTACTTTCTTTTGAAGAAGCTTTTCATTAGCAATCTGCTTAGCAACTGCACTTTCTACTTCGCGGATATCTGCTTCCATATCACGCATAAACTGGTCAAGCATTTTTACCGGATCTTCCGCTTTATCCAGCATTGCATTTAATTCCGAACCTACCACTGTCTTTACACGTTTAAAAAATTGAAACATCTAAATTCCTCCTAAAATTGTTTTAGTTAAGCTGATCCTGCAATAATTTTGAGCTCATACTCTTCAATATCATATCCGGTGCTAGCTTCCACTTCGTTGCCCCAGATCTCAATTGAGAGGGCTTTTTCATCCTCATCATCATAGTACGAATAGTATCGGCATTGCGCACCGTCAACATTTTGGCTTCTGCCTTCTCCTTTAACAACGGCTGTTCCATGTTCATCCTGATAATAGGTTACCCCATTGAACTCGATTTCTTTTGGCAGCGGGTCGTGAAGCTTAAGTGTCGATTTTTCATAAATGCCAAGCTCAAGCTCATCATCCATTTCAACACTTAACCAGATTACCCTGCTGGCACCCTGCAGCTGATAGGCATACCATTTAAAGCCATGATCGTTATAAGACAGCTTGCCGACAACCTCGTAGTCCTCCAGATCATATGTCACAATGTCTTTTACTTTTAAATTCATAACGGTACGTTCTTCTACAGCAGGCTTTTGCGGCTGCTTGCTGCCAAATAATTTACTGAAAAAGCTCATAAAATCATCACGTCCTTTTATTCACCCTTTCTACTGTCTACATAAGGTTATACGCAGCAAAGTGAAAAAGGTTTCTTTATTTCTTCAATTACTTTCTATTTTCTCGCAACTAAACAAGTCTGGCAATTCTTATCACTAAAAATTTTGTGTAAGGTGCAATAAAATTTATAGAATATTTCCAGTATGAAACAAGCATTCGGGGAATAGGATGGATTTTGTGAAAATAAAAACTGGAAAAAGTGAAGGGGATTTTTTGTTTTAGCCGAAATTATAAAGGGTAGATAAAACGAGTAACATTATAGGAGGCGAACTAAATGATTGCGACCAGCTCAAAGCTTTTAACGAAAGACGATATGGAAAAACATGATGATCTGCCAGATTGGCTGATTCAAGAATATAAAACATTTGAAGAGACGGTAACAGATGATACGTTTCCATGCTATTTTGGCATGAAAGGCCAGAAAAAGGGAGAGCTCCGCTATGCTTATATCTCCCAAGAGGATTGGACCAATCTTCCGAAGGCGCTTGAGGAATTTTTAGCCTTATTTAATGAAGCTACAAAAATTAAACATGGCTTCTTTCTTTTTGTTGAACCATTCGAAAAAGAGGGCACCCTGGACGACTACCAGAAACAATTTTGGGCTATCTTACAGTATTTACATGAACAGGATCAGAAAGAATGGCCAACGGACCATCCAAAAGATCCGGAACATTTTTTATGGGACTTTCATTTTAACGGAGAGCCGATTTTTGTCTTTGGCAATGCCCCGGCGTATAAGCAGCGCAAAACACGGAACCTCGGAAATAGTCTTATATTAGGCTTCCAGCCGCGAACCATTTTTCAAGGGTTGGAGGGTACTCAAAAAGGCGGCGTCATGTCGCGTGAAAAAGTACGTGAACGTGTGGAAAAATGGGATCAGCTTCCAAAGCACCCGGACATCAGCCACTATGGCGACCCGACTCATAATGAATGGAAACAGTTTTTTATTGGGGATGACATTGAACCAATTAAGGGAAAATGCCCGTTTATGCATAAAGATATGAAGTAAGCCGCCAACGCTGGTGGCTTTTTCTTTTTGATTAAATGAGGAAGCGTGTTGGGGGAGGGATCTGGCGGGAGCGGGGGATGGGCCGATGGCGGCCGGTTTTATCGAACATCTTTACCACTTTATCGAACACTTTTCCGCTTATATCGTACATCTTGTTAAAGATATCGATCATGCTTGAAGGTTTATCGAACATCCTAGGTTTTTTAAGTGTTTTATCGATCACGCTTCGGATTATATCGAACACTTTTGCCCATATATCGCACATGATTTCACTTATATCGGTCACAGCCTCGGGTCATCCCGCTCACTCCTGATTTCTTGCTGTCCTATAGGTGGCACCGAGGTCGGGGGATGATTTATCAAACATCTTTCTCACTTTATCGAACACTTTTCTGGTTATATCGTACATCTTTCTAAAGATATCGATCATGTTTGAAGATTTATCAAACTTCTGAGCTTTTTTAAGTGTTTTATCGAACACGCTTCGGATTATATCGATCACCTTTGCCCATATATCGTACATGATTTCACTTATATCGGTCACAGCCTCGGATCATCCCGCTCACTCCTGATTTCTTTCTGTCCTAAAGGTGGAAGCGTGGGCGGGGGATGATTTATCAAACATCTTTCCCACTTTATCGAACACTTTTCCGCTTATATCGTACATCTTGTTAAAGATATCGTTCATGTTTGAAGGTTTATCGAACACTTTTGCCCATATATCGCACATGATTTCACTTATATCGGTCACAGCCTCTGACCATCGCGCTACTCAATATTCAGAGGAGGGTTTATCAAACAACATTTCCACCTATCTCGGTCACAGCCCCGCAAATCAACCCGCCCCCAAAAAGTCAAAATAAAAAACCGTCTATTAAACGGTTTTAAACAGTACTCTTATTTTGCTTCAGGAAGGTTTGACCGGCAGAATGTCTGAATTTCGCTGATTTCATCATCTTCTAATTCAAAATCCAATGGCTGGGAAGTAGCTTTATCAATAAGGTCATATTTTACGATGCTTTCTGTTCCATCTTCTACACGAAATAATACTTTTATTGCAATTCCTGTTTCAGTGTACAGCTCATCATCTTCAGGTACTTCAATGTCCAACATATATTCATACCGGTCTCCCGTTAAAATGCCAAATGGATCATTAATTTGTTCAACTGAGTATTCTTTAATTGTAATCATCTAAACATCCTTTCTTCCTCTAATAACAATAGTATACAGAAAAAAAGGCCAAATGTATTCATTTGTGTCGCTGACCGTTTATTGCACATCCAAAATAGATAAGGAAACACTAAAAATGATCCTTCTTATAAGGGATGTTACAATACAGGCAGGAGGTGTTTTTCAATGAGATTAGAGCAAAAGAAAGTAATTGCGCTGGTAAGTGCTGACTTTGAAGATCTGGAGCTGTGGTATCCTGTCATGAGATTAAGAGAAGAAGGGGCTGCCGTTCATTTAGCAGGCGAGGTAAAAGGAGAGACTTACATAGGAAAGTATGGTGTTCCTGCTGAAGCTGACCTTGCTTTTTCTGACATTGACCCAAGTGATTACGACGGTATATTAGTACCAGGGGGATGGGCACCTGATAAATTAAGACGGTATCCTGAAGTCCTTGAAATGGTGCGCTACATGGACAAATATAAGAAACCAATTGGACAAATATGCCACGCGGGCTGGGTGCTTATTTCAGCCGGGATCCTGGAAGGCCGTCAGGTTACGAGCACGCCAGGAATTAAAGATGATATGACAAATGCAGGAGCCGTTTGGCATGATGAAGCGGTTGTTGTAGACGGGCATATTATTTCAAGCCGCAGACCGCCCGATTTGCCTCCATATGGCAAGGCGTTTGCTGATGCATTAGCTGGTGAATAAGTAAGAGAGGCTTTCTGGTAAGTCATTGTGACTTCCAGAAGCCTTTTTTTTGCCTAAAGACCGTTTCTTGCGATGAGCAGCCCTGAATTAGCGTAAGCAGGATTATTTGTTAGCTTGTGAATGGTAGCATTGTTCATTTCTACTCAATTTGCGAAAATTATGATAAAGTTTTAAAAAGAGTATTTCGAGTGTCAAATTAATTATCGATCATGCCATACAGCAGGGGTAGGTAAAAGAAAGGTCGGAACCAATTATGAAACGCATTTTTCCTTTTTTAACACCATATAAAATCGCGATTTTTATCGCACTTTCTCTTATGCTGATGGAGCTGGCTGTTGAATTGGTTCAGCCTCTCATTATTGCCAAAATTATTGATGATGGCATTCTTCAGCAGGATTTATCGGTTGTCTTTCGCTGGGGAGGCGTGCTCATTGGCTGTTCGATCGCGGCATTTGCTGCCGGAGTAACGAACTCTTTTTATTCTTCTCATGTCAGTCAAAGCTTTGGATTTGATATTAGAAAAACGTTATATGATAAAGTTCAGGCTTTTTCTTTTACCAACTTCGGCCGCTTTCCTGCTTCTTCCCTCATTACCCGTCTGACGAATGACGTAACGATGCTGCAAAACACAGTGTTTATGAGCCTCCGTATTATGATGAGAGCACCGCTTCTCGTTATTGGAAGCGTCATATTGGCTTTTGTAGTCAACGCACGGCTTGCACTTGTTTTGGTTATTTCTGTCCCCGTTATAATTTTCTTTTTATTATTTATCATGAAGAAGGCTGGCAAGCTTTTTAAAATGGTACAGGAACGTGTTGATCAGGTTAATAAGGTAATGCAGGAGAATTTAGTGGGCATCCGTTTAATCAAGGCTTTTTTACGCGCCGGTTATGAGATGAAGCGGTTCAGAAAATCAAGCCAGGAGCTGATGGAGAAAACCGTTAAAGCTCTGCGCCTTGTTGAAGTAACGATGCCGATCATTCTTCTTCTGATGAATGCGAGTATTTTGGTTGTTTTATGGTATGGAAGTATTGAAGTGACGGCTGACCGTGCCAGTGTGGGTGATGTAGTGGCAGTGGTAAACTATGCTACAAGAATGACGGGAGCCCTTTCCATTGTGACAATGATTATTATGGTTTTTTCAAGAGCGAAAGCTTCGGGGAACCGGATAGCAGAAGTACTTGAAACGCCGGTTGATTTAGTTGATCGGGAGGCAAGTGATAATTATGCCATTAAACAGGGGAGCATCACATTTGACGATGTTACCTTCAGCTACCCCGAGTCAGATGAGCAGGTAATAAGAAACCTTTCTTTTTCCATAAAAGCTGGTCAGCGTGCAGCCATTTTAGGAGCAACCGGGTCAGGGAAATCTACTCTGTTTCAATTAATCCCAAGATTGTACGATGTTGATAAAGGGGAAATTCGCATTGACCATCAGGAGCTTACTTCCTTTAAATTGGAGAATCTGCGACAGCAAATCGGATTCGTTCCTCAGGAAGCCATGCTTTTTACGGGCTCGGTAAAGGAAAATATTGCATGGGGAGATGATAAGGCGAGCTTTGAAGAAATCAAAGAAGCAGCCATGCGTGCCCAAATTCACGATACCATCATGGATCTTCCTAAACAATATGATACACAGCTCGGTCAAAAGGGCGTGAATTTATCCGGAGGGCAGAAGCAAAGGCTTTCAATTGCCCGTGCATTAGTAAGAAAGCCTAAAATCCTGTTAATGGATGACAGCACAAGTGCTTTAGATATGAAAACTGAAGCCAAATTACTTGAGCAGCTTGCTGATTTATCGTGCACAACGGTTATGATTACACAAAAAATCAGCACCACGATGGCATCTGACCACATCCTGCTTCTCGATGAGGGAGAACTGCTGGCAGAGGGTTCACATCAGGACCTTCTAACGTCTTCAACGCTTTACCTTAAGATCGTGGAGTCTCAAATCGGGAAGGAGGCGCTGAATCTTGTTCAAAGAAGCAATTAAGCCATTCCAATATAAAAGAAGATCCATTCAGGAAATTGACCAGTTGAATGAACGTGGAAGAGGAAAGAAAAAGGCACAGGATTTCAGCGGCACCTTAAAGAAAATCTGGTTTTACCTGTCGATGCACAAATTAAAACTTTCCCTGGTTATTCTTATGGTTGTAATTAGTTCTTCAATGGCGCTTCTTGGTCCTTTTTTGGTCGGTATGGGCATTGATGATTACATCGTGAATCAGGATACTGATGGATTGATCCGTTTGCTGTGGATCCTTGCTATAATTTACGCAGTGCATTCCCTTGCAGCCTGGTTTCAGGCGATGTGGATGGTTCGGATTGCTCAAGATACAGTCTTTACTATGCGTACGGGGCTGTTTAACCATTTACACAAGCTGCCAATTCCTTTTTTTGATAAACGCCAGCATGGTGAATTGATGAGCAGGGTAACCAATGATATGGAAAATGTCAGCTCTACACTTAATAGTTCGGTCATTCAGATTGTATCAAGTATTCTTACATTAGTCGGAACTGTATCTGTGATGCTTTATTTAAGTCCGCTGTTAACCCTGATTACAGTTCTTGTCATCCCGGCTATGTACTTTGGCTTAAAGTGGATTACGAAAAGAACAGGGCGACTGTTCAAGGAACAGCAGCGAAACCTGGGAGAACTTAATGGATACATTCAGGAAACCCTGTCAGGGCAGCGGATCATAAAAACATTTTCACAGGAAAAGAAAGTCATTGCTCAATTTAAGGAACGGAATGAACAGCTCAGGCTGGCTGGCTTTTGGGCACAAACCTTTTCAGGCTTTATCCCCAAGCTGATGAACTTTTTAAATAACCTCAGCTTCGCGGTTATTGCCCTAATTGGCGGTATGCTGGTATTAAACGGAGAAGGGGTTGTCACCATAGGGGTGATGGTTATATTTGTCGAGTACTCAAGGCAATTTACACGCCCGTTAAATGATCTGGCAAACCAGTTTAATACGCTGCTGTCGGCCGTTGCTGGGGCAGAACGGGTCTTTGACATTATGAACGAAAAAGAAGAGCGCAGAGATGAGGATGAAGCAATTGAAGTCAACAGCCTGAACGGGCAGGTTGAATTTTCTCATGTGTCATTTGCCTATGAAAAAGATGAAGATACTCTGACGGATATCTCGTTCAAAGCAGAGCCCGGCGAAACGGTTGCCTTTGTTGGTCCCACCGGTGCTGGAAAAACAACCATCATCAATTTGTTGTCACGTTTTTATGATGTCAATGACGGGGCTGTAAAGATGGATGGCAAAGACATTAAAACCATCAAGCGGTCCAGCTTAAGAAGCCATATGGCATTTGTTTTGCAGGATTCGTTTTTGTTTGAGGGAACCATAAGAGAGAATATTCGTTATGGGCGCCTGACTGCTACTGACGAAGAAGTTGAAAAAGCTGCGGAGCTTGCTAATGCAGCTTCATTTATTCGAAAGATGCCAAAGCAGTTTGATACACTTTTACAAGTTGACGGACAGGGAATCAGCCAGGGACAGCGGCAGTTGCTGTCTATTGCCCGAGCGATTCTTGCCGATCCCAGCATTCTTGTATTGGATGAGGCTACGAGCAGCATTGATACTATAACCGAGATAAAGATTCAGGAAGCGTTGCAGCGGCTGATGAAAGGGCGCACAAGCTTTGTCATTGCACACAGACTCAATACTATTCAAAGTGCTGACCAAATACTGGTTCTGCAGCATGGACGTATTATTGAACGGGGCGATCATCAAAGTCTTATTAAGAAAAAAGGATTTTATGCAGATCTTCACAACAGCCAGCTAAGAGAGAAAATGATTTTATAAAGCGGCATGATGAAAAATGCGCACACCATTCATTAAAAGAGCCCTTACGAAAGTCTCATCGTAAGGGCTCTTTGCTTTTATGAAGGATCATGCAGCGAAAAATTAACCACTTTGCATCAATCAATTTCTATCCTATGTTTTATGTCCACTCAGCGATCAGATTATCTTCGTCAAACTCAATGATGACATCACTAACCCCTTTTTGTGCGTAAATTAAAATCGATAAACGGTCTTTAATATCGTCAGCTTCAGCGATGGTCAGGGTTGGATCTACTTCAATTTCCACTTCAACATGAAGATGTTCTCCTTCTTTAATTACCTCGATTCGCTGAATGTCTTTAACATGCTCGTCTGACAGCACGATAGCAGCAATATGCTGGCGCATTTCGTCATCGGTTTCACCGATTGCACCTCGTGCATTTTCCAAAAACACCCTGCCAACTACATAAAACATCATCAAACCAATAATAATGGAAGCGATGCCTTCCGCTTGGCCGAGACCGCTGTAATGAGAGATAATTATAGCAATGATTGCGATTACTCCGCCGCCTGTAGCAACAAGATCTTCCATAAAAACAAGCTTTGTTGCCGGTTTTGCTTTTCGTAAGTTGGTGAATCCGAGTATGAAAACTTTCAACCCCTTTGCTTCAGCTCCAGTTTCATGCAGAATCTCATCAGCTGCTTTATAGAGAACAAATAATTCTAAAAGAACAGCAATGCCAAGAACCCCTAAACTGATCAAAAAGCCTGTGCTTTCTCCTGGATGTAACAGATGATGAATTCCTTCTTTGACTGTTTCATACGACAATATTCCTACGATAATGACCGCACCAAGACAGACGAGGTTGACCACCCGTCCAAAGCCGTTAGGAAATTTAGGAGTCGGCGCTTTTTTAGAAAGTGCTGATCCAATAAAAACAAAAAACTGGTTCGCTGCATCTCCAAATGAGTGCATCATTTCTGCAAACATGGCGACATTTCCTGTTAAAAAGAACGCGCCCATCTTTAAAAAACCGATAAATGTATTCACAATTGCAGCCATAAAAGAGGGCTTATTGCCGCCTTTTAATAAAGTGAAAAACCCGCTCATAAATCAGCCTCCATTCTAATTTCCATTCTTTGTATCATATTATACATACCCATCTTTACAACAATAATCCCTATGTCTTCCTTCTTAGTTAAGTTTGTGCCGCTGTCACATTTTTCATTTGTATTAAATAAATCCAAAAAAGGGTACAGGGTAACAGTACGAGTTTTCATTCATATTCCTGCCTTACAGGGGCGCGATTACCTTAATGCAGGTAAACCGTTACCAAAATTCTTCATTCGGTGGTAGAATAAAGGAATGAAAAGTAAAGAACGGAGTGGAAGATTGATGTTGGTTAGAACAGAGGATAGTTGGAAAGAAGCTGGGTTTGGATCGTTCACGCCTGTGCAGGAACGCGTCATTCCTTTGTTGCTGGATGGACGGGACGTGTTAGTTGAATCGCCTACGGGTACTGGTAAGACCCTTGCCTATGCGATTCCGTTAATTGAAAAGATGAGTACAGAAAAAAAACTGCCGCAAGCGATCATCTTAGCGCCTTCAAAAGAATTGTCGATGCAAATATTAGACGTCGTGCAGTCGTGGGGGAAACCTGGCGGCGTTCGGGCAGCTTCTATCATCGGCGGAGCCAATCCAAAAAGGCAGCTTGAAAAATTAAAAAAACAGCCGCATATTATTGTTGGGACACCAGGACGTATTTTAGAGTTAATTAAACAAAAAAAGATTAAGACACACGAAGTGAGAACACTGATCCTGGATGAAGCGGATCAGCTGTTTTTGCCTGAACATACGCAATCCATTAATGACATCATTAAAAGTACACTTGCAGATCAGCGCCAGCTTGCTTTGTTCTCCGCTACTCTTCCCAAAGAAATCGAGGAGCAGGGCAAGGCATTGATGAAAAATGCCGAAGTTGTTCGTGTGGAGCGCGATACCCAAGCAGCGTCTAATGTGAAGCATCAGTATATGGTGTGTGAATCACGGGAGAAGATCGATTTAATCCGAAAAATTGTTCGAATGGATTCAATGAAAAAAGAAAAATCTCTGGCTTTTATGCGTGAAGTCCGTGATGTGCTTACAGCAACTGAAAAACTTAACTACAAAAACCTGGAGATTGCTCCACTGCACAGCGATCTGACAAAAGAAGAGCGTGCTGCTTCCATGCGCAAATTCAGAAAAGGCGATTTGCCTTTGATGCTTGCTACAGACGTAGCCACCAGGGGATTGGACATCACGGATGTAACGTATGTCATTCATATGGATCTTGCAGACGATTTAGATCAATACATTCATCGTTCCGGCCGAACTGGCCGAGCAGGGGCACCGGGGACTGTTTTATCTTTTGTTTCCCCTATGGAAGTCAAACAAATAAAACGTTATGCACGGGATCTAGAAGCGGATCTCGAAGAAGTAACGATTTACCGCGGGGAATGGGAAACCGTTAAGCAATAGTTTTTAAGCATGCCGTTCAAAAGGAGAAGTACCAGGCCTTTAGAACGGCATGCTTATTTAAAAAAGAAAGAAGGTTTTAGACATTAAATATTTTAGAACAAGCGGCAGAATTGACTTTTACCTCTTCAAAGCTGACAATTTATCTTATGAGAAAACTGACTGATTGAAAGGTTCAAGATTGGAGGGAGCATCATGATGAACGATACGATCCGTTCATTTACTGACGCCATTTTAACAGGTGATCAGGAGGCAGGTTGGAACGTTATCCAGCGTGCTGTGAATCAAGGTCATGGAACAGACCATATTTTTCATCATATTATTACTCCTTCTATGGTAGAAGTGGGACGCTTGTGGCAGGAAAACGAAATAACGGTAGCAGATGAGCATCTAGCAACGTCTACCTGTGATTTTACGCTGGCCAGATATAAGCATGAAATTATTCTTCCCCGCATAGATGGGAAAGATAAAACCAAGGGGAAATCTCTATTCTTTTGTGTCGAACATGAAGAGCATGATCTGGGGATTCGTATGACTGCCCAATTATTTGAAGAAGCAGGGTATGAGGTCCGAATGATGGGAGCTAATCTTCCACTCGAATATGCTTCGAAAATGGCAGCTGCATGGCAACCGGATGTTGTTGGCGTGTCAGCAAGTATGCTTGAACAAGGGAAAAAAATGCCTTCATATATTGAAGGTTTAATGCAAACACTGGATACAACCGAGCTTTTAATTGGCGGTCGTTATTTATCACTGTCAACAGAGGAGCAGCTGGACTCTATCACAAACCGTGTTACTATGGTGCGTATGCCTGAAGACTTACGCAACTGGATGAATGGCAGTACCATTGAGGGAGGAGACGACATTTGAGCAACATTGATTCATTGCCTCTTCCATCGATTGTAATGGATCGACACATGAACATTGTGCAATCCTCAGAAGATGCAATTAGGCTGTTTAGCCATGCAGACAGTTTTCTCGAATGGGTTGATAAAGAAAGTATAGAAAAAGCGAAGAAGTTTTTGACTGATCCTAAACAATCTAAGATTGAGTTAAATATGAAAACTGCGGAAAATATCACTTCTCTTTATACCCTCCATTTTAAGTGGACTGGTGAAGCATGTACCATTTTATTTCAACAGCAGGATGAGCTGTTGGCAAACCTGATGAAAACAATCAATGAGCATAAGCTCAGGCTGCAGGACAGTGATATGGAACTGGTCTTGAAAAATCAGCAGCTCCTTACATCTTTTAAGAGAATTCAGGAACTATCCACTGCTGTTATTCATCTGTCGCCAACGGTAATACTAATTCCGATTTTTGGCGCATTGGACGGAACTCTTCTGGCGGAGAGTAAAACAAGAATCCTGTCACATGTTTCGGACAGCCAAATAGACGAGCTGATTGTGGATTTGCAATCGGTTTCCTCTCTTGAGCCGAAAGGAATTAACCAGTTAAAGGAACTTATTAAAAACTGTTCACTTATGGGGGCAAAGACGTATATATCAGGTGTTAAGCCTGAGCATGTGGACTTGTTGAATCAGCATCATATGCTGGACCACGCTGTTTTTATTAATACCTTGAAGCACACGATTAAACGATTGGTATAAAAAAGCTTCCCATTTGATGGGAAGCTTTTTTTATACCTTGATGTGACTGAATGTCCGTACATTAAACAAACCAATATCCGTCAGCTTTAGAGCCGGGATAACCGGAAGTGCTAAGAAAGAAAGGATAGAAAACAAATGAAAGGATGCGCTTGGCGACACAACTTTAAGTGCATGCTGAATCGTTTCCATTTCTGCTGCAGCTTCTTTCATTGGCTTAATGGACATTAACCCTGCAAGCCGCAGTTCCATCGCGCCAATTACTTTTCCATCTTTCACCACTGCAAATCCGCCTTGATGATCATTGAGCCAATCGATGGCCTTCATAATTGCTTCATCGGAAGTGCCGGCTGCAATGATGTTATGAGAGTCATGGGCAACGGTGGATGCGATCGCACTGTCCGGTGTGAGATTAAACCCTTTTACAATACAAGCCCCGAGAGTGCCTCTGGCATGATGGCGTTCTGCTACTACGAGTTTTTGCAGATCTTGCTCTGCTGAAGGAAGAAAATAGCCTTCAGAGTCTGTAGGAACGGTTGATTTGGTATGCCTCGTTACAATTTGGTTTGGAATGATCTCTATGATGTTGGCAATCGCTTCCTCCGGTTTAATTTTAAGGTCTGTGACCGTGATCGGCTTCATATTGACCGATTCCACACAGCCTTCCAGCCCGCTTGTTGTATGGGGCCACTCTTTAATAAGAGCAGAATTATGCGCAATGACTTTCCCATCTTTTATTACAGTTTTAATATCTACCTTTTCCAAATCAGAAACAACCAGAATATCTGCCTTCATGCCTGGTGAGATCGCTCCGCGGTCATGTAGTTGGTAAACCTGTGCAGCATTAAGTGTGCCCATCTGATAAGCTGTCAGCGGATCAAGCCCCAAAGCAATAGCTTCTTTGACACAATGATTGATACTGCCTTCTTCAATCAGCTCATCGATATGCTTATCATCGGTGCAAAAAGAAAAGCGGGAAGCATTCTTTTCATTAACTGCCTCCAATAATGCAGGCAGGTTTTTTGAGCCGGAGCCCTGCCGTATCATGACACGCATTCCAAGTCTTACTCGTTCAAGTGCTTCGGCTGCTGTAGTGCACTCATGATCATTTCTTATGCCTACAGATAAATAACCGTTAATTTCATTTGTGGAAAGTCCGGCTAAATGACCATCAATTAATCCGGAGTAATGAGCTGCATCCTTGATTTTATGAAGCATATCACTGTCCGCATTCATTACCGCTGGATAATCCATCACCTCTGCTAAACCAATTACGCTGGGGTGATCATAAAATGGTTTCAAGTCCTCTGCTTTTAACAATGCACCTGCATGCTCAAACGATGTGGCGGGAACACTGGAGGGGAGGACGTAAAAAATATCCATAGGGAGTCCCTCCGCATTATTCAGCATGTACTCAATGCCTTTTTTTCCTAATACATTGGCTATTTCATGCGGGTCGGTAATAATGGTCGTAACACCATGGGGCAATACTGCCTTTGCAAACTCTGAAGGAGTTAAATTGGTGGATTCTATATGGATATGCCCATCGATAAAGGAAGGGGATAAAAAACATCCATCCGCATCAATAACTTGCAGTCCTTCATAATTCTCTCCGATCGCTGCGATGTATCCGTCTGCAATAGCGATATCAGCAGAAATGATTTCTAATGTATAAACATTAATAATTTTCCCGTTTTTTATCACCAGATCTGCCGGAAGTTTGCGCTGAGAGACCCCTATTCGTTTTGTGTATTCTTCAATTGAAGGGTTTTGCTGGATGGTCATGGTGTGTCTCCTTTCATTTTATATCTCTAATTGATGGGGTAGTTATTCATTCTTTTTGAATAACTAACTCAATAAATTATTCTTTCAAGAAGTATATGTCTTTAGAACAGTTTCCCGCAAATTTATTTTTTTGTAAATCCTCTTTACTCTTTTGATGCATGGGAGTAATATAGCTTTCATAGTAAAGATTCTAAGTCGCTGAATTTCGTTATTTCGAAAGCGGGGGACCCGTTTTGCCAAGTCATATTGGCTAGGGGTGAAGCCTTTAAAAGGCAGGGTTACTCTCATAACCCTAATCCGACAGCTAACCCCGCAAGCGTTATAGAGAGAGAATACATTACTTGTGAGCCATGATCTGTGACCACAGGGTTTGTTCCTCGTGGTTTTTTTGCATGGGAAATTGTTTCACTGCAGCAGGTAAGATTACGCTTGAGTAAAAAGGATGGTAAACATGAGAAAACAATTTGCAGTGCTTGGCCTCGGAAGTTTTGGCGGCCATTTA
Source organism: Jeotgalibacillus sp. S-D1 (assembly GCF_004358665.1). Classification (GTDB taxonomy): domain Bacteria; phylum Bacillota; class Bacilli; order Bacillales; family Jeotgalibacillaceae; genus Jeotgalibacillus. The sequence continues at coordinate 112,756 of NZ_SMZR01000007.1, read as the reverse complement.
GTAGAAGAGTTTCATCAAATTGGAGCAGAGGTATTCGCGATGGATCGTGACCCTGAGGTTGTTGATAAATTCAGTCATCTGGCAACTCACGTGGTTCATGGTGATGCACAGGATGAACAGCTGCTTTTACAGGCGGGAATACGAAATTTTGATTTGGTGGTTGTTTCATTTGGTGAAAATATTGAGGCAAGTATTCTGACCACGATCATTTTAACTGATCTGGATGTTAAAGAAATCTGGGTGAAAGCATCCAGTCTATATCATCAAAAGGTCCTGGAGAAAATTGGAGCGACCAGGGTAATCCGGCCTGAAAAAGATATGGCCAAACGGATTGCACACCGTCTGGCATCAGAACATTTTATTGATTATATCGAGCTGTCTGAAGAGCATTCAATGGTTGAAATTAAAGCAACCCCAAAAATTGTCGGCAAGACAATCGCGGCTCTTAATGTTCGAAATCGATTCGGATGTAATATTGTGGGGATTTACCGGTCTCACGATATGTTGGTTTCTCCAAGCGGTGAAGATAAAATTCTTGAAGGTGACGTATTAATCGTCATAGGAGAGAATCGCAAGCTTCATCGATTTGAAAAACAAGGAGTCTGAAGAAAATGAGAAAAATCGGTTCTTTAAATCCCCCCCAGCTTTTAATTGCAGTATTTTTAATAAGCATTGTGATTGGATCATGGCTTTTAAAACTGCCATTTTCTCATAATGGTTCACTAAGTTGGCTCGATGCTCTTTTCACAGCCGTTTCAGCGATGACCGTTACGGGGTTGGCTGTTGTGGACACCGGAACAACGTATACTTTATTTGGGGAAATTGTCATTATGGGCTTAATTCAATTAGGTGGTTTGGGCATCATGACATTTGCAGTTTTATTTTTTTTACTGTTAGGAAAAAAAATCGGGTTTAAAGAACGGTTAATTATTCAGCAATCCTTAAATCAAAATGCTGCCGGAGGAATTATCCGTTTAGCTATTCAGTTGACCATTTTTGCTTTAATCATTGAAACATTTGCAGTTATCATGCTTTCAACCGTATGGGTGCCGGAATTAGGTTTGTGGGAAGGTCTTTATTTCAGCCTGTTTCATGCTGTATCAGCTTTCAATAATGCAGGATTTGGCCTCAGACCTGACAGTCTAATGGCCTATGCAGGAAATCCAACCGTTAATCTTGTCATTTCTGCTCTTTTTATTCTGGGCGGGATTGGGTTTACCGTATTGATTGATGCCTGGTATTCACGCTCTGTACGTCAATGGAGCCTTCATACAAAAATGATGGTGTTTGGAACGCTGGTCATCAATAGTGTAGCGATGCTGTATATTTTTTTAAACGAGTTCAGCAACCCTTTAACACTTGGCGCTCTTCCTCTGGATGACAAGCTATGGGCTTCTTATTTCCAGGCCGTTTCACCAAGAACTGCCGGATTTAACAGTTTGGATATTGCAAGCCTGGATGACTCAACGATTTTATTTATAATTGTTCTGATGTTTATTGGGGCAGGGAGCGCATCCACTGGCGGCGGAATTAAGGTTACAACCTTTTTAATTATCGTTTTAGCAACGATTTCTTTTTTCAAAAGAAAAGCAGAAATAAATATATTTAATCGGGAAATCAGACAGGAACTGGTCTTCAAATCACTCGCTATTGCCATGAGCAGTGTCCTGCTGGTTGTGGGTGCTTTGCTTATTCTGACTCATTCGGAGCAGGGGATGTCTTTTATCGAGCTGGTGTTTGAAACAGTATCTGCATTTGGAACCGTCGGCTTATCAATGGGGATTACCGGCGACTTAAGTGTGATTGGAAAAACTGTATTAATTATTGTCATGTTTGTGGGCAAAATTGGTCCATTAACCCTGGCTTTTTCAATTGCAAAACCGGATCATAGTAAAATAAAATATCCAAAATCAGATGTGTTGGCTGGATAGAAGCAGCAGTGCAAAAAGGAATTTGGTACTATGTTATTCAGCAAATAGACACTCTTATAATGCTGACATATGCCTCAGTCCATCAGAAAAACATAACTTCCGGGCAGTCGGAAGTTATGTTTTTTTTTGAGTTTTAACCTTATCAAACAACAGAACCTTTTAATGACACAGTAGAGTAATAAAGTATAGGTTAATTGGAGCGGAAGGGGGGACTCCTGCGGGATGCAGCGTGACAGGTGAGACGCTGAAGAGCGTTAGCTCGAAGCGGCTCACCGCACGCCCCGCGGAAAGCCTCGCCTGCAGCGGAAATTAACCGGCCTCCTGTTAGATGAGTTTTATGCCGTACAGGAAGTTTTAAATTCTTTTTCAGCAGCTTTATCTGACCAAAAATATTAAGCTTTTTTTCTTTTGAAAAAATCATTAGGAACCGGATCAAGCGTCAGGTACTCATCCCTGCATGGCTGCAGTAAAGATTGCAGCTCGTCAGCATTGGTGTCGGCAGACAGCCATGATTGATAGTCATCTTCTTTTAAAATAACCGGCATCCTGTCATGAATTGATTCCATTTTTGAATTTGGACGGGTAGTTAAAATGGTACAGCTTCTGATCACTTCATTCCCTTTGTGCCAGGATTCCCATAAACCCGCGAACGTCAGAATGTTATTTGAAGCAGGTTTGATAGCAAAAGGCTGTTTTTCTTTGGATGAAAGCTTTTGCCATTCGTAAAAGGAATCTGCAGGAATCAGGCATCGTTTTTTTTGAAAAGCTTTTCTAAAGCTGGGCTTTTGCTGAACGGTTTCTGAACGGGCGTTAAACGTTTTGTAGCCAATTTTTTCATCTTTAGCGAACGGGGGGATCAGACCCCAGCGGAACTGAACAGGGTAACGGATCTTATCCACTTCTACCACAGCCATGATTTGCTGCGAAGGAGAAATATTGTCATTCGGTTCATAAGAAAATTCCTCCCTCATCTCAAATTCATAATGAGCTTGAAGTTCAGCCAGTTTTTCAGTCAGGGAAAATCGACCGCACATAAAAAATCCCTCCTTTTGCCATTATTATACCCTGATCGTATCACACAAAAGAAAAAGTGGGAAAGGTCAAACGATTGGGCACGGCCAGGCTGTGCTTTTGTTAATCTGAAGTCAGCCATTGACAGGAACAACTGCATCTAGTAGAGTATCTGTAATTAACTAAATAGTTTGGATTCTTATCAAGAGAGGTGGAGGGACAAGGCCCTGCGAAACCTCAGCAACCTTCATAGGCTTCGTTTTTATGAAAAGGTGCTAACTCCAGCTTGTATGCTGCTTAAGGCATACGGGGAAGATAAGGAGAGTTGTGATCTCATACGTACAGGTCTTCTTATTGATTCAATAAGAAGGCCTTTTTGTATATACAACAGCTGCTCCGAATAGCGGATGAAGAATTAAGGGAGGAGTTTTTTATATGAAATTAGCAGAAGCGCTTCAAGAGAAAATATTAATCGCAGACGGTGCAATGGGAACCTTGCTTTACTCTTATGGAACAGATCAATGCTTCGAGGAACTTAATCTTTCACAGGCCGAACATATTCAGCAGATCCATTCTGCGTATATCAAAGCGGGAGCCGATGTCATTCAGACAAACACCTACGGCGGAAACTATCATAAGCTTGAACGTTACGGACTTCAAGACCAGGTTAAGGAAATAAACAGTGCAGCTGTCCGAAATGCAAAGCTTGCTGCAGAAAAAGATACGCATATACTTGGAACAATTGGCGGAATAAGAAGCATCCGCCCTCAATCCATTGCACTTGATGAAATTAAACGTTCCTTTCGCGAACAGCTCTATTGTTTGCTGCTGGAAGGTGTAGATGGACTGCTGCTTGAAACCTATTACGATCTGGAAGAACTTTCGACGGTGGTGGAAATTGCCCGTAAAGCAACGGATGTACCGATAATCGCTCAGGTCTCATTACAGGAAATAGGTGTATTGCAGGATGGGACACCCATTGCTGAGGCACTTGGCAGGCTTGAAGATCTGGGTGCAGACGTAGTGGGAATCAACTGCCGCCAGGGGCCTTTTCATATGCTGAGATCTTTGGAAAGTGTTCCCCTGCCAAAGCATGCTTTCTTATCCTCCTATCCAAACGCCAGCCTGCCTTCTTATTCGGATGGAGACCTTCAATATAATAACAATGCTGAATATTTTGCTGAATGCGCCAAATCATTCATAGCACAAGGGGTTCGCCTGCTTGGAGGCTGCTGTGGAACGACTCCCGAGCATATCCGTGCCTTTTCAGGTGCATTGCAGAATGCTGTACCGATAACGGAAAAGAAAATCATCGCTCCGGAACCAAAAATTGAAGTCAGGTCAAAAAAAATCCATGTCCCTGAGCCGCTGCCTTCCATAGTATCAGCCCGGCCGTCGGTGGTGGTGGAATTGGATCCTCCTAAAAAATTAAATACGGATGCTTTTATGAAAGGTGCTCAAGTACTCAAGGATGCTGGGGCTGACGCCATAACACTTGCTGATAATTCTCTGGCAAGCCCAAGAGTGTCCAACGAGTCACTGGGCCATTTAATAAAACAGGAAATCGGTGCAAGACCGCTTGTTCATATCACCTGCCGGGACCGGAACCTGATTGGGTTGCAATCACATTTAATGGGATTGCACACGCTTGGCCTTCATGATTTGCTGGCAGTAACAGGCGACCCGACTAAGGTTGGGGATTTTCCGGGTGCAACGTCTGTTTATGACGTGTCCTCTTTTGAATTAATTGAAATGATTCAGCAGCTTAATAAAGGTGTTTCCATGTCAGGTAAAGACCTGGGTGAATCCACGTCGTTTTCCATTGGAGCGGCTTTTAACCCGCACGTCAGAAGCGTGGAACGGGCAGTGCTGCGGATGGAGAAAAAGATTGCAGCAGGCGCTGATTACTTTATGAGTCAGCCGGTTTTTTCAAACGAAAAACTGCTGGATGTCTATGAGCATACCAAGCATATTCAAAAGCCAATGTATATTGGGTTAATGCCCTTAACCAGCAGCCGAAACGCTGAGTTTCTGCATCATGAAGTACCTGGCATTAAGCTGTCAGACGAAGTTCGCGAACGGATGGCAAAGGTATCGGGAGATAAAGAAAAATCTGCGCAGGAAGGGATAGCTATTACCAAATCATTAATTGATGCAGCACTTGAGCTATTCAACGGGATCTATTTGATTACCCCATTTATGCGTTATGAAGTAACAGCAGAGTTAACGAGATATGCAAATGAACAAGCGGCAAAAAGAGCTGGAGGGATTCACCATGTGTCCAACATTATTCACTGATCAACTAGAGAAAAAAATCCTCATCATGGATGGAGCAATGGGAACAATGCTTCAGGAAGCCCAGCTGACTGCAGATGATTTTGGCGGGGAAGAATTCGAAGGCTGCAATGAAAATTTAAACAGAACTGCACCGGATGTTATTGAGCGGATTCATGATGCTTATTTTGAAGCGGGTGCAGATATCGTTGAAACGAATACGTTTGGAAGTATGAGTGTGGTTCTGGAAGAATACGATATTTCACAGGATGCCTATGAACTGAGCCGGCTCGGCGCTGAAATTGCCAAACGCTCAGCCGATAAATGGTCAACGCCAGAACGGCCGAGGTTTGTAGCAGGCTCAATGGGTCCGACAACGAAGACATTAAGTGTAACGGGCGGGACCACCTTTCAGGATTTGACTGCCTCTTATGCAGAGCAGGCACGCGGCTTAATTGATGGCGGTTCCGACCTGCTTTTAGTGGAGACAAGCCAGGATTTGCTTAATGTGAAATGTGCATTTTTAGGCATTCAGGAAGCATTTAAAAAAACGGGCAAAGAGCTTCATGTAATGATTTCCGGCACCATTGAACCAATGGGAACAACCCTTGCCGGTCAGACGATTGATGCTTTCTATATCAGCGTGGAACATATGAAGCCTGTTTCAGTTGGGCTAAACTGTGCGACAGGTCCTGAATTTATGCAGGATCATATTCGCTCATTATCTGAGTTAAGCAACTCTTATGTTAGTTGTTATCCGAATGCAGGGCTGCCTGATGAAGAAGGTCATTATCACGAAACGCCTTTGTCATTGGCTAAGAAGCTTGAAGGGTTTGCTGAAAAAGGATGGCTGAATATTGTGGGGGGCTGCTGCGGGACAACTCCTGCCCATATCAAAGCTCTTTCAGAAACAATGGAAAAATATAAACCAAGAGTGGTTAAACACAAACAGGTTCATACAGTATCCGGTATAGAGCCGCTTGTTTATGATGATCCGTCCATGCGTCCGCTGATGATTGGCGAACGGACAAATGTTATAGGCTCACGCAAATTTAAACGTCTGATCGCTGAAGGTAAAATTGAAGAAGCATCTGAAATTGCAAGAGCCCAGGTAAAAGGGGGAGCACATGTTATCGATATTTGTCTCGCTGACCCGGACCGTGATGAAATGGAAGACATGGAGAATTTTATTCAAGAAGTTGTGAAAAAAGTGAAAGTGCCTCTTGTGATTGATTCAACGGATGAAGAAGTCCTTGAACGCGCGCTGACTTATTCTCAGGGAAAAGCCATTATTAACTCCATTAATTTAGAGGATGGACTTGAACGATTTGATGCGGTCATTCCACTCGTGAAAAAATTCGGTGCCGCAGTGGTAGTGGGTACAATTGATGAAGTGGGTATGGGCGTTTCCAAAGAACGCAAACTTGAAATCGCCAAACGGTCTTATCAAATATTAGTGGAAGACTACGGAGTGAATCCTTCTGATATTATTTTTGATCCGCTTGTTTTTCCAGTAGGCACAGGAGACGAACAATATATCGGTTCCGCCAAAGCTACTTTAGAGGGCATTAAAGCTATCAAGGAAGCACTGCCGCTTGTGCAGACAACTCTTGGAATCAGTAATGTTTCATTTGGACTGCCGCCTGTTGGCCGGGAAGTGTTAAATGCTGTCTTTTTGTATCACTGTACTCAGGCAGGCCTTGATTATGCCATTGTCAATACAGAAAAGCTTGAACGATTTGCCTCTATTTCAGAAGAAGAAATAAAAATGGCAGAGACGCTATTATTTGAAACGACTGATAAGTCACTAGCTTCATTTACAGAGTTTTACCGCGGCAAGAAAAAAGAGAGTAAATCTGCTATGCCTGATATGACCCTTGAAGAGCGTTTAGCTTATTATGTAGTGGAGGGAACAAAGGAAGGGCTGCTGCCAGATCTTGAAATAGCCCTTGGAGAATATGATGCTCCTCTAAAAATTATCAATGGGCCTTTAATGACAGGGATGAAAGAAGTTGGCCGTTTATTCAATGACAATCAGCTGATCGTTGCGGAGGTGCTGCAAAGTGCAGAAGTAATGAAAGCGGCCGTTGCATTTCTCGAGCCATATATGGAGGCTTCAGACACATCTTCTTCAAAGGGAAAGGTGCTGCTTGCTACTGTAAAAGGCGATGTTCATGATATAGGAAAAAATTTGGTTGATATTATTCTGAGCAATAATGGATATGAGGTAGTGGATCTTGGCATAAAAGTAACGCCAACCGTATTGATTGAAGCGATAAAACGGGAAAAGCCGGATATAATCGGCCTTTCTGGACTGCTTGTAAAGTCAGCACAGCAAATGGTTATCACAGCAAGTGACATGAGGGAAGAAGGCATGGAAATACCGATCCTGGTCGGTGGAGCAGCTCTTTCCAGAAAATTTGTTGATACAAAAATTTCACAAAACTATGAAGGCCTTGTGCTTTATGCGAAGGATGCCATGAATGGTTTATCACTTGCAAATCAATTGCAGGATGAATTGGAGCGTGGACAGCTGGTGGAGGAACGCCGATTGAAAAAAGAGGCGGCCGCGAACGCGGGTGCTGCCGAAAAACCGAAACAAACAGCCGTGGCGGTTAAAACTAAACCAGCTGTATCAACCGATGCTCCTGTATTCACACCATCCGATTTAAAAAGAAGAGTGCTGAACTCTTATTCGGTTGCCCATGTTGAAGCCTACATCAACATGCAAATGCTGATCGGTCACCATTTAGGCGTTAAGGGGAAAATTTCGCGCTTATTAGCAGAAAAAGATGAGAAAACGTTAAAGATAAAAAATGTGGTAGATGATTTAATTGGCGAAGTGAAGGCAGAGTCACTGATTCAGCCGTCAGCAGTGTATCAGTTTTTCCCTGCGCAAAGCGATGGAGATGACGTCATTATTTATGATCCTGAAAATCACGGACGGGAAATTGAACGATTTACGTTTCCGCGCCAGCCTCGTGAGCCATTTTTATGCTTAGCTGATTATCTTAAATCTGTAGACAGCGGGGTCATGGATTATGTAGGGTTCTTTACGGTAACAGCAGGACGTGGCATACGTGAAAAGGCACAAATTTATAAAGAAGAAGGGCGCTTTTTAGAAAGCCATGCGCTGCAGTCTCTTGCCCTTGAAACTGCAGAAGGCTTCGCAGAACTGCTTCATCAGCAAATGCGGGATCGCTGGGGCTTTCCTGATCCAGTTGATTTCACGATGCAGGAGCGGTTCAGTGCGAAATATCAAGGTCAGCGCTTCTCCTTTGGCTATCCGGCCTGTCCTAATCTTGAAGATCAGGAAAAACTGTTTAAGCTGATTCAACCGGAGGAAATCGGTGTTGAGTTAACAGACGGGTACATGATGGAGCCTGAAGCATCTGTTTCTGCCATTGTATTTGCCCATCCTGAAGCCAGATATTTTAATGTGCTGTAAGAGTATTTTATAAAAACCGTCTTTCCCTTAATGGAGGGGGAGACGGTTTTTTGTGTTTGGGGAGGTGAGCCGCGGCGATGGTGTGTTGAATTAACGGGTTCAGGCATGCAATCGAAGTCTTGGCGTGTTTAATCGAAGGGTTGAGGCACGGAATCGAAGCTTTCAGGTGTTCAATCGAAGGGTTGTGGTATGTAATCGAAGCTTAGTGTGTTCAATTGAAGACTTGAGGGGCGTAATCGAAGCCTTGGCGTGTTTAATCGAAGGGTTGAGGCACGGAATCGAAGCATTAACGTGTTCAATCGAAGGGTTGAGGCACGGAATCGAAGCATTGACGTGTTCAATCGAAGGGTTGAGGCACGGAATCGAAGCATTGACGTGTTCAATCGAAGGATTGTGGTATGTAATCGAAGCTTAGCGTGTTCAATTGAAGACTTGAGGGGCGTAATCGAAGCCTTGGCGTGTTTAATCGAAGGGTTGAGGCACGGAATCGAAGCCTTGACGTACTTAATCGAAGGGTTGAGGGACGTAATCGAAGCCTTCACACCTTCAATCCGCGGGTCGTGCCTAAAGGCCCAGCTGTTTCCCATATAAAAAACCGTAACCCTTTGCAAAGTGGCAGGCAGGGTTACGGAATTTATAAATCAGCAGGCGTAGCACTTGGAACACGTACAAAGTCTTTTCGTTTGCGCAGCAGAGCATGAATTGTCAGCAATTCAAAATAAATATAGCTCTTAACCGGGAGTTCTTCTTCTTCCGTTTCATCTTTTAAAGCATTTCTTAATGTTTGAAGCGCGCTTCGGTCAATCGGATCAAGATTTTGGGTGGTATGAATGCGCTCGATTAGTTGAGAAGTTAGTTTCCTTAGATCCTCTTTTTCTTTTTCTGACCATTTTGGTTTTTCATCCATTGGCAAACTGAGCAGGTTAGTTAAATGATAGGTTAACTGTTTAAAAAGATAGAGCTTCTTTTGATGCATATGAACAATTCGCATTTCCTCACGCTTGTACCGATGATAATGCCATTCTTCCAGTTGGAATCTGCACAAGGTTTCTGTGCGGTCAAGCTTGTGACGAAGACGGTCCGCTGCATTTTCCAGTTCACGTGAGCGAGTAGAGCCTGCCAGCAGTTCCTCCATTCGCTGATGAAAAATTCGTGTCAGCTCGTTTTCTGCCTGGCTAGATTGTTCATGTATTTGTTTCTCATATTTTGGAGGCAGCAGGACAAAGTTCACCAAAGTTGAAGTCAAAAGGCCAATAACAGTCGTTCCTAGACGGGTAACAAAGGTTAGAAGGTAATGATCATCAGCTCCTGGAATCATGGCTACCGCTGTTAGGGTGGCAACCAGCATGCCTGCTTCCAATCGCAGCTTATGGCAAAGCCAGATTGTAGCAACGGCTGATATAGCATAGGTAAGGGCAACATTCCCGATTAAGAAAGTAGTAAGCATGGCTACTGCTCCGCCAATAGCTGAAGCAGGAAAACGGATAATGCCTTTTCTGATGGAATCGGCTGCTGTTGGCTCAATTGTAACAATAGCCGTTATCACGGCAAAAATAACTGGCAGGTTGAACAGCTGGCAAATAAAAGCTGTGACAAAAACGGCCACACCGGTTTTAACAATTCTTCCTCCAACAAATCGATTTTGAACCCATTTCATTATTTGCAACATCCTTCATAAAAAACTTAAATATGCCAAAGACAATATCTCACAATTATAGCATACGAGAACTTTTTTCAATAGTCGATTTGGGATGACAAATAGATTAGCAGACGTTACAATTAAAGCAGATGCAATTTCCACAAGGGGAGCCCTGACGGCTGAGAGTGAACATTTTGTTCAGACCCTTTGAACCTGTGAGTTAATGCTTACGAAGGAATGTGGATGGAAACAGGCGCGTTAAGCAATGTCTGGATTTCTATCCTATGACATTGCTTTTTTGTATGCTTTTTTCTTGTTTAAAAAAGCGGTACACGGCAACTGTTAAGTCCCCTTGGAGCGAACTGCATCGTATTCGCATAAGGAGGAAACAACATGGAACGTAACAAACTATTATTTTTACTGGAGATCGCAATTTTCTCAGCGATTGGACTAATACTGGACAAGTTTTCATTTTCCATCTGGCCGCAAGGCGGTTCGATCAGCTTTGCCATGGTTCCGATTATCTTAATGGCTTTTCGCTGGGGGTTAAAAGGCGGCTTGCTAACCGGACTTCTTGTTGGAATTCTGCAGATCATTTTGGGAGGAGCTTATATCCTGACTCCTGTCCAGGGCGCTCTTGATTACCCGATTGCCTTTACTGTAGTCGGTCTTGCAGGACTTCTCGCAGGTCCAGTTCAACGCGCACTTTCAGACGGGCTGATGAAAAAAGCAGTTGTTTTCATTACACTGGGGACATTGATTGGCGTGCTGCTTCGTTTTGTCTGTCATTTCCTGGCAGGTGTCATCTTCTTTGGTTCAGGTGATCCTTCTGTACCTGCATGGATATTTTCATTGACCTATAACGGTTCATACCTTGGACCTGCATTTATTTTAACAGCTGTCATTCTGTCAACACTGCTCACCACAGTTCCAAGAGTGGCAACGCACCAGCGAATGAAAAATGCTTAGGTGATCCTCAAATATTTAAAGGTTTAATTCTTCAGCAGTCAGCATCTCTGGATACTGACTGCTTTTTTCGTGTTTTGACTCGAGCTGTTTGTGTTTGGTAAAATGCTTTTATTCACAGTGCAGAACTCATGGAGATAATTGAATAATATGATATAGTGAACAGATAAACAGGTGCAAGGAGAGGGAAACATGATTGTAAAAACAGACCAGGAACTTGAAGCGCTCAAAAAAATTGGAGCGATTGTGGCTGAAATCCGCGACGAAATGAGAGCGGCGACTAAACCGGGAATTACAACAAAAGAATTAGATAAAATTGGCAAGCAGAAATTTTCAGATCATGGAGCGGTTTCCGGTCCAAAAGGTGAATATGATTTTCCGGGATATACATGCATTAGTGTGAATGATGAAGTGGCACACGGCATTCCAAGCGACAGAGTAATACAAAGCGGAGACTTGGTAAACATTGATGTTTCCGGTTCTCTGAACGGCTATTTTGCTGATACTGGTATTTCTTTTGTGGTAGGAGAAGACGAAGAACTAACCAAGCTTTGTGAAACTGCTGAAAAAGCTTTTTACGAAGCCATTAAAAAAGCAAAAGCAGGCTCGAAAAAGAGCCAGATCGGGAAGACCGTTTCCCGTGTTGCTCGTGAAAACGGCTATAAAGTGATTACGAACCTGACCGGTCACGGCATTGGTAAATCGCTGCATGAAGCACCCGACCATATTTTAAATTATTTTGATCCATGGGATAATGATCTACTCCAGGAAGGAACGGTCATTGCGTTCGAACCCTTCATTTCAACCAGCGCTGATTTTGTGGAAGAGCAATCAGACGGATGGACGTATAAAACGCCGGATGGCAGTCTCGTTGCCCAAATCGAACATACAATTGTCATTACAAAAGGCGAGCCGATTATTTTAACGAAGTAGCTCAAACAACAGTGCTTATCATAAGAAGAACGCCTTCATGAATGTTTTCATGAAGGCGTTCTTTATTTTGTGCTGCTTTATTTTTATAAAAATTATTCTGTGTAAACAGTGATCCTGCTCCTTTAGGAGAGCGTTCATGATACTACAAGAAAGCAGGAAGGGGATCATGCAGTTTGGACCAGTCCAGCTGCATTTCTTCATCCGTCAGCAGGCAGCGATCAAGTTCTGCTGTGATGCTTTCCTTGTCCATCTCAATGCCGATCCAAACAAGTTCATTTGAACGGTCTCCCCATACAGGATCCCATTTTTCGAGCAGTTCAGGTTCATCTTCGAGTGTTTTTCTTTGTTCTTCTTCACTTAGTGCTGCAATCCACTCGCCAGCCCCCTGCATCTGAATGGATGCTCCGGCCTGTGAAAATAAACCGGCAGTGCTATTGCGGCTTGCAAGCCAGAAGAACCCTTTTGCCCGCACGATTTCATTGGGAAGGTGCAGCAGCCAGTCGTGAAAACGTTGTGGGTGAAATGGACGATTTCTGCGATACACAAAGGACTGAATGCCGTACTCATCGGTTTCGGGAACATGCTCTTCATTCAGTTCTTTAATCCAGCCTGCTGATTGGCTGGAGCGCTCAAAATTAAATCGGCTGGTATGGAGAATTTCTTCAAGGGGCACATTCCCTTGGACGGCTTCAATTATTTTAGCGTCAGCATTTATTTTTGATAAAAAAGCTTTCATTGCTTGAATATACTCATCAGATAGTAAATCTGTTTTGTTCAGCACGATTACATCCGCAAACTCAATTTGGTCGATCAATAAATCTGACACATCACGCAAATCCAATTCATCATCGGTTTGCTTCCGGTCCAGCAATGTCTCTCCACTTTCGTAATCCTTCCAAAAACGAAACGCATCGACGACTGTGACCATGGTATCTAGCTGGCAAATAGAGGAGAGGTCAATGCCAAGCTCTTCATCCATATAGGTAAAGGTTTGAGCTACTGGAATCGGCTCTGAAATCCCCGTGGATTCAATTACGATATAATCAATATTTCCGTTAGCCACCAGGCGCTCCACTTCTTTCATCAAGTCATCACGCAGTGTACAGCAAATACAGCCATTCTGAAGCTCAACTAATGTTTCTTCTGTCCGGCTGAAGTGGCCATTTTTGACCAGCTCAGCATCTATGTTAACCTCACTCATATCATTAACAATGACTGCAACTCGTAGATTTTCTTTGTTAGAGAGTATATGATTTAATAAAGTTGTTTTACCAGCGCCTAAATATCCGCTTAAAACAGTAACGGGAATTGTCATATTCTTTCCTCCTAAATAATATTCATTACGATTTAAAATTAATAAGTATAAAACGTAATCACTACGATTTAATAGTATCGCATTTATTTAGGATTGTCACGAAGAAAAAAACGGCAGGACCATATAGGCCTCACCGTTTTAATTCATCTTCTTTTGCTTTTTTACGCTGCTGCATAAAAACTGCCCCTGCAAAGGAGAAAAAAGAAAAGGCAGTTGGAATGGAGATATAGGAAGACATAAGAAGCAGCACCAAAACGCCCGTGCCTCCCGGTGCATTCATCGCATCAATTTCATCGAGGCGGAGCAGGTAATACACAACTACACCAAGCGAGAAAAGCAGAAAAATGGAATTGAGAATCCACAGCCATTTCACTTTATTTCTTCTCCCATAAATGATGGAAAGGATCATTAAAACAGGTCCAACTAATAATGTAATTAAAAACATAGCAAATACAAATTGTCCGTCCAAATATGAAGCTCCTTCTCCCGCTAAAGGGTGGTTCTATTCTTTAATCCTATCAGAAAGCAGGGGAGAGGCAAACAAAAATCAGCTGTACAGGATCCTGTACAGCTGATAGAAGAACAAGTCTGGCTAGCTTCTGCTGCTTACGATCTTATCATTTTTGTTGCGAAGCACCAAAATCCCTATTGCGATGACCGCTGCCAGAATATAGGCAGCATAAACGACAACTGGCTCTTCTCCTGAATTTCGGACTGCTATGCCAATAAATGCCCAAATAAACACAAGCGGGTATGCCCAGTCATTCTCACGGTAACGAACGGTCAGTGCGAGAAGAGTCGCTACAATCAATAGCAGCACTGTCCAGAATACTGAAGATAAACCAAAGCCGTTCCAATCATAATAAGTAAGAGTATAAGCAATGTTGGCTATCGTTGCGACACTTACCCAGCCCATATAAACAGAAAAAGGGAAGCGGTCAAAGAATGTGAATTCATTTCGTGTGATCGTTGTATAAATTAAAATGAGTGAAATCAGTAAACCGATGATTACAATAACCGAGGCAATAAAAATTTCATAATGCCAAACAAAAATCCACGTGATATTAAACAGGCAGCTGATTACAAACAGGGCAGAGGTATCGCGATAAACACTGCGGTCCCGCTGTGATTTTAACCCGCCTCTGATCACCCAGATGAAAAGCAATAAGTAAATAAAACTCCAAATAGAGAAAACATAGCCTGCAGGTGTGAAGAGCACATTCAGCTTGTCAGAAATCTCCCCGGATGTCTGACCGTTAATTGGCAAGATATTTGCCAGCGCATTCACCACGACAACCGCGATGAGCGCCAGTAAATTAATGATAAATCGTTTCATGGTAATGACCTCCCAGTTTTACTTTTATCCTCCCCTATTCCCTTAATATTAGAGATCATCCATAAATATACTGAAATTTTTACATCAATGTGTTTTTTATTAAGATCATTTTTATTTGAAAATAACTTGCTTTATCCTCTAAAGCCTCCTTGATCGGCTTTAACTTTGGTTCTTCAAGAGACTGGCGAACGGTCAAAACCTCATCTTCAAGCTCTTGTGAGAACCATTGATCGAAGGGAAGAGGGTACCCCTCTTTAAATGCTGTTTGAAGATGTTTTTCAATCGTTTGTTCTGTCATTGCCCGCTTAATGGCAATTTTACTCACGCTGTTTCCATCTTGAAGAAGGCTGTATGTAAACATATAGCTTGGCTGGTCTCCATCAGGTACTTCTTCCGCTGTTTTTGTTTTTTTGATGACTGGCACAGAGGTTTTGTCTGCTGCTTTGCCGTATGCTTGTACATATTCTGTCACGGCGTGAACAAACATTTCACCATATTCGTTTAACTTCCGTTCACCTACACCTTTAATGGCAAGCATTGCATTGTGATCCTCAGGATAGTAAGTGGCCATCTCCCGCAGCGTGGCGTCTGAGAATATCAGATATGGAGGAATGGATTGGTCCTGTGCAAGCTGAGAGCGAAGGCTGCGCAGCTTTTCGAATAGCTGTTCATCGTAAGACACGTCCTGATGCTGAATCTGGTAGGCAGATTTAACCCACACTTCTTCTTCGCCCTTTAACACGCCCAGTGCCCTTGAGCCAAGCCGAATGGTTGGGAACTGCCCGCTGTCCAATCCAAGATAGCCATCAGAAATAAGATAATGGATGAAATCACTGATTTGTTTTTCTGTCTGGTTTTTCATCAGGCCGTAAGTAGTCAGCTTATCCAGCCTGAAATCAAGAATTTTTTTGCTTTTGGATCCTTTAAGAACCTTAGCTGTAATGCCTGCCCCATAACGCTCGCCCATCCGTTTCACGGTGGATAATATGATTTGCACATCACGCGTGCGGTCTATTTTTTCCCGTTCATCACGACAGTTGCTGCAATGTCCGCAATCGCCGGTCATTTGAGGATCTTCAAAATAGTCAAGTATAAAACGGGGAAGACAGCTGTTGCTGTGGCAGTAGTTCACCATTTTCTGCAGTTTTGCGTACTCATCAGCTTTTTTGTCCTCATTTGCCATGGACTGTTCAATTAAAAACTTTTGAAGCATTACATCCTGCGGACTGTAGAGCAAAAAGCAGTCACTCGGCTCGCCGTCACGTCCTGCACGGCCCGCTTCCTGATAGTAGGATTCCATATTCATCGGCATCTGATAATGAATAACAAACCGCACATTTGACTTATCGATTCCCATGCCAAATGCGTTTGTTGCAATAATTATTTTTTTTTCGTCGTAGATAAATTGGCGCTGCGCTTCTTCTCGATGCTGTTCAGAAAGGCCGGCATGATAGCAGGTTACAGAATGTCCCTTTGCTCCGAGCGTTTTAGTCAGCTGGTCCGCTTCTTTACGTGTCGCTGTATAAATAATGCCAGTATCCAGCTGATGCTCCTTTAAGTAGCGGGAAATAAACTTATGCTTATCTTCACCTTTTAAAACATGAAAGGATAAATTATCACGTGCAAATCCTGTATTGACTATATTTTTCGGCTCAATGGCTAATAGCCTTGCAATGTCCTGTATGACATTATCTGTAGCAGTTGCTGTAAGGGCAGCCATGACAGGAAGATTGGGTATTTTCTTCAAGGTGTCTACAATGGAACGGTAGCTCGGTCTAAAGTCATGCCCCCATTGTGAAATGCAATGGGCTTCATCAAATGCAATCAGTGAGAGCTTGATAGAGGTGATCGTATGAAAAAATAACGGAGAATCAAAGCGCTCCGGTGCCACATAGACAAATTGATAGCGTCCCTGACGAATATCCTGCATTCTTTCAGATACTTCACCTGAAGTCAGGGAACTGTTGATGTACGTTGCTTCTATACCGTTTTCCAGCAGCGCATCAACCTGGTCTCTCATTAGAGAAATCAACGGTGAAATGATGACAGCAGTGCCTTCAGCCAAAATCCCCGGTATTTGATAGCAGAGAGATTTTCCTCCGCCGGTAGGCATGATGCCTAAGGAGTTATCCCCGTTTAAAATGGATTCAATGACGCGGTCCTGTCCCGGTCTGAATGAATCATAGCCAAAGTAGGTTTGCAATGCTTTTTCTGCTTGCAGGATCATCTAATCATCCTTTCGTTCAACTTCAATTCTATTAGTTTATCATATGAAAAGGCCCTATGGATATTGGGATAGTCGACATTTTAAACAGCGCTGTAAATTAATTTGAAGAGGTTAAAAGCATTTCGTGATTCGAAGTACTATGGTATAGTAAAAAATAGAAAGTGGTCTGAATATTTACATATTTTATTTATTAAGGAGGAATAGCCATGACAGCCGTTACCTATCCCCAGCAATGGGATTTAGAGGTCTTTTTTAAAGGAGGGAGCAGCTCTCCTGAATTAGATAAGCATCTCAAAGAGTACGCTCAAAAAACAGAGGAATTCAGAGAAAAGGTGCAGCGGTTCAGTGCCCCGTCTGATACCGGGCAGTTAGCTGAAACAAAAGCGCTGATTGAAGAAGCAAAAAACGTAATGATGGGAATTCGTCAAGCTGGTGCATTCGCCAGCTGTCTGGAAGCACAAAATACCAAAGATGCTTTAGCCAACGCTCTTAGAGGGAAAATAACCGGTCTCAGTGCATCGTTTGGCTCAGCCTTTACCGCCTTTCAGCAAAAGCTCTCAGCAGCTGAGGAGTCTGTCTGGAATTCGATTTTGGAACACCAGTCATTTAAGGAACTGGAATTTGTCTTAAATGAGTGGAGAGAAAAATCAAAGGAACGGTTATCAGAGAAGGAAGAGGATTTAATACAGGCACTTGGGGTAGACGGGTATCATGCGTGGGGGCAGATGTACAATACAATTATCTCATCAATGAGCATTCAAGTAAACGTGGATGGAGAATCCAAAACCTTATCGGTCGGACAAGCTAATAACCTGATGTCTCACCAAGATGCTGCAGTACGTGAAGAGGTACATAATCAGCTTGAAGACGCATGGAGGGAAAAAGAATCCTTGTTCGCAGAAACACTAAACCATCTTGGGGGCTTTCGTTTGAATGTTTATAAAAAACGCGGCTGGGACCAGGTATTAAAAGAACCGCTGGATCTTAACAGGATGGACCAAAAAACACTTGATGCCATGTGGGGGGCTATCTCTAAAAATAAGCAGCCATTTGTGGACTTTCTTAAACGAAAAGCAGAGCTTCTGGGTCTTGAGAAAATGACATGGGCGCATGTCGGGGCACCTGTCTCGAACGTTTCATCAACGATTTCCTACGACGAGGGTGCCGCATTCATTTTAAAGCACTTTGCTAAATTTGGATCAGAGATGGCAGCATTTGCAAAAAAAGCTTTTGAAGAAGGCTGGATCGAAGCGGAAGACCGTTCAGACAAACGGCCTGGAGGATTTTGCACAAGCTTTCCTCTGAATGAGCAATCCAGAATTTTTATGACCTACAGTGGCTCCATGTCCAATGTCGCGACACTCGCCCATGAACTGGGCCATGCTTTCCATTCCTATGTCCTGAGTCCGATGGATCCTTTTAATCGATTGTATGCGATGAATGTTGCAGAAACGGCTTCTACATTTGCAGAAATGATTGTTTCAGATGCTGCCGTAAAAGAAGCAGCCAATGAGGAAGAAAAAGTATCTTTACTGGAGGATAAGGTTTCGAGAAGCATTGCATTCTTCATGAATATTCATGCCCGGTTCATATTTGAATCACGTTTTTATGAAGAAAGAAAAGAGGGACCTGTGCCCGCAAATCGTTTAAATGAATTAATGACTGAAGCCCAGCATGAGGCATATGCAGGAGCAATTGAAGATTCTCATCCTCGATTTTGGGCGTCCAAAATGCATTTTCACATAACGGGCGTTCCTTTTTATAATTTTCCTTATACGTTCGGGTACCTTTTCTCGCTGAGCATTTATGCAAAAGCGCTTGAAGAGGGGGCGGATTATGAAGAAAAATACATGGCATTATTGCGGGACACTGCAGTTATGAGCACTGAAGAACTGGCTTTAAAGCATTTAAATGAAGACATCACAAAAGAAGCATTCTGGGAAAAAGGCATTGCCATCTGCATTCAGGATGCTGAAGAATTTATTCGTTTGACACAAAGATAGTTTGTCTAAACCCCGTTTGATGAGCATACACTCAGCGAACGGGGTTTTTTTATTAGAAGGGTTATTGGCCATTCTATATGACTGTCAAAAAAGTTTGAAAATCCATCGATTTTTTTTGGCTTTGGGTTTACACTTAAGAAAGTGAAAAAAGTTTGTACGCATTGGAGAGAGTTGAAATGATTTTGTTGAAGAGTGAGCGTCTTTACTTTCGGCCTTTGGGACCGGAGGATGTGGATCTGTTTGTCGACTTATTAAAGCGAAACCGCAATTTTTGGACAGTTCATGAACCGAAGCATCCGGAATCATTTTACACACGCGAGGTTCAGCTTGAAAAATTAGCAGAGACGCAAACGCAGCAAAAACTTGGCAAGGAATACAGCTGGGGTATTTTTTTAGCAGATACAAGTGAACTGATAGGCAGCATTTCAATTTATTCGATTCGCAGACTTCCATTTTCCTCGGCTTTTATTGGTTATTCATTGGACGAATCAAGAACAATGCGGGGATTGGGTACTGAAGCTGTCACAGCAGCATTGAGATTTGCTTTTCGCGATTTTGGCTTACATAGAATGGAAGCACTTGTCTCACCAAGGAATGGGGCATCGATCAAGGTGCTTGAAAAAGTAGGCATGCAAAAAGAAGGTTGTCTCAGAAAAAATTTGTACATTAACGGCACGTGGGAAGACCATTTTATATACAGCATGATTGAGGATGAATTTTGAAAGGGTAAGACCCTTTGGGAAAAATATCTTATCAGATCTTTAAGCAATGTAAGAAGAAGGATCTGGTAAAAAAAGAACAGCTGCCTGCGACAATTTCGCTGAGGCGGCTTTTTTTGCGGTCTTTTTTTGCTATCGGTTGTGTGCAGCAATGGTTAAATGCTCTGAGTGAAATGGATTTGCATCTGGTGTGGTAAGTTCGACAAAATTCGGCCCATACTCTTATACGCCTCAGGACCTACATCAAAATCAAGCTTGAGAGCGTGTTGTGATTTTTGTGCCCGCGTTAAGATAAGAGCATGAAAAGAAAAGGGAGGAACAAGAGATGAATAAATTTTGGTTAATCGTGATTGGAGTGGCTGCAGCCATCCTGGCTCTGGCAAACCTCGGGTCACTCATTGCACTGTCAATCAGTGTTGCCATCACGTATTACACAGCAAAATGGTTTTTCAAGACGGAGTCGCTGTTTAAGAAAGTGGTTTGGGGAACAATTGCAGCAGTTGCCGGCCTGACGGCTATTGCAAATGTACCGGCGATTTTGGGTGTTGCTGCAATATATGTAGTTTACGTCATATATAAAAAATGGCAGGATGCCCCGGAGACAACAAACTCAAAGGATCCATTTGTAAATTTTGAAAAACAGTGGGAAGAACTAACAAAAAAATCAAAGTAAAAAGGAGCCGGACAAAATGACAAACTTACTTACCCGTGTAGCAGATGCCATAAAATCAGATTTTTATGAAGA
The DNA here is from genome assembly GCF_004358665.1 of Jeotgalibacillus sp. S-D1. Taxonomy (GTDB): domain Bacteria; phylum Bacillota; class Bacilli; order Bacillales; family Jeotgalibacillaceae; genus Jeotgalibacillus. The sequence continues at coordinate 92,209 of NZ_SMZR01000007.1, read as the reverse complement.
GAAAAAAAACGACAACAAAAACAACCCGATTCACACGCTAAACCGTTATCTGCGTGAATGTGAGGAAGAAGTTGAAAAGGTGGCATCGCTTGTTGAGCGTCAGCGCCTGTTAAAAAATGAGTTCACGAAAGAGTTGAATACAGCTTCATCAATGGTTTCGAAAAGGGAGCAGCATGTACGACTGGCAGAAGAGGCAGGAGAATCAGAGCTTGCTGCTGCAGCACTGCGGGAACTGACTCATTATCAGGGAAGAAAAGACCGTCTTGAAATATCGGTCCAGGAGGTGGCGAAGCAGCTACACACCCTTGAACAAATGCATACAGACATGAAGCACAAGCTAAAAGATATGTATATTAAGCGCCTGGAAGTAATGGGAAAAGAAAATATGGCACAGGCTAATAAAAAGGCCGAGCATGTTTTTGCAGAAGAAGATGCGGGACAAAATGCAGAAGAACTTCGGTTCAAAAAAATTGAAGCTTATCTTCAACAGCTCGAAAAAGATGAAGTCCAGGAGGAAGAACAAACAGTGGATCAGCAAATTGCAGAGCTTCAAAAGAGGATGAATCAAAAACAAAACAGCATTGAATCATGAGATGTGAATATTCGAGGGAAATCATGGCGATTTCTCTCGAATTTCTTCGATTTAGCGTAGTGAATAAAGTGCGGGAGCGATACAATAGAAAAGGTGAAGGTATCAACAGCCGACCAGAGCTTATCTGATGGCTGTTGATGGTTTTATTGAAAGGGGGATTAAGATGCTGCGTCATCTGCAAACGGATGTTCTTTCATCGTGGGTTCTTATTGCTGCAGGCCTCGTCCTGATCGAAATATTATTTTTCAAAAGCGGAACCATTTTTTCATTGTTTTTTGCAGCGCTTCTTATTTATTTCGGCAGAAAGAACTTTCACCGATTTTTAGGAAAAATCATGCTCGGTGTCGGGCTGATCAGTCTGACATTTACGATCCTGTCCATGTTTACCCTGAAATTAATTGTAATTGCTCTTGTGGTTTACTGGATCGGAGACTATTTTAAATCAAAGAAAGAACCGGGTTATATTGCCCCGGTTGTTCACGAGCAGGCTAATGGTGAAAAGAACACCGAAGTGCTGACATTCAAACGCCAGCAGCTTTTATTAAATAAATGGATCGGCCATCAGCATACCCCACATGCAATATATGAATGGGAAGATATTCAATTGCAAAATGGAGTTGGAGATGTAGTCATCGACCTGAGCAATACGGTCTTGCCATCAGGTGAATCTGTTATTTCTATTCGCAGCGGGGTTGGGAAAGTGACAATTCTTGTTCCCTACGAGCTGGATGTTGGTATTCGGCATAGTGCCATTTTAGGTACGGCTTCAGTATTCCAGTTCCAATCCACTCGGTTATGGAACGAGAGTGTGTCGTTTAATTCGGAGTTTTATGCTGACGCCCCTCAAAAAGTGAAAATCCTGACTTCTGTCTGGGTTGGCGATCTTGAGGTGAAGCGCGTATGACGATGTTAATGAGATTTATTCTGCAATCGCTGGGCATCGCATTTACCGCTGTTCTGGTCTCATTAGGTGGCTATTTAGCTCTTTTCCCACCAGCTGAATGGTCCGTTTTTTGGTCAGGAAGACTTTTGGATATTCCCCTAGTGTTCTTTTTACTTATGAGTACAGCGCTGATCGCCTGTATTTGGGCGTTGATTCAAAGTGTGGGATTTAAACGTCAGATTCAATATGTAACGCATCAGCTTGAAGATGCAAAATTAGGAAGATCAACACTTGTTGGCAAGCCTCCTCAAACAGCTGAACTATCCTTACTTTCAGAAGAAGCGGCGCGGATTCAGCAAATGATTCACGATCAGGCGAGAACCGCTCAAAAGCTTGCAAGTGAAAAAGTAGAAAATCAGGAAAAAATTATACAGGAAATGGTCTCACAAGAGCGGAACCGGCTAGCGAGGGAATTGCACGACTCCGTAAGTCAGCAGCTCTTTGCAGCTTCCATGCTGATGTCAGCAATCAATGAAACAAGGGATCCTGAACCAAACCAGGAAACCAGACAGCTTAGGATGGTAGAGGAAATGATTCATCAATCCCAGCTGGAAATGCGGGCTCTTCTGCTTCATTTAAGACCGGCCGCGCTAAAAGGAAAAACGCTTAAAGAAGGCATGGATGAACTTTTAGTTGAACTCCAGCAAAAGGTTCCAATGAATATTTCGTGGAAAGCAGAAGAGATGAAGCTCGCAAAAGGCATCGAAGATCATTTATTCCGCATTCTGCAGGAGTCTGTTTCCAATACATTGCGTCATGCTAAAGCCAACATGCTCCAGGTTCTCTGTATTCTTCGTGACGGCTATGTCATATTGAGAGTAGTGGATGACGGTACTGGGTTTGAGGTAACAGAAGAGCGTGCAGGTTCATATGGTTTAATGAACATGAGAGAGCGGGCGGTAGAAGTGGGCGGTTCATTAAAAATCGTATCACTTCCCGGCAAAGGCACACGTTTAGAAGTGAAGGTGCCATTTGAAGAAAGAGAGGATGGGGCACAATGATTCGCGTTTTATTTGTAGATGATCATGAGATGGTTCGGATAGGAGTAGGATCGTATCTTTCTGCTCAAAAAGATTTAGAGGTCGTCGGTGAAGCTGATGATGGCGGGGTGGCTGTGGAAATGGCTTTGAATCTGCGGCCGGATATAATCCTCATGGATCTTGTAATGAAAAAAATGGATGGCATAGAGGCAACAAAACAGATTATTTCAGCCTGGCCAGAAGCTAAAATAATCATCGTCACAAGCTTTTTAGATGACGATAAGGTTTACCCTGCACTCGAAGCAGGGGCGACAAGCTACATGCTAAAAACCTCGAAAGCCAGTGAGATTGCAGACGCTGTTCGCAAAACCTATCATGGCGAAATGGTGCTTGAGCCGGAAGTAACAGGTAAGATGATGAAAAAAATGAGGCAGGGAGATAAACGTCCTTTACATGATGACCTGACAGCGCGTGAAGTTGAAATTTTGCAGCTTATGACTGAAGGGAAAACGAATCAGGAAATTGCGGATGAACTTTATATTGCCCTTAAAACAGTGAAAACCCATGTGAGCAATATTTTAGGGAAATTAGAGGTCCAGGATCGAACGCAGGCAGTGATTTATGCATTTAAACATGAATTGTTTAAATAGATTACAGGAAAATGACGATAAAAGGGTTATCTATTATGCTTTATAGGGAAACACTAGAGTACTACATGTTGTTGAGAGGAGTAAGCATAATGCGTTCGCTTTTAGAAGATCAAGCCAGAGAATGCTGCTGGCTGAACGAGCCTGCATCCTGGTCTCTGGAAGATCAAGTGATGAAAATAAAAACACAAGAAAATACCGACTTCTGGAGAAAAACGTATTACGGGTTCGAACGCATGAATGGCCATGTTTTTTATAAGGATATTGAGGGAGATTTTGAAACGGAAGTCCATTTAACAATGGAGGATCCAGCGAATCGCTATGATCAATCTGGCTTATTTATTATGCTTTCTGAGGACTGCTGGTTAAAAGTGTCACTGGAGTATATGCCTGAAGGAAATTGTTATTTAGGCTCGGTTATTACGAACAATGGCTACTCTGACTGGGCTTCAAAAAACTTCCCTGCACAAGATGCGTGTGAGCCTCTGACATTTAAAGTTAAACGAACGAGCGGCACCTACCAGATCTGGGTGAAATCAGCACTTAGTGAAGGGGAATACGAGCAGATGCGGATCGGAAGACTGCATGAGGATGACCATAACAAACCAATCCGAATCGGGCTTTATGCATGCAGCCCGTCACCGGAAGCTTCCTTTACGACTACTTTTCATTCATGGACTGTCCAGCTTGAAGTAAAGTAAAAACAGCAAATAAGACAAGAATAGAGTGAACCGTCATGCACTGTTATCCTGAAAAGGCAGCCCTATTGACGGTTCATTTTTGTATAGATAATCGATTGACGGCAAGGTATTTATCCTATGCTGCAATGAAGCGGGATTGTTTTACATATGACTTGGTGGATGTAATGAAAGAGACTAACAATCTATGATAGTACTAGAGAGGAGCAATTCAATGATCTTACTTCCAGATTGGTTTTCATATCATGTATGGGGAACTGATAAGCAGCTGGCACATTTATCGGGACTGCCAGATGAAGTATACGCGCAGGAAATGCAAAGTGTTTTTTCTTCTATGCAAGAGGTATTTGAACATGTTTGGGTTGTGGATGCTTTATGGCTGAAGAGAATGCAGGGAGAAGAGAGTCCTTCGATTGCAGGGAAAAGGCTTCCTTCAATTGAAACCGCAAGAGAGGAATTCGCCGTGCTGCATGAAGAAATGATGAATTATATAACCTCTGTTGAAAATCCGGAGACAGTAAGATCGTTTAAAACGATGAAAGGCATCGAAATGGAAAATTCAATTGAAGAGATGATTTATACAGTTGTAAATCATGGGTCATATCATAGAGGAAACGTGACAGCTATGCATCGTCAGTTGGGCTATGTGGGGATACCTTATGATTATATTTATTATTTAAAAGATAAAGCTAAAAGATAAAAAGCAAACCCTTTACTTGGGTTTGCTTTTTATCTTTTATTTATATCCGTCTTTAACTAAATCAAGCTGCCCTGTGCCAGGGTCGATCACAAGCCCGTGAACAGGAACATTTTTATCCATTAGCGGATGCTGGCGCACCATTTCCACACTATGGCTTACGCTTTCTGCAACATCGTCAAAGCCCTTCAGCCACTCCTGCAAATCAATGCCGGAATACTGCAACGTGTCAAACGTATCTTCCGTTATTCCCCGTGCTTTCATTTTCTCAATCATGTCATGGCTGTTGACTGCCCCCATCCCACAATCATGGTGGCCGATAATTAGCACTTCATCTGCCTGCAACTCATATACAGCAACCAGCAGGCTGCGCATGATACTGCCGAAAGGATGCATAATAACCGCTCCCGCATTGCGGACTACTTTTACATCCCCATTGTTCATATTCATCGATTTTGGCAGAAGCTCAAGCAATCGAGTATCCATACAGGTTAAAATGACTAATTTTTTATCAGGAAATTTCGTTGTAACATAAGGCTCATATTGCTTTTCCTGAACAAATTCCTTATTAAAAGTTAAAATTTCTGATAGAAGTGACATGGATGATCCTCCCTGTTTAATATTCTCTAACTATTCCATTGTATATAATAGAGTAGGATTCTGTCTAATTGGAAAAAATTTTAGCGAATGTTGTTTAATAAAAAATAAGCTTATTGAACCTTCCAGCACCTTCTAAAATAAAAGAAGGAGAAGTACTCTGCATAAAATCAGAGCATTTCTCCTATAACCGTTCTTACTGAGCCTCAAACAGAGGGGTAAACTCAGAATATCCTTCTTTTTCTAGATCTTCTGCAGGAATAAATCGCAGAGCAGCTGAATTCATGCAGTATCGCAGTCCGGTCGGTTCAGGTCCATCCGTAAACACATGTCCAAGATGCGAATCAGCATATCTGCTTCTCACTTCAGTACGTGTTCCGAAAATCCCGCGATCTTCTTTTTCAACAATATTTTCAGGTGCCAGCGGCTTTGTAAAGGACGGCCAGCCTGTGCCGGAATCATATTTATCCAACGAACTGAAAAGGGGCTCTCCGGAGACGATATCCACATAGATCCCATCTTCATAGAATCCATCGTATTCGTTATCAAAAGCCTTTTCTGTGCCATCTTCCTGGGTTACATTATATTGAATCTCAGACAGCATATCACGAAGCTCTTCGTCACTGTAATCTACGTTGTAGGGACTGCTTGCGTCAGCTTCATCTTTCGTAAGGAGAGGAAGTTCTCGATCTTTTCCCCAGGTGCGATCCAAAAACTGGTCTCGTCCGGAGTTTTTACGGTAAAACTCATAGCGGTCTGAGCTTTTTTTATAGTAATCCTGATGATAATCTTCTGCAACATAAAAAGTAACGGCATCGGTGACCGGTACTACGATGTCTTCCTCAAATCTTCCGGATTCAGCAAGGTCTTCTTTAGAGGCCTGTGCTGCTTTGCGCTGTTCTTCATTGTGTACAAATATTTCAGGACGGTATTGAGCACCTTGATCGACAAATTGCCCGTCAGCATCCGTAGGATCAATTTGTCTCCAATAAACTTCCAGCAGATCCTCATACGATATAACGGTCGGGTCATAAATTACCTGCACTGCCTCTGTGTGTCCTGTGCTTCCGGAAGAAACTTCTTTATAGGCGGGATTTTTCTCTTTTCCGCCTGTATATCCTGACACCGCATCTCTTACTCCTGCAAGTTTTTCAAATGGCGGTTCCATGCACCAAAAGCATCCCCCTGCAAAGGTGGCAACAGCTTCATTCGGTCCGATATCTGCTTCTGTCACAGGCTCGCTGCCGTAGGAGCTGTTAGCAAGCTGGTCAGAGAACATAATATAGAGAGCCGCACCGGCGATCACAATCAGTAAACTATATACAGCCCATTTCTTCTTCTTCTTTGACATTCAATCACCCCATTAAGTTATTTAAAGTGAAATATGGGAAACGAAACGTCCAACTCTATCTTAAAGATAGCATATTTGGTTTCGCTTCCATAAAAATAATGCTCGTTTTTCTTAAATGTATGAAGGATTTTGAACATTAAAAGAGAATTAGTATAAGTAGCAGTCAATTACTGTCTTGGCGCCTCCGAACTGAACATGAAAGGAGCGTAATAGATGACCGGTTTTCAAGTAATGAAGAAGTCAAGCTTCTATTTTATAGGAATGAAATGGAGCGGAACCTATGAAGCGGCAGCTCATGGTGACATTCTGCCTACTATCCAGCACTCGCAGGAAAGATTAAAGGAACTGGGTCTCGTCAATGCGGAATCGGATCTGATCGGATTATCTTATCATGACCGCACAGATGGCTTTACTTATTTTATAGGAACAGAAGCAAGAAACGCTCCGTCGATTCCTTCTGATATGCATGGGATTATCGTTCCTTCCCATGAATACGCCATAACGGAGCACGAGGGGCAGCATGCCTGGAAAAGTTATGAGAAGCTTTATAGCTGGGTGGAAAATAAAGGTTACCAGCTCCATCAATATGGGTTAGACCATCTGGATGTCTACCCGATGGATTATGACCCATATAAAATGAGCCCGACCCTTACCATTGGCGTTCCAATTAAAAAAAGAGCCCAGAGTATAGACTAATTTTAACTTCGGACGTATAATAGCAGAGATTACAGCAAATTTTGCACAATATAACACTTATTCGGGGACATCTAACAGGATGTGTCCTTTTCTTGTGGACCGCATTTGGAACATAGGAATGAAGTTTATCCCAAAAAGTTACTAAGATAGCTCGTCTATATAGGAGGATATTTCATGTCAGGAAGATCAGAGAAAGAATTAGAAGGCGTTAATCTGCTCGGGAATCAAGGAGTAAACTATTCATTTGACTACGCTCCGGAAGTACTCGAATCATTTGAAAATAAACACCAGGGCCGGGATTACTTCGTTAAATTTAACTGTCCGGAATTTACTTCTCTTTGCCCAATAACCAGCCAGCCGGACTTTGCAACCATTTATATCAGTTATATTCCGGATGTGAAAATGGTAGAAAGTAAATCCCTTAAATTGTATTTGTTCAGCTTCCGCAACCACGGCGACTTCCATGAGGACTGCATGAACATCATCATGAACGACCTCATCGAACTCATGGACCCGCGCTACATTGAAGTATGGGGGAAATTCACGCCACGTGGAGGAATTTCAATTGACCCGTATACTAACTACGGCAAGCCTGGGACGAAATATGAGGAAATGGCGTATCATCGTTTGATGAATCATGATATGTATCCGGAGACGGTTGATAATCGGTAGAATATTTGTAGCGTTAAAGCGTGTGGTCACATGAAAATGGAGTATTTGTGACCACGAGAACAGCTTTTTTTGTAAAGAATGTGACCAAATGTGTGACCACAAAAACAAAAAATATTGCAGGGTGTGACCACGGTAATCTGCTGAGAAAGAGATGTCTTAATAAGGCGTCTCTTTTTATTTTTATCAATTGCATGGTGCTGGACGACATGATTAAGGCTCAAGTAAATTTGAATGAAGCAGAAAAAGCTTTGAACGATGCTGAGCAAAAAATTACTCAATTAGAAGTGCAATAGTTATCAAAAGAGGAAGAGGCTGCAAAGATAAGTGGACTTTGATAAAGGAGGGGGGCTATTTTTACATTTATTGATCTTCTTCTTGTAGAATAGGCGGATAGCACCTTAAGCCGCACGCTACGCTGTAATAAATCTCCGATATGAGACAGATATTAGGTGCTTTTCATCCTACAAAAACAAGTCTCTAGATGTTTTGATAACGGTTGGATTGAAATAAAGTTTTGGAAAACCATTAATATTAATGTTGATCAAAAGATTAAAGAAGGTGCTACAGAGCAGGATGTTAAAGTTTTGCTATCTCTACTGGATTTGAGTAATTTTGTCCAGTTAAGGGATGCTGTAGCGCGAAAATTGTCGTAAAATTTTTAAACTATCATAAGTGTCCCTTCAAACTTATGATAGTTTAAATCATGATATAGTTAAAAAAAGTTGATATACACCTCATTTAAGGGGATGTTGTAATGGCCATGCGAAAGAGAATCGAATTAATAAACATTGACGGTGCTTGTCATAAGGAATGTACAAAATGCGGTAGCATTAAGAAATTAGAAGAATATAGCAACGATAAAAAAGGAAAATTCGGTAAGCAATCAGCCTGTAAGGTGTGCAGAGCTAAGGAGAATAAGGAATATTTAAAGAATAATGCTGAAAAGGTTGCAGCTACTAAAAAACGATACAGAGAAGAGAATAAGGAAGCTTTCAAAGAAAGGGATTGTAGGTATCGAGAAGCCAATAAAGATCGTATTAGGGAGTATATGCGTCAATATCAACAATTGAACGCAGAAGCTATAAGGGAGAGAAAGAGTCGTTGGCATTTTGAAAATAAAGACGATCAAAATGGGAAAGCACGTCACTACTACAGTAAGCATGCAGAAAAAATTAGAGAACGTAATAAACAGTACTATTTGGAAAATATAGATGTAATAAAAGAAAGAAACAAAAAATACATAGTTAAAAACACTCAAATAATAGCAGAGAGGAAGCGATTATATGCAAAAAAAAATGCAGAAGTAATTGCAGCATACAAAAAACAATGGCAGGAAGACAATGGTCAACGAATAAGAGAACAGCGTAAACAATTTCGTCAAGAGAATGCTGATAAAATTAAGGAAAGTAAACGTAAGTATTATAAGGAGAACCCTCACGTAAAGGTAGCGAGCGGACAAAGAAGAAGAGCTAGGTTAAAACAGTTACCTTCTGATCTCGCAACTGCACAAGCATTCGAGATATTAAATCGCTTTAATAGGTGTGCCATTAGCAATTTAGATGAGGGTACGCATTTAGATCATTTTATCTGTTTGGCTACAGGTCATGGAGGTACAACTTTAAGCAACATGTTGCCTATTGCTTCAAGTTTGAACATCTCAAAAAATCATTATAACCCTTTCGAATGGGTACAGAATAAGGACGTTGCGGCTCAGCTAGATATTAAGAAGTGGCATACTGCACTTAAATACTTAGCTGAACTTAATGAAATGACAGTAAAAGAGTATAGAGATTATGTTAACTATTGTTATACACATCCAAGAGACTTATCGGAAGAATCCTACAAAAAGGATGAAGATAGAGAAACATAACATCAATCGTTTTCTTTTTATTAATGTTATGTTGTAGTAGTTGAACTTTACATATTATCCATTATTTGGTATAATAAATTGGGAGGAGATTATTTGTTTTCCGAGTCAAAACTCCTTGAGACATTCAAAAATTCAGCGACTAAATTAAAGGGAGTTTTGTTGATTACAATGTTAAGTGGTGGTTTGTTGATGAATGGAACATTCAGTGTAGAGTGCAGTGTTGGAGATTTAACTATTGGTTACGAGCAACAAATTGAACAAGATGGAAATGATAAAGTTGCTGAATTGTCTCGGAAAGCAAATAATCGTGAAAAGTAATCTTAGAAAAGAGTGCTAATTAAAGCACTCTTTTTGTTTTTTGCAAAAGAATTTACCTGTACTTTGATTAGACAAGGTACATATTCAACAGAATGCGAAATACCCTACTTTTAGGCATTATTAAATTCATCGACTTCTCTTTGTGCTACTTCTACACATAACAGGAGCTTGAGGATATCATTTTAGGATATGACCTAGGCGTTAAGAGGTTGTACCTGCAGACGTTCCTTTGACTACTGTTCTAGGAGGAATCTAATGGCCAGAATAGGTAGATGGGGTACAGCAAAGCTAACTAGTACATATTTAGCAAGCTAGAGAATCAAACAATATAGAAAGGTGCAGGAATAAGATGTTAAAGAGAGCGGTATGTATATACTGCTCTTTTTTTGTGTTTAAAATTACTTTGATATAATATATTTTTGTTTTGACTAATTTTAAATACTAAACAAAATTATTAAAATTAATTGATTTGCAATACTTTTGTTTAATAGTCAGAATATTCAGTTGATTAATATTTGTTCTTCTTATATAATAATTATAAATAATTTACGAAAAGGGGAAGCAATATGGAACTTGATATATTCAAATTAAGGGATTATTCACATAAGAAATATATTACTCTTGTTAAAAGGGATTGTGTTATCTGTCAACGCCCGTTTCATTTGCCGAAAAGTCAAAAGGATGGTACAACAACTTGTTGTAATTATTGTCAACGCTTAGCATTATCGTGGAAAAAAATGAAAGGTCATTATAGATTATGTAAGATGTGTGATAAGCCGTTTTGGAAGATGCCAACCGATAAGATTATAGGAAAATATTGTTCAAAAAAGTGCCATAATTTAGCGATGTCTGTGTTTCCACAAGAAAATAATCTAGGAATAATTCAAACTGGTAGGAAAAAGTACTACGGTGCTGATTGGCTAAATCAAAGAAGGCTTGCTAGAAAAAGAGATAATTACTGTTGTTTAAAATGTGGAATATCAGAAGTGGAGTACGGACAGGAATTGTCTGTTCACCATAAAACCCCGTTTGTTTATTTTGAAAAATATGAAGAGGCAAATATACTTGAAAATTTAATGAGTCTATGTGAGCCGTGTCATAGAAAAGAGCATACAGGGGACAGCCATCATTACAAATTTACTAAAGAAAAGATTGTATTTAAGGAGCAAGTTAACAAAGTTACGCAAAAACAAAGGGAAAAGGCGATTAAAGTAGTACAATTGTTATTTAATACTGATAAATCCTTAAGGGAGATTGCAGATGAAACAGGACTATCTTATGGAAAAGTTCAAAAGATATACAAGGGTGACAGATGGAAAGAGCTGTACCAAAGGCCAGCTAGGGATGTAAGATTTCGAACTAAAAATATAGCAATTGCAAAAAAGGTTCATGAAAATCTAATTAATACTAATTGGACTTTGACTAAAATTTCTCAAGAGGTTGGTTGTTCTATTGCAATGGTTCAAGATTTATATAAGGGGCGTACTTGGCAAGAGTTGTATGATACACCAGTATATCTAACAAATCCTAGACAGAAAGCAAATGAGATAGCTAAATAGCATTAATGGGGTTATTCCACTATAAATCACACCTATGTTATTAAAAATAATCCGATACCAGACTGTTTGAGGAGTATATAGAACGTTAGAAATTGTTGAAACTCCTCTTATTTTCTTATAAATTCCGACGCATTGTTCTTTAAAACGTAATTAATAGTGCAGCGTTCAAGGGAATTGTTAAATAATAGTAGTGAGAGGATAGCGATTGTAGCTATTCTCTTTTTACTTAGAACAAAAATAACCTTTGAATTTAACTAATCAGTAAAGAGGAAGGGCTGGTGAATTTTAATTCAAAGAAAATAACAGAAATAGTCTTGACTTACAAATGTAAGTCGTGATATAACTTATATAGGCTTACAAGTGTAAGTCAAAGGTGTTAGGGAGTGATTACCATTATAGGTCTTGAAAAGCTTGCTAAAACATTTGGTTTGAGCGTTAACCAGATAGCAAAGGAACTAGGGATAGGTAGGCAAACTATTTATGATTGGTTAAAAGGAAAAAGGAAAATTCCTAAAGAGCGGATTGAACAACTATCAAAACTCTCTGAGTTCAGTCATGTAAATAAGGATTTATTTCAAAAAGAAATAGATGAGGTAGATGAATTGGAGATTGAACGAGCATACTTCCAAGAATTATCGGCTAAACATACGGAAGAACCATTGGATGATGAAGGCAATCCATTTACCTTAGACCCTTATTATCAACATAGAGAAGCGATTGAGGTACTTATGGACAGAGAAAGGGAGTTGAAGATAACAAAATCATTGTTACAGGATGACAGTTATCTGGAGGAATTAAATTCTTCTAGTAATGAACTTTACTTACTCGGTTTAGGTACATTGAATGGTACATTCCAACAGAAGAATGTTAAAAAGGTAGAGGCTGTAACAGAATTGCTTAAATTCATTAACATGAATGACATGACAAATGAATTGAATAAAGACTTGAAGGAACTGCTACAAAAACATGACATGTTTAGTGGCGAAGATGATTGGATTAAAATTATTCTGGATACAGAAGATTGATTAACCACGTCTCTCAGAAGTAAATAACACACATCATCCTATGTGTAATCCTAAGTTAATAATTTCGAGCATTACAGATTCAATTTCTAACTAAAACATGAAGGGAGTGAAATAGATGGCTGCTAATAATAGCGAAACCTAGTCATCAGAAAAGGGAATTAAATTGGAAAAATTATTTAAAAGCCGAATGATTCAAGTAGTAATTACAATCTATGGAAAGACAGAAACAACTTCTTTGCTATCACTGTATATGTTTAGTGGAGGAGAGGTCGGATGAAAATACTCCTAGATACAGTTGACTATTTATCCAAGCCTAGCGGGAGAGAAATTGGTCTGATTAATAACCGTATTATCCAGTGCAATCCTGTTGAAATTGATGCTGCAAAGCTAGCTGAAGAGGTTACAAAAGGAAAAACATTCATTCCTGCAACCTTTAAGTCCATAGGAGATAGTATAAAAAGATCAAAGGCAAATTGGGAATCACAACAAGTAATAGCTTTAGATTTTGATGAGGGTCTTACATTAGACGAGGCAATCAATGATGAATTCTTTAAACACAATGCTGTGTTCCTCTACACAACGTTTAGACATAAGGAAAATCATCATAAATTTCGAGTAGTTTTTGTATTGGACAAGCCTCTAACTCAATATAAAGTTTTTGAGTATATTATAGATGATTTGCTTAGGTGTTATCCCCAAGCAGACCGAGCCTGTCGAGATGGTAGCCGACTCTTCTTTGGCGGTAAAGAAGCTAGTTCATTTAATTTCAATAATCGGTTAAAGGTATCCAGCTTCGCTATCCTAAATAGAACCCCTTTGCAGGACATAAAGGGTAATCTGGATATGTCCGTCACAAGGGTTCACACGAAACCTGAAGCTTCCCATAGTAACTTATATACAAATTATGTTGAGTTGATAGGTAATGGGAAAACTGAGAAGCTACAAGAACTACTTCATATTGAACCAGTAACATTATCAAGTAATGAGGTACTTGACTATCTTAAGAAACAAGACTTAAGAGCCTTCTTAGGTATTAGAACAGAAGGCAACTTCATTGATATCTTTCATGACGAAGATAGTCCAAGTGCTTCAATATATCAATCTCATAGAAAAAATGGCCATTGGCTTTATAAGTGCCATTCATCAAGTAATCCATTCATAGGAACAATCCTTCATGTGGTACAGAGGCTGTTAGAATGCTCTGTCGTAGAGTCAAAGAAATTCTTAATGGAACTTTATATGATAGAGATATATGAGAGTGAAGCGGTTAAGGAGTTTAAGGAAACCATAGATATTTATAAAGAGTTATTGATGTCAGAGGTACTTGAAGAAATTTATCCACACTTCTGCAAGGTATTTAGTAAGTACGGACATCTCCTGGACTTATATATGTTGTTAGACCTAGCTAAAGAATTCATTACTAATGATACAGACCCAAAAATTGTGTTTTATCACAGTATAAGAACCTTAGCACAGCACTTCGGTAGAAGCACAAGTGCCACTGGTACAAGAATGAATTTCTTTACTCTTTTCAAAGTAATAAGAAAATTAGATGAAACAGAATTACCAGAAGAACTTTTGAAAATCCATCAAAGAAACAAAAGAGAAAATCATTTTCAATATAGGAGTAATACATATGAGCTACCAATGTATACTTACCAGTTCTTCCACCAAATCGATGAAATGTGTAGGGTTTGGTTGGATAAAGGTTGTACAGGTAGAACTATATCATATGAAGGAATTATGAGAACCTTTGGAAGAGAAGAAGCAGACAGGGTCTTTCCTCAGGACAAAGGAAAAGAAATCGCAGAACTGAACGAGGAAGTAGTATCTAGTATACAGTTTAATACGCTTAAATTAATACAAAGTAAAGGTTGGACAACTGAGAAAGAAATTTTAGATATGGTGAATTTATACTTTAAGGGGCAGCAAGAATTCAAAACAAAGCAATTCAAACGTTGTATAGCCGAGATGGTGGATGCTTATGACTTGGAGATAATCCCATCTAACAATAAGTTAAAAGAAGAGATGGGCATAACAGAAGAAGAAATGAGTAAGTCAAGCTTTCCAAAAATGATCAGAAAAAAACTTGTAAAGGATTGCCGTCCGATACAAGTTGAAGAAAATAAAAAATTAATTTGTTAAAGACATTATATAGAATAGATAAATAAAAGTCACGGTTGCTTTAGAGTTTTAAAGTTCATAGGAATTTCAACATGATGTATACACCTATCATGTTCCTTATATAGTCATGCTACGCAAAAGTGGCAAATGATAATTATTGGGATTATGTGAAAGTATTAGACATCTAAGACAACCGTGTAATTAATAGCAATAATCATGAGTGGGATTTGAAACTGGAGTTCTGCTTCTCATACCAAATAAAAACTATAGTGAAAAAAGGATGATTATATATTATGGCAAATCAAGTAACAGTATTTAATGAACAGGAAGTATTAGGAAAGCAATTTAGAATGTATGGGGATGCTAAAAATCCCCTCTTCCTAGCTAAAAATGTAGCTGAATGGATTGGACATACAGATTTATCAAGAATGGTCGGTTTGGTTGATGACGAAGAAAAGCTGAAATGTATATTATACGTGTCAGGGCAAAATCGTGAAATGTGGTTCTTAACAGAAGATGGACTTTATGAATTACTACTGCAGTCACGCAAGCCAATTGCGAAGAAGTTTAAGAAGGAGGTTAAGCAGATTCTAAAATCAATCCGCAAGCATGGTATTTATGCAACTGCTGAAACAATTGACAACATGCTTAGCAATTCAGATTTTGCAATTGAATTATTGGAGAAAATCAAATCCGAGCAAGCAGCAAGACAACTAGCTGAAAAAGAACTTGCAAGGGCAAATGCTATTTACGAACCTATGCTTGATACCTTTAAACATATAGTATCTGATGGTGAATACAAATCCGTTAATGATGTTGCTCATTTAGCATTTGATAAAGAAAACGGTATTGATATTGGCGGGAAAAGATTGTACCAAAA
The DNA here is from genome assembly GCF_004358665.1 of Jeotgalibacillus sp. S-D1. Lineage (GTDB taxonomy): Bacteria > Bacillota > Bacilli > Bacillales > Jeotgalibacillaceae > Jeotgalibacillus. The sequence goes on along the minus strand of NZ_SMZR01000007.1, from coordinate 76,560 downwards.
ATTGCGTGATTGGGGTTTTGTTAAGAAAAATAGCACAGAACCAACGCAACTTGCATTAGAGAGGAATATCCTTACGGTCAAAATAAAGTATGTAAAAAATACTAGAAGAAATGAACGAGTAACAAAGGTAACTTCATATGGCGAGATTTATATAATTGACAGACTTATTAGAGAAAGTAAGCGAGAATTAAGAAATAAGGTTGTGTAACTAAAGCCTATAGTACATTTCCATGTTATTGGTATGATTACTGAAATAATAAGTGGCAGTACCTTTTCTACTTGTGCAAATACCAAAGGTCAGTCTTTCTTCAAGGAAATAAGCTGCGTTTCTGTACTAAAAGGAAACGCTTCTTTATATTTTGTATTGTGCTGACGGCAGTATAGGACTAAATCTATGGACTATATGAAGCCCTGTTGAGGAGTTATGAGTTAGTGGTTGTCATGATTCAGAAACCACACTCATTCTCAAACAAACATTCGTTAATTTTCCGACACGACTAAAGTATTTGATATGATTTAATGTGATAAAGCGATAAAACATATAGTAATAAACTGATGTAGTTCGACAATGGTAACCGATAACAGAGGCGTATCCTATTTTAAAGTGATATCAATAGAATAGATATCTCTGCTTTATGATGTTGTTTTTGGTAAGTTGTATGTAAATCTAGAGCGTGCTATAACTTTACAATTTCTAAACATCAGAAAGTTGTAAATCAGAAATCGTAGATCTTATTAATTTGCATATTGTAAACAAAGTCTTTGAACCTATTTTTACAATATGCTATTGTTAACTTATTAATACGTACGGAAGGAAAGTTGAATATGAACATAGCATATATCAGAGTATCAACAGTTGAACAGAATGAAGCAAGGCAAGTTAAAGTGATAGAGCAGTTTAGAATAGATAAGGTATATCAAGAAAAGGTGTCTGCTAAGAATACAAATAGACCCGAATTACAAGAGATGTTGGACTTTGCAAGAGAAGGAGACACAATCTATGTTGCAGACTTTTCACGATTAGCACGATCCACAAAGGACTTATTAGAGCTAGTTGAACTATTAGAATCGAAAGGAGTTCAATTGGTTTCCATTAAAGAAAATATTGATACTTCAACCGCAACAGGTAGATTGATGTTAAAGATGATTAGCGCAATTAATGATTTTGAACGTGAAAATATGCTTGAAAGACAACGTGAAGGAATCGCAATAGCAAAAGCAGCAGGAAAGTACAAGGGACGAAAAGAAATATCCATCTCAGACTTCAACAAACAATATCAAAGATACATGAATCGAGAAGTGTCCAAATCTCAACTTGCAAAGGAATTAAGTGTATCAAGACCAACATTAGACAAGTTAATCAAAGAGCATCAATAAGTGAGTTAATAAGAGACTCACAAAGGGTTCTTATTCCTTTGTAATCGAAGTGGGGGTGTATTTCCACTTATTTAGTGGGGCTATAAACGTGATAACCACATAGTTGGTTCATTCACACGTAATGAAGATTCCACATGAACATATGTTTTAAAAGGATGAGTTTCAACTATTATATTGTTGAATTACAAAGTACGAACTATTTGAACACGCCCGTCACTCCGCTATTGCTTCGTTCCTCCTCGGCAGTTGCTCGTTATTCGCCTCGTTTAGAACGGCAACTATATCATAAGCACATTTGCTGACTAGATACTCATCTTTAACTCCTAGTTAATAAAGAAACAAGTTATCTCCAGTAAACATTTTAAAACATTGATTTATTAAAAGTTATATTGTATTAAACCTTTTCACATTGTAAAAAAACTAAAGGCAGGGTATGTTGCTTACCCTGCCTTTAATTTTAAGAAATCCGTTGGTTAGGGTTGTTTGGAAACAGAGTGTCTATCTGTTTTGTCCAGCCCTCTTGATGGACAAATCGGTGTTTGTGTAAATTTCCAGCTATGATTTCAGCCTTGGTCATTCCTGAGAGAGTTTTCCAATCACCCTCGAAAACATAAGTTGCGTTTCCGTATTCAGCAGTTTCGAATATATATAGATTTAACTTGGTGAATCCGAAGATAACATATCCTCGATAGCCGTTTGTTCCGATTGCGTGAAAATCAGGCTGGTGCTTTGATACTGATTCCAAACGGTCAGCAATGATTTTCTTTTTGCCTTTTGATGACTTTTCCAGCAAAGGGGTTAGCTTCGGCTTGAATTGTTCCCATGGCATACTTCCTGTAGGGAGGACATCCCAACCAAGCCTTTCAATCCGTGGAACTTCATACCGTTCGAGATTTTCTTGTAGAATCTCTACCCTTTTGAAAAGCTGTAACATTAAGTTAATGCGATGGGTAATGTCTTCTTCAGGAGTAAGACTTTTGGTAAAACTATCTCCAGCTGTAATGAATTTCTTTTCTCCAGACTGGATAATGGTCAACGAGACCCATGGTGCAGGAGTCCATATTCTTGGATACCTTTTGTATGGAATGTCCACGGTACGGGAATAAGTTGTTCCATTCCAGTCTTCCCATTCCCAATTTTGTTGGCGATATACTGTTTCCATCGGCAAGTGTTTCTGTGGAAGATCTTTACCGATTGCATTAAATTTGCTGACTGTACCCAATTTTGGTGATGGTACTAGACTTTCACCAGCGTTCATCGTGTTAAAACCAATTTCTTTTAGTCGAGCTGAAATATCATCTGTCACGGGTAAACCGATCAAAGCGGTTTTACCTTCCTCAATATGGGCAATATATTTACTACAGTTCTTAATCCTTTTTTTTGTAATCAACATGATTTAATACTCCTCTATCCATTAAATTTTTGTGGATGAGTAAGTAAATAGCTATTAAGAAAAATGTATCGCTACCCTCCATGAAAAACTGCCTTTATAGAAGGATTCACCTCAATTTAACGAATGATAAAGGGTATCAAAATAATGATCATGATGAAATTTGTCGTTATTTTCCAGTAAAAATGTCTTGCTTTCGACAAACTTGATGATGTATTATGATAATCGTAATCAAAAATCAATCGTTTGTGAAAAGAACCAAATCTGATGCGCTAACATCAGACACTAAAAAGAACAGTAGAATTTTAATAGGCTATTTACCTAGACCCATCTCACTTAATTGTAAGATGGTTGTTCCTGTTTGTCAACGAGTATAGTTAAAATATTTTGAAATTTTTGCAGCTTCTGACAACTTTGTCAGAGGTTTTTTTATTTTAGTAGCTTTGTATCTAAAGCTACACTTTTTGCGCAATTTGTGGGGCGGTAGAATAAGTGTTCAGGGTTGATTTTTTGTACGGTGGTAAACACTTAGGACGAACTAAAACGTTTATTAGAATTGAATTTGAACAAGCTTATATAGAATGGAAAGTAGGAAAAATTACTGCTGTTTAAGCAATGAAGAGGTCAAATATGTATAAGGCTACATTCTATCGCAAGGTCTCTTTCTATAAGTTGAGGAGTTAGGGGGTGTTTTCCACATTCTAAGTGGGGCGAAGGACCAACAAGTGGAATTGATATGGCGGCAATACCATACAACTAGCAGCTCAATCTATATTAAAGAGTGTAAAATTATCCGATGCGAGAAAGTTTTAATGCGGTTCAGTATACAATGAAATAAATTACTCATATTGAATTTTATGTTAAATGAAAATATAATAAAAAACAGTAAACTAGTAAACTGCTTAGCTATGTAAAGCCTTTAAATAAACCACTGTTAACTTTGAAAAGTGATTTTTTTATCATTTATTCTAAAAAGCCACATGTGTAGCTATAGAATGGAACTACTTAGAATTGTAATAATTAATGAGATAATATGGTCTTACAAATAGGAGGTAGCTTTATGAATAAGCGAAATGACTCAAAAATAATAGGTGAAGTCGGGGAGATCTTTGTTGCATATTTAATTGTAAAAACAAGAAGCTGGTTGGCTAGGTTGCAGCAAATGGATTATGGAGTTGATATAGAAGTAGAGTTAGCCGAACCTGCTCCAAATGGAAATCTAATGAAAGTACAAGTAAAGTCAACAGATTCTCTAACTATAAAAGAGAAATTGATTCATTATAGAGAGGACAAGGAGTATATAAAGAAATTTTTAGATTATGATTTACCAGTTATATTCGTAGTTGCAGATACAAAGAATGAAAAAGCATATTATGTATACCTGCAAGAATGGGTTGAAAGGAATAGAGAAGAATTATACGATAGTAAACACTCAACTATCGTTATAAAAATCCCTTTGATAAAGGAATTGCATTGGGGATTAAATGGACAACTAAAAACAGTTGCTCAACAAGGGACATGGGTTAGGCATACACAATTAATAAACAAGCTAATTCAATCTTCTACAAAATTCAAAGATAATGAAATGGAAGAATTCCTAATTAATAAGATGGCAAATGAAGGTCAAGAATTTGCTCGACAGTTTATTCAAATAGATGACATATTAACAAAGGGGGAAGAATTAGGACAAAATCTCCGTGGCACACCAGAAGGGGAGACACTTCAAGATACACTTTATACTGTCTGTCGTGAATTCGGAGATTATTTTACTTTAGATGATGTAATGCGGATGGTACTTCGTGAAGGCAATTCTTTTTCAATGGCAGGTTTAACTGCCTTGAGTATATTATACGATACTTATCCAGTACATATGAGGAATCTGAATCTTCCTCAGACTTTGATGGAAAAATATGATATGGAGCTTTATTTTCATTTATACTACTATTGTAAACTAAGAGAAAAGTATATTGATAAAAAAGATATGGATTTTTCAGATAAAAGAGACGAACTTGAAATGGAGATTGACGGATACATGCTTGATGATTTTTTCTATGAAGAATTTTGGTCTTATTATCCTAATAGAGGAACTATATTTTTTATCCATTGTGTAAGACCAGTTAATGTTCCAAAAGATGGCTAATATATCTGGAGGTAAACGGTTAGTTACATTATTAGTTCATAGGTTAAGGACTTTCACATAATGTAGTATAAGGCCTTTAACACGTTAAAGGCCTTAGGTGATGGTTCTACCTTTAAAACATTCCAAAAACTTTAGATCGAGCATCTAACCTAAATATGGTTAGATGCTTTTTTTGTGGAGTAAAGTAGATGACGACAATTAATGAAATATTGATTTTATTCACTCTGATAGGGGAGCGACTATTATTCACTTTCCTTTTAACCCATTTTTTGTATACCTGTAGTATAATGGTAGCACAAAACCTTTTAAGGGAACGGTGATTATATATGGGTAGCAACTTTTCATTTTTTCAAGGGAAATGGGATGTACTTGCTAATTTGGGAGAAACAGCGGAGAAAAATGTATATCATGACCCCCAGACGACAGTGATGAAGCTCCGATTATTTGCAGAGACAATAGCAAGATTTATTCTTGCATCCGAAAACATTCGGGAAGTTTATGGTACTAGTCAAGTAGAACGTATTAATACGTTACGTAGAGAAGGCTTATTAGAAAATGAATTAATTGATATATTTGAAACTCTTCGACGCAAAGGGAATCTAGCAATGCATGAAGCTGGTTATGGAAAAACAGAAGAAGCAAAAGCTTTGTTGCAGTTAACTTTTCGTTTGTCTAATTGGTTTATGGAGGTTTACGGTGATTGGGACTTCCAACCTCAAGAGTACAAAGAACCCCAGGAACAAATGGTACTGGATACAAGAAAACTTCAGCAGGAATTTGTGGAGAAAGAGAAACAACTCGATGAGAACGTTGAAGCAATTCTGCAACAAGCAGATTTGGAGCAAGAGGATGTAAAAACGAAGCGTAAGAATAGATCAAAAAACTTTATACGTCTTAATCAATTAACAGAACCAGAAACACGTATTATTATTGATGAAAAGTTACGTTTGGCAGGATGGGAAGCAGACACAAATGTACTTAACCATCACAAAAATGGTACGCTCCCCAGAAAAAATCGGAACATGGCAATTGCAGAGTGGAAAGTAGAGGGTGGCAGAGTTGACTATGCGCTGTTTATCGGTCTTAGGCTTGTTGGCTTAATAGAAGCAAAAGCAAAAAAGAAAACCATTCCTAGTGCCTTAGATAGTCAAACAAAGGTATATGCAAAAAATGTTAAAGTAATTGGAAATGAAACTTTGCTGCCTCCAATTAAAGACTATAAAGTTCCTTTTTTGTATGCAACAAATGGTAGGCCTTATCTGAAGCAATTACAAGAGGAATCGGGTATCTGGTTTTGGGATGCACGTAAACCCACCAAACATGCTCGTCCTTTAGAAGGGTGGCATTCTCCCGATGATTTACAGCTTCTGTTAAGTCAGGAAGATCAGGGTGCTAATCAAAAGCTTAAAGAAGAAGATATAACAAAATTTGGACTGCGCCAGTATCAACAGAATGCTGTTCTGTCCGCTGAAGCGGCTTTAATTGAAGGAACTAGACGTATGCTTATTGCAATGGCAACTGGTACAGGTAAGACCCGAACAGCTATCGCATTGATGTATCGTTTAATTAAGACAAAGAAGTGTCGTCGTATCCTTTTTCTAGTTGACCGCAACTCTTTAGGAAAACAGACGGAAGATGCACTCAAAGATACCAAAATTGAAGGACTATCATTTGCAGATATTTATGATGTGAAATCCTTAGAAGACATAACCCCAGAGGTTGCTACAAAAGTACAAATTGCTACGGTTCAAGGTATGGTTCGAAGACTGTTTTACAGTAATGATGAAACAATGCCAAGTGTTGGTCAATACGATTTCATTATTGTGGACGAAGCACATCGTGGCTATACCAGTGATCAAGAGATGTCTGAAGAAGAGTTGGAATTCAGAGACCAGGATGATTATATAAGCCAATATAGACGTGTTATTGATTATTTTGATGCAGCGTGTTTAGGACTTACTGCAACTCCTGCACTGCATACAACAGATATTTTCTGTATGCCCATTTTCAAGTATTCCTACAGTGAAGCGGTATTAGACGGGTTTTTGGTTGACCATGAACCGCCTTATTTGTTTAAAACTGAACTATCTCAGATGGGTATTACGTTAGAAAAAGATGAAGAAGTGGAAGTTTTTGATGTGGAAGAAGGAGAAGTTATTTTAGAGAAAATGGAGGATACAATTCATTTCGAAGTAGAACAGTTTAATAAGCGTGTTATCACTGAGCCATTCAATAAAGCGGTATTAAATAAATTAGTCGATTACATTGACCCTAGAAGCAAAGAAAAGACACTCATATTTGCTGCTACTGACCAGCATGCTGATTTAATAGTTAGGTTACTAAAAGAGGCATTTAAACAACGTGGTGATGAGGTAGAAGATGACGCCATTATGAAAATCACTGGATATATCTATAAGCCTTTAGAAGCCATCAAGAGACTTAAAAATGAAAGGTTACCAAATGTGGTAGTAACGGTGGATCTATTAACAACAGGTATAGATGTTCCAGCTATTACAAACATAGTATTTTTACGCCGTATTCAATCACGTATTCTTTACGATCAAATGCTAGGTCGTGCAACTCGGCTTTGTCCCGATATAGGAAAATCTCATTTTAATATATACGATGCCGTAGGTATTTATGATAAGTTACAAAAATACACAGAAATGAAGCCTGTTGTGAAAAGAAAAAATATTGCCATTGGGGACTTATACAATTCGTTAACCCGCTCCACCACAGAAGAAGAATCTTCGTTTTATCGTGACCAATTAGTAGCTAAATTGCAGCGTCGAAAACAAAAGTTGAACGAGGAAGGTAAACAAAAATTTGAAGAGCTGTCAAAAGGTAAATCGGTTGATGAATGGGTAAAAGAGGTTCAATCATATTCTCCAGAAATTGCAAAACAACATAACGTCCTGTTTGAGTACATTGAAACATACAGAGTTAGAGGAGAAAAACGATACATTTCTAATAAAGAAGATAAAGTAACAGAAATAATTCGAGGGTATGGGGAAGGAAATAAACGCCCAGAAGATTATCTTGATGGTTTCGTCCAGTATATTCAAGAGAATATAAATGAAATCCCTGCTCTGCAAATCGTATGTACAAGACCAAAAAACTTAACTAAAAAAGATTTGAGAGAACTTATCACAATACTAGAGACAAAGGGATATAAACAATCACATTTACAAACTGCTTGGAAACAAACAAAAAATGAAGAGATTGCGGCAGACATCATTAGTTTTATTCGACAAGCGGCTCTTGGAGAAGCACTTGTTTCCCATGATTTCCGTATTAAGCATGCTATGCAAAAAGTATTCTCCTTACATGATTGGACTCCTAGGCAGAAAAAATGGTTAGAAAGAATTGAAAAGCAATTATTACAATTCCCTATCTTAGCTCCAACCTCTCAAGATGCGTTTTCAGAAGAACCATTCCTTAGTCAAGGCGGCTATAAGATGTTAAAACGAGAGTTTGGAGACAACATTGATAGAGTGGTAAATACGATCAATGATAACTTATATATCAGTTGAAACGCTTGCCTCTTTATTGAGGCTTTTTTTACGTTATAATAGTAAACGTCGACTAATTGATACGGTAATTAAGTTGATGATAAACAAAATTTCGAACGTGCTGGAGGCATTTTATGAACAACCAAGAGATCGTACAAAAGCTATGGAATTTATGTAACGTTTTACGTGATGATGGAATTACTTATCAACAATACGTAACAGAGTTAACTTATATATTATTTTTAAAAATGATGAAAGAGCAACAAACAGAGGAAGTTATACCAGAAGGGTATCGTTGGAATGACCTTACAACAAAAGAAGGTATTGAACTAAAAACCTTCTATCAACGATTATTATTAGAGCTAGGTAGCAGTGAAAATGAAAGACTTCGTTTGATTTATAGTGATGCAGCAACGAGTATTGAAGAGCCTAAAAACTTAGAAAAAATCATTAAATCAATTGATGCACTTGATTGGTACAGTGCTAAAGAAGAAGGGTTAGGTAATCTATATGAAGGATTACTCGAGAAAAATGCGAGTGAAACCAAGTCTGGAGCAGGACAATACTTCACGCCTCGAGTATTGATCGACGTAATGGTTCAACTCGTTGATCCAAAAGTAGGAGAACGTTGTAATGACCCTGCTGCAGGAACATTAGGCTTTATGATTTCAGCTGACCAGTATTTGAAAAATAAAACAGATGATTATTTTGACCTTGACCCACAAGAAGCGGAATTCCAAAAGAAAGAAGCATTTAGTGGAATGGAGCTTGTAAAAGGCACACACCGTTTAGCACTTATGAATGCGTTACTCCATAATATTGAGGGACGAATGGAGAACGGGGATTCTTTATCGAGTAACGGAAAATGGATGAAGAATTTTGATGTAATTTTGACAAATCCTCCATTTGGTACAAAAAAAGGTGGAGAACGTGTGTCTCGAGATGATTTAACGTTTGAAACATCCAACAAGCAGTTGAATTTCTTACAGCTGATTTATAATTCCTTGAAGGATGATGGAAAAGCTCGTGCAGCGGTTGTTTTGCCTGATAATGTGTTATTTGAGAGCGGGATAGGTGCGCAAATTCGTCGTGATTTAATGAATAAATGTAATCTGCACACTATCTTACGATTACCAACTGGTATTTTCTATGCGCAGGGTGTTAAAACAAATGTATTGTTTTTTACAAGAGAAAAAACAGATCAAGGCAATACTAAAGATGTTTGGGTGTATGATCTAAGAACAAATATGTCTTCATTTGGTAAACGGAATCAATTAACCATGGCTCATTTTGAAGATTTCATGAAAGCATTTGTTGCAGAAAATCGTTCAAAAATTGAAGATAACCGATGGAATAAATTTACTAGAGAAGATATTTTAAAGAGGAATGATAGTTTAGATATTGGATTGGTTGCTGATGACTCTCTCTCGTCTTATGAAAATCTGCCAGATCCTATTGAGTCAGCTGAAGAAACTATATTAAAACTTCAACAAGCGATGGGATTATTGAATGAAATTGTTGATGAGCTGCGTGAAACTGAAGAAGTTAAGGTGAATAGCTATGGTAAAGAGTAAAAATAGAAAAGAAATGTTAGTAGAATCAATAATACTTGCTGAAGAACAGCCATATGATATTCCTAATAATTGGATATGGACAAAGTTAAAATTTCTATTTGAAATTAATATGGGACAATCACCTAAAGGGGAATTTACAACAGAAGAATCATGCTACATTCCTCTAGTAGGGGGACCAGCTGACATGGGTAAAGATTTTCCAATGGTAAGTAGATACACGAAGAAAGCAACAAAAATAACTACTAAGAACGAATTAATAATCTCGATAAGAGCAACTATTGGAAAAACAAATATCTCAGATGGTGAATATTGTTTGGGACGAGGCGTAGCAGGAATTAAGTCTCTCAATATTAATACAAAATTATTGAGATATTACATTGATACAATACACCCCTATTTAAATACGATTAGTACTGGAACAACATTCAAACAAATTTCAAAGAAAAACATAGAAGATATTCCTTTCCCCCTACCACCTATCAATGAACAAAGACGTATTGCTAACAAAGTTGAACGTCTTCTAAGTAAAATAGATGAAGCAAAGCAATTAATTGAAGAAGCAAAGGAATCGTTTGAACTTCGCAGGGCTGCTATATTGGATAAAGCGTTTCGGGGGGAGTTGACGAAGAAGTGGAGAGTTAATCATAATATTAAGAATAATGATATTACTCCCTTGAATGCTAGTTTATCATTTAATATCCCTAAAAATTGGGTAGTAACAAATTTTCAATCAATAGCTGCCGATGAAAAATATTCACTTGCCATTGGTCCTTTTGGAAGCAATTTAAAAGTTTCAGATTATACAACAGAAGGTATTCCTTTAATTTTTGTAAGGAATATTAGAAGCTTGAATTATAAGTTAGAACAAAAGTTTGTTTCTGTAGATAAGGCGATTGAATTAAAGCCTCATGTGGTGAATTCGGGTGACGTTTTAATAACTAAAATGGGTGATCCACCTGGAGATTCTGATATACTACCAGATTCTTTTGGCAAAGCTATAATTACTGCTGACTGTATAAAATTCAGAGCTAATAATAAACTTGTTAACAATAGATACGTGATGTATGCTATCAAATCACCATTTATCCAAAATCAAATTAGAAAACAAAGTAAGGGTGTTGCACAACAAAAAATCACTTTAAAAATTTTTAAGGAATTAAAAATACCAGTACCCGTTTATGACGAACAAGTTAAAATTGTTGAAATACTAGATAAGTACATGAAAGATAATGAATGTATACTAAGTGATATCAAAATAACACAAAATACTCTGGCTCTACTAAAACAATCAATCTTATCTAAAGCCTTTCGGGGGGAACTGGGAACTAATGACCCAAATGAAGAAGATGCAATTGATTTGTTGAAACAAGTGTTACAAGAACAAGTAAAATAGTTCATCGGTAAATAGAGCATGGCTAACTAGATGATCACCGCCCATCTAAGGTGGTGGTCAAAGGAATTTTAAAAATAAGAATTTATATAAAAGGCGAAAAAAATTCTCGCCTTTTCGTTTATAGGAGAAGGAATAATAAAGCAGATTGGGGTATTATACAGGTTTTTAATTTACAATATAGCTGAAGAGATTTTCAAATCCTACCTCTTAGCTGAGGAAGTTGAGATAAACCGAACCGTTCAGCATCATAAAGACTTGCAAAGCGGGAAGAGAAAGCGGTTACACAGAAGAGGATTTGAGACAAAAAAGGAAGCAACATTTTCTAACAAGCAAATTTTGTCAAATATATGTTTTTCTGTTATTCTTGTAATACGTGAAAAACGGTGGGGGGAAATAGATTTGGAATTAAATAGCACGAAAATGAGAACTGCTGTTAATGAATTATCTAATGTCCTAAGATCAGAAGACATAAAAGAAGATTATTTAGAATTATATGCTGGAAGTAATGTACTGACCACAGTTAATAATATTAAAAATCAGGTCATTTACGGTAGAAGGGGAACAGGTAAGACTCATTTACTTAATGCCCTCAAAGAGCTTTTGTATCAAGAGATGTACGACAAGAGAATCTATCCTGTTTATATTGATTTGCGAAACACTTCAACTTTTGAAGAAACATTTGCCAATAATCCAAAGTTGAATGCTTTAGTATACTTTCAAAATATACTTAAAATGTTAGTTGAGCATATAGTAGAGGAATTTGAGTTTATTGTAAATCCGTTAAGTCATCTTGAAAATTTTCAAGTTAATCAAATAAGGTATGAATTATCAAGTCACTTGAAAGAATTAAATATTGTATTAAATGGTAACAAATTCATGAAACAAGGTGAGTTCTCAATTGACTCAGAATCGGTAAAAGCTTTAGTAGGAGACTTTTCAACAACTGGTGCAAGAATAAAACCTGAATTTAAAAACACGAAAAAGGCACAAGAGAACGGCATTAAATTTATATCCTTTGGTGAATTGACTAAGATACTAAATAATATCGTTAGAATTTTAAGTCTGAACAACATTATTTTAATGTTAGATGAGTGGTCTGAAATAGATATTAGCACGCAGCCATATCTTTCTCATCTACTAAAGATTGCTTTTGTATCTAGTTCCATTAAGTTAAAAATAGGAGCGATAAAGTTTAGAACAAGACTAATGATAGATGACAACGATTCAAGGTTTGGACTTGAAGATGGTGGAGATATCTTTGGAAATGACTTGGATAATAAGTATGTATATGAACTAAATGAAGACGCTACAAAAGACTACTTTAATGAGTTATTATTTAAGCATTTGTCTAAGCATTATCCCGAACTGCACGGTATATACTTCTCAGAAAAAAATGCAAAACCAAGAATAAATTTTATCGGTGAATTTTTTACTCATCAAGCGTTGGGAGAAATATTAATTGGAAGTGCCGGTGTATCAAGAGATTTCTTAAATATATTTATCAGTGCGTATGAAGAGTTCATATCCAATCATAGTGATAAAAAGGTTTCAGTTCACAATATAAGAAAAGCAACACAACAATGGTATAGTGTTGATAAACAAAATCGTATCGACAATGAACCGAATGCAAAAAAGCTTTTGGACCATATCATAGATTATGTTTTAAGAGAGAAGAAAGTTACTCATTGTCTTATTTCCCAAAAATACTTTTCAAATAAATATCTCCAAACTTTAGTTGATTTAAGGGTTATTCACTTAAGGAAGAGAGGTTATTCTCACCAAGACATAAAAGGGGAAGTTTATGATGTGTACTCCATTGACTATGGATGCTTTACAAATAATAACTATACAACTAATCAACTAGATACAAAGACTGCGGATGATATTGAGGTAATTGATAATTATCGAGAAATACGAAGGATTGCTCTAAGTGATGAGATTTTTTCAAAGCATCGTTTAGAAGTAGGTGAAGGGTTAATCTGTGATAAGTGTAATAATGTAATTGATACTAGTCATCCTGCGTTTCTTAAACAAAGTCTATGTACGAATTGCTGGGAGAGATATGAAAGTTCTATTCCTATTCAAGAGGCGGCTACTAGAAAATAAAGTATAAAAATCTATAGGATTTATTAAAAAACGATAACAGTTTAGTTTACTGTTTCCTTTAACCACTTTAAAATTAGAAGGTACACAACAAATTGTGAAGTAGTCGTCTGTATCTTCCTAGAAACTAATGAAACGTAATAATACCGACAAAAGTAACTCGTTACGCTCTTCAAAATGCAGTATCTGTCGCAGCACTCTTCCTAACAACAGAAGCAGTCGTAGCAGACAAGCCTGAAGAAAAAGACATGAGCTACACATCAATCTAAAAAGAGCCAAGTCTTGCTTTAATGAGGTTTGGCTCTTTTTTATTTGTAAAATCAATTTAAAGGAAAACTTTATACAATTGGCTTAGGAAGCGGAAACTTTGGTCGCAGATTGGTCACGAGCAGGTGACCAATTGGTAGCTATTGATTTGAATAATTCCATTAAGTTCTTTGATTCCGTAGCTCAGTTGGTAGAGCGCCACCTTGACAGGATAGAGGTCGCTGGTTCGAACACAATAGGAATTATAAAATATTAAGACAACTTTAAGACGATTTTAAGGATCTTGAAAACTCCTTTTTTTAGTAAATAACGAGGATTAATAAGAAGTGTATAATAGGGTTAGAAGAGAAATTACCAACAATGATAGACATTTAATCATAACGTTATTAAAATACTATTAAGCAGATTCCTAATCACCTCCCTGTGAAATACAGGTGATAGTGATGACAGTAATAAAAAAAGATGAGAAAACAGGTAAGTATTTTTTTGTGTTAGACACTGGGAAAGATCCCATGACTGGAAAAAGAAAGCAGCTGAAGCGAAGAGGTTTTGATTCAAAACATGAGGCAAAATTAGCTCTCGCAAAACTTCAGATTGAGGTTAGTGAAGTGAAAGAATTGAGTGTGGCAAAGCTTCCTTTTAGCAAGTATCTTGCTCAGTGGTTTGAAGCAAAGAAGATCAAATTAAAGTCGAGTACGATTCAAAATTATGAAGAACAAATCCGCTATAACATTGTTCCGTATATCGGGGATGTACAGATGGGTGAGTTTAGTGAGCAAATCATCCAGACTTATATCCAGACGCTCCACAAAGAACGTAAGCTGTCTCCAGCGACAATCCGAGCTGCTTATGGCATTGTGGCAGAAGTCCTTTATAAGGCTTCTCAAAAAAGCATCTTAAACAAGTCAATGTTAGACGATATTTCATTGCCAAGAATGCCGAAAAAGCTTCGGGTATGGACAGCGGATGAGATGATGTTGTTTTTAGGCGCTCCTCAGCGAGTATTGAACTTAACAAGACACTTTATCGGCTTCAGTATTTCCACTCAGACAGGTATGCGAATGGGTGAGGTTCTTGGCTTGCGTTGGAGTGACATTGACTTTAAAGGTAAACGAATCTTCATTCGACAAACACTTAGTAAGATCGACGAGGATAACGTGTATGGCTTTGTCAATGAAGGGAAGACCAATGCCGCTTTGAGAGTTGTCTATGTCCCTGACGCTCTTCTGAGCAGCCTAAAAGCACATTATAAGTGCCTTCTTCGGGAAAGAACGGTATTGGCAGATGAATACCTTCCATACGATTTAGTGGTATGTACGAAAAACGGAAGCTGGGTGCATCCGAATAACTTTAGACGAGCTTTCAAAGTGACCGTCGAACAATTGGGACTTCCAAAAATCCGTCTTCATGATCTCAGACATACACATGCTACATTCTTGATGGCAAATAAAGTAAATCCAAAAATCATTCAAGAGCGGCTTGGTCACAAGAATGTAACGGTGACATTGAACACATATAGTCACGTTTTACCATCGATGCAGCTTGAAGCGGCTGGCACGTTTGATGAATTGTTCAAGGGCAGTGACCAAAATAGTGACCAGTAAATAAATGCAGCCGCTAAACTCTTGATATAACTGGGGTTACAGACGGCGACTTCCATGAGGACTGCATGAACATCATCATGAACGACCTCATCGAACTGATGGACCCTCGCTACATTGAAGTATGGGGGAAATTCACGCCACGAGGCGGCATCTCCATTGACCCGTATACTAACTACGGCAAGCCTGGGACGAAATATGAGGAAATGGCTTATCATCGTTTAATGAATCATGATATGTATCCGGAGACGGTGGATAATCGGTAAACCTTTAAAAACGTTTCTTACACTTTTGTAAGAAACGTTTTTTTATACAATAAGATAATGTTCAAACAAGAAAAGCTTAATCCCTGGCCAGACCTCTTTCAAAAGCAGCAAGATGATTCAAGGAGGCGTTACGAAGTTGTGAAAACACTGTTCTCACATCGGCAGGGATTTCAAATGATAAAAACCTTTCATACATAGCGATATTGTCTATCTCTCCTTGAACGCCAGCGGCATAGGCAGCTTTAATGTTTTCTGGTGTTGAAACCAATGACGGTGATATATCTGCAGGTACAGGCACTTGGTAGCGTTCAAAAAGGGGTAATAGAGCACTTATATGTCTTAATTCCGCTTCTTGGATTTGTGCAAATGTACGAATATATCCAAAATTCCCTAGGATATTATTATATCTTGCCTGTGCTAAGTACTCGTCTTGAAGGGCATAAGTGAGCATTTGGGGGATAGACAATGTAGAAGAACTTAATGCCCCTTGAGCACCATAATTTTCAATTTGCCGGGTTGTGGGTGATAGATCTGGTTTATGAAGAAAATACAAAAACCATACAGCATGATTTTGCTCATCTGCAGCTGCACGGCGAAATCGATTAATAAGAACTGCATCCTGAGATTTATCAGCTATATCTAAGTAAAAATCCACAGCTTCCTGCTCATCTTTATAAGCGAACTCAATTCCTTCCCTATAGTTATCAGGACATTCCTCAGTTACTTTATATGTTGGCTGCATCCCTGTTAAATTTGTATAAATTCTGCTGAACTCTTCAAGATGACGTTTTTCATCTGTTTGTATATTAAGGATTTTGTTCCTTTCATTCTCTGTAGGTGCTATTTTGGCTAACTTTTCATAACAGGCAATAGCACTATACTCAGCATTAATGGCTTTTTGAATATCGTCAATAAGCTGTCTGTCATTGTTTATGCGAAAATATTCATTAAAATATTGATTTTGATAAGTAGAATATTGATTAAAATACATTGTTCATTGTCCTCCGATGTTCAATTTTATTGTTATCTTATGTTTTTTGAAGATTGGTGTGCGTGCGATGTCAAAACGAAGATTTAGCGTTATGTGAAATTCATTTATGGTGATTCCGGGAAATGTAGAAGTTCTGGCGCAAAGTGTAGAAGTGATGGTTTGTGGTGTAGAATGTCACGCGCGGGGTGTAGAAGGGCTGAATTGTAGTGTAGAACCCTCAGCTGATGCAGGAGCACTTAAAGAAAAAAACAAACAAGTTGTGAATCTCAATGAGTGCATCTGAATAAGTTTATGAAGCTATCCATGTAAAGGGGGGAAGCCGGGAAATGTAGAAGTCCGTCCGGGAAATGTAGAAGGTCTGGCGCAAAGCGTAGAAGTGATGGTTTGTGGTGTAGAACGTCACGCGCGGGATGTAGAAAGTCTGAATTGAAGTGTAGAACCCGCACAGAGGAGCAGAGTGACCTTTTTTAGGAGACACTCTTTTTTTCGTTAGGCAGATTTAACACTTCAGATGATTTCAGCAAATCCTCAATAAAAGTGAATAACTTTAAGATGTGGTTATCATAATGTACATATCAGGACTTACAATCGAGGTGAATACTATGAAAGCAGCTGATATCAGGGCTTGTTTAGTAAATTTGAAAAAAGTAGAAAACAGTTTGGCGGATCTATCGCTGAAAACCACGAATATTAAAGAAAAGAAAGTCTATCATGATTCCATGCTGACAGTAAGTGAAGTCATTAATGATATAAAAGATCGTTTAATAAGAATAGAGGAAACACCGGTACCGTCAAAATCGAATTAAGAAATGTGGTGTGATGGCAATGCCAGAATGGTTAATCGTAGTCAGCAGGGCTATCATGATGCTTGCGGCCCTATTTTTAGTCACGAAATGGTTAGGGAAAAAACAAATCTCTCAGCTTTCATTTTTTGAATATGTAATTGGAATAACAATCGGAAGTATTGGGGCTGAAGTAATTACGGGTCTGGATCGAAGTTTTATTCATGGAGTTATCGGCATTTGTGCTTTTGTGGTTCTTCCTATAATAGGAGATAAGCTTTCGATGAAGAGCAAAAAACTGAGAGATTTTCTAGAGGGAAAAGGAACCGTCCTTATTCAAAACGGAAATGTCATTGAAAACAGCTTAAAAAAGGAACGCTATACGGTAGATGAGCTTATGGAACTGCTGCGAAAGAAAGATGTATTTCAGCTGTCAGATGTAGAATTCGCGATACTGGAGCCTACTGGAGATTTGAATATTCTGCTGAAAAAAGAGAAACAGCCTCTCACGGCGGAGGATCTTAACATAACCGTCCCTTATATGAAGGAACCATGTACCATCATTATGGACGGTGTTGTCATGGGTCAGGCCCTGAATTCAATCGGAAAAAATGAAGAATGGGTGAAAGGGGAGCTGGCTAAACAGAGCAGAGTGATGCAAGATGTGTTTATCGGACAAGTGGATTCAGCTGGTCAACTGACTGTGGATTTATATGATCATGTTATACAGCACCCCACAGCAGCAAAGGATCAGATTCTTACTGCATTACTCAACCGCTGCCAGGCTGATTTGGAGTTGTTTTCGCTGGCATCACAGGCAGAGGAAGGCATGCTGCTGTATCAAAAAAACAGTGAAAAACTAAAAAAAGTTCAGCATGACCTAAAGAGTTTAAACCAATAAGTGTATAAAAAATCATTTGTATGTATGATGAAAAATAACTGAATTCATCTACGATTCTGCATCAGCCATAACTCCTTTACATGCCCGTCCCACATGCGTATAATGCGGTCTTGTGATTATAAAAAAACGGCATGAGGAGGCATTTCGTATGAATAAGGTTATGAGTTTTTTATGGATGAATATCGGAGCACTTTTTGTTGCGATCAATGTACATTTCTTTCTTTCACCTAATAGTCTGGCGACTGGGGGCGTGAGCGGAATGTCCATTGTATTAAATACACTTTTCCCCGGAATGTCGATTGGTTTGTTTATGATATTAGTTAACATTGTATTATTTGCTTTGGGAATCGCTTTTTTAGGCTTTCAATTTGGCGCTAAGACAGTCTACACCAGTTTTGCCCTGTCAGGATATGTCTGGCTTCTGGAATGGCTGGCTCCGCTTACTGGACCACTAAGTGATGATATTTTAATCCAGTTAATTATTGGTCAATGTATCGCAGCGATCGGCATGGCGATTGTATTTAATCAAAAAGCTTCAACTGGCGGTACAGATATTATTGCAATGATCATCAATAAATATTTTCGAATTGAAATTGGACGGGCCGTATTGTTTTCCGATTTGGCTGTTGCTTTGTCCTCTGTATTATTATTTGGACCGCAAATTGGCATGTACGCATTCTTCGGTGTCATTTTAAATGGATTAATGATCGATTATACGCTTCAGCAATTTAATGCAAATAAAGAAGTGGTTATCATCAGCCGGGAAAGTGACCTCATCCGTGCCTTTATTGTAGGGGAACTTGGATGCGGTGCAACGATTCATACTGCTAAGGGTGCATTTAATTATGAACAAAAAGAAGTTATCACAACGATTCTTGGCAGAAAAGACTTATCCAAATTAAAAAATTATGTAGGCAGACAAGATGAAAAAGCTTTTATTACTGTCCATAATATGAATGAAATCCTTGGCCAGAATTTCAAACGATTAGCATGACCGTGTTGTCAAAAGACAATACGGTTTTTTTATTTTTTTAATACTCCCTATAGATGATCCGAATAATATATTGTGTTTTATGGGAATATTCATTATAATGAGATCATATTTTAGATGGAACGGAAAGGGAGGTGAAAAGAGATGAGTAATGAGTTGATGTTATTCACAGCATTTTTAACATTTATTACAATTTGCTGTGGGATTTTTCATGCATTTACGCTTAAAGGGATAAGTATGCCCTTTTTTAGCCAATGTACGAATTCAACTTCATTCAGAGATCTCTTATCACCTCAGGAAAGATCAAAATAGTGCAGCAGTATGTCCGAAGCATACTAATTTGCTTGCTCTATTTAAGTAGCTGTAGGGATAATGATTCCCTGCGGCTATTTTTATTGCTGTAAAACAAGAGATCTCTCAACTTATGATTGGGAGGAAAACAATATGATTATTTGTCAATTAAACCAAGTGAAAAAAGAATATAGCGATACAACAATTTTTGATAATATTTCATTTACTATCAAAGAGAATGCACGGATCGGATTAGTAGGAAGAAACGGGAGTGGAAAAACGACTTTATTTAACCTTATCTCCGGTATGGAAGAGCCAACAGAAGGAAACGTTACAAAGCAAAAAAATTGTCAGATTGGTTCACTGGCTCAAATTCCAACGGCAGCAGGACAAACAGCAGGAAAAGAATATTTGGAATCGGCATTTCGCGATCTTTTAGCCATACAGGAAAAGCTCCATTCCATTGAAATAGAGCTGACTAATGAGAAAAATGAATCTGCCCTGTCCCGTTTAGCCGAGGAGTATGGTTTGCTTCAAGAAACATTTGCACAAAGGGGAGGCTATGAAGTTGAGTCAAAGATTAACGCAGTTGTTAACGGCCTTCAAATCGAACATTTGAAAAACCGTACCTTCGAGCAAATGAGCGGAGGAGAGAAAACAAAGCTTGGTCTGGCGCTGCTGCTCTTGCAAAAGCCTTCTTTATTGCTGCTGGATGAGCCAACAAACCATCTTGATTTAGAGTCGATTGAATGGCTGGAACAGTTTATAAAAAACTATTCTGGGGCCCTTGTGGTCATCTCCCATGACCGCTATTTTTTAGATGAGGTTGTTACTGATATCGCAGATTTAGAGGATGGGGAATTAACTGTCTATCCCTGCAGTTACACCGAATATCTCACCAAAAAAGAAGAAAAGCTGATGCAGGAGTTTCATGCATACGAAGAACAGCAGAAAAAAATCAAAAAAATGAAGGAAGCCATCAAACGCTTGAGACAATGGGCAAACGAGGCAAATCCTCCTAATGAAAAGCTATTCCGAAAGGCAAAAAGTATGGAAAAGGCTTTAGCCAGAATTGAAAGATTAAAAAAACCTGTTTTGGAAGCTAAAAAAATGAATCTAGCTTTTGATACAGGCGGCAGAAGCGGGAAAGACGTCGTTGAGTTCAAAGAAGTATCCCAAGGTTTCGAAGATAAATTCCTTTTTCATAATGTTAATTTTCAAGTTTACCATCAGGATCGTTATGCCATAGTAGGAAGCAACGGCTCAGGCAAGACCACTCTTCTTCGGATGATTGTAAAAGAAGTGCTGCCGGATACAGGCACTGTAAAAATTGGCAGCAGCTGCCGGATCGGATATTTAGCTCAGCATGCTCTTGTTTTTAAAGAGGAAGACCGGGTGATTGATTTATTCAGAGATGAAATCGATATGAGTGAAGCAGAAGCAAGATATATATTAGCTAAATTTTTATTTTATGGTGCAAATGTCTTTAATAAAGTTTCAGGACTAAGCGGAGGAGAACGGATGAGACTTCGTCTGGCCGTACTGATGCACCAGACCTGCAATCTGCTTTTGCTGGATGAGCCGACAAACCATTTGGATATAGAAAGTCAGGAAGTGCTGGAAGAAGCATTAGCAGAATTTGAAGGCACCATCCTGGCTATATCGCATGATCGGTATTTTCTAAACAAGCTTTTTAACCGGATCGGCTGGCTCGAAAATGGGTCTATTACAACTTATGAAGGAACATTTAATTGGGCCAATGAAAAAAGACAGCAGCAACAGGTCAAACGTACTTCTGAGTCGGCGAAACCTGACCCTGTAAGAAACAAAAGTAAAAAAACATCAGACCAGAGAAGCACTATTTCCGAGGAAATAAATGAGGAAATATGGCTGGGAAAAGTTGAAGAAATTGAAAGAGAATTGGCTAAAGTAGAGAGGGAACTTTTAGAAGAAAAGAGTGCGGAACACCTGCAGCAGCTGTACAATCAAAAAGTAGCGCTGGAAAGCGAGTACGAAAAAGTATACCGTCTATATTCATAATTGATTTCACATTCTTGTGCCGTCTATATTCATATTAATTGTCGAATCGTGTTATTATATACCCAGAGTCATAATACGCATAAGGAAAAGGACAATTTATATGACACAAGACATATTAATTGAAAAAGCAGAAGAATTTATTCGCCAATTTTATAATGAAACGGGTCTTGATCAAACGTCCTGTGAAAGAAGGATACAGGAAGTAAAACAAAGTATTACTGAACTTGGCAGCTATAATCATACAACAGAAGAGCTTCAATACGGCGCCCGGGCAGCCTGGCGTAACAGCAACCGGTGCATTGGGCGATTGTTCTGGAATAGCCTGCATGTGTTTGACGCGAGAGAGGCGAAAACAGAAAGCAGCGTTGAAGAAGCACTTATAAATCACATAGAATATGCAACAAATGGCGGGAAGATTAGATCAGCGATAACCATCTTTGCTCCTCGCCAGAATAACAGAGATCCGGTGCGAATCTATAATCATCAATTAATCAGGTATGCCGGATACACGGCGGATAATGAAGAAATAATAGGGGATCCACATTCCGTACCTTTTACCCATTATTGCAGGTCATTAGGATGGGAAGGGAAGGGGACAAAATATGATATTCTTCCGCTCGTAGTACAGTTAGAGGGAAAAACGCCATACTATTTTGAACTGCCATCTTCAATTATTAAGGAAGTGCAAATTACCCACCCTGTTTATCCAATAAGCGAGCTGGAATTAAAATGGTATGCAGTGCCAATTATTTCAGAAATGAAGCTTGAAATTGGCGGTATTGAGTATATTGCTGCACCTTTTAATGGCTGGTATATGGAAACAGAGATAGGTGCGCGAAATTTTGCTGATGAAAACCGCTATAATGAGCTTTCAAAGGTAGCAGAAAAGATGGGGTTATCCACTGAGTACCAGTCAACTTTATGGAAGGACCGTGCTTTAATTGAGCTTAATTATGCGGTATTAACTTCATTTAAAGAAGCTGGGGTCAGTATGGTGGATCATCATACAGCAAGTAATCAGTTCTCGTTATTTGAAGAAAAAGAAAAAGTGGAGGGGAGAGAAGTAACCGGAGACTGGACGTGGCTTATCCCGCCATTATCTCCTGCTTCTTCCCATATTTTTCATAACACCTATAACAATACCTGGAAATCACCAAACTTTTTTTATCAGCCTTCATTTTTTCAGAATAATCCAGTGCAATTAAAGGAAGGATCCTGTCCTTTTTTATCTCAGTATTAATAAAAAATCTCTGTGGGAACTGTTAATTGGAAAGAGATCAACAGCCACGTTTAACAAAGCCAATAAAAAAGAAGAACTCAAATTTGAGTTCTTCTTTTTTGTTTAGAGTTCAGAGCTTAACACTACACTTCCTTCAGGTGTCTCACTCGATGCGTCCGGTTCATGGGAAACAGCAATTTGGTTCCATTGATCAGGATTAAAGTTATCGAGAGTAAATACTACGGTGCCTTCACCTGTTTCACTGGATTTAAAGGTACCTGCCCTCTGAGGAGTTTCACCTTCAATTAACCAGACCTGATATACTTCATCTTCATTAAGAGGCCCTAGGGAGGATGCATTAATAACCACATTTACTTCAGAGCCGTTTCGTACAATTGAAGCTGTGCCGGCAGCGTTGCCGCCTTCATCTGCAGGGGTTAATGTGACGAATTGGAGCAGTTCATCAATCGTATCCTGAGACTGTCCTAATTGGGCTGATTGCTCCTGCAATTCATTATATAAAAAGAAGTTGCCACCAAGTGAAAGAAGAAGAGCAGCAGCTGCTGGAACCATCCATTTTGAAGGCCGGCTTTTTTTCTTTACTGTCTTTTTATCCGATTGGATGGGAGCGATCGGTAAAACTGGTTTTTCATTTTTATCGCTATCCTGATCAGAGTCTTCAAATAGATTGCCTAAAATGCGTTCTTTCATGCCTTCTGGCGGGCTTACTGGTTCGGAATCATAAGGAAGTTCATCAATTAATGCATTCCATTCTGCCAGTTCAGCCTGGCATTCTGAACAATTAGCCAGATGCAGCTCAAATGAATCTTTTTCTTCCTCTGTTAAATGACCATTAAAATAATCAATAATTTTATCGCACTGATCCGTATGGTTAGCCACTGACATTTCCTCCTTCCTCATGAATGTGGGTCTTAAGATGCTTGAGTGCCAATCGTATCCTTCCTTTAACCGTTCCGAGAGGAAGCCCGGTCCGATCAGCGATCTTTTCGTGGGTAAGCCCCTGGAAGTAAAATAATTCGATTATATGCTGCTGATCCTTTTTTAGTTTCGTAACAGCTCGCCGAACAAGCCTGGTTTGCTCTTTTTCTTCAAGCATTACTTCAGGCGTTTCAGATGCCTCCTGCAAAGAATCACGCTCTTCATACTCGACTGTAGGCCGCTTTGATTGCTTTCTAATCAAATCCAGGGCCATATTGCGAGTCATTGTCAAAAGCCATGAAGAGAATTTGCCTTTTTCTTCTGAATATACAGCATGGGTTTTCCAGAGCTTCATAAATACTTCCTGGACTACCTCTTCAGCAAGCTTTGGATCTTTTGTCATTCGGTATGAGAAGGAGTAAATCAGTTTTTCATATCGATTATAAAGAGTCTCTAAAGCCATTTTGTCCTGTTGGACCAGTCGTTTATACAATTCGATATCATGAGGTTCCGACATAGCAAACTCCTTTACTGAAAATAAGATACCTCAATCATACTTTACCAAAAGGGCGTTGACAATTTACTTACTTAGTAAACGGAAAAGAAGTGCAGTTAGATCACTTTTTAATTAAAAAATAAACTGTTATACCCTTTGAGAAACTGTGCCAAACTAAAAATAACAGTAAAATTGGTTTTTTTTAGTATCAAATGCCCATCAAGGACTGATTGCTGCAAAGAGTTAACTTCTGACTGATATTCAGAACTGCTTGGCAGGTAACTTTAGCATAAGTAAAGCACTGCCAGCGGCAGTGCTTTGCGTAATCCATTCACATTAATTATCTAGCAGCTTTTTGAAGCTTATTAATAAATGATAATGATTTTCCTGTTCCGATTGCTACAGACTCAAGCGGGTTTGGTGCAATATGCACAGGTACGACGATTTCTTCACTTAACCACTGCTGTAATCCGTTAAGCAGAGCGCCGCCGCCTGTTAGAATAACTCCACGGTCAACAATGTCTCCGCTTAATTCTGGCGGACAATTTTCAAGCGTAGCACGAATCGCTTCTAAAACGCTAAGCAGTGATTCTTGTATGGCAGCTTGAACCTCAGTTGATGTAAGGCTGATGGTTTTTGGCAGACCGGTAACCAAATCACGACCGCGAATATCCATTTCAATGCTTTTGTGTTCAATCGGAGCGTAGCCAACTTCCATTTTGATCTGTTCAGCTGTTCTTTCCCCAATTAGAAGATTATAAGATTTACGGATATATTGAATAATATCTTCATCCATTTTGTCTCCAGCTACACGGATGGTATTGCAAGAAACAACCCCTCCGTAAGAAATGATGGCTACTTCAGTTGTGCCGCCGCCGATGTCCACGATTACGTTTGCAACCGGCTCACCGACAGGAAGATCTGCTCCTATAGCAGCTGCAACCGGCTCTTCAATAAGGTGGACAGTTTTTGCACCGCTGTTTTTAACCGCATCATGAATAGCCCGACGCTCTACAGAAGTAGCTCCCGAAGGAGTGCAGACAACTACACTGGGTTTGCGAAGCGAGAAACCAAGCTTTTTGCCGATTGTTGCCATAATGTGCTTCAGCATATCTGTTGTTACGTCAAAATCTGCAATAACACCGTCTTTAAGAGGTCTGACAGCAATGATATTCCCTGGTGTTTTTCCGATCATATTTTTCGCATCAGTTCCTACAGCCAGGACTTTTTTTGTATTAATGTCAATTGCTACAACAGATGGTTCATTCATAATAATGCCCTTGCTTTTACTGTACACAAGTATATTTGCAGTACCCAAGTCGATACCAATTTCAGCATTTGATAGCATAAGTAATTCCTCCGTTATCATCATATAGTCTGGTAGAGTAAGTATTACAAGCAAGCATGTTTTCCTAAAAATCTAATATTTCAAGTGATAACCAGCCAATTTTGGAATGGCATAGAGAATCAGCAACTATTTTTTGTGATATTTTACATGTTGTTATGCGGTTTCACTTTTAGATTTCAGGGCGAATTAATTGCCCAGTATACTCTTCCGTGTAGTATAGACTATTTTTAAGTAGAGTTGGAGGGGCGAATGTTGGAGTTTTTGTATATTACAGTTAAAAAAGGAATGAAATGAAATCGTAATAATTTTAAAACCCTGCCAGATAAGCAGGTAAGCGCTATCTTGAAAAAATAGTAAACTGTAATTGTAATAAAATAATAATCCTTCTGTAACGTAAATATTGCTCATTGCGTCTGGAGTCGCAGGGGAGTTTACCTAAAAAAGGTTTTATATAAATTTAAATATAAACCTTTTTGTATATGAACGCGTACATCACATAGGAAAAAAGAATTGATTTTGCTCATAAAAAAAATCCTCTAAGCATGTCACTTGAGGATCAAAAATGATTAAAAGTTGGCTTTTGAAAAAAATGCAGCCAATTCCTGGCTATGCAATTTTCTTGCTTTCCGATGGGAGGCTCTGTTACCTGCTGTTTCATTTAACCATTTTTCTTCTTCGGTTTCTGCAACTACTTGAGGCACTTGAGCGGGCCTGTTGTTTTCATCAAGGGCAACAAATGTCAAAAAAGAGATAGCTGCAACGGTTTGTTCTCCGGTTAACAGGTTTTCTGATGTAACGCGCACAAAAACTTCCATTGAACTTTTTCCGGTGTAGGTTACGAAAGATTCTAGCGTTACGGCATCACCTACACGGATTGGCTGCAGGAAGTCTACTGAATCTGTTGATGCTGTTACTACGGATGAGCGGGCTAATTTAGTTGCAGAGATGGAAGCAACATTATCAATGTACCCCATTAATTTTCCTCCAAATAATGTCCCGTGATGATTGGCATCCGGGGGGAGAACATGACTTGTTTGAATGGTACGGGTTTCTTTCATGAATTTTGAAGTCGTCATCTGCTGATGCTCCTTTTTATAAGTGCCTGATGTTTGTTTCTGCTGATCTTTGATAAAAAAACATTGGCACAGGGCCAATGTCTTAAGGTTTTGGATCGATTTTTTCAGCGTCTTTCGAATTTAACGGAATGCGCAGAAAATACATAAACGCTCCGCCCAAAAGTCCGATTAGTGCTACGAATCCTAGCAGGGTCACTGTCATTACTCCCATTAGTCATAGCCCCCTTTCAATAAAATACTCTATTTCTTCTTTTTAGTATAAAGGATTATGAGCGCAATAGTAAAATGTTTTTCAGCCTGCAGTCATTTTTGGTCTAAAAGAGAGCATATTCTGCTCTTTCTGGGTGTGCGTCTCGATCCGTCTTATCGGTGAGCGACCGATAAAGTCAGAAATATGAACGATAAATTTGTAAAAGTGATCGATAAAAAGGAAGATGTGATCGATAAAATCAGTATTTGTTCCAGAATGTTAGTTAAAAGCTAAAAGTTGAACGATAAAATATAAAAAATGTTTGATAAATACTTAAAAGTGATCGATAAAACAAAATTGTTGATCGATAAATGCCCGCGGGACCAAAGACTTTCCAAAGGATAAAAATAGGCGGTGACAGAAGGCTGAATTCAGCCTTCTGTCACCGCCTTGTGCTAGTCGCCCCTAAACGCCAGTTTCCGCTTTTAGTTTATCCAGCTGCAGCGGGCAGCTCCTCGGATCGTAAGTCACGCTGGCATTTAGGCAAAGAGCGCCTAATTGCCACCGCGCCTTACGTCTGTCGGAGCTAAACGCCCGCTTCCGCTTTTAGTTTATCCAGCACCAGGCGCTAGCCCCTCGAGGTCATAAGTCACGCTGCCCCAGTGGACAAAGGGCGTCCACTTGGCCACCGCGCCTTATGCTTGTCGGGGCTGAACGAGCGCCTTCCGCTTTTAGTTTATCCAGCTGCAACTGGCAGGGGCTCGAGGTCACAAGTCAAGCGCTGCCAGAAGGCAAAGGGCAGCCTTCTGGCAGCACTCGCCTTGTGCTAGTCGCCCCTAAACGCCAGTCTCCGCTTTTAGTATTAAAACGCCCAGTCTCCATCTCTGAAGATGGGTTCTTTTGTGCCGTCTGGTGCGATGCCGTCGATGTTCATTTTGTTTGATCCGATCATGAAGTCGACGTGGGTGATGCTGTTGTTCAGTCCGTTTTCTGCGAGCTCGTCTTCTGACATGGTTTTACCGCCTTCGATACAGAAAGCATAGGCGCTTCCGATCGCCAGGTGATTAGATGCATTTTCATCAAATAGTGTGTTAAAAAACAGCACATTTGATTGGGAGATAGGTGATTTATGCGGAACAAGGGCAACTTCTCCAAGACGGTGGGAGCCTTCATCCGTTTCGATCAGCTTTTTAAGGATTTCTTCCCCTTGTTCTGCTTTAACCTCAACAATTCTTCCATTGCTGAATGTTAGGGTAAAGTTATCGATAATGTTTCCGCCATAGCTTAATGGCTTTGTATTGGTCACGTAACCTTCTACACCATTTTTATGTGGAACAGTGAAAACTTCCTCTGTTGGCATATTTGCCATGAAGGTGTGTCCTTTTTCATTAATGCTGCCGGCGCCAGCCCAAAGGTGACCATTAGGCAATTCAATCGTCAAATCTGTTCCAGGTGCAGTGTAATGCAATTTTTGGTAGCGTTTATTGTTGAGGTAATCCGCTTTAACATGAAGTGTTTCATCATGTTCTTTCCATGCAGCGACCGGGTCAGCCTGATCCACTCGAACAGCTTTAAATATAGCATTCCACAATGCATCCACCGCTTCTTCCTCAGCGTGATCTGGAAATACTTTTTTTGCCCACGCTGCAGAAGGAGCCGCAATAACTGTCCAGCTTACTTTATCTGATTGAATGTATTTACGGTATTGAGCAAGCGCTTTACCGGCGGCTTGTTGAAATGCTGAAATTTTTTCCGGGTTTACTCCCTGCAGAAGGTCAGGACTTGCAGAAACAATATTCATGAAGGCAGCGCCTTCTTTCGCCATTTCTTCCCGCTCCATGCGCTTCCAGCTGGGGAATTCGTTAAATGAATCTTCGGGAGCCATATCGTAGCGCATTCTTCCAATTTCATCATCGGACCAGTCAACAAATACTTGTCTTGCGCCATTTTCATATGCTTTTTTAGCAACTAAACGAACGAATGGTGCGTTTTCAATACTCGCGCCGATATAAAGCCATTGATCTGGCTGGATATTAACGCCTACTTTTACAGCTAGATCTGCATACTTTTCTAAAAGCTGTTGATGATTCATTTTTTGGTCTCCTTTGTATGTAGTTTCCTTCTTATTTTATCAATTGATTGGCTAAAATCAAAAAAATAAGAAAACATTTTAAAGCCCTTTCTGATAAATGGCTAAAGGGCTTTTACAATAGACCGATAAACTAGAGGTAAAAGAAAATTTGAATGTAGGTGAAGGCAGTTGGATAAATCCACAGTATTCGGGATTGTTTTTGGATTTTTAGCAATTGGAATAGGAATTGTTTTAAAGGGGGTTGACCCTGCTGCACTGGTAAACGGTCCGGCACTATTGATTATCATATTAGGAACAGCTGCTTCTGTAACGATTGCTTTTCCAACATCTGAGTTAAAAAGGGTACCGCAGCTTTTCGGCATCTTATTTAAGGAAGGTAAAACCATAAATATTAAAGAAACGATACTGTTGTTTAGTGAGTGGGCTGACTTGGCAAGGCGGGAAGGGCTGCTTTCTTTGGAGACTAAAACAAATGAAATAGAAGATCCTTTTTTGCGAAATGGATTTGGGCTTGCGATTGATGGACAAAACGCAGAGTACATAAGGGATGTATTGGGTGAAGAAATCGAGGCAATGGAAGACCGCCATATATCCGGTGCCTCCATTTTTACACAAGCAGGCACTTACGCCCCGACTCTTGGGGTACTGGGGGCGGTTGTTGGTCTTATTGCAGCGCTTGGGGATATGAACGATACGGATGCATTGGGCCATGCTATTTCAGCGGCATTTATTGCAACGCTTCTTGGAATTTTTACGGGGTATGTGCTGTGGCATCCATTTGCCAACAAACTTAAGCGCAAATCAATTCAGGAAGTAAGGGTGAAAAATATGATGATTGAAGGGATAGTAGCCGTACTTGAAGGAGAAGCACCAAGGGTAATTGAACAAAAGCTTGCCGCTTATTTACCAGCTAAAGAGCGCGAGATGCTGAGAGATGAAGGCGGGGAGCTTAAAAATGCCGAGGCGTAGGAAAAAGCATAAACATAAAACGGAGGAACATGTGGATGAATCGTGGCTACTTCCTTATGCTGATCTGCTCACACTGCTGCTGGCAATGTTTATCGTATTATTTGCCAGCAGCAGTGTAAATGATTTTAAATTTCAGCAAATGTCTCAGGTTTTTAACGAAATTTTTTCAGGAGGAGAACAAATTTTGGACTTCCCAGGTTTGATTGAGCAGGACAAACCTGGCAGTCAAATAACTCCCTTGATCAATGAAAAGGAGGCTGAGGAAACAAGGGTGATGCAGGAACTGATGGAGGTTCAAAAGGCCAGGAAAACAGCTGCTGCGGCAGACTTGGAGGAATTGAAAAAAATTCAATCTGCTATTAATTTGTACATTGCAGATAATGGACTGTCTGCACAGTTTGCCACGGAATTGCGCGACGAGGGACTGCTGCTTACGATTAGGGACAGCGCTTTGTTCGATTCTGGCTCTGCATCTGTCAAAGAATCATACAGGGAAATGGCAGATGAAGTCGCTCAACTGCTCAAGTTTGATCCGCCAAGGAGTGTGGTTATTACCGGACATACTGATGATGTACCTATCAGTAATTCAAATTTTAGCTCAAACTGGGAATTAAGCGTGATGAGAGCTGTTAACTTCATGAAAATCGTTATTGATAACCCAGATCTTGATCCCAGATGGTTCAGTGCAAAAGGGTTTGGGGAGTATCAGCCTATTTCTCCAAATGAATCAGTACAGGGAAGAGCCAAAAATAGACGAGTGGAAGTAATGATATTGCCGCGCGTGACAAGTGAAGGGGTGCTGGATGCCTCTGCTGAAAGTCATGAATAAATAAACAGCTGCCTGGAAATGGAAGGCAGCTGTTTTTGTTTACTGATGCGAGTTTACATATCAGTTTAGAAGAAGTCTGCGATTCTAGTATTCTTCCAAAAAAGTGAAAGAATTAGGAAGTTCACCGTTTAGTTTCCATGTTCAAGGGAAAAGGAGGTAATGATATTATACATATTTATTCAGAGGGGGACGATTTAGTTGGATACATTTTTAGAGAGAGTTGCGGTATTTTCCGAGCAGCTTTGGGGTTATCCCTTAATTGCGGTATTGCTATTTGCTGGAATATTTATGACTGTAAAGCTTGGCTTTTTCCAGTTCCGCTATCCGGTATACATATTTAAACAGACTTTTGGCAGCATAAATAAAAAACCAAAAGGAGAAGGAACGGTTACCCCGTTTCAGGCGCTGACATCTGCCCTTTCTTCAACAATCGGTGCGGCAAATATCGTTGGTGTGCCAGCGGCTATTATGTTTGGCGGGCCGGGAGCTGTATTTTGGATGTGGGTTATCGCTTTAATCGGGATGTCACTTAAATTTTCAGAGAGTGCACTGGCTGTTCATTACAGAGAAAAAAATGAGAAGGGTGAGTTTGTCGGCGGACCAATGTACTACATGACAAAGGGTCTTGGCATGAAATGGCTCGGCATTTGGTTTTCATTCGCTTTAATGATTGAATTGATCCCAAGTGTAATGGTACAGGGTAATTCAGTTGCCAACACAGTTGAAGAGTCATTTAATATTCCTGCGCTTTGGACTGGAATTGTCATTGCCGTGCTGATTGGAATTATTGTTTTTGGCGGAATTAAACGGATTGGTAAAGTAACAGAGGTAATCGTACCGTTTATGGCACTGATCTATGTTGGCGGAGCAATTGTCATCCTTGTAATGAATTTAGATTTACTTCCTGATTTCTTCTATTTAATTTTTTCTAATGCGTTTTCTCCTGCTCCTGTTATTGGTGGATTTGCAGGCGCTGCAATTGTCGATGTCATCCGATGGGGATTTGCCAGAGGGCTTTATTCAAATGAAGCAGGTCTTGGTACCGCTCCAATGGCGCATGCAGCAGCACAAACAGATCACCCTGTACGCCAAGCATTCTGGGCAATCGTGGGGATTGTTGTCGATACCCTCGTTATTTGTACAGCAACTGCATTTGTTGTACTCTCATCAGGTGTTTGGACCGGAGAAAATGCAATGGATAATAGCAGTGCGTTAACAACCATTGCTTTTTCAAGTTATTTTGGGGAATTCGGCAGCATTTTAGTAACCGTCTCCTTAATCTTCTTTGTATTATCGACGATTCTGGTTGTTATTTTTTACGGTGCTAAACAAGCAGAGTTTTTATTTGGTTTAAAAGCATCATATATTATTCAATTTGTCTACTTGATCGCCATCGTTTTGGGCGCGGTTGGAGCAGCAGAAGTTATCTGGGGCTTCCTTGACATTATGCTCGCAGCCATACTGATCCCGAATCTTATTGCGATTCTCCTGCTGAGCAATAAAGTTAAAGAATTGAAAACTGAATTTTTCACCTCGGAGGACTATTATTTAAAAGATATACGCAAAAAAAAGAAATAATATCAAAACGTGAGTGCCAATAGGGTTCTCACGTTTTTTTTATGGCTGCAAACGGATTATATACTTTATATTACAAAATTGTTACAATAAATAAAATAGATGAAATGAGAGAGGGTGGGGGCAAATATGAATCTACTTCCTATTCAATATGAAACGTTCGTTCAGCAAACCCCGGCACCGGTTGTAGTGATTGATGAAAGCATGCGCATTGTTGAAATGAATCCAACCTTTTCAGTTTTGTTTAATATTGTTCAGGGGGACCAGGATCATTATTTAACAGATTTTATTTTTTTTCGAAACATTCATTTCTTGTCAATTGTTTCAAATGGATTTAATGAAGATAAACCAGTTGAAAAAAATTGTTCCTTTGAGCTTAAAGAACAATTCATTACTTTGAGCGTCAAGGTCTTTCCATCAGGGTCAGATGAACAAACCAAATTAGCTGGATTAGTTTTTCACGAACAGGTCCCCGAGAACAACAGCAAAGATAAAACCTCAACCCTCGAATCTGAAGAGAACATTGTTACTCAAAATGTCATGATCTTAAAAATCGTTCATAACGGTATTGGCTTTGAAATCGTACACGCGGTGGGGAGCCTGCTATCCAAATTAGGAATCCCCGTTTTTGATATAGAAAATAAGATGATTCATGAGCTCTATTTGCTGGATGACACGGACAAGTATCTATTGATGCTGAATAGGGTCTGGAATTTGCAGCGTGAAGAAACGTATGAAGGAAAGGTATTTGGTCTTGATTTTATCGCCTCGGTAGTTCCAATTTTAAAACGGGGACTAACAATTGAAATTATTTGTACTGTTACCGATATCTCTTTGATGAAGAAAACAAAAAGAGAGCTGTTCAGAAACCAGCAGAAATATCAATCATTAATGTATGATAACTCAGATAATATTTTTCTGATTGACCGCAATTGCAAAATTGCTGAAATAAATCCTGCTGCGGAGAAAAGGATGAAAATGAAACCTAATTCCCTAATTGGCAGAGACTATCGGGATTTTATAAAACCAGAGAGTTTGGAATTGACCAACGCTCACTTTAAAAAAGCAATGAACGGGGAGTCGCAGTATCACGAAACGATTATTTTGAATGAGGATCTTAGTGAAAGTCATATTAGCTGTGCAATGTTTCCGATTTTTATTGATGGAAAAGTAGAAGGAGTTTACGGGGTAGGCAGGGACGTAACTGCATTGGTACGAATGGATAGGAAATTGAAAAAAACCACTACTTTATTGCAAGCCTATTTTAACCATACCAATGATGGTGCATCTTTAGTTGCACAAAATGGGATGCTGCTGACTGTCAATCACCGCTTTGCTGATATGTTCGGATGGGAAAAAGATGACTTGGAAGGTCAGCATATTAATAGTCTGCTTCATCATGAACAGCCGCTAAGCCATAAGCAGCAGATTGAACAAGCGTTAAAAGGAAATGACATAAAACAATTTGAAAGCGTTTTATCTCACAAGGATGGAAGGGAGCTCTCTGTATTAATAAATCTAAGCGCTATCCGTTCTGAACAGGATGTAATTATCGGTATTGCGTTAATCATTCAGGATTTATCAAACAGAAAATTGACTGAAAATCTGTTGAAAAAATCAGAGCAGCTGGCATTAATCGGCCAGCTGGCAGCAGGTGTGGCGCACGAAATCAGAAACCCTCTTACTACATTAAAAGGATTTTTGCAGCTAATGGCAGAGGAGCAGCGGGATTCTCCTTATATTGAAATCCTGCAAAAAGAATTAAACCGAATTGAATTTATAACGGGAGAATTATTAACACTGGCAAAACCTCAGGTTACAGCATTTAAGCAAATGTCACTGGACGAGATCATTTATGACTCTGTTCAATTCATCAGTATGGAGGCAGTCAAACATGCAGTGGACATCGAGCTTGTAACCGAAAAAATAGATATTAGCTGTGAAGGTCATCAGCTAAAACAGGTGTTTTTAAATTTATTTATGAATGCCATCGAAGCCATGCCAAATGGAGGGAACTTGACTGTTGTCCTTAAAAAGGTGAATCAGACAGCCCGTATATTAATTACTGATACTGGAATTGGAATAGAGGAATCCCGCTTAAGAAAATTGGGCGAACCTTTCTACAGCACAAAAGAAAAAGGCACTGGATTAGGACTGATGATATGCAGAAATATCATTGAAAGTCATGAAGGCACATTTGAAATTCAAAGTGGGGTTGGGGTCGGTACAAGCGTTTCCATAACCCTTCCAATTTTAAATAGATGAAGACCCCGCTTGCTGCCAAAGGGTTTTCATTAGTTTGAGAGGACCGGAAATAATAGACGTTTTAAGCACTCTGCACATCGCAGGTGCTTTTTTTTTGGATTTTGCCTATTAATTTGTTTTCTTTTTTGCTGGAAGGGATAGACAGTAGTAAAGGTGGTGTTCACCACAATAAAGCAAAAAGACTGCTACATAAAAATTATCCTTAAAAAGGAGAGGAACTACTATGTTAAACGATTTAAAAAACATGTGGAAAGCAAGAACGTGGATGAAGACGAATGTTCCTTTCCTATATAGCTGGCATGCGTATGTTGGATTTGATTTAGATCTTTTTGAGGCATTTAAACGGCCTGTGAGAGTGTCTGATGTAGCGGATGCCTATGATTTAGAACCAATGCTGTTAGAGCAGTGGGTGGAAGTAGGGATTTCTCTTAAACACTTAAAACGTGATTCTAAGGACCGGATTCAAATCGCACGCTCCTGGAAACTTCCCGGTTCACGCAAAGACAGCCCTTCCTCCGGCGACCTATTAAAAGAGATGATGGAGCTGCATATTCCTTCTCTTTTAACTTATCCCGAATTGATGAAAGAGAAAAAACGCAATCATTTTGATTCTGAGGAACATGGTTCAACAGTTGCCAGAACCTCAACGCTGCTTGAACTGCTGGCTTTCCACCTGATCGACCGGAATGTAAAAAAGCATAAAGTAAAGTCAGTTTTAGATATTGGCTGCGGGGAAGCAGGGTATTTAATCAAATTGGCAAAAAAACATCCGGAATTAGACTTAATTGGAGTTGAGATCAATGAAGAAGTAGCGGAGGCAGCCAAAAAAGCTGCACAGGCTTTTGAGAAAATTGAAATCGTTCATTCTGACATGAACGACTATGAACCGAAAGATCCCGTTGATTATGTCATGATTAATAATCTGCTTCATTATGTTGATCCGGATGATCGCTATGAATTCTTTAAGCGATTATATGAACTGATGGCAGAAAAAGGAGTGGCAACGATTATCAGTCCGCTTCAAAAAGCAAAGCACGGCAAGCAGTTTTCCAGCGCTTTTAACAGCTTTTTTCTTACCTTTGATAATTTATATCCGATTCCTTCAGAGGATGAACTCAGGGATATCACAGAGCAAATAGGGTTCACAATGGAGAAGCCGACAGCCATCATTCGTGAGGGCGGATGGTTCATTTTGAAGCTCCAAAAAAATCCTGCCAATTAGGTTTAATGAAATAGAAAACAGGAAAAATACTGGATATAGCACTTTATAAAAGGAGATGTTTTCATTGGCTAAAATCGCAACGCTTATTACAGATTTATTTGAGGATGTTGAATATACAGATCCGGCTAAATCCTTCAAAGAAGCAGGTCACGAGGTAGTGACGATTGAGAAGGAAGCAGGAACTCAAGTAACCGGTAAACAGGGAAATGAAACCATCACCATTGATAAATCGATTGATGATGTATCACCGGGAGAATTTGACGCGTTATTTATTCCGGGAGGATTCTCACCGGATCAGCTAAGAGGCGATGAACGTTTTGTAGCATTTGCAAAATCCTTTATGGATGATAAAAAACCGGTTTTTGCAATCTGCCACGGTCCCCAGCTGCTTATTACAGCTAAAACGCTCGAAGGACGCACTGCAACCGGCTTTAAATCCATTCAGGTGGATATGGAATATGCCGGCGTAAACTATAAGGATGAAGCAGTGGTAGTATGCGGAGATCAATTAGTGACAAGCCGTACACCGGATGATCTTCCGGCATTTACCCGTGAATCCTTAAACCTGTTATCTTAATAAAAAAAGAAGTCCGATTCGATTGAATCGGACTTCTTTTTTTAATCTATCCTTTTCTCAGGTTTCCTAATTCTTCGGCAATTGCCTGCATTTCACTAGGGCTGAAATTTTCCCGTTTCATCACCATTGTGTAGAGGTCATGAAGCTCTTCGTACATCTCTTCATCAAAATGTGATGCCTTAATTGCACCAGCATTTACGATGCGCAGACGGTCTTTAATTTCGCCAATCATATATTCGGCATTTTCAGTTGATTTTACGGACAAGTTCATCGTTGTTTTCAGTCCCTTCCATGATTCTAATTTATCTTTCCATGATTTGAACATTCTGTCAACCTGAACTTGCCGTTTCGCAGCCTGCTTATGCTGTCGTTCTTTTTGCTTCTTCTTTTTCTTCTTTAATCTTTGCTTTGATTCGTTTTGTTTCATAGATAACAACACCTGATAATCCCAACAGACCTATTAAGTTAGGGAAAGCCATTAAACCATTCATAACATCTGAAAACAGCCAGACAACATCAAGTGAAGCAATTGAGCCGATCATTACGGCAATAACAAATAACGAGCGATAAAGAATGTTTAACTTCTTTGTCCCCACAAGATACTGGAAACATTTTTCTCCGTAATAAGACCAGCCGATAATCGTAGAAGATGCAAAGAAAACTAGTCCAATCGTTACGATAATTGGTCCAACGCCCCCAAGAAAGTGTTCAAATGAGGCTGATGTTAACGCACCGCCCTCTAAAGTGCCGCCGTCGTAAAGACCGGCCATAACAATAACAACACCTGTGATCGAACAAACAATGAGCGTATCCAGAAACACCTGTGTCATTGACACAAGACCCTGGCGTCCAGGCAAGTCAGTTTTAGCTGCTGCAGCAGCAATAGGGGCAGAACCCAGACCAGCTTCATTGGAAAAGACGCCCCGTGCTACTCCGTACCTGATAATGGCACCAATTACACCACCGGCAATGGCCTCATTTCCAAAAGCCAGTGAAAAAATAGTTCCGAAAGCTTCAGGAATCATACCGATGTTTAACACCATAATAATTAATCCGGCAAGCAGATAAAATACGACCATAATGGGAACAAATAGAGCTGTTACTTTACCAATGCTCTTAATGCCGCCTAAAATGACAAGAGCTGTAAATATAGTAAGCACAATTCCAGTGAGCCATGCTGGCACGCCAAAGGTATCATTCATAACACCTGAAACGGAATTTGACTGGACCATGTTGCCGATGCCAAAGGCGGCAATCGCCCCAAATAATGCAAAAAGTATCCCAAGCCATTTTTGCTTTAAGCCTCTCTCCAAATAGTACATAGGTCCGCCGGACATCTCTCCATCTGCGTCCTGCACCCGGTATTTGACGGCCAGTACGGCTTCAGCGTATTTTGTTGCCATGCCGAATACTGCGGACAGCCACATCCAGAAGATGGCGCCTGGCCCCCCAAGAACGACTGCCGTGGCTACCCCGACGATGTTACCGGTTCCCACTGTGGCTGCCATGGCTGTCATGAGTGATTGGAAATGAGAAATATCTCCTTTTGATTTTGTATCCTGATTTTTTGAAAAAGCAAGCTTTAATGAATATCCGGTGAGTCTGAATTGAATCCCGCCAAGACGGAACGTCAGGTAGATACCTGTTCCGACCAACAGGATTAGCAGCGGAGGACCCCAAACGAGTCCGCTGACATACCCCAAAAAATCTGTGATTGCTTCCATCAAACTTCCCCCTTATGTATATACAGGCAAAAAATATGTCTGAAAATGCATGCCATATACTAAATATTCCGAAAGATACCCCGCTATTGTCAAGGTTTTTTTCAGAAAGTTTAGTGAGTAAAGGTTTTAGAAGCACCGGTTAAGGTAAAATATAAAAGGAAGAATGTGGACTGGGGGGATATGCTATTAAGAACGTATTATTCGTTTGTTTAGGAAATATTTGCAGGTCCCCAATGGCAGAAGGAATTTTCAGAGATCTAGTTGAAAAAGAGGGGATGAGCCATCAAATTTCTGCAGACTCAGCAGGAACATCACATTGGCATACTGGAAAACCGCCTCATCAGGGGACGTTGGATCTCCTTAGAGCAAAGGGCATCTCCACTGAAGACCTGACTGCCCGTCAGCTTGTCAGGGAGGACCTGGAATCATTTGATTACATCGTGGGCTTGGATCGCAGCATAATGAAAGACATTGAAAAACTCACTCGTGCAACTTCAAATGAACCGGAATACATTTTGCTTTTGGAACTGATCGATTCGTATACAACTGATGTTCCAGATCCATATTATACAGGTAACTTTGATGAAGTTTACGAACTGCTTTATGATGGATGTACAGCATTATTAAATAAATTAAAACAGACAATTTAATTGGAGGAATGGTTATGGGAAGCAATAAATTTTCAACTGGAATTTTTTTAGGAGCAATTTTGGGCGGAGCGGTGAGTTTGTTAGACCGCGAAACCAGAACACAAACGTTTGCAGCTGCCAGAAAAAGCGGCCAGACGATTTCGTATTATTCGAGCCATACAAGAGAATTAGTCAGTGTCGCTAAAAAGAAAGCGGAACAATTAAAAGCAACTGTTGAACAAATTCAGGACGACTTTGAGTTTCTCACTGAAAAAATCGATGAGGTTAAGGAAATGACGCCTCAGTTAAAAAATATTTTGGTTGAGACGAAAGAAACATTTGAACATTCCGGAGAAACATATAAGCATGCGCTGACGGATGATGAAAAAAATGAGGAAAATCGCACAGACCTTTTTGTTGAGCGCAACCAGCCGGAATAACCGAAACAGTTAAATTAATTATAAGGGAGGCGGTTAAATGAGTGAGCAAAGCAGGAAAACCAAAAATCAACCTCTCAAAAAGACTCGGTCAACCAGGGATAATGCACAATGGAAAGAAGGACAGAAAAACCAGCATTTAGCGGATATGACTGATGCAATACATACAGGCGCCAGGCATGGAAACTATAATACAGTCGGCGGTTTTATTAAGGAAGTAATGCAGCGATTTACAAAAAGCGATACTCCGGGTCTTGGAGCTCAGCTGGCTTATTTCTTCCTTCTCTCGCTTTTTCCGTTATTAATTTTCGCTATGGCCCTTGTACCTTTTCTGCCAATTACCCAGGATCAGCTTCTCGATGTGTTCGCTGAATTTGCCCCGGGAGAAACAATGGCGTTAATTGAATCGACCGTTTCAGAGGTGGCGACAGGACAGAGTTCAAGTATTTTATCTGTGGGTCTGCTTGGTACCCTTTGGTCAGCATCAAACGGCATGAATGCACTAATGCGTTCCTTTAATCATGCATACGAAGTTCAGGAAACCAGGTCGTTCATTGTGGCGCGCAGCATGGCAATTGTCTGGACGATTGCCATGATTGGCGTTGTTGTGACCGCCCTGCTGCTGCCTATTTTCGGGCAGCAAATTGGCCAGGTTGTTTTTTCAGCTTTTGGCCTATCAGATGAATTTTTAACGATCTGGAATGTTTTGCGCTTTGGAGTAACCCCATTTGTTCTTTTAATGGTCTTTATAGGGTTATATACATTTGTACCTAATGTTAAGATCCGCTTTATCAGTGTTATTCCAGGAGCAATCTTTGCCGTAATCGGATGGTCATTAACTTCTTTCCTTTTTGCCTATTATGTTAGCAGCTTTGGAAACTATGCTTCTACTTATGGCAGTGTCGGAGGAATTATCGTACTGATGATCTGGCTTTACCTATCGGGCATTATTATGATGATTGGGGCACAAATCAACGCAACAATGGCAGCCAGAAAGAGGCACAAGCCTTATTCATCTTAAACAGAATAAAAACAGGATTGGCATCTGCCAATCCTCAGCTTGAAGAGAAACCTCCGTGGTTTTTCTCTTCAAGCTTTTTTGTATGAAAAAACATTCAGAATTTATCTTATACTCATTCTCTCCTGGTGGTAAAGAGCAATTGTTTGTTTTGGTTTATCTTGATTTTTTCCCCCTCACTTAAGAACCATATCTTTTAAAAAGATTA
Source organism: Jeotgalibacillus sp. S-D1 (assembly GCF_004358665.1). GTDB lineage: Bacteria > Bacillota > Bacilli > Bacillales > Jeotgalibacillaceae > Jeotgalibacillus. The sequence goes on along the minus strand of NZ_SMZR01000007.1, from coordinate 36,128 downwards.
ATAAATACGGTCGTTCCTAATAATAAGAAGACGAGAACAGATACCACAATCAGATTCCTGAACTGTGCAGTTGTGTCGGCAGTGGAGTTGCCCCCCATCATTCCTTCATGGATTCCCCCAGGCATTCCGCGCTGCATTCCTTCAGGCATATCACCAGGAATCCCCTCCGGCATTCCTCCAGGCACTCCCTCGGGCATCTCACCAGGCATTTCCTCCGGCATTCCACCAGGCATCTGTCCTTCTTCCAATCCTCCGGGTATTCCGCCGCCCATCATTCCACCACCCATCATGCCTCCGAAGCTCAATCCTTCGCCGTTTTTATAGCGGGGTATATCTCCATCCAACTGCTGCTGTACGTTCTCAATCCTTTGGGCTAAGAAGTCCGAAATTCCAGGGATATCATCGACGGCTTTACTTCCTGTATTATCCAGGAATTGGTCATACGAATAAAAAGCCGTTGGATCCTCTCTAACATCATCACCGATCAAATCCTGTAATTCACTTACTCGCTGTTCAAAATTTCCAAGTTCATTGATGGCTTCCTGAAGATATGTGTGATAGGTTTCTTTGTATTCTTCATTAGATAAAACATAGTTTGTTAAAGGGTGTTCATCTACGGTCCCAATGGTAGGTTCATCGATAAGCATTTCGATTTGTTCTTCACCATTTCCCATGCCGCCTATCGACATATTGTGGTCCCAGGGAAGGAAGGTGAAAATTTCATCGTGTTCATATAAATAATAGTTGTGGCTTAAATTTCCCTGATAGCTGTCCATATTTGCCAGGACCGTACTGCATGCAAGATAACGGAGATAGGAATCAACATCAAAATAGTTTTCTACATTTTCCCCCTCATCAAGAGCTTCAATAAGTTGCAGCAGAGAGGTGTTTTGACGCAAACCTAATTTTTGTTCAAGGTTCGTATCGTCCATGCTCATTCCTTCTTCCCAGGCGAGGTTAGCTCCTGTATCTGCTTTAAATAAATTCCCGGTAGTATTGTCGAAATGGCGTTCTAGATAGGGCTCTTCAATATTTTCAACACTTAAATATAACCCGTAAGGCTCTCCGTTCACAGAAACGCGGATATAAGAGTACTCCGGAGTTTTAATACCCATTTTTTCCATGAGTTCATAGGTTAAATATTCCCGCATATAGGAAGGATCGGCGAAGTTATTATTCAAATTAATTTTGGTGAATCCATCAAGGTCCTGTTCTATATATTTGTTAAAATTCAATTTAAAGCTATAGCGATCAGACTCTGAATTCGCTACAGACATTAGAGTGGAATTACCCTTTACTCGTACACCTGTGTTTGAAATTTCAATTCCATTATAATTGACAGTAGCTTGCTTATATTCTTCCTCTAATGGATTCTCAAGCATATCTTCAAAGTCAGATTCATCAATTACAATGTTCACCTCACTAATTTCTTCTTTATTAAAAATGGGCGTCTCCTCTGCATTCGCTGTCAGTGCCCTGACAAATAGTAAGAAGATCATCACAGCACTTGCCATCAGGCTTTTTTTCATTATCGTCAATGTGAATCACCTTTCTTATAAATCAACAGAGTGCTGCCCCCTGTTGAATTTTATTGTACGTAATCGCCGTTATAGCTAAGCAATACGGCATTTTCCACACCCTGGATATTAGTGATGCTGTTCACGAAACCGGGCTCTTTTTCTTTTAATCGGACTTCAAATGTAATTTCTGTTTCTGAGGCGGTGACAGATTTTTGTTTGATGTCATAACGGTTGACCGTTTTTTTAATTTGTTCGTAGATATTTTGTTCTGTAGTTTCTCCGTTAAAGCTTACGATAAATAAGTAAGGTGTCTCGAATTTGGATTTTTTCATAAAGACGAATAAAACCACTCCAACAATAATGGAACCCAAAATAGCTAAAGAATAAAAGCCTGCTCCAGTAATGATTCCACTGGCGAGTGCCCAAAATAAAAATACTAAGTCTGTTGGGTCCTTAATAGGTGTTCTAAAACGGACAATGGAAAGAGCACCAACCATTCCAAGCGATAAGATAAGATTAGATCCAATTGCCATGATGACAAGCGAAGTAATCATCGAAAGGCCGACAAGGGTAATATTGAAGTTCTTTGAATAAAGAACTCCGCTGAATATGCGCTTATATAATGTGTAGATAAACAGTCCAATTAAAAAAGATAGTAGCATCGTAATGCTTATTTGGGTAAGTGATATATCTGTATTGAAGTTGGCTAATATTTCTGTATTCAAAAGATCTGAGAAAGACATTTGATTATTATTTTCGTTTTGCATTATTGATCCTCCCAAGCATTCTTTTTGGTGAATTTACGGCAAATGGTATATTTTGAAGCGGCCTGCCGTTGAAGTCCGTTTAATTGGAGGGCATCCCGTATATAATTGGGAATATACTCATCAAATTTTACTTCCAGGATATAGACCGGTTCGTCCAACGCTTTCACAGGGTACAGATCCTTATCGAAGGGATCGATTTTCTGAAGACCGGTTCGCAAATCCTTATCAAAAGTGATGCGGACATTGCCTTCTTTAGCAATGTAGGCTTCTCTGACATAATCCACAATGACTTTTGGTCTCAAAAGGCGGTTCTTCATTTCATAATGCACCTCTTTTAAGAGTGGAGAAGTGGTATCCTGCAGAACAGTGAAGTCACCCTTGATTAGGCGGTCCAGTGTACTTCTTGAAATTGCTGCTTTTTGCTTAGCGATAAAAGTATTACGTTTAATTTTCTTCTCAAAATGAATGACTGAATCATCCCCATTATAAAACCTGGCTCTATATTTGTTGCGGTTTTCAACACCGGCTTGTTTTTCCTGTAGTGCCTTGTCCTCCATATCATCAAAATAGACGCTTCGAATATGGTATTCTCCTTTGTGATCAGCATGGGAATCCTGATGAAGGAAGTGTTTCAGCCGATGTCTTATCAAATGATACTGATGGTAATTGACATAATATTTCATTTCATGACGGAACTTTAATTTTTTTTGCATGAATCATATCCTCCTTTCACTCACCATACTGTAAATCGGAAATGTGTCAGGAGGATGGCAAGGGAAAAAATAAACAAAACATACTACCTGCAATCGAATAATTTTTGACATCTGTTTGACATGCCCTTATGTTATTCTGATGAAAAATTGTAGCTGGAGAAGGTGGAAAAGATATGGGGAAATTAATGATTGTCGAAGATGAAATGCCCATCAGTCAAGTATTGAAGGCTTATTTAAAAAAGGCGAATTATGAAACCGTGCACGTATATAGAGGAGATGAAGTGCTGGAGCGTTTTCATCAAGAATCCCCATCCCTAGTCATCCTGGATGTTATGCTTCCAGGGAAAAATGGATGGGATGTACTGAAGGAAATACGAAAAATAAGCGACTGTCCTGTCATTATGCTTACCGCTCTGAGCGAAGTGGGTAATCGTTTAAGCGGACTGAATCAAGGGGCGGATGATTACATTGCAAAACCATTCGTAGGAGATGAGGTAGTCGCCCGTGTTAAGGCTGTCTTACGGCGTGCGGGAAAGGAAACCCCGGCTGTTAAACGCTTCGGGAGTTTGCACGTGGATCTCATAGGTCACCGAATAAAAGTAGATGGTGAAGAGATTACGCTGACTCCTCGTGATTTATCTCTGCTGACGTTTTTTGCAGAGCATCCCAATCAGACCTTCACGAGGGACCAACTGATCGAAAGAGTGTGGGGATGGGAATATGAGGGCAGCGATCGGGCTGTCGATGTGAGCATCAAACGCATACGAAATTCGCTTCGGGATTGGCCGGCTTCTCAAGGGGAAATACGTACGCTTCGCGGGTTAGGGTATCAGCTTAGTGTTTACCAATAAGAAAATTCCTTTGCAGCGGTATTGGACAACGAGGTATGTCTGGACCTTAGTTGTTGGACTATTTGTTATTGGGTTGATTTCTGTTACATGGATGCGCTATCAAACACTGGAAAATCGGTTAAGCATGATGGAGTTTGTAGCAGAACAAACAGCAGGGCGTTTGGTTAATGACGGCAGGGTTGTACCGAAGGAAGAAGAAGCTAGGTTCATTCAGAGCCGGGAAGATTTTATGAATATCAACAGCAGACCGAATTTGTACGTCTTGGATCAAGAGGGGAATGTGGTGTTCCAGGATCGTCGGGACGGACAAACCTTATCTAAACAATTTACTGCCTCTATTCTGGATGAGAAAAAGACAATTAATAAAGTTTCCTTCTCAACAGGTACCTTTTATGTCGTAAAAAAACCCATTGACATAAACGATGTGACGGTTGGCTGGGTTATTCTCACTGAATCCGAGGAAAACCTGATCGCCGTCAAACAGGAATACTTGCAGCTATTTTTAATTTTGGTCATGCTCGCTTTACTCGGCTGGATCGCCATTTATTTCTTATCACGGAGGCTGTCAAAACCGATCAAAGAAGTCGCTCAAGCTGCGCGAGAAGTGAAAGAAGGGAATTATGGTTTTGAAATTCAGGATGAGGACGTAAAAGAAGCAGAACTATATGACCTCATTCAATCTTTTCAGGAAATGTCGAATAAATTAGAGCATCTTGAAGAGTTACGGACCCAGTTATTAGCTGGAGTAACCCATGAACTAAAGACACCAGTGACTTCTATTAGCGGAATGCTACGTGCCGTCAAAGATGGAATCGTTGATCAAAAAGAAGCAGCAGAATTTATTAGAATTTCTCTCAAAGAAACAGAAAAATTGGAACGAATGGTTCTCGATCTTCTCGCTTTTAATACCTTTGCTGCCAATTCCATCCCCCTTGCAAAGAAAATGCAATCCATCAACCGCACTGTGAAGGAGGCCGTTCATAATTGGGAGGTAGGTCAGGAGAAAGGGAAGATCCATTTATCTTTACATCTCTTGAAGGAGGATGTTCATCTGCCAGTTGACAACATGCGTTTTCAACAGATCATGACAAACCTTCTTAATAATGCTCTTCATGCTGTGGAGGGAGAAGGGGGTATTGATGTTCAGCTCCATTCAAGTCCAGGGATGATTCACATCAATGTAACAGATACAGGATCAGGCATAAAAGAAGAAGAAAAAGATCTCATATTTGAACGCTTTTATCGTGGAGAAGAGAAAAAATTCAAAGTTGGCGGTCTTGGCCTCGGTCTCCCATTTAGCAAAATGATAGCTCAGTCAATGGGAGGAAACTTGACCTTGCTTAAAAGCTCTTTATTCGGAACGACATTCCAAATTTCATTATCCAATAAAAATGAAAATATTGGAAAATAAAAAAGTCGCTTTGAACCACTAACATTACATCACCAGAACATAAAAGGCTGCGATTTTTGTGTTGTGTGGAAGGCTATTTTCTTCTGCTTAATAAAATAAATGCTGAATGTTTTTTCTTACAAAAAAGCTTGGAGAGAAAAACCAAGGGGGGTTCTCTCCAAACTAAGGATTGGCATCTGCCAATCCTGTTTTTCGTTTTATGTTGCAGCAGCCTGATTTTTATTTTTGCTGACGATAGAAAATACCCACAGGCTCATGAATACGGAAAGCAGCAGCATGCTGATGATGTAAAAGAAGCCTTGAGCGAAAAACTCAATAATTAATCCGCCTGCAGCTGGTCCGCTGACACTTCCGATACTAAAGGCAACTCCGCACATAATATTTCCTGCAGGAAGAAGTGCTTTTGGCAGCAGATCAGTCATGTAGCTGATCCCAAGAGAAAAGGTGGAGCCAACAGCCATTCCTGCAATGAAGAATGAGATAATTAACCATAATGATGAGGTGCCCGAAAGGCCTGAGCCTATAAAGCAGGCAGCTCCGATAAATAAGACGATCATCAGAATGCGATGCCGTCCATATTTGTCACTGAGAATGCCGAGTGGAAGCTGAAATACAATCGCGCCGATAGAAAAAGCAGGAAGAATAAGAGCGATTGCACTTGCTTCAATGCCGTTTCTAAGTGCATAGATCGGGAAATTCCCATGAAGCGATGCTTCTAAAAATCCATAGCAGAGAGGCGGCAGAAAGGCCACCCAAGCATATTTAGCCACCTGCTTAAAACGGTGCAGTGTGCCTGCAATGGAAGTCGTTCCCACTTCTCCATGGTCAGGAAAATCATTTTTTAATAAAAAGACAAATCCCCATGTAGCAAAAGTGAGAAGACCGGAAATAATAAACGGCAGTGACCGGTTAATTTCAACCAATGAACTCATTGCCGGTCCTATAGCAAATCCTAAAGAAAAAAACAGTCCATAAATGGCAATATTACGGCCGCGCCTTTCGACTGTTGAAAACGAAGTGATCCAGGTCTGAGTTGAAAAATGGAGCATCTGATCACCAACACCTATCAATAGACGAAGGACAAACCAAAACCAAAATTGTGGCCATAAAGGAAAGAGAAGAAGTGCCATTCCCACAATAAATCCGCCAAAAAGAATAACAGGTTTATAGCCATACTTTCTGAGCGGTGCTTCCATGAATGGAGAAGCAATTAAAATGCCAATGTAAATTCCTGTAGCATGTATGCCATTCATTGCAGAAGAAAGGCCATCCTGTTCGAAGATAATGGCAATTAAAGGAAGGAGCATTCCCTGCGAAAAACCTGAGATGGCGACAATGCAAACTAAAATCCAAAATCTAACTTTTGTTGATATGTTCATGTGCAAGACCCCTGACTGCGAATACAAACGATAAGCATGATTTTCGTGTATTGAATTGGAAACGTATATAATTTTACTATAGATTTTAAAATTGTTGAAGGAGTGGATAACATGAAGTTTGAAATGAAAGAAGGCGGATTTACTACCCAATTACCTTATGGCACACTGGACGTATCAGGAAATGAAGAATATGGCTTCCGGCCATATCAGCTGCTCACAGCATCTGTGGCGGTTTGCAGTGGTGGAGTATTAAGAAGTGTGTTGGAAAAAATGAGACTGCAGTTCGAAGATATTGAGGTTCTTGCTGAGGTTGAACGAAATGAAGAAAAAGCAAACCGCGTAGAAAAAATTGAAGTTCATTTTAAAATTAAAGCACAAAATCTCGATGAGAGAAAAGTACAAAAGGCGATGGAGCTGACACACAAGAACTGCTCAATGGTTCAATCCGTTAAAGACAGCATAACAATCGTAGAAACGTTTGAAATTATCTAATATAACTAAACGCATAAAAACCCGGTCCAAAGTCTTTCAATGAAAGATTGACACCGGGTTTTTATGTTATAGGGTATGTTGTAATCGTATCGTTCATATAACCGCACTTTTTTCTAATTAAGCGCTCCTCATCACTCTCCTTCTTTATAAATTTTATAAAGAGTTTGTCAGTAATTTGAAGCTACCCTCCTTTAATTAATCTAACCGTAGTATAGCATGAAAATAGAATAGTGTAAATATTCTAAATAAATAATTAAAATTTGCATCGTTTGTCCTATACTTCTGACAAAATAAAACGCTGCGTGTCAAATGACTCGCAGCGTTTTATCATTAAGGTCGGTTCAAGAGCGCTTTTCTTGTTGTAAAATCGGTATCTTTATAATACATATCCTGAACCAGCAGGTTTGGTCCCAGGCACTGAACGGCAGGACAGTGACAGTTCATCTGTCTGGCTTCTTTAGTCTGGAGCCAGCCATCAAAAGCCGCCTGTAAATCAGTTGATTGAATATTACCAAGAGAAGGAGTATCGCCAAAGTCAGTAACAATGACATCACCGGTGAAAATATTTATGTTCAGCCTCGAACGGCCGTCAGGATCATTTCGAACTGTTACTTTTTCTGTATTGTAAAGGCGTGATAAAAGCGCCTGATCTTCTTTGTTTGTATTGCAGGCATAAAAGGGCAGCGTACCAAACAGCATCCATGTATCGGGGTCACGAATGTCCAGCAAATGAGAAATTGCTTCTCTTGTTTCCTTCAGTGACAGTGTTTCAAGAGAGGAAGCAAAGTCGCTTGGATACATGGGATGAATTTCGTGCCTCGCACATTTCATATCGTCTACGATTTCTTTGTGGATTCTTTCAATATAGGGCAGTGTTTTTTTATTAAGCATCGTTTCCGCTGATACCATAACACCAGCTTCACTTAATGCTCTGGAATTTACAATCATCCGGTCAAATAGCTTTTGCCGCTGCTCCCGTGTCGGCTTTCTTTCCATCATCGCAAATCCGGTGTCAATAAATTCATCAACGGTTCCCCAGTTATGTGAGATATGTAGTACATCCAGATACGGAATGATCGGGTCATATCTCTCCAAATCGACGGTTAAATTAGAATTAATCTGCGTCTTTACACCGCGTTCATGGGCATATTTTAATAATGGTGCTACATACTGCTCCACGGATTTACGTGACATCATCGGCTCCCCGCCGGTAATGCTCAAAGATCGTAAATGCTCAATGCCGTCCAAACGATTCAGGATAATGTCTAAAGGCAGTGCCTGAGGATCTTTCGGAGATAAGGTATATCCTACTGCACAATGCGCACACCGCATGTTGCAAAGAGTTGTAGTGGTCAATTCTATATTTGAAAGTGTCAGCTTCCCGTGCTGCTTAATGTCCTCATATGCTTCCCATGGATCGTACTCAGGGGTAATTTTATTCCTGTTTATTACATTCATCAGCAGAATCTCCTTCATCTTTTTCCATCTGCTCATTATCGATAAAACAGAAAGCAGTGTCAATGGATGTTATGTGAAATGATGATTTTATATGTTGTGGGAGAGGGGTAGATTAGGGGTTATGTACGATCGTTATTGATCGAAGATAATGTTAGTTTAAAAATTTATTGGATATAAATGTTAATCTGTTTATCAAGAGGTAAAACAACAAAGCAGATAAGTTTAAGTAAGAATTTAACCATTGTATAAAGGGAGTGTTTGTTTGAAAAAAAAGATATTCATTGTATTTCTCAGCATCGTCATTTTATCCGTGATTGTATATGGTTCGATAAACGTCAGATTAAGCCAGGTGAAGTCAAATGTTAAAGAACACAATCCGGAAATCACAAAAGTAGAATCAATTAATAACCTGGGAGGGTGGGGCGAATGGTTTTTGGATTACTCATTAGTGGTTGTTGTGGACGGGGAAAGATATAGGGTATGGACGAATGGAAACGGGGAACTTACTGATAAGTTGTCTTTGGAATGATTAATAACGGCGCCAAGCTGATACCGCCTGAAATGTTTTTGGTGATCTGGCATGTGGATGACCGATAAAAGTGGTTTGATGTACGATAAAGTGTGGAGGATGATCGATATAACAGAAAAGATGATCGATAAAATGCCTGCCACACCCCACCAGGTCCGATAAACAGCCAAAGGTGATCGATATCCTGTGAAAGATGTGCGATAAAAGCGCAAAAGTGATCGATAAAACGATGGGGCTGAGCGATAAAAGAGTTTTCGCTCAAAGTGACGTTGACCTCCTAAGATGCATAAGCTGATCTGACATGGCCTGACCGATAAAAGTGGTTTGATGTACGATAAAGTGTGGAGGATGATCGATATAATAGAAAAGATGATTGATAAAATGCCTGCCACACCCCACCAGGTCCGATAAACAGCCAAAGGTGATCGATATCCTGTGAAAGATGTGCGATAAAAGCGCAAAAGTGATCGATAAATTGGTTGCACTGATCGATAAAATAAATGCACCAGCCCGTGCCCGCCTGAGTAACACAATATAAAAGTAAAAGCCCTTTACTCAAACAGACAGCCTGTTCCCCCTATAATTGTTGCATGAGAATGGTAAATCCGTTACTATAGTAGCGAGTTTGAAAGGAGCGATACCAATGGGCAATGCAATTCATGATAATGACTCACAAGTGCTTTACCTTAAACAGCGGTTAAATATGTTTTTGGAAGTACTGGAGTCAGTGGACCCTGAAAGTACAGAATTAGAAGATATAGACCGTATGATTGAAATGGTTGACGATCTGGAATTAAAAGTTCAGCAATTTAAAAAACCTGAATAATAATGATTTAAAGGGAGTGCCACAGTATTTTTGGTGCTCCTTTTTTTTTATAAAGAGTAACCGTTTTCAACTTATCTTCATTTTACTCGTGTTAAAAGGTATAATTAAATCGTTGTTTTTAAACGGGATACATACTTACATTGTCTTTTAAAAAGGGAAGGGGCCGATTTGGATGAATAGCACTGCACTTGAAAATAGCTTGTATGAGTTAATTGTGGAAACGTCAACAAATTTACCGAAAGATGTACGGAGAGCAATCCGTGCTGCAAAAGCACAGGAAAACGCTGGAACAAGAGCAGCGATGAGTCTTGCCACGATTACTCAAAATATTCAAATGGCTGACGAAAAGGTATCCCCTATTTGCCAGGATACCGGGCTGCCTACATTTAAAATTAAAACTCCGATTGGTGTAAACCAATTAGTAATTAAAGAAGCTGTACATAAAGCAATGGTCCGGGCTACTAAGGACGGGAAAATGAGACCGAATTCTGTAGATTCGCTAACCGGAGAAAACAGCGGCGACAATTTGGGTCTTGGATTGCCGGTCATTAAGTTTGAGCAATGGGAAAAAGACACAATTGAAATTCGTTTAATACTTAAGGGCGGTGGCTGTGAAAATAAGAATATCCAATACAGTCTGCCATGTGAATTAGATGGGCTTGGGCGCGCTGGCCGTGATTTGGATGGAATTAGAAAATGCGTGATGCACTCTGTTTACCAGGCGCAGGGGCAGGGCTGCAGCGCTGGATTTATCGGAGTTGGCATAGGCGGAGACCGATCTTCTGGCTACGACCTGGCAAAAGAGCAGCTGTTTCGTTCAGCAGATGATGTAAACCCGAATGAAGATTTAAGAAAGCTTGAAGAATATGTGATGGAGCATGCAAATGAGCTTGGAATCGGGACGATGGGATTTGGCGGAGAAACAACCTTGCTTGGCTGTAAAGTCGGCGTTATGCATCGCATCCCTGCAAGCTTTTTTGTGTCAGTTGCCTACAATTGCTGGGCATTCCGCCGTTTAGGAATTTCAATTGAAGCAAACACGGGTGAAATTCAGGAATGGATGTACCAGGAAGGTGAGAGCATCAGTTTTAAAGACGATCAGGAATCTGAACAAACGCCTGATGAAAAACCGGAAGTCATTACCCTTCAGGCACCTATCTCTGAAGAGCAGATTCGCTCGCTGAAGGTTGGAGACGTGGTTCAAATTGACGGAATGATGTACACAGGCCGTGACGCTATTCATAAATACTTGAGCGACAATGACTCGCCTGTAGATTTAAATGGTCAGGTGATCTATCACTGCGGTCCAGTTATGTTAAAGGATGAAGATGGCAACTGGCATGTAAAAGCGGCAGGTCCAACCACCTCTATCCGCGAAGAGCCTTACCAGGGTGATATTATGAAACGCTTTGGCATTCGGGCAGTCATTGGAAAAGGCGGAATGGGGCCAAAAACACTTCAAGCACTAGAAGAGCATGGCGGCGTTTATCTAAATGCCATCGGCGGAGCAGCACAATATTACGCTGACTGCATTCAAAGTGTAGAAGGTGTGGATCTTACTCAATTTGGTATACCTGAAGCCATGTGGCACTTAAAAGTAAAAGGATTCACAGCTGTCGTTACCATGGATTCGCACGGCAACAGCCTTCACCGCGACGTCGACCAATCCTCACTCCAAAAGCTTGCCCAATATAAAGAAAAAGTATTTGTGTAACTAAGTGCTGAAGGCGCTCGTTTAGCTGCGACAAGCATAAGACCCGGTATCCAAGTGGGCGTAATTTGCCCACTGGACGACGGGGCTTATGACCTCGAGCAGCTAGCGCCTGAAGCCGGATAGCCCTAAGTGCTGAGACGGGCGTTTAGATCCGACAAGCATAAGACAGCATGCAATTTTGCATAATTTTTAAGCATTTCAGCACAGTCTGCATGCAGCTCATGCACCCATAAATCCTTATCAAACACTCACTCCTAGTGGGTGTTTTTTCTATGTATGAAGCAACCCTTTTGGAACAGCATAATAAGAAGAAGGGAGGAGTGTGCCGAATGAAAAAAAGCTTTATTTGTACTATCGCTGCTTTGTTATTGTTTTTAACCGCTGCGCCATCGACCACTTTAAGCGAAAGCTTAAGCTGGGGCTTTAAACGGGGCCAAAATGGTGAACAGGCAGAAGCCGGTATTCAGTATGATACGCTATTAAAGAAATATGATTCAGTTTATAAAGGATCTTCAAAAGAAAAAGTCATTTATTTTACTTTTGATAATGGATTTGAAAATGGATACACCGATAAGATTTTAGATATCCTGAAAGAAGAAAAAGTTCCTGCCACATTCTTTTTGACAGGACATTATCTGACAAGTGCAGAACCGCTTGTGAAACGGATGGTAAAGGACGGACACAAAATCGGAAATCATTCATGGGGACATCCGAACTTTTCCAGACTAACGCAGGATCAAATGAAAGAAGAGTGGCGCAAGCTTAAAGATAAGACAGAAGAAATTACGGGTCAAAAAGAAATGCCTTACCTAAGACCGCCGGAAGGTGTTTTTAATGAAGAAAGTCTACGTGTTGCAAAAGGAGAAGGGTATAGTCATGTTTTTTGGTCTGTAGCTTGGGTTGATTGGTATGCGGATAAACCAAAAGGCGGAGATTATGCCTATAGTGAAATTATGAAGCAGGTTCATCCAGGTGCAGTTGTTCTCCTGCACACAGTATCTCCTGATAACGCGGAAGCTCTTCAGCGGGTAATTCAGGACCTGAAAAAGCAAGGTTATAAATTTAAGGATTTGGACCATTTGATGAAAAATCAATCTTAATTTGCATGCAGACGGGCTTTTTGCCCGTCTGCATTTTTTTGTAATCGCCAGGAAAAATGATCAATTTGGCATGGTCATGTTATAATTCAGTTAAAATAAAACAAGGTGGGAAATAGTATGTGGCAGGAACAGATTATGGTTGAAGGACCGTATGCATTCGATCGTGTGCTTCAGCGGCTTTCCATCGATCCTTTGAATTATATAGATCATGACAATGCTGTCGTTAAGCTTCCTTTCGAAGGTACGATCAGGCAGGCCATTACAATACAGGGCATTGGAACAACGGAAAACCCCGTCTTTATCATTACTGGCGAAACCCCAGCGGATAAAGAACATGTTCTCGAATACACCAGGGAAATATTTCACTGGAACAGTTCATTAACCTCAATTGATGAACATTTTTCAGCCACCGATCTATCCAGTATTTTCAATATACATAGAGGAACACCTCTAGTGCGGGAGCCGTCCGTTTACAGCTGTTTGCTTAAAAGCATTATTCACCAGCAGCTGAATATGGCGTTTGCAAGTGTATTAACTCAGCGTTTTGTTACTGCTTATGGTGAACAAGTGGATGATGTATGGTTTTATCCCGCGCCTCAGGTTGTAGCAGCGATACCTGCTGAAGAGCTGAGAGAGCTGCAGTTTAGTCAGCGAAAAGCAGAATATGTTATTGGGGTTGGACAAAAAATAGTGAGCGGGGAGTTAGATCTAACCCGGTTCCCATCCATGAGCGATGAAGAAATTATCGAAGTGCTGGTTAAATTAAGAGGAGTAGGCCCATGGACTGCACAAAATGTGCTATTATTTGGACTTGGCCGAATGGATATTTTCCCATTCGCAGACATTGGGATTCAAAATGCACTAAAAAAGCAATTTAATATGGAGCGAAAGCCCACCATTTTAGAGATGGAAGAATGGACCAAGGCCTGGAAGCCTTATTTAAGTTATGCCTCTCTTTATTTATGGAGGAGCATTGAGACAGGGAAGTGACACAAATGAATATTGCAGATAAATCGAAAGTAAATATAGATCAGGAATTCCCATTAACCATTAAACGCCTTGGCATTAACGGGGAAGGGGTAGGCTATTATAAAAAGCAGGTTGTTTTTGTTCCCGGCGCACTGCCTGAAGAAGAAGTCGTCGTTAAGGTAACGAAAATTCATCCCAAATACGCCCAGGCTGCCATTAAAACGATTCGTAAACAGTCGCCATACCGGGTAACTGCCCCATGCCCTGTTTATGAAGCATGCGGAGGCTGCCAGCTGCAGCATTTGGAGTACAGTCAGCAGCTTGTCCACAAGCGGGATATTTTGATCCAGGCGTTGGAAAGACATACGAAGCTGCCGGTTCACCAGCTTGATATCCGACAAACAATTGGAATGGATGATCCATGGTTTTACCGGAATAAAAGCCAGTTCCAGTTAGGAAAAAAAGGTGAAAAAGTCATTGCGGGCCTTTACGGAATGGATTCTCACCAGCTTGTAGACATCAAGGAATGCATCGTTCAGCGTAAAGAAACAAATAAAGCAACACAGGTTGTGAGAAAACAAATCGATAAGCTGGGCATTCCTGTTTACAACGAACGGACTAAAAAGGGTTCTGTGCGAACAATTGTCTCCAGAGTAGGTGTTGAAACCGGTGAAGTTCAAATTGTCATCGTGACAGCTACAGAAGAACTGCCGCAAAAAGAAAAGTTAATCAGGCAGCTTGAAAATAAAATGCCAGAAATAAAATCAATCATGCAAAATATCAATCCAACCACCACCTCGGTGATCTTTGGAAATAAAACCGTTTTACTTTCAGGGCAAAAAACGATTGAGGATAAACTGGAACAATATACGTATCATTTATCCGCAAGAGCTTTTTTCCAGCTGAATCCAGTTCAAACAAAAAAGCTTTATGATGAGATCAAAAAAGCTGCAGAGCTTACAGGTAAAGAAAAAATTGTTGATGCCTATTGCGGCTCAGGAACAATCGGCCTCTGGCTTTCTCAGGGAGCAGGCGAAATCAGGGGTATGGATGTCATTAAAGAATCGATCCAGGATGCAAGAATGAATGCCAAGCAGCATGGTCTTAAAAATTATAATTATGAAGTCGGCACAGCAGAAGAGTGGATGTTGAAATGGAAGAATGAAGGCTTCAGACCAGATGTGGTCGTTGTGGATCCGCCCCGAACAGGCTGTGACGCATCACTTCTGAAAACAATCCTGACAGTTAAACCAAAACGTTTCATTTACGCATCATGTAACCCGTCTACACTTGCAAAAGATATTATGGAGCTGTCTGGTCAGTATAAAATTGAGTATATCCAGCCATTGGACATGTTTCCGCAGACGAGTCATGTGGAATGTGTGGCACAGCTAATCCTTAAAGAGGATTAATTAAGGTTAAAAAATGATAAGTTATATTAGGTACACCATCCTTGTTAACCTCAATTCGGTCAAAGATGGTGAAGCATTTCTTCAGAAAAATCTGACTCATTAACAAATCGATTTAATGAAGCTTTGATAAACTGTATTTCATCGGCAATATGATTAATTTGGAGTGAAGCGATAAGCTGTGTTTGTATTTTGTTTCTCAGTTTCTACCTCTTATTCTTAAAAACCACATAGCAATTAGAAAGCCAAGGGCCAGTCCCATCTCCCAAACAAGGAGGTGTGGGTTGGCCCTTTTTATAACTATCTGATCTCCTCCGACTTGTGGGATAAATGCAACGGGGCTGCCTTTACAATCTGCAAAATGTATAGGAATAAAGGAATCCCCAAGAGTGAACGGCTCCATTTTTTATAAACATGTTAAATAAGCCGATTCCAAAATCAAAATGATAATAAAAAAAGACAATCTGTGATTTAATGAATGTACATTCCAATTTATAAGCCGTTGATTGGAACTGAAGGTGTGAGACCCCCGATCCGCGGAAAGCGAACACCTTCGTGCTGCAATCGACATTCAAGTTTAATAAATCCAATAAAAAGACGAATAGTACCAGAGGAGGATCACTCAATGAGCATTCAAACGGAACAGGATGTGCTGGACATCATTAAGCATCAAAAAGAGTTTTTCCATAGCGGAATAACGAAGAATATAGATTTTCGTATCAAGCAGCTTAAGAAATTGCAATCAGTCATTAAAGAAAACGAAGAGGACATTTTAAATGCTTTAAAAAGTGATTTAGGTAAAAATCCATTTGAAGCCTATGTCTCAGAGATTGGCATCACTTTGAAAAGTATCCAAACGATGATACAAAATGTAAAACAATGGGCGAAGACGGAGAAAGTAAAAACGCCGCTTTTCCAAATGCCTTCTAAAAGCTTTATTATGAAGGAGCCTTATGGCAGTGTGCTGATTATCGGACCGTTCAATTATCCTTTTCAGCTGGTGATTGAACCGCTGATTGGGGCGATGGCTGCCGGGAATTGTGTGGTGATTAAGCCGTCTGAAAGCACGCCGGAGGTTACGAAGGTGATCTCGAAGATGCTTTCGGCAAACTTTGATCCTGCTTATATTAAGGTGGTGGAAGGGGAGAAGGAAGAAACATCGCGGTTAATCAACGCTCCATTTGATTATTTATTTTTCACCGGAAGTGTGCCTGTCGGAAAAATCGTGATGGAAGCTGCCTCGAAAAACCTGGTTCCCCATACGCTTGAGCTTGGCGGAAAGAGCCCGACGATCGTAGATGAGACAGCGGATCTGAAAAAAGCTGCACAGCGGATTCTTTGGGGCAAGCTGATCAATGCCGGACAGACCTGTATAGCACCTGATTATCTGGTGGTGCATCATTCCGTCAAAGACAAGCTCATTGAACAGCTGAAGGATACAATACGCTCCTTTTACGGAGATGAGATTCAGTCCAATGATCAGTTTGGGCGAATAGTAAATGAACGGCACTTTGACCGTTTGGCGCAAATTCTTGAAAAGGACAAAGAGCATATTATTGTTGGTGGTGAACATGACCGCAACGAAAAATTTATCCCCCCAACCCTTTTAGACGGGGTGACGTGGTCAAATGAGGCGATGCAGGATGAGATCTTTGGCCCAATTCTGCCAATTTTAACCTACGACAATCTGGATGATGCCATCGCCATGATCAATTCACATCCTAAACCGTTGGCTTTATATATTTTCACTGAGAATAAAACCAATGAAGCAAAGGTGCTTGAACGCATTTCATTTGGCGGCGGCTGTGTGAATGATACGCTCAGCCATGTGGCCAATGATCAGCTGCCATTTGGTGGTGTAGGTCATTCAGGAGTCAATGCTTATCACGGAAAACACAGCTTTGAGCTGTTTTCTCACCGAAAAAGCATGATGAAAAAGAGCACGCGCGTTGAACTTAAACTGGCATTTCCGCCGTATAAGACAAGCCTTGATACAATTAAAAAAGTATTAAAATAAATGTGAAATAAAATCGAAAGGGCCTGCTGATGATCCAGCAAGGCCCTTTTGTTAGGAGTAGATATTTTTTAATGCTTCATGCAATGTCGGGTAATGGTAGTCAAATCCCTTTTCTTCCAGAACTTTAGGCAGTACTTTCTGACCTTCCAAAACAAGGGCGCTTTTATCACCGAGTGCCGCTTTTAAAGCAAAGCTTGGAGCGGGAATCCAGTGGGGGCGGTGCAGGACTTTTGCCAATGTTTCCCCAAATTCTTTCATTCGCATCGGATTGGGAGCGGTCACATTATAGGGTCCTTCCATCTGTTCATTTTCAATTGCATATAATACAGCCCGGGCAGCATCCTCATAATGGACCCAGGACAGCCACTGCTTGCCGGTTCCAACCGTGCCGCCGGCCATAAGTTTATACGGAAGTGCCATACTTGGCAGGGCGCCCGATTCCTTGCCTAAAATAATGCCGAACCTGGCGCATGCCACCCTGACACCTTCATCCTGAGCAAGCATTGCTTTCTTTTCCCAGTCAACAACCGTTTTAGAAAGAAAGCCATTGCCGCTTTCCATCGATTGTTCGGTATAAATTT
Source organism: Jeotgalibacillus sp. S-D1 (assembly GCF_004358665.1). Classification (GTDB taxonomy): domain Bacteria; phylum Bacillota; class Bacilli; order Bacillales; family Jeotgalibacillaceae; genus Jeotgalibacillus. The sequence goes on along the minus strand of NZ_SMZR01000007.1, from coordinate 18,392 downwards.
TTGTCTCAGAAGGCGGGTAGTAACCCACCGCACTTGCATTGACTAGAACAGAGGGAGTGGAATCGAGCGTACGGATAATGCGCAGGATTTCATCTGTGGCTTCCATTCTGCTTTCATAAATCCGCTTTTTCTGATCATCATTCCATCTGCCGTTATTAATGGATTCTCCTGCTAAATTTACAACTGCATCAATGGAAGGGAGAGTTTCCTCCGGGGCAGAGGAATCCTTTAGCCATTCCACGTAGTGAACATGCGGCTTGCTTTTATATTTATCTGGGTTTCGTGTAAGTATATACACATCATGCTGCTGCTCGGTTAATAAATTGGTGATGGCTTGACCGGCAAAACCAGTTCCTCCGCTTAAAAGGACTTTCATGTGACATCCCTCCTATTTGTTATAGATACTATTTCCTCTTTTAAAGTGATAAAACCTTTATTGAATGTGTTAAAGTGAAGAAAGAGGTGATAAATGTGCCAATCATAACGAAAATTACTCAGCAGAAAAAAAATACTGAACGCTATAATATCTTTTTAGATGGGAAATACGCTTTTAGCGTGGACGAAGAAGTACTGGCACGTTACCAGCTGGGGAAAAATAAAGAACTAACTGATTTTGATATAGGTGAAATCGAGTATGAGGACGAGATACGAAAGGGTTTTAACAAGGCACTTGTCTACTTAAGTTATCGTATGCGCTCAGAGCATGAAATTGTCCTTTATTTAAGAGAAAATGATATGGGTGAAGCTTCCATAGAAGAAACGATGCATAAGCTGAGAAAATACGGCTATGTAAACGACGAGGAATTTGCTGTTGCGTTTATGAATACACAGCTTCGAACATCTGATAAAGGCCCGCGTCATATTTCAAATGCATTAAAAGAAAAGGGAATAGCGCCGTCCATTATTGCGGATACACTTGGACAAATTCCTGCGGAAGAATGGCTTGAACGAGCGGAACAAGTAATGGAAAAAGTTATTAAAAAAAATAACAAACAATCAAAGCTCCAAATAAAGAAAAAGGGGCAGGACACGCTTTCGCGAAAAGGATATGAAGGGGCAACAACCAGCGCTGTTATTGCCGATATTACGATTGAAAGAGACGATGAGGAGCAATGGCGGGCTATATACTCACAGGCAAAAAAAGCCCATACGAAATATGCCAAAAAGTATGAAGGCTATGAATATGAACAGCGCATTAAGCAGGCATTATTCCGAAAGGGATTTAATATGGAGGAAATTGACCGGGCTATTGAGCATTTAAAAGAAGAGGCTGAGACATAACTCCAAAAGTTATGTGAATTAAGCCTATTTTAATTGCAAACATGAGATGAACGGAGCGGAAGGTGGCGACTCTTGCAGGATTTGACTTCGCTTGAGACCCCGTAAGGCGAAGCCTTAGGAGGCTCAAGCGAAGGTTCCTGCGGAAGCGTCTGCCTAAAGCGCAGTGAACCGGTTAAAAGAGATTGAGACATATTTTTCCCGTTGCATTATTTCCTGGATTCAATCACAATCTCATCTTCACTGTCCATCCTGCTGATGATGATTTCTGCAACTTCACTTGGTGTTCGAAACGCTGCAGCGTTCTCTACATGAGAAGAAGATTCCCAAAAAGGCGTGTTCATTCCACCCATATAGGCGCGAATCACCCGGATTCCATGGGGCTCAACTTCTTTTGCTATACTTTCCGAAAAACCGCGGAAGGCAAACTTACTTGCCACATAACCTGATTCGTTGACCTTTCCGCGGAGTGCGGCGGTTGATAGGATATTGATAAACTTACCTTTGGACTCTTTCATATAGGGCAGGAAGGTTTTTGTTATGAGCATCGGACCATAAACATTTGTCTGAAACATTTGATTCCATTCTTCAATATTGTTCGTTTCAAGTGAACCAAAATGCCCCACACCTGCATTATTTACCACGATATCAACTGGCAGCAAGCTTAAATTCAACAGCTGTTTTTCCAAGCTGGTCACTTGATCCTGCTGTGAAATATCACAGGTGAGCGGAGTAGCGCTGCCGCTGAGATTAATTTCCTCTGCCAGTTCCATTAATTCGGCATCGCGGCGTCCAACTAACACAACATGATGCGTTTTACTGAGCAAACGGGCGAGCTCTTTGCCAAGACCAGTACCTGCTCCGGTGATTAGTGCGATAGGGAGTTTCATTTTATCCCGCCTTTAATTAAAGTAAATAGCTGCAATCTATTGTTCAGTGAAACCATCAAAATGTCAACTGACAAAAGCATTGAGTGTTATTATGGTTGAAAAATTTAAACGTTAATTCGTTTGTTTTCACTCAAGCTTTCCGTATACTAATTACATAGTGAGGTGTTAAAACGTGTCTGCAGAAAAAAGGTACAGCACAATGTCAGAACATGAGCTTCAACAGGAAATTGCGGCGTTAAAGGAAAAAGCCCGTAAAGCAGAACAGCTTGGAATCTTAAATGAATTTGCCGTATTGGAACGCAAGGCGATTATGGCGCAGAGCTATTTATTGGATCCAAAGCAGTTTAAGGCAGGAGAAGTTTATGCGATACATAATGATCCTGGAAGTTATTTTAAAATTGATTATCTAAATGGCGTTTTCGCATGGGGTTATCGATTAAAAGGGGAAAAGCAGCTTGAAGCGCTGCCTATATCAATGCTTGAGCTTTCGGGTAAAGGAGGAGAGTAGCAATGAGTGAAGAAAAACTAGGGCTGGTAACACTTTTATTAGAAAAAAGTCCGGCTTTAACACGGTCAAAGGCTCAAACACTTGTTGAATTATTATGGGAAGATTTTGAGGCCACTTATGCGAAAGCGGGTCATGATTATCAGGGCAGAGAAGTGACAGAAAGGGTCGTTCGGCAGTGGATTCAGAACTATGGCGAACGGCTTCATGAAGTGGCGGCTATGAATCCAAAGTATGCTGCATTATTAAGCAGCGATGAGGATACAAGACATTAAAAAAGCTGAAGACCTGCTTGAGGGTCTTCAGCTTTTTAGTTTATTCATTGGGAAGAACATCGAGCTTTTTCTTAAGTTTTTCTTCACTGAATATCCAGCCGGTATAGGAGCTTTGGATGTTCAGGTCATGATCCATCTGTACAACGGCTACAAATGGATAGTGGTCGTTACTGCGGTATCTGAGATCAATAAAACGCACTTCATATTGATCGTCGCTTTCTGTCAGCTCCCAGCGATAAAGCGGGGAAAAGGATAAGAAAGCTGAAATATTTTTATCCTGCTGTGCTTTTGCGAAAATACTATTATCTGGTACTGATTTCCGTTTGAATTTGTCATAGATCGTAATGGAACGACCGTATGCTCTTCCTACATAAAAATGATCCTTTGTCTGAGCTGCAATTCGCCATTGGTAAAAGCGCATCGTTGGTGCGATAATAACACTATCTGCTTTGGGAATCGTTTTTTTGATCGAATGCCTGACAGCAGCCTGGAGCATAAAGCGGATGATATAGTAGACGATAATGATCGAATACATAATCAAAAATGTAGGGACCGGATCTGCTCCAAATCCCCAGATCATTAAACCAATCACATGGATGCCAAAAATAATCGGGTCAAACGTATTAATGACCCCAAGCGCCACCCAGTGGGAGGAAAATGGCCTCAATGCCTGTGTTCCATAAGAATTAAAAATATCTACAAAAACATGCAGAAAGACTGCCAAAAACGTCCATAACCATAAATGTAAAATATTCGCTTCTGGATAAAATGGAAACAAAGCACCGGTTATTAAGATCGGCCACAACAAAACAGCTGGAATTGAATGGGTGGCGCCGCGATGATGACGAATATACACTGCATTGTTCCGCAGTTTTAAAACGGTATCTGCATCAGGAGCCTGAGAGCCGATCACAGCAGCAACTAATACACTTTGGGCTGTGACGGGATCATTTGCTACGACAGGATCAATCATTGCCAATCCGCCTAATGCAAATCCCATTACAATATGAGTACCTGTATCCAAAATGTATCCTCCTTCCGTAGCGATTTAAATCTTCTTCTTTAAAGAAGATTTGCTTATTAATAAGTATGGTCAGCCTGCTGATCAAATACAACCTAAAAGCGGTTGTTTCTGCAGTATAGGTTAACATAAAAATTAACGTTCTTATTTCTTATTCCCATTCTACATCATGTAGTAACATCCTGGAGGTACAAAGATGAATGAATATTTACAAGATGCGCTTGAAAAAATAGATGAGCAAACATTTCAAAAAAATTTAATAAACTGGTTTGAAAAAGAAATGCGCGATCTGCCCTGGCGTTTAAACAAAGATCCGTACCGAGTATGGGTTTCTGAAATTATGCTTCAGCAAACAAGAGTGGATACCGTAATTCCTTATTACCAGCGTTTTATGGAGCAGTTTCCTACAGTAGAGGCGCTGGCCAATGCACCAGAAGAAAAAGTGTTGAAGGCCTGGGAGGGATTGGGTTATTATTCACGAGCAAGAAACCTCCAGAGTGCTGTAAGGGAAGTGCATGAACAGTACGGAGGAATTGTACCGGATGATCCCAAGGAAATTGCTGGTCTGAAGGGAGTGGGCCCTTATACTGCTGGGGCTATACTTAGCATTGCCTATGGCATTCCACAGCCGGCAGTTGATGGAAATGTCATGCGGGTATTGTCCCGTGTTCTATCCATATGGGATGACATAGCAAAGCCTTCATCAAGAAAAATATTTGAAGAAGCTGTGCGCCATTTGATTTCAAAAGAGAATCCGTCTTATTTTAATCAGGCATTAATGGAGCTGGGGGCGCTGGTTTGTACGCCTACCTCACCTTCTTGTTTATTATGCCCAGTTCAAGAGCATTGCTTAGCATTTTCAGAAGGAATTCAGCGGGATCTTCCTGTAAAAACAAAAAAGAAATCGTCGCGTAATATTGACCTTCTAACTGTTATCGTCCAAAATCAAAAGGGTGAATGGCTGGTTAACCAGCGCCCTTCACAAGGCCTGCTTGCTTATTTGTGGGAATTTCCCAGTCTTGAGCAGCAGGAGGGTGTACCACAGGCACAACAAATTGAAGAATTTCTGCGAACAGACTTTGGTGTTGAAGCTATAGTAGAACCGGAGGCCTGGTTTAGGCAGGACCATATTTTTTCCCACCTTACCTGGAAAATGACTGTCTTTAAAGCAAATTCAGTGGATGGCGATGTCAACACTCAGGACCGGGCAATATGGATGAATCAAGATAAAATTGAGGAAGTAGCCTTGCCAGTTTCCCATCGTAAAATATGGAAACAATACCTACATAATGAAAGACAGGAGAGAGAAATATGACGAACAAAGTAGCATTAGTAACCGGCAGCAGCCGGGGAGTCGGTAAAGCTATCGCCCTTGCTCTGGCAGCAAAAGGATATGACATTGTTATAAATTACGCACGGAGCAAGCAGGCAGCGCTTGATACAGCAGCTGAGATTGAACAATTAGGACAAAAAGCAATGGTGGTTCGTGCGAATGTAGGAGATGTTGAAAAAATAAAAAAAATGTTTGAGGAAATTAAAGAACATTTTGGAAGGTTGGATATTTTTATTAACAATGCCGCATCGGGTGTTCTTCGACCGGCAATGGAACTGGAAGAGTCCCATTGGAATTGGACGATGAATATTAACAGCAAAGCCCTGCTTTTTTGTGCACAGGAAGCCACAAAGCTTATGCCTGAAGAGGGCGGAAAGATTGTAAGTATTTCCTCACTTGGATCAATCCGCTACCTGGATAATTACACAACAGTAGGTGTATCAAAAGCAGCACTAGAAGCCCTTACCCGCTATCTGGCTGTTGAATTATCACCAAAAAATATTGTGGTAAATGCGGTTTCCGGCGGAGCTGTCGATACCGATGCCCTTAAGCACTTCCCGAACCGTGAAGAACTGCTTGAAGACGCAAGAAGTAAGACCCCAGCAGGGAGAATGGTTGAAATTGATGACCTGGTAAAAACGGTATTATTCCTTGTGTCAGAGGATTCTTCCATGATTCGCGGACAAACAATTATTGTCGATGGCGGCCGGTCCCTGCTCGTATAAAAAAGTGTATAGAGTTACCTCCAACTGGTTACATTAACTATCGTGGAGGTGAGAATACAATGAAAAAACAAACAAACAAAACAGCTTCAGGTATGAACGTTGAAAAAGCAAAACAACAAAACGCTCAAGCTGGTGCAAACAATCAGAACTATGGTACTGAATTTGCATCTGAAACAAACGCTGCTGAAGTAAAACGCCAAAACCAACAAGCAGAAGCTAACAAGAAAAACGCTTCTCAAAACAACCAACAAAACCGCTAAGCATATTTAAAAGCCGTTCCTTATTGGAGCGGTTTTTAATTTAGTTGCATTTTAGGTTTTTGTCATATTCTTTGTAGTTTTTTGTTACTGCTAAAACTACAAGGAATGTGACAAATATAGTCAAAGGAAATTCCCCCTCCAAAGGTGAATGTTTAGTTGTCAGGAGGGAATAACGATGATTGGACTAAAAGACAAACTGTATGTGCAAATGGAAATTGCTGAGAAATTACTTTGGCTGTACGCTGAAATTGAAAAAAAGCAACAAATGCAGGAACTTCTTCAATCACTCAGTATTCATGAATCCGCTAATCATATGACTGCACAGCTGCAAGAATTACATATTCAGCTGGAATATGTTCAAGAGCAGTTTGACATCCGGATGAATGAAGTGATTAAAACATTCCAAGACAAAATAGGGTAATCAGTTTACATGAGCTGCCGGTGTGTCTCGGTGGCTCTTTTTCGTAAAAAAGGGTATAATGGTAAAATACACACATGAACGGATGCCTAGTGGATTTTTCAGGCAAATAATTTAGAGGTATAAAGGCAGGCGACGGACGATGACGCTACCAGTTGAAGGGCAAAGTATTCAAATACATAGCTACAAACATGACGGATTAATTCATCGAATCTGGCAGGAAACGACTGTTCTGAAAGGAACAAGAAATATTGTCATTGGTGGAAATGATCGAACCGTTGTAACGGAATCGGATGGAAGGACCTGGTTAACCCGGGAACCGGCCATCTGCTATTTTCATGCAGAACATTGGTTCAATATTATTTGCATGTTGAGAGAAGATGGTGTCTATTACTACTGCAATTTAAGCTCGCCATTTGTATATGATGAAGAAGCTTTAAAATACATTGATTATGACCTGGATATTAAAGTTTATCCAGACATGTCCTATACCCTGCTTGATGAGGATGAATATGAAGACCATCGCAACCAAATGGGTTATCCCAATGTTATTGACCACATTCTGCAGCGAAATGTAGACAAATTGATCCGCTGGATAAAACAGCGCAGAGGTCCATTTGCACCCGATTTTATAGACGTCTGGTACAGCCGTTACTTATTTCAAAAAAGATACCGGCAAAAAGAATAAATCTGATTACCCCTGTTGGTGTATGTACAACAGGTTTTTTCATGCTTATTGCGGATGTAAGGAGGGGTAGGGCGCAACCCGAGAGAGTGCGTTTTGATGAAGTTAATATTTTCTGGTTTGAAAAGGGCATCTAACTGGATTTGAGCTGGGGCTAAGTTAGTTCTGGCAAGTGTGAACGATAAAAGCAGAAAGATGATCGATAAAGTGTGAAAGGTGATCGATAAAAAGGTAAACTTGATCGATATAATCAGATTTCATGCCGGGATGATTGATATATTTTGAAACATGATCGATATATCGTAAATGATGTGAGATAAGTGCAAAGAAGTGATCGATAAAACAAATTTGTTGATTGATAAAAACACTTCTATGTTTACGTCATTGGCTTGTTTCCACTTGGCCACCGCGTCTTATGCTTGTCGGGGCTGGACGAGCGCCTGCCGCTTTTACGTTATCCAGCTGCAGCGGGCAGGGGCTCGAGGTCACAAGTCAAGCACGACCGGAAGGCAAAAGTCGGCCTTCCGTTCGCACTCGCCTTGTGCTTATCGCCCCTAAACGCCCGCTTCCGCTTTTACGTTATCCAGCTGCAGGCGCTAGCCCCTCGAGGTCATAAGTCACGCTGCCCCAGTGGACAAAGGGCGTCCACTTGGCCACCGCGTCTTATGCTTGTCGGGGCTGGACGAGCGCCTTCCGCTTTTACGTTATCCAGCTGCAACTGGCAGCTCCTCGGATCGTAAGTCACGCAGCCATTTAGGCAAAAAGCGCCTAATTGGCTGCGCGCCTTACGTCTGTCGGAGCTAAACGCCAGTTTCCGCTTTTATGTTATCCAGCTGCAGCGGGCAGGGGCTCGAGGTCACAAGTCAAGCGCTGACTGAAGGCAAAAGGCAGCCTTCTGTCAGCACTCGCCTTGTGCTAGTCGCCCCTAAACGTCCGCTTCCGCTTTTAAATAAGAAAGAGAGATGAGTTGTTTTGGATAGTATTAAGCGATATATGAAATTTGTGCATCCTTATAAGTGGCAAATTATATGGACACTTTTGATTGGGATTGTAAAGTTTGCGATTCCTTTGCTGATCCCTGTGCTCATCCAGTATGTAATAGATGACATTATAGGGGGATCCGGTGGAGATGGTGCCAAGCTGACCCAGCTGTTCTGGATCATTGGCATAGCGGTTGTTTTGTTTGTGATTGTCCGTCCGCCGGTAGAGTATTATCGTCAGTATTTTGCGCAATGGACTAGCAATAAAATATTATTTGACATCCGGGATCAGCTGTTTTCCCATATGCAGAAGCTCAGTTTTAAATATTATGCGAATAACAGGGCCGGGGAAGTGATTTCCCGTGTGATCAATGATGTGGAACAGACGAAGAATTTTGTGATGACAGGATTAATGAATTTATGGCTGGACGTCGCAACGATCCTCATAGCCATTACCATTATGCTTACGTACGATGTGAAATTAACGCTTGTTGCCATTATTGTTTTTCCTTTATATGCTTTTTCAGTTCAATATTTTTTTGGCAGGCTCAGAATGCTGACGAGAAATCGCTCGCAGGCGCTCGCTGAGGTTCAGGGATATCTGCATGAGCGGGTGCAGGGAATGAGTGTCATTAAAAGTTTTGCGATTGAAGATCATGAACAGAAACAATTTGATGGAAAAAACGGTAATTTTTTAGACAAAGCAATTGATCAGACAAAATGGAATGCAAAAGCTTTTGCTGTGGTGAATACCATAACGGATATCGCCCCTCTGATCGTGATTGGCTACGCAGGCTACAGAGTCATAGAAGGAAGTTTAACCCTTGGTGTCATGGTTGCATTTATCGCATATGTGGAAAGGCTTTATAATCCGCTCAGAAGACTTGTGAACAGTTCCACTACACTCACGCAGTCAATTGCGTCAATGGACCGTGTGTTTGAGTTAATTGATGAAAAATATGATGTAGATGACAAGCCGGCAGCTAAAGAGGTTACCGATGTCAGAGGAGATATTGTTTTTGATCATGTATCGTTTAGGTATGATGAAAAAGAAGACGATGTACTGGATGATGTCCATCTTCATGTGAAGCAGGGGGAAACGATCGCTTTTGTTGGAATGAGCGGAGGCGGAAAATCGACAATCGTCAGTTTGATTCCGCGCTTCTATGATGTAACAAAAGGCAGAATTGTACTTGATGGAACGGACATAAGGGATTTTAAGGTTCGCAGCCTTCGGAATAAAATTGGAATGGTATTACAGGATAATATTTTATTTAGTGAATCGGTTATGATGAATATTAAAATGGGTGATCCTGAAGCGTCGGATGAAGCGGCTATTGAAGCCGCAAAAGCAGCCAATGCTCATGAATTTATTCTTGGATTGCCTGAGGGCTATCATACGAAAGTGGGAGAACGGGGAGTGAAGCTGTCTGGCGGCCAGAAGCAGCGGGTGGCGATTGCCAGGGTATTTTTGAAAAACCCGCCGATCCTGATAATGGATGAGGCAACTTCAGCACTTGATCTTGAAAGCGAGCATCTGATTCAAGAATCAATTGAGCTTTTGGCTAAAGAACGGACAACCTTTATTGTTGCCCACAGACTTTCAACTATCACACATGCAGACCGGATCATCGTTATCGATCACGGTAAAATAGCGGAAAGCGGGTCCCATCAGCAGCTTATGAAACAAAAAGGACTGTATTACAATTTGTTCCAGGTACAGCAGTTGGATGATTAGAAAAAACACAGGGCTTAGAGGAAGCAATCACCTCTAAGCCCATTTTTCTTTTAAGGATTTAAATTTAAAATCATTTTGAGATCACTTTAAACATTCCTGTCATAGAAGGGGAGAAATCCTTAAAATCATATTTTTCATAAAAATCTCCTTTTCCTTCAGAAGCAAATAAACCGATGAACGCCTTATCCGGGGCATTTTCTTCAAGATACATCAGTAAAGCGCTCATAATTTTTTTGCCAATCCCTTTTCCTTGATAATCAGGGTGAACGACTATGTCCTGTATATAGAAATAAATAGCATGATCCCCCACAATTCTTCCCATACCCATAATGGTGTTATGATCCTTTACAACAACGGAATAGACAGAATTTCGGATAGAAGTCTCTGCAGCATCAAAATTCATAAATTCTTTCCAACCAACACTTGAGCATAAATAGATGTATTCTTCTAATGTTGGGGATGTGTTTGTTAAAATTTTATAAGTCATATTTCACCTCATACAATAGAATGATAAACGTATTCACTAATTATTAACGCTAAAAGTTAAAAAAGTAACATTATAAAAAAACGCACTGAATTTACTTTGTGAAATTCAGTGCGTTTTTCTTTGTTTTTGTGAAGGAATTGATTAATCAAGATCGCGTTCAGGAAGTGAAACATCATTATCATCCTGGTGGCATTGAATGCTTGCAATCAGCGTATCCAGATGAACCAGATGTTCTTCGTATTCAAGCATGGAAGAGAGTACATGGAGCAAATGATAGCTGTTATTTTCTTCTTCGTCGCGTGCTTTATTTACTTCCACCATAAATATATCCGTTACTTCTTTATGGTTCATGCATGTATGATTAATTTGGTCATGTTCATTGGTGGATTTGATTTTCCCAACAAATCGCAATAGCAGCTGCTCATGGTAGCTCATCAGGCAATCAAGCTGTTCCTGAATAATCAGCTGAAGTGATTCCGGCACCTGATTTAGCTCGTTTTCAAAGCGGTGCAGCCGTTTCAGAATTTCAAAGCTTCTTCTTACTGTTGAAATCATTTGACGGTAGACGACAAGCTTTCGCGTTTTTGAAACGGAATTTCGCTTGAAATAGCCGCGTTCTTCTTTATACATTAAATATGTCTGGTCAATTTTTATCAGACGTTCTTTGAATTTTTCAATATCTTTTTTTAACAGCTGATGTTCTGTGGCGCGGCGTGTACTTAATCGAATCCATTTAACCATATCATCTGTTGTCGTAGAGATTTTATAAAACAGCTTTGTCTCGTATTTAGGCGGCAGGAAAATAAGGTTTACGACAAATGACGATAAAACACCCAGCATAATCGTTGCAAACCGCAGCAGGGCAAACGTAACAAACGCTTCGTTTTGTACTTCCATTATGGCGATTAACGTAACGAGGGCTAAACCAATCGTTGATTCAATCCTAAGCTTTAAGATAATCGTAATCGTGATTACTGCTGCAAATCCAATAACAACCACATGATTCCCAAATACTAAAACGAACAAAACGGCTACAATGGCACCAATTAAATTGGCCTGGATATGTTCTAAAATAGAAACGAATGACCGGTAAATGGTCGGCTGTACAACAAACGCTGCAGCGATCCCGGCAAATATAGGGGATGGAAGCTGCAGTAACTCAGCTAAATATAAGGCCAGGACAATTGCAATTCCCGTCTTTAACACTCGGGCTCCGAGCTTCATGGATAAAATAAATCCTTTCTTGACGTTATAATTTCACGTTATTCATTGCCGCAGTGAATTTTGATTTCAGCTGGACAATAGTAGTAATATACCTCGGTTCAGGGTCTACTGCAAGAGAAAAGAAGGAGAATTTGTGTCTATAAAAGGCGAATGTAAAAGTTCAGAAAAATGAATTTTTTATCAAAGGCGACTAGAGCAGAGAATAAAACGCATTCATAAAAAAGTACAAACCCAATTAAGGGTTCGTACCGATAAACTTATAGTTGTTTAAAAGCTTGATCTACCGCTTCAAGTGTTTTATGAATATCTTCTTCTGTATGAGCGGTAGTTAAAAACCAGGCTTCATATTTTGATGGAGCAAGGTTAATTCCCTGTGCAAGCATCAGTTTAAAGAAACGCGCAAAGACTTCTCCATCTGTAGCTTCTGCCTGGTCGTAGTTGTAGATTTTCTGGTCAGTAAAATAAATGGTCAGAGCGCCTTTTAAACGATTAATTGTAATCGTCACATCATGCTTTTGAGCCGATTCAAGAATGCCTTTTTCTAAAATAGCGCCTAAACGGTCGAGTTCTTCATAAACGCCCTGTTCTTTTAATACTTCCAAACAAGCAATACCGGCTTGAATGGAAGCAGGGTTTCCAGCCATTGTACCGGCTTGATAGGCAGGGCCGAGTGGAGCGATTTTTTCCATAATATCTACTCGTCCACCGTACGCGCCAATTGGAAGACCGCCTCCAATAATTTTACCCATTGCAGTTAAATCGGGCTTCACATTCAACAAATCCTGGGCACCGCCATACATAAAACGGAACGCAGTAATAACTTCATCATAAATCACTAATGCCCCTGCTTCATGTGAAAGCTTATTTACTTCCTCCAGAAAACCGGGAAGCGGCTCAACGATTCCAAAGTTGCCTACAATCGGTTCGACAAGTACCCCTGCAATTTCATCGCCCCATTTTTCTAAAGCTTCTTTAAAGGGTTCGATTTCATTAAATGGGACTGTAATGACTTCACTCGCGATGTTTTTTGTTACACCGGCTGAATCCGGTGTTCCAAGAGTAGCAGGTCCCGAACCGGCAGCAACGAGCACAAGATCTGAATGCCCATGGTAGCAGCCGGCAAATTTAATGATTTTATCCCGGCCGGTATAAGCACGTGCCACACGAATGGTTGTCATGACAGCCTCAGTTCCTGAGTTTGTAAAACGAACTTTTTCCATTGCCGGCATAGCCTCTTTCAGCATCTTCGCAAATGTTACTTCATGTTTTGTTGGGGTGCCATATAAAATACCTGTTTCAGCTGCGTGCTGAATGGCTTTTGTGATATGTGGATGAGCATGTCCGGTAATAATAGGGCCGTAGGCAGCCAGGTAGTCAATATACTGATTTCCGTCTACATCCCAAAAGTAAGCACCTTTTCCTCGCTCCATGGCAACAGGTGATCCGCCGCCCACTGCTTTAAATGAGCGGGAAGGGCTGTTAACTCCTCCTACTATATGTTCCAGGGCTTCTTCATGAAGCCGCTCAGAATTTGAATAATTCATTATGTCTCCTCCCAGTCATTGCGTCATAGGTATTGTAATATGATGAACTTGATTGCGCAAATGAGGAGGATTCTGATGGGATGGCTCATTTTAGCTTGTGTAGTAATAATGACTGGCTATGCGATTAAGCGGCTTCTGACCACATCCTGGGATGGCCAGGTATTTTCTTTAAGGAATTTTCTGCTGCTGACCGTTACATATGCTGTACTGCTTACCGGCTTTGCCACAATATATACAGTGATGACGCTGGAAGGGATCACTGTTATGATGCAGCGACATCCAATTACATCCTTTTGGTCATTATTTGAAACGGCTATTTATTTTAGCGGAATGATGCTATTTTCTGTTGGCAATGGTGAAATTATTCCAGTTGGGTGGGGCAGAGCAATTTCCCTGGTGGCTAGTTATTTGGGACATGCGCTGCCCGTAACAGTCGTTTGGACATTAATTTTTAACAGATCACCCAAAAACGATAACCGTTAATCATTGAAATTAAAATTTTCATTATGTAGTCTTAGATGTAAGAAAGCAATGGAGGGGGAGTTGCAATGAAGATTGAAGTAGGAGAGAAGGCACCTGATTTTACGCTGGAAACACAATCAGGTGAAACAGTTTCGTTAAGCGATTATGTCGGAAAAAAGAATGTGGTTTTATATTTTTATCCTAAGGATATGACACCTGGATGTACCACACAAGCGTGTGATTTTCGTGATCATCATGCATCATTTGAAGGTGTGGATGCTGTAATTCTTGGGGTTAGCCCGGATCCAAAAGAAAAGCATAAACGATTTATTGACAAGCATGATCTGCCTTTTGAACTATTGGTCGACCAGGAGCATGAAGCTGCTGAGAAGTACGGTGTATGGAAACTGAAAAAGACATTTGGTAAGGAATATATGGGAATTGAACGCTCCACCTTCGCCATTGATAAAGAAGGACGTCTGGCAAAAGAATGGCGGGGAGTTCGTGTGAAAGGTCATGTGGAGGATACACTGAAGTTCGTTCAAAACGAATTAAATCATTAAATGAAATACGCGCAGAAATTTTGTGCGTATTTTATTTTTGTAATCATGTGAATATTGTTTGTATTTCGGATTTTGCCATAGGTCTTTTTTTCTACGCGTTATATCTTTATAATGGCACTACCTGTTTATCGCAGAGTTGTTAGAAAATTTAATATTATAAGAGTCTAGGAGGATTTTATGGAGAAAATAAAAAAGCGAGGGTTTTTTACCAAAGGGCTCGATGGAATCGAACGCGTTGGTAATAAGCTTCCTCATCCGGTTACCCTGTTTTTTATTTTTGCAGCCTTAGTTGTGCTGGTTTCGGCTTTAGGGTCGGCGCTTGGCTGGTCTGTTGAAGATAGCGAAGGGGAAACAATTAATGTATTTAATCTTCTGAGTTCAGATGGAATTTTATACATGTTTGAAACGGCAGTAACCAACTTCACTGGTTTTGCACCTCTTGGAACTGTATTAGTCACGATGCTTGGTATCGGAATTGCTGAACGCTCAGGACTTATATCAGCTGCACTTAAAGCACTGGTAACTTCTGTGCCAAAGCAGCTGCTGACTGCAGCGCTGGTTTTTGGCGGAATCATGTCTTCTATGGCTGCAGATGCCGGTTATGTTGTACTTACTCCGCTTGGAGCCGTTTTATTCGCAGGGCTTGGGCGCCACCCTTTGGCTGGTCTTGCCGCAGCTTTCGCTGGTGTATCGGCCGGTTTCAGTGCAAACCTGCTCGTTACTTCTCTTGATCCCTTATTAGGAGAATTAACCATCGCCGCAGCTGCCGCTTTTGATCCAGGGTATGCTGACGGCATGAATATTCTGATGAACTACTACTTTATGATTGCATCAGTTTTCCTTCTGACGATCGCTGGTACGTTTGTCACTGAGAAAATTGTCGAGCCTCGTTTAGGATCCTACAAAGGAAATGTAGATGCGGCTGAAACGGAAGATATGAAAAATGTATCTTCTATTGAGAAAAAAGGACTTTGGATGGCCCTTCTTTCAATTATTATTACCAGCAGTTTAATAGCACTTTTAGTAGTTCCGAGCTGGGGACCGCTGCGGGCAGGACTTCCAAATGACGAGATTCTGGCAGCTCCGTTCTTCCAAACGCTGGTGCCGATCCTGTTTATCTTTTTCTTAATCCCTGGTTTTGTATACGGATTAGTTACTAAATCGATACGCAGTGATAAAGACATTGCAAATCAAATGTCTGACACGATGGCTACAATGGGCATGTACATTGTTCTTGCTTTTGTTGCAGGACAGTTCATTGCCTACTTTAATACAAGTAATCTCGGACAAATTTTCGCATACAATGCAGCAGACTGGCTGAGTGAAGCAGGTCTGGAAGGGATTTTACTCGTTCTTGGATTTATGTTTGTTGTAGGGGTAATTAATTTATTCATTGGAAGCTCATCTGCTAAGTGGGCTTTTATGGCACCGGTTTTTGTGCCAATTATGATGCAGCTTGGATATGCACCTGAATTTACACAGGTCTTATATCGAATTGCAGATTCAACAACGAATATTATCTCTCCATTAATGCCTTATTTTGCGATAGTAATTGCATTTGCTCAAAAATACGATAAGAATGTAGGAATCGGTACGTTAATTTCCACAATGATTCCTTACACAATTGTTTTTTCAATCGTCTGGACTCTTATGCTCCTAGTCTTTATGTACACGGGAATTGATCTGGGTCCCGGATCAAATGTGTTCTACTCCAGATAATTTACTATTGAACTCCTGCTCTGTTTTATGGGCAGGGGTTTTTACTATTTTTAGGATGATCATTTGGTGAACCGTTTGACAAATCCTATTATAGGCGAGTACACTATTTATAAAGATTATAAAGAAAGACTTTTTATAGAAAGAGGTGCATGGCGGTGTCAGAAATGCAGCTGCGCGAGGCATTAGATTCACTAAAAGGTACTGGGGTGCGTATTACTCCTCAACGTCATGCGATTCTGGAATATCTGGTAGGGTCCATGTCACACCCGACTGCTGATGATATTTACAAGGCACTTGAAGGGAAATTCCCTAATATGAGTGTGGCCACAGTATATAACAACCTTCGTGTTTTTAGAGAAGTTGGTCTTGTGAAAGAATTAACCTATGGAGATTCTTCAAGTCGCTTTGATTTTGTGACAACGGATCACTACCATGCTATATGCCAGGAATGCGGAAAAATTGTGGATTTTCATTATCCTGGTTTAGATGAAGTAGAGCATTTAGCTTCGCATGTTACCGGATTTAAAGTAAATAACCACCGAATGGAAGTATACGGCACCTGTCAGGATTGTTCCGTAAAAAAAGAAGCCCACTGATGTGAGCTTCTTTTTTTATTTGTTTACAGGTTCATTGTCACTTTTGTTTTTCTTCTTATTATAGTCCTCGCTGAATTCCCTGCCTTCTAGGTCAGGATCCAGTGTTAAAGGTTCACGGCAGTGCATGCACATATCCACCCGGCCGAGGATTTTCGTCGGCTTTTCACAATTTGGGCAATTTACTATGACCGCCTTCGTAGACAGCATGCCGATCCAAAAATATACGACCATACTGAACATTAAAGCAATCATCCCAAGTGAGATGAAAATTAACATGACGATTGGATTTTCACGGAAGAAAATACCCGCATACATAATGACAAACCCGACAAATATAAGAGCAAGCGCGAATGAACGGATTTTATTAATTTTATTTGAATATGCTTTAGCCATTATTGTCCCCCCTGAGCTTTTACTATATCATAGAACCTTGTGAACGATAGATCAATTTAGTGACGGATTATTTACGAAAGATAAAGCAGGAAAATGACTGTCCTTGTCGAATAACTACATAAAGCATTTTATAGCGAAGGAGTTACTATTATGGAAGACATTCTGCGTCCCATTTATCAGGAGAGAGCAAGCCAGCCGAATACGCTCGGAATTTTAATTGTTCAAAAGAAAGATAGACAGAGTACACTGACCGATACGTTTGACACAATACTACTTATAGTTGTTAAAGAAGCTGAGGCACCTGTTTTTATGAAGCATTATACATACGAAGACAGTAAGGCCGCGATGCATATTATTACAGAGGATCAAATCAAAGAATGGCTTTTACTCGGAAGCAACCGGAAAATTACAGAATGGCTGTTAACGGGAAGAATCGTATTTGATCGAAATGAATATATCGAAAATATGCGAACGGAGCTTCGGGATTTTCCTTTCTATGGAAGGAAAATTAAAATGGGCGTCGAATTCGCCAAATTAATTCGGCGTTACATGGACGGCAAGGCTTTTTTTGAATCCCGCCACTTTCTTGATGCCTATAATCATGTCGTTCATTCCTTGCACCATTTGGCAAGGCTTGCCGTCATTGAAAATGGATTTCATCCTGAAGTGACAGTATGGAATCAGGTGAAGCAGATTGAACCGGAAATTTTCAAACTGTATGAAGAACTGGTTAACAGTGAAGAGACCCTGGAAAAAAGACTTGAATTGTTATTTCTGGCAAGTGAGTTTCTAATTCACTCCCGCATTCAAGTTGGTTCCAGCCATTTAATTGAAATCTTAAGTGAAAAGAGTGAATGGAATTTTCAAGAGCTGCTTGCTCATGAAGAACTTTCATACTATACGGTAGATCTGACCGTTATGATCGAATTTTTAATCGAGAAAAACCTGATTTCAACTATATCAGTAGAAACAAAAGGAAAAGGAATCTACCATAGATATTATTCTGTAAAAAAAGATTTTAAAAACCCTTGATCTTTAGTTGAACTCTTGTTATGATATTAAACGTCGCTGCTGAGCGATTTAATCGAATGAAAGCAGCGACAAAATATATGTTGACATAACATTTAATATTATGTTAATATAAGAAAGTCGCCCGAGCAGCACAGGCGCAAACGAAACACCTTGAACCTTGAAAACTAAACAACCAAAAACGTCAACGTTAATACAAGTTTTAAATGAAACAAATGAGCTTTATCAAACACTTTACGGAGAGTTTGATCCTGGCTCAGGACGAAC
>NZ_SMZR01000017.1 GCF_004358665.1 Jeotgalibacillus sp. S-D1 | reverse complement strand
TGTTGATTGAGGGCCTTCACTTGGTGTTCTTTAACAATGATAAGACTGTATTTCGACAGTTAGTTAGCTTTTTAACCCCTAAACCTATGAAAATCGGGTGGGGATGATTTTTTTGTCGTGTGCAGAGGTATAAGATATAATAGATCTCTTGCATAAGTCATTGCTAGCCTTTGATACTCCGTTAACGAAGGTCAATAAAACGGTACTTTTGCAAGAGGTCTAATATGTTACTATCTACTAAATTTTTCAGATAGAGCTAATAGATAAGGTATGCCTCTGCCTTACTAATAACAACCTAAGATCGAGGATTTACAGTTGGAGCCTACAGGCGTAAAAAGTTAAAAATACTAAATGACGCAGGAACGCATGTTGTTCTTAAAGTGTCTATTGCTCCTCTGAATTTTATTGAGTATACCTATGGCGAATCAATCAGGTGCCTTCACTGGTTCGGTCCCCTAGTGAGGACTTGAATCTAAGGCTATAGGCTAATAGTATCAACGTTTTAACTGGTTGAAACAGTCACAGTGTACTTATCATACATATTCTAATCATGATCGGTGCGCTATACAGGCATCGAACTATCAGCCGTATGCCTAACAGCTATAGAGTTTTTCATTACTATAAACATTATTAATAACTTTGGCCTGCTACTATGGTTTTATAATCAACCTAAATGATTTCATTCATGTAAAACTCGGCGCATTAATCAGGCTGGTGCTTTAGGATAAAATATCCTTAGTTCATTTTTATTTCCTTTCATACATTTTTCTATAAAACATAACAGCTCCACCTCGTTATTTGTAAACGTATTAAACTGTTCAAAAGAAATTGCATAATACTCTTCATATTCGACGTATCTCTTCGTCATCGGACTCACTAGAAAAGAAAGATAATACTTTCTTGTGGTCATTTCTTTTCCAAGAGTGTATCTAAATTTTCTACTTATTTTCATAGGTTCAAAATTATAAGTCATGCCCCCCCCCATATCATAGTATTTGTCTTGTACTATATACAGCTTTTCTTTAAGCGTTGAAGCTTTAACTTTTGGTTCAAAATGTCGTCAAATTATCCAGCGATATTCCTTAACACTAGATAAGTTATTAGGGTATACCCTAGCGGAACCACCTAAAAACGCCTTATAAAATATTAATAGACCACCTAAAATAGACCGTTATAATAAAACCACTTATAACAGACTATTTTAGGTGTTTGCGTTTATTAAACCCTCAAACTGTCACTTCACGAAGTACTATCCTCCCATATCTGCAACAAATCACATCCCCCTCAAGTAAAGGGGTATCCTGAAAATATACACTCTAAGTCAAACGTGTAATAATGTTCAATGATTGAACGCTCAAAAAAAGCAATTTAGCAGGGAGTGACACTTGAAATTAACAGTTACGGACGCGGCTAAACAGTGGGGTATTACTAGGAATACCATTTATAACAACATCAATAATGGTAAGCTTTCTAGAGATTCTAACAAGATGATTGATACTGCTGAAATGTTTAGAGCATTTGGAGAGCCTAAGCAAACTAAACGTGTAGATTCAGTCAGTGGTATACAGGGTTTGTCGTCAAGCATGACACCTGGAAACATGGCTGAATTACAGCATCAATTAGAGCTAGAACAGTTAAACAACAAGCACTTAGAAGAGTCGCTGCAAAAACAAGAATTAGTCAACAAGGATTACCGACAACAAATTACGCATTATCAACGCCAGATTGAGCTATTAAATGACAATTTGAGCAAAGCTAATATGAGTATACAAGAGCTTGTACAAAGCAGATTGATTGGTATGGATCCTCATAAACCAACAGAAGATTCAGAACAGTTAGGCAGTACAGACGAGTGTGTAACTATAACTGAACCAACCCATCCCACTCAGGAAGCAAACACTACAGAAACAGTAATTCAAAATAGAAAAAAGTGGCGCTGGTGGTAACTATTTAACCTATTTGGTACCTTGCCGCGTAACTTAGTTTATGCCGAATAACATCCAAGAGAGAGAGTATGAGACCTTTCAAAATAGCCAAAAAAACTAAAACATATATTTCGTTAGCTTTAGTGCTCTTATGCAATCCATTAATGGCAACAACAGCAGACCTTAGCCAAATAACCCGTCTAGCTAATCAAGGGGATGTCATTTCTCAAACTAACCTTGCAGAAATGTACTATGAAGGCAAAGTTGTTCCTCAAGATTATAAAAAAGCACTTGAGTGGACTCAAAAAGCTGCTAACCAAGGAAGTGCAAGAGCTCAAACTGCTCTTGGTTACATGTACTATGAAGGCAAAGTTGTTCCTCAAGATTATAAAAAAGCACTTGAGTGGTATCAAAAAGCTGCCAATCAAGGAAATGCAAGAGCTCAAATGGAGCTTGGGTCGATATATGAAGATGGTCGTGGCGTCCGTCAGGATCACCAGAAAGCTTTTGAGTGGTATCAAAAAGCTGCCAATCAAGGGGAAGCTGATGCTCAAGTGAGAGTTGGGTTTATGTATGCCGAAGGGAAAGGTGTGCGTCAGGATTACCAGAAAACTATGGAGTGGTTCATGAAAGCGGCTAATCAAGGGGATGCTACTGCTAACCACAACCTTGGAGTTATTTATTACAAAGGAAAAGGTGTTGCTCAGGATTATAAGAAAGCACTTGAATGGTTCACGAAAGCGGCTAATCAAGGGGATGCTCAATCTCAGTTCAACCTTGGGGTTATGTATGTCGAAGGCCAAGGCGTACCTCAAGATTATAAGAAAGGACTTGAATGGTTCACGAAAGCAGCTAATCAAGGAGATGCTCAATCTCAGTTCAACCTTGGATTAATGCACAATAAAGGTGAAGGTGTTGCTCAGGATTATAAGAAAGCACTTGAATGGTATACAAAAGCAGCTAATCAAGGAGATGCTCAATCTCAGTTCAACCTTGGGTTGATGTATGAGGATGATCATGGCGTCCATCAGGATTATAAGAAAGCACTTGAATGGTATCAAAAAGCCGCTAACCAAGGATATGCAAGAGCTCAAGAAAATCTTGGGTTTATGTATGAAGATGGTCGTGGCGTTCGTCAGGATTATAAAAAAGCTTTTGAATGGTATCAAAAAGCCGCTAACCAAGGAGAGTCTACTGCTCAAATGAGGATTGGGTTTATGTATGCAAATGGTCGTGGCGTCCATCAGAATGATAAAAAGGCTATTGAATGGATCACCAAAGCGGCTAACCAAGGATATGCTGATGCTCAAAACCTTCTAGGAATAATGTACAAAAACGGTGACGGTGTATCTCAAGATTATAAAAAAGCAAAAGAGTGGTATGGAAAGGCATGTGATAATGGATTGCAAGAAGGTTGTAATGCTTATAAAGAACTTAATCAAAGTGGTTTTTAACAATAGATATTAAGGTGGTGAAATACTATTGTTCACATAAGAGATGTTACGTTAAATGACTCTCGTTCATTATGTTTTAAGGCTCAGTTAATAGAAAAAGCCCCTTGCTAGGGGCTTTTTTGGTATTAATCTACTTACTTCGTCTAAGTTGATCTGTTTCATCTAAAAATGCTTTTACAACATCGCCAATGATTTCTTCTTCTACAGAATAGTTACCAATTAATTTTAGTCTAAATCCATTCTTATGTTTTCGTAAGAAATTTTCATCAACATCGACAGCTATTGCTTCTTTTAAGGAGCAACCCAATATGCTGTTAGGTGTACATTCAACATCATGGCTAATTTGTATGACATTATGTGACTTGGTATCAGTATCTTTAGCTAAGCGAATAAAATTAAAAGTGCGTTCTTCCGTAGAGTTGGGTGACTTCGTGAAAGATGTAAGATCTATATAAACTTGAATAAAGTCATACTTCTTTTTAGATGAGTCATAGTACCCACGTATCAGGTAGTTATCAAAATAATCGGTCTTAACTATAGTTTTTCCCTCAAACTCATCATATTTAGATTTAGCTTCAATTTCAGACGGTTCTAAAACACCGCCAAGAAAATCAAAATAGTTTTTAACGGTTATAGGCTTGTTGTCATTACGGTCAAATTTGTATTTAAAACTATCTAAATCCATACCACTCGCATCAAAATAAAATTTCTCACAGTTGGAGGTGGTAACTTCAACATTAAAATATGCATCAGTGTAGTAAGCGTGACCATCTACTACTATGTCTTTGAATCTAAAGTCGCTAAGAAAAGTTCTATAGCTTTCACTAGCTCGAGTAACAGCTAGCGTATCAGTGACTTTGAATGGGTTTTTTATTAATGGTAAATAATCCTCTAAAGCACCCTGACTTATCCATTCTTTATCAGGAAACGCCTTAAAATCGTTTTTAACGTACTTCGCATACCTATCTTTAACTTTGTATTCTATGCCTTCAATAGAAGAGTAATCACAAACATTTGCGATAGCCGTAGAGCTGACACTACCTAAAAGAAAAAGCGACAAGACAATTTTTTTCACAAAGAAATTCTCAAATAATTTGTTAGGTATTATGGATTTTACAAAATAAATTATGTCTGATGCTTAATAGAAAGTACAGCTTTGAATTTAAAAGCCAATTAGCTATTTTAAAAGAAATTATCGACTTATATGGAGATAGGATGTTGAGTAGGCTATAAATATATTAGTATTAATTGATTTATACATGGTATATACTTGGTGCATATATTTATGGAGTGCTAATTATGCCTGAGCCAAAAATAAAAATGTTCACTGCTAAAGTTGATGAAGACCTACTAAAAGCATTTAAACACGCTTGTCAGAACCAAGATACAACAGCGTCACAGGCTGTCAGAGCCTTTATGCGTGAGTACGTACGTAAGCATGGCCAGGCTGACTTATTTAAATAGGATAATATTCTATTTAAGCCTTGAAATATAAAGGTTTGCAGAGAGTGTAACAAAAGAGTAAACTAGCTAAAAAGACGAAACCCCCATAGCGTCAACTATGAGGGTTTCTAGAATACTAATCTGTGGTAGCAGATATAGTGGTTCCATTGCAAGATCCATTATATCACGCTATCACGTTAACACAATAGCGTAGAATGTAATGGAATGTCTCAAACAAGTCTCGCCAAGAGAATGGCAGGAAGTACCTCAATTACGTCAGTTTTATGACGACCTCGCCAATAAGCCTTATTGCACCAACGAGAAAGGCTCTATTTTCGTTCGTAGCAAAAAACAAGCGATTAAACACCGATTTATCCAGCCCAATCACCCTTGTGTGATTAAGTGGTTAGTATTTGATATTGACCATCCAGATGCCTTATTTACCTTTATAGATACAGGCCTACCCAAACCCCAGGTTATCATCAAAAACCCCAAAAATGGCCACGCTCATTATGCGTTTAGGCTAACCACACCTGTAGGTATTGGAGGTAACTCAAGCATTAGAGCCGAAAGCTACCTTAAAGCTGTTAGGGATGCCCTATGTGAAGCATTAGGAGCAGATACCAGCTATTCAGGCAACCTAATCAAAAATCCTTGTTACATAAAAGACAATGCACCCACCCCAAAAAAGACTCACTGGCTTAACAACAATGAGGACGAAGGCGATCGTGACGAGCATGAGACGTATCTAACAGGGGCTAAACCCTCTTATACGCTTGCAGAGCTTGCAGATTATCTGGATTTAGAGCCACTCTACCCTCAGACGAAGCAAGAGCCTGCAAATGATTCAGGTTATGGCCGTAACTGCTCGTTATTTGAGGAGTTACGACACTTAGCCTATCAGTGTAAAACTAAAAGTTTTAATGCAATAGTCAGATATCTCAAACCAATAGCAGAAAAGATGAACCAGAGATTTGATGTACCACTTAATCCAAATGAGGTTAAGCACATCATTCGTAGTATCGCTAGGTATTGTGCCAGAATGGACTTCACAGCATCACATAAGGCGTTCTCTAAGCTTCAAGCTACTAGAGGTGCTAAAGGTGGCCGAGCTAAAGGTAGGAGTTATGATGAGAAACGACAGCAAGCTAAAGAGTTATACGAACAAGGCTTAAACAAGAGTGAAATAGCACGGAGGCTAGATGTATCAAGGCGTTCAGTCATCAATTGGCTGAGCAACCTAGGGTGTGAAAATAGCCATAATCAGATAATAGCCGCTTTGGGTGCTGGTTTGCAATTTGAGATGCCTCGGTCACTGGTTCGGGCTATTAAATCGTCTTCCCATCCTTTAGCGGCTCCCTTTAGTGTAGCCTCTTCACTTCCTTCTGTTGTTATTGTGCGGAATTTTACTCGCTTGGCTGTGAATTCTGTTTTCCGGCCACCGCCTTAGGAAGTAAAGGGCTGGGTGGCCAAAGTGCTGTTAAGTTGCAACCTTACTCATACCTGTGGCCATTTGTCATTACTGCTATATTAAAAGATGAATATTTCAATAACGCATCTTTATTACTCTCTAACCAGTTACTAATATCTTTATTGGTTAGGGAATACTCATATCCTTTAGGCTTAGCGTACTTTAATAATTTTTGCTTACTAATAGTCCTGCCTAAGAACTGGGCAATTTTCTGTGCTCTATAAGAATTTAATTGTCCTTTTAGTTCTTGATGATCTTTAATATCCCACTCAGTGAAACCATCATAATCACCACCTGTACCCTCTTCTAATTCATCTAATAAAGAGACCATAGCACGCGTTACTTTTGAGCGAAGGTCATTAACCCTACTCATATTCTCAGATCTTTTACTCATAATAATCGCCTTATATCCTTAGGTATACACAGTTATTTTAGCATAGGTATAGACATCAATAAATATAGGTACAGACATTAGGCTATAATTAGGTATAGACAGTGATGTATTATTAGGTACAAACATATCACACCATGATAGGTACAGACAATTATAAGCTGTTTATTAAGCCAGCAGTCACAAAAGGGGGCTATTTTATGCTACGCTAAAAAATATCCTATCCCTCTTGTGTGCTGGTTGGGGAGACCCCAAACCCCCTTCACTCTTTTAAGGTGCGTCTTATTATGTCTGAGAATAGTCCTATTAATTTAGATAAGAGAGCCAAACGTAATCGTGAGATATCTATTCGAGTGAACGACTATGAGCTTTTAGAACTTAAAAAAAGAAATAGAGGAAGTACAGTTGCAAGTTGGCTAAGAGATCTTGCTTTAGGGGTGACACCTGTAAAGCCAGTTGATCCAGAGTTAGTGCGTCAGCTGGGCCGTATAGGCAGTAACTTGAATCAGTTAACTCGTCATGTGAATACAGAAAGACAGGTAGATGCTCAAGTATTGCATGAGATCAAAGCGATACGTGAGCAGATACACCTGTTAATCGAGTCAAGTATAGAGGCCTCAAAAAAGTCAGCGAGGGAGAATCATGATCGTTAAATTTTCAAAGCATGGTAAGGGCAAAGCCAGCGGTGTTTTAAACTACCTTCTTAAAGAGAAAGGATCTGATGGTATCCTAGTACCTCGAAAGCACGCAAAAGTGCTCTACGGCGATCCTGTGCTTACTGAGCACCTAATTGATACTACGGTGCATAAGTCCAAGTACAAGTCTGGCTACTTATCGTTTAGTGAGCGTGCCGATGAGATAAGCGAAGATGACAAAAAGCGCATTATGAAGGAGTTTGAAAAGGTTATATTTTGTGGGTTAGAGCCAGATCAATATGACATTCTATGGGTTGAACATGCAGACAAGGATATTGATGACAGTAATCCAGTTGGGCGTTTGGAGTTAAACTTTGTCATACCTTGCCAAGAGCTGCGTACAGGTAAGTCTTTCCAGCCGTACTATGAGCCTGCGGATCAAAGACGGGTGAATGCATGGAAGAATATAGTTAATGCAGAGGTTAAGACCATACATGGAAAGCCCTTGAGTGATCCTAACGACCCTAAAAGACAACGTTTGGTTAATCCCTATAATAGTCATGCACCAAGGCCAAGCCCTTTTAATATCAATAGTTATTCAAAAAAGCAAAGTGATGAAGATGATGAAATAATTCAACATCCCTCAAGCCGTCGTGATTTAGAGGAGGCGCTTAAACGGCGGTTATTGCTTGAGTCCCAAAGAGGGGTAGTCACCAATCGTCAATCGCTTTTAACCACGTTAAGGCGTTGGGGGCTTAACGTCAATCGGAGTAATAGCGAAACCAGTGTGTCAGTAAAACACGACGACTTGAAGGATAAAAATGGCAGGGTTATGAGTGTGAGACTTACAGGTGGTATGTTTGCTAAAAACTATAAGGGGATTGAGTTTGAGCCATATATCCAACAGATTAACAGTAATAACTACTACAGTGAGCCTAATAAAATTCATCGCAGCCAACTAGATAAGATGAATTTAGAGGAAGGAATTAAAATTAAAGCCCAATATCATCAGGAGCGATATAAGGAAGCTACTTTGCCCGAACCTTTGGTAATACAAAAAGTGAAGATTGCTAACAGTGTTGAGGAAGCGCTAGATCCTAAGGGAACAGAGCCAACAAAGAGATATATACCTTCTTTTAGACGTTAGTGATAGGCTGAGGTTTTCCCAAACTTTGAGACTTTCCAAAACTTTGTGTAACTGCTTATACATGTTAACAAATAGCAGTTACACAGAATTCGGGATGGGCTCTCTGGGGGTGGAGATCTCAAGCTCGCCTGTGTCGCTACGGACGGTCTTTTTAGTATGACCGTTGCGCTTGTTTGGCTTGTCTGCTTTCTCATGCTTGGGGTAGCCGAGATGCTCTTCCATTTCTGCTTCTAGGGCAGTGTCGATGAAGGACTGCATGAGCTGCTTTTGAAAGTCTTTGATGTCATCGAAGCTATTCATGCTACCAGCCATTTGCTCAGCCAGTTTCTTGATGTCAGATTGAGTAGTCATTGCTTATTCTCCTGTTAGTGGATTATAAGCAGTTACACAGAGTTTGGGAAAGGCTCAAATACAGTCTTATCATTGTTAAAGAACACCAAGTGAAGGCCCTCAATCAACACATCCAGGCCAAGCGCAAACAAACTGGCTTGAGGTCGAGCGTTTGACTTTAACTTGCGCTTTAACGGCTTATCT
>NZ_SMZR01000016.1 GCF_004358665.1 Jeotgalibacillus sp. S-D1 | reverse complement strand
TACTTTGAAGATTAAGTGATGTCACAAAGTCTTTAATCACCTCAATTTGTCTATAATCATATTTATCAGGGTAATCATTAGGATCATCATTAAAGCCAGGTCTCAAACAGTTATCTTGTTGTGTGGCCGTGAGTAATTTATGAGCAAGTCTTAGCTTAAGCTGTTCAGCACGTTCAGATCTTCTCTTATCTTCAAGATTTGCTCTTCTAGTTTCTCTATCAACTCGTCTTTGCTGTCTAGCAAGTTCAGCAGTCGCTTGTTCTCGTCTATCAACGCTTGCTCTGTATTGCTGTTCGAGTGGGTTTGGGGTTGCTGTTCGAGCTGTGTTGTTAATTGCTCGTTCTGCTCTCTCAAGCTGTCGTTTTGTTTCGTCAATTCTTTGATTGACTGAAACTGTGTTGTTAGTTGCGTTTTCAATGTATTTAGTTGCTCTTTCAACTGTTCTAAGTCTGTCATTTTTCTGCTCTCGCTTGCGACTATTGAACACAAGTTCATTGCGTTCTTTGATGATTGCGTTGATTTGTCCAGGCACAGTAACGGGCGTATTATCTATCTCATAATGTTCACCTTTTTTCTGTGCTTCTTTAGCTTTTCTCAATTCTCGTTCGTACTTGTCACGCTCTTTCTTTGTCGCAACTGAACCCATTTTTAATTGCGGTTCAATGTCAAGCTGGCGGTCTTTATAACTGCGACTATCAATTAATTCTATGCCATGTTCTGCTAACTTCTCGTTAGCGACACGCTCCCAAAGCTGACGCACTTCTTTAACTTCATGGCTCATACGCTCAAGTTTAATTTCACGCCTTTTTTTATCTGATAGCTCGGCTGTGCTTTTGTCTGTTAGTACAATCTCGTTGTTATCGTTCAGCTCTGCTTTGCGTGTTGTTAACATGATATGAGCGTGAAAGTTGCGAGCGTCTGCCCCTCGCTCTATTTCTTTGTCAGTTGGTTTGTGTATCGCACAATCTGCAATAACTCCGTATCTATCTGCTAATGCTTGAGCAAAAGTGTGTGCTAGTTTTTTTCGCTGTTCCTTGTTCAGCTCATGCGGTAAATTGACCAGCCACTCACGAGCGACCCTAGCGTCTTTTCGGTTCTCTGCTTTCTCTGCTTTGTTCCAAAGTTCGCCACGCTCAATAGTTGCACCAATATTTTTTAATGATGACGGCAAAATAATATCTGCACTCATAACACCGTAGCGTTTTGAGTAATCATGAACTTTTCCGTATCGCTTATCTTCCAATTTTTCACCAGCACGATATGAAGCAGATGCAACTGCTGATTGCCCCTTACCTCTGCTTATTGATTTTGTGCTAGCGATGAAAATGGCCATTTCGTACAAACTCCGATATTTGCTTTACCCCAAACGGCTTTTTGTTTGGGGTGGGGGTTGAGGGGGCTTGCCCCTCACGAGGTTTTGATTTGAAATTATAAGTAACATAGTGGATTATAATTTCAAGTCGAAAACTCGCACTTAGTCAGTGGGACTCAACCATCCGTCAATTAACTATATCACAACTGATTGTTAGGATATGGTTATTTTGCTATAGTCGAAAAATGAAAAAATTGTAGTTTAGGAGAAAGTTATGAGCTTGCTTGGTGGTAATGATTTAAAGGAACAGCAAAAAATTAATGAGCTTGAACTTAAGATAAATAGGGAGAAACAGAAGTTAGATAAGAAGCTGACACGACAGAAAATACTATTGGGTGCATTCTTAATTGACATGTTAGAAGGCAGTAAGCTCAATGGATTAAAATCTTATACAGTTGATAACTTAGAAGCTTTCTTAACAAGGAAAGGCGATAAGGAGTTAATGGCTGAGGTTATAGAAAAGTTGAGAGATCAAGAGAGGCTCTCGAATAATAAGACGGATAATAGTTATCCAAATATTAATAATAGGAGTTAGTATGAAAAAATTTACTTTAGAAATAAATGAAGATGAACTGAGTATGATTAGATTATCTTTGTCAGCTGCTTTAAATGACTTTAGATCTACAAGAGTAAAGTATGATATGAAGGATCTTTTAGAGGACACCGCAGTCTACCCGTTCGCCGAACAAGAAGATAAGATTTTAAAGATTGATAAGCGCCTTAGGAGCTTGCAAGATAATCAATAAGGAAATATTTGCTAAAATCAAAAAAAAGAAAACCCTGCACAAAGGCAGGGTTTTCGCATCTGTCTAGAGGGGAGGTGTTAACCTACGATACCCCTAGCTCACGATTTTATTATAAGGCTTTCTAAGTATGAATTCAACTGTTAATGGGCAAAGAGTTAAGGGGACTATATCTCCACCAAGACTATCTACTTACGAAAGAGAAACTTCCAACCTTCAAGATGCCTTAGAATTGTATCTGTGGAACGCAAACACATCGGGCGCGTTCTTTCCTTGTTTGCATATTTGTGAGGTTACTATTAGAAATGCTGTTTCAGAGGTATTATTTAAACTACACGGTAACCAATGGCCTTGGGATAATGGCTTTGTGAACACTTTACCTAATCCTAGGAAGGGTGACAATCCAAGAAGAAATTTAGAGTATGCGAGAGACAAATCATCCGATGTGAACAAAGTAATACCTGAACTGAGTTTTGTATTCTGGCAAAACATGCTTACCAGTCGTCATGATGACCGATTATGGTTGCCTCATTTTAGAAGCACTTTTCCCAATACAGATAATAATATTGGAATAAAAACTTTGAGAGGGGAAATGCATAAAGATTTAGGAAGAATTCGAAAGTTAAGAAATCGTATAGCGCACCATGAGCCGATATTTAGCAGGAAACTGGATGAAGATTACGAAGCGATAATTAAAGTAATAGGATATAGGTGTGAGGATACAGCTCAATGGTTGAACCTAAACCAAAATGTCACCTCATTGTTGAATAGCAAACCTTAAATGCTAATATTTTTCAAATGCCGTTAATAATCTAAATAACCATTGATTAGACGTTTCCCAAGCTGTGGAAGGCGTTTATAATTTTTGACAGTTTTGCAATAACGCGTAGCCACCTTTAGATTTTTTTAAATCTAACAAAGAGTAGACCATTGAGTCTCCAAACACGCCATCATTAATAGTTCCTACGCTCAGTAAGTAGTTATTATTGGAGAATACTGGATTATTTTTTTTACTATATTGATCATCAAAGTTTAGCTGTTGTGAAATATTATCGTAAGTCACTGTCGCACTAGTTTTTTGGTTATTAAAGTGGTAGGTTACGCTTAGATTTTCGTTGCTATCACACTTGTAGTTGACGACATAATTTTGCTGGTTAGATGGTTGCTGCTGGTCAGTGATAAAGGCTTTCAAATTAAAGTTTTTTGCGGTGTTTGCATGCTTACGGGCATCATTGCGTGTTTGGCTTACGATAAGCTTATAATCCCCTGTATAAGGCAGGACTTGGAAATCACCAGAGAGTTCACTAGTTTTATTGTTATTTCCAAGATACAGTAACTTTAATACCACATCGTCTGATGTGTTTTGTCTTACTACTCTTAATACTTGATTAGCTTGTGCATGGAATATATATTCCTTTGTATCATAGCCAGTAATACTGCCCTTGATATCCAAAACTTGGGGGTTAGCAATATTACTGTGACTATTTTTATGAGAAGTCTCTACTGCATTAGTATACTGACTACTGTTATCAGGTGTTGTGTTACAGCCTGCTAAAGCAGCTATACACGACATCACAAATGCAAGGGCGAGTATTTTCTTTGATTTCATCTTAAAACCTTTCGTATTAAAAAATAATTGATTATTTTAACATCCAAAATAGTTGAGTTTATTGGTGTCGGACAAACTATATATTACATCCATATCTTCGAGTAGATTTTAGCTAGTACACAATAGACCAAAGCAAATCCAATGAAAAAACATAACAGATTAACACTCCACCCCAGTGAATGATATGTTCAAGCTAGTAAAATACGGCAAATATTCAAATATTATCCAATCAAGAATCCAAATAATCACGCACGGGGCGTTTATTAAATTGGCTAGCGTCTTTAATTTAGTTGACACAGAGTTTTGAACGCCCTCTTCTCTTATTATATTTAAAGGAAAAATTATGCGTTCTTTGCTTCTAACGACAATGTGCTTAACGGGCAGCTTAGCTCTAGTGGCTTGTAGTAACCATCGTGCCGACACCACGGATCTGAGTAAGCAGCCTACAATAGAAGCGCCGGTAGCGTCAGGGGCATTTACTGCTTTTGGAAACAAAGGGAAAATTTGGCGAATAGTGATTGAAGGAAATGAGCTAAGTATAGAGGCAAATTTCTTAAAGCCAACGACAGCAACAGTTACCGTGGTGGGTTCTGGTTCTGTCAATACTGAAGGTGTCGAATACGCGAGTACTGTCAATGGACAGCCTATTGTTGTGAATATAAAAAATAACCTTTGTATCGATGACAATGGCTATCAAAATGAATTTACTGCAATATTAACTTACGCAGGCAAAGCATATCAGGGTTGTGCCGTTGCCGGTGCAATAGAAATTGCGCCCACATAGCAGATAAGCCCAAGCGGTAGCCAATGTATACTTATAGCGAGCCACTCAAGCTCTTTTCTTGGTTCGGTACCCTAGTGAGGACTTGAACCTTCGGCTGTAGGCTAATGATATCGCTATATTGACTTATTTAGGTAGTCGCGGTGTACTCCGTTGTGTACATGCAGTGTCTTTTTATAGGTATATTGGCTTATTTTTGATTTCTATAAGTACTGTTATGGGAGTAATAGCCAGATATTTTTATTGACTGGTGCTATGTATGTTAGAATCACGAGAAATATTACTCCTTTAATCTATAAAAGTCGTTTACTACAAAGATGAATATTCCGCCTTAACTGTTTGACCCCCTCCTAAGTAAATAATTGCTCCCTATAGCAATTTCTGTCATAGAGCGTTTTACGCTTTTTCCTGTGCACACGCACTGCTTTAATGTTTGTATCTATAATCGATTTATCTATCGAGTCATTAAGAGCAAGCTATTAAAGGCAAGTTATGACAATAACGCGCTAAATACGATGGTTCACATTTTTATATCTATTTTTTGATGGGCATTATGCCTAGCTAGAAATGTGTCAGACCTTTTATTTTGGATATCTCCTATCTCTTAGCTCAGATATCGCGATTATTGACAGACTAAAGCAGTTCATAAAAACTGAGTTAAACATGTTAACTACTATTAAAGAACATTGGCTCTCCAATGTTAGAGGCGATGTCTTGGCTGGTATTGTCGTCGCATTAGCCCTTATTCCTGAAGCCATTGCGTTTTCTATTATTGCTGGTGTTGATCCCCAAGTAGGTCTTTACGCTTCCTTCTGTATTGCCGTCGTGATCGCTTTTGTTGGCGGGCGTCCAGCGATGATTTCAGGTGCCACAGGTGCGATGGCGCTATTGATGGTCGTGTTAGTTAAAGACCATGGCTTGCAGTATTTGCTAGCAGCCAGTGTCTTGACAGGTGTTATACAGATTATCTTTGGCTTTTTAAAGCTGGGTAATTTGATGAAGTATGTGTCGCAATCTGTCATCCTTGGCTTTATTAATGCCTTGGCCATTTTGATTTTTATGTCGCAGATTCCAGAGCTGATGCCACAAGACGGCTCAAACCTAGTACACGTCTATGGTTTGGTGGCTCTAGGTCTAGTAATTATCTATGGTTATCCCTACATTCCAAAAATTGGCAAGATGATTCCCTCTCCACTGGTCAGTATTGTACTGGTAACAGCGATCGCTATCTTATTAAGTGTAGAAGTACGTACTATTAATGATATGGGTCAGTTGCCTGATACTTTGCCTATGTTTTTGCTGCCTGATATTCCTCTGAATCTAGACACTTTACTGATTATTTTGCCGTATTCTATTAGTCTTGCGATCGTCGGTTTGCTTGAGTCTATGATGACCATGACCATCGTGGATGATTTAACCGATACCAAAGGTGATCGTACCCAAGAGTGTAAAGGTCAAGGTATTGCCAACGTCGTCAGTGGCTTTTTTGGTGGTATGGCAGGTTGTGCGATGATTGGTCAATCTATCATCAATGTAAAGTCAGGAGGTTTCACGCGCCTATCGTCATTAGTTTCAGGTTTTTTCTTATTATTACTGGTCGTGTTTTTAAGCGATTGGTTGAAGATTATCCCCATGGCAGCATTAGTTGCTGTAATGATTATGGTTGCTATAGGTACGTTTAACTGGGGTTCTTTTAAAGATCTGAAAACCAAGCCATTGCAAAGCAATCTGGTTATGGTTGCTACGGTTGCTGTGGTAGTTTCTACCCATAATTTAGCATATGGCGTATTAATTGGTGTGCTGTTATCAGCCCTATTCTTTGCCAGTAAAATCGAACGCTATATGAGCGTGCACACGCAATTGGATGAAGCAGAACGAACGCGCTATTACTTCGTCAATGGTCAAGTATTTTTTTCATCAGCAGAGCGTTTGATTGAGTCATTTGATGTAAAAGAATCTATATCTAAAGTAGTCATTGATGTGTCAAGAGCGCATTTCTGGGACGTGACGGCAGTCGCTGCCATTGATAAAGTCATCATTAAATTTCGCCGAGAAGGGACTGAGGTTGAGCTAATTGGTCTCAATGAAGCAAGCCAAGCGATGATAGAGAAGTTCGGCGTTCATGACAAACCTGATGCCGATCAAAGCTTAGGTGCTCATTAATAACGTCTACTAACGATAGTGTCTATCAAGCCTATTAGTTTTGGTGAAGTGGACACTCCAAATTAAAATTTAAGGACAAATTATGAACACAGAACAGCACATTTTGGCTTGTATCGATGGTTCAGCCGTGACGGAATCGGTTTGTGATTATGCGGCATGGTATGCCAGCCGATTGAATCTACCAGTAGGCTTACTGCACGTCAGTGATGTGCCTGCCTCAACCAGACGTGATTTATCGGGGGCAATTGGCATTAATAGTCGCCAGCTTCTGCTAGAAGAACTTACGCAACTCGATGAGCAAAGAGCAAAAATCGCGAATAGCTATAGCAATGCTTTGGTAAAAGACGCAAAAAGTCATATTCAAAGTAGCTTTGATGGCGTAGATGTCAACGTCTATCAACGTCATGGCAAATTGCTACCAGCGATTGAACACTTTAATACAAAAAACCGTGTCATCGTCATGGGACGACGCGGCGAAGATCATAAAGACAGCCGTATCAATATTGGTAGTCAAATCGAAACTGTGGCGCGCGCTTCCAGCGTGCCAGTGTTGATTTGCTCAGAGAAGTTTAAAACGCCCAATTCTTATATGATAGCATTTGATGGCAGTAAAACAGCCATTAAAGCCGTTGATATGATTGCGAAAAGTCCACTGTTAAAAGGTCTGCAAGGGCATATCGTCATGATAGGTAATGATGATGCGACCTCCAAACACAGTTTAGTAATGGCTACCGAGAAATTAACAACTTCAGGCTTTACAGTAGAAGCGCATCATTTAACTGCCTCTGATGCTGTTGATGGATTATTGGCTTTTCAGCAGCAAAATGCGGTCGATATTATTGTCATTGGTGCTTATGGCCATTCTAAATTCCAACAGCTATTTGTTGGCAGTACTACGACAAAGATCATTGCTAAGACGCTGTCGCCAGTCATTTTGATTCGCTAAGATATCAAACAATCACTTTGGCAAATCATTGCACCCATGATAGGCACTAAATTCGCTTAATTAGAATCGTTACTGATCTGATTAAGTGGGTTCTATTTTTTTAATAGTATTAGATCTCTTGCATAAGTCATTGCTAGCCTTTGATACTCCGTTAACGAAGGTCAATAAAACGGTACTTTTGCAAGAGGTCTATTAAGCATATATGTTTTGGGCATACCCTAGCGGAACCACCTAAAAACTCCTTATAAAGCCTTAATAGACCACCTAAAATAGACCGTTATAATAGAACCACTTATAACAGACTATTTTTGTTTTTTTAGATCCCAATATTTATGGAGTTCACTAGTTTTAAAAAACTATATCTCCGCTAAGTCTCTTGCTTAACTGACTGGTATACCTTGCTAGGGGCTAGGGTTTTTTTTGGTATTAATAAGTACATATTTGGTATATACTGTATGTATTTTTTTATGGGACTGTAATTATGACCGAGCCAAAAACAAAAATGTTCACTGCTAAAGTTGATGAAAATCTACTGAAAGCATTTAAACACGCTTGTCAGAACCAAGATACAACAGCGTCCCAGGCTATCAGAGCCTTTATGCGTGAGTACGTACGTAAGCATGGCCAGGCTGACTTATTTAAATAGGATAATATCCTATTTAAGCCTTGAGATATAAGGGTTTGCACAGAATGTAACAAAAGAGTAAACTAGCTAAAAAGACGAAACCCCCACAGCTGGACACTGTGAGGGTTTCTAGAATACTAATCAGTGGTGGCTGATATAGTGCTTCCTAAGCAAGATGCATTATATCACGCTATCGCTATAATACAAAAGCGTAGATGTAATGGAATATTTAAAACAGGTTAACCCTGACGAGTGGGAAAATATCCCGCCTTTGGCCGAGTTGTATCAAGACTTACCTACAACCTTGCGTTGCAGTCCTCATAAAAACAATACGGATTTCAGACGCAAAACACCCAAGCAAGCCACGCAAAACGCATATATTGGTTATAACACGCCTAAAGTCACCACGTTTATTGTCATTGACCTCGATTATGACGGCTCAATATTTGCCTACCATGACGCAGGAATACCACGCCCCCAGTTTGTCCTGAAAAACCCTAAAAACGGCCATTGCCAGTATCTTTATCGACTCAAAGATCCAGTGTCTTTCTTCAAGAACTCACGCCCTGAACCAATCACCTTTTTAAATGCTGTTGAACACGCCCTCACATTGGCGTTAGGCGGTGACATGGGTTTTACTGGTTACTTAGCAAAAAACGCCCTAAATTCATCCCATGAGGTCTATTACACAGGTGCAGAGCCGTACTCATTGCACGACTTAGCTAATTACCTCGACTTACCTACCACAATCCCACATACCGCAGACAATGACGAATATTACGGCAGGAATAGCTATATATTCAATACAGTCAGGCATCTGGCCTACCCATTGGCTGATACGCACACATTCACACAGATTTATAACCAATGCCTGAAGTGGTGCGAGGAGCAAAACACCAGGTTTAGCCCTCAGTTGCCTTATAACGAGCTTAAAAGCATTTCTAATAGTATCGCAGGCTATTGCGTAAACAAGCAGCTTAAACAGCCAAATAGACGCTCTAGCGTTGCTTTTCGCAAGATACAAGCACTAAAAGGAGCGAAAGGGGGCAAGAAAGGCAATTCATCTAATGGCGGTAAAGCTAGGTCAAAAAAATATGAGCACCAAAGAGAAAAAGCACGACAAATGCACAAACAGGGTAAGAATAAGAGCGAAATAGCCCGAAACCTAGGCGTGGCAAGGGCTACAGTGATAAGATGGTTGGCTTAGAGGGGTGTAACAGTGCAAGCCATCAGTTAACCCCCGATAGGGTGCTTTAGACTTTGGTTATCTAGCAGTTATTAAAGATCTAAAAATACTCTCAATCTGCTGATTGAATGTTATTGACCCTGAATCAAAAAGTTAATGTCAAAAGATAGGTGAGCTTAACTTTTCTCAAAAATAATCTGATAGTTGCCGTTCGTCAATTTTGAAAAACAACAAGAAAAAACCATTGAAATAACCAGCGATACTGCTGATTATCTGGATCTAACATTCACTCATATCTTTCTTAGCTAAAGGTGTTTTATCGACTAAACCCTCTTGAAGGCCTATGAGATTGTTGTAAATCGTTATTAAACGCACGTAAACCGTCATCTATGGCTTTGTTTTGCTCATATGGTAGCTGACTACCATAAATATTTTTAAACTCCTCTACGGTCAATTTTAGAGCGTTTGTATAACTCTCTCGTTCGCCACTAGGCAACTTAAGCACATCAAAGTAGGCATACTTGAATTGTTGGCAAGTTCTATTTAGCGTATCTGATCTATGGGATTTAGCTAATTCTCTGGCCTCTATGGTTTGTTTGTCATCAGAAATAAACTGATCTAACCCTGGGATATAGTCAAATGATGAAATGATATCTCGGGTCATCCTACCCACCTCTCCGGCGCTACCCCCCAACTTAGGAATAATGCTTTGGTTAAAATCAGCTCTTTTTTGGTCAATATCTTCTTTAAATTCAAACCATGCGGTTAACCGCTCGTTATACTGCTCACGCTCCTGCTTAGGATGATTAACCAGGTGGATAAGGTCCTTGTTGTTGGCAATAAAGCTTTCATCAATCTTATTTTTAACCGCTGTCAAGTTGTCTCTAAAATACTTACTTTGAAGATTAAGTGATGTCACAAAGTCTTTAATCACCTCAATTTGTCTATAATCATATTTATCAGGGTAATCATTAGGATCATCATTAAAGCCAGGTCTCAAACAGT
>NZ_SMZR01000015.1 GCF_004358665.1 Jeotgalibacillus sp. S-D1 | reverse complement strand
TCACGATTACGTTTGGCTCTCTTATCTAAATTAATAGAACTGTTCTTGGACATAATAAGACGCACCTTAAAAGATTGAAGGGGGTTTGGGGTCTCCCCAACCAGCACACAAGAGGGATAGGATGTTTTTAGCGTAGCATAAAATAGCCCCCTTTTGTGACTGCTGGCTTAATAAGCGTTGGTAAGATTATATATTGATGCATAGGTAGTGTTAGAGTAATGTATATAGATAGTTTTTTATCAATGTATGGAGATAGTTTTTACAACTGTCTATAGAGGGTTTTAGATCAATGTATATAGAGGGTTAGGCAATGCTAGAAAAATCTGAAAAAAACAAAAATAGAGTAGCCAATATCAAACGTGTAAATTTGAAAAGAAGGGCCAGAAGCGATGCCATTATTTTCTTCTTAGGAGTAATCGACAACATGGGTCAGCTAAACGAAGTGATGTGGCATTACCATTTAAAGCATTTAGAAAACGATAAAAGAAGAGAGTTATGGCGTGCTTTTTGCGACTTACCCAATATCGATAAAATAGAAAGTCGGCAACACGAAAACATACACCTGAACGAACACTCATTAACATCATATAGCGCAGATCAGGTGTTAAAACTATTAGGCATAAACTTCAGTAAAACTAAGCTAAAAAAGTTCTCATCGAAGAAACGACCACAAAACAAAGAGCTCGTACAATTGGTGCTATCCGCAGTCAAAAGTAACCCCAAAGCATATAAAGAAACGTTAGACCTATACATTAAGTATTGGATAGAGGACTACGAACTCAGAGAAGAAAAAACTCGTTCGAAAGCATCTAACTAAGCCAAGGATCAGCCGTTGAACGACCAATAGGGTAACTAGCAAAGCAAATAGGAGCCAGAAAACAACTGGGGAGGGCCAAAGCAGCGTTAGCGAACAAAGGGGCATAGAAACGAAGCAAGCACCCAGTGCCAGAGGCAGTGGGTAAAACATAGGCCAGCACACGAGCTGCGTCGGAAACCGCTAAGCGGGCTATTATCTGATTATGGCTATTTGCACACCCTAGGTTGCTCAGCCAATTGATGACTGAACGCCTTGATACATCTAGCCTCCGTGCTATTTCACTCTTGTTTAAGCCTTGTTCGTATAACTCTTTAGCTTGCTGTCGTTTCTCATCATAGCTCTTACCTTTAGCTCGGCCACCTTTAGCACCTCTAGTAGCTTGAAGCTTAGAGAACGCCTTATGTGATGCTGTGAAGTCCATTCTGGCACAATACCTAGCGATACTACGAATGATGTGCTTAACCTCATTTGGATTAAGTGGTACATCAAATCTCTGGTTCATCTTTTCTGCTATTGGTTTGAGATATCTGACTATTGCGTTAAAACTTTTGGTTTTACACTGATAGGCTAAGTGTCGTAACTCCTCAAATAACGAGCAGTTACGGCCATAACCTGAATCATTTGCAGGCTCTTGCTTCGTCTGAGGGTAGAGTGGCTCTAAATCTAGATAATCTGCAAGCTCTGCAAGCGTATAAGAGGGCTGCGCCCCTGTTAGATACGTCTCATGCTCGTCACGATCGCCTTCGTCCTCATTGTTGTTAAGCCAGTGAGTCTTTTTTGGGGTGGGGGCATTGTCTTTTATGTAACAAGGGTTCTTGATGAGGTTGCCTGAATAGCTCGTATCTGCTCCTAATGCTTCACATAGGGCATCCCTAACAGCTTTAAGGTAGCTTTCGGCTCTAATGCTTGAGTTACCTCCAATACCTACAGGTGTGGTTAGCCTATAAGCATAGTGGGCGTGGCCGTTTTTGGGATTTTTGATGATAACTTGGGGTTTGGGTAGGCCTGTATCTATAAAGGTAAATAAGGCATCTGGATGGTCAATATCGAATACTAACCACTTAATCACGCAAGGGTGATTGGGCTGGATAAATCGGTGTTTAATCGCTTGTTTTTTGCTACGAACGAAAATAGAGCCTTTCTCGTTGGTGCAATAAGGCTTATTGGCGAGGTCGTCATAAAACTGACGTAATTGAGGTACTTCCTGCCATTCTCTTGGCGAGACTTGTTTGAGACATTCCATTACATTCTACGCTATTGTGTTAACGTGATAGCGTGATATAATGGATCTTGCAATGGAACCACTATATCTGCTACCACAGATTAGTATTCTAGAAACCCTCATAGTTGACGCTATGGGGGTTTCGTCTTTTTAGCTAGTTTACTCTTTTGTTACACTCTCTGCAAACCTTTATATTTCAAGGCTTAAATAGAATATTATCCTATTTAAATAAGTCAGCCTGGCCATGCTTACGTACGTACTCACGCATAAAGGCTCTGACAGCCTGTGATGCTGTTGTATCTTGGTTCTGACAAGCGTGTTTAAATGCTTTTAGTAGATCTTCATCAACTTTAGCAGTGAACATTTTTGTTTTT
This sequence comes from Jeotgalibacillus sp. S-D1, assembly GCF_004358665.1. Lineage (GTDB taxonomy): Bacteria > Bacillota > Bacilli > Bacillales > Jeotgalibacillaceae > Jeotgalibacillus. Next base: position 8,946 of record NZ_SMZR01000015.1, on the reverse strand, counting down.
GGCTCAGTCATACTTAGCACTCCATAGATAATATAGAGTAAGTATATACCAAATAAACACCATTTAATACCAGTATTAACTGGCTTTACTCATACACAAGTGCCGCCCTCCACAAAACCCATAGCAAGCGATTTTTTTGGGTCGATAGGCATTCCTAAACTGTGTTAGCGTGTGTTACTGTATCCTGCTTGAATGCTCTCATAAGAACATACAGGTTGAAGAATAAAAATGAGTATAGATTACAAGCACGTCAGACAACAATTACAACAAATCGTTCACGACTATAAAGACTCTGAGGGCTATGAGCGTGGCCAAAGCCAAAACTTTTGGACTCAAGTGTTTAATGCTTATGGCGTGTCTGGCCAAACTCAAACTAAAGCATTTGAACATCGTCTTAAAGACAAATCTAATCAAAAATACGTTGATGCTTTCATCCCCAAATTGGTCATAATTGAGCAAAAAAGTCGTGGTGTAGATTTAAATAAAGCCTATACACAGGTATCTGAGTATTACGATCGTATTAATGCTAAAGACAAGCCTAGATACATCATCTTATGTAACTTCGATGAGATTTGGCTGTATGACATCAATAATCCATTAGATATTAAAAAATATCAATGCCCACTCTCTGATCTGCCAAACAATGCTGAATGGTTCGAGTTCTTATCGCCTGAAAGCCAACAATCTAATGAGATTATCGAAGAAAACCCCATCAACCGACAAGCTACTGAAAAGCTTGCTAAACTGCACCAGGCTTTCATTCAAGATGGTGTTGATCCTGATGATCTAGCACTATTCTTAACACGCCTGATTTTCTGTTTCTTTGCTGATGACACTGCTATTTTTGGTAAAAAACACGTACTGCACAATTTGTTAAAAAACCATGCAGCCACCGATGGTAGTAACTTACAGCAGATACTAACCACTTTATTTGACACATTAAACACTGAGCATCGTTCAAGCAGATTGCCTGAGCATTATGCTCAATTCGCCTATATCAATGGCGGTCTTTTTGAAGAAACTATCAACATCCCTTATTTCGATGAAAAGCTATATAACCTAGTTATGGAGTGTGATGCACTCGATTGGACTGAGATTAGCCCTGCAATCTTCGGTTCGATGTTCCAGAGTGTATTGGATGCAAGTGAGGGAGATAGCACTGAGGATAAACGGCGTGAGTTTGGTGCTCACTACACCAGTGAGAAGAACATTCTAAAAGTCATCAACTCATTGTTTTTACAAGAGTTACGTGATGAATTTTCTAAGTGTACTAACAACACACCAAGAGCCGTACAGCTATACGAAAAACTGCCTACACTAAAGTTCTTTGACCCTGCTTGTGGTTGCGGTAACTTCCTAATTATTGCCTATCGTGAATTACGTTTATTAGAGAACCAACTGATTGCAAAGATATTTGGCGATCAAAAGGGATTACTTGATATTAGTAGTATGTGTAATGTGACTGTAGATCAGTTCTACGGTATTGAAATTGAACCTCATGCCGCACATATTGCTCGTGTTGCTATGTGGATCACAGATCACCAGTTAAACATGGTCACTGCTGAGCGTTTTGGCACAACAAGACCTACGACACCTATTACCTATAGCCCCCATATTGTCGAGGGTAATGCCTTAAAAATAGACTGGAAAGAAGTGCTACCTGCTAACGAGTGCGACTTTGTAATGGGTAACCCGCCGTTTATTGGTAAAAACCAACAGAACAAAGAACAAAGAAGCGATATGTTGCAGGTTGCCAAAGAAATAAAAGGTAATCGTAACCTAGATTATGTTACTGCTTGGTATATTAAAGCTATGCATTATATGCTGTCAGTCAATCAAGACAACCATCATATAGAAACAGCGTTTGTATCAACTAACTCAATCGTTCAAGGAGAACAAGTTTCCATTTTATGGAAATATCTTTTAGAAGATTGTGGAGCACACATCAATTTTGCCCATCATACCTTTAAGTGGAATAACGAGGGAAAAGGAGTAGCTGCAGTTCATTGTATTATCATTGGCTACTCTACTGTTGAACATAAAGAGAAAACTTTATTTAAGTATGATGATGTATCTTCTGAACCCAAACCTAATAAAGTAAAAAATATAAATGGTTATTTAGTCGAAGCTGAAAACATATTTTTTGATAGGACAAAAAAACAACTATCAAACGAATACTTAATGGATTTTGGCTCTATGCCCAATGACGGTGGATACTTATTATTAAAAAAAGATGAATATGAAAGCCTTATAAACTCTGAACCTACCGCAAAAAAATATTTGAGACCTTTTATAGGTGCACAAGAGTTTCTTAATAGTGTTGAGCGTTGGTGTATTTGGCTAGATACTGATGATCTTATCAGTTTAAATCAAGATTTGGCTAAAATGCCTAGCGTCAAAAAAAGAATTGAAAACGTAAAGAAACATAGAGCATCAAGCACAAGAGAAGCTACTAAAAAGCTTGCCTCGACTCCACATCTATTTGGAGAAATACGCCAACCAAAATCAGGAAACTACTTACTAGTTCCAAGCGTATCATCAGAAAACAGACGGTTTATACCTATTGGCTTTCTTAGTCACGAGACAGTATGTAGCAACCTAGTATTTAGTGTTTCTAATGCAACACCATACCACTTCGGAATTCTATCTAGCAGTATGCACAACGCATTTATGCGACTAACAGCAGGTAGATTAGAAAGTCGTTACCGCTATTCCAATACCATTGTTTACAACAACTTCTTATACCCATTTATGGCCGATGATGATAGTGATAAAGCACAAAAAGCGAGAGAAAGCATAGCTAAAGCAGCTCAAGAGGTTTTAGATGCTCGTAAACACTATCAAGATGGTAGTGATGATGCACCGACTTTGGCTCAGTTATACAATACTTACCTGATTGATCCATACCCACTATTAACCAAGGCTCATAAAGCGTTAGATAAGGCCGTTGATAGTGCTTATGGTTATCGTGGCAAAGGGGATGATGCGAGTCGAGTCGAGTTTTTGATTAAAAAGATTGCTGAGTTGAATACTTAACAAAAAAAGCCCCATTTTGGGGCTTTCCCATTAAAGACAGCTTAAAACACTATCAAGCGAAGTCATTTAACGTAACGTCTGTTATGCGAAACTGGATCTTTTCCATTAAGCCGCACAATTAAAATTTTCCAAGTTTAACTGTACGGATTTGACAGCAAGGGTCATTTTTTAAAATGCGGTTTTTTTTGTATGTCAATTTCTTATAAAACTAATGCCTAACCCTATTAATAAAATAGTAAGGATAGCTATGAATAGCATCCTGATCTGAACCAGTTGTATTTTTTCTGCAATCTTTATAGCATCTTTAGTACTATTAAATTTTTTAAGTTTGGTCGTTTGTTTTTTCTGGCGCATATTTTTATCCCTTTATAATTTTACTTCATATCTTATGGGATATGAGCTATTCCATTTTTATTTTAGGCTAAACCTAAATTTATGCCCCTTTATTAGAGGCTATAACAAAGTATAAGGATGTTAATTGAGCCTTTCTTAGGTAGTTTTAGTATATGGCTTTCGGTGAAATTGGACAACCATCTAGAACAACTATGATACTGTACTAGGTATACATCAGAGGACATCATTGAACAAAGAGAGGCTATGTGAACATATCAGTATCAGAAGCATCAAAAAGATGGGGTGTATCAAGGACCACAATCTACAAAAAGATAGATGATGGCGAGCTTTCAAGAAATTCAGACAAGAAAATCGATACTACTGAAATGTTACGGGTGTTTGGGAACCCACCAAGCACTGAACGTACTGAACAAAATGAAAATAATGTCCAATGGACGTCAGTGAACAGTGAAGCTGAACAGGAAAACGTTCAGCTAAAACATCAACTGGAGATGGAAAAACTAAAAAATGTCCACCTGCAGCAGCAGGTGGATCATCACAAACAATTAGTTGAAAACTATCAAAAGCAAATTGACCAGTTAAGTAAGAGCTTGGACAAAGCGAATGCTAGTATTCAGGACTTTGCACAAACTAAGCTATTAGAGATGAAAGGTAGCTTATCAGGATCGAGCATCTCTCAAGACGAAAACAACTCCAAGGACAATCAGGGAGACAGTGAAATAGTAAGTTCTGAGTCAAATTCAAAACCTGCTACTAATCAAGAAGCTATCAACATTAAGGGCAAGAAAAGATGGTGGAGCTTGTCTTTGTAAATGCTCTCATGGATAGTTAGGTTTTAACGAGCAAAACCTTTACTTGTTAAAGAGTAGCTAAGTATCACAGTTGTCATGAGCATTTATTAGGAGTAGTATATAGACTATAATCTATATTATGGTTTTATATGTGGACTGTCATCACAACCGATCTATTCAATGATTGGCTTTATCAGCAAGATCAATCGACACAAGAGAAGGTGCTTGCCGCTTTAGTGGTTTTACAGCAGCAAGGCCCAAGCCTAGGGCGCCCTTTAGTGGACACTGTATATGACTCAAAATTTACCAACATGAAAGAGCTTCGGGTCCAGCATCGAGGTAAACCACTGAGAGCCTTTTTCGCATTTGATCCGAAAAGGCAAGCGATTGTACTTTGTATCGGTGATAAGGGTAATAACAAGCGCTTTTATAAAGAAATGCTAGCCACAGCCGATCAGCAGTATGAGTGTCACCTTAAAACCTTGGGGGATTTATAACATGACTAAGACATTACAAGAGCTATTAGCAGAGCGCTCTTTAGACAGCCAGGCGCGTATTCAGCAACTGGCCGAGCAGCTATTTTTGGAAAACCAACTCTACCGCATCCGAGAGGAGCTTGAAATCTCTCAAAAAGAACTTGCTCAAACTTTGGGTATTAAGCAGCCTTCACTATCTGCTATAGAAAACCGTGGCAATGACCTTAAAATCTCAACCATGAAAAAATATGTTGAAGCCATGGGTGGTAAGCTTCGTATTGATGTGGAGCTGCCAACGGGGAAGCATATTGGCTTTACTGTATAAATATATTCGTCAGGTTATATAGAGGAAGATATTGGTTTTGATGCCTTTGAAACCTCAGCAATCAATTGTCTTGAACACTTCACAGTCTGTTGAATATCAGAGTAGCTGTGGCCTGATTTTAGAAGACTGGCAATAATTTTACGCTTTTCCATGTCCTTCCCCCGCCCTTTATATTTACCTTGAGCTTTAGCGCGTGCAATACCTTGCATTTGACGGTTACGTCTATCCTCATAATCCTTTCTAGCTATAGCCGCTAACATATCCAGCAGCATGTCATTTATGGCGCGTAGTACACTGTCCATAAACTCCGAGCCATTACCTTGTTGCAATGCCATATATGACGTTGGAAGCTCTTTAGACACTACAGAAAGACGTTTGGCTGATAGTTTTCTCTTTAAGGTATCCCAATCAGTTTGATTTAAACGTGCCAAACGGTCTATCTGTTCAACTAAGATCACATCGCCCTCAGAAGCATCATCAATGAGCTGCATGAGTTGTGGACGTTCTAGCATCGCTCCTGACTCGTTCTCAGTATAGAATGCTGCAATTTTATGGCCATGCTCTCTAGCAAAAGCAATAAGTTCATCTTTAGCACGATTGGCGTCTTGCTCTTTGGTTGAGGCACGAAGGTAGGCTCTAATAAACATAAACACCCAAAATAGTCTGTTATAAGTGGTTCTATTATACCAGTCTATTTTAGGTGGTCTATTAATATTTTATAAGGCGTTTTTAGGTGGTTCCGCTAGGGTATACCTTTTAGAACACCACCGCTATTTTTACTAACTGGATTTAATAACTACAGACAGCTAGGTAAATGACGAGCAGGATCGCTCTCACGTGCTGCCATAGCATCTTCAATGTTCATCCCAAGGGCTTTGGCAACGCCTACGCCATAAGCTGGATCACACCAGTAACAGTTGCGAATATGACGATATTTAATAAAATCAAGCGCATCACCCATCGCTCGAGCAGTATTATCAAACAACACTTGCTTTTGCTCATCATTCATTAGGTTAAACAGTGCGCGCGGCTGGCTAAAATAATCACTATCGTCCTCACGGAAATCGTAGTGCGCTGCATAGCCATCAATCTTTAAAGCTGGCTCAGCGTACTGCGGCTGATCTTGCCACTGCTCAAAGCTGTTTGGCGTATAATGTGGACGACCACCGTAGTTATCATCGACACGCATTTGACCGTCGCGGTGGTTACTGGTGACAGGACAACGAGGTTTATTGACTGGAATTTGCTTGTGATTGACACCAACGCGATAACGCTGAGCATCCGCGTAACTAAAGAGACGCGCTTGTAGCATACGGTCTGGTGAGGCACTGATGCCAGTTACGAGATTGTTCGGCGCAAAAGCCGCCTGCTCGACGTCTAAGAAATAATTGTCTGGGTTTTTATTAAGCTCAATCTCGCCAACTTCAATCAACGGATAATCACCTTTTGGCCATACCTTGGTCAAATCAAACGGATGGTAAGGTACTTTATCAGCATCGGTTTCTGGCATGATTTGCACGTACATTTTCCACTTCGGAAAATCGCCATTGTCGATGGCATTGAGCAAATCTTCTTGATGGCTTTCACGATTCGAGGCGATGATTTCGGCTGCTTCGGCGTCGGTTAGGTTTTTGATACCTTGTTGAGTACGGAAATGAAACTTGACCCAAAAACGCTCATTGGCGCTATTGATAAAGCTATAAGTATGCGAACCAAAGCCATGCATATGTCTATAAGACGCCGGAATACCGCGGTCGCTCATGGTAATGGTGACTTGGTGCAAAGACTCTGGCAGTAATGTCCAAAAATCCCAGTTATTGGTCGCCGAACGCATATTGGTACGTGGGTCACGCTTGACCGCTTTATTTAAATCTGGAAATTTGCGCGGGTCACGAACGAAAAATACCGGCGTATTATTACCGACCAAATCCCAAATCCCTTGCTCGGTATAGAACTTTAGCGCAAAACCGCGAATATCACGCTCAGCATCAGCAGCGCCACGCTCACCTGCGACTGTACTAAAACGTGCAAACATCTCCGTTTGCTTACCCACTTCGCTAAAAATATCAGCACGCGTATATTGAGTAATGTCATTAGTGACGGTAAAAGTACCGAACGCGCCCGAACCTTTGGCGTGCATGCGGCGCTCTGGTATAACTTCTCGGTTCAAGTCGGCAAGCTTTTCGTTAAGCCATAAGTCCTCTGCAAGTAGAGGACCGCGTTTACCAGCGGTTTTGCTATTTTCATTATCAACCACTGGCGCGCCATTACTCATGGTCAACGGCGTCATATCGTAAGGGCATTTTTTATCGTTCATGTCGTTGCTCATAGTAATACTCCTTTGAACAAAAAATGGATTAAAGTGCAAAATCTATTCTGAATACGCTTCTATTAATATACCCAGAATAAATCTCATCTTTTCTGAAAAACGGCTATTTTTATTCATAACAACCTCTGCATTTAACGGCGCCGCCTTGTTAAGTATCATTACAACCGATTACTATAGATTTGTATAATTAATTAACTACATGCTTTGGTTTTGTTTTTCAGAACTACTATGTTCAATTTGTCCAAACGGCTATCCCACTCTCAACTGTACGGTTTAACTAAAATCAGATAGAATCTAAGAGATTTTTAAATCCCACCTTCTCCAAAAAAGGTAAATAAACCTTTTGCTTGTCGTTATTCAATAAATCCTTAGCGATTTGTTCGGCAAAGGCATCATAACTGGTATTCGCTTGGCCTTTCGCCAAATACGAGGCTTCAGGCAGTTTGGATATTTTTTTGGCAAAAGCGAAGCGTTGATTATCGGTCATGGGTACAAACATATCGAGCGTATTGGGGTCACGCTTGTCTTGCTCCACTTTAGCGGTCTTGACTTTAGCTTTTTGTTTAAACTTAAAGGTAAAGCTTGTAATAGTGCGACCTTGTTTGTGTTGGTCATAACTGACCGTAATATCGGTATTATGATTAATATCTTTTACCGCCATATCTAACACACGTTTTTTAAAATCACTCATTACCTTATATTCGGTATCAAGTAAACCGAAGCGAAAGCGTAACTCATCTAAGGTAATGTTCAGCAATTTACTAGCTTTAAAGCGAATCAAACACTCATACAATCGCATGGCATAGCGACTTTGCAGATTTGCCACTTGTTCAATTTCATAACTGGTAAAGTTACGTTCCAACTCAACAAGCATGGGAATAATGGCATTGGCAAACATAAATTTCACTGTCGCTTCATTTTCGATATAAACCGCAGATTGGGTAAAGCGTTCATAACGTACAACCACATTTCCTTTAGAATTTATATAGTGAGAGCCCCATTCAGCTTGATATAAACCCATTAGAGTATTAAAACTCGAATAATTTCCTTAGCGTACTATTTTCTCCGAATTCTGGGGTAACCCCTTAAAGGACAAAACGAATGGTTCTTCTAGGGTATAGTTGATAACAGTTAGTTTTTAACTCTAGAATCTCTGCACACGACAAAAAAATTCTGTTAAAGCAAAGGCGTAATAGTAATTTTTAAGACGAATCAGACCATGCCAAACTTTAACCCAAAACCTGAGCATGAACAAGGCAAGAATCACATGTTTGAGCCTAATGATAATAACCCTGATTACCGCTCAAAGCAGTAATCTTAAAAAAATAGCAAGACACATCCTTGAGGGTGGCAAGACCGACAGTCACTATCGCAGACTACAGCAATTTTTTTCCGAAGCGAGGATAGACTATGATCAACTGGCTTCGATGATATATCGGCTATTTGGCCGAGGGAAATTTCTTTTTTTAAGTTCTAAAAGCTCATAATCGTTCACGCGAATAGATATTTCACGATTACGTTTGGCTCTCTTATCTAAATTAATAGAACTGTTCTTGGACATAATAAGACGCACCTTAAAAGATTGAAGGGGGTTTGGGGTCTCCCCAACCAGCACACAAGAGGGATAGGATGTTT
>NZ_SMZR01000006.1 GCF_004358665.1 Jeotgalibacillus sp. S-D1 | reverse complement strand
TTTTCGGAAGAAGTAGAAAATTTGTCATGAAGCGCGGATTAGAGGCATCCACCTTTCGATTCGGCAGCTATACCCGCGGATTGAACACCAATACCCTTCGATCCAGAGCCTGCACCCGCGGATTCACTCCACCAACGCTTCGATTCACACACGCCACATTTAAAATACAGGAAACTTGAAACGGATCGAGTGCGTCCAGTTTATTAGGCAGGAAATTAGTCACTAGGCGCGGATTGGAGGCATCCACCCTTCGATTCGGCAGCTCTACCCGCGGATTGAACACCAATACCCTTCGATCCAGAGCCTGCACCCGCGGATTCACACCACCAAGGCTTCGATACTCGCACGCCAATTGACATGCTCGTTGCACAGCATTCCACCCTCCATCCCCCCGCGCCAAACTTCCAAGAAAATAATTACAATTTTGCCTATTGACCATCCGTACTAACCGTATTACAATAGGTAGTACAGATAGTACATTTTAAGATGAGGAGGGTGCGGATGTTTACGTTAGACACCAGAAGCCGGATCCCTATTTATGAACAGCTGATTGACCAGCTTAAAAAATTAATGATGCGTGATGTGATGCAGGTGGATGAACAGCTTCCTTCTGTTCGCAGCTTGGCCCAGGAGTTAACGATTAATCCGAATACAATTCAAAAAGCGTATCGGGAGCTTGAGCGTGAGGGCTTTATCTATTCAATTCCTGGTAAGGGAAGTTTTGTGGCACCATTCCAGATTGATGCGAATAAGGAGCGATTGGAGATGCTTAAACAGGATTTAGAAAAAATCGTGAGTGAGATTTTGTTTTTGGGCGGTTCTAAGGATGAATTAATTGAAATGATTGAAAAAGTGAAAGTGGCAGAGAGGGAGGATAAGCATGATTAAAGCAACAGCTGTTGATAAAAAGTTTGAAGATCTGCAGGCGGTCAATGACCTCTCCCTTCATGTTCGAAAAGGTTCCATCTACGGGCTGCTTGGATCAAATGGAGCGGGCAAGACGACGCTTTTAAAAATGATTGCCGGCATTTACAAACAGGATAAAGGAGATATAACCGTTTCTAATCAGCCTGTTTATGAAGTGCCTGAAAGCAAACAGCGGGTTTTGTTTATCCCTGACCAGCCCTACTTTCTTCATCAAACTTCACTTAACAACATGGGTACTTTTTATCAGCAGGTATACACGAAATGGAATCAAAAACGATTCAAACAGCTTACCACCCATTTCCGAATGGATCCTGATAAACATTTAAATCGTATGTCAAAAGGGATGCAGCGCCAGGCTTCTTTCATTCTAACTCTTTCCACAATGCCTGATGTGCTGATTTTGGATGAGCCATTTGATGGTTTGGATCCTGTCGTGCGCCAGCAAATGAAAAACCTGATTTTACAGGATGTGGCTGAACGCGGATTGACTCTTTTGGTTTCTTCCCACAACCTTCGTGAAATGGAGGATTTTTGTGACTATGTAGGCATCATGCATAAAGGTGCACTTTTGTTTGAACGGGACATGGATGAACTTAAAACGGATATTCACAAACTGCAAATTGCCTTTAAAAAGGTGCCTGACAAATCATTCCTTGATGGCATGGATGTTCTTCATTATGAAAAACGTGGCAGTGTGGTGCTTTGTATCGTTAAAGGAAAAGTAGAAGAAATTACCTCTTATGTAGAAACATATAATCCAGCTATTTTTGATTTACTGCCACTGACATTAGAAGAAATTTTCGTTTACGAACTGGGAGGTGTCGGCTATGAAATCCGGAATCTTATCGTTGAATAAAGGACTGTTTCAGCAGCAGGCCCGCTCGGTCAGCTGGATCGGCATCTTTTTTGCACTCGCTCTTATCATTGTGCTGCCGCTTAGTATTCTGATTCGCCATTTAACGATCTCAAACTCTTATTACGGGGGTCCAAACACATTTGCCTTTAACGCGGTTTTTGATTTTTCATTTCCGTTTCAGCTAATGGCATATGCTTCCTTCCCTGTATTACTGGCAATTATTTTAGTGAACTTTACCACTAAAAAGGCTGCGACCGATTTTATGCACAGTCTTCCTTTTACCCGGCAGACCATTTTAACGAACACCTATGTAGTTGGAGCGGCTGCATTGCTTATGCCGATTGTTCTGACAGGAGGTCTTTTATCGCTGTTGCGTTTTGTAATTACGGATAAATTTTATTCATTCCCTGAAATTGCCGAGTGGATGGGCATTTCTTTCTTGATTGTTCTGTTGATTTTTATTTTCACCATTATGATTGGCATGTTTGTTGGCAGCGGGCTTTTGCATGCAGGCTTAACATATCTAATGATTGTTGTTCCTGCTTCTCTCGTCGTACTCGTTCTTGTCAATCTTCAGTACTATGTAAATGGCCTGGCATTAAACCAGTATACTGATAAATTATTGACCAATGGGATCTTTCTGGTGCGGATGGCAGAATTGAATAATCGCCCCTTCACCGGACTGGAATACATGATTTACACATTGCTGGCTGCTGTGTTTGTAGCTGTATCCTATTTTGCTTACACAAAACGCCCTTCAGAAGCAACCGAGCAATCCATTGTGTTCCCGCTTTTCCGCTATGTGTTTTTATACGGTCTGACACTTTTTGTCATGCTGATCGGAGGCTTCTATTTCAGCGAAATCCAGCAGGGCGATTTTCTCTGGACAATCATTGGGTATTTACTTGGAGCTTTTATTGGCTACACCATACTTCAAATGATTCTGCAAAAAACACTTCGTCTTTCCTGGCCCTGGAAAGGATTCATTGTATATGGGGTTATCATTACGCTCTTGATTATTCCGGTTAATTTTGTGGCTGGATTTTATGAAAATGCTGTACCGGAGCCAGATGAAGTGGAATCGGTTGCTTTAAATGAACAATTTTCCGAACCAAAAGACCGCAAAACTTTGAATGATGAAACAGCGATTAATCAGGTTATTGATATTCATAATGAGCTAATTCATCATAAGCGCAGTGATATTTATAACTCTGTGAATATCTTTATTAAATATAATCTTAAAGATGGCAGCTCCATAAGTCGTGAGTATGAGGTAGATACTGCCTATCTGGAGGAGATATCACTTGACCTCCGCTCTAACGAAGCTGTCAAACAAACGTATGACCCGATTTCTCAGTTAAACAGTTTAACAGATCTAACTTTTGCTACGATATACGATAATTCATCTGCAAGGCCTGCCCGAATTTCTGACTTAGGGGAACTGGACGAATTAATTCAGGCACTCGAAAAGGATAGTAAAAACCTTCCGAGTCAATATTTGCTGCTTAATGCCCCGCGTGAATTTTTAGGGGACATCACCTTCTCCCGGGCTAAAGGAGAAGATATCTTTATCTCTCTTACTAAAGACTATGAACATACAATTAGCTGGCTGAAGGAAAACGGGTACAGTTCCTCTCTAATGCTGACTGAAAACATCGACAGCGCCACAATTGTAAAAGTTGCAGGTAACGAAAGCAAGATGGGTGAAATAGAACCTATTGTATACGAAGGGCGTGATCCTTCCCTCCTGCCAGAGCCAAAGATAGAAACAGTTGATAGCGATGAGATAAGTGAACTGCTAAATATTAGCCAGCCAAATTACTACGGAGAGTATATCGTGGTGTTTTCAATGGATGGAAATACGAATTATCAGTTTTACGGATTTGATCTTGCCGATGCTCCTGCTTTTATCACCGAATCTTTACAATAACGCTTTACTTAACTAAAGAAGGGATTCTCTCGTACGAGTCCCTTCTTTTTTATTGCCAAATTTAGCTTAGGAGGAATTAAAAATGATAAATGTAAATCAAATTACCCATCATTTCGTTTTAGGAAAAAAGGGTAACAAAACGATTGTGCCTGTTCTAAAAAATATTTCATTTCAGGTAAATCAAGGTGAAATCGTTACGATCGTAGGTAGAAGCGGATCCGGAAAATCCACTCTGTTAAATCTGATCAGCGGGTTTATTCATCCAACAGAGGGCGAGATTATCATTCAGGATAAAAAAGTAAGTGAGTTTAATGAGACCGAGTTTGCTGACTTCCGCCTGCAGCATATGGGGTTTATCTTTCAAAACTTTCAGCTCATTCCAAGCATGACTGCTTTTCAAAATATCGAACTGCCGCTGATTTTAAAAGGAATGAGCGAAAATGCCCGGAGAAAAACGACGGCAGACATGCTAAAAAAAGTTGGGCTTGAAGACTTTGGAGAGCATTATCCCAGTGAATTATCCGGCGGCCAGCAGCAGCGGGTGTCCATTGCGAGGGCTCTTGTATTGGAACCACCTCTTATCCTGGCAGATGAGCCGACCGGAAGCCTTGACAGTGAAACCGAACAGGATTTACTTCAATTTATTCGGGAACTGAACAGGGATCTTGGCGTCACGTTCCTTATTATCACGCATGATGATGAAGTAGCCCGTATCGGTGACCGCACCATTGCTTTGGCGGATGGAAAAATTGTAGAAAGCGGTGTTTTTGCATGAAAGTAAAAGATCAATTTCGATTCATTATCCAAAATATGAAAAAAAATAAAGTGCGCGTTTTTATGACTGTTCTTGCCACTGCTATGGGATGCGCTTTTTTAATTGTTCTCGCCTCCGTAGCTTTTGGACTTCATGACACTGTTTTAAAAGATACAATGGAAAGCGGTGAAGTTACTCAGATCCAGGTTCATGGCTATGAAGAAAGTGAAACATCATACCGTGCGATTAATGATGAGGATATTAAATTATTTGAAGATCTCGAAGGGGTAAATGCCGTTACACGTCAAAAATCCATTCTGCAGGAAGTCACCTTTTCAACAGAAGGTTATGAAGTACCCGCTCCTGCAGTTTCCGCCCACTTCCCTTCTGAGGAAAAATCCGGACTGGAACTGGCAGAAGGCCGTTTGCCAGAGGCGCCAAATGAAGTGGTTGTTGGCCATCATTTTGCATCTTCATTAATTCCAGAAGGACAAAGCGCCGAAGAACTCTATGATGAGCAGGGTTTAGTGAAAGAGGAATTCCGCTACGATGAAAATATTATTGGTGAGCCGTTTAATCTTAAACTGAAAAAAATAGCAGATGGCAAAGAATCCTCTGGTGATTTTGACGTTACCATTGTGGGCGTCATGGAAGCCCCCGCTCGAGAATGGGAGTGGGATCAAAATGTCTATCTGACGGATCATTTATTAACTGAATTAGAGGACTTTACGGGAACACCCAATGCAGAGCTGTATGATCCTTCTGAGATGGAAGTCACAGAAACGTCAGAGACTTCCTATGATAACGTCACCGTCTACGCCGCGAATGTTGAAGCGGTAAAGGCGGTCTCGGACAAACTGAAGGAAGAAAAGTATGCCACTTACTCAGTCGTCAATGAAATGAAGCAGCTAAATATGCTTTTTAATGTCGCTAAGGCTGGATTAATTTTCATTGGTACCATTGCTATTTTAATTGCTTCAATTGGTATTTATAATACGATGACGATGGCCGTGACCGAACGCGCACCAGATATTGGCATTATGAAAGCAATAGGAGCTAGCCCAAAGGTAATTAAACGCATCTTTTTATTGGAGAGCAGCTATATTGGCCTGATTGGTGCAGCAATCGGAATCGCAGCTGCCTATGCCATCAGTGTGGCTGTTAACCTTGCTCTGCCGATGATTTTAGAAGCGGTATTTGATGAAAAGCTACCGTCCGGTCTGAGATTTTCTTCAATTCCCTTCTCGCTGATTTTGATTGCGGTTATTATTTGTTTAACGGTTACTATTTTGTCAGGCTTGCGTCCGGCTAAACGCGCAACAGAAATCGATGTGCTGAAGGCGATGCGCAGAGAAATATAATTCAAGGCAAGAGGCTGGGACATAATGGAGCCCCTTCCAAAAACGAACGGTTCATTTCCGAGTGGCTCACCCTTCCCGCTTTATTACGCAGGAGTCGCCGCCTTCCGCTCCAATGAACCTAAGCGTGCAACGGTTTTACAGATAATAAAAAAGATATATGATTCAGTTTAAAATAAAGAATGCCTTCATGAATAAGTACATGAAGGCATTCTCTTTGTAATGTAATGAGTTTTGGCCCAGCACTTTGTTTTTCTCAGCTCCAAACACACTAAGCCGCCGTTTGATGATTAAGCTTACAATTCAAACAAACAATTGTTTAAATGCCAGAGCCCTTGATAGAGCTTTTCCCCCCGCTCCCCTACCTTCCTAAATTCACAAAAATGATTTTACGCTGGTATTTATAAAATATGATACGATCACAGTAGCAGACGAGGTGATTTGATATGAATGAGATGGTTTATGAGAAATTGGAAGAGACTTTGCAGAGCATTCTCCAATCAGGAAATGCAGTTGAATTAGAAACATTTACAAATGATTTGCGTCCGTTTGATAGAGGGCGGTTATTTGAAGAAATAGAGAATCCTGATTCAAGAAAAGTTTTTATTGAATCTCTGCATAGTTCAAATGCGGCAGATCTTCTTGGCCACTTATCCCCTGATTGTCAGGCGATTGCCATTTCACTTATTGAACGGTACAGACTTGGACGCATATTGGATGACATGGAAAATGATGATCTGGCGAAGATGCTTGACCGTCTGCAGCAGGATGATGCTGCAGCCCTGGTTGAAGTCATGTCCCCGGAAGAAGCTTCGGTCGTGCAGCAAATAATGACCTATCCCGCTGAGTCTGCCGGACGCCTGATGACGAATCGATTTGTGTGGATTTATCCTGAAATGAGTGTGAATGAATCAGTTGAAAAACTTCGTCAGTACTCCAGGGTATTTGAAACCATTCATTACTTATATGTGGTAAATAATAAGCATCAGGTGGTTGGCGTCGTTTCGTTTCGCGACTTGCTGCTTGCTGATGCTGAATCACTGATCGGTTCGATTATGAGCGGGGATGTTATGACAGTGAAGCCGGCTGTTGACCAGGAGGAAGTTGCCCGCTTAATCGAACAATACGATTTAATTGCTATGCCGGTTATCGATGACCACGATAAGCTTATTGGAATCATCACAGTCGATGACGTCATTGATGTATTAATTCAAGAAGCAACAGAAGATATTGAAAGGCTTTCTGGTTCAGGTAAGGAAATAACGTTTAAAACAAGAGCGGTCGTGGCTTTTGCCAGACGTTTGCCATGGCTGGTTATGCTTCTTTTAATCGGAGTGGTTTCAGGGACGATCATCAGTGAATTTGAAGAGACGCTGGCTACTGTTGTAGCACTTGCCTTTTTTATGCCTATGATTGCCGGAATGACTGGAAATACAGGCACGCAGTCCTTGGCTGTCGTGGTTAGGGGTCTGACAACCAATCGTATTGACAAAAAAACAGTATCCAAGCTGATTCTTAGAGAATTAATGGTCGGGGTAATGATCGGACTGTCCTGTGGTCTTCTAATTGCCATGATCGCGTATTTTTGGCAGGGAAGCATGACGCTCGGTTTCATTGTGGGTCTCTCCTTGCTCACCACCTTAATTATCGGCACATTGGCAGGGACCATTATTCCGCTGATTTTAAACAAATTTAAGATAGACCCGGCCATTGCTTCCGGCCCCTTAATTACTACCTTAAACGATATTTTGTCTTTGCTTATATATTTCGGGATTGCCACCGCTTTAATCGCGCGCTTTCCACTTTAATTCTGCGTCCGGAAAAGGAGAATTTATGTTTACATATTTTACAAATGTGGAAATTATGTAATAAATTCACTGAAGGAGGAGAAAATGATGAATCATGGCAAAGCGGTCGTCATAAAAGCAATGCTGGTTTTACCTGTTGTATGGATTATCCTTACCCTTTTTAATGACGTGCGTTTTCTGGATTCAACTATTATTGGTCTTGGGCTGCTGATCATCTCTTATATCGGCGGTGATCTGGTGACGCTTCCAAAAACAGGAAATATCGTCAGTACCATTGCTGATTTAGTATTAGCTTACATAATTGTGTGGGGCGGTTTAGAGCTTCTTGGATATACAGACACAGTTTCGAATTCGCTTGTTACCGCTGTGATAGTGGCTGCTGGTGAATATTTATTTCATATATGGTTATTTAACAATGTTTATAATAACCCTAATTATTCCACTCACTCAGGAACAATTAATAAGACCTCTGCCAGTTAATCAGTGCACTAATTAGTCACCCTCAACCTTTTGATCGGTTGAGGGTTTTTTAAATCCTTTGCCTTTCCTCAATAAATAGTCTTTGGATTCCTGTTTTTTATATTGACCATCCGATTTTCTTCGCTTACATTTTATTATGGATGTAATTTTAATCCATCATAAGGAGGAAATGGTTTGCAAGAAGCAATTAAGTCTGAGCGCGAGACGGTATATTTTATTATAAGCGCAATTTTTAGTGGAATTATTTATTTTCTAGCAGCAATATCGATTATCGGGATCGGCATTGCACTTGCCATCCTTGCAGTAATGTTATTTTTAAATGCGATGATGCTGGGGTCAATTCGTGGAAATGGCATTCGCATTAGCCAGCAGCAATTTCCCGACGTATATATCAGGGTGACTCATCTATCCCAAAAAATGGGCTTGAAAACAATTCCTGATGTATTTGTTATTCAATCAGAAGGTGCCCTTAATGCATTCGCTGCACGTTTTTTCGGAAGAAATATGGTTGTGCTGTATTCAGAAGTATTTGAACTGGCACGCCAACAGGGGGAAGATGAGCTTGATTTCATCATCGCACATGAACTTTCCCATATTAAACGCAGGCATGTGTGGAAGAACATGCTTATTATGCCTGCTCAATTCATTCCATTTCTATCTCAGGCTTACAGCCGGTCCTGCGAGTACACCTGTGACCGTGAAGCCGCCTTCATGATTCAAAATGCGGCAGCTGCTAAACGGGCGTTGACCATACTGGGTGTCGGCAAACTGCTGGCTGTTGAAGTAAATGAAGATGCTTATTTAGAACAGATAAGCTCTGAATCAAACGGACCAGTATGGCTGAGTGAAGTGCTCTCTACACATCCGCGGCTGCCTAAACGAATACAATCAATAGGTCAGTTTATGAATCCTGAAACATCCCCCCTCTACTCCCCTAAAACGGGCAAAATTGTTTTAGGAGCCGGGATGTTGTTTGGAGGAATATTTGCTGCTTACCTGGCAGTAATTTTTTCCTTCTCCTTTGGAGGAGCCGTTGTGGCCTCTATTTTCTCACCTGATCTATGGGAGGATGAATCCTATGATTCTCCTTTATTTACAGCAATAGATGAAGGGAACCTCGCAGCTGTAGAAGAATTGATTGAAGAAGGAACTGATTTAGAAGAAACCGCTTTTGATGGCTCTACCCCTCTTCTTCACGCGGTCTACAGCTATCAGCCGGAAATTGCTGAAGCCCTTTTGCAAGCCGGCGCGGATCCAAACGCGTCAGACGATTATGGAACCCCATTAACGATTGCTCTTTCGCAGGAAACCTATGATTTAGCTCTGCTGTTATTCGAAAATGGTGCAAACCCATCTATAGAAGACAGTATAGGTGACAGTGGATATTCCCTTTTAGGCGTTACAAATGATGAAGACTTTATAAAGAAGCTTGAGAACTGATTGTAAAGTTTAATAACCCCGCACATAAAAAGATGCCCTAACGAACGTATTATTGTTCGCAGGGCATCTTTTTGATGAGCTTTATGCCAGCCTCTTTCTTATGTTTTTTTCGTAATTATGAAAACGGTTATTCGATTGTTTGAATAAACTTTTCTGTTATTTGTGGATATACACATTTGTCCCAAGCGGCACTAAAGCGGATAGCTCCACCACGTCTTCATTGTACATCCGAATGCACCCCTGAGAAGCTTCAGTGCCGATTGAACTCGGGTTATCAGTGCCGTGAATACCGTAATGAGGCTTTGATAGCCCCATCCACAAAGCTCCATACGGGCCTCCCGGATTATCCTCTTTATTTACAATCATATAGTTGCCTGTTGGCGTTGGCGTCAGCATTTTGCCTACTGCAATGGGATAGCGCTTAATGACAATACTCGCATCATAAAGGATTAACTGACGCTTCCCTACACCAACATCAATCCACAATGTCATCTTCTCACCTCCTAACAGTGTCTTTAAAACAATGTATGAAAGGATCTAATGATTTATTTAGCAGACCGGCTTTGCTTTGCAGTTACGACATACTGAATAAATACCTTTCCCATCTATGTAAAATAATCTTAATAATAACGATACAAGCGATCAATATTTTCCAGGTAAAATAAAAGAGTAAGAAAAAATTACCAATGGAGGCGATTGATTAATGAAGAGGAGAACATTTTTAAGCACAGGTTTTGCTTTAATTTTGCTGTTTAGTTTGTTTACCCCTAACTTTGCTTCAGCTTCTGCTGCAGAAGGAAAAAAAGTGGACAATGTAGCTCACCGCGGCGCTTCAGGATATGCACCTGAAAATACAATTGCAGCTTTTGATAAAGCAGTAGACATGAAAGCAGACTATATCGAAATTGATGTACAGCAAAGCAAAGATGGCCAACTGGTGGTCATTCACGATACCTCCGTAGACAGAACAACCGATGGTACAGGATACATAAGTGATTTAACCTTGGAGGAACTAAGAAGCCTTGATGCAGGCAGCTGGAAAGGCGAAGAATTTACAGGCGAGAAAATCCCGACGTTTGAAGAAGTATTAGATCGTTATCGGGGGAAAATTGGTATACTAATTGAATTAAAATCACCTGAGCTTTACCCAGGCATGGAAGAAAGTATTGCCTTGAAATTAAAGGAGCGTAATCTTGATAAACCACGTAATGAGAAAATAATCATTCAGTCTTTTAACTTTGAATCAATGAAATTGACAAACTCTCTATTGCCAAGAGTTCCGATTGGTGTTCTTACCTCCTCCAGTAAAGACACAACTGAGCAGGCACTTAGGGAATTCAGCACGTACGCAGATTATTTTAACCCAAGCTACAGGTTGGTTACGAAGGATCTGGTTAATCGGGTTCACTCGATTGGAATGAAGATTTCATCCTGGACAGTGCGAAGCCAGGAAACGGCTGATTTCCTTTTGGAATCAGGTGTGGATGCCATTATTACGGATTACCCTGATTATGTTAATCCAAGAAAATCAAATTAATTCTATTATTTAGTTCCCTGTACAAGATCCTGTACAGGGTTTTTTGTATTAAAAAACTCAACCCCAGACAGTTCAGGGGTTGAGCCAGCGTCTAACTTAATACGACTTCCTTTTGATGAGTCAGCCGTTTGCGAATATTGGTAACCGGCGTGATAAACAGCTGAATCAGCGGTCCCATGCCAAACGCCACCAGCAGGGTTCCAAGTCCAATCGGTCCGCCAAATAAAAATGCCAGAATTAATACACTGACTTCCATCATCGTTTTTGATACGGCCAGGCTTTTTCCAGAACGGAATTGAATAGCCATCATCAGGCTGTCAATTGGATTGCGGGCAAAATCAGCCTGAAGATAACAGGTTATCCCAATGGCGATAATCACAACTCCAGCTGCAAGCATGACAGCGCGAACCGGCATGGCAAGTGAATCCAGCCCCGCAAATGCAACCAGCAGCCAGAAATCCATAAAAACCCCAATCAAAAAGATTGTAATAATGGCCAGAAAATCAGGCACTCTCTTCATCAGATACCCGTTAAGCAAAATTAAGATAATCCCTAAAATGAATACCCAGGTGCCGACTGTAAAACCAATCGTCTCAGAAAGCCCTACATATAGTGCATCCCACGGGCCCACCCCGATATCTGCCACAATCATAATGCTGATTCCCAGCGACAAAAACAACAATCCGGTTAAATAAAACATACCTATAATGAACCCATTTCTCATGGCTGCACCTCTTCTATTAAAAATCTCACCCGCTTATCTTAACACGGCAATAGAGGTACGTACCACAATAAGTTTTTGCCAAATCGAAATCGCTTACAAAAATGAACGATACTATGAACAGCAAGCCTTGAATCGGGTAAATATTATTTTGATGCTGCATCCGGGGCAAGCACCATTTTGGATTTTATTTTTGACACCGGAACAAAAAACAACTGAATTAACGGCCCTATTCCAAAAGCAACAATGACAGTGCCAACTCCTATGGGACCTCCAATTATTAAGGCAATTACCATAACAGCTACTTCAAGAACGGTTTTTGATTTCGACAGACTTAAACCCGTTCGAACGTTTACAGCCATCATTAATCCATCAATTGGATTAGGGGCAAAGTTTGCCTGGAGATAAAGAGATACACCTGCTGCAATAATTAATATACTTCCGGCGAGCATGGCTATTCTTGAACCAGTATCGGGTACAATCAGGTCTGCAAAAGCGAAAAGAAGCCAGAAATCAATAAAAAATCCCATTATGAAAATAGTAATTACAGCAAAAAAATCAGGCATTCTTTTAAGTAAAAATGCATTTAACAGGATTAACAGGAAACCAACGATTAAAATCCAAGTGCCCACCGTAAAGCCAAGAATATCTGCTAAAGCCACATAGAGCGCGTCCCATGGCCCCGCTCCAAGATCTGCTAAAATCATCATGCTAATGCCAAAGGATAACAGCACTAAACCAATCGTGTAAAACAGCCCAAGCGTAACTTTTGTTTTCAACATTCCACCTTCTTTTCTATACAGACTCACTTTTTCTAGTGTATCAAAAATATTCCAACTGGAATAGAACATTTACCACTCAGGAGAATGAACAACATCTGTCAATCATCCCAAATGACATTTGTCATTATTGTCCGAAAATTAAATTAACATCCTTGACGAGCATTTTTACGTACGTTTACAATCAATAAGAAGTCTATTTTCCGAATATAAGAAGTTGGAAAAAAATTTACCGGTCACAATACTGGCATGCCAACAACTGCAGGAAGTTGGCATCGTTTTGGAGGAGTAAAAAATGTCATTTCAGCATCTGATTGCACCTGATCAATACAATATCGCAAGCGAAGTAGAGCAATATTCAAAAGATACGAACCGAATGGCGATCCGCTGGCAGGATGAAAAAAACAATCGCCGCGAGGTGTCCTACAAAGAACTGATAGATAAAACAAACCAGTTCGCACAGGCATTTTTGAGCCTGGGGATTCAAAAAGGAGATAAGCTGCTTATCATATTGCCCAGAGTTCCTGAAGCGTATATGGCTTATCTTGCCTGCTTAAAGGCCGGCATAGTCGCGATTCCATGTTCCGATATGCTGCGGAAAAAAGATTTAATTTATCGGATAAATCACGCAAAAGCCAAAGGGGTCATTGCTTATCACGAAACAACAGGTGAAATTAATGCAATAGATGAGGACCTCCCCTCCCTGCAGACGAAGCTCATTGTAGGGGGAAAGGAAGACGGCTGGCAGCCGCTTGAAGCTCTTGCTTCCGAACAAAGCACTACCTATCACGGTGCACAGACAAGCCGTCATGATACAGCGATCTTATCCTACACATCCGGAACGACAGGTAATCCCAAAGGGGTTGTACATACGCACGGATGGGGCTATGCACATGTCCGCACCGCGGCAAAAGAATGGCTCGGTGTGACAGAGGGAGATCTTGTCTGGGCAACAGCAGCTCCCGGATGGCAAAAATGGATTTGGAGTCCGTTTCTTTCAACTATTACGCTGGGCGCTACTGCCTTTGTTTATAATGGCAGCTTTGATGCTCACACGTATCTTGGCATTCTGGAAAAAGAACAAATTCAGGTACTGTGCTGTACGCCAACAGAATACCGGTTGATGGCAAAGGTTGATCATTTAAATGCCTATCAGCTGCCACATCTGAAAAGTGCCGTATCCGCAGGAGAACCGTTAAACCGGCCGGTTATTGATGCATTTCAGAAAGCATTTGGCATTAACCTCCGGGACGGGTATGGTCAGACAGAAAATACACTGCTTGTCTGCAACCTTCAAAATATGGAGGTCAAACCGGGATCTATGGGGAAGCCCACCCCTGGGAATCCCGTGGACATAATAAATGATTTAGGCCAGCCGGCTGCAGCAGGTGAAGTTGGAGATATTGCTGTTCATAAGGACTGTCCTGCCCTATTTAAAGAGTATCTTAATGACTATGAACGCACTCAGTCAGCTTTCCGGGGAGACTGGTACTTAACTGGGGACCAGGCCACACGGGACGAAGACGGTTATTTCTGGTTTGAAGGTCGGAGCGACGACATCATTATCAGCTCAGGCTATACCATTGGACCATTTGAAGTCGAGGATGCCCTTCTTAAGCATCCCGCAGTCCGCGAATGCGCAGTGGTTGCAGCACCGGATGAAATACGGGGAAATATCGTCAAAGCGTTTGTCGTTTTACGTGATCGTGAAACCCTTGCTGATGAAGGACTCGTTAAGCAGCTTCAGGATCATACAAAAGAAATGACGGCTCCCTATAAATATCCGCGTAAAATTGAATTTATCGATGAGCTGCCTAAGACGGCTTCCGGCAAGATCAGGAGAGTTGAATTGCGCAAAAACCCATGATTTTTCCCCCGCTGTTTATTTAAGCAGCGGGGTTTTTTTGTTTTGTTGAAGATCCTGGGTTGGACGGTGGTGAATTCGCTGGTTCAGGCGCCGGACCGGAGGCTGGGGCTGCGCAAGCGGCGGAATCGAAGCCTTGCGCTCCGGAATCCGCGGGTTCAATCGCTCAATCGAAACCTGCATCTCTCCTATCAGCGGGTTTCGTCCGCGAATCGAAGCCTCTGCCCCCTCAATCAGCGGGTCGTGACAATTTACCTGCTTCTCACCACAAATCCAACACAGTTCACAAAGACTTCTACCTACTATTTCTTTAACCTGGCATCGGGGCTCTTAATTTTCGATGTTCTTTTCTTGCGGCAGCTCCATGAATCAGACGCCGTTCCTCCTCTGTCTCCGCAATTACTGCCGGAACCTCAACAGGAAGGCGCCCTTTTCATCCACAGCCACCATGGTTAAGAATGATTGTGTTGTTATCCTTTCTTCTTTTGTCAGCAAATTTTTTGATCGCACTCGAACGAATACTTCCATAGACGATCTGCCTGTGGAGCTTATAACGGCATCTAGTTCCAGTACATCCCCCACTCTGGCAGATGATAAAAAATCCACAGAATCAATCGATGCTGTTACGACAACCCGGTTTGCGTGTTTCATTGCTGTAATGGCGGCGATCTCATCAATGTATGACAGCACCTTTCCCCCAAATATAGTTTGAAGGTGGTTAGTATCCGGCGGCAGAACGAGCTTAGACTGGATGGTTCTTGATTGACTCATTGGCAGTTTCGTTTGCAATGTTTCTTCCTCTTTTCCTTTTGGGAAGACAAAAAAGCTCTCCCCGTTTTAAGGAGAGAGCCTGATATCACAAAAAAGTATTCACAAATCCCCGTTGAATACAGCTGATATCACCCTTCCCTATTTCGCGTAGGTACATTGTGCATACAATAGGCAGGTCTCCTGACTCCGATTCACTGTACATATCCCCTTCCCATCCTGTGGACAGTGGAATAATATGTACTCCTCGATACAGTGGC
This sequence comes from Jeotgalibacillus sp. S-D1, assembly GCF_004358665.1. Classification (GTDB taxonomy): domain Bacteria; phylum Bacillota; class Bacilli; order Bacillales; family Jeotgalibacillaceae; genus Jeotgalibacillus. The sequence goes on along the minus strand of NZ_SMZR01000006.1, from coordinate 198,071 downwards.
GCGACCGTGCCAGACTTTCACTGGCTTCCCTTTTAAACGAAAAATTTCGTCACCTATTGCTTGAATAGTATGAAATTAGTAATTCCTTTTTATCATAGCTTGAAAGCATTTACCTGTCTACTTAATTTTCCCACAGAAAAACCCCGCGCACACTTTGTGTACACGGGGACTGAATGGTTTATGATTGATCTTGAGTTTTACGGCGTAGCATGAAGAATGCTGCTGCCAGTACTGAAGCTGCTGCACTTACTCCTACCCATACTACTGTAGAAGATTCCTGCTGGCTTCCGCCCATACCTGTGTTTGGCATTTCTTCAGGCATTTCAGACCCTTTAAACTGATCTGGATTTTGTGCAACGATTGCGTTGCCTAACGCTTCACCAACACCAAACATATATTTATATCCTTCACGAAGGGAAGATACAGATGCTGCATAGTCACCTTCTACGTGAGAGGCAAGTGCTGCTTGTTTTAATTCTTCATGTCCCCATACTGCTGCTTGAGCATCAGCTGTAGGAAGGTTCTCTTCTGTTGCTGTTCCAAGGAAGGCACCAAAGTCGTTAGAGAATGTTTGAAATTGTTCTTTAGCTGCTGAAATGGCTTCTTCATCTTCTGCAATGTAAGCAGATACTAATTCACCTTCTGCTTCAATGTGGTTGGCAGTCCATACTTTTTCAAAGCCTGCTGCTCCTTCTTCCCCATAAATTGAACCAATTGCTGCTTTAAAATCTTCTGTATGCATATCCTCAGCCCATGTTACGAAATCGTAGTCTGCTGCTCCGTCAACACCGCTTGTTAGTCCCATAACTGCAAGTGCATGGTGCTCTGCAGCAAGATTATTTAATGTTGAACGAAGATCTGATTGAGGAGAATCTACTTTATTGTCTTCAAATTTATCCGGGAATTGAGCGACAATCGCTCCGGATAGTGCTCCAGAAATATCATACATACGGTCATAACCTTCACGGAAATGAGTGTAAGCTCCTTCATAATCTTCTTCTACATAGCTGTCAAAGAATGAAAGAACATCCATCTCATGTGCACGAATGGCTTCTTCAGCTGCTTCCTGAGGAAGGTTTCCTTCTGTTGCAGTGTCAAGGAAAGCTGAAAATTCTACTACAAATTCTTCTACTTCATCTTCAGCTGCTGCACGAGCTTCTTCATCACCAGTTTGAGCTGCTTCTACTAAGTCAGCCGTGTAATCATTATGGCCGCGGAAGATCCGTTCAAATTCTGCTGCTCCTTCATCACCGTAGATAGAGGCAATAGCCGGTGTCATATCTGCTGCGTTTTGATCGAGCGCCTCATTGTAAGCCTCTGCATCCGGTGCATCCATATAATCTTTAACCATTGCGTTTGTTGCAAGTACAAAGTGTTCAGACAGCAAGTAGTCCAAATCAGCTCTTAAATCTGAAGCCGGGTTGGTAACACCCATTCCCTCCTCTGCTTGTCCTACCGTTGGCACTAATAGTGAGAGACCTAATACTGATGCTGCAATTTTTTTCATCTTCATTTTCTGTCACACTCCTTTTTCTTTTTTGTCTGTTTTTTTAAATACACTAAGTAAACGGAGACAATTAATCGTTAGATCACTTTTTTTAAAAAAAGTTTTTATTTATTCATACATCTTATTTTTCTGCATAAAAAAAGCTTACCGGCTGCAGTGAGCTGGTAAGCTTTAGAAAGATTATTAAAGTTAATGTTCATGGCCGTCATGGTCACCGGATTCCATAAACGTGCTGCTTTGATTGCGGGCATTTTCCTCAGCTGTATTGATTTGTTCTTCTGTTACTTCGCCCACTGCAAATTGTCTTTTTGGCATGACATGCATGTCTCTTGCGGTTACATGGGTTTGCAGTGAATAAAGTGATGTTTCCTCAAAAGTCATCTTAATCTCATAAATTCCATCACCAACGTGAGATGCATCATGAGTTTCGCTTTCTCCACCCTCTACATCATTCCAAATTTCAAACATTACATCGTTTGCATCCTCTACGGGCTCACCGTCTTGCGATAATTTTACCTGAAGAACCGTTTCTTCATTAGGCTCAATTGTGTCCGGAATAATAATATCTGCTTCTACCACTTTAGGAGCTTCTTCACTTTGGGAATTCTCCCCCCCGTTGCATGCGGTTAGTAGTAAAATCGCCGATGCGAGGAGGAAAGTCATTTGTTTCTTCATTTTATACTTCCTTTCTATGCAGTTCGTCCATGAAACCAGCGTTTCAATGGCGGAATACGCTTGACTATTACTAAGTCAAAGATAAGAACGATTAAAATTGACAGACCGACAAGCGGCATTAGGATGCCGCCAATAATCATAAGAACAAAAACAGTTCGTGTTACTTTTTTACTTACCGGTTTTTTGGGACTGCCTAAACCATCCGGCTTTCTTTTTCGCCACATCACAAATGAACTAATGACAATTCCCATAATGGCAAGACATGTAATTAAACCAAGCGCCTGGTTGAACCACCCAAATAATCTGCCTTCATGCAAGGCAATACCTGCAGTAATTCCCTGCGCCATAATTCCCCATTCATTAAAGCGGACGTCCGACAGCACCCCGCCACTGTATTGATCCACATGTAAAGTCGCATTATCCCAGGGAGCTGAATGAGAAGTAGCGATGGTATAGACGCCTTCCTCTCCTACTGGCATGGAAATCGTGTAAGGCTTCGCCACTTTTTCCATTGAGGCAATCATGGTTACGTCATCCATGGAAATGGTTTGATAGCCTCCAACTGCAGACGTTGGAACCTCACTATTTTGAGAAGCCCATGGTACATCTTCCGCTACGTCATCTGCACGAACAGCAGATTGAGGCTTTTCAGCAAACGTTGTAGCAAAAGCCGGATAGCCGCTGTTTGTGGAGTTTGCCAGCCGGTCGATTTGTCCACCCATTACACCAGACCATGGAAGTCCTGTTGCGATTAATATAACAATCATAATGGAAAACCAAAAGGCAGGGACTGCATGAAGATCACGCCAAAATGTCCGTCCCTTTGACCGAAAACGCGGCAAAACCGTTCCCCAAATCGACTTGCGGTTTCGCGGCCACCACATATACAGACCTGTAACCAATAGCAGGATTGTCCAGCACGCGGCTAGTTCCACTAATCGATTGGCAAACGTTCCGCCCACAATAAGCTCACTGTGAAGCTTTTTAAAGATTTCTGTGAATTTCTCACTAACGATTAACTCACCCTGAACATCACCTGTATAAGGATTTACATATACGGATTTTGGTGTTTCTCCATCCATTATGCTCATTTCTACGGTTCTGGATTCTTCATCATACACTTTATAGCTTGATATCACTGCATCAGGATATGCTTCCTGAACCGCCCCTATCAAACTGGAAGATGGCAAACTTTGGCTCCCCATCTCATCTGCCATATATTGATCCTGATAAAGAAATCCTTCTATTTGAGGCTTAAACAAGTACACCGCTCCACTAAACGCAAGAATCAGCAGAAAAGGGGCAGCGAATAATCCAGCGTAAAAATGCCAGCGCCATACAGCTTGATACCAGGCAGCTTTAGTCGTTTTAGGTTTCGTGGGTTCAGTGGAAGTCAAACGGTCAGTTTGTTCGGTTGCTGCTTTCAATTCTTTCATCGTTATTCTCCTTTTATATCATTCCATTTATCACTTATTCTCCAGCGTGCTCACCCTGGGGAAATAGTATTCATTTCACCAAGTTTTAAAAGCTTATTTATTGCTTGAAACGCTGCAGGGTGCACTAAATTTCTTTCCATTAATACAATACGAGATAAATGTGAAGTAATAATGAAGAATAACGTTTTACTAGAATTATTAGCTAACTGTTCACATAAAAACAGAGCTGCAGCTTTCACAGCTCCCCATTTTAAGAGGCATACTTCTCGATTTCCTCCACCATCTTATCGATTAACTCAGGGTCCGTAAAGCTAAATTCGTTCACTACTGCTCCGTCTTGATCAATAATATAAAAATTCACGCCATGCAGGACCTGGTCGGATCCGGAGGGTTTGTTTACAAGTGTTTCGAACTCATCCAAAGCAAACGTCTCAATCCGCTCCTGTGGATAACCTGTTAACAAGTTCCAATTAGAGTCATCATCTGTGAATTTGGCCAGGTAATCATTAAGTCGTTCCGGGGTATCTACCTCAGGGTCTACACTAAATGAGACAATCTCTATATCTAAACCCTTTGCCTTAAGCTCTTTTTGAACCGCTGCCAATTTCGCCGTCATCGGCGGACATATAGTTTCACAGTTTGTAAATATAAAGTCCGCTATCCACACTTTCCCTTCAAGTTGTTCAAGGCCAAATTCCTCATTATGCTGGTTGATAAACGTAAAGTTGTCCACCACAGGACCTTGCTTTTGGAAGGGTGAACACGCCGCCAGCCCAATAGCAGCCAACAGAAGTACGAAAACAAATTTACCCTTTTTACTCACTGTTTTCACCCTCTCCTTTAAGTCGGTCTTCGTTAAGCGGAAGCTCAACAATCGCTTTAATTTGACCGCTTTCCGTACTGTTAATGGAAAACGTGCCATTTTGAATGCGTATAATTTCTTTTACGATCGACAGGCCCAGTCCCGTCCCGCCGGTACCCCTGTTCCTTGCTTTATCCGTACGAAAAAAACGTTCTCCTATCCGGTCCAGATCTTCCGGCGAGATCGTCAGTCCGGTGTTGGCCACTTTAAATGCCACCTGGCTGCCATCGGAATTTAAAGAAACATAAATGACACTTTCTTTATGAGAGTATTTAACTGCGTTATCAATTAAGTTATAGAAAATCTGCTGGATGCGTTTGGCATCGTTGTAGATAATCAGTTCTTCATCAATATCCATGTCAAAAGATATATTTTTTTGAACAGATAAAATACGGAAAAGGTCTACGGTGTCATGCAGCAGCTGCCCGAGCGCAATCGGTTCATATTCAAAGTGATACACATCATCCTGCAGATGATTTAACTCAATAAGATCGGAAAGAAGTTTTTTTAACCGGTCTACTTCGCGTTCGATTGTTTCCAGGTATTGTTTTTCTTCTGCCGGCGTCTTGTACAGCTTGTTTTTAAGCACTTCTGTATAGCCATTGATGTAGGTTAATGGCGTCCTTAGTTCATGCACCACGTTAGAAAGAAACTCTTTTTTTCGCTCTTCCTGATGTTCCAGCGCTTCACTCATTTCATTAAATGCCGCTGACATTTGGCCAATTTCATCCATTTGATCAATGCTTAATCGATTTTTGTAATTGCCTTTTGAAACTTCTCTTGATAATTGCTGAATGGACACCAATGGTTTAAAAAGTGATTTTCTGATACGGTTAATCACATAGATTAACAGCAGGAAGAAAAGAGTCCCGATTAGAAACAAGACCGGAATACTGGTGCCAAAAACCTGTGATAATCCCGCCAAAGGGACATAGATGTAGATGTAGCCTATCACCTCACTGCCATCATTGATCGGATATATCGCTCCAATTACTTCACGCTGCAAATCCTCAACGAACCCTTCTTTCATAAGCGACTTGCCTGACAGCAGCACATCCCGATCTTCATCTGTCACCAAGCTTTCATTGCCAATCTTATATGGAAAAGAAAGATTCAGCTCATCCATCTCATCTACAACAATCACTTCGTACTCAGATACCACATTGTACCATTGTATTTTTTCGATGATATCATCGGTCAATTCTCCATAATGGTAGTGGGCGGCAGTCCTTTCACCCTGATACTCAACTGATTCACGTACTGTATTCAGATAGAGATCCTTGTATAAAAAGTGAAAAAAAACGAACGAAAAAAGAAAAGACAATGCAACACTTCCTGCAAGAAGCAATATTATTTTCCGGCTAAAATTCAATTTACCTTTTATCAACCTCTACACCTCAAGTTTGTATCCTAATCCCCATACCGTTTTGATTAGCTCTCCATGCTGCTTCATCTTCATCCGAAGCGTTTTTATATGTGTATCAACCGTCCGCTCAGTCCCGCTGTATTCAAGCCCCCACACTGTTTCCATTAAGTAGTCCCGTGTAACCAGGCTGTTTTTATTGGTGACAAGAAGAGAAAGCAGCTTGTACTCTTTCATCGTCAGCGACAGCTCCTCATTTTCAAGAAAAACGCGATAGCTTGTTAGATCGAGTGAAATTGGTCCGGCTTTCATCAAATTGCTTTTGTGAAAATGCGGATCGCTTCTTCTCAGCACCGTTTCAATTCTGGCAATGAGCTCGCCTGAATGAAAAGGTTTAACAAGATAATCATCTCCCCCAATCTTAAGGCCTTTCACTTTATCCCATTCCTCTCCTTTAGCAGAAAGAAAAATAATAGGTGTATCTGCGGTTTTTCTTATCTCTTCAGTAAAAACATACCCATCCATAAAAGGCATCATCACGTCTACCAGCATCAAATCAGGGGGATCGTTTTTGGCAATTTTTAATGCTTCCATTCCGTTTGCCGCCTCCGTCACTACGTAGCCCTCAGATACAAGAAAGGATCTTATCAAATTTCTCATAGCAGCTTCATCGTCCACGATTAATATCTTTCGAACGCTCATGTTGATTCCTCGTTTCAATACACTTTGGTCAGTTTATCTTTATTTTAGCAGGTGGCTGTGAAAAGAGTGTGAAGGAAAATAGACAATTAACGGAAGAAATTCTATTGCCTGATAGGATTGATCGAGCGTCAAGACCTCCACCTCACAACCATTATTGCCGTTTTTCTCTAAATAAAGTAGGTGTGTGGACAATAAGAGACCCTAAAAAAATTACTCTGTGATGGAATTGGATCATTTCCGCTACCCTGAGCTTTCTTATAATAATAGAGTGTAATCAAAAAAAGCTCTTACGAACATGTTCGGTTCGTAAGAGCTTTTTACTGATTTTTGTCTACTCCACCAGCTGGATAAACTGCTTGGTTCGTTCATGCTCAGGGTTTTCAAAAAATGTTTTCGGATCATTTGATTCAATAATCCTCCCCTGATCCAGCATGATGATGCGGTCTGCAACTTCTCTCGCAAATCTCATTTCATGTGTTACGACAACCATCGTCATCCCTTCTTGTGCCAGCTGTTTCATTACTGCAAGTACTTCGCTGACGAGTTCTGGATCAAGAGCCGATGTGGGTTCATCAAACAGCATGACCTTTGGTTCCATTGCAAGAGATCTTGCGATGGCAACACGCTGCTTTTGGCCGCCCGACAATTTGCTTGGGTAAACATCCGCTTTTTCTGCAAGACCGACCTTTTCAAGCAGCTGTCTTCCATGCTTGATTGCTTCCTGTTTCCCTTTTTTCTTTACCTGCATCGGTGCTTCAATGATGTTTTCAAGCACTGTTTTATGAGGAAACAAGTTAAAATGCTGAAAAACCATTCCTACTTCAGCACGTATTTTATTTAAATTATCTTTTTTAGGGTTTATCGTTTTCCCATCAATCGCAATTTCTCCATGATTAATCATTTCCAAAAAATTAAAACAGCGCAAAAGTGTACTTTTACCTGAACCGCTGACACCTACAAGTACAACAACTTCTTTTGGTGCTACATGGAGGTCAATTCCTTTTAGCACTTCTAAATCTCCAAATGATTTGTGGATATTTTTTGCAATAATCATATGCGACCTCCTCTCTAATCCTTATCAACGTCAAGTTTGTTTTCGTATAGTTTTAACAAATAGCTAAAGATCATAACCAGTACTAAATAATAGAGTCCTACTACCAGATAGGTTTCAAAGGGCTGAAAGGACTGAGCGGCCTCCCTGTTGGCAAGAGAGAAGAGCTCGGCTACACCGATAACATAGACAAGGGAAGAATCCTTCAACGCAATAATAAACTGATTTCCAAGAGGTGGAATGGACCTTTTTAACGCCTGTGGAAATACAATGCGTTTCATGCTTTGCGCTTTGGTCATTCCAAGCGAGCTGCTGGCCTCTGACTGTCCTTTATCAATTCCCTGAATCGCACCCCGGAAAATCTCTGCAATATAGGCACCATTATGAACACCCAAAGCAATGGCTCCCGCCCAAAAGTTTGTAAGAGTAATAAATTCAGTAATCCCAAAATACAAAAAGGTTATTTGAACAATTAATGGCGTTCCGCGAATGATCGTGATATATACATTTGCAATAAACTGCAATGGCTTTGATTTAGATAGCTTTAACAGGGCAAAGAACAGCCCAAGCAAACAGCCCAGAACAATTCCAATTGCTGTAAGCTGCAGTGTAATAACCGTTGCGTCCAAAAATCCTGATAATGTACGCGTAAATACCTCTGATAATGTAACAATAATTTCTGGCATGCTGCACCTTCCTAACACTTGGACTTATTATTCTAAAACTTCAATTCCTTCTATATCCGTTTCTAAAAGATTTCGATCAAATAGATTGGTTGAAATCTCATCATAAGTCCCATCCTCTTGAATTTCCTTGAGCGCTCCATTTATTGCTTCAAGCAGTTCAGGATTGTCTTTATTAACCGCAATGGCTGCTTTTTCAATCCACAAAGGCTCCCCTACTTCTTTAATTTCAAGACCTGCTGCAATGGCTTCGTATCCAACAACATCCGCTGTGATCACAGCATCCAGGCGTCCTTCTATTTCCAGATCATTCAACGCCACCACGTCACTGTTATAGTATTGAATATTAGAAGAATCTGTATATTCCTGCGCTGCACTATCGTAGGTACTCTGTGCGACCACCCCAATTTTTTTCCCTTTTAAATCCTCCGCTGATGTAATTTCGTTATTTCCTTCTGCTACAAAAACCATTCCACCAGAATAATAATAGGGATCCGAGAAGTCCACCTGCTCTGCCCGGTCATTCGTGATGGCCATGCTGCCGATGATCGCGTCAAAACGTTCTCCCGTCAGTCCCTGCAGGATCGTTTCCCATGGCGTCGTAATTGGATTTGGCTCGAGGCCCAATTTCTCAGCAATTGCGTAGCCGATTTCCACATCAAACCCTTTCAGCTCGCCGCTTTCTTCATAGTTAAAAGGCTTGTACAATCCGCTTGATGCCCACGTAAGTTTTCCGTCTTCAAATAAATTATATTCACTTCCTGCATTATCAGAGGAACCGGATGTTTCTTCCGCTTCGTCCCCTCCTCCACAGGCCGCCAAAATAAGACTTGTCGATAACATTGCACCTAAAATCGATAGCTTTTTCATTGTTAACTCTCCCCTTTTTATATAGTTAACCTATTAAACTGAAAAACAGGTTATCAACAAACAAGTAGTTCTTATTTAAGAACGATGAAATATTCCTTTTTCCTGGTACATTCTCTCCACACTTCTTAAATTTTCATTTACTTTTTCATAATCCTTAACTGAGATGAATCTCATAATAGCTGTCAGAAGAGATAGCACCGCCGTAAAAGAATCGATGTTGAGATTTGAATTAATAGTAGCCTCCAGTAAAATATCTGAATGGTCGGCAATCGGAGAATCAGCTTGGTCTGTTATTGAAATAACAGTGGCGCCCTGCGCTTTTGAAGTCTTAACCGTTTCAATAACATTATTTGTGTAACGCGGTAAAACCAATGAGATTAATACATCCTGGTTATTCATCTTGGAAAGTTGATGATAATATTGAATGTCGCCCTGCATGAGCATTTCGGTATTATCCAGCACCATATTCAGCCAATGTGCAAATAAATGGCTAAGACCATAACTAAACATATTACTTGTTACGTAGATTTTTCTTGCTTTGCTGATATGCTGCACCACTTGAAGCAGGGTTTCTTCCTTTAGTGACTCTTTCAATCTGGAAATGTTTGCAATATCAGCTTCCAGCAGATTATGAAGAAAGCTTTGTTTTTCCCTGGAACCAAATCCCGGCTGTGGTTTTAACCAACGCTCCTCAGCCAGCTTTCTTTGAATAATGTGCTGCACCTCGGTGTAGCCTTTGTAGCCGATTTTTTGAGTGAGCCGGATGACTGTTGATTCACTGACATGAACGTGCCGGCCCGTTTCAAGTGCTGACGAAAATGCGATGATGCTGGGTTCTTCAAAAAACAATGCTGCAACCTTCTTTTGCCCTGTGCTTAAAAGATGATAAGAGTCCTCCAATTTTTGCAGTATTTCCTGCATTTATAAGCCTCCAAATGACAATAAAATCACTAAACCTAGTAATATTGTACCTTTTTGCAGGAAACCCTGCAAGTTAATATCAGAATTTTCGTTTTTATCAAACTAATTAACGTAGTGTTTATAAGGTTTGATGCGACTATAAAAAAAGCTTCCAGAAAACCTTTTAAGGTTTACCGGAAGCTCGCACGTAATCATATGTACCATTTGTCAATCAGCGGAACAACCAGATTATTCAGCTGCCCTTCAATTGTTTAATTTTCAGCAATTTTAGCAAAAACACAAGTATCCGCCGATTCGTTTAATACTTCATCAAACAGATCGTTTCTTAATACACCTTCCAGTGTATAGGCAAGTTTTTCAGGAATTTTTATGCTGTTGCTATTTTTGCTGTTGCACCTGATTTCCACTCTTTTTGCTTTAAGCGTGGAGAAAGCAAAGTCCGTAATACCCTCGACTGCTTCTGTCATATACCCTTTCCCGCTCATACGGCTGTCGATCCAATAGCCAATTTCAAACTTTGGAATGTCCCAATTAATGCGGTGCAGTCCGGACGAGCCCACAAATTGACCTGTATCTTTTAAAAATACCAGCAGACGAAGATCCTCCCTTGATAAAAATCTAATCTGTGATTCCCGTATGTTTGCTTCTACCGCTTCTTTTGTTTCTTCTTTTGAAGCAAAATGAAGCCATGGCTTTAAATCCGCTCTTGATGCGTTGATGGCTTCCCAGACAGCTTCTCCGTCCCCTGGTTTTGGCGCGCGGATCAGCAATCGATCAGTTGAGAATTCTTCTGGAAAATCAAGCAGAATTGGGTTCACTCCTATTCCTCCCTTCCTGATTTTTTATAGACAGTAGGACCAGCAAGCCTGCTGGTCCTACTGTCTAACGGTATTTAAAGGCCAACACGTTCTTCGCTCCAGCCCCATAATTCTTCAGCCAGCCACTCATTTTTAGCATCCTCTGAAACGTCAACTTCCTTCATTTTATAAAAGTAACGTCCGGAAACATCCGCCACTTCATTGCTGGTAGCTAAATATACAGCTGTTTTAGCACCCTCTTCAGCTGTTTGGAAAAACGGCTTTAATACACGGGTAATGCTCCGGCCAAATTCCGTTTTGCGGTTAACACCCAGGTTAGTTGCAACTGCACCCGGGTGAACGGCATTTACAGTTACATTAGTTCCTTCCAAACGCTTCGCTAGTGCTTTAGTAAATAATATATTGGCAAGCTTGGAACGACCGTAACCTTTTGCCACATTGTATCCTTTTTCAAAATGCGGATCGTCAAAGTCAATTTTGCCCCATTTATGAGCACCCGAACTGACAACAATGATTCTGCCTGCCTGCGACTTTTTTAATTCATCCAATAACAGATTCGTTAATAAAAAATGTCCAAGATGATTAACGCCCAGCTGCGATTCAAATCCGTCATCAGTCAGCTGTCTTTTCAGTGACACAACACCTGCGTTATTCACTAAAATATCCAAGTGATCAAACTTCTTTTTAAATTCAGCTGCAAATTCCCGAATGCTTTCCATTGAACCAAGATCAGCGTTCATCAGTGTAATTTCCTGTGAGCGACTTTGCTCTTTTGCAGAAATCCATGCCACTTTCCCCTTGCGAGGATTTCGGCACAGCATCACCACATGCATACCCTGCTTTGCCAATTCAACTGTTGTGGCCAATCCCATTCCTGAATTGGCACCCGTTACTAATGCAATTTTCATCCAATCACCTCTTTACGATAGTGTACAGCTTTTTCTTCTTCTGGAAAAGGATGAATCCTAAATAGGTATTTTCCTGTTATAGGAAACTTTTTGCCTTTGAAATCGTAATTCCTATCAGGAGGTGGAAAACTTGAAACGGTTTATACTATTTATTGCCAGTTTTATTGTCCTTATTATAGGATTCCAGCTGCTGTCAGGTATTCTTTTGACTGCATTTTTTACACCGGTATTATCTGCGCCTCAGACTCTGCAGCAGCAAGTCTCATTTGGAGAAACGACAATGCCTTTTTTACTTCTTCTGCCCGCGGCTGCGATTGCTTATATGATTTCCAGAATACCGAAAAGGAGAACGAGCCTATGACCTTACATATCACAAAAGAACACATCAAGACTGAGGAAAATCAGATTCATCACAAGTTATATGAATTTAATGCCTCTCATTTTCCTGAGGATTTAAGAGGCAGGTATGAGGAAATGAAATTATTCTTAAAGGATGCTGAGGGAAATGTTAAGGGCGGACTTTTAGGTGAGTTCTGCTGGAACTGGCTTGAAATTCACACTTTAATTCTTGATGAGAATCTTCGGGGCACAGGGTACGGTTCAAAGCTTTTAAACGAAGCAGAGCAGCTGGCACGTGAAAAACACTGTGATTTTATCAAACTGGACACCTTGAGCTTTCAGGCATTGGATTTTTATAAAAAACATGGCTATTCAGTGTACGGAACGCTTGATAATGTCGGAAGAGACTTTAGCCATTATTATATGAAGAAAGATCTTTAGTGCCGGTTTAGATGCGAAAAAAGAGAGTCCGATCCAACTCTATAAAATGCCCCGGGAACATGACATGTTCCAGGGGCATTTTTTGTTCAGCACCATTTGTATGTTTGCGGAATCGGGGACTACAGTGCAGCTGCAGACGAGGGTTTCGGTTTAATGATAAATAGGTGAAAGGTCACATCCGCCGATAGAGGGGGCAAAGGCTGTGATAAGTGGTGAAAACCCGCCGGTAGCGTTCCCAAAGGCTTCGATTCGGCCCAAAACCCGCGGATTAAATGTCTGAAGGGTTCGATCCCGACATTATGAGGATTGCCAACAGTTCTTATTCACAAATTTCAATTGTTGGTAATATTATAATAGTGTATGAAATACAGTATAAAGAGAAATGAGGTGAAGGGATGAGCGATCTGTTATCTTCCTTGACGACCGAATTAAGGCGGGGGACGCTGACGCTGGCCGTTTTAAGCCAGTTACAAACGCCGCAATACGGCTATTCACTGGTACAGTTATTGGAGAAATCGGGGATTGTCATTGACCAGAGTACACTTTACCCCCTTCTGAGGCGATTGGAAAAACAAAAACTGGTGACAAGTTCATGGGATACAACAGAGAGCAGACCAAGAAAATATTATGTGCTGAGTGATTTCGGGACTGAGCTGTTTCTGCAATTAAAACAGGAATGGGAAAAGACGTCGTTAGAGCTTCAACAACTATTGGAAGGAGAGAAGAAAAATGAACTTGATTGATCTTTACGTACACGAAGTGACGCGGCTGCTGCCTGAAAAGAATCGTGAAGACATTGCGCTTGAACTCCAATCGACGATCCAGGATATGCTTCCTGACAACCCGACAGAAGATGAAATTAAAGCAGCACTTTCTAAGCTTGGTGACCCTGCAAAATTAGCTGGACAGTACCGTGATATTCCCCGTTATTTGATTGGACCCGCTCTCTACGATCATTATTTAACCATTTTAAAAATGACTTTCCCCATTGTATTAGCTGTTGTTCTGATTACGCAGGTATTAACAAATATTATTAATTATGCTGGAGAAGCAACTATTATTGAAATGATTCTCGCTTTGTCGTTTAGCATTGTCGGAGCAGCTTTTAATGTAGGTGTTCAAACATTATTCTGGATAACGCTTGTTTTCTTTGTGCTGGAGCGCTCCGGTGCAGTGAAGGAATCATTCCCCCAATCCACAATCGGGGCACCCTGGAAGCCTGAAGATTTAAAATATCTTTCATCCATTCCAAAAAAGAAAGCCATATCAAAATCTCAAGTTTTATTCAGTCTGATTTGGACAGCTGTCTGGGCTGGCGTGTATTTTAATGCTGTGAATATTATTGCTGTTTATGAGCGCGACAGCACATCTGGGTTTAACTATGTTACGCCGATTTTTAATGAAGAGACGCTTCTTTCTTTCTGGCCATTTGTTTGTCTTCTTATCGCAATCGAAATTGCCCTTGCTATTTTTAAATGGGTGCTTGGCCAATGGACCCCCCGGCTGGCTGTGATTAACGCCTTTTATAACGCGGTTTATATCCTGGTATTTATTTTCCTCGCAAGCAGTTCGAATTTATTTAATCCCTCGTTTGTTGATTATCAGGTGCAGCTGTTTAACAGTACTGCAGACGATGTAATGAATGTCGTTAATGGTGCTGTCTGGACGTCTATTGTGATCGCCATCATCATTTCTGTATTGGATTCCTATGAGGGGTTTAAAAAAGCAAGAATCTCTCTGACAAAGCTCTTTAATAAGTAGAAAAACAAGCGTCTAACCCTTCCCGCTACAATGAAGCTACGTTTCAATGAATTATCGGGATATTAAAAAAGACAATAACTCTTTACAGATAAAAAGAATGCTCTCCCGGAATTTACCGTGAGAGCATTCTGATCTGGTTTTGCGAAATGCTTATTACATATGTACCCTTACGCCCGTCCCATTTTGCGATCTTCAATTTTAGCGGCAATGATGCCGTATGCGATGCCAAAAAGCGCTCCGCCTAACACTTCAATCGGCTGATGGCCTAAAAGCTCTTTTAAGTCTTTTTCGCGTTTTACATAGTCAAGACTCGGGTAATCTCCGGAGATTACTTCAAAATTATTTTCAAGTTCATTAACAAGGCGGGCAATTTCACCGGTATGCCGTCTGATTCCCTGTGCGTCATACATGACGATGGAACCAAAAACAACTGCAATAGCCGTTTCAGTATGGCGCGTACCCCGGTTCGCCGCCGTATACGCTGCCAATGAAGCTACCCCTGCTGAGTGGGAGCTCGGCATCCCGCCAGTTTGCAGAATTGGCTTCCAGTCCCATTTCCCTGTGAGCTTTTTGTTCGTAAATACTTTTAGCCCCTGTGCAATCACAATTGCAGAAAGCGCTGTAAACATTCCTCTGTTCATTATTTCATCCTCACTTTCTAATAGCTGACTGATTGGCCTTTTTATGTCTTTTACCCTTCTGAGCATGAATTATTCTATATTAACCGTAATAATAACTAATTTCCCCCTGTTATTTTGTATCATTATGTCCATAACTCAAAATGAACTTACATGTTAGTGATTTTCCTGCTTGCGCTAATAAAAAAAGTGCCCCGGGAAGGTTGCCCTGAGTCACTTTAAAAAGCAGATGACAGATTGTTTTTATAATAGATCGTCATATTTTGTGTCTTCATTGCATCTACCTGTTCGTCAAAACGTTTAATGGCCTGATCGATGGTTGATTCTGCACTGTTCAGGATAATATTTTGACTGGTTCGCTGCTGGTTTGCTTTTTCCTCCATTGCTTCGATCGTCTTACCTGAACTGCCTCCTTCTGAACCAAACCTTTTTACTAATTGCTGAAGCTGCTGATCCACTTCCGCAATGCGGTCAAGAGCAGATATAAAGGACTGTTTTCGGTACAGCTGATCTTCTGTCGGCAGGATTTGCTCTGTTATTGAAATTGATTCATCTGAGGGCAACTTTTTCTCCTCCTTGTCCATAATCAAATAATTGAGCCACATGCTCATCCTTCTCAAAGATCTTTTCAATTGCTTCTCTGGAGGATGTTAGAAAATCATCTGTATTCTGTATCGTAGTTAATAGATTTGAATAAAGATCATCAAAAGAAATGCCGGTTAACGGCTGAAAAGAATCCTGAATGGCAATACGGGTAATGGATTTGTCCAAACGCGGAAAATAAACGTATTTACGAAGCACGTTTGTATAACTGACAGGATTGCCTTCAATTTCATTAATTTTGGCTATGACCTTTGACTTCTCCTCCTCATATCCATCCAGCAGCTCGACTTGGGATGTGCTCATAACCGCTTCAACTGCGCTTCGCTTCTCTTCAAGTAAAGCCTGTCCTTCCTGATACATGCGTACTGCCGCAGAAATGTTGACCCTGATTTCGCTGCCGTTTTGCCGGCCAATCATAATCATGTCATTTCCTTGATATTGGCGCCCGTTTTCCATCCCTAAGGCATTTAACATTTCTTCAATGCTGTGGCTGTGACCTATTTCTTCAAGTACCGGCCCCAGTATCCGGCTGAACTCGTCACCGCTTTTTGTTAGGTCTTCCATCAGTCCCTTCAAACGCAGTGCTCCGCTGGCGTCAGCCCCAAAAATAGCCGTCCCGGTATTGCCCACCATTTCACCGTCGCGGTATATGCTTAATGTGTTTAGAATCTCGATCATTTCATCCAGTTTTCCGCCAGCCGTATCCATCTCGGAAACAAGAATATTTTTTTCCGCTTCGGTAATAAAACCATTTTTGACAAATGCTCCGAATATCTGTTCACCATTTTTCGTAATATTTTCAACTGTTTCAAGCAGTACCGGTATTTTTTCATTCATATCGACAATCATGTTATCGAGTTCTTTACTGCTTGTAAAATAGTTTTTTATTATTCCAACAAAAGAAGGATCTTCAGCAAATTTATCGATAACATTTACATCAACGCCAGTAAGATCCTGTATCCCCTTGGATGAACCCCCTTTTTCAAAGGCGAGGGAATATTGAACGGCAAGCTGTTGAAAGTCTGCAATGACCTCATCCGGCACGCTGTCCACCATCGCCCGAAGTCCGCTCATCTCCGGGTTAGTATCTACCATCGTCACATCCCCTACTGTAAAGAAACCTCTTGCTCCGCTTCCTCCATAGAGAGGATCATCCTCCGAAATGAGCTGGTGTATACCTGTTGTCATATCCTGATAGTAATTTTCAGTAAAAACTTTTAACTTTTCAGGAGAAACAGAAAATAATTCATCAGGATTTGCTCCGATGGAAAATTCGCGATTTATTGCCTGTCTAAATTTCACATCGGCCTTATAAAGGTGATAGGCAGTCGGCTGAGCCCCGTTGACGCTGTAGATCTCATCGAAAACGCCGGTAACCAGCTGTACGCTTGAGTTATTATGGTGGGCCAGGGAATGGGAAAGGCCTATAACAACAGGCTCCTGTAAATCGTTTTTCTGTTCAAAGTATTTTTTTGACTCATTAACAAAAGTAAAGGTGCTCTCAAACTGATTAACCTCCTGACCGGCAAATATACCGCGCAGATTATAGTCCCAATCTCCCGCATCAGCAGACCCCTGGGAGATCACATATACCTCATTAATAGCGCCATCGTCAGAGTACAGATTGACCGCTGTCCCGTCGTAGCTGGATCCATTCGATTCAGTTAAAGCATCCGATTGAACAATTTCAACATTTGCTTCCAGTGCTGTACCCGTTTCTTCTAAGTATATTCTTTTTATCTCCTGCTCAAATTTATCTTCATCTAAATTTTGATATTGAAGATCTATTATTCTTAATCTTACATTTTCATTATCAAAGATTAATTGACCCATATCATCATTCACTTTCTATTTTGATTTAAATTCGATTGTTTCCAAAAAGGTTCTCATTTCCTGTCTGACCTCTTCTTCCTGCTGATCACAGCTGGAGTCTTCGTTACATGCTGATGTAAGGATTACTCTTAGTCCCGCTTTATTTTCCGTATTGCCTATGAATGCAGCTAAGCCTATTACATCATCTTCATAAGTAAAAGGTGCTGTATGCATTTCTTTTTTGTCCGTTACTTCTTTCTTAAAATCCAGCTCTTCCCCTACTCTCTCTTCCAGGAATAAGAGCGTATTTTCGTTAAATGAGGCATCCCGGTCAAACTGGATATCAAACTGAGAGATCAGACTTTCGCTTTCTGCCCCCACCAGAAAAGATTCGGAAACATTTTCCTCTCTTGAATAAAACCCTTCAGCAATGGTCCCGTTTTCAGGAAATAACATGGTGAATTCCCCTGTTCCCGATTCAAACGTATAATATCCGTCTGCAGCTTCTTCCGTTGATTTCATGAACCCTCGCGTAAACTCATCCTCAAAAGCCCTTACATCCGGCAATTCATCTACGCTCATTTCACTTGGTTTCAACTGTTCTTCCCCGTTATTTCCATTCGCCATTTGACAACCTCCCGCCAACAAGATGCTTATCAATAGTAAGAACATTTTAGCCTTCGTTAAAGTTAACATCTCATTCCTCCAATAGAATATCCTTACATTTATTGTAGCATAGGATCCGTTGAATCATTGATTTTTACTTGCTAATTTACCCCCAGTTAACAGCATTTCGTACCAATTATCACTGCAAATGGAGATATACTATTAACATCTTAATCTACTGCCTCTCCAATGCATCGAGCATTTCAGGAATATTATGACTGGATACAAATTCGGTGAATAAAGGGTGGAGAGTTACTTTCATTTTGTCAAAGCTCTTTCTCATCTTTTTCGTAAGAAAATAAAGGCGAAGTCCGTAATACAGATCTGTCACCGGCATCCATCTCGCGCGGCTCTGCGCTGGCAGCTTCGGATATTCACTAAGGTTTCTTCTGCTGTTCATTTTCCCTATAATGTCGAGCGCTTTTCCAATGTTTTGTTCAATTTCTGCTGTCTCCCGTATCAGAATGATTTTCTCTTTGGCATTAATATAGTTATTTTCCAAAAACGCTCCCCATATCAGCTCTCTTGTTTGGGTTACTTTTTTTAATGATTCATAGAGCGGAGGAAGTCTTTCATTCATATTTCTGATCATGGCATCAATTTCAGCTGCGGATGTAAAATAGACTTTTAAAAAACCTGCAATGTTCGTTACATCTGAAAACAATTCAATATTCAACCCGGTAAAAGCTTCAATTCCTTGACGGGTATTTCCGCTCCGAAAAGCAATCGCATACTGCTGGGCAATGAGTTGAAAGTGAGCAACTGCTCTGTCCGGAATCCTGTCAACCATCGAGCGTAAGCCGCTTCTCTCAGGATTCGTATCAATCAGCCTTACATCCCCTATTGTGAAAAATCCTCTTGTGCCGCTCAGTGCATAGATGGGGTCATCTTTTGATATTACCTGGTAAATGTCGTGTGATTTTCCTTCATAATGTTTTTCTGCAAAATCTTTTAATTCATTTGGTGAAATGGTATAGATTGCATTGGGATCAACTAAGATTTGCGGAAATGTCATAATCAGTACGCTTCGAAACTCCCGGTCGGTTCTTGCAAGCTGGTATACATTGGTTTGCGCTCCATTTACGCTGTACAGCCTGTTAAATTCACTATAAATTAATTGTGCTGTGGCATTGTTATTGTGGGCGAGTGAATGGGCAAGCCCTATGATTAGGGATGGTGTTGCAGGGTTAAATGTTTTAACTGCTTCAGCTGTAAAAATTCTTGCGCTGTTCGCCTGATATGCCTGATCTCCTCCAAAAAGCGAACTGATATTATAATACCAGTCATTTATATCATTACTTCCTTGTGAAATAATATAAATTTGATCCATACTAACACGCTCATTTGAACGGAAATGAATAGCTGTCCCATTGTACCCTGACGTATCGTCTTTTAAAGCCTTCACCTCCGAAGATGAAAGCACCTCTATCTCCGCGTTTAATGGCATTGAGGTTTCTTTTAAATATAGATCGGTAAGTTCATCAATAAATGCTTCTTTCGGCAACCCAAGATATTCCAAATCAATGACCCGAAGTCTGAGTTTATCAGTATAAAGCCATTCATTATTCATATTTCCTCACCTTCTAACACGGAAAGAAACTTTATGGAAAAAATTAATTTCTGTATCTTCTTTTTTTCCTCAGCTTTTAGTTCCTCACAGGATACAGCGTTGCCTTTGTCACAAAAGGTATCATAATAAATCTGTATACCACCTGTACCTGCCCTGTTTTGCAAATAAGCAACATATCCAATTCGCTGCAAATCAATTAATATGTTGGGTTGTGCAGGTGCAAAATACAGATCCCTGTCTTCCATTTCTGTTTTATTAAAAGCCAGCTCTTCTCCTGCATGAGATTGAGTGATCTTTAAGTAGTCTTGAATAAAGCGCGCGTCATTGATGGAGATGAACGTGATCTGCAGGTGGGACAAACTGCCGTCAGGATGATAAATATACAGTAAAAACGATTCATAATCGTTGTTGCCTTCCAATGAATAGCCAATTCCATCCATGACTGCTTCACCGGGAATCATCATCTCAAACTTCCTTGTTCCAGACTCGAAAAGGTAATAGCCCTGCTCAACTTCCTGCGACGACTGAACAAACTGGCGGGTGAATGGATCTTGAAATACTCGCGCCTTCGGCAGATTTTCATTCTTCATGTGAATAACCTCCCTTTAAGCTAAACTGGTAAACAATTACTGTATGTATATTCCATTAATTGTATCATAAATGCGAATTAACAAATAATTCTGTTGATTCCTTATACAAAAAAACTGGCGGTAATGGTTTCGCCAGTTTTTTACTATTAGTCTTTCATTTGATAGGCCAGCTGAAGAACTTCACCGAAATTAAAATCCACTACCAGTTCATCCCTTATAAGCCGTTGGCGTATATCTGCCACAAGCTTTTGTTCCCGCTCATTTCCACTTTCAAGATCTACTTTTTTATGGAAAACACCGTATAAGCAATAATCACGCAGCTTCAAAAAATCAGGAAGACGCTGAATCCATGTTTCTTCAATCTTATTTTCTTTTAAATATCCCTTCAGGAAATGGGTTAAAAATCTTTTCCCAAAGACAGAACGTGCCTCCAGACTGCTGTTTTGATGTTTCCACCAGGAAGCGTAATAGAGGGGAATCGCAATATCACTTATGTAATAAAAATACATGCTGTCATCAAAGTCGAACACATGGACTTCTTTATTATGGAGAAAGAAGTTGCCTGAGTGAATGTCGGAATGAATTAAACCAAAGGCTTCTTTTGTTTCAGGAAATTCACCTATCTTTTTAACCAGCTCGTCATTTCCCTCTATAATTATAGCATCCTTCTTTTGATCCAAATAAGGACTTAAATCGATTAAATCATCTTTTGTCCAGTGAGCCCGTTTGGCCGTACCCTCTTGATAATTCATGGTTACACGATGCATTTTACCCGTCATTTCTCCCCATTTCTCAAATAAATCCGGGCCAAAATCCGGATCATTCATTTTAACAGGATTGCCTGGGGCTTTATCAAAAAGACATACTAAAAAGGAAGAGTCTCCAAGCTGCATTTCTTCCACCAGTTCGCCATTTAGTGATCTGTGCACGAGTGAAGCGTTAATACCATTATGGTAAAGATAATTAATCCATTCTAATTCTGCCAGCACTTCACTTTTACTGCGGTGTGAAGAATGCGTTAAACGCAAAATATACGGTTGATTTTCTTTGTAAACTTCATACACGTAATTCTCAAAATCCCCAAGTTTTTTTGCATTTGCTGCATTCGCTCCATATCTGTCTGCTGCTTTTGCCAATACTTCCTTTGAAAATAACTTTTCCACCCACTGCTCCATCGTCCGCACCTCTTTTTATCGTTTATGTCTTAATCTAAACCATTTCTTCCATTATATCTCAACTATCAGGAAATTGATGCTGGATCTGCAGATAGTCTTCTTAAAAAACAGCTATTAATCTTCACAAAAAAAAGTGAGTGAAAAATGCTTCACTCACCTTCAGGAAAATTGGGTTTTATACGTTATTTAATTAGATCCTTTAGCTCACCTTTGGAATCATTATCTTTTAATGAAAAAGTCCCTTCCCGATCCTGACTGGTAAAGATGGTATACTGCCCGCTCTCTTCCCATAAATAAATTTTTTCCTGCTTATTATCCTCATAAAACAGAGTCAATTTCAGGTTTGCCGATTGTGCCATTTCAGATTGATGATTTTCATGAATAGAGTCATTTAATATTTTTCTTATCTTTTTTAAGGTCGATTTATCATTTATATAGATCGCTTCTTCATACCCGCTTATATCCTGACTCCAATGCTGGATACTGATTTTCTCCATTTTAGTGAATGTATTGGATGCCAATATAATGCTGGCAAGTGCAAAAAATAATACGATAGCAGCAAGTACCGATTTTCTCATCGTTCTTATCTCCTTTACCTTTCTCTCGATATGCTGACGGATATGTGACGAAAAATGTTACAGCTATTTTATTCGCAACTGCGTATTTTTTGAGGAACAGGGAACAAAGAATAACAGAAGATATTTTTCCCTGGAAGGAGCTTCCGTTATGAAGCCAGTTATAAAGGCATTTGTTTTTGATGCATACGGAACACTGTTTGATGTTCATTCGGTTACCAAAGCCTGCGATAAGTGGTTTCCGGGAAAAGGCAAGGCCATCAGCCTCTCATGGCGTAAAAAACAGCTTGAATATTTTTTCCTCAGACAGCTCATGGGGAGGTATAAACCCTTTGACCAGATTACCCTGAGTTCATTAATCTATGCCGTTAAAGAACAGGGGGAGTCCTTGACACCTGAACAGGAGCAGGAACTGCTGGATGCCTATAAAAAATTAACTGCTTTTCATGAAACCGAAGAAGTTTTAAAAGCTCTTCACGAAAAACAAACACTTGTCTTTTCTAACGGCACGCCTGATATGCTAAACCCATTGATTGATAATGCCGGTTTTTCACCATTGTTTGATGGCATCGTCAGTGTGGATGAAATAAAACAATACAAACCGACACCAGCCTCTTATCATCTTGTTCTTGAAAAGACCGGTCTGAAACGGGAAGAGATCTTATTTATGTCTTCAAATGGATGGGATATTACGGGTGCTAAAAGCTTCGGCTTCCATACTGCATGGATCAACCGCAATGGGCTGCCGGCAGAAGAATTAGGCTTTGCTCCCGATAAGATTTACACAGACTTAAACGGCATCCTGGAGTGGCTTGATTAAGGGGAAGCAGCAATCAGGCTTCTTCATTTTTCAAGTTGAAGGCGGACCAGGCGTAAACTCCTGTTCAAATACCCTCCTTCCTTAAAATCGTTACCCTTATGCTATTTTTGACAGAATTATAAAATAATAATCTTTTGCAACTTAACTTTAAGCCGATTCTGCATTTGACATTGCCTCATTCAGAAAATGAATGATCTTTTCATTAATCGGATATAATCCGAGCTCTTCAGAAGCTTCCGGGGACTTACGCACCTCCCAAAACTTCTCCATCAATTGTTCATCTCCGTTAAAAGTCTCCATAGACAATAATTCTATATCTTCAATGATGAGTTGAGCGGTTTCGGATTTGGGGCTTTCCTTTGCTTGAATACACAGCTCTATCCTCTTTAATAGATTCATCCATTTTTTTGTAGTAATATTGGCACTTTCTAATTTCGGAAGTCTGTCAGCAAGAATCAGATTCTCCTCCTGATTAAAATAGTGCTGCCAATTTTGTTTATCCGCTTTTTTCACTACAAGTTTTAAAAGCATTTTCCAGTCAATTGTGTTTTCAATCTTGAGTGTATGTAATAAGGAATTAGTCTGTGAAATGGAATGGTCAATTTCTTTGAACTGCTGTTCTAAGGCTGATTTATGCGCGGTTAATATCGAGTGGGTTGAATTTTCCAGAAGTACTTTTCGGCTGTCTTCCAAAGAAAGGGATAACGATTTTAAAAGGAGAATTTTCTCCAGTTGAACCATATCTTCTTCACTGTAAAATCGCTTGCCGTAATCGTCTTTTCGTGAGGGCTCTGCCAGACCGATCTGGTCATAATATCTTAATGTACGAACCGATACCTGCAGCTGCCGTGCGGCTTCCCCAGTTGAAAGTAATGTCATATCGTTTTCCTCCAAAAAGCTTGCGCGTGACGTTGCGTCACCAAGTAAGCTTATTTTACCACAATTTTCTGGAGGGTTATAGATGAAAAAAAATTATAATTTTAACAGATTTTGCACAGGTGTTGCTGCATGGGAGATATAACGGTCTTGCAGTGATCTTGACAGCATCCCCGTAACTGCCAAAAACCCCCCAGTATGTATCTGGAGGGTTACCGGGAGGCGGGTGTTAAGCATGATTCTTTTCTTCAATTTTCTTTAAATCCAGCTCTGCTGCAGGCGTCGTATCAGCCATCAGCGACCGTTTGATGATCTGGATAGCGTTGTCGTTATCACTATCCTTCTCGGAGGCCATACAATCCTTTGGTACATATAATTTATACTCACGCATGTAGGCATCATTGGCAGTGAAGAGAACACAGATATTGCCTGCAATGCCAGTGAGAATTAAATTATCAATACCCAGTTGATGAAGAAGGATATCAAGCTGTGTCCCAAAAAAACCTGAATGCTTCGGCTTAATGATAAAGTAATCATCTTCATCCGGCAGAATTTTTTCAATCACTTCTTTTCCCGGTTTTTTCCGGCATTCTTCAATAATGTTTTCTGCGTTGTCCTGCCACTGTCCGAAGTTATCATTTACATATATTACAGGAATGCCAGCTTCTTTTACGCGATTTTTAAGAGCGACCAGGCGATCCACCATAGGGAGAGTATTCGTTAATAAATCCTCTCCTCCATCAAAATCCATTTTATTCATCATATCGATGATCAGCATCGCTGTTTTTGGATGACTCATATTCACTCGGCTCCTTTTGTAAAAATACCCTTTTCTTTACTATTCCTCTAAAGCACCTTTTATAAAACGTTTAGGGAAATCTATTTTTTAACGGTCAATGATTTATTTTACTAAATGATCAATGCGAACGGCATACCACGTCGCATATCACCTTCTCCCAGCCGGAATGCCACTTGAATACTCAGCCAGACCTCATCATATACATAAGGAGGGGCTTTCTAAACTCCTTCCTCCATATCCTTTCATATAATGAAGCCTTCTTCACTCTCCCTTATCTAAAGAAGAATGACCATTTTCCCCTGGTAACGAATAACAAATGTCCGGATTGTGCGTTTACAATATTCCGTTCATGCAATTAACAGACTGGAGTGAGCAAAATGACCGTCCAATGGAGCAAGGGCCTGGAAGGGATAATTGCAGCTAAAACGTCAATTAGCCTGGTAGATGGAGAGAACGGCCGGTTAATCTATAGAGGACACGATGCAAAGAAGTTATCCTTGCATCATACATTTGAAGAAGTTAGCTACCTTTTGTGGCACGGCACCCTTCCTAATGCGCAGAAATTACAATCTCTTCAAGACCGCTTCAAAAAAAGCCGGGTATTGCCCGGGCACCTTCTTGCTATCATGAAACAGCTCCCTGCCAGGATGTCATTGATGGGTGTTATACGAACCTGTCTGTCTTCAATGGAAGACCAATCCTATCAATGGCCGCCCACAATCGATCAAGCGATTGCAGTTACAGCTGTCATACCTGCCATCATAACAACAAGATTTGCTCTGCTGAATGGAAATAAACCGGTGGATCCGGATTCTTCGCTAAACCATATTGAAAACTATTTATATATGCTGCATGGGAAGACCCCGTCTGATGCTCATGTAAAAGCTTTAACCGCCTATTCAATCCTCACGATGGAACATGGAATGAATGCTTCGACCTTTACTGCAAGGGTCATCGCTTCATCAGAATCTGACTTGGTATCGAGTGTTGCCGGTGCTGTTGGAGCTATGAAAGGTCCGCTGCATGGCGGTGCTCCAAGTGAGGTAACCAGCATGCTGAACGATATTGGAGCAAAAGAGCATGCAGAAAAATGGATAACAGCAAAGTTAAAAAACAATAAGAAGCTGATGGGGTTTGGCCACAGGGTTTATAAAACAACTGATCCCAGGTCAGAAGCACTGAAAGAAATGGCATTAACACTGTCCGGAGAAGACCCCTGGCTTGATTTAGCCTGCCATGTGGAGGCCGCTGCTCTAACTTTGCTGGGTCAGTTCAAGCCTGGGCGTAAGCTTTATACAAACGTTGAATTTTATGCTGCTGCCATTTTAAAAGCAGTTGAGATTCCACCAGAGCTGTTTACCCCCACGTTTACTGCCAGCAGAATGGTTGGCTGGACAGCAAATATAATGGAGCAATCCAATGACAACCGCATTTACCGTCCACAATCTTTATACACCGGGCACATTCCACCCCTATAAAAAGAGCCAGTTTCTGTTTAAACAGAAACTGGCCTTTTTTATTTGATTTATGATACCGGCTGTTTTTCCGATCTTCTTGCTAAACCAAAATAAGACAGCAAGGCAAGCGTACTGGTTGTAAACATGATGGCTCCCATTGGTACAGCCGTATATTCTCCTGCAATACCGACCAGCGGGGCTGTGATGGAACCAAGTAAAAACGGCAGCAGGCCAAGCAGTGCCGATGCGCTCCCTGCAATATGCCCTTGTGTTTCCATTGCCAAAGAAAAGCTGGAGGTAGAGACCATCCCGATTGACATAACAAAAAAGAATAACGGTATAGCTAAAGAAATAAACGGACCGTCCAACAGCACAGCGATCAGGAGTGCAGTGCTGACAACTCCTGCCTGCAGCAGGCCGATCATTAGAAATTGACGTTCCGGAATGCGGTGCGAAAGCCTCCCTACAATTTGGGTACCAAAAATCAAGCCAAATCCGTTTACGCCAAATAAGAGACTAAATTGCTGTGGAGATACCCCGTAAATGTTCTGATACACAAATGGCGTCCCTGAAACATAAGCAAACACTCCGGCTATCATTAATCCCTGGGCAAGCGCATAACCTGCAAATTGGCGGTTGGTCAGCAGAGATTTAAAGTTTTTCAGCGTTTGCAGGATATTGCTCGGAACCCTTTCACTTGGCGGCAAGGTTTCCTGAAGACGTAATGAAATGATGCCAAACAGCAGAATTCCAATAACTCCGAGAACAATAAAAACCCCATTCCAGTCGGTAAAGAGCAGCACTCCGCTGCCTGCAATCGGCGCTAATATAGGTGCAAGGTTGCTGACAAGCATTAACAGTGCAAAGAACTTTGTAAGCTCAGGACCGCTGTACACATCTCTTACAATCGCACGGGAAATAACGATTCCGGCGGCCGCGGCAAATCCCTGGAGAAAACGTGCGGCAATTAAAAACCCGATTGTCGATGATAAGGAAATTAAAAAAGATGCAAGCAAATAAGCTGCCAGACCAATTAGGAGCGGCTTTTTTCTGCCGTGCACATCACTCATCGGTCCCATGACCAGCTGGCCGAGACCCAGACCAAGCAAGCAGGCAGTTAAGCTGAGCTGAACAGATGACGCGCTGGTTTGAAGGTCTCCAGCAATGGATGGAAAGGCCGGAAGATACATATCAATGGTTAGTGGCCCCAGTGCACCCAGCGTTCCAAGTAACAGCGCGAATTGCAAACGCTTCTTTCCCGTATATGTATTCATTTATTTTAACGACCTTTCTTTTGAGTTTAGGGTTTTTGTTACATGGTTAATTTTAAAAAGGAGAAGGCCGACACCTTAGTGGCATCAGCCTGTTGCGTTTACATCGAACAAAGCTTTCTTTAAAACTTCCATTTTATTAACATTATGTAACTGCTTATCTAAACTATTATGCTCTTCACAAATACAAATTGCACGCTGGATGCTCAACAAATTTTTCCGCCTGCTGACTTCCCCGGAATTGTGATCATATTGCATCTGAACACTTAAAAACTTCCTCCACATTTCCATATATTGTTTGAGAGTATCCATGATATCTTATATAATTTAGCTATTCGAAACATTAGGAGGCAGATGTATGAAAACCGCGGAAGCTGTTTTTTCGTCCAATTTCAAAGTAGGAGCCTATCCTTTTTATGAAACCCTCCGCCAAAATGATCCTGTTTTTTCTATGGGTCAGCAGGCAGAGCAGAACTCTTGGATTATCACAAAATATGATCATGTAAAAGAGCTATTAAAAAAACCCTATTTTATCAAGGATCAAAGCAAACTGTTTACTCAGCCTTCAAATAATGAAGATCATGGAAAGATTATCGCAATATTTCGCAATATGATGCTGGATGTTGATCCGCCAGACCACACTCGTCTCAGAAAACTGGTTCAGCCTTATTTCAATCCGAAAACGATTAGAGAACTGGGTCCGAGAATTAATGAAATTGCTGAAGAGTTAATAAAAGAAATGAAAGAGAAGGACGGACCGGTGGATTTGATTGATGACTATGCGTTCCCCCTTCCTATTATTGTGATAAGCGAACTGCTGGGCGTACCTGCAGAAGACCGAAATAAATTCCGAAAATGGTCCAATACCATCTTAGAAGCTGCTGATGATATGGCGGCTGACTTCCATGAGGATGTTTCAGCTTTTATTGACTATTTATCTCAATTGTTTGAGAAGAGAAAAGCAAATCCCAAGGACGACTTTATCTCCAAACTTTTACTTGCTGAAGAGGAAGGAGATCAATTAAACAGGGATGAACTTTATTCCATGATTGTGCTTCTTATTATCGCAGGACATGAAACAACTGTTAACCTTATATCAAACACCATGTACGCTCTTTTTGAGCACCCGGAACAATTTAAAAAATTGAAAGCCGATTTATCTCTTGTGGAACCGGCAATTGAAGAAGGGCTTCGATTTTACAGCCCGGTTGACTTCTCAACTGCTCGTTGGGCGGAAGATGATACGGATTTTCATGGCAAAACAATCCGCCGCGGCGATTTAGTGCTGGCATCGTTAAGCTCTGCAAATCGTGATGAAGAAAAATTTAAAAATGCCGGCGAATTCGATATTACGAGAGAGCAAAATGCTCATGTGGCATTTGGGTTTGGCATTCATTTTTGTCTTGGTGCACCACTTGCCCGTCTGGAAGGAAAAATTGCTCTCGAAAAACTGCTGACTGCATTCCCTGAAATACGTCCAGCTCAGCAGCCGGGGAGTGAGCCGGACTGGAAGCATGTCTTTTTATTAAGAGGTCTGAAAACACTGGAAGTAAGCCTTTCTTAAATAGACAAACGATCCTGAACAAAGTAAAAATGCTCTCACGAATCTTTTCGTGAGAGCATTCTTATGTAGTTTGTTCCCACAGCGCCGCAGGTCTATGAGTTTTCATCATGAAAAATATTTAACTTTAAATCCTTTGATAGAAGGCGCAGCACTTCTCCTCCAGCCAGACTGTTACCTTTTTTATTAATGGCAGGTCCGATGATGCCGATCCCCATTTTACCGGGCACGGAACCCACAATGCTGCCGGAAACTCCGCTTTTTAAAGGAAATCCCACTTCAACAGCAAATGTTCCTGATTCATTATACATCCCTGATGTCAGCATAATGGCTTTTACTGTACGCACATGCTCGGCATGAATCAGCTGTTTCTTTTTGCCGATTATCCGGCCGTGGTTGGATAGGAAACAACCAATTTTAGCTAATGCTAAAGCATTTATTTCAATGGAGTTTACGCGATGATAAAGATCCAGTGCATCATCCGATTCCTGAGCGGATAAAACACCAGTGCTTTCCATAAAGTAGGCCAAGGCTTTATTTCTTGCTCCGTTTTTAATTTCCGCATCGTAGGTTTCCTCATTCATATAGATTTTGTCATTCTCTGTTATGGTTCGCAGAAAATCCAAAATACGGTTAAATTTTTCTTTAACTGAGCCGCCTTTAATTAAGCTGGCTGTCGCAATGGCGCCGGAATTAATAAAAGGATTGTAAGGACGGTGGCCTTCATAGCTTTCTAAATTGGAGATTGAATTAAAGAAATCATCTGTAGGTTCCATGCCTACTTTTTGGAATACGATATCTTTCCCAAAATCCTCCAATGCTATTAGCAAGATAATGACCTTGGAAATGCTCTGAATGGAAAAATTGTGTTCAGCTTCCCCTGCTGAATACGTTTTGCCATCAAGCGTGACGATCGTTACACCCAGATCGGTCAGATGGGACTGATCAAGTCCGGGAATATGGCCAATGACGCTTCCTTTTGATGCGAAAGGTCTGCACGCCTTAACTACTTCTTCAATATATTCATTTGATAATTCTGTCACAGAAGTTCCTCCTCTATCGATTCCTGGTACCTATTACAATCTTTACCCATTAAATAAGATTTCAGTGCAGCTTGATCGAGATAAGATTGAATACTTCATGACGAATGGAGTTATTGTTGTTTTTTATAGAGCTCAACACGTTCTTTTAGATGTATAAAGCTACTCGGTAAAATGGACTGCAACAGAATCCATAATAGGCTTATATCCAATTTCGATGTAAATTTTGTTTGAGGTCGGGTTATCCAGGTCTGTGTACAGACTGGTTGATCGAAAGCCCTGGTTGAGCATTTTCTGGGATAGAGCTGACACGCAGCTGGATGCAAAACCAAACCCGCGTTCTTCCTTTGGGGTAAAGACTAAAGTGACTGTACAATTGGTTTTCGTAGGTCTGGAGATATTGGCCATTGAAACAAGTTTCGCTTTTGATTCCCATCCGTGAAGGCAGCCCTTCTTAATTACAGCGGCAGCGATTTTCCCAGCTTCTTCCCTATCAATGGGCTGATCAATTTCTTCATGAAAAAGGTAGACCCACTCTTTTACGACTGACAGGTCCTCGTGCCGCAGGATTCGAAGCTTGCCGTCCGGGGCTGCAGCTTTTGTTACATGATCCAGTTTATAAATTCGCTGGTTCATCCCAATTGCGTATTTTTTTTGCAGATGATCGCTCATTGCATCCATAACAGCCAACCCACATTCTTTTTCACCCACAATACCCGGTATATTCAACTTCACCAGAAGGCTGCCAAGTATCTTATAATCCTGCGTCGTTAATCCTGCCGGCTTAGAAAAAATGACCTGAACAGGAATGGTTTGGAGCAGCACCATTGAAAGCTTGTCATTTTTAAGAACAGCCGCCATCAGCAGCGGTTTTTCTCCTCCATCTTCAAGAGAGTTCAAAATGCCTAATGATAAATTATTCTCTGTTTCATTTTGCTGCAAAAATGGAATAACGTCTATTTTAAATAATAAGAGGTCGTTATATTCTAGTACTTCAAGCAACTGCTTCACCCTTTTCCATTAAGTGTTTTGTTTCTGTCGTAAAAAAGAGAGCGTCTTTTCGTTCAGACACTCTCGTTTTTAATTTATAGCTCTGTTAAAATCGGCTGTTGATATTTGACCACCGTTGATTGGAGCTGAAGGTGTGAGACTCCTGCGGGATGTAGCGGGAGCGGAAAGCGAACGCCTTCAATGGAAATCAACAGCCACATTTAACAAAGCCTAATTTATAACCAGGCAGTATTACTCACCTTGTTCATCTAATTCCAGTATATAGCTGCCAAACCCATTGCCTGCCTCACCGGAATATTTAATGCGGTCATCTGCCGGGAGTGAGTCGACAGCATCCATCGAGGACTGGAACGTGACATTCACATTGCTCACAGATGCAAAACGCCAGTTTCCGTCTGCTGATGGATCGATCGTGCCAAGATCACGAATATAATCGATGATTGCCTGGCGGTTTTCATCTGGGTAAAGCTCAACAGCGGTGTTATTCTTCACACCAGGAAACGTTCCGCTTGCCCGGTAGTTGTTTGTAACAACAATAAATTCCTGGTTCAGATCGATTGGCTCATCTTGATATTCTAAGTTTTTAATACGGTTCCCATCAGCATTCTTCAGCTTTCCATCCTTATCATATTTTGCCGGTTCCGTTACATCAATTTCATACGTAACCCCATCAATGACATCATAGTTGTAGGTAGGAAAATCATTATTAATCAATGCCTGTCCATTACTGCCGCCTGGATTAATCTGATTAAATTGACCCGCTGACATTTCAAGCCATTCCTTCACGTCTGCTCCGGTGACTTTTACAGTTGCCACTGTGTTCGGGTATAAATACAAATCCGAGACATTTTTTATGGCAATTTCGCCTTGAGGAATATACGTGTAATAGCTTGCACCACTTCTTCCGCCCGCTTTAAATGGCGCTCCTGCAGAAAGAATTGGTGTATTCTCGTCCTCTGTGCCTGCCAGCTTGTTTTCGATATACCATTTTTGCGCATTCGTTACAATCTGGATTGAAGGATCGTCCTGCACCAATGCAAAGTAGCTGTGAATGTCAGAAGTAGTCGTTCCGACCGCCTGGCGGACATAATTCACCGTTCCGTCATGCGCTTCCTTTACAGCCGCCAATACTTCCGGATCCGGATCCGCAAGGCTTCCTTTATCCTTTGAGAAAATCGGCTTAAGACTGGTTGCTGAATCCTTTACCACCCAGTCTCCTTTTTTCTTGGATATCGTAAGATCCATTACCCCCAAATTATTGCCCCAGCTGCCAGGCATCACAACTGGTACGCCATTAATTGTTCCTTTCTCAGTGTTAACACCCGGGAGGTCTGAATAGGCCCCTGGAAAGTTGGCGTGGCTGTGTCCGGTGATGATGGCATCTATACCCTCGAGCTTAGTAAGATCGTATGTAGCATTTTCTTCTAATTTTGCATACTCTGTATCCCCAATACCTGAATGAGAAAGAACAATAATTAAATCAGCTCCGTCCCTCTTCATCTTCGGGATGTTCATTTTGACTGACTTTACAATATCCTTTGTTTTTACTTTCCCTTCAAGCTGCGCTTTATCCCATTGCGTAATTTGTGGCGTAACAACGCCTATGACCCCTATTTTCAGCGTCTTTTTTCTGCCTTTTTCATCTGTTACTTTTTTCTTGATAATCTGATAAGGTTTGAAATAATTTCGATCATTTAATGGGCTGAGGTCACCATCGTCCTTAACCACGTTAGCATTTACGTATGGGAAAGGCGCATCGTCCAGCACTTCCGCCAGGTAATCCAGCCCGTAGTTAAATTCATGGTTTCCGACTGTAGCTGCATCGTAGTCCAGCAATTCCATGGCCTGAAAAACCGGGTGTACCTCACCATCTTCAAGAATATCCACTCTTGCCTTATAATCGCCCAGCGGGTTTCCCTGAATCAAATCTCCGTTATCAAATAATAAAGTATTGTCCGCTTCTGACCGTGCTTCTTTAATTAAGGTTGCTGTTTTCGCCAATCCAAACTCATTTGTTTCGGCATCTTTATAATAATCGTAGTTGTATAAATGCGTGTGTATGTCAGACGTGCCAAGTATTCTGAGCTCCACATCATGCTTTCCTGCTTTTTTCTTTGATGGGGAATCTGCTGATGTTCCTGCTGCAGGTGTTGCCAGCACAGAAAACACCATCGTCCCGGCTAATACTTTTCTTCCCAGCCTTTGAAAACGTTTGTTCAAGCAAAACAGCTCCTCTATAATTTTATGAATAGGGTTACTATTCTAATTATAAAGAGATTTATTTTGATAGACATAATACATTAGTCCTGTATTTTCCTGTATTTACAAAATATTAACAAACAAAAAAAACAAGCCGGGACACTGATTCTTCAACAAAGGACCGCTTCATTTCCACTGCAGGCTCGCCTCGCCTGCTATTTCACACGGCAGTCCCGTATCTGTTCCAATGAACCTAAGCATTCTAATGGTTATTCACAACAAAAAGAATGTCCTCAATGGACATTCTTTTGTTGTGCAATGTTTTGTTTCGGTTCTTCCCAGTAGAGCCATGATGGAACTAATTATTTTCGTTTTCTTTGTCTTCTCCCCCGACACCGTCCCAAAAGTCATTATTTGCTTCTGTTCCACCATCGTCTGCTTCTATATACGATCCATCATTTCTGTTATCCAGAATTTCACGGTCGCGATCGGTTATGTTCGCACCGCCTTCATCTGTATGGTGAAGGTCCTCAACCTCTGTACTGTTATTTTCATGATTATCATTACATCCGGCAACAATCGATGCCGCTGCCACCAGAATCCCCATTTTCTTTAATGCTTCTTTTCTTCTCAATTGTATCCCTCCGTTTTTTTATCCTTATATCGGCTTTGTTTAAAGTGGATGTTGACTAGCCCACTCAAGCGGGTAAGTATTGTACTTTTCAACGCTTTACGCGGTGTACAAATACCAACAGCCGAGATTAACAGAACTTGTTTATTAAAAGTTTCCCCTCCCGGATGAATACTTATGTACGATGCTTGAAACCAGATAAATACATAAATTCATCTTTTTTGGGTCAATCTAAAACATACGATTGGGAGGTGAAAAAAATGGGATTTATTTTATATTTAATCGTCGGTGGTTTGATTGGCTGGCTCGCTGGGGTTATTCTCGGCAAAGACATTCCGGGAGGCATTCTTGGAAATATTATTGCGGGGATTATAGGCGCGTGGCTGGGTGATATGATTATGGGTGATTTGGGACCTGACATAGCGGATATCGCTATTATTCCAGCACTTATAGGAGCAATCATCCTTATACTAATTGTCAGCTTCATTTTAAAAGCAATGCGTAAAAATTAAACAGCCGCCATGACCTTTAACGGATCATGGCTTTTTTATATAATACACAAATATCTGCACAGCAT
Source organism: Jeotgalibacillus sp. S-D1 (assembly GCF_004358665.1). Classification (GTDB taxonomy): domain Bacteria; phylum Bacillota; class Bacilli; order Bacillales; family Jeotgalibacillaceae; genus Jeotgalibacillus. Next base: position 163,863 of record NZ_SMZR01000006.1, on the reverse strand, counting down.
ACTTACCTGTTATTCAGGAAAAAATAAACCAAAGAGTCCAGGAGGTGAAGATCAGTGAGTTCAGAGAAAAAACAGAAAAAAGACGGCGGCACAAAACAAAACAGCAAACAAAAACCAAAAGGTAAAACATCCAGCTCAGCGAATGGACAAAATGGCTATCACTAAATTATAAATGCATTCAAAACATTAAAAAGAAAGAAGCGCATTTTACGCGCTTCTCTTTGCATTTCATATGAAAGGACACTTTTATTTGTCCTCCGGCATTCCGATCGAATCAAAATTATTTACCAGCCTATCAAGACTGGCTGATAACAGCTCACCGTCCATTGGTTTTCCGTGGCCCGTGGCGGCTGCCAAAGGACTTAACGCCTGAAGCTTGCGGATCGAATTAAGCGATGTACCGAAATCCATCGTTAAATACTTTGGCGGTCCGCTGATCTCAAGTTTCTGAACCGTGACCTGGTACAGTGATTCCTGCTTTACCGTTACAAAGGCATCTCCAGCCAGTAAAAAACGATCTTTTTCCCGGAAGAATGAAACGTGTCCCGGCGTGTGCCCTGGTGTATGTATCCATTTCCATTCGGGCAGATAAGGAACACTCCCATCCTCAGGCAAAGTGTGAACATGATTAGCTATGTTTATCGCTTCATTGGGAAATATCATTGGTGCCATTTTCGCAACGAGTCCGCTGTCAACAGAAGGATCGGGTTCAGGATAATCTGACTCTCCTGTTAAGTAGGGAAGTTCCAGCGAATGGGCGTAAACAGGCACACCCCATTCTTCTGCAAGCTCTTTCACCCCGCCTACATGATCGAAATGACCGTGTGTCAGCAAAATAGCGTCAGGTTTTGTGCCTTTTCCATATCTCTCCTCGGCCTCTTTCTTAATCTTTTCGGCTGATTTTGGCATACCTGCATCCACTAAAACCCAGGAGTTAGAAGCAGTATCAGTTGTAATAAAAAACAGGTTCACCACTTGGTTTGTATACATGCATACATGTGGGGCTACATCTTGCTCGTCCCCAGCTTTAACTGAAGTCACAGGAATTAATTTATCCTTCATAATCATCACCCGCTCCCTTATTTTTTACCACACGCTTATCTTTTACCTACTTACAATAAACATGCATTACCCCAGATTCACTTTTACCCTATGAAGAACTGAGTGCCACACTGACCTTTCCTTTATATATTTGTGCTTCCCGATCTCCCAAAACAGAAAACATTAGATGAAGCAAAATTTTGGAATCCTCTGCTTTATTGGTCTATACTCAAATCATTACATAATGAAAGAGGGGAATAATAAATATGGGTAAAATTGACGCATATATCGCTAGCTGGTTAAGCCACAGAGAATCATTAATCGAATTATTGGAAGTTGTTGACGATGATCATTTGAATTTCAAACCATGGGAAGGCGCCATGACTTTGTCAGAGCTGGTGCAGCATATTTCAAATTCTACAAGTATGTTTGTGCAGACAGTAAAAAATGGCGAGTTCACTTCTCCCGCAAAGGACAATAGGATTAATTCAATCACAGAATTGACCGATTATCTGCAGGCTGCGACTGAGCAGACAATATCTGACTTAAAGTCACTTACTCCCGCTCAATTAGAAAAGGAAGTAGAAATTTTTAATCGGACAATGCCCGGAATTGTTCTTCTGGAAAGCGGAAAAGATCACGAAATACACCATAAAGGACAGCTGTTTACATATGCGCGTTTAACGGGTGCAGAAAACCTGCCTTTCTTTGTAAAGCTATAAAAAAACCGTTCCGCTAATAAGCGGAACGGTTTTTTTCTTACTCTTCGATTACTCTTCCTCTTTCCCCTTCTTTTTCAGGTCTTGCTGCACCAGGGTAGTGAAGGGACTGGTCACGGTCAGATTCTACTTTGCCTTCGTTTTTCAGCTTTTTCTCTTGTCTGTCTTTACCCATCATTAATCACCTCTGTTCTTAAATTTTCCCGAAATACAAATTATATGCTTGGCAAGTGATGGGGCTAATAATTCTGAGGGAACCTCACAAACTAAGGATGCGTGAACGTATTACATGACCACGCAAAAAAAGCGCTGGAGGAGATCAATATGCGAAACAAAGCGAAAAACTTTCCTGCAACTTCTATGAAAGGTGAAGCCGGCAAAGGCCGTGCTAAAGCTAAATTCGCATCTAAAAGGGCTGACGGTTCAATTAACACCCATCCTCAAGAACGGATGGCAGCTTCCAGTCATCGAACAATTGGTGAGGATGAGTAAAAAAATCGGGCACCCTATCCAGGGTGCCCGGTATTTTTATAAATTTGATCGCTCTTCTTCAATTTCTCTTCGTGTGTCACCAATACTTTCTTGTCTTTGTGCATTTTTTTCTTTTAATTTCTCAACTTGAGCTGCGCTATCAGCATGTTCAATTGAAACTTCCGTATCGTGTGCATTTGCTAACGTATTATTCAGCATTTCTTCCATTTTTTTCATTTTAGCTCTGTGTTCACCTTTGTTTGGATTGCAGTGGTCGCTCATTGAAATTCCCCCAGTCAGTTTTTTTAGAACCTATCCGTTTATGGCGTCCGGATGCTTTCCTGTTTTATCCAGCATCTTGCCCTTATTTGTTTTCGTTGGATTTTTAGGCTGTGTCCCCAAATGATTCGGTACAAACGCTTTGCTGTTCTTTTTTGGATTACTCATAAGGCTCACCCCCTAAAAGTAATATGCCCCGATCGAAGTGGAAGATGGGTAGAAAATATTTCTGCTGCAATGATAAAAAGCCAAATCCGCGCCTGACAATAAGGCGCGAACTTGACTTAAATGAGGATATCCATCCAAATTTTTATTGCAGTAGCCAGGATGAGTACGGCTAAAATGATCTGCAGTATTTTGGTATTCACCTTTTTACCTGCCATTGCCCCAAGAGGTGAGGCAATCAAGCTTGCAATAATCATAATTAGTGCTGGAAAATAATCCACCTGCCCTGTTGTAAGTTTTCCCACCGTGGCACCAATTGAAGAAATAAATGTGATAGCCAAGGATGATGCAATCGTCATCCGAGTCGGAATTTTTAGTACGACAAGCATTATCGGAACTAATAAAAATGCACCCGCAGCACCGACAATTCCCGCAGCTGTCCCGACGATGAAAGCTAAAACTGCGGCAAGCGGTTTATTAAATGTGACCTGATCAAGCGGTATATCATCGATTCCCTTTTTAGGAATGAACATCATGATAGCAGCAATAACAGCCAATATACCATAAACGATATTAATGGCAGATTCCGGCATGAGCTTTGAACCATATCCTCCTGCAAAGCTGCCGACTAAAATACTGATCCCCATATAGATGATCAGGCTTTTATTCAGGTACCCGCCTTTTCTATATACCCAGACGCCGGCTATTGTTGCGAAAAAAACCTGCACTGCGCTTATGCCAGCCACTTCATGCGCGCTGAAAGCAGCCAAACCAAATAATGGCGGAATATAAAGCAGCATCGGATATTTTATAATCGATCCCCCAACGCCAAGCATTCCGGAAATATAAGAACCAATAAAACCAATAAAAAAGATAATCAAAATAAAATTAACATCCATCGCAAGCTCGCCTCCTCATAACAAAAGGGAACCTTTCTAAGGCTCCCTTTTTAATTAACCCTTTTTGACCCAGAATTTCAGCACATCATTTTCTTCCTTTGAGTCGATTAATTCATGACCACCGGAAGCTGACCATGCAGCCAGATCGCTTTTTGCTCCTTTATCTGTTGCATGTATTTCCAGAACTTCCCCGGAATTAAGTTCAGCCATTGCTTTTTTTGTTTTAACAATCGGCATAGGACAAGCAAGACCTTTCGCATCTAATACTTTTGTTACGTTCATCTGTAAAACCTCCTGTTAATTGATTATCGAATTGCACAGCGATTTGGACCTATCTCCATTTCACGCTGCTCTTCCGAATCTTTTTGGATCTTACCCATATTTAATTCCCTAATTTCCTGATATGCATTTGGCTGAGGGGGCAAATGGGCTGTAACCTTTTTGCGAAATTCCTCTTCATTGTCAATGTTTAATCCATGATTATGTTCAAAAAGGTCTCCAAGTGAAGCAGAAACACTTCCATCATTATTTAGTTCATCCATAATCATAAAATGAGCAGGTAGCACGATGAGTTCGCTCGACAGTGCTTTGTACCGGCTGTAGAGTGTTTCACGCAAATCTCCAACCCAATCCTCAGCAAGCCCGGCTAAATCCGGTCTGCCTATGGAATCAACAAACAAAATGTCACCCGAAAGCAAAAATGACTGATCTACAATAAAGGATGTGGACCCAATGGTATGCCCCGGCGAGTATAACGGCTGAATGGAAATTGTTGTGTTTCCAATGGATAAATTTTTGCCTTCTTCTAAAGGTTCATAAGAAAACGGGACATTTTCAGCATCTTTCGGAGGCAGCCAATACGTTCCACCGGTTGCCTGTGCAATTTTCAGTCCCCCGGAAATGTGATCTGCATGTAAGTGTGTATCAAGTACATGTTTAATTTTCACACCTAAAGCTGCGGCAAAATCAATATACACATCTGTCATTCGTGTTGCATCGATCAATGCAGCTTCATCTTGGGATACGACCATGTAAGATAAGCAGCCTTTCCCTATACGAACAAATTGATAAATTTCCCCGCCATCATTTAAATTGCCAACCTTAATCGGCTCCAAGTGCTCGCTCCATGCCTTCATCCCGCCCTGGAGGTAAGACACATCCTGCCCTTCTTCTGCCAGCATATCGGCAATCATGATGGATGATCCTTCCTTCGCACAAACAACGACTACGGGTACATCTGCGGGAAGCTTTTTAATTACCTCTTCCACTCCGTCAAGCAAATCAAAGTAAGGGATGTTAATTGATGTAACTTTTTCTCCTTCAATTTTCCAATCGGAATACGCATCTTCATTACGCACATCGAGTATAAACAGAGCTTCTTTTTCGATTATTTTTCTTGTTAGTTGTTTCGCTGTTAATGGTGTAACGGACATTCTTTTTACCCCCTACGGTATTTATTCACTTAAAAAAATTTCATTCTTATAAAGAATTAGTGGGTCCATCCCACTCACTCATGCCGGGAACAACGTTGATTACCTTGGTAAATCCTGCTGCTGTAAGTTTTCTGGCGGCTAAATCACTTCTGCTGCCGGTGCGGCACACTATATAGATTTCTTTTTCCTTATCTAAACTCTCCGCTTTACTATCCAACTCACCAAGCGGGACAGATAGGGATTCAGGAATATGATTAAATGCATATTCAGCCTTTTCACGCACATCCAGCACAAGTATTCCTTCTTTACCCAGCTTGTTTTTTAATTCTTCGTTTGATGCAACTGGCTCATGATTTTTTTCCAACGATTCATCGGTGCCTGCTTTACGCAGGTAATGCTTCAGCACTTCGCCTTCTTCAACCGTCCCCAGGTATTGATGGTTTGCGCTTTCTGCCCAGGCTTTTAAGTCCGCTGTTGAGCCCTTATCTGTTGCCTGAACTTCAAGCACTTGTCCCGGCTCCAGCCCATTCATAGCTTTTTTCGTTTTTACAATCGGCATTGGGCATGCTAACCCCTTAGCATCCAAACGTTCATTTGTTTCAATCATTTATAATTCCTCCTTATTACCTTTATTAAGAATGCTTACTCCACAGGTCCTTCCCACGCCATCATCCCGCCTGACATATTTACCACCTTGAAGCCGTGGTTCTCCAGCAGTTTTGTCGCCATGGCGCTTCTTCCTCCAGACCGGCAAACCATTGTGTACTCAGTAGATTTATCTAATTCGTGCATACGAAATTCCAGTAATCCTAAAGGGATATGAATCGCGTCAGGAATTTTACCCTCAGCTACTTCTTCAACTTCACGCACATCAATGATTTTGATGGAACGCTTTTCCCTGATGCAGGTCTCAACTTCACTTGGTGTACTTTGTTTCATCTTGCCTTGCCTCCCCTAGTGCCAGGCGTTCATGCCGCCCTTAACATTTGTAATAAGTGAATAGCCTTTTTTCTGAAGTACTCTTCCTGCTTTAGTGCTCCTCATACCGCTTTGACAAATGATAATGACCTCCTGATCTTTGGATAACTCATTTGACCTTTTATTTAATTCACTTAAAGGAATGTTTTTAAATCCTTTAATACTCCCAGCATTGAATTCCAGCGGCGTTCTGACATCAACCAATTGTGTATTTCCTTGTTTTAATTTTCCCTTTAATTGCTCAGTACTTATCTGGCTGATGCCTTTTGCAGATGCAAAGAATCGGAAAGCAAAAAGCAAGACCACGATAATCAGGACTGTATTTATTGCAATGTTTACATCCACCTTTTTTAAACTCTCCTTTAAATAAACAGATTTACATTTCCTTTTTCAGCATCACCCAGGTAGGCCGCTACCCCTGCGTAATCAAGGCCATGTACAAGCTCATCTTTTTGAAGGCCCAGCAAATCCATCGTCATGGTGCACGCTACAAGTTTCACTTCTTGTTCCTTAGCCATGTCAATCAACTCAGGCAATGTCATGGCATTATGCTTTTTTATCACATGTTTAATCATTTTTGGACCCATTCCTGCAAAATTCATCTTAGAAAGACCCATTTTATCTGCCCCACGCGGCATCATTTTGCCGAACATTGACTCAAGAAATCCTTTTTTCACAGGGACGAGCTCATCTTTTCTTAATGCATTCAATCCCCAAAACGTATGAAAGATCGTTACCTCATGATCGTAAGCCGCTGCACCGTTGGCAATAATATAGGCAGCCATAGCTTTATCATAGTCACCACTGAATAACACGATCGTTGTTTTCTTCTTTTGTTCAGTCATTTTTTGTTCCTCCTATTTTTACCCCTATGGGTATATTTTTAATTAAATTTTTTACCCCCACGGGTATAATTTAATGTAAATAAAAAGGCATATCGACCTTTTTATATTATCTGCTTTTTACAAGAAGATTTACGGCTTCCTGCACTAGTGCATCTGTATCTTCGCCGTCTTCATTTGCTTTGCGCACGCATTCGACCAGGTTTGAACTGACAATTACACCCATTGTGCGGTCAATCGCTGTTCTCGCTGCAGAAAGTTGAACAATGACATCTCTGCAGTCCTGCTCTTCTTCCATCATACGCAGAATTCCTTTCAATTGTCCTTCTATCCGTTTGACTCTATTTTTGACTTTATCATCGTAATTCATTGCATCTTCCTCCTCCAACTAGTTATGATTATATACCCCGGTAGGTATATTGTCAAATCAAAAATCAATCGTAACCAAACCATCTTTATCAGGATCGTTAGAACACGTTAGAAAATGAAACCCTTTCGGCATTATAGCAGCAGCCGAAAGGGTTTTTTTGGTCAGACAGATTTTGTTGTCGTTTGAAATTCGCTGCTTTTTTGCACTGTGGTGTTCGTATCCACACATGTATTATAGAATGAAAATACTTTGGATAATTGATCAACTACGCCGAGAGCAAGAAGCCCGTTTCCTTCAGCCGTTTTCGGATAGCCCAACGGAACCGTTCGCTTGATGAGCTGGCCATACAGCTCTGCTTCCGTCAGCTCGCGTTCAAATCTTTTTTGTGTAATATTTTTAATCAAAGCCATTGCGCCTGACACATGGGGAGTCGCCATGGATGTTCCTGAAAGAGTTGCATACTTTCCTTCAAGAAATGTTGAGTGAATATCAACACCCGGAGCGACGAGGTCAATTTCGTCATTGGTATTACTGAACGCAGCCAGTTCCCGATTAAAGTTTACGGCCCCAATTTGAATAACTTCCGGGTAAGCGCCCGGATAAGCAAATTCATCTGTTTCAGGACGGTTGTCTCCTTCATTACCAGCTGCACAGATAACTGCAATCCCTTCTGAAACAGCTCGTTTTACTGCATCATGAAGATCCTTAAGATCGTTGGGTCCGCCGAGAGACATCGACAATGCACATACTTTTTCTCCATTTGGTCCTGTCCAGTCAATTGCATAATGGATGGAGTCAACAATTCCTTTATAGCTGCCGCTGCCGCTGCCCGTCAAAACCTTTAAGATTAATAAACCTGCCTTTGGAGCAACCCCTGCAAGGCCGGTTTCAGATGCAGATGCTGCGATTGTCCCGGCTACATGGGTTCCATGCCCGTTATTGTCACTGAAATTTTCAGGAGCGCTTTTGTAATCACTGGTAAAATTACGTCCACCGACAATTCGGTCAGCCAGATCCGGATGATCAACCTGGCATCCAGTATCGATAACTGCAATGACTTGCCCTGCCCCCTGATCCGCTTCTTCCCATACCTCTGGAGCTTGAATCATTTTAATACCTTCGGGAATATTATCTTGCGACATCGTGAGAATATCACTCACTTGATAAGGAATTAAACGTATTTCATCCAATGGGAATTCCTCCTTGTATAGATATTTTCCAAACTCATAAGGCTAAAGACAAGAGGATTGGCATTTTTGCTGTGTTTACTTATATATTCTGCAAACAAGCAGGATTTTCCTGCTTCCATATACAAATTTTATTAAAAATGGGTGGTGTTTTTTCAACCATTCTCCGGATATATCTTCAATTTTATCTTGTTGCCTGAAGGATCCTCTGTAGTGAAGCCGTTATTGTCTTCTGATACTTCGCCGCCGAATAATTTTATCTGAGAGATAATCTCATTTCTTTTTTCCTCAGTTGGAAAAACGAGCGAGAACCAGCTCAGCCCTGCTGTATTTTTTTGTGGTTTTGGGGCTCCAACACCGTTCCACGTATTCAATCCAATATGATGATGATAATTCTCAACAGAAAGAAACAGCGCCTGATTGCCAAATCGGCTGACTACATCAAATCCGAGTCCTTTCACATAAAATTCCTCTGTTTTTTGCAGCTCAGATACATGGAGATGAATATGTCCCATTACTGTCTCTTCAGGAAGCCCGTTCCACTCGCCCTTTCGATCCTCAAGAAGAGCTTCAAAATCCAATGGATCCACTGCCATTAACACGTTTCCATTTTCCCAGCTCCATTTGCTGCTCGAACGATCGGTATATACTTCAATACCATTTCCATCCGGATCATTTAAATAAAGAGCTTCACTCACCAGGTGGTCAGAGGAGCCAAACCGTACTCCGTTATCAGCAAAATGCTTTACTAAAGCTGCCAGGTGGGCACGCTCCGGCAATAATAGAGCAAAATGATACAGCCCAGTGGTATTCTGTTCTTTCGGCTTAATTCCATCCGGCTGCTCAATTGTCAGCAGCGGCTTTTTTCCATCTGCAGTGAAACAAACACTTCTTTCTGTTTCAGCCAAAACATTAAAACCAAGAATCTCCTTATAAAATTTAGTCGACCTTTTTAGATCCTGTACACGAATGGCTGCTTCTCCAACAAATATTGCCTGCTCCCCATGAAATGTCATCGTTATCTCCTCCGAAATATCAGTTACTTTATGTAACCGATCATAATTTGGTTCTAAATATTTGTCAACTGAATAGCTTAGTTATAAGGAGATTCTTTTGCCCTTAGGAATCTCAACTATTTAATTTGAAGATAAAGGGTTTATTTAGACTTTTTTCGAGCATTTCTTTTTTATAAAAACAGGAAATAATACCCGTTTTGAAGGTTTTCTAGGAGGGTAAATAACAGTTAAAATCCACTTTAGGAGAAGATTATCATGATTGACTACACTTATTTTCAAACTCAACTAGAGAAAGATTATACTTCACAGGAAACGATTGCTGTAGATCAGCCGGTGATAAAGTGCATCACAATTGCTTCTGCTCAGTTAATTCACCAGCTTAGAGAATGCAAATATTGTTCAGACTATGAATCAAGAAAGATTCAGAGAGCGGTCAACGCCATTGAAAAAGAAATTCTGTCTAAAACCTCCTCCAGCAGAGTATTGGCCCATATGTTAGCACGCACACAGAAGATGATCGATGCAGTAAGAAAGACTCCTGAAATCTTGTTGGCGTACGCACGCTGGAAATCGCTAGTGGATGTTTCAATTAAAAGCTCGTTAAAATAGACGTTTTAATCAGAAGGCAGACTCGATTAGGAGTCTGTCTTTTTAATGTGATTTTGTTCCCACATAACTTTGGGAGTACTATAATTAATAATAAACAGGTGCCTTTAATTGATTTATAATCAACCCCTGTTTAATTTACATAATATGTATTTACAGAACTTTTAGAATTAGAAATCAATAGTTTAAAAGGAGAAGATTATGACAAAAATCGGAATTATTCGTCATGGTACTACGGAATGGAATAAGCTAGGCAGAGCACAGGGAAATTCAAATATCCCTCTTGACCAGGACGGAAGAGTCCAGGCTATGCGGCTGGGTGCTCGCATAAAAGATGAAAATTGGGATGTTATTTATACAAGCCCTCTGGCACGGGCACTTGAAACCGCTCAAATTATTCAAGATTCTGCCGCCCTGCCTGAACTTCATATGGATAACCGGCTGAAGGAAATTGGCGGTGGTAAAATTGAAGGCACAACTCATACGGAACGAATTGAAGCATGGGGTGAAAATTGGGCATCACTGGATTTGGGCATGGAACCAACTGCAGCAGTAATTGAACGAGGTGTTGCATTTTTTGAAGACATTGCCGTTAAACATCCCCGTGAGTCTGTCCTCGTCGTTAGCCACGGCTCATTTATTCGTCATTTATTAATCGAACTGCTGCCGGAATTTGACGGGCAAATTCAACTTTTAAACACCTCTTTATCTATTTTTACAATAGACCCTGTGTGGAAAGCGGAGTTCATTAACTGCGTCCTGCACCTTGAAGAAAAAAATTAATGCAGCAAAAAAACCTCCACTGGTATTCAGCAAGGTTTTTATATTTTTAAATAATATTTACGTTTTATTTAGAAAATAATTCGAGAAGACTCGCTTTCTTTCCGTTGTCTTCAGACAACCATCCAGCAGAACCATGACAATTGGCAGTCAAACTGACTTTATCATGGATAAGAAAGCAAATCGATCTTCTCGACTGTCACTACAAATCGTCAAAATAGCGTTTCATCCTGCGGGACTTCTCAAGCTATTCTACCGTTGTTTTACGTGGTCACCATAGATATTTACCCAGCACTTTTATGCTTAAAACCTTTTTGCAAAATAATTTTTTCTCATAAATCTTCTGGTAAAAAGCAGCCAAAAAGCCTGGCTAATCAGCCTGTACAAATCATAATGACATGTCCGTCCGGATCGATCACATTAAAAAACGAAAAGTCCTCAAAATGGACAGGTTCAGTTTGCAATGCATAGTTAAGATCATTTTTTACAAATTGATAAGCTGATTCTATGCAGTCCGTATGGAAGTTAAAAATGGGATAAGAATCAGGTATTATTCGTTTATTTCCATCCGGTCCGGCATCCAGTGTAAGACCTGTTGATCCTTCTATTTGTATGTTATAAACCGGAAGATGGATTTCATCTTTACTGTAATCCCTTCCAAGTAATTGATTGTACCAGCTGACTGAGGTTTTCAAATCCGTGACATGGATAAAAACAGTGTTCATTTTATTTTGAATGGGACTTGGCATTTTAAACACTCCCTTTAATTTCAGCTCTGTTAACTCTATTGCACCTGTTAACGTAAGGCTTAATTTAACCACTCTAAACTTATTATTCTACCAACTGGGTATTTAATCCTTTTTTAACAAGCAAAATCTTTATCAGCAAACTAATAGATTGTAAATTTTTAAAGTTCCCAATTTTAAAATTTCTCTTTATATGGTATAATATTCAATATATATCCACCCTTTAAACTGTTTACATTAGTAGATTTTTTTATTTTTTGTACAAACTACTTTTTACTAGGAGATGGAGCATGGTCATTGAAAATTTCTTTTTAGCGTTAGCGATTTATGGAAAACCAATGTCGTACAATACCCCCGAGCCCGATAAAGACGCAAAAATTTTTACGAGCGACGATATCATGGAGATTTTGAATGTTCATAGTTCCTTCCACTTTAATAAAGGGGATTCCAGCTTTTTTACTCAGCACGGTCCTACGTCTTATTCCTATTGGGCCCGCACGTTCTCTCTATCAGAGGAGGAAACAGAAGAACTGGATGATGATAATGATGAAGCTGTATCCACATTATTTAAAAAGCTGAAGGATTTTTTCGAGGACAATAATATTACAAAGGCCCAATTCGAAAAAATCAATCACGAGTTTGATCTGGAACGCAAATGCAATATTACATTATTTGTACCTCGTTATATTAATGGGACTATATTTGAAATAAAAACTGAAGATCTGCAATTTATGGCAAATCATAATCTGAATTTCAATTACCTGGAACTTACTGAGGACCAAATTGAGAAGTTAAAAAATGTTTATACAAAAACCACTTAATGACAGAGGAACCTGAACCTTGGGTTTCTCTTTTTTAGAATTCATTGAGCCTATAGAGTTGGAGGATACTATGTTCATTCATGCGATTGATAAGGAGATTACACTAAAGCTAATTGAACCCAAGGATGCTGGCGCCATTTATGAGCTTACTGACAAGTCCAGAGATTATTTGCGAGAATGGCTCCCATGGCTTGATGGAACAACGAAATTGGAAGATACAGAAGACTACATTAAGATGAGCTTATCAGCTTTTGCCAATAATAAAGGACTTACAACCGTCATTCAATACAACGAACATGTTGTTGGTATCGCAGGGTTCAATCAGATCAATTGGGCTAATAAAACAGCTTATATCGGCTATTGGCTGGGTCAGGATTACCAGGGAAAAGGAATTATGATAAAGGTGGCTAAAGCATTAACTGATTATGCGATTAACCATTTGCAGCTGAATAAAGTGGAAATCAGGGCAGCTGCCGAAAATAAAAAAAGCAGAGGAATACCAGAAAAATTGGGATTTGTTAATGAAGGCTGTATCCGGCAGGCCGAGTGGCTTTATGATCATTATGTCGATTCAGTGGTTTACGGGATGCTGGCTGACGAGTGGAGGAACCGTTAGTACCTGTTCACCGTTTCGTTCCTGCCCGGGAAAACGAGCGCGTTCACATAAATTTAACAGCCACGTTAAACAAATTCACAAAAAATTTGGCAGCAGGAAGTGGAAAGATGTTATCAATAACCCAGCTTAAGCAAATCGACAAGTTAAAAAAGTTATGTGAGGAAACTGATCAGATACAATTGAAATTAAATGAAGACTGGATGCAGATGGAGCATTCAGACGGTCTTAAAACCTATTATTCTTATCATGAGGACGAACTGATCGGTTTTCTAGGAGTATATGGATTTGGTTCGACCATTGAAGCTTGCGGCATGGTTCACCCCGCCCACCGACGCAAAGGTGTCTTTAGAGCTTTAACTGCACAGGCTTCACGTGAACTGCAGCAGCTAAACTATGAGAAGCTGCTGTTAAATACTCCTTCAGCTTCTTCTTCAGGCAAAAGCTTTTTAGCAACTCTTCCAAACCATTATTATTTTACCGAGTATCAGATGAAATGGAATTCCAATGCCCAATCTCCTACTAAAATGGCTACAATACGCCCTGCCCGCAAGGAGGACAAGGAACTGGAGATAACGTTGGATATGGAAGCATTCGGTTCAACCCGGGAGGATGCTGAGAAGCATTGGACACAGTTTAGCAGCGAACGCAGGCAATCTTTTTACATTATTGAGCACGAAGGAAAATCTGTTGGGAAAGTCCGCTTGCAGCGTATTGGCAACGAGTTATGGATTTATGGCTTTTCAATCCTTCCCTCCTTCCAGGGAAAAGGTATTGGAAAAAGCGCCCTTCAGCAGGTACTTGTAAATGAGTCAGTTTCTAAGCGGGCCATTCACTTAGAGGTTCAGGCAGATAATCAGCATGCCTTAGAACTGTATACATCATGCGGGTTTGAGGTCTACCATGCTCAGGATTATTATAAATATGATGCATGACATCAGATGCAGTTAAATTCCACAGAGCATACTGTAATCCTTAATGCTTTCAAAAACAAAAAGGAGAAATACGCCTAATTAACCGGCGTATTTCTCCTTTTTACCTATTACTTATTAGCTGTAGACCTTCTCCCGCGCTTTACTAACCGCCTCCACAAAGCCAAGGGCATTGGCAGTAATGCGCTCACTGATAGCTGCTGTTGCTTCTTCAAATGAAGGTACCAGCGTGCTTCCTGCCCCGATCCCAATTGCCCCTGCACGAATATAATCGCCAGCATTGTTCACATCAATTCCGCCGGTAGCCATCATCGGAATATGTGGAAGAGGACCTTTTATATTTTTAATATGGGACGGCCCTCCAGTATTTGCAGGGAACACTTTAATTACATCCGCTCCATGCTCATAGGCATGAAGAATTTCTGTTGGTGTAAAGGCTCCAGGTATACTAAGCATGCCATATCTCTTCGTCATTTTTATTGTTTCTGTATTAACAGTGGGGGAAAAGATAAATTGAGCACCGGACAGGATGGCCGCTCGTGCTGTTTCAGCATCAAGAACAGTTCCTGCACCAATAATCACATCTTCTCCTTGTAATTCTGTTGCCAGCTTTTCGATGATTGTCATCGCCCCCGGGGTTTCAACCGTGATCTCAAGCGTATTCACTCCGCCTTTTTTCAGCGCTCTTGCTATGGATAAAATGTTTTCAGGTTTTGAGCCGCGGATAACTGCCACAACTCCGCTTTCGGTCATTCTCTCGAATAAATTCACCCTTATCCCTCCCTGTCTGAGTTTTTCTGCAAAATTTTTGTTCCTGTTGTGGTACCGATAATTACGATATCAGCCATATCAATGAAAAGTCCTGTCTCTACAACTCCGGTAATTAGTTTTATTTTGTTATGCAGAGTTGCAGGGTCGTCCATAGATGTGAACTGACAATCCAGAACATAATTACCATTGTCTGAAACAAATGGTTTTCCATGATGGGTTCGAATTACAGCTGAGCACCCTAAAGAGGAAATATTGTGGATGGTCGCTTCAAAGCCAAATGGAACGACTTCAACAGGCAGAGGAAACCTGCCCAATGACTGCACTCGTTTTGCTTCATCCGCCACAATGATTAACCTGCGGGAGGCTGCAGCAACGATCTTTTCTCTGACAAGTGATCCGCCCCCGCCTTTCGTGAGACGGAACTTGGTATCAATTTCATCAGCACCGTCAATCGCAAGATCCAGCCTTTGAACTTGTGTGAAGCTGGTTAATGGGATACCACATTCTTTTGCCCAATTTTCAGTTCTCAGGGAAGTTGGAACGCCTTCAATCATTAACCCGTTTTGTACAAGTTCACCCAATTTCCTTATCGTCCAGTACATCGTTGAGCCCGACCCGAGACCAATAACCATTCCATCCTCTGCAAAACAGGCGGCTCTTTCTCCTGCTTTTTGTTTTTTTACATCTGCATCCGTCATCGTATTGGCTCCTTTATCAATAAAATTCAGGCTTTGCCAAGCAGATCAGCGCGCAGCGGAGTGAAAACATCCAGGATAGTGCATGCATCAATTACTTTTACACGATGTGGTTCATTAGAGGGAATATACTGAACATCCCCACTTTCCAGCACCTTCTTTTTTCCGCCTACTTCAAATTCCACTGAACCTTTCAGAATATAACTCAACTGTTCTTCAGCATGCTGATCAACCTCTGAATAAAAATTCTTTTCTAATGCAACTTCCACTAACATTAATGAACCATCAGCGTTTAAAATCGTTCGGTTTGACATGGTACCAAATCCTTTCCTTACTGATCTAGAATAAATCCGGACTAAATAATTTTGGAAGATACAAAACAATCTCCGGGAAGAACGTGACAAATAATAAGACAATCATAATGACCCCGATAAAGGGCAGCACAGAAACAAACGAACGTTCAACTGAGAGATCCCCGATCTTAGCGGCAAGAAGCAAGCATAAACCATACGGAGGAGTAATCAGCCCTATCGCAAGCGTTATGATTGTGATCAGACCAAGCAATAATGGACTGACATCAAATGCTGTGGCAACTGGTAAAATAACCGGGACAAACAAAATCATTGCCGGAATGGCATCCATAAAAGTCCCTATGAATAAAAAGAACAGAATGATGATTAATAGAAATACCCATTTGCTGCTTATATTG
The DNA here is from genome assembly GCF_004358665.1 of Jeotgalibacillus sp. S-D1. GTDB lineage: Bacteria > Bacillota > Bacilli > Bacillales > Jeotgalibacillaceae > Jeotgalibacillus. Next base: position 147,790 of record NZ_SMZR01000006.1, on the reverse strand, counting down.
GCTGAGAAAAATTCCTGCACCCATGCAGCCAGCTGATAATAACTTAAAAGTTCACCCAATGCACTGGCAGCAGCTAATGCAAATAATGAAAGAGAACTGAGTGTTAAGGTATCTACTAAAATCTTTGGCAGGTCTTTAATTTTCAAAGTCTTATAGAAAAACATACAAACAAATACAGTGTAGAGGGAAGCAAATGCAGCTGCTTCAGTGGCTGTGAATAAGCCTGTTACAATTCCTCCAATTAAGATAACTGGAGTAAGCAGCGCAGGAAGTGATTCAAATAACAGCTTTGAAAACTTCTTTATGGAAGTCCGTTCGTATGTTGGATACCCTCTTTTAATGGAGTAGATATAAATTAACAGCATCATGCCAAGACCAACCAATACACCAGGAATAATCCCTGCAAGAAACAATGCGCCAACAGAAACATTGGTCAGACCGGCAAAAATGATCATCGGTATGCTCGGCGGAATAATGACTCCAATAGTGGAAGACGCTGCTGTAACACTAACGGCAGTTTCTGTGTCATAACCCTGCTTCTTCATATTCGGAATAAGGATTTTCCCTACACCTGCTGTGTCAGCCTGGGCCGCTCCTGAAACCCCGGCGAAAATCATGGAAACCAGTATATTCGCATGTGCTAATCCGCCGCGAATATGACCGACCATGGAGAGTGAAAAGTTAATCAGCTTTTGTGAGATTTGCCCATGATTCATCAAGTTGGCAGCAAGGATAAATAGGGGTACGGCAAGTAAAACAAATGAATCCAGTCCGTTTAACATTTTTACAGGAACGGTCACCTCAGGTACATATGGTATATTCACGATTCCCAGCAGTGCCACAATGACAATCACAAACGCAATCGGCACTCCAATGAGGATTAATGTAATAAAAAGTGCGATTAACAGAATTTCCATTATTCACTCCCCTCCCTTCCCGTTAATAATTTCAGGTCACTGACTGTATGGGCGAGAAGATAGATAACCATCGTACCTGCCATCACCGGCAGTGACAGCCATACATATCCCATTTTCAAACTCGGAAGAGAGACCCAATTGTAGTCCCAGAAGGTAGACATTGCAGTCAGGCTATAGCCGAATAACGCTATGCAAAACACCAGTAAAACCCCGTCCGTCACGAGTGCCAGAATATGCTTGGGTTTACCTTTCAGCTTTTTAGCCAGCAAATCGAAATTAAAATGATCCTTCCGATTGACCATGACAGCGGCTCCCATAAAGATTGCCCATATAAAACAGTAATTTGCGACCTCCTCGGTCCATATCACAGAAACGCCCAAGTACCGGCTGAATACTTGAATCAGGATGGCAACAAAAAAGATGCTTAAAAACAATACGCCAACGAATAATTGAATGTGTTCAAGTTTTTTAATCAACCTTTATTCACCTTCTTGTCTGGAAAGTATGGGAGAGAATTATTGCTTTTTTAAATTCTCTCTCCTTTTATTCATATAACTATCTCAGTTCATTAATTTTCTTTAAGAGCTCTTCTGCACCCATATCTTTGGCAGCTTTTTCATGTAATGGCTGAGCAATATCAATAAATGGCTGACGGTCGATTTCATTTATTTCTGCTCCGTCTTCCAGAGCAATTTCTTTGTATTCATCTTCCTGGGCGTATAGAGCTTCCCGCTCCGTTTGTGTTGATGCTTCAGCTGCATTTAAAAGAATTTCTTTTTGTTCATCCGTCATTTGATCAAATTTATTCCCATTTACCAGAAGCAGTCTTGTTGTGTAGTCATGGCCCGTTTCGGTTGTGTATTTCCCGTTTGGCGTTTGGTGATGGTTTTGCTGTACAAAGTAGGGATAAGAATTTTCGGATGAATCCACAACGTTTTGCTGAAGGGCTTGATACAGTTCACCCCACGCGACTGAGCTCGGAACCGCTCCAACTTGTTTCCAGTAGTCTGCCACTACACCGGATGTTTGTGTACGGATCGACATACCTTTTAAGTCGTCCATGGATTCCAGCGGCTTCTTGCCGTAATAATGTCTAACGCCCGCTGACCAGTACCCGATAATTTTAAAGTCATTATTTGATTTTTCATTGATGATTTGTGCCAGCTCATCTCCAACTTCACCATCCACTACGCTTTCCCAGTGCTCGTAGTCGTCAAATAAGTATGGCATGGCTAACAGATCAACTTCTTTAATTCCTGTTGCTGTCATAAATCCCGGGGAAACCAGGACTACATCAGCACCGCCCAATTTCAGCTTTTCAACAAGCTCAGATTCTTCGGTGCCAATTGTTCCTGCATGAACCTCCACTTCGATTGCTCCGTTTGACTCTTCTTCAGCTACTTCCTTAAACTTTAACAGCCCGTCCTGATATGGATTCTCAGGGGACGTTTGATTATGAGCAGCAACTATTTTGATTTTCTCGTCGCCGCCACCGGCTTCCTCGCTCCCACACCCAGCCAGAACCATGGAAAAAGCAGCGATCGATGCAACTGCAGATAATAATGTTTTTTTCATTTTTCATTCCTCCTTATATTGGCTAAATCGATTAATCATCTTTGTCTACTCCATATTGGCATGGCGTCTAGTCATGGCGCTGTAATCATCATCGCCGGTTTGAAGAGTTCCAATAATAATGGCATCCAGCACCAGGTGAACTGCCTGATCAAACTGGTTCCCGAGAGGCTGGATTGTTTCAGGCTCATCTTCTCGCCGGTATTTTGTTGCAGCAGGAATGACGAGTACTTCATCACTGATGTCTCCCAGTTTTGATTGTTTGTTTGTAGTGACCAGCAGTACTTTGGCACCCGATTCCCTGGCCTTGAAAGCGAATTGGACAATAGCGCCGGTTGAACCAGAGCCTGAAATTGCTACAAGCAGATCTCCTTTTGCAATGCTTGGTGTTATCGTTTCTCCAAGTACATATACTTGAAATCCTCCGTGCATTAATCGCATGGCAAATGCTTTTCCCATTAAGCCGGAACGTCCTTCACCCGTAATAAAAATTCGATTGGCTGCCGCAAGTTCCCGGCTTACCGCCTGCGCTTCAGCTTCTTTCACATTTTTTAACACAGAAGTCACTTCGCCCGAAACCGTTTCAATGATTGATTTCATAGGATTGAATCATTCCTTTCATTTTCTCTGCTGCTTTCCTGCTATCAGCCGACTTGGTGATAGCGCTTCCAATTATAAGGATATTAGGCGATTTTTTTAGCATAGCAGGCAATGATTCCAGATTGAGCCCACCGGCAACTGAAAGCTCTAATGAAGGGATTTCATTTACGAGGTCAAATAAATTCGTCCCCATCTCTCCGTCCTTCTGCATGTCTTTTCCATAGTGCAAGCTCACCAGATTGACTCCTAAACTTACAATCTCTTGAATACGCTGCTGATCAGTTACCCCTAACAAATCAATCATAATTCTTCCATTATGTTTCCGGGCAGCTTCAAGTGCATCGGAAATCGTCCGGTTTGCCGAAAAAGCCATCACGGTCGAAATATCAGCTCCCGCTTCAAAAGCCTGAGCTGCTTCATGCGATCCAGCATCACAGGTTTTCATGTCCGCTACCAGAATAGTATCCGGATACCTTTCTTTGATTTCCCTGATGATCGACATGCCGTATTCTTTTATCACACCCGTTCCGACTTCAATCCAATCCACCGATTCCCTTGTCTCGTCAATTAACTCAAAGCATTGCTCTCTTGTCAGTCGGTCCAGTGCAAGCTGCAGTTTCATGTAAACGCCCCTTTCTACCGCTCTATAAACTCTCTTTCTCCCATTTGGATCAATATATCCTCAAGATATGGCAGTCCTTCATTATCACCGGAGACGCTCACAACCATTGAGCCTATTGTGTTTGCAAAAAGAAGGATTTTATCAAGAGTCCAGCCCTGCAGTACTCCATAGATAAAACCCGCATCAAATCCGTCACCCGCTCCCACAGTATCAACTACTTTTCTCGGTTTGACTGAAGGTGCTGTAATTTTCTCTCCATTAAAGTAGCCAATCGAGCCTTCTTCCCCTTGCTTTATCGCCACATAAGTGATGTCCAGTTTCCTGCACTCAGCTATGATTGCATCCGGGTCCTTTGTTTCAAAGAGAATCTCAGCTTCGTCAATCCCCGTCAGCAAAATATCAACATCAGGCAGAAAGCTCTTCAAAGCTTTTTTTGCTTCCGGTTTACTCCAAAGCTTCAACCGAATATTGGGGTCAAAGGAAATAAGCATACCTTCCTGCTTTGCCAGTCCAATCGCCTGCTTTATAAGATCTACATTTTTTTCTTGATCAACTGCGGGGAAAACACCTGTCAGATGAAATAATTTTGCATCTGCAAATAGTGACTGGTTGATGTCGCTGCCAGTCAACGCCGTGGTGGGAGAATTGGAACGATAATAAAAAGTTCTCCCGCCCCCATCCTCTAAAATTTCTTTAAAATGGACGGATGTTGGATAGCCTTCCACCAGCTCGACATGGGACATATCAAGTCCTTCTCCTCTTGAGAAGTTATAAATATACCTGCCAAACTCGTCGTTTCCGAGCCTGCTTACCCACTTAGTTTTAAGGCCGAGCCTTGAGCATCCGATTGCAACATTCAATTCCGCTCCTCCTACCTTCCGCTCAAACGTATTGACGTATCTAAGCGGTCCCTTAGATTGCGGGTTAAATGAAACCATTGCATCTCCAATTGTAATAACATCCATCTCTTCACTCTCCTATCCTGTTTTCAACATGAATCTCTGTTTTTCAAGACCGGATTATGCCGATAAACATTTACCGGAATATCCTCTTTGGTTTGAATTTTTTCTATAATGATTTCGGCTGCTCTTTTCCCCATGTCAAACGTTGGCTGAGCGATGGTGGTAAGTGCCGGATTATAAACACTGGCGAAGGATACATCATCAATACCGATAATCGCGAGATCATCAGGCACTTTAATAGAATGTGCTTTGATATATTTCAACAGTTCCATGAGGATAAAATCATTGGAAGCGATCAGTGCTTCCGGAGGCTCGTCCAGTGCCATCATTTCCATTAACCCCTGCTGTATATCCTCAACCTCAAGGCTTTTAATGTACTCTTCCTTAACGGGAAGATTTTGCTCTGTCATTGCTTTTTTAAATCCATTAATACGCTCAATTCGCGGAGACACGCCAAGGCTCAACGAGGTTGTAATAATGCCAATCCGTTCATAGCCCTTTTCAATAAAGTGACCTACTGCCAAAGCTGATGCTTTTTGATTGTCCAGCTGAATGACAGGAACTTTTACTTCCTCTACTGTCCGGTCTAAAAAAACAAGCGGATAATTCGATTCGACTAATTGCTGATACAGCTCTACATTGCCCGCAGTGGGAAAAATAATCATTCCATCCACCTGCTTGGCAAGCAGCATTTCAATATATTTTTTTTCCTTAATTGGATCATCATCTGCGTTGCAGACAATGATATGAAAATTATATTCGTTACAATAATCTTCAATCGCTCTAATTACCTGAGTTGAAAACGCATGTAAAATATTTGCAACAATAACACCAATTGATGACGTTGATTTTTGTTTGAGACTGCGCGCTACCGCATTTGGCTGATAGCCCAGCACCCGGATTGATTGCTCTATCCGATCCTTTGTTTGTTCTCCCATAAAGTCAAAACGTTTATTTAAATATTGAGAGACCGTGCTTTTAGATACTTTAGCGTGAGCCGCAACATCGGTAATGGTTATTCTGGTTTTCATAGTTCATACTCCACATTAGTTATTTTGTTTGTACTAAATCGGTTTAGTAAATCGGTTTAGTGAAATTATAAATTAAATGAAAGCGTTTTACAACCCGTTTTTTAAAATATCAGATTTATTATTTTTCGTTGTGCAAGGACTCCCTTAAAAATGGACAAAAAAAAAGCCGAAACATCATAAACGATGTTTCGGCCGTTCCCCTCTATTACTGCATCATATTATTCGAATTGGGCGTTCCGGAAGCAGGTGAGTATGAATTCAACAGCTGCTGCATGTCCTGCTGGGACAGCTGCGGCACCTGATAATAATGATGTTTATTTTGATACAGAAACAGTTCATAGGCCATTTCAATCCAGTTTGGCACACTGTCAGCAACCACTCTTCGCAGAACAGGGTTGGTCATTTCAAGAGCGGTCATTGCTTTAAGCGAAGCTCCTGATTTTACCAGCCCAAGCATATAGCCTGAGATGCCCTGGTCATTAATTTCATTTGCCGACTGTACCGGTTTAACAGGGGGCATTGGAGTTAGCCCATAGACCGTGTCGTTCTCCATAGCCATGTTGTAGCTCACCATGGAATGAGACGGTTTTTTCCCTGTTGTAAATGTTTCAAGCGTTACATTGTATTCTTCCTTTAAAAATTCAAACTGGCGATCAAGAATACCTTTAAGCTGCTGGTCCTTTATTTGCTCCCGGAACATTGTGTATTGATCCAGGACACCTACAGCGAGTGAAAGAACTTCTCTTGCGTCAAATATTTCATGGCCTCCATGATTAAATTGCGGCGCCATATTCCCCGTTTGTGACAGATTTGGATTTGGCTGATCAGAATTGTTTTGCATGTATGTACCTCCTAAGTAGTCTGAAGGTAATATGTGCTTTTCATTGGCTCATTATTCAGTCTGAAAGGTTGTTTTCTGCCACGAAAAAGGGACCGGTTCAAATGATTACAGGCTGAACAAAATAATTAAGGTTAGGATGAAAAAACTAAAAAGAATGTTTTAAAGACAATCCTTCGTGAGAACATTCTTTCTATCTTTGCAGGATTATTTCCTTATACCCATTTAGCTTATTGGAACTTAGGTTCATTGCAGCGGAAGGTGGCGACTCCTGCGGGATGCAGCGGGAGAGGTGAGACACTGAAGGTGCGAAGCATCGAAGTGGCTCACCCCCGCCCCGCGGAAAGCGCCGCCTGCAGCGGAAATGAACCGGTCTTCTCTAGATTCTTCGTTAGGTCCCACGCTCTTTCTTATGTCATTAAATATTATTCAGCAGCATCCTTCTTAAACACTTCTGTTGCAAGCTTTGAAACATAGGTGCTTCCGCCTTTTTCTTCTACGCCTTCAATCATCATTGCGAGGATATAAGCGGGATCTTCTTCATTATAAGCAACAAAAAAGCCATTTTCTTTGCCGGATTCTTCTCCAGCCTGCTTCAGTTCTGCTGTCCCTGTTTTACCGGCGATGCGTACTTCAGGAATGTCAGCCGGTTTGGCAAATCCAACCGTTACTACCTCCCTGAGATCCTTGCGGAGCCGATTTGCATGTTCAGGGGAAAGAAGATCTTCCTTCCACACTTCCTGTTCCTCCTCTTCAAACAGAAGCGGCTTCATTATGACGCCATCATTGACGACGATCTCATACGTCGAGGCAAGGTGAAGAATATTTGTCAGCATCTCGCCTTGTCCGTAGGAAGTATCCGCAAGCTGTCCCTGCGAACTAATGGTGCCATCGTTTGAGATCTGGGAGGTCCTTACAGGATAGGAAAAAGGCATTTCCTCTGAATAACCGAGCTTTTTCAAGCCTTCAATTAATGTTTCTGCTCCCATATCCAGTGCAACCTGTGCAAAATAAATATTGTCAGAATAGACAAGTCCTTTATTCAAATCAATTGGGTTAGGTCCTTCGTGAACTCTTGTTACTTTAAAATCTCCCCAGTCTTCTTTTTGCCACTCCAGACCATTAATCGTCAGGCCTTCAGATGGATCAAGCGTGCCTGCTTCTAATCCAATTGCAGCTGTAAGCGTCTTTTGAGTTGAGCCCGGTGCGTAGGTCACAGCAAAGCGATTCAGCAACGGCTGATCCGGCTGATTTTCCATTTCAGCATAGCGTTCCCCGCTTACACCAAGTGAAAACTCTGCCGGATCAAATCCGGGAGAACTGGTTAGTACCAACGTTTCACCCGTCATTGGATCGACAGCGGCAGAGGTGCCCTGTTCTCCCTTCATTGCTGCATAGGTATTTTTTTGAAGTTCCGCATCAATCGTAAGGGTGACCGTTTCTCCATCCTGCGCCTCACTTTCCGCTACTGTGACCCTTTCATCTGTGCTTTTTTCAATAAAAATATGAGTGCCCGTTTTTGAACGGAGCCGGTCTTCCAGCAACTCTTCCAGCCCCCTCTTCCCAACTAAATCGGTCGAGGTATAGCCTTCCCCTTTTTCTTCTTCAAGCTGTTCAGCTGTAATGGATCCGATATAGCCCGTTAAGTGAGAGGCTGCTTCTCCATAAGGATATTCACGCATGTCCACTGATTGTGAATAAATACCTGGCAGTTCAGTAAGCTCGGTTACCGTTTCCTTCCTATTGCTTGCCATTTTTTTTAATGGAACAAATAAATCTTCCTCGACCCAGGATTGAGAAAGTTCATCTTCAATTTTTTCCACAGTCAACGAAAGCTTATCTGCGAGCTCCTGCTTAGCCTCTTCGGTCAATTCTCCAGGAACAACGCCTACTTGATATCCGGTCCCGTTGACAGCAAGCGGTTTTCCATTACGGTCCAAAATTTCTCCGCGTACTCCCTTTTCAGTTGAAATACGAACCGTATCGTCTGCCTCCAGGTCAGGAAGGATAAAGGACGGATCCCATTCGAGGAACCAGTTTTCTTCTTCTTCCTGCTCTTCATAAATAAGCTTTACTTCTTTTTCATAGGAAACAGGTCCGGCAAGGGTATCAAACGAGACATTGATTGGGATCTCTGCAGGCTCATTTTTTTTCCATTCCGTTTCTTCCGGCAGCTCCTGCACTGTGATATCCAGATTCTCTACTTCCAGATCTTCATAAATTTTTGCGGTTCGGCCTTCAACTGCTTCCTTATTAAAGGTATCTTTTGAACCAGCAGATATGTACCCCTCATACATTTTTTCGAAGTCCTGATCATTCCACATTGAAACATATTCATCCAGCCGCTCGTTTGGCGTAGTTTCATCCCTGCAGCCTGCAAGGAGAGCTGCTGTTAGTAAAACCAAAAAAAAGACTATTTTCTTGTTCATTCCAAGACCTCCCAGAAAATTCTACTACCTTTATGGTAACAAATTAATCCAATATTTGCTGTCAAATTTCCTTGGTCACATGACATGGAATGGAAAGGAATATTGTTTATGTAAGGACATATAATCAAAACAAGCCGTCTCACTTCCAGAAGATAAGTGGACGGCTTGCTTAATTATATAAAGGAGAAACTAAGCTTTGTTAATCTTACACCTGCGGTTCAAATGTTTTGCAATCTGTTTCCTCGCTATTAGAAGCCTTTTTCCCTTTATGACTTACTACGTATATCGAATCAGCAGCACACTTATTACCTTTTTCCCAGTAATTGCAGTTATTAACTTCGCATAATACATCTTGAGCCATTGTATCCACCTCCTAGTGATTATTGTTGGCATATTGAATGAGGATCATACTTTTTAGCCAAGAAAAAAAGCTGGATAATCAACACTTATCAGTATTTTTCGATTATTGGGATTAAAAAAATGGACACATATTTTTTCGGTGGCGGGGGTAATGAATAGAGAACTATTACTTTTGAGAGGAGTTTATTTATATGGGTATTATATTATTTCTAATTGTCGGCGGGTTAATCGGCTGGTTAGCTGGCGTAATTGTTGGTAAGGGTGTTCCTTTCGGCATTATTGGTAACATTGTCGCTGGTATTATCGGTGCATGGATCGGCGGCGAGCTGCTGCCTCAATTCGGTCCTGTATTAGGCGGGATTGCTATTTTCCCTGCACTTATTGGTTCAATCATTTTCATCGTTCTTTTAAGCCTGATTTTAAATGCAACACGAAAAAGATAATTAGATTGCCGTTAAAAAACCTTTCATCATTTACAGATGAAAGGCTTTTTTTTTATTATTTTCCCCTCAATAATTGCATTCGATCATTAAAAAGTGTGGGATATGATAAAAAACCAAGCATGACACTTGTTACAGCCGCTGTAGTCAGAAGCAAAAAGATGATAAGAAGCTGGAATTGAACGGCCTGGATAGGATCCGCTCCAGCTATGATCTGACCGCTCATCATTCCGGGCAATTGCACCAGTCCAACTGTTTTTTGGCTCTCAATTGTTGGAATCATGCTGGCTTTAATCGATTTGATCAGCTGTGAATGGATTGCCTGCTTCGGAGTCCCGCCAAGAGAAAGAATTAATTCCATCTCATCCTGATGATCATCCACTTCCGCGGTAAATCGATTTAAAAATAAAATCGCAAGCACCATTGAATTACCAATAATCATTCCGCTGATGGAAATAACATATTGAGCGGTTGGCGGCGTAATATTAAACCCAATTAGTATCCCTTGCGTCAAAACTTCAACAAATACTAAGGTCACACCCACTTTCCATGTTATCCCTTTAATTGCTGCTCCCTTTTTCTGTGCATTATGTGTTGCGACAACGATCATTAGAGTGACCATTAAAAATATATAAAACAGACTTTCTGAATCAAAAACAAATTTAAGAATATATCCAACGGCCAGAAGCTGAATAATGGACCTGACCGTTGCAATAATTGTGTCTTTTTCCAAACCTAATCGCAACGTTTTAGATAAAAGAATAGGAATAAGTACAAAGATAAGAGTGATGGATAGGGTTAGAAAACTCATTCCGTTTCTCCTTTCACAAATCGCCGCACCTGCTCATTTACTGGTGATTCCAGCAATTCACTTTCTCCTGTTTCAATTACTTTTCCCTTCATCATAACCCACGTATAGTTTCCGATTGTTAACGCCTGCTGTAAGTTATGTGTAATCCAAATAATTGTTGTTCCGTACTTTTGATTGATTTTCACAATGAGTTCTTCAATTTCTTTTAAAGACGTGACGTCCAGGGACGAGGTAATTTCATCCAGCAGCAAAATATCCGGCCGGTTGACCAGCGTTCTTGCAATTGATACCTTCTGCCTTTGCCCTCCCGATAGATCCTTCACCTTTTTGTTCAAAACATCTTCATTAAGACCGACATCATGCAATAAATTTATACCATCTTCTTCTGAAAGTTTCTCGCCTCTAATTTCCAGTGGCAATCCTAAATTATTCATGACTGTTCCAGCCACCATGGGTGCACTTTGCAGCGCCATTCCGACAGATTTTCTTAATTCCACAGGGGCAAACTCGTTGATGTTCTTACCTTGAATATAGATTTCACCTGCCTGAGGCGAAATGAGTCCATTACAAAGTTTAAGAAGTGTGGTTTTCCCTGCTCCGGATGGGCCGACAAGCGTCGTAATTCTTCCTTTTGGAAATGATCCCGTAATTTTACTTAAAATCGAAGCATCTTCAACCCCATAATCAACCTCATGAAAATGAATGGCGGGTTTATAACTTGTATTCATTTATTTCACATCCTTAATTCTGAAGCAGCTAAGTAGTAGCATGTGCTAATTTTACCTTTTATGCTTTATTTTTTGCGGAAGCTTTGTAACAAGTGATTTTTTATTTATAATAATTATTATTTAATAATTATAATACTTTAGTCTGTCATAAACAACTATTTCATTTGAGAATAATCCGCAATTACACCTAAAAGAGTCCGGTAGTAAAAATGATAAAAATATTGTTTAGTCCTACATCTTTCACGAAAATAAAAAACAGGAAATATTGGTAATCTTCAGAAAAGAGTCTTATTTATTATGGAGGAGGGAAATGTTTCGTCATCAGAAGGAGCTTCAGTTCGAAGCAAAGGTAGAACGTCCAGATCCGATGTTTGCACGACATCTTCAGGAGGTTCTGGGGACCAGTTTGGTGAAATGACGGTTATGTTGCAAAATCTTTTTCAGGGATTCAATTGTCACGGAGAAGAAAATATAAAGATCTCTTAATGGATAATGGAACCGAGGAAATCGGACATGTGGAGATTTTCTCCCTCATCTCCCAATTGCTTGACGACTCTTTTCCGGAGGATCAGTCAAAGGCAGCTGATAATCCAATTATAGGCCGAGTTAACCCGCAGCAGCTAATTGTAAGCGGCCTTGGGGAGTTTCCCACCAATTCATACGGTGTACCTTGGAGCGGAGCATATATGGTAGCAAGCGGTAATCTTTTGGTGTGGGCAACTGGTTCCGCTCAGGATGGTACAGGCGACTTTGAATTCGTTGCCCATCCAACAGCAAAAGGACAGGCACCAGATCCAAAAATCCCAGCCGTTGAAGTTCACACTGATTTAATCATGGCGCACTCATACAGTGCGTCTTTTTATATGTCTTTACCGTAATCCCTCCAGCCAATCAAGTGTTACAGCAGCCATCTCATCCTGCTGTTCGATACCTGAAATTGATGCAGCCTGGTCCCCTTTTTGTTCGCCATATAGTCCAAATTGAGCATGGTTTCCACCAATAATCTCATGCAATACTGCCTTATTTGACAGCAGCTGTCTTGTATCTTCAATGTCCTCAAGGGTGGACAACCCATCCTTTTCCGCATAAAGGGAAAGCATAGGCATCTCCGTTGCAGAAAAGTCCGAACCGCTGCTTGGATAAGAAGCAAGAAAAATAACACCCTCAATTTCCTGAAGATGATTATACGCATATGAAGCGGCGGCTACCCCTCCAAGAGAATGTCCTCCTATTACCCAATGCTCAATTGACGGGTGCGCTTCCCTTATTTCATCTGCTTTGCCACTTTCAAAAAGAGCAAAATTAAATAAAACTTCCGGTATGGCGACAAAATAACCTTCACTCATCAGCTTTTTCGCATAATAACCATAGGCCTCAGGCTCCACTTTAGCTCCCGGATACAGCACGATGCCTGTTCCATTTGGTTCATCCGGCACAAATGTTATAATGCCGTCCTCTTTATTAAAGTCATTTTTGTCTACATGCGCATGAAGCTCTTCTGACGGCTGATAGGTTTGCTCTGACCATATATAAAAACCTGCAAAGACCACTGCTATTAAACAAAGAAGACCCGCAATAATTCGTATGCTCCATTTTTTCATTTCAATTCTCCACCATCTAAAATTAGTCATTTACAGCTCTTATTATCAAAAAATGAGGATTTGCATTTAAATACTCAAAACCGGCAGGATCTGTTTTTTTCATTTGGGGTACTGGCTTAGGTTCAATTAATTCTTCTATAGTAAAAAAACGCGTTGTATCATTGATGATGTCCTGAAGCGATCTTCTGTAAAAAGATACATTAAACGTTTCACCCTGCTTGTACCAGGTGTCCTTTAGCAGCTTTTTCTCAAAATAATCCTGAACAGAATATCTCTTAAAGTCCATGAAGGGATGATGTACAGAAAATATAAGTTCTCCGCCTAGTTTCAATACCCGCTGAAATTCACTGAAAGGCGCATGCCAATCTTCAAGATAATGCATCGTTAGCGAACTGATAATCTAATCGAATGAATGGTCTTTAAAAGGAAGCGTTTGTGACAGATCGTGCTGAAAAATATCAGCCTGCCCTTTAAGACTTTTTTTTGCGGCATGTACCATTTTGTCACTCAGATCAATCCCCGTTGCCGAAGCTCCCCGCAAGGTCAGCTCTTCTGTGTACCAGCCAGCAGCACACCCAGCATCAAGTATTTGAACATCTGTTAAATCAACAGGCAGCAACCCCATTATGGCGGGCCGTTCATACAGGGAGTTATACGGACTTTTCAGGTCAACATCTTCTTCATACGCTTTTGATAGCTGGTCAAACGTTTTAGATGTTTTCTTTGACATTTCCACTCCTCCTTGCATGACTAGACACAAAATAAAAAAACATACGGCATCAATTCGGCAGTTAAACCCTCTATGATCCGGTTAAAAATTCAATACATAACTGAAGAACAGATTATCTTCTCGAATAAATTGATTTTTCTCATACAGCCTTTGTGCCTTCGTGTTTGAAGGAGCGGTTTGGAGACTCAGAGAAATGGCACCTGTTTCCTGGCATAAATCAATTGCCCTGTTCATTAATCCCTGAGCCACACCTTGACCCCGTACCTCTTCTGCAACATATAAATCGTTTAATATCCATGTCCTTTTCATTGAAATAGAAGAGAAAGAGGGATACAACTGCATAAAGCCAATATATGAATCATTATGTAGGGCTACAAAAATTACTGAATCCTGTTTTTTAAACCGCTCGATTAGGTATGCCGTGGCACCATCTATATCAGACTTTTGTTCATAAAATATGCGGTATAGATTAAAAAGATCAGATGCTCCCTCTAATTCCTTCATTCCTGCTTGAACTATTTTCATTATAACGTGTCACCTTTCCTTTAAGTATATTTCCAGTTAGCAGGACAGATCGTTTACTACCACATGTTCGGGAGTGAGCGGCAGTTTCGTCAAAGACGTCTTTAAAAATTCAGGATAAATGACCAGATTTTCAAGCTCATTAATGGCTACCCACTTATACACGAGTCTTTCTCCTTCAGCACCAAAAAACTCTCCTTTTTGAAAAGGGAAATCTTCGCTGCTCGAAGATATGCTGTAGTAGAACCCAATTTCATGGAAGTTATTTTGTGCGTATTTGAAAAAGTTTTCTGCAACCCATAAGAGTTTTGTTATTTTCACATCGCAGCCAAGCTCTTCCTGCATCTCCCTTACCAGACTCGTTTTCGAGTCTTCCATCACCTTTACTCGTCCTCCCGGCAGCGCCCAATAAGCATCGTTTGCCTGCCTGTGTAACAGCACATGATTCTTTTCAATCCACACCCCTGCAACTCTGTAGTTAAATACGGCATCAGGCACTTGAAATACAGCATCCATTGAACGTCCCCCCATCTTGAATGATCATATCTATTATAGATGTTTGCTGTGTAAGAAAACCAATGAAAAAGGTAAAAATTAGATAAAATAGCACTTTGTGAAATAGTGAGCAAATGTATTGTTTTTATAGAAGCAGCGTATTATACTTATCTCACATCGACATTGTGATGTTTTTCACAATATAAAAATCAGGAGGGCAACAATATGAAAATCGCAGTTATTGGAAGCACACACGCAGGTACTGCTGCTGTTACAAATATGGCTCAACTCTATCCGGAAGCGGATATTACTGTATATGAGCGAAACGATAACGTATCCTTTTTATCTTGCGGCCTGGCTCTATACGTCGGAGGTGTTGTAGAAGATCCTAAAGGACTATTCTACTCTTCTCCTGAAAAAATCGCTGCACTTGGTGTTGCAGTAAAAATGCAGCATGACGTAAAAAATATTGATACTGTCCGCAAACAGATTGAAGCTGTTAATCTTGTAACGGGAGAAGCTGTTATTGACAGCTACGATAAACTTGTTATCTCTACAGGCTCATGGCCGATTACACCGCCGATTGACGGAATTAATCTGGATAATGTTCTGCTGGCTAAGAACTACAACCAGGCAAATACGATTATTGAACGGGCAAAACAGGCAGAGCACGTCACAGTCGTTGGCGCAGGCTATATCGGGGTTGAAATGGTTGAAGCGTTTGAAAAAGCCGGAAAAAAAGTTACCCTCATCGACGGTGCGGATCGTATTTTAAATAAATATCTTGATAAGGAATTTACAGATCAAGTTGAAAGTACTTTTGTGGAGCGCGGCATTGAGCTTCGTCTTGGAGAAACCGTTTCACGATTTGAAGGGAAGGACCAGGTGGACGCAGTTGTAACCAGTAAAGGCCGCATCAAAACGGATCTGGTTATCATGTCAGTCGGTTTCCGTCCAAATACAGCCCTTCTTAAGGGAAAGGTGGATATGCTGGATAATGGCGCAATCAATGTGAATGAGTACATGCAAACGAGCGATCCGGATATTTTTGCTGCAGGTGACTGCTGTGCGGTGAAATACAATCCGACCGGGCAGCATGCCTACATCCCCCTTGCGACAAATGCAGTGAGAATGGGCACACTCGTTGCGAGAAATATACTGAAGCCTGTAATGAAGAATGTTGGTACTCAGGGAACATCCGGCCTCCACATTTACGATCTGAATATGGCATCCACAGGATTGACGGAAACGTCTGCCTCTTTTGCAGACATTCATGTGAAAAGTATCACAATAAATGAAAAACACCGTCCTGATTTTATGCCTACTTCAGAAAATGTCCAGCTGAAGGTAAGCTTTCTGCCGGACTCTCGTAAAATTATTGGTGCACAGGTCCTTTCCAAAGCGGATGTCACCCAGTCCATCAATACGCTGAGCGTCTGTATCCAGACCGGCATGACAATTGATGAGCTTGGCTTTGTCGATTTCTTCTTCCAGCCTCACTTTAATCAGCCCTGGAACTTCTTAAATAAAGCAGGGCTGGCAGCAGCAAATTAGTTTTCACTGCCTCTGCAGGCATTCATCCCTGCAGGGGTTTTTTCTGTAAAAGGTTATGCTGCGCCTTTGCCACTCTTCTCTTCAAAAATTACCTTTTCCACAGGATGCACCATCATTTTAATTAAGTATAAAACGGCGATCAGGCATAAAAAAGAAAGAGAAATAATCGTAAGCCGAAGGGATAGAAGATCTGCAATGATTCCCATACCAAGCACAAAGATGATCTGAAAAAAAGAGGTAATAACACCATACAGGCTTGTCACCCGGCCCATTAATTCAATCGGTACGTTTTGCTGGTACCAGGTGGTGTATCCGGTATTCGAAAAAGCATTAAAGAAACCGAGTACAACAAAACCTGCTGCAATCATAGCAAACGACTGGCTGAATGCATACAGAACGTAACCGGCAGAAACCAATAAAAACCCTCCGCCGAAAAGCTGTTTAACGGTTAGGTATTTTGCAAAAAAAGCTACTGTAAGTGCGCCTAAAAGAGCACCGGCACCAGTAATACTCAACAGAAGACTGTATTCTACTTCACTGAGCCCGATTACCTGCCTTGTAAACACAACCTCCTGCGCGTCCATTGCAAACGTCGAAATCAAGATCAGCAGGTTTAGCCCAAGCACCATGGTAAACAGCTTATGGTCTTTTCCGAAATCTGCAACGATTTTAAAATCCTGAATAATAGCGTGAAATGATAAAGATTGCAGACCGGATGTTTTCTTTTCGTCAACGTCCGGAAGCCATACCAGGATGAGCGCCGACAGCAAAAAAGAGGCGGCATTTATCCAAATAGCAATATTGACTGAACTCATCATAAACAAGACGCTGGCTATTGCGGGTCCGATGATAAAAGCACCGGATGACGTTAAAGAATAAAATGAATTAAACTGTTTTCTTTTATCTTCCGGTACCAGTACAGTGATGTAGGTTAATGATGCGGGAGCAAAAAATGATTTTGCCATGCTGATCAACCATAATAACAGGTAAATCCCCCATATAGAGGTCATCAACGGGATAAGGGCAACAAGGAGAAAACGAATAATATCTGTCCAGATCATCAGCCTCCGTTTATTTGCCCGATCAACCATACTTCCTGCCCAAAATCTTGTGAAAATGGCTGCGGCAGGTCCCACAATCCAAAGGCCTGCTACCGCAGCAGCAGAATTTGTCATCTCTAAAACCAGCAAGTTGATGGCAACCAAATAGATAAAGTCACCAACTGTTGACAGTCCCATGGCGGCTAATAGCATTGCGGGAAAACGCCAGCCTTTCCACCTCTGTTTTACTACCATATTATCTCCCTTCATCCCTCCATTTCTTATTCCATTCTTTCTTATAAAATCGAATTCCTGCTATTCTGCTGCAAAACGTATGGACATACTGTGAAAATAGCAATAGGCAGGTCGATTGCCATCAAAACTCAACATAAAACGGATGCATGGATTCGTCCAGGCAATGCTCAATTCTTCGCCTGAAATTCTTCCACGTCACCATTTGAAGCGCATCATTAATTGGAAAAAAACCAACCTCCAGACTTTCCGGCGAGGTTGTCAACTCCCCTCCTACAGCTTTACCCAGGAAGAGAGTATTGCATATTGAACCATTTACATTCTGATAAATACCGCAAAACCTCGTAATCTCAATATCCAATCCGCACTCTTCTTTGGTTTCCCTGATTGCAGCATCCCTTATTGACTCTCCTTCTTCCACCTGTCCTCCAGGCATTTCCCAGCCTCTGCGCGGCCCTTTAATCAACACGATCTCATTTTTATCATTTACGATTATGGCTGCTGCTGACACGATATGTTTTGGAGGATACATTCATCATCACCGTCCCTGCTATTTAATCAGTTTCTTAATTTCATCTTTTAACCCTGTCGGATATACCACAAACGAATCTCTCCATACATCCTCGAGATCAATCCATTTGGCTGTTGTTTCTTTTCCTTGTTCACTTACTATAAATAATTCTTTCTCATACAGCCGTTCATCTTTAAATGAGACAGCATATAGCTGAGTGATTTCATGACCTATTTGATCGTCTAATTTGAATATATTTTCTAAACAGGCCAAATATTGATCTATTTCAATATCAGCATTTATTTCTTCTTTAAACTCTCTAACCAATGCTTCACTGGACTTCTCTCCCAGTTCAATCGTACCGCCAATCGGACGGTAATTCGGTCCCGTACCCTGGGAATGCTTCCTGTTCTGTTCTTCTAAAAGGACATACCGGTCCCGCAAAACTATTCCTAATGTATTGGCGCGTGGTCTCATTTCTTTACCCCTTTTCCTACCTATTTGGTCATAAGTATCATCCTATAAAATGGTAGTTCCATAGTATTACCGCTGATACCTTTATTTTTTTAAATTTAACTACATAACATTGTAAAAAGCTGTCCTGACACAAAAAAGCACAGATGCATTACGCACCTGCGCTTTTTCTATTGGGCAACTAATCCACGGTAAAGCTTCGCTGCCTGCTGGATATCCTTGGTTCCATGTACAAGCACTCTTCCGTCCTTAAAGAAAACAAACCGGTGATCAGACTGATGCATGATCAGATAGTCGTTGCGCACGGTTCTGCCTTCTTTTTGTTCGAGCAGTTGCTGAAGCTGATCCAGGTTTCTGGTTTCCTTGTGAACAGGTCGAATCTGCACGGTATCGCGTCCGCAAAGGACGTCTGTCTGAATGGCAGACTCCTGGATATAGGGATAGGTCGGGTTTTCTCCACAGGAGGGGCAGTCGGTCCGTTTTAACTGATCGACCTGAATGGATTGATGCTGGTAATTCCATAAGTCAAAGCTGATCAGCTTCCTGCGAAGCGACTCTTTTCCATCCACTAATAATTTCAGTGCTTCTGCTGTCTGGTGGGCTGTTATCAAATGAACGATCGGACTGATCACACCGGCAGTATCGCAAGTTGGGCCTTGAAGCGGCGCAGACTGCAGCAGGCAGTGAAGACACGGTGTTTCACCTGGAATGATCGTATAACTCATGCCATAACTGCCGACGCATGCCCCGTATATCCAGGGTATTTTGTATTTGTGTGCAACATCATTGATCATTAAGCGGACTTCAAACTGATCGGTTCCGTCAAGGATCACGTCGACATCACGATTGACTAAGGCTGCAAGATCACTTCCTGTAACGTCCATCACATGCGCTTCCACTTCCACCTCATGATTGATCCGATGCAGTTTTTCTTTTGCTGCTATTGCTTTTGGCAAGTGATTGGCTGCGTCATTTTCTTCATACAGCAGCTGCCGGCCGAGATTGCTCCAGTCAACGTAATCCCTGTCAAGAATGGTCAGCTTGCCTATACCGGCGCGTGCCAGCATATCAGCGATCGAAGAACCAAGAGCCCCCATTCCCACGATCACAGCATGCTTACGCCGGATTTTTTTCTGACCTTCATGGCCAATGGGCAAAAATAACTCCTGCCTCGAGTAGCGGTCTCTCATGATTCAATCATTCCCGTAACCGGGCTGCTGGCAAAAGCGTGGCTTTTCTTTGAAATACGCCCAGCTTCAAATCCCAGTCGTCCTGCCTCAATCGCTTTTTTCATGGCAAGTGCCATTTTAACCGGCTCTCCGGCTCCTGAGACGGCTGTATTCAGAAGAACAGCATCAGCTCCAAGCTCCATTGCCAGTGCTGCGTCAGAAGGTGAACCGATTCCGGCATCCACAATGACAGGCACAGAAGACTGCTCAATGATCCACTGGAGATTTAAGGGATTCAGAATTCCCTGCCCGGAGCCGATAGGTGAAGCTCCCGGCATAATCGCGTGGCAGCCGATTTCTTCTAATCGTCTCGCTAATACCACATCATCAGAGGTATATGGCAAAACAATAAAACCTTCAGCCAGCAGCATTTCGCACGCGCGCAGTGTTTCAACGGGATCAGGTAAAAGGGTTTTCTGACAGCCGATTATTTCTACTTTCACCATGTCGCACAAACCACTCGCGCGGGCAAGCTTAGCTGTTTGTACTGCCTCTTCAGCAGTTGACGCTCCTGCCGTGTTTGGAAGCAGCGTATATCTTTTGCGGTCAAGCTGTTCCAAAAGATCAGGCTGGTTTTTATCAAAGATATCCATTTTACGAACTGAAAAGGTAAGAATGTCTGCCTCTGATACTTCAACCGCTTTTTTCTGCGTTTCAAAATCAGGATATTTTCCAGTACCAAGCAATAAGCGTGATTGAAAGGTTTGATTACCGATTTTTAACATCATGTCATCCTCCTCCTACAAATTGAACAAGCTGAAACTGATCTCCATCTTTTATTTCATGTGTTCTGTGGTCCGTGTGATCAATGACGGTTTTATTTAATTCAACCATTACGATTCGATCCGTCAATTCAAAGTGTCCGAGCAAATCCTGAACCACTTTCACATCATTAGGAACGATAATAGCGTCGCCGTTTACTGTAATCTTCAATTGAATTCACTCCCTGCAAATGATTGATTCCGGTTCAATCGAAAGGCCGTACGCCATGCTTCATGAACCTCTGTTCCTTCAATAAGATCCGCCATAAAAGTGCCGGTTGCCTGAGATAACAGAATGCCATTTCGATAATGACCTGTCGCAATCCAAAGATTAGAGTAGCGGGGATGCACGTCCATATAGGGCAGCGCGTCGATTGTTTGAGGGCGAATGCCAGCCCATGCTTTCTCCCAATGCGCATCTTGTAAAGCCGGCACCAGCTCAATTGCCCGCTCCATTAAATAAGCGATTCCTTTTGCAGTTACTTTTTCGTTGAACGTGTGGGCAGTTTCTGTTGCCCCCACAAGAAGACGTCCCGCTTTTTTTGGAACAATGTAGCAGCCTTCTGTGAATATGGTGGACTGAAGCAGCGGCTGATTCATGGTGACAGAGAAGCATTCCCCTTTCACCGGATAAGCCTCAAGTGAAACTCCAGCTTCCTTTAACAATCTGGCACTCCATGCCCCTCCGGCTACTACAACGTGATCACAATAGATGGGACCGGTATTTGTCATGACACCGGTTAATTTTCCGTTTTCCACAAGAAAAGACTCAATCTGTGTATACTCCAAAAGTTTTGCACCCAAGTTACTAGCTCCATGTGTATAAGCTGTGGATAACATCGGGGCATTTATATGACCATCTTTCGGTATCCACATCCCTCCTGTGTGAACTGTGGAAAGAGCAGGCTCATAGCTTGCTATCTCTTCAGCTTCTACCCACGAAACCTGCTCCTGCTCCGGCAGCAATGACAAATGCTTTTTTAATTGTTTAGCCTCTTCTTCGCTGCGGGAAAGCTTGATCATTCCTTTTTGCACCAATTCAATGTCAATGCCAGTTTGTTCCTTCAGCTCCTTATGAAGAAGCGGAAATTGGTTTTTGCTGGATTGAGCAAACGAATAGAGCGAAGATGCCGGATCAATTTCTGCCTGTGCACCAAGCATGCCTGCTGCAGCACTTGAAGCTTTCTTACCAGCTTGTCCCTGGTCAGCAAGTACGACACGTGCGCCCCTTTTTGTCAGTTCATAGGCAATGGAACTGCCGATCACACCAGCTCCAACGATTAAGACATCTGGCGTAGTCATGTGAGCTCCTCCTCTTTGTAAGCTTGAATCGCAGCTTGCGGGTCTGCAGCCCCCATGACTCCAGATAAAACGGCCACCCCAGCCGCACCAGCCTGTTGAATCAGAGGAACGTGATGAGGTTTTATCCCGCCGATCGCTATCACCGGGATGGGACAATGGTTGACGACCTGCTCCAATGCTGATATTCCTTTTGGTTCCAGGCCCGGTTTGGAGCCAGTTTGAAAAACATGTCCAAAGAATACATAATCCGCGCCTCCATCAGCTGCCTCCCTTGCTTCATCCACCGAATGCACAGATACACCTGTGCGGATGTCCGGCCACGTCTTTTTTACGTCCTGTATTGGAAGACTGTGATAGGCCAGCTGGACTGCAAGACCGCGTGCAAGGGCTACATCAATGCGGTCATTGATGACGAGTTTTGAAGCTGGCACCCCTCGATGGAGTAATTCATCCACATACAAAAGCAGGTCACGGGCAGCAGCTGTTTTTTCCCGTATGTGGAAATTATCCACAACTTTATGCACAGCACTTGCGGTTTCAACCCAATTTGAATCGGTTTGTCCACATGTGGATAACAAATGATACTGAAAACTGCCCATTTCACCCCTCCTCCTTTACCGCGTATGAAGAGCCGGATTCTCCACCGGCCATGATTCCAGTGAATAAGCCATTTCCCAAAATGCATATTCATATTGGCTGCTGATTAAAAAGTGCTGCGTCCAGCGAGCCAAATCTTCCTCGGATGCTTTTTCTGCCAGTTCATCAAGTCGTGCAATTTGTTCCTCTACAAGCGAACGGAACCAATCACCGCCGTAAGTTTCGATCCACTGCTGATAAATCGGCTCTTTGGGAGAACAGGCTTTTAACCGTTCACCAATTTCGTAATAAAGCCAGTAGCAAGGCAGAAGACCCGCAATAATGTCGCCCAGGCTTCCCTGTCCGGCACGGTACATATGGGAAGCATATGCGTAAGCAGTCGGCGCCGGTTCAAAATTGGCTTTATCTTCATCTGTAATGCCTAAAATGGCAGAAAATCCTTCATGGAGAGACAGCTCCGCTTCAAATGTTCCCTGAGCATGAATGGCTAGACGATTTGTAGTAAATAGATCGGTTGCTTTCACAGCCCCTAAAGCCTGCACCTTTGCAAAATGGGTTAAGTAATAGGCGTCCTGCATGACATAAAAACGAAAGCGGTCAAGTGACAGCGTGCCATCACCAATTCCTTTAACAAAGGGATGGTCGAAGCTCGCCTCCCAAATATGATCTGCTTTTTTACGGATTTCTTCTGTAAATGACATTTGTAGATCTCCCTTCAGGTAGCTGATTAAACGCAAAAAACCACTTCCTCATCGTTGAGAAAGTGGCGGCTATTCGTCGTTATGAATATTCGGTCTGAAAGCCTCCACTTCCCTACGCTAGTACAAACTAGATCAGGTTCAAAGGGTCCGGAATACTTCCGTCTCAGCCAAAAAAGGCTCCCCCAGCAGAATGACGATATGAAATTGGTGGTTACTTGCCCCTATCGTACCACGTTCCAGTAACATGTCAAATAAAGAACATTTTTCTAATTTTTCTCAAGGTAGATTTTATATTGCTCCTGAGCCGGATGTCGACACAAGAAATTTATTTACATTTTTAACAATTATTATAAATAAATTGGTATTATTAAGCTGTAGGAAGTGATCATCATTAACGTCGTGTTTAACCAAATGAGGAAAAATTGTTTGTTTTACAAATAAACGACCATTTGCATGTTCAATTATTTTCGAAAGGCAAGAAACTTGAGAAGATGTTCGCAACTAGGATAGATAGTTGAAGTTTTATTAAACAATTGTTTTTCTCAAGGTACTCATAAGAAAAGGGTGATGACTTTGGTAAATTTTTTTGGCAAATCAAAAGATAAAAAACAAATGCAAGAAGACCAAATACAAGAAAATCAATTTGATAACATTGTTTTATCTACCCTACCTACTTGCAATAGACCTTTTGAAGTAATTGGTTTAGTAGCGTCCCGCACTGCCGAGTCTGATTTTGGACTAAGAATTTTTACCGAGGATATTCGAAGGTTTGCCCATAACTTAAACGCAGATGCAGTGATTGGCATCACTTTTCAAACAGGCGGGTTAAGTGACTCCTTTTTCACGAGAGACTATGATGCTTCTGCCTTTTTTGTCAATACTGATAACGAACATCGATACAGTAGAGTAGTTAGTACTATGATTGGCACTGCAATTCGGTACATCGATTAAATACTTATATGCATTTCAAAGATCAAAACTAAATCGGTAACACGATTATGATATTCGTTGTATTATGAATACTCATTTCCATTTTTACGACCAGCTAATTAAACACTTAGGTTCATTGGAGCGGAAGGCGGCGACTCCTGCGGGATGTAGCGGGAAAGGTGAGACACTGAAGATGCGGAGCATCAAAGGGGCTCACCCCCGCCCCGCGGAAAGCGCCGCCTGAAGCGCAAATGAACCGGTCTATATAAAGAACAAGTCACTGCTCTCTCTTAAATAAAGTTATTGAAAGAGACGGATTAATAACAGTCTCCTTTACCGGAGAAAAACCATTCTTTTGATAAAAATGTACAGCAGGTTTATTTTTTGTGCCGGTTGAAACGATGATGCTTTTCATATCCTTTTGATCCTCGATTACAAAATCAAGCAGCTTCTGGGCAATCCCCTTTCTAAAATGATTTGGATGTACAATTAGCCGATGGATATCGATTTCTTCTTTTTCCGTTTTAAATGAAATCGCGCCGCACAGCTCCTGATCGATAAAATAACCGAAGAACGTTTCTTCACAATGCATCAACGACTCTACCGTGTCACGCAGAGGCGGCAAATCCTCATAACCAATAATTTCTGCTTCTACCTGATAGGCCGGCAGTTGAAGACGAAGCAACTCTTCAGCTGTTTTATAATCGGCAGCATTCATTCTTTTGATCATAACGAGCCTCCATTAATTTATATCCCCTAAATAAACCGCACTCTTTATCCCTTTGCTATAATCAATCACTTTTTTCCGGATCGACTGAGGATAAAGTCTGTATGAAAACAGTGTCGATAAAGGCAGCCACTCCACACCCAATTGTCCCTCATCCGGAATGCTTCCTTGTTTTAACAGGGGATGTTCAGTTATCAGTTTACAACTAAACATATATTCGATTTGATGCACCCGGGAATCAAATGCTTTATGCTCATGGTTCTTTCCTATATATTCGCGAATGAACAGCAGCTCCCCTGCTTCAACTTCCTCTCCCGTTTCTTCCATGCATTCTCTTATTACCGCCTCAGTAAGCGTTTCGCCATGCTCCTGCCCGCCCCCTGGTAAAATATAATAATAACCTTCGTCATCTTTCTTTTGTATGACCAGCAGCTTTTCATTTTTAAGTATAATGGCCTTTGCTGAATTTCGAATCTGCATTTGGCATCCCCTTTTCTATTAAAACAAAAAATAAATCAGAACTCCGCATCACACAAAGTTCTGACTTTTTCAAGCTAACCGCTTTAGTTTTTGCCCCAGCCCAAATTTCCTTTTTCGAGTTTTCCGCTTACTTCATATACAGCAAATGATTCAGCAGGCATCAACACGTTCAATTTTCCTTTTGCCGCTTTAATTTCCTTCTTATCCAGTGCGTTTGTCAGCTTTACGCCATGCAGTAAATGCTGCCCGTATATCTTGTTTATAGAAAGGTTGCTTTCCTTGCCTTTATTAATGACGACGAGGAACTTTTTATTTTTATCCGTACGCTCGTACACCATGACATCATTTGTGACGACAATCTCACTAAATTCACCTGTGCGAAGCGCTTTTTCTTTGTTTCTTAATTTGATTATATCCTGATAAAAAGTCTTCAGTTCAAGATTCTGGTCTTTTTCCTCCCATGGCATCATTTCACGGAAATAACGATCCTTCCAATCACTCACTTCATTATGATCCTTACTTTGTGAAAGCCCAACCTCTGTCCCGTAATAAATCGCAGGAGTGCCAGGGAGGGTGAATTGTGTTCCGGCGGCAAGTTTCAATTTATCCACATCTCCGCCAGCCTCGAATAAAAACCTTGGTTTATCATGGTTGTCCAAAAAGGAAACCATCGCATATTCTTCTGGGTAGGTTGAAAGATTATCCTTAATTGTGCTGCTTAGCTCTTTCATTGAGTTACCTTTGGCAAAAACATTTACCATCGTATCCGACAGGCCAAAATCAAGTGCACCGTCTAATTTCCCTGCATAGGAATTGATTTTTTCACGAGTATCCCAGACTTCACCGAAAATGAAGGCATCCGGATTCAACTCCTTTACAGCATGACGGAAATCCACCCAATAACTGTAGCTTGGCCCTTTGGCGTAATCCAGCCTGAAGCCGTCAAAATCCAGCTCACTTAACCAGTAAGGAACGACATCGTTTAAAATATAGTCTCTTGTCTCTTTATTGTCATTATTCAATTCAGGCAGTTCATCAATGCCATAAAAAGTATTGTATTTCGACGGCCATTCTGTAAACGTGTACCAGTTATAATAGGGACTGCCTTCCCCTTTTGCTTTTGCATCCTCAAAGAATGGATGACTGCTTGAGGTATGGTTCGGAACGAAATCATACACAACCTTCAATTCTTTTTCATGCGCTTCCTCGATCAGCTCTTTCATGACTTGTTTATCGCCAAACCGATGGTCGATTTCCTTAAAGTCGGTCGGGTGATAGCCATGGGAATAAGGGCCTTCGAACACTGGCGAGATCCATATCGTATCAACACCGAGCTCTTTAATGTAGGAGATTTTTTCTTTAACACCTGCAAGATCTCCGCCCATCCAGCCTTTTAACCGCTCATCATAGGGCAGCTCCGGATCAACCGGTTCATTATTCAGCGGGTTTCCATCACGAAATCTGTCCACAAACACATGGTAGATCGAGGCATCTTTAGCCCATTGAGGAGAGGTAAACTTATCAACATAATAAGCAAATTCCGTTGCCTTCTCTGCACTGAAACTGTTGGTATCAGCAAACTGGGAGCCTTCTCCTGCCTCATCCCAAACGTCAATTTTATATTTTACAGGCGTTTTTTTGTCTTGTTTTGGAATCACACCTGAAAGCACAGAAGTGGTTAATCCACTATCATTTTGTTTTGCTGATTGGACTGTCAAGGGGACAACAGAGCCGTTTTCCACTTCTCCACGCTTGCCTTTAGGAGAGGTGCCGTCTGTTGTAAAATAAATTGCTCCCGCATTAATAGGACCATAATGATCAACGGTTACGGTGCCTGTCACATGATCTTTTTCAGTTGGCAAAAATGGTGTGTGGTTAAAATCATGGGTTACTTTTTCAGCAACAGGAACAGCTTCCCATCCTGTAACGGTGTCTTCAATCAGGGTACCTTCTTTTGAGAACACTGCACTGCGTTTTTCTGTATTGGATTCTTTATACTGTGCTGCTCCGAGCCCGTATTGATACGTAAATTCATCACCGGGATTACCTTCAATTTCAATTGTCCATTCGCGGTCTTTTTCTGACTTTTCAAGAGGAGTCAATTCGTAGTTAAAGCCGTTCAAACTGGTAGCAAGGGTTGGAACTGCCCATGTGGGAGTTGATTCAGGAACAGTTACATTTAATGTAACGCTTCCATCATAGCCATCTGATGATTGAACATCAATTCTGCGATGATCCTGCGGATAAAAAGTGAAAATATAGTTTCCATTCCGGTCTGGAGTGAAAACCAGATTATCTCCTCCCATCCATTCCCCGTCATAAACGTATTTAAATTCAATTTTTTTCCCGCCTGTCAACGGAATCGGGCTGCTTTGCCAGGCCTGTTTTTCCGGATTGTAGGTCAATGGATTATTATTCGACCCCCAATCAAGAGGTGCTTCACTTCCCCGGATGACCACAGAATCATACGGTCCATTTTCAGCCTGAGCTGTAGCGGATAAAAAAGGTGCAGCAATGAAACTGAAAAGCAGGGTAAAAACCAAAAATACAGCTGACATACGTTTCATAAGCTATCAATCTCCCTTATATAAAAATAGTGCAATCGTTTGCATTTTGGGATAAAAGAATGTTGGAGATTCTAAGGATGACTGCCAAAATTAACCTCTGCACAAAATAAACGATACCATAATAATAAAATATTGAAAGCGTTTTCAATTAAAATGGGTAATCAGTCCTTTTTGTTCAGTAGATAGTTAGTAAAGAAAGAAGTGACGGACCCTTCTTTCTTTACCCAGTTATTCTCTCCGCACTGCTTCAAAGGTATATGCCTGATCTTGTCTGGCCGGCTCTTCCATATAGGTGTAGTCTGCCGAACACGTAATAGAATGAAATCCTGCCTTTTCCAGCATCAGCTTAAATTCCTCAACTCCATACCACCGGATCAAGAACTTCTGAAGCTCGGTTTCAACTAATTTTCCCGCACTCCATTTTTCATATTTTAAGTAGGACAGGGTATATTGGTTAAGCCAATCCAGCTGGGCAGATTTGTTTTCCAGCGTAATCCCATCACCATCAGGCAGCGGAAAAGCTGTGGTCGATAGTGTCCCCGCCTTAAAATGACAGGGCAAAAACAAATCAATCAGAATTCGCCCTCCAGGATTAAGATGCTCATAAAAGCAATCCAATGCGCTTACTGCTTCCTCTCTTTGTTCCAGCAAACCAAAAGTTCCCGCTGGCAGGATAATGGCATCATACTTTGACGGCAGGGAAAAATACTGGAGTACCCCTTCATAAAGATCGGGATTCAGTCCGCGCTTTTCACACTGCTGTCTGCAAAAATCCAGCATGTCCTTTGAGTAATCAATTCCATCGATTAAAAAGCCTTCCTCAAGTAAGGGGATAAGCATTCGTCCAGTTCCTGCTCCCGCCTCAAGAATTCGTCCCCGGCACCCCTTCAGTCTTTCTTTATAGTATTCTATATCCCCATCGATCGAGTGGCCTACAGGCTTTGTATGCTGATAAACCTCAGTACTCAGTTTTCCGTAATTACTGAACATATAACTCTCCTTCACACCTGAGATTATGTTTTAAACAAATTCCCTTCCAAAGCTTTTATATATCGCTCGGCAGACCTTTGAACCGCTTGTTGAGCGTCCTCTTTCACTACCCGGTGAAAGGCATTATACAAGCGTTCAAATGACAGCTCACTTGTTTTTGATGCAATGCGGCTGACAATGCCAGCAGGCAATGGAATGAGATTTGGATAGCTGTACATAAAGCTCACCCACTCGCGGTCAGCCACTACCTGAATAACATCGCCGGTAAGCAGAATTCCCTTATTATTAAAGCCGCTCTTCCAGTGCAGAACTGCTCCGCCTTTAAAGTGCCCTCCAAGACGATAGAGAGATAGACTGTCAGTCAGATGCAGCACTTCCCCCGACCAGTAAATGATCTTTTCACTCGGTCTTGTCACCCATTCCTTATCATCTTCGTGGATGTAAATGGGGGCATTAAACTCCTCTGCCCATTCTGCCTGAGCAGAGTAATAATGGGGATGAGACAGTGCAATGGCATTAATTCCGCCTAATTGATTTACCTCTGCGATTGTTTCTTTATCTAAATAAGAAATACAATCCCACAGCAAATTAAATTCCTTATCCTGCACCAGGTAAGCAGTTTGCCCAATACCAAAGGCCGGAGCAGTGGTGATGCTGTATAAGGACTCTTCCTCAAAAAGAATTTCATTGCGGTACGTACCGCTCTCCCTCATCTCCGCCAAAGTGGTCCAGGATTGGCCTTTTGGACTCACGTATTGTCTTTCTTCTTCACAAATTAAACAATGTGCAGGAGGCTTCTCACTTGCTGAATATTGAACCCCGCATGTACTGCATATATATGAATTCATTGCACACTTCCTTTTCTGTCTATTGTTTCCATCTACTTAATAATATGAGCTATTCTGAATTGTCTTACAAGTAAAAGAGAACATGATGATCAAACAAACGTTTAATAGAGATATTGTGTTAGATTATCTTACAATTACTAATCAATTTAGACTAAATTTCATAACAATAATTGATTAAATCGACTGATTTATTAGAATAATTTAATAAATGTTAGGTTTCATAACATCATTTTCCATTTTCTATGTTATTATAGTGAGGAACCATCATTACTTTTTATTGAGGGGGCATTGAACCTTGACTTCAATTAAAGATAAAAAGGTGATTACAATCGGAATTGTCCATGAAATGACAGGGTTATCCGAACGTAAAATCCGTTATTATGAAGAACGTGGACTAGTTTTCCCCGACCGCACTCCCCGCGGTACAAGAAAGTATTCTTTCTCCGATATTGAACTCTTAATGGAGATCGCCAACAAAAGAGAAGAAGGCGTACAGACCTATGAAATTAAACAGGATTTAAACAATAAGAAGAAAAAGGAAGAATACAGGGACGAGATGATTCGCGGACAATTAAATGCTCAATTTAATATTAGAAAATAATAAACTGCCTTTCCCCTTAATCAGGAATCATTTAAGATTTACATATGATATACTATTAACATAATTTTTCCATATCGTTAATGAACAGGAGGATGATTGTTGAAAACAAAATTAATCCTTGTCATGGGGGCCTCTGTCATCTTTTTTGCGATGAGTGCATTTTTCAGCTGGTACGAAGGGAGCTCACTTATCGAGGACTCCATGCAATGGAACGAAAATGCAGTTATTTCGCAATCTATACACGGCGCTATTGTTTCACCCGACCAAATTACCGAAATGGATTTTTTCATTCACTCAATTAAAACAGGTTCAGTTTTCCCTGTTGGAATGGTTTTATTTTTCTTTACATTTTTGTTTGGTCTATTGCTATATATCCACAAAAAGGCGGTTACCTTTTCAGGCATTGCTCTATCAGCCGGAACTTTGATTGCTTCTAGTTTTCTTACCCCTTTGGAACCGGGGACTAAAACCTTTATGTGGAGCGTCATCTTATTATCCGTTTTGTTCGCCTCAACATTTTCTTATCTTGCATACAGGCAAAATAAAGAAAACATTGCATAAAAAAATCAGCTCCTTTAGGGCTGATTTTTTTTATTTTCATGAAAAGCAACTGAACTTTCATCCGCCAGCGGCATTCACCAGTTAAGAATTCTTTGTGCTTGCTCTGTCACTGAATCGATTAACTGTGCCGCAGTTTGTTCTTTCGCAAGCATCGGACTCTGTCCTGACCAAAGCGACATGCAGTCAGGGTTTCCCTGCGAGGATGAAGCGCTGCGAATCGCTTTTGTCAGCGTATTTTGAACAGGAAATACAGGTACATCCAATTGGCTGTGTTTCATTTCTTCTATAAAACGATTGTGGACTCCCCTCGCCCATTTACCCGAGAATGCACGCGTCATGACAATTTCATCCTCCCGTGCTTCAAGTACAGCTTTTTTATGAACAGAAGAAGCCCCGCTTTCTGAGCAGGTTAAAAATGCCGTTCCCATCATAACACCCTTCGCTCCAAGACAACGGGCAGCCATAAGGGCCCGCCCATCCATAATTCCACCAGCTGCAATAACAGGAATCTCAATGCTGTCAACAGCCTGAGGGATAAGAGACATCAAACCAATCATACTTTCTTTGGCATCTGGCAGAAAAGCACCTCTGTGGCCTCCGGCTTCACATCCCTGCACCACAACCATGTCCATTCCCGACCTCTCGGCTTCTATCGCTTCACGGACGGTAGCAGCAGTACCAATCAGCACAACACCATGCGCTTTTAAACGTTTAATGACCTCCCCGGAAGGAAGCCCGAACGTAAACGAGCAAACACCGATCTTTTCTTCCAGTACAATATCAATTAATTGGGCAAATGTCTCAGCCTCTTGCTCGCAGTCAGGGATGTTTATTTCCTGTTCCTCAAGTTTCAATTGGGTGCGAAAAGGCTTCAATAGCTCTTGAGCATGTTGAATATCTTCCTGAGTTGAAGAAAAAGGCGACGGGACAAAAAGATTTATACCAAACAGGTTAGAGGTCCGTTTTTTTATATCTCTAATCTGATCCCGCAAACCGGATGGACTCATATAACCAGCCCCAATCATTCCGAGCGCCCCTTTGTTTGAAACAGCTGCGACCAATTCGGAAGTGGTTACACCCCCTGCCATCGGAGCCTGGATAATTGGATATTCCAGCCCAAGGCGATCCGTTAATTCATTTCTCATTTTCTTTTCCCCTCACCATCCACTTAGTCTTGTTATTACGTTACTTTTACTCCCGGAAGATGCTGATTTTTTTCAAGTAAACCCCTGTACAAAATCAGTAATACTGAAGACAGCAAAAGCAGCCCTGCAGAAAGGAAAAAGATAAACCTTGCGCCATGCAAATCGGTTAAATAGCCGAAAAGCAGCGTTGATACGCCGAAGGACGCAAAATAAGCTGCTTCCTGCGCCGAGTATACTTTAGGCAGGAGCGCTTCTCTAACATTGGTTTGAATCAGCGTTTGCTGTGCGATTCCTTTAAGCTGACTTGCAAACCCGAACACTGCGGACAGAAATAAAGCAATAAAGGCATTGTCTAAAAAGCCAAATACAAGTGTAACGAGAGCAAGAACGACGGCCCCTGCACTAATGATCCGTTTTATATGAGATTCCAGCAACTGGGCGTATTTTAACCCAAGAATACCTCCAATGAGGAGTCCTGCAAAAAAGCTGGCGTTAATATACCCCCACCACGCTTCCCCTGCATGCAAAACCTCCGCTACGTAGACATACATAATGGCAGCGATCCAGACAACGTTTGCTGAGCTTTCAATTACCTCAGTTACACTGATCAGCAAAAGATAGGGCGTCGTCCAAATTGTCTTCCACCCTTCCTTGAATCCCTTAAATTGATTTTCTTCCTCTCCTGTACTCGAATTTTTTCTTTTTGTTTTTTCAGTCCGAACAATCATCAGCATGAATAGTGTTGACAGGATATATAAAATAAAAGTGATCCATACCACCCAGGTTGCACCTATGATCGAAACCAAGACAGCTCCCAGCGGCCACATGCCCAGCTGTACAGTTTGGTCAATTACCGCAATAAAGCTATTCGCTTTCACCAGCTCGTTTTTTTCAACTAATCTTGGAAGCAGCGCATTTCTTGCAGGACTTGCCCAGCCATCCAGAAAAGCAATTGCTATAACAAAGATAAAAAGAATAGAAACGGTGTCTTCCCGCATGTAAAAGTGTAAAAAAATAGACAGCACAAATAAAACTGCGGTTTTGCCCAATTGTGAGACGGCCAGCAGCTTCTCCAATTGAAAACGATCCAGCAGGAGTGGAGCAATCAGTGCACTCAAAAACCTCGCTGCCATACTGAAAAATGGCAGCATTGCCATATACACGGCGGAACCGGTTATGATATATAAAACAGAAATCAATCCTGCGATATATAAAATATCCCCCGCGTTTGCAGCCGTCTGGCCGGTCCATAAAAAACGAAACGATGTTTTCCCCATATAAAACGCTCCTTTTCATTATTCAGTTGTATGGTTTTAAAGGGGGTTCTACATCGGACCGGCTCTCCTTTTTACTAAATTGATGCTCTCATTCTATCATATTTATGATAATTATGATTTATTACTTATTAGAGCTTCAGGTAATTTGAGATTATTGAGGAGGATCGATCAATGAGCAAAAAAGATTTATACGAGGAATTCCTTAGAGTTGCTGGAACGTTTAATCAGGAGCTGGGTATTACCCCTGTACTATACGGCTCTTTAGGCCTTCAAAGAGTAACCGGCCTGGATTTTTCACCACAGGACATTGATCTTTTAGTCCCGGTGGTCTATTTAGAAGAGAAATGGGAAGAACTGCTTCGAATTATGGAGAAGCTGGGTTACAAAATGACTGATTTGCATGAGCATGAGTTTCGAAAAGAGAAAATAAAAATCGGCATTGCCTATATGGAGGATTTGCTTCCTTTTGCAGGAGTGAATTTCAACCTGCTGGCATTCACGGAGGACTCCGGAGCCCACTATTACACCCTTACAGTCTCTGACTATATCAATGTTTATAGCCAGTCATGGAAGGATGGGTACAGGAGGACAAAAAATAGCGGTAAGGACGAGAAAAAGCTGAAGATACTTCATTCGCTGCTTAATGAAGAATAATAGAAAAAGATAGTACATAAAGGTTAGAATTGGATGTATATTTCCTTTTATAACCACTTATTAATCCTTTATTTGAGAATTTTCAAAAAACCTTTGACACCAAGGGCTAAACCGTTATAGTATTTAAACCTAGTAATCCAATTGCATATGGAAGTTATCAAGAGTGACCGAGGGACAGGCCCTGTGACGTCCGGCAACCCCCAGTAAATGGGAAGGTGCCAATTCCTACAGAATGTTTTCATTCTGAAAGATAAACCAGAATCCATTTTCGGTGCCTCTTTCTTAATGAAGGAGGCACTTTTTTTGGACATAAAGAAGGCTATAAAAAGCTTCTTAAAGGGGACCGGTTAATTTCCGCTGCAGGCGGAGGCTTTCCGCGGGGCGTGCTGTGAGCCTCCTCGAGCTTGCAGCTCTGCGGGGTCTCACCTGTCACGCTGCATCCCGCTGGAGTCCCCGCCTTCCGCTCCAATTAACCTAAGCTTTACAATTTACGATACAACCTGAAAAATAGTTGAGCACAAAAAACACCCTTACGAATTAGCAACAAGCGGATCTGCTTCACTTATCGCATCTTAGAGCTAAGTGGCTGCAATTGAAAAAGGAGTGAAAAGGAGACTGCCATGATTGAAATTAAGGATTTATCAAAAGTGTACAAAACAAATAAAGGGACCGTTTCCGGCGTGGATCAGGTAACGCTTTCCATCAAGGAAGGTGAGGTCTTCGGCATCGTCGGGTACTCCGGAGCAGGAAAAAGCTCACTCATCCGTTGTTTGAATTTACTTGAGCAGCCGACAAGCGGACAAATAGAAATAAACGGCACTGACCTTACAAAACTTAAGGGCAGGGAGCTCCGGAAAGCCCGGCTCAAGATCGGCATGATCTTTCAGCACTTTTACCTGATCAGCCAAAGGACGGTGGGGGAAAATATCGCTTTCGCCCTAAAGGCTGCCAATACACCGAACAACAAAATTACGGGACGGGTGAATGAGTTGCTGGAGATGGTTTCCTTAAGTGACAAGAAGGATGTCTATCCCGCTCAGCTAAGCGGTGGGCAAAAGCAGCGTGTGGGAATTGCCCGGGCGCTTGCCAATGATCCTTCTGTACTGCTTTGTGATGAAGCCACCTCAGCGCTTGACCCCAACACAACGCTGGCTATCTTACGTTTATTGAAAAAAATCAACCGCGAATTAAACATAACGATCGTCCTGATCACCCATGAAATGAATGTGGTGAAGGAAATTTGCGATCGCATGGCCGTCATGCAGTCCGGCAGGGTTGTAGAAGAAGGCGATGTGTATGATATCTTCTCAGCTCCAAAAACGGAACTGACGAAAGAATTCATCAGCTCCGTCGTTTCATTTGATGTACCCGACTCGATTTTAAAAGCCTGTACCGGCCGACTTATCAAAGTGCTTTTTAGAGGAGATGTGGCTGGCGAGGGTGTTATTACAGATACAATTCAGCAATTTAACGTGAAGGGCAACTTTTTGCACGGATCGATTGAATACATTCAGGATCGTCCCCTCGGGCTGTTTTTGATGGAACTAAAAGGACAGCAGGAGGATATTAATCAAGCCATTTCCTATATGGAAAAAAGAGGCGCACAGGTGGAGGTGACAACTAATGGGATTTGATTTTGCTCATATGATGACACTCGGTCCGGAAATACTTCTGGCGTTCGGCCAGACCCTTTACATGATTGCTATCTCTCTCACTGTAGCAATATTCATCGGGCTGCCGCTCGGCATTTTACTATTCGTTACAGATAAAGGCCTGTTTCTTGAAAACCGAATCATAAAATCAACATTTGGTTTTGTTGTGAATATGGTTCGCTCGATTCCATTTATTATTTTATTAGTGGCGCTTATTCCTTTAACAAAAATTTTAGCAGGCTCAACAATCGGTCCTGCAGCAGCCAGTGTTTCTTTATCGGTTGCGGCCATTCCTTTTTTCGCCCGGATTGTTGAGACCTCCCTGCGCGAAATCGATAAAGGAGTTATAGAGGCAGCTGTTGCAGTAGGTGCCACCCCATGGATGATCATAATTGATGTTCTCCTTCCGGAAGCAAAAGCAAGCATCGTGCAGGGTGTTACCCTCACAATTATCAGCCTTGTCGCCTATTCAGCAATGGCTGGAGTAGTTGGCGGCGGTGGTATCGGAGACTTAGCCATTCGCTTTGGCTATTACCGCTACGATAATACGATCATGATCGTGACTGTGGTCATTTTAATCGTTCTCGTTCAGCTCATTCAGCAGCTCGGCGACTGGACATCTAAAGCAATCGATAAACGATAAAAAAGGAGAGAAAGAAATGAAAAAAAGACTTTTTGGAATTCTTTTATTGGTTATTACCATACTTGCAGCATGCGGAGGAAATGAAGATTCATCTGGCGGCGACGACAAGTCAATCAAACTGGGAGCTACAGCCGGTCCATACAGCGATATGCTAAAGCAGGCAATTGTACCGGGACTGGAGGAGAAAGGCTACAAGGTGGAAATCGTTGAATTCAGTGATTACATCCAGCCTAATAATGCGTTAAATGAAAGTAATATCGATGCCAACCTTTTTCAGCACACCATCTATTTAGAAAATTTCTCTGAAGAAAACAATATGGAGCTGACAGGACTCATACAGGTTCCAACCGCTCCAATGGGCATTTACTCGAATAAATATAGCACTCTCGAGGAAGTTGAGGACGGTGCAACTATTGCGATTCCGAATGATCCTGTGAATGCCGCGCGTACATTCCTAATTTTACAGGATCACGGCTTAATCGAGCTTGACCCCGACGCCCCTGAATTAACCGCCTCTGAGCGCGATATTCAAACAAATTCAAAGAACCTTAAGTTTCAGCCGATTGAAGCAGGCGGGCTTCCCCGAGCAGTTGAAAGCTCTGATTTAGCTGCTGTACCCGGAAACTTTGCATTAGCAGCCAATATGAATCTTTTAGATGCGTTAGAGCTTGAAAATATGCCTGATGAATATCGTAACGTCGTGGCAGTTAAAACCGAAAATGAAGATTCCCAGCTGGCAAAAGATATCGTGGAAATTGTAGAGTCTCATGAATTTGAAGAAACGATTGATGCTGACTTTGAAGGATTTGGAAAACCGGGATGGATGGAAAGCCGTTAAGATAAAACTTTCCCGATTGGAATAAAGAATGCTCTCACGACTGATTTTTCGTGAGAGCATTTTTCTATTTAGAATCACTGTCTTTTTTGTTCGCTTAACAAGCAGCCAGATCGTCACCTGCAGCTGAAAAAAAAACGGTCTCCCGGCAAGGAAAACCGGCGCGGATCATTTTATCGTCACCTTGCGTTTTTCAGCAAGGAATAAACATATGTATCATGCGGCTCGCCGTTTTGGTACATATATTCTTTTAATACTCCCTCTTGTTCAAACCCCATCTTCATCAGCAGGTTCACAGACGCTTTGTTTTCTTTAAAGACGATCGCACCAATACGATTTAAATCAAGCTCTTGGAACCCAAAAGACAGAGCCTTGGATATCGCTTCAGAAGCATACCCTTTCCTCCAATAGTCCGGATGAATTTCATAGCCTATTTCAGCCCGTTTGTGCAGCTGGCGCATATTATGAAAACCAACAGTCCCAATAATACCCTTGGCATCCTGCACTTCAATCCCCCATCGTATCCCCCGGTTCTCCTCAAAGTTTTTTGAATATATTTCTGTAATTTCTTTTGCTTCATTTAGATTTTTTAATGTATCGCGCCCGTAGTATTTCATCACCTCCTCGTTTGATAAATAGGAGTAGATCCCTTCAGCATCCTCTGCATTGATTTCTCTCAGCAGCAATCTTTGAGTTGTTAATTCCGGAAACACAGCGTTTCACTTCCTTATCATTGTGATATTTTCTATCTTTTTACTTTAACATGAATTGGAAAATTCAGATGACAAAAAAACAAACCAGCCCAGGCTAGTTTGTCTTCAGGGTTTTTACCGTATTGTATTGCGGTGACAGGCTGTTTTGTGATCGCTGAATTTTTACCTGCGGGGCTCGGGGAATGAATGATAAATGCAATTTTATAATCGATAAAGCTTGAGAAGTGTTCGATATAATGCAAAACAAGTACGATAAAATGGATATCAGGATCAGGATGATTGATAAAAAGGAAAAGATGATCGATATCTTAGAAAAGTTGTATGATAAATCCACTAAAGTGATCGATATATTGAAAATGATAAGTGATATCTCAAGAAAGAGGAACGGTCCTTTCCGCTGCGGACAAAGACTTTTAGTGGGACATACGGCTGAGCTCCCCTCTCCGCTGCAATTAACTTAATCATTAAAAAAGATACCCTCTCGAATGAAGGTATCCTATCATCGTTTATATCATCTCCATAGACTTTGAAAGTAAACAACAGAAAAAGCCGCAGCTTTATATGTTTTAAGAACTCGGAATGAGTGACCTCACTAACAGCCTCCGGATCGTTATTCTTTTTCTTCCTCTTCCATCCTTTTCATTTCCTGATGGGTCTGAGGGAAGCCATTGGCCTGCCATTCTGATTTAAAGACGGAATCCAGCTTGGTCAATCCCTCTTCTTCTTCCACCTTATCAGCATCGACACTCTCTTCCTGATCTACATCTGCGCTGTTTCTCATATCTGTATCTTCCAAAAATTCAGGCTCATCGGATGAACCACTTCTGATTTTCTTATAACCCGCGACCGCAGCAATAGTTCCTGCTGACACAATTGATCCTGTTATAATTTTTTTCGTTAATTTATTCATAGCGGTTCCTCCCAATTATTTTCAGATTTCTTCACTCTACTTCAATACCCGTTTTACTGAAAAATAAGAAATAATCGGAAAAATAATTAGTTTTACCTGCAACAAAAGTCCTTTTAACTCTTCCCTAAAGAAAATCCGGCAAATAAAAGACCTCCATACGGTTCCAAGCTTTTTTTCGTCATCCTCACAATGTATTCCTTTTGATCAAATGTATAGTACTGGTCAAATGCATAAACAAATTCATCAGCGATTTTACGAT
The DNA here is from genome assembly GCF_004358665.1 of Jeotgalibacillus sp. S-D1. GTDB lineage: Bacteria > Bacillota > Bacilli > Bacillales > Jeotgalibacillaceae > Jeotgalibacillus. Next base: position 108,919 of record NZ_SMZR01000006.1, on the reverse strand, counting down.
CAAACTTTTTTAACGCTCTGACCATCCATTTCGAGTCACCTATCCACTGCAGGTTGGTTCTCAAGATAAATTCACTGACTAAGCTTGCCAGTGTACCCGCAATAAATAACGCCTCAGATCTGTTTTTACTTCCAGTAAAATCGTCTAAAGCATCGGTGATAAAATAACGTTTTAACCGCACTGTTTCCTCCGTCCATTTAGCTGGGCCATTTTCCAGCAACACAATTGCTTCTTCTTTAATTCCTGCAACCGCCCCTTCATCTCTAATCACAATCCCTTCTGCAACCATCTGCGGCATTGAAGGTGTGGCCCTTTTGCAATCACTGGCAAAATACTTTTTGTAGGAATGAAGATTGTGTACAAAGAGCTCGATCGGCCAGCCAAACTCCATTAATGACTCCCGATATGAAGAAGCGATGGTCGGATCAAAAACAACAATATCAAGGTCGGACGTACTCGTTTCCTCTCCTCTCACAACACTGCCTGCCAATAGAGCCCCCTTACACTTCGGAAATTTCTTTTCTATAAATTTCTTAGCCGCTTCTATCGGCTGCTCTCGATCAATGTTCAATTTTCTCACCTCTCAAAAGATTCAACTGCACTTAATGAAGATTGTACTCCAGGATTATGAGAGCGCTTAAATCTTTTTTCTTTACAAGTATATACGATTACAAAAGGTGATTTGGGGTAAAGTGGAAGAAATACGAGATACATACTGAAAATGTTGAAAGAAGAAATTCGAAGCCAGACAGGGGGAATTTAAATGGTAACGAGAGATCAGTCGAACTATTCCGCACGTAATTTGTGGTCAGGATTTTTATTTGGTCTTGGTTTAGTTGCTTTTATTGATGAAACGATCTTTCATCAGCTGCTGCATTGGCACCATTTCTATGATAAATCGACGACTGATATTGGCCTGGTTTCCGATGGGCTGTTTCACGCCTTTAGCTGGTTAGCGACAATCGGCGGTTTATTTATGTTTGCCGATTTAAGAAGAAGAAATGGCTTATGGCTGACCCGATGGTGGGGAGGCGTGTTGACAGGCGCCGGGATCTTCCAGCTTTATGATGGGACGATTCAGCATAAGGTAATGGGGATTCATCAAATACGTTATGTAGACAATGTCATCGTGTACGACATCGTTTGGAATGTCACAGCCCTTATAATGATTATTGCCGGCTCCATCCTGCTGTTCCGAACAAAAAGAAAACGATAACAAGAAGGGCGGGCTTTTTATGCATCATCATCATACTCATCAAGCAGCAGAGGGAATCCTTTCTCAGATCATATTAGGGGTTCCTTTTCTGCTGGTTATGGCGCTTTACTGTGCAGCTGTTTTACTGTCTAACCGTCGCTATAAACCTTGGCCTCTTTACCGGACTGGACTGTTTGCTGCGGGTGCTCTTTGCGCTGCAGCAGCCGTTGCCGGTCCATTAGCAGAAAGAGCCCATATGGATTTCACAGCCCATATGATGGGTCACTTACTTCTTGGGATGCTCGCTCCCCTGCTTATGGTGTTAGCAGCGCCCGTCACCCTTATCTTGCGAACACTCCCTGTAACTTACGCGAGGCGGCTGTCACGATTACTCAAAACAAAACCCGCCTCGCTGCTGACCGATCCTGTTTTTGCTTCCGTGCTCAACATAGGCGGGCTTTGGCTTTTATACACGACTGACTTGTATCAAATGATGCACCAATCTCTTATTCTTCATGTAGTGATTCACTTGCATGTATTTATAGCAGGATACCTTTTTACAGCATCAATGATATACATTGATCCCACCCCGCACCGAACAAGCTATGTTTATAGGACCGTAGTGCTTGTCATAGCATTAGCCGGTCATGGCATTCTGTCTAAATACATATACGCAAATCCGCCTGCTGGCACTCCTGCATCCCAGGCGGAAAGCGGCAGCGTGCTAATGTTTTATGGAGGCGACTTGATCGATGCTGTCATTATCACCATTTTGTGCTATCAATGGTATAAAGCAGCCAGACCTCGAACATTTGCCGTTGAAGGATAAAAGAAATTAAAACCTAGTTGACATATCGGATTTAGAATATTAGTATTTTAATAGAATATTTTTCTGAATTTTAAATTTTTTAATCATATCGTTGCGAGGAGAGAGATAGCTTGGCATATAGTTTCGTATCCCATTTATATTGTCCCAAATGTCAAAACACCTATTCAGCAGATGAGAAAGCAAATGTATGTGCGTGCGGGTCCCCTCTTTTAGTCAGCTACGACTACGCGGGCATCAAGGCCCAGCTAACCAAGGAAACTTTGGTGAAACGAAAGCCGGATCTTTGGCGCTATCATGAGCTACTACCGGTTAAGAACAAGGAGAATGTCACTTCTTTTGGGGAAGGGATGACTCCTCTGATTGAAATGAAAAATCTTTCTGAAGAATATGGGATTAAAACAGTCTGGATGAAAGATGAGGGGTTGATCCACACAGGTTCATTTAAAGCCAGAGGATCAGCCGTAGGCGTATCGAAAGCCAAAGAGCTGAACATCAAAGAAATTGCCATGCCGACTAATGGAAATGCCGGAGCAGCCTGGGCTCTTTATGCAGTAAAAGCCGGAATAAAAAGCCATATCGTTATGCCCCTGGACGCCCCTCTAATTACCCGAAAAGAAGTTTATATTTCCGGAGCCAATTTATACCTTGTAGACGGGGTCATCAGTGATGCCGGCAAAATTGTTGCACGCTCTGTGAAGGAAAATGGATGGTTTGATGTCTCTACTTTAAAAGAACCTTACCGGATTGAAGGCAAGAAAACGATGGGGCTTGAAATAGCAGAGCAGCTCGATTGGGAGCTGCCCGATGTCATCGTCTACCCTACTGGCGGCGGAGTGGGGTTAATTGGTATTTATAAAGCTATTAAAGAGCTTATGGAATTGGGCTGGGTTAAAAAAGATAAATTCCCGCGACTTGTGGCTGTACAGGCAGAGGGCTGCGCCCCTATTGTCAAGGCATTTAACGAAGGGAAAAGGGAATCCGAATTCTGGCAGGATTCAAAAACGTCCGCTTTTGGCATTAATGTGCCAAAGGCTTTGGGTGATTTTCTGGTGTTGGAAGCAATCTACGAAACAAGCGGCTGTGCGATTGCAGTTGATGATGACACGATCTTATCCGAACAGCAGCTAATTGCACAAAAAGAAGGCGCCTTTATTTGTCCTGAAGGCGCGGCCACCTTTGCAGCGATTCGCAAGCTTCGGGAAAGCGGCTGGATTAAGAGTCATGAATCAGTTATTGGCTTAAATACTGGGATGGGAATCAAATACCCTGAAACGGTAGAAGCGGACGCGCCTCTGGTTGGAAAAGAGGAAGCCATCTATTAATGGTAAAAAGACTTCGGGCCATCCGGAGTCTTTTTCTTCGTCATCTAAAACATGATGAAAATTAAAAAAAGAGGTATGATAAGGATAGAACAAAATCACGAAGACAGGAGATCCTACATGACCCAAAAGCAAAATAGCATAAAACCTTTTATCTCCCTCATCCTATCCACTAAGATCCCTAAACTCGCTTTGTCAGTCGGTCTGATTGGCAGCATCATTACTACCCTTGTCGGTTTGACTATTCCATTGCTTACGAGAGAACTGGTAGATGGTTTTTCAGTAGATTCATTGAGCATCTGGCTGATTGTGCTTATCGGCGTTGTATTTATCGTTCAAGCCGTGTTGGACGGCGTTTCTACTTACCTGCTGGCTTATACCGGACAGCGGGTTGTTGCAAAAATGCGTGAAATGATGTGGCACAAACTCCTTCGCCTCCCAGTAAGTTATTTTGATCAAAAGGCGAGCGGCGAGTCCGTCAGCCGGGTTGTCAATGATACCGGTATTGTAAAGGATTTAATCTCACAGCATTTCCCCCAATTCATCACCGGCATTATTACCATTATTGGAGCAGTTATTATCCTGCTTGTCATGGACTGGAAAATGACATTGCTAATGTTGATTTCGGTACCGGTCACTGTTGGGATAATGGTGCCGCTTGGAAATAAGATGTCTAAAATTTCACGCGGATTGCAGGATGAAACGGCGGTCTTTACCGGGCAAATCCAGCAGACATTAAGTGAAATTCGGTTAATGAAGGCCTCAAATGCGGAAACAGCAGAAGGCAGTAAAGGAAAGGCTGGCATTCACACGCTGTTTACTTACGGCTTAAAGGAAATGCGCATCTTTGCCCTAATCGGTCCGCTTATCTACCTGGTGATGATGGCAGTCATTGTGGTGATCATTGGATACGGCGGAATTCGTGTAGCGGAGGGTTCCATGACGACCGGATCACTTGTCGCCTTTCTCTTATACCTGTTTCAAATCGTCTTTCCAATCACGTCATTCGCTATGTTTTTCACCCAACTGCAAAAAGCAAAAGGGGCAACCGAGCGAATTATCGACATAATCGAACTGCCTCTGGAGGATGGGCAGGAAGGTATGCAAATGGATATAACGGACCTGCCTGTTCGGGTGGAAAATGTATCGTTTGCCTATCAGGAAGATGAGCCCATCCTGAAGAACGTATCCTTTGAAGCTCAGCCCGGCGATATGATTGCTTTTGCAGGACCAAGCGGAGGCGGAAAAACAACGATGTTCGGGCTGCTTGAACGTTTTTACGAACCGACAGACGGCAGAATCTTTATTGGCAATACACCGATAACGGCTCTTTCCATGAATTCCTGGCGCAGTCAGATTGGCTATGTATCACAGGACAGTTCAATGATGACAGGAACCATCCGTGAAAACTTATGCTATGGACTGGAAGCGCCAGAAGACATTACGGATGAACAATTATGGCAGGTAGCTGAAATGGCTTATGCAGCTCCTTTTATTAAAGAGTTTCCCAAAGGATTGGACACAGAAGTGGGAGAACGCGGCGTGAAGCTATCCGGCGGGCAAAGGCAGCGAATCGCAATCGCACGGGCATTTCTGCGTGATCCGAAGATTTTGATGATGGATGAAGCAACTGCAAGCCTGGACAGCCAGTCTGAAGGCATCGTTCAAGAAGCACTCATCCGCCTTATGGAAGGCCGCACCACATTTATCATTGCTCACAGACTTTCCACCATCGTTGATTCCGATAAAATTATCTTTATCGAAAACGGTGAAATTACCGGCGTCGGCACGCATCGGGAATTAGTAGAGAGCCATGGTTTATACCGGGAATTTGCCGAGCAGCAATTAACCTGATACATGACAAAGAGAGCAGCAGATAGATGAATCTGCTGCTCTCTTTTGTTCGTTAAATCATTAAAATCTCTCGTATATCCTCTTCTGTTAAAGAAGAGGAAGACTTTTTATCACTTTCAATCAGTTCTTCAATAAGATGTCTTTTTTTATCCTGGAGTTCATTCATTTTTTCCTCAATAGTTCCGCGTGCGATCAGCTTAATAACCTGTACGGCATTTTTCTGGCCCATTCGATGTGCCCGGTCAGCTGCCTGCTCCTCTACAGCGGGATTCCACCAGGTATCGTACAGGATGACTGTATCAGCGCCAGTCAGGTTAAGCCCAGTCCCTCCTGCCTTTAAGGAAATCAAAAATAATTCCCGCTCTCCCCCGTTAAACCGATTGCAAATTTCCAGTCGTTCTTCTGCAGGGGTTTGGCCGTCTAAATAGAAAAAAGGATGGCCTTGAACCGTTAGTTCCTTCCCGATTAAACCAAGCATTTTGGTAAATTGGGAAAAAATCAATACTCTTCTTCCTGACGTCCTTGACTCTTCCAGAATCTGAAGAAGCTGCTCAAATTTAGCGGATCTCCCTTTATATCCTTCAACAAAAAGCTCAGGGTGACAGCAAATTTGCCTTAAACGCGTCAGTCCTGCTAAAATCTTTATTCGATTCTTTCGAAGGGTATCCTTGTCCAGGTGCTTTAATGTATCATGGCGAAGCTTTGCCAAATAAGCTGCATAGAGCTTTTTCTGATCGGGCAGCAATTCGAGTGATTCAATCGATTCCAGTTTTTCCGGAATCTCCGCAAGTACGTCCTCTTTCATACGCCGCAGCAGAAATGGGCGCACACGTCTTGCAATCGTTTTTCTTGAGAGATGGCTGTATTCCTTCAAGCCCTGAAACAGTTCGGGGAAAACTACGTGAAAAATGGACCATAGCTCTTCAATTGAATTTTCAATTGGTGTACCAGTCAGCGCAAAACGATGGACCGCCTCTAATTTTTTTACCGCCCTCGCTGTTTGGGTAACCGGATTTTTAAAGGCCTGTGCTTCATCAAAAATAACAGTATGGAATGACTGTGCTTCATACCACTTGATATCTCTCCGAAGCAGCGGATAGGAAGTAATGATGACATCGATCGCAGACAAATCTTTTTGGAGATCGCTTCTCTCAGACGCACTTCCGTCCAGCACAACTGCCTCAATTTCGGGTGCAAAATGAATGCATTCACGAAGCCAGTTATACATGACAGATGACGGACAGACGATGAGGGCAGTCTGCTTATTCTGACGGATATTCGTCAGCTCGGACAATAGGAATGTGATGCTTTGCAGTGTTTTTCCAAGCCCCATATCATCTGCTAAAATGCCTCCAAATCCATTGCTTGCCAGCATCTTCATCCATTTAAAGCCATCTTTTTGATAGTCCCTCAGCACATCTTCCAAGGATTCAGGCACTTCAAATTGCAATTGGGAGGGATGCTGAAGCTGGTCTAAAAACTGGCGAAATGATTCTTCCAGCTTAAAGGCATCTCGATCATCTACAGAATCCAGCAGACGGAGACCCTGTACGACCGGCACCTCAAATCCCTGTTCAAGATTTTCAGGCTGAACGGGCACGGCATTTAAAAATCGTTTTATTTCCTGTATTTCTCTTGTCTCCAATGAAAAAAGAGACCCGTTCCGCAGACGATAATATTTTCTTTTCTCTTCTATCGCAGCCAATAGCTGACGGATCTGACTTTCAGGAACCCCATCCATTTCAAATTTAAATTCCAGCCAATTTGTTCGTTCTTTTTTTATCTTCACACTGATTTTAGGACCGTTATTTTCCCTGAAGATCCTGTTTCTAATTGCTGTAGTTGCATAAATCTGCACCAGAGGCTGAAGCTTTGGAACAATATGATATAAGAAATTATATTCCAGCTCTTCATTGTGTAAATAAAAGCCGCTGTCTGTCTTGGTAAACGAACTGTCATCCATGAGCTGCATGATTTCCGCTTCTTTTTCTTTTTCTCTCACATGAATCGAATTAGCCATAAACTTCGAGTCATCCAAAGGATTAATGATGCTGTCTCCATAACAAAATTCAAGACTGGCAAGCAAACGGCTTTTCACCCTGTCCAAATACAGTTTGGCCAATAAAGGTGCTTTCTTAAATCTGTCATCGCCATACCCCGGCAGCTGGACCTGTCCGAGTTTTTTTAAACCAGGCACAACTTTATCAAGAAACAGTTCGACTTGATCAGGAGCAATTGGGATTTGATTGGTTTTTGAAGCATGCAGCATCTGACTCAGCTCATGCAGCCGGCTGCTGTCCTCTTTTTTCAGCTCGATCCATTTCCCTTCCACTAACACACCATGATAGACAGGCAGCTGGAGAATTTGCTGCAAACCATTGATCTGAAGCTTGCTGCCTGTCTCGGAATTCGTCATAACAAATTGCAATGGGAGAAGTTCGTCAGACAGTTGGAGACCCCCGTATGATTTCCTGCGGTACTCGAGCGTTACCGAAGGCGCCTCGATAAACAGCTGCTTTAAGGATTCCCAAGATGACGGCGGAATCAGCAGCAGATTAGGACTGACCGTATAATCAGACAGACTTGGGGCAGCATCCAGATATACCTTTTCATCATGCGTCACTTGAATCAGCTGTTGAATCACATCGTCCGATTCCCGGTCAAAACAATGCATACGGGGATCATAGGTGAACGAAGGACTAAGCAAATAGGGTGTCGCTTTCTTTACATGTGTCAAAAACGTTCTGATATCAAGCACACTCGCTTCTTCAATTGTCATCTCCAGCCCAATCAGGTTCGTTTCTTTCCCGATTGTCATTGGTACCAGAATAAAGGCAGCATCAATTTTTTCTCTGTTTTCAAAATGGAGCTGGTGTCCGCTTCCTTTATTTTTCCTGTTATCAAATAAAGTCATAAATCCATCTGTCAGTTCATTGTCAGATGAAGAAGCTGAATAACCTTCCTTTTTGTATGGCAGGCCTGTCCCCTTTCTACGGAGCTGCTGTTCCATTATCAAAATCAGCACGGACGCAATATGCTGACAGTCCTTATCATATGAAGCAAGCTTTGGACAGCTGCACGCACCACTGAACCCCTGGTTTACTTCACGTTTAATCGTTACATAAAACGCTTCTTTTCCTGAAACAACCGCTTCACAAATATCGTCCGTCTGTTGAGTAACCTTCACTTTATCCGCTCGATAAAAAGCGTCTCCCCGATTAAAAGAAGCCGTACCGCATTTTTCTTTAATTGATTTTTTGGTCACTTTTATATCCAAATGCCAGACTCCTTTCTAAAGAGACACTTCAATGCGTTCATTTTTTATTTATTATACATTATTTTAGTGTGGAGGCGGATTGATGTCTGGGCTCGACCTGGTCCGGGTCCGAATCGAAGGCTGAAGCGGAGCGTTCCGCTTGTTTTGTGCCCGAATCGCAGCCTGGAAGACTTCAATCCGCGGGTCAGGATGAAACTCCCCCTTACTCCGCAACCCATGAGCCCATTCATCACCGATGCTTAGAAATCAAATCAATCCGATTTGTCCATATCCACCCCGAATAATCTTCGGGTAAACGATTTATATCCTCCACAGAGTCAAATCCTTCCGACCATTTCCCGCTGCCAGCCACTACAATTACTCTGGTATTCTCTTTATCCATGCGCTGTATAAATTTCCCCGGCCACCCCCACATGTAGGAAACAAATTTTTCAGGAATATGCAGCTGCGTGTTTTCGCAGGAAGATGGCATATGGCCTGTCCAGCCGACAGCTAGATAGGGAAGTAAGCAGTCTTTCATGACAGCCAGTGACATAACCCGAATCTCAGGAATAATTGATTTTAGTTCACTTATGGGTTCGTCTCCTCCATAAACCGCGATCCTGCTTAACTCATTTTCATACCTTGAAGCTAAAAACTCGGCTAATTGCTTTCCTTCCCACTTTTCGTTGCTCTTAATATGTACTAAAAATTGTTCGTCCGGAAAATGTTCGAGCACCTCTTCCAGTGACGGCATTAAGCCAATTCCTTTTCCTCTAAATGGAAAGGTTTCTCCGTTATCTGCTGTATAGCCATAGCCAATATCCATTTTCCTTAGTTCGTCCATCGTATATTCAACCGGTTCTCCGACCGCATCGGTGCGGCAATCAAGCGTCCAGTCATGAAACACAGCGAACTGGCCATCTTTTGTCGGACGAATATCGAATTCGACCATATCAGCTCCTGCTTCAAATGCTGCTTCCATCGAGGGGATAGTATTTTCTAAATAAGTGTGATCAGGTTCAAAGATACGCTCAGCTGTACATGTATCACCTTCGATTCCATCCATGCTAAACGTCTGTCCAACTCCTCGATGAGCAAGAAGGAATGGGCTATTATTGGTCTCAACCAGGAGAGATGTGTTATTTACAAAAATAAAAAGGATAAATATAAGTAATATGAGCACTGGTGTCTTCCATTTTTTCCGCTTCATATAAGCCTCCTTTTATTAATTTCCGTCTCTTCTCTAAGAAAACTATCATAGGCCGGGCTGCACTGTCTGAAGCTTTTAACACTCCAGACAGTTTTGTTTTATTTCTCCTTGGATGACTCGATGATTGGCATTTGGCCATAATATTCGGGGACATTTCCCTGCAGAAATAAATCTCCCAGTTTTATTGAGTTGCTTACTTCAATATTCTTTTCCAGGGACGGGATAATGACTTTCATACTGACGTCGATTTCCAGAAAAATTTCCAGAAAAGTATTGTTAATACCACTTTCATTCATAGTTGTTTTTATCGTGGTAGACACGTTTCCAACTGTTTCAAATTGAATCGGTATTTTCGGTCCCAGACTTGATAAAAGTAAATTATCTGTTGTCACACCTAAAGGCATATAATAGATAATATCCTCTTTTTCATTGCTTTTCGGTTTTTTACTATCCTCCTTTTTATCTTCTGCGCTTGCATAGCCATTCTCCAGAAATGCCTGGATCCTTTCCCCCGCTTCAGAATCCAGCTGATTATAAATCTTGGGATTAAAACTGTACCCCATGCCTGACTCGGACTCATGAAGAATAATTAATTCGTCCATGTCGATCGATTGGCTCATCTCCTCTGAGACCGCTTCATTGATTGCCTGGATTGCAATATTGTGAGTCTTTGTTTCTGCAATACTCATAATGCTTGGCTCGATTTTTTTATCAATGAGCCAGATACTGAATAATGTGGACAGTACAAACAAAATAAATGAAAGAAAAAAACTTTTTTTTAGGGACATGGCTCTTTTTTGACGGAACTTCATTACTGATTTCACATCCACTTTTACCTATTTCCCATACTATATGTAAGGAAATTCAAGCAGGTGCCTAGATGATTTGGCATAAGCGGCTTACAAAAGCATATATATATGATTGATTGTTTTTTTAGGCAAACATAATATTGAGGTGAGAAAATGAGGCGATTACTTTATTTTGTTGTGTTAATCCTGCTCATTATTCCCGGCACCTTATTATATGAGGCACTGACTTCAGCACAAAAAGCAGAGGAATCCTCTTATCTGACGAAAGAATATGAAATTTCCCTGGAAAATCCGATTGCCCAATCAAAAGAACCGATAGCTGTTTCATTTGTTCAAGCTGCAAGCGGGCAGGTAGAGACCGGAACACTGGTTACGATTACAGGCGAAGTCGATCTGATCCTCACTAAAGGCGATAAAACGGAATTTGGCCTTTCAGTTAATGAAGAGCATGGATATGGGGTGTATGTCATTCAGGACGACTCAGGATTCACTCCTCAAGAAGGAGATCGCGTAAAAGTCAAAGGTGTCTACCGGGGAGATTATGAACATGCGCCTCTCCCGCTGGTATTGGCGTCTAAAATAGAAGTGATTGAGTAATTTGGAAAAAATAAAATGCCTCTAAAACAAGTGTATGCAGTTGTTTTAGGGGGTTTTTATGTTGATTTTAAAATTAAATCCCTAATCTATGACATTAAATATCTTCTATCTTCCTTATTTGGTTTATACTAACTATACAATATGTAACAACTTTTACAGAATTAATACTATTACATATTAAGGGGCGAAAAATGTGAACGGTGATGCGATCCTTCCTGAAGGAATTTCTCCTCTTTATGCTTTGAACAGCATTGGAGAAACCATTTTAATTGCTTATGCCAGCTACACAATTGTATGGATGAATGCACAGGCAAAAGAGCTGCTTTCAGTTGTAGCACCATTATACGGCCTAAAAAACAGTGATGAACTAATTGGTTTAAATATGAATCATTTCCATCGCCGGCCCGAATACCAGGAGAAATTGATGGGCGGACTGAGTGAGATGCATCGATCGAGGATTACGATTCGCGATCGATTTGTTGCTGACATTGTCATCACTCCAATTAGGCAGGAGCAAGGTCCGATAGATGGTTATGTGGTCATGCTGATGGATGTAACAACAAAAGCTGAGGAAGAAGATAAAAAGGAAAAGTTCATTAATGCATTATCTACCCCGGTTCTGCGGGTATGGAGCAATGCAATTGCACTTCCTTTGATTGGTGAGTTTGATATAGAGCGTTTTGATCAGCTGATCATGAATATTTTAGTAAAATGCTCTTCTGAACAGGTGGAATATGTTTTGCTGAACTTAAGTGAAGTTTATATCGGTGAAAGCAACTTAACAGGGCTTTTCCAAAAGCTGATTGACTGTATTAGCCTAATCGGCTCACAGTGCATACTAGTGGGAATTCCTCCCTCTTTGGCTACGTCCCTCACCGGTCTGGACCGGGACATCCTAACCTTTAGCACCACCTATGATGGTCTCCAGTATATTATACAAAATGAGAAATGAGTGATGGCGCGGACTCCTTTTAAAGTGGCCGCGCCATTATTCTTCCCATTCATGCCGGTGCTTTCGTATAAAGTTAATATCATGAACATAGTGCTCAATATGCCCTTCAGCCTTCATTTTTTGGAAGGCTGCCACTCCCTCATTCGCATGACTCTCTATCGTTTTACATAAATCTTCTAAACGGAAAAGCACCATGTCCAGGCAATCTTTGGAACCCTGTATTCCATATGCCTCAAAAAATAGATTTATTCGCTCTTTTATGCGTTTTGCATCACTTGACGATTGATAGAAACACTTTTCACCTGTTTCTACTAAATAAAAACGGCTCAGCGGTACACAAGTATAAAGAGTATAAGCAATATCCCACAATACCGGTCCCGGGCCAGCAACATCAAAATCAATGAGGCCAACTGGGATGCCATCGGCAAAAATCATATTATACACAGCAAAGTCATTATGGCAGATCACTTCTGCCTGATCGGACGTTTGAACAACGGGCTTCCAGTACTCCCCGACTTCGAAATCCTTCACGGCATCATGATATCTCCGCTGCATCTTGGCAATTTTCTCTAGTGCTTCACTTGACCACATATAGTCTTTCAGCGGATAATTGCCCGCTTCCCCTTCAATGAACGATAGGATTTCTCTTCCCTGCTCATCAATTCCCAGAAACCGGGGTGTAAATTCAATATTTTTTGCCTCCAGATGCTTTAACAGTGCATGAACCCGACGGCTGTTTTCTGTCATTTCCCGTCTGACTGTATTGCCCAAACGATACACCTTTGACACATTGCCTCCAGTAAGAAGCTCTTCCTTTGAGTGATCAGACATGTAAACCCTCCTATCCTGCTCTTCTAGTAACTTTGCACATCTGCTATTTTTACGATCAGGTCAAACTATATCTTTAACAAATGGTTCTGTTTACACCGCGCTGTTATCGTTAATGTTTCCATTTTAGTATACAGGGAGACAGCTGACTGGGATAGCTGTAAAATGATGATCACTAAACGGGATGCGTATTCACTCTCGGTGACATCCGCTATAATAAATGTAACCAACCGTTATTCATGTAGGAGGATACAATGGATATTTTTGATATCGCTAAGCTTGCAGGAGTATCTCGGAAAACAGTCCAGCGAGTATTAAATAAATCACCTCAAGTAAGACCAGAAACGCGTGACCGCATACTTAAAATTATAGAGGAACATCAGTATCATCCAAATGTTTCTGCAAGAAGGCTCGTGAAGAAAAAAACTCAGACAATCGGTCTTTTTATTATTCAAGATACCACCAAACACCGTATTTATTCTGATGATCTCTTTTACAGTGTGGTAATTGGCAGTATGATCAGCGCCTGTTCTGATAGAGGATACAATGTATTGGTAACAATGGCTGATCATAAAGATTCTGCTGCTGTTATGAAACTGTACCGGGAAAAAAGCATTGATGCCGGAATGATCATCAGCTGGACAAATGTTCAACGCATTGTGGATCAAATTGTCTCAGCCGGATACATAGTTGGATTGTTCGATCAAAACAACTTGAGCAGCCCCCCTCCTTCCATTCCGATTCCATTTTTACAAAACGAACAAGGGGGAAAAGATGCCGCAAACTATCTGATTCAGCTCGGCCATAAAGAAATTGCTGTTATTACTGGAGATAAAGATAACCACGCCTCAATTGAACGATTGAACGGCTATAAGATTGCGTTAAAAGAAGCGGATATACCGGTTCACCCTGACTTTATTTTCAACGGCAGCTTTACTGAAAAAAGCGGCAGTGATGCTGTCGTACAATGGTCTCAAAAAGAAAAATTCCCCTCGGCAATAATCTGTTTTAATGATGTCATTGCTTTAGGGGTAATTAAAGCGATGCGGGCTGCAGGTCTTTCAGTACCAGACGATGTCTCAGTCATTGGATTTGATAATGTTCTCTTAACCGAATACACCGCCCCGCCGCTAACGACGATGCATGTCCCGAGAGTTGAAATGGCAGCATCTTTGGTTGAACAGCTCATTTGTCAAATTGAAGAAAAGCCCTTTGACAAATCAAGCATCTTTAAAGCATCTCTTATCGAACGGGAATCCTGTAAACCGCCAAAATAACTCTCCAGGCATCCCAATCACTGGTTAATTGAGTGCTTTTTTGTACCCTGGATCATAAATGTAAAAAAAGCCACGATGTGGATTATCCTACATCGCGGCTTTTTTTGTGGATCATTTCATTTCTAAACGGCGCAGCCACGCTGTTAACCCTACAGCACCCGCTACCATAATCGCTCCAATCCAGGGGGTGTGAATCAGACCCATACCATCCACAATCAACCCGCCAACAAAGGAACCAATGGCGATGCCAACGTTGAACGCAGCAATATTTAGAGCAGATGCCACATTAACAGCGGATGGCACATACTTTTCAGCTAAATTGACGACCAGGATCTGCAGGCCTGGAACATTCATAAAAGCAAATAACCCCATTAGGAAAATAGCAATTAATCCAGCTGTTTTAAATGGAGCAGCAAATGTTAATAGCACCAGTACCACAGCCTGCAGGACAAACATCCAAAACAGCGCTTTTAATGGATTCTTGTTGGTTGCCTTTCCGCCAATAATATTGCCAATTGCCACAGCAATCCCATAAACAAGCAGGATAATACTAACCCACTTCGCACTGAATCCAGTGATGTTTTCCAGCAAAGGAGTCAGATAAGTGAAGGCAACAAATGTACCGCCATACCCCAGTGCAGTTATTGAAAAAGCCAGCAATAACTTTCCGTTGCTGAGAATCTTCAGCTGCTCACTGAATTTTGATGGCGGTGCTTCCTTTAATTTTTTGGGAACAAGGATGGCACTGGCGATCATTCCGATAATCCCTAGAGCTGCCACTCCCCAAAATGTGGCTCTCCAGCCAAAGGCTTGTCCAATAAACGTTCCAAGAGGCACTCCTGTAACAGTTGCCACTGTCAACCCGGTAAACATAAACGCAATTGCGCTGGATCGTTTATGGGCAGGCACTAAATCTGCCGCTATCGTTGAACCGATCGAAAAAAAGATTCCATGTGAAAAAGCCGTGATGAATCGTGCTGTTAATAGCAATGAATAGCTTGTTGATAATGCGGCAACAGCATTTCCAATAATAAAAACGACCATTAAAGACATCAACAACGACTTTCTGCTCACTCTGCTCGTTAAAGCGGTTAGGACTGGTGCTCCAAAAGCCACTCCCATGGCGTATCCTGAAATTAAAAGTCCGGCAAGCGTAATCGAGATGCTTAAATTATCTGCTATGGTAGACAATAATCCTACAGGTACAAATTCGGTGGTTCCTATAGCAAAAGCACTGATGGCCAGCGCTAAAAGGGCAGGTAATCCTCCCTTTGCCTGCGTCTGGTTCGTTGTATATGCATGAGAATTCATAAAAAAATTCCTCCTTTTTCGTGTAAATAGAGAATTCGAAATACACGCCGGCGCCTGGCGATGCTTTCTGGATTTTATTATGATGGGTATAGAACACGAAGGGAAGTACGCACTTTAAAGTGCTATAGGTACCTTAAAGTTCCCTTCACATAACCAAACAATAAAATGGAATAATTTAATAGGATCAAAAAAGCACGTATAGCCCATAAAGTACTTTAACAGCTTCTTAATCCGTGGTATGATCATGAAATAGAAAAGGAAATCATCATCCTAAGTTATTCTATTTTAGAGAGGAAGTTAAAGAATGGCTTATAATATACCGGTAGAAGCAACGCTTGATGTAATTGGGGGAAAATGGAAGGTCGTTATTCTCTGCCACCTCGATAAAGGCGAGAAACGTACAAGTGAACTGAAACGGCTGATGCCGGCGATCACACAGAAAATGCTTACTCAGCAGCTGCGCGAGCTGGAAGCAGATGGTGTGGTTAACCGTTTAGTGTATGATCAGGTACCGCCGAAGGTTGTTTATTCCCTGTCGGACTACGGCTGGTCCCTGAAACCTATTCTGGACACGATGTGCAGCTGGGGAGAACAGCATATAGAATCCACAAGTCAGGAAGTTGCACAATAATTTTACGGAGTAATTAAAAAGGAAAATGGCTCTGCAAAAGCAGAACCATTTTCCTTTTTTGTTCATTTTAGCTGAAGGTGCTCAACGACAAGCGAGCGGTGTTGTTTAAAATTCCACTTTATCTTGATTCGCTACAACGAGCAAAGTCTTTCCTTTATCCAGCTCTTCTTCCAGCTCATCTGCTTTTTCAGATTCAAACCCCATCTCTTCCATTTTAGAGCGAAGCTTGTCCCCCTTGCTGCGAAAAACATTCTTCAACGCAGTGCCAACACCTGTTTCACTTACGCCAATCTTATTTGCATCAGTTGATTTTCTATTTCTGCGCACATGATCATTATCATGGGAAAGCACGTAAATATCATCATCACGAACTCCGTCTTTTCTAAGTTTACCAATCGTTTCTTCTAACGTTTCATCGTTGTGGAACACTTTGAATTTAGGTTTCATTTGGTTTTCCTCCTCTGTAGATAAAGAGATCACCTGCTGTATATTGCCAGTGTCTCAATTGGAATGATTTAATGAATGCATAATTTACATATACCCAAATCGGTAAACATCAACCCTTTTTAGATTTAATAATGGACTGTCATGCTCCTCCAATTCCTCTTTAGCTGCTTCTTGTCCGCATACAGCATTTCGATTAAGCAAATTAAAAATGCGGGTGGGACAAAAGAAGGCTCTCGTAAAATTTTTCGTGAGAGCCTTCTTTTATGGTTTTGTCCCATTCTCATGCAACTAACAGAATTCCATAACCGTTTATTTTATTTTTTCCCTGCGGTTTTATTTAATCCGATTGCCGTTCCTTCCCTTGAAGAATCAGCTGCACCTATATAGCTTCCATCTCTCAGGATTCTTATTGCTTGTACATTGCCAATTTCTCCTGGACTGGACTGCCATTCATGTCCCCATTTCTTCATGGTTTTCCGCACATTAGCCGGTATGCCCTTTTCCCATCTGATCTGAGGATAGGTGGGGCTGTAGATTCTCGGTTCCTCAATAGCTGCCTTCAAATGCATGTCGTAATCAATGACATTGACAATCGTTTGAAATACAGAAGTAATAATGGTTGGTCCGCCTGGTGAGCCGACCGTCATGAAAGGCTTGCCATCTTCAAATATCATGGTCGGGGTCATGCTGCTCATTGGCCGCTTATTTGCCTCCACCTGATTGGGTCCGCCCGGAACTGCGTCAAAGTCCGTTAATTCATTATTCAGCATGAACCCGTATCCCGGCACCATAATGCCAGTGCCAAATACCTGTTCTATGGTGGTTGTATAGGAAACAAGATTCCCCCATTTATCTGCAACAGTGAAGTGAGTAGTTTCTCCGATTTCCCGGTCATCCGGCTGCTGGGCGGCTCCGATCGGCTGGCCTTCCTGATACGCCCATGGATTGCCGGGTTTTACATTGTTGTTTGCCTCGCCGAATTTTATCATTGATCTTCTATTCGCTAGATAATCCTCATTCAACATTCCCTCCATTGGCACATCAACAAACTGAGTATCACCAATATATGTATTTCGATCAGCATAGGCAAGGTGCATTGCTTCTGCCATAAGATGATACTTTTGAGGAGATCTCACACGATATTGATCTAGATTAAATCCTTCAAGCATCTTCAGCATTTGCAGAACCGTCAGTCCCCCTGAACTTGGCGGAGGCATGGTAGCAATGTCATAGCCGCGGTATGTTCCTGTTACCGGCTCATCAAATGACAATTCATAATTTTTAAGATCCTGGCGTGTCATGCCGCCGCCAAAATCCCGTACTGTCTTTGCAAGCGCCTGTCCAATTTCACCGCCATAAAATGAATCCAGACCATTTTTTCTTATTTCTTTAAATGTTTTAGCAAGATCTTTTTGTACTAAAATCTCTCCTTCTTTTAATGGCTCTCCTTTTGGCATAAACACCTTTCCGGCAGCGCTTTTTGTTAACTTCTCCTCATTATCCGCAATAGCATCTGCCAGTACGCTATTCACCTCTACCCCTTTTTGAGCTAGCTTAATAGATGGATTAATCAGCTGATTAAAAGGTCTGGTTCCCCATTCATCGTAGGCAGCCATCAAACCTTTCAGTGTACCTGGAACTCCAACAGCGTCCCCGCTAATATGGCGCTCCGCAAAAGGGATCACATTGCCTTCTTCATCAAGAAATAATTCAGGTGTGGCGCTTGCCGGAGCACGTTCCCTGCTGTCTATAATCGAAATGTCGTCTTTATTTGCATCATATACCATCATAAAGCCGCCTCCACCGATTCCCGACATCATCGGTTCAGCTACGTTCAGTGCAAGCTGGATGGCAATCGCTGCATCAACCGCATTTCCGCCATTTCTAAGTACCTCGGCTCCGATTTCAGAAGCTTCGGGATGAGCTGTTGCCACCATCCCTTCTGCTCCATAAGCTACCTGCTCATTTGAATGCGAGGGCAATGGGTTTTTCGCCGCTGCACCTGATGGAAAAATAACTGTGGATAAGAGGAGAATCATGACAAACCACGACATAAAACGTATAAGTTTAGTATTCAATATTTTTCCTCCTTTCAATATAATTACTATTTTACGGAAAATTCTGACTATATCATATAGCCAATATCACCTAATTTATTGAAATAGATTATGCTCTTCTGTTTAGCAGCTCGTTCTTTGTATGGGTTGAAGGACCTGGATTTGCAGTTAAGGATGCAAAATTTATTAGTAAAAGATGACTCAAAACTAGTAAACTTAAAAAATAATGAGGCTTGGATATAATAGAGAAATTGACTACTTCTATCACGAAAGGCCGGTTCATTTCCGCTGCAGGCGGCGCTTTCCGCGGGGCGGGGGTGAGCCACTTTGATGCTGCGCCTCTTCAGTGTCTCACCTTTCCCGCTGCATCCCGCAGGAGTCGCCGCCCTCCGCTCCAATGAACCTAGGCGTTAAAATGTTTCGGGTAATCCAAAAAAAGAATTCTGCAAATCAAAAAGAATGTCCTCAAATCTGGACATTCTTTTTGTTATTCAATGAGTCGCTTTTCCTTATTTCTTAAAACGTAGCAGGATAACTGCTGCTGTCACGCTGCACTCCCAGTTCTGAACTTGTTCTAATACAGGTCCACTACTCCAATATAAATATTCCATCAGCAATTGGCCGTTCGCCAGCGCTGTCGGATGGGTCATTGACGAGGGCATCATTTATCACCATTGTTGTAGAGCCGCCACCATCAAGATTCATTCCATCTACAGCGCCAAGAGACTTAAGTAATTCTGCGCTTTCGAGGAAACTTAGGCCTATACTTCCATCCGGATTACGCCCATCCACCGTAACAAATAATAGGTTTCCATTTTCTTTAATTCCGACCAGTGTTCTGGGATGGCGATAAAGGGCAAATCGGTAATAAAAGTCTGAACTCCAGTTAAATCCCTCTTTATCAGCTGTAATAGCAATCCTTCCATCCTTTAATAGACGGGGTGCCCCATTAATAATGGATTGACCTTCGTCCAGATTCATTTGCGATCCATCCGCATAAACTTCAGTCGTAACGGAAAGCTTTTCATCAATAACAGCATGATGACTAAGCCATTCAGCTCCCTTTCCAGTTGCAGAAAGGATACTTCCACCTTCAGGTATTTCGTTGCCCCGCTCCGTCCGGATTTCCACTACTATATCCGATTCATCCAGGATAACTTCAACCCCCTGTCCTTCTGGAGTAGCAGCGCCAAAAACATCGTTAAATAGGATCAATTCATCATCATCCGTACACGTTACATCATGTCTTGGATTATTTGTCGGATGATCATCCACGCCCCCACAGCTTCGAATCACTCCAGGCATGCGATTAATACCGTCTATTACACTTGATTCGCCGCTGGCAGCTTCTACTGTTAAAGAGGTTTTTGTTTTGGCAATGTCCCCTTCGATGCCGTTCAGAATGAGGCTTGTCCGTTCGCCTACTGCTTCACTCAGGAGCATTCCGTCCTTAACTGATATTCCTGCAGGATCGCCAGGAATACCATCCCTCTCACCTACAACAAAATAACCTCCGTTAATTGCGGCCAATGCCTGCTTCCCTTTGGACATGTCCGTCAATTTTTCTTTGCCTTTAATTTGATTATTCGCCAGTCCGTAATTGAGGTCCCCTTTAAATTGTTGAGCATCCGTTTCAATGATATTTATTTCCAAAGGTCCCTTTGAATTCGCAGTGCCGTCATAGCCGGTATATGAGATTCTGGCATCCTCATATCCGTTGTTTTTTAAATCGTCCAGCAAGGGTCTGGCTGCTGCTTCATCTTTGAAATTTCCTGTCTGAACAACATATCCGATTTCCCTTGCACGTATATCAGTCGCTCCGGGGCGATTTTTTACCGTATGTATCGATGATCTGTAGCCATCCTTTTGCAGCTCTTTACGAATGTTTTTTGCTTCTTCCATGGATTCATAAAAACCGGCATCCACCGTAAAAAATGATTTTTTATCATTGAGTCTGCTGATTATCTTCGTATGCCAAACACCTTCGGTTAACGGAGTGACTGTACGATATTCAGGTGTATTTTTTATACCTAACGGAAGCTCAGCCTGCGTTTGGGTTGTATTTGTTTCTGCTGTAACCAGCTCAGCATTTCTTGTCTCAAATGCCATGACGACAAATAAAATAATGCAGCATAAAAAAACGTTTCTTGCGATTGATTGGTTCATCCTCATTCCCCCTTTTTCTTCTATTTTATATCTACCTTGTTAATAAAAGGTTAAAACCGTATATGGCCATTGTTAAACATTTCTTTTTGTATTTACGATTGCCCCAATTCCCCGGTGCTGTTATTAAATTTAAATCGTTTAAAAAGGGGTACATAATTTAATAAAAAAGAATGCCTTCACATGAAGGCATTCTTTTTTTGTTCTGAATTATTTTCTTTTTTCATTACTCCATAACCATTTGAGCGCTTAGGTTCATTGAAGCGGAAATGAACCGGTCTTGCTTTGTAGACACAGACCAGGTCTTCCTTGTCCCAGCCTCTCAAAAAGTTATTTATTCTTTCCTAGCCTTTTCTTCCTTCGCCACGCTTGTGAGATCTTCATTCTTCTCTTCTGATGAGGGGTTCTCATCAGCTGCTGCGGCTGCAGCTTCCTTATCAGTTGAAACCACCGTATGGGTGTTCCCGCGGTTTACAACATCGGACAACAGCTTGGACACATCGATTCCAACCAGCTCTTTTAATGGCTCCTGGAGACCAACCATTGTTTGGGTAATACTTTTTCCGTATGCCGATACACCGTTTCCATCACCTGTATCGATAATTTTTACTGACTCAATATTGGATAAAGGCTTGGCAATTTTTTCGGCATAAACCGGCAGCATTTCAATCAATTTCTCAGCCAGTATAACCTCACCATGCTGGGCTATAGCCTCTGTTAAGAGGCGTCTTGATTCTGCCTCTGCCTTTCCTCGTTCAAGAATGACCTGTGCCTCAGCAAGCCCTTCCTCTCTTTTGATCCGTGCTTTTGCTTCACCGTCTATCTCAGATTTACGCGCATCAGCTTCTGCCTGACGGGTAACTGAATAATAATCAGCGTCCGATTTTGCTTTGCGGATTTTGTTTTCTTCTTCTTCAATTTCTACCTGGCGTGAGCGTTCAAATTGCTGAATTCGCAATTCTTCTTCTTTTCGTTTACCAATCAGCCCAAGCTCTTCTTCCTGCACCTGCTTATCAAGCTTTGCTTTTTCGAGTGTATAGGATTGCTCTGATTTTGCACGGGCTCTCTCTGTTTCTTCTTTTATGGCCGCATCTTTCAAGTCCTTTATTTTTTGTGCTGCCGCAATTTCAGTTTGGCGCTTATATTCTTCTTCTTTTGCTTCTTTATCCGAGTTCGCTCGCTGAATACGTGTTTCTTTTTCACTGTTGGCTTCTGCAAT
Source organism: Jeotgalibacillus sp. S-D1 (assembly GCF_004358665.1). Taxonomy (GTDB): domain Bacteria; phylum Bacillota; class Bacilli; order Bacillales; family Jeotgalibacillaceae; genus Jeotgalibacillus. The sequence goes on along the minus strand of NZ_SMZR01000006.1, from coordinate 86,962 downwards.
TTCAGCAAGCTTTCGTACTTCTGCGATTCGCGGACGCCCCAGGTTTTCCAGGTAGCCGTTCTCGCTGTCTGAATCCCGCAGGTCCGTTAGACCCAATGAGGTAATTCTGAATCCCATGTCATCGAGCTGCTTCTGCGCAACATCCGTTACCTGGGCGTTAAATGATTCACGGTCTTCATTGATTTGTTCTACTGTCATTTTCGAAAGGATTGCCCGTAAATTCGCACTTAAAACCTCTGAAATTTCTTCTTCAAGCTCATCTGACTTTTTCCCAAGAAATTGTTCCGCATAATTGGCAATTCCTTTAAGGGTATCTGCAACTTTTACCATCGCTACAGCATCTGCGACAATCGGCACCCCGCCATTCGTATAAACACGGGGAGTCGTCAGCTTTAATTGAAAGGACGTCAGCTCAACAGGTGTGGCTGTCTGGTGCATACGCAGCAAATGGCCGCCACCCCGTATAATCTTCATCGACCGGCCTTCCGTATCGGTAAATATATTGGTTTCTTTTTCTGGATCACCAAGCTTTGGGCCAGTAATAATCAAGGCCTGATTGGACCGAGCCGTTCTGTAGCGAATCTTGTAATAAATGAAAACTGCTATTCCTACCACCGCTAAAACGATTAAAATAGGAATAACGATAGAAATGGCTTGTAACATTTCCATTATGTATCTTCCTCCTTTAATTTATCTATTCCCACACAAAATGCATGAAAATATTATTTTATCCTTCAATACTTATACGATTGACCACTGAAAAAGTTCCCTTTATTGGAAGCATTTTTTATATAGGCTTCCAAAGGCATCCACCCGAATCCTTTATGGTTGGGTCTTGCCTGGGAATGCATAGACGGATATTTATCCGGTCCTCCGGTCTTTTTACAAAAATTCTTTTCTATAGCCTTGCACGCCTGGCAAGGGTAATAGGCTACCGGATTTAACTTGCCGCCAAAACAAAAAGAGTATCTGTTTTTCCCCAGACACTCTTTTTGTTTCAACCTATTAAGTATTTTCCTTATTGACTAATCTCGCCGCAAATCATTCGATCCCCTGCATCCCCGGATGGCTGAGATTCATAATCATCAGTACCTTCATGAATCACAAGAGCAGTACCATCTGAATCCAACAGTGAATTTTCTTTTCCCGTTTCCAGTGTTACGCCTTCAGCCGTAATTTCTTCCTGAACGAGTCCGTCTTCACCTACTGTCAGATTAGGCAGATCTCCTGCATGAGGTCCTTCCTCATGATCCGCTCCATGACTTGCATCTGTTGGATTAAAATGACCACCGGCTGATTCAAAGTCCGGCGCTTCACATTGACCATTTTCATGTATATGAAATCCAAACTCGCCTGATGGAAGATCTGAAGCATCAAGATTAATTACAACCCCGGCATCCGTTTCTTCAAGCTCGGCAGTTCCCACACTTTGTTCATTCTGATTCATAAGCTCGACCGTTACGTTCTCTGGCATTTCACCTTCTGTATTATCCTCTTGTCCCGCTGGCGCTTCATCGCTTGGCTCCTCTGTTCCGGTATCATCACCATTTCCACAGGCAGCAAGGATCAGAAACACCGTTAAAACCAAAATTAAATAAAACCATTTTTTCATCGTCATCTCTCCCTCTTTTGAGTAATCCCCTATTATTCTCACAAGTCAGGTATTACCTAATTTCCCCAAAAGAGGTTAAATAAACATTTCTTTATATGACTGCATGCCGCTTTTTCATCCGGTATTAGGAACATCTTCACCGTTTACAGAAAGATTATTCTTTTCTTTTTCATCTATTATTATTCCTGTTACCTGATAGGCCGATTGACAGATTAACAGCATACCCGGCAGGAAAAATAGCAGGAAAATTCCATTTTTCGATCTGGTAAAATCAATAAAATAACCTACATAAGGGATCGTCAGCCCTTTATATTCGGCGACGATGTTTTTCGGCAGGAGGAGGGAGGTGTCGGGTCCGTCATTGTTGTCCCCCTTTGTTCGATACATTATATTATCATTTTTTTTTATTACTTCAACGATTCGATGCGTCACCAGCTGATGACTGTTCATCATATAGGTAACAACGTCTTTTTCCTTGTATTTTAAGGGATCGCCGCCGGTTTTAACGGCAATGATTGACCCTGTCTGTATTCCCGGCTCCATTGAACCAGAGAGCACTGTTTTAACCTGGTAGCCGAACAACACCGGCTGATCTCCAGTCATTTTTGAAAAAGCTACAAAGATAATCATAATTCCTATTAACAGATAAAATACGAATGACACAGCATTAGTAATGAAAAGTAAAATGTTATTGTTCTTCATTTTCTTCACCTGCATCCGCTTTTTCCTCCGTATCCTTCGTAACAGCCTGTTCTTTTTTCTCCTTTACATCAGCCTTCGCTTCATCTTCGTTCTTTGTTTCTTCCATTACTTCAGTGGTTTCCTTTTCTTCCTCTTCAGCTGTTTCTTCATTCACTTCTTCATTTTCCCTTTCTATTTCCTCACTTATTTCTTCTGTTATTTCCACGTCTGCTTCTTCACTTATGTCATCATCGGTTTCCTCTATTTTTTCCTCAGGAGCAGCATCTTCCTTTGCATCCTCCTTTTCTTTTTCTTTTTCTTTTTCTTTTTCTTTTTCTTTTTCTTCTTTATTTTCAGCGCTCTCCTCTGCAGTCATGTCAATTTCCTCTTCCTCTATTTCTTCTTCGGCCCAGTACCCGGCTTGGATGGTGCCTGTGTCGGTTGATGTCGTAGTATGATAAGCGCCTGTGCTTGAGCTTATGTAGGAGAGGGCCATTAACAGCGTATAAATAATACCTAAGCTGTAAGCTGCTAAGTAAAACCCGCTATTTTTTTTCTTCTTTATTTGTTTAATGATCAACACCCCACAATATCTTTTTATCACAAATCTATTAATTTCTGAGCGCACACAAATATAGAACTATTTATGCAGGCTCAAAATTCAATATATTTACGAATATGACAGGAAGGTGAGTTCCCCCACCTTACCTGCTAAACTTTCAATTATTCGACATGCTCTCCTTCACCCTGGTTCCCTACAAATTCCCACGTAAGTGTCAACGAATCACCCTGGAATTGATTTTGATCTTCGCCGTTATCAACAAATTCAAATTGAACATACATTTCATCATCTGTACCGGCATCTAAACCGCTGCCTTCTCCAAAGTAATCATCAATTTTCTTTTCCACTGCGTCTGGTGCCATGTTTTTAAGATCATATAGAGTAGTGGAGAAAATGATATCGTTGTATTCAGCCCGTCCTGTTTTATCCGCGTTTTCTAAAAAGTTGACCCGGATATGTTTACCAAAATCATCTGTATTATCACCATTTGCATCAACTACTTCATAAGAAGAATTTAAAATTACTTCGGGTATATCCAGTGAACCATTGTTTTCAAGATAAAATACACGGCTCATCCAGTCACCAGGCTTCATATTATCCACCTGAATAATCGTTTCGGGGTTTACCGCTAAATCTAATGTACCTGCTGCAAACGTGCCATTCGCTTCTGCTGAATCGGAAAAATAAGCGTATGTACCTCCAGCCAGTAATGAAATGCCTAATGCTGCCGGAGCAAGTCCTTTTACAATTTTCTTTTTAATACCCAATGTAATTCCTCCTCTTTTTATACAATAGTTCTTTATTAAGATTTAATTGTTCTTATTTAAGAACCTAAAGATAATTATAATGCAAGTTTAATAGAATTAAAAATATATTTTTCATTATTCTATATTTTCTGCTCTCTTCTATTATTCTTCTAACTTCGCTTCATTATTGTAACGATTTAATTAAAGCCTTATTAAGGGAAAGAGCAGGGATGCAGGAGAAATTCCACATCCCTGCTCTTCTAATTATCTGTTTCCACCAGGAATATCAGGTCTGCCTGGTATAGGTCTTACAGGCCGGTCTTTATCACCAGGAGCCCAGCTATTGATAAATAGCTTACCCTCGGCGATTTGACTGGCTTTGTTGCCAAAATCATCATTCGCCATTACTTCGATCGCTACTCCATCTGCAATGACAGAAGAGGTAGCTGTCCAGTATGCTTCGTATTTACCAGGTGCTACTTCATTTAGTGGAAGCTCCGTTACATTACTTGTGCCTGAAAGATTCGTCAGAGGCATACGTAATATAAAGCTTGCGTCCAGCCCTTCTTCACTTTCAAAGGAGATCTTTACAGATTCTCCAGCTTTTAAGTGAACATCTTCTGAAGGCTTAAGATTCTCAATGGCAATATCGCCAAACTTCGCTTCAACGGTCACTTTTTCAGACGATGAGTTGCCAGCGAGGTCAGTGGCAACAACCTCAAACTCATTTTGTCCATTTTCCAACAGTAAACGTTTCGAGAATGAACCGTCTGTTACAGTTACATTCTGACCATTAATCGTAACCTTATCCAGATGCTCCTCTTCGACTGTTCCTGTAATCGTGATCGATTCTTTGTTAGTTTTAAGTCCATCTTTCGGACTTGTAATGTCTATAACAGGTGCTGTCAGGTCCACTGTAATGGTTACAGGTTCAGACTCGTCTGTCATACCAGCCTCTGTCGAAACTCTTGCAGTCAGAACGTTTTCACCTTCTGACAGGTCTACAGAAACTTCATATTGCCCTTCTTCGGAAGCCTTTGTCGTGCCAGCCTCTTCGCCATCGTTGTACACAATGACATCCGTATTTGGCGCTGCGCTTCCTTTTACATTTACAGAGGTTTCATTTGTAAATGATCCATCTGCAGGTGATGTAATGGATGGCGCCGTTACTTCATAATCAACCAACGCACGGATCATGTAGTTTCCTTCTTCTTCAGGAACTTGTGACCATGCGCCCGCTACATACTGCCAGCTGCGGCCGGCGTTTGGTCCATCCTCATCTGTACCTAAACCAGGAGTATCAGGATTAGCTTTAGATTGAATGTAAACCATGTAGAAGTCGCCATCTACAACCACACCAGCATTACTTAAATCTACCTGTGTCCATGTACCATCACGTTTTGCGGTGGCATCAATCGGTCCTGCTAGTTTTTTGCCAGGTGCTCCGTCAGCTCCGCTTGCATCATAGATCGCTACCTGGAACTCTGTACCGCCTGGAACCGGCCATTCAGTATCCCAGAATCGGAATAAACCGCCTGTTACAAGCGCTGAATTTTGACCTTCTTCAAGAGACATTTTTACAGCCCAGCCATTTCCAGCATCATAGAATGCTCTCGCATTTTCCGCTGTTCCATCGTCATAGCCAATTTCGCCAGGATAGCCGATGAATGGACGCAGTTCAAAGTTTTGTTCCACGTCACCTTCTAACGTTACCGTTACTTCTTCACCATAATAATTAGGTGCTGTCACTTTTAACGTATAGGTTCCTTCATAACCAGTAATGGAATAGTTTCCGTTTTCATCTGTTTCCACAGGTGTTACGGCTGCATCCTCCATCAGATAAACTGTTGCGTCACTAACCGGCGCACCAGTCGCTTTATTTACTACTGTTCCTGTTACTGTCCCAGTAGGAAGCTCTTCCAGCATAAAGTTTGCTTCAGTATTCTCGTCCTCCACAACGGTTATTCCTTGTGATTGTGGAGCATATCCATATGCCTCAGCCGTCAGCGTGAACTCACCAGTGGCGTGAGTCATATTGAATCCGCCAGTTGCCGGATTCGTATTGACTGAACGGTTTGTTTCTTCTACTGTCACTTTTGCACTCATCGGTAAACCGGCAGGTGCAGAAGCTTCTGCTGCTTTTGCCGTTTTCTTTTCAGCAGCCATTTCATTCTTTTTATCGGTTACCTTTTGTGCATTAAACTTCGGTGCACGCTCTTTTTTGGTTTCACCAGTGTCTTTTACTGATTTCGCTTTAGCAACAGTAGATAATGCCTCAGCAGAAATCTTAACGTCATCGATATACCAGCCAGGTCTACCGATCAGGAAGTCTGTTTCTAAATCAAATGCTAGTTTTACTGTTTTTCCGGCATAGGAAGACAGGTCATACTGTCCATCAACCCATTCGCCGCTCAGACCTGTAAAAGTATCAAGCAATTCCCAGCTGTTTCCTCCATCTGCCGTGATGAATACATAGCCGAAGTCCCAGCCATTTTCAATGTTGTACCATTGTTTAAACTGAAGATAAGCATTTCCATCTTCAGGAATTGCAAATGGCGGTGTTTCTAGCGATTCGTATAAATCGTTGGCATAGTCACCTGCTAAATTCGTACCCATTACTTTTTCACCGGAAAATGCACTTTCCGGACCGGATGAAGGAGTTCCCCACTCCCATGCTTGTGCTGGTCCAATTATTCCCCAGCCGTTAATATCCGTTTCAAAGTCTTGCTCGTATCCGACTGTTGGAGGAGCATTAACAGTCACTGAATAGTTGTCGCTTACTGTTTCATTATTTCCAAAGTCCACCGCTTTCCAGCGATAAACCATAGTACCTTCCACTACATGCTCGCCCGGGATCACGGCACGGAAGGTTCCGTTCTTGTGGTCGCCGCCAGTGGATACAGCAGCTGCTTCTTCCCATGTATCGTCTGCTTTTTGGTACTCAACTGTTACACCTGTTACACTCACATCATCTGTAATAGCTGCATCCAAAGTTAACGGAATTCCAGCGAATACTTCTGAAGGACCCTCGTGTTCAATAACAGGAGCTGTTGTATCTTCGCCATCTTTCGTTACCTGCCCGCTAATCGTTCCAAGCCCGGAAATAACGGCTGATACAGCGTCGAACACATTAATAATCCCGTCTCCAAAGCCATTGTTTGGTGCAGTTGGATATTGCGCATTGGTTCTTGGTGTTGCTGTTTCCATCAATAAATCTTCCACATCATCGATGCTTAGATTTGTATTTGACTGAAGGACTAAGGCAGCTGCACCCGCAACATGCGGTGCTGCCATTGATGTACCATTGTAATTTGCATAGCCTCCGCCCGGAACAGAAGAACGAATTGAAACCCCTGGCGCTGACACGTCTGGCTTCTGTGTTCCGTATGGTGAAGGACCCTGCAGCGAGAATGATCCTAAATTTTGATTTACATCTGTTGCTCCTACAGCGAATGATTCAGGATAGTTTCCTGGTGCTGCAACAGAGCCCGGACCGCCTGGGTTTGAAGCGGTAACATTACCTGCAGCGAATACCGGTACGATCTCAGCCGCTCTCCAAGCCTGAACCATGCTGCGATACCACTCGTCAAGACCTGGACCGCCGCCCCATGAGTTGTTGACGATATCCGGTGCCATAGAAGGATTCGGATTTCCTTCTTCATCGGTAGGGGCTAAAATCCATTCCCCCGCCATTAATAAATGGACATCCTGACCGCCACTAGGGCCAAATGCATTTGCTGAAATCCATTTTGCTCCTGGCGCTACACCGATTTGGTTTGCACCATTAGGTTCTGCTCCAGTCATGGTTCCTGTTACGTGGGTACCATGTCCGTCTGGATCAGCAGGAGTTGGGGAGCCATTCACCGGGTCAAACCAGTTATATACATGGCTTACCTCTCCATTGCTGTTTCCGCGGTATTGATTTTTAATAGCAGGGTGATCCCATTGAGCCCCTGTATCAATCGAAGCAACAACGATTCCTGCTCCATCAATCCCCATATCCCATGCGGCAGGTGCGCCAATTTGGTCAACACCCCACTCAATCGATTGAGTAGTATTGCTCTTCTCTGCCACTTGAGTTTCGATTAAAGCACGTGTTTCATTAAAATCAATACTCGCTACTTCCGGAAGCATAGCGATTTTCTCCATTACATCCTTCGTTGCTGTAACAGCAAGTCCATTTACAATGTAGAAGGAGTGGATGTCTTTTGCTTTTCCGCCTTTTTCTTGCTTTTCCAGTAAATTTATTACATTCGTTTGCGAGAGTTTAGCTGTGGATCTTAATTCATTAACGATTTTCGATCTCTTCGCTAACTCCGCCTTTGAAGAAGTCATCTTTGATTTCGCAGCAGCTTTATCTGCGTTTTTTGCAACACTTGCCGTATCAACCTGTTCCTTCATTCTTACAAGGAACGTTACCATTTCTTCTTCCTTAAATGAGGCAGTTACTTTTTTGTCAACTTTACTTTCTACCACTTCTTTTGTGCTGCCTAAATAAGAGGTTGACGCCTTTTTAGGTTGTGCTGCTGCGTTGTACGACATACTCGGCAGTATTAAGAGCATACACATAAACATTGCTGCTACCCTAGTAAACTTTCTTTTCATTTTCCTGTTCATTTTCATCCTCCCAATTTTTGTAGTTTGAATGAATAAATTGTCCCCCCTTTTTTAAACGTAATCCCTATTATCCAAGCCATTCTGGTGAAAGCAGCGACAAAATGCAGACTTACACTCATACAAGGGTGTCAGAAGATTAGAGCAAACGAATCACTTATGTAGGAAAATAGGTATATCTATACTCTATTAATAAATTAGGAAAGATGTTGTCGAAAAAAGACTAAATTTTCTATTTTTTTAAAAATGGTAGATAAGTTTAGGGTTGCGAAAATTAATGTAGCCCTTTATAACTATCAAATTGTCGATTTCTATTAATTATTAATGAATCCAGAGAAGAAATTTATTTGTTTGCAAATTTTTGCTTACGATTATACATTTGCAAATTTTGTCTATTTAATGATTCAATATGTCGTTTTATAGAAACCACTCCATTAAGAGCAGTGAAAATCTTTTAAAACAGATGTTATCCACCACTGCACGACATACAGATTATAAATGAGTTATCCCATACTGACCGAATATCAGAACTAAAATGAACGGGGATGTCCCCTGTATGCAGGCGGACATCCCCGTTCATTCTAAGCTTGCTTTCTCCTCAAATAATTTAAGTCTCTTCTTTGAGCCTTCGGTCTTTGGTTTGCCAAATATACTCCTAAAAATATAATGACCAGCCCTGCAACTAAATTTTGGGACACGGCTTCACCGAGCAATACATGACCCCACATCAGGGCTGTAAGAGGAACGAGGTATGTCACGGTAACAGCAAACTCCGCTCCTCCCTTTTTAATCAGATAATAAAGGAGCAAGTGAGCGATTCCTGATCCTAAACAACCCAGCCCGATCAACGAAACAATAAAGATAGGATCGATGGAATTCTTTAAAGTACTGAAAAAGGCTGGTTCAGTTAAGATAACCCCTACCCCGCCTACTATAGCTCCCACAAATAAAGATAGGGTGGTCAGAACAATAACATTCACATTTTGAAGATGCCTTTTCGAGAACTGAGAAGAAAACCCATAACACGCTGCTGCCATGATCATCGTGCCAATTCCGATAAAATGGCCGGAAAACAGCTCATGTACATTAAAATTCATTAAAATAAGAATACCGATAAAGCCAAGGCCAATTCCTCCCCACTGTTTTTTATTTAACAGCACAGAAAAAAAGATAAAGCCCATTAAGCCGGTTAAAATCGGTGTAGAGGCATTTAATACCGCGGCTGTATTGCTCGTAATTTCCGTTTGGCTGAGGGCGATCAGTCCCCAGGGAAGCCCTGCATTAAAGATTCCGACAGTACTAATCGCCTTCCAAGGAAGCGGTCCCGCACTCTTCATTTTCTTTATTTGGAGAATGAAGAGCGGAAGTAAGATTACTGCACCAGCCAGGCAGCGCAAAAGAACAGTCCCCCAAACACCTGCAGAAACAATCAATTCTTCTATAAAAACAAAAGAAAGCCCCCAAATTAAGCTTAATAGTATAAGCACACCGTATAATTGCATCATCATTCCTCCTTTACTTATTGGCATGTTTCTCTGCTATTAATTGTAAACTATCGGATATGAGAGCTGCTATACGAAATGAAGACTATCTATTATTTCTGAACTCTGGTAAATTGCCCCCTGTTGATAAGAGCTGAAGGTGTGGGACCGCAAGCCCCGAGTAAATCAGCGGTCATGCTTAACAAAGTCTATTTGTTAAACAGCATCAGCCAAATAAAATCATGCAGTTTATCAAGAGAAGTTATATTACGGTTACATTCCTCACTGTCCTTACAGATGTAATTTCCTCTTTTTACAAAGGTCCCCTGCACCGACCCCTTCATTTCCGTCATAAACATTCCTACATCTTCCTGCTTATGGCACAGTGCACAATATCCTTTTTTATTTGAAGGTTTAAATGAACCTTGCAAACCGGTCAGGCGATTATTAAAGTAAGCCAGGATGTATTTCTTTTGTGTTCCTGGATCGTCCCAGCCCAGATAGGAAATCTCTTTCCACTTTACATTTTCCATCAAAGGCGTTTTTAGCTTTTTAACTTTGGGAAACAGTTTTTTTATAGACTGTTCTTTTACTGGTTTAAAAGAAACGAGATAGGGTTTTATTTGTGATAGAAATCTTTCTGCCTGCTCTTTATTTTTTACTTTAAGAATTGGCTCCAACACCTCTGTTTGCTCCACCGTCAAATCAGTAAAAAGCTTATACACTTTTTCGGCCGAATGCGAGTTAAGTGCATCCAGCACACCATTATCCTGAACGGATGCATGGCCATTGACCAGCAGCTGCGTTTGTTCCTGTATAAAATTGTACTGGTCATTTCTTATAAAAGGGTTCATTTTGATCACTCTCCTCTATATAGGGAACCCAAATCTTTGCTGCTTTAAATTTTACATAAATCAGGCATCTCAATAAATGCAGAAAACGATTAGTAAACAATTTCGGCATAAAAAAAGCCCTGATCCCGATGGTCAGAGCTTTTTGCTTTATTTAGAGTAAACAATCTTTTTAATCGTCTCAATGGAAAGACAATAGTCCATTCCTAACTGTTCAATTGTATTACCGTCAGTAAATTCGTTTCGAATCGAAGAATTTCTGTCATCAATCCATTTTCTTGTTCCTGAACACTCTCCCCACTTTTTGCGGACAGCTTCAGCTTTAGGGATATAGAGTGTTTCACCTTGAACATATTTTTGAATTTCTGCTACCAATTCCTCCGGTAAAACAGCATTCGCTTTTACATAAGCCATTTCCGCCAGCTCCTTATTTATATTTAAAAGAAATAAGGGCAAAGCCAATGGATTAGAAAAACGTACCCGGGCGATGTTACGTTAATTTCTGCCCATACAAAGTATCGCCTTTCCAATAACAGGCTTTGCATGGGACGTTGCGGAATCTGGCATGAATTTTCTTACTGCCATCTTCATCACCTCCTTATATATTGATAAATTCCGGATATACCCATTGTAGTTCAAGGCAGTGCATCAGGCTAATTTATTTTTTACATCAAATGATTCACCAATCCAACAAACCATACCTCGTCCTTCTCCTTAAATGTTTCATCATTCGTTAAAAGTGGAAAGCATGTGTTAATTAGACTGTATGAGAGGATGCTTGCTATGAAGACGATTGATGAGTATTTTCAAAAGACGTATGAAGAATCGCGCGATGTGTTTCGGAGGAATTTTGACAAAGTTAAGCTTCATTGGCCAAACGCTGAGCTGATCACTCATTCCATTGGCAAGGAAGAAGATAATACGATTGATATGATTTATGCTGAAGGCACTGTTACCAATGAACGTGTGCTGTTTATGACAACAGGAGAGCACGGAATTGAAGGGTTTGCAGGCGCTGCCATGCTGAACGTCTTTACCACAGAGCTTGCGGATCTCCTCGATGAAAAGCGGACCGGCATTTGTTTAATTCATGCACTTAACCCCTGGGGAATGAGGAATTTCAGGCGCGTAACAGAAAACAATGTAGACTTAAACCGCAATTACCTGCTCAAGCCTTCAAGCGTTCCGGAGGATATTAACAAAGAATACGAGAAATTGCTTAAACTGTTCCTCCCGGACGGAAAAATTAAAAGCCTTCTGACAGAAGAGTCTGAGATTCGCAATCATATGTCCCGCGGAGTGGTTTCTGAGGGCTATAACGGGCTAATGGAAGCGAAAGGAATGGGTCAGTTTGAGTTTCCTCAAGGTGTCTATTTTGGCGGCAAGGAAAAAGAACAGTCTGCGCACTTCTTAACATCTATACAGCGCAAGCTCCTCTCCACATTTGACCGGGTCATTCATATGGACTGGCATACCGGGCTTGGGCCAACCAATGAAGTCACTATGGTCATGAGTGAAAATGACGGCCGCAGTGAAAAAGAACTGAAGAAGGAATATGGCTTGAAAAATGTACAGATCTATAGCCCTGAAAAAGTAAAAGGTGATTCTACGAACCATTTTTATGAAGTAAAGAAGCTGGAATTTCCAGAGACCAGACTGTTTTCAGCCCTGTTTGAATTCGGTACATATGGGACAAGCATGTCCGCAACAATCAGGGAGTTTTTAACGATGACACTGGAAAACCGGCTATATTTTGAAGGCGCTGAGCAGGAAGCAGACCGTCAGAAAATTCTTAGTGAATTTCAGGAAATGTTTTATCCGGATGACCATGACTGGCGTTTTGCAGTACTGACGGAAGGCCGCAAAGCAATAAAAGGGGTATTTGAAAGCGAAGGGCTTTATACCATTAAAGGGTGAAGGTAAGGTAAGTTGGAAGTGCAATGCTTGAAATAAAAAAGAGTGCACCTCACGAACAAAATTAATTCGTGAAGTGCACTCTTTTTGTACAGAATTATTTTCAATTTTAATTACACCGTAAAATAGGAAAGTATAGGTTAATTGGAGCGGAAGGCGGGGACTCCTGCGGGATGCAGCGTGACAGGTGAGACACCGAAGAGCTTTAGCTCAAGGTGGCTCACCGCACGCCCCGCGGAAAGCCTCCGCCTGCAGCGGAAATTAACCGGCCCCTTTTGAGAGACTTTACAGTGATCTCATTATGTGCGGCCTCTTCTTATCTTATGAATTCGCCCACATCAACAGGCTTGCACAGCCCAATACTTCTTCAGGCTTGCCAATTTGATTAATGACGCCCTTTTCAATAAAAACGACACGGTCAGCAATGGCTTGGGCATCCGCCTGGTCATGCGTTACAAAAATTGATGTAATACCGGTCTTTTTCAAGATCCCTCTTAGCTCATCCCGGATTTTTATCTGAAGATTAGCATCCAGATTACTAAAAGGTTCATCAAAAACCAACAGTGACGGTGCAGGGGCAAGGGCCCTGGCCAAAGCTACACGCTGTTGCTGGCCGCCGCTTAGTTCATACGGATATCGATCTCTGTATTCCTCCATATTAATCAGCTCAAGCATTTCTTCCATTCTGCGTTGTTTATCACGACGATTCATTTTCTTTAAGCCGAATTTAATATTTTTCTCCACTGTCATATGCGGAAAAAGTGCATAGTCCTGAAATACCATGCCTACCCCTCTTTTTTCCGGGGGAGTAAAATGATGTCCATTGCAAATTAACTCATTATTGATTCTGATTGAACCATTCATTGGGGTTTCCAGTCCGGAAAGCAGGCGCAGGATGGTACTTTTCCCACTGCCGCTTTCACCGAGAATGGTGATAATCTCTCCCTGTTCAATGGTTAATGAAAAATCCTTTAGTACAGGTGCTGAGCTATTTTTGTACTGATATTGTAAGTTTTCAATTTGAACGAACATCATTTTGGCTCCTTCTCTAATAGTTTCTGTGAAGCAAAGATAAAGATGCCGCTGACCAAAATAATGAGAATGGAAGCGAGGGCTGCTTCATGCACCCTTTCATCATTGGCATATTTGTACGCCTGTGTGGCAAGCGTTGCAAAATTAAATGGCTGTAAAAAGAGTGTTAATGGAAGCTCTTTTAACACATCAATAAATACGAGAATAAACCCTCCAAACATAGCAGTTCTCATCATAGGAAGATCAACTTTGAAAAAGGTTGTGATCGTAGAAAACCCTAATGTCCGCGATGCTTCTGTAAATGTGTTTCCCATTTTTTCATAACCAGCATCGATGGCATTATAACCGATTGCCAGAAAACGGATGATATACGCGGATACCAGCATCACCAGACTCGTCCGCAGGATAATGACCGGATCCATCTGAAGCGAGTTATACAGATCAGACAGATAGCCATCCAGTGCAACAAATATCGTGATAATCGATATCGCAATAGCCGCTCCCGGTATTGAATACCCAAGTGTTGTAACGCGCGCAATCATCGTTGTGAGAAAACCTTTATGGAGCCTGGAATAATTGCCTATAATTAATGCGATCACCACAATAATAAAAGAAGTGATGGCAGCAATTAGAACTGATTGATAGATCAGCTGAATAAATTCTGCTGTAAAAACTGATTCAAACGTTAAAAATGCCCAATACAATAGCTGGATAAAGGGAATCAAAAAAGCAATGCTGAAAACAGAGAAGCAAAATCCGAAAATCAGCCATGCCTTTACGCCTTTTACTTTCTTTGGCTGTATCGGGCGGATTTTTGTAGTAGAAGAGCTGAATCGTTTTCTACCGCGGCTTACTTTTTCCAGAATAAGAATAAAAATAACTAAAAACATAAGAGCCCCTGCAAGCTTAAGAGCTGAATCCAGGTCTTTCATGCCATACCAGGTTCTGAAGATTGCTGTACTGAAGGTCTGAATCCCAAAATAATTCACAACTCCATAGTCATTCAGAACCTCCAGGACAACGAGCGTAACACTCCCAAAAATGGCTGCTCTTGAGATAGGCAGAATAACACGAAAAAAGGTTTCGAATGAATTACTGCCCAGCAGGCGCGTGTTTTCAATCAGTGAGGAAGACTGGTTTTGCAAAAATGTTTTTGTGATGGTATAGACATAAGGAAATAAAAAGATAGAAAAAATAAATATGGCGCCCTGGTTATTCATGATCGAAAAGTATTCCTGATTCACTTCGAGCTCAAAGTTATTTCTTAAAATACTCTGGATGACGCCTGTATAATTTAATAATCCGTGATAAGCATAAGCGCCAATATATGGCGGGATTGCGAGCGGCAGGATTAACCCCCATTTAAAAAATCGTCTGAAGGGAAATTCAAACATTGTCACAAACCACGCCAGACTAACCCCGATAACGGTCGTTATGAGAGCGGTAAAACTAATTAAAATAACCGTATTTGTTATATAGTCCTTTAATAGATACTCTTTAATATGCTGCCAATTTTCATTGGACTCTGTAAAAAGGTTCAAGGCAATTAAGAGATTAGGAATAATAATAATAGCGATAAAAATAATGCTGAGAATGGCCCATATATTCAGTTTAGATCTTATTTTTTGAAATACTTTCCCCACGGTACACACCCTCATATAGCATCCTTGCTATTTTCGTTTCAATGAAAGCAATTGATTATCATTATCACTGAAACCTATGTAACCGTACCACATTTCTGCGGTACGGTCTATAAGTGCTTTATTTCCAGCCGGCCTGATCAAACAAGCGAATGGCTTCCTGCTGGTTTTCTCCCAGAACAGACAGGTTAATATCCTGCTCCTTGAACTCTCCCCATGACTCAAGTAAACCTGTAACTTCAACATTCGGGTTTACCGGATATTCATAGTTGGCAGAAGCAAATTGCTCCTGTGATTTTTCATTCGAAAGAAACTCCATTAATTTCTGTGCATTCTCTGCGTTTTTTGCGCTCTTTGTCATCGATATGCCACTGATGTTTACATGCGTTCCGGTTGTTTCCTGATTAGGGAAAAATACGCCCAGTGATTCAGCTACTTTCACTTCCTCCGGGTCTTCGGAATTCAGCATCCCGCCAATGTAATACGTATTCATAACCGCAACATCTGCTTGTCCCGCTGCCACAGCTTTTGCCTGGTCGCGGTCTCCGCCCTGAGGTTCGATTGCCATATTGTTTGTAATCCCCCCAGCCCATGATGCAGCTTCTTCTGAACCATTTAGTTCAATAAATGAAGCGAGCAATGAAATATTATACATATTGCTTGAAGATCGAATGGCAATGCGGTCTTCCCATTCCGGTTCAGTTAACGCTTCATAAGTAGACAGCTCCGACGGATCTACCCGCTCTTTATCGTAAACAATTACACGTGCACGTTTCGTTAATCCAAACCATTCATTATCCACATCGCGGAATTTTTCCGGAATATTTCCATTCAGCACATCGCTTTCAACCGGCTGCAAAAGGCCGCTTTCACTCGCTGCATGAAGGTTGCCGGCATCAGCGGTAATAAATAAATCAGCTTCTGTGCTTTCCCCTTCCTGGTTCAAGCGTTCAATAAGCTCATCCCCGCTTCCTTCCACCACGTTTACTTTAATTCCTGTTTCCTCCGTAAAGGTATCATAAAGTGCCTGGTCTGTTTCGTAATGTCTGCTTGTGTAAAGATTTACTTCTCCAGACTCACCATCTTCACCCGATGCGTTTGAGTCCTCTGAAGAATCTTCTGTATTGCTATTTCCGCAGGCTGCAAGAAAAGCAGACAGCGAAAGGATAAGAATTGCAAATAAAGAAAGCTTTAAAAATTTGCTCATTTTTATGTAATCCTCCTATGTTTATAATACGTGTGCGATTAGTAATCGAGAATGATTATCAAAATCACACCCATTAAAAAGTATATCCTCAGTGAGAATGCGTGTCAATAAGTGTTCAGGCTGTTTTCAAAATAAAGAATTGTTCTCGTTTTTCAAAATATCCTGCCTAACTCCTGTTAATGGACAGCGTTTTCAATTTAATCGTGTACAGGTATAATGTGACGTAGTTCAAAAACCAGTGTCGGCATTTTTGCTGTGCCTTACTATATAAACCGAAATTTATGAAGAGGTTAGAAGGTGAAGACATGAAAAAAAGGCAGATTTCTCTAAGGGCTATTATCATCATGCTGGTAATGGCCGTAGTGGCAGTATCCTTAGCAACAACCGATGTGCTGATCAGCAGGACCATCAGCGAGGACACCAGAGAAGAGCAGGAAGAAAAAGGATTAACACTGGCAAGGCTGGTGGCGCAGCAAGAAGAGGTTCAGAATGGACTGTTAGCCAATGATCCGTCGCTCATTCAGCCCTATGCAGAGCGCGTGCGGAAAACGTCAGGCTTGCTTTTTGTCGTAGTGATGGACATGGAAGGAATTCGTCTTTCTCACCCTGACCCATCATTGATCGGCGAATCTTTTGAAGGAAATGATGAAACAAAAGCACTTGCAGGTGAAGAATACAGCTCCACATCACAAGGTACACTCTCTCCCTCTCTGCGAACTTTCACCCCGGTGTACGATGAAGCAGGAGAACAAATTGGTGTAGTAGCAGTGGGAGATTCCCTGACTGCGATTGAACAGCTAATTGCAGAAAGCCACTGGATTATCCTGTCAAGCTCCGTGCTCGGCATCGCAATCGGCGTAGCAGGAGCTTTTCTAATCGCCTGGTACATTCGGCGGATCCTGCATGGACAGGAACCCGCAGCCATTGCTAAAACGTTTGAGGAGCGCAACCGGATGCTCCAATCCGTTAGGGAAGGAATTATTGCGGTGGATCAGGAAGGAATTATTACACTCGTTAACGATTCAGGACGGCGGTTATTTGCAGAAGCCGGACTCCCAAAGCAGCCTGTTGGCATGAGGGCAGAGGAATTCCTGCCTGGCACAGGCCTCACCCGCATCCTGGCAACGGGTGAAGCAGAACGGGATGAAGAGCTCCACGTTAATCATTTAACATTTCTGATTAACCGTATGCCGCTGACTGTGGAAAAGGAAATTGTCGGCGCTATTTCCACCTTCCGCGATAAAACTGAGGTCAACGCGCTTGCTGAGCAGCTGACTGGAGTCAAGCTGTACAGTGAAGCGCTCAGAGCGCAGTCCCATGAAATGAAAAACAAGCTGCACGTGATACTCGGCCTGCTGCGGACGGAATCCTATCGGGATCTGAAAACATATATTTATCAGTTAACGGAGCATCAATTTGATCAGACGGAACGCTTAACACAAAATATTAAGGACCCCGTCATGGTCGGTTTTTTGATTGGAAAACTGAGCTATGCAAGGGAAAAACAGGTGTCCATCTCAATCACCTGTCCCGATATCATTCCCCCTCCGTCACAAGACGAAATGAAGCACCATTTCATTACAGTGCTCGGCAATTTAATTGATAATGCACTCGACGCAGCAGAAGAAAGCCGTAAAAAAAACGTATCGGTTAAGCTTACTATGGAAAACGAAACTCTTCACATTGAAGTGGCGGATTCAGGTCCGGGGATCCCAAAACAGCTGCTGGGAAAAATATTTGAAAAGGCGTTTTCTACAAAAGGAGATGACCGCGGCTACGGCCTCTACCTCGTTCGAACGGTGGTCCAGGAACTCGGCGGAACCATGACCGTCGATTCGTTTGCCAACAGCGGAACAACCTTTCATATTGAAATTAAGTACGAAGCAAAGGAGACAGACAGCCATGATTAACGTACTGGTTATTGAAGACGATCCGATGGTATCAAAATTAAATCAATCGTACGTCCAGGAAGTGGAAGGATTCCGTTTGACAGGAGCCGCCTTTACGTTCGCTGAAGCAGTGGCATTTCTGGAAGAAAAGAAAGTAGATTTAATTCTGCTGGATATTTATATTGGAGGAAAAAATGGACTCGAGCTCTTAAAGAAGCTCCGTGCCGAACAGAAATGGAATGGGGATGTGATTTTAATTACTGCAGCCTCCGATGTACAGTCCGTTCAGACCGCTATGCGGCACGGGGCCGTTGACTACATCATGAAGCCGTTTGATTTTCCTCGATTTCAGCAGGCCCTCCTCTCCTACAAAGAAAAGCATGTGCTGTTCGAGGAGCATGAGACCCTCGATCAGCAGAAGCTGGATGAGAGCTGGTTCAGCTATCAGGAACAAGCGAAGACCGAGCTTCCAAAAGGACTTTCTACCAATACGCTGCGGCTTATCGTCGAAACCATTCAGGCACTGCCGGATGCTGCCTTCTCTACAGACCAGGTGGCTGAAAAAAGCTGCATTTCCACAGTCTCTGTTCGAAAATATTTAAGATTCCTTTCAGAAACAGGCGTTCTTGGGGAACGGCTGACATACGGTTCTGTAGGACGTCCGCTTCATCTGTACGTGATGAGGAAAGAAAATCTATTGTTGATTGACCATCTGCTTTAAAAGCGCTAAAAAGTTAAATAGGTTTTATGTGTAAGTTATTGTAAAAAAGCAGCCTGCGCTGCTTTTTTTATTTACAAAACTATTTTTTAAGTTTCTAAACCTAGGCTGTTTCTATCTTATCTTCTATCATTGAAAACAACTTAATTGAAAGCGTTTTCTAAGAGGAGGAAATTTCATGGTTGTTATGCAAAACCCAAGCAAAGCAGTTGAACTGCATGAAAGATTAAAGGGCAAGATAAGTATAGAAAGCAAGATTGATATTCAAACGGAACAGGATTTAAGTCTGGTGTACACACCGGGGGTTGCTGATGTATGCCTGGAGATCGCCGATCATCCTGAACGGGTAAATACACTTACGTCCCGAGGCGAAATGATTGCCGTTGTGACGGATGGGACTGCTGTTCTTGGTCTTGGCGACATCGGACCAAAGGCCGCGATGCCTGTTATGGAAGGAAAGTGTATCCTGTTTAAGAAATTCGCTGATTTGAATGCGTTTCCAATCTGTTTAGACGAAAAGGATCCAGAAGCACTTATTCATATCATTAAAGCGCTGGCCCCTTCTTTCGCCGGCATCAATCTTGAGGATATTTCTGCTCCCCGCTGTTTTGAAATTGAGCGCCGCCTGAAAGAAGAGCTTGATATTCCTGTTTTTCACGATGATCAGCATGGAACAGCCATTGTCGTTCTCGCTGCACTGTACAACGCACTTCGCCTGACAAGCCGAACGATTAAGAATACAAAAATTGTGATTAACGGCGCAGGAGCTGCCGGCATCTCCATTGCCAGACTTCTGCTTGAAGCAGGCTTTCAGCATATTACACTCGTTAGTCTGGAGGGCGTTGTCTGCAAAGGGCTGCCATGGCTGAATGAGGCCCAAAAAGATATTGCCGCTTATACAAACCGCAGTTTAAAACAAGGAACACTTGATGATGTTATTAATGGGACAGATGTGTTTATTGGAGTATCCGGACCTAATGCCCTTCGTCCCCTGCAAGTAAAACGCATGGCACCACGGGCCATCGTATTTGGGCTTGCGAACCCTGTTCCTGAAATATACCCGGGTGATGCGAAAAAAGCCGGAGCAGAAGTAGTTGCCACTGGACGCTCCGACTTTCCAAACCAGGTGAACAATCTGCTTGCTTTTCCGGGTATTTTCCGAGGAGCCCTTCAAGCAAAAGCGAACGATATTACAGTGCCCATGAAGCTCGCTGCTGCAAGAGCGATTGCAAATTTAATTACAGAAGATGAGCTTCACCCCGATTATATTATTCCTGGCTCACTAAATAAGCAGGTAGCATTTGCGGTAGCTGATGCGGTAGAACAGACTGCTAAGAAAGGAGATGGCATCCATGCAGACAGCTAAACCGCTTCCGCAACAATCAAAGCTGAAACCGGCACCGCCTCTTGGGACGGAAAAGCGCCGTGTTAGCATCTTCAATATTCCCATTCAATGGTTTGCGCTGATCGCCGTTTTAACGATTGCAGCCATTTATACCGACACCCTTCCAAGCGGAATGATCGGCAGTCTGCTCGTTATGATTGTCATCGGGGAAGCGCTCGGCTGGCTGGGAGACCGGACGCCGATTGTGAAAAGCTATCTTGGCGGAGGAGCGATTGTTGCCATATTCGGATCAGCTTATCTTGTATACAGCGGTCTATTGCCTGAAGGCGTCACAACTTCAGTGGAAAGTTTTATGACAACAGGCGGTTTTCTTGATTTTTATATTGCCGCACTGATTACAGGCAGTATTCTTGGCATGAATTCAAAAGTGCTCGTTCGTGTCGGTGTGCGCTATTTTGCTCCGATCTTTGGTGCGATACTTGGAGCTGTTCTGCTGGCGGCAGGCATTGGAGCAATGATTGGATTTACACTTGAAGAAGCCATACTCGTTATTACCCTGCCAATAATGGGCGGCGGCATGGGGGCTGGGGCTGTTCCAATGGCACAGATTTACTCTGAAGTTCTTGGTCAGCCGGCGAGCTACTATATTTCAATTCTTGTTCCCGCTCTTGCTTTAGGAAATGTATTTGCGATCATTATTGCCGGGCTTTTAAATAAACTCGGTGAAAAAGTTCCTTCTTTATCCGGCAACGGGAAACTGATTGACGGCTTTGAAGAAGAAAAACCATCGAATAAATTTGACCTGCAAAAGCTCGCTGTAGGTCTTTTAGCAGCACTGCTATTCTTTACACTTGGCCATCTACTTGGTGCAGTCCTGCCGATTCATCCGTATGCAATCATGATCATCCTGGTGGCTGCTGCAAAAATCCTGAACCTGCTGCCTGCTGCTATTGTTGAAGGTGCCAGCCAGTGGTATCAATTTGTCGCCAAAGCCTTCACACTCGCCCTGCTATTTGGAATCGGTGTGGCCTATACAGACCTGGGTGCGGTGCTTGGTGCACTGTCACTGCAATATGTAGTCATTGTACTTGCGGTTGTTCTGGGAGCTGTCATTGGGGCTGCCATTATTGGACGCCTTGTGGGCTTCTATCCAATCGAATCCGGAATCACGGCTGGGCTTTGTATGGCCAATATGGGCGGAACCGGCGATGTAGCCGTTCTCTCAGCTGCTAAACGCATGCAGCTCATGCCTTTTGCTCAAATCGCTTCCAGACTGGGCGGAGCCATTATCCTGCTGCTGGCTGGATTACTGATGTCCTTGTTTTAAGCTGGATTGATAGAAAGAAGCGCAGTATTTTCACTGTGCTTCTTTTTTTGTTGATCTTATTAATTTGATTACTCTCGCGTTTAACCCTCTAAAACTTCTTTCCTTTTCCAAATAAGATTATAATGTAGATCAAGCTTGCGAAAATAGGTAAAATCATAGATTTTTATTAGAGGAAATTAGCGCAGAAAGCAGGGATTTACATGTCATTAATTAAGGATGTCTATTCAATTGATTGGATAAATAGGCTCGGTGAACGACTGGGGGATGCAGAATCATTCCAAAAAAACGTATTATCTTCCCAATGGGAACAGCTGTCTTTTAAACAAAGAGTACGTCATATTGCAGTCTCAATGCATCCCTTCCTGTCTCAAGATTTTTATCAGGCAGCAGACTGGCTCGAAGAACATGCAAAAGATTTCGGAGGACTTCCAGGAATTGTTTTTCCCGATTACGTTGAGGTGTATGGACAGGGCCATTGGGATCGTTCATTAAGCGCGCTTAAGAACCTGACAAGTGCCTCGACCTCTGAATTCGCCATTCGCTCATTTTTACTAAAAGATCAGAAAAGCTGCCTGCATACAATGAACCTGTGGGCGGAAAATAACAATGAGCATATAAGACGTCTGGCTTCTGAAGGCGCTCGTCCCAGACTACCTTGGGGACAGGCAATTCCGTCCCTGGTAAAAGATCCAAGTCCCGCTTTTCCAATTCTTTTAAAACTTCTTCGCGACGACTCACTTTATGTTCGAAAAAGTGTAGCAAACCATTTAAATGATGTGTCAAAAACACACCCTGATCTTCTGCTCGAACTCATTCAGGAACAAAAAGGGCAGCATCCTCACACCGACTGGATCCTGCGGCATGCGAGCAGAACATTATTAAAAAAGGGACACCCCGAAGCCCTTGGGCTCTTTGGCTTCGAACAGACAGAGACCGTACATATACATGATTTTCACACTTCTGAGCTTGTGGAGTTTGGAGGGGAATTAATATTTTCGTTTACTTTGGTGACAGAGGAACGTCAAAAGCTGCGGATTGATTTTGCCATTGATTATGTCAAAAAGCGTGGAATTCGAAACAGAAAGGTTTTTAAGCTGAGTGAAGGAGAAATTCCTGCAGGTGAAAGAAGGTACACAAAAACTTTATCGTTTAAAGACCTGACGACAAGAGTCCATTATCCAGGAGTTCATACACTTACATTGCTGGTAAATGGGATTGAAGCAGCATCAGCAGACTTTGAGCTGCAGGAAAAACTCGAGGGTTGATTTGGACGCAGGAATGAATGGGTGGGAGCTGAAGAATTATTGATATTCCGAGATGGTCATCTCTCAACATGCCTCCATCAACGCCTCTCCCCTATTCATCTTTTAAAAAAGTATTAGTTGTTACAGCCGTTTTCTTTGGGTTTTCCGATTTCTTTTACAATTGTATTGGCAAAGCCATCATGAGGGAGAACCGAACCGTCATCTCCTTCAAATCCTTTGCGGTCTTTTAAATAATCAAATGTACTTTTTGTGTCTCTGTACGCCATTCGTTTCAGAATCTGGTTACAGGTCAACTCTGTTCCATCTCCATTCTCAAGTGACAAGCCCATCACTCGATTTCCGATGGTCTGTCCGCTTTGGCGCAGCTGTATGTATTCCAGGCTCCACATCACTGCAGTCGGTGTAATGACAGCATGGACAAATTCACTTTTCACCTTCCTGCGCAGCAGCAGTTCCACTCCAGCTGTTACGATCGTTGAAACCGCAAGATCTATAAAATAGGCTTTGGTTCTCTTTTTCGTTATGGCATTCATTTTTTATCCTCCTTGAGAAATCAATGTCCTGAGGTACTTTACATTTTTCATTTTACTATAAAGATGAATGGAAGACATAGTGGTTAAAAGGCAAATGACGAAAACAACCCCATCTGATCTCAAGACAGATGAGGTTGTTTTCTTTAAACGATCTTTTTCAAATCCGCCAATTTTTCAATGACCCGATCATATTCCTCCACGTCCCCGAATCCATAACTCGCGTAGATAAACGGAATGCCGGCATGACGCGCAGCGTTGCAGTCACCTTGAGTATCACCTACATAAACAGGATCTTCGAGTTGATTTCTCCGGATAATCAGATTGATATTTTCTCCTTTTGAAAGACCTGTTCTGCCGGGATTTTCAAAATCGGAGAAATAGTGATCAAGTTTGTGATAGTGATAGAACGCTTCAATATATCCATCCTGGCAGTTGCTTACGATGAACAGACGATACTTATCTGCCAATACTTTTAACGTTTCTTCCAGCTCGGGATACAGCTGTCCTCCATGCTTTGCTACATATGGGTTCTCAACTGCTATGCATTGGTCCATCATTTTCCTTTGTTCACTCTCGTTTAGATCTGTAAAAAGCACAGCGGCAATCTCGTGCATTTGAAGACCCATCGTTTTCGTAAGATCATCTTTTGTCAGCACTTTATCGTATTGCTGCTCCTTAAGCGCCTGATTCCAGGAAGTCAGAACCGTTTCCCTTGGATCCCACAAGGTGCCATCTAAATCAAAAATAATACTGTCCATTGATCATTCTCCTTTATGCAATCTGATGTATTTATTCTTTACCCTATTTAGGAGCAGAAAAGCATTGAGAAATAGAGCGTATCATTTATTCAAGATTAGAATAGGTAAATATATGAGATGCGGTTAACCGCAATGTAATGAGTGGAACAAAAGAATGTTCTCACGAAAGTTTTGTCGTGAGAACATCCTTGTATGTTATTCTTATACCGTTTCTATACAGATTGTACCGACTCTTGTACGGGCTTGCTTCCGCCTACTACCTGAAATTCTTTGCCTATGGATGACTCTTCCTTCAGGGCAGCGATGATGACACTTGCCACATCTTCTCGCGGAATCTCCCCTCGCTCTACGTTCTCGGCAGCAGCGACTTTTCCGGTTGCCGGGTCGTTTGTCAGTGCACCGGGATGAATGATGGTGTAATCGAGATCAGTTCCCCGCAGCCACACATCTGCATAATGTTTTGCCGCAACATATGGTGAGAAGGAGGAAGGAGCAGATTGAATCGCTTCTCGTGTTGTATCAAATGAACTGATCATCACATATCGTTTGACACCCGCTTT
Source organism: Jeotgalibacillus sp. S-D1 (assembly GCF_004358665.1). Lineage (GTDB taxonomy): Bacteria > Bacillota > Bacilli > Bacillales > Jeotgalibacillaceae > Jeotgalibacillus. The sequence continues at coordinate 62,227 of NZ_SMZR01000006.1, read as the reverse complement.
TTTCGCCGCTTCAATCGTTTTAACCGCTCCGTCAAGATCAATCAATATCGTTTTATCACTGCCTGTTTTCGGTCCTGATCCTGCCGTAAATACGATTGCGTCCACTCCATCTGCCGCTTTGGCAATCGCATCAGCATCGTCTTTTTCCAAATCCGCTAGCACAGTTTCTGCACCAAGATCTTCAAAGTAAGATGCCTGCTCCTGTTTACGGATCATCGCTTTTGCTTCAAGTTCATCGGTTTTCTGAATTTGTGATACAAGATGCTTCCCTACTTGACCGTTTGCTCCGATTACCAATACTTTCATTTTCTGCACCCTTTCATACTTATTTTACATGTATGATATACCCCTAAGATAGCTGTTGTCTAAGAATTCGGGTTACTCGATGCGTCGGGTACCGGCTTACTTTATTGTTAGGCCAGCTCAGTGGTCATAGCGGTAGTCCGCTGTACGTTCGGATCTCTGCCCGAGCTGCGAAAGTCCTATGGCACATGCTAAACCAAGCGCCAAAAAGGCGAATACCATGCCGATTACCCCGCCCCATCCGTACATCGCCCAAAAAATTCCTCCAAGTGTGCCGCCAATGCTTGACCCTATGTAATAAAGGAATAAATAAAGTGAGGACGCCTGAGATTTATTTTGAGTGGCGCGGTAGCCAACCCAACTGGTTGCTACGGTCTGAGTGGCAAAGAAGCCGAATGAAAATATCAGCATGGCTAGTACCTTGCTTACTAAATGCACCTCAAGGGAAAGAAGTGTGCCGACAACTAAGATTGCTAGACTTACACCAAGCATTTTTTGCCGTCCATGACGCTCCACAAGCCTGCCCGCCCATACCGAGCTGTACATACCGATAATCATGACAATAAACAGCCAGCTGACAACGCTTTGACTTAATGAGTAAGGCCCTTGAAGCAGGGCATACCCCATATAATTAAAGATTGCAACATTGCTTCCCATTATAATGAACCCTATTCCAAATAAATAAAGCATCCCGGGATCTTTCAGGTGGGCAATTAACGACAGGCCAAGCTTCCCCAAATGCATACTTTTCGGATGAAAATTTCGTGATGCTGGAAGACTTGCCAGAAAGATCATCGTTGAAGCAAAGCCCAACACCCCAATCGCTCCAACTGCGGTCTGCCAGTTGAAAAGATCTGCTATAACACCAGAAAAAACCCGTCCGAACACCCCGCCGATCGCATTTCCGCAAATATATAAGCCCATTGCCGACCCCAAGCTTCCCGGTTCTATTTCTTCTCCTAAATAGGCCATTGCGATTGATGGAAGCCCTGCGAGCGCAACACCAATTAATGCACGACACAATAGCAAAACCTCAAAGGTCGGACTGAATGCAGTCAAAATGCACAGCAAAGAAGCTGCGAACATTGATATCACCATGACCGGCCTCCTTCCCCAGACTTCAGACAATGATCCGAAAAAAAGAAGGCTGATCGCAAGTGTGATCGTGGTGATGGAAATGGATAAGCTTGATGTAGCGGGTGAGACACCAAATTCCTGTGAAAAAACAGGCAATAGTGGCTGTGTGCTGTACAAAATAGCAAATGTATTAAAACCAGCTGCAAAAAAAGCAAGGCTGGTCTTGCGAAAGATTGGTGTTCCTTTCTGAATAAAACTCATCCTCCCACTCCCTACCATGTTCCCGCTGTTATAGATTTTATGGTAGCACCCGCTATCAATAATGTATAATTCATAATTATCATATTTTTAATGCATCTATGTAATGAATTGGAGGTAATCTGGATGGAATGGCATCAATTTGAGTACTTTAAAACACTTGCCCGCATTCAGCATGTAACAAAAGCATCACAGATTCTCTCCATTTCCCAGCCGGCTCTCAGCCGCTCTATTGCACGTTTTGAAGAGGAGATTGGCGTTCCGCTGTTTGAGCGTGAGGGCCGTTCGATTCGCTTAAACCATTATGGAGAAATCATGGTAAAGAGGGTTGAGTCCATGATGAAGGAATTTGAAGCAGGTAAGCAGGAAATTCAAGATCTTCTGATGCCTGATCAGGGGGTAGTGTCGCTTGGTTTTTTACATACACTCAGCACGAATCTTGTCCCCGATCTGATCGCTTCTTTTCGTAACCGCTATCCAAAGGTTCACTTTCAATTGGGACAGGGACCATCCCATACGATCCTTCATCAGCTTCAGTCTGGAGAATACGACCTCTGCCTTACGATGAAGATGGATGCCCCTGTTGAATGGAAACCGCTTTGGAGTGAAGAACTTTTTGCCATTTTGCCTAAAGACCACAGGCTGGCAGCCCAAAAAAACATTACACTGGAAGAAATAGCTGAAGAATCTTTTATTCATTTAAAAAAGGGATATTCCCTTCGTCTGACAGTGGAAAGACTATTTGAAAACGCCGGAATCAGCCCGAAGATTATGTTCGAGGGTGATGAAGCGGATACTGTCGCTGGTCTGGTCGCAGCTGGTCTTGGCGTATCCATTTTGCCAAGTCAGCGGGGCATCGATCAAAGCAAAATCTCGCAGATTAAAATTGAAGGGATTGAAAGCAGAAGAACCCTTGGCCTCGCGTGGATGAGCGAGCGATATCTATCGCCTGCAACTCAGGAGTTTCGAAGATTTGTGGAAGAATATTTTAATTAGCAGTTGTGACTCCTGCTTAAATGCAGCTCACCCCCGCCACACGTAAATCAACAGCCATATCCAACAAAGCGTGATTGTAATAGAGAAAACACTTTTTCCTTCTCCTCCTCAATTAACAAATTTAATAATAGTAAATAGTGGGATAACCGCGATATAATTACCATTATTTATGATAAAATACAATTAATATAATAGTTTGATTACTTGATGGAAACGGAGATGACGGCAATGTCTAAGCAAACAGCAGGGATTTTATTGACCTTAGTGGGCGCACTATCGATGATTATAAATATCTCTTTTTTTAGAAATGCTGAATTTTATGATGTAATACGCGGAGGGTCCTTTGTTCTATTTATGGCAGGGATGTTGATGATTCCAAGTTTTGCGAAATCCAAAGGTAGTAATTCCATGAATGAATAATGATGATGTCTATGGACAAATATATGGATAAGGCCCTTTAACTTGTCCTTTTGAAAAGTTCAGTAATCGATCATATTTCTTGAGATTTTGCTCTTTACTATACTAACCTATATAGAGTAAAGTATAAGACGGTTCAAACCCATCAGGTTATTCCTGCAAAATAAATTGATAGGTGGAAAAAAATAATGAATTATCGAGTTTTATTGTATTATCATTACACAACGATTGAAGATCCCGCTGCTTTTTCTGAAGAGCATTTAGCTTTCTGTAAAGAGCTTGGTCTGAAAGGCCGTATATTAGTTGCGAATGAAGGCATCAACGGAACCTGCTCGGGAACCATTGAGCAAACTGAGGCATATATGGAAGTGATGAAAAACAACCCTTTATTTGAAGGAATTGTTTTCAAAATTGATGAGGCAGCAGAGCATACCTTTAAAAAAATGCATGTCCGCCCTCGACCTGAGCTCGTTCACTTAAGCCTGGAAGACGATATTAACCCAAATGAATTAACAGGGAACTATCTGTCTCCAAAAGAATTTTACGAAGAAATGCAGCGTGAGGACACAATTGTCCTGGACGCTCGTAACACATATGAATATGACGTAGGTCATTTCCGGGGGGCAATTCGCCCCGATGTGGAAACGTTCCGCGATTTGCCAAACTGGGTAAGAGATAACCGTGAATTACTGGATGGAAAACGAGTATTAACTTACTGCACAGGCGGCATTCGCTGCGAAAAATTCTCGGGCTGGTTAGTGCGCGAAGGATTCGAAGATGTCGGCCAGCTGCATGGCGGCATTGCCACATACGGAAAAGATCCGGAAGTCAAAGGACAGCTGTGGGACGGTCAAATGTATGTATTTGACGAGCGTCTGACTGTACCGATCAATCAGGTCGAGCATGTTGTTGTCGGAAAAGATCACTTTGACGGCACCCCTTGCGAACGGTACATCAATTGTGCCAACCCGGAATGCAACAAACAAATTATTACCTCTGAAGCAAACGAAGCCAAACATCTTGGCGGCTGTACCATCGAATGTACAAAACATGAGCGCAATCGCTATATTGTCCGCCATGAGCTTTCTGAAGAAGAAGTAACGAGCCGTATTGAAGCGTTGGAGAATGAGCTTGCTGCTAAATAATCGTTAACCTAAGCATTTATTTGCATATACTGAAAAAGCCTTCACTAGTTAATCCAGTGAAGGCTTTTTTTAGTTTAATGTGGCTGGTGAGCGATTAGAATGCGCCAGACCCTCCGCCTCCTCCACCAACTCCCCCTCCACTTGAAGCAGCAGATCCCGTTGAGGATGTTGCCGAGACGGTTTCATTCGCAGAGTGAAAGCTTGCTCCTGCAGTTACAGAATACAAGGCAATCATGTTTACATCTACAGGAGCAGCCATTGCAGCTGAAGAATTGTAGCCATTTGCATGTTTCATTTCAAATGCATTAACAAAGCGATCATTTTTATCCTTCATTTTTTTATCATTTGTACCGAGTCCATACAAATACGATCGCATTTTTTCATCTTCAGTCCAGCTGTCCCATTCATTTGTTGAAATATCATCGTACTGCTTATTGAACCGATTCCATTCAACGGAGATCAGCTGTCCTTTTGCTGTTAATGGTGAATAGGCAATGGCATAAGTGATTAAACTTCCCGCTAATAAGACTGAAAAGAATAAATGTGGAAGCAAATCAAATAGTGGAAACAGGACAAACAACGGAATCAGTAACAGAAATGATAACCCAACTGTTACACGATGTTTCGTTTTATCCTGATATAATTCATTTTCTTTCACTTCTTGTTTAATTGCTGTTTGCCACTGAGATTCATATTTGCGGTAGGTTTCATGGTTCTTTTCGTTTTCAGTGTACGCTTGCAGCACTTCCAGTTGAAGTTCACTGCCCTCACCGATTTCATCAAATAACCACTCAACCAACTCTTCTTCATGTCTTTTTAGACCTTGCCGTTGAACCACTTTGTAAATTTGATCATCAACTTGTATGACATTCCCCTTTCGAACCAAGTCCAGTAAAGAAGCAGCAATGGCTTCTTTTGGCATGAAGGTTTTTAGAAAGGATATCGTTCCGGGCAACGTCATTCTTTCAGGAGGGATTCGCCGATCATCAGTAATTTCCCGTAGAGCACTTTCCCGTAATTGTTTTGCCTTCATCAAGCCCCGCATGATCAACCCTGCTATTACTAGCGAAAATAAAACTAAGATCGCTGTTCCAATGGTGGAAATCAAATCACGGCGTTCGTTAAATAAAATTCCTTCATCAATTCCATTTTGCTGTTCTGCAAGTAAATCTTCTCGTAATTCACTCGATTCAGTTGGTGCCATCGAGAAAAGCTCACCATCCCACGCTGCCCGGATGTCACCATTCTTTCCATCCGGCACCCTCCCAAATTCAAACACCACCGAGCCGTCCTGACGAATTTCCTCCTTGCCAAATGCCTCATCATATCCAAACGCAATCACGTCGTCTGTTTCTTTGGGAGGAAATAAAGAAATCGTTAGGTTTTCATACGTTGATTCATTTGAACGATCAAAAAACGGCCAATAAAATTGAACCAGGTCCTCATAGACTTCCAGCCCATCCTTAATTGTATAGGTGAGTTCTACCTCAATCGTTTCGTCTTCACCAGAACGATAAATACGATACAAATCATTTTCTTGTTTCACTTTTAAAGATTGATTGCCTTCAGTTGCTTCTACATTCTGAATAGCTGCATTTGATTTTGGTCTTAATTCTCTTGTTATTCCATTAAACTCATCTTCGAATGTGTAAACATGTGTTTCAACGACATTCACATCTCCATTTTCAGTTACATAAGCATCAATCACTGTTTTATCGATTTCATACTCCACCGCAAAGGCTTGATCAGGAAAAAACAAAAATAGACCTACTGCCACGATAAAAAATATCTTCATTTTATGCATCCGTCTCACCCGCTTTCTTATGTACTTTAATACGGCTAAACGCTTAAAAGGTTTCAATCCATATTTTAAGCTTATGTAATTTTACTTTTTTCTGAGAAAATTGGAACTCCCCTATATCGTCTAAAACAAACAGCTTTTCACACTTCAAATAATAATCATTATAAGTTATGCATTTTTCTTTCAATTCACGTTACAGTTTAGTATAATTATAATCTAATAACGATTATTAACCTGATTAATAGGTTTAACAGCTATACACATTATCATTTACAATTCGAAGGGAGAATAAAAAATGGATCAAAATGAAAAAAACAATGCAGGACAGTGCCCGTTTTCGCAGGGACAATCTCACGATAAAACACAAGAGGAAAGTGCGATCACAACCTCTAAGGTTGGGACTACCAATAAGGACTGGTGGCCAAATCAATTAAACTTGCATATTCTTCATCAGCATGACAAAAAGACTAATCCAATGGGAGAAGACTTTGATTATGCAGAAGAATTTAAAAAACTGGATTATGACGCCCTCAAACAGGATCTTCATACTCTGATGACGGACAGCCAGGATTGGTGGCCGGCAGATTATGGTCACTATGGCCCCTTCTTTATCCGTATGTCCTGGCACGCTGCCGGTACTTACCGCACAGGCGACGGCCGCGGAGGCGGCGCAACCGGGCAGCAGCGGTTTGCTCCCCTGAATAGCTGGCCGGATAATGCCAACCTGGATAAAGCACGCCGTCTTTTATGGCCAATCAAACAAAAATACGGAAATAAAATTTCATGGGCCGACTTGCTTGTATTAACAGGCAATGTTGCACTTGAATCGATGGGATTAAAGACATTCGGTTTTGCCGGAGGACGTCCTGACGTTTGGCATCCTGAGGAAGACATTTACTGGGGCAACGAAAAAGAGTGGCTCGGCGACAACCGCTACTCCGGCGATCGCGAGCTTGAAAATCCCCTTGCGGCCGTTCAAATGGGACTCATTTATGTTAACCCTGAAGGTCCAAACGGAAAGCCTGACCCGCTGGCAAGTGCGCGCGACATCCGTGAAACCTTCGCCCGCATGGGAATGAATGATGAAGAAACGGTGGCATTAATTGCCGGCGGCCACACATTTGGTAAAGGACACGGTGCTGGAGATCCAGAAAAGGTCGGAGCATCACCAGAAGCAGCTGAACTTGAAACACAAGGATTAGGCTGGCTGAGCTCCCATGGCAGCGGTAAAGGCCGCGACACCATCACAAGCGGCATAGATGGCGCATGGACAGCTAATCCTACACAGTGGGACAACGGCTACTATGACTTATTATTTGGATACGAGTGGGAGCTAACGAAAAGTGCTGCCGGTGCAAACCAGTGGACACCCGTTAACCCTAAAGAAGAGGATCTTGCACCGGATGCAGAAGATGCCTCTGTAAAAGTTAAGACGATGATGACTACGGCCGATATGGCCATGCGTATGGATCCTGAGTACGAAAAAATTTCCCGCCGCTTCCATCAGAATCCGGATCAATTTGCAGATGCCTTCTCCCGTGCGTGGTTCAAATTGCTTCACCGTGATATGGGACCTAAAGACAGATATCTTGGGCCGGAAGTACCTAATGAAGATTTAATTTGGCAAGATCCAATACCAAAGGTTGATTATGATCTGACAGAATCTGAAATTGCAGATCTTAAAACGAAAATTTTGAACTCAGGACTTACTGTCAGCGAGCTGGTAACAACTGCATGGGCATCAGCCAGCACATTCCGCGGATCTGATATGCGCGGCGGTGCGAATGGCGGCAGAATCCGTCTTGCGCCGCAAAACTATTGGGAAGCGAACCAGCCTGAACAGCTTTCAAAAGTACTTTCCGTTTATGAAGACCTTCAAAGCGATCTGGACAAAGAAGTCAGCTTCGCTGATATAATGGTACTGGGCGGAAATGCTGCAATCGAAAAAGCCGCTAAAGAGGCAGGAATTGATTTAACAGTTCCATTTGCTCCTGGACGAGGCGACGCCACACCAGAACAAACAGATGTTGACAGCTTTGATGTGTTAGAGCCGGTCTCAGACGGATTCCGTAACTACCAGAAGAAAGAATACAGCACAAGCCCGGAAGAAATGCTTATAGACAAAGCACAGCTTTTAGGTCTGTCTGCACCGGAAATGACGGCATTGATAGGCGGCATGCGTGTTCTTGGCACTAATCATGCCGGTACAAAACACGGTGTATTCACAGACCGTATCGGCACACTCACAAACGACTTCTTTGTAAACCTGCTTGATATGGGAATTGAGTGGAAACCAGCAGGCTTCAACTTATATGAAGGGCGAGACCGCAAAACAGGTGAAGTCGTTCGTACAGCAACACGATTTGACCTTGTATTCGGATCAAACTCGATTCTCCGCTCCCTTGCAGAAGTTTATGCACAGGATGACAATAAAGAAAAATTTGCCCGCGACTTTGCAGCGGCTTGGGTTAAGGTCATGAATGCGGATCGTTTTGACCTTAAATAAACCTTGAATTATTCGCTTTTTCAATACCTTAAAGCATTGAAAATGATTCTTTAATTGAAAAGAACGCACTGAGGAATAAAACTCTTATTCCTCAGAGTGTTCTTTTTTGTTTTATCAAAGCTTCTAGCATACAAAAAATTGAATGAATTGCACCTGACACTTACGATTTAAGATGACAGGAGGGAACGTCATATGGCTAAAAAGAACATAATTGTGGTTGGAGGCGGCATTGGCGGTCTCACTGCAGGTGCACTGCTCGCTCAGGCCGGGTGCAGCGTGACCATTTTAGAAGCTTCAAGGGAATGGGGCGGCTGTGCCGGGAAGTTTCAACGCAGCCAATACTTATTTGCTTCCGGTGCGACACTCGGTATGGGGCTTGAAAAAGGCGGCATTCATGAACGTATTTTTCGTCATTTAGGGATTAAAGTCGATGCCTTCAAGCTTGCGACTGTCATGCAGATCAAGCAGGGCGAACGGACGTTAACCTTTTATGCAGACCGCAGCCGGCATGTTCAGACACTTCAGCAGACGTTCCCCGATTATAAGGACGAAATCGCTTCATTTTATGAGGAACTCTATAAAAAAGCATCACTCATCCGTCTCCTGATGAAAAAGCTTCCGATTTTACCAATTAAAACAGGAAAAGAAGCTTTCGAGCTCCTGACTTCCTTACAAACTTCACATCTATCCCTGACACCAGACTTTTTTAAAACAATCGGATCACTTTTAAGAAAGCATCGTTTACATCCCTGCGTAGATTTTGTTCATTTTATTGACGGGCAGCTGATCGACAGCATGCAGACAACGAGTAAAGATTGCGCACTGCTTATGGGGGCACTCGCACTGGATATCTACCATGAAGGCGCCTATTACGTGCAGGGAGGGCTGTATCAATTTGCGTATGAACTGGTGGAGGCGGCAAAACGTAATGGCGCCCAGGCGATCCTCGGACGCCGGGTAACATCCATCAAAAAGCTTGAAGATCAGTATGTAGTGGAAGATCATCGCGGCAATATCAGATACGCTGATCATGTGATATGCAATGCACCTATCCAGTCACTCCCGGCACTGATGGATGAAAAAGTGTATAAACAGCTTTCTTCAGGATTAAAAAAACGTTCCAAGCAGGATACATGGGGAACCATGACATTATATTTATCACTAAAAGAAGCCCAGCTCCCTGAAGACTTCCCGCTGTTCCAGCAGCTGATGGACCCGGATGGCAAAGGGCACGATGAAGGCAGCCATTTATTTTTATCAATTTCGGATAAAGATGACCGAAAGCGTGCGCCGGAAGGATACCGCACATTAACGGTGAGTACTCATATCAACCTTGACCAGTGGAAAACAAAGGCGCAGTACGATCTCAACAAAACTCTTTATACTGAAAAAATACTGCGGACGATTCGCGCTCATTATCCAACGATTGATGATGCCATTATTGACCAGTATCCAGGTGCTCCCAAAGCATGGGAACGTTTCACCTTCCGCCCTTTTGGCATCGTCGGCGGATTCCCGCAAACAAGAACGCATTCTCTATTTTTCAGCTTGTCTCACCGCACATCGCTCAAAAACTTTTGGCTTTGCGGTGACTCGGTCTTTCCCGGAGGCGGTACGATTGGCGTGTCTGTCAGCGGATATCATTGTTTTCACTCCATTACGGGGCGCAGGCTGATTCAATAGTCATAAGGATTGCCGCCTCTTTCATCTTCCTGCACAAAAAAGGATCGTTCTCACCTTTTTTTGAGAACGATCCTATTACATTTAATTTATTTCGTAAGCTGCTCTCAATGCTGCTAAATTAAACTTTTTCATCGGCAAAAATGCTTCTGTCAAACGCTTAATCTGTTCAGGTGTTCCTTCTTCCATCATTCGCTCCATTTCAAAAGGGACAATCTGCCATGAGACACCAAAACGATCTTTCAGCCAGCCGCACTGCTCTGCTCCCGGTACGGCTGACAAGTGAGCCCATGCCCGGTCAATTTCCTCCTGATCCTCACAATAGAGAATAAGGGACTGCATCTCATTAAATTCAAATTGATGCGGACCTGCACTATCTGACAAAACAAGTTCCCGACCGGCAAATTTACAGCGTGCATAGCTGATCGTTCCTTCCACCTCTGGTTCCTGCCCGGCTTCGTAATAAGAGATATGGCCCTCCATAGCGGCTCCACCAAGCAATGTCTGATAGTGGTCAATCGCTTCTTTTGCCTGTCCGCTAACATCTCCTGTAAACATCAGGGCAGGCGAAATGGTCTGGATATTCATCCCTCCATCATGCATCAGCTGCCAGGACATCCCATAACGATCCTTAAGAAAACCAAAACGTTTACTAAAAGGATATTCATCCAGCGGCATCATCACCTCTCCCCCTTCAGAAAGCCTGTTCCACAATGCATCCACCTCGTCTGGAGCCGACAGCGCCACCATGTATGAAAAAGAAGGATTGCGATCTGTTAGCGGCCCAGCGCTAATAAACTGGAACTGCTGATCAATTAGCGTCAATGTCACAACATCCGCATCTCCAGAAGGTGTATCATGCAAGGTCACATGTCCATCCACCCGCGCGCTGCCAAATACCTTAACATACCAGTCCGCAATTCCCCGCGCATCCTCTTCAAACCAAACAAACGGAATTAACTTCTGTCTCATCCTCAAGTTCCTCCTTTGGTCTAAATTTTCTTTGCTCCCTCTATCATACACTGTGAAATGCTTTTCATATTGAGAAATAAGATAGCTTTATTTTTACTTAAAATATACTTTTTCAAGCTGGTCACATACTTGTCAGGTAGTAATCTTATAAATTCTTGAACTGCTTCCCCAAGGATGATAACCATCACCTATGTATGCGAAACCATATTTTTCATAGTATCCAACATGGTCAGTACAAAGAAAAACCTGTTTGAAGCCTTTATTTTGAGCATCCGCTTTAGCACGTGATAGCAGCTCTTTACCTAAAGACCTGCCACGATAGCTTTTTTCAATGTAAATAGCACAAATCCAAGGGTATAAATCCATCCGACTAATGAAATCATTGGTTATAAGACCTGCACAACCGATAATTTCACCCGAATTCTCCATTAAATACCACACAGGAAGGGCACTGTTCGTTGTTATGCTATGTGTAATTGAATCCTCATAAACTTTCATACTGCTTTCGTTTGCCCATTTGCTTTGAAAATACTCTATTGCTTTTTCTTTATACTCAGGATGTTCTTTAACATTAATAATCCGCATAATACCTTCCCCTTCATTGTGTTGATTTTCGTCATTCAACGATTACTTCGGCGCAGATTGGATGGGCTCCTTTTTAAAAGCAAAATAAAAAAGAGCTGAACATCTGAGGGACTATGTGTCTCTTAAGCCAGCCTCTATTGATTTTATGAAGGAGTTTGTATTGTCGATTGATACCCAGTAAACTAGTATAAATTAGATTAAAACTTTATTTAATTTGATAGAGGTGAAAGGATGAATATCGGAAAAGAATATCTAAAAATCGCAATTGAACGATTTAGAAGTGTAAAAAGCCTTGGAGATAAAACAATAAACCAAGTGTCCGAGAAGGACATTTACTGGACGTATAACGACGGATCGAATAGCCTTTCTGTAATAGTGAAACACATGAGTGGCAACATGGTATCAAGATGGACAGACTTTCTAACGTCGGATGGAGAAAAGGGTTACCGTAATCGTGATATTGAATTTTCAGGGGACATACCTTCAAAATCAGAGCTCATAAACGTTTGGGAAAACGGATGGAAAACCCTTTTTGATGCATTAACCGATTTGAGTGAAGATGATTTATTAAAAACAATATTTATTCGCGGGGAAAGTCACCTGGTATTAGAAGCGATTGAAAGACAAATGGCGCATTATGCATATCATGTGGGTCAAATTGTTTTTATTGGTAAACAATTAAAAAATGATCAATGGGAGAGTCTCAGTATTCCTAAGGGGAAATCGAAAGAGTACTTAAAACAGATGTTAGAGAACCACCAAGAGTAGACGATCATTATGAAGTCAGGCTGCATGATTTTGTTATTAATTCACTCTCCCCTGAAACACATAAGGCACAGATTGATCTAACAAATTTTCAATTCCTGCCTTATGATAAGGCATCATCTCATCAGCGGTTTTTAAACTCACCCATTTTACATCTTCTATCGTTTCCGTATCAATAATTGAAATTTCACCACTTACAATCCTCGCTTTAAATGTAATAAAAATCACATGATGATCGTCGTTTACCATAAAAGCTTCATTTACAGTAATAATGTGATCTATTTCAACCGTTAAACCCGTCTCTTCTTTTGCTTCCCGCACAGCAGCTTGCGCTAACGTCTCACCAGGTTCTACAGATCCTCCCGGCATGGACCAGTTATCATATTTTCTGTTTTTAACCATTAATACTTTTTCTTCTTCTGCATCATAAATAAGTGAATATACTACATCTACTCTTTTCATTCGCACTCTCCTCATTCCATTTTTATATGTCTTTTATCCTATTTCATAGTATAGTTTTTCATTAAGGAATCTATTATACATACACCACTCCCCATATTACACCATTTTCCGAAAAGACATTTGTCTTGTAAGGTTTTTACAAGTAAACTAATAGATACTTCATAAATGGAATGATAAAAAGTAGGTGATAAATTGGAAATAAAACATTTACAGTATTTTATTAAAGTAACGGATACGGGCAGTTTTACTCGTGCAGCGGATGAGTTATATATGACACAGCCCGCTATTAGCAGAATGATGAAATCACTGGAAGATGAAGCAGGAATGCCTCTTTTTATTCGCTCACGAAAAAAGCTGCGTCTAACCGATGCCGGCAGGGTTTTTTATGAACATGCACAAAAAATGGACCAGCAGTTTCAGGAACTTCAGGATTCACTAGCGAGTCTTTCCAATCACACGAAGGGACTAATCCGCATTGGACTGCCATCCATCATCGATTCTGTTTTTTTCACCAGTCTGATTGCTTCTTTCCATAAGGAATATCCGGATATTACTTTCCAATTGGTCGAGGACGGCTCCAAGGGGATTGAAGAAAAAGTGAGGAATGAAAAGCTTGATTTTGGTGTGGTCTTCCTCCCTGCCCCCCACCATACCTTTGACTCCTACTCATTGGGCCAGGAAGCATTAAAGCTTATTGTTCCTTCTAAGCACAGACTTGCTCATCGTAAGGAAGCAGCGCTTGAGGATTTAAAGAATGAAGATTTTATTATGTTTAATAAGGATTTTGCTTTGAGAGACTGCATCTATACTGCTTGCAGACAATCTCATTTCGAGCCCAGGATTATTTCAGAAACCTCTCAGCTGGATTTTATTGAAGAAATGGTTGCGTCCAATATGGGAATTACCTTACTTCCTGAAAGCGCCGTAAAGGGCCTGACTAGCGATGTGAAACAAATAACGATATCTCATCCCCCGATTAACTGGCATCTCTCGCTGATATGGAAAAAAGACCATCTTGCCGCTCATGTGAAGCAGGAATTTATCCGTTTTGCCGAAAAATGCCTCTCTCAAAATAAGTAATCGGCTGGGACAAATGTGTCTCAAACTCGTCTAACCGGCTCACTGCGCTTCAGTCGGACGCTTTCCGCAGGGACGGCGCTGAGCCTCCTCAGGCTTCGCCTTTCGGGGTCTCAGCTTGCCGTCAAATCCTGCAGGAGTCGCCGCCTTCCGCTCCGTTCACCTCATTTTGCAACTAGAATAGGCTCAATTCACATGACTTTTGGAGTTATAATCCAACCTCTTCTTTATTTTGTATAGATTCATTTTCCTTTTTTAATTACCCTGTAGATATTTGTACACCTAGGTTCATTGCAGCGGAAGGTGGCGACTCCAGCGGGATGTAGCGGGAAAGGTGAGACGCTGAAGATGCGCAGCATCAAAGTGGCTCACCCCCGCCCCGCGGAAAGCGCCGCCTGCAGCGGAAATGAACCGGTCTACGTTAAAATCCATCATTATGTCTTACCTACCTTTTCTATTTCCTGCAAGTCTAAAGCGTTTACATACAATTTGGTTATGATCAGCATAGTTTATCGGCATTGTACTTCCCAATTTTCGGGTTTTATAATTGCCTATACAAGCAAGATTAATCCTACAACAACAAAGTAAGGTGATAAGAGATGAATACCAGAAGAATGGGTGACACACGAATAATCCAAAACGACCAGGTTCTCATTAACGATTTGAATAATTATCATACACTGTTTGGCGGTGTATTAATGAAAAAGCTCGATGCATGCGCAACCCTTTCTGCGTGCAGTCATGCCAGAGTGAAGGAATGCGTAACTGCCTCAACCGATTCTGTGAATTTTTTGGAGCCGATCCGGCAAAGTGACAAATTATGCATTGAATCATTTGTTGCGTATACAGGAAAAAGCTCCATGGAAATTTTCTGTAAAGTTGTTGCAGAAGATATGATCACAGGAAATCGCCGAATCGCCACTACTGCCTTTTTGACTTTTGTGGCTTTAGGTGCCGATAAAAAACCGATTGATGTTCCTGCTATCATCCCTGAAACAGAAGAAGAGAAATTCCTATATAAAACAGGCCAGGAACGCGAAAAGATCAGAAAGCTTAAACGAAAGCAAAATAAAGATCTTGTTTCGCAGCTAACCGTTAATAAACCCTGGAATTAATTACTGAAAGGAGCCGATAACATGTTAATAACAGCCAGCATAAATGAACTAGTATCCGCTCAAAAAGCCATAAATGATTTGAAAACCGAAAAGCCTGAGGTATACAAGAACTTTACCAATCTCGTTCTCCTGACTCGTCAATTACAATTCAAGTATCAATATATGGGTTGCTTGATTATGGATGAAGAATCCGAGCGTTTTTGCCCGGGCCAAAAAGCTGATTATGTAGTAAACGTGTACCACCAGGAAATTGAAAAACTAAAGGCTCAAACGAAAATCGTTGAAGTAAAGGAACTGCTTTCTGAATACAAGAAAATAGGCTACAGTAACCTTTGTAAATTGGCCATCGGGGAGAATCCACGGCTGCTTGTTGGACCGCAAGTGGTTTAATAGAAAAACCGATTCGATCACCAGCTGATCGAATCGGTTTTTTTATTTACGCTTAATAATCTCATCCACAATGCCATACGTTAACGCTTCTTCAGCCGTCATAAAATAATCCCGATCTGTGTCGGCAGCTATTTTCTCTATGGTCTGCCCTGTTCGATCAGCAATAATCCCATTAATGTGTTCGCGCAGCTTGAGGATGCGTTTTGCTGAAATTTCAAGATCTGTTGCCTGGCCGCGTGCCCCGCCCAGCGGCTGATGGATCATGATTTCGCTGTTTGGCAGCGCCATTCTTTTCCCTTTTGTACCGCCAATCAGAAGAATTGCACCAAATGAAGCGGCCATTCCGGTGCAAATGGTGCGGATATCAGGCTTGATGTACTGCATTGTATCGTAAATGGCAAAGCCCGCGGTGGTTGAACCGCCAGGGCTGTTGATATAAAGAGAAACCTCTTTTTCAGGGTTATCGGCTGCTAAAAACAGAAGCTGTGCCACAATGCTATTGGCCATTTGGTCATTAATTTCTTCACTCACCATAATAATCCGGTCCTTTAACAAACGGGAGTAGATATCATAAGAACGCTCCCCCTTGCTTGATTGCTCAATTACATAAGGAATCGTTGTCATATATCGTTTCCTCCTTCACGTTTATGCAGCTAGTGAGAGAGCACGGTATGAAGGAAAACTGGAAATAGGTTTTCGTGCTGTCGGGGAGAAAATTGCGGGCAGCATCGCCAGCAGTTTTTCGGGGTCCTGCCTGGATACGGCGTCAATTAAAACAGGAAATAGTTCATCCATCAGTTCCTCTTCCCAAAAAACATCAATATCAGATTCAGACTGGCCTTTCATTCGCGCTCGCGCCCGGCTGAGCAAAGCTTTTACCCCTGTCTCAGTCATCCCGAGCACTTCGGCAATTTCCGAAATTCTGTATTGAAATCCCTCTTTTAAGACAAACGGAATAAGCTGCTTTGGTGTCAGCTTTTTAGCCAGCTTTTGAAACAGCTCATCACCTTCAAAGAAAACCTGTTGATGAGCATGTTCTACCAGCATCAAGGTCTCACGCTCCGCCTTGCGAATACGATCTATCCATATATGGTAGGCTATTTTTTTCAAAAGTGGAGCCGTCCATTCTTTTCGCTCATACGATTTCAGCGCTTTTACCAAAGCTTCCTGAGCGATTTCCTCACTATCCCACTTGTTTTTTGTCAGCCAGCTGCAATAGCCCTGCAGCTTCATCAAAATCTCATCCAGTTTTTCCTCTTCAGAATTTTTCACGACCATTATCTTTGGATGCATCTTCGGTCCCCCCTATGCTCTCTCAACACTCTAACGAACAATCAGACGAATAAGATATGGGTAAATAAGTTTTTCTTTAGATTACTGTTGGGTAACCTCATAAGCAAGATTTAAGAACCCCTTGTGTCGTCATATTATCCAGTGTAGTCCCGTTTCTTGTGATATATTTCTCTTTATTTAAACTGCAACTCAGTTTTGATCCTGCATTTTTCAGCTATCGAAACCACACCGTCAAGAATATTTATTAGATTGTTTTCAAGTTAGCTCTCCTAAAATTCATCTGGCTTAATCAGTACTGATTATTTATAATTGGATTATTCAGAAAACGAGGAGGAAATAACATGAAAAACTTTAAAAATAAAACCGTAAAAGCATATAAGGTGGGTACGCCTTCTTAATCTTTGACGGTCTCCCCCCTTATATGTGCTGATTTAAATCACACGATAAAGGGGTACGCCATGAAATTTCCAGTTAAAAAGTTTCTATCGTATTATAAGCCTTACCTGAAAGTGTTTCTTCTCGTCTTGGCTTGTGCTACTTTTATTTCTTCATTAGCTTTGGTATTTCCGCTACTTGTCCGATACGTCACGCATGAGATTCTGGAGAATGATCTTTCCTCGGCATTTAATGATATCCTATGGATCGGCAGCCTGATGATCCTATTAGTGATTCTTCAAAACGCTGGTAATTTTTTTGTGGATTATAAAGGCCATGAGATTGGTGCACGCATGGAGAGCGACATGCGCAGCGAATTGTTCGCTCATATGCAAAAGCTTTCTCTAAGCTTTTATGACAAGCAAAAAACCGGTCAGCTGATGACACGAATTACAAATGATCTTTTATTACTTTCCGAGCTTTATCACCATGGTCCGGAAGATTATGTGAAGTACTCTATCCGCTTTCTGGGCTCATTCATTATTCTAATGTACATTAATGTTCCCCTAACAATTGCCGTTTTTTGTTTTCTGCCTGTACTGGGGATCTTTTCTTTGTACTTTAATAAGATATTGAACAGGGCATTGACCAGAAATAAAGAAAGAATTGGTGATGTAAACGCACAGGTGGAAGACAGCCTGGGAGGGATACGGGTTGTTCAGTCTTTTGCCAATGAACCGTTGGAAATGGAGAAGTTCAACCGGGAGAATCAGCGTTTCCTGGAAAGCCGGAAAGGAACCTATAAAGCCGAAGCCTACTTCTTTAATACAGCAGAAGCCTTTGTTCAATTGATTACCATTACCGTTGTCGTAGTCGGTGCGATGCAGATCTTAAATACATCAATGAGTTTAGCCGATTTAATTACCTTTTTGCTTTATATCGGCTTTATGGTGGAGCCAATGCAGAAGCTCGCACATATGAGCATGCAGTTTCAAGAAGGAATCACAGGTTTTCAGCGATTTCTTGAAATCATGAATACTAACCCTGCAATTCAGAATCAGGTTGAGGCAAAGTCACTTTCTACTATTGAAGGACAGATTGAATTTAAGAATGTATCTTTTCGTTATAGTGATCTAACAAATAATGTTGTTGATCAGTTATCGCTAAAAATCCTGCCGGGAGAATATGTTGCGATCGTTGGTTTCTCTGGAGCAGGAAAAACAACACTCGCTTCTCTAATACCTCGTTTTTACGAGGTTGCAGAAGGTGAAATTGTATTAGATGGTGAAAATATTCGCGAGCTTGATCTTCATTTTTTAAGAAAAAACATTGGAATTGTGCAGCAGGATGTCTATCTATTTTCAGGGACCGTCCTTGAAAATATCCGTTACGGTAATCCTGAAGCAAGTGATGAGGAAGTGATGATGGCAGCACAGCAAGCAAATGCGCATAGCTTTATTACAAGTCTGCCAAAAGGCTACCATTCTGAAATAGGACAGCGGGGAGTCAGGTTATCAGGAGGTCAAAAACAACGATTAAGCATTGCTCGTGTTTTCTTAAAGAATCCGCCGATCTTAATTCTTGATGAAGCTACGAGTGCATTGGATAACGAAAGTGAAAGTATGATTAAAGAATCACTAGACGTATTGGCCAATGGCCGGACAACAATTGTGATTGCCCACCGATTATCCACCATTCGAAATGCAGAAAGAATTATTGTGCTTTCAAAAGGAAAAATTACAGAGCAAGGGACACACGACAAGCTGATCAGCAATCAAGGGTCTTATTCCCGACTGTATTCAAAACAGTTTGAAGGTCAGATGAATTAGAAATAGAGAATAGAGCGGGCCTTCTTTATTATGAGAGAAGGCCTTTTTCTTTGTGTATACCATTTTACAGCCCGTTTGCTGAAGTTAAGCTCCATTCAACTTTCGTCAAAATTTTTAGCAAAGGAAGCAAGATTCTCAAGTGTCGATCTTAACCCTGTATCGTGATCCTCTTTTCGTATTCCTGGCGGTACATTTTCACACACAATTATAACCCTTGTGCCTTCTGACAGAGCTTCCAGGTACCAGGTCTGTATCATCTCACCTGAGAAAGAAGGATCGTCTGAATTGAAATTGACGGATTGAACAATTTTTGTATCCGGAACCAGCTCCAGAAATCGCCCTTGGGATACATCCGTATTTTCCGAGGTCTTTCCATGACCTGAAGATTCATTTTCGTAAATGAGCGTTATTCTGTATGTCCCTCCTGGACGAGGGTCATAGCTGTCAATATGAGCTGACATCCCTTCCGGCGGGAGCCATACACCCAACGCTTCAGGATCCATAAATGCATGATAAATGGCTTTTGGTGATGCCATTATCACTCTTGATGCAGAATCGATTCGATTGCTTGATGGATTTGTCATATTCATTCACTCCTCTTTTGTATAAAACACTATTTACACAAGTAACTCCAAAAAGTAGTGCAGTCCGCTTTATCGAAAATATTCCACTTAACCATTTTTGCATGAGCAATTTAGACTTATGGAGGAATACATGGACAAAAAAACCGACAAATTTGATTGTCGGTTTTTGACTTTTGCTCATCATAATGAATGAAGTTCTGCCCCATACTGAGGAATTAACGAAAGAGTAGTACTAGATTAAGGAAAACCTTAAATTAACACATTGAAAAAAAGGAGTTCCTGTGGTAAATTTATATAGATATGTATTAAATATTTGATTTTAAGTATATTTATCCTAATTTAATTATACTACCAAACTCATTTATACGTCAACCCTTTTATTAAATTTTTTAAGGAGTGTTTGCATGAATCCAAAGCTGCAGCAGGAGCAAAAACGAGTGGATATCGTAATGGAGACCATCACGGACGAAATCAGCAGATTGGAAAAAGAAACTTCCAAACGCAGGGGCGAAGTTGTCCAGATCCGCAAGCACTTTTGGGATGAGGTCAGGGTGAATACGGATACCTTTGATGATTACCTGGAGACCATTATCGGGCTGCGACAGGAAGCTCAAGCGCTGTCCGTAAGTCAAAGCACCCATAGGCATGCATCCAGGCGATTAACAAAGCTGAACCGAATGCAGGAATCTCCCTACTTCGGGCGGATCGATTTTAGCGAAGCAGGCACATCCAAAATGGAACAAATCTATATTGGGATCTCCTCGCTTAGTGATTCCAGCGGTGAAAATTTCCTGATCTATGATTGGAGGGCTCCCGTCTCGAGTGTCTATTACGATTTCCAGCCTGGTCCAGCGGAGTATGCAACACCAGAAGGCACAATTCAGGGTGTTTTGGAGAAAAAGTGGCAATATCTCATTCGCGGCGGGATTCTTCAATCAATGTTTGATACGAGTCTGACCATTGGAGATGAGATTTTACAGCAGGTTCTCGGCAAAGGAACTGACAAACAGATGCACAATATCGTAGCGACCATTCAGCAGGAGCAAAACAGGATCATCCGCCATGACCACGGAAGGCTGCTCATTGTTCAAGGCGCAGCTGGCAGCGGCAAAACATCGGCCGCGCTGCAGCGAATTGCTTATTTGCTGTACAAATATCGGGTTCATTTGAATCCTGATCAAATCATTTTATTCTCCCCTAATACGATGTTTAACAGCTACGTGTCCAATGTACTGCCGGAACTCGGTGAAGAAAATATGCAGCAGGTCACATTTCAGGAATACTTAGATCATCGGCTGAGTACAGAATTTGAGGTTGAAAATCCCTATGAGCAACTGGAATATGTTTTAACCGCAGCAAATAGCCCATCGTACAGGTTGAGGATTGCGAATATCCAATTCAAAGCTTCCACTCATTTTTTTGAAGCAGTCGAAGCATACAGACAGTCATTAGAGTTATCAGGAATGCGATTTATAGATATAACCTTCAGAGGAAAGCCCATCGTTACTGCGCAGCAAATAGAAAACAGATTTTACAGCCATGACACATCCCTGCGGTTTCACAACAGACTTGAAAAACTGAAGGATTGGCTCATTAAGCAAACCAAAGACACGCAAAAAGCCGAACGGATCAAGCCCTGGGTCCAGGAGGAAATCGAGCTGCTTAGCAACGACGATTATCATAAGGCACATAAATATTTAGCCCAAAAACGCGGCTTTGAAAGAGAATCCATTGGCGACTATGAAATGGAACCGAGCGCTCTGGCCAGATTGATTGTCCAACAGAAATTAAAGCCGCTGAGAAAACAAATCCGGGCATTTGAATTCATCGATATGAAAGAAATCTATAAACAACTTTTTGGGGATCCGCTTCAGTTCAAAGCATTCACAGACAGGGAAACACCTGCAGAATGGTCGGAAATTTGTCGAACAACGCGAGAAATGCTGGATGAGGATAAACTGAATTACGAGGATGCCACTCCCTTTCTACTCTTAAGGGAGCTGATTTTAGGCTTTCAGATCAACAGTTCCATTAAACATCTTGTTGTGGATGAGGCACAGGATTATTCACCTTTTCAGTTTGAGTTTATGAAACGCTTATTTCCTGCTGCAAAGATGACCGTGCTTGGAGACTTTAATCAGGCGATATTTGCCCACGCCAGCGAAATGATTGATTTTCACACTCTTGTCAATCTGTACGGACCGGATGAAACAGAAGTGATCAATATCGCACGGAGCTATCGATCCACAAAACCGATCATTGAATTTACTAGAAAACTCGTTCCAAACGGGGACAGCATTATTCCTTTTGAACGCGACGGCAAACGACCTTCCCTAAAGCAAGTTGCCGATCATGCAGAGCTGCACAGCCATATCGCTTCCAAAGTTGAAGATCTGCGCGGCCTTGGCTATCAAAGCATTGCAATCATATGTAAATCCGCCGAGGAAAGTATACGGGCATATGAAGGCCTATCTTCCATAGAAGAACTCAAACTCCTTAAGAGCACTTCGATTGAATACGAACAAGGAATCGTCGTCGTGCCATCCTATTTATCCAAAGGCATTGAATTTGATGCCGTCATTATTTATGACGCGTCCGAAAAGGTGTATGGCGATGAGAGCCTGCGCAGAGTTTTCTACACCGCCTGTACCCGGGCGATGCATGAACTGCAGCTATACAGCGTGGGTGAACCGAGCCCGTTTTTGAAAAACGTTTTGGGGCGAAGCCTGATTCAGGATTGACGGTTAATGCAGTGGATTCTTATAGGTGGAAAAAAACACAAAACAATGCTTTCACGACAAACTTCGTGAGAGCATTGTTTTTATTTTTTATATATGCGGTATCCTCTTGAAAAAATACATAGGTTCATTGCAGCGGAAGGTGGCGACTCCAGCGGGATGCAGCAGGAAAGGTGAGACACTGAAGATGCGCAGCATCCAAGTTGCTCACCCCCGCCCCGCGGAAAGCGCCGCCTGCAGCGGAAATGAACCGGGCTCCTTTAAAACCTCCATTGTGTCAAATCGTATTGTGCGGCCGCGAAATCATACTTCTATTCCCGCTCAAAAAATCTAATTAAACTTATAAGATCTTTCCCTTGCAGCCTCATCGTCCATAATAAACCCACAGATCATTTTGTTTTTTCTCCATTTTCAGTCCACGAAAGCCGGCGGAAAGCTTTTCTTGCTGAGCTGCGGTTTCCCCCATTTTCACAGGGATTATTTCATTGTATTTTTTTGGTTCTGTTTCAGTTAAATCCAGGAAAAACACATAACGTAACAAGCCTCCGTGTTTGTCATTTAAAGCACGAATTTGCATCCCCTGTGAAAACTTATCTTTAAGGCTTGGAATGTTGAAGGGTGCAACCGTACAGCAAATATACCGGTAATGATGATTTTCTTTCTCTAATTCCACCATAATTAGCCGGGCAAGTTTCTTCTGCAATTGGTTCCCCCGATATTCCGGAAGAACGTTGGAGATTTCCTGGTAAATGACCTTTGGCAGCTCGGTTTCCGGCAAGCCCACGTCTAATCCCAGATGCTCTTCATCGATCGGAGGGACAAGCAGTGCCCGGAAAGAAATCAGTTCTGGTCCAATGAAAGCACCAATCATAAATCCATTTCCATCTAGTATATATTGAAATTCCGCCTTAGTGAGCGGCTGCAAGATGTCTTTTTTCTCCAAAGACTCTAACACCTTTTTTTGAACCTGCAGGATGCTCGATAAATCATTGGACGTTAACCTTCTTACAATTATGGGGAATTCCACCTGATCTTTTTTCCTCTTAATTATTCCTTTATATAATGAATCCATTAATCAGTGCTCCTCCTTATTGAATGACATCTTGAAACACGGTTAATTCTTTTAAAATACTTTCATCTATTTCAACCCCCAGGCCCGCACGTTTTGGTAAACGAATAAAAGGCACTTGGTAAGCCGTATGTAAATCACCAATATCCTGTGAAAATTTTAATGGTCCTGTGAGTTCGACGCTTGTGATGTTTTTCTTGGAAAAAGCCACATGGAAACCGGCTGCTGAGCCTACTGAGGATTCTACCATTGATCCAACCTGGCAATCTAACCCGGCCAGCTCAGCTTGATGTGCTAATTTAACTGCAGGATAGATGCCTCCGCACTTCATCAATTTTATATTAATTTTATCCGCCGCTCTTTTTTGAATAACTTGCAGCATTTCTCTTGTTCCTTTTAACCCCTCATCGACCATTAAAGGAATCCTCGTTTTTGCCTTCACTTCGGCCATTCCATCCATATCATCCGCAGCTACCGGCTGTTCAATCCAATCAATCTGATATTTTTCTAATCTTTCTAAAGCGAGCAGTGTAGTGGAACTATTTTTCCAGCCCTGGTTCACATCAACTCGGATAGCGGGGCCGGGACCAATTAGAGAACGAATTGCCTTAATTCTTTCTACATCTTTCCCCACTTCCGTTCCTACTTTAATTTTAAAGTACTCATACCCCTGACCTGCTTTTTCTAACGCTTCTTTTGCCATGTCTTCAGGCTCGCCTATACTTAACACATGTGTAATTGGAAACTGTTCATGATAACGGCCTCCAATGAGCTGGTAGACAGGCTGCTGCAGTTTTTTACCCAGGATATCAAAACAAGCAATATCAATTGCAGCTTTTGCAGTTGGTGAACTGTAAATTGCGTTATTCATGATTTCGTGAATTCTCTCGATCTCCATAGGGTTTTGTCCCAGTACAGCTGGTCCCAGTGTATTTTTGATAATGTGAAAGATCCCCTCCCATGTTTCACCGGTAACATGTTCATCCGGTACACCTTCACCATATCCAATAATCCCCTCATCCGTTTCTATTTTTACAATAATAGACGGCATTTTATCGTAAGTGTGGTAACTGATCACAAAGGGTGCTGCCAATGGGAATTGTATTCCATAAACATCAATTTTAGTAATCTTCATATTTTTACTCCTTTCTGTTTACAACTATTCTTTTTAAATGATATATTTTCGGTAAATAGACGTTAAATAGATTTTTTAGGAGGCTGCTATGAGTATAAATATTGCTGTAATAGGATCGAAAGAGTTTATAGACCAAATAAAATCCGCGGCCTCCGAACTGTCTAATATTAGAATAGATCCCTATATCTATAAAAAACCACAAGACACAGCAGAGATTATTCGAAAAGTGAAATCCTGTGATGTCCTCTTTTTTTCAGGCGCATTACCTTATTACTTTTCAAAAGCCGTTCGAGAAAATCTTCCTATTCCATCCCTTTATTTGGTTACTGATGAGTTCACAATCTCTTCTACGCTTCTATCCATCTCTTATAATAGAAAAATCAGCCTGGACCGAATCTCAATTGACCACATCGATTCTTCGGTGGTCAATAATGTATTTAACGAAATCGACATCCGTTTCAACCATGAACAGTTTCTCAATTTCAGCCCGATGCTGGAAAAAAATCAATTTGATTTAATGTCCATTGTAAACTTCCATCTTTCCTTATGGAAACAAGGGAAAGTTGATTTAGCCCTAACCAGTATTCATGCTGTCTATGACAGATTACAAGCACTGGGCGTCCCTGCCATTAGACTCACAGAAACGAAAAAAATATTAATCAGCGGGTTAAACAATGCAAAAAAACAAGCTGAACTGCATAAAAGAAAAGCTTCCCAGGTCGCGGCGGGCTATATTTCCGCAGATCTTACGCAGGAACAGATTCGAGCATTTGCCCATCATATTCATGCATCCTTTCAACAAATTGATGAAGGGATGACTGTTTTCTACAGCACCCGGGGTGAAATAGAAACGTTAATGGAACAAGATTTTCTCCGGAACTTTATGAGCAATTATACTTCCTTTTTATTCGGCTTTGGATATGGCGCAACAATCAAGGAGGCAGAGCAAAATGCCAAAATAGCTCTAACTTTTTCTGAATCTGAGGAAGCCGCTAAATATGGATACATTCTGACAGAAGAAAAAGAATTACTTGGACCTCTCCCTCATATAAATAAGCAGGTACACTTGAAAAATGATCATGCCCACTTATTTGAAATTGCAAAACAAACGAAATTAAGTCCGGCAAACCTGTCGAAAGTTATCCAATTTAGCAGCTCCCGACAGGATCTTCATTTTACAGCTAAAGATCTTGCTGAATACCTTCAGATAACACGCCGATCTACCGAACGAATTATAAAAAGACTTCTCGATAATGGCTATCTAAAGGTGGTAGGTGAAGAAATGACGTATCAAAAAGGGCGCCCGAGAGCTATTTACCAGCTCAATATCCCTATTTATTTTTGAGCTTAAACCGGATCAGCTGAACTTCTTTGCTGCTATTTATCGATATTATCCAGCGGCAATACCGGTCTGTTGACCCTTTGATAATCTAAATTCAGTAAATTATAACAACTCAACCCAGGTGAGTCTACCGTTATAATTTTTTTAGCCAGAGGGGTAAAAGATGAACGAAAATGATTTTCAGACTTCAACGCAACAATTTTATATTTGGTTACATCAATTTCGTGAAGATTAAAGATTTGTTCATCAAATGTTTGTGCTCTTACTGAACAAACAATGACGTCCACATTGCCTATTAAAAGCCTCGCTGATTTTCCTAAATTTATTTTTTTCCCCCGATACATTTCGGTACTATGAACAAACTTTCCATCTGAAAGCACTTTTACATATGCATGCACTGGTAATGGTTTTCCGTGCAGAGAATCGGTTTTCCCCCCAAGTGAAATTGATATAGTACTGCCTGCCCCTGCCTGATGAGCAGCTTCTGCTGTTTCGGGATCATATATAAAACCAAAACATGAATTTTCTATGTTCATTTCAATCATTTCTTTTAATAAGTGGGTTCCATCTCCAGGCGCCCCCGCTCCAGGATTATCAGAAGTTTCATTCATGACAATTGGACCTCCGGACACTGAAAGAGCTTGTTCTAACCCTTCTCTTGGGCCAGGGGGATGAAGATAAAAATCATAACGAAGATCCCAAACTTTATCTTTTACATTTTTGGTGATTTTCCTGGCCAGTCCCTTGTCGTTATCTGTAGTCGTCAGGACCGCTACCCTCATATCCGGGATATCTGTATGGGAAAATCCATGAAAAAAAGTACAGTCTATTACAGATTTTTGTTTTTCCCATTTCCAGCAAAGCTCGTTAATATCTTTAACAGGTGAAAGATACGATGTGCTCGAAGGAATCATCATTGGAAGCTTTTCAAAATACATGACAGGCTTCATTTCCCCATCGATAATTTTTATTAATTTTTCTAAAGCTTCCTGTCCTCTTTCATAACAGTCTGTATGGGGATAAAAATTCACCCCAAACAAAGCATCCGCTTCTTTTATCATCTTTTCTGTCAGATTCGCGTGCAAATCAAGCGTAGCGACAATTGGAATATCATCGCTGACTAATTGTCTTACTGCAGCTAAAATATTTCCTTCAAGATCATCAACACCCTCTGCTATCCCTCCTCCATGAAGGACAAGACAAATTCCATCGAGGTCACTAATCTGTTTTATACTTGATAAAAAATTAGTAAGGAGCTCCTGGTATGCTTCCCGCGTAATCAGCCCCATTGGATTTGCATTGGCCCAGAACGTCGGAATAAGTTCCACTTCCATCTCTTTTCCTTTTGAAATGATGCCGCCAAGATAATCTCTTACTCCTGTATGATTGTTAATGATTTCCTGTCCGTTTTCCCATTCGTAAAGCTTGAAAATATCGACCGTTGCCTGCAAGTTTGAAAATGTGTTCGTTTCATGCATAATGCCGCCTATCGCAATCTTATGTTTTTTCATGATGTCTTTTTCCTCCTAACTTCTAAAAAGAAGTCTAGCGCCTCGATTAAACGATTACATTAATCGTTTAAATGGCATGCTGCATAATGACCTGCTGTCAATTCTTTCATGGACGGGACCTGCTGTTTGCACCTTTCCATCACAAATGGGCACCTTGTGTGAAACACACAGCCGGAAGGCGGATGTATAGGAGAAGGTACATCCCCCTTTATCACAATTCTTTCATTTTTGATTTTCGGGTTTGGAAGCGGAATTGCTGATAATAATGCACGGGTATAAGGATGATTGGGATGTCCAAATAATTCGTCTGTAGGTGCCCTTTCAACGATTTTACCTAAATACATCACACAAATTTGGTCTGCCATATGACGCACTACGCTCAGATCATGAGAAATAAATAAATAGGTTAATTGGAAATTCTCCTGAATCTCCTTGAGAAGATTTATGACCTGTGATTGAATCGAAACGTCCAAAGCTGAAACCGGTTCGTCACACACAACTATTTTTGGATTTACAGCCAGGGCTCTTGCCAGTCCTATTCTTTGTCTCTGCCCGCCAGAAAATTCATGTGGATATCGATAAAACTGATCTTTTCTGATTCCGACCTTTAAGAGTAACTCCATCGCCCTGTCCATCTGGTCTCTTTTGGTTCCGATCTGATGAATCTTCATCGGTTCTATGATTGCTTCCCCGATTCTTTTCTTCGGATTAAGAGAGGAATGAGGGTCTTGAAAAACCATTTGAAAATCTTTTCTGATTTTATGAAATTCCTTTTCTTTTAATTTAAAAATATCCCTGCCGTTATAGATAGCCTCTCCTTCAGTAGGATCGGTCAAACGCAGAATCGCCCTGCCTGTGGTGCTTTTTCCACATCCCGATTCACCTACAAGACCGACTGTTTGTTGTTCGTACAGATCAAAATCCACTCCATCAACGGACTTTACATCTCCCACATGTCTGCCCAGTGAACTGGTGATCGGAAAATACTTTTTTAAATTTCTAACTTGTAAAAGGGGTTTGGCATGCTCCTGTTTCTTATTTTCAACATCAGTATAAGGCTGCAGCAAAGTCATCCCTCCCTTTTTAGATTTTGTCATAATGCCAGCATCTAACTTTATGCTTATCGTTTATTTCTTCTAATAAAGGCGGTTCATTCAGACATTTTGCATCGGAATGCGGGCACCTTTGAGAAAAACGACACCCTTTTGGGACATTATCCAGTGATGGAACAATTCCCTCTATGGTATAAAGCTGCCGGGAGCGGTCCCCGTCAATTTGCGGAATACATTGCAGCAGTCCTTTCGTGTATGGGTGAGCCGGATTAGAAAATAACGACTCTACATCTGCATCTTCAATTACTTGACCAAGATACATCACAACCACATGTGTACATACTTCTGCTATTACCCCCAGATCATGCGTAATCATCACAATGCCCATATTCAGTTCATTTTTTATGTTATTAATCACTTCAAGAATTTGAGCCTGAATTGTTACATCCAATGCTGTAGTCGGTTCATCAGCTATCAGTAAATTCGGTCTGCAGACAAGAGCCATGGCAATCATCGCCCTTTGCCTCATTCCGCCGGATATTTCATAAGGATACTCATGAAATCTCATTTCGGGAGAGGATATACCTGTAAGACTCAACATGTCGATAGCTTTCTTATTCGCCTCTTTCCTGCCCATCTTCATATGTGCCGTGATTGCTTCTGTTATCTGATCTCCGATTGTAAAAACCGGATTAAGCGACGTCATGGCATCCTGAAAGATCATGGCTATTTCATTACCCCGAATTTGCTGCATCTGTTTTTTGTTTAGTGTGAGAATATTTTTCCCTTTATAATTAATTTCACCTTCATATTTTGTCGTGCGTTCATTCAACAGCTGCAGAATCGATTCTGCAGTGACACTTTTTCCGCACCCTGATTCACCGACAACGCCCAGGGTTTCACCCGCATGAACCGTAAATGTAACCCCATCGACCGCGGTCACTACACCGCTTTCGGTGGAAAAAGAAGTCTTTAGATTCTTTACTTCCAATAATGATTCCTGCAAGATTTCATCCTCCCTTCTCCTGTTTCTTCCTCCAAAGCTGCTTTAAGCATCATATGCAAATCGTCCATATTTGAAGCAATGGGGAAATTTCTTTATTTGCTTATTACTTATTTGCTTTATTCGTATGGGGATCTAATAAATCCCTTAGTCCGTCACCAAATAAATTTAATCCCAACACGGAAAGGACGATAAAAACGCCAGGGAAAAACGTCATCCACCAGGCATTGAAAATGACAACTTTTCCATCGTATAAAATGTTTCCCCAGCTTGGTTCTGGCGCCGGCACACCTGCACCCAGGAAGCTGAGTCCGGCTTCAAGAATAATCGCAGAAGCAAATACATTTGTAATTTGAACAATATAAGGGGATAACGTATTTGGAGCTATGTGCATCCAAAGTGTTCTCCAAGAGCTTGCTCCTTGTGCCTTAAGAGCTTCAATATAGGTTTGCTCCTTAATCACCAAAGCAGATGAACGTACAATACGGGCCATTGTAGGAATTTTTACAACGGTAATGGCAATTACAACATTAATCGGCCTCGGCCCGAGAACAGCTGTAATCGCAATAGCCAAAAGAACATCTGGAAAAGCCAGCAAACCATCACAAATCCTCATTAAAATATGGTCTAAAAACTTATAATAGGAGGCATATAACCCAATAATCATTCCAATAATGGCTGTAATAATAGTGGCAGAAAAACCAACTGCCAACGAAACAAACCCGCCATGAACGACCCTGCTGAATAAGTCTCTTCCAAATGTATCTGTTCCAAACCAATGCTCGCTGCTTGGGGCATGAAGACGATTAGCAGGATCAATTTCAAGAGGAGAGCTATTCATAAATAATAGAGAAAAGCTGACGAATAATAGTAAAAAAATCATGATCGAACTTCCAATTAACGCCAGACGATTATTCAAAAACCTCCTTACAAATAATCTGAAGCGTTCCTTTTTTAATTGGGTTTTTGTCTGAAGAATATCCCTGTTTTCTATCGGTACATTCACTCCCATTTGATTCCCTCCCCCCTATCCCTTCCTGCTCATGCGGACTCTTGGATCAATAACACCGTACAGCATGTCGACGACTAAATTGACTGCTAAATAAGATACTACAGCCAATAGAATTGTCCCTTGTATCACTTCGTAATCTCTTCGTAAAATCGAATTCATTACTAATTGACCAATACCAGGCAAGTTAAAAACCGTTTCCGTGACCACTGCTCCCGCTATCAATGAACCAAATGTTTCCCCCAGTACCGTAATAATTGCGATGGAAGCATTTCGAAGAGCATGTTTATAGTAGATAATCCGTTCCTTAAGTCCTTTTGCATAAGCTGTCTTAATATAATTTGTACTAAGAACATCAAGCATCGATGACCTGGTCATTCTGACAATAACAGCCGTTTGAATAACTCCCAGGGCCATTGCAGGCATGATCATATGCTTCAGGTGCTCCCATAAGCCTGAACTCAATGGTTCATAACCTGCAACAGGAAGCCATTGTAATTTAATGCCGAACAGCTGCATTAACAATAATCCCAGTAAAAAACTCGGTATCGCAAGCCCTAACATCGCGACAACCATAACCGACTGATCGATCTTTGTTCCTCTTTTTTTAGCTGCAATGATTCCCATAGGAATAGCTAAAACAATGGAAATCCCCTGAGCAAGAACAGCAAGAGAAAGAGTTGGGCCTAAGTGTTCAAAGAATGCATTAATAACAGATTTATTTTGAGAAATAGACCAGCCAAGGTCACCTCTTAAAATTCCGGTAAACCACTCAAAAAATTGCTGGTAGAGAGGGAGATTTAATCCCATCTGTTCACGTAATTGTTCCACTTCTTCAGGTGTAGCCTGCGGTCCAAGAATGACAGACGCCGGATCCCCCGGCGTCAAGTGAATAAGAAAAAAAACAAACACTGATACGATTAGAAGTACTGGTACTAGAGACAATATTCGCGTTAAAAAATATCCTTTCAAGTGACATTCCCCTTCTAACTATCAATTTTTTTAAGTAAAAAAAATTCAGCTTAACCTTTACTCTTGGAAGAATCAATCCATGAAAGTGAAGGTTAAGCGAATGTTTTTACCTATTCGATTGATACTATTTTTTTATTCACTCACACTTACATTCCAAAGAACCGGACCTATAATATGTTTAAATCCTGTTACCTTATCAGAATAGCCATTGATATTTTTGTAGTTCCCTATATTTATAATTGGAAGATCACTCCATACTTCCTGTTGAAGTTCAGCCGCCAGTGCTTTTGCTTCCTCTTGAGAAGGTGTCGATCCAATTTGTTCTAACAACTCGTCAATCTTTGTATTATTGGTCCAGCCCGGCCATTCTGATTTCGAATCTAAAAATCCATATTGATGAGGAATGACCGCTGTATCCCAGCCGGTGAAAAAGATATCGTATGAACCAGAGTCTGCTCTATGCTCTAACAGCGTTGCCCAGTCATACACCTCAAGTTTCACCTTCATCCCAATTCCCTCAAGCTGCTGCTGTGTAGCAATTGCTGCATTGTAATGATGGATATAGTCGCGGCTGGTGAGAATAATAATTTCCTCTCCGTTATAACCGGATTCTTTCAACAATTGTTTTGCCTTATCCAAATCTTTCGGATTGTACAGTTCTTTTCCTGTATCCGTATACCAGTCAGTTCGTTCGGGTGTAAATAAACCTGCTTCTAACTCAAAATATTTTTCATCCGTAAAAGCAGCCTGAAGAACCACTTCCTTATCTAATGCATAGTTAACAGCCTGCCTGGCTTTTACATCCGTAAACAAACCTTCTTTTTTATTAAATACTAAAATTTCCATCCCATAGGTATAAGGCTCTGTTTTATTTCCGGTACTTTCGATTTGATCAACAGAGTCATATGGCAGACCAATTACTACGTCATATTCCCCGCTCATTAACCCTGCACTTCTAGTCGATACATCCGGAACAACATACCAGTATATGTCTTCCACCAATGCTTCTTTCTCCCCCGCAAGTCCGCTTACAGGATCTGCGTCAGACTGGTACTCTTCATTTTTCACAAAGTGAATGTATTGGTCCTGTTTCCACTCATCAAATTTAAAAGGACCTGTTCCAATATATTCAGTTGCACCGGTTGGATCAGCTGCTTCAATAATTTCTTTTGGCATGATAGCTGCCAATTGAGTTTGATCGGCTAAAATATGCAAAACAATTGAGGATGGTTTTGAAAGAATTAAATCTATCGTATAATCATCAATTTTCTTCCACTGCGAACCAGCTAAAATAGATTTAGTAAGTGAAGAGTTTTCCTGCCATCTTGTCAAAGAAGCAATAACATCATCTGCCAGCATTTCTTTTCCATTATGGAATTTAATT
The DNA here is from genome assembly GCF_004358665.1 of Jeotgalibacillus sp. S-D1. GTDB lineage: Bacteria > Bacillota > Bacilli > Bacillales > Jeotgalibacillaceae > Jeotgalibacillus. Next base: position 29,382 of record NZ_SMZR01000006.1, on the reverse strand, counting down.
CCTTCTCTTAATTTGAAGCTGATCGTCTTCCCATCCTCACTAATTTCGTAGGATTCTGCAAGTTGGGCTGTGACTTCATAATTCTCATTTAACGTCACTAAAGATTCATACATCAATCTTGCCGGGAAAGCAGTTGCTTCTGCCGTTGTTACGGTAGGATCAAGCGTGTCCGGCTGAGCCTGATAGGCAACTTTTAAAGAATTTTTATCAGATGCTGAACTTGAACTGCCTGTACCTTCAGGTGATGTTCCAGAACTCGAACAGCCTGAAATGACCCAAATCAACCCAACGACAAATATTAAGTTCAGAATTGATTTCCATTTCATGAATTTTCCCCCTTATTATTTTCATTCCGATTTATAAAAATCGAGACTGACAATTGGACTGTTAAACAGTCGCTAAATAGTCGCTAAAAATAAAAAAATTTTTCAAGCTCTATTCTGCCGGCTGAAAAATTAGATAAACCTTTAATATTTACTAGTGTTCTAAGTTCTGCTGCTGCACAAGAATGGAAATTACTAAACGTCAAGTCATTCAACATTCAGGGGATTTCGAATTTAAAAATAAGATTCCTTACAACTCAATCCTTGTTCTGAATGAATTTCTCCCACCAAAGATAAAATCTGGTTTTTGAAAGCTTTCCGTTTTCGGGGTACACCTCTTTCCAACACACAGCAATATACTTAATAATACAATAATTCAGTCAATTATAGCAAATATATTTTTACATTCTTTACTAAAAAATACTGAAATTAGAAAAACCTCTTAGAGATTTATTATCCCTAAGAGGTTTTTATTGTCGAACAATATTCCTTCTATACTATCAAGTGAAAGCTGAATAATTAGCGATTGTAGTGCTTGGACTTCCTTGAACTATTGCAGCTTAACTTTGCGGCAGCGGAGCTTTAGGAGAAATGAGCCCATCATTTACAAGCTCTTCCCAAAATCCAGATGGGATTTTCGCCTTCATCGCTTGCAGATCTTCCTTGATGCGATCAGGTCTTGTAGAGCCGGTTACAACCGCTTTAACTGCGGGATGTGCAGTGGAGAACTGCAGCGCTGCATCCTTCAAATTAACATCATGCTTTTTGGCAACCTCATTAAAGCGTCTCACTCGTTCCTTGATTTCAGGCGTGATTTCCTGATAATCAAAAAAGTCGCCGCCCAATAAAGCACCTGAGTTAAATGCCGATCCGATCACTAGTCCGCCATTTTTCTCCTCAGCCAGCCGCATCATCCGTTCCAATGCCCGCTCATGCTGAAGCAGCGTGTATTGTGTTGCAGACAAGCTCAGGTCAGGATGGGCTTCCTCCAGCTCAAGAGCCACTTCGATTGGAACTGTCGTGTTTACTCCAAGACCCCAGGCGGAGATGACACCTTCATCTCGAAGCCGATCCAGAACCTTAAAGGCCCCTTTTCGTGCTTCATCAAACTTAGAAACCCATTCATCTCCCAAAAAGTCAGGTGAGATATCATGAACATACACCATATCCAAACGGTCTGTTTTAAGCCGTTTCAAGCTATCTTCAATCGATCTGAGCGTACCTTCCTCCGTATAATCCGTCAAAATTTTATTCTTACGTCCATGTTCAAAAAGGCCTTCTTTTTCTTCTTCCTCATCAAGCACAATCCGTCCGACTTTTGTACTTAACACATAATCATCACGATCGTAGGATGATAAGATTTCACCAAGTCTTGATTCAGCCAGACCAGCACCATAAAACGGAGCCGTATCAAAATAACGAATCCCTTCATCCCAGGCTGTTTGTATCGTTTCCATCGCTTCTTTTTCCGGAACTTCCCTGAACATATTGCCCAGTGGAGCAGTACCTAAACCAATTTTATTCTTTATCGTAATTTCGTTTTTCATTATAAAGACACCTCTTTTTAAAGATTGACATTCGTTTATTAGCCGCTGCAGTATTTAACACTACTTACTGATTTTAATAAATGAAGACGTGTCAGTATTTACCCTTTGTATAAGTAGAATAAACAGTTTGGTCCACTCTCTTGATTATTCCAAATTGGATCGAAGAACAGATTAAAAGTGCAAAATGCATAAGAAACGACCCAGATCTTCCATGATTAGAGGACTATTTTTTTCACCTCATGGCAGATAACTTATACAACATTACCTATCCATGAATAAACTATTTTAGAGCGACTTTGATTTATTTTCCATTTTAATATCGCTTTAAATTCATGGAAAGGAGAAAACTGATGTCAAATCCAAATATTCCAAATATATCACCAAATATATCCTTAACACGGGAAGAAGTTACAAATCTACTATTAGCTTCGATCGCTATGGAAGAATTAGGGTTAGCTCATATAATTAACGCAGAAGGAGAAAAACTGCAATATGCTCTCGGTACTATTCCAGGGCTGACTAACGCCGCTTCCCTAGATGAAATTTTAGAAGTAAATGAAAGTGTTAAGGAAATGCTGGAGATAGCAATGAAAAAAGAATTATTGCTCGATAACAAGTTGAAGAATGTAATGGACATTCCTTCAATGGCTGGACCAACTGGACCAACCGGACCTGCGGGGGCTACTGGACCTGCGGGGGCCACGGGGGCCGCTGGTGCTACTGGCGCTACTGGACCTGCAGGAACCACGGGGGCTGCTGGGGCTACTGGTGCTACTGGACCTGCGGGGGCCACTGGTGCCACAGGCGCCACTGGACCTGCGGGGACCACGGGGGCTGCTGGTGCTACTGGTGCTACTGGACCTGCGGGGACCACGGGTGTCACAGGCGCCACTGGACCTGCGGGGACCACTGGTGCTGCTGGAGCCACAGGCGCTACTGGACCTGCGGGGGCCACGGGTGCCACAGGCGCCACTGGACCTGCGGGAACCACGGGGGCTGCTGGGGCCACAGGCGCTACTGGACCTGCGGGGACCACGGGTGTCACAGGCGCCACTGGACCTGCGGGGACCACTGGTGCTGCTGGAGCCACAGGCGCTACTGGACCTGCGGGGACCACGGGTGCCGCAGGCGCCACTGGACCTGCGGGGACCACGGGTGCTGCTGGAGCCACAGGCGCTACTGGACCTGCAGGAACCACGGGGGCCGCTGGTGCTACTGGACCTGCGGGGACCACAGGGGCCGCTGGTGCTACTGGCGCTACTGGACCTGCTGGGGCCACGGGGGCCGCTGGTGCTACTGGCGCTACTGGACCTGCAGGAACCACGGGGGCCGCTGGTGCTACTGGACCTGCAGGAACCACAGGGGCCGCTGGTGCTACTGGACCTGCAGGAACCACAGGGGCCGCTGGTGCTACTGGCGCTACTGGCGCTACTGGACCTGCGGGGGCCACGGGGGCCGCTGGTGCTACTGGCGCTACTGGACCTGCAGGAACCACGGGGGCCGCTGGTGCTACTGGCGCTACTGGACCTGCAGGAACCACGGGGGCCGCTGGGGCCACAGGCGCCACTGGACCTGCGGGAACCACGGGGGCTGCTGGGGCCACAGGCGCTACTGGACCTGCGGGGGCCACGGGGGCCGCTGGTGCTACGGGCGCTACTGGACCTGCGGGGGCCACGGGGGCCGCTGGTGCTACTGGCGCTACTGGACCTGCGGGTGGTGCTACGGGTGTTACTGGACCTGCGGGCGCTACTGGGGCCACAGGTCCTGCCGGAGTCACAGGTGCTACGGGAGCCTCTGGTGCCACCGGAGCTACCGGCCCTACTGGACCTGCTGGTGGTGCTACGGGTGCTACTGGACCTGCTGGTGCTACTGGCGCCACGGGACCTGCGGGGGCCACAGGTGCTGCTGGTGCTACTGGCGTTACTGGAGTTGCAGGGGCCACAGGTGCTACTGGACCTGCCGGAGCTACGGGCGCTGCCGGAGTTGCCGGGGTCACAGGTGCTACTGGACCTGCAGGGGCTACGGGCGCTGCCGGAGTTGCCGGGGCCACTGGTGCTACTGGACCTGCAGGGGTCACAGGCGCTGCCGGAGTTGCCGGGGCCACTGGTGCTACCGGAGTTGCCGGGGTCACAGGTGCTACTGGACCTGCAGGGGTCACAGGCGCTGCCGGAGTTGCCGGGGCCACTGGTGCTACCGGACCTGCAGGGGCTACGGGCGCTGCCGGAGTTGCCGGGGCCACAGGTGCTACTGGACCTGCAGGGGCCACAGGCGCTGCCGGAGTTGCCGGGGCCACTGGTGCTACCGGACCTGCAGGGGCTACAGGCGCTGCTGGAGCAACCGGAGCAACTGGTCCCACTGGAGCAGGCGGCCTAGCTGAATATGCTTATATTTATAATTTGGGTGCTGGGGTAATCGCTTTGGAAGCAGATATTCCGTTTGATACAAATGGAGTCATCACCTCTGGAATTACACATACACCAGGAACAACTACTATTACAGTTACAACCGCCGGTATTTATGAAGTTACTTTTTCAGTTTCTGGTGTTGAACCAAATCAATTTGCCTTGTTCCAAAATAATGCAGTAGTACCTGGAACGATCTATGGTTCAGGAGCGGGTACACAGCAGAATAATGGTCAAGTGATTTTGCCGATTTCAAGTGGAGATGCGCTCACCATTCGAAACCATACTTCAGCTGCGGCAGTAACCCTCCAAACATTAGCTGGAGGTACGCAAATCAACACAAATGCCTCTGTGATTCTAAAGAAACTTAATTGACAATGATAAAGTTACTTGCGAAACCTTTTAATAAAAGGTTTCGCATTTTTTCATTACTTTCTTATCGCAAAATCTTCTCCATACTTTTACCTTTTGCCAACTCGTCAACCAGCTTATCCAAATAACGAATTTCCCGCATAGTTGGTTCTTCTATGTCCTCCACCCTGACACCGCAGATCACACCTTTGATCAGCGTTCGGGAAGGATTCAGCTGGGGAGCATCTGCAAAGAAAGTCTCAAAGTCAGTTTGTTTTTCCAGTTTCCCTTCCAGTTCTTCCTGGTCATACCCCGTTAACCATCGAATAATTTCATCAACTTCTGCCTTTGTACGTCCTTTCTTCTCTGCCTTCGCAACATAATGAGGATAGACACTTGCGACACTCATTGCATAAATTTTATGTGACATGATTATTTCCCCTCTCTGTTTGGTCGGTTCCTGTTTTGCGTTTATTACTGTCTATTTTGATATTAACGGAGGCGATTCTCAACCTGATTAATCCAGTTCAAGTCGGCCTCTAAATGAAACAGCATGCCCGAAATTAATAAATATCTCTTTTCCTGATTCTGAAGCAGCAGCTCCGTTTTTAACTTTGTTAATTCCAATACACCTTCAATAATCATCGCTTTTTGTTGTTCAAGCATTTTCTTTTCCTGTTCAAAGTGTATCGTTCGTGCACAGTTCCATTTAAAGAAAAAATCGTCTTTTGTTCCATGGTTAGGAATGGGCTCCAACAACCAGCCTACCAACTCATCTTTACCTTTTGGATTTAATTCATACCTTTTTCTTTCCTGATCATCTAATCCTGGAGATGAGACAAGTTCATCTCGTATTAAACGATCAAGAGTTGTATATATTTGACCTGGATTTACTTTTCCTTTAATGCCTAAAAGAGAATCCAATTCTAATTTCAATTCGTAACCATGATGGGTTTGCCTGAATAACAACGTTAAAATTCCATATTTTACTGACAATTTATCAACCTTCTTTGAGTGATGATTGGATATCCAGCTTACTTGCCGTTTTGCTGGAAATCCAGGCTGCACAGATGCTTAGCGAAACTCCTGCAATTATTGCTAGTATAAGGTGACTAACAGGTAAATGGAAAGAGACAAAGCCTTCCATCAGCTCTGATTTACTAGTGATATAAACTAATATCACAGCAGCTGCAATTCCCCCGACTACTCCTGAAACCCCGATGAGTATACCTTCAGCCAGTATCATATTTCTAACCTGCTGTTTGGTAAAACCGAGTGCCCGCATGGTTCCAATCTCGAATCTTCGTTCATAAGTATTGATCAGAAGCGTGTTAGCTGTACCAATACTGGCTAACACGATGATCATAAATAACATTACGAAAATAAGTGAATTCATGCCGGAAATTGCTGAGGTAGTCGTTTTTATTTCATCTTCCACCGTGCGAACCTTTGACAAATAACCACCGAAATCAGACCATAGCTGATCACGTATAGAATTATTCGCTTTACTGTTTAGCGTTAGCAGCAAATCAAAACTATTGTTCCATCCAAACTCATCACGAAGCTGGTTCTCGTCCATAAATGCGACATATCCAGAATAATGCGATGTATTGACGACTCCAATGACTTCATAATACTGTTCTCCATTTGGAGTATTCATTCGTATGCTTTCCCCAATATTCCCGCCCCACTCATTAAAGGCCCGTTCTCCAAGCAGCACAGAAGATTTCTGCTTTAATTTATTCGTCAGATCCTTCTCACGCGTATGAGTAAACAATGATGGACCATTTTCACTTACAGAAAGAACGGAAAATTGTCTTCTTTCTTCATGAATTGTTTCCCATGTAATGGGGGTTGCTTCAGTTAATGGTTTTACATCCGTGACCGCATGATAGGAAAAAAGTTTATTAACATCTTCAGCAGACCATGGTGCTTCAGAAGTAACCCTTACATCTCCGCCATACGTATTTTTTATTTCTTTTTCATACCCTTCAGGCGCTGATTCTACCACAGTACTAAGTAATAATATGACCGATATTCCAATAGCTAGAATAGCACCTGTATTGGCATTGCGGTTTAGTTGCATGGACAGATTTTTAGCCGCTATCACACCGGAATAATTAAAAAGAGCTGTTAAAACAGGTTTCATTAATTTCCCTAAACCCACCAGCAGTATAGGAAATAACAGGATGACACTGGCTAATACAGCTGCATAAGAAACAGGGTGATCGATAAATACAAAACATAGAAGCGCTAACCCCGCAATGGCTTTAAGTTTGTACTGCCTGGATGAAGCATTTACGACGCTTCCGTTTTTTAATGTCAATAAAATAGATGTCTTGCCTGCGCTGTAAATAGGAAAAAGAGAAAAAAGTATAGGGAATAACAAGCCAATTGTAATCGCGATCAGTGTTGGCAGCTTCCAGTTTAACGTGTAGACCATGTCAAACTCAAATACACTTAGGAGCCCTTGCATAAACAAATCCCCAAGCCATATGCCAAGCGGTACGCCTATCGCTGTGCCCATCGCTGCCAGGAGTGTCATTTCAATCAGCACGAGCTTAGAAACAGAACCTTGTGTATAACCTAAGCTTTTCATTATGGCAAACTCTCTTTTCCTTTCAATCACGCTTGTATAAATCATATTAAAAACGATAAATCCGCTGATAAAGATCGATAATCCGGCAATTAAATAGAAAAAGGTATAGAGACCGCCTATATCATTGCTTTGAAGATCATCTGCTACAACAGGTTCTATGTATACACTGGCATCACGGAACTTTTGTTGAAAGTTTTGAAAAAGATCTTCCCCATCCCCCTCTGTTTGAAAGCGCATATAGGAAATCTCGTCATTTTTTCCTGTCCACTCTCTTAGCAGTTCAAGTGGAGCGATAACACGAAAACTCGATGACTCCGCACTTTCCCAATTACCAGGACTTGCAAGGAGTTGCGTGTACTCCACAATGGCAGAAACTTTTGCTTCTCCCATATTAGCAAACCGGATCGTATCTCCAACCCCTTTTCCTAAAAGATCTGCTGCAGCTTCCGGTAAAATGATTCCTTCATTATCTAAGCTGCCTTCGATAACCGGAAGTACTAACAAGGGACTATTTTGGTCGTTTACCCCTGTAATTCGTACAGATCTTTCATTTAGAGAGCGGTCCCCTTCAAGCTCAAAGAAAGTTTGCTTATCAAGAGCAAGCAATGTATCGGTAACGGTGAGATCCTGTTGAATAGGCGAAACGATCTCTTCTGAATAGGTATGTTCATCACTTAACACCCAATAATCAGCATTGGCTACATACATTTGTTCGTAATAGTTAAAAACATCATTTGTTGTTTTGTCAGCTACCAGCATGGAGGTGACAAAAGAGATCCCAAGTATAATAGCAAGCAAAGTAAACGAAAATCTTTTTTTGTTTTGTGTGATATTACGCCATGAAACTTGCCAAATATTTAGCATAGTCACCATCCTTCCTAGAGATAACACGATCTACAACACCGTCTCTAAAAAGCACGATACGATCTGCAAAACCAGCTGCAAAAATATCATGCGTGACCATTATTATGGTTTGCTTATTTTCATGATGAAATTTCAAAAATAAACTTAGGATTTCTTCAGCCTTTGCTCTGTCTAAATTCCCTGTTGGTTCATCTGCCAATAGGACAGCCGGATTATTAACCAGCGCCCTGGCAATTGCCACACGTTGCTGCTGACCACCACTCAGTAGATTGACACGTTTGCGGTTAAGCCCATCTAATCCTACAGATTCAATTAATTCCTGAATCATTCTATTTTTTTCATTCGTTAATTTTCCGTCGGCATGGAGAGGGAATGCGATGTTTTCTTCCACAGTCAAAGTAGACAGCAATTGATAATTTTGAAAAACAAAACCCAGTTTTTTTCTCCTGAAAATCGTTCTTTCTTTTTCTGTCATTCCATTTAAATATTTCTGGTCAATTTGTATCGTTCCATTTGTAGGTACATCAAGTCCCCCTAATAATTGAAGTAAGGTACTCTTTCCAGAACCGCTTGGTCCCATTATCGCTACGAATTCTCCTTCTTTAATGTTCAAATTAACCCCTTTCAAAACTTCAGTGCTTTGTTGACCTTGTAGAAATTCTTTTGATAAGTTTTCAATCGTAATCACTTTATCAATACCTCCCATTAATCCCTTTTTTTATATTATACTAAGTATATATAAAATTAAAAGATAATAACTGTATTTACTGTAAAAATAAAAAAATAACACTTTTAAAATATATACTTAGTATACATTTCGAAGTGTTATTTTTATTACCCGTTTATTTAAATATTTCAGATTTACTAAGGTAAGCCCAGCAAAGGAACGTTCTTATCGTTACCCTTTTTTATGTACCACCGGCTGAAAACCACCAAGTTCCACCACAAGCGATTCACCATCAACAGTAACAAGATAGAAAATACTCTTTGTTCAGCAGTGCAATTCCCGTAACCTTTTTTCCTTTTGCCGCAAAAAATTCTTCTAATTCTGTTTTAACCTCGTCCACTACACTTCCATCTATTTGCTCCAATGAATCAGCACCATTAAGCAAATCAAGATCCTGTTCGCCCGAAACAGCTAATGCAGGCTGTTTATCATAAATGCTCTGCAGCAGATGAATCACTTCACCAAATCCTATAAAAAGCAATCCAATCACAAAGCCGATAAATATTAAAAATGAGGCAGACATTAAATCCATATATATAACTGACACAAAAACAAAAAACATAATCACTGTCAGGATAAAGATAAAATAACCAACTGATTTTAAGGTGACAGCAACTTTATTTTCTAACGAATTCATGTTGATTCCCCTTAAACTTTTAATACATCAAACTACAGAAAAAGAAAACCCTTTTAGTTACACTTACTATTTCAAGTGTAACCGAAAGGGTTTCAAAGAACTATCTAACTATTACATTTTTTCAAAAATATACAAATCACCTATTGAAACTCTTCCCCAAGTACAACTCGTTGCTGTCCGGGTTCTCAGGGTCTGGTTTTTTGCAGAGTATCATATTCATATGGCTCCTGTTGATCATCTTCCTCAACCCTTGCTTTCTTCGACCATATAGTGGCAAGCAAGGGACCTGAAATATTGTGCCAGATGGCGCCCCAGACGCTTGGAAGAGCGGCAAGGGGGCTGAAGTGAGCAGTCGCAAGGGCGACGCCGAGCCCCGAGTTTTGCATACCAACCTCCAATGAAATGGCACGACGGTCGTCTTCTTTCAGACCAAGCGCCAAGGCTATAAGATAACCTAGCAGCAGCCCGAAGCCATTGTGCAGGAAGACAGCCGCGAATACAATCCAGCCAGCCGAGATGACATTGGGTCCATTCGCTCCTGTCACGACACCCACGATGATCAAAATCGCAACAACTGAGATCAGCGGAATGACAGAAAGGCTGGCTTCTACTGCTTTTGGTGCAAGACGTTGGATAACGAAGCCAAGCACGATTGGAATAATTATGACCTGTACGATGGATGTAAACATTGCCAGAGCATCTACCGGCATCCATTGCCCAACTAAAAGAAGGAGCAACAACGGTGTCGCGATTGGCGCCAAAAGCGTTGATAGGCTTGTCATCGCGACAGAAAGAGCAAGATTGCCTTTTGCAAGATACACCATCACGTTAGAAGCTGTCCCGCCCGGAACCGAACCCAAAAGAACGAGTCCCGCTGCCAGTTGTGCCGGGAGATTGAGAACGAATGCAATCGTAAAAGCACCAAGCGGCATGATAACAAACTGAGCCAATACACCAAGAACAACAGGAATTGGACGCTTGGCAACTACTTTGAAATCAACAGGTTTTAACGTAAGTCCCATTCCAAACATGACGATTCCAAGAAGAATCGTTATGTAGCCGCCGAAAGCGGAGAAGATGCCCGGCACAAAAAAGGCGAGCAGAGCAGCCGCAATGACCCAGACGGCAAAGTATTTTCCGGCAATTGTACTAACTTTTGATAACGTGTTCATTTACACCATCTCCTCTAGCGGGCAGTAGTTTACCGGGATTTAAAATACCTTGTGGATCAAGAGCGGATTTGATTTGCTGCATGACGCCAAGCGCTGCTCCAAATTCCTGATGCATATACTTTTGCTTGCCATAACCGACTCCGTGTTCACCAGTCGATGTACCGTTGCGCTCAAGTCCATATGTGACAAGACTTTCATTAAAGATATTCGCCCGCTCCTTTTCTTCCGGATTCATCAGGTCAATCATCAGGATGACGTGGAAATTCCCGTCCCCCACGTGACCGGTGACGCCTCCAATAAGATCAAGTTCATGAAGCTTCTCCTGTGCGTACCTTACCGCCCCTGCCAGTTCAGAAATCGGTACGCACACATCGGTGACCATCATCTTGCGACCCGGAAAGGCATGAATGAACGAGTATGCCAGATTGTGGCGCGCTTCCCATAAGCGGCTGCGCTCTGCGTGATCGGTCACGAATTCAATGGCTTCGCAGTTATACATTGCGACGATTTCTTTCATAAACTCGACATCTTCTGCAAGTCCGGCTTCATTGCCGTGGAACTCCATAAACAGAGTAGGAATCTCCGGGTAACTCATTTTCTGATGGATATTCAGCTGTTTCAACGAAATTTCATCCAGCAGCTCGACCCTGGCAATTGGAATCCCGGATTGCAGCAGGCTGACCACTGCTTGTACCGCGTTTTCAACTGAAGGGAAAGTCGCCCGTCCGGCCATTTCGTATTCCGGAATACCGTAAACTTTGAGTGTCAATTCCGTGATACAGCCTAAGATCCCTTCAGAACCAACGAAAAGACCGTTCAAGTGCAGTCCAGCTGAAGATTTAGCCGCTTTCGACCCGGTGTGGATTACCTCACCGCTTGCAAGTACGACTTCCAGGTCTCGAACCTGATCCCGCATAACGCCGTATCGAACGGAAGTTGTGCCGCTAGCATTCGTTGCTGCCATTCCTCCCAGTGTCGCATCCGCTCCCGGATCAACAGAGAAGAACAAACCGTGCTTCTTCAGCTCACGATTTAACTGACTGCGCGTTACCCCCGGCTTTACCGTCACCATAAGGTCATCCGGAGAGATAGTAAGAACAGAGTTCATTTCCATAAAATCGATTGTGACACACTCTTTTAAAGGCACTACATGACCTTCAAGACTTGTACCGAGTCCAAACGGCACAACTGGAATCGCATGCCTGGAAGCAGCTTCTAAAATACGGGATGTATCTTCTGTGGAACGTGGAAAAACGACGACTTGTGTAAGCTCGCCTTTATGATAGGATTCATCGATGGAATGCTGTTCTCGTACAGTCTCATTCTCGGATATCTGGTCTTTTTGTAAAAACTGATGTAAACTCTCTACAAATGATGCAACTGACATAAGATGTGTACCTCCTGAAATTAATTGGTCCAACCAATTTAGTCTCATTATACGTAATAATCTGAATATTTCAAGAACAATTTTCAGGGAGGAGATGGTGATATAGCAGTGGGAACGAGACCGAAATATAAACAAGTTGTTGAACTGCTTTCCCGTGAATATTTGAACGGACAGCGATCGATTGGAGACAAGCTTCCGCCGGAACGTGAGCTCGCAAAACAGCTAGGGATCAGTCGTACTGGCGTTCGAGAAGCGTTACACTTCCTGAGGGAAGCGGGTGTAATCCACTCGAGGCAAGGCGGAGGGCATTTTTTATGTGTCTCCCGAATAGAGGATGCAGCAGGCAATCAGGCGACGCTGCACCTGAAGACTGACCCTGCTCTGACAGCAGAAATGCTTGAAGTACGTAGGGCATTAGAATGTGAAGCTGCCTATTTAGCCGCCATGCGAGCGACACAGAACGACCTTGACACACTCAGCAGCTATTTGGAGTTGATGAAGCATGCGCTGACGGAAGAGCAAGGGGCGAAGGCAGACGTAGGCTTTCATTTAACAGTCGTCCGCACTTCACAAAACCGGATGCTGATCCAGGCAGTGGACGGGATAGTGGTTCAAATGGAGAAGAATATTCAAACAACACGGCGGCAGCGTTTCGTGTCAGATGCTTCCCGCTATCAAACAACTTATGTTGAGCATGAAGCCATTTTTCATGCCATCCGGGACAAACGTGCGGACGAAGCGAAACAGTTGATGCTTCGACATTTAAACAAAGCATATGAGGAGATTTGGGAAGAGCAGGTAAACTAATAACCCGACCTGACCGGATGTTTGTTTAACCAACCGGTACATTAGTTGTATAAATCAATGACACAAAACACCTAACAGATAAGGAGTTTTGTGTCATCTTTTTAAGTGCTTTTTAGTAGGAGTGCGGCACCCGCCAGTGCGAGGGAAAAGAAGTCACTAAGATCAAGTTTCTCTTTCCTGCATTATTTTCAACTGGCTGCTTCCTCAAATTAAAAAAACATCCAACTCTTAAGTGAGTTGGAGGTTTTAAAATTATAAACCGTTCGTTTATAATTACTGCTTTTCTATTCTTAAAGAAAGAATTTAATCAAATTATCTTACTTACTCAACCGTCACACTCTTCGCCAAGTTACGTGGCTTATCAACATCACAATCTCTATGCAGCGCTGCATAATATGCAATTAGCTGTGTTGGCACGACAGAAACAAGTGGGCTTAGCAGTTCGTGAACGTGAGGGATCACGTAGCTGTCGCCTTCTTCTTCCAGGCCTTTCATTGAGATGGTGCAAGTGTGCGCGCCGCGGGCTGCTACTTCTTTTACGTTTCCGCGGATGCTTAGGTTGACGTTTTCCTGTGTTGCCAGCGCGACAACTGGTGTGCCGTCTTCGATTAGAGCGATCGTTCCGTGCTTCAGTTCTCCTCCGGCAAATCCTTCTGCCTGGATGTAAGAGATTTCTTTTAGCTTAAGCGCTGCTTCCTGAACCACATGGTAGTCCATTGAACGGCCGATGAAGAAGGCGTTGCGTGTTACGCTTAGGAAGTCGCGTGCAATTTGTTCGAATGCTTCTTTGTCGTCAGTCAGAGCTTCCATTGCTGTTGCAACGATTCCAAGCTCTTGAATAAGATCAAATTCCATTTCGAAGCCTTTTGCTTTTCCTGCTACTTCCGCAAGAATTGACAAAACAGCGATTTGAGCTGTGTAGGCTTTTGTTGATGCTACAGCGATTTCAGGACCCGCATGTAAAAGCAATGTGTGATTTGCTTCACGTGAAAGGGTTGATCCTGCAACGTTTGTAAGGGTTAAAGCTGCGTGTCCCAGTTCTTTGATGTGAACAAGAACGGCACGGCTGTCAGCTGTTTCACCACTTTGAGAGATAAAGATGAATAACGGTTTTTCAGTCAGAAGCGGCGTGTTGTAAACGAATTCACTCGCTACATGCACTTCTGTTGGGATTTTAGCTGTTTTTTCAAGGAACTCTTTTCCTACTAGTCCAGCGTGGTAGCTTGTTCCGCAAGCAATGATGTAGATGCGGTCGGCAGCATTCACGGCATTCAGGACGCCTTCTTCAATCGAAAGCTCGCCAGCGTCATTTTGGTACGCCTGGATGATTTTACGCATCACAAGTGGCTGCTCATCGATTTCTTTCAGCATGTAGTGAGGATATGTTCCTTTTTCAATGTCGCTTGCATCCAGTTCAGCTGTATATGGCTCACGCGTCATGATTTCGCCTTCAAGGTTTTTGATGATGACTTCATCTTGTTTCACTAGAACCATTTCTTTGTCTAACAGCTCAACATATTGATCGGTTACTTGAAGCATTGCCATTGCATCAGATGCAACCACGTTAAAATCTTCTCCAAGACCTACAAGCAAAGGGCTTTTGTTTTTCGCAACAAAGATTGTACCTTCTAATTGATTATCTAAAAGTGCAATTGCGTAAGAACCTTTTAGTTCTTTCAATGCTTTCTGGAAAGCTTCTTCTGTTGAAAGACCTTGGTTTACAAATGTCTCGATTAGTTGAACAATGATTTCTGTGTCAGTTTCGCTTTTAAGTTCAACTGATGCTAAGTGTTCACGCTGAAGCTGAGAGTAGTTTTCGATTACTCCGTTGTGCACAAGGGTGAAACGTTCAGTTGTACTTTGATGCGGGTGAGCATTCACGTGGCTTGGTGCACCATGTGTTGCCCAGCGCGTGTGACCAATTCCGACTGATCCTGACACGCTGTTGTCGACGACTGAGCGAAGATCTGCGATACGGCCTTTTTCTTTAAATACAGCGACACCATTTTCGTTCTTTACAGCAATACCTGCTGAATCGTAGCCGCGGTATTCTAATTTTTCAAGACCTTTAAGCAAGATTTCCTTCGAGTCATTTAATCCAATATATCCTACAATTCCACACATAATTCTTTTCCTCCTGTTTTGATAAAGGAGGTCCAGAGGTCGTCAGGGGACGACATGGCCCCCTTTATCTCTCATTAGTTATTTTTATGTGCTGCAGTCCCGCTTCTTTTGTCCACAAGGTCACCCTTATGTTTTTAAAAGCAGGCATACGACTGTGCAACGTTCAGTCGGGAGGCATCCGCCGAAAACTCGATGCTCCTCCTCCTCGTCAACTGTCAATTTCGCTCCTGACAGTCCTGGCGCTTTTTATTGCTTTGTCACCTTACGATCCACCTCTCTATTTTAACTCAATCCAACCTGTGTATACCCTATCTGCATAAAGTTAACACATACTTCATCATACTCGACTAGCGATGAATTCGTCAACAATATTTGTAAATTGAGCACAAAAAACACTATAACACAGATGACTGTTTCATTGGTTACAGGGGGATGACAAGTTTACTGAAAGGCTAGTCTCTGGCGCTGTCAATCCGCGGGTTCTGGAGCTGGATCGAAGCCTGCATCCCTTCAATCCGCGGGTTGTGACCAAACTCCCACCCGCTCATTTCCAGTATGCATAAAAACAAAAACCGGCACCGCTATGTTTGCGGTGCCGGAGATTATTTTATGCTTCTTTGAGGCCCATTTCTTCTTCCACAACTGCTGCAATGCGATCTACGTATGATGCGCATGCTTCAGCTGTTTGAGCTTCAGCCATTACACGAACAAGCGGCTCAGTGCCGGATGGACGGACGAGAATACGTCCATTTCCGTTCATTTCAGCTTCAACTTTTTCGATAATTTCTTTTACTTTTGCGTTATCTGTAACCCCATGCTTGTCACTTACACGAATGTTTACAAGCTTTTGCGGGAAGATCTCCATTTCACTTGCCAGTTCAGAAAGCTTTTTGCCCGTCACTTTCATGATATTCACAAGCTGAAGACCCGTAAGCAAACCGTCTCCGGTTGTATTGTAATCAAGGAAGATGATATGGCCGGACTGTTCCCCGCCAAGTGTATAGTTGCCTTTTTTCATTTCCTCCACTACATAACGGTCACCGACTGCTGTTTGAATGCTTGTGATGCCTTCTGCTTCCAGACCCTTATAAAAGCCAAGATTGCTCATAATGGTAGAAACGAGTGTATTTTGTTTAAGACGGGATTCGGACTTCAGATGTTTGGCGCAGATAAACATGATTTGATCGCCATCCACGATACCACCATTTTCATCAACCGCAATAATACGGTCGCCATCGCCATCAAATGCCAAACCGACATCGGCGTTTTTCTCTTTTACAAATGCCGCGAGTGCTTCAGGATGTGTCGATCCCACACCTTCGTTTATATTCAGGCCGTTAGGTGAAGCACCCATGGTTGAAAGGTCTGCATCCAGATCTGCAAACAAATGAGTAGCCAGTGTGGAAGTTGCACCGTGTGCGCAGTCCAGCGCTACATGAAGACCAGAAAAATCTTCATCAGCTGTTTGTTTAAG
Organism: Jeotgalibacillus sp. S-D1; assembly: GCF_004358665.1. GTDB lineage: Bacteria > Bacillota > Bacilli > Bacillales > Jeotgalibacillaceae > Jeotgalibacillus. The sequence continues at coordinate 12,968 of NZ_SMZR01000006.1, read as the reverse complement.
ATATTGAAGGTATTTTTGTCCGCCTTCAAAGTAGTCTGTTACAATACCCAAATCTCCGCCTACCGGGCGTGGCGTTTCGTCTTTTTCACCGTCAATTAATGCTTCTATTTCATTTTCCTGTTCGTCCGTCAGCTTAAAGCCATCCGGTCCAAAGAACTTAATTCCGTTATCCGCCACCGGGTTGTGTGAAGCAGAAATCATAACACCTGCCTGCGCACCCATTGCTTTTGTTAAAAAAGCAACTCCAGGTGTCGAAATTACACCTAAACGCATCACTTCCGCTCCTATCGAGAGAAGACCTGCTACTAAGGCACCTTCAAGCATATGTCCAGATATTCTTGTATCACGGCCGATTAATACTTTCGGTCTCGTGGTTTCTTTTGTCAGCACGTAGCCTCCAAAGCGTCCGAGCTTGAAAGCCAGTTCCGGCGTTAGCTCTGCATTCGCTACGCCACGAACGCCGTCTGTTCCAAAATATTTACCCATTTCCTTCATCGCTCCTTCTTGTCTTTACCCTATTGCCACAATCTTTTGGTTTCTTATGCTTGTGATAGCTGAATGGTGACATTCGCTTGAGATAAACTGTATGTTACATTTTCCGGTCCTTCTATTTCAACAGCAACCTGGTGCTCGCCTTCTTCTAAATCAGAAGCGTCCACATATAGGGAAACATCGTCCTCTGTTAACCCCTCTAAATCCTCAGCGCTTCCTGTTATACGCAGGTTGAGCTCCCCATCAGACGGACTTTGAAAACTCGCATCCAGATCATCGCCTGCACCCCTTATTTCAACAGGAAGAGCCGACAAAGTCAGCTCTTCTTCATTCTCTGTATTTGATTCTTCTTCAGCCGCCTCATCACCGGCCTCAGGGTCTTCAGCAGAGTCCTGGGATTGGTCAGGCTCATCAGGTGCAGCACCATCCACTGCTTCCGCATTTTCTTCAAAAGTTACAACTGCCGGCACCGTCGTGTCAGATAGTTCATTGACACCATCAGGCTTTGGAATCTGTACTTCAATAGCCGAACCGCTCTCCTCTACTTCCGACAAATCAATTGGCACTTCTATTTCATCAATTTCTGCGATTTTATCTGCTTGTCCAAAGATTATAACGGTATCACGCTCCAGGGACAACCCCTGTACTTCTGCACCGTCCGGAAGAGTTCCTGTTGGAGTTGGAACAAGCGGTACTTCTTTACTAGGCTGAATGACACTAATCGACACATCCACATTTGATGGCTCTACAGTAACCGGAAGCTTATCAAGCTCGGCATTCAGAACTTGAACCGGTGACTGAACCGTCTCTTCATCTTCCACTGTACCATCCACATTGATGGTAGCCCTTACAAACTGGATGGAATCAATAATTCCCTTTGCTCCGGTAACCAGCACGGTTTTTGGAGAAACAGATAATTCATCCAGCGTATATCCTTCAGGAATAATCGCCTCGTTATAGTCGGTTTCGACTGTGAATTCTTCTGATACCCGTTCATCAATGGTAACATTTGCAACCGGCTCTGAGAGGGTAACCTTAAGCTGGGTTGAGAACCCCTCATGCTCAATGGCGGCTTCCTGTGTGCCGATCTCTTCTTCGCTCAAATCAATGAATACCCGAAAATCGCGTATGGCGTTTGTACGGGTCACGACCTGCGAAGGGCCTTCAATGGTGACATCAACTGTACTTGGCACACCCGTTACCACTAAAGATTCCTGGTCAAAGATGGTATCAACCGGTACATTTTCTATAGTATGTGAATCAGTCTGGGCATTTGGTGTAGTATTCGTTGCCTGATCTTCAGGATTGTTGACAGTAGCAAACATGATCGTAGCCATCAATAGGGCAAAACCTCGCAAAAACCAGCGGCTCTCTAGAAATTTATCCATTTTTCTTTTTACCCCTCCAATTCCATCGCGTTGAGGCAGTAGATTCCTGGCTCTCTCCGAACCATTCGCGACGAATTAGCTTGCTGAATTCTTCAAGTTCTAAATTTCGCTGCAGCTCACCATTTGTCGTAATCGAAATGGCGCCAGTCTCTTCTGACACGACAACCGTGATGCTGTCTGTCACTTCACTTACACCAAGAGCAGCACGGTGCCTGGTACCGAGTTCCTTCGAAATAAAAGGGCTCTCAGAAAGCGGAAGATAGCAAGCTGCTGCTGCGATTCGATTTTTTTGAACAATCACTGCTCCATCATGAAGTGGAGTATTTGGGATAAATAAGTTAATTAAAAGCTCTGATGTCAGATGGGAATCCATTGGAATTCCGGTTTCAATATAGTCGCCCATTCCCGTTTCTTTTTCAAAGGAAATGAGAGCACCGATTCTACGCTTGGCCATATAACTGACTGATTTTGTTACAGCCTCTATCAGACGGTCTCGTTCTTCATCCTCCTGCAGATTCCCCCGGGCAAACAAACGGCCGCGGCCTAATTGCTCCAATGCACGGCGAAGCTCCGGCTGGAAAATGATAATAACGCCAAGAACACCCCAGAGCATAACCTGTTCCATCATCCAGGCTAACGTATTAAAACCAAGGAGTTCACTAAATCCCCGTACAATAACAATAACAAATATTCCTTTTAAGAGCTGTACAGCCTTCGTCCCGCGGATCACTGTGATCAGTTTATAGATCACAAACCAGACGAGTAGAATATCGACTGCGTTGATCACGAGATCTAACACCGTTAAATCTGTGAATTGATCTGCAAACGGCATATGACTTCCTCCACTAATGTATTTGGGACATCCCTGAACTTGGGATTACTGATTTGTTTCATTTAAACTCTGTCATTATAACACATCTTTAGCATGCCCGTCCTCAATCGCCTCATATCAAATATCTGGAGATTTCGACCCTGGAAGGTTCCTTCAAGACCATTAAATAACAAATTTACCTTTCTTTTTGCCTGACTTTCTTTTTAAACAAGAAAAACACTGACCAGAAATGGTCAGTGTTTTGACTCATCATTCATTCTTTTCATCCGATTGAACCAGATCTCCCAATTCCTGAAAAGATGATTTAATATTATACCAGAGCCATTCAAAAGCCTGGTCAATTTCTTCAATATCGCCGGTTATCGTACCTGCACCAGCCATATACCGCTTACCGTTTATCAGGGTTACATCCCCTTTGACTTCTCCTTCAACACGGAGATCGCCATTGTGCACAACTATATCCTCTTCTACTATTTCCCCCTGTGGAACAATTACCGTCTGTCCATCAACGACAATATTTTCTGATTTCGTAAAAGCAAACTCTTTTCCATCATTCCAGGTAGTAAACAAACTTCCGCTCATCAAAAGAAAGAAAACAGCAGCTGCCACAATCATTGGGTGCTTTTTAAACCAGCGCTCCATTCCCACTTTTTTCTTTTCCTTGGGAAGCTTGTTCATCACGCTTTTAGTGAAGTTGCTTGGTGCCTGGATATGAGAAGTGCTTTGTACAAAAGCAATTGTTCGTTTTAACTCATGAAAATGAGTGCGGCACGCTTCGCATTCCTGAAGGTGCTGCTTTAACTCCTTTTCGTTTTCTTGTGAAAGCTCTTCGTCTAAATAGTCGTGCATCATATGCACGACTTTATCAGGACAAGTGTTCACAATACTCACCCTCTCTACAATGTTCTTAATTGTTTTCGCAGTGCTTCACGCCCGCGGTGAATTCTTGTCTTGACAGTGCCAAGCGGCAAATCCAGTATATCGCTGATTTCTTTCAGCGAAAGTTCCTCAATATATTTTAATACGATAACTGAACGATATTTTTCGGGTAATGTTGAAATTTCTTTTTGAATTGTGCTCTGTAATTCCATCGACTCCACTTCTTCTTCTGGCAAAGGTTCATCTGTTTGGATTTGAGAGTACATCGTCAGCCCCTCTGTGCCGGATACTTCTGCATCCAGATAGTAATCGGGTTTCTTTTTCCGGATACGGTCAATACACAAGTTGGTTGCAATCCGGTAAAGCCAGGTTGAGAATTTCCGGTCGATATCAAATTTGTGTATGTTCGTGTACGCCCGAATAAACGCTTCCTGAGCCATATCTTCTGCCTCATGGCGATTTCCAAGCATACGGTAGCAAACATGATAGACTTTATCCTTATAGAGTTCGACGATCTCTCCATATGCATTCTGATCGCCTTTGAGCACCTGTTTAATTCTTTTTTTTATTATTAGTTCCATTCTTCTGTACCCCCGCTTCAGCGGCTCTGCCATCTTTACGTTTTACGTCCGCAAAAGGTTTCATTCTATTTTTATTATTTCTTTATTTATTTTTCAAGAAAGTATATGTAAAAGACGGATGTGATATCTGACTTATGTGTCGTTATTCTTCATATATTATACATCTCCTGTAAAAAAGAGTCATCCACTTATTCCAATTACTCGGGAGTTTTGATCTATTTCTTTTGTCTGAGGTTCTTACAAGAGGGATTGTGAAGGGATTGCTGAATGTTTCTATGAAGGTAATCATTTACAAAAGAAAAAATGCAGTAAAAAGCCCTTACGAACAAGTTGATGTTCGTAAAGGCTTTCTTATTCGTGCAGATTTTTTCACACCATGAAATAATACTACCAGGTTAATTGTAGCGGACATTAACCCGCTTCCTTACACGATCACTTTTTATAAAAGTTTCTCACCAAACAGCGAGCCCATTAACGCAACGGCCACGGTTGCTGTTTTATTTTTTTCATCAAGGATTGGATTTACTTCAACAAATTCAGCAGAAGTTAAGATATCTGATTCAGCGAGCATCTCCATAGCCAGGTGGCTTTCACGATAGCTGATGCCGCCAATAACCGGTGTCCCTACACCAGGAGCATCGGTTGGATCCAGTCCGTCTAAATCAAGCGATAAATGAACGCCGTCTGTTTTACCTTTTAGATAATCCACTGCTTCTTCCATCACTCTCGTCATTCCCATACGATCTATTTCATGCATAGTATATACGCGTATACCTCTTTGTTTAATTAATTCCCGCTCCCCTTCATCGAGTGACCGGGCACCGATGATGACAATGTTTTCCGGATTTACTTTAGGCGTATAGTCAAGAATATTTACTAAATCAGGATGACCGATTCCAAGGCTGACTGCCAGGGGCATTCCATGGATGTTTCCTGAAGGCGAAGTGTCTCCTGTATTTAAATCTCCATGAGCGTCATACCAGATTACACCCAGATTCTCATACTGCTGGCTGATTCCTGCAAGTGAACCGATTGCGATGCTGTGGTCCCCGCCAAGTATCAATGGAAAATCTCCTTTATCTTTCACTGACTTTACTTTATTCGCAAGCTCAGTACTTCCTTTTACTACTGCTTCCAGATTACGGAGATTGGTGTCAGCAGTATGTACACGTTCTGCCTGATCAATTCGAATATCTCCAAGGTCATCTACTTTATGACCAAGCAATTCAAGGCGCTCAACAACACCTGCGTAACGTATGGCACTTGGTCCCATGTCTACCCCGCGTCTCATTTGTCCCAGATCCATTGGTACGCCAATAAGTGAAATGTTTTTCTTTTCCATAGCTGTGATCCCCCTGTGCTTTTTTCTATATAATCTGACTCTTCTATTGTAACGCTTACAATCTTGATGACTCAACCAAGCAAAGCCATGCATATATATGCGTGTTTTTTCAGAAAGTTCATCTAATTATTTTCAGTAATTGAGTTATATTTTCCGTTTTATGGGACTAATTTCTTAAATTTAGAATTATTTAAAAATTTTTTTGATTAATGGTTGACTAATCCTAGTGGTGTGGTAGGATTATCAACAATAACTTAATAGTACTTATCTAGAGCGGCGGAGGGACTGGCCTGTTGATGCCGCGGCAACCTGCATAGAGCAAGGTGCCAATTCCAGCAAAATGATATCCATTTTGGGAGATAAGGTGCATAAAGAATGCTATGCGCTTTTCCTTAATGGGAAAAGCGTTTTTTGTATTTGGAAAGATGAAAGGAGTTGCAGAAAACCATGACTGCAATCAGTTATGAAAATTGGAATTCAATTTCCGATACCTTCCCGGTTGATAATGAATCCAAAGGGGCACGATCTGTCCTGGAGTGGGCTTATTCTAACTACGAGGATGAAAAAATTGTATATGCTTCAAGCTTCGGAGCCGAGGCTATTGTGTTAATTGACATTATTCATCAAGTAAAACCGGATGCTCATATCGTGTTTCTTGATACCGCTCTTCACTTCCCTGAAACCTATGATGTAATTGAAAAAATAAAGGCTCGATTTCCCGCATTGAATATCGAGATGAAAAAGGCAGCTCTCACACTTGATGCACAAAGAGAGCAGTACGGTTCAGCTTTATGGAAAAAAGATCCGAATCAATGCTGTCATATTCGAAAGGTTGTGCCGTTAAAAGAAGCGCTCGATTCTAAGACAGCATGGATTTCAGGTCTCCGGAGAGAGCAGTCCCCGTCCAGAGCGCATACTGAATTTCTAAACAAAGATGAAAAATTCAAGAATATCAAAATATGCCCGCTCATCCATTGGACTTGGGATGAGGTTTGGGCATATATCGATGCAAAGGGATTGCCTTTCAACAAGCTTCATAAAGAAGGCTATCCAAGCATCGGTTGTTTCCCTTGCACCAGTCCTGTAGACGTTAACGGTGATTCCAGAGCTGGACGATGGACACAAAGCAGCAAAACAGAGTGCGGGTTGCACTCTTAAGAAAAGGAGGTCAGCCCGATGCTTTCAATCATCGCCATTTCGATCGGACTGTTTTTTGCGTTTAATATTGGGGCAAGCGGAGCTGCAGCAACGATGGGTATCGCGTATGGCTCCGGGGTGATTAAAAAAAGGTTTGTCGCACTCGGATTATGCGCTGTTACTGTTTTTCTAGGAGCCTGGCTCGGCGGCGGAGAAGTAGTAAAAACCATCGGCAGCGGCATTGTGCCAAGTGATACTTTTACCGTTACCATTGCTTTAATCGTTCTGGCATCGGCTGCCATCTCACTGTTTCTGGCAAATATTTTTGGAATCCCGCTGTCAACCAGCGAAGTTGCTGTAGGATCTGTTGTTGGCGCAGGCATTGTTTATCATTCCATTTTCTTCGGAAAGCTTGCCTGGATCGTTATGTTTTGGCTGTTCACTCCAGTAGTTGCTTTTTTTATTGCCATTGCTGCAGCAAAAATCCTTGAAACGAAATGGATTAAAAAATGGGTAACCGCTCCAAAAGCGGCAAAATATTTAGCACCAATTGTAGTAATTATGGGGTTATTTGAAGCTTTTTCTGCAGGAATGAACAATGTGGCCAACGCAGTGGGTCCTCTTGTCGGAGCCGGCTTGATGGGAACTAATGACGGTATTTTATGGGGCGGGCTTTTTGTTGCTCTTGGCGCTCTGTTTTTAGGCCACAGAGTGATGGAGACAAACGGCAAAAAGATCACCACCCTTCGTCTGGAGGAAGGAGCAGTTATTTCCGGTACAGGAGCAAGTATTGTGACAGCAGCCTCGATTTTTGGCATCCCTGTACCGCTTACTCAAATTACGACTTCATCCATTATCGGCATCGGTTTTGCCAAGCATGGGAAAGCCGTGTTGAAAAAAGATATTGTTATCCAGATGCTCACTGTATGGGTGGTGTCACCAGTTTTATCGATGGTGCTGTCCTATACACTCATCTTGCTGATAGTAGAACAAAGCATTTATCCCATCGTTGCTCTAATCGGTGTGCTGATTTCTGTACTTGGCATTCTGGCTTTATTGAAACGCCCTTCACCAACCACGGTTTCTGCTGAGATCGTGCGAGAATCCAAAAACTAAAACTGATAATGAAAGGTTGATTATGATGTCATACTTGCCAGCACCACACGGAGGAAGTTTAATTCAGGCTTATGAGCCATCTTATAATGTTTCAGCGATAGAAAAAGAACTTGAAATCGATGCGATTGCACTGAGTGACCTTGAACTAATTGGCGTAGGTCTTTTCAGTCCTCTTACAGGTTTTATTGGAAAAAGTGACTATGAGTCCGTCGTTGAACAGATGCGTTTAGCGGATGGCACAGTCTGGTCCGTTCCCGTAACGCTACCGGTTTCCCCATCCTTTGCGGAGAACCTTACAGAAGGCGAGCAAATTAAGCTGACCCATAAGGGCGAGGTTTACGGTGTGATTACAGTATCAGAATGGTATGAACCTGATTTACAAAAAGAAGCACGCGAGGTATATAAAACAGAAGAGCTTGCCCACCCGGGTGTCAAACGATTGTTTGAAAGAGGGCCTGTTTACCTTGCAGGTGAAACTGTACTTGTAAAGCACCCTCAAAAAGGTGTGTTTGGGGATGTATGGCTGAAGCCGAAGGAAACAAGAGCGCTGTTTGAAGAAAACGGCTGGAAAACAGTCGTCGGATTCCAAACAAGAAACCCTATCCACCGCGCCCATGAGTATATTCAAAAAGCAGCGCTTGAAACGGTTGATGGCCTGTTCGTGAACCCGCTTGTTGGCGAAACCAAGTCAGATGACATCTCTGCTGATGTACGATTAAAAAGCTACCGTGTCCTCTTGGAGAATTATTACCCGACAGAGCGTGTTCAGCTTGGCGTTTACCCCGCTGCCATGAGATATGCCGGGCCGAGAGAAGCCATTTTCCATGCAATAGCGCGTAAAAACTTCGGCTGCACTCATTTTATTGTCGGCAGAGACCATGCTGGAGTGGGTGATTACTACGGAACTTATGATGCCCAGCATATTTTTAGCGAATTTACAGAAGAAGAACTTGGTATAAAACCTTTATTCTTTGAACACAGCTTTTATTGCAAAAAATGTGAGGGTATGGCTTCAGATAAAACCTGTCCGCACGGCAAGGAAGACAGAGTGATTTTATCAGGTACCAAGGTTAGAGAAATGCTTAGAGCCGGCCAGCTGCCTCCTTCCACTTTCAGCCGCAAAGAAGTTGTAGAGGTATTGATTGAGGGAATCCGGCAGGAAGCAGCCATTTAGGAGGAAAACAATGACTAAATCAACGAATATAACATGGCATAACACAACCGTATCAAAAACTGACCGTCAGATTCAAAATGCACACAGCAGCTGTGTATTATGGTTCACAGGCCTGTCGGGATCAGGAAAATCCACAGTTGCCAACGCTGTTTCACGCGAACTGTACCGTCAGGGCATTAACGAATATGTACTTGATGGAGATAATATCCGCCACGGGTTAAATAAAGACTTAGGATTTTCTGACCACGACCGAACAGAAAATATCCGTCGTATTGGAGAAGTCGCAAAACTTTTTGTGGACAGCGGTAAAGTCGTAACAACCGCTTTTATTTCGCCTTTCCGATCTGACCGCGATCAGGTACGCGCTTTATTTGACGACAAAGAATTTATCGAAGTTTTTGTGGATTGTCCTTTAGAAGAATGTGAAAAGCGGGATACCAAACAGCTGTATGCAAAAGCCCGCCGGGGAGAAATTAAGGAATTTACAGGAATTGATTCTCCTTACGAAGCACCGGAACGCCCCGAGATTACCATTCATACAGAAAAAATTACGGTTGAGGAAGCAATTGAACAGGTCCTCAGTTATTTACGGGAACAAAATGTAATTTAAGATAGTGTATACTAATGGTTCAAGCAGTAAAAACGGCTCTTATTCAGGACCGGAAATCATAAAAAGAAAGGGTGAAATCGATGGTTGGTACAGTTTATTTAGTCGGAGCAGGACCTGGAGATCCAGACTTAATTACGGTAAAGGGCTTGCGCTGTATCGAGCAGGCGGATGTCATCCTCTATGACCGGCTGGTTAACCCTGAGCTATTAGAATATGCTAACAGCGAAGCACAGCTGGTTTATTGCGGTAAGCTCCCGCATTATCACACAATGAAACAAGAAACGATTAATCACTTTCTTGTAAAATACGCAAAAAAAGGACTTACAGTCGTTCGGCTAAAAGGCGGTGATCCGTTTGTCTTTGGGCGCGGAGGTGAAGAAGCGGAAGAATGCGCAAAAAATGACGTTCCATTTGAAGTCGTTCCTGGAATTACAGCCGGGATCGCCGCTTCTGCCTACGCAGGCATTCCGGTAACACATCGCACATTAAGCAAAAGTTTTGCTTTTATTACCGGCCATCAGGCTGGCGATGAAGAAGCTCAATACCAATGGAGCCATCTGGCAAAAGCGGTGGATACAATATGTATTTACATGGGTGTCTCTCATCTGCCGGCTATTACAGAAAATTTGATAAAATGCGGGAAATCACCCGATACCCCTATTGCTCTTGTACACTGGGGGACAATGTCAGATCAGCGGACGGTCGCCGGTACGCTCGAAACAATCGAAGAGCTTGTTAAAGAAGCCAGCATTTCTAATCCGAGCATGATAGTGATTGGCGAAGTTGTTCGGCTTCACCATAAAATTAATTGGTTTAAAGAAGAAATCGCTCAGCATTTACCTGTCGTCCACGGGTAAAAGAAAGGGAGTTTGCAGAGATGAAAGCCATTCTTTATATCGGTCATGGTACCCGTTCAAAAAAAGGTGCAGCTGAGGCAAAGCAATTTCTTCAGACGGTAATCAACCGCGTGGATGCCCCTATTCAGGAGATCAGCTTTTTAGAGCTGACAGAGCCTTTCATTGACGAAGGCTTCCGGCGCTGTGTGGAAAGAGGCGCTACGGAAATAAAAGTGGTTCCGATCTTTTTACTTACAGCAGGTCATATCAAAGAGGATATTCCGCAGGCACTCGCTCCCCTTCTCTTGCAGTATCCGGAAATAAAAGTGGACATGACGGAATCTTTTGGCGTTCAGACAACCATATTAGATGCCATTGCTGAATTAGTTAATGAGACCGCAGGAAACCTTACTCCAAGTGACTCCCTTTTAGTGGTTGGCCGGGGAAGCAGTGATCCTGAAACCCGTATTGCCTTCGGAAAAATTACTGAAGGGATCCAAAACAGACTGGGAATTGCCCGCGTGCGTGTCTGCTACCTGGCTGCAATAGAGCCCCGGCTTGATCAGGGACTCGCAGACATTGTTTCTGAAGCAGGTGAAGACGGACGGATCCTTGTTGTACCCTACCTTCTATTTGGCGGCCTTCTCCTCAGTGAGGTAAAACAGAAGGTTCTGCGGCTTCAAAAGCAGGGTCACTCGATTATTCATACGGACTCACTGAGCAAGCACAGCATTATCCAGGAGATTGTGGTTAATCGTGCATCTTCCCAAGGAGCAACAGCATGCAGCCATTAGTTATTAAGTTAAACGGAAAGAAAGTTGCCATCGCAGGAGGAGGCAGAATTGCAGCCCGCAAAGCAAGGGTGCTGGAGGAAGAAAAAGCGAATATCACCTTTATTGCGCCTGAATTTTCCGAGGAAGTCCTCGCACTTTCAAAAAATCATGGTTATAAGCTCATTAAGCGAAAGGCTTTAAAAGAAGACTTTAAAGATGCCATGCTGGTCATCCTTGCAACCAATGACCGGGAAGCCAATCAAAAACTATCACAGTCACTGCCCCCTCATCAGCTTGTCTGCGTCGTAGATGAGTTTGAAGAAGGCAATGTAACCTTTCCGGCTACAGTGCGCCGCGGGCATCTCCAGGTCGCTGTGACCTCCAACGGTTCAAGCCCTAAACTGACACGCAAGCTTAAGAAAGAGCTGGATGCTCAGTTTGATTCGAACTGGGAACCTTATACTGATTTTCTTATGCGCTGCAGGCATCATATTAAAACAATGCCCATCTCCTTTGAAGAAAAAAGTGAATTGCTGTGGGAACTGCTTGATGACCGCTATCGCCTTAATGAAAATGAACAAAATAAAAAGTGGCAAGAACTATTGAGCTATACAAATAAGCACCCTGTCAACGAATGACAAGGTGCTTATTTGTATAGAAAAATTAAAAAATCTCTCATCATGTAACTGATGAGAGATTCCATTGATGAGCCATGTAGGATTCGAACCTACGACCCTCTGATTAAAAGTCAGATGCTCTACCAACTGAGCTAATGGCTCATAATGGCTGGGCTACCAGGGATCGAACCTGGGAATGACGGAATCAAAATCCGTTGCCTTACCGCTTGGCTATAGCCCAATGAGTCAAGTTTACTTAAGTATGCCCAATATCGGTAGATACCATGAAGCAAATAAGAAACTTTTTAAAAATGGTGGAGGGGGGCAGATTCGAACTGCCGAACCCGAAGGAGCGGATTTACAGTCCGCCGCGTTTAGCCACTTCGCTACCCCTCCAAAAGAGGTTATTCTATAAGTAAAACTGGTGCCGGCAAGAGGACTTGAACCCCCAACCTACTGATTACAAGTCAGTTGCTCTACCAATTGAGCTACACCGGCAAAATGGTGGAGAATGACGGGCTCGAACCGCCGACCCTCTGCTTGTAAGGCAGATGCTCTCCCAGCTGAGCTAATTCTCCATCATGGTGACCCGTACGGGATTCGAACCCGTGTTACCGCCGTGAAAGGGCGGTGTCTTAACCGCTTGACCAACGGGCCGTTAGTTTGTAAAAATTAAGCTTCCAACAGGATTTGAACCTGCGACCTCTTCCTTACCATGGAAGTGCTCTACCTGCTGAGCTATGGAAGCAGAAATATGGCTCCGCAGGTAGGGTTCGAACCTACGACCCTTCGGTTAACAGCCGAATGCTCTACCACTGAGCTACTGCGGAACGATTGCCTAGCGACGTCCTACTCTCACAGGGGGAGACCCCCAACTACCATCGGCGCTGAAGAGCTTAACTTCCGTGTTCGGCATGGGAACGGGTGTGACCTCTTCGCTATCATCACTAGACTAAGTCCTTACTATTGACTGGGACAAAGACTATTATACCAAGTTTGTCTCAAAATTCAATATAAGGTTGAAAGAAAGAATAAAAAACGCAGTAACTGCCTAAACTCATTCTTTCAAAACTGGATAAGCCATCAAACAAACGTTGCGTTTTCGAGTAATCACCAAATTTGGTTAAGTCCTCGATCGATTAGTATTCGTCAGCTACACATATCGCTATGCTTCCACCTCGAACCTATCTA
>NZ_SMZR01000014.1 GCF_004358665.1 Jeotgalibacillus sp. S-D1 | reverse complement strand
TTTTGGTTGTTTAGTTTTCAAGGTTCAAGGTGTTTCGTTTGTGTGTTGCTCTCTCAAGCGACTAGATCATCATACCATTTTTTCAAATGTTATGTCAACAACTTTTTTAATTTCTTTTTTGCTGTTGTTTGTTTCGTTCCGCCGTTGTTTTTAGCAACGAGGAATAATATACCACGGGAAAATATAACTTGCAACCCTTTTAAATAAAAAAGTTAAAAATGATTTAATTCGATAAAAAAAAGAAGCAGCCACCTTCAGTAGCTGCTTCCTTTATACAAGTAGACAAGTGCGATCGTACCCGGAATTCCTAAGATTCCCGCTACTCCTGTTGTGACAGGATTCATTGGAACATACCAGCCATATGCCTGTCCATACCTATTAAGGATAAACAGTAAAGCAAGGCCGATCACCCATTTCATGCAAAATCTCCATATCCACTGTACGAACGGCTTAATTCCAAATGCAACTAATAAAGTAGCAAAGAGCAAGGTCCCTGCACCCCACAACCAAATCATATTCCCTCACCTCGTTCTTGTAACAGGACAAGTATCTATAGAAGGAAGATATGAATGGACCAATTACTTTATGACAATTTTCCGTTCGCGTGCTTCTTTAAATAAATAAAAATACTTTGCTTCTGCCATTTTCTCAACGGCTTCTAATTGAGGACTTTTTTCCACACTCATATCAGCCATATTTTTTTGATCATGCCAGTCGTCTCGAGTATTTTTCATTAATTCAACCAGCTTCTCATCAAATTCACGCTTTAGTTTTCCTTTTCTGCTAAAAAGCATATACACACTCCTTTATACATCACGGCGTCCTTCAAGAGCTTTTGATAAGGTGACCTCATCAGCGTACTCAAGGTCTCCTCCGACCGGAAGTCCGTGAGCAATACGAGTGACTTTGATCCCTGAAGGCCGAAGCAAGCGCGAAATATACATGGCTGTGGCCTCGCCTTCAATATTTGGATTCGTAGCAAGAATTACTTCTTTTGTTGTTTCATCCTGGAGACGTTTTAATAAATCAGGTACATTGATGTCCTCCGGCCCAATTCCATCCATTGGTGAGATCGCTCCATGCAGCACATGATAAAGCCCTGTGTACTCCCGCATCTTTTCCATGGCTATAACATCTTTTGGATCCTGCACGACACAAATCAGGCTGCGATCCCGCTTTTGATCTTCACAGATATAACAGGGATCCTGATCGGTTATATGACCACAAACAGAACAAAAGCCGAGATTCCGCTTTGCGTTGACCAAGGCTTTGGCGAAATCAAGGACAGTGTCTTCCTTCATACCTAATACAAAAAACGCCAGTCGAGCCGCTGTTTTCGGCCCGATTCCTGGCAATTTCATAAAGCTGTCTATCAGCTTCGATATTGGTTCTGGATAATGCATTTAATGGGAGCCCTTAAAACATTCCAGGGAGGTTCATGCCCTTAGTAAACTGCCCCATCGTCGAATTGGTCAATTCGTCGGCAAGCTTCATCGCTTCGTTTGTCGCTGCAAGAACAAGATCTTGAAGCATCTCAATATCATCCGGGTCTACTACCTCTTCTTTAATAGATACATCTACCACTTGCTTATGTCCTGATACAGTAACAGTTACCATACCTCCGCCGGCAGTACCCGTCAGACGCTTTTCACCCAGCTCCTCTTGAGCCTGAGCCATTTGTTTTTGCATTTTTTGCATTTGCTTCATCATACCTTGCATATTTCCCATTCCACGCATTTTCATTACCTCCGAGTTTTTAATCTTGAATATCAAGTAAATCTGAACCAACCAGTTTCCTGGCTTCCGCGATTAATGGATCTTCCTTTTTTTCACCTTCATCACCAGATTCATCTGTCTGCCCCTGATGCTGAATAAATTCTTCGCGGATATCAAGCCATTGATCCTCCGGCACGCCAATAATTGAATAATGGGTGCCTGTCAGCTCCTGCAAAATAAAAGGCATTGATTCAACAAGCTTATTATTTTCCATGGCCATCTTACAATGAATCTCATATTTAAATTTTAACACAAAAGCGTCTGCTGATGCCGCTACTGGCTCCGCTTCGTTTAAAAGCGCTGTTAATGAGCGCAGCTGCTGGCGATTCATCGATTCCAGCATATCTCCCCAGCGATTTTTAATCTGGGTAATATCATCCTTTGTAGCGTTTTTAAGCACCTCTTGAATTCTTCCGGCCGGGGCCTTGAAGTCTTTAGTGCCTCTTGAGGTTTTTTTGACAGGTGCGGCTGCTGCTTCTACAGGAGGGCCCATCTTCACGCCTTCCAGTTTTAGCTGTTTTAATTCACCTTCAAGCTGCTGCACACGCTGGATGAGCGCCTGCAGATCCGACGACTCTCCGGCGCCCGCTGTATCTGTTTGCTTTTGAGCATGTGAGAGCTTGATTGCCGCTACTTCCAAGTAGGTTCTGGCATGGTTGGTAAATTTCATTTCCTGCTGCGTTTTGTTTAAGATTTCGATGTAAGAATATAATTGATCCTTGTGAATCATTTCGGCTAATTCTTTAAATTCATCATCTGATAAAACACGTTCCATGGATTCTTCTAAATCCGGTGCAGTTTTATAGAGCAGCAAATCACGGCTGTATAAGATTAAATCCTCTGTCAGGCGGATTGGATCTTTCCCCTGCTGCAGTAATTCCTCGATGGTCTCAAGAGAAGCAGCTACATCCTTTTGG
The DNA here is from genome assembly GCF_004358665.1 of Jeotgalibacillus sp. S-D1. GTDB lineage: Bacteria > Bacillota > Bacilli > Bacillales > Jeotgalibacillaceae > Jeotgalibacillus. The sequence continues at coordinate 14,351 of NZ_SMZR01000014.1, read as the reverse complement.
TAAATGGACCTGATTAATTTTGTTAACCGGTCCTGCCCGATCGAACCGGTGACCGTTAACGCATCCTCTAAGGACACCTGGTCCTGGCTGAAGGAGATGGCCTGGTCAAGCAAACTGAGCGCATCACGCATTCCGCCCTCTGCGGCTCTGGCAATTACATGCATCGCTTTTTCATCGTACTGTACGTTTGACTGGTCTGCAATATGCATCATACGCCCAACAATATCCTGGGCAGTAATTCGTTTAAAATCAAAGCGCTGGCACCTTGAAATAATCGTTAGCGGGATTTTATGCGGTTCCGTAGTAGCAAGTATAAAGATGACATGTTTCGGCGGTTCTTCCAGTGTTTTTAATAAGGCATTAAAGGCGCCTGTTGAAAGCATATGCACTTCATCAACAATGTACACTTTATATCGCCCTTCATTTGGAGCGTATTTTACTTTATCACGAATATCCCGGATTTCATCAACCCCGTTATTCGATGCTGCATCCAGCTCAATAACATCCGGAATAGAGCCGTCTGTGATTCCTTTACAAATTGAACATTCATTACACGGTTCTCCTACTGGGGCATGTTCACAATTGACCGCTTTGGCCAAAATTTTAGCAGCACTCGTCTTCCCCGTTCCACGCGGACCGGAAAACAAATAAGCATGTGAAGTTTTCTCCTGTAAGAGGGCATTTTGCAACGTTTTAGTGACGTGCTGCTGTCCAACCACATCCGCAAATTCCTGTGGACGCCACACTCGATATAACGCCTGATATGCCATCATGTACCCTCCCTGCTAAAACTGAATATCTTTTCGAATAGTATTCCTTTATTAAGTATAACGCATTAAACTCCCTGACAAAATGCTAAGATACAAAAAACCCACTCAATTAAATTGAGTGGGTATTAATAGTAAAATAAACTGCCGTGCACCTTCTGTCGACTGACAGCCATAAGCGTTACTCCTGCAGTTAGCTCGATCCAGGCTATCCTGCGGCACATGAGAGATTTCACTTAATGCTGCTTCCTTCCGGACCTGACATGGTTCATGAATTCCCATTGCGCAGGACCCAAATGTCAACACCACTTACAGAAGGCAGACCCTACAACATGTACAGCCTCGAGAAGGGATTCAGTTTCGCTAGAGCGGATTGCGAATACAGGGCACCGCTAATTCCCCACCTAGCACGGCAAAAATGAGACCAGTAATCATAGTGCGCTTTTGACGACGCAAAAATTAGTATACTACCTTTTCCTTGAAAAATCAATCCTCACTTAGCAGACTTTGTCGATCCTCTGCTTCCCCGGCTGTTCTGAGTTTTTTTTGCTCCTTTTTTCTTAAACGAAGCTCCTTAAAGAAAGAAGAAAGCATAGAACCGCATTCTTCACGTAAAATATCAGGCACAACCTCACATCGGTGGTTAAAGCGGTCATCTTCGAGCAGGTTCATTAAGCTGCCGGCACATCCCGCTTTCGGGTCAGGAGCACCATACACCACCCGGTCCACTCTGGATAATAAAATGGCTCCACTGCACATCGGACAGGGCTCCAGCGTGACATATAAAGTTGCCCCCTCTAAACGCCAGCTCCCTTCTGCCTCACAGGCTTTTTGAATCGCCAGTAATTCAGCATGAGTAACAGCATTTTGAGTTGTCTCCCTCAAATTGTAGGCAGAAGAAATCATCTGGTCTTCTTTCACGATAATAGCTCCAATTGGAACTTCATTAAGCGCCAATGCTTTTTTTGCTTCTTCAATTGCTTGGGTCATCCAATACTGATCCCGCTCAGACATGAAATCTGTCGCCACCCTTTTTTCATTTTTTCTTTCTCATTATCATACAGTAAGATAGCCAAATGCGTAAGCAACCATCAACAGATTTATCAATCTGATCCAAAGGAGGCCCTTATGCAAATACATGTCGTTCAGCAAGGGCAGACATTATTTACAATTGGGAGCATTTACTCAACTGCTCCCCAAACCATAGCCGATGCAAACCAGCTTCCCAATCCAGACAGGCTGGTCCAGGGGCAGGCGCTTGTGATCCCGATTGTCGGCAGATATTATTTTGTTCAGCCAGGTGACAGTCTTTATTCAATTTCTCAGCAATTTGGGATACCGTTTCAGGAGCTGGCTCGCATTAATGCCATTTCCCCGCAACAGCCGCTTGCTGTTGGCTGGCGGCTTTATATCCCGCCTGCCGCTAAAGTGCCAGCTGAATTTAATGCCTATGTAGAACCGTTTGGAAACGAAGTGACTGACGTTTTACAGGAACGGACGAAAGAAGCAGCACCTTATTTAACTTATCTTGCTCCGTTCAGCTTTGAGGTTAAGCGCGACGGATCACTTGAAGCCCCTCCGCTTGATCCTTTTTTAGATATTGCGAAGGCAAACATGAATATTCTTATGATGGTCATTACAAATCTTGAAGAAGGTGGTTTTAACGACGAATTGGGTCGAATTATTCTGAATGATATTGCCGTTCAGGATAAAATGCTGGATAATATCGTGCGATTGGCCAAGCAATACGGATTCCGCGATATCCATTTTGATTTTGAATACCTGCGGCCAGCAGATCGCGAAGCCTATGTCACCTTTTTAAAGAAAGCCAAACAGCGGTTTGCTCAGGAGGGATGGCTGCTGTCAGCAGCTTTAGCACCTAAAACAAGTGCAAATCAAGTTGGTAAATGGTATGAAGCGCATGATTATAAGGCGATTGGAGAAGTAGTTGATTTTGTTGTCATCATGACCTATGAGTGGGGCTACAGTGGAGGACCCGCTCAGGCAGTTTCGCCAATCGGTCCTGTAAGAAAGGTATTGGAATATGCCCTGACAGAAATGCCCGCTGACAAAATCATGATGGGCCAAAACCTGTACGGGTATGACTGGACACTGCCTTTTAAAGAAGGCACACAAGCAAAAGCCATCTCTCCCCAGCAGGCCATTGAAATCGCAGCCACTCAGGGTGTACCAATTCAATATGATGAGAAAGCCCAGGCACCGTTTATTGAATACCGGACAAACGGCACGGACCATATCATCTGGTTTGAAGATGCCCGTTCCATACAAGCTAAATTTGACCTTATGAGAGAACTTAAACTCAGAGGAATGAGTTACTGGAAATTAGGCTTGCCTTTCCCGCAAAATTGGCTGTTAATCAGCGACCAATTTGATGTTGTAAAACGATAGTATTTTTTATAAGCAGACAAGAACGGCGGATGTCGTTTCTTGTCTTTTTCCTTTTTTAGCAACTATTCCTCCCCTCCCGCATGTGATACAATAACGGTTGATATAATTCGGTATTATGACCCTTATTTCTGCATGTAATTATGATAAAGGAGGGGGACGCGAATGACCAACGTTCCGTTCATAACCGTTGAAGGGCCAATCGGTGTCGGGAAGACATCGCTTGCTAATGCCATTTCAACGCATTTTGATTTTCACCTGTTAAAGGAAATTGTCGACGAGAATCCGTTTTTAAATAAATTTTATGATGATATAGATGAGTGGAGCTTTCAAACTGAAATGTTCTTCCTCTGCAATCGCTATAAACAGTTAAGCGACATTCAGCGCCTTTACCTCGCAAAACAAAAAGCAGTAACCGCTGATTATCATATATTTAAAAATCTTATTTTCGCCAAACGAACACTGCAGCCGGAAGATTACTCGAAGTATTTGGATATTTATCGAATTTTAACTGCAGACATGCCAAAACCTAATCTGGTGGTTTATATACATGCAAGTCTCGACACCCTGTTGAAACGCGTCAAAATGCGCGGCCGTGATTTCGAGAAAAACATGAGCCCTCTCTATTTAGAACAGCTTTCAGCTGACTATGAGGAATTTATTCACCATTTTGAACAAACCCATCCGGAAATACCGGTATTGCGGGTAAACGGAGATCATATTGATTTTGTTCGGGACCCGGGAGCTTTAGAAGCCATTTTGCAGCAGATCGAAGAATCATTACGTAAAAGGAGCACTACTTTATGAACGCACGTGAAAAATATGGAATTCCCCAAGACGCAGTTATCACCATAGCAGGAACGGTGGGAGTCGGTAAGTCCACCATGACCAGAACGCTAGCCGATCGCCTTAACTTCCGTACTTCTTTTGAAAAAGTCGACGCCAATCCTTATCTCGACAAATTTTATAAAGACTTCGAAAAATGGAGTTTTCATCTGCAGGTATATTTCCTTGCAGAGCGCTTTAAGGAGCAAAAGCGGATGTTTGAATATGGTGGCGGATTTATCCAGGATCGTTCTATTTATGAGGATACGGGGATATTCGCTAAAATGCACTATGAAAAAGGGACAATGTCAGCGGTTGATTATGACACCTATACAAGCCTGTTCGAGGCAATGGTCATGACTCCATACTTTCCCCATCCAAACCTGTTAATCTATTTGGAAGGTTCATTAGAAAGCATCGTTGACCGCATCCAGGAGCGCGGACGCCCAATGGAACAGGAAACCCCTATTGCTTACTGGGAAGAAATGCATCAGCGCTATGAAAACTGGATTAACTCGTTTAACGCCTGTCCGGTGTTGCGCCTGGACATAAACGATTATGATCTTGTTAAGGATCCTGATTCTGTTGACTCAATTCTGGAACGAATCGGATCGTTTATTCAACAGACCACCCTATTAAAAAAATAGTACTGCAACAAGCCCTTTCCTTGCTGGAAAGGGCTTTATTTTATTGATGAAAAAATTCTACGCCTCCAGTCTTAGGGAAAGATAATTCCACAGCTCGTAGCCGAAATAATAATTTCCATTTATTATTAAAATATCAACTACCAGTAAAGGAGCAGGGCAATGATTAAAAACAGTTTGGCGATTCTCTTAATTGCAGCGGCACTTATTCTGATGTATATCAATTACAATGGTTCTTTTCCATGGATCTTTTCAAACGAATCACAGCATGAAGCTGAGGTGACAGACAATATTGAATCAATTGAGCTTGATATTGCAAGCGTCGAGACAGAGCTTGTACCAGTTGATTCAAATTCCATTCGGGTGGAAGGAACAAAAAAAACCGAGATTAAGCTTGATGCCAGCAGAGACAAGATAAAGATAGAGGCAGGCAAAAAGGGGCTTGGGTTCTTTTCATTTGGTTCAGATGAAGTCGTCACCATCTATCTGCCGGAAAAATACGCGGGCAGTATGGCAATTAAAATAGGTTCTGGAGATCTAAATACAACCAGCTTCTCTGAAAAAAACCCACTTACTCTGACAGCCCTCTCCCTGAACATTGGATCCGGTGAATCCATCATGGGACATATTGATACAGAAGAATTTTCTTTTAATGGATCCTCCGGTGAAGTAACCATCGAATCGCTTGTCACTAAAATGGGTGATGTTGATTTAAGCTCGGGAGATATCGACCTTGCTTCTTATAAGGGGCCGTTAAAGGCAAATGTTTCATCAGGAGAATTTAACGCAGTATTTGACGAATTAAATGATGATATCGAGGTAAAGGTCAGTTCTGGCGATGTAAACCTTGATCTTCCCGATAACGCTGACTTTGAGCTGAAAGGAAACGCAAGCAGCGGGTCAGTATCAACCAGCTTCGATTTGAAAAATCAGCAGCTAACAGATAAATCAATTAGCGGAACCTACGGCAAAGGAACCCATAAGATCGTTCTTAAAGCAAGCAGCGGAGACATTGAGGTCGATTAATAAAGAAAAACCTGATCATTATTCTGTGATCAGGTTTTCTTTTATGAAAAGAGAAAAACCACCGCAGAACCTGCGATGGTTTTATAATCTCCAATATTTATGCGCGTTAGTTTTAAGTTTAAATTATGGAGGAGGTAGAGGGATTCGAACCCCCGCGGGATTTGACTCCCCTGTCGGTTTTCAAGACCGATCCCTTCAGCCGGACTTGGGTATACCTCCGTGTCGACAAGAATTATAATACCACTTATTTTTTAAGGAGTCAAACACTTTAAGTGAAAAAATTAAAAAAGATCATGTTTGTTGTTTACGGCGGTATTGCCACTGCTTCCATTGAAACCGGATAAAACAGCCAACACAAAATCCAAGTATCGCAATTATAGCTGCTATAGCTACCATAGCAGTGAAAAAATAGCCAGGAATAGTCCAGCCAGCTGCAAAACTAATAGAACCGGCTGCTAAAAAGAACGATGCAATCATTTGATTAAACTTTTGGTCAGCCTTGTCTTCTAATATATAGGTATTCATTGGTTTGCGTAAAAAGGAACGGGAAAACCGCATGATCGGATTAAAATCAAATAAGATGCCGCCCAATCCGGCTGCCAGTGGAATGAGCAATAGCCAGTACTGTCCTGTTGCCCAGGTTAAAAGAACCGAACTTACAATTGTCCACTGGTTCACTCGAACAAGAGGGCGCGGTATTGCATTCATACTGCCAGTTTTAGAGCTCATCTATACCCAACCTTTCAAATAGGAATAATCACATCCTACTTTAAGCAGAGTAAAAGGTCAAGAGTATTTCTTTATCATACTAAAGCAAACAAAAAATTAAGCATCCGCAAGCATCTATTTCCGGGGAAATAAAATGTGCAGATGCTTATTAATTATTTTTGAATGATGGTTTTGCCACCCATATAAGGCTGAAGAACATCCGGTACCACGATGCTTCCATCCTCCTGCTGGTAATTTTCAAGCAGTGCTGCTACTGTCCGGCCGATCGCAAGGCCGCTTCCATTCAGGGTGTGTACATGCTCTGGTTTTGCATTTGCTTCACGTCTAAAACGAATGTTCGCACGTCTTGCCTGAAAGTCCTCGAAATTACTGCAAGAAGAAATTTCACGGTAGCTTTCATAGCTTGGGATCCATACTTCGATGTCATATTTTTTTGCAGCGGTAAAGCCAAGGTCAGCTGTACACATGTTCAGCACCCGATATGGCAGCTTGAGCAGCTGCAGCACTTTTTCAGCATGGCCGGTTAACAATTCAAGCGTTTCATAAGAATCTTCCGGCTTCACAACCCGTACAAGCTCTACTTTATTAAATTGATGCTGGCGAATCAATCCGCGTGTATCGCGTCCTGCTGAGCCTGCCTCAGACCGGAAGTTTGTACTGTAAGCCGTATAAGCTTTCGGAAGTTCCTCTGCTTTCAGGATTTCATCACGGTGATAGTTCGTGACTGGTACTTCAGAGGTTGGAATCAGGAAATAATCTTCTTTTTCAATGCGGAATGCATCTTCTTCAAACTTTGGCAGCTGACCGGTTCCAGTCATGCTGGCACGGTTCACTAAATATGGCGGTAGCATCTCTTCATAGCCATGCTCATCCTGATGCAGGTCCATCATGAAGTTTATCAACGCTCTTTCCAAGCGGGCTCCTGCCCCTTTGTAAAAAACAAACCGGCTGCCAGTAACTTTTGCAGCACGCTCAAAGTCCAGCATGCCGAGATTAGTTGCCAGATCCCAATGCGGCTTTGGATCATATCCGAAATCTGGAATTTCTCCCCATTTTCGAATCTCAACATTATCATCTTCTGTTTCCCCAACTGGCACACTGTCATGCGGGACATTTGGGATTGAAAGCAATAGATGCTCCAGTTTTTCTTCCACCACTCTTAGACGATCATCCATTTCTTTTATTTCATCACCCAAACTGCGTGTTTCTGCTATCACATCATCGGCGTTCTTTTTTTCCCGCTTCATTTGAGCAATCTGCTGGGATACTTCATTCCGACGGCTTTTCTTTTCCTCGCTTTTTACAATTAACTCGCGACGTTCGCGATCAAGATCCTGAAACTGATCAAAATCTTTTAAATCTTCTCCGCGGTGTGCCATTTTCTCTTTGATTTCGTCAAATTCATTGCGCAGTCTTTTTAAATCCAACATAGTTGTTTCCTCCTTTAAACTAAGCGGTGCATATCCTTATGCTAGCTGCAGGCGCTAGCTTGTCGGGGCTGGATGAGCACCTTTCGCTATAAAAATATAAAAAACCCCCGCCCCTTATAAAAAAGGGACGAGAGTTAATGCCCGCGTTACCACCCTGGTTGAAGATAAAAACATCTTCCGCTCATGACCTAACGGCGTCGACCGGAAAAGCTTACTGTTACTTCGGCTTTTCACTCCAGAATGGATTCACAACATCCTTTTACCGGTTCACACCATCCACCGGCTCTCTTGAAAAAGGGATCAGCTGCTACTGCTTTCTGTCACTGCTTTTACGTTTTTTTAATTATCGATAAAGATACTATAAAAGTATCCAAAGATCAACACTTTTATACAACTACTGGCGCCTGCTCCACCATTTCAACAAAATACTTGGTTAAGCGATGATCCTCTGTCAGCTCAGGATGGAATGAACACCCTAAGAATTGACCATCTCTGGCGAGTACAATGCGGTCATTGTGCATTGCGAGAACTTCTGTCGAAGGTCCGGCAGATACAATATGTGGTGCACGAATAAAAACAGCATTAAATGGCTCCGCTAAACCTGTTACCTCCAAGTTTGCTTCAAAGCTTTCTTTTTGACGGCCAAACGAGTTGCGTTCCACTAATACATCCATAACGCCTAAATGCGGTGCATCATAGCCCACAATTTCTTTTGCCAGCAGGATTAACCCGGCACATGTACCAAACATCGGTTTGCCTGATTGTGCAAATTCTCTCATCGGGTCCATAAAACCGTACAAATCAATTAAACGGCGCATGGTGGTACTTTCCCCGCCAGGCATTATGAGTCCATCAATTAACTGCAGCTGGTCTGCCTGCTTTATGATAAGCGCTTTTGCCCCGCAAGCTTCAATGGATCGTACATGCTCACGGACGGCTCCCTGAAGGCCTAATACACCTATGGTTGTCATGATAAGCTCAACCCTTTCTTACCAACCGCGCTCCTGCATACGGTCTTCTAATGATAATGAAGAGATTTCCATCCCTTTCATTGCTGAACCAAGTTCTTTAGAAATTTTAGCAATCAGTTCATAATCTTGATAATGAGTTGTTGCCTGAACGATTGCACGTGCAAATTTCTCAGGATTATCTGATTTGAAAATTCCAGATCCCACAAATACACCATCAGCACCAAGCTCCATCATAAGCGCTGCATCAGAAGGTGTTGCTACACCGCCTGCTGCGAAATTAACGACTGGCAAACGTCCAAGTTCTTTAATTTCAAGAAGAAGTTCAAACGGAGCACCAAGCAGTTTTGCTTCTGTCATAAGCTCATCGTGGTTCATATGAACAACTCTGCGAACTTGAGCATTTACTTTACGAATATGGCGTACTGCTTCTACAATATTGCCTGTACCCGGCTCGCCCTTTGTACGCAGCATGGCTGCTCCTTCACCGATACGGCGGGCAGCTTCCCCAAGATCCCGGCAGCCGCAAACAAATGGTACTGTGAAATCACTTTTTAAAAGATGATATTCTTCATCTGCTGGTGTTAATACTTCACTTTCATCGATATAATCAACGCCCATTGATTCCAATACGCGTGCTTCTGTAATGTGTCCAATACGTGCTTTTGCCATAACCGGGATACTAACCGCGTTCATAACCTCTTCTACAATACGCGGGTCAGCCATTCTTGCCACTCCGCCTGCTGCGCGAATATCAGATGGAACACGTTCTAGAGCCATTACTGCCACTGCTCCTGCTTCCTCTGCCAGTTTCGCCTGCTCTGCATTGACAACATCCATAATGACGCCGCCTTTTTGCATTTCTGCCATACCTCGCTTAACACGATCCGTACCTGTGTTCATAACAAAAAGCCTCCTTTGGAATACGTAAAACTAATCATTTATATTATTTTTTCTATAAAGAGAAGAAATAATAAACTTAATTTGAATACTCGGAATAAAGTTATTCCTCATTAATAATCACTAAAAAAACATCTCCTGTCAAGACCAAGAGATGTCATTTTTTTAATTCATTTTGTTTTAGAACCAACCTTTAACAGTTGAAGTAATTGTTTCCCATAGATTCTCGAAAAATCCTCCAACAGCTCGCATACTCAAAACAAACCAGTTTGCTTTTTCAACTGATTCTGTTGCCACAACATCTACCTGCAGGGAAGAGCCCATTTTCTGATCAACAAAGCCAAGATCATCTTCACCTGAAGCCAATGTTAATTTACCAACTGTCTCATCTTTTTCAATAGGAGCTGTTAATTCACCATCATCATTTAAAAGCTCTTCATTAAGCGTTAGTTTAGGTTCATAAGCAGCTTCTTCTCCGGTTTTAACGACCATTTGTATAGGATCTTTTGACTGGACCGGAACAGAATTTTCTTTCCCTTTATCTACAGCAACGGTTTCTTTTCCTTCAACTGTATAGTTCCCTGGAAGAACTTCTTCTACAGCAAAGTTTTCAAATCCGTAATCAAATAAGTCTGCAGTGGATTGAAAGCGGGCTTCATAGGAACCGACACCATTTTCATCAGTGGCATTCATGACAACAGAAATTAATCGCATTCCGTCACGTTCTGCCGTACCTGTAAAAGCGTAGCCTGCAAAATCTGTCGTGCCTGTTTTTAAACCATCCGCTCCTTCATATTCAAATACAAGTGAAGGGAGCATGAAATTCCAGTTTTCCATGTTAATGGCATCGTCAGTACCTTCTCTGAAAACTTTTTTTGGAATACTTGATGTTTCCAGCACTTCAGGAAAATCTGTCAGCAGACGATGTGCAAGTTTTGCAGTGGCCCGTGCAGACATGACATTTTCTTCATCATCACCAGTGCCTTCTGGATGATATCCAAGCATATCAGCATTATTGAGGCCTGAAGAATTTACAAAACGATAGTCTTCTAAATTCAGTTCTTCTGCTTTATTATTCATCAGCTTAATAAATTCTGCTTCTGAACCTGCAATTGTTTCAGCTATTGCGACTGTTGCAGCATTTGCCGAATAAATCGCCATTGCATCATATAATTCCCGAATCGTATATTGTTCTCCCTGTCTTAAAGGGACATTACTTAATGAGCGATCCTGAGAAAGCTCATATGTCTTTTCTGTTACAGTATATTGATCATCCCAGGAAACCGCACCTTCATTAACCGCTTCTAAAAGAAGGTATTCAGTCATCATTTTTGTCATACTTGCGATGCCTAAAAGCTTATCAGCATTTTCTGCATACAGCACTTTTCCTGTGCTTGCTTCAATCAATATAGAAGCATCGGTATTCCAATCTGTTATTTCATTCGCATAAGACGTATTCACAAAAGCACCACTGCCAATAAAAAGAACAAACGCTAAAACACTAGCGGCTGCACTGCGAAACATTTTTCTTTTCACTATTATTAAACCCCCAACAAATTATGTACACTTCCGTCATTTTATCATAAGTGCATATCAAAAAATAGAGAGAGAATAGGACTGTTACGTGACAAAACACAGGACTTCTGAAAGATGTCAAAGATTTTTCAAGTGTATGACATCCATCAATTCGACACAATTATCATCGGCCTTATAAATAAAAAAAGCACCCTCTTAAAAAGAAGGTGCCGTTGCTTTTATAGTGAATAATTTGGTGCTTCTTTTGTAATCTGTACATCATGCGGATGACTTTCACGCAATCCAGCACCAGTCATGCGAATAAATTGGGCATACTCACGGAGATCATGCAGGTTTTTGGATCCACAGTAGCCCATACCGCTGCGGATGCCCCCAACAAGCTGATAAACGGTATCAGCAGCAGGTCCTTTGTAAGGAGTACGGCCTTCAATTCCTTCAGGAACCAATTTTTTAGCATCTTCCTGGAAATAGCGGTCTTTAGATCCTTTTTCCATTGCGCCTAATGAACCCATTCCACGGTACACTTTAAATCGTCTTCCCTGGAAAATTTCAGTTTCTCCGGGACTTTCAGTTGTTCCTGCAAGCAAGCTGCCAAGCATTACAGCATGTCCGCCTGCAGCCAGAGCCTTCACAATATCACCAGAATATTTGATCCCGCCATCGGCAATAATAGACTTACCGTGTTTACGCGCTTCTGTAGCACAGTCATAAACAGCCGTAATTTGAGGAACACCAACGCCAGCTACTACACGAGTTGTACAAATAGAACCAGGTCCAATTCCTACTTTAACGACATCTGCTCCAGCTTCGATTAGTGCTTTCGTACCTTCTGCTGTTGCTACATTTCCTGCGATGATGGCAACTTCTGTAAATGACTCGCGAATCATTTTAATCGTGTCTAACACACCCTGGGAATGTCCGTGAGCTGTGTCAATTACAAGTGCATCTACACCTGATTGAACCAGCTGCTCAACGCGCTTTACTGCATCAGCAGTTACACCAACAGAAGCTGCTACTAAAAGACGTCCTTTTGAATCTTTTGCCGAATGTGGGAATTCGATTACTTTTTCAATGTCTTTAATGGTAATTAATCCTTTTAAAACACCTGCATCATCAACAAGCGGCAGCTTTTCTATCTTATACTGCTGCAGGATTTTCTCTGCTTCCGCAAGCGTCGTTCCTACAGAGGCAGTTACCAGGTTTTCTTTTGTCATAACGTCATCGATTTTGATGGAATAATCCTGAATAAAGCGAAGATCACGATTGGTAATAATCCCAATTAATTTTTGTTCCTTCATATCGTTTACAACGGGTACACCAGAAATTCGGTATTTCCCCATTAGATGTTCAGCATCATAAACCTGATGCTCAGGTGTTAAAAAGAATGGATTCGTTATAACGCCGCTTTCAGACCGTTTAACTTTTTCTACTTGTTCAGCTTGTGCTTCGATACTCATGTTTTTGTGAATAACACCTAAACCGCCGGTTCGTGCCATTGCAATTGCCATCGCTGCTTCTGTCACGGTATCCATACCTGCACTGATAAGTGGAACGTTCAACTTAATCTTTTCTGTAAGATCAACTGACAGCTCAACATCTCTCGGTAAAACTTCTGATTTCGCCGGGATCAATAACACGTCATCAAACGTTAAACCTTCTTTAGCAAACTTAGTTTCCCACATCATTATGATTCCTCCTGGTCCGAAAAATATTATTGTAAGGTTATCAGTAGGCTCTTACGGTGTCAAGAAGGAAAGAATAAGTTAGATTATTATGAATTATCGGGAGGATCATTTACATGTCAACCATATTCAATTGGAACCGCTACCTGCCTTTTTACTCCCGGGCAGAAATCCGTCGTTATTTGGAGGCTGAATACCGCAAGCTTAATTATCCGAATTCTGAAAGACATGCTCATGAGCGTCACACATCCTTTTGTTATCATATCGAACACGCAGAGGCTTTTTATATTCAATCAAACGTATCTCCAACCATCATTCAGCCGCTTCTTCAATTTTACGGACTGTCTCACTTGATTAAAGCCTGTCTCATTACAAAGGATCCATTTTATCCATCCAATACTTCACAGCTTGCTCATGGAGTATCATCACGAAAAAAGAAAAAGAGTAATTATTCATTTTTAGAAGATACGGTTAAAATACAAAAAAACGGTTTATTCCCAACCCTGTCCTCTCTTCTGTTTCACGTGGAACATCTTGAAAATGCTACTTTTACAATGGAGGAGCTTATTCTTTTACTTGAGAAGGAGCCAAATGAAAATTCATTAAATGCAATTCAATGCCATTTTCTTTTGTTATACAATCTCAGCATGATTGCCCGCTATGAAACAGAGTGGTGGGGGAATTGTACAATGTTTAAAGAAACTGAAGATTATTCTATAATAAGGGGCTTCTTACATCTTTCATCTCATTACGCCCCTCAGGCTATTTTGGATTTTTTAAGTATTGAGGGAAAAGGAAAATTAATTACGCCTGAAGATCAACGTTGAGTTTTCTCCAGTTTGGGATAAGATCTTGGTAAAAGCATTTATAATATATTTATAAAGGGGACCGGTTCATTTCCGCTGCAGGCGGCGCTTTCCGCGGGGCGGGGGTGAGCCCCTTTGATGCTTCGCATCTTCAGTGTCTCACCTTTCCCGCTGCATCCCGCAGGAGTCGCCACCTTCCGCTCCAATGAACCTAAGTGTTTTAACTTTTAGTGGTTAATCCTTAATCCAAATGGAAAGAATCAGCCCAAGGTTGTTGGTTTAATAAAGAATAAAAGGGCTAGTACAGCAAAAAAAACGATTACCCATAAGGAACGGGTTTTTTCTGGCCAAGCGTCATCCTGCTCTCACAGGAGTATCCCCACCTTCCATCGGCGCTGGGCTCTGGCTTCCGATCCGCTTCAAATCTCTGCGTCGTCTTCGCTCATTTGTTTCCTCCCATCCTCGGCCTTCTCACTCTCGAAACCCTCACACGCTTGGAATCAATGGATTTTGTTTAAGTATTAATGCATAAAAAGAACCGCTCCACAGGGGAACGGTTCTTTTTTTTAGTGCCTAGCGACGTCCTACTCTCACAGGGGGAGACCCCCAACTACCATCGGCGCTGAAGAGCT
>NZ_SMZR01000013.1 GCF_004358665.1 Jeotgalibacillus sp. S-D1 | reverse complement strand
TTCATGGTTAGGTTTTGCGATAATATATTTATGAGCTGATTAAGGTTTGGCATAGTGTGGTTCGTCAGAAAAATTACTATTATGCCTTGTCCTTAGTCAGCTTTTTTGTTTTTTGTCGTGTACAGAGATTTTTTTCAACACATTTTGCCATTTGATGTGCAGATTGCGCGCGCGGTGGCACTTGTTTGCCATCGGTTTGGGTGAAGGCGCAGCAATCGCCTAATACAAAGATACGGTCATCAACCGTGCTTTGTAAAAATTTATTTACCCGAATTTGATTATTAGAAGTAAGCTCAAAAACCCCCAAATCTTTAATAAAATCAGGGGCTTTTACGCCTGCCGCCCATACCATGATATCAGCCTCAATCTGCTCATCATCTTTCGTAATAAAGCCGTACTTCGTCGCCTCTTTCACCTGTGTATGTTCACGTACATGAACGCCTAGTTTCAATAATTCGCGCTTAGCACTTGATGCAATACGCTCAGGCAAGGCAGGTAAAATGCGTGGTCCCGCTTCAATTAAATGGATGTGTAAACGTTTCGGCGACATATTTGTCAAGCCGTATAGCTTTAATAGATTAGACACATGGTACAGCTCAGCTGAAAGTTCTACTCCCGTTGCACCTCCACCAACAATGGCGATATTAAGTGCTTGCTGCTGGTTATCATCTTGATGAAGACGCGTAAAACCATCAAGCAATGAATGCTGAAAACGTTGAGCTTGCTGAGTTGAGTCCAAAAAGTAGCAGTTTTCCTTCACCCCAGGGGTATTGAAGTCGTTACTTATGCTGCCAATGGCAATAACAAGATGATCGTAGTGCACGTGGCGTTCCGGCAAGATAGTATGGCCTGATTCATCATACAGTGCAGCAAGAGTGATGGTTTTAGTTTTTTGATCAATATTATCAAATTCCCCCAGCTGAAAGTGGTAATGATGCTGAGCAGCATGCGCCGAGTACACCACACCATCTAAATCAGAATCAATAGAGCCTGTCGCGACTTCATGCAGTAACGGTTTCCAAATATGAGTACGGTTTTTATCTATTAATAATATATCGGCTTGCTTTTTCTTTCCTAACTTGTGTCCTAATTGGGTTACAAGCTCTAAACCACCAGCACCGCCGCCAATAACGACAATTTTAGGTGTGATTATATTCATAACGTTGTCCTAGACAATAACATATTCAAATAACTGACAATCTATTCGCAAGGTAGGTTATGAAAACCAGAGTAACTAATAGACTGCTGTCATTATGAGGTGAGATTCATGAAAGCTAAAATCATAAATCAGGCTTTTACGTGGCAGGAAATGGTGAGCTTATGGCCATCACAATCATGAATATTAGAAGCTTAATCGTGAGTACTTGATGTATCTACCCTCCTCAATAGATCGAAGGCAGATGACTTGTTCAAATCGTTATTAACAACCATGAAATCAGCTAACAGGCTCATCATGTATTTTTCATAATAAGCCTGAAATTTTACTTAGGTGCAAACATGTTATCAGCACTGCGATGTGCGGTATAAACTGCCTCACCATCACTTTCGCCATCAAATATAACCGTCACGTTAGGTGTAAATAGTAAGATATCACCTACTTCTGCCACATACTTGTTGCCTTGTAAGTCTCGCATCACAATCTTACCTTTAGTGATTACTTTGTATTCTACAAATTCATAAGTAAACTCAAAATCAACACCAGGTTGCATGGCAAAAAAACCAACCGTTAAGCCATTGGCATTATCGGTGACATTAACTTCTGCCATTTGACTTTTTAGGTTGTTAACTTCAAGTAAGCCAGCGAGTTGGTTTAGCTTATAAGTACCTGCTTTAATAAGTTGGATACCAGACTCTTGAGCAAGTGAGTCTACATTGTTTTTGTTTACGGAAAGAGTCATTATTTTAATCCTAATAAGGTTGACTTAAAGATCAGTATCTGTAAATCATATGTTTTTTAGCACTATAGATTCAGCTCGTTACTTACTATCTGATCTATAACGCCTACTTTACATTGTTTATGAGAAATGATAACCAGCATTAGAATCAAATGACTTTTACATGTTAGTAATAATAGAAGATAATTGCAGAGTATAAATAAGGCTTCCATCATCAGCATTTGAGCTTTGCAGATATTAGTTTAGTTACTATTGAGCATATATAAAGTACGACCGCTAGTGTTGCCAATATGAAGGATAACGGCAAAAAGAAACTTTCTTGCAATATACCATCGGCATTAATACCGTTGTAAAACACAATTTCCAGTAGCCCTGACAAACCAGATAAAAATAACAGTATGAGCACCACAATGACTAGCTTAGACTTCATAATAATTTTTCCATTTGATTGTTTGTAAGTTTACGCCAATGCAAAAACTAAACTAGGCAGCTTAATTCTATTGGATAAGTATCTTATGCTTGGGAGAGTTAGCTAACTACTTTGAATGATATGAAAATTACCAACAAGTCTTTTTTGGACTTATTAATTTAAAGTGTGGATTGTAAATTAGGGTATACCCTAGCGGAACCGACGTAAAAGCCACAAAAACCTATTAACAGACTACCTAAAACAGACCACTATAAGAGAACCGCTTATAACAGACTGTTCTAGGTGGTCAGTTTCTCTCGCTATTTTGAGAAATCGTATTCCTCTTCATTCCCATCTAAATACTCACGTATAGGGCGTTTTTTACTGAATTTAGAAGCGTCCTTCTTGATCTCACCGACTATAAAGTCGCTGTATGCTGACCAGCTCTTACCAGCGTCGCCTTTAGCAAGACCGCTATATGTACTTATAAACTCTTTATGCCGACTGATACGCCACAGCTGCTTATCAGACAACCCATCAATAGTGAACATATCACCGTTGTCAACATCGCGAGCTTCAGCTACCTGTCCAGTTTTGGGTTTTTTCTTCTCATGAACTACAAATTTAAAGCCTGTAATACTGCGGCCTTTCTTTACGTTATCATATTTTACTTTCAGATCGGACTTCTCATTAATTTCATTAATGGCCAAGTCCAACACTCGCTTCTTAAAGTCATTCATTCTTTTATATTCATTCACACCTAGCCCCATTTGTTGTCGAAAGACCCCTAATTCAAAACAAGGCGTTTTTTTGGCGGCGCGCCATTGGGTAAGTAACTCATAGAGGCGCACTGAATAAACACTATCAAATTGTGTAGTTTGCTCTAACAAATAGGAAGTGAAAAACTGCTCCAGCCCATCAATACGGCTAATCCCTTCTACTACGGCAAGCGTAAAAACTAGATCTATTGCGCCCTCACCATCATGGTATTGAACTTGCTGTAACCAGCGGCTTTTGATTGGCTTACCATTAATATCCTGATAGGTAAAACGTCTATTAAACAAGGTTTCTTCTGCTTCCTTCATTCGAGCATAGGCATTCTGTCGTGAAGTGCCAAAGGCTTCTGCGTAACGAGAGGCATCGATACGTAAAGGTTTATCAGTGCTTAATCCCGTAGCAGTTTCTCTAGCATCGACTATAGCTAGTTGAATAATTCGAACCTCAGATAACGATAATGTTTGTAATGCTTGATTTAACTGATTAGTCTTTACTACTAAGTCTTGCTTCTTATTCATTGGCTTTATCCTAGTATGTTTAAACCCTACCTTATATTAAGTGACTTATTATTACAAGTCACTTTAGTGACAAATATACAAGAGTCTCATAATGGTAAGTAAACGTCGTTTAAAAGACAAAGAAAAACTTGTCTCATAATGGTAACTAAACGTCACCTTATTGGTAACTAAACGTCACCTTATTGGTAACTAAACGTCACCTTATTGGTAACTAAACGTCACCTTATTGGTCTTACATCCCTTATACCGCAAGGCCTGTAGCGAGCTTAAAAGCATTTAAAAGCATTTAAAAGCATTAAAAGCATTTTTGGTTGTGGATAAGCTTAAAAAACAAAGGGCTATTTTTAATGGTTGATTTAGGAAGTAAGTTACTTAAACTTGCATAGCTTTGATTGGCTATAGAACGAACTCTTCTCATCTTCAAAACAGTCTTTGGGATCAATCCTCGCATAGTGACCATCTTGTCCACTTATTTTGACAATGTTATGAGCCACACCAGCCTTTTCCAGATATTGATAATCATCTTGACGTTTTGCTATCTCGCTTTTGCTAGGAATAAACAGCCAAGCTGCTCCAGAGGCTAATGCTAATACCACAACAACCATAATGACCAAAGTTAGTATTAATTGACGGCCAAACTCTCGCTTAACGTTATCCAGCATCTGCTTGGAGGCATCTACATTTAGCTCAGCTATCTTGTCTTTAGTATCGTCAAGGTTACTAGCAACACTGGTAACAGAGGTCTGTATTTTCCCTAAATCTCTATTAAGCAGCTTTGTTGTTTTTAAGAACGTATCACTCGCATCAGTGATGTGCTTAGTGAAGCCTTCATCAATACGCTTGTGATAGTTGTCTTCATTGTTTTTAAAGACGGTTGCAATCTCTTTGTTAATGGCTTCAACAAATTCAGTTTGCAGTAAGGTTTCTTTGTTTTGATAGGTTTTTAACAGTGAGGTCAGTTCCTTTGCCCAATTAGCAATATCTTGCGCTTGTTTAAAATGCGCGTGGTTTAAGTTTGAGCTGTCAATCAGCTGCTTATCTATTTTTTTGGTATACGTTTGAAGCGTAATTAGTAGGTCTTCTAATGAAATAGAGAGGTCTTTTTCTGGCATGGATCGTTCCTAGTCGCTGATTGTGATGCTATTTGGCCTCTAAATGGCGCTGTGGGCGTTTTTAGGGTGGTTTATACGTTATTGGTACCCTAGCATCAAAATGGCGCTGTGGGATGCCTGAGAAGCCTCTGAGGTGATTCTATGCGACCGTCAGTGTCGTTTAGTATTGCTTGTGGGCTTAAAAGCCAGGACTCATGCCTCGGCTGCGGTTGATATCACGGCTATAACCGGTGATTTCAGTGGATACCGTTCGCATTTGGCGCTGGTGTTCGGGGCTGAGGGCGCTTTGTTGTCGATCTTTGATGTCATCAAAGACGCGCTCTAAGGTTTTGGTGTGTGCTTTTCTTGTCGATAGGTCGCTTATAGACTTGATGTGATCAAGCAGCTGCTGGCTGTGGCCGATAATGTGGCTGCCAATTTCATGCTGTTCACGGTCTGCAAGCTGTTTTTGGTGGTCAGTGGTACTCGGCTCACTGCGGTAGCGCTGCCATGCGCTCATTTGCTGATCAAGATGCAGGAGGGTGTTTAGGTGTTGGCCAAAGTCGCTTTTTTGGTCGATGATTTTTAGAAGCCTGTGCTGACTTGATAGCCCTTGATGCGAGATATGGTCGTGTTGCGCCTTAAAGTCGGCTTCTTGCGCTGCTATTTGGACGCGGTGCTGCTCAAGCTTCGCCTGACGCGCTTCTTCTTGCGCTAATAGGCGCTCATGCTCTTTTTTGTCCGCCATATCTTGCTGCTGCTGAGCAATACGCTCTTTTTCAAGCGCCTCAGCGGCATCGATTGCAATCTGGCGCTGAATACGCACCTGTTTGACGCGCTCAACTACTGATTCAGCTTGCTCCAGCTCATCATTACTGTCCTGACTGGGTTTATACTTCGGTGTGGGGGCAGCTGGGACGATAAATAACTGTTTTTCGCGCAGATCGGCAAGTTCGCGTGTCCGTACTAGATGGTTGCGCTCATTGATCATCAGGTTAATCTCACCTCTGATTGTGGCCGGTGTTTCGTCTATCTCGTAAACCTCACCTTTCTTGTTTGCTTGTTCTGCTTTTTCTCGCTCACTCTCGTATTTGTCACGCTCTAGTTTTGTCGCCACCGAACCCATTTTAAGCTGCGGCTCAATGTCTTTGCCTTGATCGGCATAGCTGCGCGAATCAATCAGCTCATGGTCATACTCGGCCAGTTTTTCATTAGCGATCTGTTCCCACAGTTGCCGTACTTCTTTGATTTCAACATTGACGCGCTCCATGCCAAGCTCACGTCGCTTATTATCTGACAGCTCAATGGTCGCCTTATCGGTCAGTACAATCTCGTTATTATCGTCAAGTTCAGCACAGCGCGTGGTAAACATGATATGAGCATGGAAGTTGCGAGGATCAGCCCCTCGCTCAATCTCTCTTTGCGTAGGCTTGTGAATGGCGCAATCAGCAATCGTGCCGTAACGATCCGCAAGCGTTTGGGCGAACTGGTGCGCGATGGATTTTCGGTCTTCTGCGCTTAACTCATGCGGCAAGTTCACCAGCCATTCGCGAGCCACACGCGCATCTTTACGCTTCTCGGCGGCTTCTGCTTTATTCCATAAATCACTGCGTGAAATATCAGTATAAGCAGAAGCCAATGCTGTCGGTAAAATAATATCGGCACTCATAACGCCTGAGCGTTTAGAGTAATCATGCGTCTTACCGTATCGCTTATCTTCCAATTCACAACCAGCACGATAGCTCGCAGAAGCAACGGCGCTTTGTCCACTACTGCGAGATATGGATTTGGTTGATGCGATAAAAATAGCCATTTTCTACTGCTCTACTTTTTGGTTTTTAACATTGCGTCTTTTTGCAATGTTGGGGGTGTGGGGGCTTGCCCCTGCCGATGTTTTGATTTTATAAATGGTTGACCGATAGGGATAAACATTTGTAAAGTCGAAAACTCGCACTTAGTCAGTGGGACGCAACCATCCGTCAATTAACTATATCATAGTAGATTGTTAGATACTGGCGAAGTTGCTATAGTTAGATGGATAAATAATTTGATAATTTAAGGATATGGTATGAGCTTACTTGGTGGTAATGATTTGAAGGAACAGCAAAAGATTAATGAGCTTGAGCTGAAAATAAATAGAGAAAAACAGAAGTTAGATAAGAAGCTGACACGACAAAAGATACTACTGGGTGCTTTCTTAATAGAGACTTTAGAAAAAAACGAAGTTGAAAAATTACGTGAATATGTTGCTAATAATTTAGATGATTTTTTAACCAGAGAAAGTGATAGAGAGTTAATGTCTGATGTTATAGAAAAGCTAAAAAAAATCAGCAATAAAAATAATGAAATTGACTATAACGGCGATAAACATACAGATGATGATACATTAGTTGCCAATATTGCAGATACTGGCCTCCCTGTTGATGAAGATAATATGTTTGTAGAAGATTAATGCTAGTTTTTTAATGAGATTATGAAGCTTTCATTGTAGACGAGCAGAGAATATCAATCATATCATTGAGTGAAAATTAACCACCTGATACAAGCTGCCATAACTCGTCACCTACTAACAGATCTTGGCGGTCATAAAAGTTGCCCCAACGCTTATAATTATTATCCGTTCTCGACTCAGGGTTACAAGGAATGGCGATGTAGGTTTGAATTTTATTAGTGTCCTAAATTAGTTGACCACTACAATTTTTTACTTACAACACGCAACCTTTTTAACACACGTTGATTATAAATCTTTTTTTTCAAGGTGCTAATATAATTGAGTAATACTTAACTTAGATAACATAAACCACTGATTCTAATAACTTTCATCTTGTATTATCACAGATTATTGTTTATCGAGATTTTGCAAGCTTTACTTAACTGGAGAAATTATGCGTGCTTTAACTTATCATGGTGCTAAAGATGTGCGAGTGGACAATGTCCCAGAGCCTAAACTGCAAGAAAAAGATGATGTTATTTTACGTGTGACTGCAACTGCAATTTGTGGTTCAGATTTACACTTATATCGTGGCAAAATACCTGCAACCGAGGAAGGCGATATCTTCGGTCATGAGTTTATGGGTGTGGTTGAAGAAGTAGGCTCTGAAGTTACTGCTGTTAAAAAAGGCGATAGAGTTGTTATTCCTTTTGTTATTGCATGTGGTAACTGCTTTTTCTGTCAGCATGACCTAATGTCCGCTTGTGAGACTACAAATACAGGCCCAGGCGCTGCTATTAATAAAAAAATAATTCCGCCACCGGCTGCTTTATTTGGTTTTAGCCATTTATATGGTGGGATTCCTGGTGGACAAGCAGAATTTGTACGGGTTCCTAAAGGTAATTTTAATACGTTCAAAGTAAATGGCTCACTGTCAGATGAGAAGGTTTTATTTTTATCAGATATTTTACCAACTGCTTGGCAGGCCGTGACTAATGCCAATATTACTAAAGGTTCAACCGTAGCTATTTATGGTGCGGGTCCTGTGGGGTTGTTATCAGCCGCTTGTGCCAAAATGTTAGGCGCTGAGCAGATCTTCGTAGTAGATCATAATGACTACCGTTTGCAGTATGCCAAAGATACGTACGGGGCTATTCCGGTTAATTTCGATAAGGTAGATGCTGCTGAATTCATCATTGAACAGACCAAAGGACATCGCGGCGTTGACGGTGTTATTGATGCGGTTGGCTTTGAAGCTAAGGGCAGTTCGAAAATTGAAGGATCAAGCGCTCCAGCTTTACGTCAATGTATGGCAGCTGTGCGTCGTGGCGGGGTCGTTAGTGTTCCTGGTATATATGCAGGACCCATTAATGATTTCTTAATTGGTGACGCTTTTGATAAAGGGCTTACTTTCAGAATGGGCCAAACCCATGTACACAAGTATATACCACAATTATTAGAGTATATTGAAAATGGTGATTTATCACCTGAAGCTATTATTACTCACCGTATGAATTTGTCTGACGCTGCTAAAGGTTATGAAATTTTCGAAAAGCGTGAAGAAGAATGTCGTAAAGTCATTTTAACTCCTTAATTTTTCAAATTTACCCTTAACTTTTAACATTTAAAGGTTAGGTCATAGCTGCTTTAACGAGATTATCTTAAATAATGGTTATCGCTAAAGCAGCTAGTAAAAAAATCTTTGACTTGCTTTTCTCTGCACACGGCAAAAAAATCATCCCCCAACCGATTTTCATGGGTTTAGGGATTAAAAAACTAACTAACTGTCTTAGATGGTCTTAAAGCTTAGAAGTGTAAAGCACAATAAACTTTCTTATATTTATCAGGATCATCTTTATTAGCTACAAACCCTTTGCTAACCAACTTTACCGAGTTAAATGTTTCACCTTCATCATTAGTTATCATAACAATCAAGTTTTGATCCTCAAAACTTTGAAGTTCTTTAATCAGCTCTTTAATTGTCTTAGTTCTATCTTCCCATTGCACTATAATCTATTGTAAGTATGCCTATGACAAACCAATTTCACTGGTTCGGTTCCCTAGTGAGGACTTGAACGCTAAGCTGTGGGCGAATGGTATCAACGCTTTAACTCGCTGAAATAGCCACAGTGCACTTCATGGTGTACTTACCATAAATATTCGGTGGTGTGTCAAAAAGTATGCTGATCAAAATTTGAACAATTTTTGAAGCTTTGAAAGCCATATAGAATCAGAGAACTTAGCATAGACTTCTTATTGATTTTTAGCGCCAGCATACTTTTTAGAACACCACCAAATATTTCATCAGTTGTTCAGTTTACTGACTTAGATGTTTGGCATGAAAGCGCAAATGCTCTTCAATAAAGCTGGCGATAAAATAGTAACTATGGTCATAGCCCTCATGCAATTGATACATTAAAGGATAATCGTTTGATTCTGCAGCTGCGAGTAAAGCTTCTGGCTTGAGCTGCTCTACAAGGAAGTTGTCAGACTCACCCTGATCTACTTTAGCAGGAACTAATTCAGTTGCTCGTTTCATGAGCTCACTAGGATCGTAGTTCAGCCAATTGGCTTTATCTTCACCTAAATAAGCAGTAAAAGCTTTTTGTCCCCATGGAGAATTCACAGGGTTACTGATAGGACTAAAAGCAGATATTGAACTATAGCGCTCTGGGTTAAGCATGCCAATGTTCAACGCACCAAGACCACCCATCGAATGACCAGAAATGGCTCTCTTATCAGATACTGGAAACGATGCCTCAATTAACTCAGGCAACTCATTGACCACATAATCATACATCTGGTAGTGCTTGCTCCAAGGCATCTCAGTAGCATTAACGTAGAATCCTGCCCCTTGACCTAAATCGTAGGCTGCATCATCAGCAACATCTTCACCACGAGGGCTAGTATCTGGGGCGACAATAGCGATACCCAATTCTGCAGCAATACGCTGTATCCCAGACTTCTGCATGACGTTCTCATCTGTGCAGGTCAAGCCTGACAACCAATAAAGGACAGGGACTTTTGTACCACTGCCCATCTGAGGCGGCAAGTAAATAGCAAACTGCATACTACAATTTAATGATTTTGAATGATGGCTATACTGCTTATGCCAGCCACCAAAACTTTTATTGACACTAATATTCTCTATGGACATACTAAAACACCTCTGTTAAAACATTAAATGCTGCCCCCAAAAAGAGACAGCACTGTTATCATGACAACATAACTACTTAATGTTAATCACCTATAAATGACCGATCATTTGTTAAAAAAGATCATGATGACTCATTCTTAAAAATGAATAACCGTACGAATACTCTCGCCTTTATGCATCAAGTCAAACGCTTCATTGATGTCTTCTAATGGCATGGTATGAGTAATGAAATCCTGTAATGGGATTTCGCCCGCTAGATAGCGCTCAACATAACCTGGCAATTCCGTACGACCTTTCACGCCGCCAAATGCTGAACCTTTCCAGACACGACCAGTCACTAACTGGAATGGACGGGTTGAAATTTCTTTACCTGCACCAGCCACGCCGATAATAACCGACTCGCCCCAGCCTTTATGGCAGCACTCAAGCGCGGAACGCATCACATCGACGTTACCGATACATTCAAACGAATAATCAACACCGCCATCGGTTAACTCAACGATGACTTCCTGAATTGGTTTGTCATAATCTTTTGGATTAATACAGTCAGTTGCGCCTAGTTTTTTGGCTAACTCAAACTTGCTTTCATTGATATCAATCACAATGATGCGGCTGGCTTTTGCCATTGCAGCACCGATGACCGCTGACAGCCCAATACCGCCCATGCCAAAGATAGCGACCGTAGCACCTTCTTCGACTTTTGCAGTGTTCATGACCGCACCCATACCAGTCGTGACGCCACAACCTAGCAAGCAAACTTCTTCTAATGGCGCTTCTTTATTGACTTTAGCCAATGAGATCTCTGGCAAGACAGTATATTCAGAAAAAGTTGAGCAACCCATGTAATGGTAAATTGGCTGACCATCTTTATAAAAACGCGTTGTGCCGTCTGGCATCAGACCTTTACCTTGAGTCTCGCGCACTGCTGAGCATAGGTTGGTTTTACCTGAAGTACAGAATTTACATTCACCACATTCTGCGGTGTATAGAGGAATGACATGGTCGCCAACTTGGACACTGGTGACGCCTTCACCAATTTGCTCAACGATACCACCACCTTCATGACCCAAAATCGCTGGGAATACACCTTCTGGGTCTTCACCAGATAAGGTAAAGGCATCGGTATGACAAACGCCGCTAGCGATGATTTTTACCAAGACTTCGCCTTTGCGCGGCAGCATGACATCCACTTCTTCGATAGATAGCGGCTGATTTGGCCCCCAAGCAATGGCGGCTTTCGATTTAATAAATTTATCTGACATAAGAGTCTCTCTTTTTGGTTAGTTGATTGTTGTCCCTGTTCAACTCAGACATATTTCTAGAACACCATGTTGAGCTGAGCGAAAAATTTGATCTCTATTTACCTTACCATTTTGTGATATGAGTGTTCTACTGCTTTACTATTATCTTTTAGCCCCATCAAATGCAGCTACTTAAAAGGATACAGTACTTCGTTGCTACTTTACATCAATGGCTATGCCCTTGTGATAGGCTAATGGTAGCAACGCCTACTGCAACCAACCCCATGCCGATCCAAGTGCTCAAATCGAGATGTTGTCGGTAGATAACCGCAGACAATGCCGTTACCGTCACTATCGCAAGTCCTGCCCATAGCGCATGAACAATACCAACCGGCATTCCTTTCATAGCCTGTCCTAAAAAAACAAATGCAGCTAGATGTCCTAACAGAACTAACATACTTGCTAACGGCTTAGTGAAGCCATCCGTCTGTTTTAATGCAACGTGAGATAAAGCTTCTGCAACCACTCCGAAAAAAAGAAACATCCAACTCATTTTGCACCTCTTGTATTAGCAAGCTTTAGTTGCAATGAACTGGAGCCTGTTTGAATTTATGCTTGTATTATATCTATTTCTGATTAGATGATAATATGCTATATTCGAAACTATCTTTTGCATATAGGTAATAATGATGAAATGGGATGGTATCAGTGAGTTCGTTTACGTGGCTGAATACGAGAGTTTTACGAAAGCTGCAAAGAAAATAGGCATCTCGACCGCTCAAGTAAGTCGACAAGTCAGCGCCTTAGAACAACGTCTCAATATTAAATTACTTTACCGAACGACTCGTAAGGTCTCGCTAACAGAAGAAGGCCGTGTTTTTTATCAGCACTGCCGCGGGGTACTTGATGGTCTCGATGCCGCAGAGCAAGCGGTGACTAATTTGCAGTCAAAACCGCAAGGCATGATTAAACTGACAACTCCTGTCACTTATGGTGAACAACAATTGATGCCATTGGTGAATGACTTTATGGTGCAATATAGTGATATTGAAGTGACTGCCTTTTTGAGTAATCAGCAGGTTGATTTGATTGAAGAGGGCTATGATTTAGCCATTCGCATTGGAAAGCTTCGTGATTCGACTATGATGGCAAAAAAACTCAGTAGTCGTACTAATTTTGTCTGTGCGGCGCCCTCCTATATTGAGAAATACGGCATACCGCATTCTCTGACCGAACTTGGTCAACATAACTGTCTGCTGGGGACGCTAGACTACTGGCACTTTAAAGAGTCTGGTAAAGAGAAAAACATTCGAGTGACAGGTAGCGTGCGTTATAACAGCGGTTATAGTTTAGTCGATGCGGCTATAAAGGGATTGGGTATTGTGCAGCTACCTGATTACTACGTACAAAAGCATTTAGAATCGGGGGAGCTGGTCAGCTTATTGGATAATCTTAGGGAACCTGAGGAAGCTATTTGGGCTCTATATCCTCATAATCGCCATTTGTCGCCAAAAATTAGGCTGCTACTAGATTATTTAGCAGCACATTTATCTAAACCCTAACTGGGTGATAGTAAGAACTACCCATACTTTAAGGCCTCGCACCTCGAAAGATAAATCATCTAATTACTTGGAGGTCTTGCACACTACTCTAACCAACTCGATCGTTAGGAGGCTGACATGATCGTCAAGCAAAAACCGAACGCACTCAAGCTGTTTTTTACCTTGCGCGGCTCTATCCTACCAAAAATTTATCCTCAGATTTTTCTCACCATCTTGCTTAGCACTCTAATAGCAGGCATCCAGTACTGGTTTCCAGGCTTCTTCTCCTCTTATAGTACGGCTCCCTTCACTTTTCTAGGGGTTGCTTTATCATTGTTCCTCGGCTTTCGTAACAATGCCAGCTATCAACGCTGGTGGGAAGCTAGGGGTCAATGGGGTCAGCTAGTAGTGGATGCTCGTAGCTTGGCCCGCCAAGTGCTCTCATTTATGGATGAAGAAACGGAGACTGGACGGCAAACCCAGCGCCGTATGATTCACCTAACCATCGCCTTTACTCATGCTCTGCGCCATCGACTACGTGACACTGAACCTTGGCAGGACGTTGATCGTTTTGTAGAACCCGAGCATCACCTCAGCATGCGCCAAGCGCAAAATCTGCCCGAGTACCTGCTGCGGCTGATGGGGAAAAAGGTCGGTTATAGCCGACGTGAGCGATTATTATCGGAATTTCTAGTACAGAACATGGATGAACGGCTGACCTCTATGACTGTAGTTTTGGCCGCCTGCGAGCGCATTCATTATACGCCACTACCATTTGCTTATACGCTGTTAGTACATCGCACCACCTACTTATATTGCTTTATGTTGCCTTTTGGTTTGGTGTCATCTCTGGGATGGGCTACTCCGTTTGTCTGTGCAGTGATCGCCTATACTTTTTTTGGTTTAGATGCTCTTAGTGAGGAGTTGGAATCGCCTTTTGGCTTGGCCGCTAACAATCTACCACTGAGTGCTCTGTCGCGTACCATCGAAATTAACTTACTAGAGGCACTGGGAGAAACCGATCTGCCGCCCGATATAAAATCTAAAAATGGCTACTTACAGTAAATTATTTTGCGTAAGCAGTTAGCCTTAAGTCTCTGGCTGAGTAGTTATATAAACAGTCTTGATGGTGACGGAACAAATAATGGCATTGTTCAAACATGAGTAGATATACGAGCCTCTATTAATAAAAATTATTATTACCTTATGGTAAAAGTCATTTTCTTTTTAGACCTATTATCTTTTATATGAAATAACGTATGATGGTTTCTATCGACAGACGACGCGGCAAACTTGCTGCAACTCGATAGAAAAACTATTGATAAAAAATCATCCACAACCGGAGAACAACACATGAGCATTTTTACTCACGTTACCCTTGGCACTAACGATGTTAATCAAGCACGTACATTCTATGACAACGTTTTAGAGATTCTAGGGCTTAAACGTATTGCTGACCTAGGTGATAATGGTTCAATATGGGGCGTAGATGCACCATCTTTATTTGTTATGAAACCTAATAATGGTCAACCAGCTAGTGTTGGTAATGGTAATATGGTGAGCTTTGAAGCACCAAGCCGCGCTGCTATTGACGCATTTCATGCAGCAGCATTGAGCGCTGGTGCTCAAGATGAAGGCCAGCCTGGTACACGCGATTGGGCGCCTAACGCTTACGCGGCCTATGTTCGTGATCTAGATGGTAATAAGCTTGCCGTTTATTGCTTCAAAGAAGCATAACAGCAGTCTTACGGACCGCTCGTTCGTAACCGCTAATATTAGTATCAATACTACCGAAAAAGGGTCCTGCAAATTTTGCAGGACCCTTTTTCGTCATTGAAATCAGCTTTATAACACTTGATACCCTGTCTATTTATGTGAGTCCGCGTACTATGTAAGTAACGCACAGACTCTGTAATAGCAACAAAATGTTAAAATTCTTCTTATTACATTCAACCTTTTATAAAGAATATCAATAGATAAATAACACTTATCCATGACTGCAAACGTCAATGAGCAAAATCCAAATATATTTAAAATCAAGAAATACAATTCAATAGGAGTCGCCTGTTTATGGCCACCAATAACAATAAACATATCAATAAAGACATTCTCTGTGACACTGACCACAGTGTTCGAGTCAGGGGAGCTCGCGTTCATAACTTAAAGAATATCGATGTAGATTT
Source organism: Jeotgalibacillus sp. S-D1 (assembly GCF_004358665.1). GTDB lineage: Bacteria > Bacillota > Bacilli > Bacillales > Jeotgalibacillaceae > Jeotgalibacillus. The sequence goes on along the minus strand of NZ_SMZR01000013.1, from coordinate 2,901 downwards.
ACCTCGTGATGCACTGGTCGTTTTTACCGGTATATCAGGATCAGGTAAGTCATCACTTGCTTTTGGCACTTTATTTGCTGAGTCACAACGTCGTTATTTAGATTCAGTATCCCCTTATGCGCGTCGATTGATAGATCAAGTTGATGAGCCTGATGTTGATATGATAGAAGGTCTGCCGCCAGCAGTTGCTCTACAACAACAACGAGGTACGCCCTCAGTGCGTTCATCAGTGGGCAGTGTTACCTCTATCTCAAACGGGCTACGCATGCTCTATTCACGAGCTGGAGATTATCCTACTGGTCAAGAGATATTGTATGCCGATGCGTTTTCGCCAAATACACCTGAGGGTGCCTGTCCTACTTGCTCTGGTATTGGCCGCGTGTTTGAAGTCACCGAAGAGTTACTAGTACCTGATAACACCAAAACCATTCGAGAGCGTGCTATCGCAGCATGGCCACCAGCGTGGCAAGGCAAAAACCTAAGCCGCATACTGGTGTCACTCGGCTACGATATTGACACGCCTTGGCATAAACTGCCAAAAGAAACCCGCGATTGGATCTTGTTTACAGATGAAACCCCAACCGTTCCTGTCTACCCTGAATACAGCCTTGAGCAAGTAAGAAAAGCGATTGAGAGCGGCGAAAAGCCCAACTATATGGGCACGTTTTCGAGTGCAAAGCGCTTCATACTGCATTCTTTTGCCACTACTCAGAGCTCATTGACAAAAAAGCGCGTTTCTCAGTTTATGCAAATCTCTGTATGTCCAGAATGTGATGGTAAAAAACTGAAAAAAGAATCACTATCCGTTACGTTCGCAGGACTCGATATTGGGGAGCTGTCGCAACTGACCTTTATCGAACTGGCGCGCAAGCTTGAGACTGCGGCCAATAAAGTCCCAACTGACAATATGGCAAATCGTGAAAAGGCTATCGTCGCTCAGCGCATTGCCAGTGATATGTTATCTCGGGTAAAAGCACTGACCCTATTGGGTTTGGGGTACTTATCACTTGAGCGCACCACACCTACACTATCTCCTGGTGAGCTACAACGCTTACGCCTAGCCACTCAAATTCGCTCACAACTTTTTGGGGTGGTTTATGTACTAGATGAACCATCCGCTGGTCTTCATCCAGCAGATACCCAAGCATTACTAAGTGCCTTAGATGAGCTCATTGCCGCTGGTAACTCAGTGTTTGTCGTCGAGCATGATGTGAGCGTCATCAGACACGCTGATTGGATCGTAGACGTTGGCCCCAATGCGGGTACTCATGGCGGCGAGGTGATTTATAGTGGTCCTGTAGAGGGATTGCGCGACGTGACTCACTCGCATACCAGCCGCTATCTGTTCAGCACTGACGCTATCGTAAAACGCACACCAAGAGAGCCGACAGCGTGGCTTAAACTTACAGGGATTACGCGTAATAACTTACAAGAGCTGGATGTCGGTTTTCCATTGGGTGTGATGACTACTGTCACGGGTGTATCAGGTTCAGGAAAGTCGAGTCTAGTGAGTCAAGCTTTGGTAGAGCTCGTTTATGAGGCTCTAGGACAAAAACAAACGGTTGAAGCTCCAACTGGCGAAGCCGATTTACTTGAGCAAGAGTTGGAGACGCCAACCGGTGGACAAATCATTGAGGGTATGGATGATGTCAAACGACTGGTAACCGTCGATCAAAAAGCTATTGGGCGTACGCCGCGCTCAAACCTTGCTACCTATACCGGACTGTTTGATCATGTCCGTAAGCTATTCGCGTCAACGAGCGAGGCAAAATCTCGTCGTTACAACGCAGGGCGTTTTTCATTCAACACGACTAAAGGTCGTTGTCCTAATTGTGAAGGCTTAGGCTTTGTGAGTGTCGAGCTACTGTTTCTTCCTAGCGTCTATTCGCCTTGCCAAGTCTGTCACGGACAGCGCTACAATGAGGACACGCTAGAGGTCACGTATCGTGACAAAAACATCGCCGATGTGCTGGCGCTCACGGTTGAATCAGCTTATGAATTCTTTGCAGACGACCCTGCTATCTTGCGAGCATTAAGTGCCTTGCTACAAGTCGGGCTTGGCTACTTACGACTTGGCCAACCAGCAACTGAGCTATCTGGCGGTGAAGCCCAACGTATTAAACTTGCCACTGAATTGCAGCGAACGCAGCGCGGCGATACGCTGTATATCCTAGATGAGCCAACAACGGGTTTGCACCCAAAAGATGTCTCGATGTTGATGGCGCAATTGAATGGACTTGTTGATGCCGGTAACAGCGTTATCATGGTCGAACACGACATGCAGGTTGCTAGTAGTAGTGATTGGGTGATTGATATCGGCCCTGGTGCAGGTGGTGAAGGTGGCCATATCGTGGCGCAAGGATTACCTGAAACAGTCGCTGAGTCGAAGATCAGCCGAACCGCACCTTTCATGCGCCTCTAGTGCCCGTCGCAAACCTCTTATGATAGTGTAAAAAAACGACAGCGATAATCAGTTTATCGCTGTCGTTTTACTTAATGTAATTTGATCTTTGGACGACCTATGCGTAGTATCTTTTCGCTAATCCATAAAGCAAATGTCTTGAAGGCACCATGAATAGACATCTGATGCATGCGATAGAGCGATATGTACATAAAACGGGCAATCTTTCCTTCAATGAAAAAGCTGTTATTGGTGAGATTACCCATTAAGTTTCCCACAGTACCGTAACGTGATAGATTAACCAGTGACCCATAATCGTTATAGGTAAAACCTCGTAGTGGCTGCTTTCTTAACGTTGCAATTATATTTTTTTCCTCTGTACACGACAAAAATGCTCAAAGTCTCAAAGGTCGTGGACTAGGAGACAAATAACTTATTAGAACCTCAAACACACGTCGATTGCCAGCAAAGAAATACTCACGCAAACCATCAATCAAAAC
>NZ_SMZR01000005.1 GCF_004358665.1 Jeotgalibacillus sp. S-D1 | reverse complement strand
TCATAACCCAAAGGTCGCAGGTTCAAATCCTGCCCCCGCAATTACCAAGGTCCCGTGGTGTAGCGGTTAACATGCCTGCCTGTCACGCAGGAGATCGCCGGTTCGATCCCGGTCGGGACCGCCATTTTCCATGAATTCATTCATGGTTATTTTTTTTGTCAAAAAAGCCTGTTCAAGCGTGCCAATTAACGTGCGGGGCTTTGCGTTTTTATTAAAATCATGTACACTTATAGAAGCGACAAGGACTGACTCCAAGCGGGTGAGTCTTTTTTATTGAATGACTGATGAAACAACAAATAAATGAGTGAACTAGATGGAGGAACGGGCAGTGATCTATAACTGGAATTCAAGCCATCCTGATGATACAGCAGCATTTGCCTATAGATTGGGTGAACTCCTTAGAGCAGGAGACATTCTTACTCTTGAAGGCGATTTAGGCGCAGGCAAAACGACTTTTTCAAAAGGAATCGCAAAAGGGCTGGGTGTGAAACGAAATGTGAACAGTCCCACTTTTACGATTATGAAAGAATATATGGGAAGACTTCCTCTGTACCACATGGATGTCTACCGTTTAAGTGATGAATGGGAAGATCTTGGTTTTGATGAGTATTTTGAAGGAGCGGGCGTGTGCCTGGTTGAATGGGCACATCTTATTAAAGAACAGCTGCCTGCTGAGCGATTGGAAATATCCATTTTCCATGCGAGTGAACTGGAGAGGCGCTTTGAGCTTAAGCCTGTTGGCAAAAGGTATGAAGCGTTGTGTGAGGAGATAATGACATGAATGTACTGGTAATTGATACATCTAATTTTCCTCTGTCCATTGCTGTGATGAATGAGCAGGCAGTGGTGGCAGAGACGCTGATTAACAGCAAAAAAAATCATTCGATTCAAGCCATGCCGGCAATTGAAGCCCTGCTGCAGTCCGTTGACCTGCAGCCTAAAGATTTGGACCGCATTGTTGTGGCAAAAGGACCCGGCTCTTATACAGGCGTCCGCATTGGCGTAACGCTGGCTAAAACGCTTGCCTGGACACTTGATATTCCTGTGGTGGGCGTCTCAAGTCTTGCTTCTTTAACGGGAGCCGGCCGCTATTTTGACGGTCTGGTCTGCCCTGTATTTGATGCGAGAAGAGGACAGGTTTATACAGGTCTGTATGCGTTTAAAGACCAGCAGCTGACGGAGGTAAAAGAGGACGTTAATATTCTGATGGAAACCTGGCTTGACCAGCTTGCTGAAATGAATGAAAAAGTGTTATTTACAGGCAAGGACACCGCGGTTTTCTGGGAACTGATTCAAAGTAAACTGGGAGATCGGGCGATTCAGTCTGTAGTGACTGAACAGGTGCCGCGTGCCAGTGAAATTGGTTTGATTGGCATGAGCATGGAGCCTGGCAATACACATGATGTGGTACCGAACTATATCCGGCTGGCTGAAGCAGAAGCGAAGTGGCTGGAGCGCCAGCAGGGTGAGCGTCATGAATGATACACAATTCCGGTGGATGACCATCCAGGATATCGATCAGGTGCTGATGGTCGAGGAGCAGTCATTTACTATTCCCTGGCGCCGTGAAGCGTTTGAAAATGAGCTGATGGTTAATCAGTTTGCGAAGTATTTATTGCTTGAAAAAGACAATGAAGTCATTGGCTATTGCGGACTGTGGCTGATCATGGATGAAGCGCATGTTACCAATATTGCAATAGTGCCGGGGCAAAGAGGGCAAAAGCTTGGACTGACACTGATGCAGAAGGTGCTGAAGCTGGCTAAAGAAGCAGGGGCTAAGACGGTCACGCTTGAAGTGCGCGTCAGCAACGACATTGCCCGGTCTCTATACCGCAAGCTTGGCTTTTTAGAGGGCGGAATCCGGAAAAATTATTACTCAGATAACGGAGAGGATGCATTGGTCATGTGGGTGAACTTATAATGACACAGCATACATTTGTATTGGGAATTGAGACAAGCTGTGATGAAACCGCTGCTTCTGTTGTACGTGACGGCACTCAGATACTGTCTAATGTGGTTTCATCTCAGATTGAAAGCCACAAAAGGTTTGGCGGAGTTGTACCGGAGATTGCTTCACGACACCATGTAGAGCAAGTGACGTATGTGGTGGAAGAGGCGCTTGTTCAGGCAGGACTAACCATAAAAGAGATTGATGCGATTGCCGTGACAGAAGGCCCGGGTCTTGTCGGGGCTTTGATCATCGGGGTAAATGCCGCAAAAGCGATTGCATTTGCACACAATATTCCACTGGTAGGCGTTCATCATATTGCCGGTCATATTTATGCCAACCGCTTAGTGAAGGAAATGAAATTTCCATTGCTTTCTCTTGTCGTGTCCGGGGGGCATACGGAGCTTGTTTATATGAAGGAACATGGCTCGTTTGAAGTAATTGGGGAAACAAGAGATGATGCAGCTGGAGAAGCGTATGACAAAGTGGCACGCACACTAGGGCTTCCTTATCCGGGAGGACCTCATATCGACCGTCTTGCGCAGGAAGGCAAGCCATCGGTTAAGCTGCCTCGTGCCTGGCTGGAAGAGGGCTCCTATGATTTCAGCTTCAGCGGTTTGAAATCATCTGTCATTAATACGCTGCATAATGCTGAACAGCGGGGGGAAGAAATTGACCCGAAGGATCTCGCTGCAAGCTTTCAGGAAAGTGTCATTGAGGTGCTCGTAACAAAGGCGGAGCGCGCGGTAAAGGAATACAAAGCCGAACAGCTTCTGCTAGCCGGGGGAGTAGCGGCAAACAAAGGACTGCGCCAAAGGCTGGAAGAGACCTTCGGTGACGCTGGCAGTATAGAGTTGATCATTCCGCCGCTTTCATTATGCACCGATAATGCAGCGATGATTGCTGCAGCAGGAACTATTTCGTTTGAGCAGGGAAAAAGATCCGGCTATGCGTTAAATGCAAATCCGGGGCTTGAGTTAATATAAAAAGGACAAGCGTTTCGACGCTTGTCCTTTTCTTTATAATGATAAAACTTCTTTACCCAGGGTTTCTATCTCATCTGGTGCCTGAAACAGTCCTTTGTCAAATTCAGGGTTCAGTTCGTAATCCAGAATTTCTGTACTGTAGGTTTCAGTACCAAATGATTGATACTGGGTCTTTACTTCATAGAAGGTGTCCTGATCAAACCAGTAATCAGTTGTCTGGCCTTCCTGGGTGGCCTGAACATGGTAGGTTTGATAGCCGTTCACTTCTTCCTCTCCGATCAATGAAAGTTCAGCATGCTCAAGCAGGTACTCGTAGGAATGTGCTCCATGCCCCAAGTCAGCATTTTCCGTAAAGGCATTTTCATACCGCTGTGCTTCATCGTCGCCTTCTGCATACTCGATTAAGAAATTTGGATCCTCAAGATCGGTAAACAGATAAGAAGTCCGGTCTTCTTCTTCGTATTCAATATGCCGGTAAAAGTTCTCATCCTGTTCATACAGCCACTGTTTTTCTACAGTAGAGGAATCAACGGTTCCTTCTGCAGTTTCGGTTGTTCTTTCTGCTTTAAAATAAACGCTGTCCAGCTCCTCATGGAGGGAGGCAGCTTGTCCAAGTATGTCTTCAGCTGATGGCTGCTGTTTTTTATCTTGTGTCTCAGCAATAACATGTGTGTTCGAGCCCGTGGCAAATACTAATGAAGTTATGAGTGCTGCAGGTACTAGCTTTTTCATAAATTAGTAAAGCCTCCTTATTTTTCTTATGATACTTAAACTGTTCCCTACTCACTTAACCATAAACGTATTATTATCTATTAACCTGTCTGTAAACCAGCTGTAATAAATAGTCACAATTATAAGAACATTTGTACTTGTGCACAGTCTGTGGATAACCTGTTAATAACATTAAAACGTCTGTGTAAAAAGCGTTTTCATTTTCAGTGTGTCATAACCTGTGGATACTGTTGGTAACTTAACTGTTTGTTGTGGATAATGTGGATAAAAACGGTGGACAGCGATAAAAAGCTGTGCGTAATGTGCATAACTCTGTGGATTGTTACATGATTGTCATGGTTTCTACATCATTCGACGATTTTACCTTTACAAAAATATGGCTTAAGAAGTATGTTGAACTTAAAAAATCTAAAATAGAAAGAACGGTGGATAAAGTATGATGATTCTCAGCTTTCTTATCATTGCATGGATCCTAAGCTGGTTTAAGTTTCACGATTTGTTCGTTCAGGCTTTTAAGGAGCTGTTTAATAAGGAGATCACCGTTGCCAGTTATTATTTTATCTTTTTCTGTATAGGCATGTTTGGCGACATCGTTTTATTTTTGAGAGGAGCTTATGATGTGTGGATTATGTAAAAGGGGATGGGGATTCGTCTTTGAGTCAAGTACAGCTCAGCCCAGACCAGATCGATAAACGTGTAAAGTTGTACGATAAACCAATAAACATGATCGATAAAAGTGAAAACATGTGTGATAAAATCTCATCGTGGTGCCCAGAGACCGATAAACGGCTAAAGTAGTCCGATAAATTGTGAAACATGAATGATAAATTGCCTGATATGATCGATAAACCGGAAAAGGTGATCGATATATGGGCAGGTGCCGGAACGTCAAAAATGGGCCTAAGCTCGGTGCACAAAATAAAGAACGGCTCATGAATTAGTTCATGAAGCCGTTCTTTTTGTCATTTTTGCGCAGTATGTTCCCTTACGTCTCAAGCTCTTCCTGAAGCTCGGCCCATTCCTCCATTAACTGGTCCATGGAGTATTTTGCTTGTTCAATCAGTTCATTACACTGCATGACCCGTTCATGATCCTGAAAAATGTCGGGGTCGCATAGCAGCGTTTCATTTTCTTCGATCTGATCTTCAAGCTCGGTAATGAGCAGCTCGATTTCCTCGAGTCTTCTGCGTTTCTGGCGTTCTTTTCTTTTTTGTTCCTTGTCCTGTTCAAAACTGTTTTTGTCTTTTTGACTGCTGGACTTCACAGCTGCAGGGGAGGCGTTCTTTTCTGCCTCATAGCGTTCATGTTCTTCCTGCTCCTGCGTTTTCTCTACATAGTAATCGTAGTCTCCTAAAAATTCTGTTGCACCGTCAGGAGACATCTCAAGCACCTTGGTGGCGATGCGGTTGATGAAATACCGGTCATGGGACACAAAGAGGATGGTGCCGGGAAAGTCCATCAGCGCATTTTCAAGAATTTCCTTGCTGTCGAGATCCAGGTGGTTGGTCGGCTCATCTAAAATCAGAAGATTGGACTGCTGCATCATCAGCTTGGCTAAGGCAAGTCTTGCTTTTTCACCGCCGCTCAAGGTGTTAACGGGCTTTAGCACATCCTCACCTGAAAATAAGAAATTCCCCAGTATCGTGCGAATGTCTTTTTCATTTTTCATCGGATAGTCATCCCAAAGCTCGTTTAGGACCGTTTTGCGTGAGTTTAATTCCGCCTGCTCCTGGTCGTAGTAGCCGATGCTGACATTGGAGCCATAGCGGATCTCTCCCTGCAGCGGCTCCAGCTTTTTCACGATGGTTTTTAAAAGAGTGGATTTGCCGACGCCGTTTGGACCGATTAACGCGAGGCTGTCCTGCCTGGAAATCGATACGTTAAGGCCGGATGAAACAGGTTTGTCATAGCCAATCGCAAGCTCGTTGATTTTTAATACATCATTGCCGCTTTGACGATCGATGCCGAACGAAAAGTTGGCTGATTTCTCGTCACCCTGGGGACGGTCCAGCTTGTCCATGCGCTCAAGCTTCTTTCGGCGGCTTTGTGCCTGTTTGGTCGTCGATGCGCGCACAAGGTTTCGCGCAATAAAATCTTCAAGCTTCGCAATTTCCCCCTGCTGCTTCTCAAACTCTTTTACTTCCCGTTCATAGTTCAGGGCTTTTTGATCTAAATAATAGCTGTAGTTGCCGTGAAACTTTTTGGAGCGGTGCCTGGAAAGCTCGACGACCTGATTCACGACCTTATCAAGAAAGTAACGGTCATGGGAGACGATCAGGATGGCAGCGGGGTACCCCTGCAGATACTGCTCAAGCCATGCGAGCGTCTCGATATCCAAATGGTTGGTCGGTTCATCGAGGATCATGACATCGGGCTTGGTGAGAAGCATTTTTCCAAGGGCAAGCCGTGTTTTCTGTCCTCCGCTTAAGGTGGAGATCGGCGTATTGTAGTCAAACTGGCCAAACCGCAAGCCGTGAAGGACTGAGCGGATATCGGCCTCATACTGGTAGCCGCCTTTTTCTTTAAACGCGACCTGAAGCTCATCGTATTCCTTCATTAATTTGTTATAACGTTCTGTGTTTTCATAAATAGCGGGATCAGCCATTTTTTGTTCATTGGAACGGAGCTCGGCTTCCATTTGCTTTAAATGGTCAAACACCGACAGCATTTCCTCCCAGATGGAGAGGTCTGATTCCAGGCCTGTGTGCTGCTCCAGGTAGCCAATTGACACGCCCTTTGGCTTGATGATTTCTCCTTCATCGTAGGACATCTGGCCGGCGATCATTTTCAGCAGGGTGGATTTTCCTGCACCGTTTCGGCCGACTAATGCAATCCTGTCTCTTGTTTGTACCTCTAATTTTATATTCGATAAAATCTCTTCTGCGCCAAACGCTTTCGAGAGTTGGTTTACTTGTAATAAAATCATGTAAGGATCACCTCATTTTCTACCTTTAAGTGTATCGCAATGGAGAACATCTGTGCAATAAACCGGATTTGTGAAAAGTATTTCAAACTTTGTACAGCAGAGGTTGAATGGTGTATGATACTAATGAATGGGTTAAAAAGGGATAAGATATCAAAAACTTGTACGTTTTGATTCACTATAAGATTGGAAGCGTTAACAGACCGATCGGCCATCATTCGTATCAAGGAATGCATGAACCGAATTGGTCATGCCACGGTTAGATTTAGGGGGGAGAAGGCATGAATCAGGAGCAAGTCAGGATTCCGCAGGCGACAGCGAAGCGATTGCCGCTTTACTACCGCTTTTTAAAAAACCTGCATTCGTCAGGAAAGCAGCGGGTATCTTCAAAAGAATTAAGCGATGCCGTAAAGGTAGATTCAGCTACCATCAGGCGTGACTTTTCATACTTTGGTGCGTTAGGCAAAAAGGGATATGGGTATAATGTTAATTATCTGCTGACCTTTTTCCGAAAAACACTGGATCAGGATGAGGTCACAAAGGTTATTTTGATCGGTGTCGGAAATCTTGGTACCGCGTTTCTTCATTATAACTTTCTTAAAAACAACAATACAAAAATTGAAATGGCATTTGATGCCGATCCGAAAAAGGCTGGAACTGCCATTGGGGATGTGCCGATCTTTTCGATGGACGAGCTTGAGGAGCGGGTGAAGGAAAGCGACATCGAAGTGGCTATTTTAACGGTGCCTGCAGGACCCGCGCAAACGATTACCGACCGGCTGGTGCCGATGAACATTAAGGGAATCCTTAATTTCACGCCGGCCAGGCTTAATGTGCCGGATCACATCCGCATCCATCATATTGACCTTGCCGTTGAGTTGCAGTCGCTGATCTACTTTTTGAAGCATTATACAGCAGATGACGTAGAACCGTCACAATTGGAAGACATTATAGAATAGCAAAATGCTGTCGAATGATTTATGATATAAAGAAGAAATGGAGGTGCAATCACCATGCCAGGTCCAATGAGCTTAGTCATAATTGCTGTCGTTGCGCTTTTAATTTTCGGCCCTAAAAAGCTTCCTGAACTAGGAAAAGCTGCCGGAAGCACTCTTCGTGAATTCAAGGATGCTACAAAAGGTTTAGCAGACGACGATGACGATAAAAAAGAAACAAAAAAAGAAGATAAAACGTTATAATAACACGGGATGGTGGCCATATGAACGAGAAAGATATGACCGTCCATGATCATATAATTGAAATAAGAAAACGACTCATTCTTGTGGTCGTTTTCTTTGTCTTTGCGATTGCAGTCGGATTCTTTCTTGCAGAACCGCTGATGCACTTTCTGCAGAATTCAGATGAAGCAAAGAATATGACACTTAATGCATTCAAGGTGACCGATCCGGTAAAGATTTATTTTCAGATCATCTTGTTTATTGCATTTATCATGACGGCGCCCCTAATACTGTATCAGCTCTGGTCTTTTGTCAGCCCCGGGCTGCTTGAAAAAGAAAGACGCGTGACTTTAAGCTATATACCAGCTTCAGCCTTCTTGTTTTTACTTGGTCTGGCTTTTGCTTACTTTATTTTGTTTCCGTTTGTTGTCCGTTTCATGTTCAATTTATCGGATAACCTCGGGATCCAGCAGGTTATCGGGATTAATGAATTTTTCCAATTCCTTTTTCAAATGACGATTCCATTTGGATTTTTATTTCAGCTGCCGGTGATTATGCTGTTTATTACGAGGCTTGGTATCGTGACGCCGATGTTTTTGGCAAAGATCCGCAAGTATGCGTACTTTGTACTGGTCGTCATCGCAGCGTTTGTTACACCGCCGGATATTTTCTCCCACATGCTTGTGACCGTGCCATTGCTTTTGCTGTATGAAATCAGTTTGATGATTGCGAAGGTGGGCTATCGGAAAGCGATGCAGGCGGAGGCTAAGCAGCGTGTGATTGAGGAGCAGGAGAGAAGAGACCGGATTGATCGGGAGATGTCTTCAAAATAAGTGTTTCTATAAATGGGGCTGTTGATTTCCGCTGCAGGTGCTCGCTTTCCGCGGGGCGGGGGTGAGCCATCTTCAACGCTTTGCGTTTCAGAGGTCTCACCCTTCCCGCTATATCCCGCAGGAGTCTCACACCTTCAGCTCCAATCAACTGTGTGTAAATATCAGCATTTATCCTTAATAGAGTAAAGAAAAAAGTAGCGAGGAGAAAGCTTCCCGCTACTTTTTTTCTTTTTCTCTCATATGGCGCTTAATTTTAAAATGCAGCAGGATCAGGCGGATTCCTGAGCCGATGTCGTAGGTGGCAAAGGCCACGAAGAGATAAGCAAAGAATCCCCATCCGTTGTCATTGACGCTGCTGATCGCAAAGTAGGTAAAGACAGCGCCGAGTAAGATGTAAATTAATCCGCTGACTAAAGGGTTCCTCATAATATTCCACCAACCATAAATCGTAATAGGGTAACCATTGCTTCATTCATCTCCATAATCTTCTCCATTTCATCGGCAAATACAAACTGCACGAGCACGACAAAGCTGTTAATGGAAATATGTGCAATGATCGGGACAATAATACGTTTTGTTTTCGCATACAGGAAGGCAAACGCAAAGCCCATCGCTGTGTAAATTAAGATATGTGTGAAGTCCAAATGGATCGCAGCAAAGATCAGGGCGCTCAGCATGCCTGAAATAAAGAAGTTATACCGGCGATAGAACCAGCCGAAAATAACGCCGCGAAACACAATTTCCTCTAAAATCGGTCCGAATATTGCAATTGCAAACGAAGCGGCCGGCACATAGGACAGGAGGCTGATAATATCTGCTGTATTATCCGATCCCGGCTCAATGCCGATCATCGTTTCAATTAAGACGGCAATCATCTGGCTTGCAAAGGCCAAAAAGATCCCGGCAATCGACCACACAACGACCATTCCGGTATTCGCTTTTTCACCCGGCAGATCCAGTGCCCCTTTTCGTCTATATAATAGAAATAAGGTAAGCAGGAGGGTTGCAAAAAAGCTGAAAAAGATCCAGTAGCCGGCAGCAAGATTTTTCATAATATCCGCTTCATTGTCGGTCCACTTCATGCCGCCCATATAAACAAGGGGAACGCCAATCAGACTTGAAAGCTGCATCACAATATATGCAGCCAAAATAAAGACAAAGGTTCGATTCACGTGTTTACTCCTTTAAATTAAATTTCTCGACACCGTTATACAAAATCTTTTGCCGATAAGGTTTATTCTACTAATAAACAAACGCCCCTTCAAATTTAATCACTCAAAGGGGGACAAGCAGAATTTGTCGTAAAAAAAGTAATGGTTTTCACTTGCAAAAAAAAGGCTGATTCTTTATCATAATAACTGTGTTAGCACTCAATGACTTAGAGTGCTAATAAAAAAGAACACATATCTTAAGGAGGTTGTTTCACTTGTTAAAACCATTAGGTGATCGCGTAGTAATTGAGTTGGTAGAATCAGAAGAAAAAACATCAAGCGGGATTGTTCTTCCGGACAGCGCTAAAGAAAAGCCGTCAGAAGGCAGAGTTGTATCCATTGGTACAGGCCGCGTTTTAGATAACGGAGAAAAAGTAGCACTTGAAGTATCTGTTGACGATCGTATCATCTTCTCGAAATACGCTGGAACAGAAGTGAAATACCAAGGCAACGAATACCTGATCCTTCGTGAAAGCGACATTTTAGCTGTACTCGGCTAATAACCATAACGAACTTATACTTAGAATAAACGAACCATCAAAAAATAACTCAGGCTGACAGAGCCTGTAAAACAGGAGGAACCTTACTTATGGCTAAAGATATTAAATTTAGTGAAGAAGCACGCCGCTCCATGCTTCGCGGTGTTGATCAGCTTGCAAATGCAGTGAAGGTAACACTTGGACCAAAAGGACGCAACGTGGTACTTGAAAAGAAATTCGGTTCACCGCTTATTACAAACGATGGTGTAACAATCGCAAAAGAAATCGAGCTTGAAGATGCATTTGAAAACATGGGTGCAAAGCTTGTAGCGGAAGTAGCAAGCAAAACAAACGAAATCGCCGGTGACGGTACAACAACTGCAACGGTTCTTGCGCAGGCAATGATCCGCGAAGGCCTTAAAAACGTGACAGCTGGTGCGAACCCTGTTGGCGTACGTAAAGGAATCGAAAAAGCAGTTGTCGCAGCACTTGACGAGCTAAAAGCAATCTCTGTTCCAATCGAAGGAAAAGAGTCAATTGCACAAGTTGCAGCGATCTCTTCTGCTGACGAAGAAGTCGGCCAATTAATCGCTGAAGCAATGGAGCGCGTGGGCAACGACGGCGTCATCACAATCGAAGAATCAAAAGGCTTCACAACAGAGCTTGATGTAGTAGAAGGTATGCAGTTCGACCGCGGATATGCCTCTCCTTACATGGTTACTGATTCAGATAAAATGGAAGCAGTGCTTGAAAATCCTTATATCTTAATCACTGACAAGAAAATCGGCAACATCCAGGAAGTACTTCCAGTTCTTGAGCAGGTTGTTCAACAAGGCAAGCCGCTTCTAATCGTAGCTGAAGACGTTGAAGGCGAAGCACTTGCTACATTAGTAGTGAACAAACTTCGCGGCACATTCAACGCAGTAGCTGTTAAAGCTCCAGGCTTCGGTGACCGCCGTAAAGCAATGCTTGAAGACTTAGCTGTACTAACTGGCGCTGAAGTGATTACTGAAGACCTAGGTCTTGATCTTAAATCAGCAAACGTAACACAGCTTGGACGCGCAGCGAAGGTTGTTGTAACAAAAGAAAACACAACAATCGTTGAAGGTGCAGGCGAAGCTAACAAAATCGGCTCACGCGTAGGTCAAATCCGTGCACAGCTCGAAGAAACAACATCTGAATTCGACAAAGAAAAACTGCAGGAGCGCCTTGCGAAACTAGCTGGCGGTGTTGCCGTAATCAAAGTCGGAGCAGCAACTGAAACAGAATTGAAAGAGCGTAAGCTTCGCATCGAAGACGCCCTTAACTCAACACGTGCAGCGGTTGAAGAAGGAATCGTATCCGGTGGTGGTACAGCGCTTGTCAACGTATACAGCAAAGTGGCAGCAATCGAAGCAGAAGGCGACATCGCAACAGGCATCAACATCGTTCTTCGTGCCCTTGAAGAGCCAATCCGTCAGATCGCACACAACGCTGGTCTTGAAGGATCCATCATCGTTGAGCGTCTGAAAAAAGAAGAAGTAGGCGTAGGCTTCAACGCAGCCAACGGCCAATGGGTCAACATGATCGACACTGGTATCGTAGACCCAACAAAAGTTACGCGTTCTGCACTTCAAAACGCAGCATCCGTAGCAGCCATGTTCCTAACAACAGAAGCAGTCGTAGCTGACATTCCAGAAGAGAATGCCGGCGGCGGAATGCCTGACATGGGCGGCATGGGTGGAATGGGCGGCATGATGTAATCATTGCCCAGAACCCTTGATAGTAGAGGGTTTATGAAGTTTCGAAACATGAATTGCTAACTTTTTGCTAACTTCGGTTATTTTTGAAAACTGAATACGGCTCATTAGAGAAGACCTTTTGTAAGTTCACTGAACTTATGGGAGGTCTTTTCTTCTATTTTTTGGTCATGTGAGCATAGATATTCATGGTTGTATTAATGTCTGAATGTCCAAGGCGTTCTTGAACTTCTTTTAAGCCAGCTCCTGCCTCTATAAGAAGAGAAGTATGCGTGTGTCGGAAGCTGTAAGGAGTGATATATTTATTAATCTCAAGCTTTCTAAGTAACCTCTGGAGACGAATCGCAACTAATTTCATAACTATTGGGTAGCCATTGTTGTCTGCAAATATAAAACCTGAATCCTGATTGATCTCTACTTCTAAATATAACCGTCAAAATTATATCGTTAAATAATTACAAAAACCTACTATAACCCAAACAATGTGAAGACTAGATACGAATTATTAACACCAAAAACCAAGAAATCGATTCGGACAATTGTTATTGATGAAGAATTAATCCAGTTATTTAAGGCACATAAACGAGAACAAGCTGCCTTAAAGATGAAACAACGATTGTTATTTCCCTCGCCATTGCTGACAAGCACTTTGGATTTTAGATTCGCTAAACTAACCGGAGAACGTGTTTGATTGTCTACACTAAATTTTGCTGTAATGGCAACAATTTCACCATCTCCAAAGTTTGAGCTGACAAACGAAGACTATGAATCCATCAAAGAATTAGAATTACAATTCGGTCCCTTTATTGCCGAAGATAGAACAGAAGCCTTTAAAGGTAAAACCATCACATTTCCTTTACCACGATAAAAAAAAAGAACCAATGATCCTAATAAGGGGCATTGGTTTTTTTAATCTAACTTAGATTCTTTACGCGAAAAGTGAAATTTATAATGTATCAAAATATTAATCATGTAAAAATAGAACTAGCTACCCAAAAACAATTTAATAAGAAAACTAGCTGTAATAACAGCAAACTGAAAAAACGGATGCAGAGGATTTATTTGCCTTAAGTCCAAACTTAAGTTGATGGTGAAATTAAAATGTACGTTTAGCATGAGCTTCTACTCCTTTCTAAAACGCAAAGAGAAGCTACCCAAATTGCTTGTCCATCCTTCACATATCATGTCAAATGGTTCATAATAGAAATTAGGAAGAGTTCCATTTGGAGCACAATATTATTCAAGTCCTCCACGACTTGAAACGAAGGGATAGATCAGTTCCATCTGGTCTGTCTCTTTTGTTTTTTCTTATCTTTATTTTACCACGAACTGCCACTTGCTCTGTTAAACCTCCTCATTATTCCTTGAGAACATAAAATTACCTTGCTATTTAATTGTACTGTCCTCAATAAAGAATCGCAAAGGATAAAAATAACTCCTGACGATTGTCAGGAGTTTGTCTTTAGTGAAGATTTTTATATGATCCGAATTTAGGGAGGGTGTCTTTTCTCCAGTATACATTTGCAAGCATATGATGCGATTGACAAGTGGTGAGCATATATATTCATACATCAAGAAGTGACCTGGAAGCAAGAATGCTTCCACAAGGGCGGGATCGGGAAGAGATTAAGGTCAGATAAGATCGTGCGGATCTTGATTATGCGATCCAAGGATCATGTGACTATTCTGTAGAAAATCGAAATGGAGATCTTGATTCAACTGCCTATGAAATCATGAAGATTATCTTAAAGGAGATCTATCATTAATCGGCAGCATTCTACTGGCAGAGGAGGCTTACATCCGGCTAAAAAAAAATATGATAATTGAAAAAAAAGCCTTGTGTTGAGGGCTGTTTTTCTTTCTGTTGCTAAAATTATATTTTATTTAATAGATATAAATAAAATATGCAGTAGCACGCTATAAACCCTATTACAAGTGCGTTTCTTGGTTGATAGCGTTTCCCCATTTTTTCAGCAAATGTTCCCATGATACAAACCAGAGCAATGATGAGTACAATTCCTGAGAGTTTTTTCCAATCACTCATTGTCTGGTTATCAATATAACGGAATGTGAGCATGAATATGCTGACTGCCACAAGCATGAAAGCAAGTTTATATAACTTACTCATTTCCTTTCCTTCATTATCCTTCTTAACGGCTTTTTTCATAACGAAAACTCCCAATTTTTTTACAGCAAAAGGTTATTGTTTATATTATTTGTCACCAATCCTGGAAACTCCTTCTTTCTAACAAATATTGCGATGACAAACATTTTACTCTGTATGGGTATGCTAATGAAAATTAGAGATGTATTAAAAGAACCCTACTGCCTGGGTTCTTCTTTTTAAATACCTAAAAGATAGTGAAAAGATGTACTTAACGCGTATATGCATCTCCCGGAAGGTTAGTTTGTTAAGTGTTGTACTTAAACTAACGGGTAGCTTTAATAGAATTAGTAAGATTTTATAAAAAACATGTCTAAAAGGGTAAAAGAAAGTAAAAATAAATAAAAAAGGGGATAAGTTAATAAATAACCTATCCCTGACGTGACTTTTATTTACTTTTATATTTAATCCTGGTCCTTATTTAATCTTTTCCTTACGGTTTCCTTAATGTCTATAAGATTTTCAAGTTGTTTTTGGATCCATTCAGGAGTTATAGGTATCCCATCAGATGAATGTACAATGACTTTATCGATAAAAGAGTTTGTAAGAGTAGAGGATAGCTGATCTTTAAGGGTTATAAGATCCAATTTATTCTTCTGAAGGCCGTCTACCTTTACTTCAGAAAGTTTTTTTTCAGCTTCTCGTTGTTCCGTATGTTCTTTCACACGGTCTACAAAACTTGGCCTGTTCCCAGCGTCAGAAGCTACATCATCAAAGCTAGGTATTTTTTTTTTCATTTTCTTTTCCTCCTTTGATTTGATTCTTTTACTTCAGAAAATTCTGATATTTGTCAAAAAGAAAAGGAATGATGAACTAAATAAAATTAGCACATATAAAGAAGTTATAGAAATCTTTTTTGTAATACCTCCTTAGAAGTTTTTATTGACCTATTGACCCTATTGAAGAGAACACTCCTACAACTCCTAAAACAATTCCCGATGGTGGGTAAACAAAAAACAAAAGCGAAGAAATAATAACAAACCCTAAACAGATAAAAGAAAATAACATTTTTGAGTCAAATTGCGTTACAGCGTTCACATTACCACCCTCTGTTACAAGAATAAGTACCTCCGTACGCTACATTAAATGAAATCCACGGATAATGATGTTGTACGTTTATTTCTCTTGCACCTAAACGAAAATGTCCTTGAAGCATACTGTAATAGCCACGATAACAATTGCGGTAGTATCCATCATCGGTTACTAACTTTACATATGTCCATACCGGCTTCCAATTCCTTTAATTGTACTTGCGTCAATTCTTCGGCACCTGCGAGATAAGGCAATGCAAACATAAATAAGACAGGCAGCAGCAACAAAAAATTTTTTTCAAGACATATCCTTCTTTAATCAATTTTTGAAACAATAACTTATTCTACAAAAATTTTCTATTCCCTTTTTTTCTTATCAATTTTTCAACTTTCCTCCAGAAAAGACCTTTTGTAAGTTTAGGGGGACTTACAAAAGGTCTTTTCTTTTAATTATGCATTTTTTCAAGAGTGCATTCCTTCAAAAGGAATGCTTTTTTCTATGTAAACGAAAAGGAAATTAATGTTAAACTAAAGGAGCAGTAATGTGAATTTAAAAAAACCTCGGTCATTCTTTACTGCGTAGTAGACTCTTACTGTGCAGTAAATAATATCGTATTTGAAAAAATGTACTTTAAAGTAAAGAAGTTTTATTTATCGCTAGTAGTTTTTCGACAATCAGGCTAGGTCGTTGATTAAAAATATTCTTATATTTTAATGGATAAATTTTTATTATTAATTATTTATTTATTTATGGGAAAAGAAGGAATTTAACTAATTTTGCAGAATTGTGTTGTTGAATAGCTAGAAGTCTAATATTAAAAAGATGCAATGATATACGGTACTATTATTTAAGATGCTGAAGTCACATACCAAAAATATCATTAAATCATTAGTTATTTTTAGGGAGGGAATGAACATGTATTCTAGATTTTTAGAAGAACCTCTTATTGGCAATGTTGAGATAAAACTTATGACTGCCGCGTTATATGAAGCAAAGGTCAAGGATGATGAAATTCTGCGCGTTTTGATGAAGGTATGTGATATTGACCGAGAGCGAGCAATGATTGCCTTCCAAAATGAGAAGTTTATTTATTCTCCTTGTGAAAAATTGTATCAATACTTAATTTTGGAAAAGGGCTTAGACGCCTATAATGCGAATGTGTTTGTTCGTAAACACGCGAGGGCTAAACTAGCAAGGAATGTTGAATTAAGCAAATTATCGGCAGCTAAATTGTTTGACGCTATTTATAAGGCTAATAAATAGAAAGAATAGAGCGATATGATGTAATGGTCAAACTCACGAACGATGTGGCTCTCATTTGGAAACAAGCGCTAGGTATAGTGCCAGAATCTGTTCCAGATAAACTAGATATTGCTATACTTTAATGGCAAATCGAGCTATCTAAAACCTTAAAAATATTGATTGATAAAGGATTGATGATCACAATCGGTGAGTTAATTCTTGCTCGTGCAAATCTAGTTGCTGTTATTCAACTGAACAGGTGGTTTCTGAAATCATTAATTTGTAATAACACCCCTTTGAATAAGAGTGATGAATATCAAGATCGTTTGCTACGCAGTATAAGAATACTGCGCAATAAAACAACATCTATTTATACTAAATTTGCGAAAAAAGTATACTTAAAGTAAAGGTGAGCTTAAACACACAATAAGCAAAATGAAAAAAGTCGGTTCTTAAAGGACCGACTTTTTTATATTCCAAACGCAAAATAAGGGTAGCTCCAACTTTTCATCACATTTCCCACGCTAAGGGTGAAATCCTTGGTGTTGGTGAGAACCCTTGTATTATTAAAAAATTTACCTTTTTTGTAAAAAAAGATTTTTATTGTAAATAAAATTAATATAATATAATTTATAGGGATTTATTTTGAATTCGAGGGGATTGAGCTGATGGCAGAGAAAAAACTAAAAGACAGATCTTTATTTGAAAACTTTCAATTAAGGGGTAGATGGGGTTTAGAAGAAGATGAGCTAAATATAATAGGTACACTGAATTTCTCACAGAATAAAATTGAACTTGATCTCGTAGGCACGTTAGAGGATGTGGAACAGTCTCTGATTAGTGCTTTCACTTCAAACACTTCTTCAAATTATCCAACAATTTATGGCATTGCTGAATCTGGGGAAAGAATTACATTACTTAATTGTTACAAAATAAATACCAAATCAAGATTCAATGGTATCAGTGTTGAAAAGTACGAAGCAGAAAATGCAATAGCCGGTACTGAATTTATAAATCATGACCATAAATTTAAATTTATTACTTTTTCAACAAATGATTTAGGCCTCTGGTCTGAAATTAATAGAATAAATACCGATATTGTTTTTACAGAAGATAATGAACAGATTTTTTCCCAAACTATAGATTTCAAAACAATAAAACAAAATTTATTGGAGTGGCCACTCGACAAATTTGGTACAACGTTAAAAGAAAATTATTTCATAAATATAACTGGTACAGAAGAGCGAAACCAAGTGTACAATCATAAATTTTTGTTCCAATATGAAATTACCAAAGACCAAGATATGAATTCTCTTGAGTGGTTTATTGAAAAAATAAATTCTCTTAAAAGCTTACTTACTCTTCTCATCGGAGCGCCTCTTTATTTTGAAAGTTTAAATATTTATGGAGAATATGATCAAAAGAAAATTAATGGAGAGCAGTATAGAAAGAAATTTAAAGTGTTTCATAGACAGCAAGGGGACTATAAAGGAACAAAGTTAACCAGGAGCAAAATATTATTGCCACTTCCTGAGATTGAAGATTTTTCAAAATTAATCACATTATGGCATGAAAAAGAAGATGATCTTAAAGTATTAGTCGATTTTATTAATAGTGACCACTACACTTCAATGTATGCTGAAAATAAATTCTTAAACGTTGTTCAAACAGCTGAGATCTTTCATAGACGATTTTCTGGTGAGAAACTTTTGACTAAGGATGAAAGAGATAAATATGTTTCGGAAAGAAGAAAATTACTAAAAATTTTAAGAAAAGATTTTGATGAGAAATTTGCAACATTAATTGAAAACAGAACGTCGAACCCTGATACTTTTTCTCTTAAAGAGCGAATAGAATCTTTAATAAGTAACCTAAATCCTACAACAACAAGATATATTTTAGGTGATCAGAATGAAGTAGATGATTTTATTAGTATTATAGTCAAACGAAGAAATTACCTTACACATTTAGATGAAGAAAGATACGACGAAGTAGTTAAAAATTTAGAAAATTTACCATTTGAAACTCATCAGTTAAAAGGCATTATGTTGATTTATATTCTAAAAGAATTAGGTGTTCCTGAAGAAGACTCCTTTAAAAGATTACGTTCCATTTACAGGTACAAGAGCAAGGCTCAAAGTTCAGTTTTTGAAAGCCCATCTACTTAGTAGAAGGGCTTCTTTTAATTAGGCTCTTTTCGTAAAGATTGTTGCTTTCAATAAAATAAGGGTAATTTTACTTATTATGGTACTATTGTTATAAGAATCCCCAGCTAAAGAGCGGGTAGATAATAAAATGGATGGATTTAATATCAGTTCCTATAGAACTGAATGAAAATCAAGTAATTTGAAATGTTTGAGTATTAATATTTACTGAGTGATAAAATTATTTGAATAATCATAAAAGAGAGGTAATAAAGATGATAATTCCTGAAGATTTCAGAGTTTATTTTTCAGATAAAAACATTTTCATAGTAAGAGATCACAATTGGGCATTTCCTGTATGGGAATTACAGAAAAGAGCTGGAAAGTTGAAGCCTAATGCAATTTTAGTACATGTTGATGCTCATTTAGATGATATTTGGGATGGTTTAGAAGTCGAAGGTTTACATGAAATGAAAAATTCAGAAGATGTGTTTGAAGTAACAAAAAAATTGAAAATTGAAAACTTTATTTGGCCGGCAGTTGGAACTGGCACCATTGATAGAGTTATTTATGTATCACAATTCTCTAACATCGAAGATCCATTTAATTTTGAAGACTGGAATTTATCTCACCCTGAAATGAAGCCAGTAAAAGAAATACTAAATAAGGGTAAGTATACCGGTTTAAGGTATTGGAGTATTGAAGAATTTCTTGAAAAAAAGAATTCATCAGAAGTAAAAGATGTAATAGAAGAATCTGACCTTATACTTGATTTAGACTTGGACTATTTTGCAGAAGAAAATATTGAACCAGTTGCGGTTAAGTTAATGGATGAACAACAAATAATTGACAATTTAGAAGCTTTAAGAGACTTATTCCCATGGCGTTTAATCACAGTTTCTTTGTCACCTTTTTATTGTGGCGGGGAAGAAAATGCGGGATATTTATTGAACTTGTTTTATAATGTTTTTGATATTAATTATGAAGATGGATTGGGTTGGTAAAAAAAGAATAGCAGTTGGCATATCACCTAAGCCATTTATTTAACTCTGTAAAGGCAGCGGGGGAAGAATATTTCTTACACTACCTAACTGATTTTCCCCTCCATAACCCGCTCACGTAGCAAAAATAATTCCTCCTCATATGTTAATTTATGTTGTATTTAAATAGACCATTTTCTATAATAAGGAAAAAGAAACTTTTAAAGAGGAGAAAGCAAATGCAAATGTCTGGAGACCCGATTGAATCTATTGTTGATTTTTTAAATCGTATTAAAGAGGTCTATACTGATAAAGAATTACTTTGGTTTAGAGGGCAAGCCAAAGACTATGAAAAATTGATGCCGAAGTTATTAAGATCAGATCATGGTCTTGAGTTAGAGGAGAGTTTATATTACCGATTTCAAGCAAAAGCTATACCGATGCTTGACAAAGTGCCAAACACATATTTTGAATGGCTATTTGTTATGCAACATTATGGAGTTCCTACAAGATTGTTAGATTGGACAACTGATGCTTTAACTGCTCTAGCTTTTGCTGTTACTAGTAGGGATGAAAGTCATAGAGACGATCATGCAGTTATATATTGCCTAGAACCATATAAATTAAATAATGAGTTTAATGAAATGTACGATAAGCCTTCCAAATTAATTCCTAACATTATCATGAACGAAATACATAAAAACTTTAGTTTCGATTCACAGAATCATTACAGGTGGCCAATTGCTTGTATAGGACCACTAAACAATAGTAGGATAGTGGCACAAAAAGGTGTTTTTACTTTATCACCAGTTAGAACAAAGAATTATTCATTAAAAGGATTGGATCATTCATCTGGATTTTTAACTAGTATTGAAGTTCATAAAGATTTTATTGACGAAATTATAACTGAATTGGCAATGTTAGGTATTAGGGAAAATAGTCTATACCCTTCTCTAGAAAATTTATCAAATGAAATAAATAAAGAATTTAAGCTGTAGGGAGGGATTACTATGTTTGAAATTATACCCACACGAACAGAACCTAATCAGACAATTTTCGACTGGTACAAAAGAAGAAAAAAAATAAATTTTAATCCACCATATCAAAGAGTTAGTGGTTTATGGGATATAAGTGGAAGACAATTATTCATTGATTCATTAATTAACAGTTTTGATATACCCAAATTCTATGTTCATAGGTTACTTTCTTCTGAAGAAGGTTATTTTTTCTCTATTGTAGATGGAAAACAAAGAATTCAAAGTATCTTTGATTTTATTGAGAATAAATTTCCTTTATCAAAGGATTTCGTGCTATATGAGGATGGATCGGATAAACTTGCAGGTAAATATTACGAGGAAATCTCTTCTCAATATCCAAAAATAATAAATCAATTTGACCAATATATTCTTGATGTAGTTCAAGTAGTTACCGATGATGAAGAATTAATACGAGAAATGTTCTTAAGGCTTAACGAAGGGGTTAACCTAAACAATTCTGAAAAAAGATTATCAAAAAATAGTTTTTTGAATAATAAAATTAAAGAAATTGTGAATACAAATAAGTTATTTGAAATGATACAATTTAAAAATCGTAGGTATGAATACGAAGAATTACTTACTAAGATAATCTTGATTGAACAAGAAGAAGGACCTGTTTCTTTAAGTAAAAAAAATTTAGATCTTTTGATTGATGAATATAAATATTTTAATATTAAAATCGAGCATATTCTAGATTCGGTAAACTTAATTATAGAGAATATGATTAGAATTTTCGAAGGGAAAGAATTTCTTCTATCTCAAAAGTCGATTATTCCTATTTATTATTTATTTGTGAAGGAAAAATCTCATGCGAATAGTGAACAAATTGGTGAATTTCTTTCAGTCTTTGATGTAATGAGATACGAGAATAGGAAATTAGATATATTACAATCAAATCCCATTCTTATAGAGTTCGATCGGCTAAATCAACAGGGAGCAAATTCAAAAAATTCTATAAAGAAACGCTACTTAATTTTTGAGCATTTTTATAATGCATTTCTTGCTGGAACAATTAAGATTAATACTATAACTGAGCTAAATGAAAATGATTTAGATGACTAAATCTAAAAGTTTATATTATAGGAGAACTGTGTGATAGAAAGTGTAGAATTTAAGTAGTAAAATGAACCCATCATACTTCACTCTAAAAAAGCGTTGATTTATAGATTAACGCTATTCCCATACATAAAAATGCTTAAGAAAATCCAACCCCCTTATTGATGCAATGACACGCAAGAAATAAATGAGAAGAAATTTTTAGTTACAATGGAAAACTAAAAGAAGTACATCTATAAGAAGTAATTAATGGACTATCTTTGGATAATTGGAAAGAGATTGCAAAGAAAAAAGTCATGACCAGCGGTTATTAAAGGTTTTAGGAAAAAACCTTATGATTATTCTTGGCGGCATGTGGAATCTGTCTTTGACAAAAAAGGTTGTGTTAGTTCGATTATTCTAAGGTATAAATAATATAATTGGTTTATCCCCGTTAAATAATGGAGTGAGTATCATGGAAAAAGGAATTTTTGCAAAATATATAAATAAAACCTTTAGAGTGAGTAATATTGACGGCGAAAAAATAAGGTTAGTTAGGATCAAGCAGATTTGAATAATGGGTTTGAAGAAAAAATTTATCCGAGCAATTATAAAGATCGTTCAAACTTACCTAGGCTTTATATCAAGGAAATTAAGAGAGAAGAAATTGATGAAATTTTTGAAGTTGATTACAAAGCAAAGTATATAAAAAATTTATTTAACTTAAGTACTAATAAAACCGGATCACAATTTAGAATTGGGACTATTGATGCGGAACTTGCAAAGCAAAATGGATTTGAACGAACGGATAAATACTACTATGAGAAAATAGTAGAAGAAGATGAGATTGAAGTTAAGCAAATAAAAAAAATTTATAGGATCGATAAGTTTTAATGGAAATACGTCATAGGGTAGTCAATTTTTTAAACACTCCTAACTATCATTTTAGATTTTCAAAAAGCCAGTTAACTCTATAAAGAGATAATTGGCTTTTTCATTTGTGTAAAAGAGATAATAAAAAAATATAAACTAATAGGAGGATATAAGTACACAACGTAGAAGCCGTAAAATAAAACACATACTCGCCATTATGCTACAGCGAGTATGTCATGGTAGAGAATATAAATTACCGCGAATAGTCGGATTGTTGCCTTCTACAGGGAGTTCGCCACCCTACATCATCGTCGCAAACCAAAGCCCGAGTGTTGTCCCGATATAGTTGCCGATGACATAACCGATCGTCCCGACCACCAAAATCGGGCCGATCAGCTCCCTCCAGCCTTTCGCGATCGCCATCGCGGCAGCGGTCGTCGGGCCGCCGACGTTGGCGTTGACGACGAGCAAAATCTCTTCAATGTTGTATTTCAACAACTTGCCTGCCGTCAGCGACACGGTCAAGTTGACGATGACGATGATCGCAACAAAGATGAGCAATAACGGCGCATTTTGGACGATCAACGGAATCGAAGCCGGAATGCCGATGACGACGAAGAACAGATAGATCAAGAAGGTCCCGATTTCCTGGCTGCCGTTGATGGCGTCAAAATAGCGTGGGAACAAGGCGAGCGCGAAGAAGGTCAGCGTCGTCAGCACCAGGTACTGGTCGCCAATCAAGCCGCTGAGTAAATTCCAGCCGAATCCTACCTCTTCCCCGGATGGGATGATCCCTGCAAAAAAATCAGCAATCTTAGTCGCAACAACGACGAGTAAAAATGCCGTCCCAAGTGACATCGCAATGTCTTTTAAAGAAATGTCCTGGCGCTTCCAGTAGCTTTCGGCGTTGGTCTTTCCGCCATTCGAGGCGGCTTCCCGCTCTACTTGCAGCACATGCGGATGCGGGTAGGTTTTCCGGAAGAAACCGAATGTCGGAATCGCCATCAAGGTAATGAAGACGAGCGCCATCATCAAGTTATCCGCAACCACGGTTGCAGACACCAAATCTTCCGGGGCATCAAACTTCGCCGTCATTGCGGCAAAATTGACACCGCCCCCGACGTACGAAGCACTCATCATGCCACCGATGCGGTCAAGGAACGGAATAGTATCTTTTAACAACAAGAAGCTGAGAATCGTTCCGGCGACCGTCCCGATCGAACTGATTAAGAAAATCAGCAGCATGCGCCCGCTTTCTTTCCAGATTTTCTTGAAGTTCACATGGAACAACAACAGCGGTATCGCAAGTGGCACGATGAAAGCCCACACTGCGTCATATGCTGGTGACGCGGTGGGGATAACGCCGGTATTCGATAATATGATGGCGGACACGAGCGCAATGATGGCACCGGAAAGTTTCCCAGCCCAGCTGTATTTCTGCTCGAGCACGATGCTCATTGCCGCGACGATAACGATGATTCCCCACAACGTGAGCAGATCGTCCGCTTGAATCAATGTATTCTCCATATGTATTCCTCCTTCATTGTTAGATTATATCAATTATTCTAAAAAAATGAAGTTCCTCATCTCCACTCAGTACCTTCCTTTTTCGCATCAAAAAAATCTGCCCCAGCCTCGTCAGAACTGGACGTACTCATGCCTTAAGCAAAACAAAACAGGCATATCTGAAATCAGATGATTAAATTAAAACAAGAGGCTCCAGTCGTTTTGAATGTTTCTACCATGAGCATCTTTTCTCCAATGACAAATAATCTTTAAATTGTTTTTTTTCACTTCACTAAAGACAAATATACAAGTTGTCATCAAACTAAATTCATACTCTATTAGAACAAGAGTTTATACTCTTGAAAACTAAGGAGTGAAAATATGTGTACAAATCTTTCTATTCCACGTAAATCAAAGGATGGTGCGCTGGTTTCCGCACGGACGATGGACTGGTGCATAAAACTTCCTCAAAATCCTCCGGTTGTTAACTTCGTCCCTCGAGGCCAGTCATTTCCAGAAATTGATCTGCCGGGACAAATACAGTGGAAAAACAAATATGGTTTTATTGGAGCTGGAGAAGAGAGTGAGGAGTACCCGATCGCTTACTCTGATGGATTAAACGAGGCGGGATTATCTGCTGCAAGTCTGTGGTTATCTTGTTCTGAATATCAAAAGCCCAAGAAGGGAAAATGTAATCTCTATAATGTAAGTGTAGTTAGCTATGTATTAGGAAATTTTAAAACCATTCAGGAAGTAGAGTCGGCGCTATCTAAATTAAGAATTCTAAGCATTAACGATGTCTTTCCGGATCATTACCCTGTCCTTCTGCATTATATTTTTAGCGATATCTCCGGTAATCATTTAATTGTAGAATTTATTAATGGAGTGATGCGCACTTATATCAACGATCTTGGTGTGTTAACAAACCAGCCCACCTACGATTGGCATCTCACAAACCTTAATATGTACGGGAACTTGAGTTTAGTAGATAATCCTGATCTTGTTTGTGGAGAAGAAGTGACAGGAAGCGGCCAGCTGGGGATTCCCGGTGATCCGTCCCCTCAGTCCCGTTTTATTCGAGCAGCATTTCTCCGTGAGACTGCGTTTAAGCCCCAAACGATTCAGGAAAGCATTGGGCTGGCACGGCAAATTCTACAAAATATTTCTGTTCCGATTGGCACCGTTATTTTTGCTGATCCGCCCTTCCCTGAGATTACCTTTGACTGGACCCAATGGAGTGTAATCCGCGATCATACCAATTTGAGCTACTATTTTTATTCAGATTTTAATAGCACATTATACGGAATCCATTTTAAAGATCTCGACTTAAATTCATCAAAGCAAAAACAAATACCAATCTATCAGCCGGACTGGTATGAAGATGTTACGAAAAAACTTAAACCAATTGATAGAAGTTAATTCCGGATTAGCCAGTTCAAAACTATGAAACTGGCTGTTTTTTTTTAGCAGTCAATCTGAAAGAACGAAGGAGAATATTAGCTTGTCTATCATGTCAGTAAATTAATAGAAAAATAGAAAATCATGTGAAACATAGGTGTACATGTAAGAAAAAATCCATCAAAATACTTGAATATTTCGGTGACTTAAAACACTGTTCTTTCCCTTTCTTTGAAATGGTATAAGTAGCACAATAAGGAGAATTCGTAATTTAAATTTCTTAAAATTTAAAAAACTACTTGATTTCCTGAATGCGCTTCCATTAGAATAGAAGACATTGATAGATAGTGATGTTTAATTAAAGGTTGATACCTTTGGGTGGAGGAGGATTAATATGATAGAAAAATTACAAAAGTTGAATGAGTCATTAAATGTTAATGATATCAGAGACAAATCTTTTTTACGTTATGGAAGAGTATTAGAAAGTTTCCCAGCTGAAAAATTAGTAGAAACATTGGAGACCATCGCTATACCTGAGGAAGGAAACCGATATATCCCTAGTCTGGCCGAGCTGGAAAATCGAGAATTAAAGTCACTGATCGAGAGAAAGTATTATGGCGCAATGAGTTGTCAAATTGGTTATTGTAACGGAAGAAATTCAAACTTAGGTGGATTAGAATACCATAAGGGCAGTGAAATTAATGTGGCTGTTACTGATATGGTCTTGTTATTAGGACATTTAAATGAGGTCGAGCAAGAATCATTTGATACTACGTTTTTGAAAGCATTCTACATACCAAAAGGCACGGCGATAGAAATTTATCAAACTACTTTGCATCTTGCACCATGTAAAGTTACTTCTGAGGGTTTTAAATGTGTAGTTATCTTACCAGAAGGTACAAACACCCCTCTTAATGAAGAGGAGAAGAGAGAAGACTCTCTATTATATATGAAAAATAAATGGCTTCTAGCCCATGAAGAACATTTACGTTTTGTCTCTAATGGAGCACATGTTGGGATAAAAGGTCCGAACGTATTTGTACAGTTTTTAGAAAATGAATTGAATCAAGGAGGAAGGTCATGAATAGTATCGCTTTTACTTTGATTACATGTGTATTCTTTATGGGGATCGTCGGTTGGATATCTTATCAAAAATCAAAAGGCCAAGTAAGTGACTCTGATGGATACTTTTTAGCTGGTCGTGGTCTCACAGGAGGATTCATTGCTGGTAGTTTATTATTGACGAATTTGTCTGCAGAACAACTTATTGGGTTAAACGGACAAGCGTATAGCGCGAATTTGTCGAATATGGCCTGGGAAGTGACGGCCCCAATTGCCGTCATCATTATGGCTTTGGTGCTGCTGCCAAGATATCTTGGTGGGGCGTTCTCCACTTTGCCCCAGTTCCTCAGTACCCGGTTTGATGATGGTGTAAGAAGATATATTGTCCTATTATTTATGCTTGGATATGTATTTGTTACAATCCCATCTGTATTG
Source organism: Jeotgalibacillus sp. S-D1 (assembly GCF_004358665.1). Classification (GTDB taxonomy): domain Bacteria; phylum Bacillota; class Bacilli; order Bacillales; family Jeotgalibacillaceae; genus Jeotgalibacillus. The sequence continues at coordinate 268,414 of NZ_SMZR01000005.1, read as the reverse complement.
TATTCTGGGGCGCTGGCTGTTTTAAAGTTATTTGATGTTCCTGGTCTACTGGGGATTTCGTTCGAATCTTCCGTTTGGTTAGTCATATGGATAATAGGAATCATTGGAGCCATTTACGCTATTTTCGGTGGTTTGAAAGCGGTTGCTGTCTCAGATACCTTGAATGGAATAGGTTTATTGGTCATTGGTCTTATGATCCCTATAATAGGATTGTTTGCTTTAGGTGATGGGAATTTTTTTCAAGGATTTAAGACAATGACAACGGATCATGCGGACAAGTTGAATGCAATCGGATCCAGTGAAGACTCTGTTCCATTTTCTACGATTTTTACAGGTATGATTTTTATGAACATGTTTTATTGGGGTACGAATCAGTACGTCATTCAAAGAGCCCTGGGTGCCAAAAACCTGGCAGAGGGCCAAAAAGGTGTCCTGTTTTCTGGATTCTATAAGCTGTTTGTCCCTGTTCTTATGATGATTCCAGGTGTGCTTGCTTTTCATTTGTATGGCAGTGGAATGAGTACAATGGATTTAGCTTATCCAACAATGGTTACGAACCTAATGCCTGCTCTTTTTTCCGGGCTATTCTTGGCAGTTCTTTTAGGAGCAGTATTTTCAAGTTTCAACTCATTATTAAATAGTGCCGCCACTATGTTTGCTTTAGATATCTATAAGCCTGGGTTCAAACCGAATGCTTCTGATCAGCAATTGGTCCGGGTTAGTAAGTTTTTTGGTACGATCTTAGCCCTGGTTTCTTTCTTCATTGCACCATTATTAATGAATGCACCGGAAGGGCTTTGGAATATTATTCGCCAATTCACAGGCTTTTTCAATATACCTATTATAGCTATCGTACTGGTAGGAATAGCATCTAAATTCGTGCCACCATTGGCTGCAAAGATCGCGGTTATCTTCCATGTCGTTACTTATTATATGCTGGTGTGGGGATTGGACCAATTATTCAATATTGAAATTACAATGAATTTCATTCATATTTCAGCGATTCTGTTTGTAATTGAGATCGTAATTATGCTTGTTGTCGGTTACATTAGACCACTTGCAACTCCTTATTCAGTCAAATATAGCCCTAAAGTTGATATGGTCCCTTGGAAATATGCACTTCCGACAGCAATCGTTCTATTGAGCTTAATGGTGTTCACTTATATCGTCTTTTCCCCGATTGGATTGGCCTATCCAAACGCAATTGTTTCTGATTGGTTCTGGGTTGCTTCCGCGGGATTAGCAGCGTTAACAGGTGTAATTCTTATCATTGCGAAAAAGAAATGGGAGAAGAAATATGACAGTTTAGAAGAATCTAAATTAGACAAAGTTAGCAATTTATAAAATTTTTAAAATTGAAATGGAGGACTTATTTATGCAAGCAGTCACAATACAAAAGCAAGGATTAAGTGTGCACCATCGAGGAGATCAGTTTGAAGTAGAATTGGATGGTCGTCTACTGTTACGTCATACATCACAATCACCATGTGTATTTGTAGGGCAAGGAAGCGAGAAAATGGAAATGTATAGAGGTAACTTTGATATTGAGGACTACATAATAGAACGCATTGGGCTTGGATTCGCATTAGTCGAAGAAATAGAATCAGGATACCAAATTCAATTAAAACGGTCACAACATGACAAGGTAATGCTGGTAATGAACTTAGTGTATGAAAATAATGAACTTCGTTTAGAGTTTAATGGAGAACGGGAAATGTTTAACCGTTTTTGGATTCGGGTTAAGGCGGACGATAATGAAAAAGTTTATGGCTGTGGGGAGCAAATGTCCCATCTAAATCTAAAAGGAAAACACTTTCCTCTTTGGACATCAGAGCCTGGGGTAGGCCGGAAAAAATCTACTTATACTACATGGCAAGCAGATGTTCATGACAAAGCGGGAGGCGATTATTACCACACTAATTATCCCCAGCCTACTTATATTTCTACGAGTAAATATTTCTGTCATATGGAAACGACGGCTTATGCTGAATTTGATTTTCGAAATAAAGAATTTCATGAACTCCAAGTATGGGAAGTACCTAAAACCATTTTATTTAAGAGTGGAGAAACTTATAAGGATCTAGTAACAAGTCTGACAGCTTATTTGGGACGCCAGCCTGAACTGCCTCAGTGGGCTTATGACGGCATATGGCTTGGTATGCAAGGAGGAACGGAGAAAGTACAGGAGAAAATCAATCAGGCACGGCAAAGTGGAATTAAAATTGGAGCTGTTTGGGCTCAGGACTGGCAAGGCAAACGAGTCACTTCTTTTGGACAAAGATTGAATTGGAATTGGAAGTGGGACCAACATGAGTATCCGAATTTAGACGTGAAAATGAAAGAATGGAAAGCGGAAGGTATTCGATTATTGGGATATATCAATCCATATGTCGTTATTGATGGTGATTTGTTTAAAGAAGCAAATCAACAGGGGTACCTTGTTCTAAGTCAGGAAAATGAGGTTTATCTAGTTGATTTTGGTGAGTTCGATTGTGGGATCGTCGATTTGACCAATCCGGATGCTTTTGATTGGTACAAAAAAGTTATTCAAGATAATATGATCAATTTTGGTCTTGATGGTTGGATGGCTGATTTCGGAGAATATTTACCGACAGATGCTAAATTATATAATCAGGTTTCAGCAAAGCTGATGCATAATACTTGGCCAATGCTGTGGGCTAAGGTCAACTATGAAGCAGTTGAAGAATCAGGTGATTCAGACAATATCATTTATTTCATGCGTGCAGGTTACACCGGAAGTCAGCAGTATTGCCGTTTATTATGGGCTGGTGATCAAAGTGTAAACTGGGATTTGGATGACGGCATAGCATCTGTCATACCAGCAGCCTTGTCTGCAGGACTTTGTGGGAATGGTCTCCACCATAGTGATATTGGAGGATATACATCTCTGCATGGAAACAAAAGGACAAAGGAATTACTGCTTCGGTGGCTGGAACTTGCTGCGTTCACACCAGTTATGAGAAGTCATGAAGGAAACCGGCCAGATGATAATTTTCAATATGACCAAGATGAAGAAACAATGAATTGTTTTGCAAGGATGACAAAAATCCATGTAGAGCTGGCTCCTTATTTGAAAAAACTTGTTAAAACCAATACAGAAAAAGGAATACCAGTACAACGTCCTCTCTTTATGGAATATGAAGATGATGAAAAGACATATGACATTCAGTATCAGTACATGCTTGGTGAGGATGTTTTAGTAGCTCCTGTTTATGAACAATCCAGAACATCCTGGTCTGTATACCTGCCAGATGATGAATGGGTTCATTTATGGAGTGGAGAACAATATCGTGGGGGAACATATGAGGTCAAAGCTAGTCTCGGAGAACCGCCTGTATTTTACAGGAAAGATTCCTCATTTAAAGACCTATTTAAACACATTCAAGATAATTACGCGTTATAAATACAAGATAAAAGGTAATAACCTTTTATAAAAGGAAGGTATGTATGTTACACTTAATAAAAATTAAACAAAGGTGGGTCCATGAAAATGAGTATGACTGTTTTATACGTCCCAATAGGTAGAAAGACATTTGATTTAGAGGCAGGAGAAGCTCAAAGGGTAAAAAGTTCAATGATGTTGAATAGTCTTGGGGTTGAAGTAATAGAACCAGAAGAAATCTTAACATCTCCTGATGAATTAAGTGATTTTCTAAAGGGAATTGACAAGGAAAATATTGTTACATCAATCTATCAAAGCGTCACCTTTGCAGATGGAGAGTTTGTTCAAGAATTAATTAAACAAGTGGATGCTCCCGTGATGGTTTGGTCAATCAGGGAACCAAGCATTAACGGCAGACTAAGATTAAATTCTCTTACTGGTGGAAATAGCACCAGTCATATATTGAAATGTGCAAGCCATCCGTACTCCTTTTTATTTGGAAACCCTGAAGAAGCACAAATCCGCAGTCGACTGCTTACGTTTTTGAAAGTTCAACATGTAATTCATGAACTTAAACAATTTAAAATAGGCTTAATTGGAGAACATCCACCGGGCTTCTTTTTTTCGGGAACGGATGAAGAACTGTTACATAAACAGTTCGGAGTAGAGATCAAAAAGGTAGATTTGATGAAGGCATTCGAAGAATCTAAAAAATTGCCAATAGAAGAGTGGGAGCATGCGATAGATCGTGCAGAACAGCAAGTGATTGGACTGAATCGTAATGAAGAGACTGTCCAGCGATTTGCTCAGTTTACTACGCATGTTGAATCGGTTATTAAAAAAGAAAAACTCTCTGGTCTTGCAATCCGTTGTTGGCCCGACTTCTTTAATGAACTAGGAGCTGCTGCCTGTTCTACTCTGTCTCAATTTACAGAGGATGGAGTTGTCTCTGCATGTGAATCAGATATTCACGGATCCGTATCTATGTTCATTTTGCAACAATTAAGTGGAGGGAATGCCCCTTATCTTGGGGATATGGTTCATGTAAATGAAGCAAGCAACTCTGTCGTATTTTGGCATTGTGGGGCGGGAGCCTATTCACTTGCCCATCCTGATCAGGGGGCGCGTGCCGGGGTACACCCAAATCGCAAGCTTGGTTTTACTATGGAATTTGGGTTAAAGCCCGGGCAAGTGACTATGTTTCGTGTAGGGTATACACCTGATGGTTTCCGTTTATTAGTGATGCGGGGCAAAGCATTGGATACACCTCAGCGGTTTAACGGAACATCGGTAGAAGTTGAATTAGAAACAGAAATCAATGATACATTATACAGCTTGATGGAAGAAGGGTTCGAGCCGCATTATGCCCTTGTTTATGAAGATGTTGCTGATGAATTAATTGAACTTGGTCGCCAGCTCGGTCTGGAAACGGTGGTTTATACTAATGATTAAAGGAGAGGACACCCGATGAAAAAAATTGCGATAGGGCAAGCGGGAGGACCTACCGCCGTTATTAACACTACACTTGCTGGCTTTATAGAAAGCGTCAAAGAAAAATACGAAGTTACCTTTGTGGAAGATGGTTATGAAGGTCTTGTGAAAGAAAAATTTCTTTCAGGTGATTTCTCCATGCTGAATTGGGTACTTGATAATCGAGATTTACCAGGTGCTTGTTTACGGTCAGGCCGTTATCCATTTGATAAGAAGGCTATTGAAAAATCTGTTGAAAACCTTTATAAAAACAAGATTGATATATTAGTATTCATCGGAGGAAATGGAACGATGGAAGCATTATATAAAGTAAAGCAGGAAGCAGAGCGGCAAGGTGTTGACCTCCAGGTTCTAGGGCTGCCAAAAACGGTAGACAATGATTTGGGTGCCACTGATCATGCTCCTGGATTTGCGAGCGCAGCAAAATATATTGCCCAAACGACAAAAGATATGAGTCGTGACTTATACTCTATGAAAAACTTTGAGCAAGTACGTGTACTCGAAACTATGGGGAGAAATGCTGGGTGGTTGGCTGCTGCTTCGGGGGCATTGAAAGAATATGACGAAGAAGGACCGCATTTTATAGCAATTCCGGAAAAGGCGATGGATGAAAAACTTCTGATTAACTCTGTTAAAGAAGCTTTGAATTCTTATGGCTATGCACTCATAGTGGTTAGTGAAGGGGTGCAATGGAAGAAAGGAGAACAGGTTGAACTTAAACAGGTAAAGGGCCGTTCTGTCCTTGGAGGCATCTCTAACGAAATTGCGGAATTTGTTAAGAAGGAACTCAATGTAACAACAAGAGCAGAGCTCTTAGGGATGAATCAAAGGTCCTCCTCTATTTGTAAATCCCGGGTGGATTCCTACGAAGCATATCAGGTTGGCTTTAAAGGAGGCCAATTGTTGCAACAAGACTATGATGGTTATATGGTATCAATAGAGCGTAAACCTACCATATATTATACAATGGAGTTAAAACCCGTTAAATTAGAAAATGTAATTGCTGAGGAAGAAAGGCTAATGCCACCTGCTTTCATTGATAGCCCACAGGCTTATTATAAATGGCTTACCCCATTGTTAGGAGGTGACATTCCTTCATATCCTCCAGTTACCCAGAGGAGAGTGGAATTTAGTGAGTAATAATATCAATCCAAATAAAGACCTTTCTTTGTATTTACAATTAAAAGAAGTTTTTATTGATCGTATCCAAAACGGGGATTGGAAACCAGATAAATTGATTCCAACTGAACAAGAATTGATGAAAGAATTTAATGTGAGTAGAACTACAATTCGTCAAGCAGTTTCCATTTTAGTGCAAGAAGGAATGGTCGAAAAGAAACAGGGACGTGGCACTATTGTAAAATCAAGAAAATTAAGTGGAAACCTTACTCAGCTGAAAGGTTTTGCAGAAGAAGTTTTAGAAAGAGGTCAAACACCACGTAGTCGTTTAATTCGTGCAGAGTTCAAGTATAACCTTTACCATGAAATGTCTATGCTGGACGTCAAAGATGATCAGCCAATTTTGTTGATTGAACGAATCCGTTTTGCTGATGAAATGCCTGTTGCACTAGAAAGAACATGTTGGCCGAAAGATATTGGAGATATATTGATAAAATATGACCTCGATGAAGCTAGGTATTATGAAATCCTTGAAAAATACAATGTGTACTTGAATCGGGCAAAAGAAAAGATTTCTGCCATTAATGCGACCATAAATGAGGCTGATGAACTTGGCATTCGTGCGGGAGAAGCGTTGTTAGAAATGACCCGGTTAAGTTTTGGTGTTAATGATCGTCCGATTGAATATACAAAAACCAAGTATCGTCATGATCAATATCATTATAGTTTTGAATTAAAACGATAAAAGGAGAAATGACAATGCAATTTATTGACGGAAAAACGATGTTAAATCAAGCACTTAAAAATGGGTATGGAGTAGGTGCTTTTAGTGCACATAATGCTGAAACTATTTTGGCGATTTTGGAAGCTGCAGAGGAAAAACAATCTCCTGTTATGATTCAAATTGGCCAAAAGGTTATTCAAACACTTGGGTTAAAGCCTATGAAAGATATGATCGATAGCTTTGCTGGGAATTTTAGTGTGCCAATATGTATTCACTTAGATCATAGCCGTAAGTACGAACAAACGATGGAAGCGATACAATTAGGTTTCCAATCTGTTATGTTTGATGGCTCAGCCTTATCTTTTGAGGAAAATACTACAATAACTAAACAAGTCGTCGAGGCTGCTCGTGCTTTAGGGATTGGTTCAGAAGGAGAAATTGGAAAGATCGGTGGTACAGAAGACGATATTACTGTTGAGGAGAAAGATGCTTCAATTACACCAACTCAAGAAGCGGTGGACTTTGTAACTGCTACTGATGTAGATTACTTAGCAGTCTCCATTGGCACTGCCCACGGTATATATCAACAAACACCAAACCTTCGATTTGATCGTTTAGAAGAGATTGCAAACGCGATCCAACGTCCAATTGTCCTTCATGGAGGTTCTGATGTTCCTGATGAGCAAGTAAGACGAGCAATTTCCTTAGGGATTTCAAAAATTAATGTTGATACTGAATTACGTCAGGCTTTTACTCAAGGATTACAAACGTATATGCAAAATCAACCAGAAGATTTTGTGCTTGCTAATTCTTTAGGGGCAGGCCGTGAGCAAATGAAAGAGAAAGTCAAAGAAAAAATTGATGTCTTTGGAAGTGCAGGACGTGCCAGTGATTATATTATAAAAGAAAAGGTCGTAACGTTATAACAATTCAGGAGGTCGTTATTATGTATAAAACCGAAATAAATTATTCATTTGGGTTATTTATAGCTGGTGAATGGTTAGAGAAAGATAAAAAGGATCTCGTTATAAATAAGTACACTCAAGATGCGTTTGCTGAAACAGCTACAACAGATGAACAAGATGTCCAACGTGCTGTGAAAAGTGCCAAAGAAGCATATTCCCACTCTTTTTCTTTATATGAGCGTTATGAGGTGTTATTTAAAGTTGCTCAATTACTTAGAGACAACCAAGAAGAATTTGCAAAAGCGATTGCTAAAGAAGTCGGAAAACCAATCACAGAAGCTCGCGGCGAAGTGGAACGTTCTGCTTTGACGCTAGAGAATTCTGCTGAGGAAGCCAAGCGTATTCACGGTGAGGAAATTCCTGTACAAGCAGCTCCTGGTTCAGAAAACCGCAGAGCATTCACAAGGCGTTATCCTGTTGGAATTGTAGCAGCAATAACACCATTCAATGTCCCTCTTAATCTTGTTTGTCACAAGGTTGGCCCTGCTCTTGCAGCTGGAAATAGTGTCATTTTAAAGCCTGCAGAACAAACTCCAGTGTCATCCTTACTACTGACACGGCTATTCGAAGAAGCTGGTTTACCTAAAGGACGTTTGAACGTGTTGACAGGAAAAGGAGAAGACGTTGGCCCGTTGTTGACTTCAAACCAGGAAATCAACATGTTTACCTTCACAGGGAGTCCCAGAGTTGGGTTATTAATCCGAGAACAAGCAGGACTAAGAAATGTATCTCTTGAGCTGGGGAACAATTCAGCAACAATTGTTCATAACGATGCTGATATTGCCCAATCTGCTAAGCTTGTTGCCCAAAAAAGTTTTAATAACGCAGGTCAAGTTTGTATTTCTGTTCAACGCGTTTATGTTCATGAAGAAGTATATGAGGACTTCCTATCTAAAGTATGTGAGGCTACTGAGCAAATAAAGCTCGGTGATCCATTGAATGAAGATACACAAATGGGACCAATGATCTCAGAAGAAGAAGCGGTGCGCGTAGAACAGTGGGTGAATGAAGCTGTCGATGCAGGAGCTAAAGTAGTGGCGGGTGGTGCAAGAGAAGGTGTCTTTTATCAGCCAACAATCTTAACGAATGTTAATGATGATATGAAAGTTTGTCGTCAAGAGGTTTTTGGTCCTGTGGTAGCAATTGACACTTATAGCAAAGAAGATGAAGTTATCTCCCGAGTCAACGATTCTGACTATGGTCTACAGGCAGGACTATTCACCAATAATTTGTCATTCGTAATGAAAGCAATGGATGAGATTCACGTTGGTGGGTTAATGGTCAATGACACTTCGGGATATCGAGTCGATCATATGCCATATGGAGGCGTGAAGAAAAGTGGAACTGGTAAAGAAGGGCCTCGTTATGCTATTGAGGAAATGACTGAAGAAAAAATAATTGTATTAAATAATTGAAAGTGAAGGGAGTCAGATGCTGTCTCCCTTTTTTTATTAAATATCTACCAGGAGAGAGATATGGAGTTTTTCACAATCTTATTACCTATCTTTTTTGTATTTGGTACTGGCTATATCGTACAAAAAATATTTGATTTTGATATAACAAATTTTTCAAAGTTAGCCCTTTACATTTTGGTTCCTTTTCTAGTATTTCGAACTTTTTATGAAGAAACAATTAGTTTCTCTTATGTTTATATGACCATATACATGCTTGGACTTAGTCTTTTAATAATATTTACAGTAACGCTGTTATCTAAGTATCATCATTACACAGAAAAGGAAAAGTGCGCATTAGTCCTTTCTTGCGCTTTTAATAATAATGGAAATTATGGTACACCTCTTGTATTGTTTTTGTTCGGTACAGCCGGATTGGAAACAGCAATTGTACTTATGGTTTTACAACAATTGTTAATGAGCACTCTTGGAGTCTATTATGCTGCCAAAGGGAGCGATGATGCAGATGGAGTAAGAGCGGCGCTTCAATCGATACGTAGGATGCCAATGGTTTATGGAGCCATACTCGGCTTTATTTGCAATAATTTAAATGTGAATATAGGTCCCCTGCTAGATGGGGTTAACCTGATTGCAGATGCCGCCATCCCTATAATTATGATTACTTTAGGAATGCAGCTAGCGAAAATCAAGCCTTTGGTCGTAGATTTCAGAAAAATATCTACAGCGGTATTATTGAAATTGGTTGCTGCACCCATTATAGCTGCTTTAATTGTATGGGGATTGCCTGTAGATTCATTAATGAAGCAAATTATGATTATTATGGCAGCGACCCCAACTGCTGCAAACACAACCATGTACGCTATTCAATTTCAAACAGATCCACAGATGGTGACGAGTGCCACTCTTGCAACAACTGTGCTAAGTATACTTACAATTCCATGTGTTATTTACTTAGTAGTCTAGTTAAATATTCTATTAGACTATTAGTTTACAAAATTTCTCTGAAGAAGCGTTTTATATTTCAACACAAAAAGCCTCAAGTCCCAAAACAGGACTTGAGGCTTTTTGTGTTGATGGATTTCTATGGTGGAGGTAAGCTATGACTTAATTAAAAGTAGATGTTTCCCTGTAAAATGAAACGATCTATATAGTTTTTGCTAAATATAAGGAGATGGAAGGCATGAATAGAAGGCAGAATGAACTGTTGAGGCTGTTGTTGACAGAGAGTCATAAAGTGTTTTATTCTCAGGAGCTTGCTGAGCTGCTAGGTTGTTCTGAGAGAACGATTCGAAATGATTTAACCCTGATCGCTTCAGAACTTGTCGAGACTGCTGATATCATTCGAAAACCCGGTGCGGGGATACGTATTGAAGTAACTGAGGTAGAGAGACTGCGGCTCATAGAGGGTTTATTTCAAGTGGAAACCAATGGGGAAGAAGAATTAACAATGAATATAGCCTATGACATGCTTATGTCTAAAAAGCCTATCACATTAAAAAAACTGACCGAACATTATTTTATCAGCCGTCAAGAGGTTAAAAATGAGATTGATAGAATCAATGAATGGTTGAGTTACTTTGATCTTTCAATTAAATCGAAGCAAAAGATAGGATTTGTGCTACAAGGATCTGAACTTACAAAAAGAAATGCCCTTGCCCACTTGCCTCAGCTTTATTCCCTGCATGCAGAAAAGGATCCTTCCATTACTCGATTGTTTCCTTCGTTTGAAGTACAGGCTGTGAAAAACGCACTTGCCAAATTGCCCGGAATATACGCAGACAACGCACTGGAGCGGTTATTAGTGCATGTGTTAATTATGACTAAAAGAACGAAACTTGGAAACTCCATACAAGTGACAGAGGTAGAAAAGGAAGCGGTTATAAAAAGACAGGAGTATCAGCATGCAAAAGAGGTGCTCCATGAACTTGAGCCGGTGTTCAATCTACGTTATCCTGATGACGAAAAACGCTATTTTGCATGGCATTTATTGAGCAGCAAACGCAGAATGCCTCATAAAGAAGATCAATATAATACTGCTCAGATTGTCAATATGCTGACAGTAAAGATGACTGAATTAACAAGTGTGAATTTCCGGGACGATGACATGCTGCATCAAGGTCTGTCAACACATCTACAATCTGTCATTCATCGAATAGCCTATGGGTTAACAGTGATGAATCCTTTATTAAAAGAAATAAAAAAAATGTATCCCTATTTAGTGGGAATGGTGATATTGGCGCTGGAAGATTTTCGGGAGGAGTATGGCGTCGTTGTGCCGGAAGAGGAAGCAGCTTATATCGTATTGCATTTTCAGGCAGCGCTGGAAAGAAGGCAGCGTGTTAGTTATGAAAAGAAGAAAGCGATTGTTGTCTGCCATATGGGAATTGGAATGTCGAGACTCCTTCAGGCACGTCTGGAGCAGCTTGAATCCGGTTTAGAACTTGTGGGTTGTATTTCATATTCAAATCTTGCATCATATTTAGAAACTGAAAAGGTCGATCTGATTATTTCCACAGTAGATATTGAAATTAAACATATTCCTTCTGTGGTTGTTTCGCCTTTGCTGGATGAAAAAGATAAAGATAGAGTGAGGAATCTGGTGAAAATTGTGAAATCAGATGGGACCTTGGCGCCAGGAAAATCTGCATTGCAACATTTTGTTGATGAGGCTTCTGTTTTTACAAAAGTCGAACTTGATCATCGGTATGAAGTGATTGAAATGCTTGCTAATCAATTACATGACCAAGGATTTGTAGAAAAGCAATATGCTCACACTGCTTTATTGCGTGAGCGTATATCAAGCACAGCGATTGGTTCAGGGGTTGCCATTCCTCACGGAAATCCCACGGGAATTTTGAAATCGGGCATAGCAGTTGCCATATTAAAACATCCGCTTAATTGGGACGGCGAATGGGTATCAATCGTGTTTTTGCTTGCCGCAGCAGGTGAAAATGAAGGACTAATGAAACAGCTATTTAAGGAGCTATCTGACATTAGTGAAAAACCGGCTCTGGTGCAGCTTTTGACTGATAAAGAGATAAATAACGGTGCTGATTTAATAAAGCGTTTACAATTAAATGCTGTTTTTCCGGATTGACCGGCAATCATTCGTCTTTTTTATTCTGAAACCTTCTTTATAGTAGAGTGTAAGAAGTCTTCTATAAGGAGGAAGCAGATATGAAACTTTTAGCTATTACATCATGTCCCAACGGTATTGCACACACCTATATGGCTGCTGAAAATCTTCAAAAAGCGGCTGATAAGCTCGGAATTGAGATGAAAGTTGAAACGCAGGGTTCAATTGGTGTTGAGAATGAATTTACAGAGCGTGATATTGAAGAGGCAGACGGCATTATTATTGCTGCCGATAAATCGGTAGTTAAAGACCGTTTTGCTGGAAAGCGGATGTTAGTGGCAGGAGTACAAGATGGTATCAGACGTCCGGAAGCTCTTATTCAGGAGTTTCAAGAGGGGAAAGTAGCCGTCTATAAGCCGGAGGAACGTTCGGTTGATGACATTAAACGTGAGAAGAAAAAGAAAGAAAATCCGATTTATCGCCACCTGATGAATGGCGTGTCGTATATGATTCCTTTTATCGTCATAGGAGGACTACTGATTGCCGTTGCATTGACACTTGGAGGCGAAACGACACCAGGCGGAATCGTGATTCCGGAGGATTCTTTTTGGAAAAAGATTGAGCTTTTAGGCGGTGCATCATTTACCTTCATGGTGCCGATTCTGGCAGGTTTTATTGCTGTAAGTATAGCTGATCGTCCCGGCTTAGCTCCAGGGGTTATCGGTGGTTATATTGCAGCAAATGGCAGCTTTTATGACAGTGAAGCTGGTGCAGGTTTTATTGGAGGTATCATTGCGGGCTTTTTAGCAGGTTATGTGGCTCTTATGATTAAAAGATTAAAAGTACCAAAAGCATTAATGCCTATTATGCCAATTATTATTATTCCGATTTTTGCTTCGCTCATTGTTGGATTAATTTTTGTCTATGTGATTGGCGCACCGATCGCGGCATTGTTTATTGGTTTAACCGATTGGCTTGCCGGAATGCAAGGTTCGAGTTCAATTTTACTGGCGCTGATCTTAGGTGCAATGATTTCATTTGATATGGGCGGGCCGGTCAACAAAGTTGCCTTTCTATTTGGTTCAGCGATGATTGCAGAAGGTAACTACGAGATTATGGGACCGATTGCCGTTGCGATTTGCGTGCCGCCGATTGGGATGGGTCTGGCGACAATGCTGAAGAAAAGAAAATACCAGCCAGCAGAACAAGAAGCAGGAAAAGCAGCCATGACAATGGGAATGTTTGGCATCACTGAAGGTGCCATTCCATTTGCAGCCCAAGATCCATTGCGTGTAATCCCGAGTATTATGGCAGGCTCCATGACAGGTGCAGTAATTGCCATGATCGGAAATGTTGGAGACAGAGTAGCACACGGAGGCCCCATTGTAGCGCTTCTTGGAGCAGTCAATAACGTACTGATGTTTTTTATCGCAATTATTTGTGGTGTAATTGTTACAGCACTATTGGTGAATTTGCTGAAGAGAGATGTTCACGCGGATGATGATGAGAGCGAAGTTGATGCTGATGCAAAGGTTGCAGAAACTGTGAATGAAGATCAACACGTTCAAAATAAGATTCAAAAGCTAACAGACATCATGAACGAAGAGATGATTACCCTTCAGCTTGATGGTGGTGCACGTGATGATGTGATTGATGAATTAATTGAAAAACTGAATCAATCAGGTGCATTAGAATCTAAAATTAAATTTAAGGAAGCGATTATCGCACGGGAAAATGAAAGTACCACTGGCATTGGAGAGAATATTGCGATCCCTCATGGCAAATCAAGTGCTGTCCGTAAACCGTCTGTAGCATTCGGTATAAAACAGCAAGGAGTAAATTGGGAAAGCATGGATGGAACGGACGCCAAACTGATATTTATGATAGCGGTGCCTGAGCAGCACGCAGGAGATGCTCACTTGAAAATTCTCCAAATGCTGTCCCGTAAATTAATGGATGAGTCTTTCAGAGAACAGCTTTTAGCAGCTGAAACGAAACAAGAAGCGTATGATCTGCTGGATACTGTTCAATAAAATTAAAAAGGATCGGAACCGGTTTATTTGCTGGTTCTGATCCTTTTTAGTTGGTTTTTAATGAATCCATTAGGAATCCTTTTCCTAGTGACAGCAGGAATCAGCATCTGCCTGAGGATTACTATCTTTTTGATAAAACGATTAAGAAAATCGAACATCACTGGGGAACCAGCACTATCTATATGTAAAGAACATTTACAAGTCATTTTCACCATTTCAGAAGTTTGCTACATTGTTTAGAATAAGTGGAAAGAGAATTATTTGATTAGAAATATAAGGAGGAAAAAATATGCTGCATTCTTTTTTACTGGCTGGTCAATCGAATATGGCTGGACGTGGATTTTTAAAAGAGGTGCCAATGATTTGTAATGAACGTATAAAAGTACAAAGAAATGGAAAATGGCAAATCATGATGGAACCTATTAACTATGATCGACCTTTTGCAGGGGTTGGGCCTTCGGCTTCTTTTGCAGCGGCCTGGTGTAGAAAAAATAAAGATCAGGAAATAGGTTTAATCCCTTGTGCTGAAGGTGGTTCAAGTTTGGATGATTGGTCAGTTGATGGACCACTGTTTGAACATGCGATCTTACAAGCAAAACTTGCAAAGACAAGCAGTAAGCTTGAAGGGATTTTGTGGCATCAAGGTGAAAATGAATGTTCTTCTGGTCTATCAAAACGTTATCATGAGAAGTTTTCAAAAATTGTGGAGGCATTTCGTCGTGAACTGAATGAGCCGGAGCTGCCTATTATCATAGGGGGAATAGGGAGTTATTTAAGCAGTGGTTTTCTTGGTCAGTACTTTCCGGAGCATTCTGAGGTTAATGAGGCGCTGCTGGAGTTTGCTGAAAAGGAGAAGAACTGTTATTTTGCAACAGCATCAGGACTGACACCTAATCCTGACGGCATTCATTTAAATGCTGTTTCACAGAGAATATTCGGTTTTCGCTATTTTGAAGCATACGTTAAACGCAACCATGTATTAGAACCTCTGGAAGGTGAAGAAAATGCCGTTACTATTTTCAGCGAGAGACCTTTAACAAAGACTGAAAAAAGCGCCATACTGGATAAACAATTTGCTGGAGGAGAGATATCTATAGAAGAGTATCAATTGCAGTTGGAGTTAAACCAATAATCTAACTGAACGATCGAAGGCAGTAAAAATGGATGGAAAATGAACTTACACACGTTTTTTTGACAACTAGACGCTGGACATATTTACGAGGTTTATCAAGAATAGAGTCATCTCAGCGACGGGAAGTTTTAATAATAATAGGAAACAGAAACTGGTGATGCGAGGTTTGTTTTTGACAAAGGGTACGGTATGAATTCAAGAGTGGGGTTTGCCAGTGTTCAAAGACATAACCTTTTTTTGTAGATCATCTCCATTTGAAATTTAGGAATATATCAGGATCCAGATTAACTGTCATTACATCTTTTCATTCTTACCTATATTTTAAAACGCAGCCGTTTAGTCATCCGCCTAGAAGTAATTACTAATATTGAAAACCAAAAGAACCAAATTACCGTTTAAAATAATTTAAATATGTCTATACAATAAAGGTAAACGACTAATATAAAACCCAGGGGGTTGGAATAATGAAAAATGTTATCGTTGTTTGTGAAGCTGGAATTACGACGAGTTTATTGGTAACCAAGCTGGAAGAGCTGGCTCAGCAGGAAAACGAAGAATATAAAATACAGTCGAAAAATACGGAGGAAGGGCTGGATTTTATAAAAGAAGAATCAGTCGATGCTGTTTTATTGGTGCCGCAAATCCATCAGAAATATGCGGAATATAATGAAGCAGCCAATGGTAAAGTCCTTAAAATTTCCGTGATTGATTACAATAATATGAACGTCTTCAGTATTTTTGAGCAGCTCAATGAGGCCTTGTAAGAATGGAGCCTGATCTAACAAGGTTCATGCCCTTAATTACAGAATCTGCTCAAGTGAAAAATTGTGCCTATGAAGCCCTGTCATGTGCTAAGAAAAGTGATGTGGAAGGGTATAATGAAAAAATCGTTGAGGCGAGGAAGTTCCTAATTAAGGCACATCGGGCGCAAACCAGTTTGCTCAGTCTAAATGCAAGAACAGAGAACGTTCCAATTGATATCTATTTAATTCATGCAATGGACCATGTGTCAAATGCACAAATGGTATTCGAACTTACAAAAGAGTTAGCGGAACTCCATTTAAATAAAAAAGGCATCTGATTTGGCAGATGCCTTTTTGTTATGATAAATCTCCTGTGATAAATTGGGCTTTTCCTCCGCCAAAACTCCAATCCTCATCCCCATTTGAAGAGATCGATATCATTAAATCTGAAGGATCTATTTGACACTTTTCTTCGAGGGCAGTAGCCAGTTCATCGTAGAATCTGGTTAACTGTTCTTTTGTTCTTTTTCTGGAAACCATATGGATTAATAGGAAATTGTCTGTACGATCAAATCCTAATCCGGTATCTTCCATTATCATTTGATATTTTTTATGTTCATGAACAAGCTGGTAGCGGTCCCTTTGGGGGACTTCAAACGTTTTGACTGTAATCTCATGAGTTACATCAAGAATGTTCTTAATCTCTTTCTCGCTTTTTCCTTCATATAAATGAAATTTTAATAACGGCATGATCTTTCTCCTTACTATAAAAGAATAAGTTTTGTTTTCGACTTCTCTATAGGTTTGACATAAGCTTGAGCAACACCATTGTTCGTCACGATGGTGTGGATATCTTCCAGGTTGCAATAGGTGTACAGGGAGGTTTTTCCGAATTTAGTGTCATCTATGAGTAAATAAATATCCTGCACTCGATCACATATAAGTTTTTTAATCCTATTTTCCAATAGGTCGGAATTAGAGGCTCCGTTATCAATTGAAAATGCTGTTGCTGACATAAAGGCTTTATTGATATTGAATTTGTTTATCGTCTGATCATCTGAAATACCAGTAAACGACTTCGTAGATCTTTTATACGTTTCGCCAATCACGATCAGTGTGACGTTTTGAAATTTCACAGCTTTGTTGATTACCTCTAAGCTGTTCGTAATCAAAGTAAATTCAATCTCTTTGTCTAAAAGATCAAGAACAAAATGTGTAGTAGTGCCAGAGTCCAGATAGACGATGTCGTGCTGTTTAATAAATTGGGCACAGTGTTGGCCAATTTTTCGTTTCTCCTCTAAATGACTAACGTTCCGGTCTTCAAAAGCCTCCGTTACTTGGTTATCTTTCGTATAAACAACCCCGCCATACACTTTTTTTATAGTTGAAGACTTCGTTAATTCATTAATATCCCGTCTAATGGTATTGAGAGAGACATTAAAATGGTCCTTTAATTCTTCCAAGGATGCCTCTTGTTTGTTTTTCAGGTAATTTTCAATTTGATGGATTCTTTTCACTTTCATACCAAATCACCTCCCCAATCTTCCATAATCATAATATGCTCAATGAACATCTTATATAAACTAAATTTAATGTAACTTTAGTTATATTGTAGCATGTATACATGTGAACATCACCATTTTTAAGTATAAATTATCAAAAGTTAATCAAAATATAATTAAGACTTGACTAAAAAATGGTTAATTGATAATGTTTAATCATAAGTTTAGTAGTTTTTGTAAGCGATTACGAATGAGGAGGAAATATCATGTCAGAAGTCAGAATTTTAAAAAACTATATTAATGGTGAATGGGTAGAGAGCAATAGCACTGAAACAATTGAGGTATATAATCCGGCAACAAAAGAAATTATTGCAAGAGTTCCTTTGTCTACGAGAGAAGAACTGGATCAGGCGGCCGAGGTTGCTGAGAGAACTTTTCATGAGTGGAAGAATGTTGCTGTTCCGAAAAGAGCACGTATATTGTTTAAATTTCAGCAGCTATTGCTTGAAAATAAAGAGGAGCTTGCGGAAATTATTACAACAGAAAATGGCAAGAGCTTAAATGAAGCGTTTGGAGAAGTACAGCGCGGAATTGAAAACGTTGAATTTGCAGCTGGTGCACCGAGCCTTATGATGGGTGATTCGCTGCCATCAATTGCTACAGACGTAGAAGGTACAAATTATCGCTACCCTATAGGTGTTGTAGGTGGTATTACACCATTCAACTTTCCAATGATGGTTCCTTGCTGGATGTTCCCGATGGCGATTGCTACTGGTAATACTTTTATAATGAAGCCATCAGAAAAAACCCCTTTACTTATCGAAAAATTGGTAGAACTTTTGGAGAAATCCGGGTTGCCAAATGGCGTATTTAATGTAGTAAATGGAGCGCACGATGTTGTGAATGGCATTTTAGAGAACGAGCATATCAAAGCCGTGTCCTTTGTAGGTTCGAAGCCTGTTGGTGAATATGTTTTCAAAAAGGGAACAGATAATCTTAAACGGGTTCAGGCGCTAACTGGTGCTAAAAACCATACAATTGTGCTTGATGATGCACGACTGGATCAAACTGTCAGAGAAATTATTAGTGCAGCATTCGGTTCAGCTGGAGAACGTTGTATGGCTGCGGCAGTTATTACCGTTCAGGAAGGTATCTATGAAACTTTCATTCAAAAACTGAAATCAGAAACAGAAAATATTAAAATGGGCAACGGTCTGGAAGATGGCGTGTTCCTGGGTCCTGTTATTAGAGAAGAGAACAAAGAACGTACAATCCAATACATTGAAGAAGGTGAAAGAGAAGGAGCCAAGCTTCTTTTAGACGGACGTGAGAGCTGCTCTGATGAGGGTTATTTTGTTGGACCGACCATTTTTGAAAATGTAAAGACGGATATGAAGATTTGGAAGGATGAAATCTTTGCTCCTGTCTTATCGATTGTGAAAGTAAGAGATTTGAAAGAAGGCATTAAAGTGGCCAATCAGTCTGAATTTGCAAATGGTGCCTGCCTTTTCACAGACAGTGCTTCGAGTGTTCGTTATTTCCGTGAAAACATTGACGCGGGTATGTTAGGCATAAACCTGGGTGTTCCTGCTCCTATGGCTATTTTTCCATTCTCCGGCTGGAAGTCTTCTTTCTTCGGTTCTCTGCATGCAAATGGGAAAGATGGTGTAGAGTTCTATACAAGAAAAAAAGTCGTTACTGCGCGGTATCTTGAACCGGAATTTTCTCAGGAGGGTTAATAATGGTTAATCTATTATATAAAAAAAGAGATTCAAAGATTTCTGAAGGGGTTACTGTGATTCAGGACTTGAACAAATCAAATACCGGTCTTGAGTATGTCGAGTTTAAAGTGATTGAAATGGGTGAAGGGGCGCAATACGAAGAAACTCTCGAAAATACGGAACTGTGTGCAGTTGTCCTGACTGGGAGTGTGGATGTAGATGTTGACGGGGAAGAGTACAGGGGTCTTGGTACAAGAGATTCTGTTTTTGAGAAAAAACCGACAGACAGCATCTATGTACCTTCAACAAAAACGGTTAAAGTGCAGGCAAATACCCCTGTGAAACTGGCTCTATGTTACTCAAATTCTAGCAAAGTGCTGGATACGAAGGTCATTCGTGCAAAAGATAATGATATCGAGCATCGCGGTCAATATGCCAACCAGCGGCTTGTGCATAATATTCTGCCTGATTATCTGGATATTCCGGAAAATTTGCTTGTAGTCGAGGTCTATACAGACAGCGGAAATTTCTCAAGCTACCCGCCTCATAAGCACGATCAGGATAATTTGCCGGAGGAATCCTTCCTTGAGGAAACGTATTACCATGAAATTGATCCAGAGCAGGGATTTGTTTTTCAACGAGTTTATACTGATGATCGTGATTTGGACGAAACGATGGCCGTGGAGCATCAAGATTGTGTGTCGGTCCCAAAAGGCTATCATCCGGTAGGAGTTCCGGATGGTTATAATCTCTATTATTTAAATGTTATGGCCGGTCCGAAAAGAAAATGGAAGTTTAATAATGATAAAGACCATGAATGGATTTTGGAGAGGGATTAATGATGAAAAAATTAAACTTAGTTACATTTGGAAGAGCAGCTATTGATTTAAATGCCACGGAGTATAACCGTCCAATGGAAGAAACCATGACTTTTTCGAAATATGTTGGAGGATCGCCGGCGAATATTGCAATCGGCACTTCGAAGTTAGGTTTGAATGTTGGAATGATCGCGAAAGTTTCGGATGACCAGCATGGAAACTTTATCATTAATTATATGGAAACATCAGGAGTCGATACTCAATATATCAACAAGGATACACAAGGCAGAAAAACCGGGTTGACCTTTACTGAAATTAAAAGCCCTGAAGAGTGCAGTATTGTCATGTACCGGGAAAATGCTGCTGATCTTTATTTAAGTGTAGATGACTTTGATGATGAGTACATTAAAAATGCTGACAGCCTGCTTATTTCAGGTACATCACTTAGCCAGTCTCCATCACGAGAAGCGGCACTGCATGCGGTTGATGTAGCCAGAAAAAATGGTGTTGAAGTGATTTTTGAGTTAGATTACCGTCCTTATACCTGGAAAACTAAAGAAGAGATTTCAATTTATATGACAACAGTAGCAAGGATGGCTGATATCGTGATTGGCACACGAGATGAATTCGATATTATGCAAGGAAATGAAAGCGTTAACGATGAAGCAACAGCAAAGGAACTGCTGGCGTATTCTCCTGGACTTATAGTGATTAAGCATGGAGTGAAAGGGTCGAGAGCATTCACTAAAGATGGTGAGGTCATTGAAGGCACGATCTACAAAACGAAAGTGTTAAAAACGTTTGGTGCAGGGGATTCATTTGCTTCCGGTTTCATCTATGCTTTGAAAAAAGATAAAAGTATTAAAGAAGCTTTGCAATATGGAAGCGCTTCTGCATCGATCGTTGTGTCAAAACATAGCTCATCAGATGCCATGCCAACGATTCGAGACATTGAAAACCTAATAAATAGTCATGAAGGGTGAGTTTATGTCAAAGAGAATTAAATTAACAACCGCACAGGCGCTGGTGAAATTTTTAAATAACCAGTACATTCACTTTGATGGAAAAGAAACGCCATTTGTTGAGGGGTTCTTTAATATTTTCGGTCACGGAAATGTGCTTGGTATTGGTCAGGCCCTTCAGGAAGATACAGGCCATATGAAAGTAATTCAAGGGAAAAATGAACAAGGGATGGCACATGCTGCGGTAGCTTTCGCCAAAGAAAATTTCAGAAGAAAAATTTTCGCTGTAACATCATCTGTTGGACCCGGCTCCGCAAACCTTGTAACGGCCAGTGCCACCGCTTTAGCGAACAATTTACCTGTTTTGTTTTTACCAGGTGACACGTTTGCAACCCGGCAGCCTGATCCGGTTTTACAGCAGATCGAACATTTTCATAGCCATAAAATCACGACGAACGATGCACTGCAGCCTGTTTCACGCTATTGGGACCGGATTGAACGCCCGGAGCAGCTGATGTCAGCTCTTTTGCGTGCTTTTGAAGTGATGACAAACCCGGAAACTTCAGGACCAGTTACATTATCAATAGCCCAGGATGTTGAAGGTGAAGCTTTTGAGTATGAAGAGGCATTCTTTAAAAAGAGAATTCATTATGTTGATCGAATTCTTCCGTCTGAAGAATCATTAGAACGGGCTAAAGAAGAGATTCTTACTGCAAAAAAACCTTTAATCGTAGTTGGAGGCGGGGCGAAATATTCACTTGCAGGCAATGAAATCGCAGATTTTTCAAGAAAATACAAAGTTGCACTTGTTGAAACACAAGCAGGAAAATCGACTGTTTCCTCTGATCATCCATATAACATGGGAGGAGTAGGTGTGACAGGCACACTTGCTGCCAATAAAGCGGCTAAAGAGGCAGATCTGATTATTGGAATCGGCACCAGATATACAGATTTCACGTCTGCTTCTAAAACCGCTTTTAATTTTGAAAAGTCGGCATTTATCAACGTAAATGTAAGCAGAATGCAAACGTATAAAATGGATGCGATTCAGCTGGTAGGCGATGCAAAGGCAACAATTCAAAAGCTTGGTGATCTCTTAGTTGGCTATGAAAGCGAGTTTCGTAATCAGCTGGAAGACTATAAACAGGAATGGCTGAATGAAAGAAAACGACTGGCAGCAATTGAGATTGATCTGAATGATGAAGCCTATCAGCCGGAAATTAAAGACTCCTTCGGCAGAGAGAAGCTAAAGGCTTATGCCAATGAACTGGGCACAAATTATTCCCAGACAACAGCCCTAATTAAGGTGAATGAATTGATCGATCCTTCCAGCTATGTCATCACTTCTGCAGGATCTCTGCCTGGAGACATGCATAGAGTCTGGAATTCCACGGTTGAAAATACCTACCATGTTGAGTATGGATATTCCACAATGGGGTATGAAATAGCCGGGGGGCTGGGTGTGAAAATTGCCCATCCAGATAAAGAAGTCTACTGCATGGTTGGAGATGGCAGCTTTTTGATGCTTCACACAGAAATGGTGACCGCTCTTCAATACGGCTACAAGCTCAATATCGTTCTATTTGATAATTCAGGGTATGGCTGTATCAATAATCTTCAAATGGGACACGGCAGCGAAAGTTACTGTACAGAATTCACTAAAACAGATGGCAGCATCCTGACCGTGGATTATGCAAAAGTGGCAGAGGGTTATGGTTTTGATTCCTTTACAGCTAATAACAATCAAGACGTAGAGACAGCAATTAAAAAAGCAAAAGAAAGCGAAAATTCGACTTTGATTCATATAAAAGTACTTCCAAAAACCATGACTGATGGGTATGAGAGCTATTGGAATGTAGGTATCTCCGAACATTCAGCTAATGCAAACATAATGGATAAAGCAGCGGAAGTGCTGAGCATGAGAGACAAAGCAAAACAATATTAGCGCAAATGAGTGTGACTAAATGAAAACGATTAAAATTGGTATTGCTGGATTAGGCCGTCTGGGCCTAATCCATGCTGATAATATTTATAAGATGAAACATGTTGAACTGACGGCTATTTCAAATCTGGACGAAAGCGTTAATAAGCAGGTTCAGGAAAAATATCAAGTTCCTTACGCCTACACGACGTATGAAGAAATGATCGAGAATGATGAACTGGATGCGGTTTGCATTGTGACACCTTCCGGCTTTCATACCAGTCATATCCAATTGGCTCTTGAGCATGATCTGCACGTCTTTTGTGAAAAGCCGATCGGATTAGAGGTTGAGGAGATCAAGCAAACATGCAAGGTAATCGACAAAAGCGATAAGGTCTTTCATTTAGGTTTCATGCGGAGATATGATCAGGACTACTTGTATGTGAAAGAAATGATTGACCGAGGGGATATAGGTGACATTTCGATTATCCGGTCGTATGGAATCGATCCAATCGCAGGTCTTGAAAGCTTTGTTAATTTTGCTAAAAAGAGCCCGAGTGGCGGCATTTATCTGGATATGAGCGTACATGATATTGATGTAATTCGCTGGTTCACAAACTCTGAAGTCACAAAAGTATGGGCTACAGGCAATAATAAAGTCTTTCCTGAATTAAATGAGTTGAATGAGGTAGAAATGAGTACAGCCACGATGCAGCTTGAAAATAATACAACAGCCTTTTTAGTCGCTGGCCGTACAGCAAGCCATGGATACCATGTTGAAACGGAAGTGATTGGCACAAAAGGAATGGTTCGCATTGCTGCTACACCAGATAAAAATAAGGTGACAGTTTTTAATGATCAAGGCGTAGTCAGGCCGACGTCCCAAAGCTTTCCGGAACGATTCAGAGAAGCCTATGTGGATGAACTTAAAGACTTTGTAAGATGCATTCGAGGACAAACGAAACCTGAGGTAACAGCGGTCGATGGGCTGCGAAGCACAGAAGTGGCGATTGCCTGCCAGAGATCATTAGAAAAAAATAAGCTGGTGGAAATTCATTACGAAGGATGATTAATAGCATGGAAAATATAAAATTGGGTTGCGCACCAATCGCTTGGACTAACGATGATCTGCCTGAATTGGGAGCGGAGAATTCTTTTGAACAGTGTATCAGTGAAATGGCACTCGCAGGATATAAGGGAACGGAAGTGGGGAACAAGTTTCCAAAGGATCCTGCATCCTTAAAAAGATTTCTGGATATAAGAGGGCTGGAAGTAGCCAGTGCCTGGTTTAGTGCATTTTTAACCACACAAGGATTTGAACAAGTAAAGAAAGATTTTATCCAGCACAGGAATTTCCTCCATGCAATGGGGGCTGAGGTAATCGTTGTTTCCGAGCAGGGCAGCAGCATTCAGGGAATAATGGATGCGCCGTTGTTTGATAAGAAGCCTGCTTTCACTGAAGAAGAATGGAAGCGCTTTACTCACGGTCTTGAAAAGCTGGGTGAATTGGCGAAGGAAAAAGGAATGACGTTAGTCTATCATCACCATATGGGTACATGCGTCCAAACTACGGAGGAAATTGATAGACTGATGCGGGACACGGATCCGGAGAAAGTAAGTTTATTATATGATACTGGCCATCTCGTTTTTTCCGGGGAAGATCCTCTTTATATTCTGGAAAAACATTTTGACAGAATCAGGCATGTTCATTTCAAAGATATTAGGAAAGAAGTGGCGCTGAAAATTAAAAGTGATAGGGATAGTTTCCTGGCGGGTGTAAAAAAAGGAGCTTTTACTGTTCCTGGTGATGGGTACATCAATTTTAAACCGATTCTGAACTATTTAAAGGAAAATAACTATCGAGGCTGGATTGTTGTTGAGGCAGAACAGGACCCAAGTATTTGTAATGCATTCGAGTATGCCGTAAAAGCGAAACGGTATATTGATAACTTATAGAACAAAGGGGAATAAATATGAACTGGTTTACTATAACTAGCTTCCTGGTTATTTTAGTGGCTATTTACCTTTACGCTTACTACAGAAGTAAAAATATAAATACACAAGATTCAGATGGGTATTTCCTTGGTGGCCGGTCCTTAGTAGGCACTACAGTCGGTATGTCAATTATTATGACAAACCTTTCCACTGAACATCTTGTCGGTCAAAATGGACAAGCTTATGTTGCAGGGGCAGAAGTAATGGCGTGGGAAGTGACTGCTGCTGTAGCCATTGTATTGTCTGCCTGGATTTTTCTTCCGAGGTATTTAAAGTATGGTGTAAATACAATATCGGACTTCATTGAAGTTCGTTATGACACAATGACAAAGAGGATTGTGTCCATTCTGTTTATGTTTACATATACGGTCAGTTTTATGCCTGTAGTTTTATACTCGGGAGCCTTAATATTTAATGATTTGTTTGGTGTTGGGGAATTTCTTGGCGTATCTTCCATGACAGCAGTAGTGATTATTGCTGCATTTATCGGGATTGTCGGGATTATTTATTTGTTTGTCGGTGGTCTCTCACTCGTTGCACATAGTGATTCCATTTATGGAGTCGGACTGCTGCTAGGCGGTGGTATTATTACAGTTTTAGGCTTTATTGCATTAGGAGACAGCAGTTTTTTAAATGGCGTAGACAGACTTTTATCTGAATCTTCGGATAATTTAAATGCCTGGGGCCCGGTTGATTCAACGATTGTACCCTGGCCTGCTCTTTTCTTTGGCATGTTTTTTAACAACCTGTATTTCTGGTGTACCAATCAAATGATTGTACAAAAGGCATTAGCTGCTAAAAATTTAAAGGAAGCACAAAAAGGCACGATGCTTGTAGGATTCTTTAAAATATTTGGGATTTTCTTCTTCGTGATCCCTGGAATTATAGCTGCCACAATGTTTGGCGATGGTTTACAGATGGATATGGCCTATCCAACTCTCCTTAATGAAGTATTGCCGCAATGGGCTTATGGAATTTTCGGGGTAATCGTGTTTGGAGCCATTATGAGTTCTTTCCTTGGAGCGCTTAATGCGACGGTTACACTGTTCAGTCTGGATTTCTATAAACCTATTATTAACAAAAAGGCGAATAACCGCCAAATTGCAAGAATGGGGAGAATCCTAACGGTTGGTGTAGGGATCATTGTCATCATTATTGCACCATTGATCTCTCTGTTTCCACAAGGACTGTTCGCAGTAATCCAGGAATTCAACGGCTTATATAATATGCCGCTGCTTGCCATCATTTTAGTCGGGTTTTTCTCGAAAAAAACCTCAGCTTTGGGTGCGAAAGTTACGTTTGTTTTTCACGTCATCACGTATAGTTTATCCAAAGTACTGCTTGCAGACATTCATTACCTTTATGTCTGGAGCGTTTTATTCATTCTTGACGTAGCTATTTTGTACATTTTTAGTTCATTGAAGCCGGATAAAGTAGAGTTTGAATTCGAGAAGTATAAAAACAAAGTAGATTTAACCCCATGGAAACACTCGAAATGGGTTGGGACGGTTATATTGCTGACAGTAGTAGCGATGTATATCATATTCTCCCCATTGGTATTAGCCTAATTAAGAAAGGAAGACGTTCCGATGGAAAAGATAATAGCAGGTGTAATAGGTGCAGGAAGAATTGGAAAATTACACATCAATAACTTGAAAACTAACCCAAATGTTCGATTGAAAAAGGTTTCAGATCTTTTTTCAGATCAATTACAAGAATGGTTTAAAGATTGTGGAGTGGAAGAAATCACCACAGACTATCAGGATATTTTTGAAGATGTGGAAATCAATACAGTATTTATCTGTTCACCCACAAGCACGCACGCTGACTTAATTAAATTAGCAGCAAAATATAATAAACATGTGTTTTGTGAAAAGCCAATCAGCTTTGATGATAAGGAAACTCTTGAAGCCTATGAACATATTAAAAAAGCCGGAGTGAAGTTCCAGGTTGGTTTTAATCGACGGTTTGATAAAAACTTTAAAGAAATGAAAGCCAGAGTAAAAGGCAATAAGGTTGGGGACGTCCATCTTCTGAAAATAACCTCCAGAGATCCTGAAGCTCCACATTTGGATTACATTGAAAGTTCTGGCGGAATGTTTATGGACATGAGTATCCATGACTTTGATATGGCAAGATATTTGCTGGATTCTGAGGTTAGCGAAGTGTATGCAAAAGGAGCGACGTTAGTAAACCCTGCCATTGGTGACAAGGGTGATATCGACACAGCCATCATCACGTTAACATTTGAAAATGGTGCACTTGGAGTAATCGATAACAGTAGAGAAGCTGTTTATGGGTATGATCAGCGCATAGAAGTGTTTGGTAATGGGGGAGCACTGGTCGCTGATAACGAAACGAGTACAAATCTAAAATATTATCACTCGAATACAGTTGAGATGGATCAGCCTCTTCATTTCTTTTTGGAAAGGTATAATGATTCATTTATAAGTGAAACACAGGAATTTGTAGACAGTATTATCAATGATAAAGAAACCGGAGTAGTGTTCAGGGACGGAATTATGGCTCAGAGAATCGCGCAGGCTGCTAAGGAATCCTATGAAAGCGGAAAGCCTGTAAAAGTTAATCATGAAATCGGGTTATAAAATGAAGAATATTCTAGATGATGCATTTGAAAAGAAGTATGCCGTCCCTCAATTCAATATGAATGGATTAATCTGGCTGGAGTCTATTTTGAAAACAGCCGAAAAATGTAAAGCGCCGGTTATTATAGGCACGACAGATAAGATTGTTGATCAGTTGGGTGGCTTTAAACTGCTTGCACAAATTTTTGAGATTATGAAAAAGGATTTGAA
Organism: Jeotgalibacillus sp. S-D1; assembly: GCF_004358665.1. Lineage (GTDB taxonomy): Bacteria > Bacillota > Bacilli > Bacillales > Jeotgalibacillaceae > Jeotgalibacillus. Next base: position 240,581 of record NZ_SMZR01000005.1, on the reverse strand, counting down.
GATAAAGGTCCCTGCTATCCTGCATTTAGACCATGGCCAAACGGTTGAGCGATGCTTCGAAGCGGTCGATGCAGGCTACGATTCTGTCATGTACGATGGCTCCAAGCTTTCAATTGAAGAGAATGTGAAGAATACCAAAAAGGTGGTTGAATACGCACATAAGCAAGGAGTCACTGTTGAAGCGGAAGTCGGCAGTGTTGGAGGCACGGAAGATGGTGTCTATAGCGATATGATATACGCCGATCAAAGCGAATGCATGAAGCTTGCGATCGAAACAGGAATCGATAGCCTTGCCCCAGCTTTGGGCTCTGTCCATGGAAAATACAAAGGAGAGCCCAACCTGGGATTTGAGGAAATGGCCCGTTTACGCCAATCGCTTCATGTACCATTTGTTCTTCATGGAGCATCCGGAATCTCTAATGCTGATTTGCAAAAAGCTATTTCCTATGGCCATGCTAAGGTCAATTACAATACAGAACTAAATATTGGCTGGTCTGATGCGCTTAGAACAGTGTTAACAGAGAATCAGGAATTATATGCTCCTATGGAGATCTTAAAACCAGGTAAACAGGCTTTAAATGCTGTGATTGAAGAAGTGATTATACGTACGGGAGCCTATGAAAAAGCATAGTTTATAGTAAAGGTGAATGCTATCGAGTAAAGCATCCGCCTTTTCTCTTAAAACAAAAACGGGTAGCTCTTCAAAGAGCTGCCCGTTTTAATATTTAGTCTTCTTCGATTTTCGTTTTAAGCTTACCGAGAGACTGCGGAGGGCAGGCTTTTTATTTAAGATAATGGGGGAGGAAACTGTTAGAAAGATCATAAGGAAAAGCTGATAGAATCAATTTTAAAAAGCACTTACAAATGTAAGTGTTTAATAAAAAGGAATGATTACTATTTACAAATCGTAATGGTTACGATATGTTATTTAGAGTAAATTAATAGGAGGAGATACATATGAGCAAAAAATGGATGACAACGTTTATTTTTATGACTGCCTTAACTCTGGCAGCTTGTGGAGAAGAGAATACGGATACTAAGGAAGATGGCAACGACTCTGCTTCAGAAGAGGTTGAGAAACAGGAACATAACCACGAGGAAGAGCATGACCATGACCATGACCATGAAGAGGAACACAACCATGATCACGATCATGACCATGAATTAGACGAAGAAGCACAAAAAATCTATGATGGCTATTTTGAAGATGACCAAATTCAAGATCGTGAGCTATCTGATTGGGAAGGCGACTGGCAATCTGTCTATCCTTATTTAGAAGATGGAACTTTAGACCAGGTGTTTGCTCATAAAGCAGAAGAGGGCGACATGACGGAGGAAGAATACAAGGAATACTATAAGGAAGGGTATGAAACCGACGTGGATCGCGTTGTGATCGAAGGAGATACATTTACCTTCTTTGAAAACGGTGAGGAATCTTCTGGAAGCTATACTTATGACGGCTACGAAGTGTTGGAATATGAAGCAGGCAACCGAGGCGTACGATACATTTTTAAACTGGATGAAGAACAGGAAGGAACCATGCCCGCCTATATTCAATTCAGTGACCATGGCATCGAGCCAACCGATGCAGATCATTATCACTTGTATTGGGGAGATGACCGCGAAGCGCTCCTCGATGAAGTCACCAACTGGCCTACCTATTACTTCTCAGACCTAAGCGGTGAAGAAATTGCTGAAGAAATGATGATGCATTAATCAATCATCTTACCAAACTAATACTATTAAGAAATCCGGTGCCCTTCTTGGGAACCGGATTTTTTTGAGATTGTTTTAAATACAGGTATCACAGGAATCTTCTGATTCTACTAGATTACTCCATAAGGAACCACTTTTAATGGACTATACTTTCACGTTTCGGCATTTTATAATAATAGTACAAAGAAAGGAGGAAAAAATATGGAACGTGGTATTTTAAAAGCGATTGTCGAGCTTCAAAAGAATATGGAAAGCCGTTTTGAAAAAGTAGATCACCACTTTGATGGTATAAATGAGCGTTTGCAAAATCATGATGAGCAATTTACTGGAATACGTACACAGATGAAAGAACAGTTTACAGGAATCCATACACAGTTGAACGACCAGGTTACAGGAATCCATGCACAGATGAACGACCAGGTTACAGGAATCCATGCACAGATGAACGACCAGGTTACAGGAATCCATGCACAGATGAACGACCAGTTTACAGGAATCCATTCACAGTTGAACGACCAGTTTACAGGAATCCATGCACAGATGAACGACCAGGTTACAGGAATTCATGCACAGATGAACGAACAGGTTACAGGAATCTATTCACAGCTAAACGAACAGTTTACAGGAATCCATACACAGCTAGACCGTATGGAAAATGAGCGTCAGGAAGAAATCATGTCTATGTTAAAACACATATCGCAAAAACAAGATGTGAATAATCAAAATAATGATTATTTGCTGCACAAAAATCAAGAGCATGATAAAGAAATATACCGTTTGAAAAAGCACATCCAAAATTAACTTCCATTAACCCCGCAAGTCTTCAAAATACCCTCCGATTACTAAACAGCTGTAATGTTTTCGTGGTTATAACAGGTTTACAGTCTGAAAAGCAGGAAATAGCGTACCTCACAGAGCAGTCGAAAAGAGCGCCGGGAATAATGGGGAAGCTTATAAAATATCAAGGCGAGTGCTATCTATTAAAGCACCCGCCTGTTCTCTCCTATATGTCTAGAAATTAATTTTTTTATTTTCTATTCACGTTCTTTTTATTTTTCAAAAATAAATTAACGCTCATGTACAAAATATACAGCGGAATGGCGAAAGCGAGTGATATTGCAAATCTGCCGTTATAAAAGGCAACAGCGAGAAGTGATACCAGATATAGAGTTACGATGGTGCCGTACTTTGGTATAGGCACGCTTTTTAAACTCGGAATTTTAACCGAACTAACCATCAGAACACATAAGAATGTATGTGCTACAGCAATGGCAACATCCGGAAGAAAGCTTTGGAAAATGGTCAATAAAGCGATAAGTCCTCCGGCAGCTGTGATCGGAACGCCGGTAAAATACTTGTTGTCTGGCGTTTTATCAACGTTAAATTTTGCCAGGCGAATTGCACCAAAGACAGGGAATAGACCAGATATAACCATACCGAGAATACCAAGCTCACTAAAAGTGGTGCTAAATATCAATACCGCAGGTGCCACTCCAAATGTGACGATATCAGCAAGTGAGTCTAATTCTTTCCCGAACGTACTCTCCACACCAAGTTTCCGTGCGAGTCTCCCATCTAAGCTGTCTAACATCATCCCCGCAAGTATCATAATAGCGGCATTCTGAAAATCCTGCAGTAATACGAGTCCTATTGACAGAAAGCCAAATAGTAAATTACTTAGTGTGAATAAATTAGGGATATTCCTTTTAATCATTCCAAAACCATCCTTGCATTATCTCAACATTCTCCTTTTCTAAAAGAGTTACTTTATTTTAACAAACGAAAGGTGAGAGGGGGAGATTTTAACTAAATCATAAACAGAAGTAGTTATTAAGCTTCTTCCCATAATAATCTTTATTAATTGTACAGTACCTCAATACATTTACTAAATTTGACCATGACTAAAATAAATATCATGGTCTTTTTTATCCTTTGGATATATAAAATGAATGGGGACAAAGGATTTGTACTTCGGGGATCAAACGGGTGACAAGTCGAAACTGATTGATCAGCGCATAAGAAATTTATTTGAAGGATTCGGCATGATCGGTAAGAAATAAACTCTAAGAACCAAAAAAAAAGGAAAAGTTCCACTCGCTAAGAGTGGCTTTTTCTTTTTTAAATTCACCACCTGTTTCTGTAATTGAACATACGATGTCTTTAATTCGGTTAGTATTTTATTTACGTAAAAAATAATTTATTTTTGTTTAAAAAAGATGATAACCCTATATCTAAAGGGTTTTATTTAGAATTATCATTAAAATTACGTAAAATAGTCAGAAAATATGTTTGACAGCGTTTTCAAAGGGTGTTAAATTTAGTCCAATGATTTGAAATGCAAAAATTTACGTAAAAGGAGTTACCGAAATGAAGGTTGGTTATATGACAAATTCGTTTGGTCTTTTAGTTGGCTCAGGGGGAGGTGTGACAAGCGCTAAGGATATTCGTTACGCAACGCTTTGTAATGATGAAGACGCTATTAAAACAATTAGTAGCTATGGATATAGTAGTATTGAGCTCTTTGATGGGAACCTAGAACGGTTTTCAAAAAAACAAGAAGAATTTAAAGGTTATTTACGTAAATATGAAGTTGCATTGCTTGGAGTCTATGTAGGTGCAAATTTTATCTATGAAAATTCATTGGAAGATGAACTGTGGAGAATAAATAAGACTGCCGAACTTGCAGCTGAATTTGGCGCTAAGCACATTGTATTGGGTGGAGGTGCTGTTCGAGCTAGAGGAAACACAGAAAAAGACTATGTGTTATTAGGACAAGGGTTAGATCAAGCGAGAGAAATTATAGAAAAACATGGATTAATAGCAAGCTACCATCCTCATTTGGGCTCGATGGTAGAAACACCTGAACAGATAGACAAAATATTTTCATTAACATCGATTCCTTTCTGTCCAGATCTTGCACACTTAGCAGCAGGTGGAGGTAACCCTCTCGAAATTGTGAAGAAGTATTACGAACGCATTCACTATATTCATCTGAAGGATTTGAAAGACTTCGAATTTGTTCCGCTTGGACAAGGAATGTTAGCGCTGGATGACATTATCCAATTTTTAAAGAGTAAGGATTTTAAAGGTGATTGGTTAGTAGAGATTGATGGATTTTCTGGTGATCCCAAAGAAGCTTGTAGAATTTCATATCAATTTTTAGAAGGTAAGCTTTAATAATATTTTTTGAAAAAACAAAAATGAGAGGATGATAGTTTATGAAAAAGTTAAATGTTGGATTGATTGGTGCAGGTTTTATGGGGAAAGCTCATGTTGTGGCTTATTCTAATTTACCTAAATTTTTCTGGCCTGCGCCAGCTGTACCCGTTCTAAAAACTATTTGTGATATTGAGGAAAGTATAGCGTCCGATGCTAAGGAACGATTCGGATTTGAGCAATATACAACGGATTGGAAAGAAATCGTTAATGATCCTGATATTGATATTGTCAGTGTGTGTACCCCAAATGATTCACACGCAGAGATCTCGATCGCGGCTTTACGCGCAGGAAAGCATGTTTTATGTGAGAAACCAATCTCTAATAGTTCAGTAGATGCAAAAGAAATGGCTGAGGTTGCCGAAATAGCAAAAGAAAATGGAATTATCGCGATGTGTGCCTATCAATATCGTAGAGTACCAGCTCTTGTACAAGCTAAAAAGTTCATTGATGAAGGATCGATTGGTGAGATTCTTAACGTCAGATCTAATTATTTGCAAAGTTGGAGCGCTGATCCAGCTTCTCCATTATCGTGGAGATTCCAGAAAAAACATGCTGGAGCTGGAGCATTAGGAGATATTGCAACCCATGTTATTGACATATCACAATACTTAGCAGGTGATATTTCAGAGGTCGTATCTTCTGTAAAAACGTATATTAAAGAACGTCCCGTTCAAGAGGGTGGAGTCGATTCATTAGGAACGATCAAGCTTGATCAATATGCAAAAAAAGAAAAAGTGGATGTAGATGACGAAGCATCTTTCCTCGTGAATTTTGCGAGTGGAGCTGTTGGTAGTATAGAAGCAACACGAAATGCATGGGGAAGAAATAACTTTATTACAGTAGAGGTTCATGGGACAAAAGGATCCATTTTATTTAACTACGAACGTTTGAACGAGCTAGAGGTTTGTTTCTCGGATGATCCAGATGATCGTAGAGGATTTAAAACAATTTACACAGGTCCTGCTCATTTTTACGGTGAGGTTACATGGAATATTCCAGGGATGAATATTGGCTATGGTGAACTGAAGACAATTGAAGCCTATGAATTTATCAAAGCCATCGTATCCGGTGAACAGTCTTCCACGTCATTCGGTGAGGCTTATAAAGTAGACAAGGTATGTGACGCTGTGATGAGGTCATCTAAATCGAGAAGCTGGGAAAAAGTAGAGTAAAAGTTTGGGCAAAGGGATGAACAGATTTGATGAATGAAAATACTTAAAAAGGGGTGGATTTAATGCAAAAAGCAAAGCTTTTCTTTACGTTTTTACTACTGTTGGTCGTTTCGGTAATGGTCGCTTGTGGAAGTGATGATAGTGCTGGTTCTGGCGAAGAATCAGACGTCACGCCGGTAGGAAATTTAGACGTAGAAATGGATGGACCGATTAAGATTAACTCAAATATTCCAGAAGGCTCCGAGATTTATAGTGAGGGACCAAATGGAGAAGAAGCAGTTTCTGCTCATACAATCGAACTAACGGAAGAAGAAGTTGCAGAGATTCGGGAGGGTAATTATACCGCCGCCATTTCTATGCACTATGCTGGAAATGATTGGTCCCAAGCGCAAATAAATGGATTAGAATCAACGTTTGCAAAGATGGGAATCGAAGTTTTAGCAATCACAGATGCTCAGTTCAGTGTGGAAAAGCAAACGTCAGATCTCGAAACACTTCTCTCTAGAGAACCAGATATTTTAGTCAGTATTCCGGTTGATCCTGTCTCAACGGCTAGTGCATATCAAAGGGCCGCTGATAAAGGAATAGATATCGTATTTATGGATAATGTTCCAGAAGGGTTCGTTCATGGGGAAGATTATGTAAGCGCTGTATCGGCTGATAACTACGGCAACGGAGTAGCTGCGGCACATGCAATGGCAGAGGAGTTAGGTGATGAAGGTCAAATTGGTGTCATTTATCATGATTCAGACTTTTTCGTGACTGGTCAAAGAGTAGAGGCCTTTGAAACAACAATTGAAAATGAATATCCAGGTATCGAAATTATAGATAGAGCTGGAATTGCAGCACCTGAAGACGGTGAAAGTGTAGTTAGTTCTATGCTTACGCGCACAAGAGATTTGGATGGGCTGTTTGTCGTGTGGGATGTTCCTGCAGAAGGTGCTATGGCGGCTGCTCGAACTGCAGGTCTAGATGATCTTGTTATTACGACGATAGACCTAGGATCAGGCGTTGCACTAGACATGGCAAGAGACCAGAACATTAAAGGGATTGGTGCTCAATTACCTTACGATCAAGGTGTTTCTGAAGCGATTCTTGCTGGATATGCGTTATTAGGGAAAGAGGCTCCGCCCTATGTTGCTGTACCCGCACTGTCTGTTACAAAAGATAATCTATTAGAATCATGGAAGTTAGTGTATAACGAGGAGGCGCCTGAAGAAATTCAAGGTTTCTTTGACTAAAAGCTAAGGAGAACAAAAATGAAAACCTTAACTGTTGGAATGATCGGTGGCGGATTTATGGCTAAGGCTCATTCGATGGCCATGGCTTCGGTCAATATGTTTTATGATGATGGTATATATTTGAAACGAAAAATGATCGCCGATATTGATGAGGAATTAGCTAAAAATGCTGCAAGAAAATTAGGCTTTGAGCAGTACACCACAAATTGGAGAGATATTATAGAAGATCCTGAAATTGATATAGTAGACATCGTTACGCCGAACAATATGCATGAAGATATGGCGATTGCTGCTGCAAAAGCAGGAAAACATATTATTTGTGAGAAGCCACTTGGCAGAGATGCTCGTGAAACAAAGCGTATCTTAGAAGCAGTAGAAGCTGCAAACGTAAAAAATTTAGTTGCATTCAATTATCGAAAAACGCCAGCCGTTGCTTTAGCTAAAAAGTATATTAGTGAAGGCGCTATTGGGAAGATCTTAAATTTTAGAGGGACCTATTTACAAGATTGGTCTGCAGATCCTGCGTCACCACTTTCATGGAGGTTTCAAAAAGAGATGGCAGGATCTGGTGCGCTAGGTGATATCGGTACGCATGTACTTGATTTTGCTCATTATCTGGTAGGGGATATCGAACAAGTTATGGCTACAACGAAAACATGGATTCCAGATCGTCCGATTCAGAAGGGCACGATCGATACGCTAGGAAATAATAAGTCTGAAATTAAAGAGCTTGGTCATGTGGATGTCGATGATGAGTTTTTAACGTTATTACGATTTAAGAGTGGTGCAATTGGAAGTATAGAAGGAACAAGAAACGCTTGGGGAAGACATAACTTTCTAACTTTTGAAATACACGGTGAAAAAGGTTCGATCGTCTTTAATTATGAACGTCGTGACGAGCTACAAGTATGCTTTTCAAAGGATCCAGACGATCGAAGAGGCTTTAAAACGGTCTACACGGGCTCGGCGCATCCTTACGGAGAGGGGTTATGGCCGATTCCGGGGCTTGGTATTGGCTACAGTGAAGTGAAAATTATTGAAATGCATGATTTTCTACAGGCGATCACGACTAATAAGGAATGTGAACCTAATTTTAGAGATGGACATAAAATTGCAAAGGTTACTGATGCAATTCTAGAATCTTCACGCTTGGATAGATGGGTTGCGACTAATCTCAACGAGTAGATGAAGCGGAACATTCCTTTATGGAAATGTACTTCGACTCTCGGGAGATGATTTACGATCCGCTCATTCCATGCGATTAATAATCAACAAAGGAGAAATGGATATGGCGGAAACCATTCTCAAGATGTCGAATATTGAGAAATCATTTAACAGTATAAACGTACTGAATCAAGTTGATTTTGAAGTGAAAAAAGGTGAAGTTCACGCATTGATGGGTGGAAATGGCGCCGGGAAATCAACGTTGATGAAGATCTTAACGGGCATCTATCAATTAGATGAAGGTACGATCGAAATTGATGGGAAAGAACATATTTTTAAAAACACTGCCGATGCGGAAGACGCGGGCATATCCATGATATTTCAAGAATTTAGTTTAATTCCAAAGTTTTCTGTTGCGAAAAATATATATTTAAACCGAGAGCCTCGAAACAAATTTGGATTTATTGATGATAAAAAGATGGTGAAGGACAGCGAAGCTATTATTAAAGAGCTTGAGTTGAAAATTCCCCCTAAGGAAATCGTCGAAAATGTCAGTGTCGGTTATTGGCAAATGACAGAAATAGCAAAAGCGCTATCAAAAGGGACAAAAATATTGATAATGGATGAACCGACTTCTACATTGACCAAGACAGAAACGGAGATACTATTCAGAATTATAAAAAAATTAAAATCATCAGGTATTACGATTATTTATATTTCTCATAGAATGGATGAAATATTTCAAATTTGCGATCGTATTACCGTTTTGAGAAACGGTAAAAACGTTGTGACAAAAAATAGTGCGGACATGACCATGGAAGAAGTAATAAATTCTATCCTAGGTGGTTCCATGCGGTCATCCTTTGAATGGGTAGAGCGGAAAGCATCAGATGACCGTACACCATTATTAGAAGTAGAAAAGCTAAAGTCGGGTATTCGTGTAAAAGATGTTAGTTTTACGCTTTTTGAAGGTGAAATTCTAGGCATGGCAGGCTTGATGGGGAGTGGAAGATCGGAAACTGTCAGGACGATATTCGGAATTGACCCTTTAGAAAACGGGAAGATTCTCGTTAGAGGAGAACACGTTAAAATACATTCTCCTGATAAGGCCATTAAGCTAGGTCTTGGTCTTGTCCCTGAAGATCGTCGTTCACAAGGGCTTGTGTTAGGGCATTCAGTAAAAGAGAATATGATATTACCAAGCTTGAAAAAGGTTTCAAAAAAAAATCTCATTCAAAACAAAATCGCTAATGAGAAGGTTGAAAGATTAATAGCTAAGTTGAAAATAAAAACGGATGATATTTACAAAGAAGCTTCGTTGCTATCAGGAGGAAATCAGCAAAAAATTGTATTAGCCAAATGGCTTCTGAACGATACCGATATCTTAATTCTGGACGAACCTACTAGCGGTGTCGATATAGGTGCTAAAACAGATATAATCGAAATAATTCGAGAAATTGCTGATTTAGGTAAGGCGGTACTTGTTATTTCATCTGAAATGACAGAGCTGTTAGCAATGAGTGATCGAGTTCTCGTCATGAAGGATGGGGTCGTTACCAGTTCGTTAGAACGCAAACACATTGAAAGTGAGGAGGATGTTGAACGTGCCATCCAAATTGAATGATACACTTAAGAAGTTTGATTGGAGACAAAACATTGTCTATATAGCTTTTGTTTTAGTTCTGATATATTTTTCTATCACACTACAAGAACATGGTTTTTTGACCCAAGACAATCTGTTAAATATTGCACGTCAAACTGCAATGATTTCCATTATGGGAGTGGCGATGACATTTGTTATTGCATCTAAAGAGATTGATTTATCTGTAGGTTCCGTAGCTGCATTATCAGCTATAACGACTGCATTAACTATGCAGGCTGGCCTAGGTATGTTTGCTGCTATATTCGTTGGTTTACTAACGGGCATATTGATCGGTTTTATAAATGGTTATTTAGTGACCAAAATTGCCATTCCTAGTTTCCTAGTCACGTTAGCAATGATGATGGTTGTAAGAGGTTTAGCAATGTGGATGTCGGGTACATCACCAATACCAATCATCAACGAACATTACATTTTCTTCTTTGGATCAGGAAACGTGCTTGGTATACCAATTCTACTTTTCTGGACAATTATCATTGCCGTTATTGGTCATTTTCTACTAAGACATTCTATTTTTGGTAGGCAGACGTTAGCAACTGGCGGAAATGAGACAGCTGCAATATTTTCAGGAGTCAAAACTGCACGCATAAAAATGGCTGTTTTTATGGGTACTGGTGCGATGGCCGCTTTAGCAGGGATGTTATACGCAGGTAGACTTCAAGCTGGGCGCTTTACATTTGGTGACGGGGATGAGTTATCTGTCATAGCTGCTGTCATCTTAGGAGGCACAAGCCTATTTGGTGGTGTAGGTACCGTTGTTGGTACTGTAATCGGATCCATAATGATTGGTACAATAAACAATGCGCTTATTTTGCAAGGACTAGACGTCAGCCAGCAAATGATGGTTCAAGGAATTATAATCATTTTAGCTGTTGCGTTTGGTCGTAAGAAAAAGAAAGTCTAGCCTTCTAGGGGGAAATACTTGAAATAAGGATACAGTGTTAAGAACAATGTTATAGAGCTATCGCAATGTCCATCAGAGAATAAACTGGTGGGCTTGCCTCATTTATAAAGGAAATAAAAGGGTAATTGAAAGCACAAAGATAATGTGAATCCTGTATTTATAAGCGATTGTATCGTAAAATTAGAAACGGAGTCTTTTCTTAAAATAATGATGGATGAGGTCCATTATTTTAGGAAAAGACTTAAGAAGAATATACGTGAGTTTTGGAAATCGGAGGGAGGTCATAGGTATGGCTACCATTCAAGATATAGCAAAAATGGCTGGAGTATCAGTTGCAACGGTCTCACATGTAGTTAATCAAACAAGATACGTAAGCCCGGACACAGTAAAAAAAGTAGAGGATGTCATTAACTCAGTGGATGAACTGCCTAAATTTATCGTAAAAAAACAAAAGGTAGCTCGTTCAAATGGATCTAAAAACGTGTTTATATATGTCACAAATTCATCTAACTTGTTTCAGTCACAGCTTGTAAAAATAATATCTTCTGAAGTATCTAAAATAGAAGGTGCAAAGCTTGTTACAATTTATACCGATGATGTCCATGAAGCACTTAAAAGTAATCAAATAATAACGAACAATAACTGCATAGGTCAAATTCTTTTAGTTAATGACGAAATAAAGAAATCGCTTAAACCACACCCTTCAATGAACGGAATTCCTATTGTCTTGGTTAGTGAGAATTACTTAAATATAACAAGCGCTAACACAAATAGCATCAACCATATTGTGTCAGACACATTTAACGGCTGCTATCATGCGATAAACCATTTTGTGAATAATGGTCATGAGAAAATTGCCTTACTAAATAACGGGGATCAAACACTCGCGAAAAATAATTCAATCTTATGTGCCTACAAAGAGGCATTGGAGACAAAAGGTATTTCAATGAACGAGTCCTATATACCACATGATTTAATGGATGAGCACTCAATAAGAGAATACCTCCATTCGTTACTTTTTGGGTTTGATCCTCCATCTGCTATCTTTATTACGAGTGAAAGTGCATTGATCAGTACACTTAAATTCATGAGCAGCAATAACTTAAACTGTCCTGATGATCTTTCTATTATATGTCTCAACGAAGCTTGCTGGTTTGAATTATTTTCTCCACCAATAACCTCTGTGAAGCAAAACGTTGAAGTTATTGCGAAAAAAGTGCTAGAAGTGATCTGCATGGAAGAAAACGAAGGTTCTTCGCCTTCTTTTGAAGAGAATTTAATGGCATTGATTCCTACGAACCTGTCTATTCGCTCCTCTACTGCCGGAATTGCTAGAGGACCTTTTGGAGAAAAAGCATCGGGTGTAGATATATTGGAGCTATCTGTAAAAGAAAAAAATGAAATCAAAGAGCGTAATTTAACAGCTGTTATTTCCTTTCATTATATGGGTGCAGCTTGGATGGAACTACACGAACAAGGCATAAAGGATGTGTTTCTGGAACTTGGTATCTCGTTATTAGCCATCACCAATGCCCACTTTGATCCCGAAATGCAAAGTAAGCAGTTGTTGGGGTTACTAGCACTTGACCCGGATATTATCATTGCAATCCCAGTAGAAAATAAAAAGACGTCATCAGCCTTTAAGAAAATCGCTAAAAGCAATTCCAAACTTGTCTTAATTACAAATGTTCCTGATGGGCTCACTCCTAAGGATTATGTAAGCTGTGTCTCTGTAAATGAATGGTCCCATGGAAGAATCGCTGGAAGTGGCTTAGGCAATAATATGAGAAAATTTAATAAGAAAAATATTGGCATGCTTGTATTCGATGCAGATTTTTATGCAACGAACCAGCGGGATTCTGCTGTGAAACAAATTCTACTTGAAGAGTTTCCTGATTTAACAATTAAGGGTGAGATCGGTTTTAAGGATGAAAACGATGTCTATCAAAAAACAATTGAATTATTAGAAAAGCATACTGATATTGAAGGTCTTTATATCTCGTGGGACGGTCCGGCAATGAAGGCTACTGAGGCACTTTTGAGTATGGGAAGAAGCGACATTATTATCGGAACAGCAGATTTAGATTACCCTCTTGCTTTGAAAATGGCCAAGGGAGAATATATTAAATCAGTAAGCTCTCAGCGGCCATATGAACAGGGGCAAGCAATAGCTCTGGTTGCAGCAAATGCTCTTTTGAACAAAACAGTACCTAAATTCATTGGGGTTGAGCCATTAGCAGTATCGAATGGAAACCTCATTAAAAACTGGAAAACAATCTTTAAGGAAAATGCACCTGAAGAAATGGTCGCTTTGATTAAGAATAATCGGGACCTTTGAAAGTGTTTTTTGTAGGGAAGAATATAATGAATTAGAACCTAAGTCCATCAGAGAAAATTTGATGGGCTTAGATTTGGTATGTAATCATTTGATTTGACCAGGATGATTCGCGAATCATACAATGCCAATCAAGGACTTTTCTGAATATCAAATCCCTCCAATGGTTATAGTCGGGTAATTTTAATTGCAGCAGAGCTTGTCCTTAATATTCTCGTCTTAAATGATGAAAATTGAGATATTATGAGAAATATCTTAATGAACTTCCTTTTCATAATTAGGATTTGAATTTTGGACAGAAAAATGTGAGTTTTCATTAAATCTGGTTTGCGAATTCCAATTAAACCTTTTTGCTAATAATATTCTTCTATACGGACACGATAAGACAAACGAAACTTTATAGAATGGTGGCCGGGAGTATGAAGGTATTATCTATGATTCAGCCTTGGGCAAGTCTTTTTGTCCTTCGGGAGAATGAATTTGAAACAAGGTCATGGAAAACAAATTATCGCGGGCCGCTGGCCATTCATACAAGTAAAAAAATAGATAAGGCTGTCTGCAGGCATGTGGCTATCCGTTCGCTGCTCGGTAAGCATGGATATACAGAAGAAACCCTTCCAACCGGAATGATCATTGCTGTAGGCCGGCTTGAAAATTGTCTGAAGATAACTGAAAAAAATCAGACATCAGCAGTTCTGGAAAATGGACTAATTGTATCAGGAAATGATTATTTTTTAGGGGACTTTAATGTGGGAGGATATGCTTGGGAGGTTCAAGACATGAAGATCTTGAATGAACGTATTCCAGCAAAAGGCCATCTTGGGTTATGGGAAACTGATTTATTATGAAAGGCGATGGAGTTAAGCAGTATTTCACTTGTACATAGCAATAACGGTTTAATTTTTATACTGAGGTGACTTTAATCGAGAGGGAGATTTAGTGATCTTTGGATTTTCCAAAGGCTTTCCGCCGAGTGAAGCGAGAAAGTTCGTGGGAGGCATAAATTCAATAACTCAACTTTCGCACACTGAAATAGGCTGGTAGACTTTGTTTTAGTTAGGTAAGCCTGCAATCCAGTGTGGTAGTTGACTTTGAATTAACTTTTGGATCTTTTTGTTACTTTCTTTTAGGACATTTTGAAGAAGCTCGATTATAAAGACTTCGATGTCCCAGCGGATTCCGCAGATACAAATAATTTCTGGTTCGCTTAAGCAACAATATGTAACTTAAACCACCAACCATTCGCTCCTTAAATCCGATTAGGCACAAAGACAATTACTCCAATCATCTTTTCAAATGATTGGAGCTTTTTTATTGTAGTTTTGTGCTAGTTTTGTCCCAGAATTAAATTAATCGTGCACCACCATCAATATCAACAACAGATCCAGTTGTAAATCCATTTTTCGCTAAATAAACGTAAGATTGCGCGATGTCTTCAGGTTGTGCAATGCGTTTCACAGGAAGTTGTTCAGCAATTCCTGTGAACATGCCTTCACGTTGATCTTTTGGCATTCCTGCGTATATCGGTGTATTGACAATACCAGGTGATACAACATTTACGCGCATTGGTGATAGCTCAATCGCAAGTCCTCTTACTAAACCATCAACTGCAGAATTAATTGCTGCTAATGTAGATGCTCCTTGAGGTGGGCGTTGAGCATAAACACCTGATGTTAGCGTGATGGAACTCGCATCATTCAAGTAAGGGAGTGCGGCAAGAGCCGTAGCATATTGCCCCCAAAATTTACTGTCGAATGCTTCTTTCGCTCTTTCAACTGGTAACTCTTTAAATAGCCCCATAGTTCCTTCGCCTGCAGTTACTACCAAGTGATCAAAATTCCCTACATTCTTAAAGAAGTTAGCTACACTCTTATCGTTACGAAAATCTAGTTCATATCCTTCTACATCTTGGCCCAGCAAATTTTTTGCCTCATCGAACTTGGAAGAAGAACGGCTTGCAACTACTACTTGAGCAGATTCGTCTAAAAATGCTTTTGCAGCAGCCAATCCAATCCCTGAAGTACCACCGACAACAACAACACGTTTTCCTTGTAATGACATAAAATAGCCTCCTGTATATCAGTATTTTTAATTGGCAAAACAAAATGTTCATTTCCGAAAACGACCTAATTTATTCTTAAATTTTTATACTTTCAAAGCTTGTTGAACCAATTTTTTTAATGGTGTGGGTTGTCCGATAAGATTTGTTAAATCATTTGAAGTTTTACCCGTTTCCCCAGTTGCAACGGAATGGTAAATACCTGCAATTAGTTCAGCTACTGGAGCAGGTAATCCAACATTGCCAAGATAATCTTTCATTTCATTAAAAGATACCTTTTTGTGTGAAACTTGTTTACCTGAAACCTCTGAAACAACTCCAGCCAGCTCATCGAAAGTCCAAGGTGATGGGTTGACAAGGTTGTATGATTTATTTTCATGTCCTTCTCCCGTTAATACAGCGGCAGCAGCTAATGCAAGATCTTCACGGCTTACGGCATTTAGCTTGCCATCACCTGTGTTAGTTACTATTTCACCTGCTGCTACTGATCCAGCTAAGCTTTCATCAATGAATACATCTGAATAAAGTGAATTACGCAAGAATGTATAGGATACGCCAGTTGAACGAATTGCATACTCTGTTGCCATATGGACATGTGCAAGATCGATTTGGGATGTTTCACCAAATGCATAACCGGTGTAAATTATGTGTTTTACACCAGCATCTCGTGCAGCTTGGACGACATTTGCATGTTGGCGAATACGAAGAGTATTATCTGAATCCGGTCCTGAAACAAAAAGAACCTTTGAAGCACCTTCAAACGATGTTTTCATCGACTCATAGTCCATGTAATCGCCATGACGAACTTCTACACCCAGTTCGGCAAGCGCATTAGCTTTTTCTACATTGCGAACGCTAGCGATAATTTCACTTGCAGGAATAGTTTTTAATAGTTCTTGAATAACACGGTTTCCAAAATGACCTGTTGCACCAGTAATAACGATTGACATGTAAAATTCCTACCCTTCTATTTGCAGATTATTTCAAGAGGTCTTAGTGTAACCAATATCGTTACAACTAGTATGAAAAAAATAGCTCTAAATAGAGCCGGTTTTCTCTTTTAGTTCAGACACCAATTGTCTGAGTGTAACTTGAGCCAATTCGTGCTCCATGGCAGATTGTGCTTGCAACATCTTTGCCCGAAACACAGACTCAATATTTGCGCCTATTGGACACTTTGGGTTGGTTTCATCATGAAAATTAAAAATATCTCCATTATCTGCAACTTCAACTGCTCTATACACATCAAGTAAAGTAATCTCATCAAGTCCCTTTTGTAAATAGGTACCTCCTGCACCGGCACGTACATGGACTAACTCAGCTTTCTTCAACATGCCAATAATACGGCGAATAATGACAGGGTTTGTATTGACGCTTTCAGCAATGAAATCGGAAGTACATGAAGTTGGACTTAATGCAACTAGCGATAAAATATGGACAGCAATGGAATAACGGCTGCTAAATTTTTTCATACAAGTCACCCTCTCGATGTAATCATTATAGTTGCAACGATAATTGAAGTCAAAGAATTAGTTTGAAGAGAATGGATATTGTAAGCAGTTGAGCAATTACTTAAAGAAAATATTAAAAATTTAAGCTGTTGAGGAGGAAAGAGTATATTTTCTTAAGCATATTGATCTTATCAATGTTACATTAATAATTTTCATATTCACTACCATGATGGGGGCTTTTGAGAGAAGCCTTGTCCAGACTGACCTAGCCAAATGAAAAGTAATAAAACACCTTCTTAGTCTGCCATGTCACCAAACTCTACTGATGTGAGGTAGCCTGATTTGCTCTTAGTTAACCTCATGAATTGATCTACACGATCTTTTACTTCTTTTAAAGACAATAAATTGAATTTAACATATTGAAATTCTTCTAATTTAATGATGAGAAAGACCAATTGATTGCAAAAGCTTATGGAGTGTTTTTCGATAATTCTTAAAGCATCATATTCACGAACGAACAACAGAAACCTATGAAAAAATAGATCTCTGCAAGACTGACCAGGGTTAGCGTGCGGATACATCTGAGTGCTACCCAAGGATAAAGGTTAGGTAAAAAAAGAAAAAGTACGATAAACCGCCAAGGCTACTTGGCGGTTTTCGGTTCTTTACATTTTACTACAGTATAAACGATCTGAATCTGACCATAATAATAAAGGTGTATATACACTATCTTATTAGGAGATTGATGTTTATGTTTAGGAAGAGGAAGAGTACAGGGATAGGAAATCGAGTGGAAAGAAGCACAAGTCAGAAAAATATTCCTATTACACTAGAGGTTCTCCGTGAACGCATAGACAATATGGACGACGCTAAAATAATCGAACATCAAACTCAAAACAATAAGTTATTTGTATTAATATACGTAGGAACATTGATTGATGATGCAAGGGTAAATGAAGCTGTAATTGAACCTTTACAGGGCTGCGTTAATGAAAAGATTTCAGATTGTATTTCTGTCTCAGAAATTACAGATATTTCAACGTTGAAAGAGGCTGAAAAGAAATTGATGCTTGGATCAGTCCTTATTTTTGACACCATTGAAAATCAATTATTTGCTGTCAATCTTAAAAATACAACGGGACGTGGGATAGAAACCTCTGAAACAGAAACAATTCTTTATGGTGCCAAAGACAGCTTCACTGAAAACTTAGAACAGAATATTACATTGATTCGTAGAAGACTCCCATTGACATCCTTAAAATCAGAGAAATTTACGGTAGGATCACAAACTGAAACAAAGATTATTTTAATGTATATTGAGGGTTTAACAAATCCCGATTTTATTTCTATTGCCAGGGAAAAAATAGAGAGTATTGACTATGATCAGATTCTTGACTCCTCCCAATTAGCAGCGTTTATGGAAGATCATAACCACAGTATGTTTCCACAGTTTCAACAGACTGACCGTCCTGATGTATGTGCTTTCGCATTGGGCGCTGGAAAAGTTACCATTCTGGTGGATAATACACCTTTTGCCCTGAATGCCCCGATCAGCTTTTTCCATTTGTTTCAATCACCTGAGGATTATATTAATCGCTGGATCGTAGCAAGCTTCTTGAGGATCTTAAGGTATTTTAGTTTCGTGCTCTCCTTGCTGATGGTTCCAATATATGTTGCTTTAACGACACATCATTATCAGATGATTCCTTTACAAATTTTATTCGTCCTTGTGGATACGAGAAGTCGATTGCCACTGACTCCATTTTGGGAATCGCTTCTTATGTTGCTGACACTTGAAGTCATAAAAGAAGCAAGTCTAAGAATGCCTACCAAATCTGGTCAAATGTTAGGTGTCATCGGTGGTATCGTCGTTGGACAAGCTAGTGTAGAAGCAGGGTTCGCCAGTCAGGTTTTGATCGTTATTGTTGGTATTTCTGCTATCGCTTCATTTCTAGTGCCAAATTACTTGATTAACAAAGCGAACACATTGATTCAGTTTATAATATTGATCCTTGCTTCTTTTCTTGGAATAATGGGTATTTTCATGGGTATCATTTTACTTTTTGTCCATTTAAATGCACTGACTTCCTTAAGACAACCATACCTTGCACCAGTTGCTCCTTTTTATGGAAAAGATTGGCTTGATTTATTTATCCGTGGACCATTAGTTTGGATGAAAACAAGACCAGAGGCTCTCCATCCATTGCAGAAATGGCGTTATAGCCGAAGGAGATGATACCTTGAGTGGATTTTCATTGTTTGAGAAAACCTCTTCGTTTAACGGTGTTTATATCACCTTGATGGTGAACAGAATGCAAATGTTATATTTTGTGATCATCATGCCCGTATTTCTTATATATCCCTACATGATTTGGATTATTATCATCGTAGGATTATTATCACAAATCAATATTTTCATGTTATCGAAATGGTTCAATTCCAATTACGCATCTAGGGGGTACGAAGGATTTGCGGAACTTTTTGGTGAACGGTCAGTACGGTTACTATCGTTCATCGGATTGGGATTTATATTATTAAAACTAACAGTAATAACCCTCGGATATGTAGAAGTAACACAACATTTCATCTTTCCTTCCCTGAATACGAATTGGATGATTCTATTCATTTTGCTTATTTGCTGGTATGTTTGTTCACATGGAATGACCCCTACCATACGATTCGTCGTCATTGCTTTTTTAAGTACAGCGTGGATGTTTTTGTTATTATTCAACTTCCTCTTTCAACCTTTTAATTCTATACATGATCTATTTCCGTTATTACCATATGAATGGACAATGAAATCATGGAAAGCTGTTGTATTTATTTTTTCAGCTTTATCTGGGCCTGAATATTTGGTTTTACTTGCACCCTGGTTTAATACGAGAAAAAAAGTCCTTAAATACATGACAATTGGAAACGTATTCACCATTTTTGAATACGTGTTTCTGTTTATTGCATCTTTGTTCTTTTTCGGACCACATTATTTGGAAGAAAACAGATTTCCGATGATGGAAATGATGCGTTACCTGGAATCTCCAGTGTTTGAACGAATTGATATGATTTTAATCTCCGTTTATTTAGTGAACTTTGTATTCGCCATTTCTATCTTTATGTTACTTTTTTATGGTGCAACTCGCATCGCTCTGAAAAGAACAAAAGATCAGACAACTAAATCAGGGTTTGCCGTTTGCTGTAGTATTGTATCCATTTGTTTATTCATTAATAATGAGTTGTTGTGGAAAAAGGCAACGAATCAAAATATTTTGTTAGAGCTGGAAATTTGGGCAGGTGCACTCACTTACTTATTAATACCATTATTTCTGTTCATTTCTTTAAGGCGAAAGGGCCGTGTCTAGATATGAATCATAAACATGCCAAAATAATTTTCGTTATTTTTGTTAATATAATCGTTTTATTTGGTTGTTCGCCTATTGTAGAAAAAAATCTTGTTGAAGAAATTGCACCTGTAACTTTTTGGTCGATTCAGAAAGGGGAGGATGAGAACTTTAGAATGAGCACTTTGATACCTCCCCTTGTAAAAGAAAAGAAACGTCTTTTGTCTGTTCAAGTCGATTTGTTAAAAGAAGGTGTTAAGGGTTTCAATTTAAAGTATTATAGAGAATTAAAAGTAGGACAACTCCGAATGCTATTAATCAGTGATGAAATTGCAGCAGAGGGGATCAGTCCATTGATTGATACTATTTTGACAGATCCAGATATTTCTAAACGTATGTACCTGGTCATTGTAAAAGGGGATTTTGATGAGTACATCAACAGTCAACTGGGAGTACAGGAAGACCTGGATTATTTTCTCTATCGAATGCTCAAGCATTACGATAATCAAGGTAAGATGACTGTAGTAAATTTGCATGAATTTATGAAAGCTCTTCATTCACCAACCCATTCTCCCGTATTGCCTGTATTTGAAGCGGGTAATGAAAATTTCCAATATCAAGGTACTGGCATTTTTAAAAATGACAAATTGATTGAAACCACAAACAACCTGGAAGAGCAAATATTTCAGCTTCTCGACAATGATCATTTTTTAAAGTATTTAACGATCCGTGATCTATCTTTTGTTCTGGGCCATGTAAAAGCAGATGTCCAATTGAATATAGATAAGGCATATTCTGAGCTCAAGCTCAACGTCCAATTGAACGGAAGGCTTGACGAAGTGGGTCGGGAATATGATTTGCTCACCCGGGAGAAACTTTCAAGTTTTGAGTCGGAAATTGAATCGTATTTGGAAAAACAGACTACCGAGTTTTTAAAAAAGCTTCAAGAGAATAAAGTTGACCCTTTACAAGTTGGAAAGTATACCTTGGGACCTTTCTCAAAACCTCTTGATGAAAAAGAATGGTCAGACAAATGGGGGCGGATGGAGGTCAAAGTAGATTATGATCTTAAACTCCAACCACTGACAGATATCAAAAACGATTAATCCATCTCAGGTAAGCGAACGAAAACAAATGCGCTCCGCGACTAGAAATGGAAACCATCTAACCGATTAAGAGAGTGATTCAGCAAAAAAGGTTCCGGTCATCAAAATTCGATGATCGGAACCTTTTTTACTATTTTCGGCAAGTTATTTCCCAGTACCTTTTATTGCATAAAAATAAGAATACCGAGAAGTGTATGGTCAGCTTGCCAAATTTCATTGGGATAACCGGCTCTGCGATGGATTAAATCAAAATGGTTTTTAGTTGAATAAGAAGTTAACGATTAGCGATCACAATACATAACCTGATGAATACTTTAATAATTCCAGCATTTATTATGTTCAGGGGAATAGATTTAACCAAAGAAAAAGCAAGTCCTCCGTCAATGTTTTACCAAGCACAAGAAAAACAGCGGTTCATATATAGTTAATATTGATTCAAATCAGGTGAAGGGGGTTGGATTTGATGTTGCCTATGGAAAAATATTTCGGTAAGTTTGAACTTGTTCATTCATTTTATGGCGCTATGCCTACAGGGGTTACGGTGTCAGAAACCAGCCGTATTTTCGTCTGCTTTCCCAGATGGGGAGATGACGTGAAATTTACAGTGGCGGAGATTGCGGAGGGTCAATTACAGCCCTATCCAAATTTAGAAATTAATTTACCTAACCCGGCAAACGTTGCTATGTCCTTTATTAGTGTCCAAAGTGTAGTGGCTGATGGAAGAGGCACACTTTGGATACTGGATACAGCAGCACCCAATTTCTCTGAACCAATTATAGGGGGAGCAAAACTGGTCGCTGTTGATTTAAAAACAAATACAATCAGAAAGGTATATACTTTTACAGAAGAAGTAATCCTGCCAACCACCTATTTGAATGATGTTCGTTTTGATTTTCGGGTAGGAAAAGCAGGTTATGCCTATATCACAGATTCATCCTCCAATGGTCCAGGGGGGATCATTGTGGTGAATTTAGAAACTGGATACGCCTACAGACGGTTAAGTGGAACCCCACCTACATCACCCGATCCGTATATTTTGCCAAAAGTAGAAGGTAACATACTGATGAATCGAAATAAAGACGGCTCCAATTCTCCCTTCCGACTGGCCTCTGACGGTCTTGCAATATCTGTGGATGGTAAGACATTATTTTTTTGTCCATTAACTAGCCGACAATTGTTCTCTATTTCAACAGAATCCCTGAGAGACAGAACCATACCGGAGGAGGACTTACTTTCCCGGGTGGAGTATTGGGGAGAAAAAGGGGCATCTGACGGAATGATCACTGGAGCAAAAGGAAGCGTCTATGCAGGAGATTACGAAAACAACAGCATACGAAAGATCATGCCGAACGGAAACATGGAAACCATTGCACATGACCCGCGAATTTTATGGCCGGATACGCTATCGATTGGCCCGGATCAATACTTATATATCATTGTGAACCAATTACATCGGCAGGCCCGGTTTCATTATGGAAGGGACCTGCGGGAAAAGCCATATAGTTTACTTCGCATAAACATCGATGAATTACCTGCTCCTGCATTCTGGTAATAGATAAGGAACAGTTTAACTGGTAAACTGTTCCTTAAATGATCTATTGTGTTGGTAAATCCAAGGCGGTCTTCATGTTTGTCAGGTTCTGTTGGATTTGCTCCTTAGTATCCCAAGCGTGATACCATCCCTTTTCCACTGCATAACCCGAAACTTGTTCATGCATTTCTATGGCTTCGTCCAAATGCCGTGTTAACATTTCTTTGACTTCAGGTGTTCCTGCTTCTGTAACAGCCATGGCGTAATTTCTAACTCCACTTTTTGCAGCAATTAATAAATCCATCGCGATAATTTGGTCGGAAAGGGCATCCATTCCTGTTAAGTTTTCAATGATTGTATTCAATTTTACTCATCTCCTAACGATTGCTTTGCCTTAGATAAAACAGAAGTATATTCGTTTAATTGTTTAGTGGAACGATCAATGTCCTGCTGCATAATTTCTTTTAGCCTCGGATCACTAACCAGTGCTTTCATTGTTTTAGATTTTGTTAAACAATTTGTTTTAAAAGCAGCCATTTCTTGAACCTCAAGAATTTCATGTAGGGCATAATTCATGTTTTATCCTCCTTCCTCAAGGCTTTAAGATGACTTTTATACAATCATCCGTTTTGGTGTCAAAAATCTCATAGCCGCGCTTCGCTTCACTGAGTGGCAAGACATGGCTAATTACATCTCCAGGATCAATCTTTCCTTTAGAAACCAGTTCAAACATATAAGGCATATAGTGAATAACAGGTGCTTGCCCTGAACGGATGTTTACATTGCGGTTCATAATGTCTCCAAATGGGAAACCGTTATATTTCCCCGCATAAACACCCGTTACCTGGATAGTGCCACCTTTCCGGACGGCCTGGGTCGCCATGATAAATGCACCAAATGCACCACTCTGAAGTTTTAGTCCACTGGCAAGAAACTCCATATCGGTCATTTTTGCGTCCATACCAACAGCATCAATGACTACATCAGCACCTCCTTGGTAATCTCCTTCAAGTATTCTCCACAATTTTTATGATCCTCAAAGTTCACAATTTCAACTTTGTTTGTCCGTTTCGCATGCTGCAGGCGATAATTCACATAATCGACTGCAATCACCCGCTTTGCCCCTTTTAGCCAGCAAAACTTTTGTGCAAAAAGCCCCACAGGACCGCACCCCAAAACAATGACGGTATCCCCGCCTTTTACGCCAGCATTATCAACACTCCAAAAAGCAGTGGTCATTGCATCTGCAATAACCGTCAACTTTTCATCAGGCTCCTCGCAGGTCTCCGGGATTTTAAAATGAGTAAAGTTTGCATAAGGAACTCTTAAATATTCTGCTTGCCCGCCTGGGTAACCACCAGTTGTTCCGGAATATCCAAAATAGGCTCCCATATCTCCATTATCATTTGAATTGTCGCATTGACTTTCCAAATTGTCTTTACAGTAACGGCATTCACCGCAAGCAATGTTAAATGGGATGATTACACGGTCTCCCTTTTTTAGGTTAGTTACTTCAGGACCAACCTCTTCAACGATCCCCATCGGTTCATGTCCAATGACATAGTTCTCTTGCAGGTTAGGGATCATACCATGAATTAAATGCAAATCAGAACCACATATAGCAGTACTGGTTACTTTGATAATCATGTCATCCGGCTTTTGAATCTTTGGGTCTGGCACTTCTTTCACTACAACATTTTTGATCCCTTGATACGTTACCGCCTTCATATTATAAAACCTCCAGTATTAATTTTCATCAGGTGTCCGATCGAACATACCTTTTCGATTGGTCTCAATGGGAAACAGGTTCATTTTGCCAATCTTAATCGTATTGTTGGCCGAAAGCTGATCCAATTTAAACTGTTCAGTTAATTCATATGGATGGAACCATTTTTTCTTAATCATCAACTCAGTTATTTCCTGATGCATCGCTATGCCCTGTTTCAATTGTTTTTTAAATGCAGCACGAACATTAGGTGATGAAGATTCAGTTAAGGCTACAGATATGTTTCGAACACTTTCTTTGGCACGAATTAGAAAGTCCATAGCAAAAGTGGTGTCAGCTAGCTCAGGCATATGCAGCGAGTTTATTGGGTCCAAATAATCATTATTCAATGTCTGGTTCCCTCCTTTCCATCAATGATGGGGGTTGGTCGATTTTGAGGAACAGGAGCCTGAAAAGGTGCTCGTTCATAGAGGGACTGCAATTCAGTCAGATCTTGTATCGATTGTTCAACATCTTTTTTCATTAAATTTCTAAGATCATCATCGAAAACCAGTCCTTGCATTAATTTAGACTTAGCAATACAAAGCGTTTTAAAGTTAATAGCTTCATGTAAGTCTAAAGCTTCGTGGTCCGCTAATACTTTCTGTGGATCCATTTTTAATTCCACTCCTTTATATTGTAAATACAATAGTATTGTTCCAAAAATAGGATCAAGTATGCTTTTTAATATTTCCCAAAAAAGACCATATTTTTATATTATTTAGAGTCTGGGTATTAATTTGATTTCATCCGGGTATGGAAACTTTCTTCTGAAATATAATACGGGCCTATTTTAAGTTTTAAATATCATACTGCATCAATTAAAACAGGAAGACACATGGGAAAGAAAGCGCAAAAAATGGGGTCAAGTATGGGCGGCATGATGTAATCCTCCTCCTGAACGTATTGAAACAAGAGGGGGGTGAGGTTGCTAACTTTGCCTATATTACCTAAATGAATATCACTCGTTAGAAAAGCCCTTTTGTAAGTTCACTGAATTTACAAAAGGGCTTTTCTTCTATATTTGCTAATAATATTCTTCTTTACGGACACGATAAGACAAAGAGGTTGTCAGATGGATCCTTCCTATTTCTTCGTAAGGAGGAAGGAAAATAAAGTGCCGGCCTATTCCACGGAAAGCGAAGGAATGGGTCGGCACAGTTTTTAAATTTTCGTTATGTTTATGGATTTGTTGACCACATGCCAGCTGTTTTAATGAAAACACGCGGGTTTAATTTAAGCTGTGCGACCATCAGTTCAGCAAGATCTTCTGGCTGCATTACATTTTCAGGGTTGCCACTAATAAGATTTGTTTCGATTGCTAAATCAGTAGCAACTGTACTTGGCGTTAGTGCCGTAACGCGAATGTTATGCTTTCTTACTTCAAGCATAAGTGATTCCGTTAATCCAAGAACGGCAAATTTAGAAGCACTGTACGCGCTCGTTACTGGAGCTCCCTTTTGACCAGCAGATGAAGAAACGTTGATGATGTCTCCTGCTTTTCTTTCAATCATATCTGGAAGAACGGCTCTAGTAGTATTATAAACACCCATTAGGTTAACATTTATAATATTTTCCCATTCTCTTGCTGAAAGTTCGAGGAATCCTCCAAACTTAGCAATTCCAGCGTTGTTGATTAGAATGTCAATTTGGCCTAATTCAGATTTGATTTGATCTGCTGCTTGCTGAACAGCTTCAAGGTCAGTAACATCTGCAACAGCAACAGAAGCTTTAACACCCAGTTCTTTCACTTCTGCTGCTACTTTTTCAAGATTAGCGAGTGTTGTACCGACTAATCCAACATTGATTCCTTCTTTCGCAAAGGCAATGGCAGTTGCTCGGCCGATACCTCTTCCTGCTCCAGTAATCAACGCATTTTTTTCATTTAATGTAATCATCTTATTGCTCCTTATCCGACCAATTTTTAACCCATGCTATTATAGTCATTTTCAGCTAAAAAGCTGAATAGAAAGACCGAGAAGTTAATTAGAGAACTTTCGGTCTTTCTGTTCAGTATAAATATTATAATTACTCAAGGTTAGCATGCTTCCCGTACATGGTATTAGAATCAAGACCTTTTTTCTCCATGAAGCGTAAAATAACTGCATCAAAGAATAGTAAAAGGGTTTGTTCGAAAAGTGACCCCATTGGCTGTATGGTTTTATAATCATTCGTCGATTTATCCTTAGGAGAGCCAGGTAATTTAATGACTAGATCCGCTAATTCTCCAATTGTAGACTCAGGGAAGATGGTCACTGCAATAACTGTTCCACCTAAGCTTTTCGCTTTTTCAGCCATTGAGACTAAGCTTTTTGTTTCTCCTGAGCCGGATGCGATGATAAGAATATTATCTTTTTCCAGGTTAGCTGTAACCGTTTCACCGACAACATAAGCATCTAATCCCATATGCATCATGCGCATCACGAAGGATTTACCCATGAAACCAGATCTTCCTGCACCTGCTACAAAGATTTTCTTTGCTTCAAGAATTTGGTTGACAAGCTGTTCAGCTTGTTCATCAGATAGTAAGTCTGCTGCTCGACTTAACTCATCAAGGATTTCGTTAAAATATCGAGTTGTCTGCATAATGAATGATTAACCTTGTTTGATTAGTTCTTGCATTTTAGCAGCTGCAGCTTTTTTGTTTTCTTGTCCAGTAATACCGCCACCAACGATTACTAGGTCTGGTTGAGCTTTGATTACTTCTGGAAGAGTTTCAAGCTTGATTCCACCTGCAACAGCTGTCTTTGCGTTTTTAACAACGCTTTTAATTGTTGCAAGGTCTTCGAAAGAGTTTTGGCCTTGAGCTTGAAGATCGTAACCAGTGTGAACGCAGATGTAGTCTACGCCAAGCTCATCAAGTTCTTTAGCACGAGTTGCAATGTCTTTTACAGCGATCATGTCAACAAGGATTTGTTTGCCTTGTTTTTTCGCTTCTTCAACTGCACCTTTGATTGATGCATCTTCAGCCGCACCAAGAATTGTGATGATGTCAGCGCCTGCAGCTGATGCTTGGCTTACTTCGTATCCAGCAGCATCCATAATTTTAAGGTCAGCTAATACTGCTAGGTTAGGGAATGCAGCTTTCATTTCTTTTACTGCTTTAAGTCCTTCGTTTATAACAACCGGAGTACCAATTTCAACTACGTCTACATGCTCTTCTATTTCTTTCACCAATTCAATGGCTTGTGGAATATTTACAAGGTCTAATGCTAGTTGTAATTTCATCTGTTCAACACTCCTAAAAATTTTTTGTTGCAAGTAGTAATATACCCTGATGGCTGATATTACTTTCAAAATAGGAACGCCAATTTTTCCTATCTCTGCACAGTTATCATTATAAGTACTATAATATTAATTTGTAAGTACGCACTTTTATTTTACATAGTGATAAAAAGTATACCATAGGTTATAATAAGGGTGGAGGTGAAACGAATGTCTCGGATGGAAGGAAAAATGTTTAATTGTGAGAAAGAATTGACCCTTTCAGTTATTGGCGGTAAGTGGAAAATGCTGATTTTATGGCATCTCGGAAAAGAAGGAACGAAGCGTTTTGGTGAATTAAAGGCACTAATGCCTGGAATTACGCAGCGTATGCTCGTGAACCAGCTGCGAGAGCTGGAGGAAGACCTGATCGTTGATCGAAAAGTATATCCTGTTGTTCCTCCTAAGGTTGAGTATTCACTGACAGAACAAGGCCAGAGCTTGATGCCGATTTTGGATTCGATGTATAAATGGGGTAAAAATTATATGGATATCAACAGGGATAGCGAAGATCGAAGAGAACCCATCAAATAACATCAAATAAACATAAGCATATGAACCTAAGCATGTATATCATTAACCGAACTGTTTATTAAATACCGTATGTGGCTGCTTTTTTTTAAAAGGCTGCTGCATGCGTTTTTTTATAATCCTTGAAGCGATGGGGGAATTTTTTGATTACCGAATTGCAATTTCCCATAATGGCGAATTGGAATGCCGTTTTTTATTAGTTCCTCTTCAAATGTAAAGCTGCAGCCAATTAAAAAACTGAAGTTTTTTCCTCTCCAAGCTTTCCATTTCGATACATGATCTTCCCAACTCAAGGACAAATTATAAGCCGAGTTGTTTGACTAAAGTACTGTGTGGATTGTAATAATATTTAAGCACCTTAAAGCATTTCTTATTTAAGGTCTTAAAATCAGTATTCTGCAAGGGAAAGGAAGTTTTTATGCCTACATTATTAGATTCGTTTCAAATTAAAGGACTTCAATTGAAAAATCGCATTGTGATGCCTCCAATGTGCCAGTATTCCGTAACGGAAAAGGACGGTAAGCCGAATGATTGGCATTTTTCACATTATACAAGCCGTGCGATTGGCGGCGCGGGACTGATCATCATGGAAATGACGGATGTAGACCCTGATGGAAGAATTACTGATTATGATCTTGGTCTCTGGTCAGATGATCAAATTCCAGCGTTCAAAAAAATCATTGAAACAAGCCAGGTTTACGGCGCAAAAGTAGGAATTCAAATTGCGCACGCTGGTCGTAAAGCCGAAGATGCAGCAGTACCTGTATCCTCATCAGCGATTCAATTTTCAGGGCAGTACAAGGAACCGCGTGAACTGTCTACTGTAGAAGTGGAAGAAATGGTTGGAAAGTTTGAAGCAGCATTTAAACGTGCGTTAAATGCTGGCGTTGATACAATTGAAATTCATGGTGCCCATGGTTACCTAATCCATCAATTCCAATCACCGCTGACAAATAAACGTACAGATAAATATGGTGAAGACAAGAGTTTATTCGGCGTAGAAATCATTAAAGCTGCTCGTCGAGTGATGCCTGAAGACATGCCGCTTCTCTTTAGAATTTCTGCAGTTGAGTACGCAGAAGGCGGTTATGATATGGACTATGTGATTGAATTGGCAAAGCGTTATAAAGAAGCTGGTGTTGATGTATTCCACGTTTCTTCCGGCGGGGAAGGAGAAAGTGGCCCTGCATCAAGCGGACCTGGATATCAGGTTGATTTATCTGAAGGAATTAGAAAAGCACTGAATGTACCAACCATTGCAGTAGGCAGAATGGAAGATCCTAAGCTAAGCGATGAGGTCATCCGTGAAGGCAAAGCGGATCTTGTTGCGGTTGGAAGAGGTATGCTGAGAAATCCTTACTGGGCGAATGAAGCGTCTCTTCAATTAGGAGGAGATCCGCTTACACCGGTTCCTCTGGCAGCAGCGTACAGTATACGATAAGAAATAATATGAAATTGAAGCTCCCTCAAGATATTGGAGGGAGCTTTTATATGGAAATTATTTGTATAGGTTCTGTTAACTAAGCCAGTTGATTACCGGTTCAGGTATTTACTTTCTGCAAGCGATCCAAAGCTCCTCTCAATTTTTGCTTGTGGAGTCTCGCATTTCTAATTTACATAACTAGAACAAATCCTCTCTAAAAACCTCTTTGCGTACGTTTTATTACCTTATTGTTTATTCATCTCTTCACACAGTATATTTTTTCGCACTATGTTCTTTTTTTATAACTAAATGTATATAAAGTGCGTACTTACACAAATGAAATATACGTATTATACTTACTCTCACACAAGTAATTGTTGAATTTGGGAATGCTGATACCTATCTATGAAGAAAACGATGGGAAAAAGATTTTCAAAAGACGAAACTCTTTTAAATATTGTGCTGAAAAATATCAAGCGGGGGAATGCAAAGTGGAGTCAATGTCATTTATATTGTTTGGGGCTACTGGGGATCTAGCAAAAAGAAAAATATTCCCAGCTTTATATAATTTATTTCTTGATAAGAAAATGCCAGAGGCCTATTCCATTATTGGATTAGGAAGATCATCTTTATCTCATGATGAATTTCAAACCCATGTTGAAGAGTCGCTTAAGACATTTTCAAGACGAACTGTAAGGGGCAACGATAAATTTAATGCGTTTATAAAAGCATTCCGTTATCAACAGATGGATGTTACAAAGCCTGAAGCCTATAAAAATTTGCTTACTTTTATTAAGCAAAGAGAGGAAGAATTAAATCTTACTGAAAACCGGCTCTTTTATTTATCGGTTGCTCCTGAATTTTTTGATGATATTGCCTTAAATATTAAGGAAAGCGGCTTAGGAACAACGAAGGGCTGCAAACGTCTAATTATTGAAAAACCGTTCGGTCATAATTTGGAGTCTGCTCGCGATCTTAATACTAAATTAAGCAGAGCATTTAAAGAAGATGAAATTTACCGTATTGATCATTTTCTTGGAAAACCAATGGTTCAAAACCTTGAAACCCTGGAATTCGCAAACCCGGTACTTCAAGCGATTTGGAATAAAGAGTATATTGCCAGTGTGCAAATTACAGCAAGTGAAATCGTAGGTGTGGAAGATCGGGCAGGTTATTACGACCAGGCTGGTGCAATCCGTGATATGGTACAAAATCACATGCTTCAAATGCTTATGATGACAGCCATGCATTTGCCAGAGAAAATCAGTGCAGATGATATTCGCGAAGAGAAAAGAAAAGTGATGGAAGCCTTACGTTTATTATCGATAGAAGAGGTCGGAGCTAACATCATACGCGGTCAATATGATGCAGGAGAAATTAAAGGTGAGCCTGTTGTTAAATATTCAGAAGAGCCAGGAGTTGATGCTTCTTCTACAAATGATACATTTGTTGCGGCACGCTTATGGATAGACAATGATTTCTGGAAAGGTGTACCTTTCTACATCCGTACAGGAAAGAGAATGAAAGAAAAATCAACGCGTATCGTCATCGAATTTAAAAACACATTAAAGGATCTTTACCAAACAGAAGATCAAAAGACTGCACCGAATTTATTAGTCGTTCATATAAGTCCGAATGAAGGAGTTTCCTTCCAGTTAAACAGTAGAAACCCATTGAAAAATGGCATGATTGAACCTGTAACAGCTGATTTTTCACCGGTTACAAAAGAAGTGCCTGAAGCCTATGAAATATTACTGTTTGATGCCTTGCAAGGCGATTCCACATTTTTTGCGCATTGGAATGAGGTCGAGCTATCGTGGAAATGGGCACAGCCGGTATTGGAAGCATTCGAAGAAAATAGCATTCCGCTTTATTCATACAAGGCGGGATCAATGGGACCTGAAGCATCAGAAAAACTGCTTCAAGAAGAAGGCTTTCACTGGTGGTGAAAAATGTTTTTTTACCTTGTAAGATTAAGATATTTGAGAAAAACAAGTGAATATAAATAGGTTTATTTTAGGAGGCAGTCAAGATGAAAGTTGGATTAATTGGATTAGGAAAAATGGGATTAAATTTAGGTCAAAATTTAATAGATAATAAACATGAAGTAATTGCATTTGATGTGAATCCAAATGCAGTTTCAGAAATGGAAAACATTGGAGCAACTGGTACGTCAAGATTAAAGGAGCTTGTAGAATCACTTGAAACACCACGTGTTCTATGGATTATGGTTCCGCATGCTGTCGTTGATTCCGTACTTACTGAAGTAAAACCATTATTAAGTAAAGGCGACATTGTGATCGAAGCTGGTAATTCGCACTATAAAGAGTCGATTCGCAGATACAATGAGCTAAAGGAAATCGGCGTGAGCTTTATGGATGCAGGAACATCCGGCGGTATGGAAGGAGCGCGCAATGGTGCATGCTATATGATCGGCGGCGATCCGGAAGCTTGGAGTGTTGTGGAAACAATTTTTAAAGATACTGCGGTCGAAAAAGGATATTTATATGCTGGAAAAGCGGGAAGCGGACACTTCTTGAAAATGGTTCATAACGGAATCGAATATGGGATGATGGCAGCTATTGGAGAAGGGTTTGAAGTACTGGAAAAAAGTGAGTTTGATTTTGATTATGAAAAAGTCGCCAGCGTTTGGAACAACGGATCCGTTATCCGTTCATGGCTCATGGAACTGACTGAAAACGCGTTTTCTAAAGATGCCAAATTAGACGATATTAAAGGTGTCATGCATTCTTCCGGTGAAGGGAAATGGACTGTTGAAACTGCACTTGATCTGCAAGCAGCAACCCCTGTTATCGCGATGTCATTATTGATGCGTTATCGTTCATTGGACAATGACACCTTTACTGGAAAAGTAGTCGCTGCATTGCGCAACGAATTTGGCGGACATGCAGTAGAAAAAAGCGGGAAATAGCAGCAGCAAAAAATTCAGACATGAAACTTCAGTAATAACACTGGAGCTTCTAAATGAAAGGGGTATGGAAAATGTCTATTTCGTTTGATTATTCAAATGCATTGTCATTTATGAAAAAAAGTGAGGTAGAGAATCTAAGTGAGTTTGTAACAGTCGCTCACAATATGCTTCATGAAAAAAAGGGGCCGGGCTCTGATTTTCTTGGCTGGGTGGATCTTCCTTTTAACTACGATAAAGATGAATTTGCACGAATTAAACAAGCCGCTGACAGAATAAAAAGTAATTCTGATGCGCTTATTGTGATTGGGATTGGCGGTTCTTATTTAGGTGCAAGATCTGCCATTGAAGCGTTATCCCATACATTTCATAATCAAATGAGTGATAAAACGCAGGTTTATTTTGCCGGACAAAATATCAGCTCAACGTATATCTCTCATTTATTTGAGCTATTAGAAGGCAAGGATATCTCTGTTAATGTGATTTCTAAATCAGGAACAACGACTGAGCCGGCTCTTGCATTCCGTATTTTCCGCGAGTACATGGAGAAAAAATACGAAAAAGAAGAAGCAAAAAAACGTATTTTTGCAACAACTGACCGTGAAAAAGGAGCGCTAAAAAATCTTGCTGATAAAGAAGGGTACGAAACCTTTGTCATCCCCGATGATGTAGGCGGACGTTACTCAGTGCTAACACCAGTAGGACTTTTGCCTATAGCTGTAGCAGGTCTTAATATTGATCAAATGATAGCAGGGGCAGAAGCGGCTGCCCGCAAATACAACAACTCAGATCTATCAACAAATGAAAGCTATCAGTACGCTGCTGTTCGAAATGTTCTTCACAGAAAAGGAAAAGACATCGAGCTCCTTGTTAACTATGAGCCATCTCTACATTACATTTCAGAATGGTGGAAGCAGCTGTTTGGAGAAAGTGAAGGAAAAGATCAGAAAGGGCTATTCCCTGCTTCTGTTGATTTTTCAACTGATTTACATTCAATGGGTCAGTATGTACAAGAAGGCAAGCGCAACCTGATTGAAACCGTTCTGCAGGTGAAGAAGCCCCGTATTGAAGTTACGATACAGGAGGATCCCGAAAACATTGATGGATTAAACTTTTTAGCTGGTAAAACAATGAATGAAGTGAATAATAAAGCGTTTCAGGGAACGTTGCTTGCCCATATTGATGGAGAAGTGCCAAATCTCGTCATTGAATTTGATGAAATGAATGAATTCACGTACGGAGAAATGGTCTACTTTTTCGAAAAGGCTTGTGCCATAAGTGGGCACTTGCTCAGTGTAAATCCATTTGATCAGCCTGGAGTAGAGGCGTACAAGAAAAATATGTTTGCTTTGCTTGGAAAACCTGGATTTGAAGCTGAAAAAGCAGTATTAATGGATCGGCTGTCTAAATAAACGTGATAGAACCTTGTCATGATTATTAGTATACTTTATATACTTACTATAATTATATATAGTATAAGCAATAATATTGTGTATGTTATGATTTCGATGTTATAGTTGTACTTACATTATAAGAGTGCTGCAAATGTTATTGATGAGGATTAGTGCTCATTTTTTTGAAGAGGAGAATAAAACTTATGAATCGTTTTACAATACCTAGAGACGTATTTTATGGAGAAGGATCGATTGAAGCACTGAAAGATCTTGAAGGTCAAAAAGCTACGATCGTTATCGGTGGAGAATCGATTAAAAAATCAGGCTATCTTAATAAAATTGAATCGAATCTAAAAGAAGCTGGCTTTGAAATTCAGCTGATTGAAGGAGTAGAAACCGATCCTTCTGTTACTACCGTTGTAAACGGAGCGAAAAAAATGGAAGAATTTCAGCCAGACTGGATTGTCGGGGTAGGCGGAGGTTCTCCCATAGACGCAGCAAAAGCGATGTGGGTTCTGTATGAAAACCCAGAGCTGACATTTGAACAAATTAAAGCACCGAACCCCCTTCCTGTATTACGCAAGAAAGCACGCTTCGCCGCGCTTTCCACAACAAGCGGAACGGGTACGGATGTGTCGCCGTTCTCGGTTATCACAGATCGTGACAAAGACGTAAAATATCCAGTTTTCGGCTATGAAATCACACCGGACATCGCGATTGTCGATCCAGAGTTAACCTATTCAATGCCGCCAAACATTGTAGCATACACAGGAATGGATACAATCACGCATGGTATTGAAGCTTACGTATCCCTCGCGCATAACCCGTTTACCGATCCATTGGCTATGCAGTCTGTCAAAATGGTCGTGGACAACGTAGAAAAATCATACGCAGGCGATAAGGAAGCAAGAGGAGAAATGCATTATGCCCAAGCGATCGCTGGCATGGCCTTCTCAAACGGCTTTTTAGGAATTGTTCACAGTTTGGCGCATAAGAGCGGTGCGATCTTCGGTATTCCTCACGGTTTAGCGAATGCTCTTTACCTGCCATACGTGATTGACTTTAACAAAAAAGCAGACGACTCCCGTTTTGCAGAAATCGCAAGAATGCTTGGACTTAAAGGAAACACGGAGGGTGAATTGACAGATGCCCTAACCGAAGAAATTCGCCGCTTGAACCGTGCAATGGACATTCCATTAACGCTTGAAGAATTCGGGATTGATCAAAAAGAATTCGAAAATAATCTGGATAAAATGGCAGCAGGGGCAGTTGAAGACCCTTGTACACCAGCTAATCCACGTGAAGTAACAGCAGAAGATCTGAAAAAGATTTATATTGCTGCCTTTAACGGTGATAAAGTTGATTTCTAATCGAACATGAGTAGAACTGTCCCATACGTCGTGCATATTGGACTGGCGTACGGGGCAGTTTTTTGAATTTTAGGAACAAATTGGAAGAATTTTCCGATATTCTAAAAAGACAATCTTGTAAATTCACTAAAATCGATATTCAAAGCGGAAGCTCTTTTAAATGTGTAGAAGAATTAAAACAGCTGGTAGCCGATCTGAATATTCCGCAGCCCTTGAAGGGAGTTGATATTCCCGAGAGTGCTTAAGAGGCGTTTGCAGATGATGGTGTTAAGCAGGAGGAGATTTTGGCGCGATCGAAATGTTTTTATTGAATAAAGTCGGTAGGTTGAGATATTAGATTTCAAATTTAACAAAGGATTTCTCCTGAAAAGGTCTTTTAGAAGTTTTCAACTTATAAAAGACCTTTTTTCTGTGATTATGTATGGAATTTCTTCTAAGTAGTTGTGAGGAATGTGAAATGACTACTTAGATAGTGTTTAAGACATGAATTGTCAATCTCTATCAGTAACTTTAAAAGGAATTTGGTTGAAAAGATATTATCCAAAGCCAAAACGGTTTTTTACGATTACATAATAGGGTCAAGTGATAAAAGCACCGAATAGCTGGTTCGTATGGAAGTTTGTTTATTTGAATTTTGACTGTTAGTACTAATTCGGACTGTTAGCGCGAATTCTATTGAAATTTTGATAAAATCTATAATAAATTTAATATTATAGTTCGATTTCTATTTATCCAGACCTTATAACTACATAATATTTACATATTTTTAAACATCAATTACTAGGTAGTTAAATAGATTTTTTAAAAAGGGGATATAAAGTGGGTAAATACTCTAGAGAAATAAAACAAACTCTTTCAGATACAGGTATGGTTTACAAATTTACAATAAAAGATGACTGTTTTATCCACACATTCTGTGATGGAGAATTGTTATATAAACTAGGTTTCGAACCCAGAGATATAGTGGGTAAAACGTTGTTTGATTTTTATCCGGCAGACTATGCTGCTGAGAAATTGGAATATTATAAAATAGCATGGGGTGGGGAACCTTGTGTTTTTGAAAGTTACATAGCTGGTTTTAGTTATATTTGTACACTAAGGCCAGTTTTTCACAAAGGAAAAGTAATAGAGGTGATTGGTACCAGTATTAATATTTCAGATAGAAAAGTTCTCGAAGAAGAATCTCAACAAATAGAAAATTTATCTCGAACAGTACTTGAAACAATGTCAGAAGGTATATTTCTTGAAGAGAAAAATAGCCAAGATAATAATATTAAAGTAACTGCATTAAACAAAAATGTAGAATTACAATTCGGAATTAAATCTGGATATTATAATGAAGATACTTTACTAGACATGGGGATAGAATTTATTAATGAAGAAGGAATACCTTTATCTTACTGGGATTTGCCAGGAATTATTACGATGAAATTGGGGATTTCTTTCAACAACTTTATAATGGGGAAAATGAATAAAAATGAGGGGATGCGCTGGTACTCAGTAAATTCAAAACCATTTAACAATCCTCTGGAAAATAGAAAAGGAACCCTTGTATCTTTTAAAGATATTACAGATCAAAAGGAACAAGAGATTAAATTAATTGAAGCACATGAGTACAAAAAATCACTACTCAATACCTTAAATAGTGGAGTATTTGTTACTAATAGACGACGAGAAATAACTGCAATCAATAGCTCCATGCTTAGAATGTTATGTTTAGATGGAAATTCTAATCAATATATCGGAACATACGCCCCAAGTCTTTTTTTTATATTTAAAAGACCAGAAGTTTTTTTAAAATTTCTTAATTCTATTAGCGAAACCAAACAATCCACAGTAATTGAACTAGAAACTGAGAACAATAAGATTCTTGAATGTAAATATTTCCCTTTATTTATTCACGGTGATTTTATTGGGAACACCTTCGAATTAATTGACATTACTGAACACAAGAAGATGGAGATTGCTATCAATAAATCTAAAGAAGTGGCTGAAAAAGCAAATAAAGCTAAGTCTGACTTTTTATCGAAAATGAGTCATGAGTTAAGAACACCATTGAACGGAATACTGGGTTTTGCTCAACTTCTCGAATTGGAAAAAGGATTTGATGAAAACCACCAAGATTCCATTCAAGAAATATTAAAAGCCGGAAGACATTTATTAAAACTAATAAATGACATTTTGGATTTATCAAGAATTGAAAATGGAAATTTACAAGTTAATACAGAAGAAATATACTTCGATATCATTTTAGAAGATTGTATTAAATTACTCAGACCAATAGCGAATAAAAATAATGTTACTATTTTAAACCAAACCGATGCATATAAAAATATTTCAATTAAGGGAGATGCTATTCGTTTAAAACAAGTATTTTTGAATTTGCTAGATAACGCAATTAAATATAATAGACCTAATGGAAAGGTCTATATTACTTGTAATCTAGCAAAAAACTACGTTGTATTTCGAATAAAGGATACTGGACAAGGTATTCCATTAGAATTGCAAAAAAAAGTATTTGACCCGTTTATACGCCTAAGTACTGCTGAAGAAGGTACAGGTATAGGACTTTCTATTACAGAGCAGCTCATAAAGTCAATGGGTGGTAAAATAGGGGTGAGTAGTTCAGAGATAATAGGATGTGAATTTTGGTTTTGTCTGCCGATTTCTAATCAAACAAATAAACAACCACATGAACCTAAAGAAATAAATGATAAGGTTTTATATAATAAAATTCCTAATGCATTTCAAATTCTTTATATTGAGGACAATGAACCGAATCGTCGATTAATAGAAGTAAACCTATATGGAGAACCTTCACTATCATTATGATCTGCAGTTAATGGGATGGAAGGTCTCAGGTTAATTAACAAAAATGAACGTAAACCAGATATTATCTTACTGGATATTAATCTACCTGATATAGATGGTTATTAATTAATAAGGAGAATACGTCAAAATAATAATACACAGAATATTCCTGTGGTAGTTTTAGTGCAAATACCATGATGGATGAAAGGAAATATGCATTAGATAAAGGGGTCATAGAGTATTTGACAGTACCTATTGATGTTCAGGAGTTATTATTATCTATATTGTACAGTATCCTAAAACATTAGCTTAATGGGTCATTAAGGGGAGAAAATAAGTGAGATTGCTAATTGCGGAGGATGATTTAACTTCTAGGAAATTAATAAAAAATTTAATTGATAGGTTTACTGATTATAAAATTGTAGCCGAAGCAACTAATGGTGAAGAATTAATTAAAATGGTTATAAGAGAGAAACCAGATGTAACATTAGTTGATATAGGTTTGCCATTGTTAAATGGAATGGATGCTATTAAATCGTGTAAGGAAATAATCCCTGATTTACATGTGATTTTTATTACTGGTAATGATGAATACGCAATAGAAGCATTTAATATAAATGCAGCAGACTATATTATTAAACCAATACAGGTTCCTAGATTACTTAAATCACTCGAAAGAGTGAAAAATTCAAATTTATCAGATTGTAATAAAAAGAAAGACATAATGATTAAGCATAACAACAGTTATATCTTTATTCCAAAGGGAGAAATCATGTTTATAGTAAGAAAAGAGCGTAAGTCTGTCATACATTCCAAGAAGGGCCAATACGAAACTAACGAACCATTATCTAACCTTGAAAAAAAATTAGACCAACGGTTTCTGACATCACATCGCTCAAATATAATTAACATGGACTTGCTTGATAAAATAGAAGCAGTAGGACATATGTATATTGCTTGCTTCAAAAATTATAAAGAAAAAGCTAAAATAACAAAAAGCAAATTTCATTTTGTCCAATTATATAAAGCATCAAAATAAAACTCAGTAATTTTTACTGAGTTTTTATTTTGATGAATTTTTGATCGAGTAATTAAAAAGGGTGTATGAAATCACTATAAAGGTGTTGGAAAACGATTAAATTATGTCTGGACATGATTAGACAATATTTTATAGTCCAACTAATATTATCTTGTGCCTAATCCATTCGTTTTATCTTCGTTTTTCAAATGGTATAACAATTTTTAAAGGTGTACGATATTGCAAACTAATCATACTTAAGGACGCAAAGCTAACCTAATAAAGCATCTTTGCAACCGTTGTCAGTTTTCCGAATTAGTGATGAAAAGATGCTTCCCTTGTTATTTCGGTATTATTAACTTTTTTATCCTTAAACATATAATCTAAGGGGGATTTTATAATGTTAAATAATTTAATTCGAAATGAACTATTTTCCCACAGCTTCCAGCCCATAATCGATATCCAAAGATGGAGAAAAATAGGATTTGAGGGCCTTCTTAAAACTTCTCATTTCAATAATGTTGAAGATGTTTTCAAACTAGCCATACAAGAAAAACAGCTATACGAATTAGATTCAAAGTCTATCCATAAAGCTGCATTGACCTACCATTCTGCAGGATTTTCTAGAAAGGACTGTTATTTATTTTTAAATGTATTTCCATCCACGCTTATAAATGCAAACTTCCTACCTTTTGTAAGAAAAATTATTACTGAATATGCTTATTTTAATCACCAAATAATCTTTGAAATAAGTGAAACGGAGGTGATTAGAGATTTTTCAAGTTTTAAAAAACAAATTATTCAATTAAGATCTGAGGGATTTCTATTTGCAATCGATGATGTTGGTAAAGGGAACTCTAATTTTAAATACATTCTTGAGTTGGAACCGACTTTTATTAAATTGGATCAATATTTTTCTAATTCCTTGTATAAGAATTTAAAGAAACAAGATTTCATCAAAAGTATTATCAATTATACTGACAATCATGAAATTAAATTAATACTGAAAGGGATTGAAACCGAAATTGATTTAGCTATGGCAAAATGCATTGGCGTTAAGTATGGTCAGGGTAATATATTAGGAAGACCGGAAAGCCTAATAGTGGTT
The DNA here is from genome assembly GCF_004358665.1 of Jeotgalibacillus sp. S-D1. Taxonomy (GTDB): domain Bacteria; phylum Bacillota; class Bacilli; order Bacillales; family Jeotgalibacillaceae; genus Jeotgalibacillus. The sequence goes on along the minus strand of NZ_SMZR01000005.1, from coordinate 200,075 downwards.
TAGAGTGATAAGTATTGAACTGTATATTTTTTCAAACTATGTGGTTCATAGAATCACTAAGTGTAGAGATCTTTTTATTTTCTATTCACGTTCTTTTTATTTTTCAAAAATAAATTAATGCTCATGTACAAAATATAAAGCGGAATGGCAAAAGCGAGCGATATTGCAAATCTGCCGTTATAAAATGCAACAGCGAGAAGTGATACCAGATATAGAGTTACGATGGTACCGTACTTTGGTATAGGCACGCTTTTTAAACTCGGAATTTTAACAGAACTAACCATCAGAACACATAAGAATGTATGTGCTACAGCAATGGCAACATCCGGAAGAAAGCTTTGGAGAATGGTCAATAAAGCGATAAGTCCTCCGGCAGCTGTGATAGGAACACCGGTAAAATACTTGTTGTCTGGCGTTTTATCAACGTTAAATCTTGCTAGGCGAATTGCACCAAAGACAGGGAATAGACCAGATATAACCATACCGAGAATACCAAGCTCACTAAAAGTGGTGCTAAAGATCAATACCGCAGGTGCCACTCCAAACGTGACGATATCAGCAAGGGAATCTAATTCTTTCCCGAACGTGCTTTCCACACCAAGTTTTCGTGCGAGTCTCCCATCTAAGCTATCTAACATCATCCCCGCAAGTATGAGAATAGCTGCATTCTGAAAATCCTGCTGTAATACAAGTCCTATTGACAGAAAGCCAAATAATAAATTGCTTAGTGTGAATAAATTAGGGATATTCCTTTTAATCATTCCAAAACCATCCTTGCATTTTCTCAACATTCTCCTTTTCCAAATGAGTTACTTTATTTTAACAAACGAAAGGTGAGAGGGGGAAATGCTAACTAAATCATATAGGTAGTATTTACAATATAACAGAAGTAGTGGCAAATGAGGTTTCTGAAACCTAACTGTCCCTCATCTCAAACAAAAAACGGGCAGCTCTTTCTTAAGAAAGAGCTGCCCGTTTTAAATCTAGTCTTCTGTCATTTCCGTTTTCAGCTTACCGAGAGGCTGCGGCGGGCAAGCCTTTTGTGTAAGACGGGAAACGATGATGATGGTGAGCAGTCCGCCTACCATCGCAAGTGTACGGAATGGGAAGAGGACGGCGCCGTCTTCGATCATCGGATATGGAAGAAATGCCGGTAATCCGAGAGCTGGCTCGCCTCCTCCGACACGAAGGAAGAAGGAAACGGCAAGTCCTGCAATCGCTCCGTAGGTGTTTGCTTTTTTATCAAACAAAGCTGTCGTCAGCTGAGGGAATAATATACAGTAGACGAGGTCGGCACATAGATACCAGAGCGTGTACACGCTGCTGATATTCAGTGCGACGATGGTTGATGTTAGTCCAATAATGATAATAGAAACACGAATGGCACGCTTAATGTCGTTGCCGTTCGATTTCGGTTTTACAAGCGGACGGTAAACATTCCATGCTGCCATAGAAGATGCAGAAAGGATGGAAGAGTCCATCGATGACATAACCGCTGCTGCTACGGCACCGAGCGCGATGATCGAAACGGCATAAGGTGACATATAGTTGATGACGTAAGCGAGAATCTCGGAAGCGGCACCAGGGCCTTCGATTCCGTAGCTCGCCCAGTCAGCAGAGAAACCAGCGACACCGATCATAACGGCTGGTACGGCAAGAATAATACATAGGAAACCGGCTGCAATCGAGAGCCACATCGCTGTATTTTCATTTTTCGAAGAAAGTACCCTCTGGAAATAAACCTGCCAGGGAATACCTCCGAAGATCAGCAGCAATGCAGAGTCCCACCAGTTCCAATAATAATTTCCCCAGTCCGGATGATTCCAGCCATCGAGTGGCGGGAAGAGATTCGTAAATCCGGCCATGCCTTCTTTATAAGTGCCCCATGCCTGACCGAGTCCGCCAACTTCAGAAAGTGCAAACGGAATGACGAGGAATAGACCGATGAACATCATGATGACTTGTGCTACGTCGGTGAGAGCAACTGACCACATACCACCGACAAAGGTGTAGGCGATGGCAATGATGGCGGAAATGATGATGGATGTGTTGAAGTCCAGTCCGAGAATCAGGCCGAACGTTGTTCCGAGCGCAACGAGAATCGCAGCACTCCAGAATAGCTCTCCTAATAGTGCAGGCAGGTAAAGAACCCCGGCAACTTTTTTCCCGAAACGTACTTCCAGTGGGTCGAGCATCGTCGTGAACTCGTACCTTCTCATTTTTCGGGCGTAGAAAATACCTCCTATAATAAGGCTGAGCCCGTATCCCCAAGGTGCCTGAGCCCAAACAATACCTAAAGAAAACGTAGTCTCGGCTGTCCCTGCAAGGTATCCGCCACCCACCCATGTCGCGGTCATTGTGAACATAGCGATCCATAGCGGCATGGATCGGCCGGCGACCATCATATCCTTGGCGCTGTCCGGCTTTTTCCCGGCGGTAATGGATCCGATGTAGAAGATGACAGCATAGGAGACGAACATAAACACCAATGCGCCCCAATTAACATCGTTGCCTGTAAATCCTACGTACAGTGCGACGATGGAAAGTAACCCTAAGAATCCTAAAAATGTTGCTTTTTGAATATTAGGACCCTTCTTTTTCTTGTTCTGCTTCTTATCTGGCTCTAATGATGGTTGCGGTTGCACGCAATCACTCCTTCTATTTATATGTTATTGATCTGTTTGAAAGGTAAACAGATCGATTTTATACATGTAAAGCTTGCAACAGAACCGGTTCTAGTTAATCGATTAAAAACGTTTAATAATTATTAAACAGTTAACGTCTATTAGATTAACGTAGATAAAACGTTTGTCAACTCACTATTTGCGGGGAATTGCGGCTAGGACTTATAGCTGCAAGGGATAGACAGATTTTAAAAAGTATAAGAAGGGGCAGGCGGGGAGTTGCGGTTTCGGCTTGATTATTGATTCCCCCCTTTATCTTAAATAAGGATGAGAAACAGGTGTTTACAACATAAAATTCGTGTGATATTATCAAAATCATTCAAAATCATTCAAAACGTTTAAAAAAAATTAAATAAAATAAATAAAATAAACAAAACCAACGAGGAGGTACAGTAATGAGACAAATGTACATTAACGGAGCTTGGGTAGACGCAAAATCCGGAAACACAAGAGACATCATCAACCCCTCCAACCAGGAAATCGTTGCAACAGTGGCTGAAGGGGATGCAGAAGATGCGAAGCTCGCAATCGCTGCAGCAAGAAAGGCTTTTGACAACGGCGAGTGGAAAGATACGCCGGGAGCAGAGCGCGGAAGGAAAGTTCTCCGTATAGCAGAACTAATCGAACGGGACAAAGAAGAACTTGCCGAACTTGAAACGCTCGATACCGGAAAGACAATGACTGAGAGCCGCGCGGACATGGAAGATATCGCAGGAGTGTTCCGTTACTTCGCAGGTCTTGCGGATAAAGATGGCGGCGAAGTAATCGAATCCCCGATTCCAAACAGTCAAAGTAAAGTCGTTCGCGAACCAGTTGGTGTGTGCGGTCAGATTACGCCCTGGAACTATCCGTTACTTCAGGCAGCATGGAAAATCGCGCCGGCATTGGCTGCAGGAAATACAATCGTGTTAAAGCCAAGTGAAATCACTCCGCTTACGACTGTGAAAGTTACAGAACTGATGGAAGAGATTGGGTTCCCTAAAGGAGTTGTTAATCTCGTACTCGGCGCTGGTTCAACGGTAGGCAACGAACTGGCAGAAAGTGAAGATGTCGATCTGATTTCTTTCACTGGAGGTATAGAAACAGGGAAGAAAATTATGCAGACAGCTAGTGGAAACGTGAAGAAAATTGCACTTGAGCTTGGCGGGAAGAACCCGAACATTGTATTCGCTGATGCTGATTTCGAAACAGCTGTGGATCAGGCGCTAAACGCAGTCTTTTTTCATGCCGGGCAGGTTTGTTCTGCAGGAGCGAGACTGATACTTGAAGATTCCATCCACGACCGTTTTGTGGAGGAGCTTAAAGAGCGCGCAAAACGAATTAAGCTGGGAGACGGCTTTAAAGAAGATACACAATCAGGACCGCTCATCACTGCTGAGCATCGTGAAAAAGTTGAAAGTTACGTAGAGATCGGGAAGCAGGAAGGTGCGAATCTGCTTGTCGGAGGAGCACGTCCGGAAGATCCGGAGCTTCAGGACGGCTTTTTCTACCTGCCGACGATTTTCACAGAGTGCACATCTGATATGAGAATTGTACAGGAAGAAGTGTTCGGTCCGGTTCTTACAGTCGAGCGTTTCCAGACAGAAGAAGAAGCAGTGAACCTGGCCAATGATTCGATATACGGACTTGCCGGTGCAGTGTTCACGGCAGACATCGATAAAGCAGAACGGGCAGCTGGTAAAATGCGCATGGGAACCGTTTGGATCAATGATTTCCATCCGTACTTTGCCCAGGCACCGTGGGGCGGATACAAACAGTCCGGAATCGGCCGTGAACTCGGCAAAATTGGTCTTGAAGAATATACAGAAACGAAACACATTTTCCGTAACGTGAAGCCGGAACCGATCCACTGGTTCAAGTAACGCTAACGATAAATTTTTCAAACTCTTAGGAGGTTCATAAAATGAAAGAATCATATGATATTGTTGTAATTGGTGCCGGAAGTGCGGGGTCGATTCTCAGCGACCGACTCAGTGAAGACGGAACGAAAAGTGTCCTTGTCCTTGAAGCGGGACGCAAGGACTATGCGTGGGATCTGCTGATTCAGATGCCGGCAGCGCTGCCGTTTCCAGCAGGTAAATCGCTATATGACTGGAAATATCAGTCTGATCCTGAGCCTTATATGAATGGCCGCCGCATCAAGCATGCTCGCGGAAAAATGCTTGGCGGTTCAAGTTCAATCAACGGCATGATCTATCAGCGCGGAAACCCGAAAGACTATGAGCGCTGGGGTGCAGACGAAGGAATGGATACCTGGGATTTCGCTCACTGCCTTCCATACTTCAAACGTCTTGAGAACGCGCTCGGCACGGATAAAGATGATCCATATCGCGGACATGATGGTCCAATTAAACTGGAAAAGGGTCCGGCGACGAACCCACTGTTCCAGGCATTTTTCAACGCCGCTGTCGAAGCCGGCCATTCCCGTACGCCTGACGTAAACGGATTTCGTCAGGAAGGTTTCGGTCCGTTCGATAAGCATGTATATAAAGGCCGCCGCATGTCTGCCTCACGTGCGTACCTGCACCCGGCGATGAAGCGCAAGAATCTGACAGTTTTAACACGTGCATTCGTACAGCACATTGATATCGATGGCGAGAAAGCCCGCGGTTTGACGTATAAACGAAACGGAAAAGAGTATTACGTAAAAGCAAAAGAAATTATCCTTTCAGGCGGTGCGATCAACACGCCGCAGCTGCTTCAGCTTTCCGGTGTCGGTGATCCGGAACACCTTCGTTCTGTAGGTGTTGAACCGAAAGTAAACCTTCCAGGTGTAGGTGAAAACCTTCAGGACCACCTTGAAGTATACATTCAGCACGCCTGCCCGCTGCCGGTATCTGAGCAGCCGAACCTGAACAAAGTGAAAATGCCCTGGATTGGATTGCAGTGGATATTTGGCCGCAAAGGTCCAGCGGCGACGAATCACTTTGAAGGAGGCGGTTTCGCCCGTTCGAACGAAGACGTCGCCTATCCGAACCTGATGTATCACTTCCTGCCGGTAGCGGTGCGGTATGACGGACAAAAAGCACCAGTCAAGCACGGATTCCAGGTTCATATCGGACCTATGTACTCAGACGCTCGCGGCTCGTTGAAAATTAAATCGAATGACCCGAAAGTATATCCAAGCATGGTGTACAACTACCTTTCCACAGAACAGGACAAACGTGAATGGATCGAAGCTGTACGTGTGACGCGTGAAATCATGTCTCAGCCTGCGATGAAACCTTATAATGGAGGAGAAATTTCTCCGGGACCATCCGTTCAGACAGAACAGGAGATCCACGACTGGGTAGCTGAAGATGCGGAAACAGCCCTTCACCCCAGCTGCACAGCAAAAATGGGACCGGCATCCGATCCGATGGCAGTCGTCGATCCGAATACGATGAAAGTTCATGGTCTTGATAATCTGCGTGTCGTTGATGCATCGGCTATGCCATATGTGACAAACGGAAACATCCACGCACCGGTACTGATGCTTGCAGAAAAAGCTGCGGACATCATTCGGGGTAAAAAACCGCTTGAACCAGAACACCTTGATTACTACCAGCACGGAGTTCATCCGCCTGATGCGGGTACTGTAAAAGGTTAATTTATAACAGAATAAGAAACAATACGAAATCAGGGGCTTTGTGCAGGCTCCTGATTTCTATTTATGTTATATTGAGATCGTAATGCGATTACATCATATTGAATAAAATAAACGTTTAAAACAAAAAATATATAAGGAGAGGAGGCGGTTCTTTGGAAAATAAGTCAGAAGAACTCATTGAAAAGGCGGAAGGAGCCGTCGTCAATTCTATTGCCGAAACGATGGATTTGTATGGGGTTTCTCCATCAACCGGACGATTATTTGCAAGGATGTACTTCAAGCATCAGCCGATGACACTAGATGACATGAAGGATGATCTCGGAATGAGCAAACCGAGCATGAGTATTGCGGTCCGAAACCTGCAGGAGATCAGCATTGTCCATAAAGTGTGGCAGAAGGGCTCACGCAAGGATACCTTCATGGCCGAGAAGAACTTTTTTAACTATTTCTCCCGCTTTTTCGGTAATAAATGGGAGCGTGAAGCCAAGCTGAACCTTTCTTCGATTGATTATGCAGAAGGGCTGCTTCAGCAGGTAATCGATGATGAGGAAGCAGACGAAGCGTCGATTGAAAGAGCAAAGAGCGATTATGAACAGCTTGAAGACTACCGCAAATATTGCAGGTGGCTCGAACGGCTGGCCGATGTCATCGAGTCCGGAAAGATTTTCGACTTTTTGCCTGTTGAAGAAGCGGATTCGGAGAAAAAGAAGTAGTGTTTGTGAGTGGGTCTTAGCGGTCATAGTAATAGAAACAGTCATCGTTATAATGGTGACTGTTTTTTGTGTTTTATTAATGGCTGTATCTAGAAGTTTTCTGGGGATTGAGGCTGTTTAACAGCCGAAGGGCTGACCGATATAAGTGGAAAGATGTGCGATAAGTAGTGGGAAGTGATCGATATAATCAAAAACATGTTAGATAAATGAGCTCAAAAACCATTCAAGTTAGATAAACTTGCAAACATGATCGATATCTTTATGATGATGAGCGATAAAAGAGGAGAGGTGATCGATAAACAGAAAAAGTTGATCGATAAAAATCCAGTTTCGCGCCTCCGCTCCCAGTACACCTACCACAAACCATAGAAAAACCCCGAAAAGGTCACTTTTTAAAGTGTCTGCTTTTCGGGGCTCAGTTCAAGCCGTCTTAATCATTTTGATTGGGCATTACCGGCTGTGAACCTCCAACACCATAATTTATACTTGTAGGCATTTGAACAGCCATACCGCTTTCACTAAGGTAAATACTGCTGACATTTCCATAATGCTCTGGATAGCCTCCAGTTGCTGTCCCTTCAATAGCTCCTATCTGTAATTCTCGAAAGGTTCCGGCAAAGAGGCTAGCGCTGGACATGGTTCGTTCGCTAATTAATAATGTGACGTCTCCATTAAATCTTTCTGATTTTGGATAAGGAGAAATCATATCGAAGTCAATCGTAAAGGTTGATCCCAGCTCTTGAGTGTATAACGGTCTTAGCATCGGAATTACATATTGAAGGTGCATCCATCGAATAAACGCAGGTATATAGTTCATAATCTCCTGTCTGCTTGTGTCAGATACCTTCATAACAGAACTTGTCATTTGGGAGAAATCTTTATCCGATATATATTTCAATAGTTGATCACCATATTTGCTGTTTCCGCCTAAATTGTTACGCATATCAATAATTAAATTTGCGGTACCCTGCTGCTTTATGTCTGAAAACAACTGATCAATCGTATCTTCCAGTTTATTTTCTGTATGAATGTCATCAAATTCATCAAATGTGAAAAATGCCGTTTTACCATCATCACTTATAGTATAAGCATTTATTAGAGCTTTCTCTTCAAGATAATCCTCATAATCCATACCTTCTACATCAATTGTTTTCGTTTCACCATTCGTTTTATACTGAATCTTATTACTTGATGAGGAACCATAGAGCATATAGGTGAGTTCAGAAAATGAATCTGACGAGTATGCTGCTATTTGTTTCTCGCTTCTTCCGCTTTTTAAATTCAATACTTTCTCTGCCAGCTTCTCTGACAATGTTCCATTTAAACTGATTAATTCACTGCTTTGAGGTATTTGATGTGTTAAGTCTGTTTGAATAAAGATACGGTTATTTATTATTTCCACCTTTAGTGGTAAAACCTTTGTATTTGCTTTTATCATTTTGGTTTTAAATTCTTCGGGGAAATCTACAGTAACATGCTCATCCATTAACGAATGACTTAATCTGGATAGAACTAGAAACAGCTCTTTGCGATCAATTTCATCTGTTAGCCTGGCAATTTCATTTTCCATAAGCTGATCAAACTCTTTTTCTGTAATTGTGTGATAAGGATTCGGGTGGACTGACTCCAGTTTTTCTTTGTATTCTCTTAGATCCGTTATTACCTCCTCTTTCGTAAAAACTTGTTGTTCCTGTTTAATAGAGGTCCTTTTTTGGGAATTTTCATTTTGATTTTCCCAATAAAAATAGCTCACAATGGAGACTGTGGACCAAAGTAAGCTTATTACTAGTAGTATTTTTAGTATTTTCTTTAAACGTTTCATGAATGCTGTATCTTCCTTTGTAGTTTAGTTAAGCTGCGTTTGTAAGAGTTTTAACAGCTTTATCTTATCATGTCTGTTGAAGTTGCAGAGAAGGTAAATAAATCAAGAACGTTCCCAGATTATAAATTAATTCTCATCCGTCGAGTTGCCATAGTAACAACACTAGAGTTTTTAAAGTTGCACAGAACAAGGACATATCCTAAAGATGTAAAAAAAGTGAATGCAGTCATCGATCGAAATCTATTAATCCAAGAATATAGGATAACGTTACCACTTTTATTTCCTCACTCAATTTCCTATGAAAAGACATAAGAGAGTTTGCTGTAACTTCTAAACAAATTGCAGGACCTGTTGATGTGGATATTGCGTCCGTTTTAAACAATCCTGCGTCCAATACAATTATCATTGTATACGTTGCTGGCTGCGTATTTCGATTCCTAAATAGTCGAATATCAAACCAAGGATCAAGCATTACATTATGTAAATATTCTTGATCTGAATTAATAAACTCGTTCGTTCTTTCTATAAATTGAAGAAAATCATCAGACTGAATAGTAAAGCTAGGGGTTTTATAACGATAAAGACTGTTCAATACAATCTCTGCTTCAAAAACTCCTGCTTCATTATTAATACAATTTATTATATTGATTTCAATTTCAGATTTAGTAGTATCATGATGATTATCATATAAAAAAGCCATGATAATCCCTCCTTAAATCACATAAGATTCTAACTATCTTAAGTTTTATTAATACGGGACAGGGTATGTGATAAATATGAAAAAAGCAGAAAGAGGTGGAAGGTATGCAGTTTGATTATACGAAAGAAACATCCAAAACGGTAGATGAGGTTATTTCTTCCCTGGAGGAAACGTTACAGGAAGAGAAGTTTGGTGTTCTTTGGGATTTTGATTTAACTGGTAAGTTACAAGAAAAAGGAATGAGCTTTAATACTCCTTATCGAGTATTAGAGGTTTGTAATCCAGTTGAAGCGGACCGAATCCTGCAGGAGAATAAAATGGTCGGATATTTTCTACCATGTAAAATCGTGGTATATGAAGAAGAAGGAAAAGTGAAGGTTGGCATGCCGAAGCCAACAACGCTGATCGCGCTGGCTGACGACGAAACATTAGCTGGAATTGCCGAAGATGTTGAACAACGATTGCAGGCATCCATTGAAAAAGCAATTTAATAGTATGAATGAGATGGCCGCCCAGTTAGTAGGGGTGGCTTTTTTTTGTCTGAAATAAAAGCCGAAAAATATAGTTATCACAATCTTAATACCGTATTCTCATGTATAGTTAAAGCATAATGCTGGAAGAGTGAACGCGAATCTAACGATAACCAAGGGGGAATTAGTATGCGCAGAATCATCTTATCGACCGAAAGCGGTGCGGACTTGACGGAAGATTTAGCTGTGAAATATGATATTCAGGTTGTTCCCATGCACATCATTATGGATGGAAAGGATTATTTAGATGGTTCATTGCCGGTCCAGGATATTTATGATTATTACGGACGTACGAAGAAAATACCTTCTACTACCGCAACCAATGCTCATGAGTATGAAGCGTTTTTTACAACGATCAGAGAGAATTTTCCGGATTGTTTCATTGTACATATTGGTTATACCTCAAAAGCGTCTTCATCTTTTCAAAATGCTGTGATTGCTGCGGAGGAATTTGAAGACATTTTTCTCATTGATGCACTGAACGTTACTGGGGGGTTAGCTGCGATCGTCCTGTATGCTGCTGATTTATTAGAAACAGAACCTGATATTGAACCGGAACATTTAGTAAAAAAAATAGAGGCAGTCGTTCCTAAATCAAGGCTGGCTTTTATCCCAGGCAGCCTGGAGTTTCTTAAAGCGGGAGGACGGGTAAGCAATATGGCTTCTTTGATCGGAGCACTGCTGAAAATAAAGCCATGCATCGAGTTGAAGGATGGAAAACTTGTGTCTACTAAGAAGTATCGCGGGAACATGAGTGGAGCGACTGAAAAGCTCTTGAATGATTACTTAAATGAATTCAACATTGATCGGGAGCAGCTTTATTTTATTTACTCACTCGGCCTTGATGAAAGGATCAAGCAACAGGCGGACGAAATAGCCAAAGAAAATGGGTTCCAGCACGTAAGGTGGATCCAGGCGGGCGGGATGATTTCGACTCATGCTGGAGCAGGGGGATTTGGGGTAGCAGGTTTAGAGCAATTGTAAGGCCGAGAGTAGTAGTGAGTCCAGAAATATTCGAAGCAGTATATCGTGATTTCATCTAAAATAGTTCAAAGACGAACAGCTCAACCACATAGGTAGCTGTTCGTCTTTTTCTTTGCTGTAATGTGATGTATTTCTACTATTATACAGCCCAAGGGCTGACCGATATAAGTGGAAGTATGTGCGATAAAAGGAGAACAGTGATCGATAAACAGCAAAAGTTGATCGATAAAAGCCGTTAAGGTGTGAACAGCCTCCAGTTCCCATCAGAAATAACCTCAACAGCCCCATCGATCACTTTAATGGCTGTCTCATCGTCAATCGCATATCCTGGCACTGACATATTGGCGGCCCACTTTTCTGCATGAGCCATGGTATTATAGGGTAACATCTCATGATCCAGGTGTGGAAATATTGCAAAATTCACGAGACCCAGCGTTTTATCGTCCCCTTTTGGTGATCGCCAGCCGACAAATTCTTTCCCGATATTTGGGGTCATCACCATGCTCCCGGCGCTCAATCCAACATAAACCTTCTCGCGTAATGACGGAAAGATCTCCAAAAGGCCAGACTCACACATCCAGTGGCACAGATAAAGTGGATCGCCGCCTCCTACAAGCAGAACATCCGTTTCCTGGACCATGGGTATCCAACGTTCTTCATCAATGCTTGGTAACGCTGTGAGCTCAAGAACGCCCATCGATTTCCAACCCAATTCGCACAAAGGGGTTTGGTATTCCTGTCCGCTGATAAACCGCCATGCCTGACCAGCACCTCCGGGGTTAGCGTACATCGCGGTCGGAATGCAAAGGGCGGTGGACTCAGCAATCGGTTTGCCAAGAAGATCAACCAGAGCGTTGTGGATCATCGAGTTTTTGATGCCTGCTGAAGTGAGCAAAAGTTTCATATCGACTTTTCCCTCCTTATAGACAATGATGTTGTAAATTTACTTTTTCATCACTTTTTCAAACTTAAAAAATTCAACTTCCTCTGATGGCAGCTGATTGTTTTGTTGCTCGTTTCTATGGAGCGGGCGTGGTTTAGGGTTGTGCTTATTATAAAGTTCAACAATATGGAATCCACATTTATTTACATAAAAATGAATGTTACGTTTCTCAAAGTAAGGTGTAACGAGCTCCCATACTTTTGTTTCAGGATATTGTGCCTCAATGGCCTGCCACGCCGCCAGGCCAATTCCTCGGCCATGCGATTTTGAAGAAATATAAAGTAAATCCACTGAATTGCGATGTGTTTTAGTATCAATATTTAACACAACGCCACCTATTTTTTTATCATTCAGTAAAAAGTGGTAAATGACGGCTCCGGAAGCATAAAAAAACTGCTGGATGTCTTCATCTGACGGAATAGGACCCGCTTCAGCATCACCAAAATTCTCAATTACTCCTTTAACAAATGCTTCCTTTAATTCATTTTGAAAAAGTGATAAATCCTCTTTCTTCGCAAGGGATAGTGTAATTTTGTTATCTAACGGTTTATTCATCTCTTTCGTCCTCTCTAGCAATCGTTGAGTTGTATTTCATTATAAAGTATGGAGTTAATCAATAGTCAAGGTAGAAAAATAAAGAAAATTAGTAAATACACTAAGGGGATTCATTCCTGTAGTGACGTTTAAAAGAATTCAAAGTAGAATGTTTAGCAAATCATGTAATCGACGCAGATGAAGAATCGAAACAGGAGGGTTAAAAAAATCGAACGACTTCATAAACGAAGTGCAAGCAACTAAGTTGACCTGAAAATGTGTATAGAGGAAAAAAAGAAACCAACTTTGAAATAAAAAGTGGTTTCCTTTTTTTTTGATGGAATGATTTTTGCTAATAGGAACTGTTCTCTTTCCTTTATGATTTACTTTTTTAAGCCTGCGGCAAAGAATGGACCATTAATTGTCATGGTTAGGATGATCCGGGCGATTTCCTGGGGAGATTCTTCCCCATCATGATTCAGCCATTCCTGAATAACCCCTATATGGGCTGATGCGATATAAGAAACTAAGTATTCCGGCGGCACAAGAAGATTTTCCTGCTTAATGATGGAACCAGGGGTGCTATTAATAAGAGCTTTCCGCATAAATGCTTTTAATTTTGTTTGGAAAGAAACATCTCCTTTTGGGCCCAGCAGAGCTTTCATTAATCCTCTATTTTTATTAATGAACTCAAAAAAAGGGACAAGAACGGCATAGGGAATGGCATTTGGGGCTTTGGTTTCCAGGTCAGCGATGACCTTTGGAATGTTTTTTAGAACCTTGCTCTCCATTTCTTTTATTAATTCTTCCTCGCATTTTGTCAGTAAATCATATTTATCCTGGTAATGAATATAAAAGGTTCCTCGATTAATTCTTGCCCTGGCAGTTAGATCTTTAACAGTAATTGCCTCAAATCCTTTTTCTTCAATTAACGCGATTAATGCATTTTTGATCGATTCTCTTGTACGAATGACACGTAAATCCAAATTCATATCTCCCACTTCGTCACCTCCGCTAATTTTATTCAACACTTTACTCAATGTTGTCGCTTAACCTACACATCCTTGATATTTGATTATTGTAGAGCTGATAACCTGAAAATATACTTTAACTAGATAATAAAACGACATGTTGTTTATTATCTTAACGGAAGCAGGAAGGAATTGAAATGAAAGATTAAATTCTCGAAGGAGGAGTTTGATGGATATTCGAGTTTTAAATGTCAGCAAAAGCTTTGATCAAAAGCAGGTAATAAGAGATATCACGTTCACGATTCCGAATGGAGAAATATGCTGTCTGCTTGGGCCTTCCGGTTCCGGGAAAACAACATTGATCCGTCTGATGATTGGTGCCATTGCTGCGGATCAGGGCACGGTTCATTTTGACGAGATCAAGATTCCAGATATAAGCATGTTAAAAAAGATAGGATTTATGCCTCAGAATGATGCATTATATGAGGATTTATCTGCGGAAGGTAATTTAAAATTCTTTGGAGGACTTTATCATATTAATAAACAAAAATTAGAAAAACGCATGGAAGAAGTGCTGGCGATCGTTGAGCTAACTGAACATCGTAAAAAATTAGTGAAGAATTTTTCCGGCGGTATGAAAAAGCGGCTTTCACTGGCTGCAGCGATCTTACATTCTCCTGAAATATTATTCTTAGATGAACCAACGGTTGGGATCGATCCATTGCTGCGCCGTAAGATTTGGGATCAATTTCACGAATTTAAACATTCCGGCACAACTATTATTGTTTCCACCCATGTAATGGATGAAGTGACAGAGTGTGATAAAGCGGCACTCATTTATAATGGTTCTTTGATTGAGTATGGTACTGTACCAAATTTACTGAACAAAACTCAAAACGGACGCGTCGAGGAACTATTTTTAAATGCTTCCCGTGAATCGAAAGGCGGTGCTGTCCAATGATCCATTTAGCCAAACGTGTCATCAGGCAAACGTTAAATGATAAAAGAAGTATCATGATGATTCTGGTCGCTCCGCTCCTCATTTTGACGTTGGTGTATTTCTTGCTGGGCGATTCTAATTATGTGCCGACAGTTGGAGTCAATAAGGACACTGTACCGGATTCTCTTGTAACGGCTTTGGAAGAACAGGATTTAACGATTAAAGACCTTACGGCGAAAGAAGTCCAGGATGCAAAAGGCTACTTGAACGACCATCAGGAGTTCGATGCAATACTGAACCTGTCGCAGGATTCGGGTACGACGATTATCTTGTATGAGCCCTCTACTAAAGGGACAAAGGCAGCGAATGAGATTCAAACAGCAATGGCTTCCTTGAATCCAGCTGCAAAAGTGAATATGAATTTTGTTCACGGTTCACAAGACCAGTCAACCTTTGATTCGCTTGGCTATGTGTTTCTTGCCTTATTTTCATTTTTCTTAGTGTTTATCATCTCGGGGATGGCGCTGGTAAGAGAGCGAAGCGGAGGGACGCTGGAAAGGCTGTTAATGACCCCGATCAAACGGGGAGAGGTCATTTTGGGTTATACGGCAGGGTACAGTGTGTTTGCGGTCGTTCAGGCAATTTTCATTGTTCTTTACTCCGTTTTTGTCCTGCAATTAAGTTCAGCTGGGAACATTGGGTGGGTGTTGCTGACGATGGTGTTATTAGCCGTTACAGCCGTTTCCTTTGGCGCTGCTATTTCAATTTTTGCCAGTTCAGAACTGCAAGTGGTGCAGATGATCCCATTCACTATTATTCCGCAGGTGTTCTTTTCAGGGCTGATTCCCCTGGACTTAATTCCTTACCACCTCGGAAATCTCTCTTATATCATGCCAATTTATTATGGAGCAGAAGCGATTAAAGGGATTATGGTCTATGGTGATGGTTTCTTTGACATCTGGGGATATCTCTTGGGATTAGCTGCCTATGCCTTTTTGTTGTATATGATAAATACGCAAGCTCTTAAAAAATTCAGGCAAATCTAGACTGGCTGGCTTATCTGTAGATGATGATCATTCATAAAAAAGATCACCTTCCATAAAAAACGCGTACACGACTAATTAATTATCGTGTACGCATTTTTACTGTATTCAATCAATCTAATAATCCTGCAACAGCTCAACCGCCTCAACAATCTCCTCAAAAGGAACATCTATCGACATCTCATACTGCTCTAAAATACGGTCACCCATCATTAGATAAAGGGAGGTGCTGTGTACAAACTGATCCGAGCCATCAAGCTTTGCCGCTGGAGCAAGAAACCCTCTATTAGCGAACAATTCGATTTCCTCCTGCTCGTATCCTGATACAAAGTTCCAGTTGGAAAAATCGGCCCCAAACTGCCCGCCGAATTCCCGTAAAACGTCTGGCGTATCATTTTCAGGATCGATTGTGAAAGAGACCAGCTGATAATCCAGGTTTTTCTCATCCAACTGCTCCTGCAGCTCGGTCATGTTAAACGTCATGGGCGAACAGACGGTATCACAATTCGTAAAGATAAAAGAGGCCAGCCATATTTTATCTTCCAACTCATCGGTGTGAAAGGATTCCCCGTTCTGATTCACTGCCTGCAATGGGCTTACTTCCCCGTTTAATGAGAAGTGTTCATCCAGGTTAATCCCGGATGAACATCCTTGCAGAAGCAGCACGATGAAGCATGCTGTAATCCACTTTTTCATTATTCCTGTGCACTGCCTAACAATTTATCTTGTGAAACAACTAAATCATCAAACTCAGGTTTTTCTTTTAAAAATTGCAGATCGTGAGAAGAGTCTGCAAACGCCTGGATAATCTCTGCATCTACTTCATTTGTAAACGTTACGCGTTCCCATGCACTTGCAATAATGGATTCATCCATTCGCTGACTTGTGATTTCTTCAATTGAATCAACTGCAATCGTTTGAGCTTCTTCTGGGTTTTCAGAGATGAATTCAATGCTCTTTTCATGAGCTGCCGTAATTTGTTTAATCATTTCGTTTTCTTCTTCAAGCAGCTTTCCGCTTGTGACTAAGACCGTATTAGGAAGGGTTGTTCCATAGGCAATCTCATCCGTATCTACGATGATTTTTGCTCCATTGGCAACCAGAGTAGAAGCCCATGGTTCAGGGACAGCAGCAAGATCGACTTTTCCTGATTCAAACATCGCTTGATATTGGGCCGGATTCCCGGTTACATGCTTTAATGTTCCGCCAATACGAGCCGATGTAATTCCCTGTTCTTTCAAGAATGTTTCCATTTGAACGTCATGCGTACAGCCAATTCCTGGTGTAATAAAGGTATGGTTACCAAGATCCTCTAACCCTTCAATGCCGCTTTGTTCACTTGCGACAACCACCGTACCGCCGGAGGATGCACCGGCAATAATTTTAACATCAGCACCATTGGCGTAATTGTTCATCACAGGTCCCGGTCCTACGAATCCTGCATCAATATCACCTGTTTTTAAGGCAGTCATAAATGCACCGCCATCAGGGAACGTTTTATACGTGACTTCCTTGTCGTCACCAAGTGTTTCTTCAAAGTATTGTTTTTCTTTTGCGATCATCGCAGGTACGTGGTCAATATTCGGGAAGTAGCCGATAACGACTTCATCTTTGCTGCCGCCTGATTTATCTGAGCCACACGCTGATAAGATAAGTACTGCTGCTAGAAAAAATAGTATACTAAGATTCTTTTTCATTAATATAACCCCCAAAAATTATTCTGTTGCCAGTCCCCATTTTTTAAGGACCTTCTTTTCAACGCGCTGGAAAAACAGCAGGTCGACAATAATACCGATCAGCATGATCATAAGCATAATCGCAATCACACGGCTCATATCTCCAAAATCGGATGCAAATCGCAATGAATACCCAAGGCCGGGGCCGGTGCTGAGCAGTTCGCCCGCCATCAGTGCCCGCCAGGCAAATGCCCACGCAAGGCGGATCCCAGTTACAGCATATGGAATGGAAGCGGGAATCGTCACTTTACGGAATAATCGAAATCCCCTGTAGTTCATTGTCTTGGCAGCTTTTATAAAAAGCGGGGGAACATTGATAATACCTGTACGAACATTTATCGTCATGACAATGGTTGCCCCTAGAACAACAATAAAGATGACAGCCATTTCATTCAGTCCAAACCACATAATGGCCAGTGGCAGCCAAACAATACTTGGAACGGACTGCAGGGCTAATATGAGAGAACCGAGTGTTTCATCAGCGGTTTTTGATTTAGCTAAAAGAACACCGAGTAAGAGTCCTAAAACTAGTGCGATGGCGAGTCCGGTAAACAATCGCTGAAAGCTTGCTAAAAGATCATAAAGCAAGGTTTTATTACTGAAACCTTCGTACAGTGACACAAAAACATCTGTCGGGGCTGGAAGAAGAGAGGGGGATACTTCAAACGCGTACACCGCTCCCTGCCAAACAGCGAAAAGCAATACATAAAAGATGATCCGTTTAACGGCTGGCTGCATGATTCTGCTCCTTTTCCGTTACTTTATCAATTTCAGATTTTAATAACGATTGTATTTTTTCTTCATAAACGATAAGGTCTTCTTTTGATTGAGAGCGGGGTCTCGGGAAGTCTAATTCGATGATGTCTAAAATCGTGCCGGGCTGAGTGCCCATTACAACGATCCGGTCTGAGAGCTTTAGGGCTTCTGCAATACTGTGGGTAACAAATAAAATTGTTTTCTTTGTTTCCAGGAAAATATCTTCTACAATTTCATGGAGACGGGAGCGTGTTTGTTCATCTAATGCCCCGAATGGTTCATCCATTAATAGAAGAGCGGGGTCCATTGCAAGTGCCCGTGCAATCGCTACACGCTGCTGCATGCCGCCTGAAATCTCATGAGGTGAATGCTTAGTGTAGGAGCTCAGCTGAACCTTTTGTAAATAATAAAGGGCTTTTTGCTGCGCTTCTTTTTTTGACATGTCGGGTAAAAGGGGGAACATAACATTCTCTTCTACTGTCAGCCAGGGAAATAAAGCCGCCTGCTGGAATACCATGCCGCGCTCTTTCCCGGGTCCTTTTATGGTTTTGCCTGAAAGTTCAATCGACCCTTCTGTAGCTGTTGCTAAACCAGCGACGATCGATAGCAGCGTAGATTTGCCGCATCCTGAAGGTCCTAAGATGGAAACGAACTCGCCTTCTTTCACATCAAGCTGAATATCTGAGAGAACAAGTTCCGTATTTCCTTTATTCGTAAATGATTTATTTACATTATTGATCGATAAAAACATCACTTCACCTGCTTATCTTGTTAATCCTATAAAATTAATCGGAATTGTATGTAAAATTATATCTGAAGGAGGGAGAAAGTCAATACTTTTACGTTTAATTCTTTACTGTGGTGACGGGGTAGAGAAAGGGGATTTGATTGAAAGAGATTAGTAGAAAAATGGAATTTGTGTTATGAGCAAAAACAGGAGGCTGGGGCCGTTTCCGCGGAAAGCGAAGAAGGTGGACGCAAGCGTTATTATCGTGTATATCTAACACCGAAAACCTGAACCAATGAAAATCACTAGTTCGGATTTTCTGGTGAATAACATTTTATTGTGGCAGGCTCATTTCACTTTCCTATTAAACCCAAAAAAAATAGAAGACTCATTCTCTATGGTCTTCCATTTTCTAAGCATTGATTAACAGCCGGTAAAACCGATGAATAATCCTCCCCGTACGGTAACAATCTGTCTTCCGCAAGCATCAGTAGTCACTTGTGGAGCAAACGCAAAGGCTCCTATGGTCCTAAAACATTTGTCCTGACAGATATCTCTTTGGCAAATCGTCCGGATGACCTGATTGACAGATACGGCTGTATCGCTGCTAAGCGTACATGGCAGATCTCCAAGTTGAAGCCCACCTTCAATAGGCGTCAAGTCCCCCACATTGATGTGGAACCTAGCCGTTCCAACCAGACGGACAGCATTTAGTGTAATAGGACATGTTAGTGTCCCGCCGCATGGATCTTCAACGGTCGCTTCCACTTCCTCATCTTCCAGCATACACACCAGTTGACTCAAATCAGAGCAAGCCGTAAAGTTATCGAATGAAGTAAAGCTAAACGTAAAACCATCCGGAACGATAGCGCTTGTACAATAAGAAATGGTCTCGAGGCACGCTTCTTGCTGCTGAATACCAAGATCCTCGACCCGTTTACCTTCTGAATTAAAATATATGACATTATTTAACATAGTAATCCCTCCCTTCTCTCTATCATATGTTTTTCTTGATTTTATGCTTGGGAGAGTTAACTATGTTTTAATAGATTTGAAAGAATGGTTCACTACAGGAATCTTCCGTTTCTCTCAACCATACCGCTCTCCAGCAATTAATTTTGATAAACTAGAAAAATCGGATGATTGAGTATGGATTTCTGGATATTGAGTATAAGCTGCCAATGATTATTTTTTCAAAACGGGACTTGTCCAATATGGGTCAAGAACCGCAAGCAAAATCCTGATATGAGCTATTTAAAAGACCGGAATAGACAAATGATTCTCTTACTTCTTAAGAAGATTAAAGAATTCGGAGATCAGTACTTTTAGTAATTCGTTTTTACTGCGGCAACGTATTGATGAAAGGTGACATACAAAAAACCGCTTATTCGTTCAATGAACGAGTAAGCGGTTTTTGTATCATTTCGTTAAATGGCTTCTTTAACTTGACTGGGTTCTTTATTTTCAGAAGCTTCCGCATCTGGCAGAGGTTTGGTGAAAAAACCAGTTAAATAGATTAGATAAATGGCCCCGGCAGCTACCCAGGCCAGGCCTCCGAGGATGGTTTGCAAATCCAGCAATGCTAAAAGCCATACAATGAAGCCTGCTCCTATTAAAGGGAAAATTAGGTTTGTCACGATTTCTGCAGCTGTCGAGTGTTTTTTGTTTTTGAAAAAAAGAGTAATCACACATATGTTTACGAAAAAGAAGGCGCTGAGGGCTCCGAAGTTCACGAATCGAATGGCATCATCAATACTGATGAAGATGGCCAGTAAAGAAATGATGGATGCGATGATAATGTTAATTACGGGCGTTTTAAATGCAGGATGGACGAATCCGAACCATTTCTTTGGAAGGATGGAATCCCGTCCCATCACGTACAGCAGCCTCGAAACACTTGTCACAGAAGCAAGTCCTTGTGAAAAAATGGCTGCGATTAAAACTGTTATAAAAACCGAACGCAGAAAGCTTCCTCCTACCACTCCGACCAATTCGAGTGCAGCAGAGTCCGGATCGGTAAAGCTTAAGTTTGGAAGAGCCGTCTGGATAAAGTAAGACGTACCGACATGAAGAAAAGCAACAATACCAATCATAATGAAAATGGCTTTTGGGATGGTTTTCTTAGGATCAATGGTTTCTTCTGAGAGAGTTGCCATGGTGTCAAAGCCCAGAAATGAAAATACAACGATCGATGCTCCTGCCAACACAACAGGCAGGGACATATCAATATTTATGAAAGGCTCTGCGGACAGTAAACTGGCAGCGCCACCAGAATGCAGCAATCCATAGGCTAAGTAGGAGCAAAAAACAACCATAAAGATGATTTGCAGTATCACAAAAAGGCGGCTGATGTTCGCAGAAGAACTCACTCCCCGAATCGCGATCACGGCAAGAAGGACGATTAATCCAATAATCCATACATAAGCAGGAACGGAAGGAACCTCTGCATGAAGGAAAATTCCAAATGTAATACAGGCTATGATCGGAGCAAATAAGTAATTAAGCAGCAGCACCCAGCCTACTAAAAATCCTGCATAAGGATGGATGGTTTCTTTGGCATAGGTGTAAGCTGATCCGGCAACAGGGATTTTCTTTGCCATAATGGCATAGCTTGCTCCTGTGAAAAGGACGGCGAGCACCGCCATCATATAGGCAGCTGTAAGGAACCCGTTTGATCCTTCATAGGCGACTCCAAAGACAGAGAAATAAATCATTGGGGTGTTCCAGGCAAGGCCTAAGAAAATGACCTGCCATAACGTCAGTGTCCTCTTTAATTCTGTTTGATTATCCATAATAACCCCTTTCATAAGGCCTGAATAGTTGCTGGCATTTTCAATCAATAAATTGTATAGGCTCTATTCTTTGGATGAAACGAGTATATTGCAACAAGTGTGTCAGATTTTCTGACATAGTTTATTAGGGGTGGTGGGAGGGGGAAGATTCCTTTAAAGGTGCTGTGTCACTGTTTTGCACAATAAAATAAAACTTAAGTAAAATTCTTTTAATTTTTGTTGGTGGTTTTTATAAAAAATAGTGCCTAAATTTCTTCTGAAAAAAGTATGTTAGAAAATCTAACATAGTAGTTGAAGGGGCTTTTGTAGTTGGCTATACTGCTCACAACATCAAAAATTCAATAAGGGTTCTCGGCAGTGAGAACAAAAAAGCTTTCTAGGGTTCCGCTGATCTTTGCAGGTCAGGGCTGGTCCGAGAGAGAGCGGTATAGGGGATCCTATATACACGGAGGGACAAAAGCCTGGGAGATGACAAATCTCTCAGGCTTTTTTTATTTTTAAGGAGGAGTAAAAATGGAAAAAATTTGGAGTTTAACGCTTGGTTCTGGTGCGAAATGGTCAGGTAAAGTCTCGAAAGGAAAGCTTCTTCGATTTACAGCGCTTGAGGATGGAGCCAATCTCTCAGGACTGCTGTTTAACGCGGATGATCTAACGGAAAGTTACAATATGCCGGATACGTTAAAAGCGCAGTACACTGCGCGTTTAACGAAAGGGAATGTGCTCATGAGTGATAATGGACGTGCTATGGCAAGTTTTGTAGAAGACGATTTACAATGGCATGATCCGATTGGGGGATATACAACCCGTCAGTTAACCGATAAGAAATATGGAACAACTGCATTCCAGGAAAATCAAAATGAATGGTACCGAAGCGGAGAAGAAAACCTGGCAATGGAATTAGTGAGAAATGGGTTGCAGCTTAGAGATATGGTACCCGTCTTTAATCTTTTTTCAAAAATACAAGCAGATGAACAAGGGGCGATGCATTTCGCAGAAGGTCACTGCAAAAAAGGAGATACTGTCACAATGCGTACGGAAATGGATGTCGTGCTGCTCCTGTCGAATACGCCTAGTCCCCTTGATCCCCGGACACATTATCCATCCGTGCCGGTAGAGATAGAAGTGCTCCATGCTGAACCAGTGAAAGAAGATGACTATTGTGTCAATCATCGTCACGAAAATAAAAGGGCTTTTGAAAATACCTGGGACTATTACAAGTTAGCCGCTCAATAACCATACTTACTTGAAGGAGGAACTATAAAATGACGATGTTAACGAAAGTGAAGAGTTTCCGTGAAGCAGCGGATGCCGTTTATGATTATGCACTTCCTGCCGGGGAGGGATGGATGTATGAACTGAAGCCAGGCCAGGTTCTGCGTCTTGTCGATAAAGAAGGAAATCAGGCTGCTGATACACTTTTTTATGACGCCGATCATCCGGAGGATCATTATAGTGCGATCCAGACAATTGCTAAACAAAAGAATGTGTATTTAACGACTGGATCAAAGCTGCTTTCTGAATCGGGTAAGGAACTGCTGGAAATTGTAGCAGACACAGTGGGGCGCCATGACACGCTTGGCGGGGCTTGCTCAGCGCAAAGCAACACGGTCCGGTATGCCCATGACAGGCTGCCAATGCATAATTGCCGAGATATATTTATGCTCGAGCTGGCAAAGCATGGAGAGACCTTTTCTAAAAGAGATATTGCACCGAACATTAACTTTTTCATGAATGTACCTGTAACGCCTGAGGGAGGTTTGTCGTTTGCAGATGGCATATCCGGTGCGGGTCATTATGTTGAAATGAAAGCCAAATGCCGTACGAAGGTTTTGATCAGTAACTGTCCGCAGCTTAATAATCCATGCAGCGGGTATAACCCAACCGCCATCCGCCTTCTTGTTTGGGACCAGTAGTTCGGGTTTAATTATCGGAATGTTCTTTTATTTAATTGGACACAGTTGATTGAAGCTGAGGATGTGAGACTCCGCGGAAAGCGAACGCCCTCAGTGCTACTCAACAGCTTCGTTTAACAAATCCATTTTTAAAATGAAAAGGGGTAATGATTATGTTTAGAAAAGTACTTATTGCGAATCGTGGTCCAATTGCTGTACGTATTGAGCGAACCTTGAAAAAGCTCGGAATTTCTTCCGTAGCAGTTTATACGAAGGCTGATCAGGACAGCCTTCACGTCGATCATGCAGATGAATCTGTCCAAATCGGAGAGGGGCCGGCAGGAGAAAGCTATTTAAATGCAGATCTGATCCTGCAAACAGCCATTGATACAGGAGCAGAGGCCATTCACCCAGGCTATGGCTTTCTAAGTGAAAATGCGAATTTTGCCCGTGCCTGTCAAGAGAAAGGGATTGTCTTTATCGGGCCAACAGCTGAACAAATGGAGATCTTTGGGCTGAAGCATTCGGCAAGAGAAATGGCGAAGAAGGCAGAGGTGCCATTACTTCCGGGAACTGATTTGATAGAAAATCTTGTAGAAGCTAAAGAGGCAGCAAAAGCCATTGGTTATCCGGTTATTCTCAAGAGTACAGCAGGAGGCGGAGGCATAGGGATGCGTGTCTGTAAGGATGAAGCAGCGCTAAGTTCCGCTTTTGAAGGTGTTCGTCACCTGGCTGAGACGAATTTCAAGGATGGCGGTCTTTTCCTGGAGAAGTTCATTGCAAAGGCCCGCCATGTGGAAGTGCAAATTTTCGGCCGTTCGAATGGAGAAGTCGTGACATTGGGAGAAAGAGATTGTTCCATTCAGCGAAGAAACCAGAAGGTGATTGAGGAAAGTCCTGCTCCTGGATTAACGGAAGAAACAAGGAAGGGAATGGCTGAAGCTGCTAAACGGTTAGCATTGGTTTCTGGATACAGAAACGCCGGCACAGTTGAATTTTTGTATGATCCTGATTCTTGTGATTACTATTTCTTAGAAGTAAACACAAGGCTTCAAGTCGAACATGGTGTGACAGAAGAAGTCCTTGGAGTTGATTTAGTCGAATGGATGGTGAAAGAAGCTTCTGGTGATTTAAGTGAAGACGAGACGAAAGGATTACAAGTGAAAGGGCACAGTATTCAAGCCCGGATATACGCTGAAGATTGTCACCACAATTTTCGCCCGAGTGCCGGATACTTAGATAAAGTTTCTTTTTCTAGTGAAGCAAGGAATGAAACATGGGTAACAGACGGGGTAACGGTTACGACACTGTACGATCCCATGCTTGCGAAAGTGATCGTACACGGCAAAGACCGGGAAGAAGCAATTCAGAAACTAAAGGCTGCTCTGTCACAAACCAAAATGTACGGTGTTACATCAAACATTCAGTATGTCCAATCCCTTTTAAGTGAATCACGATTTACATCAGGTGACGTTTTTACCCAGCAGTTAGCTGACTTTCATCCGGCAGAAAATGCCTTAGAGGTGATTGACGGCGGCGTTCAAACAACCGTTCAGGACTATCCCGGACGAATAGGTCTTTGGGATGTAGGGGTTCCCCCGTGTGGTCCGATGGATTCATATTCATTTCGAATTGGCAATCAGCTGCTGGAAAATCCTGAAGATGCTCCGGGGCTAGAGCTTACTCTTAGAGGAGGATCGTATCGCTTTCGAAGCGACATGTGGTTCTGTATAACAGGAGCGGATATGGCTCCTGAATTAGATGGAGAACCAGTGCCTCTATATAAACCGGTTCCGGCAGAAAAAGGTCAGACCCTATTGCTCCAAAAATCCAGCAAAGGCATGCGCACCTATCTGCTGGTTAAAGGCGGGTTTGATATGCCGAAGATTCTTGGCAGTTCATCTACATTTACACTAGGAGGATTTGGCGGTCACGGAGGCAGAGAACTTCGGTCAGGAGATGTGCTGGGTATTCACGGAGGAAATGAACCTGAAATTTTACAGGCCATTCCTTTAGAAAAGCAGCCGCAGTTAACGAATCACTGGACGATTGGCGTTATACCGGGCCCGCACTGTACAGAGGAATATTTACATGAGGATTATTTAACGCAATTAACCGAAACAGAGTGGGAAGTCCACTTTAACAGCTCCCGCACAGGGGTGCGTTTAAAAGGACCAGCTCCACATTGGACAAGAGAAGATGGCGGGGAGGCGGGACTTCATCCTTCCAATATTCATGATAATGCTTATGCAATTGGGACACTTGATTTAACGGGGGACATGCCGATCCTTCTCGGTCCTGATGGACCCAGCCTTGGCGGTTTTGTTTGCCCGGTTACCACCGCCTCATCAGAATTTTGGAAAATCGGTCAGCTATATTCGGGTGATACGATCCATTTTCAGCTTTTAAGTTTAGAAGATGCAAATGATCTTCGGCGAATTCAAGAAGAAAAACTTGGGGAAATTTGCAAGGGACATCGAAAGACCCTTTCAGTGGACGCTCTTCCTGTAAAGAACAGCAACCTGAACTCCAGCTATCCCATCCTTAATTATGAAGAAACGAATCGCAGATTTCCGATTACGATTCGCTGCAGTGGAGATGAATATCTGCTTGTTGAATACGGGGAAATGGAACTTGATTTAAAACTGCGCTTTCAGGTGCAAGTATTAATGGAAGAAATCGAATCCCAAGCAAGCCTTCCCGTTATTGAAATGACGCCTGGCGTTCGCTCGCTCCAAATTCACATCGATCCACTTAAGATGTCTGTAAAGGAAGCAAGCCAGAAGGTGCTTGAGATTGATGGACAATTGCCGCCGCTTGAATCGATTGAGGTACCATCAAGAATTGTAAAGCTTCCATTATCCTGGAATGATCCATCCACTCAGCTTGCGACCGAGCGCTATCAGCAGAATGTGCGTCCTGATGCACCATGGTGCCCCGATAACTTAGAGTTTATCAGACGAATTAATGGGCTTAGGCATGTAGAAGATGTGAAAAAAATTGTTTTTGATGCGAACTATCTTGTTCTGGGGCTTGGTGATGTGTACTTAGGAGCACCACTCGCCACTCCTACAGATCCAAGGCATCGACTTGTCACAACAAAATACAATCCAGCCAGAACCTGGACACCGGAGAACGCTGTTGGTATAGGAGGATCCTATATGTGTGTCTATGGGATGGAAGGGCCTGGAGGCTACCAGTTTGTCGGACGGACGATTCAAATGTGGAACCGACTGCGCTCTACAAAAAGCTTTGAACCGGGAAAGCCGTGGCTGCTGCGTTTCTTTGACCAAATTCAATACTATCCAGTAAATGCGGATGAATTAATGACACTGCGGGAAGACTTCCTGCGCGGACGTTTTGAAGCGGATATTACAGAAACCACCTTTAATCTTGGGGAGTACTTAGCGTTTCAGGAATCGATTAAGGAAAGTTCCAGGCAATTTAAAGACCAACAGCAAACTTCGTTTCAGGCGGAAAGAGAAAGGTGGAAGGAACTCGGCATTGCGGAGCATATGGAAGAAGAGGATAGCGGGGAATTAATCATAGAAGAAGAGATTCCGGAAGGCGAAACCGCAGCACGCTGCCAGATGCCCGGAAGCGTATGGAAAGTACTTGTTTCACCAGGTGAATACGTACACAAAGGCGATATCCTTATAATAGAAGAAAGTATGAAAATGGAGTTTCCTCAACAGTCCCCCTGCGACGGTTATATCACAGCTGTGAAAGTGAATCCGGGGGATCAAGTTCAAGCGGGACAACTAATCGCAAGTATTAAGGAAGAAAAGGAAAGTGTGGTGTCTGTACAATGAAAAAGATTCCCTGGAATTTAACCATTGATTGGCTGCAGGAAAATTATCAAAAACAAAATGTCACCCCTCGTGAGGTTTTAAATGAAATTATCGAACGTTCAAAGAGAGATGAAAGCATGAACATATGGATTACTGCGCCAAGCTGGGAGTGGATGGAATCTTATGTAGAACGTTTAGCATTCATTGATCCCTCTCATGCTCCGCTGTGGGGAGTTCCTTTTGCTATTAAAGATAATATTGATTTGAAAAACATACCTACCACAGCAGGCTGCATGGACTATGCGCATACGCCGGCTGAACATGCGACCATCGTAGACCGGTTGATTCAGGCAGGTGCCATTCCGGTTGGAAAAACCAATCTTGATCAATTTGCTACAGGTCTTGTAGGAACAAGAAGCCCCTATGGAGAAACGCATAACTCCATTCGCGAAGAAATGATCAGCGGCGGGTCAAGTTCCGGATCAGCTGTTGCAGTGGCCCGGGGGCAGGCGGCTTTTTCTTTAGGAACAGATACAGCCGGTTCAGGGCGCGTTCCCGCTGCTTTGAACAATCTTGTGGGGTATAAACCTAGTTTAGGAGCATGGTCAAAAAAAGGAGTAGTGCCTGCATGTGAGAGCATCGATAGCGTTTCCGTGTTTGCCCATACACTGAGCGACGCGCTGGCGGTGGATGAGCAAGCAAGAGCAAAAGACCTATCTGATCCATGGTCGAGAGAGTTTCCTTCATCAGATACGTCACATTTAAGAAAGTATTGCCTATCTAAAGAGCCTGTGGATTTTTATGGACGTTACGGACTGGATTATAAGAAAGCATGGGAAACGGCTGTGGAAAAATTAAAGAGCTTAAATGTCCCTGTTGAATATGTCGATACCAATCTGTTTGAACAAGCCGCAGAAGTTCTATATGGCGGTCCATGGATTTCAGAAAGGTGGTCGGCTTTAGGTAGTTTTGTAGATTCCAATCCAAATGCTGTTCATCCGGTCACTGAACAAGTATTGCGTTCAGGCGGCCCTGGCAAGTATGATGCGGCGGTATTGTTTGATGCGATTCATCAACTGCAATCATTAAAACGGGAAGCAGAAGAACTGCTTCGCGACTGTGTTCTGGTCATGCCGACTTGTGGTGGAACATGGTCAAGAGAAGAAGTCAGAAACGATCCTGTCGCAACAAACACTGATATGGGGCGGTATACGAATCATTGTAATTTACTAGATTTGGCTGCTGTCGCGACTCCAGCAGGGGAAGCGGCAGATGGAATACCGTTCGGCGTTTCGTTTTTCAGTTTATCAGATCAGGAAGAAATCCTGGTCCAGGCAGCGGATTTATTTTTGAACTCCTACTCTACTCATCCAATACCAGATACAGGTGAAGACAGTATCCCTTTCGCAGTTTGCGGTCTTCATATGAGAGGCTACCCTTTAGAGAAACAAATGATCGAATGCGGCGCAGAGTTTATAAAAGAAGAGAAAACGGCGCAAAGCTATCAGCTTATCAAATTGCCTGGTGATCCATCCAAACCGGGCCTGATCAAGCAGTCGCATGGCGGAACGAGTATTGTTGTAGAACTATGGAAAATGCCACTCAAATCATTGGGACAGTTTATTGCTGCGATCCCTGCTCCTTTAGGGGTTGGGAAGGTCGAGCTTCATGATGGAAGTGAGGTCACGGGATTTATCAGTGAAGGGTATGCAGAACAACAAGCTGAGGATATATCAACCTTAGGAGGGTGGAGGCAGCTTCAAGGAATAAAAGTCAAATAGAAAATTGGATGGGACAAAACCACAACAGAATGCTCTCACGATAAAAATTCGTGAGAGCATTCTTTCGTTCTTTTGATCTTCCAACCAATAAGGCAGGGAACCGGTCTCCTTTAGAGCTTTCGTTATGTCTTACTTTCTTTTTGAACACCTGACGCAATATATAGCGAATTAAGCGGAATTACTGAGTGGATAGAAAATGCGTGAGAAATGGGCGCCTATATGGTCCCTTTTCACACATACTATAACAGTGACTTACTAGAAAGCTGTTCCAAGATATCCTGGAACGGC
Organism: Jeotgalibacillus sp. S-D1; assembly: GCF_004358665.1. Lineage (GTDB taxonomy): Bacteria > Bacillota > Bacilli > Bacillales > Jeotgalibacillaceae > Jeotgalibacillus. Next base: position 170,859 of record NZ_SMZR01000005.1, on the reverse strand, counting down.
TTTTTCTTTGTTATAGCAGGGGAGAAGAGGGGTAGCATCTAAATTTATCGTGATAATTTTTTAAAATTAGAAAATAATAACGGTTAGGAAAGGAGGGAGTATAATGTCTGTGAAACGGGTAATAGGCTTAGTCATTGTGTTTGCAATGGTGGTAGTTGTGACAACTCTGGGCACATCCGGCGTATTGGCGGAAGCCGGTGTTGTAACTCAGCCTGGGGAAGCGGTGAAATCGATTGAGGTCGAACTGAACGATGATTACTTTGAGCCAAAAGTCATCACAATTCCCAATGGAACAAACACAACGCTGATATTGAAAAATAAAGGGAAGATAGAGCACACCTTCACAGTGGAAAAGCTCGGAATTGACGTTGAGATCCAACCAGGACAAGAAAAAAACGTTAACGTGAAACCGACCCAGTCCGGTACATTTGAGCTGATATGCCGATACCATTTCCAGGAAGGAATGGTGGGAGAAGTAATCGTCAAATAAAAAGCAGGACGGCTTTTATTGGATAGACATCATCGTAACAACGAATTTTTCTATAGGGTAAGTCGATTAAGGCTAGAGGAAAATTTTTAATTGTTCCACCTCTACTAAATGGTAAATATAATATAAGGCAATGTCTAAACCATTTAGACTGAGGTGGAAAGATGTATTTTTTAAACCCTATTTCTGATGATGTTCGTTTACCTCAATTACTATTCAATAATCATAACCAAACAATGATGCTCATTTTAGGGGCTTTCTTAGCCTGTATTGCTGCTGTTTTACAGTCCGCTGGCGGGTTTTTACCAGGTGTAGGATATTTGTTAAGTGCGCTTGCTACTGCACCTATTCTGTTATGTTCCATGATTTCCATTCCATTTGGTGTCATGTCTTACCTGCTGACCATTATGTTGTTATTTATTCTGCAGCCGACTGAACTTATTATCTTTCCTTTTACAACAGGATTGTTGGGACTTGGCATAGGGGCATCCTTTAACTTTTTTAGAAAGAGATTAAGTATTATTGCTACTGGCACGGTTGTTTTAATGGTTGGAATGATAAGTCTGCTGTTTCTGTTTCACTTTCCAGTTTTAGGTCCAACCGTCTCTGTTTCCTTTTCATTTCTTGCAGCTGGCTGTATTTTTTTATTTGCATTCCTTTATAGTTGGTTATGGGTTGAAATAGCGGTAATCATTTTTAAAAGATTTAAAAAAATGATTACCATTTAGTGGTCATTTCTACTATTGTTTTACGTTGATTCAGGGGACGATTTCAAAAATAGTCCCCTGGTTAAAATCGGTCACCTTCCTAGAACCATAAACCCCTAAATATAAACTGCTTTGATTCAGATTGGTTCCCAAATTAACATAATAGGCTGATTGAGATCCAAAATCATAATCAGTTTGAATTACACTGAAATCATTTTGTTGCCCATTCAATCTTACGGTGGTATAAGCTAAAACCCCTCTAACCTGAGGTTGAGATTCTTTCCGGGCAAAATCGGTAAACACAACGCTTCCTGTTAAACCTGGGATTCTGTTCCCCATATAGGCTTGCACCCCTGTAATAGCAGTTCCTTCAAACTTATCGGGCCTGGCATCTTTATGAAAATAACTGGTTAAAGGTTGAAGACGACTCCCTGAAAGTGATACTGCTTCGTTGTAATAAGCAATAGTATTCTCATTCATCGTCGTATTATTACTACAGCTTCTTGTAATCAAAGCAGGAAAATCACCTTCCCAGGCCCGCCAGCCGAAGTTAATAAATCCCTCTTTGTCAGGTTCAGAATTCATGAAAGAGGCTTGAACAAGCTGAGGGACCGGTATCGGTTTATAATGAATAAATGAAAAAATTGATTCGACCATCCTTTGCCCAACGTTGCCCGCATATTTAATATACTGATTATAATACCGTTGAAAGGTAATGCCTGGTATATTACGAACCCCTTTGGCCATTACTGCGAGGGTTTCCTGAATAGCTGAAGGAAGTTCATTAAAACGTGTAACAATGGGCGGGGTATTGATGTTAGTAATCTTACCTACATCGATTTCAATTATTTTACCTGCGATTTCTAAATCGTCCTGACTTAAGTTAAACGGGTCATAGCCTGATCCTCCGTCTCCTGTGGTTAAAACAAGTTGTCCTGTTTCAGGTGAAAAGTTTAAACTATTGAACCCATTATGGTTTGAAAATGGTCTTCTTAAGTTGAGTAATGTCCGCCGTTTTTGGGGCTGGCCATTTGATTGCAGAATCCATTCCTCAACTGTATCAATATGATCGTATTGATTTTCTCTATTTATCCACTTTAGGTTCAAGGTTTCAGGGTCACACGGGTCAGGCTTAAAAGATTCAGAAAGAGCTCCTGGTCCTTGTGTGCCAGCTGCTGAATAGTGAAGATAAAACAAACCGTTAGAATAAAATTCAGGATGAAACGCAAGCCCCAGCAATCCCCGTTCATCATTTCCGCCGCCAGAAGCACCCAGTTTTAAAATTCTCGCGCGAATATCTAAAAAAGTCCTGACACTTGAGTCTCCTATGTAAAAAATCTCTCCTACCTGGGTGGCAATAAATAATCTTTCATGTGATTCGCCTGGAAGTATAGTTGTTTTCAAAACCGTAGGTAAATTAATCTTACTTACGATGGGCTGTAAACCAACCTTAACTTTGGTCACCTGGCTTTGCCCTCCCTCCTGATTTTCTTTAATAAGAATATGATTCAGCAGAGCTATTAGTACGAAATCAGCAGAGCATTTAGTGCAAAACAAACAGCCCTTATTGAATAATAAGGATAAGCACAAATAAAACATATGTATCAATGGGAAGAAAGTGTAAAATGGGGAGGTCATAATCGCGAATCCAATTATCATAAGATCCTTGGACGAAATTCAATTTTATTCAAGAATCATGAAGGAACATGCAATATTTTTACGCCTCACTCTTTTTGAGCGAATAGAAGAAAGCTGGCAAAGTACTGAAAACACGGATATACGCCAAATTTAAACTTTTAACACCGAGGTTTATCAGGCTGCAAGTGCCATTTTTCTTTTGATGAAATGGTTTATGCTTTTGTCGTTTAAAAAAAAAATGCTATTTACCCAGTATCAATCTACTCTAAACAGAATTTAAAAGTAAGAAAACTCTAAAAAAGAGTTTGACGAATATAAAAACGTAGGCTATACTAAATTTACGAAAGCGCTTTCGAATGGAGATATGATACTTATGCCAACGATCTATGACATTGCTAAGAAGACGGGATTTTCGATTACAACAGTATCAAAGGCATTAAATAACTATACTGATGTAAGTGAAAAAACGAAGAAGATCATTTTAGATGCAGTTGAAGAAATTGGATACTATCCAAATTCCATTGCACGCTCCTTAACAACAAAGAAGTCGTGGACCCTTGGAGTCATTTTTGTTGAAGATTTGGGAGTAGGAATAACACACCCGTTTTTTAGCGCAGTGATTGAAAGCTTCAAGAAACATGTCGAGGCGTTAGGCTACGATATTATTTTCTTAAGCCGTAAAATCGGCGGTGAACAAAAAACCTACCTTGACCATGCACTTCACCGGGGGGTAGACGGGGTTATTGTCGTATGTTCGAATTATCGGGATACTGAAACCAAAAGACTGATCGAATCACCGTTACCGAGTGTCGTTGTTGACTTGCATAGTGATAAATCAAGTGTCGTTTACAGCGATAATTACCAGGGAAGCATTCTTGCTGTAAAGCATCTTTATTCTCTAGGCCATAGAAAAATAGCCCATATTAAAGGGGCAGAACAAACATTTGCCGGCCTGGAGCGTCTGCGGGGATACCATGATGCGGTAACCGATTTGCAGCTTGACCTTCAGAAAGATTACGTCGCTGACGGTGGTTTCTTCTCTTACGAAGGGGGATACGCTGCCATGAAGGAGCTGATCAGCCTGGATGACCGGCCAACAGCAGTTTACATTGCAGGCGATAACATGACATTAGGTGCCATGAATGCCTGTAAAGAGATGAAGATATCCATTCCAGATGATATTTCCCTCATCGGATTCGATGATATAGAGGTTGCTAAACATGTAACACCTGCGTTAACAACCATTCGGCAGGATACGGATCTTATTGGAAAAAAAGCTTCAGAGCTATTAGTGAATCAAATTAATACAGGAACTAAAGGTGACTATGCCGTTAAGGTCCCGGTAGAACTGATTCAAAGAGCGTCTACTCAGGCAATAAAAGCCTGAATAGACGGCACTAAAATTTTTTGCTGTTTTACGAAAGCGCTTTATATTCAAGTTAATGTAATCTTACTCGTATTATTTAGCTAATTAAAAGGAATTGATTTCTTTTTTTTCTGAATTTACGAAAGCGCTTTAGTTTTTAATAAATAATATCTTATTTTCATTCTTAAGGAAGGTAATCAGGAGGAGCTGATATTTTTTTAATAATTTACGAAAGCGCTTTAGGTTGAAGGGGAACGGAGTTTATTTCGCGGTTTATTGTTATAGGGAAATTTTGAAAAACAGCTTTTACAAAAACTCAAAGGGTGGGGTTTAAACATGAAAAAGGTATTGTCATTATCATTAGTTTCATTACTAGGTTTTGGCGTCTTAGCGGGATGTAACGGTGAGGGGTCAGACGGAGGCGGTTCAGACAAGGACACATTAACAATTTGGTCCTTTACAGATGAACTGGAAGAACCGATCGAAGTGTTTAAGGAAAGACATGGTGTAGAAGTTGAATTGACGATCATTCCAATTGAAGATTACCCTACGCGTTTGCGTCCGGTACTACAAAGCGGGCAAGGTGCTCCTGATGTTTTCACTGGGGAATTGGCCTTTATCAAAGACTGGGTAGAGCAGGACTACTGGGAAGATTTAAGCCAGGAACCCTACAATGCTGATGAGCTCGAAGGTGATTATATTGACTACGTTTTTGACATGGGTAAGGATTCAGAAGGCAGTGTCAAGGCGTTATCGTGGCAAACGACTCCAGGCGGAATTTTTTACAGAAGAAGCATTGCTGAAAAAGTTCTTGGTACTGACGATCCAGAAGAAATCGGTGAACGTTTCTCTACAATGGATGGCTTGTTCGAAGTAGGAGAAGAGCTTAAAGATGCCGGTTATCGTTTATTCCCGGATGAAGGGGCGGTTCGCTGGTTTTCACAGGGACAAAACCCTCAGCCCTGGGTCAATGAAAATAATGAATTGGTTGTCACTGAAGAGCGCCTGAGTCACTTTGATTATGCAAAGGAACTTCGTGATAAAGACCTGACTGCTTTTGCACCGGAATGGTCCCCTGCCTGGTTTGCTTCAATGGATGGAAAAATCAACTATAATGCTGGCTGGGATGAGCTTGAAGAAGACGCAGAAGGTGAAAAAGAAGTAGAAGTATTCTCTTATGCTTTGCCTACATGGGGACTTCACAGCGTGTTGAAAACAAACGTAGAAGAAACAGCTGGTGACTGGGCGGTAACGAATGGACCGAATCCATACTTCTGGGGCGGCACATGGCTTGGGATTTACAGTGGATCAGACAAGAAAGAGCTGGCTTGGGATTTCGTGAAGATGATGACGCATGATGAAGAATTCCTGAAAGATTGGGCTCTTGAAACAGGAGATGTATTGTCTTATCTTCCAGTAACTGAACAAATCAAAGATGAGTTCCAGGACGAATTCCTTGGTGGGCAAAATAACTACAAATTCTTCCTTGAAGAAGCACAAAAAATTGATGCTAACACAGTTACCCGCTACGATCAGCAAATCGATACGCTATTTGGAAACAGTGTAGGAGAGTATGTTGAAGGGGTTAGAACAAAAGAAGAAGCGATTGAAGAGTTCTACAACCTGGTGCGTAATGCTTACCCGGATATTAAAGTACCAAAACAGTAAGGGTTAATAAAGCTAGCATCCTGCAGAGGGGAGGTGTTTTTGCCTCCCTTTTATTTAAGAGAGATGGAAGGTGTCTTAGATGAAAAAGCTTGATAATTATGGATACATGTTCATCATCCCATTTTTTATCGTATTCGTTACATTTACAATTTATCCAATTCTCCTAACCTTTTATTACAGCTTTACGAGTTATTCGGGGATGGGGGATCCCGAGTTTACCGGTCTTGCAAACTATACCCGTTTACTGACCGATTCCTACTTCTATAGTGCTTTGTACAATACATTGTACATTTGGGGAATTAACTTCTTCTTCCAGCTGGGCATCGCCTTGCTGCTTGCTATTTTGTTCTCCGATATTCGTTTGAAAATGAGAGGCCTCAATATTTTCCGTGCCCTGTTTTATCTTCCAAACTTGATCACGATTGCTTCTGTCGCCTTATTATTTAGTATTTTACTAGGCTGGCACCATGGAACAATCAATCACTTGCTATTGGATTTAGGAATTATTTCAAGTCCAATCGACTGGTTAAACGATCCGACAACAGCCCGGTGGTCAGTTGGACTGATCGGGGCGTGGATGTGGTTTGGCCATACGTTTATTATCCTGATGGCAGGAATTTCGGGTATTTCAAAAGACTATTTTGAAGCGGCCCTTATTGATGGAGCAAATCGTTGGCAGACCTTAGTGAAAGTGACACTGCCCTTATTAAAACCGATTATGCTTTATGTTCTGATTACCTCGTTAATCGGAGGCTTGCAAATCTTTGACTTGCCAATGTTAATTACAGATGGCACAGGAGCACCTCAAGGCTCACTGAATACAATTGTTCTTTATTTATACAATCAGGCATTTCGTTATGACAATTACGGATATGCAGCTGCAATAGCTTACGGTCTGTTTGTTATTACCGTTATTTTTTCCATCATCACATTTAAATCGATGTATAGAAACAATGTAAAAGAGGGGTGACCATCATGAATAAAAAAAACACCATCTTAAAAGGGATTATGTATGCTGTTTTAATTTTATTGGTCATCATAAGTTTCATCCCATTTTATATGATGATCGTGAATGCAACCCGTTCGAATTCTGATATCCTTCAACAGGGATTTACGTTGCTGCCAGGAACAGCATTAATTCAAAACTATGAAATTTTGATTCAGTATATGAATTTATGGCGCGGTTTTGCCAATAGTTTATTTGTCGCTGTTGCGGTGACCCTGTTGAGCTCATATTTTAGCGCATTGACAGCGTTCGGGTTCGCTGTTTACAAGTTTAAAGGAAAAAACTTTCTATTTATACTAATGTTAGTTCTCATGATGGTTCCGGGCCAGCTTGGGCTGATTGGTTTCTACGATCTTGTAAGACTAATGGGACTTCTTGATTCCTATATTCCTTTAATTATTCCGCCGATTGCTGCACCTTTTATTGTCTTTTTCCTTCGTCAGTACTTAATGACGGTGATGCATACATCGTTGTTAGAGGCGGCTCGAATTGATGGGGCTGGTGAGATTCGAATTTTTCATAGAATTGCTTTGCCGATTATGATGCCGGGGATTGCGACAATGGCAATCTTTACATTCATAGGCTCATGGAACAACTATATTTTGCCTTTAGTTATTTTATTCAGTCCGGAAAAATATACACTTCCTGTTATGATGGGAGCCTTGAGAGGATCACAAGTAGCTGAGAATTTAGGCTCGATGTATTTAGGCATTGCGATTTCGGTCGTACCGATTATGGTTGCTTTCTTGTTCCTCTCCAGATATATAATCAGCAGTATTTCAGCAGGAGCTGTAAAAGGATAAATCGTTAAAAGGGAGTGCTTATTTTGTCAAATTTTTCAAAGGAATTTATTTTCGGGACAGCAACATCTTCATATCAGATTGAGGGAGGCTTTGACCAGGGTGGAAGATCTTTATCCATCTGGGACACGTTCTCTGAAACACCAGGAAAAGTGGTAAATGGAGACAATGGCCGCATGGCGTGTGATCACTATAACCGCTATAAGGAAGATATTCAGCTTATAAAAGAGCTGGGAGTAGACTCCTATCGCTTTTCAATTGCATGGCCAAGAATTTTCCCTGAAGAAGGGGTGTATAACGAGGAAGGCATGGACTTCTACCGTTCATTACTGGATGAATTGCTTAAAGCAGGTATCAAGCCGGTCGTAACCCTTTATCACTGGGATCTGCCTATGTGGGCTTACAATAAAGGCGGGTGGATCAACCGGGATTCCGTGAATTGGTTCCTGGAGTTCGCAGAGGTTTGTTTCCGGGAGCTCGACCGCTATGTGGATTCATGGATTACCCATAATGAACCATGGTGTGCAAGTTTCTTAAGCTATCATTTGGGCCATCACGCTCCAGGACACCGAAACATTGAAGAAGGGGTAAAAGCTGCCCATCACATTTTGCTTTCTCACGGAAAAGCTGTTGAATTATTAAAGACGGATCTAAATTCCCAGACGCCGATTGGCATTACGTTGAACCTGACGCCTGTCTACGCTAAGACAACATCGGTGAACGACCAGCTTGCTGCTAATAATGCAGACGGGTATACAAATCGCTGGTTTTTAGATCCTATTTTCAAAGGGTCCTACCCTCACGATATGATGAATTTATTTTCATCATACGTACACGATTACAGCTTCATCCAAGAAGGCGATATGGCATCGATCGCTGTAGAATGTGACTTCTTTGGTATTAATTATTACAACCGTTCTCTCGTTGAGTACGCGAGCAATGAGAATTTTCTCTTTATTGGCAGTCATTCAGACTATGAAAAAACAGGCATGGGCTGGGATGTTTCCCCTAATGAGTTCAAGGAACTGATCTACCGTCTTCGTATGGATTATACAAATCTGCCAATCTTTATTACCGAGAATGGTTCTGCCTATGATGATGTGTTAGAAGAAGATGGCTCTGTTCATGATAAGGGACGTACAGATTATTTAGAGAAGCACATTCAAGCTGTCTCTGAGCTTCAGCAAGAGGGAATGAATATCGGCGGATACTTCCTATGGTCCTTGCTTGATAATTTTGAATGGGCGTTTGGATACGAGAAGCGCTTCGGTATTTTTTATGTGGACTTTACTACCCAGCAGCGCTATTGGAAAGATAGTGCAAAACGCTATAAAGAAATAGTAGCTAGCCGTTCGGTTCATAAAGAAGCGGTTCAGTAAACCTCTCTGTAAAAATAGAGAGGATGATAAGTAATGAGAACTAGGAAGGTGATTGGATGTCAGGGAATGTAGTCGTAGACAAAATGGTTCAATCGTTAGAGATCCTTGTGAAAATTGTGCTTCTCAATGGGATTTGGCTTTTGTTTACCGTACTTGGATTAGGCGTACTTGGTTTTTTTCCGGCAACAGCAGCGCTCCTTGCTGTGATAAGAAAGTGGTTAATGGTAGGAATGGAGACTTCCATCTTAAAAACATTCGCAGGAAGTTATAAAAAAGAGTTTATGAAAGCCAATCTTTACGGCTTTATGATCGTCTTTTATGCATGGGTTTTGTACGTGAATTATCAGTACATGCTCACCGCATCCGGATGGCTGCAGTTTTTACTGGTGGTTGGATTTATTGCGACAAGTACATTGTTTCTATTAACCGTCACATTCTTATTTCCGTCCCTGGTCCATTTTGAGTTGTCCTTCCTGGAGAATCTAAAGTTTTCATTCCTTCTTGGTGTTACTAAGTTTTATCTGGCTATTTCCGTTGGGATCGGACTCGCCATTATTTATCACAGTTTTTTATTCATACCGGGGATTATGGTCTGGTTTCTTCCGAGCGCCATTGGCTTTATCGTGATGGCGCTAACCTTTCAGGGGCTTAAAAGAGTTCCTTCCAGTGTGCATTCACCGATTTAATCAGGCTTCCTTTGGTGTGAAAAGATCTCTTGTAAGTTTTCGAACTTCTGAGAGGTCTTTTTTCTATGCTTTTGTTTTTTGATACCAAACGCAACAATTTTAAATTTTCATGAGCTCTTCGCTACTTATCCCAAACTTGTCAGCAAAACCATAATTCCATTCGTTAAACCATGAATGATAACGGGTACCCAGATTGAATTGGTTCGTTCATATGCAAAAGCAAAAATAATGCCGCTAAAGAAATTTACGGGCATTACATTATAAGTAGGGATATGAATAATGGTAAAGATTAATGAGCTGAGTAAAAGAGCGCCCATAAATCCTATACGTGTACGTAACCATCGATATAGAAAACCACGATAAAAAATTTCTTCATATATTGGTGAAATGACTGCCGCAGAAATAAAGGCAATAAAAACAGTAAAAAAAGTTACATTTTTTTGTATGGCCTCTGTTTTGCTGTTCTCCCACCCATTCCCGATAAAGCTAGTAAGCACAACAATTACCACCGCACCAGTCAATAAAATAATCGAAAGGAAAAGGATGATTTTCCAATCCCTCTTAGCGAATGGCTTTATCCCTACCTCGCTCCAGGATAGCTTTTGAGGACGCAGGGCAATCAAATAGATCCCTAATACTAACGTAATTGCTATTGTTAAACCCATTAATGTTCCGGCATATAAATCATTGTCCAGCCAGCGAGAATAAATAGGAGCTATGAGAAATTTAATACATCCGATTACAATGACAAACTCAAGTAACATCAGCAATATAAATTCTTTCATTCCCCAATCATCTTGTTCTTTCCAGCTTATCGAATCGGTCTTCATTGATTATTCCTCTCCCTATACGTGATATGATTTGACTATACTGGATGACCTTACGTCACCTTCAAGCTTTTTTAGGATGGATTAAAATGAAACGATGGACTGCTGGAATTATGATTATCGAAACACTTGAAGTTCTAAGGATCTGAAAGGAGTGAACAAGATGGGGGAAATTAGTCAATTACAAAGTGTGTACAATCGATCCACATACAAATTGACAAATCATGGAGTACGTAATGTCCAAGTTTTAAAAGAAGCTTTCCAACATATGAATGAAGATTTAGAAAGTGATATGTATGGAAAAGGACAAATTATTGAGGATTTTCAAGAGAAAATGGCTGCATTAACGGGAAAAGAGGACGCCGTTTTTTTCCCCAGTGGAACAATGGCTCAGCAAATTGCTTTACGAATATGGTGTGATGAAAAAGGGGTAAGAAAAGTAGCTTACCACCCGCTTAGCCACTTAGAGATCCATGAAGAAGATGGTTTAAAAGAGTTACATTGCATTGAATCTGTTTTTCTTACTGATCGTAATCGTGTAATTGATCTGAGTGATGTAATGAAGATGGAGGACGGGGTTGCGGCCGTGCTGTTAGAATTACCTCAACGTGAAATAGGGGGACAATTACCAAGCTTTAAAACGCTAAAAGAAATTTCGCAGTTCTGTCGTGATAAGCAAATCAGGCTCCATCTCGATGGGGCGCGCTTGCTTGAGGTTCTTCCTTATTACCAAAAATCTGCTGCTGAAGTTTGTGCTTTATTTGATAGTATTTATCTATCGTTATATAAAGGGATTGGGGGAATTGCAGGCGCTATTTTAGCTGGTGATCGAGATTTTGTCAAGCAATCAAAAGTTTGGAAAAGGCGATATGGCGGTGATCTCATTAGTTTGTATCCCTATATCATCCCAGCGGATTATTACTTTGACAGACGATCACAAAAAATGGAGCAGTATTTCAAAGAATCACAGGAAGCTGCTGAACGGTTTAATTCCTGTTATGGCATCTCCACACTCCCGGCAGTTCCTGTTTCTAATATGTTTCATGTCCACTTTCAACAGTCTAGAGCGCAAGTGGAACCCATTTTAGTAGAGGTAGAACAACGAACTGGAATTGGAATAACCAATCATTTAATTGAAACTCAGGATCAGTGCTGCTATTTTGAAGTGCATATTGGAGACCAGTATTCTGAGATACCGAAAGAACTTGTCACAAAGGCATTTGATCAGCTTCATCAAAGCATGGAGCAGCATCTTAAACATCCTTAATTTCGCATTCCCGGTGAGGAAAACACGAAAAATAAAAAAGCCTCCCATAAGCCGGCTGAACTTGTGGGAGGCTTTTTCATTAACAGCATAGTTCCTTAAACAACTTTTTCTATCACGACTTCACCATTTTCATCCAATAATGGTGTGAGGGAAGTACCTTGCTGAGCCCATGTATACAAATAGTGCACTCCGGTTGTACGGTCCATCAGCACCATGATCAATCCGTACTGAAAATGTTCAAGCGATTTTTCTTCAAATCGTTTTTCATTTTTTCCAAACATTTTTTTCACTCCCGGTATAGTAGTTTGAATGTTTTTTGCCATTTACTCTTGTTTTCTAGTCACTGTCCAACCCATTTTTCTTATAGATATAAATGAATAGTCCTAAGGTGGCGATAAACCAGGCAGCAAGAACGCTGACATCTGTTACATTCCACTGATACCCGCGATCGGCAGCCAGTGCATCTGACAGGTTTGCTATGACACCGCCATAGGTATAGTTTAAAATCTCGGCTAAATTTTCGTTGAAAATCTTAAGGACTGGAATGGATGTTAAGGTAATTAAAATTGGCGTACTTATTAGCGAAGCTTGCGCCTGGTTTTTTGCGTACGTTCCGATGATATAGCCAATTAAAATACTGATTAAGCTGGCCAATGTCGTAATAACAAGGTAAGCAGGGAGAGGGATATCATTAAAAGCCACTCCACTTGCTGGAATTAATAGAATATTGGTCGCAACTAAAATGACTAATAGCGGAATCATACTGCCTATAAAATATTCAACCCCTTTAACGGATGAGGTCATTAAAACGCGTAATGTATGTTTTTCTTTTTCTTCAGCGATAGGAGAACTGCTCATGGATATACCGCCGATCGCGATATTGAAGATCAATCCGAAACTTAATAAAAAACCACTTGTGGAAAACGGCGCTCCTGCCTCTCCTCCATCTAAATTCGGCAAAAGACTTCCCATAATGATGACAAATCCTATAGCGAAAATCGGGGTGAAAAGGAGACTTAAATTGCTTAGCATCAATTTTAGCCGTAACTGAAGGACTGCATTAATTTTATTTAATGATAGACTCAAACTAATTCCCTCCCGGTAACTTCCAAGAATACTTGTTCTAAATTCGGTTCACATGAATGAATGGTCAAAAGTTCATCATTAAGTAACCAATGATTGATCTGTTGGATTGACTCAGCACTATGAGCTACATTAACCTCTTTCTCATTCTTCAATAATACCTGGTAACGTTTATCCTGATTGTATTTAAGCGTTAACGCTTTGGGTGTATCATGTTCCACAATAAGCCCATCATTCAACAGTGCCACGCTATCGCATAGCTTTGTGGCTTCTTCCATGTTGTGAGTCGTCAGAAATATGGCGGTTCCGTTTTCTTTTAATTCCAAAAGCAGGGCGTGTATAGCTTCAGTCGTAACCGGGTCAAGACCACTGGTAGGTTCGTCTAAAAAAAGCACCTTCGGCTGATGCAGCATCGCTCTTGAAAGAATCAAACGCTGCTTCATTCCCTTGGACAGATTTTTGGCCATTTTATTTTTATGCTCAAACAGACCAACCCTTTTAAGGAGAAAATCAATTCTTTTTTTATCCACATTCAATAACTTAGCGAATGCCACTAAATTATTGTAGACCGTTAACCTGTCATACAATCCGCTATTATCAGTCACAATTCCGATTTGTTCATAAATACTTTCATCAATCTGTTCCACCGCATTATTCAAAACAAAAGCACGGCCTGAAGATTGGGCCAGCTGTCCGGTCAGGATTTTAATGGTGGTTGTTTTCCCTGATCCCGAGGGACCTAAGAATCCGAAGATTTCTCCTGCATGAACTGAAAAACTAATGTCTTTTAATGCAACTTGATCCTTGAATTTTTTTGACAAACGTTCAACTTGGATTAATTTTTTTCCCATTTGCTTCTCTCCTTCATTCATCATGTTGTGGATGAACGAATTCCCGAGGTCAGTCATCCATCTGATTAATACTTTATAGAAAACGAATGGAAATGTCGTAAATCTTCGTTGAATCGTAACAGTCAAAAGCTCAAATGATACAAAAAGAGGCTGAAATAATGCTATTTCAGCCTGAAATGTACTTTAAAATTCGATTAATGCTCTCATTGCCTCTAAGCGATTTCTTGAAATTGGTAAATTCACCTTACTACTTCCTTTAAGAATTAACGTGAAAGTATTCTTTGAGTAACTAACCAATTCGGACACTCGTTGTAAATTAACTAAATAAGATCTGTGGCATCGAAAGAAACCGAACTTGGTCAGCTTTTCTTCCAATTCATTCATTGTTAAAACAGTTGGGAAATATTCCTCACCAATTCGAATATTACTTACGCTGTTAATACTCTCGATAAAATCAATTTCATCTGGACTGAAGAAAATAGTTTTATCCGCCAGCTTACTGGAAACTTTATAAACGTTATTTGGCTTAATCACAGTTTCGGTTTCATCTGCTGGCATTAATTTGTTTTCATGAGCGAGATCTGTCTTTTCTAAACCGATATTATGATTGTATCGGTAAATGTCATTGCTCAATAACAGTAATTCCTCTAAGAAATGAGATGTGAATAAGATCGCAACATTATTTGATTGAAGGTGATCTAAGGCTTTTTTATATAATTCAATTCCTTCAGCCGTTGAGTTGCTTAAGGGGCTTTGAATTAACAATAATTCCGGGGAAAACAAGGACATTCGAAACAAACTGATCCTTTTCTTTTGGTCGAGAGATAATTTGCTGATTTTAGTATTCCACACATCTGATAAAGAAAAAATGCCGCTAAACTCCTTCAAAGGGTTTTTAAAGTCAGCAATTTTTTTAAAAGCAGCTAAATAGCTGGAGACAGTTAAATCTTCGTATAAACCATCCTCAGTAAATTCTGTCAAAATAGAGCTTGTTCCTATTTCAATCCGACCACTGGAGGGCGTCAGTTCACCAGCAATTAATTTAAACAAAACGAGACTTTCTTCGTTTGTCATCTTAATCCCAATTTGGGACTTTTCATTTATGATTAAATCAATGCCTTTTAGAACTGTACTATTGTCTTCTTGTTTCATGACATTTTCTAAAGTCATTAAGGCCAATTAGAACACTCGCTTTCATTTTATATATGTATGGTCATCACCCATCTTATGGTGATAGGTAACATCTTTGAGTACCAGGACTGATTATCAGCTCATAATTTATTTTCTTTATAACATCTTAAAGTAAAAAGTTGTTTTTTAATATAGAAAACACGTCCTTCTTATAAAAATTGGATCTCGGTTTTTATAAGTTTCCAATTAGTAAAAAATGGGTATTATTCTTGTGAACACAGTGAACACGCCGGATGATGACTTATATAAAGAGGAGGAGAAAATTCAAATTGAAAAAAAACTTAATTACCTCATTTACCGCAATTCTTTTTATAGCTGGCTGTTCTGAAAATGAACAGGACCCTTCAAATGGAATGGAAGATGCACAGGAAGAAGGGACAGTTCCTGTTCAGGATGTAGAAGTTGTCGCGGAAAACCTGGAGGTTCCCTGGTCATTTGAGAAACTGGAGGATACCATTTATTTAACTGAAAGAGCTGGAAGTATTGTGAAAATAGAAAACGGTCAAACAGAAAGACAAAGTGTAGAGCTGGAAGAAGAGTTATCAACAGCGTCTGAGGCAGGACTGCTCGGCTTTGTTCTTGCTCCTGACTTTCCTGAATCCAACCTTGCTTATGCCTACTATACGTATGAAAGTGGGGATGGACAATTTAATCGTATCGTATTTCTCCGGCTGAACGATAATGTTTGGGGGGAAGAGCGTGTGCTTCTTGACCAAATTCCCAGTGGTACTTACCATCATGGAGGAAGACTTAAAATCGGTGCAGATGAAAAACTATACGCTACAACAGGGGACGCTTCCACAAGTGAAATCGCACAAGATATTGACTCCTTAGGTGGTAAAATTTTAAGAATGAACCTCGACGGCTCCATCCCGAGCGATAATCCATATTCAAATTCATACGTCTTTAGTTATGGTCACCGAAATCCTCAAGGAATTACCTGGTCACCGGATGGAACAATGTATGCAAGTGAACATGGAAATAATGCAAATGATGAAATTAATAAAATAGAGTCAGGCCAAAATTATGGCTGGCCTATTATCGAAGGCGATGAAGAGCAAGATGGTCTCGTTTCCCCAATTTTCACTTCTGGAGATGAATCTACCTGGGCGCCTTCCGGAATGGGTTATTATAATGGAAAACTTTATGTGGCAGCCCTAAGAGGATCCGCTGTCCTGGAATTTGATCTTGAAACACAGGAACAACGGGAGTTCATCACTGGTTTGGGCAGAATTCGGGAACTTTTCATTGATGGAGATACCCTTTATTTCCTGAGCAATAATTCTGACGGCAGAGGAAATCCTCAAAATAATGATGATAAGTTATATAAAACTTCGCTTTCCATATCAAATTAATAGCTGCTTTTAAAAAACCTAATGCAAAGAACGCCCACGCGGCAATCTTTTAGTCCGTACCGAATTGATGAAAAATATTGATGATTAATGAAGAGTCGACACCACATCTAAGAAGAAAAGGAATTTACTGAACACTTTATCTGAATTTTTTGATATATTTAAATTGAAGTGATTTTGAGTGAAGTGTCTTCTTTTGTGAAATGTATTATTTGCTGTTTCCAGGCTGAGTACAGCCATGCTTGCTGCCATTCCTTATCTCTTGGACAAGCATGATGAAGACTCAGTACCATTGGCTTTTGAATACGGATGTCATCTTACATTCATTGGTGATTGGATTACAAAATGGGAGGCTGTAAAATGAAAACACTGACGGAGGGTAATAAGTTGATCACTGAACACACGTTTTCTGTTTCACAAGAGAGATTGTTTCAGGCCTATACAAATTCAGAAGAGCTGGAAGCATGGTGGGGACCTGAAGGCTGGCAAACTGAGAACAAACGATTTGAATTTAAGCCTGGTGGGTACTGGCACTACTGTATGAAATGCGAGGATAAAAGTCAGGGGGATTTTTACGGCATGGAATCCTGGGGACTTGGCAAGTTCAAAGAAATACACGCACCTGAAAAATTTCTTTACCTGGATACGTTTTCTGATCAGGAAGGAAACGTAAACCCTGAAATGCCAGAAATGGAAATTGAGGTTTCGTTCATACCAGCAGAAGGTGCTACAAATGTTGTTACCATTACCACATTTGATTCTGCTGAAACACTGGAAAAAATGAGCGAGATGGGCATGATTGAAGGCTATAATTCACAGATGAAGCGGTTGGAGACGTACTTAAACCAATAATGAACCAGACGAAAATCTGTAAAAGACCAACAAATTTGTTGGTCTTTTATGTTTATCCGTTATAAAAATCAGTCGGTTGCAGAGTGCATTCTAAAGTAAAGAATGTGCTCTTTGTTTTTCAAAAAAGCTTTTTTGACGGTCATTTTGATTATTGACAGAACCACTACTTCGTTATACTATATACTGGTAGTAAGTAATACTGAATACTGATAAATCTAAATACCATTGATACAGATTGCTATACAAGTAAAGTACAAATGGAGGATAAAATGGATAACTTTAGAGAAATGCTGAAAGGGGTGCTTGAGGGTTGCGTGCTGGAAATTATCAGCCGGGGTGAAACCTATGGCTATGAAATCACACAACAGCTGCGTGAACTTGGTTTCACCGATGTGGTTGAAGGCACCGTTTATACGATTACCATGCGGCTTGAGAAAAACAATCTGGTCGATACGGAGAAAAAGCCATCAACTATGGGACCGCCCAGGAAATTTTACACACTCAATACAGCAGGTCATGAGCATCTTAAAACGTTTTGGAGAAAATGGGATTTCGTTTCGGGCAAAATTGAAGAAATCAAAGCGAAAAAAACCAGAGAGGATGAGTAAAATGAATATGTTTGAAAAAGTTATCGGCAGTTTGAACGACAAGCGGGAATGGAGAGCGATGGAGGCTCGTGCGAAGGCACTTCCAAGTGAATACCAAAATGCTTACAAAGCGATGCAAAAATATATGTGGACCTCTGGAGGTCTAACCGACTGGAAAGATACTCATCGTATCTTTACCGGCATTCTTGACTTATTTGAGGAAGGGTCTGCAGAAGGGAAAAAAGTCATTGACCTGACGGGTGAGGACGCAGCCGCTTTTTGCGACGAATTAGTTAAAGATGCGAAAACCTGGCAGGACAAATATCGTGAAGATCTAAATAACAGCATCAAAAAGTGAATGTAAAATACTTTTAGTTCGGGGAATTTTAACAGAGACAAGATATGTATAATACTCCAAAGTCGAACAAAAGGGGGGAGAAGGCATGGTGGGAGTACTGGAACAGCTTGCGGAAATTAACATTTCCGGAGCACCATTTTTAGCAGCATACGGAGTTACTTGGATCGTTTGTGGAGTCATGTGGAAAACGACTAGTCCTATTACTGCTTCATTAGCCACGCTTTTCCAAGGGATGTTTGCATTGCCAATCGCTTTACTGATCCTGTATGGAATTGACGCTTTTGAGAATCGGCCGGATACTGGAGAACTTGATGAACTCATCATTATAATCGCGATGAGCCAGTTGTTGGTTTTGCCCCTTTTAATTGCCATGTTCAAAAAAAAGCATTACTGCTTGATTCCGTTTGTATTCAGTATCGCAGGAGCTGTACATTTCCTTATGTATACTTGGCTGTATCAGACATTTTCTTATCTCATTATGTCCCTTTTCATTGCATTTGGTTTGGCACTTATCTATTATCTGGATACTAAAGAAGATAAGGGTATGACATCATCTGGAGCATCACATGCTTGTTTATTTACAGGCGCTACATTACTCATACACGCAGGATATTTAACTGCTTTGCATTTTTTAAAATAGAAAGTTTTTGGAGCAAAACGCATTATATTAGCAAAGACCAGCAAACAGCCGATCATGACAGCCGTTTGCTGGCCTTTAAATCATTCAGCTTTGCTGTGTCTGGTAAATTTCTTCATATGGCTGCACCACAACAAACCCATTGCCGGAAAATTTCATTTGAATGGATTCTCCGCTGCCTCTTCCAAATAAGCTTTTCAGCTGTATGTCAGTAACAAATTCAGGCTCCAGGTTTCCAGACCAGGCGACGGTTGCGTTAGGATCTGTGAACACTGGTCTATCAGGTGTGACGAGAATGGTGAGGGGCTCATAATGGGAGGTAAAAGCGACAAGCCCGTGTCCTTCCAGTCGTACATTAAACAGTCCGCCGGCCATCATTCCGGCGACACGCCGCATGAGCTTGACATCCCATTCCAGGCCGTCCTGAAAAGCGAGAAGGTCATTTCCGTTAATAAAAACACTCTCACCTTCAAGATCGAGAACCGTGATTTTTTTGCCTTGATCTGCAACGTATAGCTTTCCCCGGCCGTTTGCTTTCATCAGCTGTGCGCCTTCACCACTGAGTGCTTTTTTTACAAATCGGCCAATTCCGTGCTCTAAAACCCCCTCACGTTCAAACTTGATGTTTCCCTCATAGGAGATCATAGACCCTGCTTTTGCCCACACCTGCCCGTTTAAATTCACTTCTAATATACGGTCCGTTTCCAGCTCAAAAAAGTCACGTGCACTTTCTTCCTGTTTTGTTTCCTGAACAAATTGTTTAATGGAGTACTTTGACATCAGTAATTCCTCCTTTGTGTGAATAATAGTTACTACGTTTATAAAATCAAAAAGTTCTGTTTTTAGCAGGATATAATTAATACATTGATACACCCGTTCACAGCAGGGGGGAGAGCAATTCTTCCCACCAACTTAAATCACCGGTCTCCAGGCAGGGGCATTAAAAGTCCTGCGAACTATGTTATGATAATAATTCACTTATTAAAACAGGAATCCTGTCGATTTATGAGACTTTGTAGATTGAGAGGGTAACAAAAAAAATGAAAGAGTTGATGCGCATTGAAAGGAAATAAGACTTTACTAATTTCTGTAGGAATCGCCATACTATTTGTTTTAATTGGTGTGTTAATCCCCGGAAGACTGGCCGATGCCATGAATGCATCCCAAGCATTCGTACTTGTAAACTTTGGCTGGTTCTATCAACTAATCGCTACATTTTTCCTCATTTTTGCCATTATTATGATTGTGGGACCTTTCGGTAAAATCAAACTTGGAAAACCAGATGATAAGCCTGAATACAACAGACTTACATGGATTGCCATGCTTTTTTCGGCGGGTATGGGTATTGGCCTGCTTTTTTATGGAGTATCAGAACCTGTTTCTCATTTCGCCACTCCTCCATATGGAGAAGGAGGTACGGAAGAGTCAGCTGTTTTAGGGTTGCGTTATACCATTTTACATTGGGGCCTTCATGCATGGGCTATCTATGCCATCGTTGCTTTAGCACTGGCTTATTTTAAATTTAATCGCGGTGCACCAGGATTAATGAGTGCAACCTTGACCCCTGTCATTGGTGAAAAGAGAGCAAAGGGGGGAATGGGCATTGCGGTCGATGTCATTGCTGTATTTGCTACACTATTTGGAGTCGCTGCTTCATTAGGACTTGGATCACAGCAAATTAATTCCGGCCTGCAATATTTGATCGGAATTCCGTATAACTTTGGCATTCAATTAACGATTATGGCCGTTGTCACCGTGCTCTTTATCGTTTCTGCTTCAACAGGAATTTCAAAAGGGATCAAATGGTTGAGTAATATTAATATGTCCCTGGCTGTCCTGTTACTTTTTGCGATGCTCGTTTTAGGACCAACCTTGTTTATATTAAATCTCTTTGTTAATACATTAGGCGAATATCTGCAAAATCTTCCCCGTATGGGCTTAAGACTTTCTCCCTTTAACAGTCAGGAAGCCGAGTGGACGCAAGCCTGGACCATATTCTACTGGGCATGGTGGATTTCGTGGACACCTTTTGTAGGGATGTTCATTGCCCGGGTTTCAAAAGGGAGAACTGTTCGTGAGTTTACGATTGCTGTCCTGTTAATTCCAGCTGCCTTATGTGCATTTTGGTTTACGGTATTTGGCGGCACAGGCATTCATTTAGAATTGACACAAGGAATTGATATCTCCGGCCAGTCGATTGAAACGGCCTTATTTATGGTGTATGATCAGCTTCCATTTGGAGCGATCTTATCTGCACTGTCAGTCCTGTTAATCACAACCTTTTTCATTACCTCTGCGGATTCCGCTACATTTGTATTAGGAATGCAGACAACAGGAGGGATGTTAAATCCTCCAAATCGAGTGAAAATCACTTGGGGACTTATTCTCTCAGCTTCTACACTGGTGCTGTTGGGTTCAGGAGGTCTTTCCGCTCTTCAAACGGCGATCATCGTAAGTGCTTTGCCGTTAACGTTTATCTTACTCGTTATGTCCTACTCTTTAGTAAAATCATTTAACCAGGACATCAAAGCCGGGCGAACAATCCCGCCGCGTCGGAAAGAAAAGCCTTTGCGCTAAAAATACCAAAAGCACCAATCGCAGCGATTGCGATTGGTGCTTTTACATTTTCAGCGTAAGGGGCTCCTTTTCAGTTCAACCCCCAAGCATATTTTTACTTGTTCTTTACATCCACCAACTCAAAACGTTCACATACTAACATCATATCCTCTGAATACGCAAGACCGACCTCATTTAACTCTTTAGTGAAGAATTTTTCGTGAACTTCCTTCCAATATTGGTAGGTTCTATCGCCTTCACCTTCTGCAATCGCAAATTCCTCCGGGACTTCATTCATGGGCATGATGTTAACATCTACTGTTTTAATGATCGCCAAAGGTTTATCATTGCTGCTTAAAACAACACTGTAGTCTTCAATGGCAGGCAGTGGTTCCTTTTCAATTTCATAAAAAATCAGTCCAGAGCAAGTCGCTGTTTTAACTTCGTCTATTACTAATTGAGCCAATTGATCCGGGCTGGCTCCGAATTGCCAGTCACTTACTTTTTTTGGTTTAGTTTGATCTCGATCATTCCAGTATTCGTCCCAGTATTTCTGTGATTCTTCATTCATATTTTTCTCTCCCTGATAAAATAATAGGTTGGCAAAAAAAATAAAACCCCTTAGGTATTTTTCCGAAATTCAACAGGTGTATAATTTGTTTCTTTCTTAAAAATCTTTGTAAAATAAGAATAATTTCCATATCCTACTTTATCAGAAATAATATGAATTGGTAATTCTGTGTGGGCGAGTAATTCCTTTGCGATTTCGACTCTTTTTTTTATAAAATTTACAAGGGAAATGCCCATTTCTTTTTTAAAAAAACGTGCAATGTAATCCGGGCTAAGGTAAACAATCTTAGCCAGACTATTTCGAGTGATATTTTCCTGATAATGCTGGTCAATATAATCACAAATAGTATTGATAATTGATTTTTGGGACTCAGTGAATGCCATATACTCCAAGGAAACATCCACTAAATGGGAAATATAAGTCATGATATCTTCAACCGATCTTGGTGACTGCTCCAGTAAGATATCATGTGTCTTTCCTTGAAACAGTTTATTTGCTAAAATCTCTTTTTTCTTTAGGTGCGTATAGATTAGCTGTGTGATATCCAGCCTAAAGCTGCACAGCACTTGATAATTCAGAGCCTCTTTGTTTACGAGGGTCGTCAGATACTGATAGCATTTGTTGACAAAGCTTAGCCTATTTTCCGTTTCAAGATAATGCTCTAAAAGCTGTAAATTTGGCTCAGCATATTTTGTGAACTCTTTATCCAGAGGATTGAAAATGAAGGTTTTGTTTCGAAAGTCGATAGTCTCTTTTTTAAATTCATGTAGTTCTTTAAATGTCTGTTTTATTAGCCTCAAAGAACTCACTGGCCCAATGCTGCACTGAACATCACTATTCAGTTGATCCTGAACCGTTACAATAAACTTGTTGCAGGAATTAACCCATTCTTCAAGCGGCACATCATTCCCTTCTTCCCTAATAAAAAGTGCTAAATATTCATCTGTATTTTGATTGAATTTAACAAAACTGTCTAAATGAATGTCCTGTGTACTAAAAGCTTCCATAATCAACTTTTTCAATTTGTATTGAAAATTACTTTCTTGATCCATGATTGAAATGATCTTCTTGTTTTGCTCTGCGAATGTATAGGGGAAACAATCGATCAACACTGGAACGAAACGATCTTCTAACGAATACTCCATATGTTTAAGTTTCAACTGTTTCTGAAGATCTTCTTCAGAAAACAGTTCGTCATCTTTTAAATGCATCTGCCAAAAATGCTTTTGCAGTTCTTCTTTATTCTTCTTCCAATAGTTACCTATTTCAATCGATTGCTCGTTTGTTTTGCTGACTTCTACTTTATTTATAGCCTTTTTTATAATTAATTCTAATTTGTCGAATTCAATAGGCTTTAAATAATAATCGAAACTTTGAAGTTCAATTGCTTTTTGCGCATAGTTAAAATCTGCAAAGTTGGTAAGGAAGATGGCCTGAGTTTCATATTTCTCCGATCTGATCCAGGATAACAGTTCCAGGCCGCTTCCCTGTGGCATTTCAATATCGGAAATCAAAATGTGAATCGTGTTTTCCTTAAATATATTTTGCGCCTGGCGAATATTAGAAGCGCTATAAACTTCTTTTATGAAGTCCAATCCATTTTTTGCTTTAAAGCGGCTATAACGAATCGGTCATCATCCACAATCAAGATATTCATCCTATTCACTCCTCATAAACCATATAGGGCAAAACGAGAACAATCGAAGCGCCACCTTCAGGGCCGTTAAAAAATTCGATTGAAAATTCCTCTCCATATAGAAGCTTCAGCCTTTGAAGCACATTGTTTATGCCAATATGATTGCCTTCCTTGTTTGATAATGGAACATTGTTTTGCAGCCTGCTTAAAACATCCGAGGAAAAGCCCGGACCGCTATCTGATATTTCTATTTTGATCCATTCATTCCTTTCATGTGAATATTCGATTCGTATTGAAATATCAATCTGTTCATCTAGAGAAACGGAATGCTTCACTGTGTTTTCAATAAAGGTTTGCAGGGCAAAAGGCGGAATTTTTGCTTTATCCGTTCCTGTTTCAATAAAGCTTTTAAAATGAAAAGCTTGTACATGAAGCAGTTTTTGGATGTCCAGGTAATCATTTATATGATCCAATTCCTTCTGAAGCATGACAAAATTTTGGTTTGTTTGAAACAAATACCTGAAGTATTTTGAGGTAGCCAACGTCATTTCTTTTATTTCTTTATACATTTCCATTTGAGCCATACTGTAAATGGTTGTTAGGCAATTTAAATAAAAGTGTGGTTTGATTTGCAATTTTAAAAAGTCCATTTGAATCTGCTTTTTTTCAAATTCCTTTTCATAAATATTTACTTTTAATTTTTTGATTTCATTAATTAATACCTTAAATTGAATACCAGCCTGCTCGAGTTCCTTAATACTGCTGCTTTCAAAATCAATGGTTTCGTTATTTTTGTTTATAGCTGATAAATTTTTAGAGAAGAGCTGGACAGGGGATATCACATTAGTTTTGATATATTTTAAAATGATAAATAGAATAACACTAATGAGAAGGGTGGCTAAAATAAGGGCCAATTGGGCAAAAACTACCTTTTTAAAGGCACTGAAATGATCTACAGATACATGCAGCGAAAAAGGAAGAGATGTTTCACTTTCTTCAAATAAGAGGTAGCTGCTAAAAAGCCGGTTCCATTTTTGTGTTTGAAGCATCTCTACGTTACCGGGGTCAGAGAGGTATCCGACTTCTTCGTTTTTCATTACAATCAGTCCATTATCTCCTAAATTGATCTTTCGTAATGGAAGCAGAATATCCTCTACGGCAACCAAGGAAATAAGGGTTCTGTTATTGTATTCTAGTGAATGAAACAAGTAGAATTCATCGTTTAGTTTAACAGATTGCCATGTATACAAGTTTTCATAAGTAGCAGAACGTTGTATTTCGGTTAAAAAAAACTGTTTTGCCTCAAGATATTCCGAATATCCCATTCGAAGAGGGGAAGTATTTAAAAAAAAGTTTTCTTCTTTTAAAGCTAAAAAGAATTGATATTCGCTGCCGGTAGAGTGTTGAAAATCAATCACTCTTGATCTAAAGTCACTAATGCTTTCCGGTAATTCTTCCATTCCCTGAGATTCTTCTATATTCTCAAGTAATGGATCATTCTTCACCGTCCAGATCATAAAATGATCGATGGCGTCCAATTTCTGCTGAGCTTCGTTCAGATACAAATGGACTGTATCCGTAACATAATTAATGCTTTGTTGCCTTGTAGTAGTGACGATTAAGAAACTAACTAACAGATTAATTAAAAAAATCGAAATTAAGATGATTAAAAGGCCTTTTAAGTAATAGTCAATCGAACGTGAAGATCGATCTCCAATAAAGAACTGCACTTTCTCCCCCCTAACACAACATACCTTCATTATAAAGAATCAGATTATACTTTCTAGCACAAAAACGTCAAGAAAGCGTTTGAATCAATAAATCATGACTGAATAGTGTTATTTTGTTGTATTTAAAGATTAATTTATCCGAATTGTACAAATATGGAGTCCGTTTACAGCTATTTTAAAATGTATGCGCTGTCATATAATCAGGAGTATCAGATAAAGGGAGGGCGAGAGCTGTATCAACAATTAATAGAAGGAGTGGCAGCTGTGTATAATAAAGCTTTAACTAAGGGTTTTACGCATAATCATGTCATCTTAAACGAAAGAAAAATGACAAAAATAATGAAACAAGTGAAGAAGAGCGGACCGCTATATCTATTGCTGATACCTTCTATTATTCTACTTATTTGTTTTAGTTATTTGCCAATGTATGGTTTAGTCATCGCTTTTAAAGATTATTCACCCTCATTGGGAATACTTGAAAGCCAGTGGGTAGGTTTCAAGCACTTTATTCAGTATTTTAATTCGTACCAATTTGATATCACGATTAAAAATACGCTGGCCATTAGCTTATATAGTATCTTAGTAGGCTTCCCGCTGCCAATTGCGCTGGCAATTTTATGTAATCAAATTCGTGTTGGCACCTTTAAAAAAGTATTTCAAGTCACAACCTACTTGCCGCATTTTATCTCGACAATGGTCATGTGCGGTATGATTTTACTCTTTTTATCACCAAGCACAGGACTGGTTGCCAATGTGCTGGGACTGATCGGTATTGATATGCCGAATTTGTTATCAAATGCCTCATTGTTCAGCAGTGTATATGTGTGGAGTGATGTGTGGCAGCATGTCGGCTGGGACAGCATTATTTACTTAGCGGCGCTCTCAGCCATTAACCCAACTTATTATGAAGCAGCAACGGTGGACGGTGCCAGCAAGCTGCAAAAAATCATTCATATTGATCTGCCATTGCTTTTACCTACTGCTATGATTTTATTGATTTTGAGAGCGGGCAGCCTTTTAAATGTAGGCTTTGAAAAAGTGCTATTATTGCAAAATCAATTGAACTTAACCGGCAGTGAAGTTATTTCTACTTACGTATATAAGATCGGTCTTCAAAACTTTCAATATAGTTTATCAACCGCTATTGGCCTATTCAACACAGTTGTTAATATCATCATTCTGTTGCTGGTGAATTGGATGTCTAAAAAATTAACGAATACGAGTTTAATATAGAGGGGAGGATAAAAGATTGGAAGCATTAATGAAAAATAAGTTAACAAAAAAAACAAGAACCCATAAGAACCTGCAGGATCGCCTGTTTGATCTTTCAGTATATGGGATAGCGATCGTAATGATTGTGATGATTGTTTATCCTCTCTGGTTCATTATCATTGCTTCCTTCAGTGACCCTGCGGACGTGGCAAACGGAAACGTATGGTTTTGGCCAAAAGAGTGGAATTTAGCTGGCTATATCGAATTGCTCAAACAAGAAATGATTTGGAGAAGTTACTTAAATACCATTATTTATACTCTGGTTGGAACGCTCATTGCGCTGGCGGTTAATATTCCGGCAGGCTATGCCTTATCAAGGAAGGATCTATTTGGCCGAAAGTGGATTTCTATTTTCTACATTGTCCCGATGTTTGTCGGCGGGGGATTAGTGCCCACCTATCTGGTGATTAAAAACTTTGGGCTGTTGGATACGTTTTGGGTAATGGTGCTGCCATTTGCTGTATCATGTTTTAACATTATTATTGCCAGAACATTCTTTAAAACAAGTCTTCCAGAAACCCTATGGGAAGCAGCACAGATTGATGGGTGCGGTACAATCCGCTTTTTCTTCACCATGGTATTGCCGCTGTCAAAAGCTGTTCTTGCTGTTATTGGTCTTTGGACGGCAGTGGACATTTGGAATTCCTGGTTCAATGCAATGATTTATCTTACAAACGAAAATTTACAGCCGCTCCAATTAGTGCTGCGCAGAATATTGATCGCAAATGAATCCCTTCTTGGCTTTTCCTCGGGTTCTCTGGCATCGGAACTAAGAAGCTTATCGGAAATGATGAAGTATGCAGCAATCGTCGTTTCTACGCTTCCAATCATGTGCTTATACCCATTTTTGCAAAAATATTTTAACCAAGGAATTATGATAGGGTCCATTAAAGAATAACAGGGGGAATTAAACATGAAGAAAAAAATGAACGCAGCATTATCTTTTGCATTAGCAGCGAGCTTAATGGCTGCCTGCAGTAATGATTCATCAGGTTCAAATTCTGAAGATGACGGCTCGTATAAAATTGCAACGGTTCGATGGGCCGATTGGGGCGATGATTTCTTAAAAGGGTTTGTAGAAGAAACAGAAAAAGAAGCTGGAATTGATATTAAATGGGATGTTTATCAAAACAGTGAGTGGGGAGATAAAAAAGCACTGTTAATGGCTGGCGGAGATTTGCCGGATGCATTTCTAGGCTCAATTGCATTGAGTGATTCAGATATGGCGCAAAACGCCAGTATGTTTATTCCGCTCGAAGATTTAATTGACGAAAACATGCCGAATTTAAAAGCCGCTTTTGAAGAAGACCCAACATTGCGCGCAAACGCCACTTCTCCTGATGGACATATTTACAGCCTGCCGAAAAAGCTTCCAATGAGGCCGGTTGCGGGCAACACATTTTTTATTAATCAAAAGTGGCTGGATAATTTGGGGTTGGAAATGCCTGATACTTATGAAGAATTTTATAACGTTTTAAAAGCTTTTAAGGAGCAGGATGCTAATGGAAATGGAGATTTGAATGATGAAATCCCTTACGGTGGGGGTGCTTTTGAATACTTGCTTCCATTTGGTCTGCCTAAAGGAAGCAGTCCTCAAGTTTATATGACAATGAAAGAAGGCAAGCCCGTTTACATGCCAACTACAGAAGAATATAAAGAAGGCATTGAATGGATGCATAAAAGCTATCAAGAAGGCTTAATTGATGAGGAAATGTTTACGCAGGATGAGTCAATGGCAGAAGCAAAAAGGAAGGATGAAAATGGCTCCCGGGTCGGCGTGGGGACAGGCTGGACGGCAGATGCAATATTTGGCCCAAATGCCGGAGAATACGTTCAGCTGCCGGCACTTAAAGGACCTGACGGAGAACGGTACGTAATGACTGATGCTCCTACTTATTCCCGTAATGAGTTTATGATTACTACACAGGCGGAAGATCCGGCAAAGCTGCTCCAATGGGCAGACAAATTTTACACGGAGGATGCCAGTATTCAAACGTTTTATGGATCTTTCGGTGTCGGGACTGAAAAGCTGGAAGATGGCACATATAAAGTTCTGGATGCTCCCGAAGGGGAATCGGCAGATATATTTGCATGGACACACTCATTACGAGACTTTGGTCCGAAGTATGTAGGGGAAGGGTTTAATGAAAAAGTTACACTCCCAACTACTGGCGGTGATGGGCTTAAACTTGAATTGGACAAAGAAATTAACCAGCATGCAAAAGAAGAATTTCCAAATGTTTTTTATACACAAGAGGAGATGCAGCGATTAAATACATTGAATGTTGACCTTTCTGCTTTTGTGAGTTCTATGCAGTCGAAGTGGGTTGTTGAAGGCGGAGTGACCAAAGAGTGGGATGATTATATTGATCAACTTAAACAAATGGGCTATGACGAGTATATAGATATCCAAAATGCGGCATTTAAAAGATACCAGGAAAACCTTGAAGCCGCTCAATAGGCTCTTCGGGTAGTTAGCTGGAAATCTACAAAATTGAAATGGCAGCCGGTCCAATTGGCAATAATAGGACCGGTTTATCCATTCCAGTTTAAAAAGAGGTGAGAAACAAACATGAGCCAGGTGTTTCAACTGGATGGAACATTATTCAGGTTTTTATCAAGAATTGTTGATTTGGCTATATTAAATGCACTGTTTTTGTTGTTTTCACTTCCTATCGTTACAATCGGCGCGTCAACAACCGCCTTGTATTCCGTTTTATTGAAAATAATTAAAAATGAAGATGAAACGATCGTTAAGAGTTTCTACTTCTCTTACCGGAGAAGTTTTAAACAAAGTACAATTGTGTGGTTTATAATGGCTGCTGCAGGACTGTTATTTGGAGTCAATTACAGTCTTTTAGGGAATGCGGGCGGGCTTCCTTTAATTCTTTGGACAAGTGTACTTATCGTTTTTGGATTTGTTTATCTATGTATTTTTCTTTTTGTTTTTGCTTATATCTCCAGATACGAAGATACCATTAAAAAGATCCTTTTAAATTCACTGCTAATGGGAATTTCTCATTTTCACTATCTTATTCTATTAATTCTTTTAAACGTATTTCCCTTAATAATCGTTTTTTCATCGTCTGTCGGATTGTTGTCAGGGCTGTACTTTGGTACATTTGGAGGATTTGCTCTTATTGCGTTGATTAATTCCATCATATTTCGGAAGATTTTTTCTAAATATGAGTCCTGATTGATGATGTGCTACGGAAGAGGAGATTCAAAATTTTTTGATGGAAATAAGGATCGTCGTGTAAGAAACAGTCTAGAAGCGTTTCTTACAGGGGGATTTTTTAAAAACAGGCTATTAATAGTGTGAATGGAAGTGCTTGCACCTAACCTGCAGATTCGAACTTATAAAATCATAAAAAGAACAGCACAACACTCTGCAAATAAACCTGCGTCATTCCATAAAACGCAATCGCGTACTTATAATTAAACATGATACTGTTTTTCACAATACTAAGCCGGTTTACTGCACTCAGCACAATCGTCGGTAAAACCAGCGGTGACAGCATGATGGAGATCACACTTCCGGATGTAATTCCCAAAACGATGAGCTCCGGCGGATAAGGCACTTCGACGCCCTGTAAAATTCCAGACACCAGTACGATGACGGTCAGCGGACCAAGGCCGATAAATCCTAAGATAATGACAACAAAAGGAAGGATCCAAAGAAAGTTTAAAAATGGCACGGCATCTGAGACATAAAAAAGACCATCCACGATAAAGTCTCCGTATCCTGACTGATTAACAGAATCTATTAAAAATCCTGCAGCGAACAGAATAGAGAATTGTTGTGCTTTGTTTGGAATACCGGTTTTCACATAGTACTTTCCGTGCTCGATGATCCTGCCGGTTTTTCGGCTGAGGATAAAGTAGAGGATGACCCAGGCAATAATAACGATCGGAATAATCAGCAGCAGACTTACATCCCAGATCGCGTTTAAAAGAAAAATGGATCCGAAAAGCGTAACGAAAAGAAGAATAAATTCGGTCACGTTGCGATTTCCCTTTGCATCCTGTTTCAGATCTCCACCAATTTTCGCCAGCTGTTCCTGAATGCCCTCTGTCAGATCAACTCCGTAATGCCGCTCCTGAAAATAGGAAAAAAGCACAGCAAGCAGCACCCCGGCAAAAGAGATGAAAAAACCCTGTAAGATCGATAATCCTAAAGAAGCACCAAGTGCATCAACCGCAAAAATAAAGCTTGGAATGCTGACGACCCACATGGTTGTTAGGGCGAAGCCCCGAAGTAATGCAGTTCCTTTATAGTTCTCCCAAGCCTCCCCCTGCTGACCGCTCAGGAAACCATTTACCATTCCATAAACCATTGGAATAGCGCCAAACAACAAAAAATAAGAGATGATTTGTGTAATCATCAGCATGCCAAAATAGAATTTTCGGCTAGTGTTAAGAAGGCTTTGAGCAAAATGAATAACAGATTCAATATAAGGCTTTTCTTCCAGCACCCAGCTGATAGCGGGAACGATCAGCAGGAGAGCAATCAGCCCGCTCATCACGGTAAAGCCGGATATCGCTGATTCGATCAGGGAAGTCCCTGATGAAAGGTGAATCATTACGGCAATCCCAAATAGTAAAAGAGAGATCGAAGCCTGCTTTATTGGCAGAAAAAAATAACCCATTAAAAAGGCTGCAAGTCCCACTAAAGAAAGTGAAGTCATTAGTGTTTCACTCTGAGAAAAGGAAAAGAAAAAGTGCATCATCACGTATACACTGATGAATAGGGTATATCCCCGTTTCGCGAATTTGTCCATACTGGATACTCCCATCTACTTGAATATCAGTTTCAATCCATCGTATCACAGAAGGCTTGGTAGCTTGGCTTCCTGAAACTTAATATTTGAAAAAAATTAAAAATACTATAATTAGAAACTTTTGTTAATAAATTCCGTAATAAGTAAAAAGGAGGTTTTCAAATGAAGAGTATTTTAATCTCCGCAGTCACATTAGTTGGATTAATTACTGCCAATTATTTAACTGCTTTATTGGGCTTTCAATTCATGGATACTGCATTTTTAACTGGATTAATTTCAACTTTTATAATTTACTATTTTTCATCAACAGGGGGATTTACTTCCAACCAAGTAAGTCTGCAGGTTCAGTCCGAAACAGGCACTAAAGTGGATGTAGAGAAGAGAAATTTTTATCCTTCACTGGTTTTTTATACAGCACTGATCTATACGGCTGTTTGTTTAATAGGCACTTTTGTCTATTACAAAGATTATTTTATTTAAGTTTTTCAATTTGGGGGAATTTTTGGGGTTCTCGCTTTTACACTTTTCTTAATAAAAATGAGATTTAGGATAGTAAAAAAGGGGCCTGGTTAGGTACCAGACCTTACAGTAACAAACTTGGTCATGAGGCCAAAAGTTTTACTTTATTAAGATAATATATTATTATCCCTAAAGTGGACAATGTTTATCCTTAATATACACATTTAGTTGAACAATCTTACTACATCAAAAAGTAACAAACATATTAAAGAAAGGGTGGCTGATGTTCATTGCAAATGAAAACCGGTGTGGAGCAATCTGTTTATGCTATTTTGCTGCTTAATTTTTTACCCCCAAAAGCGGTTTTGTCAGGAGAAATAATCAGTAAACAATTAGGTGGATCGCCCACATATATTCAAAAAATACTACGGAAATTAGTTAACGCAGATCTTCTTATCTCTGTCCCGGGTATTAAAGGAGGGTTTAGATTAAAAAAAGATCCTGAAGATATACGAATCTATGATGTCTATCTTGCTGTAGAGGGCAAACAGTCTCTTTATTCATCTAGTGGTATTTTCTATGACATGCTTAATTTAAAAGAAAAAGATATCTGCTTATTATCTGATTTAATGGAAGAAGCAGAATCATCCTGGCAATCGATTCTCAAGCGTGAAACGATCGCTTCTTTATCTAAAGAAATTAATAATAATTGTCCCAAAGAGAATTTGCAAATGCTAAAAAATATTGTAAATGAAAAAATGGTTTATAAAGGCTAGTTGACATACTTAAAAATGTAATCATATTAAGCAGGAGAGATTCAGATGCAAAATTTAGAGAAATATTTTGACTTATTTGATCATGCAAGAACAAGTGATAAAGCAATGGATGAGCTAGTATCATTATTTTCGGAAGACATTGTTTTTGTATTAAATGGTCATAAGAAAACAGGAATTGAAAATTGGAAATTATTTGTGAAGAAAGTATTTCAGGAAAATAGTGATATTAAACATATGTTCGAAGGCTGGAAAAGTATTGAGGGAACGGACCTTTTGGAAACGCCTTGGGCAGTATGCGGTAAACGTTCATCCGGAACCGTCTTTACTCAAACTGGAAAAGATATTGCGAAATTAGATGCTGCAGGTAAAATCAGTTATTTAGAAAATATTCCTGACAACACTAACATGTTTGAAGAGTATAAAAAATAATAATTATTAATAATTGCCCATTTATAGGTGCCATTAGACTTTAAGGGCGTAATACGTAAAAAAGGACTGCTTCTAAATAATACGAAGCAGTCCTTTTTAGTTGAACTATTTACACTAAATGGGGGGGATAATGCACCAATAAAATTCTAAGACTATAATCTGGTTAAATCGGAGTATAATTAAAGCAGGATTATTCGTACAAGCTACCACAATAAAGAGGAGCTGACTGACATGACAAAGGACTATAAAAAAGAGCTTTCAACGGAACAGAGCGAAGAGTTGTTAAAAGTACTGAAGAACCGTTTTGAGAAAAACATGAACCGCCATGAAGGTCTTGAATGGACTGACATCCAAGTGAAACTGGAGCAGAATGCGGACAAGCTGTGGTCGCTTAACGAAATGGAGAAGACCGGGGGAGAACCAGATGTGATTGGTTACGAGGAAGATAAGGAAATCTATCTGTTTTGTGATTGTTCAGCAGAAAGTCCCAAGTACCGCAGAAGCTTTTGTTATGACCATGCTGCATTAGAATCAAGGAAGAAAAATAAACCTGAAAACAATGCGGTTGATGTGGCTTCTTCAATGGGGGTCGAGATTTTGACAGAACAGCAATACCGTGCCCTGCAGAAGCTTGGAGAATTTGATTTAAAAACATCAAGCTGGGTGCAAACGCCTCCTGAAATCAGAAAGCTTGGCGGCGCACTTTTTTGCGATCGCCGATTCGGCCACGTTTTCTTGTATCACAACGGTGCAGAATCCTATTATGCTGCCAGAGGGTTTCGGGGCTTGCTGGAGGTATAGAGCAGTCCAAATTTTAATTTAAATACGGGATCCCAAAAGCTGTATTACTTTTATAATCAATCATTCATATCAAAAGTGAGAGGGACTTGTATCCAAAGACGAAGTAGATATGATCAACTCTAAAAGTAAATTGGAGTGTATAACGTATGGTGTTTTTTGAAGAAAAACCGCATATTGTGGGAGATAAAGTGATCCTTAGACCATTTTAAAAGGAAGATTTTCCTTATATAGAAGAATGCTTAAGAGATTCAGAGGTTATAAAACTTACAGGCAGCTCCTCGGAATTTGATCTGGAAAAGACTAAACATTGGTATAGCAAGAGAAACGAACAAACTGACCGATTGGACCTTGCAATTGTTGACCCATCGCAAGGTATTTTGGTTGGAGAAGCAGTGGTTAATTTATACGATGAGAAAAATAATAGGATGAATTTTAGAATACTCATTGGACCAAGAGGAAGAAACCGAGGATTAGGAACAGAAGCCACCCAGCTAATAATTGATTACATTTTTACTAGTACGCAGCTCGATCAACTAACGTTGAGTGTGTTTGATTTTAATCCAAGGGCTAGAAAAGTTTACGAGAAGGTCGGATTTGTTGAAGAAAGCATAGTCGTCAATGATCTGGAATATGAAGGAGAATGGATCGACTCGATTAATATGAAATTGACGAGGGAAGAGTGGGTGAAGATTGCCAAAAGGCAGGAAGAATAATTTTTATTATGTTGTATTGAATTAAATAGTAATTTTAAAAGGCTGCCCTTGCGAACCGGAGACTAGTTCGCAAGGGTTTATTTATGGCTAAAACCTCACCAGCATTGGAAATTAACCGATCTACTTATAAAATTTTTTACATTGCCAGGAAATTTTTTTTAATTAGTCCCCTCGCCTATTGACGAAAATTCAATTATGACTTATGGTTATATACATAACTATATAACCATATAACAACTAATAAGGCGGTGATTTCCCATTGAGCCAATCATTTAATGACAGCAAGCCGATCTTTATGCAAATAAAAGATCGAATCGAGGATCAGATTGTGAATGATCAATTAAAGGTAAATGATCAAATCCCATCCACTACTCAGCTTGTGACGTTTTACAAAATTAATCATTTAACCGTTGCAAAAGGAATTAATCTGCTCGTTGATGCTGGCATCATTTACAAGAAAAGAGGGGTCGGAATGTTTGTTGCAGAGGGGGCAAAAGAAGTGTTGATTGAACAAAGGAAAAAAAGTTTTGTGGATCAATACATGCTTCCAATGATTCAGGAGGCACAAAAATTAGGGATAACCGAAAATGAATTAACGAAATTGATCAAACAATTGAAAGGGCGGGGATGAGGATGAGGACGGATGTGGTGTTTGATCGTGTCACCATGAAATATGGAAAGTTTAAAGCAGTAGATAGTCTATCGCTGCAGCTAAATGAAGAAAAGATCTATGGGTTAATCGGGCGAAACGGTGCTGGAAAGACGACTCTGCTCTCACTGCTTGCTTCTTTTTCAGAGCCTACAGAAGGAACGATTGAAATAAACGGGGAAACACTGTTTGAGAATGCTGATCTTATGCAGCAAGTGACGTTTGTTTACGAAAAAGATTACCAGGAAAACACTGAAAAAGTGAAAGCGCATCTGGAAGAAGTTGAAGCTTATAAACCAAATTATGATGCTAATTTCGCCATGGAATTAATAAAAGCGTTTAATCTTCCACTAACCAAACCTGTTAATCAACTGTCAAAAGGAATGATGTCTGCGTTAAATGTCATCATCGGTCTTGCTAGCCGTTCTCCCATTACAATTTTTGATGAAGCCTACAGCGGAATGGACGCCCCTACACGAGAAATTTTTTATCAAAAAGTAATAGAGGATCATGCGCTTCATCCAAGAACCATCATCCTGTCCACTCATCTTGTATCAGAAATGGATTATTTATTTGATGAAGTTGTGATCTTGCATAAAGGGAAATTAGTGCTTAAGGAGCCGGTAGACGTGCTGCTTGAAAGAGGTGCTTCGGTTACGGGTGCTGCAGAGAATGTTGACCGATTTGTACAGGAGATGAAAAAAATTAATACACAAAAGCTTGGCGGCACTAAATCGGTGATGGTCATCGAACAGCTTACCGAAGAACAGCGGCTTCAAGCAGTACAATCTGGTCTGGATATCGGTCCCGTTTCGCTTCAGGATTTATTTATCCACTTAACAAAAGAGGGGGATCATGATGAACAAAAATAACCGGAACGGACGCAAGGTTGCCTTCGATATGACCTTTGTACAGCTTGGATGGGCCACTTGGATGATTTCAATTGGTCTTGTGATTTATGTGGGCATTCAGATATTTTTGGGTGATAAAAACATTGTAGATGAAGGATTCTTTAATTTCATTGAAAACCCATATAAAATCTTTATGCTGGTGGTTGGAATCCTTTCCGTTCCGAGCTTCTTAAGCTACTATGTGAAGCTTGGTGTCACTCGAAAGCATTATTTCATAGGAGCTGCTATTTCTTCTGCTACATTATCAGTCATCTTTATGATCATTGCAATGATCGTAGGCGGAATCGAGCAGCTCATCGCACCAACTGATGTTATTACCTTTTTAGGAGCTAATGCATCATGGATATTAATTTTCTTTGTCTTCAGCTTAAATATTTTCATTTATTATGTGGCAGGCTGGCTTATTGGTGCAGGATATTACCGGTTCGGCGGATGGGGTCTCACCTTATCGATTAATGCAGCGCTCGCATTGATTTTTATGTTGGATCTGCTTTGGTCGGGCGAATTGGAGACACCGCTTCACAGATTGCTTTCCATTCACGCACCTGAAAATCTTTCCCTGTTTATTTCGTTTTCAGCATCATTTCTTCTTGCTGGCATCTCAATCTGGGCCATTCGTGCAATGACAAAAAGAGTACGGGTAAAAATGTAAACTTGTGTAGTGAGTCTATTTATAAAACAAAATTAAATGACAATGAAAAAACCTGCCCGCGTAACGTTCACAAGGGCAGGGTTCTTTTATGTGCGGCTGCCATACCAGGTGTAAAATTCGGCAGCGTCTTCTTTTGGAAGATCGTCAAGTTCGCTAATTAAGACTGGTTTTGAACGGTTTGAAAATTGTAATGAAGCCACGTTAAATTTCCGCTGAAGCCATGAGTGTTTAATCTCAATTTGTTCGATTCGTTGTCTCCGGGTCAAAAATGTTTCATTTGAAAATCCGCCTTTTCTCGTCTGGATAAACTCACCGTGACGCAGGTAGCTGGTGAAAAAATAATCCAGGATGCGAGATAGAATTCCTAATAAAAAGATTACCCCCGTGATCCATAACCACTCACGCTGAAACATAAACAGCCCAATGCCAACTGCAATGGTTCCGTAGTATGGGGCAAGTAATTTAAGATATAAGACCTTTTGTGGTAATCGCTTCATGCTTTCTTCTATGTGATAAGCAGGCAAAAGAAGATTGATTAGCTCATAGGCATCGTGTTTCGCCATAAAGGGATAAAGGGCATTGGTCTCAAGCTTTTCATCCCCTGTGCCGCCCGCACTAACCATTTTAACTTCAACCATGTTCAGCAGGCGTTTGATAAGTGATTGATTGATTTTAATCGCTTGAACTTTATTTTTTTGGATGGAAAAAGTGCTCGTATTTCCTACTCCCTTCCGAATGTATATCCGTTCCGCATCTGCAGAGATTGTATAATTTCCGTATTTGATCACCGTTTGAATATACCCAATACCCGCCGACAAAATCATCGCCAGGATGAAAAGAGGGAAAAGCAGCCATAAGTGTTCTGAAAAGTAGTGAAAGATGTTTTCTGTGGATTTGTCTAAATTAAAAAAATCATCTAATTGAAAATAAACCGCAGCCAGAATCGGAAAGATGGCAAGGAAGCTGAAAGAGGTAAGGGCCGCTTTGCTCGTATCTTTTTTTGTGGAACGGAAATAAACCGTTGTGCCGGATTTTTGTTTTCCTTCTTCAGCCTCCGATTCCATAACTTCTTTTTCCTCAATCAGATGCAGAATATGTCTGGCTTCCTCATGAGTAATCACCGAAAACGTAACCGATGCTTCTGAATCACTTGACCCCGTTTCCAGTGTTAGAGAGGTTAACTTAAGCATTCGATGAAGAAAGTTGGTGTGTGTCTGATGGTTTTGTATTCGTTCGATCGGGACTACCCGCTGATTTTTAACGTATACACCTTCTCTTAAAATAATGGTTCGATTCTTAATCTGATAGGTTTGAAAAAACCATTTTAAAATAATATTCAGGATCGTCCATCCGGCAAAAATGATAAACAGCACCTTAGCCCACAAAATCCATCCTGTATAGGTATCAGCTCGCAAGATAAATAAAAACAAAATGAAGAAAAAAGCATTTTTTATAAATGAAACAAGTTCAAATAAAAGCCAGGCAGCATGATATCGTTTTGGCTGAGAGCTCATTCAACGTCTTCTCCTTCTGGATCTGTATCTTTTACTTTAGCGTAACGTGCGATTTGTGATCTTAGCATAAGTGCTTCTTCTTTGGGAAGGGCAGGGATGTTATGACTGGAAGTGGTTGTACCGATTTTTAAATTAAACAACTCGTGTTTTCGAAGAAACGGCCCTTGATCTGTCGTAACATATTCTACTTTTGTCATGGGAATCAGGGTGTGATACTGATTAAAACGTCCATGTTTTAATTGTACAAACTCCTCACTTATTTCATATCGCCAGGATTTTTGAAGAATGGAAGGCTCGATGAAAATAGAGTAGACAGCGGATATGATAAAAAGTCCAATGAGTATGTAAAGTACATTATCGATCCAGCTTACCCAGTTATTATGGTGATCAAAATAAAGCAGCACTCCCAGTATAAGCAGGGTAACCGAATGGCCAATCGTGTTGGTCCAGCGCCAGATGTCTACGATTTTTGCGGATATGGGCCGGGATGGTTCAGGTATTTGTAAATACATTTTTTTCACCTCTTGGTATCATTACGTTAAAGAAATTGAAAGGTTTCATTCCGGGTTAAGAGAGTATTAGAGAGTTAGCATTGTCTGGAAAGATAAAGGTGTTCATCATCACTGAATTTTAATGATTTGCATAAAAAACAGCCCGGATATACCCGGACTGTTTTAATATCTATACAACTGTGGATAGGATCTAATGTCTGGATCAAGGACGCTCCAGTACAGTGGCAAGCATTCTGTGAACGACCTCGTGGTCACGCGAGTCATGCAGGTGGTAGTCTTCACCGGGCAGGGTGTACCATTCCTCGGCGCCTGCATATGTAATAGCAAGAGTGAGTGCGCCGGTGTTATCACAGGTGGTAAGAAGTTCGAGCTCCCCGCTGATCACACCAACCTCAGTGGTCATGACCCCGTGGGTGGCGGTGAAAATGGTTGATTTTTTATCCATAAAGATTGGCTCCTTTCCTGGACTGAATGGCTGTCCACTAACTTCTTAGTATGAGCAGGAGTTCAGCATCGTTTGCAGCGAGGACTTCTCCGCAGACTGCAAGCTCAGGTCCCAGCGGTACTTCGTGTTGATCCACCATTTCGCGTATCCGCAATGTGCACCAGCACGCGGCGGTTGCCATGTTGATGGATCCTGGTCACCTTTGGACCGGTTGACGCTGGCTGTGACTGCAATCAATTGCGGGCCGTTAAGGTCATTGGCAAATTCCCTGCTTTTTTCCGTCGTCCAGCTGCTGGCACCGGAGCGCCAGGCTTCTGCTAAAGGAACAACGTGATCAATGTCAATTTCAGATGGCGAGTTGACGATGACACCATCGAAATAGCTGTACCACTTGCCCGAGGTTACGGGGCAGGTTCCGCTGTAGTAGTCAGCATCACGCTGAAGCACCAGCTGACGAGTATCGCAGCCGCTGCCCTGGCCGCTCCAGTGCGGAAACTTATCACGCGAGTAGCCGGACATCGAACTTTCAGGTTCTACGGTCAGCGAATTCAGTTGAGTTTGAGCGGCTGATTTGGACGGTGTTTCAGGTGGTATCGCCGAGGCTGACGGCAGATCAAATTGAAAAGAAGCTAAGGACAGGAGCAGCGCAAAAACAAACATCATCGATTTTCTAAGCATAGAAATGCCTCCTATTATGTAATTTTATGTACAAACATCAGGTTCATATGTAATGAAAGAGATGTTGATACTAAGATAAGGATGAAGGGAACAGCGATGATTCATAAGTTTGCATTTTTCTGAAATTAGTAAGCAGAGACATTTCTATGAAGATTGGGCATTTAACAAGAAGTAAAAATAGCTGCGCATCTCTAGTTGCAATGATAATACATGACGGAATTCTTTCACAAGTTAATATTTTGTAAATCGATTTTTAGAGAGCTTCCTGAATATAAAATAGTTTCTGAAGTTGGATTTTAATCAATTGAAATAAAGTAGTTTTAAAGTGAGAAAATTAAGGGTCAGTTCAAAAAAAGGGTATAGCTCGTTTAGGTGAAAGGTCTGAAGGGTAAATTGAGAAGAGGAAACATTATGATTTCACTGGATATCAAGGAGGACAAATAGATGGCAAATGCACAAAAGTTCAGAGTTACGTATCATCTTGTTAATGGCGTGGAGGTAGTAGATGACGTAGAGTCAGAAAGTAAAAAAACTGCGGCACTACAGTATGGCCATGATGAGATTAAATTTGTAGAAAACGAAGATGAGAAATTTTATAAATTTAATTTGAAAGATGTAGTGTTGATTACTGTTGAACCGAGGTAGTTAACTCGGTGAACTCCCTCTCTGAGATAAAACTCATGAATGACAAAAAGAATGTCCGCATTTTGAGGACATTCTTTTTGTTGTGCAGAATCCTCTACATTTAGGTTCATTGGAGCGCAAAGCGTCCGCCTGCAACCGGCAATTGCTTGAAAAGTATCTAGTCTTATAGATCGTATATATATTCCTTTGTTACAGTAGTCGATGTCATGATCGATAGTAACGCACCATAGTTGACGGAAAAGGCGACAGGGTCCCCAACCTGTAAATTAACATTTTTTGCATCAAGAACAGTATGGTCACTGCTGAACCCAACTACATTTAAATCCAATAGAGGGGTTAGCCCCGAAACAAAGACATCTTGAAATCCAACGCCAAGAATACAGCGGCGTATATTGCCGAGCTCTTCGAAGGCAGGATAAAAGCCTAATGCATTTTGTGCTATTTCACCGTAAGGAACAGAAGGTTTTATTTTGGATTCAATAACCTCTGAGTAAAAAGTAAAAGCATCGGTATACAATCCTGGGATCGGCATGCGAGTAAGGGTTTCGCGTCCGAGCAGGATCGATTCCCCAATGCGCAAATGATTAACTTCACCGATTTCTTCTGTGGATGTAAACCAGGTGAAATTAGCGGAATTGCCTCCTGACACATAGGGAAGTGAAAGGTCATATCTATTTCTAATATCCGCGGCCAGAAGAGAGAGTGTATTCATCTTTTCGGCATCGGGTTTTACGCCTCCAAAACAAGCAAAATTAGCTCCAATTCCTACTAATTCGATTCCAGGGAGATGCATGATGCTTTGAATATAGCGATCGATATTTTCTGTCATAATGCCTTCACGTAAGTCACCCAGTTCAATCATGAGGATAATCTTCTGCACAGTGTTTTTACTGACCGCACATTGTGCTAATTGATTGATTACCACCAGCTCAGAGTTTAAGCTGATGTCAGCATAGTCCACTACTGCCTCGACTTCACTTAATGCAGGAGTTCTCAATAATACAAATTCAGCTTGTACACCAGCTTCTTTCATTTTTCTGAGGTTGCTCACCTTTGAATCTCCTAATTGCGAAATGCCATTGTCAACGAGTAGATTAGCCAGTTCAATGCTGCCACAGACGCCTTTTGTTACACCCATAACCTGAATGCCTTTCGCTTCGTATAACGCCTTTATTGCCTTGACATTATGAGCGATTTTTGAAAGATTAATTTCCATTTTCGGCATCATATGCTGAAGCTTTAATGGATGGACTAGTGGTGCGATTGTGAGTTTCATGTGGTGAGAATATTCTTCGAAGTCAGGGCTGGAAAGGCTGTAAAAAGACTCTGGACAAGTTTATCGCATCCGTATTTCAAAACATCCGTGGTTGGAAGGCCTAATTTTTCCTCATAGGCAACAATGGTTTGATCGATTTGATGATCAGCCATGTTTTCGTGGTTTATGGTAATGGCGATCACTTTTGAATGCGAGAAGTTTTCAATCAAATCAATTTCACTTTTTACAGTAGGCATTTTCATGAATGGAAAATCGCCTAAATTTGTACGCATAGGGGGATGTTGAACGATGACTGCTGATGGTCTTGCTCCTTTTAAGATACCTGAAGAGCTGATATAGGCAGGGTGACTGAGCGCTCCCTGGCCTTCTACAATGATCACATCAGGGCGTTCTGTGTCATACGCTTTCATTATTTGGTTTTCAATTTCACCTGTTATATATTGAGACGGCAAGGCATCGATCGCAGCACCATATGCCGCGCCCTGAATTAATCCTGTTTGACCGGTTGCTATAAATGCAACAGTTAATCCAGCCTCTTCAAGAGCTGCCTGAAGCAAAACAGCAGTCGTTCTTTTGCCCACCGCGCTATCTGTTCCCAAAACGGCTACAACCGGCGTTTCAATCTCTAATATGCGTCCTGAAAATAAGTGCAAATCTTTCTTTGAAGGCGGTTTTCGAACATCCGTAATCGTAACCCCACACTGTGCTGCATGCTGCATAAATTCTTTATCTTCAGCCAG
Source organism: Jeotgalibacillus sp. S-D1 (assembly GCF_004358665.1). Classification (GTDB taxonomy): domain Bacteria; phylum Bacillota; class Bacilli; order Bacillales; family Jeotgalibacillaceae; genus Jeotgalibacillus. Next base: position 128,371 of record NZ_SMZR01000005.1, on the reverse strand, counting down.
AAATTCATGAAGTGGATTAATAATATTCATGCCGAGTTTCATAGCATGAAATAATAAATCCCGTTCAGTTGATTTAAGAAAGGCTTCAGCAGGAGCAATTCCATAGATAAATTGTGCTGGCATTTTCTCCAGACGTTCTACCGCCTGTGTCAAACTATCAAATACCGGGATGCCCATCGTTCCTTCCTCAAGAACATCTCCAGCATCCATACCTGCTTTCGTACTGTCAATTACGCCTACAATGTCATATTTCCCTGAGCGGCGTATTAAACCGTTGGCAGTTTTTCCGTCCATTTTACCAAAATTATTTTCACAATATATTAATGCTGTATTCTTCAATTCGTCTTCCTCCTATTATGAAATCGTTTACACATACAAAAAAACACCAAATCCATTTAGACAAAGTGAACTGAGGTCAGGGGTCTAAATGGGTTTGGCGTTATCGTAGTAAATCTATTATAGCACAGTTTGGTATGATTTGGTTTATAGAAGGATTATTATGGTAAAAAGTCAGTCTTTTATAGAGGGAGTAAACGATGAGCACAATAAATAAAAAAGTTTCATTGGCCGTTGTCATCTGTTTGGTATGGTTTCTCTTAATTGGTTTTAGATTTATCGGATACATTTCAGAAATTGGTACTGGAGATTTCAGGACAATCGTTTGTGGCACAAATGGCTGCAGCGATCTTATGTTTTTTCTAAGTACTGTTTGGACATTCGTCATATACTTAATTATTCCGTTAGTTATTCCGATCGTGTTAGTGTTTTATATTAAAAAGGGAAGAAGAAGTAAGAAGATTGATTGCTGTTAGTTCCATTCTTTTTAATAGGGATCGTATGTAATTTATAGCAGCCTCCAATTTATTGTTAAACAATCTGTTCATTTAGGAGATAATAAGAAGGTAGAAGATGAGAATGCGTTGTGAATTAAAAAAATAATATAGGAGGGCACAATATGGAAGTCTTTTCTGACTATATAAAAGGAATTGATGATCCCGACCACCGGGAAAAGTTCGAGGAAGTTTTGACGTGGGTGAATGATAAATTTCCGAATTTAGATCCGCAATACAAGTGGAATACGCCGATGTTTTCCGATCACAGTACTTTTATTATTGGCATCGATGCTGCAAAGAAGCATATGAGCTTTGCACCAGAAGAAGTAACGATGAACCGCTTCGCCGATGCTATAGCTGAGGCTGGGTACAGTGCGACGAAGGGTTTGTTCCGCATTAAGTGGACCCAGACGGTTGAGTATAAATTGCTTGAAGAAATCATTGAATTTAATATTCAGGATAAGAAGGATTGTTCAACTTTTTGGCGGAAATGAATGTGCTGGTTTGATGCTTTCACGATAAAAGTCCCCGAAGATTATGTCTCTTCGGGGACTTTATTGTGATGAAGGAGCTTCTACATGCGCCCCTTCATCATTCCATGCCAATACATAGCGGGAAGTCCATATTTTTTTACTAGATACATACTTTTACGTTCCTTTGCCTGGTTGATGGGAAATGTTTCGGAAGGGACGTTATTGTACTTGAATTCAGCCATAACCAGTGTATTGTAGCTTGTGACAAGCGGACAAGAGGTATAGCCGTTATATTTTCGCCAAGGCTTTTTGTTTTTCATCAGTGCGTAGATGTTCGATACAACCGTTGGTGCCTGTTTGCGAATTGCAGCGCCTGTTTTGGACGTTGGAACACTTGATGCATCCCCTAAACCGAATATGTTGTTGTATTGTTTGTGCTGTAAAGTGTAAGGATCGACATCCACCCAGCCATCAGAATTAGCTAAAGGACTATTTTTTATAAAATCAGGAGCACTCATATAAGGAACCGCGTGTATCATTTCGTAATCCAGCGTTTCTTCCTCATTTGTTTCTAAATCTCTGAAGGTGGCTTTTTTGTTCGGTCCATCTATTTTTACGAGGTCTTTTCTGTAATTCGCCTGAATTCCTCTTTTATTAATAACCTCATTTAGCGTATCTGCATATTTTTCGACGGAAAAAATGGATGGATTTGCTGATTGGAAAACGACCTCAGCTTCGTTTCGAACACCTTGTTTTCTGAAAGCATCCTCTGCTAAATACATAATTTTCTGAGGTGCTCCTCCACATTTAACTGGGGAATCAGGATGCGTAAAAATAGCTCGTCCTCCCTTAAAAGTACGTATGGTTTCCCAAGTGTAGTGCACATGTTCATAGGAATAATTACTGCATATGCCGAACTTGCCGACATTGCCCTCTAACCCTTCAATTTTATCCCAATCAAGCTGTAACCCAGGGCAAACGATTAAATATTTGTAATGGATTTTCGTTCCATCTGATGTAACAACTAAATTTTCTTCCGGCTGAAAGTCTTCAGCCGATTCCTGATACCATTTAACTCCTTCAGGGATTAAGTCGGATTCGGCCCTCTCAGATTCTTCCTTATCAAAAACACCTGCACCAACTAAAGTCCATAAAGGCTGATAATAATGTTTTTTTGCCGGGTCAATAATCGCAATGTCTAAATGTCTGGCGAGACGTTTTAGTTGAGAGGCCACAGCTATTCCAGCAGTACCTCCGCCTACAATGACTACCTGGTGTATATTCATATTATTCACTCCTTAAGATGATAAATAAATTGACTTACACATATGCAGAATTAGTTTGTCGTTGATTACTCTTCTTCCTTCCACCGGTTATAACCGCCACTGATGTTAATGACTTCATACCCCTGGTTTAATAAAATGCTCGAAGCTATAGCTGAACGTTTTCCGGAAGCACAATGTACTGCAACCGGCAGATTAGCAGACAGCTTATCTGATTCATGTAACAGCTTATGAAGAGGGATGTGCTTAGCATCAGGAATATGACCGGCTTCCCACTCATCCTGGTATCGGACATCTACTATTTGTAAGTCTTTTGATTTCTGTTCATGTACTACTTCCTTTGGCGTTTTATTTTGGTAGAATCGAATTTTCTCAGCTGTTTGAATAACAGAAGGAGGTAAGAATCCCTTCAAACTATCCAATCCTATTGCAGTCAATACCGTACGAATTTCATCTGTATGATAAGGTTCTGCAATAATGTATAGATTTGCCTCATAGTTTGCTAATCGTCCCATCCATTCTGCAAATGAATCTGGGAAAGGAATATTGATCGTACCTGGAATGTTTCGAGATGAATAGTCGTTAGAATTCCTGGTATCAACAACCATGGTTTGTTTCTCCAAAGCTAATTCAGCTGCCTTATTGCCATCTACCTGCATTTGCACACCGGCAGGCACTTCGGAAAGGGGAGTCATCCCAGATGGATTCACTTCTTTCATTTTTGTGAAATAAGCTGGAGGTTCAGGTTGTCCATCGAGCAGGAAATCAATAAACTTTTGTTCCTCGTTGAACTGGAAAGCCTGATTAACCATTTTTTCATATCCCACAGTACTCGTAGGCACAGCCCCCAGTGATTTACCACAAGAACTGCCGGCGCCATGACCTGGCCAGATTTGAATATAGTCGGCATACTTTTTAAATTTATTTAAAGAATGGAACAGCTGGCTTGCTCCTATACCGGCAGAATTTTTGACGCCGACAGATTTCTCCAATAGATCAGGCCGTCCTACATCTCCTGCAAATACAAAATCTCCTGTGAATATCCCGATAGGATGTTCAGCATTGGCACTGTCTGTTACTTCATATGACATATGTTCAGGTGTATGGCCTGGTGTATGAATAGCTTTCAACTGGACATTGCCAACCTCAACAATATCTCCATGCTTTAGACCTTGTTGAGGCAGGGAGACATCAAACTGATATCCTCCATTTTCTTCACCTTCCACAGAATGATAAATTGTCGCTCCTGTCCGGTAGGCTAATTCAGTTGCTCCCGATACAAAATCGGCATGAATATGGGTTTCAATAGCTATCTTAATGACGTACCCTTCTTCCCGGGCAACTGTCAAATAAGGTTCAATGTTTCTGGAAGGATCAATGATTGCGGCTTCACCTGTTTTCTGACATCCAACCATATAAGATGCCTGGGCCAAATGTTTGTCATAAAAATATTTAAGATACATTCTGATTTCCTCCAGTTATCAAAATTTTTCTTCTTTTATCTAATACCCACTTGGGTATTGAATAAAACAGATATTGGAATATTTAAACATGCGTATCACCCGAAATGGAACCGAATATAAACATTAAAGATGGTTAAAAGAGGGCTGTAACGGTATCTTGTGCTGACTACAGCAGCTAGCTGTGAAAGATTAAAGATATATCAAAATGGTATCTTACTAGTAAATACAAAGACTCTAACCATAAATACACCATGTTGAAAATTCGATTGAGTGGTAAGATGGAGGTAGATGGGGTGTTATACAGCCCCGGCATTACGAAATGTGAGAATACATAAGTAATATATTTTGTTTTAGTAATACGAACTTAATTGCTGAGTGATAAACATCGTTAAGAATTCAAAGGGGGATTAAGAAGAGTGGACAAAAAATACTTGGATTTATTGGCGCAGAAATACGATAGTGAAGAAAAAGTTGTAACGAAAATAATAAATTACGAAGCCATTCTTAATCTGCCTAAGGGGACAGAGCATTTTGTCAGTGATTTACACGGGGAGTATCAGGCTTTCCAGCATGTATTGCGAAATGGTTCCGGCAGGGTCAAAGAGAAAATAAGAGATATCTTCAGCGGCGTTATTTATGAAAATGAAATTAATGAAATGGCGACGCTGGTCTATTATCCAGAAGAAAAATTACAGCTGATCAAACACAGCTTTGATAATGAACAAGAGCTGAATCATTGGTATAAAGAGATTATTGAACGCATGGTTAAGCTGATTTCCTATGCCTCTTCCAAATACACACGATCAAAATTGCGTAAAGCCCTTCCAGAACAGTTTGCTTATATAATAGAAGAACTGCTTTATAAAAAAGATGAATTCGCAAATAAGGAGCAGTATTACACCAAAATCGTCCAGCAGATTATTTCTCTCGGACAGGCAGATAAGCTCATCATTGGGCTGGCATACAGCACGCAGCGGCTGGTTGTTGATCATCTTCATGTAGTGGGGGATATTTATGACCGGGGACCGGAGCCTGACAAAATAATGGAAGCACTCATCAATTATCATTCCGTTGATATTCAATGGGGAAATCACGATGCACTTTGGCTCGGTGCTTTTTCTGGTTCCAAGGTGTGTCTTGCAAATATTCTTCGCATCTGTGCACGCTATGACAATTTGGATATCATTGAAGATGTGTATGGGATCAACCTTAGACCACTGATGAATCTGGCGGACAAATACTACGACGATAACCCGGTCTTCAGGCCAAAAACACATTCAGATAAACATACATCAGACCACGAGCGATTACAAATCACAAAAATCCATCAGGCCATTGCCATGATTCAGTTCAAGCTTGAAAGCCCGATCATTAAAAGACGGCCGAACTTTAATATGTCAGGAAGGCTGCTGCTTGAGGAAATTGATTATGAGAAAAATGAGATTACGATTAACGGGAAAACTTATCCATTGGAAAATACCTGCTTTAAAACCGTTAATCCCAAGCAGCCCGATGAGCTGTTAGAGGAAGAGGAGCAGGTGATGGAGAAGCTGTTATTTTCAGTCCAGCATTCAGAAAAACTGGCCAGACATATGAATTTCCTCATGAAAAAAGGGAGTCTCTACTTAAAATATAATGGGAATTTATTAATCCATGGTTGTATTCCTTTAGATGAAAATGGAAATATGGAAAAAATGATGATCAAAGATAAAACCTATGCAGGCCGTGAGCTGCTTGATATTTTCGAGCATAATTTGCGCCAGGCTTTTGCCCACCCCGAAAAAACGGATGACCTTGAAACCGATATGGTCTGGTATTTATGGACTGGCGAATACTCATCGCTTTTTGGAAAGCGGGAAATGACAACCTTTGAACGGTATTTCATCAAGGATAAGGAAGTGCATAAAGAGAGAAAAAATCCGTATTACCATTTGCGTGAACAGGAGGATACCTGCCGGAGCATTCTTGAGGAGTTTGGTCTTAATCCTGACCAGGGCCATATCATCAATGGCCATACCCCGGTCAAGGAGATTGACGGAGAAAACCCGATTAAAGCAAATGGCAAGATGATTGTAATCGATGGGGGCTTTTCGAAGGCTTACCAATCGAAAACCGGCATAGCGGGCTATACTCTATTGTATAACTCCTACGGTATGCAGCTTGTCGCCCATCAGCATTTTAACTCAAAAGAAGACGTGCTATTAAACGGAACAGATGTGTTATCCGTCAAACGACTGGTGGATAAAGAATTAAAACGAAAAAAAGTGCAGGAAACGAATGTGGGAGAGGAATTGTTAGAGGAAATTACTCTTTTGAATCGTTTGATGGAGTATCGGTATATGAAATAGTATAAGGGCTCGCGAGGTAAGTTTTATAGAGACACTGACCTAAAAAGACCGGTTCAGGTAATTTAAATAGGATTCTACACAACAAAAAGAATGTCCATAAATGTGGACATTCTTTTTTAAATTCAATGAATTTTTTCCCATCCACTTTTTAATTATTTATCATCTAACATACTAAATCACGAGGCAGAAAGTCCTTTAATACTTATCGCTTTCTTCCTCAACTTTTTCCTTAATCGACTCATACCGCTGCCGCTGCCGGTACCCGTAAGTGGAAGAAAGCACGACTTCTTCGTTTTCAAGTGCCGATCCGAGGGCGCCGACGATTGTCGAGATGTTTGTGGCTGTCCACGCAATATAAAAATAATTGATGATTCCCACTTCTGGTGATACTTCAGATTGCAGCAGACTCATAGGGATAAATAATACAACGGTCATCGAAAAGATAATTAACAGTAAGGAGTAATATAAGCATACAGACACTAATAAGGTGAGTGCCGTAGTAGTGTTATATAATTTTCTCATATAGTCTGTTTGTCTAGTGGTTGACTTTTTCTCCCATAAGTTATGGGCAATGATAATCCAGGCGACCATGGCGGTAATGGAGACCAGAGAAAGTAAAAGAAGCCGCCCCACGCTGTATTCATTACTGAGCAGCCAAAGGGTAGGGAACACCAGGGCATAAGCGCCCGTTGTAAAAGCAATCATGATCACTTTCATAAAGGCGGGAAACATCGCCCAGGGACGGTTAGCCCGAACCATTCCGGTTAAAAGCCGCAATGCGCTCCCAAAACGCGAGTCCACTTTAAAGCGCACATCGATATGTTCTTCATTTTCTTCAGGTGCCTCCCTTTTAATTGGAGAGATTCGGTCAAATCCGTGCCGTCCTACCAATTTTTTGGGGTTCCGGTTTTTTAACTTTTTATCGGTTTTTTTATCTTTTTGCTGAAGTCTGTGTTCCGCCTCTGCTCGCCCTTCCTCTGAACTGTCATACGCCATTTCATTTACAAGCTGCAGGATTGAATCCCTTATCCGCCTGCTGAGCGGAGCTGCCCCGAGACCTGGCAGACTGATTAACGCAACGCATTCTTTTTCCAGCGCTTCAGCGATAACGACCTTTTTTCCTTTAAGTAAGGGGAGATCTGTCAGAGCAACTGTAAAGTCCCACTGATGCTTACTTTTAAATTTAATTACTTCATCTAATACTTCCTCAGAATTGGCCGTTCCTCCAGTAAGAGAGTCAACATAAAATTCAATCTTCCAATTATATTGATCATCTACATAATATCTGAGCAATTCAGGCAGGCCATCCTTGATTGATCCGATTAATTTCTCCGGATACCCTGGAGCTGTAATGATGCCAAGTGATTTTACCGGTTCACTCAATTGTTTTCACCTCTAATCATGCTTTCGTGTAATTACTCACTTATCTCTTTTACCTAAAAAGCTCTGATGGAAACTATATTTTGGCAGGAGATTTTGCAATGGGTAAAAATAAATAAAAGAATAGGGTAATATTCGATTGATAATAATTGATTCTAAAGATGGCAGGGGTATTACGAGCCATTTTGGTGGTAGAATAGATGTGAATGATCCTTCTGACGATTTTAATTTTAAAAAATGGAAAGCGAGTTGATTCATGATGAATAATCTTTCTAAAATGAGAATTAAAAAATCGGCAAAAGAAATATTTGAAGCGTTTGTTGATCCGCAAAAGATTGGCGGGTTTTGGTTTTCTTCAAGCTCTGAGAGATGGCAGGAAGGGAAGACCATTACATTAACATATGAAGAGTTTGGCGCTGAAGGAGATATCAAAATCATTGAACTGCAGGAAAATAAGAAGATCGTCTTCGAGTGGGCTGGGAACCATACTGTAACAATCAATTTAATAACAGAAAACGGCAGCACGATTGTAGAAATCAACGAAGAGGGATTTGATGATAACGACGAAGACCTTATTAGTCAATTAGTAGATAACAAAGAAGGATGGGTTTATATGTTAACCTGTTTAAAGGGCTATCTGGAATACGGCGTTAGCTTGAGAGCTTCATTAGTAAAATGAACTCAATTGGATGATTTCAAATAGACCTCCTCCGCCTAATCGGTGGGGAGGTTTTTTTGTGAAAAATAATAGATCCAGCCTTCTTCTTTTATCTCTTCTGCTTTATTCTCAGGCGGGGACTGCAGCTCTGGCAGTACGTTGCCTTGACTTCCATAAGCAACAGCGTAAAGTGCACAAATGCATGCATCATAAGCGTCTGTTCCCGGGACAGCATCGTCAGGGATAAAGCGTCTTATTTTGTTATGAGCCTCTTCGAATCTTTTTTCTTTTACCAAGGCAGGGTAGACTTCAATAATAAGCCGGCGGTCAGATTCGGTTGCAGTTTGAAAGGGAAGTGTTTTAAAGCCTTCATTTTCCCAAAGTTTAGTATGCATCATTGCCGCCGTCGCATTGTTTCCAATCCGGTCATAAGAGGCTGACAGCGGTTTTTTTCCAAAGACCGAGTAGATTTCCCGATCGGTAACCCGGTAGGCCAACGGATTGTTAATTTCCTTGTCCGGCTTTTGCATCTCAGGCTTTTCTCCATTAATGAGCCGATTAAACGCCGCTGGAAAACCCAACGGGGCGTCTATTCCAATTACGATTAGCGTATTCATCCCGATATCCTCAAATGTAAAAGCAGGTTCAACTTCAGAAGTGAGTTGCTTAAGGGAAAGGAGACCCTGGGCAGGTATCGATATCTCCGCAGCTTTTCCGCGCCATACGATTTGATTTGTCCTGCGCTCCCACTGACAGATGGCCACTCCATGATTATGCCCCATCCAGCCGCCCACATCCCAGCCTATACCAATTACAGTGTCAAAAATCATCCTTGTTCACTCCCTAAATAAACTGCTTCATTCTAAGAAAAAAGGCAGAGATGCGCCAAAATGCTTCATTTTGGGACTTCTCTGCGCTTTTTAACAGTCTAATCGTTTATTTTACGGCAAACAAGAGATCATAGGCCGATGGAGATATATTTGGTTTCCAGGTATTCGTCTATGCCCTGATGTCCGCCTTCACGTCCGAGGCCGCTTTCTTTGAAGCCGCCGAATGGTGCCTGGGCGGCTGAAGGTGCGCCGTCGTTTAAGCCAATAATGCCAAAGTCGAGTGCTTCGGAAAGTGTGAGTGCCTTTGATAGGTTTTCCGTAAATAAATAGGCAGCTAGGCCGAATGGCGTGTCGTTAGCACGTTTAATGGCTTCCTTTTCATCTGTAAATGTACTGATGGGCAGAACGGGTCCGAAGGTTTCTTCTGTCATACAGGTCATTGAATCGTTTGTGTTTGTAAGGACTGTTGGCTGAACAAAGTAGCCTTTTTGTAGCGTTACCCCTTTTCCGCCAGTGACGATGGTTGCTCCGTTATCAACAGCCTGTTGAATATGATGCAGTACTTTATTGTAAGCGTCCTGATCGATCAGGGGGCCGATATCGGTTGCCGGGTCGAGACCGTCTCCAACAATTAATGTTTCTACGGCTGCTTTCAGTTTGTCTGTAAATGCTTTTTCAACTGATTCGTGTACATAAAATCGGTTGGAGCAGACGCATGTTTGACCGGCATTCCGAAATTTCGAAGCGACAGCCCCGGTTACAGCCTTATCTAAATCGGCATCAGCCAAAACGATAAAGGGTGCCTGGCCGCCAAGCTCCAGTGATAATCGTTTCATTGTATCAGCAGATTTCTTCATTAATAACTTTCCAATTTCTGTTGAGCCGGTGAACGAAAGCTTTCTAACGCGTGAATCCGCCAGCCAAACGTTGCTAATCGTTTCAGCGTCTCCGGTTACGATGTTAATCAATCCCGGGGGAGCTCCGGCTTCATTTGCAAGTTCAACTAACCGCAAAGCAGTGAGCGGCGTTTGTTCAGCCGGTTTAATGAGTGCTGTGCACCCGGCAGCAATTGCCGGAGCGATTTTACGCGTAATCATGGCTGCCGGGAAATTCCACGGAGTAATGGCTGCGATCACTCCAACCGGCTGCTTTTGAACAAGAATCCGCTTATTTCGGTGAGAAGCCGGAATTGTTTCCCCGTAAATTCGTTTTGCTTCTTCTGCATACCATGCAATATAGTTGTTTGCGTATTGTACTTCACCGAGCGCTTCTTTAAACGGTTTTCCTTGTTCGCTTGTCATAAGACGAGCTAATTCTTCTTTATGTTCATCGATTTTTTTATACCAATTCATTAAAAATCCGGCGCGTTCTTCGGCGGTCGTTTCTTTCCAATTTAAGTGTGCGCTATAAGCTGACTCAACTGCAAGCTCTGCTTCTGCTGCGCCGGCATTCGGTACGGTTGTGATGACCTCCTGTGTAACTGGATTGCGCACATCAAATGTTGTTTTGGCTTGCTGATCGAGACCGTTAATGATCATTTTCATGTTTTATCCTCCTTAAATCACCTTTTTATCCGATTTTATTTGCTGAACATTCTGATTTTTGTAGGCGCCTTTTTTCATACGGATGAAGAAAAATAATCCGATACCTGTCCAGCCGGCAACCATCAACCATTCATACGGCCAAATGAGCGCAGCGGGCATGCCGGGCATATAAAGAGCAACAAATCCAATACTTAGAAGTAAAGCAAGATAACCGAAAATAGGTGATTTTCCGGCACGGAAAGGACGTTCCATTCCGGGTTCTTTCTTACGCAGCACAATAAAAGCCAGTGCAACCAACAGATAAGCAACGACGATCCCCAGTCCGCCTGCATCGACAATCCATACAAGAGCTGAACGGCCGAGAAGGGGAGCGAGCATGGAAATACTGCCTATAAATAAAATTGCATTTGATGGTGTGTTGTATTTCGGATGCAGCTTTCCAAACCATGCTGGCAGCATCCCGGATTCTGCCATCGCATATAAAACGCGGCTTCCGCCAATAATGAAGGAATTCCAGCTTGTAATGATCCCAGCTACACCACCGACAATGAGAATTTGTGCAAATAAATCCGAATTGAATAAGCTTCCGATCGCATCCGCTGAAGCTAATGCGGTTAAGGAGAGCTCCGTTGAATTTAATGCAACGCCAACGCCAAGCGCAATCGCTAAGTAGAAAAGAATCGCACCAGTGACTGAAATGATGACTAATTTTCCAATTTGTTTAGGAGGCAAGTCCGCTTCTTCTGCGACTTGTGGAATGACGTCGAAGCCAACAAATAAAAAGGGGACCATAACAAGAACCGTCATAATTCCGCCAGCGCCACCTACAAAAAACGGTGATAAATTAGCTGTCTCTCCATTAATACCAGCTCCAAAAATCAACAGCAGTCCAACGCCGATGATGACAAGTGTAAAAAAGGTCTGGAAGGAAGCAGCTTGTTTAATTCCAAAGTAGTTGATCGCTGTAATGGCGACTGCGCCAAGCGAGCCAATCAATACCCAGTTTAAATGAACATCCCATCCTGCAACCGTCCATAAATAGCCTGCTTCGTAGTTTGGAATTAAATATGTAACGACTGTTGGCAATGCCACAGCCTCAAAGGCAGCAACAGATAAATAACCAAAAGTAATTGCCCAGGAAGCGATAAACGACATATCGTGTCCCAGTGCCCGGTGAACATAGGCGTGTTCACCACCGACCATGGGCATAGCAGAAGCGAGCTCGGCATAAGTCATACCTACACAAATAACAAGAATTCCTCCGATTAAAAAGGCAACAACAGCACCGAATGATCCGGCTGATGTTATCCATGATCCGGACAGTACGACCCAGCCCCATCCCAGCATCGCGCCGAGTGCCAGGAAGAGGAGATCAAATCGTGACAATACTTTTTTAAGTTTTTTCTCTTGCATGCATAACGCCTCCTTTTTTATACCGAGTAGCTTGGAACGACAGATCGAACAGCTTTTTCGACAAGGTCTAAGCCTTCAGTTAATTCTTCGTCTGTGATCACAAGCGGCATGAGGAAGCGGATGACATTACCGTAAACACCTGCACTTAAAAGAAGAACGCCATTTGCCTGTGCAGCGGAGATAATATTGGCAGCTAAAGCTTTATTCGGAGTTTTCGTTTTCGGATCTTCCACAATTTCCACCGCAACCATTGCCCCGAGTCCCCGTATATCCCCAATGCAGTCAAATTCCTGCTGCAGCTTGGCAAAACGATCTTTCACAGCATGGCCAATGACGTTTGCACGTTCATTTAAATTTTCCTCTTCTATAATCGAAAGGACGGCTAAAGCTGCCACACATCCGAGTGGGCTGCCTGCGTATGTACCGCCTAATTCACCGGGAGCAGCGGCGTCCATAATTTCACTGCGGCCGATCACACCGCTAATAGGGGTGCCTGCGCCAAGTGATTTTGAAACGGTAATTAAATCCGGCACAATGTCAAAGTGCTCACTGGCAAAGGTTTTGCCAGTACGGCCAAAGCCTGTTTGAATTTCGTCTGATACAAATAAAATTCCATGCTCTTCACATTTTGCTTTTACAGCCTGGACAAATTTTTCCGTTGGTACGATAAAGCCGCCTTCACCCTGAATCGGCTCCATTACAACAGCAGCAATCGTTTCAGGAGCAACTTCTTTTAATAAAAAGTCATCAAACTGCTCAATGATCCATTCGCTGTATGCTTCTTCAGACAAGCCTTCCGGACGGCGATATGTATAAGGAAACTGTGCTTTATATACTTCCGGTGCAAATGGTCCAAAGCCGAATTTATATGGCTTTACTTTGCTGGTCATTGTCATCGTCATGAGTGTGCGACCGTGAAACGCGTTGGCAAACGTAACGATTCCTTGTCGTCCTGTGTATTTCCGCGCAATTTTAACCGCATTTTCCACGGCTTCTGCACCGCTATTTTGGAGCAAAACCTTTTTATCGTGATGGCCCGGAGCAAGCCCGGCGAGTTTTTCCGCTAATGCCACATATGGTTCATACATCATGACGTTAAAGCCCGTGTGAATAAACTTATCGACTTGTTCATGAAGTGCCTCTTTCACCTTCGGATGGCTATGGCCTACATTGATGGTCCCGATTGCACCAACGAAATCAATAAATGTATTGCCGTCAACATCCGTAATCTTTGATCCTGATGCCGTTTCTGCAAAAGTTGGAACACCGTAGCTAACAGCATTCGGCACAATCGCGTGTCGGCGCTCGAGAAGGGATGAGGCCTTTGGTCCTGGAAGTGAAGTTTTAATCGATGCATGATTTGTCATGTTTGTTCCTCCTTAACTGAAAATGGATTCTTGATTGGATAAATCACTTAATGTGGATAATAAATGCAATTCAATTGCTTTTTTAACGGCTGGTAAATCTTTTTTTTGATAAGCATCATAAATCGCTTTGTGCTCTGGAATCGACTTCACATTCTTTAATTCCGTGGTGTAAAATTCATCACGCAAAATAAGGTAGCAATCCGACCATTGGTTTAAGGTCTCAACTTGCTGCATCAAAAACTTATTGTCTGCAATCTTAGCGGCAAACGAATGGATAAGCCCATTTACATGCATAAACTCTTCAAAATCTCTGGACTTATAAGAGGCAATCTCTTGTTCAAGAAGCTGTTCAAACTCTTTCAAATCGTTCTCTGAAATATGATTGATTGCGAGTTGGGCAGCATAGCCTTCAAGCATAATCCGTAAGTGGAATACATCTTCAAGCTCCTTATTCGAAGGATTGCATACAAATGCTCCTTTATGCGGGACAAGCTGAATCAACCCCTCGCTCTCCAATCGTTTGAAAGCAGCACGAATCGGCGTCCGGCTCATGTTCAGCTCCTGACTTACCCAGTCTTCGGTGATGCGCTGTCCAGGATTAAGCCGCTTCAGCATGATCGCTCTTTTTACCTTTTCATAAGCCAATTCTTCAGTTCGTTTTTTCATTGTCATATGGGCACCCTCTAATTGTATTCGTAGATTGTATACAATATCCTCCTGTTGCTAGCCATCATATCGTAAAAATTTCAATGTTGCAATAGTGAAATCTGAAAAGATAGAAAATTATAAATATGCAAACGGGTGGATTTTCCTGTTGTTTCGCAAGTTGATGGGTAAAATGTATACCTTTTAATTAAAGCAAGATTTTAAAGAAAAGTATTGATAACAGAATAATGATTTTCATATGCAACTTTAATCTTCTTTTGCTTTCAGCAGCTCTATTACCTTGTAGCCTCCTGAATTCGTAGCAAAGAGGCAGGGACTAATGGGTCTACCTAATGTAGCCGGCTCACTGCGCTTCAAATGCGCTTTCCGCAGGGACGGCGCTGAGCCTCCTCATGCTACGCCTTGCGGGGTCTCAGCTTGCCGTCAAATCCTGCAGGAGTCGCCACCTTACGCTCCGTTCACCTCATCGTTGCAAATAAAGCAGACTCAATTTACATAACTTTTGGAGTTATGTCCCAACCTCTTGTTTGTGAAAAATAGTAAATCCATCCTTCTGCTTTAATAATGTCTGCTTCTTTTTCCTCTAGCGGGTATTGCAGTTCTGGCAGTACTTTCCCCTCGCTTCCAAAAGCCACAGCATAAAGCGTACTAATACTGCATCATAAGCGGCTGTTCCCGCTACAGCACTCCATTCAAAAACTCTCAGAAGTCTGTTTATAAAAAGCAAAAATCGACATGTTTTCACTTCAGTAATCCATTATGATAAGTACAAGGAGTGAAGCTCATGAACTGGATCCAGTCATTGCAAGCATCCATTGATTATATGGAAGATCATCTTTTAGAGGAAATTCAACTGGAGAAAGTGGCACAACAGGCAAAAGTGTCACCGTTTCATTTTCAGCGCATGTTTCTGTTGCTGACGGATATGTCAGTGGGAGAATACGTACGCAAAAGAAGACTTACACTCGCAGCGCACGAGCTGGTAAGAGAAGATGTGAAAATCATTGATGCTGCTCTGAAATTTGGTTATCACACTCCCGAATCTTTTTCAAAGGCCTTTAAAAAACAGCATGGACTCTCACCAAAAGATGCAAAAAGTGGCAAGGGGAAGCTAAAATTTTATAATCGTCTGGTTATCCAGGTGACATTGAGAGGAGAAACGGCTATGAATGTCGAAATGATCGAAAAAGGTCCAGTTCAAATTGTTGGATTAAAACAGGATTTGCGGTGTGTGAATGGTGAAAATTTGATCCGGATTCCAAAGATCTGGGAAAGGGTCAATCAGGACGGGACGACGGATGAACTCGTTTCGATGAACAATGGATCTATTAAAGGTATATTGGGTGTTTGTGTGGATAAGAGTACTGTGATGCCTGACACGATTGAATACTGGGTAGCAGCGGCACATGCCGGGGACAGCGCGGGACGGTTTCAAACGATGGAGCTGCCAGCCTCCAAATGGGCAGTGTTTGAAGTAAGAGGAGCCATGCCGCATGCCATACAGGATATGTGGAATCGAATCTATACAGAATGGTTTCCATCAAGCAACTATAAACATGCAGGAACGCCTGACCTTGAAGTCTACTCTGATGGTGATCCAACATCAGAATCGTACTATTCTGAGATCTGGATTCCGGTGAAGAGCTAATGAAAAGGACGGATAAGCAGAGTGAGCATTTAAACTGAATGCTCACTCTGTTTTTTAATTCAGGCAATTTATGTGTTTTGCACGTGAATAAGGGTATCGTATGGTAAGTTCTTTTTAAAAGGAAACAGGTCTGTACAAACAAACAGGCTATGTTAACGTGAATATAAGCTGAAGATAAACAGGGCGACCGATGATGAAAGGAGCTATTGATATGTCAGTGATCGAAACAGATGTGTTGATTGTCGGAGCAGGACCAGCCGGGCTGATGGCTGCGAACGTGATGCAGAAAAGAGGGGTCGATTATGTCTGCCTTGAGAAAAAGCCGGGACGGTCGGTACTCTCAAAAGCACTCGGTATTCAGGCGAGGTCGCTTGAATTGTTTGAGTTTCTGGGTGTGAATCAGCCGTTTCTGAAAAGAGGCTACCCTGGTCCGGGTGCCAAGCTTCATTTGGCAGGAAAAAAGCCATCCTATGTAGAGATGTATCATATTAAAAGCAGGTATCCATACCTTTTAATCATCCCCCAGCATGAAATCGAAGAAATACTTGAGAATCACCTGAATGACCGCGGAGGCGAAATCTCCCGGGAGCATGAGGTTCTTGAGGTAGTCCAAAAAGCTGGGGGCGTAGAAGTAACAGCCGTGCACAACGGGGAAACTAAAACCTATTTCTCAAAGTACTTACTTGCTTGCGACGGTGCCCATAGTAAAGTACGGCAGCTGCTCGATGTTGAATTTGAAGGGGAGGATGAGGGCATCACCTTTTTCACAGGGGATGTTGAGATTCCGACGATGAAAGAAATTCATATTAATCTTCATATTAACGACCGGGGAGCCGCTGCTTTCTTTCCTTATAAAGACGGGACGTATCGCGTTGTTGGATTTGACCGGACCAGACAGGGCGGACCACGCAAAAGGGAAATGAAGCTGCATGAGCTGCAGACAACACTGGATACAATTTTAACGACGTCTTATGAGGTAGAGAACCCTAAATGGCTGGCCTATTTTGGCACTGCGCACAGACAGGTGCCGAATTACAGGGAAGGCCGGGTGTTTTTCGTTGGGGATGCAGCCCATGTTAACAATCCCCTCGGCGGGCAGGGGATGAACATCGGGCTTGAGGATGTGGCGAACCTTTGCTGGAAAATAGATACAGTGTTAAAAGGGTATGCCGGCAATCCTTTTTTAGATACCTACCATGAGGAAAGGGCGCCAGTCGCCAGAGAAGTTATCCGAAATACAACGATGGAGCTGAAAATGATCCAGCTGAAAGGGCTTCCCGGAAAAATCCGCAATTGGGCAGGTAAAGCGGCGCTGTCGCAGAACTGGGTACAGGCGATCTTTGCACAAGCTCTATCGCATGTACATAACGATTATGATAAAACGCCGATTAACCGTTCGTTTAAGGACGCTTCTTTGCCAAGACGGGCAATTCAGGCAGGAGAACGTGTGCCAGATCAGCTGTTATTTATGAACGGAACAACCGATGAACGGCTCTTCCCACTGATCCAAAGGCTGGGCTACGTCTGTTTGATTTACATTGATTCTTATCAGCAGGATCTGGTTGACTATGCCTATGCCTTTAAAGAAAAAGCAAATGAAGCCTTTCCCGATATGATAAAGGTTTTTCTTGTGGCCAGAGGCGGAACGGTTCTGACAGACAGGGATGAGCTGCCTATTATTTATGATTCATATCGGCACCTGGATAAAAACCTGGGGATGAAAAAGGGAAGTACACTTTTTATTCGTCCGGATGGACACGCAGGGTTTCATGACGGATCTGCAGATTTGAAAAAGGTGATGGGGAAGCTGAAGCGGTATTTTATCTAACTGAATGAGGATGGTATTAAACTTATATAATGACAACAAGAGTGTCTTCATGAACGAATTCATGAGGGACACTCTTTATTTTGTACAGAATTTATTTTCCTTGTTTTTTGGAGAAATGGTCAGTGTCTCTATTATCGCTTTGCCGACTGCTCCAAGTATGAAAAACCATAATTAACGAAACTGTTAATCATCACCGCCATCTCAGCAGGCGATTGATCCATATCATTTTCAATCCAGTCCTTAATCACATGAATCGCACCACTCATAACAAAGGTGCTTAAATACTCTGATTCTGTGATTTTCACTTCATTGGCATTCATCCAGTTATTCATCAGGTACTGCCTGGTGAGCTTCATCAGCTTTTTTTCAAAAGCAGTGGAGCCATCGTTGGTCAGGAGGGTTTGAAGCATTCGTTTGTTTTCAATAATATATTCCAGTATTTTTTCGGTAATCTGAATGGCCTCTTCTTCCGCTTCATAGCTATAGCTGTGCAGGTAGGTGTTCATATCTTCGATGATTTCTTCTTCTATTTTATTAAGGAGGTCTAAATGATCGGAATAGTGGGTGTAGAAAGTTGATCGATTAATGTCTGCCATCAGGCAGATTTCCTTGACGGTAATGGACGAAATCGGTTTTTTTTCAAGCAGGGTAATGAGGCTCTCTTTTAACACTTTTCTTGTGTATTTCTTGCGCTGATCCAGTTTTTTATTCATTTTTATAGACCTCCTTATATTAACGATTTGTGAATATCCAACACTAAACAGCATTGTGTTGGAAAACTGACGCTAATGCTTGAACTGTTTGTTGAATATCCAACACAGTGTCAATACAATAGTAGAGTGTAGGAATGGTAGATGCAAGAGAGGATGACGCTTTATCGATTGGACAGCTCGAGTTATTAAATATAAAAAAAGTATCGTCATTACATTTTTCCTTGTTGCCCTGTTAAGTGTGGCAGCTCAATTCGCAGTATCGGTTAATTATAATATGGCTGATTATTTGCCGGAGGATGCCCCCTCCCTTGAAGCTATCGAATTGATGGAAGCAGAGTTTGATGATCCAGTGCCCAATGCGCGGGTCATGATACAGGATGTGTCGGTGACAGAAGCGTTAGACTACAAGAAAGAATTAGAGGACATTGAAGGCGTGAGTGCCGTTACGTGGATGGATGATGTAATGGATCTGACAGTTCCTCTCGAAATGGCCGATCAGGATATGCTGACATCTTATTATCAGGATGAGGCTGCCTTAATTTCGGTTACGATTCAGGAGGGTAAAGAGGTTGAGGCTACCAATGCAATCTATGAGCTGATCGGCGAGGACAATGCCATAACCGGTGAAGCGGTGACAACTGCGGTTTCCCAGGAAATGGCTGGACAGGAATCAATGTATGCAGCTCTTTTACTTGTGCCGATCATTATTTTGATTTTGATTTTATCAACCAATTCCTGGGTCGAGCCTGTGCTCTTTTTAACAGCGATCGGGATTTCAATACTGATCAATTTAGGAACAAATATTTTTATTGGAGAAGTGTCGTTTATTACCCAGTCGGTGGCACCAATCCTGCAGCTTGCGGTGTCGCTAGATTACGCGATTTTCCTGCTTCACAGCTTTTCTGATTACAGGAAAAAAGTGGCGGATCCGACTGAAGCAATGAAGCTTGCGATGCAGCGTTCGTTCCCTGCCATCGTAGCCAGTGCGTCAACAACCTTTTTTGGGTTTATGGCATTAACGTTTATGGAGTTTGGAATCGGTTCTGACTTGGGAATTAATCTTGTAAAAGGAATTTTACTGAGTTTTCTCAGCGTCATTGTCTTTTTACCTGCGTTAACACTGCTGTTTTATAAATGGATTGACCGGACAAAACATAAGCAGTTTATTCCTGATTTTAAACATATCGGATCAAAGGTAATGAAGCTGAGAATACCCAGCCTGCTGATCGTTTTGCTCCTAATCGTCCCTGCTTTTTTAGCGCAGAGTAATACAACCTTCATTTACGGTGCTGGTGAGCATCCGGAAAACACGCGCGCAGGCCAGGATGCTTCGGCAGTAGAGGACATCTTCGGCAAAGAAATGCCGATCGTACTTCTGATTCCGGAAGAAGACCGTGGAAAGGAAGAGCAGCTTGTTCAGGAGCTTGAAAGGATTCCGAATGTTTCAAGTGTCATTTCCTATGTGAATATGGTGGGTTCTGCTATTCCGCCTGAGTATTTAGAGGAAACGATGACCGAACAATTTTATTCCGGGAACTACGCCCGGATCACGCTGTATACCGAAACAGATGCAGAAGGAGATGCAGCCTTCGCCCTGATTGACCAGGTGAAGGAGACAGCTGATTCCTATTATGAAGATACCCATCTTTTGGGTGAGAGCGTCACCCTCTACGATATGAAGGAAATCGTACAGAAGGATAACACATTTGTAAATGTCATGACGGTAGTAACGGTCGCACTCGTGCTGCTGATTACGTTCCGCTCATTATCCATTCCGGTTGTGCTGTTACTGGCGATTCAGGCATCTGTCTGGATTAACCTTGCGATTCCATACTTTACCGATGCACCGCTTGTCTATATCGGCTATCTGCTCATCAGCACGATTCAGCTGGCAGCGACGGTTGATTACGGGATCTTATTTACGGAAAATTATTATAAGCTCAGACAGGAGATGCCTGCCATGCAGGCCATCAAGAAAACGATTGACGAAAAGCTTTTTGCGATTTTAGTATCAGCTTCAATTCTTTCCAGTGTTGGATTTATTTTATGGATTACATCATCAAATCCGGTTGTTTCATCAATTGGTCTCTTATTAGGACGGGGAGCGCTGCTGGCCTTTATCATGGTTCTGTTTGTCCTGCCGGCACTGCTCGTGATTTTCGATCGGATTATTGAAAAAACATCATGGAAAGCAAATTTTTATAAGGGGAAATGAACATGAAATTAAAACGCACGAGCGCAGCCTTCACGGCATTTCTTCTTGTCATGCCGACATTCGTTGTATCAGCGGAGACAAATCAGGATTCCAAAAAAGAGGATGCACCTAAAGGACAAGGCTCCTACACGGAAAAAAGCGAAGTGGTCTATGCGACACTGAATGCATCAGGCGGACAGGGAGCAATGTATGTCGTCAACAACTTCACGATCGATGAACCAGGAAAAATCAGTGATTACGGCCCTTACACCAGCGTACAGAATTTAACAGATCCATCAGCAATCCAACAAAAAGAGGACCGCGTCCAATTTACGACTGAAGAGGAAGAGTTTTACTACCAGGGGGATCTAAAAGGCGTTGCGTTGCCATGGGACTTTGATGTCGCCTACCGGTTGGAGGGAAAGTCTGTTAAGCCTGAGGATCTGTTAGGAAAAGATGGAGAGCTTGAGATCCAAATTGACAGTTCGAAAAACGATAAGGGAGAGGAGCTGTTTTTCGAAAATTATCTTCTGCAAATCACCCTGACATTTGATTCCGAACGCTATAAAAATATTGAGGCGCCGGATGGAACGATTGCGAATGCAGGGAAAAACAGACAGGTGACCTTTACCGCCATGCCTGAAAAAGAAGAAAGCTTTACGATCAAAACAGACGTCTCTGACTTGGAAATGGAAGCGATAGAAATTGCAGCTGTCCCATCCTCGATGTCAATTGATGCACCGGATGCTGACGACATGCAAAAGGATATGACGTCTTTATCGGATGCTACAGCAGAAATTAATTACGGTGTCGGCGAGTTGAAAAATGGCATTGCCGAACTCAATAATGGTGCAGCAAGCCTCTATGATGGTTCGGCTCAGTACCAGCAAGGAATCAATGAACTTCAGGGAAGTTCAGCCGGCTTGGTGGAAGGTTCTGCCTCCATCCAGTCAGCCCTGCAGCAAGTGAATGAATCAGTCCAAATAGCGGGCTCAGGCGGCATTGATGTAAGCCAATTCACTGAATTGGAGAATGGCCTGCGGGAATTTGCAGGAGGGCTGGAAGAAATCGAAAGCGGCCTTACAAATCTTAACGGTCAATACAGCCAGGCACATCAGACACTGGATGAAACGATTAAGTCGATTCCTGCGGAGCCTGTTTCAGAGGCTGATATCCAGGCATTATATGATAGTGGAGCCGATCAGGAAGTGGTAGACAGATTGGTGCAGCATTACGAGGCGGCACGCGCAACGAGAGAAACCTATGCCGGTGTTCAAGAAGCATTCAACGCTATCAATCCTGCACTGGAAACAAGCAGCGGCTCGCTGAATGAAATGAGTGCCAATGTTTATTCGATTGCAGATGAATTAAACAGCAGTCTCTCTGCCATCGATGTGGAAGCATCGATCGCCCAATTACAAGATGGGCTGCAGACATTGACGGCCAATTATAATAATTTTCACTCTGGCCTGGTCGCCTACACTGGCGGTGTAGAAGAACTGGCTGGCTCCTATCAGCAGGTTCACAACGGTATCTCCGGATTAACTGGCGGCACGTCTGAACTGGAGGCAGGTTCAGCTGAACTGCAAAACGGAACATCCCAATTAGCTTCATCAACCAGTGATCTGCCTGACCAGCTTCAAAAGGAAATCGATGACATGATTAGTGAATACGATAAATCAGATTTTGAGCCGGTTTCATTTGTATCTGACCAAAATGAAAAAGTTGAAACCGTGCAATTTGTCATTAAAACCGAAAGCATAAAGAATGATGAAAAAGAAAATGGTGCAGCAGAGGATCAAAAGGAAAAAAGCTTTTGGGACCGACTCAAGGCGCTTTTTAACTAAAGAAGAAAAGCGGTCAGGCAATCACCTGGCCGTTTTTTTGTGGTTCAATTTATATTATTGATTAAGTAGTAGTTTTTTGCTGGTTCACTATTGAATCCTAAAGACCTATATACCGGGTTAATTATTATCTTTAAGTATACTAATATCAGGTTCATAATCTGAGACTACTATGAAAAATTCATCTCGTGTGCTATACAAGTGGACCTGGCTATACGATAAAGTGGAGGAAATTGATCAATTTATTTTATCAGGAAAGGGTGAAGGAAATGATCCGCTGGAATGAAGAAATCATTATTAATACAAATATAGAAGAGGTGTGGAATCTATTTCGTGATAAAAACATTAGTAGAATTATGCCAAAAGTGATGTCTCATGAGTTGATTGAAGGAAGTGAAGAGGAAGCGGGAGCTAAACATCTGCAAACGTATCGAGAGGGAAAAAGGGTTGAAACCTATACAGTTCACACGCTGGCTTATGAGGACCATGAGACAGAGAAATATAAAAAAATTAATTTTGTTTTAGGCAAAGCGTTTGAGATTACCTTTTCCTTCACTTTAATACAATTGAATGATTGTCAAACCAAGCTAATTTATGAAGGAGAAAACAAAGGAGCCAATTTTGTTGGACGGGCGATGATGAGACTTGCCGGGAAAAATCAGGATAACAAAGTCGTTTTTGAGTTTTTGGAAAGAGTGAAAAAAGAAGCGGAGCAAGCTGGATAAGCGTCTTAAATGGAAACATATAATCCCATAAACACCCTAAACACAAAAAGAGCAGCTGCCAACTGCTCTTTTTTGTATTTGGGCTATCCGGCTGTGCTTTTGGGCACTTTAAAGTACCTATATTACTCGAAAGTGCCTACTGTTCAGTGGGAACCATATGCTTTAACATGAACCGTGTAATCACAGACTGGTTTAATCCACAGGAAATCATAGGTAATGAAAAGGGGAATAAAGCAATGACAATAAAGAATAGAACTTTAAACAATGGTTTGGAAATGCCTGAGGTTGGCTACGGTGTATTTCGAGTAGAGGAAGGGAAAGAGTTGGAAGAGGCGGTAAAAATGGCGATTCAGCTTGGGTACCGCAGCATTGACACTGCGGCCATTTATGGAAACGAGAAAAGTGTTGGAAACGGTATTCGCCTTGCTATCCAGGAAGGAATTGTAACGCGTGAGGAGTTATTCATCACGTCAAAGGTGTGGAATGATGGATTAACTTATGATGAAACAATCATGGCTTACGAAGAAACCCTGAAGAAAATGGATCTTGCGTATTTAAATCTTTATTTAATTCATTGGCCGGGACAGGATAAATACCTTGAGGCGTGGAAAGCGCTGGAGACACTTTACAAGGAAGGACGCATCAAGGCCATTGGGGTAAGTAATTTCCAGGTGCATCATTTAGAAAACCTGTTAGAGCATGCAGAAGTCACGCCGGTAATTAACCAGATTGAATTTCATCCTAAATTGACTCAGGAGAAGGTCAGAGAATATTGCCTCAAACACAATATTCAAGTAGAAGCCTGGTCACCGCTTATGAATGCAGAATTGCTTACTAATAAAAAGGTTCAGGAGATCGCAGAGAAACACACAAAATCGGCAGCTCAAGTAATTCTTCGCTGGGATCTGCAGCATGATGTGATTACCATACCGAAATCAATGACGCCTTCCCGAATGAAAGAAAACATCAGCCATAATTTCTCCCTCACAGAAGATGAAATGAGCCAGCTCGACGGGCTTAATGAGAACCTTCGAAGCGGGCCACACCCGGATGAATTTAATTTTTAAGATTAACTAAACAGTCAAGAGCCATTGTTTGAAGTGGGAAGCGTCCGCCTGCAACGGAAATCAACAGCCTCATTAAAAAAGATAATCAATAATTGAAAATGCTCACTAAAAGCCTCTTCGCCATTTAAAAAATGGCAGAGAGGCTTTTTTGTGAACTATACTTTATATAATGTTTTCTTCTTTAGCTCACTGATACGGGTAAACCGCTTTTTCTAAATATCTGCTGCATGGCTGTTTTAGCTTGATCCTCATCAGGACCATGAATATCAAGGTGAAAGGAGGAGGAGGTTAAAATACTATTTGTTAGTCCTAATATACTTTTAGCATCTATCATAGCTTTATCTGTTTTTATAACAATACTGGATTGATACTTATTAGCAGTCTGGTTGATTTGAACAACCACTTTTACGAGGGTTTTATCTATTGCCATCTTCATCCACCTCACTTATAGTTTATAACTGGATCATTATAATAGATTACTTGAGTCAGTACTTTACAACCACTTATCTTTGAAAAATTAAACATTGCTTCTTTCTTCGTATCATATTCAAACATTTGAATACGCTGACCTTTAAATAATGTAATAATCCACATAGTGACACCCCTTTTAAATTTTATATTTATATCAGGCATGCTGTTCAAGCAGGTGATAAGAGTTCTTTGTGTATACAGCACCTTCTAAAATCATTCTTGCCGTTCTGGCCACCTTAATTGCTGCAATATGTCCGCCAACTAACTCTACTTTAGTGTCCATGATTCCTGCAGGATGACCCAGGCGAAATACTTCATTTTTGATCTGAATGAAATCCGAAAGAATATTTCCATCCAGAAAGGCACAAGCCGTGGCACAGATTGCTCCAGTAATCGCAAGGGCCTGATGGGGCTTTTGCATTGACATCATCCGTATTAGCAGGTCCATTTCACGAGAAGAATGGAAATTACCATTCGTATCCATGTAGTCAGCTGGCTCAGCGACAATGGTCAATTTTGGAACGGCAGGTGATAGTTTAGTTGCATTCTCTCTATTAGAAAAACCACATTTCTCTGCAGCGAGTGCTCGAATCTGTTCAAATTCTTTAAGCTGCTCTTTTGTATACTCAGTTGGCAATTCTGTACCCAAAAGACCCAGATCACTTGCACGAACTAAAACCAGGGGATTGGCAACATCCACAATTGAGATGTTCAATAATCGATTGCCAAGCTTTATTTGGTCTTGGGGTTTGCCGGTGGGATATAACTTACCTGTTACAGCACCTTCTGGCTGTGAAAAAGACAGAAAAACAGGTGCACCTGTACCAGGAACTCCAGGAATCGAATAACAACCTTCTGTCTTAACTTCTCCTTTTTCAACTTGCACTTCAGCAACGATGATTTTATTAGTGTTAGTATTTAAAATACGCACGGATGTTACAGGTTCTTTCGTAGAAACGAATCCTTTCGATATCGCATATGGGCCTACTGCAGAAGAAATGTTTCCGCAATTTCCTTTGAAATCTACGAATTGGTCATGTATGCTCACTTGAGCAAACGTATATTCAATATCATAATTCGGCGATAACGACGGTTGAATAATTGCTACCTTACTTGTTAGTGAGTTCCCGCCACCGAGTCCATCTATTTGACGATGGTCTGGGCTCCCCATTATATCCAGTAAAAAAGCTTCCCATAACTCACGATGGATCGGCATATGCTGTTGATCAATGAATACCCCTTTACTTGTTCCACCCCTCATCAATGCAATTGGTATTCTCATGTTCGTTCGCCCCTTTTTTGTTAGTAACCACATCGTATGCTAAACTGCTTTATAAGTGAAATACATATTTTATTAGTAGTATGTAAAAAAAAACTTATAACAAGAAGAGGTGAGTATTCATGGATGAAAAGGACTGGCATGCACTGCATGTTTTATTAGAAGAAAAAAATATTAGCCGGGCAGCAGAACGGTTATATGTATCCCAACCAGCTTTAACCTATCGCCTTAAAAACATTGAACGAAAATTCGGAACAACATTATTTTTCAAGACGAAAACGGGGGTTGAACTAACTTCGGAGGGAATACACTTAGCAAATTATGCAATAGAAATGAAGAAACAGCTTCAAACAACGAAAGATTATCTCCAAAATATGAAGCCGGAGGTTCGTGGAACACTTCGAATTGGTGTATCTAGTAATTTTGCACAATATAAATTACCAGCTTTACTAAAAGCATTTTCCACAAAGTATCCCCATGTTCAATTCAGTGTGCGAACTGGATGGAGTACTGAAATTATGGATTTACTTAATTCCTCCCACGTACACCTTGGAATTTTAAGAGGAAACTATGATTGGTATGGTACAAAAACCTTATTGCATAAGGAACGATTGTGTTTAATCTCAAAACGAGAAGTTAAATTGGAAACCTTGCCTAAGCTTCCTTTTATTAATTACAATACAGACAGTTCATTAAAAGGATTAATTAATGGGTGGTGGCATGATCATTTTTCCACCCCGCCTCTTGTTACAATGGAAAACGATCGTCAAGAAACATGTAAAGAAATGGTTAAGCATGATTTAGGTGTATCAATACTCCCGGAAATTTGCCTGCAGCCTTCTGATCATCTGAATATTTATGGACTTTCTTATAAAAACGGAGAACCTGTATTGCGTAATACTTGGCTTATGTATAATGAGGATGCCCTAAAATTAACAACCATAAAAACCTTTGTTGATTTTCTGACTTCTTATGACGAACTTTAATGTTTTTACCTTTGTTCTATCAACGTTATAAATTTTTTTATAACTCCCCCCCTAAAATTATGTATTATACTTATGTGTTTATTTGAACTATTCTAACAATAATTTACGGATGATTTTTGTAAGCGTTTACTTTAAAAAGGGGTGGGAATTGTGCTTACATTTTTAGGACTGTCGATGGTGATTACCTTTACTTATTTGATTATGACGAAGAAACTATCACCAGTTGTTGCGTTAACGATTGTGCCAATTGTGTTCGGATTAATTGGAGGATTCGGTCCGCGGTTGGGAGAAATGATGTTCGAAGGATTAAAAATGGTAGCTCCTTCTGCGGCTTTGCTGCTCTTTGCGATTTTGTTTTTCGGGGTGTTGATTGATGCTGGATTATTCGATCCTTTGATTCGGAAAATGCTGCAAATTGTGAAAGGGGATCCTGTTAAAATTACAATTGGAACGGGGGTTTTGGCTATAGTTGCTGCACTTGACGGTGATGGCACAACGACCCATATGATCACGATTTCTGCTATGCTGCCACTTTATAAACGAATTGGCATGCGTCCAATTGTACTTGCCACTATTTCACTGTTGTCGTTAAGTATAATGAGCGGCATGACTCCTTGGGGAGGGCCTGCTACCCGAGCAATCACTGCACTCGGATTAGACGCAGGAGAGTTTTTCATTCCATTATTGCCGACAATGGCCGGAGGCATTTTATGTGTATTAATGATCTCTTTTGTGTTAGGAAAAGGTGAAAGAAAGCGCATTGGACTAATTTCATTCGATCACGTTCCAATGGAAGCTCCATCACTATCTGAGGCTGCAGCGGCATATGCTTTGCAGGAGAATACGAAAAGACCGCATTTAATTTGGATCAACTTCTTCTTAGTTTTAGTTGTTATGACTGTTTTGGTTATGGGATTATTACCGGTTCCTGTTTTGTTTTTAATCGGTTTTGTCCTGGCATCAATGATTAATTATCCTAACTTAGAACAACAAAAAGAAAGAATGATTGCGCATGCTGGAAACGCATTAACTGTGGTGACACTGGTTTTTGCTGCTGGAATTTTTACTGGTATTTTTGAAGGAACAGAAATGGTTGGAGCTATCGCCAATTCTCTTGTAACATTAATTCCTGAGTCTTTAGGTTCCTTTTACCCGCTTGTGGTAGCCCTGACAAGTATGCCATTCACGTTTGTATTATCCAACGATGCGTATTATTTCGGGGTTTTACCGATCTTAGCCGAAGCCGGAGCAGCTTATGGAGTTGAACCGATTGAAGTTGCACGAGCATCAGTACTTGGTCAGCCGGTGCATTTTTTAAGTCCACTCGTTGCTTCAACACTTTTACTTGTAGGTATGGTTAAAATCGATTTAGGAGAATTCCAGCGTTTTGCCATTAAATGGTCAGTGATCTGTTCTCTCTTTATCATTTTGGTCGCATTTTTGACGGGTGCTATCTCTGCATTTTAGTGACTATGATCTACGATGAATATACTTAATTGGCCGGTCTTTCACGACTGGCCTTTTTCATGGAGAAGATCTTAAAAAAGCTCTTTTTCCGAGATTATTTTTGTGATTATCTTTGACAACGAATACACAGTCAGCAAACGTGTGTCATTTAAAAATTGAGCTGAAGGCAAAGGGTCTAAATAGTTTACAACACCTAAGATATGATAGTCACCAATTGGTAATAACGTTTTCTTAAGTGCGGATCCCGGTTGAATAGGTCCTTTATTAAGAATAACTGAACCAACTACGTCCTTCTCAGCTAAACTTGCATCAATACAAATGATGAGGGGATTAAAAAATGTCTTTTTTATCTTTTTATAAACACTTTTTAGGTTAAATGAATGAACGGGTTCTTCCAATGTGCCATAGATATTAAGAGTGGGGTCTATGCTTCTTAAAAAAGTACCGGTGAGCGGACCAAGAGAATCTCCGACTGACCGATCAGATCCAATACAGATAAAAACACATTGTCTTTTCTCCATCATAGCTTTCTCCATTACAATAGAAAGTGCTTTTTGAAGTGTACTAAGCTGTCCAGAGTAATATGTGGAATTTGGATCGACCATTCCTATTAACTCAATGTTCGATTCATTTTTTTCAGCTTTATGATAATTAAACAGTTCTTTCATTTTACCACTCCTCTTCTTTCATTTTACCACTCCTTATTTTATTTTGACGTCCTCATTAAAAAAGCAATCAACTGTTATACAATATATGCAATGGTTTTAGTCCAAGTTATTTAGTTTTTTTGAAAACTAATAAGATAGTTAATGGTTTATAATAGTTTTGAAGAGAATCGCAGCATTTAAAATACATAGAAGAAAGGTGGCACCACCATGAGCACATCCGGCATCATAATGAAGAGTCCCACTCCCATTTTACGAATTTTTGATGAGGAGAAGGCGAAGGAGTTTTATGTAGCATTTTTGGATTTTAAGGTGGATT
This sequence comes from Jeotgalibacillus sp. S-D1, assembly GCF_004358665.1. Classification (GTDB taxonomy): domain Bacteria; phylum Bacillota; class Bacilli; order Bacillales; family Jeotgalibacillaceae; genus Jeotgalibacillus. Next base: position 98,907 of record NZ_SMZR01000005.1, on the reverse strand, counting down.
GGGAGCACCGTTTTGAGGAAGGTCTGCCATTATACATGCAAGTGTCAAATGGAGATTGTATCATCCATCTATCAGAAAATCACGGAGACTGCTGCCCTGGTGCGGCACTCAGGATTGAGGTAGAAAACATTGAGCTTCTCCATTCAAACCTTATCTCAAAGAACTACAAATTTGCCCGTCCCGGCATCGAAGAAACCCCTTGGAACACGAGGGAAGTGCGGATTGGAGACCCATTTGGCAATCGGATTGTGTTTTTTGAGAGTACTTTAAACTAGCACAACAGCTTACATCAATAAATGGGCGCCCTGCCAAAAATAATAGTCTCTTAACCTAGCTTGTTAAAAGTAAATCGTATTTAAAAGAGCAGCGCCAGGAAGTTAGCCTCCAAGCGCTGCTCTGATTATGTTTACTCACTATCATTTAACGACCATAACAGGGGCATCAATATGTTTTATCAGCTTGTGACTCACACTGCCTAAAAGCATAGTTTGCAGTTTGTTTCGGCCGCGGCTTCCGACTAACACTAAATCATAGCTGCCATTGTTTGCGTAATCGATCAGGGTTTCAGAAGCGGAACCATGAAGAATTTTAATGTCTGTTTGAAGTCCGGCTTCACGTGCAATCTCAGCCTGCTGCTCCATCATCTTCTGACGCTTGAAGCTTGCTGTATCTGAATCACCGTAATGCAGCACGTCAGCTTTTGATGTGTCACCATCCACCACATAGACAAGATCGATCGTGACACTTTCCTGTGAAGAACCAATTTGGATCGCTTTTTTAAGCGCTCTGGTTGAATGGTCTGAACCATCTGAAGCAACCATGATTTTTTTCATTTTGAAACCTCCATTCCTTTTTAATGGCCAGAACTTTTTGAAATGCCGCCAATTTTATTCATTAATTTTGTGCTCTCAATGTTCAAGCCTTTAACAATCACTTTGGTCCCGTTTTGTTCGAATTTCATTTCTATTTTATCGATGGCACCGGCAGCGGAATCATCCCAAAGATGAGCAGCGGTAAAGTCCAGCTCCACTTCATCAATGTTTTCCTGGAAGTCGAACTCAGCAAGAAAATCCGTAATCGAAGCAAAGAAAATCTGTCCTCTAATATAGTAAATGCGCTTGTCTCCGCTATTCACTAACAAAGACATTACTTTCACTTTTGAGATTTTAGCGGCGAAGAACAAGGCGCTGAGAACGACTCCAGCTAAAACGCCTTTAGATAAATCATGTGTGTAAACAACCACGGAAACGGTAGCGACCATAACGGCCACATCGGTTTTGGGAACGATATGCATCGTTTTAATGGATGACCAGTCAAAGGTGCTGATCGATACCATAATCATGACACCGGCTAATGCAGCCATTGGAATTTGTACGACCACATTACCCAAAAGAACAATTAATACCATTAAAAAGACACCGGCAACTAAAGTGGATAGTCTTCCTCGACCGCCTGATTTAACATTAATAACGGATTGTCCAATCATGGCACAACCAGCCATTCCACCGAAAAATCCGGCAGTAATATTGGCGATACCCTGCCCGCGTGACTCCATGTTTTTATCACTTTCCGTATCCGTTGCATCATCAACAATCGATGCTGTAAGAAGCGACTCTAAAAGTCCAACAACCGTCAATGCAATCGCGTACGGGAAAATAATTTGCAATGTTTCAAAATTCAAAGGAATATCCGGGATTAAAAACATCGGAAGAGTTTGAGTTAAAGCACCCATATCTCCAACGGTTCGCACGTCAATATTCATAAAGATGGCAACTGCTGTAATTGCAACGATTGCAACAAGTGTTGATGGAACAACTTTTGTCACAAGCGGCAATAAATAAATAATGGCTAACGTAGCTGCAACCAGTACGTACATAATCCAAGTTTCACCAACAAAATGCTGTAATTGAGAAGTGAATATTAAAATTGCTAATGCATTAACGAATCCGATCATAACGGATCGCGGTATGAACTTCATGTATTTAGCAAGCTTAAAAACACCAGCCAGGATCTGAAGAATTCCTGTTAAAATCGTAGCTGCAAACAGGTACTGCAAGCCATGATCTGCTACAAGAGTAACCATTAATAAGGCCATAGCACCTGTAGCTGCTGAGATCATCCCCGGTCTGCCCCCTACGAATGAAATCACGACTGCAATACAAAATGACGCATAAAGACCGACCATCGGGTCAACGCCGGCAATAATTGAGAATGCAATGGCTTCTGGTATCAGTGCTAAAGCAACCACTATGCCTGCAAGAACATCACCTCGAACATTCCCAAACCATTGTTCTTTTGTAAAAACACCTTTCATTTTCTTCCCTCTTTCTATTAATAAATTGCATCCGTATGCGATACATGCGCTAAATATAACGACATCATTTAAGAACGATGATAAGTATAACATGGTATAACTATTTAAAACTAGGGGTATTTAAGCATAATTAAGAGTAAATAAGAATTAATAAACAATATCACTTATTTGGCGGGTAATAGCGAAAATAAAAAAAATCCATGATATTTTCATGGATTCGAATGGATATATTTATCATGATAGGTTCCTGTAAACAATTTTTAGCCTAAGGTAGCCTTATCCCGAAGATTCTGATAGCACATGATCATATTAATTGAATTTTTGTCAGGTTTTTTTACATACTGTGTTAATACAATCCCTATTATTATAAATAGATATAATTGGGTATAATTTATTATAAATAAACGTAAAAAGAATGGTTTGCCGAACATGTTCTGTGAACCATTTCGTTATCAGCAATAAAGTAAAATAATTAACTTGAAGTGACCGACAGCTTGTATAACCATTGTGAACACGCTTCTATCTATAGTATGATAAAAAGAACCAACTTGCTTGGAGGAAAAGAAATGAAACATGAAATCATGACCATTACACAGGTCTCAGAATACTTGCAGCTAAGTGAAATGACGACGTATAAACTGGTGCAGACAGGCAAAATACCAGGTTTTAAAATCGGACGTCACTGGAGAGTAAGACGTGATGATTTAGATGAATTAATTGAACGGTTAAAAAATGGTGAACGAATCTAATGCGTTGCTGATCATATGACATGATCAGCAGCGTTTTTGTTTTGTTATTGATATCAGTGTAAATATTAAATTAAACTTGTTCCATTAACTATATGGTAAAATGTAGAAAACACCATAGATTTCCACAATATGAAATTTCCAATCACCCACCTGTCCCCTTTTAGTATTAAAAGTGAAAAATTAAAAAAGGAGGTACAAAATGAAAGTAATGAAGGTTGTTGGCGTTTTATTCCTTATTGTCATGCTGAGTTTCATAGGAACGATCACGGTGACGAAAGCACACCAGGAACAGGGAAAAGAAATGAACATTGAAAAGCTGTTCAATGGCAAACAGGGCACAATGGTTCTTAAAAATCTAAAAAAAGATAAAGTATATCTCTACAACAAGGAAAGAAGCTCGCAAAGGTTCACTCCTGAATCTACCTTCAAAGTAGCAAATGCATTAATTGGGCTTCAAACATCAGCTGTAAGGGATGAGTATGAAGTCAAGCGATGGGATGGGGTAGTAAGAGAATTTGACAGCTGGAACCGTGATCACTCACTTGCTTCTGCCATGAGGGAGTCTGCCATTTGGTTTTATCAGGATATGGCAAGAGACATTGGGGAAACAAGGATGCAAGAAAACATTGAAAAGCTGACATACGGTAATCAGGATATATCAGGCGGAATTGATTCTTTTTGGCTGGACAGCAGCCTGGCCATTTCAGCATTTGAGCAAACAAATTTTATTGAGAAATTAGTCGAGGAAAAACTTCCGTTTGAAGAACAGCATCAAAAAACGGTAAAACGGATGATGATACAGGACGAACAGGATGACTACACCCTGCACGGAAAGACAGGAACCAGGTTATCCGACTTCGGATTGGGCTGGTATGTCGGTTTTGTTGAAACCAAAAAAGAAACCTGGGTTTTTGCAGTGAATATAGACGGTTCAGGAACAGAAGCAAAAAATGCAGCACTCGAAGCATTGAAACAAATGGAAGTTATCAAAACAGAGAAATAAACTTTAGATCAAAAAAGATCTCCTGCTCATTTTATAGGATGGGCGGGAGGTCTTTTTGCTTTGCTCCTAGAGGAATATTTTGCTCTCATCAAACTTTAATGTGTTTCTAACTAATTTGCCCATTTTTTAGAGTTGGGTAAGTGGGGGCAGAACGATAAAACAGGAAAGATGATCGATATCCCGCTAAAGTTGATAGATAAAAGAGCAAAGATATACGATAAATCGAGCGAGAGGAGGAGAAAGTAAGATAAAACTGAGAAAGTGATCGATATTGCGCGGGAGATGTATGATAAAAGTGAAAAAGTGATCGATAAGTTCGAAAAGATGATCGATAAAATCGAAAACTGTGTAGCTATGGAGAACGATAAACCAGTAAAGATGATCGATAAAACCACAGGCCGTGTCGATATGCCCTAGCTTATCTGCAAAATCGACCCCTATTCATCAGACGAGACTGCCTTTCAAAGAAAGCAGTCTCATTCGTGTTCGCCATACTCTAATTAGCTTTTCTTTTCCGATAAAGCGTTTCTCTGAAATTTAACACCACAAAAAGTTCGTTTGAGTTTTTCTTTTTGTCATTTGATTTTTTCTTCATTTCACCATCACCTTTTTCCTATAGTGTGTACTGGGAGAAGTAAATTATCCATTGTGGATTCGTTTTTTTGCCGTCGGAAATAATCGAGAATCCTTTATTCAATTTTGAATATAGCAACAGCAATTTGGCATGCTAAAAACCATAAGAAATTTTAAAATGCAGTCCCGTATTAAGGTTAAATAAACGGTAAAAAGCGCTTGGAAAGAAATCCAAACGCTTTTTGAATCATTTATAGTTAAAGCATCAAATTTTAAAGCATTTTTGAGGTTATTAAATAGTATTAATCAAATAAAACCAGATGTTCTGGGAGGAACATCTGGTTTCAATTAAGCATCTTAACTGTTTTTATTTACAGAAGCATCATAAATCGACTCTACAGCATTTTTCAGCGCTTCATCAAACTCTTCACCTGAATGATTGGCTCTAAGGTCTGATGCTAACGCGCGGGAGAAACTGCCGATTAAGCCGTCGTTTTCTTTCAGTTTCTTATTCGCTTCGTCGCGTGAATAGCCGCCTGAAAGAGCAACAACACGCACAACGCGAGGGTGTTCGATCAATTCTTTGTAGGCATTTTTCTTTGTTGGTATAGTTAGCTTCAGCATGATGTTTTCATTTTCAGACAGGTTATTCAGCTGTTTCATGATCTCATCACACATAATTTCTTCACATTTTTCTTTGTTTTCACTGTGAATATTGACTTCCGGTTCAATGATCGGAACAAGATCGGCCGCAATGATTCGTTTGGCTATTTCAAATTGCTGTTCGACAACTTCTTTGATTCCGGCTGGATTTGGTTCGTTTATGACAGAACGCATTTTCGTGCCAAATATATTCCGTTCATTGGCGCGGCGCAATGTCTCATCCAAATCGTCAATGGATTTCATCAGCTGGACGCCATTCTTTTCCTCAGCCAATCCTTTATCAACCTTTAAAAAGGGAACAATGCCTTTATCGGCAAGATAATCTGCTGTATATTTGCCCTCAATTTCGCGGTCCATGGTTTGTTCAAATAAAATAGTTCCAAGAATATGGCTGGCATCAAAGGCAGGGGAGGTAATGATTCGGGTGCGCATTTGATGAACCTGGTCAAACATTTCATCGTCACCAGAATAAGCATCTTCCAGCACGCCGTAGGCTGCTAACGCCTTGGGTGTACTTCCGCCGCTTTGATCGAGTGCCGCAATAAACCCTTTACTATTTTTCATTTTATCAAATTGACTTTTGTTCATGTTTTCCACTCCTTTTTTTAGTGTGAAAAATATATCCACTTACTCTCTTCCCTGTTTTACAGCCCGCTTAACACAAATATGGCAAATAATGCTGTTTTCTTTTTTATATTAGCTTTGTTAAAGTCGATTGTTGATATTTGCACACTGTTGATTGGAGCTGTAGGTGTGAGACTCCTGCGGGATGCAGTGGGAAAGGTGAGACCTCTGAACATCATCGCTGTGAAGATGGCTCACCCCGCCCCGCGGAAAGCGAGCGCCTTCGTGCTGCAATCAACAGCCACGTTTAACAAGGAATTTATTTTAAAACTGTTTGTAAACTCGGCTAGTACTGATATTTACAAAATCATTACAATCGTTGTGCTATTTTAAGGCTATTTACAATATCTATATTAAATTAATTGAATTATCTGATATAATAGATTTAGTTCAGTTAGAGGAGGATTCTGATATGATGGATATTCGAAGCAACCCGCAAACAAGGCAGCCAGATCAAACTACTGAAAATATGTCCTCATTTGATCTGCTGAAGAAAAAACATGAAAAAGAAATGAATGACTTGTACCTTAGGCTTCAGGAACTATTGGAAGAGTTTAAGATGTGCCATTATTTTAAGGATGATAGGGAAGTTCGATAGATTAAAAGAAGAAGCCTGGCTTGGATGCCAGGCTATTTTTATGGATTAAAATGTAGATATTAAGGAAAATTTAGGGTGAAGTGTAATAAAAAAACTTGGAAAGATGTAGTATTTTGTAACAAAAGTGAAATATTCCTGATATTCTCCTGTAACCTCTTCCGATTATACTGAGTTTACTATAAAGCACTCGGGGGTAAACTACTTTGTTAAAAAGAATACTAGCATTATTGTTGATTTTTACTCTAGTAACCACTGTCGCACCGTCATTTGATAAAGCTTCTGCCGCTGGAACCAGCTACTATGTAAATATAGATTCGGGACACTTGAATTTACGAAAAGCTGCTTCTACATCGTCAGCGATTATTGGGAAGTTAGTAAGAAATCAAACCGTTACTGTTTACTCTCAATCAAATGGATGGGCAAAAGTAAAAGCTAGTGGAAAATCAGGTTTTGTTAGTACAAAATACATAACAAAGAAAAAGGCTGCCACAAGCACGAATTATAAATCAAAAGCAATATCTGTCGCAAAGAGTAATTTGGGCGTGAAATATCTTTGGGGGGGAACCACGACCAAAGGGTTTGACTGCTCAGGCCTTGTGAAGTATTCATTTGGAAAAGCAGGGAAGACTTTGCCGCGTACGGCTGGTGAAATGTACACCAAAGGTACACGTGTTACTTCTTTGAAAGCAGGAGACCTTATGTTTTATGCGACTTCAGGCGGAAAAAAAGTGACCCATGTTGCTATTTATATCGGCAATGGTCAAATGATTCACTCCGCTTCAAATAAAGGAGTTTCGATCGCAAGCATCAATAACTCCTACTGGAAACAAAGATATATCGGCGCAAAACGTTTATAATTTAGAAGAGCTGCTGAAAAGCCATTCTTACAGACCGATGAAAAAAGCCCCGTTTCAACAATTGTTGAAACGGGGCTTTTTTGTTTTGACCGATGCTTAAAACTGAATCCGGTCACTGTAGCGCTGAACCAGTTTCTCATTGTGCTCCTGGCTGTCATCGTCATTTCCGCTCTTAAAAACAGGGGGTTCGATCCCCTGTTTTTCCGTAAGCCGGATGACCTGTGTCAGTACCGCATTGAGCAAAGCAATGCCCAGAATGGAAGAAGAGGACCCATAAAGTTGATGTGAATTGGTTGTTAAAATCCCATCGCCGACTGGTGAATGGTTGTTCAGGCTGTCATCAACCACCTCTTCCAGCCTCAAACCGCTATGGTGCCTGGAGGGATGTGAGTCGGCCGTATAATTGCGGGATAGAATTCCTACTGTATAAATACCGGAAGTGCTGGCAGCCCGAGCAACCTCAATCGGCGCAGGGTTGCGGCCTGAGTTTGAGATCACAATCAATGTGTCATATTTTCCGAATGTAAGGTTTTTGACAATCTCTTTGCTGACGTCTGTGTCTTTCTCATTGACAGATGCCTGCACTGCACCGTTATGCAGCATAATTGGTTCACTGTTAATGGGCATAACCGGAACAAGTCCGCCGGCGCGATAGAAGGGTTCCTGCGCAATCAGGTTTGAGTGGCCACAGCCGAACAGTTGAACAATTCCTCCTTTGGCCAGTCGATCCGTCATTACAGCTGCAATTCGTTCAATCGCCATTTTTTCTGTACTGTAAGCTTCCTGCAATAGTTCCTGAATACGGGCCAGATAGTCACTCATGTCCTCACTCTTTCTCACGTTAGCGCTTATTTTCACTTTGGAATTTATATCGGTCTGCACGGTACGTACTGCGTACGAGTTCAAACGGAATGCCGGTTGTAAGATAACTCAGCCGTTCGATTTGAAGGACGGCTGAGGGCTCTCGTATGAGCAGAAGAGCTGCTTCATCTTTTTTTGCAATTGCAGCTTCGATTGTCTGCCTGGCATGACTAATTGTCAGCTGCTTTTTTTCTTGAATATAAGCATAAAAAGATTGTTTTACCGCTTCTTGATTCAAATCAGAAAAAAGTGTTACAGGGATGTAAGTCGTTTCAATTGCCATCGGCCTGCTGTCCGCATGCCGGATTCTTTTCATGACAACAACCTGATCTGTTTCATGTAGCTGAAGCTTAACTGTTACTTCAGATGGAGGAGCAGCAGTATAAAACTCAAGCATTTCACTTCCTGGCGTCATCCCACGGGCCTTCATATCTTCTGTAAAACTCGTTAATCCCTGTAAGGGCTGTTCAATTTTCTCCTCTGAAACAAACGTGCCTTTGCCAATGGCTCTGTATAGCAGCCCTTCGTTTACCAGATTGGTAATGGCCTGACGGACCGTCATTCGGCTTACTTCATACGTCTCAGTGAGCTCTCTTTCAGAGGGGATGGGACTGCCTGCTTGAAACATTCCCTTTTGAATTTTTTTCTTTAGGTTTTGGGCGATCTGCGCATACATCGGTAGTGGTGATTGTTTATCAAGCAAGGTGTTCACTTACTTTCATCTGAAATTAAATGATACGCCTGCCGGTCAATCACAAGCGTAACATCCGGATGCTGATGCAGGGCAGAGGCTGGGAAGTGCTCATCAATGGCTCCATCCATTAATTTCTTAACAGCCCATGCTTTATTTTCACCCGAGGCAAGCAGGAGAATCCGTTTGCTTTTTAAAATGGATTGAACACCCATTGTGATGGCATGTGTCGGCACTTCTTCCTGTGAGTTGAAAAACCGGGCATTTGCCTTGCGCGTTGAAGGGTCCAGCTGAATCACCTGAGTAGTTCCGCTGAAGTCGCTGCCAGGCTCATTAAATCCTATGTGACCATTTTCCCCAATTCCTAGAATTTGAATATCTGCTGGTCCAATCTCCGTGATCAGCTGTTCGTATCTGCTGCATTCTTCTTCGAGGGATTGGGCCGTGCCGTCTGGAATATGGGTTTGAGCAGCAGGCAGATTGATATGGCTGAACAAATGCTTTTTCATAAAAAAATGATAGCTTTGCGGATGCGTGGGCTCAAGGCCAACATACTCATCAAGGTTAAGTGTTTGGACATCTTTGTAGGAGATCTCCCGGTTATGACAGCCTTCAATGAGTGACTGATAAAGACCAAGAGGGGTGCTGCCGGTAGCAAGACCAAGAACCGTTTTGTGATTCGAACGAATTTGTGCCTCAATAATGGCAGCAGCCTGCTCGCTCATTGATGTATAATCATCATTTACTAATAGATTCATCGGTTATCCTCCTTCTGAAAGGCGATATGACCGCGGCAGATTGTCAATTGTACAGATTGGTTTTGATCAAGGATAACCAGGTCAGCATCTTTATTTTCCTCAATGCTTCCTTTTCTGTCATAGATGCCAAGCTGTCTGGCGGCATTGGCGGACGTCATGGCGATCAGTTCAGAATGGGAACATCCCGTAATCATTTGCATATTTTTTACGGCATCCTCCATCGTTAAAATACTGCCTGCAAGTGTACCATCCGCTAAACGTGCGTCATCCGAGGTAACCGATACCTGCTGTCCACCCAGGTCGTATGTGCCTGCAGGCAAGCCTTTTGCCCGCATGGCGTCGGTTATCAGGATGATCTTTTCAGCACCTTTTTGTCGGTAGGCCATTTTCACAGCCTGTTTGTGGCTGTGAATAAAATCCGCAATGATTTCCACTGACAATGCATCTTCCAGCAAAGCAGCTCCAACAACTCCGGGCTCCCGATGATGAAAGGGGCGCATCTGATTATAAAGATGAGTCACATGGCGAACACCATGTTGAATCGCTTCGTTAACCTGATCATAACTTGCATCTGAATGGCCGATTGAAACAACGATATTTCGTTTAGCGAGCTCCTTAATGCATTCAAATCCATTCATTGTCTCTGGAGCTAAGGTGATCAGTCGGATTGACTGGCGGCTTTGCCTTTGCCATGCATCAAATTGATCAATAGAGGGAGGGATGATATGTTCAACTGGCTGAGCACCTGCCCGTTCAGGTGAAATGAATGGTCCCTCTAGATGCACACCGAGCAGTTCAGCTTCTCCTGCGGCTCCATCGAATGCACCTGCTTGTTGCAGGGCGGATGAGATGGCCTCTTTATGCTGTGTCATCGTTGTTGCAAGAAAACTGGTGGTTCCTTCTTTTGGCAGTGCTGCTGCGATGCCATGCAGGGCCTCTGGTGTTGCATCCATTGCATCATGGCCGGCTGCGCCATGTATATGCAAATCAATAAACCCCGGAAGAAGCGACCAGTCCCGTCCCGCAGCATCAATGATTTTCTCAGCCTTCTCTGTTAATGCCGGCGCAACTTTTTTAATTTTCCCCTTTTCGATGAATACATCTCCTCTAAAGGAAGTGCCGATCCCTGTATGAATGAGGATCTGTTTGATCATCATTGACTGTGTCATCGTTATCCCCCTCCATTATTATTTCTTATCTTTTTCATCAGTTGATATGTCTGAATGGGTGTTATTTTCCTCAGGCAATGGATTGCCATTTTGCATACGGTTCTTCATGGCGTCTCCCAGGAATTCTACGGTGGTTCCTATAATTACCTGAATAGACGTCCGGCTGATCTTCATAATCCCTTTAGCTCCCTGGCGCTTAAGTGCTTTTTCATCAGCGAGACTTGAATCTTTCACTTGAAGGCGGAGGCGGGTGGCACAATAATCAACGGATGTGATGTTATCGATTCCGCCAAGAGCTTCAATCGTGTGGTAGGCACGGTGATCAACATCGTCGGAAACTGTTCCTTGTGAGGCAGCGTCCTCCTCTGTATCATCCTCGCGGCCCGGTGTCTTAAGGTCAAGCTTGATAATTAAGAAATAAAAGATAAAGAAATAGATGACGGCCATCCCTAAACCAACAACCAGCAGGAGAAGAGGATTTTTGGCTAACCCAAAATTCAGCAGATAGTCAATGGCTCCAGCTGAAAATCCAAAACCGTGGTGTATATCCAAAAAGTACGTAATTACCATGGAAACTCCGGTTAGTAAGGCATGGATTACATATAGCAATGGTGAAAGAAACATAAATGAAAATTCAATTGGTTCTGTGATTCCGGTAAGAAATGCAGTCAAGGCAATGCTTAAAAGCATTCCTCCGACTACGGCTTTGTTTTCTTTTTTGGCGGCCATAAACATCGCAAGACAAGCGGCAGGAAGTCCGAACATCATAACCGGGAAAAACCCTGACAGAAATGGTCCTGCAGTTTCATCCCCTTGCAGAAAACGGTTGATTTCTCCTCTGACAACCTCTCCAGTATCAGTTGTAAAAGTTCCGAAATCAAACCACACAATGGTGTTGATGACATGGTGCAGCCCCACTGGAATAAGCAGACGGTTGAAAAATCCGTACGCACCAACGCCAAGAGCCCCGGCATTCAGCATCCATTCTCCAGTCGCATCAATTACTGCCTGAATCGGCGGCCATACAAAGCCGAATAAGGCAGCCAGCAAAACCATGGCAGCAGCCGTCACAATAGGCACAAATCGTTTTCCTCCAAAGAAGGCGAGCCAGTCTGGCAGTTTAATATTATAAAAGCGGTTATACAGCAATCCGGCGACGACCCCTGATATGATCCCTGCAAATACCCCCATATCAATTGATTCATCGATGGTGACAATGGCTTCTGTTAATACCAGATAGCCAACTGCGCCGGCCAGAGCTGCCCCGCCGCTGCCGTCATGAGCAAATCCCATCGCAATCCCGATGGCGAATATCAAAGCTAAGTTATTTAAAATACCAGCCCCGGCTGCAGCCATGAATGGAATATCAAAAAAGTCCTCCTGGCCAAGCCTTAGCAACAGAGCAGCGGCAGGGAGAGTAGCAATTGGAAACATCAATGATTTACCTATTTTCTGTAAAAAAGATAACATAACTCCACCTCAAATTCGTTTATTTTGAACACGGTTACTTTACCATATTGAAGGTATAGTTGTCTATACCAATTTAGATGTCAGATTGGTGTAATATGGTTAGGAAAAGGAGAAGATGCAGAAGGTTCGGTTTGAGGTGTAGAATGGAGTATAGTTGGAATTTCATTTGAAAAAGCGTTTACTACAACGCTAGTAAAGGAGTGGATTGAAGTTGAGACAGGAAAAAGAAGATCCCAGATTTAAAATCGCCAATCGGGAAGCATTAATTGGGGTTGGACTGGTACTTTTCAATTTTATTTGGTGGTTTGGCTTTGCCTATGGCATGGGTTCAAAATCACCCGAAGAGTATACCTACGTTTTGGGACTGCCAGCATGGTTTTTTTATAGCTGTGTGCTTGGATTGATCGTGATGTCTGTGCTTGTTTTTATCATCGTTAAGTTCTTTTTTGTGGATGTTTCTTTTGAGGAGGAAGGAGAGGAAAGCTCTTGAACTGGGCAGTAATCATTCCGCTGGTCGTGTTTTTAATAATTATTTTTTTCATAGGATTCTGGTCCAGCAAGTTTATCCGTTCATCATCGGACTCTTTTCTTTCTGAATATTTTCTTGGCGGCAGGGAATTAGGCGGATTTATTCTTGCGATGACGATGATCGCAACGTATGGCAGTGCCAGCAGTTTTATTGGCGGTCCGGGTATTGCCTATACTCAGGGGTTTGGATGGGTGCTTCTTTCCATGTCCCAGGTGGCGACCGGATATTTTGTCTTAATGATTTTGGGGAAAAAATTTGCGATTATGTCCCGCAGATACAATGCCATTACCTTAATCGATTTTCTTAAGGAGCGGTATAAAAGCAAGTGGGTCGTGTTATTCTCTGCTTTCAGTATTATTATCTTTTTGTTTTCCGCTATGGCGGCGCAATGGATTGGCGGCGCCAGATTAATTGAATCGCTAACTGGCATCTCTTATTTAGGAGCATTATTTATCTTCGCGGTTTCGGTTCTTATTTATGTCGTTATCGGAGGGTTTCGTGCTGTGGCGCTGACTGATGCCGTCCAGGGTGTTGTGATGTTTGCCGGTACATTGATTTTATTGATTGCTGTCATCATTGCAGGGGGAGGAGTATCTAATATTGTAGATGGTCTTCAAACGGAAAATCCTAACTTAATTACCCCATATGGATTTGATGGAAATCTTACTGCTACATATGTATCGTCATTTTGGATTCTTGTCGGCGTCGGGGTTGTTGGCCTGCCTCAGGTAACAGTCCGTGCCATGTCTTACAAAAACTCTAAAGCGATGCACCGTGCTTTGGTTGTTGGAACCATTTTTGTTGGCTTCATTATGCTGAATATGCATTTGATCGGTGTTTTTGCCCGTCCCATTCTTCCGGGTATTGAGGTTGGGGACAAAGTAATGCCGCTGATCGCATTGGAGGTTCTGCCCGCCTGGCTTGCGGGGATCGTGCTGGCCGCTCCTATGGCTGCCATCATGTCAACGGTGGATTCCTTGCTGCTATTAGTCAGCTCTTCTGTCGTGAAGGATGTTTATTTAAATTATATTGAACCAAATGCTTCTTATACGAAAGTGAAAAAGATGAGTTTCGGTGTGACAGCAATTCTTGGAATATTAGTCTTTTTATTAGCGCTTGACCCTCCCAATCTATTAATCTGGCTGAATTTATTTGCATTTGGCGGGCTGGAGGCTGCTTTTATCTGGCCGGTAGTATTGGGACTTTATTGGAGCAGGGGAAACAAGCATGGCGCGCTTGCCTCAATGCTGACAGGTATTATATCTTATACTCTGTTACATAATTTTTACCCTTCAGCATTTGGCATGCATACTGTGGTATTGCCAATCATCCTGTCGTTCGTTGCATTTATCTTAGTCAGTTTGATGACAGAGGATGCAAGAACAGCTGCAAATGATTACTAATTGCTGTGATTATGTTTAGGTGAGTAAGTGCATGGGGGTGGGTTACCTGTCAGCAGGAGGTAAAAGTAAGGACTTTTATAAACTATACATTTAATAACCTTCTAAACCATCAATTACCGCTATACTTACTTAAAAAAATTAAATATTATAATATGTATGAAATATTTTAGAAGATTTACCTCAATATTATTGTTGTCTGTTGCTCTAGTTTATGGATTAGGTCAAAGTAATGCAGAAGCTTCCACTGCTCATACGGTTTCCCCGGGAGATACGATGTGGAAGGTCGCTGTTCAATACCAGGTTGGAGTCCCTGAGATTATTCAGGCGAATCCGCAAATATCGAATCCGAATCTGCTGTATCCAGGTCAGCGTCTGGTTATTCCAAGTGCAGGAAGCTTTATTTCGATAGAGGAAGAAGTGGTTCGTCTTGTCAATCAGGAACGTGCCGAGAATGGCTTGCAGCCGCTGAAAAGCAATTGGGAGCTGTCGCGTGTCGCAAGGTTTAAATCAGAAGATATGCGTGATGCAAACTTTTTCAGTCATACTTCACCTACATATGGCAGTCCGCATCAAATGATCCGCGATTTTGGTGTTACATACAATTCATCGGGTGAAAATATTGCAGCCGGGCAAACATCCGCTCAAGCGGTCGTTGATGCCTGGATGAACAGTACAGGACACCGTCAAAATATCCTGTCATCAAGCTACACACATATGGGTGTTGGCTACGCAAAAGGAGGATCGTACGGTCACTATTGGACACAAATGTTTATTAGCCAATAAAATGACATAAAGAATGCTTTTCATGATCAATCATGAAAAGCATTCTTTAATTTGTGAAGTATCATTTTAATTCACTGTAAATATTTAAACACTTAGGTTCATTGGAGCGGAAGGCGGCGACTCCAGCGTGATAAAGCGGGAAGGGTGAGACTCAATGATGCGGCTGCATCGGGGAGGCTCACCTCCCGCCACGCGGAAAGCGTCCGTCTGCAGCGGAAATGAACCGGTCTTTTTTTAGAGAAATAGTCGGTGTCTCCATTAACCCCCAAACCTTCTGTAATTTCAACTAAGCATGTGTTATTTATGCCTTCGTATCCAAAATAGGAAATAATAGCTCGGCCACCCGGTAGGCTTCTTCTAAATGTGGATAGCCTGACAAGATGAACGTATCGATTCCTGCTTTTTCGTATTTCTCCATATTTTCTTTCACCTGCTCAGGCGTACCGACAAGAGCCGTTCCGGCACCCTCTCTGGCTAATCCGACACCTGCCCATATACCGGGGCTGATCTCAAGCGACTCCCTATTTGTTACAGACTGGCTGGTCATCGATTGCTGGGCATGCGAATCGAAGGATTTAAACTTTTCTTTTGTTTTCGCTATCACATCATCATCTACATACTTAATCAATTCATCAGCCGCCTGCCACGCCTCTTCTTCTGTTTCTCTGACGATAATGTGCATCCGAATGCCAAATTTAAGGGTTCTGCCTTTTTCCTCAGCCAGCGCTTTTACCTTGTTGATT
This sequence comes from Jeotgalibacillus sp. S-D1, assembly GCF_004358665.1. Classification (GTDB taxonomy): domain Bacteria; phylum Bacillota; class Bacilli; order Bacillales; family Jeotgalibacillaceae; genus Jeotgalibacillus. Next base: position 83,119 of record NZ_SMZR01000005.1, on the reverse strand, counting down.
CGCTGCTCTACTTTTTCAACAGGTTCTCCCCAGGTCAGATAGTAATCCACATGATCAGCCGCCACTTGAAGTCCCGCATCCGAACTGCCGCCTAAATAAAGAGGAGGATAGGGCTTTTGCGTGGAAAGATAGTCGAGTTTACCTTCTTTAATGTTTATATAGTCACCATTGTAATTCACCACTTCTTGCTCAAACAACGATCTCCAGACCGTTAAGAATTCATTTGTGAGTTCATAACGCTGGCTGTGTGATAAATGCAGCCCATCTCCCGCAAGCTCTACAGGATTTCCGCCCTGTACGATATTCAAAAGGAGCCTGCCGTTGGAAAAACGGTCAAAAGTAGATGCCATTCTGGCCGCAACCGCTGGAGACATCATCCCCGGCCGCAATGCGATTAAAAATTTCATTCTTTTAGTAAGCGGGATCAGGCTTGAAGCGGTCACCCACGAATCCTCGCATGCTCTGCCGGTAGGAAGAAGTGCACCTTCAAACCCTAATTGGTCGACAGCCTGTGCCACCTGTTGCAGATAATCAATTGTAACGGTTCTGTTGCCTTTTGTTGTCCCCAAGTATTTACTGTCACCGGCTGTCGGTAAAAACCAAAAAATATTCATATGAATCCTCCTAGAAATAATATTAATCTTATCTTTTTAGTTGGTTATAGGAATGGAAATATATCTATTTTCTATTACACCCTATTCTTATTCCAAGCATATATGTAAGTAGAATAGCTCATGAAAAAACCTCTTCTACAAAAAGAAGAGGTGAGCTTTGCGCTTTTCCCTCCTCATTTTTCAGACGCCAGGTCTGCTGGAAGTAGCACCTTCATACACGATGTGGTTGCTGCGGGATCATAAGACCAGTTTCTTCCCCCGTCTCTTAATAAGGAATAATTTAAATATGTTCAAGTCACGTACTAATTTATAGAACTATTCTGAATATGTCAAACGTTTTCTAGATTGCTAGTGGTTCTCATAAAAAAGACTTTACCGAAAACAATTGTTTATCCAATAAATAATTGGGTATTTATTAAATAACAGAATATTCTTTCTTTTTAATTGTGTTTTTGGTATAGTTGAAAAAAGAAATGAATTTTGTCGAATGAACGATTTTGAATGAGGGGAGGGATAGGAATGGCGCAGGATGTCATTTGTGAAGTGTCGAGCTGCAGGTTCAATCGGGAGGGCCGTAAGTGTGGTGCAACAGAAATTTATGTGGGACCGCATAAAGGATCTAAAGCAGAAAAAAGTGAGGAAACAGACTGCAAAACATTTACGCCATTGTAATCGGTGCTCCGGCAACCCTCCATTCAGGGTTGTCAGCTTTTTCCTCCATAATGATAATAAGAATCAATCCCAGTAAACAAGCTCTATGACAGAGGTTGTTTTTTTGTGCGGAAAACGAGGGAACCGGCCACAACCCTTTAATTTTAAACTTTACTTATCAATTTAACCCCTTCACAAAAACCTCTCCAGGATATCAATGTATATAATTCGAAAAATCCCTTATAATAAGCAATTAATGATTTTAACACGAAAGGCAAGGATTTTATGAAGCAATTACTTACTGTTTTTTTACCGATCCTGGTGATCTCTTTTATTTTTTTAGCAGTGTATGAAAATGGAGAGAAGGGGTCATCCAGCAATCTGTCATCGGAAAAAGAAAAATGGGTTGGCGCCTGGACTGCCAGCATGCAGGCTCCTTTTAAAGATGGCATTTCCCATGAAGGGTTTGAGGATCAGACTCTTAGATTCGTTGTGCATCCCAGTGCGGAAGGCGACAACATTCGTCTGCGTTTATCCAATGCATTTGGTGAAGAACCCTTAAAAATTGAAGAAGTACGTGTAGCCGTATCAACGAAAGGACCTGACATTATTTCTGGTACTGACCAGCAGGTTACCTTCGGAGGTGACAAACAAGTGACGATCCCTGCAGGAGAGAGAGAGTTTAGTGATTCCATCCCGGCAGATTTAACACACGGGAAGGATCTTGTCGTCAGTCTGTATGTCCAGGATAAAACAGGACCTGCAACCTGGCATCCGAAATCAATGCAGACAACTTATATTACAAGCGGGAATCATGTTTTAGATGCAGATGAATCGGCGTTTAGCACAAAGGAAGAGGCATGGTTTTGGCTGGACGGTGTGGATGTAACAGCAGCTTCTACTGAAGATGAAGCTCTTGTGATAGTAGGGAGCTCCATTGAAAACGGAAATTATTCCACGGTTGATGCCAATCATCGGTGGTCTGACTTTTTGGCGAAAAGGTTGAATCAGAAAGCTTCAGTTAATCATATTTCTGTCTTGAACGCAGGCATCTCCGCCAATCAATTAATTAACAGCTCAATGGATAAAGGAGAGAATACGCTGGCAAGGCTTGAACGGGATGTTTTTAGCCAGTCCGGTGTCAAAGCTGTTATCCTGCATCAGGGATTAAATGATATAAGGCATTATCCTGAATACGATGCAGACAAAATTATTGCTGCCTTAAAAGAAGTGATCGACTCTACTCATGATGAGGGGCTAAAAATTTATGGCAGCACCCTAACTCCTTTTAGGGGTTCTGGGAAATACACTGAAAAGGGGGAAGAAACCAGGCAAAAGGTGAATGACTGGATCAGAACAAGCGGAGAGTTTGATGGGGTGATTGATTTTGATAAAGCGCTGAGAGATCCGGACGATCCGAAACGCTACCTTCCCGAATATGACGCCGGAGATCATCTGCATCCCAATGATGCCGGGTATAAAAAAATGGCTGAAGCTGTCGATCTGTCTATGTTTGAATAGCGAAGCTCATAGAGATGGAAGATACTTAGTCAAAACTGAAAAAAGATACCTTCACGAACTAGTTCCATGTCCGTGAAGGTATTTTTCGTGTAATATTTCTTAATTTGAACAGCCTGGCTCATTGCACGCCTATAGGAAAGCGAAAACTTAACACCCATTCACTTAACTATTATTTGCAAAAGTTTTATCGCATCTTTTCTTTACTTCATATAGAAGCTTTTGCCTGTTTACTTCACTCGCATGTTTAGAAATAATCTCTGCACTATCTACGTATTCTTTAAAATCATTAATCTTCATTTCATACTCGCTTTGCATTTTTTTTACGAGCTTTTCTTTTTCATTTTGATGATTCTTTTCTACTTTTGAAAGACCTTCCACCGCTTCCGCTTCCAAATCCTTCACCCATTCGTCATAGCTTTTGAATTTTCTTTTTGTAGAAAAAAGCAAGCTTAGGATTACGCAAAGTAAGAGGATTATGACAGATAGCAAAATGGTATAATTCATAAAAAAACTGGCAACCGATTCCATACAGCCATCCTCCTTGTCCTACTGATCAGAATTTAATTCCAGATGTTCTTTCATTTGATCCGAAATCTTTTGAAGTTCCTTTTCGTCAGGGAAGTAATAGTAAGTGCCATTTACTTCTTTGCCTGTACCATCAATTTTGTGATTAGTCAGGTTTTCCTGTGCGCCCCTGTAATTGGATTGGACCTCCCACATATCTTTCATATTTAAGTTTGTCTTCACATTATGTTCAACAACTTTAACGATTTCACCAAATTTTGTCACAGAGGAGATATGGGCACCTTTATTTACCACAGCCTCAATCACCTGACGCTGGCGTTTTTGACGGCCAAAGTCACCTTCAGGATCCAATTTTCTCATTCGCGTATAAAGTAAAGCTTCTTTTCCGGATAAATTAATCTTTCCTTCTTCAAAGTGGACTCCTTTATAAGTGAAATCTAAGTCATTGTTCACTTCCACACCGCCCACTGCATCTACAATATCAGTGAAACTCTTCATATTTACCTTAATAATCAACCGGTACATCAAGGAGGTTCTCAACAGAATTAAGGGTCATTTTTGTCCCGCCGACTTGATAAGCGCTGTTGATCTTATCCTCAGCCCCCTTAATTTTGGTATAAGTATCACGGGGGATGCTGACCATATGCATTGATTTGGTCTTCGGATTAATCGTTAATAGCACCATGGAATCGGCTCGTCCGCCTGTCTCACCTTTACGGGTATCCAATCCAATGACTAAAATGGATATCGGATCGCCGTCTTCAAAATTAATTTGATCCAGCCGGCCTTCGAACTTTTCGTTTCGTTCGATATCCTGATGAATACTGAGAGAGGTCGAAGTAAAAAACTGAAATGCATAACTGACTGTGCCTAATAGTAATACCGTAAAAGAGGTTAAACTAAAAAGCAGCATTTTCTTCCTCATATTAAAACCTCCATGCTGAACACTTGCAGCTCTGTGATTCCTTAGGCGGCCGATTCAGACTCTTCCTTATGATAGCTGCGTCCGGTACGGTCGACCTTGTTCCATTTTTTGTTGAAGAAATATGAAATACTGCCATACATGACAAAGTACATCGTGACAAATCTGTAAATGAATATATCAAAAAGAATGGCAGTAATCAGGCGCAAGCCGTCTTTTAAATCAAATTTAAATCCGTAATATCTTCCAAGCCAAAGGGCTACCAGATCGTATACCAAGCCGAATAATAAGATCCAAAACATATAGAAAAACACGTAATTCAAATAGGAGTTTTGAGGATCGGTAATCATATTTGTAATAACAATTACGGTCATCATATAAGAGGCCAGGGTTCCGATAAGAAATGACTCAAAGATATAAAAGAATGATACTGGCTTTGTAAATAAGGTTTTTACAAAGAAAGCCCAGAAATGAATGACACAGTCGATGTATGCTTTTTGCCACCTTACACGCTGTTTTGTTAGATCTTTCCATTTTTCAGGCAGTTCGGTGTATCCGACCGCTTCTGAAATAAAGCTGATTCGTAAATGTTTATACTTTGATATGAATTTCTGCACCCGCAGGGTAATATCAATGTCTTCGCCAATTGTATTGCGGTAGCCGCCTACGTCCAGAAGAACCTGTTTTCTGAATATGCCAAAAGCACCTGAGATTACAGCCAATGCTTTAAAACGGACGAGAGACCGCTTGGAAATATAAAATGCTTTCATAAAATCAAGTACCTGAATACGGATCAGCATATTTGCATAAAGCAATGACAGGCGGTTAAGGGGTTTGTCTGTTTTCGTCTGCAGAACATGAACCATCCCGCCAGCTGCCACAACATCCTCATCCTGAAAGGTATCATTAACTGCTGATAAGGCATTATGAACCAAAATGGTATCAGCATCCAACGTGATCACCACTTCGTTGCTGGCATATTCAATGCCTGCATTGAGCGAATCGGCTTTTCCTCCATTTGCTTTATCAATTACATAAATATTCGGGTAGAGCTCTGATTGATAAAAGCCGTTAATTTTTTCAAAAGACAGTTTACCTTCTGGTGTCATGGAAGAAGGCTTCAGCTGCAGCAGCTTATTTAAATGGGGCATTGTACCATCTGTTGAGCCATCGTTAATATAAATGACCTCGAATTTTTTGTAAGCCAGCTGTCTCATACTCTCTATAGACGTTTCGATAATCACCTGCTCATTGTAGCAGGGGACTAAAATACTCATCCCTTTTTCATCTTCATGGCCATTTTCAATCATCCATTGTTTCAGTTTTGAGCTGCGCCTGGACCCTTCGGTCGATTCACTGAACATTGGCAGGCAATGATATAAATGCAGTACTGGAAACGTAACACTTAATAAGAAAAAGACAGTAATCATTATTTCCATCAAAACACTCCTTTGGTAAAACAGGCTTCCAATCTTCCAGATCGATTGCTATTTATTCATCTATGAGTGTTGGGACAGTCACAAACTCGTAGCCATCAGCGCGTAATTCATCAATAATTTCAGGTAATGCCTTCACAGTTTCAAAGTCTCCTGAAGCATGGTAGTTATGCTGCAGCGCGATCACTCCCGGGCTTGCATCCTGTTTCACTCTTGAAACAATTTCTTCAGCAGAAATTCCCATCCAGTCCTTGGAGTCGGCAGTCCACATAATCATCCGGTAGCCTTGAGAATGTAATAACTTAGCCTGGCGATCCTCGATCTCTCCAAATGGCGGTCTGAGTAGATCAGGTTTAGTACCTGTGATGCTTTCAATCTCTTGTGTCGTTGTCTTGATGGTTTTGTTTAATTCCTTATCACTAAGATCTGGCAGGCTCGGGTGATCCCAGGTATGGTTGCCGATTACATGGCCGTCGTCGTGAATTTGTTTTAATCGCTCAGGGTATTCTTTGACGTGCTGGCCTGTCACAAAGAAAGTGGCTTTAACGTCTTTTTCTTTTAATATATCCAGAATTTCTGGCGTATACGTGTCTTCCGGGCCGTCATCAAAGGTTAGGGCGATTCTTTTTTCACTCGGATCTCCCATGTAGATCATTCCGTTTTTTGCAGAATCATTTATGGTTTTTAGTTTTGATTTTTCCACTTCTGCTAATGGGATGCCGAGTTTAAGCGCAATTCTGTTTCTAACATCGTCTCTGTTCATTTTGTACAGACTGGGAATTTCTAATGTCTGGCCTTCAGCAAGCATTGTAGATAGTAATTTATTCTGGTTTGCAATATCATCCTCCGGCACGCCATACTTGTCCGAAATTTTTGCAAGAGTATCATTTGGCTGTACCTGATAGGTAACAGCCATTGCATCTTGTCCTGCCACCAGGAGGCAGATGAGCGGAATTATAAAACCGGATATTTTTTTGAACATTTTCTCCACATCCTTAATACAAAATGAAAAGACTAAACGATAAAAAGGAAAACAACGCCTGTCCCCGATCATTTTATCTGAAGGGGAGAAGCGTTTCTTGCAGGCAAAATAAAACGCCCTTCTAATTAAGAAGGACGGCGAACTTTATACATGAATAAAATAGTAGCATATTGAATTTTCATTACAATAAGGCTTATTGTCCTCATTTTTTTGTAGGGCAACCTCTTTAATCAATGGGCGAATATCGACATTCGATTGGGTATTTTCTATTATTTTACGATTATACCCCCAGAATATTTTATCGAATGTATTTACATAGAAGGGTATATCTTCTAAAAATGATTATTAATTAGAAAATCAACCTTAGATAACCAGCAATAAATAGGGAATTAGTAGCCGTTTGTTCTTCAGATAAGGTCCAATACACAACGACATATAGTTATGTTAGAATAGCATAGGAACTAAGTTGAAAATATGAAAGCGTTATCTATTCGAGGTGGATGTTGTGGATATGTTGGAGCTGTTAGGTAAAATTAACAATGTTTTATGGGGTGCACCAAGTTTAATTTTGTTGTTTGGAACAGGCTTATTTTTAACAGTAATTCTAAAAGGATTACAATTTCGGCGCTTACTCTATGCTTTTAAAATTGGGTTTGGCAAAGAAGACAGTAAGGACGCAGGTGCAGAAGGGGATGTTAGTCATTTTAAAGCCCTGATGACAGCGCTCGCTGCAACGATAGGAAACGGGAATATTGCTGGGGTGGCAACTGCAATTACACTCGGCGGTCCCGGTGCGATCTTCTGGATGTGGATTGTCGGCCTGCTTGGCATGGCGACAAAGTATGCGGAAGCACTGCTTGCAGTGAAATACCGCGTGAAAAATAATAACGGTGAATATTCAAGCGGTCCGATGTATTACATTGAGCGGGGGCTTGGGCGTAAATTTAAATTTCTTGCGGTAGCTTTCGCCTTTTTCGGGGCGTTTGCCGCTCTGGGGATTGGCAATAGTGTGCAGTCAAATACCATTGCTGATGTGACAAGCACCAGCTTTGGCATGCCCAACTGGGTAACCGGTTTAATTCTCGTTATTCTTGTCAGTGTGATTATCCTGGGAGGAATTCAGCGCATTAGTACCGTAGCAAGCGTTTTTGTTCCTGTTATGGCTTTTCTTTATATGGGCGGAGCATTGCTAATTTTAATCATCAATTATGATATGATTCTTCCGGCTTTTGAATTAATTTTTTATTATGCTTTTAATCCTGTAGCAGCTGCTGGAGGTTTTATTGGTGTGGTTGTTTCAGAGGCTATACGAAACGGTGTGGCCCGCGGAATCTTTTCTAATGAATCGGGTCTTGGCACCGCTGCTCTAATTGCAGGGAATGCCCGTGCGGATCACCCAGTTAAACAGGCGCTTGTTGCAATGACGGGTACATTTATTGTTACAATTATCGTCTGCACAGCAACAGGTTTAACGCTTCTTATTACAGGGTTCTGGGACCCATCAGGCGGAGCGCTCTCCGGGGTTGCCCATGACGCTTCACTTGAAGGAGGCGCATTAACCAGCGCAGCATTCGGTTCCGTGCTGGGGGCAGCTGGGGAATACATTGTGTCCTTTTCTGTTATCTTTTTTGGCTTCTCGACCATTGTGGGCTGGTATGTATACGGGGAAAAATGCTTTGAGTATTTAGCAGGACCAAAAGGCATTGCAGGCTACCGGCTTGTTTACATCGCTGCCTGCGGTATTGGAACGATTGCCAACCTGGCTACGGTGTGGGCATTTGCTGATATGGCCAATGCATTAATGATGATTCCAAACTTAATTGCGCTTCTTTTGCTTTGGAAGGTTGTAGTTGCAGAAACAGACGATTACTTTACCAATTTCTATGAACAAACAAAAAAATCGGAAGTAAAAGCAAATTTAGCAGGCAATAAACAAAAAGCTGGCTGATTAAAAACAGTACATTTGAGTGTTTGACATTTTATACACGATAAAATATACTAGGTGAAATTGAAATTTTCGTACAATTACAAAATCATAGCGTTCTTATCAAGAGAGACGGAGGGATTGGCCCTTTGATGTCTCAGCAACCAGCCTCTGGAGGGCACGGTGCTAATTCCTATAGGCTTGTCCTAGAAGATAAGAAGAATGTTTCTAATCCGGGACCTTCTTCTTATTGAAGAAGGTCTTTTTATTATCATCGGAAAGATAGAACTATTTTGCCTTAACGGATAGACTGGAAACTGCAGGAGGTTTACAATTTAGTAGGTAAATAGTAAAAAATAAAAAACATGGGCGGGGCATATTCTTTAGAAAGGAAGCTCGTTCGCTTAATTTCCGAGTAAATGTATTGGTTTATTTAGTTTAATAGCCTAAAGTAAGGAGACAGGAAAATCCGCAAATTCTTTCTTATGGATACCAATTGAAGTAGGAAAGTTAAAATATTTTTTATGAGGTGTTTAATGTGCTGCAGGTAAAGAATAGTCCTTTTGATGAAGAACAGGTAGAACTGCTTAATCGTTTATTCGTGACACTGACAGATAGCCAAAAGGTATGGTTAACCGGCTATCTTGCCGGCGTTCAGATTCAGTCACCGGAGGCTTCGGCCACTGTGACAGATGTATCCCCTGGAAATTCAGGTGCTGCTGCGCCTGCTCCACAGGCAGACAAGGCTGTCACGCGTGAGGTCACCATTTTGGTAGGCTCGCACACAGGAAACGGCCAGTCCGTAGCCGACGATGTGGAACAAAAGCTGAAAAAACAAGAGTATAAGGTATCCAGGTACTCAATGGATGACTTTAAACCGAAGTCGTTAACTAAACTGGAGGATGTACTGGTCATAACAAGTACGCACGGCGATGGTGATCCGCCTGATAACGCGATTGAGCTTTATGAGTTTTTGCATAGCAAAAGGGCGCCAAAGCTTGATGGCCTGAGATTTTCAGTACTGGCTTTAGGGGACAGCTCATATGAATTCTTCTGCCAAACAGGAAAGGACTTTGATCAGCGCCTGGAAGAGCTCGGCGGAGAAAGAATCTACCCACGCGCAGATTGTGACCTGGATTTTGAAGAGCCGGCAGATGATTGGTTTAAGGGTGTTCTTGATGAGTTAAATGCATCGAAAGGCACGACTGATTCAGGCAGCTCAGACAATCAGACAGCACAAGCAGATGCAGCTGAAAAGCCGGTCTACTCGCGGTCAAATCCCTTCCATGCAGAGATAATTGAAAATATAAACTTGAATGGACGGGGCTCAAACAAAGAAACCCGTCATCTTGAACTGGATTTAGAAGGCTCTAATTTAACATATAAACCAGGTGACAGCATGGGAATTCTGCCTCAAAATGATCCTGCGCTGGTGGAACAGCTGATTCAGGCAGCCGGCTGGAATCCGGATGAATCAGTGGCCATCGGCAAAGAAGGCGAGATTGGCTCCCTGCGCGATGCGCTGATCTCAACTTTTGAAATTACAAGCCTGTCAAAACCATTAATTGAAAAAATAGCGAAGATCTCACCGCATGAAGAGCTGACAAGGCTTCTTGAACCGGAAAATAAGGAGGAGCTGCAAACCTATCTTTACGGCCGGGACTTAATTGATTTAATAGAAGATTACGGACCGCTGAAAGTATCTGCTTCTGAGTTTATTACAGTTCTTCGCAAAATACCGGCACGTCTCTACTCCATTGCAAGCAGCATTGAAGCCAATCCGGATGAGGTCCATTTGACAGTTGGAGCTCTGAGATACGATTCAAACGGCCGCAATCGAACAGGTGTCTGCTCTGTACAATGTGCGGAACGAGCTGAGCCTGGCAGTACATTGCCGGTCTTTATTCAAAGCAATCAAAACTTCAGATTGCCGGAGAATCCGGATACGCCAATTATTATGATTGGAGCGGGAACAGGCGTAGCACCATACCGTTCTTTCATGGAGGAAAGAGAGGAAACCGGTGCGGAAGGAAACGCTTGGCTGTTCTTTGGCGAGCAGCATTTTGTGACTGATTTCCTTTACCAGACTGAATGGCAGAGATGGCTGAAAGAAGGCATCCTGACGAAAATGGATGTGGCATTTTCCCGTGATACCGCAGAAAAAGTATATGTTCAGCACCGCATTCTAGAAAAGAGTAAGGAATTTTATAAATGGCTTGAAGCTGGCGCATCTGTTTATGTGTGCGGGGACGAAAAATACATGGCGAAAGATGTTCATGCAGCAATTCTTTCCATTATTCAATCAGAGGGTAATCATACCCTTGAAGAAGCAGAAGCTTACCTTGCAAATCTGCGCAGCGAGAAGCGCTACCTGCGTGATGTATATTAATCAATCGGCATAACCGTTATAAGAGGAAGGGGATCCATACATGACAACTAAAGGAGTAAATCAGCAAGCTGGACCGCCAAGTGAAATGGAACATATTAAGGACCGGAGCAATTTTCTGCGGGGAACGCTTGTAGAAAGCTTTGAGGAGCGCCTTACAGCATCCATTCCTGACGATGATGGAAAGCTGTTAAAATTCCACGGCAGCTATATGCAGGATGACCGGGATATTCGTAATGAGCGAAAACGGCAAAAGCTGGAGCCGGTCTATGCCTTTATGATTCGTGTTCGCCTGGCCGGAGGGGTTGCAACGCCGGATCAGTGGCTGACGATGGACAATCTTGCCAACACTTATGGCAATGGCACACTAAAACTGACGACCCGCCAAACGTTTCAGCTCCATGGAATTTTAAAGTGGAATATGAAAAAAACCATTCAGGAAATGGATCAGGCGCTGATGGATACGATCGCTGCCTGCGGTGATGTAAACCGGAACGTAATGAGCACCGCCAATCCTTATCAGTCTGATATCCATGCTGAAGTGTATGAGGTGTCCAAACAGATCAGTGATCATCTTCTGCCAAAAACAAGAGCATATCATGAGATCTGGCTTGACGAGGAAAAAGTGCTCGAAAGCAGCAAGGTGGAGTCAGAGCCGATGTACGGCCCGTTATACCTGCCGCGTAAATTTAAAATTGGCGTAGCCATTCCCCCATCTAATGATGTAGACATTTACTCCCAGGATCTCGGCTTTATTGCCATTATCGAAGATGGCAAGCTTCAGGGATTTAATGTCACTGCAGGTGGAGGCATGGGCATGACGCATGGAGACACTGACACGTACCCTCAGCTCGCCCGCGTCATTGGCTTCTGTCCAGTTGATAAAGTGTCAGAGGTTGCTGAGAAAATAATCACCATTCAACGTGATTTCGGCAATCGCTCTGAAAGAAAAAATGCCCGTTTTAAATATACAATTGACAGACATGGGCTGCCTTGGCTGAAGGAAGAATTAAATGAACGATTGGGCTGGGATCTGGAAGAAGCCCGTCCGTTCCATTTTGAACACAATGGAGATCGTTATGGATGGCTTGAAAATGACGGAAAATGGCACCTCACCTTGTTTATCGAAAATGGCCGGGTGAAGGATACAGAAGAATATCCGTTAATGACCGGTCTTCGTGAAATTGCCAAGGTGCATACTGGGGATTTCCGTCTGACGCCAAGCCAAAACCTTATCATCAGCAACGTATCACGTAAAAATAAGAAAAAAATAGATGAGCTGGTACAGCAATATGGACTGACAGACGGAAAAGAGAATTCTGCACTACGCAGAAATTCAATTGCCTGTGTGGCGCTTCCGACTTGCGGATTGGCGATGGCTGAAGCGGAACGCTATCTTCCATCATTGATATCAAAAATAGAGGATATACTGGATGAAAACGGACTTCGCGATGAAGAAATTGTCATTCGCATGTCAGGCTGTCCAAACAGCTGTTCACGTCCAGCTTTAGGGGAAATCGCCTTTATCGGCAAAGCGCCTGGCAAATACAATATGTATTTAGGGGCCGGCTTTGCAGGCGACCGATTAAATAAAATGTATAAAGAGAATATCGGAGAAGAAGAAATACTGGAAACACTAAAGCCGATCTTTTCCCACTATGCAAAAGAACGAAATGAAAAAGAGCACTTTGGTGACTTTGTCGTTCGCACCGGTTATGTCGCAGAAGTGACGTCCGGCCTTAACTTTCACACATAAAGCTTAATACATTTTAAGAGTTACACAGGAACGCCCCCCTGTGTAACTCTTTTTTTGTTCGTTTATTGATTGGTATTTACAAAAACTTAACAATGATTAATAAAAAAGGGAGTTCCCCCCGTAAATATTCCCATGGTATGGTAGAATATATGGGGTATTGTCACAGGTAATGTGAAATCCTTTAAAAACGACAAGATAAGCATGGAAAACATAATAGGCGTGCAGCTAAAGAAGCCTGATAGTTTAATTAATTACTAGTAATGAAATGGAGTTGTATTCGTTGGCTGATTTAAGAGCACCGGAAAAAAAGTTCCGCCCCGAATTGGAAGGGGTGCGGGCTGTTGCGGCGTTGCTGGTCGCAGTTTATCACATTTGGCTAGGGTCTGTTTCCGGCGGTGTGGATGTATTTTTTATCGTATCAGGATACTTGATCACAACGTCTTTATTATCACGAATGGTAAGAGAAGGTCGGATTAATATTATTGAATACTTATTGGGACTTGGAAGGCGGCTATTTCCTATTGCCTTCACTGTACTATTATTTACTACAGTAGTCTCAATTCTCATTCTGCCACAGGCACGCTGGGTACAAACGATTCCTGAAATCTTTTCCTCAGCCTTCTACTATCAGAACTGGCAGCTGGCAACCAACGCAGTTGACTATCTGGCTCAAAACAATGCAGCCAGCCCTTTTCAGCATTTTTGGGCGCTGTCTATACAAGGGCAATTTTATGTAACCTGGCCGCTCGTTATTATCGGCGTTTATTTTCTCGCAATGAAAGTGTTTAAAACACCTGTGCGAAAAACACTTTTATTTGTGTTAAGCATCATTTTCTCTGCATCTCTTTTCTATTCAGTATACATAACCGCTGCGAACCAGCCATGGGCATATTTTGATACGTTTGCCCGAGCATGGGAATTCAGCTTAGGCGGGATGCTGGCTATTCTGATTCCATATCTGAAGTTTAAAAAGCCGATCAGCCTGGCCATAGGCTGGCTGGGACTCGCCATTATTTGTTTTACGGGCATCCTGCTGCCTGTCTCCAGTGTTTTTCCGGGATATGCAGCCCTGCTTCCTACGTATGGCGTTATGCTGGTCATCATTTCAGCTGAAAATGGCAGCCGCTTTGGTGTTGGAAGACTGCTGGGTTCAAAACCATTTTTATATTTTGGCAGCATCTCCTATGGATTTTATCTATGGCACTGGCCGCTGCTGGTATTCTATTATGCCTATTTTGAACGGGAAACCGTATCGAACCTGGCTGGAGTTGCCATCCTATTAATTACTTTTGTTTTATCCGTCCTATCAATTAAAAAGCTTGAAGCACCAATTAGAAAAATAAATATTAAACAATCAAAAGTCAAACTGACCGGTATTTTAGCTTCTTTAATGCTTCCTGTCGTCATTGTAGGTATTTCCTGGAGCATGTATGTGAATCAGTCTCAAGCCGTAATGAGCGATGATTTAATCGAAGAAGATTATCCGGGAGCGCGCGCTGTTTCAGATAATATTCAGCCTACTGCTGACAAAGAGCCGATTCCTACAGCTCTCCAGGCAAAGGAACATTTGCCGACATTTTATGAAAATAAAGAATGTTTCTCCACGGGACAATCCTCCAAGGTAAAAACATGTTCATTTGGAGTGACGGAGAATCCGGATTATACGATTGCACTTGTAGGCGGATCCCACTCCGGCCACTGGTTCCCGGCGCTGGAAGAAATGTCTGAAAGGCTTAACCTGAAAATTGATGTCTACAACAAAGATGCCTGCCGCTTTTCAGCTGATGATTTTGACGGTCAGCTGGACGAGGCATGCATGGAGTGGAATTATAAAGTAATGGAGCCATTGCTTGCAGATCCTCCGGATTTAGTCTTCACTACCGCGAATGTAAACAGTGAAGACTTTATCCCTCAGGCCTATATCAGCAAATGGGAAGAGCTTGAAGGAGTTGCGGAAGTATTTGCTGTGCGGGACAATCCAAGGATGGCCGAAGAACCGCCATTATGTATGGAAGAAAAAAATCTTGAGGACTGCTCAGTGCCAAGAGAGGGCGCTCTATCTCAAAACGTACCCTGGGAAAATGCCCAAAATGTACCTGATAACGTAACCTTCGCCGATATGTCTGAGTATTTTTGCGATGAGGAGACCTGTTATCCGGTAATTGGAAACGTATTGGTATACCGCGACAAACATCACATCACAACCCTCTATGCCGAAACAATGGCGCCGGGATTGGAAAAACATATTGTGGATGCTTTGGAGAAAACAAAAGAAAGTTAGTTTGTATTGAGGCTGCCGATGAGGCAGTCTTTTTTTTTTCGGGGTCCAGGAGGGAATGGAATCGTAGTCTGAGCAGCTTGTATCCGCGGGTTTGGAGGGCGAATCAAAGGCTTGTTGACCTCTATCCGCGGGTTCAGCGATCGAATCGAAGGGTAGCGGCTATCAATCCGCTTTTTGTGACAAAATACCTATATATCAAATGGACCGCAGCTCAACTTTTTTAGAAGAATACGAAACTCCAAGGTATGTTACTCGCTTTTACTATAATAAAAATAGAATTCAAATAGTTTGATTTGTGTTTTCCTTTTGTTAGTCTATTTACCAAAGCTCTTTTACCAGAAAGCGGGGAGTAAGCGTGGTTATACGGCAAGAGATGGAACGGGATTATGAGAAAACAGAACAGATCGTAAAGCTTGCATTTCAACATGAAGAATACAGTGATAAAAAGGAACATGACCTTGTCAGCCGTATTCGAAGGTCAGCGGAATTTGTTCCTGAATTGTCATTAGTAACGGATCTAGACGGAATTATTGGCCATATTCTACTGTCCAAAATTGTCATAACAGATGGCGATAAATCCACTGATTCACTGGCGCTGGCTCCGGTCTCTGTATTGCCTGAGTATCAAGGGCGGTATAGGCAGCAGTCTGATTGCCGAGGGTTTACAAAAAGCGAAGCAGCTAGGCTATCTGTCTGTTATTGTGTTGGGTCATAAAGACTATTATCCTAAGTTTGGCTTTAAGAAAGCTTCGTCCTGGGAGATCCGGGCACCTTTTGACGTTCCTGATGACGTGTTTATGGCACTGGAGCTGACTGACAATTCATTAGAAAATGTTAAAGGGCAGGTTCAATATCCAGCTGCATTTGACTGAAAGTGCAGCCTGAAAAAAGAAAGAGGTGGTTTAATGTACGAGGGAATTCATCATGTCTCGATACTGGTAACAGATCTGGAAAAATCGAAGCAATTTTACGAAGAGGTACTCGGATTTCAAGAAAGCAGTGAACGCCCGGATTTCGACTTCCCGGGGGCATGGTATCAATTAGGTAATACGCAGCTTCATTTAATTGTGCATAAAGATGGAAAAACACTGCGGGGAACATCAAAAATTGACTCCCGTGACGGACATTTTGCAATACGGGTAAAAGATATAGAAAAGTTTATTGCTCGATTGAAAACGTTTCAAGTTGAAATTCTAAATAAACCCGATAATAAAACCGATTGGCATCAGGTATTTATCAGCGATCCGGATGGGAATTTGATTGAATTCAATCGGTAAAATCGGTAAATGGATTGTTTTCCTGAGATAAGAGGCTGGATCAAAACTCATCAAATGACAAATAGAATGTCTTCATGAGCATATTCCTGAAGACATTCTTTGTTTTTTATAATCATTTTCCACTGGTGCAGAGTTAAGTGGTTCTTGGTTGAACTAAATGGGTATTTACCTGCCATTTACTCATATCTTTTTCATAGTAATCGGGCACACGATTGTCAGAAATACACACATCAATCTCACTCAAATCAGCAACCTTGGCAAAGTTGACCTTGCCGATTTTACTGTGATCTGCAAGGAGGATTGTCTGCCGTGCATTGGTAATCATCAGCCTTTTGATTCTGGCCTCTGTAAGGTTTGGTGTTGTGATGATGCCCTCTTCAAGATCGATTCCGTTCGTTCCGATAAATGCTTTATCAACCCGGATCATGCTGAGGGATTGTTCAGCAAACGGACCAACCAAAGCGGATGTTTCTCTTCGTAAATTTCCCCCAAGCAGCATAACGTCCAGGCCTGGTATATGAGCCAGCTCCTGAATGATGATAATGGAATTTGTCACGATGGAAAGGTGGGAAAAGGTTTTTAATTCTTTCACCAGCTCGTATGTAGTTGTGCCGGAATCCAGTAGAATGGCATCCCCGGAATTAATAAACTCCACAGCTTTTCTAGCGATCGCTTTCTTTTCTGCGGTATAATTTTTTTCCTTCTCTCTCATAGCAGGTTCAAAGCTGACTGTTTGTGATAGAATCGCCCCTCCATGTGTCCTCTGTATGCTATCGGTTTCCTCCAATTCCTTCAAATCTCTTCGTATCGTTGAATCCGAAACGTTAAAATGACTGCTTAAGTCCTGCACAGACGCGCGGGACATATGTCGCAGATAGTCTAAAATCTGCGCTTTCCGTTCCTCCATGAACATAAAAAAATTCTCCTTTCCCTGATCTTTTTTATTATAAGGGATGACCGCTTCGTAAATAAAACGTTTACATTTTTAAATGGTGGTGGATTTAAGTGTTTTTATGACTGTTTCGTTGTTAAACAGTCAAATTCATCGAACTGATTTCCTATAATAGCAATTATCATACTAAATTTTCCATAAAAATAAATGACATAAATGAATAAAACGATCATAAATGATCATGGTGTTTCAAAGCGATTTCATGTAGTTTTATCAGATGAAAAACGTATAAATATTGATTTAAAGCCTTTTATAAACAATGTCTGAATTGTTAAAAAAATCATTGACATTAATTAACTGTGGTTATATGATCATTAATAAGCAAAAACAATCATGTTTAATCTTATCAAGTCACGAAATTCATCGACACCCAGAGAACCAGCCATTTTGTTTTTTGCGTATTCAAAAATGGAAAGGAGAGATTAGTAATTAATGAAATGTAAGCGCATTCATTTAATGAAAATTGATAGAGGGGGAGAAACAATGAACAGAGTAAACAAGCGTATAAACGGCCTGATGGTGTTAAGCATTTTACTTTTATTGCTGACAGCGTGTACGAGTGGAGAGTCGTCTTCTGGAGAGGGCGAGGACGGGGCTGTTGCGACAAGCGGTGAGGGCAGCAAAGAACTTAAGATTGGCTTGACGGTTAACAATCTGGATAATCCATTTTTTGTATCAATGAGTAATGCTGCTGAAGCGCATGCAGAGGAGCTGGGTGCAGAAATTATCGTACAGGCAGCTGATGCTGATCTGGCAAAACAAACATCACAAATCGAAAATTTTATTACTCAGGGCGTTGATCTGATTCTGTTAAACGCGGTTGATTCCAAAGGGATTGCAGGAGCAGTCGCGCAGGCAGATGCAGCGGGAATTCCGATTATTTCTGTGGACGTTGGTGCAGATGGGGGAATTGAGGGAACAGTGACATCTGACAATTATCAGGCAGGTGTTCTGGCAGCTGAATATATGATTGAAGATCTTGGAGGAAAAGGAAATGTTGTTGTTATTGACGGACCTCCTGTAACGGCTGTGAAAGACCGTATTGCAGGGTTTGAAGATACGATTGAAGGTACAGATATCAACGTTATTGCAAAACAAAATGGGGAAGGAAACCGTGAAAAAGGACTTCAGGTAATGGAAAGTATCCTGCAGGCTAATAAACCGGGAACCATCGATGCGGTATTTGCCAATAATGACCCTGTAGCAATTGGTGCTGAAATTGCCCAGCAGCAGGCTGGACGCCAGGATGAATTTTATATCGTGGGGGTTGATGGGTCTCCGGACGTCATTGAAGCCATGAAAAAAGAGGGGAGCTCAATTGCCGGAACCTCAGCACAGCATCCGGATGACATGATCGTAAAAGCAATGGATGTAGGCATCCAGGTAATAGAGGGTGAATCAGTTGAGGAAGTGACAAAAATCCCGGTTGATTTGGTTACCCAGGATAATCTTTCGTCATACTCTGGCTGGTAAAAAAGATGGGCAGTTTCTCATGTCAGCAGGAACTGTCCATTTATTAGAGTAAAGGAGTGAATGCTCATGCTGATTAAAGAAAACGTAAAGACATCGGTTGATTCCATGCGGCCTATTTTAAAAATGGAGGGGATCAGCAAAACATTCTCCGGCACAACCGTTTTAAAAAATGTTGATATTGAGCTTTATCCTGGCGAAGTCCATGCACTGATGGGGGAGAATGGCGCAGGGAAATCTACATTAATGAAAATACTTTCCGGTATTCATCTTCCTGATCAGGAAAGCGGTGCAATCACCTATAAAGGGGAGCGGGTGATGTGGAAGGATCCGCTCATTGCAAGAAAATTGGGAGTTGGAGTAATTCATCAGGAGCTAAATCTTTCTCCCAATCTATCAATCAGTGAAAATATCCTAATGGGCACTGTGTTTCCAAGAAACAAGCTGGGAATGGTGAAGTGGAAGCAGGTACATAGCCGGGCACAGGAGGTGTTAACCTCTATGGATTCGGATTTAAAAGCTGAGACGCTCGTGTCAGCGTTAAGCGTAGCCCAGCAGCAAATCGTTGAAATAGCCAGAGCACTATCCTACAAAGCGGAAGTCTTAATTATGGATGAACCGACAGCGTCGTTAACGGATAAAGAAATCGACCGGTTATTCACGATCATTAACGATCTGCGGGAGCAGGGTGTGGCGATAGTCTATATTTCTCACAGAATGGAAGAAATTTTTAAAGTATCTGACCGGTATACGGTCCTGCGTGATGGAGAGTGTATTCAAAGCGGACCAATAATGGAAACGAACCCCGATCATTTAGTCAGCTTAATGGTTGGCCGCGATTTAAAGGATCTGTTTCAGCGTGGAGCCAGTCAGTATGTGAAAACGGATATGCCGTATAAGCCGGTGATTGAAGTGAAAAATCTAAGTGATTCAACGTTTGTAAAAAATTTGTCGTTCAGCATTTATCCAGGGGAAATAGTAGGATTTGCAGGACTAATAGGTGCCGGGCGGACTGAACTGGTGCGTTCGATCTTCGGTGTCTCCGAAATTCAGCAGGGAGAAGTGCTGATTGAGGGTGATAAAGTATCAATTAAATCGCCAATTGATGCCATTAAAAATGGAATCGCCCTTGTGCCTGAAAGCCGAAAAGAGCAGGGACTGTTCCTCGATATGTCGGTAAAAGAAAACATTCTGATGGCTGATCTGCAGATGTTTATTAAAAAAGGAACGATTAATTGGAGAAAACTGGATCGGGAAGCGAGAGACTATATTAAAAACCTGAATATCCGCGCGGCTTCGCCTGACCAGGCTATATCAGGGTTAAGCGGAGGGAACCAGCAAAAAGCCGTCATTGCCAGGTGGCTGTCTACGAATCCTAAAGTTCTGCTGCTGGATGAGCCGACACGCGGCGTTGATATTGGAGCAAAAACAGAGATTCATAAAATCATATCTGAGCTTGCAGATGCAGGTCTTGCGGTGTTAATGATTTCATCCGAACTTCCGGAAGTGCTTGGGGTAAGTGACAGAATCTTCGTCATGCATGAAGGCCGGATAACAGGCGAGCTGGAGAAAAAAGAGGCGACGCAGGAAAAAATAATGCATTACGCTACGGGAGGTCATTAACATGAAATTGGGTTTACAGCCAAGCGCACATCCTGAGGCGCAGCGGGGGTTTAAATTGGGGCATAATTTTTCTGCTCTTTGGGACCGGCTTGGAATGATCATCATATTGATTCTGCTGTGTATTGTCATGACCATCATGGCACCAAACTTTCTTGAGGCAGCGAATATGACGAATATTTTAAAACAGGTGTCCGTCATTGCGATCTTAGCAGCCGGCATGACAATTGTTATTTTAACGGGAGGGATTGACCTTTCCGTCGGATCGATTGTAGCGCTGTCCGGTGTGGTTTCAGTAATGGCTTCTCAGGCTGGTGTCAATCCATTGCTTGCGATGGCGTTGGGTATGGGAGCAGGGTATATTATTGGATTTATTAATGGTTTTTTTACAGCAAAGCTTGGCCTGCCTGCTTTTATCGTAACGCTTGCCAGTATGACGTATGTACGCGGACTTGCCTATGTAACGAGCGGGGGATATCCGGTTGTGCTTGAAGATAGTACATTCAGGTTTATTGGATCAGGCGCTATTTTTGCTATTCCAACACCGATCTATTTCATGGTTGTGATTTATATTATTATGTTCTATGTGTTGAAATACACCATGTTCGGCCGCCATATTTATGCCATTGGCGGGAATGAAGAGGCTGCGAGATTAACAGGGATCAAAGTAAAAAAGACACTGGTAAATGTGTACTCCATCAGTGGCTTGCTTGCCGGCTTAGGCGGGGTCATTTTGGCTGGACGTTTATATTCCGGCCAGCCGACAGCCGGAAATATGTATGAGCTGGATGCGATCGCGGCGGTCATTTTAGGCGGTTCCAAGTTGACTGGTGGTGTGGGGAAGATTCAGGGGACAATTATTGGGGTTTTGATTATGGGAGTGATCACAAACGGTCTTACACTGATGGATGTCAGCTATTACTGGCAGTTAGTCATAAAAGGCGGAGTTATTCTGTCGGCTGTTATCATCGATCGCTTACGCTCGTAACCAGTTTAGTCTAATACGACAGGAGGAGGACAAGATTTGTTCAGGTCCGGCAGGAAGAAGATTTTCATTCTGTTGCTCTGTTTATCCGTCGTTTTTTTGCCAATGAAGACGCCAGCCCAGACGGTTGGTTATTATGATGAAACGTATCGTAATCAGGTTCATTTTTCACCTGAAGCCAACTGGATGAATGATCCAAATGGGATGGTTTACTATGAAGGGGAGTATCACTTATTTTATCAGTATCATCCATATGGAACCACATGGGGGCCAATGCACTGGGGGCATGCGATCAGCGAAGATCTGGTGAACTGGGAGCATATGCCGATTGCCCTTTACCCGGATGAACTGGGTCAAATATTTTCGGGCAGCGCTGTAATTGACTGGAATAATACTGCAGGGTTTGGAAAAGAAGCGATGGTTGCAATCTTTACCCATTCAGGTTCAATCGGCCAAGTTCAAAGTCTGGCTTACAGTCTGGATAAAGGTAGAACATGGGAAAAGTATACAGGAAATCCTGTCATGCCTGATCCGCCTGTAGAAGACTGGCGTGATCCCAAAGTATTTTGGCATGAAGACACCAATCAGTGGATCATGTCATTAGCAGCCAAAGATAAAATCATGTTTTATACCTCTCCAAATTTAAAAAACTGGACATTTGCAAGCGAGTTTGGACCTGATGGCGGCATTCAATCTAATAGTCTGGACCGTACTTCTTATACGATGTCAGAATACAGCGGCGGTTCCTTTCAGTATGAAGGAGACATTACACTTAATAAGAAAAACGGCAGAGAAGGTTCCGGCGGACTTATTTTCCGTTCTGACAAAAATGGCAGCAATGGCTATACGGCCAGTATAGATGCAAAAAATGACGCAGTTGTATTAAGTAAAAATGTGAATGGTGCGGTACAGGAAATTGCCCGCAAAGCAATGCCGATTGACACATCTACTTACCATCTCAAGGTTGTCGCAGACCAGAACAACATCTCGGTTTTTGTTGATGACACAAAAACCATTGAGGTAACCGATCCGACGTTTGAACACGGGTTTTATGGACTGGTATCAGAAACTTCAACGGCAGTTTACCGGGATGTTCGCTTTGAGAACACCACAAATTTCTTAAGCAATTTGTCAGGGTGGAAAGCGATAAATGGGGAATGGGAAAACACATTGGCAGGTAAAACAGGAGCCGGGAGTACGGACGTTTTTAACATGAGTGCCCAAAACGCTGATAACTTTTTATATGAAGCTGATATTAAGGTTTCAGGGGAAAAGGGAGCAGGGGGAGCGGGTGCGCTTGTTTTTCGGTCAGATGAAAAGGCAGAAAACGGCTATATCGCAAATATTGATGCGTTGCATGATACGGTAAAACTCATGAAGATTGAAAACGGCGTTATTACGGTTTTAGCTGAAAAACCCATGAAGATTGATATGAATAAAACCTACAACCTGAAAGTGGATGTATATGATGACTCGTTAAAAGTAATTGTAGATGGTGTCATCATGCATGATATAAAGGATGATTCCTATTCAAGCGGTCAGCTGGGTTTGAATGTTTGGAATTCGTCCGCTTTATTTCAAAACGTGAAGATGGGCAACAATATCAAAACCACACAAAATGAAATAGCTAATCATGATTTTGAAACAGGCGATCTATCAGGGTGGAAAGCAGTTAACGGAAATGCTTTTACCACTGATCACGTATCCTCTGCAACGAATTATTGGGGTGGATTGTTCAGCCAGCAGGGAACGTATCATTTATGGGGGTTTTCCGATCTTCATAACGGCGATGCTGCAACAGGCGAGCTTCATTCCTCTTACTTTAAACTCGGGGGATCAGGGGAAATCAACCTGCTTCTGGGTGCAGGAAATGACCGCAGCAGCCGCTATGTGTCACTGGTGCGAGCATCTGATGACGCAGAATTAATCCGTCAGGCCAATACAAAATTTAATGAGGATGAAACATATAAACGATATGTATGGGATGCTTCTGACTATATAGATGAAGTATTTTATATTAAAGCTGTGGACCAGTCTGCAGGCGGATGGGGTCATATCAATTTGGATGATGTAAATGTCTATAATCAGGGTGCTGTGTCTGAGGAAGTTGACCAGGTTGCGAAAGAACCTGAACAGGGCGACATCATTCAAAATGGGTTTATTTCCGAATGGTCAGCTGTTTCCGGTGACTGGGTCAATTCCACACATGGAAGCAACGGAGGGATTTGGGAGTGTCCGACACTGGTTGAACTGCCCATCGATGGTGATCCCAATAACACCAAATGGGTGCTTCAGGTAAGTATTAATGACGGTGCCCCTGCCGGCGGATCCGGAATGCAGTATTTTGTTGGAGATTTTGACGGCAAAACGTTTACCAGTGAAAACCCGTCCAATCAAACACTGTGGACTGATTATGGAGCAGACTTTTATGCAGCAGTTGAGTGGAGCGGGATCGAGGGCAATCAAGGCGAAAAGTATTGGATTGGCTGGATGAGCAACTGGCAATATGCCAATTACACGCCAACTTCAGGCTGGAGAAGCGCCACTACGCTGGCCCGTAAAAAGGAGTTAACGCAGACTGTGGAGGGGACGAGGCTGAAGCAATCACCGGTTTCCTTAAATGGTATTCGAAATAATAGCAAAAAAATTACCCGCAGCAATAGGATCATAACTGGAAACAGCAGTCTTCTCTCCGGTTTTCAGGGGGATGTCTATGAGATGATTGCTGAATTTGACATAACGGACGCCAATGCAGATGAATTCGGATTCAGAGTTCGCAAAGGCAATGGAGAATATACGACAATTGGCTACAATATTAATGAAGAAACACTGTTTGTGGATCGCACCAGGTCGGATGATTTTGACTATGGAAATAATATTGTTGATAACCACCATGGCCCTTTGTCTGTTACAAATGGGAAAGTAAAAATGCAGGTGATTGTTGATCGTTCTTCAGTGGAAGTATTCGGCACTAACGGGGAGACCGTTATTACTGATCAAATTTTTCCTGACCCTTCAAGCAAGGGGGTTGAAATATACAGTAAGGGAGGAAAGGTTACGCTGGAATCCTTGGAAATTTATCCTTTGACGAGTATTTGGAAAGATAAACAGCCTTCGCAATAAAGCATTAACAGATGTTCTAGATGGGTTTTCGATTGTTTAATAACATATAAAAAGATAGGGTGGGGGCCGTTTCTGGCCCTGTACCCTATCTTTAATTCTGCATCCGATTTAATGAATGGAATTGAAATGTGTGATTTTTATATTTTCAAAGGCTGCTGTGCCGCCTTCAGAGAAAAGGGTAATCCCTTTATCTTCATGTTCAGGGAAAATTAAATTCGAATAGGCAACCTTGCCATCATCCACAAAAACCTCAATGCTGGTTTTATCAACGAGAATTTTCAGATGAACCTCTTTTTTACCTTCTTCAAAGGGAGCCGTATTTTCGACCATTTCGTTACTTTCATCAGGATGATGAGTAAAGGCACGGTTAACATAGGAATAATTCTGTTCTGGAAAAATCCCCACATCCACGTGACGTTCATGATCATCTGATTCGCGAAGTCTGAAGCCTGCGTTCGTAAGTTCTTCCCAGGAAATATCCGCCTCTATCTGATAGGAATCGCCGGTAACATCGAGTGTTTCTGAACCATCCACTTCGATCCGATCAATGGAATCGGTCTTCTGTGTTAATGTATCCAGTGCTTCGACAGGCTGGGAGGACAGGGCATAATGACCATCATTTTCATGCTTTAATTCAATTTCCCGGACAATGGAGTCCATCCCGTTAAATCCTTCCTCCATTGTTGGTGTGTTATCTGCATACGCCCAATTGTTCATCCAGGCAAGAGCGTATCTTTTATTGTATTTATCCGGATCTGTCCCGCTTTCAAACGTAACTCCGCCATACCAGTCAAAGCCGTAGTCCAGCCACTTCGGCTCCTGGTGATCAGGAATAAAATCTTTTCCATCAAAGCTTCCAGTCCAGTATGCATACGTATTTGGTTTGCCAATTGATTCACCATTGGCGCTGGCACCAAGGACCCATTGGAGTGTCCCGTCATCAGCGCGCATGATATAAAGATCCGGGCATTCCAGCAGACCAATGTTTTCAGTTTCAAAACTGCTCGTATACTGCCAATCCTTCAGGTTATCAGATTCATAAAATCCTATCTTTGTTCCCTCAGCCATTGTCATAACCCATTTATGATGCTCATCATCCCAAATGATTTTTGGATCTCTGAAATCTTTTGTGCCTGGATTGGACATGATTGGGTCGTCGCTGTAGGAATTGAATGTTTTCCCGTTGTCTGTGCTGTACCAAAGAAATTGTTCTTGTTTTTGATCATTCTTTGAAGGCTGCGTAACAACGGCTATCAGCGCATCTTTACCGAAGCCTGCTGTGTTTTCTTTATCGATAACGACTGATCCCGACCACGGATCTCCGTTTTCATTTGTGTATTTTGGTATGGCAATACCTTCATCTTTCCAGTGCACCAGGTCCTCTGAGGTCGAATGGCGCCATTCTGTTCCGTTGCCATCCGGATAATCGCCATTATAAAGATAAAAGTAGTGATACTCCCCATCTAAGTAGATCGGTTTTTGAGGATCATTTTTCCAATTGTCAGGTGCAGTGAAATGATAGTCAGCCCGGTAAGACGGGTCTTCTGATTTATCCGGTAAAAGAAAATAAACCAGTGTTCCGATAAACAATAATACAAGCAGCGATAAACCAATCCAACGATAAACGTTCTTATTCATTTAAATTCACCACGCTTTCTCTTTTCTTATTATAAGTTTGTTAAACCTGGCTGTAGATATTTGTACACAGTTGATTGGAACTGAAGGTGTGAGACTCCTGCGGGATGCAGCGGGAGAGGTGAGACCTCTGAACAGCTTTGCTGTGAAGATGGCTCACCCCCGCCCCGCGGAAAGCGAACGCCTTCAGTGGAAATCAACGGCCCGTTTGACAAAGATAAAAAAGAAAATGCCAACTAAATTGACATTTTCTTTTTTATGTTAATTGCTAAGCAGCAATCGTTTATTCTTCTTCTAAAATTTGACCTTGCTCAAGAATTCCATCTTCCACAACAGATGTTTTTCCGCCTTTAATGTTCATTAGGAAGCTAGGTGCAAAAGTGGATTTATGGTCTTCAAAGAATCCTCTGTTTGTCATATAGCTTGTCACAACGACATTATCGCTGTCTTCCTGTGGAATTGCATAGTGAGCGTAATTCCAGGTAACATCATTAGGATCAAGATCCTGGTGCAGCACAATACCTGTTTTATTTAACGGCTTATATTCACCTGTTAAAGAATCAGCTACATAACCAAGAAGGTAGATGTCTTCATCATCAATGCCGTCAATTGTCATTTTAGATCCTCTGGCAGAGGTAAACAGATACCATTTTCCATCTTTTTTGAAGATGTTAGGACGTTCAATTTCATCTGTAACTGTGTTCGCAACAATCAATGGTTTCATTTCATTTTTTAATGTGTAGTCATCGTTTATTTCAACAATGCCAATTGCGCCATTTGCCAATTCGGCTAAATTCTTTTTAGGGCTTTGAAGAAGCTTCGCTTTTTCATCCTGGAAGAATTTATTGCTTTTGCCGTAATATGCTTGGTTATAAAGAGATTCTTCACCCTGATAGCCATAGTCTGTACCTGTGTTTGCTTCAAAGACAAGGTATTTACGGCCGTTTTCTTCAATGTAATGAGGATCTCTGAATGTATGGTTATCATCAAAATTTATTTCGTTTGAACTCATTGTGCTCATCTGACCTGAATCTTCCACACCAAATGCTTTTTCAGCAGTTTGATAGATGCTGCTGTCTCCGCCTTCATAGATGGATTTATAATCTTCAACACCATCAATTTCAAGTGTTTTAGTATCTGGTTCAGACAGATTTACTTGAGCCGTGGTCAGGGTTTGCTTACCGTAGCGTCCTTCATCTACATTAAATGGTTCTCGGTTTGTGTAGAACAAACGAACTTCTCCATCAGAAGTGAAGGTAGCAGAACCTGACCATTCCTCTGCTTGATGTTTTAAGTATGGGTCTTCTGGAACGTTCTTATGATCGTCATCTTCAAATACTCTGCCGGCATTTTTCCAGGCATCGATTGATGTTTCACCGACTTTTTTGTAGAACATGTAGATGAATGTATCATTGGCATTTTCAGGATCTCCAGCTAGTCCAAAAACGATATGGTAGCCATTGTATTCTGCCACCGTGCCATCGGCGTTTTGCAGCGGCCAGGTATCCCAAACATCCATAACCACTTCATTTCCATTTTCATCCTTTTTCACAGCTGAAGGAATATTTTTGATCGTTGATTCATCAAAATCAGGTACAGTGAATTTATCGTCACCATGCTGTTTAATCATTTGTTTCATATCGTAGCGGGTGATTTGGGAAGTATCATACGTTTCCTTGTGATCTCGATCATCTTTTGGTGCAGCTGATGTTTGAGTTCCGCTGCCTCCCAGTAAGATGAAGGTGCTGAGTGTAATAACTGATGCCTGTTTTGCAACTCTGTTAAAGTTCATTAATCTTCCTCCTGTATCTAATGTAATAATAAAAAAGTCCAGTGGCGTTATGTGATGAGGGATGGTAAGTAGGTAAAACCAGTAACAATCCCTAATAACTGGGGTATGACTAAATTATAGGGCAGACTTCACATAAGGGATATGGCATATATTGATTGGAATGTAGTCGTATATTGATATCGAATTTTTAGCATAAAAAAAGCCCCCGGTCAGGAGGCGGAATCCAATTAATATGGAAAAGAGGGTGGTAGGAAAAAACAGAAAAGGCAGTTATTCCGCTGAAGCTTTCTCCCAGGATTTCTGAAGCTCGTGCAGCAGCTGATCACGGGTCAGTTGTTTTCCTGCGTATAGCTGCATGGCTGCGCCAAATTCTTCTCTCACACCAACAGGGAAATGAGCCCAGCTTGCATTCAATGTATTTCCTTCTTTATATTGTTTTATCGTTTCAGCAGCAAGTGGCCCTAAATGGTCGTTATCAATGTTTTTAAAAGCAGGAATAAACTTAAAGCGTTCTGTCATAAACATGTTTCCCTGCTCAGAGGAAACCATCCAGTTTAAGAATTTCTTTGCTTCTTCTTTTTGTTCCGGTGCGGCCTGGCTGTTAATTACCCAGTAGTTAGAAACACTGACCACTAAGGCGTTATTTTCCCGCTGGTCATTGATGGGGATGGGTATAAATCCGATGTTCATATCCGGTCCCTGTTCATCAATCATCGGCTGTATCCAGTTTCCCTGCTGGACCATCGCAGCCTTTCCTGATGTAAATAAATCCACTTCCATATTGTAATCTGTGGTAAGAGGGTTGTTATTGCCGAATGTTAATGTAACATCCAGTAAATCAATGAGATCATTAAATCGTTCATTTTGATTTATCTTTTCTGTGCCTTCATTTAATCCTTTTATAAATGCAGCGGGATCTTCCTGCTTGGCAAAGGCGATATTCATTAAATGATCACCAAGTTTCCATTCTTCATAATAGCCTGTGGCAAAAGGGGTGATTCCGGAGTTTTTCAGCTTCTCAGCAGCAACGATTAATTCACTTAATGTGGCAGGCGGTTCATCAATACCGGCTTTTGAAAAAAGATCCTTATTATAAATAAATCCGTATCCTTCCAGATTGACAGGCATTCCATAGATTTTTTGATCAATCGTTACTGGAGCTAACGCATCATCATATGCTTCTTTAACCCAGGGCTGGTCAGAGAGATCCTCCAGATAATTACGCCATAGACGGGCATTTTCATATCCGGTATTTGTGAAAATTACCGGTCCTTCGCCTGCTGCCATTTGTGCTTTTAGATCGGAAAGATCATCAATAGCGCCGCCAACAGTGTAAATTTCAATCTTTACGTGTGGATTCTCCTTTTCGTAAGCAGACGCCATTTCTTCAAACTGAGTGGAAATTTCCACTTTCGGATTCCTGATTTTTAAGGTGATTGTTTGCTCATCTTTCTTCGGGTCTTTTGAAATACGTTCATCCTCTGATTGACATGCCAATAGAGACAGGCTCAATATTCCAATGAGCCCTATCAACACACTCTTTTTTTTCATGGCGCCAGCCCCTTATAAAATCATTGTAAGGTGGATAAGTTATTGTTTTTTTACCGCTTTTTCAGAGTTGCGATATTCAAAGGGAGTTATGCCGACTACCTTCTTAAATAGCTTTGAGAAGTATTTCTCATCCTGATAGCCAAGCATTAAAGAAATGGAATAAATGCTTTCTTCGGTGTCCTTCAGCCAGCTTTTTGCCTGTTCTGTTCTTTGCTGTGTGATGAATTTGGAGATGGTTGTGCCGGTTTCTTCTTTAAACTTTCTTGAAATGTGCTCACGGCTTAAGAAAAAGATGCTGGCTAATCTTTCCAGAGTTAGATCTTCCATATAATAGGTTTCCACATAGGTCACAATGTCTTCCATGCGGCGCGCTGCATCCAGCTCATTAAGACGGTGGATGGATCTGAAGTTTTGATCTTCCATTGCTTTATGTAACAAGGGATATGCATCCGGAATCTCTTTTACGGAGGTAATCGATTCGCCGCTCACAAGGCGGACAGGGATATCGAATTGCTTGCTGATTGATTCTTCAACCGATAACCATTGACCGCTTATGGTGATAACAAGACAAAGATTTTGTTCGTTTTGAAGCGCAAATGCATTTCCTGTACGGCTGTCCATAAGTTCGTCTGCCAGCAGTTGAATATAGGGGTCGGGATGATGCATTTGATAAAAGGAAAGAAGGGTAAGATCATATTTATCAGCAGCTGGTAAACACGCCTCAATTGGGTCGGGGTCAAAAATTTCCCCCATGCAGGCTGCGGTTACCAGCTGGTTGCTTCTGAATTTTTTCACATCATCATATACACCTGTCTCCTGGTAGACGCGCGTTTCTTCTTCTTCTGACCAGGACTTAACTGCTTCCGCCAATGTGTGATTAAACGCGTCAGCTTCAATAGGCTTCAATAAATAATCGAAGCTTCTGAACTGGATGGCTTTGCGCATAAAAGAATAATCGTCGTAGCCTGTAATTAATACGACTTTCCCTGTATAAGAAATGGAATCCAGCCACTCAATTATATCAATTCCGCTCATGCCTGGCATTTTCACATCGGTAAAAATCAGCTCGGGACTTTCTTTTTCGATTAATTTTTTTGCTTCATCACCATTGCTGGCTTCTAATAATTGGTTGATTCCGTGTTGTTCCCACTGTCCTAAATGACGTATGACATCACGCACATTGAATTCATCATCAACAATTAATGCCTTCACCGATTTTTTCCCTCCTTACATGCTATTATCAGTCCTTATTTTGTTCGCCTGCACTGGATGAATGGGGAATTACGATGGTAACAGCAAATCCTTGTCCTTGTATTGAATCTACTGTTAACCCGGCTTTTGGTCCGTAATTAAGTACTAAACGGTCTTGAATGTTTTTTAAGCCGATATGGTCATTTGAAAAATCATCATCCGTTCCTGGCGAAAAGATATTGTCCCTTAATGCCCGGAGTTCCTGAGGCGATAAAGAAGGACCCTCATTTTCAACTGTCAGATGCAGAGTTTTTTCCAGAATTTCACCATGGATTCTTAATTGTGCCTGATAAAATCCTTCCTCGTAACTATGCTTAAAAAAGTTTTCAACAAGAGGCTGGACAATCATGCTTGGAATTTGCCAATTTAGAATATCCTCGCTCAGTTCAATCGAATAGTTAATATTGTTTCGAAAACGCTCCATCTGAAGTGACAGATATGCTTTGATGTAATTCACTTCCTCCCGGACTGTTACCCATTGGTTTGCCTTAATGGAATAACGCATCATTTTCGACAGGGAGGTTAACAGGTCGTATATCCTGGGAGAATTAGAACGTAGTGCGACTGCACCGATTGATTGTAAAGCATTAAATAGAAAATGCGGATTGACCTGGGATTTTAGCGCTCTAAACTGGTTTTTTCTATTTTCAATATCCATTTTATACTCTCGTTCAATATGAAGGTTGATGCGGTCCATCATGTCCTTCATATGCTTTTCCAAATGACCGATTTCATCTTGCCGATTGTCATTAAACGGTACCTGCATATTACCACCCTCAATCGAAGTAACTTTCTGACTGAGTTCTTTAATCGGCCGGGTAATTTTGTGTGAAATGATGCCGACCATAATCAGTCCCATCAACCCAACAATGAGTCCGACGATAATATTGATATAGGCGGTTTTTCTTACTTCATTAAATAATATATGAGTTGGGGTTATTTTAACTAATGTCCAGTCATGTAATGGAGCTGACAATTTTTTCGTTAAAATAATATCTTCACCGGTACTGGTTTGCAGATCATTCAATTTCTGTTTAAGGCCAGGCTGCAGGGAAGTGCCGATAAGTGATGCATCTTTTGCATACATGATGGTATCGTTCGAATCAATCAGCAGCACCGATTCTTCCTTGTCCTGTACAAGATTATTTGAGATGCGTGCAAACGCGTCTAAATCAATATCCATCGTAATCATGCCCAAAAACTCATTGGTCAGCACGTCCAGAATTTTATGATGAAATGTCATTACCATGGTATTGTCTGATTCTGGAACAATGGCAGCATCATTGTAATTCTCTATTTTTCCTGGCGGCTCAATTAGAAAGGTTTTACTGGATGTATACAATTGATTTAAAGCATTGTCCTCAAGTAAATCAGGCTGAGTCTTACGGGCACTGACCGTTGCGTTATAGACGGTAAACGATTCCTGATCCTTATCAATAAAAAAACGCACCTGACGGATTTCATTTCGCATGAGATAAAAGGTTTCAAAGCTTTTTTCGGTTGCCATCGGATCAATATAAATGGAATCTTCAAATCCATTCTTGAAGATGCGAAACAGGTCGGGATTCCGATATAGAATATAAGGAAGATTAATGATGTCATCAGCATATTGCTGCAGCTCTTCAGAACTTTTTTCGAGCTGTGCTTCGCTGTTTTCAAGCTCATGCTGTTCCACGCTGTTTTTGGTATAACCATAAATCAAAAACACTGATAAAAAATAAGGGAAGATAATAAAAATAAGCAAGATGATGACTAAGCGGCTTTGAATACTTTTCACTTAATGCTCCTCTTTTTTAGCGTTTTTTTTGTTTAGCTGAATAGAGCCCACTGACTAAATTAGCGATTCGTTGCTAACTTTTTAACTTTATCAAACTATATCAAATTAATACGCGGCGTCAACATCAGGGTAAAGGTCAGACGTCATTAAAACCTCCATTCCACCGCTTTTTTGGTATAAAATCATACGCTTTCTCCATACTACAGCTAATAATGAAAGTTCGGAGGCATGTATATGAAGATTGCGATTATGGGAGCTGGTTTAGCTGGCCTTTCATGCGCCATCACACTTGAAAAGCACGGCTATCAGGCAGATATTTTTGAAAGACGGGGAATGGTGGGGGACCGGTTTGTTGTAGCGGAAGCGATGTTTTCGATGTTTCATACTCCTTTTAACGACGCTGTAAAATACCTGTCAGAGGATCACGATATTCACCTGAAGCCTAACAGCAATATTCAAAAAGTTCACCTTTACTCTAAAAATGAAACCTCCTTTTTGGATGGGCACTTAGGCTTCACAAATATGAGGGGAAAACATCCCCAATCATACGAGAAGCAGCTGGCTGAACAGCTGAAAGGTGATATCCAGTATAATAATTATGTAACCTATGATGATATCTCAAAAGAATATACCCATGTTGTTCTGGCAACTGGAGATGCCATGGATACCGAGAAATTACAGCCGTATGATGTGGCATTTAAAGCAAGCTTTAAAGGAGCGATCGTAAAGGGGACATTTTCCAAAAAAGAAGCACATGTCTTTTTTAATAATGACTTTGCTCCAAAAGGAATGGCGTATTTGATTGCGCATTCGAATGAAGAAGCATCGCTGGTGTTAGTTTACCCTCAATACCCTGAAAATGAAGCATTGGATAAGGAAATATTATGGGGAAAATGTGTGGCGGAATGCTGTGAACGACTGGGGCAAAAAATAACCATCGTAAATGAGTGGACGCTTGAAAATTACCGCATTGGCAAAACAGAAGTACCCAGAATCGGAAATACGTTTTTTGTAGGGAACTGCTGGGGCGCGATTACACCTGTTTTTGGCTTTGGACAATTTGAATCCATGTTAACGGGAATCTATGCCGCCCATGATATTATTGGGATCGGTGATTACGAAAAGCTGGTTAAGCCTTTGTATCAAGGGTATCACGATTCGTTATCGCTGCGCAGAGCCATAGAAAAACTGGACAATAAACAGCTGGATCGACTGACTAGAGCCGTGAATAATTCCTTGGTGGAAACCATTATCACCAACAAGAAGTTAAGCATTATGAAAGTTCTTGGGCGGCTTGTACATCCGCTGTCCCGACATACTTAAGAAAAAAACTCAATTTATTTGAAATAAAACTGAAAAGTGTTCTCACGATAAACTTACGTGAGAACATTTTTTTGTTCCGCAATCATTGTCATCTTCCAATAAGCCTTTCAAAACGCAGGTTCATTGCAGCGGAAGGTGGCGACTCCTGCGGAAATGAACCGGTCTCCTTAAAACCTCTGTTATTTACAGCATTTATTTTTTATAGATTATGTCACTTTCTCTGTTTTAATAATTTTCCTGAGTGTAATAATACCTATTTGCCAGTCTTATAAACAAGACCTTTGACTACTCAGGGATCGACAATTTTTTTGAATCTTTAACCTTATAATTATAGAGTCTGAAACTATAATTATAAGGAGGAAGAGAATGAAAAAAACAATGAGAAATGCGGTTTTGTCCTCGGCTCTCGTAACTTCTGTGTTGTTCAGTGGAGCAATGGATCCATCTGTGATTGGAGGAGGTTTTGCAAAGGCAGAAAGGGTGCCGGAGATCCAGATCAGTAATGGCATGACGCAGCCGGTTTTTTCTTTGAGTGAAGCGATTGTTGAAAGAGTGTTTGTTGAAACGGAAGTGGACAGTGACCGAGATGGAAAACTGGACAGGGTACGCGCAGACATTATCCGTCCGAAAGAAACAGAGAACGGCTTAAAGGTCCCGGTGATTTATGAAATGAGCCCTTACCGGTCAGGAATTTTAAACGTGCCAGTCTACGATGTAGACCACGAATTATACGCTGTACCAAGCAAAGAAAAGAGTAAACAGGCTACATACCCAATGGCAGAACCAAATCTGTCAGGCTACTATGATGATTATTTTGTCCCAAGAGGATATGCCGTTATATTAGCTGAAAGCATTGGCACGGGTCTTTCAACTGGATGTCCTACGACAGGCGACCAGGATGAGGTGCTTGGAACAAAGGCAGTGATTGATTGGGTAAACGGGCGCACGAAGGCTTTTGATGCAGAAGGAAAAGAAATATCCGCTGACTGGTCTACGGGTGATGTCGGAATGACTGGCGTCTCGTATAACGGCACGCTTCCCAATGCTGTTGCCGGCACTGGCGTAGAAGGATTAAAGACAATTGTGCCGGTTGCTGCAATCAGCAGCTGGTATGAGTATTATCGCTCAAACGGCCTGGTTGTTGCGCCTGGCGGTTATCAGGGAGAGGATGCTGATAATATGGCAGAAGCAGTTTTAACACGTGCTAATCCTGAAGCATGCGAGGAAGTCATACAAGATCTGACTGAAGGCATGGACCGAACGACTGGTGATTATAATGACTTCTGGAAGGAAAGAGACTACACAAAAGATGCGAAAAACATTGATGCCAGTGTCTTTGTAGTCCATGGCTTAAATGACTGGAATGTAAAAACCAAGCATTTCTCTGACTGGTGGGAAGTATTAAAGAAAAATGATGTACCAAGAAAGCTTTGGCTTCATCAGGGAGGCCATTCAAGTCCCTATAGTTTCAGAAAAGATGAATGGCTTTCGACCTTAAATAAATGGTTTGATTACTGGCTGTATGACATTGACAACGATGTGATGGATCAGCCGTCAGTCGATATTCAGCGCGAGGATAAAACATGGACCACTGAAGAAAGCTGGCCGGCTGCAGGAGCCAAGAAGACAAACCTTTATTTAAATCCATCATCTGAAGAAGCTGACGGTACACTCACTCTAAAACCGGTATTAAATAAATATAAGATCGCCCAGTCCTTTACTGATGAGCCGATGATCAAAGCAGAAGATCTTGCCCTTAATCCTGAAACGGCTTCACCGCACCGGCTGGTTTATGTGACAGCTCCATTTGACAAAAAGGTGCGATTGAGCGGAACACCAGAGGTATCAATCAGAGCAAGCATTAATAAACCGGTGTCAAATCTGACAGCGCTGCTTGTCCGATATGGCGCTGATAAAACAGAAATTATCACAAGAGGATGGGCCGATCCGCAAAACCTTCATGATGAAACAAGATCCACTGCCCTAAAGCCGGGTAAATACTATACGTTCTCCTGGGATTTGCAGCCGGATGATTATGTTTTTAATAAAGGGGATAAGCTCGGAATTGTTTTAATGGCCAGCGATTACAACTACACGATTCGCCCTAAAGCAGGAACAAAAATTGAAATTGATCCTAGACACAGCAGGATTGAACTGCCGATAGTCGGCGGTGCTAAAGTGCTGAATTGGAAATAGCATCGAATACGTGTCCGGGTTGTTACAAAAGCCCGGGCACGGTTTTTATTTATGAATCCATTCGGTATACTGATTTAAAAGCAGTACCTTAAAAGGAGAACTGAATGGAAGCCATGTTCAATTTATTATTTACCATCCCAACCTGGGCGGCCGTAGTCCTCAGCGTTGCAAGCAATATCCTGATAAGTATAGCAGGTGTAATCCCAAGTGTTGCCATAACGGCGGTTAATCTTAAGCTGTTTGGTTTTGCGGGCGGTTTGACTGTCTCCTTTATAGGAGAAGTTTTGGGCACTGCAGCTGCCTTTTGGTTATATAGAAAAGGATTTAAAAGGTATGTAGATAATAAATCATCAAATCACCCTAAGCTTGAAAAGCTTCTTTCCATCGATGGCAGACAAGCTTTTGTTACTATTTTTGTTCTTCGATTAATGCCTTTTATGCCTTCAGGTGCGGTTACATTTTATGCATCAATGAGCAGGGTTCCTTTTTGGATTTTTTTCACATCGAGCACTCTGGGGAAAATTCCCGCTCTGGCGATGGAAGTATATTCGGTGAATCAAATCCTTAGTTGGACAGCTGTTGGAAAATGGATCATTCTGTTAGGTGGTGCGGCTGGTTTGATTTATCTTTACAGAAGATGGCGTGCTACGGTATACAGAAATAACAGATAGTCCATTTAATTCTCCTTCACACGATCCTCTCTAAAATCCACATAAATTGTGCCGTCTTTTTGAATGCCGGCATAAAAAACATCCTGAAGCGAACGAACTCCAGCTTCCTGCAATTTCTGTTCAAGCCATTGTCTCGATAAGTCCAATTCCTGTAAGTTTTTTTCTGAAATCTTTCCATCAGAAACAACAGTAGAAAAGATTGGTACGATCTCTTTTTCGGTTGAGTTTGTTTGTGTATTAATTTCCTTCTTCAATACAGATAGATTTCCATTGGTTTCAAAAATGGCATAATCAACTTCTTTTATTGAGAAAATGCCCTTATTTCGTAATAACGCAAGCAAAGAATCGATATCGATCCGTGTTTTCTTCAGCTGTTTCTCCATGATCTTTCCATGTTTGATCAGGATTCTGGGCTCGCCATCAAGTGCTGTGCGTATTTTGGGGAATTTAATATCCAGCAGTTCAAGTAATATGGTGATCAGGCCCCAGCTTATCAATCCGATGATTCCGTTTCGCAAAGTCACATCAGAGTTGATGGCTAAATTGGCGCCAATGGAGCCAATGGCAATACCTGAAACGAAATTAAAAAAAGTGAGCTGGGAAATCTCCTGCCTCCCAATAAGTCTGGTCAGAATTAATAACACCAGAAATGAGAGGCCGATTCGTATGAGCAAGTCTCCAATTGACATAGCTAAAGCTCCTTTGATGATGCGTATAGTGGTTATTATTCCTTAATTTTACTCCTTTATGTGGAGACTATAGATCTTTTTTCTACTTACAGATAGCAAGCACAAACTAGTTTCAGCCCGACATTCGGTTGCGGTTGCTAATTTGATTTTTATTGCAGAAAAATGTCAATTGTAATCCTATGGCAGTCGACAATATAAGTGTATTTATACTATTAATTGTATATTATTACAGTTAAAAAGGATCATTTTAAGGAAATTACTGTATCTTTTATTACGGATATCGGAATGTTCTGTTATATTTACATAGTTAGGAAACTATTATTCTATGTGGAGAGGCAGGATGATGAGATGAAAAAAGTAGCATTGCGCTGGTTAGCCATTATGATGATGTTAACCTTGGCATTCCCTGCTTCGCTGGGCTTTACGGAAGAAGGAAACGCACAAGCC
Organism: Jeotgalibacillus sp. S-D1; assembly: GCF_004358665.1. Lineage (GTDB taxonomy): Bacteria > Bacillota > Bacilli > Bacillales > Jeotgalibacillaceae > Jeotgalibacillus. Next base: position 45,362 of record NZ_SMZR01000005.1, on the reverse strand, counting down.
GGCGAAGTAACAGAATTGGAGGTCAGCAGAACAGCTTTTTCCCTGACAGAAACCCGAACGGTTGAAGTTCGTGCAGACCTGGGAGCAGGCGTCGATCCAGAAGAGGTAAACATTCAATTTGGCGGGAAGGATCTTGCTGAATGGAAAAAATGGAGCGGCGGTACGAATTACAACGGGGAGCCCTTTATTAAGGTGATTGATGGTCCTGCTGCTGAGGAAGGATCAAATGAAGTAACGGCAACAATTGAATTCGGTTTGCTATACGATCGCACGGATCTTTCAAACCGTACAATTCGTGTTCAGTATCAGCAGTTCATAGGAGATTATGAATTAGCTCTCGTTGATGCTGAAAGCGGAGCTAAAGCTTCAGCTGAAGTTTCACTAAATGTATATGATGAATTTACATTTTACGATGAGATAAAGCCGGCGATTGATGAAGTGTTTGCTGAAGCTGAAGCAGACGGAGAAAACGGTCGCTACCTTGAGTATCAATCTCTTGGAAAGTCTGCTGAGGGAAGAGACCTTCACTTTGTTATCCTGGCAAAGGATAAAGAAGCAGTTGATACATATTTGAATGAAACGCTTCCTCAGGCATTGGAGGATCCCAAGAGTCTATTGAAAAAGCTAAAAAAGGGTAAAATGGGAGATTACCAGATTCCGGTGTGGTTTAATAATATTCATCCTGATGAGACAGAGGGTGTAGATGCGCAGATTGAACTTTTCAAAAAGTTTGCCCTTGAAGATGAAGTAACGTTTACGAATGCAGAAGAAGAGAATAAAGAAGCTCCTGTTACAATGAATGTGGATGAGGTGCTAGACGATACGATTCTTCTATATATGTTTACAAATAACCCTGATGGCCGTGTAGCCAATACGCGGGCAAATTCAGAAGGGTTTGACCTGAACCGTGACAATGCCAATCAAACGCAGGTCGAATCACGCCAGGTGACAGAAGCTATTGCGAAATGGACGCCGCTGTCATTTGTTGATATGCATGGCTATGTGGATGGATTTTTGGTTGAACCGGGAACACCTCCACATAATCCGAACTTTGAATACGACCTACTAATTGATAATATGCTGGATCAGGCTCATGCAATGGGCAAAGCAGGGGTTGGGAATTCGGATTTAACGTCTTATTTTATTCCGCTTCTTGAGTGGGAGGACGGCTGGGATGATATGACACCGGCGTATACCCCGATGTATGCCATGCTTCATGGAGCGCTCGGTCATACCGTTGAGGTGCCGACACTAAGCCAGGACTCACTTAACGCGATGGTGGGAGTAGGATTGGGAGCGACACACTTTGTTACGGAAAATAAAGATGAACTATACAAAGAACAGCTTGAAATTTTCAAACGAGGTGTGACTGGTGAAGACAATCGGGCAGTCGACCAGTATTACGTAAATGCAGCAGGTGAGGAGATCGGACGAAACCGCAACGGCAACGACAGCTTCTTCCCTGATTACTACGTTCTTCCTGCAGATAAAAAGAATCAGAAAAACCCGCTTGAAGCCCATAAGATGGCGGAATATCTGCTGCGAAATGGCATTAAAGTGGAGAAATCCACAAAAAAAGTAAAGGTTAACGGAACAAGCTATCCAAAGGGTACGTATATTGTGCCAATGGACCAGGCGAAAAGGGGACTTGCGAATGCAGTTCTTTATAAAGGAGACAATGTTTCAGACTGGAACGCGATGTATGATCCTGTTGTCGTGAATTTTCCTGATCTGCGAGGATTTGATCTTATTGAAGTCCGTAAGAAAGGCCTGTTCGAGGGCAATACGAAAGAGATAGATGAGGTAACAATCCCAACCGGAAAAGTGAAGGGAAATCCGCCCAAACAGCTGCTTAAAAACGGCACGAACGATACAATTAAGGTCGTTAATGCACTTCTGGCAGATGGGAAAACGGTTGAAGTGATTACAGAAAGAAAAGGGAAAGCAGAAAAAGGGGACTATATTGTTTCCTCAAAGGATCTGCGTTCTTATAACAACGAATACTATTTTGATTCTGTGTCAGCAGGAAACGGAAAGAATCTAAAAACCAGCATTCTGACGCAGCCGCAAGTCGCAGCCACTGGCTCGGCTCAGCTGAAATTTTCATTAAAAGAGCTTGGGTTTGAACTTGTCGATCAAAAAGAAGCAGATGTCATTGTCAGTGATGGAGGCGCGCTTAACCAACAGGAGCTCGAAGGGAAATCCTATATCGGTATTGGCGCCAATGCTTTAAATGCTGTACAAAACAGCGGATTGCTTTCTGGATTTAATTTTAATTACACAAGATCCAATCACGAAGGCCTTGTTAAAGCAAATGTATCAAAAAATCTGATAACAGCGGGTTATGAAAAAGAGGAACTGCTTTACGTCGCAACAGGCTCCTGGATTACGGGAGTTCCTGAAGAGGCAGACGTGCTGCTATCCTATGATTCTGCAGATGATTTCTATGTTGCAGGATGGTGGCCTGGAAACGAAGCAGCTAAAGGGCAGACGATGGCCATAACTCAGGAGACTGAAGCCACTGAGTTTACACTTTTTGCGAATGAATTAGCGTACCGTGGTCATACTCAGCACAGTCACCGGCTGCTCGCCAACAGTATCTTCCATTCAGTAGCAGAAGAAACAAAAACAACGAAGAAGAAACCAAAAAGCAATAAAGGGAAAAAAGGTAAAAGCATCACAGTAGATAATATTAAAATTGACCGATCGAAGGATAAAGTAAAAGCGGCTGTTGGAAAAGACGCGCTGGTTAAAGCAGCAAAATCTGCTCAGCAGGTGGACCGTTTTACCATATCATCCGACCGCAATCAAAGCAGTGATCTGATTGAAGTAACGATTCCTTCAAGTGATATCAGGGAACTGAAACAATCTCAGCCCGATGCAAAAATTGAGGTTCAATCGGATGATTCATCCTATCTCATTCCGCTTTCATCCGTTAAGCTTGAAAATGCAGCGGATCTGAAAGATAAGGACTTTACCGTCTCAATCGAAATCTCAGAGGAAGAGGAAACGTATGCTGAGAGAGAATTAGAGAAACGGAAGGTCAAAGGAAGTCATGTGAAAGTAACTGGCAAGTCAGGCAATAAGACAGCAGAGCTTGCGAGATTTAAGAGTTTTACAGAAGAATCAGGGGCTGAATAGTTCAGGACCATAAAATGAAAACATTTTAACCCGAATTCATCATGTGAATTCGGGTTTTTAAAATACATCAGTTGCGGTAAAAAGGATGAGAGATGGATAGAAAGACTGCCATCTCTCATCCTTTTCTTATAGCACTGATCATTTATAAGTCTTATGCTATACCCGCCTTCATCAACATACCATCAAGCGGACGTTCCATATATTCTTCGAGCCATTTTGCCGTTTCGATAAGCTGGGCCAAATCTGTGCCTGTCTGGATCCCCATTCCATAAAACATGTTTACCATATCCTCCGTGCACACATTCCCCACTGCTTTAGGGGCGAATGGACAACCCCCAAGACCGGCGATAGAGGAATCAAATCTGCGTACTCCGCTTTCGTATCCGGCCAATGTATTGGCGAGTCCAAGTCCGCGGGTGTTATGGAAATGAAGTCCGAGGGATAAATCATCACCGAAAGCAGCAATAAACGATGCGATGACTGACTTAACCTGTGCGGGATTTGCCATACCTGTTGTGTCAGCCAGCGTGATTTCACTGCACCCGGCCTTAAGCAGTGATTCCGCTGCACGCAATACATCATCAACCGGCACATCTCCGGCGTAGGGGCAGCCAAAGGCTGTACCGAGAACCCCGGAGGCACCTTTCCCCGCTTGTATTCCATCTTGAACTGCCCGAGTTAATTCATCAAGGCTTTGGTTTACTGTCCGCTTTGCATTTTTTAAGTTAAATGCATCACTGGTTGCAGTGGTGACATGAAGAAAGTCAACGCTTGTGCGGAGGGCACGCTCAAGTCCTGAGTAGCTTAAAATAAGCCCGCCATAGCGTACGTCCTCCCGGTTAGGCAAGCGGTTAAGCACTTCTTCTGCATCAGCCATCTGAGGAACCACTTTTGGATTAACAAACGAAGTGACCTCTATATTTTTTATACCGTTGCTGATTAATTTTTGAATGAGCTCAACTTTTGTTTCGGTTGAAACCAGTTTCTTTTCATTTTGCAGACCATCTCTTGGTCCAACCTCGCATATCTCAATCATTTGGTCTCCTCCTTATATGAAACATCGTTTTTTAAATCCTCCAGATGAGTCAGCACCTGATCTCTTCCCTGGTAAATATGTTCATGCATGGCGATTCTGGCACGCTCTGTATCCTGCGATTCAATCGCCTGCAGGATAATTTTATGGTAATCAAGAGACCGCTTTAATTTCTCCTTGGAGTACCAGTAAAAAGAGCGGAAGACGATTGGAACGACGACAACCCTGGAAATATGAAAATGAATATGCTGATTTTTCGAAGCATTGATGATCGCATCATGAAACAGCTGATTCATTTCAACAATCTTTACGATTTGGTCAAAGTCACCCTCAACATACTGATTAATTGCTTCTTCGTATAATAAATTTGCCTCTGTAAGTTTTATCAGATCCTCTTCTGTACGGCTGGCGGCTGCCTGGGCAGCGGAGTAGCCTTCCAGCAATGTGCGCAGATCGTAAATCTGACGTATATCCTCTTTTGTAAAATCGCGTACGCTGACCCCTTTTTTTAACGGAATAATTAATCCTTCCGTCTTTAATTGTTTTATCGCTTCTCGTATAGGGGTCCTGCTGATTTTTAATTCCTGTGCAAGGTATTCTTCCGTCAGCCTCATCCCCGGCTGATATTTTCCCTGGATGATGCTGTCTTTAATAAAATTGTATGCATTCATGTCAACACCTCAATTTGATTGTATACAATAAAAATATAATTTTCAATAAATTCAAAAAAATGAAGTTAAATTGATTAAATCAGCTGTAAAAAAGGACTAAAAGACTAATTTGGAATCGCTTTCAAAAATACTCTTGATTTATTGTATACAGTGCTGTTAGTATTGTACACAACATTCAGAAAGTTCAATAAATATGTAATTTATGGAGCTGCAGGAGGGATTAATATGGGAGAACACGAGGAAAAAATGCCTTTGGAGAATATTCGGGTGCTGGAGCTTGGCACGCTGCTGGCAGGGCCGTTCTCAGGCCGTCTGCTGGCCGATTTTGGAGCTGAAGTAATCAAAGTAGAGCCGCCGGGGAAGGCGGATCCCATGAGAAAGTGGGGGAAAGAAAAAAACGGGACCGGTCTGTGGTGGCCGATTCAATCCCGCAATAAAAAATCAATCACCATCAATTTACGGGAAAAAGAAGGACAGGATCTTTTAAAGGAGCTTGTTAAAAAATCGGATGTTTTAATTGAAAATTTCAGGCCAGGAACAATGGAAAAGTGGAATTTGTCGTACGAGATTCTTTCTGAAATCAATCCAAAACTTATCATGGTCAGGACTTCAGGGTTCGGTCAAACAGGTCCTTATAAAGAGCGGGCAGGTTTTGGAAGTGTAGGAGAAGCAATGGGAGGCTTGCGCTATGTAACAGGCTATGAAGACCGCGCGCCAACGAGAGTGGGAATATCAATCGGGGACACACTGGCAGCACTGTTTGCCACCATTGGCTGCCTGGTGGCAATTAACGAAAGGACCCGTTCAGGTAAAGGACAGGTCGTTGACACCGCTTTATATGAATCGGTTTTCTCGGTTATGGAAAGCCTGATCCCGGATTATCTGCTGGCTGATTTTGTGAGAGAGCGCATGGGAAATATACTGCCTGGTGTGGCTCCATCAAATATTTACTATACCAAAGATGATACATATATTGTGATAGGCGCAAATGCAGATGGCGTGTTTAAACGGTTATGCGAAGCAATGGACCAAAAAGAACTTTCCGATGATCCTGCATTTAACACGCATGAAGCAAGAGGATTAAATATGAAAAAACTGGACTTTATCATTGAAGAGTGGACTAAAACCCTGCCTGCAGAGGAAGCGCTTAAGCGTTTAGAAGAGAAAGGGGTTCCCTCCGGCTTAATTTTTTCGGCGAAGGATATTGTGGAAGATCCACATTACAGGGAGCGGGAAATGATCGTAACAGTAGACCACCCAGTATTAGGTGACTTCCCGATGCCTGGTGTTGTACCCAAGCTCAGCCGTACACCTGGAAAAATCAATTTTCCGGGTGCTGAGAGCATGGGCAAGCATAATGGTGAGATTTATAAAGATTTGCTGGATTTATCAAGTGATGAAATCACAGCCTTGACGGATAAAGGAATAATTTAATCTCAGACAATTGTAAACTAGCTGACTTTAGCAGTAAGCGATTACAAAAAAAGAGGTGGACAGGAATGAAAAATCAGACAAAAGAGCCTATTCAAAAAAAATGGATCTGGATAGGGATGTTTCTTATCATGCTTGCCATTGTGCCCTGGTACTACCCAAGAGGAGGAGAAGTAGCCATTATTTTGGGTTTTCCATACTGGGCGTTAATCTCTCTATTTTTTTCACTTGTTTTATGCGGATATTTGAGCTGGCTGTGCATTAGTCAATGGCATATCGTTGAGGATCTTGAAGAAAACGAGAATCGGAATAAAACGGGGAGGTAAATAGATGAATCTGACATTCGCAGGGATGGATGGAATTATTATTCTGTCTTCTTATGCTCTCATCATGCTGCTGATCGGTTATCTTGCGGGAAGAGGAAAGGATATTCATAACAGTTTATCAGGGTATTATCTGGCAGGTAAAAATTTAGGCATCATCGCTTTGTTTTTTACCCTTTATGCAACCCAATATAGCGGAAACACCATAATCGGTTATGCACCTACTGCTTACAGGACCGGCTTTTCCTGGCTGCAGTCCATTTCCTTTATGACGATTATTATCGGAATTTATCTGCTTTTTGCACCCAGATTGTACGTCATTTCGAAAAGGGAAAACTTTGTTACACCGACAGATTGGATACAGCATCGTTTCAAATCAAAGGCGGTAACCATCTTAAGTATCCTTCTTATGCTGTGGGGGCTTGGAAATTATCTTCTGGAGCAATTAGTGGCAATTGGACAAGCTGTAGCAGGACTAACGGGCGGCACCATTCCCTATCAATATGGCGTAATCGCTTTTGTGCTGGTCATGGTCATTTATGAATGGATGGGCGGCATGAAGGCTGTTGCCTTTACGGATGTGATGCAGGGAATTGTATTAATGGTTGGGATCGTTGTTTTCCTGATCGGTGCTTTATATTTGGTTGGAGGAGACTTTGGCAGTGTTACTTCTTTTATTGCGGCTACGGAGCCTGCTAAAGTTGGGATACCGCCAATGGATGTTTCAATCAACTGGTTCAGTATGCTCCTGCTGGTCGGTTTCGGGGCTTCAATTTATCCTCATGCGGTGCAGCGGATTTATTCAGCGGAAAGTGAACGTACATTAAAACGGTCATTTTCAAGAATGGCTTTGATGCCGCCAATAACAACCGGGTTGGTCTTTGTTATTGGCATTATCGGTATCATGATGTTCCCTGGACTCGACACTGGGGGTTCTGAGCAGCTGGTTGGATTAATGGCAAATGAAATTGCGGCGATCAACCCATTCTATTATTGGATTATGATTTTGTTTTTTGGGGGCATTGTGGCTGCGATTGTTTCAACTGCTGATTCTGTGTTACTAAGTTTTTCTTCCATGATTTCAAATGATGTGTATGGAAAATTCATTAACCCGAATGCATCGGAACATAAAAAAGTAATGATCGGAAAATATGGTGGGATTGTGGCTGTTGCTATATTACTGTGGCTCGCCTGGAATCCTCCTGCTACTTTATACCAGATTTTTGTGTTGAAATTTGAATTGCTGGTACAGGTGGCGCCGGCTATTATTCTGGGGCTATATTGGAACAAGCTTTCTGCAAAACCAGTTTTCTTTGGCATGCTTGCAGGGGCTTTACTGGCGGGCATATTGACTTTAACAGGCAATAGCACAGTGTTTGGCATACATGGAGGTGTATTGGGGCTTTCACTAAACTTTTTAATTGCAGTTGCAGGTTCATTATTCGTTACTTCCTCTTCAGAAGAAGTGTCAGAAGCAGAAGAAATGACGTCATTAAAAATAGAAGCATGATCCTGAATAAAAAGAGATGATCTATTATGAAAGATATACTGGGAAAAGAGATAGTGCTAAAATCCATTAATCCGTGGAAGATGCTCGTTTGGCTTTTAATCACCCAATTAATGGTGGCATTCATTGGGCGCAGCCCCGGACCGCTTGGTATTTTAATCGGAGAGGATTTTTCTCTGACGAAAGCTCAAATTGGATTGCTGCCTTCAGCTCTTTTCGCAGGACAGGCGCTTGCCTCTGTCCCTGCAGGCTTTATGGTAGATCGGCTTGGTTCGAGGCTGTTGTTAATGAGCTCAGCCTTTTGTTTAGGCGGCAGCTTTATCATCATAACATTTCAGTCCCAGTACTGGCTGCTGCTGCTGTTCATTGTGATTGGCGGATTAGGTTATGGGGCCATGCACCCGGTGACTAATCGGGGGATCATTTATTGGTTTCACCAAAAACAGCGTGGAACAGCAATGGGAATCAAGCAAATGGGCATTACGCTGGGATCTGCTCTTGCCGGATTACTTTTGCTGCCGCTCGCAGCTGTCCATGGATGGAGGCTGGTGTTATGTATTGCGGGTGTTTCCTTGCTTCTTGCAGGAATTGCTGCTTTTATTCACTACCGTGATCCTGCAGAAGTACAGGTAAATGCCAGCAGACAGTCGATAAAATCCTTCTATTTATCGCTATTGAAAATGGCTAGGCATAAACCATTATTATTTGTCAGTTTAAGTGCATTATTTCTTAATGGTTCTCAGATGTGCCTAAATACATATATCGTTTTATATGCTTATGAAAAAATTGGAATCAGTTTGTTTTATGCTGGCATGCTGTTTGTTATTTCAGAAATCAGCGGCTCTTTTGGCCGCATTGGCTGGGGAGTAATCAGCGACCGTTTTTTTAATGGGAAGCGGGTCATCATTCTTGTAATCATTGCCATACTAACGGCTGCAGCCAGTATGGGAATTGCCTTTATTCCAACTGGCACCTCCTTTATTGCCATTGTTCCGGTTGTCATCATTTTTGGCTTTGCCGTGTCCGGTTTCAATGGCATATGGATGAACCTCGCTTCGGAGCTCGTTCCAAAAGAACAAACAGGATTATCAAGTGGCTTCAGCATTATGGTTGGATCACTTGGTGTTATGATTGTTCCTCCGTTTTTTGGCGTAATGGTCGATCAAAGCGGAAGTTATACAGCGGGATGGCTGACAATCACATGTTTGATGGCAGTGGTATTAACAATGCTTTTGTTTCTGAATAAGTTTATGAAAAATGAAAGACTTAACTAACCAATCTGTTTCAGTTTTATCAAGTAAAAAGGAGAATGAAAATGAAATTTAATCCGGCAGAATTAGAGACGAAAGCAGTGTATAAATTATTAAGCGGTTCTGTTGTTCCAAGGCCCATCGCCTGGGTATCCACCATAAACGAAAATGGTGAGCATAATCTTTCTCCCTTCAGTTTTTTTACTGTTGCATCCAGACAGCCGCCCATGCTCTGCATTTCCATTGGTCCTGGCGTAGGGGAGAGAGAAGGAACAATTAAAGACACACTTACAAATATTCGTACGCAAAAAGAGTTTGTGATTAATATTGTGCCGTCAGATTTGGGCAATGAAATGCAAAAAAGTTCAGAAAATGTGCCCAGTCATGTAGACGAGTTCCAGTACGCAAATCTTACGCCGAAAGATAGTGATTTTATCAAACCGAAAAGAGTACAGGAAGCTCCTATTCAAATGGAGTGCAGGCTAAATCAAATTATTGAACTGGGGAGTGATTATTTGATTATCGGTGAAATGGTTCTTTACCATATTAAAGAGGATTATTATCTGGACAACTATAAAGTTAATCTGGAAAAGCTGCGGCCTCTGGGCAGACTGGCTGGCAACTATAGTGAATGCACTAATTTTTTTACGCTGCCTAAATAAGTGGTCCGGTACTTGAAAATGTCGGTCCATTCCCGCTTTATCACTCAAGAGTCCCCGTATCCGCTTCAATCAACCTAAGCGACCAAAGATTTACGAGGTAATCTAAAAAGAAAAAATATTGCACAAACTCTAGAATGTTTTCATGGATAAACTCATGAAGGCATTCTTTTTATCATTTATAATAATTCATCCCAGCCTATTAATAGATAAAAAGCGAAGTTAGGACATAACTCCATAAGTCATGTGAATTGATCCTATTCTAATTGTAAAAATGAAGTGAACGGAGCGGAAGGTGGCGACTCCTGCAGGATTTGACGGCAAGCTGAGACCTCGCAAGGCGAAGCCTGAAGAGGGCTCAGCGCCGTCCCTGCGGAAAGCGTCCGCCTGAAGCGCAGTGAACCGGTTAAAAGAGGATAAGACACATTCATCCCAACCTCACTATTTTTTAGTATGTTTTAATTGTTTCCCTATGCAGAGAGCTCATATTTTACTACAATAAAGGAATGTTTTTGAAAATCTTGCTAAAGATCATATAAATGACAAACTTATTATGCAACAATAATAGTATGATAATAATAGTTTTCAAAAAGCTATTCGTTAAAAAGAGGTGTTAGGGTGAATTTTTTATTTTTATTTAGTCAGCTGCAAAAACGAATTAAAGCAAGAACCAGTTTTTACACTCTATTTATCTCGTCTCCTGAACTCGATGATAAAAGTAATAATAAAAAACGAAAGTGCTATGGATTAGCTGCCGCAATCATCTTCATTTATTCTGTGCTGCTATTCCTGAATATAGGAAACTGGATTCGTTCCTTTCTTGGTTTAGCAGGGATTGAAGGCGTTGCCGGGGTGATTATGGGTGTAATCATTGCCGCTATTCCGATCATTTTCATAGCCGGAATCGCAATACGCTATGTGATAAGGCTTTATCCGTATTCATATAATGGCATATTTTCATTGGTTGATCCGTTTATTATGGATGAATTCCGAGGGTGGATTCGTGAAAATCAATACAGCAGTAACGCTGTTGAATACTATATACTTCCGTTTGTTCAGGAAGAAATTAAAGAAAAAAGAAGAAACCCTGCTATCACCTTTTTAGAGAAAGTAATTCCTTCTTTTGCAACGAACCTTCCGATCGCCATACTCATGATCCTGTTTGTCATTGGAATTGCCGACAGTGGATTTAGAGAAAATATAAACGAAGATTTATTAAACACCATAACAATTCTTTTTCTTCAACTTACAATTTTGGTCACGGTTATTGGAGCATTTTTTTATAAGAGCATCATTGAACTGCTATTCTTTATATTTTCGGAGACAAAAAAACTGAGACGTCTTGAACAAATCATCTACGCGTACTTAATTCAAATGGATTCGCCCACAAATACCTTTTCAATTCCGCCCAGAAAAACGAAAAGAAGCTGAATGAAAAAATTCTGATACAGAATACTTTTTCAAAACGAAAATATTCTATAAAGGCAGAGGTTTTAAAACGGGACGCAAGAAAGGAATTCTTGTGGAGAGGTGAACCTAATATGGGTGCGATTAACGGGGTTAAGTACTTGAACAGAATTAATCAGCTTAACAGTGAGATCTGGATAGATGGAAAACAAGTGAAAGGCCCTTTGTCAAATCACCCTTCCTTCAAAGGGGTGATGAAAAGCCAGGCTGCCCTTTACGATTTGCAGCATGATCAATCGCTGAAAGAAATAATGACGTATAAATCTCCAAAAACAGGTGCCAGGGTGGGGGCCTCATTTTTACTTCCTGCAACGAAGAAAGATTTAAAAAAACGCCGTTTAATGATTCAGGAATGGGCAAAAACAAATGCCGGGATGATGGGGAGAAGCCCCGATTATATGAATACGGTGTTAGTATCGCTTGTAGCTTCTATGGATGTCTTCAAGGAAAGTGAAAATTGTTTTCCGGAGAATGTCCTGACCTTTTATGAGAAGGCAAGAGAGAATGACTGGTCATTTACCCATACCTTTATCAACCCTCAGGTGAATCGGTCACCCTATCAGTTGTTTGAGAGTTCAGAAGAAATTATTCCTGCCAAGATTGTGGACCGAACCGAAGAGGGAATTGTGATTAAAGGTGCAAAGCTTCTTGCCACACAGGGCGGAATGACGGATGAAATCATAGTATATTCTGCAGCTGGAACGATAGATAATTCTCATTCCTACTCTTTTTCTATCCCAAGTAATACAAAAGGTCTTAAATTTCTCTGCAGACAGCCCTTTACCCATACAGATTCCGCTTTTGATTCACCCCTGGGTTCGCGTTTTGAAGAAAGCGATGCGCTGGTTGTTTTTGATCATGTAGTGGTTCCGTGGGATCGCGTTTTTCATTACGACAATATTGAAATAAACAACACACTGGCTGCTAAAGGAGCCTATACAAGGCTTGCTCTGCATCAGGTGGTGGCCAGACAAGTAGTAAAAGTAGAATTTATACTGGGCGTAGCACAGTTAATTGTCGAGACAATCAACTCAGGAGAGTATTCTCATGTCCGTGAAAAAGTAGCTGAAATTATTATTGCGCTTGAAACCATGAAAGCTTTTTTAGTTGCTTCTGAAGAAGGAGCAGCAAGTGAAAAGGGAATTATGCTTCCAGCATTAAATCCTCTCTATGCTGCCATCAACACGTTTCCCAAGCTGTATCCAAGGCTGACTGAAATCCTGCAGCTTTTAGGAGCAAGCGGCATGGTCGCAATTCCTACAGAAAAGGATTTCCAGTCGGAAATAAAAGAGGATCTTAATCTTTATATGAAATCACATACTAAAAACGCCAGGGACCGGGTTAAGCTTTTTCGCCTTGCCTGGGATACGTGCATGAGCAGCTTCGGCTCAAGACAAACCCTGTATGAACGCTATTTTTTTGGAGATCCTGTGCGATTAGCAAACACCCTGTATCAAACGTATAACAGGGAGGATCTAATTAAAAGGGTTGAAGACAATTTTTTGAATGATGTTCAGTAAAAGTAGAACGGATTTGGTACAGAAACGCATAAAACAACCCACCTGCAGATGGGTTGTTTTTTTACTTTTAAAAAGTAGGTGCGGGCTGTTATTGTTTTAAAAATCTCTGCACTTTTGCAGCAGTTTCAAATCGGTCTTTTCCTGAGAGCAATGTAATCTTAGCAGCTTCAAGACCAACAGAAGTTCCACCGACGATAATCAGCTCTTTGGTTCTTTTTTCTTTGAGTACCTTTTTTGGATAAATGGGTGCTTTTAATCTAATAGACAGTATTTCTGCCCAAGGATAATCATAAATAGAATTAATCACAATTGCTTTTTCTACCATATCTTCTTGCTGTTCTTGCTGCATTAACCTTAACCCAAAATACTCTGCAATTCCTTTGGCAATGGCTTCTCCTGCCTGTTTTAAAACCGCATCATCTCTCATCTTCACAATGTCCACACTTGAATCCATAAATCCGCCTTCCGTTAAGATAGCAGGCATATTTGTTTCTCTTAAAACATGGAAGTTTTCCGCTTTGACCCCTCGATTCTTTAAGCCCATTGCCTGAACCAACTTTGGATGGATCGCATTTGCTAAACGCAGAGATTCCGGATTTTCCGATGCAGGTGTCATGACGAATGTTTCTGTACCGCTATGAGGTCCGTATTCACCCTGTAAAGCGTTATGATGAACACTGATATAAATGTCTGCATTATAAGCATTCGCGCGATTTGTCCTCACATTCAATGGAACATCTGTCTTTCCGGTTGCATCATCCACCCGCAATTGGTCAATATTCTCATAATTCCTCAAAAACAACATTCCTGCCCGAACCACTTTGTCATTAAATGTCCATTCGTACTCGCCATCAGGTGTTCGTTTGCCGGGAGTTGAATTACTTCCTCCATGTCCAGCATCCCAAACGATCTTTACCATTCATTTTTCCTCTTTCATTTTTGATAATCTAGTGAATGAAAAAAACTTCTAATTTGTATATTTTATTCAGCAGGATAATCTAATAATTAGGCGATGTATACAGAATGAAAAAATATTTTGAATTCAAACTATCAAATTTTCAGTATATAAAAAGAGGCAGTATAGAAAGCGCTCTATGCTTTACTCCTCCCGGCTGTTCACCTAAACTATTGAGCATATACGCGAAACAGAAGAGGAGGGAAATAATTGAAGCAAATATATAGCGAAATCCTATCATTTCGAGGGAACCACTATGAATTCGGGTATTACCAGGGAAAGCTTCTTGAAAACTCATTAACTGTTCAAAACAGGGAGAAGCAATGGAAGGTTAGAAAGCCCAGATTTATTGTGGAAGAATCTGAAGCAAAAGAAGCCATTACCCAATTTACCCCTGGTTTGTGGCAGGAGCTGAAAGGGTTACAGGAAGCTTTGGAATGGCCAATGAACCAGGTGTTAATGGAGTTTGGCGGATACCGGGTAAATTATAATCGATCGGGCTGTTCCATTATGACTGGGGACGGTTATATGATGCGAAATTATGATTATATGCCCAAAACCTATGAAGGGCGTTATGCTTTTTATCAGCCAACTGATATGGGTTATGCAACAGCTGGGCCTACGCAGCGAATCACCGGCCGGATGGATGGCATGAACGAACATGGTTTATGTCTTGGCTACAATTTTATGCACCGCAAAAAACCGGGACCGGGATTTATATGCTGTGCAATTGGAAGAATGGTTCTGGAATCCTGTGTGAATACAAAAGAAGCGGTGGCCATGCTGAAAGAAATTCCGCACAGGCATTCATTCAGCTATACAGTCTTCGATCGGAGCAGCCAGACTTATATAGTGGAAACATCGCCCCGCGGAGTGGAAGTAAGGCAGTCCAATGTCTGCACAAATCACTTTGACATTATGACAGATGAAAACCGCAACCACCTTGAAGACTCAATGAAGAGACTCGATGCGATCACTGCACAAAGAGATGGAGTCAAGTCAGCTTATGAAGCATTCCGTCTAATGAACGATACCGATAAAGGCGTATTTTCCAAGCAATACAGAAACTGGGCCGGCACAATCCATACATCCGGTTATTTGCCAAATAAAATGAAAGCCTGGTTTGCACTTGGCGGTGATCAGGAGCCGGTGGAGCTTGATTTTGGAAAATGGCTGCAGGGTGAAGAACTGAAGTTCGACCGAATAACAGGTGAAGTAGATACCGATATTCCATTTGTTCATATGGACAGAGGAGCTTATTGGTCTGCTAAAAATAAGTAAAAAAAGTATATAACAATAACTGCAAAAGACAGGCTTAGACTCCGTATGGCTAAACCTAAGAAGGCTCAAGCGAAGTGGAAAGAAGAGGGTGAGACACATTTGTCTCACCCTCTTCTTTATTGCCCTTTTATTTAAGCAGCTGATTAATTCTGTGAAGCTGTTTTGTGAATGTCACAATTTCTTCATTTGAAAATTCGCTGCTTAATAAATCATTTAAATGCCCATAGATTACTTTTTCGCTTGTATTCATTAAATGCAGGCCTTTATCTGTAATTTTTACGCTTTTTTCACGTCGGTCACGCCCGGAGCTGATAGCAATCAGCCCGCCAAGCTCAAGCTTTTTGATCCGATTGGAAATAGCCGTTTTAAAAACCCCCTGAATAGCAGCAATTTCACTCTGAGAAATATCCGGATGTTCTTTTATGATCCGAAGTGTCTGCAATTGTTGGGAGGAATATTGATTTAACTCCTCATTTTGAGCAATTATTTCCGCTACATATGCATTTATATTCCATATGGCTTCACTGAATTGGACGAAAGCCTGGCTGATATCTTTTGACATTGGTACATCCCCTAAACTATAATATGTGTGTATTGTACATGCCATGAACTATTACGACTAGACTAAAAAATGGCAGTCATAAGTTTAACTAAGAATCTTAACGGTTAACAATTTATATTTCTAAAACCATCATAACTACCTTTAAGTCTAAGGATCAAGAAGACAAACCGATTTAATTACAGAAAGGTGTTTTTTATGGAGACAATGTACGCAATTCCTCAGCCGAAAACGTATGGACCGCTTGGCAATTTACCTTTAATAAATAAGGATAAGCCTACCCTGTCCTTATGCAAGCTTGCAGATGAACATGGTCCGATCTTTCGCTTTAATACACCTGCATCTGACAGTATCATTATATCCAGTCCGGAGCTGGTCGCAGAGGTTTGCGATGAATCCCGTTTTGATAAAAGCATTGAAGGCGCACTGGAAAAAGTTCGTGCTTTTGGAGGAGATGGTTTGTTTACAAGCTGGACCCATGAGCCGAACTGGCAGAAAGCACATAATATTTTAATGCCAACCTTCAGCAAAAGAGCGATGAAAGGATATCATTCCATGATGATCGACATCGCCACACAGCTTGTTCAGAAATGGGAACGCCTTAATCCAAATGAAAGCATTGATGTGCCGGAAGATATGACACGTCTTACGCTTGATACGATCGGGTTATGCGGATTTAACTACCGATTCAACAGTTATTACAGAGAAACACCCCATCCTTTTATAAACAGTATGGTCAGAGCGCTGGATGAATCCATGCATCAGCTTCAGCGAATGGATCTTCAGGATAAGCTAATGGTTAAAACCAAACGGCAATACAACCAGGATATTCAGGAAATGAATACCCTCGTGGACAATATTATCGCAGAGCGAAAAGCAAGTGAAGATCAAAATGAAAAAGATTTACTTTCACTGATGCTTCATGCGAAGGATCCTGAAACGGGTGAAAGATTAGATGACGAAAATATTCGTTACCAAATCATCACCTTTCTCATTGCAGGACATGAGACGACAAGCGGACTACTGTCTTTTGCTTTATATTATTTACTGAAAAATCCGGAAAAACTGCAAAAAGCATATGAAGAAGTGGACCGTGTGTTAACGGATGATACACCAACTTATAAACAGGTAACACAGCTTGACTACGTGAAAATGATTTTAAATGAATCATTGCGTCTATGGCCAACCGCTCCAGCCTTCAGTCTAAATCCGAAAAAAGACACAGTAATTGGAGGAAAGTATCCAATTAAAAAGGGAGAAAAGGTCACCGTTCTTATTCCACAGCTTCACCGTGACAGAGGCGCATGGGGAAATGATGCAGAAGAATTCAAGCCGGAACGTTTTGAAGACCCATCCAAGGTGCCAAATGATGCATACAAGCCATTTGGAAACGGGCAAAGAGCCTGTATTGGCATGCAGTTTGCCCTCCATGAAGCAACATTGGTTCTTGGTATGATCCTTAAACAATTTCAATTGATGGACCACTCCGATTACGAGCTTGACATCAAACAGACTTTAACGTTAAA
The DNA here is from genome assembly GCF_004358665.1 of Jeotgalibacillus sp. S-D1. Taxonomy (GTDB): domain Bacteria; phylum Bacillota; class Bacilli; order Bacillales; family Jeotgalibacillaceae; genus Jeotgalibacillus. The sequence goes on along the minus strand of NZ_SMZR01000005.1, from coordinate 28,039 downwards.
ACCCGGAGATTTTACAATGCGTGTAAAATCCCGCAGTGGTCAGCGCATTCAATCATCCGTTCAGCAGCCTGTAAAAGAAGAGGAAAACAACAAAAAAGAGAATATTCCTTCTTCTTCTCTGTCAGGTGTTAATGACCGTGAGCTTCTTGTTTTATATGGATCGGACATGGGCACAGCAGAGGGCATTGCCAACGAGCTTGCTGATACTGCAAGTTTATACGGAGTTAAAAGTGAAGTGGCCACCCTGAACGATCGGATTGGCCAATTGCCCAAAGACGGGGCTGTCATCATTGTGACCGCTTCTTATAACGGCAAGCCGCCAAGAACAGCAGTCAAGTTTGTTGAATGGCTGACCGATTTGAATGCAGGGGAATTGGACGGCGTTCATTATACGGTATTTGGCTGCGGAGACCGAAACTGGGCGAGCACATACCAGGATGTACCGCGGCTGATTGACCAGCAGCTTGAACAAAAAGGCGCTGTACGTTTTTCTGACCGGGGTGAAGGCGACGCAAGCGGAGACTTTGAGGAGCAATTTGACCAATGGAGAAGCCGCATGTGGGAGGATACACTTGCTGCTTTTGATTTAGAATTAAATGAAGAAGTAAAAAAAGACCGCAGCACATTATCCGTGGAGTTTGTCAGTGGACAGCCGGAATCGCCATTAGTCAGAACCTATGGTGCAGTACGTGCAGTTGTTAAAGATAACCGCGAGCTTCAATTAGATGGAAGTGAAAGAAGCACCCGGCATGTGGAGATTCAGCTGCCGAAAGGTGTAACATATCAAGAGGGGGATCACCTGGGTGTGCTTCCAACCAACAGTGAAGAAAATGTTCACCGGGTTCTTACTCGTTTTGATTTAAATGGGGAAGATCAACTGCTGCTGACAGCAAGCGGCCACAGCGCTGCCCATCTGCCTTTGGACCGTCCTGTCAGTCTGTTTAACCTATTTAGCAGCAGTGTAGAATTGCAGGAGCCGGCAACCAGAGCACAAATCCGTGAACTGGCGCAATATACGGTCTGTCCTCCGCATAAAGTTGAATTGGAAAAAATGACGGAAGAAGACAATTATAAAGAAGAAATTCTAACAAAACGCATCTCAATGCTTGATCTGATGGAAAAATATGAAGCATGTGAATTGCCTTTTGAACGGTTTTTGGAACTTCTGCGTCCGTTAAAACCGAGATACTATTCAATTTCCAGTTCACCTAAAGTAAATTCAGAAGTGACCAGCATAACGGTCAGTGTTGTGAGGGGTGCTGCCTGGAAAGGACATAGTGAGTACCGGGGTGTAGCGTCTAATTATTTATCTGACCGCAAAGCAGGGGAGGAGCTATTGGTATTTGTCCGTACACCGGAAACCAGGTTCCAGCTGCCGGAAGACCCAATGACACCTGTTATAATGGTTGGACCTGGCACTGGTGTTGCTCCGTTCAGAGGTTTCCTGCAAGCCCGTTCAGCTTTAAAGAACGAAGGCAAATCGCTGGGAGAAGCACATCTCTACTTTGGATGCAGAAATGATATGGACTTTATTTATCGCAAGGAACTGGAACAGTTCAAAGAAAATGGGATTGTCACGCTTCATACTGCTTATTCCCGGGTACAGGGATCGCCAAAAACGTATGTCCAGCATTTAATGGCAGATCATACAGAAAATTTAATCCGCATACTTGGAAGTGGAGGAAAACTTTATGTATGCGGCGACGGCACGCATATGGCAGGAGACGTTGAAGCAGCACTGCTGAAAGCCTATCAAACGGTTAATCATACTGATGCTGATGAAGCCAAAATCTGGCTCGATCAGCTGCAGCAGAATGGAAGTTACGCAAAAGACGTTTGGGCTGGAAGTTAACCAGATTAGACCCGTACTATGTGAGCACGGGTCTTTGTTTATGTAAGATAGAGAGGGGAGCAGGAGTTTTCAGGAGAAAAGTTCTACATTACAGTGGAGAAAAGCGGCGTTTTTGATAGGAAAGGGAGACTTCTACATCTCAAAGTGAACCTTCTGCACTTCCAAGGAGACTTTCTACCACTAAAATTAAACCTTCTACATCTCGTCCAAAACCTTCTACACTTTCAGTTAAACCTTCTACAAGAAATTCGATTTTTCATCTTCAATAATCCAGCCCCCAAACATAAAGAGCCGACGAGCTATGTGCTCGCCGGCTTCATTTGAAAAACTATTGGATAGAACTTTGGTTAATCCCAAACACCTTTTCCACATCTATTAAAAAGCAAATGCCTTTACCAGCCTGATGAACAAGTATAAGAAAAAGTTGCAGTAGTATGACTACCAATGTGACGGAAATATCGCTGATGAAACGCTTGTTATGAATGATTTAACTTTATGCACTTGCCCACCCTGAATTTTTCAAGCTTACAAAAAGTAGAATAATATTCCATTATATTTACTTTGAATAACAAAAAAGAGTTTGACGAAAGCGTTTTCTTTTGTTAAGCTCATTCTATTAAATCACATATAAGAATTAAAATCACATATGTGAATTGAAGAGGTGTAAGATGTCAGTAAAATCAGCCGTACGTGTAATGGAAATATTGGAATTGCTTAGTGAATATTCAGAGGGATTAACAAGTAAAGAAATTAGTCTTACGCTCTCTTTCCCACAAAGCAGTACTTTTAATCTTGTGCAAACACTTTGCACAAGAGGGTATTTGGTTCAAACCATTTCAAAGAAATATAAACTTGGTCCAAAGCTTATTCATATTGGATCAAATGCAATGGAAGGACTCGATGTTCAGTCTGAGGGAGAAGTGTACTTGCGGGAGTTAATGGAGGAAGTGCAGGAGACCGTATTCATGGCTGTTTTAACAGAGGATGAGCTTGTTTATGTATCTAAGCTGGAATATAACCGCTCCATCCGAACCGGTGCAAAAATAGGTTCCCGAAAGCCTCTTTATTGTACTGGCCTGGGAAAAGCTTTTCTTGCTTTCCTGCCTGAACAAAAAAGAGAGAGCCTCATTAATGAACTGGATCTGAACAAAATCACAGAAAAGACGGTCACATCAAAACCGATCCTTTTACAACAGCTCAAAAACTATGCAGAGCAAGGATACGCGATTGACGATGAAGAAAATGAAGAAGGATTGTACTGTCTTGCCGCTCCGGTCTTTAATGCAAGAAATGAGATGGCAGCTGCCATCAGCATCGCAGGGCCAAAGTTCAGGATGTTGCCGAATAAAGAGCCGATCGTTCAGAAACTTTTGACTGCTTCTGAAAAAATATCCCGAAATCTCGGTTATACCAATTCTTAAGGGGGGTTAAATGATGGATGTAGTGACACTTGGGGAAACAATGGTTTCTTTTACGTCTCAAACTACTGGCTTGATGAGGTATGCACGCCAATATCAGTCAGCATTTGCAGGTGCTGAAACAAACACAATGGCCGGGCTGTCAAGGCTGGGTCATCGCACGGGGTGGATCAGCCGTGTTGGTGATGATGAGCTGGGTGCTTCTGTTCTTTCATTTGTAAGAGGCGAGGGCATTGATGTGAGCCGGGTAAACAAGGATGAATCATCACCTACCGGTTTAATGCTAAAGGAAATAATAAATGAAGAAAATGTAAGGGTTTACTATTATCGAAAAGGTTCTGCTGCAAGCAATTTAAACCCGGATGACATCAGTGAGAAGTACATAGCACAAGCTAAATATTTATATATTACGGGAATTACCCCTGCCTTAAGCAGTTCTTGTCTTGCAGCTGTTCTGCAGTCCATTACATATGCAAAGAAGCATTCGGTTAAAGTGATTTTCGATCCTAATCTGCGTAAAAAACTTTGGGGAGAGGAAAAAGCACGTGAGGTTCTTCTTAAAATTGCATCCGAGTCAGATATTGTTTTGCCGGGGATATCAGAAGGGGAATTTCTGTTTGGGATAAAGGATGAAAAAGAGATCGCACGGCAGTTTAAGGAAATAGGGGCTGCTTCAGCAGTGGTCAAGCTTGGTGAGCAGGGAGCCTATTATTTAGCCGGTAAGGAGGGAAAATACGTGGCGGGATTTAAGGTGAAATCCATCGATCCCGTCGGCGCGGGCGATGGATTTGCAGCAGGATTCATTTCAGGACTCCTTGATGAACTGAGTTATGAAGAGGCTGTCCTCAGGGGATGCGCAATTGGCGCGATGGTGACAACAACTGTCGGTGATATTGAAGGTTTGCCCGATCACAGGCTTCTTGGGGATTTTATGGCAGAAACTAAGGAAGATGTAGTTAGATAGGGGGAAAAAGAGATGAATAAAGCATTAACCAGAATACTGGATAGCAAGATGGTTCCCATCGTGAGAGGACAGTCCCCGGAAGATGTTCTTAAGATTGCCTGGTCTTTGCATGAAGGGGGCGTTCAGGTGATCGAAATCACTTTAAATTCACCTAAAGCACTCGAGTCCATTGAATTAGTCAGCCGTGAGCTTGGAAATGTTATGACGGTAGGAGCAGGGACTGTACTTGATCCTGAATCCGCACGCGCCGCTTTATTAGCGGGGGCATCTTTTATCCTGGCGCCCTCTGTAAATACGGAAACGATTAAAATGACAAAAAGATATGGGGCTGTCAGCATACCTGGGGCTATGACGCCGACTGAAATCGTAACTGCCTATGAAAGCGGCTGCGACATTGTCAAGGTGTTTCCAGTTACGACGCTTGGACCGGATTACATTAAGGACCTAAAAGGACCGCTTGGACATATTCCGCTTATGCCTACCGGGGGTGTTGATCTTGCGAACTTTGAAGCCTATTTGAAAAACGGGGCAGTTGCCTGCGGCCTGGGAAGTTCGCTCGTTCATTCAAAAACCGAAATTAATCAGGCATATCTGAAAAACCTAACAGATAAAGCGAGACAATTTACTTTGCTAACAGAGCAGTTTAAAGGAGGAACAAAAAAATGAAAATTACCGGTTATGAGCTATTTCAAGTACCGCCAAGATGGCTGTTTTTGAAAATTGAAACGGATGAAGGTATCACAGGGTGGGGGGAGCCGGTAATTGAGGGCAAAGCCTCAACGGTCAAGGCTTGTGTTCATGAACTGATGGAACAATTAATTGGAAAAGATCCAGCGCGTATCGAAGATCACTGGAACATGATGTACCGCTCCGGATTTTACCGGGGAGGCCCCATACATATGAGTGCCATTGCGGGAATTGATCAGGCCCTTTGGGATATTAAAGGGAAATTTTATGATGCTCCTGTTCATCAATTGCTGGGAGGGGCCTGCAGGGATTCAATCCGCGTGTATTCATGGATAGGCGGAGACCGTCCGGCAGAAGTTGGTATAGCAGCAAAAGAAGTGGTTGATGCAGGTTTTACTGCGGTAAAAATGAACGGTACGGAAGAACTTCAATATGTCGATTCATATGAAAAGATTGATCAAACTGTGGCAAGAATTGCAGCAGTGCGGGAAGCAGTTGGAGATTATATAGGAATCGGGATCGACTTTCACGGGAGAGTTCATAAACCGATGGCTAAAATACTGGCGAAAGAGCTTGAACCGTTTCGCCCGATGTTTATAGAAGAACCTGTTTTGCCGGAAAATAATGAAGCGTTGAGGGATATTGCGATGCATACGAATATTCCCATTGCGACGGGTGAACGGATGTTTTCAAGATGGGATTTTAAAAAGCTGCTGTCTGACGGCTATGCAGACATTATTCAGCCCGATCTGTCTCATGCGGGTGGAATTACAGAATGCAAAAAGATTTTCTCAATGGCAGAGGCGTATGATGTTGCGGTAGCTCCTCACTGTCCTCTTGGACCGATTGCCCTTGCAGCCTGTCTGCAGGTTGATGCAACAGCTCACAACGCGTTTATTCAGGAGCAGAGTCTTGGAATTCATTATAATGTTGAAAGTGATTTACTGGACTACATCATGGATAAATCTGTTTTTCATTATGAAAAAGGGCATGTAAAGATTCCTAAGGGACCAGGGCTTGGAATCGAAATAAACGAAGATCACGTTCGGAAGCTTGCGGAGAAGGGCCACAATTGGAAAAATCCTGTGTGGAGACATGCAGATGGAACAATAGCAGAATGGTAGATTAATAACTTCGTCAGAAATTTTTAAGAAGATCATTAAACAGGGGAGGTTTTACACGTGTCATCAGGGGGATTAATTATTGTTACGATTCTGGCAATTTCGCTGCTGCTGTTTTTGGTGATGAAATCAAAGCTTCAAGCATTTGTTGCTTTGCTTATCTCAAGTTTGTTTATCGGGATTGCTTCAGGTATGGAGCTTCAGGAGATTATCTCCTCCATTGAAGAAGGAATGGGAGGAACACTTGGTTTTATTGCGGTTGTCGTTGGTCTCGGGGCGATGTTTGGGGAGCTGCTCCGTGTATCTGGCGGTGCAGAGCGGCTGGCCTTAACACTGGTTAATAAGTTTGGAGAAGGACGTGTACAATGGGCGTTGGGCTTAACGGGTTTTATTGTTGCGATTCCCATTTTCCTTGATGTGGCGCTTGTCATCCTGGTGCCGATTATCTACAGTCTGGCACAAAAAACAAAAAAATCACTGCTCTACTTTGGGATGCCTCTGCTGGCCGGTCTGGCTGTAACGCATAGTTTTGTCCCGCCAACACCAGGACCTATTGCGGTAGCTTCGGTGTTAGGGGCTGATTTAGGCTGGGTCATTTTATTTGGGGTTCTGGCTGGACTGCCTGCCATGATTATTGCCGGACCTCTGTTTGGGCGCTACATAGGAAGAAAAATTCATATCAAAGTACCGGACTACATTCTTGAAAACGAAATGGGTAAAAAGGAATACAACGAAAAAGAATTGCCTAGCTTTTTGCTTGTGGCTGTTTTGATTTTAATTCCATTATTTTTAATTATATTAAACACAGTTTTGGGAACAGTATTGCCGGAAGGAGACAGTGTTCGCGAATTCTTTACTTTTGTTGGTCATCCATTTGTAGCATTAACTATCTCGACTTTATTGACTTTTTATTTTCTTGGAACAAAGCGCGGTTACACAAAAGAAGAGGTTCAAAAAATTGCAACGAAATCTCTTGAGCCAGCAGGGATTATTATCCTGATTACCGGAGCAGGGGGAGTTTTTAAGCAGACGCTGATTAATAGTGGAGTAGGGGATGTCTTAGGGAATATGATGGCAAATTCCAGTATGCCGCTCATTTTGCTTGCGTTTTTAATTGCCACTTTTGTTCGGGTTGCACAGGGCTCTGCAACTGTCGCAATGATTACAGCAGCTGGCTTAATCGCGCCTGTGCTTGAAGTTGTCGACGTTTCATCTGCTATGCTTGGGCTGCTGGTTATCTCGATCGCTTCAGGAGCCACTGTATTCTCTCATGTAAATGACTCAGGGTTCTGGCTGGTAAATCGTTTCTTCGGCTTAACGGAAAAAGAGACGCTGCAAACCTGGACGGTTATGGAGACAATCATTGGTTTTGTGGGATTTGCGGTTGTGTTTAGCATTAGTTTATTTATATCTTAGAGAGAATAAAGACTCTCTCAAACTACCAACAATACTTGTGAGAACAAATAAATAGAATTTGATTGTAATCAGTTTCCCGGGAAATAATTTCTACTTAGCCAGGGTGATTGAATCTGAATTTTCTTATGAAACGAAGTTTTACTATCAATTCTTAGGTGATAAAAAACGACAAAAGAATGCTGTCACGAAACTTCTTCGTGACAGCATTTTTTTATCTGGATTATTGTCTTGTTTATTTCGGCTTCACTTTCTTTAGCGGTTTAACAGCAGGTCCTTCCACTACCTCGCCTTTATAGGAAAATCTTGATCCGTGGCAGGGGCAGTCCCAGGTGCGCTCTGCCTCGTTCCACTCGCATTCGCATCCCATATGCGTACATGTTCTGTCTATTAAATGCAGCTTGCCGTTTTCATCTTTATAAGCGCCTGTTCGTTTTCCGTCTATTTTAACCACAGCGCCTTCATCGGCTTTTAATTCCTCTTTCTTTTTCTCTGCGGGCTCCAGTTTTCCTTTAACCATATGCGCAGCAACATTTGTATTGGTTGCAATAAATTTTTTAATACTCGGATCTGCTTCAAAGCGGGCTGGATTATACAGATGAGCGTACGGATTTTCTTTATTAACAATCAGATCCTTGATTAATAAGGCAGCAGCAGTTCCGTGTGTCATGCCCCATTTTCTAAAGCCTGTGGCAACATAAATATTTTTTTGCTTGGAAGTAATAGGGCCTATAAACGGCACCATATCGAGCGTAAATAAGTCCTGAGAAGACCAGCGATAGGGGTAATCTGTTATACCGAGCATTTCTTCAGCAAACTCTTCAAGTGCTTCGTAATGCTTGACAGTATTAATACCTTGGCCGGTTTTGTGACTTTCTCCGCCGACAATAATCAGCTCCCCGCCGTTAAATGGGGTGGACCTTAGGGAGCGTGCAGGCTTATCTGCACTGAAATACATCCCGCCAGGAAAATCCTTTTTCGTTTTTACCCCAATTGAATACGAGCGTTCAGGATGCATTTTGGCAAAATAAAAGCCCTTGAAGTCAGCGAATGGAAAGTGGGAGGCGATAACAACATGTTTGCATTGCACTTTAAAGCCTTCATTGGTCACAACACGAGCGTTCTCACCTTCTTCAATATCTGCAGCAGTTGTATGTTCATATACTTTGCCGCCTGCATCCAAAAAATCCCTAAGCAGCGGCTTCAAATATTTTAAAGGATGAAACTGTGCCTGGTTTTTCATTGACAGCACTGCTTTTGTATCAATATTAAACGGGATGCTTTCACTGAGCTCACCGCTGATTCCGAGCTTTTGATAAGCCTCCATTTCTTTTTCCAGCTTTTTAGCGGACTTACTGGATTCGGCATAAATAAAGGCATCCTCATTGCTAAAATCACACTCTATCTTTCTCTGAGATGTGATGCTGCGTATAAAGTGAAGTGCTTCTGCCTGAGATTGATAGTAAGCAAGCGCTTTCTCTTCACCTAAATGACTAATTAAATCATCATATAAGAGTCCATGCTGTGCTGTAACCTTTGCTGTTGTATGTCCGGTTGTACCGTTTATGAGGCTGCCCGACTCCAAAAGCGATACGTTAAATCCCTCTTTAACAAGCAGATAGGCTGCTGTAATGCCGGTTATGCCACCGCCCACTACGGCAATATCTGTTGCTGTATCACTCTTTAACTTTTCAAATGATGGAATTTCTTCCTCTTTCCAATATGGCTCCGGAAATCGCGGCATCGTGAATTTTGATGATTGCATGGTGTTCCTCCTATTCTCTCCATTTTTAAATAGCGTGTTTTTAAGTACGATACCCCTATATAAAAAAGGTAATCAATTTTATGGAAAAAAGAGATTTTATCCTGGAGCCAGAAGGCGGCGAATTGTTTAAATAGGAAATATTTACAAATAATAATGTAATGTAGCTTTTTAACATTAATGATGTATTATAGAAAAAAGGTTAAATAGATTAATTTCACATTAATATAGAAGACTGGTTACTATTCTGGACTGTTGATAAAAGGACGGAATACTCTTATTGATGATAAAAAATTGAATAAAAAGGTGAGCTAAATTGAATGAGATAAATTCAGCCATTAATGTAGGCGGACTGGAATTTGGATGGAATTTAGAAAAAGGCCAGTTTATTTTTGAAGGAGAAGACGCTGTTCTATTTTGGATTTCAAGCGCAATGAAGACGTTTTTTGATACCATAGAAGAAATTTCCGGTGAAGAATCTTCAAATCTGGTATTTGAAGCAACCGGCTATCGGCAGGGGCTGTTAGTGGGTGAGTATTTTGAGAAGATGCCGGATATTGATACAGCTAAAGCAGCCGGATTAATTACAAACACCTATGCTTCAGCAGGCTGGGGCTATGCTGCCATTAAAAACCTGGACACAGAAGCAAAGACGCTGACAGTGATGCTTAAAGACAGCTGGGAACACAAAATAAATAAAACGCAGGGTAAGTCAAAAGGCGGAAATTATCTCCCCGCTCATTATGCTGGCATATTTTCAGGTCTTTTTGGGACAAACATTTGGTATAATGTCATTCAATATCAGCTTGAAGGCCATGAGTACAGTATTGTTGAGTATTTCCCTTCTAAAGTGACGGTCTCTAATAATATTCATCAATTAGCCAGAAAAAAAGAAGCCAGTCAAATTATGCAGTTAGAAGCGCTGGTGGAAGATAAAACGCGGGAGCTGAAAGCTTTGGTGAAACAGCTGTCGTCGCCAATCATACCTGTTCATGAAGGCGTAGTCGTAGTGCCTCTCCTTGGGAAGTACGATGAAGAGCGATCAGAGGAACTGCTCGTCAGCACATTAAATAATCTGCCTGCTTATAAAGCCAGTTATCTGGTTTTGGATTTAACCGGTTTAGACAAAGACATCAGTGATCACACAGCCAGCCTTCTTGAAAAAATTGGCTCTGTCTCCTCACTGATTGGATCCAAGACAATCCTTGTCGGAATCTCTGCTGAATTAAGCATTGTGATATCTGAATCAGCCATTAACCTTTCGAAATTTGACTGCTTTCAAACACTACAGCATGGAATTCATTATGCCTTAGGCCAGCTTGGAAGAAGCATCGTATAATGCAAACAGCTCAAACCTCAGCAGGTTTGAGCTGTTTGCATTAAATTGCGTGACCTCAGGAAAAAAACTTATGTACAGCTTCACCGGTACGAATACCAGATAAAATCGCACTTTCTATCCGTGTTCTGCCGCTTGTGTCCTGTTCAGTTAAAAAGCTGTCTCCCGCGATAAAGACAGGCGTGTTGTCGATCTGCATATACGGCTGCCTGAATACATGCGAAGCTTCCGCATAACGCCAGCGCTTAAGCTGACTGCTTTCAATCATATCAGGGTCAAGATAGCGGGATAATGCAACAATGACCCGCTCGAGCACCGTCTGATTTTCTTCTTTGTATTGTTCATTGCTCCAATCCCCAGTCATATAAACGGAAAGGATGGGTGCAGAAGAAATCCCTTTTTGATCGTTAGAAATAATTTTATCAATACCAGCTGGCAGGTCAGCTGCTACGATGCCCTCTTCTCCAATTTTAACGGGCTTTTTCATAGTGAAAAGACCGACGAAGCAGGGCTTGAAACTGGAAGCAGACAGTCCTTTTTCTAATTGAAGAGACCGGGCAGAGGGTGATGCTGCAAGCAGCTCAAGCGCCTGGGGTACAGGAGCAGTAAGAATAACAGCATCGCCGGTAAATTGACTTGCTGCATCTGTCTTTAATGATACATTGCTGCTGACCTCCAGTTGAATAACGCGTTCATTTAATTTAACGGGGAGTTCCCCTGCTAAATTTTTTACCAGGGCGTTCATGCCCTGCGTACCTGTGTATCTTGGAAAATCATCACCAAACCAGTGCCGCACCCAGTTTTTCTCCAGCCAGTCCTCTGTTAACGCTTGTAATTCCTTTGAACGTACCGTGAAAAATTGCGCGCCGTGATCTGCCTTGCCATCTTCAATGCGGCGGGTCGCCATACGGCCGCCGACGCTTCTGCTTTTTTCAATGATAACAGGAGAACAGCCAAGTTCTTTCAATGTTCTTGCAGCAAATATACCGCTTAAGCCGCCGCCAATAATTAAAACGTTCATATACCATCAGCCTTTCTCTACATTGGTTAAACCTGCCTAAATCATATCATGTTGATGAGAAAGCATAAAAAAATGGTGCAGGTTTATCTATTGAATGAAAATGAAAGGGTTTTCAATTATTTTGTCGAATAGTGTAATTGGAGAATTTAAATAAGGGGGATTAGATGAAAAGGATTATTCGCTTTTCAAACACATTAATGGAAAGATATCTGCCGGATCCATTTTTGTTTGTCATCATTTTAACACTGGTTGTATTTGCGATGGGGCTGGGATTAACCGGTTCATCACCAGTTGAAATGGTTGCTTACTGGGGGGAGGGGTTCTGGGGATTACTTGCTTTCTCAATGCAAATGGTGCTGGTTTTAGTAACAGGCTTTGTACTGGCAAGCAGCCCGATTTTTAAAAAAGGGCTTGGAAAGCTTGCAAGCTTTGCCTCATCGCCTGGCAGTGCAATCATCTGGGTGACGATCGTATCCTTGGCAGCAAGCTGGATTAATTGGGGATTCGGACTTGTCATTGGTGCCCTCTTTGCGAAGGAGCTTGCCAAGCGCGTGGCCCATGTGGATTACCGTTTATTGATTGCAAGCGCGTATTCGGGTTTTATCATCTGGCATGCCGGGTTCTCAGGCTCAATACCGTTATCGATCGCAACCGACGGCCATCCGTTCATGGATCAGATTGGTATTATCCCTACTAGCCAAACCATTTTTGCAGGGTACAATCTCATCATTATTCTGATGTTGATTATTACTCTTCCGGTATTAAACCGTTTGATGATGCCGAAAAAAGAAGAGACGATTGTAGTGGACCCTGCCATTCTGGAAGAAGAAACGATTGAAAAGACGTTAGAAAAAAGTGGGATGACCCCTGCAGAAAAGTTAGAGAACAGCTGGGTTTTATCAATGGTAATTGGACTTTTAGGGATATCCTTTCTCGCGTATTACTTTATCCAAAATGGCTTTGCCCTTACGCTTGATTTAGTAAATTTTTTGTTTTTATTCCTCGGTATTTTATTTCACGGCACACCGCGAAAGTATTTGGCTGCTGTGCAGGATGCGGTAAGAGGGGCGGGAGGCATCATCATTCAGTTCCCGTTTTATGCTGGAATAATGGGAATGATGACCGCATCCGGGCTTGCTGCAGTAATGTCAGAAGCCTTTGTGAACATTTCCACTGAAACGACCTTTCCGCTGTTTGCTTTTATCAGCGCCGGAATTGTAAACTTTTTTGTGCCCTCCGGAGGCGGACAGTGGGCTGTTCAGGCTCCGATTATGCTTGACGCGGCTCAGTCTCTCGGAGCAGATCCTGCAAAAGTGGCTATGGCAGTCGCCTGGGGAGATGCCTGGACGAATATGATTCAACCGTTCTGGGCATTGCCGGCTCTTGCCATTGCGGGTCTTAAAGCAAAAGATATTATGGGTTTTTGTCTGATTGTTTTGTTTGTCAGCGGAGCAGTAATAGGAGCAGGCCTGTTATTTCTTTAAATGATGATGTAAGCCTTGCCGGCATTGTCGGCGGGCTTTTGTCCTTTTAAAAGAGAGAAGCAGCCGATCAGAAGGATTCAAAAGAAAGAAATGCGGGATACTACAACACCGGTATCTAATAATGCACCAGGATTGTGTCAAGACAGCTGTATGGTTAAAATAGTAAGAAAAACAGGAGTGTGCTTACAGAATGCGAGCGTTACTAAATATCGACTTCACACGGGATTTTGTTGCCGATGATGGCACTTTGACATGTGGAAAGCCGGCGCAGGAAATTGAATACCAGGTTACGAATCTAACAAAGAAATTTTATGAAAAAGGGGACTATGTCGTATTTGCTGTAGACCTGCATGAAAAGGGAGAGCGGCATCATCCGGAATCAAAACTGTTTCCCCCACACAATATCCGGGATACTGAAGGCAGGAAACTATATGGTTCATTACAGGCACTATATGATATGATTCAAGATAATGAAAATGTATTGTATCTGGATAAAACGCGTTATAGCGCATTTGCCGGAACACAATTAGAACAAAAGCTTCGAGAGCGAAATATTAATGAGGTTCACTTAGTAGGTGTTTGTACAGATATTTGTGTATTGCACACAGCGATAGATGCTTACAATAAGGGATTTAAAGTTGTTATTTATAAAGATGCAGTAGCAAGCTTTAATGCTGCCGGACACGAATGGTCGATGCAGCATTTTACTTCAACACTTGGAGCAACGGTAATTTAGTGCTTATTTAAGGAGCTAATCGTGATGAATAAAGAATTTTTAGATGACAGCCTGATGTTACATACGGATTTATATCAAATTAATATGGCAGAAACTTATTGGGAAGATGGCATGCATGAGAAAAAAGCCGTCTTTGAACTTTTCTTCCGCTCACTTCCTTTTGGCAATGGCTATGCAGTATTCGCCGGACTGGAACGGTGCCTTCAGTACCTGAAGGAATTTAAATTTTCCGCAACCGATCTGGCGTATTTGGAAAAGGAATTAGGCTACAAAGAGGATTTTGTTGCATACCTCAGGGATCTTCGCTTTACTGGTACGGTTCGTTCAATGAGAGAAGGAGAGCTTGTGTTTGGCAATGAACCGATTATGCGGGTCGAGGCTCCTCTGGTTGAAGCTCAGCTTATCGAAACAGCCCTGCTGAACATCGTGAACTATCAAACCCTAATTGCGACAAAAGCGTCACGTATTAAGCAGGTTGTGGGGAATGAGACATTAATGGAGTTTGGCACCAGGCGGGCACATGAGCTGGATGCCGCAATCTGGGGAACGAGAGCCGCTTATATAGGCGGCTTTGAAGCCACAAGCAATGTACGGGCAGGAAAAATATTTGGCCTGCCTGTTGCAGGAACCCATTCGCATGCGATGGTACAGGCGTATAGAGACGAATATACGGCTTTTAAAAAATACGCCAAACGCCATAAAGACTGCGTGTTCCTGGTTGATACATATGACACGCTAAGGTCCGGAGTTCCAGTAGCAATACAGGTAGCAAAAGAACTTGGTGACCAAATTAATTTTATTGGTGTAAGGCTGGATAGCGGAGACATTGCTTATTTATCGAAAGAAACGCGAAAGCTGCTTGACGCAGCTGGTTTCACTGACGCAAAAATTATTGCTTCCAATGATTTGGACGAATATACCATCCTGAACCTGAAAGCGCAGGGAGCGGTGGTTGATATTTGGGGGATTGGGACTAAATTAATTACTGCCTACGACCAGCCTGCATTAGGCGGGGTGTACAAGCTTGTTTCGATTGAAGACGAACACGGTGACATGGTCGATACTATAAAAATTTCAAGTAATGCTGAAAAAGTAACCACACCGGGGATCAAGCGTGTTTATCGCATTATTAATAAACTGAACAATAAGTCCGAAGGGGATTATATTACGTTAGAAGGGGAAAACCCCCAGGAAGAGGATCATTTAAAGATGTTCCATCCTGTGCATACTTTTGTTACGAAGTTTGTAACGAACTTTGAAGCGAGAGACCTTCATCATCTGGTTGTTGATAATGGAGAAATCTGCTATACAACACCCCCGATTGAAGAAATCAATGAATATGTACAAGAGACACTTGAATTGCTGTGGGACGAATACAAACGATCGATGAATCCTGAGGAATATCCAGTCGATTTAAGTCAGGTTTGCTGGGATAACAAAATCAGGAATATTCAAGAGGTTAAACAATCGATCCGCAATGCAACCGCCAGATACTAGGGGCTTTAAAAAACTTATTTTGAGGTGATGGCAAATGGCAACTTTACAACAGAAAATCGTTGAAGAAATGAACGTAAAACCTGTAATTGAACCAACAGAAGAAATTCGTAATAGCATTGATTTCCTCAAGGATTACCTGCAAAAACACTCCTTTTTAAAAGGGTTTGTGCTTGGTATTTCCGGTGGACAGGATTCGACATTAGCGGGAAAACTGGCTCAGATGGCGGTCAATGAATTAAATGAAGATGCCGGGGAGAATCGTTATTCCTTTGTAGCTACCCGTCTGCCTTATGGCAAGCAGGAAGATGAAAAGGACTGCCAGGATGCAATTTCGTTTATTGAAGCCGATGAAGTTCGAATTGTCGATATTAAACCTGCCGTAGATCAAAGTGTGGCTTCACTAAATAAAGCGGGAATAGAGATTTCCGACTTTATTAAAGGAAATGAAAAAGCCCGGGAGCGAATGAAGGTTCAGTACGCAATTGCGGCTGCCCGTCAGCTTGTCGTAATTGGAACAGATCACCCGGCAGAAGCGATCACAGGTTTTTACACAAAATTCGGTGATGGAGGAGCAGACATTCTGCCGTTATTCCGTTTGAATAAACGCCAAGGGAAAGAGCTGCTCAGAGAGCTTGGCTGTCCGGAGCATCTGTACTTAAAGAAACCGACCGCTGATCTTGAAGAAGACCGTCCACAGCTGTCTGATGAAGAGGCACTTGGTGTCACCTATGATCAAATTGATGATTATCTGGAAAATAGACCTGTCAGTGAAGAAGCGCGTGAAAAAATTGAACAGCACTACATGAAAACGCAGCATAAACGCCATCTTCCAATTACCATTTATGATGATTTCTGGAGATAATTATTAGCTGGAATTGATTAAATCACACAACAGCAGGCAATGATGGGGATACCCCCGTTTGCTGTTCATGACTTCCCTGTGAACACAAAAAAGAAACCTGATTGAATGAGGGGCTCCCCCAATTATTCAATCAGGTTTTTATTTGGATTAAGGAGTCGATTGACGAAATCAAGATGTTGATTTGACTTTCAGGTGTTGAAAGATTGGGAGTGAAATGCAGAAGTTAACAGAAGCTATACATGGCGCACTTCTTAATAGTTGTAAGCTTATTGTGTTTCTTATATTCTAAAAATAACGTATATTGAAAATAATAACGTGATTAATGAAAGATTTTATAGAATTAACGCTATTTTTGAAAAAGAATGTGGTAGGAGGGGAAAGAATGTACCATCAGAAATTAGAAACAGTTTTGCGTAATATTGAGCATGTGATGATAGGAAAACGAAATGTTGCAGAATTAAGTGTTGTAGCACTATTAGCCCAGGGACATATTTTACTGGAGGATGTACCTGGTGTAGGGAAAACAATGATGGTGCGGGCTCTTGCAAAATCAGTTGGCGCTAACTTTACCAGAATTCAATTTACCCCAGATTTATTGCCTTCCGATGTAATTGGTGTCTCCATTTATAATCCAAGAGAATTGGAATTTCAATTTCGCCCAGGCCCTATTATGGGGAATATCATTCTAGCAGATGAAATCAATCGAACGTCCCCAAAAACCCAGTCTGCGCTTCTTGAAGGAATGGAAGAGGGAAGTGTGACGGTTGACGGTATTACAAGATCTCTTGAGAAACCATTTTTTGTAATGGCTACACAGAATCCGATTGAATATGAAGGAACATATCCGCTTCCTGAAGCACAATTGGATCGTTTTTTACTGAAGATGAAAATGGGTTACCCTACTGCGCAGGAGGAAATGGAAGTGTTAAACCGCATTCAATATTCCCCTCCGATTGACAAGCTGGAGCCTGTGATTTCCCTTGAGGAGTTAATTCAGCTGCAGCGTGAAGTAAGCGACATTGTGGTTGATGATACGATCAAGAGCTATATTGTTGACCTTGCTGGAAAAACCCGGGCACATGCAAATGTTTACCTTGGTGCCAGTCCACGTGGATCAATAGCACTCATGAAGGCTTGTCAGGCTTACGCTATGCTTCATGGCAGGGATTTTGTTTTACCGGATGATGTTCAGTTTTTAGCTCCTTATATTTTCTCGCATCGCATTATTTTAAAATCAGAGGCAAAATATGAGGGGATTCAGCCTGAAGATGTTATTGAGAGAATTGTTGCCCGTACCCGCGTGCCGGTTCAGAGGCTAGTGAAATAATGATGAAAAAAATTTGGCATGGGCTCCAGGAAATAAGTAAAACACTGCTGCTGGTTATATTGCTGGCTGGTACCTTTTCTTTTGCCATGTTTCAAGGTGGGTTTGTCAGCTGGTTTTTATTTTACAGCTTTTTGCCCTTCGCATTGTATTCGTTGCTTGTAATGGCCTATCCGTTGTCGGATTTTAGCGTGTCCAGGGAAATACAGTCGGACGAGCTGAAAGCCGGTTCACATGTGGCAATTACCATTCATCTTACCAGAAAATATCCTTTTCCCTTATTTTACCTCGTGATAGAAGATCAAGTTTCTAACAGTATTTTTTCTTCCACTAAAATCTCTCAAGTGAAAAAGATGATTAATCCCTGGTTCAGACGGACTATTACATTGCAGTATGAAATTGAAAACCTGCCGCGGGGGGAGCACATTTTTACTGGCACTGAATTAAAAACGGGTGATTTTTTAGGTCTTTTTCAAAAAACAAGGAAACTGGAAGAACAGGACTCTATGCTGGTTTATCCTTCTTTTGTTCCGATGAATTATCAGCCATTAAATGTCAGGTTTGATCAGGGTGTAGCTTCAGCAGAGGTAAATATTCAACGTGACTCCACTATGGCCACCGGTTTAAGAGAGTACCAGTCGGGTGATCGGGTTTCATGGATTCATTGGAAATCCTTTGCTCGCACAAATAATTTAATGACAAAAGAATTTGAGGAAAAAAAATCTCATGATGTCAGCATTCTTTTGGATCGATCTCCTACGCAGTTATTTGAAGAAATGGTGACATTCACTGCCTCATTGACGCGGGCTGTATTAAAAAAAGGCGCCCAGGCAGGATTTATTTCATCAGGGCAGACGACTCAGCGGATACCTGTCAGAAGCGGGGAACATCATCAAAGGCAAATCAATTACGAGCTTGCGAAAGTTCAGCCGGATAGCAGACAGCCATTTGAAGAATTCATCCATCAGGAAGGCACCTATCTGGTTCAGGCGGCAGCCTTATTGGTTGTCACTTCCAAGCTCACAAGAGAATTAATCGAACAGCTTTATGAGCAGGGAAAGGGAAACGGCACCGTTGCGATTTTCTTGATAAAGGGAACGATTGGCGCTGTAAATAGTGATGAACAGCAATTAAAAGCATTGGCAACTTCAAAAGGGCTTTGGGTTAAAGAGTGTCATACAGGACATTTTGCGAATGTATTCTCGGAGGTGAAGCAGGCGTGACCATGAAATTTGGGTGGCATAAAGCGACGTTTTTCATTCTTTACTTGTTAAGCTTTCTTCTTCTCTGGGAATGGATTCGGCCAATTAACCAGGTTACCGAAACCAGCTACCTCCATTTGTTCGTTGCATTTGCGGGTTTGTCTCTGCTCTTTTATTTTTTTGAGGTTGATTGGCGAATATCCGGAGCAATCAAAATACTATTTATTGCTGTTACTCTGCAGAGTTTGTACTTTAATACAAGCATTCTCGAAGTGGGAACCTGGCTGCCTGAAACAGTACTCTCTTTATGGGAGGGTCTGATTCTTACGGTTCAGCAGGATTGGAACGCGGTGAGTAACATATACCGAAGCTTTTTGTTTTTCGTTTTGCTGTGGCTGGGCACTTATTTACTTCATTATTGGATTTCTGTCCGTAAACAGCTATTTTTGTTTTATGTTTTTACCGTCATTTATGTAGCACTGCTGGATACCTTCAGCCCATATAACGGTAATGCTGCAGTTATCAGAATTATTTTGATAGGCTTTTTATTAATGGGTCTTCTGACTTTTCAAAGAATTCTTGATCAGGAACGTTTAAAACAATCGATGAATCAATATCAAAAATGGATGATTCCCCTTGTTGCCATGGTGATATTCAGCTCGGCTGTCGCCTATGCTGCACCAAAAGCGGATCCAATCTGGCCTGATCCCGTGCCCTATATTCAATCTTTTTCTGACGGGGCTGGTTCAGGGCCAGGCGGAGTTAACCGGCTGGGATATGGTGTCGATGATACAGCACTTGGTGGATCCTTCGTAGGTGATGACACGAAAGTGTTTGATGTTGTGACCAATGACGCTCAATACTGGCGCATTGAAACAAAAGATTTATATACAGGCAAGGGGTGGGAGAATGCACGCACTCCTACAGGTGAAGGGGCGGAATTTTCCGTGGGTGAACAAATACCGCTGTCCCTTTCCCGCATTAGTGAAGAATCAGACTCGGTGACCGCTACATTTGATATCAATTTGAAATATAGTCATATAGTGTATCCCTATAATCCCATTCTCTTAGAAGAAGGAGATGCTGATCGTTTTGTTTTAGATGCTGCTAATGAAAAAATCACCTCTTATAACGGAAACGAGCGCGCGGAATTATCGGAATATGAATGGACCTTCAGGGAACCGGACTACAGTCTGACAGCCCTGCGGGAAACGACCGGGCTCGGGGATTTTGAAGGAACCGGTGAGCTTGACCAGTTCCTTCAGCTGCCTGAGGAGCTACCGCAGAGGGTCAGGGATTTAGCAGTTGAAATTACTGAAAGTGAAGATAATTGGTATGATAAAGCGACGGCAGTTGAAAGCTACTTTTCCCAAAATGGCTTTGTATACGATCAGGAGGACATACCTGTGCCGGGAAGCCGGGAGGATTACGTAGATCAATTTTTATTTGAGTCACAAAGAGGTTATTGTGATAATTTCTCGACTTCAATGGTTGTGCTGCTTCGTGCTGCTGATATTCCGGCCAGATGGGTTAAAGGATACACAGAAGGCGAATTAACTGGGCAATCCGATGGGCAAAATGAATACGAAGTGACAAATAATAATGCACATTCATGGGTTGAAGTGTTCTTTCCTTCCATAGGCTGGGTTCCGTTTGAGCCAACTGTGGGATTCACTAATAATGTATCAGTTAACTACGATATCGATACAGAGTCAGACACAGAGACTGAGGAAGCTGCTGAAGAGGAAGAACAGGAGTCACCTGAAACTCCGGAACCGATGGAAGAAGAAGATCCGACACTGGGGACAGGCTCTGATGAACAAGGCTTTACCTTTGGTCAAAGCTGGGAAGATATTAAAGCGTTTGTTTCCGAAAATAAACTGGCTTTCTTAGTAGCAGGACTGATTCTTGCTCTTGCTGCGTTCGTTCTCTACCGTATTCGGTTTCGCTGGCTTCCGAGGGTGCTGATTTTATATTATGGCATCAAAAAAGATGATCAAATCTTTACTAAAGCATATTTGTCGCTGCTTAAACAGCTGGATCGATACGGGCTGAAAAGAGATGAAACACAGACATTAAGCGCCTATGCCAGGGAAGTAGACCGTTTTTTCAGCACGAAAGAAATGAGCAAACTTACTGCGCAATATGAGCGAATTGTCTACAGACAGGACAAGAAAGAACCGCAATGGCGGGATATGCGCGAATTGTGGGAAAATTTAATTAAACGTACAACCGGTTGACCCGCGTGTTAACAGGCGTTAAAATGATTTAAATTAATAAATACACAATATACCCCTTCATATATGTTCGAAAATATGGTTCGAATGTTTCTACCAAATCACCGTAAATGATTTGACTATGGAGGTGGTCTTTTTCGGCTGATTGTCGTATGGATGACAGTTTGCTGTTATAAAGATCACCTTAATTTAGAACACTGGAACGCTTGAAGGGAAAGAGTAATAACTCTTTGCTAGATTTGCGTTCTTTTTCTATTTTTGTGTATCAGCTGTAAAATATGAACGTATGAGGTGACACCATGCTAGGTAAGGAAGAAATGCTCGATCAGGAAAAAATTATTGTATTGGACTTTGGTAGTCAATATAATCAATTGATTACGCGCCGTATTCGTGAATTTGGCGTTTATAGTGAACTTCATCCACACACTATAACAGTAGAGGAAATTAAGAAGTTAAAGCCAACAGGAATTATTTTCTCCGGCGGCCCCAACTCAGTGTACGATGAAAACTCATTCCGTGCGGATGAGCGTATTTTCGATTTAGGCATCCCGGTGCTTGGCATTTGCTATGGTATGCAGCTTATGACCATGCATTTTGGAGGAAAAGTGGAACGCGCAAGAAACCGTGAATACGGCAAAGCCGATATTCAAATCCAGGAAGCAGTAGGGATGTTTCAAGATTTGCCAACCACTCAGACTGTTTGGATGAGTCATGGCGATCATGTTATTGAAGCTCCTGAATCGTTTGAAGTAGTCGCAACAAATCCATCTTGTCCAATTGCTGCAATCAGCAATGTAGAGCAGAAATTATACGCTGTTCAATTCCACCCTGAAGTGCGTCATTCGGTGCACGGCAATGAAATGCTTAAAAACTTTGTTTTTGGTGTTTGTGGCTGTAAAGGTGAATGGTCCATGGAAAACTTCATTGAAATTGAAATGGAAAAAATCCGTCAGGAAGTCGGCGACCGCAAAGTCCTATGTGCCTTAAGCGGCGGAGTTGACTCTTCTGTCGTTGCTGTTTTAATTCATAAAGCAATCGGTGATCAACTGACCTGTATGTTTGTCGACCACGGCCTTCTTCGTAAAGGGGAAGCTGACAGCGTGATGAAGACATTTTCTGAAGGCTTCAATATGAATGTGATTAAAATCGATGCACAGGACCGCTTCCTATCTAAGTTAAAAGGCATTTCCGATCCTGAACAAAAACGTAAGATCATTGGAAATGAATTTATTTACGTGTTTGATGATGAAGCGAAAAAACTTGAGGGCTTCGATTTCCTTGCACAGGGTACGCTTTACACTGATATCATTGAAAGCGGAACAGCTACAGCTCAAACAATCAAATCTCACCATAACGTGGGCGGCCTGCCTGAAGATATGGAATTTAAATTGATTGAACCACTAAACACGCTATTTAAAGACGAAGTACGTGCTTTGGGCAGCGAGCTTGGGATTCCGGATGACATCGTTTGGCGTCAGCCTTTCCCTGGTCCGGGTCTTGGAATTCGCGTTTTGGGCGAAATCACTGACGAAAAGCTTGAAATTGTTCGTGAATCCGACTGGATTTTAAGAGAAGAAATTAAAAAGGCTGGCCTTGATCGTGACATCTGGCAGTACTTCACGGTATTGCCTGATATCCGCAGTGTGGGAGTCATGGGCGATGCGCGTACGTATGACTATGCAATCGGCATACGTGCTGTTACATCAATTGACGGGATGACTTCAGACTGGGCGCGCATTCCATGGGATGTGCTGGAGAAAATCTCAGTACGCCTGGTTAATGAAGTTAATTCAATTAACCGCGTCCTGTATGACGTTACGAGCAAGCCACCTTCCACAATCGAGTGGGAATAGGCGAATATTAACAGAAAAAACCATAGATATTGTTCGGTTTTTCTGTTGACCTCTGAAAATACTATTGCTACAATGTATGTATAAATTGAATAGCAATTGTCGTATAACATCGGGAATAGGGCCCGAAAGTTTCTACCAAGCCACCGTAAATGGCTTGACTACGAGGTATTGAATCAGTTGAACCAGCATGTTTTTCATTAATGCATGGTTGTAACCTTCTTATCGACACAGTCAGCCTCTAAACGACACTTCGTTTAGAGGCTTTTTCTTGTTATACGGCAGGAACAAACTTTGGAGGGAAAGAAAATGAAGAAGTATTTTCAGTTTGAGGAGTTAGGAACGAATTATCGCCGGGAGTTTATTGGAGGACTAACCACCTTTCTTGCGATGGCGTATATATTAGTCGTTAATCCGATTACGCTGACACTTATGGATGTTGAAGGGTTACCGGATGCATTGCGCATGGATTATGGAGCTGTATTT
Organism: Jeotgalibacillus sp. S-D1; assembly: GCF_004358665.1. GTDB lineage: Bacteria > Bacillota > Bacilli > Bacillales > Jeotgalibacillaceae > Jeotgalibacillus. The sequence goes on along the minus strand of NZ_SMZR01000005.1, from coordinate 4,787 downwards.
GTTGCCACGGCACTCGCAGCTGCAATTGGATCCCTTGCGATGGGCGTTATTGCCAAGTACCCAATAGCCCTTGCACCTGGAATGGGACTTAATGCATTTTTTGCTTATTCAGTAGTATTAACACAAGGTATCCCATGGCAGACTGCTTTAACTGGCGTGCTATTCTCTGGAATTATATTTATGCTATTAACGCTGACCGGGATTCGTGAAAAAATTATTAATTCGATCCCGCCTGAGCTTAAATTTGCTGTCGGAGCTGGAATTGGGTTATTCATTACATTCATTGGTTTCCAAAATGCCGGTATTATTGTTCCTGACCCAAATACTATGGTTGCTTTGGGTGACCTTACTCAAGGAAACACGCTTCTTGCTATTTTTGGTATCTTTATTACTGTTATCTTTATGACCAGAAAAATTAAAGGCGGCATTTTCTTTGGTATTGTTATCACAGCGGTTGTGGGAATGATCGTAGGTCTTATTCAGACACCAAGCGGCATTGTTGAGCCGGCCCCAAGTCTTGCTCCTACATTCGGTGCTGCACTCGGACCAATTTTCAACAGCCCGGGTGAATTGTTTACCTTGCAGCTATTAGTAGTGGTTCTGACTTTTCTTTTTGTAGACTTTTTTGATACGGCAGGCACACTGGTCGCAGTAGCCAATCAAGCCGGGCTCATGAAGGAAAATAAACTTCCTCGTGCAAGCCGCGCACTTTTTGCGGATTCCACTGCCACTGTTTTTGGTGCTATACTGGGCACATCTACAACGACTTCATATATTGAATCGTCATCTGGTGTAGCAGCAGGGGCGAGATCAGGGTTTGCATCAGTTGTAACGGCCGGATTTTTTATTTTATCCATTTTCTTTTTCCCGTTACTTGAAGTGATAACCAGTGCTGTAACGGCACCAGCGCTCATCATTGTAGGTGTGCTGATGGTCTCCGCTCTTGGTAAAATTGACTGGACTCGTTTCGAAATCGCCGTACCGGCATTTCTGACGATCATTGCAATGCCCCTTTCTTACAGCATCGCGACAGGAATCGCAATTGGTTTTATTTTCTATCCAATTACAATGCTGGTAAGCGGCAAAGGGAAACAAATTCATCCAATTATGTATGGATTATTTATAATCTTTATCCTTTACTTCATATTCCTTTCATAATAAGCTTAAAAAGAAGCCATGCAGCATGGCTTCTTTTTTCGATTGAAAATCTCTTTACCCTAACCTAATGGGGATGTGACATATAAATGGCTTTTAAAATAAAAAAGATTTTAAATAATAATGTACTAATCGCCCAGGATGACAGCCGGAAGGAAGTCGTTCTGATTGGCAAGGGAATTGGCTTTAAACGGCAGACCGAAAGCATCATCAAACAGTCTGAAGTTGAAAAGCTTTTTGTCCTGCGCGATCAATCTGAGCAGGAACAATTTAAAAAACTGCTTCCCCATGTAGAGGAAGACCTGTTGAAAATAATAATTTCCTCCATTGAATTAATTCGCGAGAGAACAGAAACCTTATTAAACGAACATATTCATGTAGCGCTCACAGATCATCTGGTGTTTGCTGTAAACCGCTTAATGCGTGGCATGGCGATCTCTAATCCCTTTCTATTGGAAACAAAAGCTCTTTATCCATACGAATACGAAATAGCCAAAGAAGTGGTGGAGTTAATTAATAACAGGGCTCATATTTATCTGCCGGAAGGAGAAATAGGATTCGTTGCTCTTCATATTCACAGCGCAATGGTTAATCGTAACGTCCATGAAATTAATGCACACTCTCAAATGATTGGAAAGTTAATTCACCTGATCGAAAGTCAGTTTGATATTGAAATTGACAGAGAAAGCATTGACTACATGCGGCTTGTCCGCCATCTTCGCTATACAGTTGAACGTGTTGTCCGGGGAGAGCGGGTGGAAGAACCAGAAAAAATTGCACTGCTGTTGAAAGAAGAATATCCGTTATGCTATAATCTTTCATGGAAGCTGATTAAGATCATGCAGCAAACACTTAAAAAACCTGTTTTCGATGCAGAAGCTGTCTATCTGACGATGCATTTGCAGCGAATACAATCTAAAATGAAATAATAATTCGTATTTCTTTACGTGTTACTGATTCGATCAGGCATGAGTAAAGAGGATGACAATGTGCAAGACAAGTGTCCATACACCTGTCCGATTTGTGATCTTCTAAACTCATGTCTTTTTTGTATGTTCTTAACCAGCAAAAAATTTACTAGGAGGTTTCATATGTTTAAAAAGCTTTTTGGCTCTTTGCAAAAAATTGGTAAAGCGCTAATGCTTCCTGTTGCGATTTTACCTGCTGCCGGTTTGCTTTTGGCATTTGGTAACGCATTGCAAAATGATACGTTAATCAATATTGCGCCGTTTTTAACTGCAGGATGGATCGAAATGGTCGCAAGTGTCATGGAAGAGTCGGGTGGTATTGTATTTGATAACCTGCCGCTTCTTTTTGCAGTAGGGGTAGCAATTGGCCTTGCAGGAGGAGATGGGGTTGCCGGTCTGGCGGCCATCGTCGGATATTTAATTTTTAATGTAACAATGGGAACAGCTTTGGAGCTGGACCTGGGAATGGTGACCGGGGACAGTGTTGACCCTGCCCATGCGCTCGTTCTGGGAATTCCCACACTCCAGACCGGGGTGTTCGGGGGGATTATAGTAGGATCGCTCGCAGCCTATATGTATAATCGTTTCTATGATATTGAACTTCCAACGTACCTTGGATTTTTTGCAGGTAAACGTTTTGTCCCGATTGCAACTGCAGGATCCGCTGTTCTTGTTGGTCTTGTTATGCTGTTTGTATGGCCGTTTATCCAAAGTGGTTTGAATTACTTTTCAAACAGCCTCCTTGGAATTAATCTAGCTTTATCTGCTTTTATATTTGGTGTTATTGAACGGGCTTTAATTCCGTTTGGACTCCACCATATTTTCTACACACCATTCTGGTTCGAGTTTGGCAGCTACGTTAACGATGCCGGCCAAACAGTCCGTGGTGATAATTCGATTTTCCATGCACAAATTAAAGATGGTGTGCAAAACCTTACAGCAGGGACATTCATGACAGGTAAATATCCATTTATGATGTTTGGACTTCCTGCGGCTGCTTTAGCGATTTATCACGAAGCACGAAAAGAAAAGAAAAAGCTTGTTGCAGGGATCATGGGTTCTGCAGCTTTAACAGCATTCCTGACGGGGATCACTGAACCTATTGAATTTGCATTCTTATTTGTAGCACCTCTATTATTTGCGATCCATACTGTATTTGCAGGTTTGTCATTCCTTACAATGCATTTGCTTGATGTGAAAATTGGGATGACATTCTCAGGTGGATTAATCGATTTCCTGTTATTCGGTGTCCTTAATCCCCAAACAAACTGGTGGATGGTTATTCCTGTAGGTCTTGTATTTGCAGTCATCTATTATTTCGGTTTCCGATTTGCTATTCGCAAATTCAACCTGGCAACTCCAGGCAGAGAAGTAGATGAAGAGGAGGAAGGTCCTGCAAGAACTTCATCAAAAACGGATCTCCCTTACGATATCCTGGATGCTTTAGGCGGAGAATCAAATATTTCAAACCTTGATGCTTGTATTACAAGACTTCGGGTTCAAGTTAATGAACCGTCACAAGTAAACAAAAAAGAATTAAAGAAACTTGGCGCTTCTGGCGTATTGGAAATTGGCAACAACATTCAGGCAATCTTTGGTCCGCGTTCTGATAGCTTGAGACATCAAATGAAAGATATCATGGACGGGAAAGCACCAAGACCAGTTAAAGTTGATGCTTCCAATGAAGTACAAAAAGAAATAGAAGAAACAACACCAGAGGCATTAAAAAATGACCCAGCTTCATCTCATAGCTTTATTTCTCCATTGAATGGAAAAGCTGTTCCGATCACTGAAGTTCCGGACCAGGTTTTCTCAGGGAAAATGATGGGGGATGGATTTGCCATTATCCCGACATCTGGAGAGGTGTTCTCCCCTGTAGATGGTAAAGTTGTGAATGTATCTCCAACTAAGCATGCAGTTGGAATAGAATCGTCAAAAGGCCGAGAAATATTAATCCATTTTGGTATTGATACTGTAAAATTGAATGGAGAAGGATTTGAAACCCATGTGAAAGAAGGGGACACAATCAAAGCCGGCGATCTATTGCTTACGGTTGATATTGAAGCGATTAAATCAAAAGTTCCATCTATTATAACGCCGATTATTTTTACAAACCTAGTAAACGGTGAAGAAGTAACTGTAGTTAAAGAGAAAGTCAGTGCTGGAGATAATCATATTATCGAAGTTAAATAGAACGAGCCAAAGGAAGCTGATACGTCAGCTTCCTTTTTATTTTAATTGATAGTAAGAATTAATAAAAAATTCTAATTAACTTGTTGCAATATTCAGAATTATAGATTATAATAAAACCACTCACAAAACATTGACGCTGCTGATGGAGGTGTGATAAATTAGTAAAGTTCTCTTTTGGAGAACAAATAAAATTAATAGTTCACCTAAGGCTTTTTTGTTTTCTGTTTTTTAGAAAGGAATTTTTAAGACTTTCAAAAACAATTATTTTTTAAAAGAAAGTTCTTTACAAACTATTAATCTATATGGTAAGATGATCTAGTCGCTTGAGAGAGCAACACCCAAATGAAACACCTTGAACCTTGAAAACTAAACAACCAAAAACGTCAACGTTAATACAAGTTTTAAATGAAACAAATGAGCTTTATCAAACACTTTACGGAGAGTTTGATCCTGGCTCAGGACGAACGCTGG
>NZ_SMZR01000004.1 GCF_004358665.1 Jeotgalibacillus sp. S-D1 | reverse complement strand
GGAGCGGAAGGCGGCGACTCCTGCAGGATTTGACGGCAAGCTGAGACCCCGCAAGGCGAAGCCTGAGGAGGGCTCAGCGCCGTCCCTGCGGAAAGCGTCCGTCTGAAGCGCAGTGAACCGGATTGAAGGAATTGAGACACATATGTCCCAGTCTCTTCCTCCAGTGAAATAAACCCCAGCCTCATCAATTATTTAGAAAGACTCCCCTTCGGAACAAAAACAGGAAGATGGCTTTTAAAGACCTGGATGGTCATCGGGACATGGTCCCCTTCATCGCCATCCACATTTGCAATCAGATCAGTATCTGAAGCCGCTTCAATTGAAGAGGCGGTAATGTATTCTACATTTTCGTCTTCCTTTAATGTACCTTTTAGGAGGGCAGTTGCAATGCTGACCAGCTTTATAAGTGGAACATCTTTAATAATAAAACAATGCAGCTTCCCATCGTTTACTTCCGCCTGAGGAGCAAGCTTTTCAAAACCGCCCACTGAATTCGTTAAAGCAATAAGAACAAGCAGTGCTTCAACGCTCCATTCCCCTTCATCATGACGAAGGGAGATGGTAAAGGGCTCTTTTTCTTTAATCGTCTTAAACCCTTCGATCATGTAGGCCAGAGGTCCAAGTTTTGTTTTTTGTTCTACACTCACCCCGAAGGTTGCTTCTGCGATTCCGCCAAGCGCAATAATATTTAAAAAGTACTTTTGATTGATTTTGCCAATATCTACATTTCTGGTATCAGCTGTTCTGATCATTTGAATCGCTTCTTCAGGGTCCATTGGAATTGATAATGCCCGCGCGAAATCATTTACGGTTCCCAGGGGAACAATCCCAAGAACTGGCTGGTGAGGTTTTTCTGCCAGGCCGGTAATAATTTCGTTTAAGGTGCCGTCCCCGCCCATGGAAATAACGGTGTCATATTTCTCGCTGCAGGCTTCTTCTGCAAATATCGTGGCATCATTTTCTTTTTCTGTTTCTTTAATGGTTGTGTCATAGCCCGAAGACGTCAGGACCTCCAGCACTGTATCCTTGTGCTGAAGCGCTTCTTCTTTTCCTGAAGAAGGATTTAGTATAAGCATTGCTCTTTTCATGTCAAAGCCTCCATTGTCATGTGATGGTCTATTTATCTATTCGACTTTCTTCCTCCAAACCCCTTTTTCCAGTTCTTCAATGACGAATCTATTCAATTCACGTATAATGAGGACTGTTCAATAAAATCATTTTTCATTTGCTGAACGATTATGAAATGAATTAAAGGAGATCGAATATGTTTGATTGGAGAAATATTTTTCGCGGCCTGGCCATGGGAACAAGTGACATCATCCCTGGCGTAAGCGGAGGAACAATTGCTGTTCTTCTCGGTATTTATGATCAATTTATCAATGCAATAAGCGGGATTACCACCCGGGAATGGAAAAAGCATGTTCCTTTTTTACTGACACTTGGTCTAGGCATGGGTACTGCTATTTTATTGCTGAGCCATATTGTTGAACGGCTGCTTGAACATTATCCCCAGCCTACTAATTTCTTTTTTATTGGTTTAATTGCGGGAATTCTTCCTTATCTTCTGAAAGAGGCTAACGCCATCGGCCGCTTTAAAACCAAGCATACAATTATTTTAATAATTGGCGCTGCATTAGTTGCGAGCATGGCTTTCATCACGCCTGCAGACGGCAACCCGATTCAAACATTCAGCACAACAACGTATATCTTATTATTTTTCTCTGGCGCTCTTGCAAGTATGGCAATGCTGCTGCCAGGCATCAGCGGATCCTTTATCCTGCTGATTATCGGCGTATATCCTACTGCCATTAACGCAATCACGTCCCTTAATATACCCGTTATCCTGGTTATCGGAGCCGGTGTAGCTTCAGGATTCATCCTAAGCAGTAAGGGCATTCGCTTTTTACTTAATCGATTCCCGCTGATGATGTATGCCTTGATTATCGGCCTGGTGTTCGGATCACTATTTGTCGTGTATCCCGGATTAACCTTCACATTATCAAATGTTCTGCTAAGCGCAGTAGCACTCTTTCTAGGTTTAGTAACTGCTATTTCCCTAGGGAAAAAAGGATAAGCAATGGGAAGCCGTCGTTTCTGTTAATAGAAATAGACGGTTTTTTTTTTGAAACATTTATCTGTTCAAATGCGTATAACCATTTAAAGGGGGCGTTTATAATGGAAACATCAAGTGCTAACGAACGATTAACAGCAAGCCTGTTATATTTTCTGAGCTTCTTTACCGCTATCATCGGCCCTGCCATCTTGTGGTATATTCATCGTCACTCTCCATACGTTCACCAGCATGGTCTGTATTATTTAAACTTTTCAGTGAGTTATTTTCTGTATCAGGCAGCTGCAGGTTTTTTATACTTTATTGGAATTGGCATCATTATTAACGCTGTATTAACGGTTCTTATGGTCATTTTTATGGTGATAGGCGGAATTTTTGCCTATCAGGGAAAACAGTTTAAAATACCGCTTGTTATCCGTTTTTTCAGCTGAATACTTTAAACAGCATCAAACTTTCTTAAGCTGACTATGGTCAGCTTTTTTACGTTGACTATCTGTTTGAATACAATAGAATACTTGTTTAAAACAGGGGAGAATCCCGCCAGCGTGCATCGTTCGAAAAACGAATGCATTCCCTCATTCCTATTCCCTCCTTTTTCTTCTTCAATCATAAAAAAGGGTTCCTTTTTAAAGGAACCCTCAGTCGTTCAACCTCTTAATAAAGAGAAGCCAGTTATTTTGTTGTTTGATCAGCATGCTGTGTGTTTTTTTGCTTAATCTCATCTGTTAACTGATCGATGCTCGGGCGTATATTGTGTTTGCCTGATAAATTTTCAAGCATTTCCTTCACATCGATTCCTGAAGAAGCTTTAAGCGACTCCTGCATAGTGGTCATCAGATTTGTTGCATAGCCGGATACTTTGTTAGCCCCGCCATTTGAACTGTCACTTCCTGTATCCACGACTGTGATTTTATCGATATTGCCAAGAGGAGCGGCCACTTCTTTCGCATACTGCGGAAGCATTTCCAGCACCATATCAAGCATTGCTGCCTGACCGTATTGATCAAAGGCTTCAGCAATTTTGCGTTTTGCTTCTGCTTCGGCAAGACCCTTGATTCGGATGATCTCCGCTTCTGTTTCCCCTTGAGCACGTTCAGAATCGGCTTTTGCAAGACCATCTAAACGGATTTTTTCAGCTTCTGCTTTGGCCATTGCTTCAATGCGGTATTTATTTGCGTCTGCTTCGGCCATTTCCCGGGATTTGCTTGCTGCAGCCGCCTGTTCAACTGAATAGCGGTCAGCATCCGCTTTCTTTTTAACTTCTGAATCATATTGGCGTTCGCGGCGCAGTATTTCTTTTTCTTCTAATTCAATTTGTTTTTCACGCTCTATGATTCTGATTTGCATTTCCTGTTTGGTTACTTCCTGCTTTGAACGTGCCGTTTCCAGGTCATAGGATTGATCGGCGCGGGCTCGTGCAAGATCCTGCTCGCGACGGAATTCAGCGGTTTTCAGCTGATTATCTTTTTCTGATTCTGCAATTTCTGTTGCACGCTCCAGCTCAGCACGCTTAGCATCTTTATCAGCTTCAGCTCGCTTAATCCGTGTTTCTTTATCGGCTTCTGCAGTCGCAATATCAGCGTCCCGGCGAACCTGTGCAATACGGGGTTTCCCCAATGATTCAAGGTATCCGTTTTTATCACGTACATCTTTAATGGTGAATGATACGATAACCAGTCCCATTTTTGCCAGATCCTGCGAGGCAACACGCTGCACTTCCTGTGAAAATTTATCACGGTTTTTATAAATCTCCTCAACAGTCATTGAACCCAGGATCGAGCGCAAATGACCTTCAAGTACTTCTTTGGCTTCATTTTCACGGTCTTCTTTTTTCTTTCCTAAAAACTGCTCAGCAGCCGTCGCAATTTCACCGATGGAACCGCCAATTTTTATAATGGCTGTGCCATCTGCCATTACCGGCACACCCTGCTCTGTATAGACTTCAGGAGTGGTAACATCCAATTTACTGGACAAGAGGCTCAGTGGTTCTGCCTGTTGAAACACCGGAAATACAAATGTACCGCCTCCGCGAATGATTTTAATCCGGTTGCCTGATTCATCCTTATGTACATTTTTACTGCCTAAATAACTTCCTGTTACGATTAATGCTTCATCCGGCCCTGCTGTTCGATACTTTGTAACATATACTCCTATAAGTGCGAGTAAAATAAAAGCAATGACTCCAATTACGATAAACATCGTTGGCATATTGTTTCCTCCTGTATTGTTATTTAGACTGGTGATCAGTCCAATCTAATGCTTTTTCATAATCCTTTACCTGAAGAACTCCATTGATTACATCAATGATCAGCACCCGGTTTCCTTCATTAATTGGAAGATTGTCATAGCTTGCAGCAGGTTTTGATATCATACCGCTGAGGCTTTCAATTACGACTTCTCCAAATCCGTCTGCAGGAATTGGTATGATAACCTTTCCTACCCTTCCTCCTAACGATTCTTCTGTATAGACCAGAGATTCCTCTGCTGATTTGAGCGGAACCAGGATAAAGAAGTGGAGTAAAAAACTCACGATAAGTGCTATTGCAGCTCCGAAAATCAGGATGAGGATGGAAGATATAGAGGTTAAGGATTCAAACAGATACCCGCTGCCTGCAAGGATTGTAATGAATGCCAAAATAGTGGTGGGATTTAAAAATCCGAGTGCTTCACCCGCTCCTTCGATTACATCAGCAAACAACAAATAAAGCACGGTAATGAATCCCGAAAGTATTAATGTCACTAAATAAATGCTTTCCAAGCTGTACCCGAATAGCTCCATTTAATTTCCTCCTTTCACATGATCTGGTACATCCTGTTTATTTATTTACGAGCGACATTCAAGAAATGTTTCAAAAATATTACGAATTACATAAAAAAACACAGAATGGCCTCAAAAGACCATTCCATGTTTTTTAATGCCTGCCCATCACTCGAGTCTGGCCAGTTTATGGGCCAGTTGAGATGCTTCTTCTTTTGATTCTTTAAGGATATTATCAGCCATGTCAGGGTACTGGCTCATGCCTTCACAAATAACGGAATCATATTCTTTAATACCGAGGAAGCGCATAATTTCACGCAGATAATCTTCAGAAAAGTTAAGGCCGGTTCCTTTGTATACACCGCCTACCGCTTCAATATGAACGGCTCTTTTTCCTTCCACCAGCCCTTCCTGACCCCCGGCTGTATACCGGAATGTTTTACCTGGAATACAGAGTGAGTCAATATACGTTTTCAAGCGGGGAGGAAACAGCAGATTCCAGAATGGCGTAATAAAAACATATACATCTGCTGATAAGAACTGGTCCAGCACTCGGTCCATGACGGCTGTTTTGTGCGCCTCTGCTTCTGTCAGAGGTTCACCGGATCTTTTTTTTCCCCAGGACGCCAGAACATCTTCATCAATTTCCTGCAGTTCTGTTTCATATAAATGAACATATTCAACCTGAGCATTTTTCTCCAGTGATGAAAGCTGTTCTACAAATACATCTGCAATTTCTTCACTCACTGATTTTTTATTTCGTGGATTGGCATTGATATACAATATTTTCATTTGTTTTTCCTCCCTTTCCTTCATTTTTGTCCAGTTAACCGTGATTGCTGATCGGCAAATGCAGCACACACACTTCTTTAAATCACAGCTGCACGATCAACAACGAAGGTCAAACCGGCTTTTATAAATGCTTTCACTTAATATCATAACTCTATTTTACTCAATATTTAAAGTATTCGAACATTTTATTTATCAATCCTATATAATTCAATAAATAATAAATATTATTAGAAGCATACTTAGAAAGCATAAAATTTGTCGAATAGGGTAGAAAATAATAAATATTACATTGACGTATTGCTCCATCACCCTGTTAACGGTACACCCCTTCGGTTATTTTACGTAACATAACAAGTAATAGCATACCGGACAAAAGACAGGTAATTCTTATGAGAGTAGGTGCTTATCATAATGGTGATTGTTCACGGAAATTATCATGAAGACTCTTCCGCTGAGATTCAGCAAACAGCCGGTCACAAAAAAGTATCCATTACACTGCATTATCATCGCTTCGATGGAGATTACAGCGGATGGAATCTCTGGGTATGGCTTGAAGGTCAGAACGGGCGAAAGGTTGAGTTTTCTGATGGGCATCCATTTGGACGGAGCGTTACATTTGAAATGGAAGATCCGTCCGGGATTAGCCGGGTAGGTTTCATCATTAGAAAAAGCACAGAGCAAAATGACTGGGCAAGCAAACGTTTTGATGATCGTTTTATTACATCCTTTGATGAAAACGGCCGTGCAGAAGCCTGGCTTGTGCAGGGGTCTGAAAAAATATTTCGACACGAAAACGAGATTAATGTATCCCCTGAAATATTAAACGCAAAATTGAATAACTGGCATGAAATCGTCGTGAGAACAAACCTTTCTTTTGATTGGGATCACGATAAGATTATGGTGAATTTAAAGGGTGCTTCCATTAAAGCCATTGTTGTAGCGAAAGATCATTATTCTTCAGACCTCGCTCATCAGCTGACGATCATTACCGAAGAAAAACTTTCGCTGGAAACAAAATACCGGGTCGAAATATCTCATTTTGGGTATTGTGATGTTTCATATGGAGATATCGTACGAACAAAAGAATTTGAGCAGGCTTTCACTTACAGCGGTCCTTTAGGAGCACATTACTCAAAAGAAAGTACGTTGTTTCGCGTCTGGTCTCCAGTAGCTCATGAGACAATACTCGCAGTTTATTCAGGAGAAACGGATGAAAAGCCGGATTGTTACCCGATGGAAAAAGGACCCAATGGTACATGGCATATGAAGCTGGATGGGGACCTGAACGGAGCATTTTACGAGTATCATGTAAAAATTGGAAATGAATGGACAGAAACAGTTGATCCTTATGCAAGAGCCGTTACGGTAAACGGAGAAAAAGGTGCGGTTATTGATCTTACTCAGACAAATCCCCCTGGTTGGGAGCAGCCGTCCCCGCCCTTTACCCATTTTGAGGATGCTGTCATCTATGAACTTCATATCCGTGATGCTACAGTTGATCAAAACAGCGCGGTAATTCATAAAGGGAAATACAAAGGCCTGACTGAAACAGCGACCGTTAATTCAGATGGCATTGTGACCGGACTTGATTATTTTTCGAGCCTTGGTGTCACGCATATACAGCTGCTTCCTATTTTTGATTACTGCACAGTGGATGAAACAAAGCTGGAGCCAACACAGTACAACTGGGGATACGATCCAAAGAATTTTAATGCGCCGGAAGGATCTTATTCCTTGAATCCTTTTCAGCCGGCTGCCCGTGTCCGGGAGCTTAAAGAATTGATTCAGGCCATTCATCAAAAAGGAATGCGCGTTATTATGGATGTTGTTTTTAATCATGTATATGAATATTCCGACTCAAGCTTTCATCATCTGGTACCGGGATATTATTTCCGCTATACCCAGGATGGAAATCTTTCCAACGGAACGGGTGTTGGGAATGACACCGCCTCAGAACGAAGCATGATGAGGAAATTTATCATTGATTCCCTAGTCTATTGGGCAAAAGAATACAAAATTGACGGGTTCCGATTTGATTTAATGGGAATTCACGACGTAGAAACGATGAATGAAGCAAGAGCAGCACTTGACGAGGTTGATCCTTCGATTATTATGCTGGGAGAAGGATGGGATTTGCTGACCCCCCTGCCTTCTGATCAAAAAGCAAATCAATTTAATGCATATAAAATGCCAGGAATCGCACACTTTAATGATTCTATACGAGATCACTTGAAAGGAAATAATTTTTCAGATCAGGACAATGGCTTTGTAAACGGAAGAAGCGGCTACAATTATCAATTAAAACAGGGTATCTCGGCAGGTATGAACGTACCATATGACCGCCAAACCTATAATGAACCTAATCAGGTCGTCAACTATGTAGAGGCACATGACAATCATACGCTTTGGGATAAGCTTTTGCTGACGAATCCTCATTCTTCACAGGAAGACCTTAAGAGTATGCATAAATTAGCGACATCGATTATTCTGCTATCCCAGGGTATCCCCTTTATTCATGCCGGGCAGGAATTTATGCGCACAAAAGGCGGCGACCATAATAGCTACCGTTCTCCTGATCGGGTTAATAAACTGGACTGGGACCGCAAAGCAGAATTTGAACAGGAAGTCCGCTACGTAAAAGGATTGCTGGCTCTGAGAAAATCTAGTGAAGCCTTTAGGATGAAATCAAAACAAGCCATTCAAGAACGCCTGCATTTTTATCCGTCAGATGAGCACTTAATCGCTTACCGTTTGGAGGCGCTGCAGGGAGAAGGCTGTTACTCAAAATATATCGTTCTTCATAACGCTCACTACCATTCAATAAAGTTCCACCTGGACTCCAGCGGGCCATGGCATCTGCTGGTGAACAATCATCAGGCAGGTACTGAAGTATTAAGTATCATTAAACGGGATCAAATAGAGGTTTCCGGTCTTTCCACACTAGTTCTTGGTATGCCTGTGACCGTTTAACAACTCCCTGAAAAGGGAATAGGGTTTAAAACGGGGAAAGGCAGATGATGAGATGTTATACATCCTGGCAATATTTTTACCGCCGCTTGCCGTCTTGTTTACAGGGCGTTTCGGCTCATTTTTACTGAATATATTATTGACACTACTGGGATATATACCCGGCCTTATTCATGCCGTCATTGTCATTAGAGATGAAAAACACAAAAAGGATATGGATAAGATCATGAGAAATCGAAGCTGACGGGTACGTTAGCTTCTTTTTTGAGGATAAAGCCTTTGAATCAAAACTGTTTAGTTGCACATAGTATAAAGTATAAATGAATTCGGATGCGAAGATGTATTAGCGGGGAAAGGAGAGAAGAGATGGATCAGTTGCTGCGTATTGTTTCGATCATTTCAATGATTTTATTTGGAACAATCGAGTTATTTTACGGACTGAATTTCGGTGAGTGGTCATTAAAAGCACTTATAGGCTTTGGAGCAGCGTTAGCACTGTTTCTGCTGACGCTTCAATCCTCCTCAAACGACGATCACTATACCCAGATGAAACATTAACGATTGCAAAAAGCCCTGATGGTAATCAATTGATTACCATCAGGGCTTTTTATAAGCATTTCTTACACGCGGCTTCGATAACGCTCCAAACTTTTTTCAACGCTTATCAGGAGCAGCTTTTCCCGTTTCCGCTCAATGATTTTAATGACTAAGGTATGGGCGTACATCAAGAGTAAAAATGGAATAATACTTATGTAAATATAATAGTAGGTTCCTTCGAATATTTTATGGAGTATAAACCACCAATATCCGATATACAAAAAGGTAAAAAACAGGCCAACCCATCCTTCAGAAGATGAACTTCTTCTTTTTCTGCTCATTTTTACACCTGCTTAAAAGTTATCATAAAAGTAGTGTAGCATAATAATCAGAAAATTCATAAATATAATTTCAGTCCCGATTCACTGCTCGTTCAGTGACCGTTAATTCCGCGTCTTCTGAGGGAACGGACTGATCTGTATTCATCGCCTTCCACTTAAATACCCATTCTCCATTTTCAATATAAGGCACTTCCTCTGACACTAAGTATTTCTCTGTATTATCGTACGTATCAAACCAGACTTGGGCTTTATAGGATTGAAGCGCCAGCTGTTTCGCTTTACTTACATTGACAAGATCAGGGGTCTTTTGGTTTATATTAATCGGTATTTCTACATTAAAGGGGGACTGTGCTGTCGGGTGAAATGTGATTGAGATTATATAACTTCCTGCAGGCGTTAATGTGGTTGACTGGTCGTTTAAAGGAATCTCCAGTTTGAATTGTTCCGTTTTTGTTAATTGTTCATTGGAAATCATTCTTTCTGTTTCTCCCTTTTCTTCATCGCATGGAGGATTCCCGTTGTCCTTCACTAAATAATTGTCAATCTCTTCTGCTTTCACTTCAATTTGAATTGGTTCTCCACAACGATTATTATAGGTTACCGGGGCACCCAAATCATTAATCAAAGTAGCTTCCACGAGAATTTCATCTCCAGAAGAAAAAGTATCTCCGTTGGTAACTACATTTAACTCCAGTCCATTTGAGCTGTAGTCATATAATTCTTTATTTCCAGTATCGGAGCCATCCTGCGGTAAATAGGCGTACACCAAAAACCCAATACCCAGCCCAAAAACGGCCAGTCCTATTAATGAGCTTTTTCTCATTTGACCCCGCTCCTTTACTAAATAGTCAATCGACCCTGTCCTTCTATTCACGTTACATTGTTAATACGGTTTATTGTAACAAACACACACTGTCTGTGATAGTAAAAGGAGCCAGGCTTATCATAAAAACGGTAAATTTTCCTATATAACCAGTTTTCTTAGTTAATTTGTAAAATACACTGAAATTTCAAGCTATTTATACTATTATATAGTAGAATACATAAGTAATTGAGGGGTATATAAAGTAGAAAGTGTACATATTAAGGCAGTAATTCGCGATTATTATGCAAAAACTTCGTGTTTACCGGAAAATTCGAGGCTTATGAGGAAAGAAATTTTCATTTCTTCAGAATCTGCTGTAAAATGATTTAAACAATCAGAATCAGTTTTATTTCACTATGGAATATGGGGTGTAAAGATGGCAACGGCAAATGTAGGACAATTTGTACGATTCACACGACATGGGTTTGAAATTACAGGAGAAGTAACGAAGATTCTAGAACGTTCTGTTATTGTAAATATTTCTGAAGACGATGCTTTATTATTGGATTATGGAACGAATTTTACTGTTGTTTCACATGAAAATTATGAATTGGTGAAAAGAACATAATCCATATTAATGTGCGGGCTTATCTCCAAGCCCGCACATTTTTTAATAGCTATTTATCTGGATATAGCTTTGGTCATTTTCAGCAGCGGCTCCCTGTTCCGGATCCATTCCGCTCGGCTGAAAATTTCTTACCAGGATAAAAATAATGATAATCATTATGACAACAAGAATGGTCATAATCGCAACTAATTTTTTCCCATTCATATTATTCACTTCCTTTAGAGATTGGCTGCTTAACCTTCATTAGCATGTCTACATGTGGAATCCCGTCATCTAAATAATCCTCTGATGTTTCCTCGAATCCAAATGATTGATAAAAATGCCTCAGGTACGTTTGAGCCTGAAGTTTGATTTCGCTGACGTTCCACTCATTTTGCATGACGTCAATTGATTTTGATACTAATTCCCTTGCTATGCCGCTGCCCCGGAAGGATTCATGTACGATAATACGTCCAATAGACGGGGTATTATACTTCACTCCTGCCGGCAAAAGCCGCGCGTAGGCTGCCAGCTGTTCACCGTCCCCAAATGATAAATGGAAGCTGTTTAGGTCATTCCCATCAATCTCCTGATAGGCACATTGCTGCTCCACGACAAAGACTGAATTCCGCAGCATTAATATCTGGTATAACTCATAAGTTGATAATTCATTAAAGGTTTTTAATGTCCATTTCACAATACACCCTCCGTCCTTTTCACCATCTACTTGTTCTATTATAATTATTTTACAATGATAATTCATCTGCTGAATAAAGAAAGGAGATTATTATGGAAAATGCTGCTTCAATTTTTGTTGATTTGCTCGTTTGGATTGGGGTTGCAGTCATTCTTTTTATCGTGTTTGCTGTCGCTCTTCTTTTAAAACTCAGGGAATCCAACAGAAAGAAAAACCATCCTACCGACAAGCGTGAGCGGTAGGATGGTTCTGATTAGTTTACTTCCAGTGTTTTTGGTTCTTCTCCCGCGTTCATCAGGCGGACAGAGGTTGGTTCAATCTCCAATACCACATAGTTTGGATCGTCTGGTCCTTTAAACCAGTTAGAAAACTGTTCCTGCCAAAACTCATGTTTCATTTTTTCTGAGTCCCGAATAACAGCTGTCCCTTCGATCTCTACGTAACGGTCACCGTAGCCTTCTCCATCATAGCCCAGCAGAATATGAACAAATGGATTGTCATCTATCTCATCTGCTTTGTGGGTTTCGATGCTTGTAGGTGTACGCAGGACTAACCCCTCATTATAAAAAGTCATGTACCTTGAATGAGGCTTCTTATTTTTCACTGTAGCAAGCGTGCCTATCTTATTGTGTTCAAAAATTTCCATTACTTTTGATTTCAATTCTTCTTGATTCATAAAATGTCATCTCCCTTTATGATCTATATTCCCTTGTTTTCCACTTGTTATCCATTTAAAACATATTCAACTTGAAAATAGCAGGTTAATTTTCAAAAAATAAGTAAAAAGCGGGAACCAGCATCTAAGATGCTGGTTCCCGCTTTTTACTTATGTTCAAAATAGATCTTACTGCTCCGTAAAATACTCTTCAATATCATCAAGCATTATGTTGGCTGCAAGCACGCCGCCTGAAGTATTCCAGATGGTATCACTTACTTCCTGAACATTGCCTGATTGGACTACTTCAAGGTTTTTGAATAAAGGATCGTTTAACCAGTCCTCTTCCACCTTGGTTCCTTCGCCGTCTCCTTCATCGTATGTGAAGTAGAACAGCACATCGCCTTCCATTGCTTCCACACGCTCTTTGGTTACGCCGTTTTCTGAGAAGTCATCTACATCCTGCTCCTCCGGTCTGGCAAACCCAAGCTGATCTAAAATGATTCCTGAGAAAGAATCCTTGTGATAGATACGCGTGTCTCCTGCCAGAAAACGCACCATAGAAATTTCTTTCTTCAGGTTATCGCCAAGTTCACTGCTTAGTTCTTCTACACGCTGATTGTAGTCATCCATTACCTGCTGGCCTTCTTGTTCTTTATTTAATGCTTTAGAATAAAGCTCGAAGTTCTCCTGCCAGTCGCCTTTTAAGGTTTCAGACATTACAGTAGGGGCAATTTTTTCAAGCTGCTCATAAACCGCTTCCTGACGCAATTTTGTACCGATAATTAAGTCCGGTTTTAATGCGGCAATTGCTTCAACATTTACTTCGCTTTCTGTACCAACCACTTCAACATCTACCATATCGTCTGAGATGTGGTCATACCAAGGGTCGCCTGTCCATGATTGAACTGCTCCGGCCGGTGTTACACCCATGGCTAATAGCGCTTCTGTACCTTCATTCGTAAGAACTACTACTTTTTTAGGAGTGCCTTCGATTGTTGCTTCTCCCATTGCATGCTCCACTGTGTAGCTTTCTTCTGTATCAGATTCTGCATTGTTTGACTCTTCGTTATTGCTGTCAGATGAACTGCAGCCGGCAATAACCAATGCAAACAAGCTAATGATTAAAAAAATCAGTCCGTTCTTTTTCATTTTCTTCTCTCCTCTAAAGATAATGATAATCGTTCTCAAAACAACAATCTAATCATAAATCAACCACAATCTTCTGTCAATAACTAATTGAAAATCATTTTCAATGTATAAAATCTTCGTTATAATGAGAGCGACGTATTGTATAGAAAGGGAAAATGATTATGAAAAAAAGCAAGTGGTTCTCCATTCTCTCGATAGGAAGTTCGTTCTTATTAATGATGTTATTAATTGCAGCAAGTGTCCGTTATGGATACCAGCAAACATCTTTTTCTCAAATCCTGCACTCCTTTACTTCCTTTAATGGATCGAATGCACATTTAGTGATTCAGTCTGTGAGAATCCCGCGTGCACTGATTGCTGCTGCTGTGGGAGCTTCGCTTGCCGTAGCCGGGGTTTTGATGCAGACATTAACAAAGAACCCCCTGGCCTCTCCAAGTATCTTTGGGGTCAATGCAGGGGCCGGTCTGGCAGTTGTCATAGCCGTAACCGTATTTAATGTTACTTCATTGCAGGCATTTGCATTGCTTGCTTTTTTGGGTGCGGGTGTAGCCATCGTTACTGTATTTGGTCTTGGATCATTAGATCGCAAAGGCCTTTCTCCCCTGCAGTTGACACTCGCAGGAGCAGCGATGACAGCCCTTTTCAGTTCCGTTACACAAGGGCTGCTTGTGCTGAATGAATCAGCTCTTGAACAGGTGCTGTTTTGGCTTGCCGGCTCAGTTCAGGGAAGAGACATTGAACTTTTATGGACGACCCTTCCATATATCGCAATAGGCTTTGCACTTGCCCTTTTCTTTGCCCCGTCCTTTAATGTTTTGGCAATGGGGGATGATGTGGCAAACGGCCTTGGTGTTAAGACCGGTATGCTAAAGGTTTGGATTGGTATTATCGTCATTCTTTTGGCTGGCGGGTCAGTTGCGATTGCAGGGCCAATCGGATTTATTGGCATAATGATCCCTCATTTGGCACGTAAATGGATTGGCATTGATCATCGCTGGCTGATTCCTCTATCCGCATTTTTAGGGGCTAATTTATTACTCCTTGCTGATATAATGGCCAGATACATTATTATGCCGCAGGAAATTCCAGTGGGTGTTATGACAGCATTAATTGGCACCCCAATCTTTATCTACATTGCAAGAAAGGTGGGAACGTCATCATGAAACGGTTTGTTCCTATCCGCATCGGCAAAAACGCTGTATCTTTTTTGCTTGATAAACTTACTGTATTGCGAGTCACAATCGCATTGATTGTAACAGTGGCCGTATTTTTAATTAGTCTCGGACTTGGTGAAGTATGGGTTCCTCCTCAGGAGATCATACCGGTGCTGTTTGGCGGCGGTGATCCATTTAACCAATTGATTATCCGCGACTTCCGTCTGCCGCGAATATTGATTGCCTTACTTGTGGGAGTTGCTTTAGCCGTTGCAGGTGCGCTCTTGCAGGGAATGGTCCGCAATCCTTTAGCGTCCCCGGATATTATTGGGATATCAGGCGGAGCAAGCGTTTTCGTTGTCGGCTTTCTCGTGTTATTCAGCGACTCAAACGGCGCACTGACCGTATCCATTCAATGGCTGCCGGTCGCCGCGTTTTTAGGCGCACTGCTTGCTGCTGTTCTCGTCTATTCATTTTCCTGGAAAAATGGGCTTTCCCCTGTAAGACTGGTGCTCATTGGTATTGGTTTGTCGATGTTTATGAATGCCTGCACTACCTTATTAATGTTAATTGGACCGATCTACAGAGCCAGCCAGGCGAATATTTGGATTACGGGATCCGTTAATGGTTCTACATGGGGTCAGGTATGGATCCTTTTCCCCTGGGTGCTGGTACTATTTATTTTAAGTTTATTTATGGCGAGACATGTTAATCTGCTGGAACTTGGAGAGGATGTATCCAAAGCAATGGGCTCCCGGATTTCCAAGCAGCGAATCGGCATCCTCCTCTTAAGCACCGGCCTTGTAGGCGGCTCAGTGGCTTTTGCAGGAGGCATTGGCTTTGTCGGATTGATGGCTCCTCACCTGGCCCGAAAGTTAATAGGTTCTTCTTATGGATCACTGATTCCGATGTCTGCTATTATCGGAGCCGCTCTTGTCATGCTGGCAGATTTAATTGGCCGGTTGATCGCAGCGCCATTGGAAGTCCCTGCAGGTGTCTTTACTGCAGCAATCGGTGCCCCTTATTTTATTTACCTGTTATTTAAAGAAAGGAGCCGTAAATAATGGATAATCAGCTCGCAAACTATATAAGTGAAAAGACAGCCGTATCATTTGGCAACCCCAAAAGCAGCCACGTTTGGAATGTTTCCTCCTGGGATGACCCAGCCATTGCAGCTTTGCAGCTGGAGGAAATTCAGCGGCTTCAGGAAGCTCCAAGGGCAAAAGTAACAGGATCCCTTGTTATGAAACGTGTGTCCTTTGCGTATATTGGCGCGCTGCTGGCTTATTATCGTTCAGGAAAAGTATGGGACTTGAACCGGTCCACCATTAATCTTGCGTTCGATGAAGACGAGCCTTTTAATTTAATGCCTGTGATCACCGAGGCAGCAGAAGCAGCGGATGCATCTGCTAAGAACTGGGAGAATGTCCTCGTGGATAATTTCCATCACTGGCTGCTGCCGTTAATTGAGACCCTCGAAAAAACCTGTCGTGTTCAACAGATTGTACTGTGGGAAAATGTATTTATCTATTTGAAATGGTTTTATGAAAAGCTGGCTCCTTCTCTTCCAGAACTTGAACAGGCTGATTGGAATGGTCATTGGGGAAAAATTACGGATGACACTTTTTTCGGCGAATCTGCATCGAATGCCTTTGCGTACTTAAATACTGTAAAATCCAAGCGTGTGATGGAAAATGGCATGCGCGTGCGCCATACCTGCTGCTACAAACATCAGCTGCCAAACAGCAGGAAATGCTCTACTTGCTGCCAAATCAAAGCATAAAAAAGACCGTCACGGTTAAGTGACGGTCTTTTATCATTTATAGCGGGCGAAGCTCATCATCAGGTGTTTGTGATGCCGGCTCATTAATCTTTGGTTTGCGGGCAAAACACATGATCCCTGCAATCAGGAATAAGAGCGATGGCAGCCATCCAAATAATAATGTGCCAAGTCCTACCAATACTGCACTTCCAAGCAACAGTCCGCCGGCAAGCTTTGGCTTGCGGTTGCCGCGTACGACAACGATGGCAATGATGCTAAGGATTATACTGATAATAACGACGACATTAAAGTAAATGCCTACTCCGCTTAATATGTCGTAAAATCCTGCAATGTCCATACCTGTGTCCGCGAAGGCAGGATCGTTTTGCATTTCTCTTTCAAAATCCGAACGAACCTGTTCATCAGAGAATATGGCATTTAAAATATACACTCCTGCAATCATAAGAATGTTTAAGATAATACCAATTACAGTTAAAACAATTTCTGCTGTTCTTTTCAATTGCACTACCTCCTGCTATGTATAATCTATTAATTACATCCCCTATTATACGGCCATCTACACATAAAAGTTCCATTTTGAAAGAAAAATTTACTGGTTTAACAGGGGCACAATGTCCTGTAAACGTTCAATCACGAGATCAGGACTGCCGGAAGGATTGCTGTTTGCACCTTCTTTTTTATCATGCTGAATTAACACGCTTTTCATATTGACCCGATTTGCCCCGAGAATATCGGTTCCTCTATTATCTCCCACCATCCATACATCAGATGCCTGCAAGTCCATAAGCCTCAGCGCATGATCAAACACTGCGGGATCAGGCTTCCCTACTCCAACATTGCCTGAAATGACGATATGTTCAAAATAAGGCACGAGCTCAGGAGTGATTCTCAGCTTTTCCAATTGTAGTGAAGGAGCACCATTTGTTAACATAAGCAACCGAAAGCCTTCTTGTTGAAGAATTTCCAAAGTTTGCAGCGTTTCTTCATACAAAACGGGATTTTTTTTGCGGTGGGCGATGAATTGTTCGCTCAGCCATGTGCCCCCATTTTCGTCATGAACTCCATTACTTTTGAGTGCTTCTGTCCACACGCGCTTTCTGTATTCCGGCATCAATCGGCCCATTTCACGAAATTTAAAATGGATGGCTTCCCCAAATTCGCCCCACAGCCCTTCAAACGGATTAATTCCGATGAGCTTGGTGAATGCATGGGTAGGAAACTCTTCGTAGATTGATGGAGCAAGTGCACGGACGGAAGCAACCAATTCATCCGCTTTTACTCCAAACTTTCTTTCCGCATCCTCTGCTGTGAAACGTAAAGCCAGCTCAATGCTTTTTTTATCCCATAATAATGTATCATCCAGATCAAAAAAGACAGCCTTTGGCGGCATGCTGATCACTCTCCCTTTTTTAGTATTGTTTTATTGTCACAAAAGTCTGTTTAAAATGCACGAAGAATTTTCTCTTTTAATGCGCTTTTAAACGCGGCCGTTGATTTCCGCTGAAGGCGTTCGCTTTCCGTAGGGCAGGGGGATAACGTGAAACACTTTAATGTTTCTAAAAGGGGGGCCGGTTAATTTCCGCTTCAGGTGAGGCTTTCCGCGGGGCGTGCGGTGAGCCATCCTCGAGCTAAAGCTCTGCTGTGTCTCACCTGTCACGCTGCAGCCCGCAGGAGTCCCACCTTCCGCTGCAATTAACCTATGTTTTAATAATTTATGATGTAATCAATTAAGAAAAACACTCTGAAAAAAGAGATAAAAAAAATGCCTTCATGAACTGATTCAGAAGAACATTCTTTGTTTTAGTTTTATGCAGAAGCATTTTATTTTTTTGAATTACCCTGTAAATATTTTGAACGCTTAGGTTCATTGGAGCGGAAGGTGGCGACTCCAGCGTGATTAAGCGGGAAGGGTGAGACTTCGAAGATGCGACAGCATCAAGGAGGCTCACCTCCCGCCACGCGGAAAGCGTCCACCTGCAGCGGAAATGAACCGGTCCTTGTTACACCGGATTTAACAGGCGGTTCAGGAATTGTTTTGTACGGGGCTCTTTTGGGTTTTTAAGAATAGCAGAAGGCGGTCCCTGTTCAACGATAACCCCGCCATCGATGAATACAACGTGGTCTGCCACCTCTTCTGCAAATTTCAGTTCATGTGTAACGATGGCCATGGTCCAGCCCTCGGCTGCTAAGTCACGAATCACCCGCAGCACTTCGCCTACAATTTCAGGATCTAATGCGGAGGTAGGCTCATCAAACAGCATAAGTTCAGGTTCAATGGCAAGGGCCCGTGCAATGCCAACCCGCTGCTGCTGCCCACCTGACAGCTGATGCGGGTACAGGTGCATCTTTTCGCTCAGCCCTACTTTTTGAAGCAGGCTTTCTGCTAAGCTTCTAACCTGCGTTTTATTTTTCTTTTGAACAACAACAGGGCCTTCCATGACATTTTCCAGCGCTGTTTTATGCGGAAAAAGATTATAGGACTGAAAAACCATTCCGGATTTTCTTCTGAATTGCAGAATCTCTTTTTTGGTAGGCGATTTATCGAAATTCATCGCTTGATCATTTGCAAATTGGATGGTTCCCTTATTTGGCATTTCAAGTGCATTTAAGCAGCGAAGAAACGTCGTTTTTCCGGATCCAGATGGGCCAATAACTGCCACAACGCTCCCTTTTTCAATATCCAGATCAATGCCTTGAAGAACGTGTAAATCGCCAAACGATTTATGCAGATTTTTCACAGAAACGAGCATTCGTATTCCTCCTTACTTCGCAACATAGCGGTCCAGCCGTTTTTCAACCCGGCCCTGGATGAGCGATAAAATAAAGCAGATGACCCAATAAAGGATCGCAGCTGTAATATAAAGCTGCATAAAGTCATAGGTTCTTGCTGCAATCTCCTGCGCTTTTCGGAACAGTTCAGTAACAAGGATTAATGAAGCAAGTGAAGTATCTTTTACCAGACTAATAAAAGTGTTTGACAGCGGAGGGATGGAAACCCGGGCTGCTTGCGGCAAAACAATGCGCATCAATGCCTGCCTGTGGGTCATCCCGATTGCATAACCGGCCTCCCACTGTCCCTTGGGCACCGATAAAACAGATGCACGAATAATTTCAGAAGCATACGCTCCTACATTGAGAGAAAAAGCGATTGCGGCACTTGGAAAAGGATCGAGTACAATTCCCAGGTCCGGCAATCCGTAGAAGATGATAAACAGCTGTACAAGCAGCGGAGTTCCCCGAATAGCCGATACGTAAACGCGGGCAATCCCAGCTAATATTTTACTCGCAGAAAGACGCGCAAGAGCGGTTAAAAGTGCAATTACTAATCCACAAACAAATGAAATTAAAGTGAGCGGTATTGTATACTGAATTCCATTAAGTATCATCGGCCAAAGGGAGGATTGGAAAAGCTCCCAATCCACCACCGGGTCCGAAGCTGCTAGCAGCAGATTATTGAGAAACATCTTCGCCAAACCATTCTTCAGATATTTCTGCCAGCGTTCCGTCTTCTTTCATGTCCGCTAAATGTTTATTGAACTCTTCAACCAGCTCTTCATTTTCTTTGCGGAACATAAATGCACTTTCAGATACATCGCTTTCTTCAGCGGCAATTTTAATTCCTGCATTTGGCTGCTGCTGCTGAAAGTCCAAAATAGCCAGCTTGTCATTTACAGTCACTTCTGCACGCCCATTTTTAATCAGTTCAATCGCTTGAGCAAGCCCTTCTACGGAAGTAAGTTCAGCTCCATAGCTTTCTGCCACTTCTGCAAAGTTGCTCGTCAATGACTGCGCTGAATTCATACCTTCCAGATCTTCAAAAGAAGTTACATCTGTATTATCCTCCGGCACGACCACTACAGCACCTGAAACGGTGTAAGGATCAGAAAAGTCGTACTCTTTAAGACGCTCTTCATTGACCCCAACCTGGTTGGCAATTACGTCGAACCGGGAAGAATTAAGACCTTCAAACATAGAATCCCATTGTGTTTCACTGTATTCAACTTCCACGCCCATACGCTCAGCCACTTCGTTCATCACTTCCACATCATAGCCTGTTAATTGATCGGCCTCATCATGGAAGGTAAAAGGCGCATATGTACCTTCTGTTCCTACTGAAATTTTGCCTTCCTCCTGAATCTGCTCCAATAGATTTTTAGAAGAGTTTTCATCTCCTCCGTTGCCATTTGAAGCATCATCAGAACCACAAGCGCCTAAAAGCCCCGCCAGTGCAACTGCTGTCAAACCAAACCGTTTTTTCATATTTAAATAACCACCTATTCTTGTCGGATTAGTGAATAACTTATGTGATTGTATTACGGAACCTTGAAAAAGTAAACATTATTGACTCAACAAATATTTGCGCTATCCAGTTGGCGGTCTGCTTCTCCTGTCTACTGCTGTCAAACGGTATTAACTAGCCAGCTGCTCCCGCGTCACCTCCTGTTTCGTTCAATGATCGTTCAACCTTATTTTACCCAAAATAATCCGATCGAACCTGATATTGCAGAACTTACAGGACTAGATGACCCTTTTACAAATAGCGCTGGCAGAAATGTAAAAAGGCTGATCTTGAAAGTCTGTGCGAACCAGACGTTTCAGGATCAGCCTTGCTTCAAAGCGGATGTTACTTACCGCCCGTAAGTGAAAGACCTTTAATGAAGTATTTATTAAAGAACGCGTAAATAACCAGTACCGGCAGCGTAAATACCATCGAGGCAGCCATGATGTAATTCCAGTAGCTGACGAATTGTCCTTTAAAGGTATTCAAGCCGAGCGGAAGTGTATACATGCTTGAATCTGTCATAATGATTAATGGTCGCATGAAATCATTCCAGAATCCCATAAATACAAAGATGGCTTGTGCAGCAAGTGCCGGCTTTGCCAATGGGAGAACCACTTTAAAAAAGGTTCCGATCCGGCTCAGACCGTCAATAGCTGCCGCCTCTTCAAGCTCTTTCGGAAAGTTAATGAAGAACTGCCTCATCATAAAGATGAATGTGGCATTGATCATGGAAGGGACAATCATTCCCTGATAACTATTCAGCCAGCCAAATTCCCGTAAAATTAAATAATTAGGAATCATCGTTACCTGAGCAGGTATCATCAGAACCGCTAAAATAATAATAAATAACGACTTTTTCCCAGGAAAGGTCAAACGTGCAAGGGCATAACCGGCCATTGAATTAAACAAGATATTCAAGCCTGTTCCGACCGACGCGATAAAAACACTATTGAACATCCATCTTGGGAAAAGCTCCTGCTCAATGAAAATCTGGCGGTAATTATCGAACGTAAAATTCTTTGGAATAAAGTTAATGGCTCCGCTCACGATTTCAGACAGCGGTTTGAAAGAAGAAGAGAGCGCCCACAAAAATGGGATGAGCGTTACGAGTGCATAGGTGCACAAAATGACATATAAAATGACTCTGCCAATGCTGATTTTCTTTTTCACATCAATCCCACCCTTCTAATATAAATTTTCTTCTTTTTGAAGCTTTCGTTGAATCAGTGTGGATACCAAAATTACAATTGCAAGGACAAAGGCAATAGCCGCTGCATAACCCATTGTGTTCATGGACTTAAATGCATATTGATAGATCAGGAGAACGACCGTCAGCGTGGAGTTATCCGGACCGCCTGATCCGCCTGAGAAAATATACGACTGGTCAAACAGCTGAAAGGTTCCGATTACGCCCATGATGACAACAAATGAGGTAATTGGTTTTAAATGAGGTACGGTGATCGACCAGAATTTACGGATCGGACCCGCTCCATCAAGCTCAGCGGCTTCATAAAGGGAATCCGGTATATCTTGAAGGGCAGCTAGATAAATGACCATAAAAAATGGAGCAGTCGCCCAAATATTCATAACCATAATGGCAGTAAGCGCCACGTTTGGATCACCAAGAAAGTCATAGGTAGGCAAGCCGATTTTTTCCAATCCAAAGTTTACCAGACCTTCGCGGTTGTACATCCACATAAATATAAGCGTTAATACCGCTGAAGAAGTTAAAGTAGGAAGAAAATAAATGATGCGGAAAAACTTTTCTCCCTTCATTCCTGCATTTAACGTTGCTGCTAAAACAATTGCCAGCACGGTTTGACAAGGTACAACAATCACTACATATTTAAACGTATTCCAAAGGGCAATTCCCGCTCTCCGATCATCAAATACACGTTCATAATTGGCCAGCCCGACAAAGTCAAATGCGGTGTCACCCAGCAGTCTTACATTATGAAAGGATAAAAAGATCGCATAGAAAATGGGACCAAGAATAAAGAGCAGCAACACAAAAATGGTCGGAGACATGAAGAAGTATCCCTGTCCCGCTTCTTTTAACATTTTTGTACTATATTTTCGGTTCATCTTATGTCACTCCCATGTTCAAGAATAAAGCTGACGGATCATATCGCCAGCTTTATCTTTAAAGTATCGTTCGATTACTCTGATCCAATTTCACTATTTGCTTGTTCTTCCGCTTCCTTTAATGCCTCATCAAGCGGGCGGTCACCTAAAAATGCACTGATAAACTGGTTGTTGAAATTATTTGTGATGATTGGCAGGTTTGAACCATTTGCCCAGACTGTTGCATATTCTGCTCCGGCAACAAGTGAGCCGCGAAGTTCGTCCTCAGCAAATCCTGAAGATTCGGCAACCGATTTACGTGTTGGAAGGGCATAACCCTTGCTTGTCCAGGTTTCCATGCCTTCTTTTCCTGTCAAATACTCAATCAGCTTCCATGAAGCCTCTTTCTTTTCTGATGCAGCGTTCATTACATAAGCAACTGTATAGGCCATTGTGCCTTTTTCACCATTGATTGTCGGAACTTCCGCTGTTCCATATTCTAAATCCGGGAAGGTTTCCTCCAGGTAAGGGATATTCCAGTTCCCTTCAAGAACCATTGCTGCCCGCTGCTGACCGAACATATCACCGCCGGAAGATGCGCCCACTTCTGATGGCTGTGCAGACGTTTTGTCTACATTATGCTGATCGATCACAGGCTGAAGTGCTTCAATTACTTGATCGGCACCAAAGTTCGCTTGATTGTCTTCTACTACTTTGCCGCCAAGTGACTCAGCCACATAATACTGACGGGCAAGTTCAGGCGCTACACCGAAACCGTATACTCCATCTTTCGTAAGCGTTTTCGAAACTTCCATCATTTCTTCCCATGTGGTCGGCACTTCCACCCCGGCTTCTTCGAACATGGTCTTATTGTAAAATAACGCAAGAGTTGAATAATCCTTAGGGAAGCCGTATGTTATATCATCTTGTTTAAATGCATCCAGAAGAGGCTCCTCAAAGTCAGCCACATCAAAATCCTCTGTCACATAATTATCCAATGGCTCAAGGACTCCAGATTCGATCATAGCAGGTGCTTCAAATGCATCCAGATAAAAAACATCCGGACCTTCACCGCCAATTAAGCGTGTTTTCATTACATCCATGTATTGATCAGCAATGACCTCAAGCTTCACATCAATATCCGGATTTTTCTCTTCAAAATCGGCAAGCGTCTGTTCAAGAAGCTCCTGCTCGGTTGGATTTCCTCCCCAGCCCGCAAGTGTAACCGTAGTTTTTCCATCGCTGTCACCAGATTCTCCTTCTCCTCCATTATCAGAGCTGCAGCCGGCCAAAACACTGCCTGCCAGAAGCAGGGACATACTTACCGAAGCAAACCATTTCTTTTCCATACACAATCTCCCCTTTTATGTTTTTAAACTGTTGTCTTAAGGCCCTGTTCCACTTTCCAGCCAGTCGTATTTTCCGTGACAGTTACATCGGCCTTGCCATCCATTCGTTTAATCGATACAGACAAAATTCCATTTCCCAGGCGCATATTGCTGATATGGAATTCATTCATTGACGAAAGCAGCATTGGATTAAGATTGATTGTTTTATTTAAGCTGTCCGGATAAAGTCCGAGCAGCGATTGCACAAAGGTAAGCGGTGTTCCAGCTGCCCACGCCTGCGGAGAACAGGCAACTGGATATGGAACAACCTTATTAAGTGACTGGTCATAGCCGCAATACAATTCCGGCAGCCTGTCATATTCAAAGTGATGCGATGCTTCAATTAACCCTTGAATCACCGTATCCATTTCCTGCTGGAGATTACTTTTACCCATGCCAAGTAAAATCATGCTGTTATCATGCGGCCACACACTGCCATCATGATAGCTCATTGGATTATAGCCTGCTTCCCCTTCACCCATTGTTCTGATTCCGTAGCCTGAGAACATTTTCTCCCCTGCCAATACACTTGCTACCTTTTTGGCGCGGTCCTCTGATAGAATGCCAGATTGCAAAAGATGGCCGGGATTGGATGTGATCGTGCCCACTTGTTTTTTATGCTCATCTAAAGCGATGGCGTAAAAACCGACGTCTTCCATCCAGAACGCTTCATTAAACTTCTTTTTCAGCTCTTCGGCAGATTTATCTAATGAATTCGCTGTGTCCGCTTCTCCAAGTGTGCGAAGAATGGAGGCAATCCCTTTTTTAGCCTGGTAAACATACCCTTGAACTTCACTTAAAGCGATCGGAGATTTGGCATAGTCTCCATTGCGGTGGACGACGGAATCTCCTGAATCCTTCCACCCCTGGTTCGCTATTCCTTTTGACGCTTCCTGATGATACTCAATAAACAAATCTCCATCCCGGTCTCCGTATTCATCGATCCATGAAATGGCGCGGTCAATATTTGTCCGCAGCTCTTTTACAAGCTCCACATCCCCCGTCCAGTTCACATATTCAACCAGCAGCATTAAAAATAGCGGAGTTGAGTCCACGCTGCCGTAGTAAGGAGCAAATGGAATTTGATTCGTATTTGCCAGCTCGCCATACCGTATTTCATGCATGATTTTTCCTGGCTGTTCATCCCGCCAGGCATCTATTTTTGTCCCCTGATAGTGGGCCATCGTAAGCAGCGTCCCTTTTGCCACTTCCGTATTGAATGGAAGCAATTGAAGAGCAGCGATTAAGCTGTCACGTCCGAATGGCACCCCAAACCACGGTAAGCCGGCAACCGGAAAAGAACCAAATCCGACATCCGTTAAGAGAACCCGCAAATCATCTGTTCCACGATTAATTAACTTTTCAAATTGTTTTTCATCTGTACTAACAACAGGAAGAGAATCATTCCAATTCTTATAAGATTGCTGCAGGGCATTCAATGCGAACTGCTCGTCCATCACACTGCTTGTTTCAGCATCCTGCAATGCCTCGATCGTAAAGGTTACTTCGTTTGATTCACCGTGATTCAATGACCAGTCAAACCCAACATATCCTTCTTGAACTTCCTGTTCGGGCTGATTCCATTTCACAATTGTCCTGCGGGCAATCTCGTCAATGCCGTTATAGGTAAACGTCATTTCACGGGATGAATAATGCGTTTCCCCCCTGCTGCCTGTCTTGCCATTTTGAAACCCGCGAATGATAAACATATCTGTGAAATCAGCATCCATTTCCAGTGCGATTCTGAAGGTTACATTCTTAGGGAAATAGCTGGTGGCTTTAATCGTTTCATACAGGACACCTTCATAAATAAAACGGGTACGTTCAAACTCAATCGACTCTCTCCAAAGAATCAAGCCTTCTTCACTTTCCTGGTGAGGGTTTGTAAGAAGAATGCGCGAGCGGTAATTCTCTCCTCCATCTGAATGAAGGGCAATGGGTGATTCCCCATTTACAGACAGTTTCAGGGAGTTAAGATAACGCGTATCTTTGGTATATAAACCCAGTTCATACGGGTGATCGGAAACGATATCTCCCCTTTCATCTGTTAATAAAAACAAGTCATTTTCTTTAATTACGCGGTAATTCATTATTCGCAACCTCCGTAGTCCGAAACGTTTCGGATATTCTCAAAAAAATACTCAAGCATTATTCGCAAAATCAAGTTTGAATTGATTTCATTTATCGCATTATGCTTGAGTTTCTTACGATTAATTCATGTTTTACTAAGGTCCTTCTGGGTTTTCCGTCATGATCAAGCATATCGACCAGCATTTTTGCCGCCTCATAACCTAATCCATGTGTATCCTGAGCAATGGTTGTAAGGCTTGGCTGAACGTATCTGGACAACAGAATGTTATCGTACCCCACAATTGATATGTCCTCCGGGATTCGATACCCTTTTGCTCTCAGCCCGTTCATTGCCCCAATAGCCATTAAATCGCTTGCACAAAACAGGGCTGTAATGGCGGGATCGCGTTCAAGCAATGTTAATGCTGCCCGTTCACCGCTTTCCTCTGTGAAATCACCATTTTCAATATGATCAGCCTGAAAAGAAATGCCTTTTTCCATCATTGCTTTCTGAAATCCTGTAAGTCTCTCCTTACTGACAAAAGCATATTCATGTCCATTTATCATGCCAATATTTGTGTGTCCTGCCTCTGCCAGGTAGTTTCCAGCTTCAAATGAACCTGCTGCATTATCCGATGAAACGTAGCCCGCATAACGTCCAATTTTGGGAATGTCCACGAGCACGCAGGGTATTTCCCCTTCTACTACCTCTTCAAGATACGGGTCATCCGTTCTGATGCCTTGAATAATCACCCCATCTACTTTTCTTTCTCTGCAAAGCTGGGTGTATGTTTTTTCTCTTTGCTTTGAAGAGTTCGTATTGAACAGGACAATGTCATAATCGGTTTGAGAGGCAAAGTCGTTAACGCCTGTCATGACTTCAATCATAAAATTATCTTTTGCACTTTCTCTCATAAGCCCTGATATAAGCAGCCCGATTGTTCTTGATTTTTTCATCACAAGACTTCGTGCAATTGTATTTGGCGAGTAGTTTAAGGATTTCGCTGTTTCAATTATTTTTTTTCTGGTGTCTTCATTTACATCCGAGTAGCCGTTTAATGCTCTTGACACCGTTGTAATGGAGACGCCGGCTTTTTTTGCAATATCTTTAATCGTGGCCAATTCAGACCCTCCCAAAACGTTTCGGATGTGATGGTTTGAATTATAGAATAGATTGAAAGCGATTGCAACCTTATTTTCTAAAAATTCATTATTGATCTATGATTCTTCTTATCTGAAATAGAACAATCAATTAAAATAAGTATACATTTTCACCCATGCCGTCAATTTGAATAAGGCATTAGCTGCTGCAGTTCATTTAATCCGGACAGTTTTACTATATTCAGCAGATGCTTCGCTGTCATATTACCCGCCTTTACATTGCCGGGCAGCGAATAATATTTTTCAATATCTGCACTGTTTTTAAACCAGTCTGCCCTATTCAGCTCTGGATGCTGTACATCCTCCCATACGCTCGTTAATAATGGACTCCATATTTTAGTGAGTTCTTTTTTGCAGGAAAATAGATCGGGGAAGTAGTCTGAGCGGGATCCGGTATGGTTTTTTTCGTAAGCAAAGGTTTGAGCTCCATTTAAAACGCCTTTAAAGAGCTGTACATACAGATTTTTTCCTATTTCTATTCTTGATGGCAGACTGGAGAATTGCTGGACGGTCAATCCTGCTAATTCGATGCCGTCAGCTGCAAAATGAGGAAATAAAATGTGCGTAAAGCCCAATCTTTCCTGCAGCTGAAACGTAAATGACTGAAGTACGTTCTTTTTAAAAAAGGCATTTTGCATAACATGAGTTTCTAAAAAATGCTGCTCATTGATAATTAAGGAGACCGTAAGCATCTCAACATTTTTGTTATGGTCATCAATAAACTGCTGCCATATAGGAAGCATAAAAAGAGACACGCCAAAATGGGGAAGCAGATGGGCGTAATTTATTCTATCTGATTTGCTTTTTTCATACAGCAGCAGCTGAGGAAATGCATCTTCAAAAATAAGATAATTGGCTTTTTCAAGAAAACGAAAGAAAAGAGCCTTTTGATTATAGGATAGCAGCTGATTGATACTGTGACCTTTTAAATCGGTCATATTCCAACCGGCATTTCTGGAAACCATATGAGCTAAAAATGCCCAGTGCAGTTCGGGATTCCGTTGGTAGAGTTCAAGGTACGCTTTTGTTCTGGTAACATTATTTTTTTTATAATAATCGGTATTCTCTTTTATGGAGGAAACGACCGCTTCCTCGGCGTTGGATAAATCCGCCTTTGGCCTGTCATGCATCCATTTTTTCTGAAGACGGAATAATTCAATTTTTGATAAAATCATGACTTCCTCTTCATCTGCTTGGGGTCTAATAAAGGATGACAGCCACTTGGGAAACATCTCATCACCTCCTTTCATTGTATTAACAAAAAAGGCAGATCATGAGTGTTCACAGGTTTAATTCAGCACATGTGGCTTGTGGAATATAGCTTGCGGCCCATACATAAAGTAAAGAAAAGGAGGGTGAATCTTAATGATTATGAAGATCAGCGCAGCCAGCGCGTCAGCTGCCTTTGTATGTTTGGCCGCTAAATTAATCCAAACACTTGGGGAAACCCAACTTACAATTGTTGAAGTGAAAAATAGCGTCAACAGCCTGACAAAGGAATCACAAAGATTGATCCAATCCGCAGAACAAGTCACCGTCGATATCCAAAGTAAAATCAAACTCTTGGAACCATTGTTAGAATCTGCTCAGGATGTAGGTGAAGTGGTTCACAGTGTAACGGATAAGGTAAAACAGAACGCAAGTATTCAAAATAAAGTTATTCTTCCAGGCGAAGCCCTCAATACAAGTGATCAACAGGAAGTTGCTTCCTGGCAAGCTCCTGTTGAAGACATTCCATCAACTGCAGATATTTATAAACCTGATAACACTGCTCATGGAAACACAATCAGCTCCTCACCAGACGGGGTCTTAAAGATTAGAATTAAATAATCGTCCATTCACTTAAATGAATACGCTGCATACGAAAACTGCTTTCCAAATGGAATGGGAAGCAGTTTTCGTTTTTTGCATGAAATTTTATATGGAGAAACTGAGGCTGAAATGAAGAAAATACATTGAGTAGACAGTAGAGGAATATCTGCAGGGCTTGTACATAAAATCGTAAAAAGGGAGGGTTTCTATTTATGATTATTGAATACAGTGTTGCGGCTATCGCTATAGCCTTCATCTGGATGGTTGCATTTTTAATAAGATTGCTTCAAAAGGGAATGGTGACACTAGGCGAATCCAACCGGACCCTTGTTGAGGTGAGGAATGCGGTTCATGGCCTGTCGCAGGAATCCAGCAAGCTGATCAACACAGCAAATCAGGTCACTGTCGATGCTAAACATAAAATGCGGACAGTCGATCCTCTCATGGAATCTGTCCAGGATGTGGGTGAAGTAATCCATAGCATCACAAACTCGGTAAAACAGGCAACCAATTCCCGAACTACTGCCGGGCCGCCTCGTACAAATCGAACCCCAACCAGTCCGAAGAGAAATATCCGGTAGAAAAAAGTATTGGTTAAGATTTTTTGATAAATGGATGGAGAATACGTCCGTTTTCCGGGACTAGCTTACGGTTTTAATAAAAGGCTTTGTTAATCACTCTATGTTCCGGTAATTCCAAAAAAATGTTCAACTTAAAAAAGTCGAATTCCTGAATTCTTAGGAATCGACTTTTTACATTTGTGTTGTTGAGCACCCTATACTTCAGATACCTATAAATTCTATTTTTTCGAAAGGAATTTCTCATCTGATTTTTTCTCAACAACAGTCCAAATAACAAATATTAATATTGATATCCCGACTATTATGAATGAGGCATTGAAAACGAAATCAAAATCCATTTCTCTTATCGTTCTTGACTCGATTCCACCAAGTCCTTGAATATCATATCTTATATCTTCATAATCCATAAGCAGGAAAGACAAAAAGAGTCCAATGATTACTCCACCTATTAAAGATAGGGAGAATTTTTTCATATGCTTCCCCTCCTGGATTTTCTTTTATTTTTTTCTTGATCTAGCTGCTGCGTTAGTGCTGTTCCTAATAACCTAACTTATCTGATAGATAAAAATAAAATATGAAGTAGCACACAAATAACAGTGATACCACTATTATATTTGGATGAAAGCGGTATTGTATTTTTTGAACAAATTTAGAGACAGAATAACACAGAGTTAATAGCAATAGTACAACAATAATTTTTATCCATACCGCCTTTGTCGGATCCTCTAAAAAAGGGAGAACAAGAGAAACGACACTAACTCCTACATAAATCATAAAAAATCGAAATGATCTACTGTGTTTCTTTACTTCATTATCTTTTTTTAAGGCTGACTTCATAACATAAACTCCCTATCTTTATTTGAGCCAAAAGTTTCTTATTCAGTTGAAGATGCAAAGTGTATTTAAAGCGCAGCGAATTAAACCACTATTGAAATTGCACCACAGTTAGACCTAACACATTAAATTTTTCAATATAATTCCTTCTCCTTCTAAGAGTCTTTTTTAATTAGATTCGTACAGAAAATTAATAAGAACAATCACATGATATAGTAAGAATAAACTAGTAATTAGGAGGAGTGAATTAGAAATGAAGAAAATGTTATTCTTATTCATTGTTATCTTTTTAACAGCCTGTAATCAGGCTAATACTTCAGGAAGTTATGCAATGATTGTTGTTGTGAACGATAATGAGTATAACGGTACTGAAAAAGATATAAATGATTATGAGTTAAAAGACGAGATAGGAAAAGTAACAAAGAAAGTGTCTGCTGATGTATTTCCAAATAATTATCAATCCAATTTTTTTGAAAAGGGTTCCATTATTTATTCTGTTAAAAGCGATATGAAATTTATTGTTGTAGAAGATACAAAAGGGGAAAGACATTTGTTACAAGAAGCCCCAGGGGATAATTAAAAGTAGAATCAAAAAACGGAGTATATGTATCCAATTATTTTTGATTCTATTTTTAATATTGAACCAACTGTTATCCAGAGTAATGATGAAATGACCAAACAATAAGTATGATACTCACTATTCCCCAAGTTACTGCACTCACTATCCACCATATTATGGATTTAGCTTTTATTGAACTTTCCTCGCTTTCCCTATTTGCAAGTATAAAAGCGAGCTTACTTTCCATGCTTTTTTTCAAAGAAATGAGAACAACAAAACCGATTATGATAATACCGATAGTTAACCAAATTAAAGAGTCCACCTTTTACACCTCCTCATTTTGTGAATTTCTTTCTTAAAGTTTAACATTAATTCCCTTTTCATTAACAAATAAAAAGCATCCCTAATTAAAGGAATGCTCCCGTTAGTTGAATATAATTTCAAATAAAACATAAAAGTTAAATCCAGTTACAAAGAAAAGTGTAAGGGCATTTGCCTTTCTTTTTTCGCGAAATTCAGTAATTCCAGTAACTAGAAGCATTAACGCTAAGAAAACAATACATAAGGACTTATTGCTCCTGTTTTACCAGTTATCAAAGCATAACTTGATATAGCAACAACAATAATTGCTAAAATAAGTCTAAGTATTTTCAAAGATTTATCCTCCAAAAATAAATTAAGTCTCTCGTAAATTCCAATTTAATCATATCATTCGAAAATATTTATTGGGTGAACTGCGATATTTTTTTGTTATAGGACAATCCTACATTTTTTAATTCCTTTATTTTCACATTAAACCCTAATAAATTTTTCAGAGGTATCTAATTATTATGTCGTTTGTTAACTTCAATCGTAATGAACTCCGGCAAATAGTTGGGAGTACATCCTTTGGCTACTATTTCATCTTTGTAAAGACCCGTTTTCTCACCAAGTTTAATACAACGTGCGCGATTCTTTTCATCATAAACACCTATCCAGCCTGCGGTGAAATTCATAGCCCATTGAACTTCCGGGTCTTCCTGCGTAATATTAGCTTCCAATGCAGATAGCAAGTCTGGGGTGTTATCAGGCGGTGTTTGTCCAGTCCATCTCAATCTCGCTTGATAATACCAGAAAGCACGCCTTTGAAGAGTAGAAGGACTATTTTCCCACGACTCCATCAATGCAATTTTCTTCTTTTCTTTGGTGAGCTGATTAGCCATAAACCAATCCATTAAGTTATTTCGCTCATTAAAAGTGTGAGTCTGCATATCCTTAACAAGCTTATTTATCACATCTTGTGAAAGAAGTTTTTTGTCCATAATTAAGATTGCTAATAGTCTGGGCAAAAACTTTTCGGTTGACCAAAGTTCAATAGCTAGTTCATGATCTTTTTTAATGTCCTTCGCGATTTTACGTAAGTCGCCTAGTTTAGTTTTACTATTGATTTGAACGAGAATGTTTTCTGCTTTTGAAGAGCGTTTAATTTCTGTACCTTTATTTCCATCCATTTTAAACAACTCCTTTATTGAAGCACTGTTTTATATTGTGTCCTGGACAGAATATATCAACATCCAAACATTAAAAAAGTTTCGATTATAGTTTACTAAATTCTGCTCCAATTAATAAAAGATAAGACATTCCTAACATGGCAATGTTTAATATAGTTCCTATAAGGACATACCACACTTCTTTAGATGCTATAGCAAATCCTATCCCTAATAACGAAGTTAAACCAATTATAATTGCATCTATCTTATCATCTATTGGTAAAAAGAAGAAAACTACACTTGATACTACTGCTATTATTGATAAATATCCTAACGTATTTCTTCTATTTTTCTTCATAATTATTACCTCCTGTTAGTGCCAGTTTGCATTTTTACAATATCTTGTACTTCTTATTCAATCTGCAACGTTAGTTTAAATGTATGTATTCACTATATCGGATTTCAATGCCACTGAAATTAACACACGATAGCGATTATATTTCAAATGAAAAGCCCAGACGGTTATAAGATAAGTGTCTGGGCTTTGTGAATAGTGTTTATTTATAAGTGTTTTTATGAGACTGGGTTATTTTTTTCCACTTCTTTTTTTCAAGAAGCTGTTCCCGTTTATTTGATTTTCGCTCAATATAAGCAAGCTCTTTTTGAAGCTTTCGATAACTTGATAGGCGTTCTTTTGGCAGCGTTCCGTCCTCAATTGCCCGGATAACAGCACAGTTTGGTTCATTTTCATGCAGGCAGTCTCTAAATTGGCACTCTTCGGCAAGTGCTTCGATGTCCTGAAACCCCTGTACAATTCCGTCGTCTGATTCCCATAATTGCAATTCACGCATTCCGGGCGTATCAATAATGACGCCTCCATCTGGAAGAACAAATAATTCTCTATGGGTAGTGGTATGTTTTCCTTTCCCATCATCCAAACGAATATCATTTGTAACCATCTTCTCTTCACCAAGTAAATAGTTGATAATCGAAGACTTTCCTACCCCGGAAGACCCCATAACTGCCACTGTGGTTCCTGTGTTGATATGGGTTAATAAATGGTCCAATCCCATCTCGCTTACAACACTGCACGCAATAATCGGCACGCCCATTGCAACTGATTCAGTCTCCTGAATTTTTTGGGCTGCATCTTCACATAAATCAGATTTTGACAGAATAATTACCGGATTGGCACCGCTCTCCCAGGCTGTCAGCAAATACCGCTCCAGTCTTCGCAGGTTAAAATCCTGATTCATTGCCATAACAAGAAACACAACATCAACATTAACCGCTACAATTTGCTCACCTGCTGTTTCTCCGGCCATTTTGCGGGAGAACTTTGAAGTGCGGGGAAGGATGTGGTGAATAATTGCTTTTTCTTCATCGATATATGGACTTACCATCACCCAGTCACCAACTGCAGGGTAATCTTCCCTCACAGCGGCTTCATGCCGGAACTTGCCTGAAACTTCTCCAAGAAGCACACCATGGCTCGTGAAGATCCGGTACAGTCTTTTGTGTTCAACAATTATTCTTCCGGGTATTAATGGTGATTTGTCTTCCGCTTTTGACTGCCAATCTTCGTTCCAGCCTATTTTAACTAACTCTTCATTTTGTATTAAATTCAATTTTTTTCCTCCTAATTTTACGCACTAAAAAAATCCATAGGTATGTGTAGTGTGTACACAACCCATGGATTTACTGCGTCAGTAAATTAGCAGGATAAATCCGAAAATGGACAGCCTGAAGGCCAGACGGGTTGTGTACACGAGATTGCAATGAACGATTTAAGTTGTTTTCTCATAGTACCTCACCCTTTCCATATTATTCTTTTATCATTATACTAAAAGTTCCGACTATTTGTCATCTTATTTTTAATAATAGCACTTTAAATTAGGCTGCAATCAACTCAACAACCACGTTTAATAAATAAAACTTAGGAGGCTGTAAATGAAAAAAATCATCATCATCGGTTCAGGTGGAGCAGGAAAATCTACGCTTGCCAAACAGCTTGGTGAAAAACTGGAACTTCCCGTTATTCATTTGGATGCTTTATTTTGGCGGTAAGGATGGGATCCAATGCCCAAACAAGAATTCCTCGCCAGAACACAGGAAATTATGAAATCGCCGGAATGGATCATAGACGGGAATTTCGGGTCGACAATAGATGAAAGAATACAGGCGTCAGATACCATCATCTTCCTTCATTACTCCCGCTATTTGTGCATTCAAAGAACCCTGAAAAGAAGGGTCATGTATCACAACAAAACACGTCCGGATATGGGAGAAGACTGTGCTGAAAAGATTGATTTGGAATTCCTGAAATGGATCTGGGACTACCCAAAAGAAAAAGCACCTCTTATCTTGCAAAAACTTGCTTCCTGCTCGTTAACTAAAAACATCATCATACTCCATTCACCTAAACAAACAAATAAATGGCTTCAATCAATCAATTCCAGTAAGCTGGACTTTTTTAAAACCAACCGCACAGACTGAAAGCTCAGGCCAAATCCGCCGGTAAGAAATCGTAACGTGGGAAAATCCAGCCTCATTCAATGATCGGTATAGATTATTTCCCATCATTTTGGTAAGGTTTGGACTTGCCTCTTCTTCTCTGGGCTGCATCATGATAACGATTCTACCCCCTTGCTTTAATGAATTAAATAAGTTTTCCAGTGCAAGAACAGGATCATCCCACAGCGTAAAATTATTCACTGACAGGATCTTTTGATAATGGTTTAAAGGCAGAATTAAACTTTCTGCTTTCCCTGTCATTAATCTTGCACGGCCATTTTTTATATGGTGTTTTAAACGCCTGCTGGCACTTTCAGTCATGGCAATGGAGGCATCAACGCCATCCACATAAACCTTCGTATCTCCTTTCAGCATTTTATGAATGGAATAACCCGTTCCGTGGCCGATTTCCAGGACGCGGTCTCCTGTTTGAAGATCCATACATCCAATAGCCCAATTGTTTAGCTTTTTATTTTCTTTGGACATAATAAACCCAGCCAGTTTCCCCATTTTACCTTCAGGATGGCTGAACTGTTGAAAAAAAGGCATCTTCATAAGGCAGCTCCTTTGAAAATTACATTTTTTTACTGTGTTTTTACGTTTTGACTCCACCTTAAACCTGAAATAAAGAATTTTCTGTTTAATAGGTCTTTTGATAGGGAAGTGGGTAATGAAGTCCTTTACTTTACATAACTACAGAATTTGGAAAGGGGTCGCTATGAAAAACTTTAAAGGGTTTCAATCACTCAATCGGGTATTTTTCATATCCGCTATCGTCATCGGGGTGCTCGTTTTGATTGGAGCTGTATCTCCGTCGCTGTTTGCTGCAGGAGCAAATGCAGCATTCAGCTTTACCACTCAGTCTTTTGGATGGTTATATTTACTCGCCGTCTTCTTTTTTGTTCTCTTCCTGCTTTTTCTGGCCGTCAGCCGTTATGGGCGTGTCAGACTGGGCGGTGATGATGAACGTCCCGAATACTCCTTTTTTACCTGGATCGGCATGCTGTTTTCGGCAGGCTTTGGCGTAGGATTAGTATTTTGGGGCGTTGCAGAACCAATGAGCCATTTTTTCACCTCTCCATACGGCAGCACCGAGCCGCTGACTGAAGAAGGTGCCAGACTGGCAATGGGCTATTCATTTTTTCACTGGGGAGTAAGCCAGTGGTCCGTTTTCGCTGTTGTTGGTCTTATCATTGCATATTTTCAATTTCGTAAAAAAGAAAACGGCCTCATCTCAACAAGTCTGTCTCCACTTATTAAGGAAGGACCGCTTAAAAAACCGGTCAATCAAACCATTGATATCCTCGCTGTAATCGCTACGGTCATGGGGGTGGCTACTTCACTGGGTCTGGGAATTCTGCAAATTAACGGTGGACTGAACAGTGTTTTTGGCATACCAAACAACGCAATGATTCAATTAATTATTATTGCTGTACTTACCGTCCTATTTCTCACCTCTACCACCACAGGTATTAATAAAGGCATCAAGTGGCTGAGCAATATTAACCTTGGTACTGCACTTATCTTAATGCTATTTGTTTTTATTGCAGGTCCAACTGTTTTCATTCTTGAAACGTTTACTTTAGGTCTTGGTGATTATATTACAAATTTCGTACGATACAGCCTGCGACTTCAGCCCTATAACGGCGGAGAGTGGGTACAGGAGTGGACCATTTTTTACTGGGCATGGGCCATTGCCTGGTCACCATTTGTAGGCGCATTTGTTGCGAGGGTCTCAAGAGGAAGAACCATCCGTGAATTTATTGTGGGAGTTCTGATTGTTCCTCCGGTCATTGCTTTATTTTGGATTGCTGTGTTTGGAGGCACTGCGCTGCATATGGATTTATTTAATGGAACATCCATTGCAGACGCCGTAAACAATGATGTCACCAGCGCATTATTTGTTACTTTTGAGCAAATGCCCTTCAGCCTGATTTTATCGACTCTGTCTATTCTGCTGATCCTGACTTTTTTAGTTACATCTGCAGATTCAGCTACGTATATTATCAGCAGCATGACAACAAGCGGCAGCTTAAACCCTCCTTTGTTTGTCAGGATCGTATGGGGTTTATTAATGGCAGGAATTGCAGCTGTCCTGCTGCTTGCCAGCGGTCTGGAAGGGCTTCAGACAGCTTCTCTCGTTTCTGCTTTACCGTTTACCATCATCTTAATTTTGATGATCTATACACTGTTTAAGCTCTTAAGAAAAGAGTTTCCAAGGAAGACCAGAAATAAATAATAGTAAAAAAACTCCAGCTCATTACTTGAGCTGGAGTTTTTTTCGTTATACTTCTACCGGCTGATGCTGTTTAATCAGATCCGCTGTTAATTGACCGGACAACGTTACCATCGGGACGCCTCCGCCGGGATGAGTGGATCCGCCGACGAAATAGAGGTTTTCATACAGTTCACTTTTCGCAGGAATCTTAAATCCGCTGTTTTTCTTGCGGTCAGATGCCACGCCATAAATAGACCCTCCGTTTGGACCATAAAGCTCTTCCAAATCTTCAGGCGTGAAGCGATATTCAAACTCGATGGACTCACGAAGACCTTTCATACCCATACGCTCAAGCTTGTCGAGCACAATTTCTCTGTACTGATCCCAATCCTGCTTCCCTTGTTCTCCCTCTTTTAAAGGCGGAACATGGGTTAAGACAAATAAATTATCTTTTCCTGCAGGAGCCTGCGTTGAATCTGAACGTGATGATATCCCAATGTAAACAGTCGGGTCATCAGATGGAATCCCTTTATCAAAAATGTCACTAAACTCTTTTTTGGGATCCTCTGAAAAGAAGAAATTATGATGCTTCAGGTTTTCAAACTGACGGTCTACGCCAAGCAAAAGCACCAGACCTGAAACACTTGGAATGAACGTTTTATTTAACTTTTTGGCTTCCTTTTTCGCCTGATTTTTCGGCACCAGATTCCGGTAGGCAGGAATGGCTTCCAAATTAGACACCACGATATCTGCTTCATAAAGCGTACCGTCTGTCGTCCTAACACCCGTCACCGTTTTGCCTTCCAGTACAAGGTGATCAACCGGAGAATTCAACTGTACATCCACGCGCAGTTCATCAAGAAGCTGCTTCATTCCCACTGCAATATTGTACATTCCGCCTTTTACATAATGAATACCAAGTCCAAGCTGAACAAAAATCAGCTGGTTTAAAATGGCCGGTGCCTGATATGGATTTGATCCGACATACATGACAAAAAAGTTAAACAGCTGTTCTAAATGAGGATTGTTTAATCGTTTCTTTGTTCCTTCTGCAACAGTGCTTAACGGATCCATCGCCATTAAATCCTTTAATGTGTGGTATCGTTTCAGATCCTTCAAGTCTGCCAGGCTGTATTTATAAAAGCTCTTCATACAAAGCTCGTACATTTTTTCAGAGTAATTGATCAGCTCGCTCATGCTTTGAGAAGAGCCATTATCCACTTTTTTCATTTCTTCAATAAGGGTAGGCAAATCGCTGGTCACATCGAGCTGAACGCCATCTTCAAAAAACGTTCTCCACTGCGGTTCAATTCGCTCAATTGGTATGTAATCTTCTAATCTGCGGTGAACGCTTGAAAAAAGCTTTTCCAGAACCCACGGCATCGTCAAAATTGAAGGTCCTGTATCGAAAGTAAAACCTTTTCCTTCTCTCCTGTTCAATTTGCCGCCGACATTTTCATTTTTCTCAATAATTTGTACATCATAACCATCTGCATGCAAACGAATCGCTGCAGACATGCCTGCCAGTCCCGCTCCAATAACCAACGCTTTTTTCTTTGTCATTTTCCCACTCCCAATCTAGTTAATATATAAATGGAAATAAACGAGCTCTTTTGCTCATCCATTGCTTGTAATCTAAACCGAATTTCTCAATCAGCAAATCTTCTTCATAACGAATCCGCTTCATCAGGGTCCAGCTAACGATCAATGCCCCAAACACAGCACCAACTATACTCATAAAAAACAGTGACATCCCAAGGGAAATCATGAGAAGCCCAGTGTATAATGGATGCCTTAAACGGCGGTAAGGTCCCGTGCTGACAATTTCATCCCCATCCCGAACAGTCACATTCCGGGTGAACTGATTCTTCAAATGAATAATTCCCCATAAGCGGAGAAAAACGCCTGCTCCAAACAGCACCGCACCGGGCACCTGAATCAGATATGCTGAAGCTTCCAGCTGCTTCATCTCCTGGAGTGAAACCGATAAGGCGATGGTTCCCAGCAAAGCGAGAAGAATCAATAAAAACGTGCGCTTTTCATGCGGATCTTCTTCTCCCACCCCGCGATTTCGAAAAAAGATAAATTCACTTATCCAAACCATACTCAAGATGACAAATATCCATTCCACACCCGTCATTAAGCCTGCCCTCACCTTCCTTTACTCCCTTTAAATATATAGAACATTCAGAAATAAAACAATTTTTACGATGCTTTTGAAATGGAAAAATTCTAATCATTTCCATAGAGTACTATTTCCTTTATTAAGAGGTGAAAAACCTTCAATTTTGTGAAGAAAGGTAAGTTACTAATTACGGGCGGGGAGGGTTTGAGTGTCTTCGTTTTGGAAGATTGGAA
The DNA here is from genome assembly GCF_004358665.1 of Jeotgalibacillus sp. S-D1. Taxonomy (GTDB): domain Bacteria; phylum Bacillota; class Bacilli; order Bacillales; family Jeotgalibacillaceae; genus Jeotgalibacillus. The sequence continues at coordinate 272,172 of NZ_SMZR01000004.1, read as the reverse complement.
AACTTCTACGCTTCATGACGGAAGTTCTACATTTTAAATAAGAACTTCTACATCTCACGTCAAAAGTTCTACATGTCAATTCAAAGCTTCTACATCTCTCCCCCATCCAAAATAAGTGAACACAAAAAAACCGCCTTAATGGCGGTTTTCAGTAAAAATTATGCGGTTTTGTTTAAGTCCTCATCTACAATGATCGGAGTGATGCCTGAATCGCTTGCAGCCAATCGTGATCGAACTGTCATAAAGAATGCGATTACTGCTGCAACTGTAATGATTGAAGCGCCAATATAGGCTGCTTCGATCGGCAATCTGAATCCGATTTCAGCATTCAGAATATACGTGAAGGTAGCCATTGTGATAAATACTGCCGGCACCGCTGCAATCCAGTAATTCTTGCGCTGAAGTGCGAGATACATAGCGCCGACCCAGAGAGCAATCATAGCGGTTGATTGATTGGCCCAGGAGAAGTAGCGCCATAGAATGTTAAAGTCAATTTGAGTAAGTGCAATCGAGATAACAAACAGTGGAAGTGCAATCCATAAGCGGCTCATTATTTTCTTTTGACCTACTTTAATGTAGTCGGCAATAATCATACGCGCACTTCTGAATGCAGTATCACCTGACGTAATAGGCAGTACAATTACACCAATGATGGCAAGCGTTCCTCCAATCGCACCAAGTGTTGTAATCGAAACTTCACGGACAATTGCAGCCGGCCCTCCAGCAGCAAGAATTTCATTTAATCCTTGACCGCTGAATAGCGCCATTCCTGCAGCAGCCCAAATCATCGCGATAATACCTTCAAGAATCATCATGCCGTAAAAGATTTTGCGGCCCTGGCTTTCATTTTGAGTCGTTCTCGAGATAATCGGTGACTGCGTGGCATGGAAACCTGAAAGCGCCCCGCATGAAATAGTTAAAAATAATAACGGGAATATAGCCAGTCCGCCTGGGTGCATATTCTGAAGTGTGATTTCAGGAATAGGATGGCCTTGAACAACAAGCGCCCCTCCAACTCCAATCGCACTAACGACAAGCAATGCACCAAAGATCGGATATAAACGTCCGATAATTTTATCCACCGGTAGCAGGGTTGCCGCAATGTAATAAATAAAAATAAGAGTAATAATCACGCCCATTGATATCCAGGCAGGTGTCAGATCGGCAATTAATGCAGCCGGTGCGGTTACAAAAACAGTACCAACAAGCAGCAGCAACAGAATTGAGAAGGCATTTACAACATGCTTAAAAGCTTTTCCAAGAAACTTTCCGGCAAGCTCAGGAAGATGCGCTCCACGGTTTCTGATTGAAATCATTCCTGTTAAATAATCATGAACAGCTCCTGCAAAGATGCAGCCGAAGACAATCCATAAAAAAGCTACAGGTCCGTAAAGCGCCCCCATGATCGGTCCAAAAATCGGGCCAACCCCTGCTATGTTTAAAAGTTGTATCATCGAGTTTCTTTTTGTATCCATCGGCACATAATCCACGCCATCTGCGTTGGCATAGGCTGGAGTCATCCGTTCGTTTTTCACTCCAAATACTTTCTCAACAAATTTCCCATACGTAAAATATCCTACGATTAATATAGCGATTGCGACGAGAAAGGTAACCATTTATTTTCCCCCTCATAGTTTTATATGTTTTGTATACGCTTTCATTTTATCGCTTTCTTTCACGCTTTTGACACATTCGTGAGCAACAGGAGCATAATTTGTATTAACATGTCGAATTTATTGATTGAAATGTTTCAAACCGGTATTTATAGCGTTTGATCACACAAAAAAACTGCACGCGCGGTTCACGTGCAGCCTGTACTACAGTTCTAACGATTCTCTTAATTCTTTTATATAATTTCTGCTGACCGGAACATGGTCCTTACTGTTTTTTAGTTTTAATTGAAAGACACTTGCGCTCCAGGTTACTAATTCTTCAACCTTTTCAATATTCACCAGATAGCCCTTGTGTACTCTGAAAAATGAGTAGTCTTTCAGTTTGGATTCCAAATCCTTTAAAGCTGCTTTGGATGAATAAGTACCTTGCTCTGCCACAATATAGGTGTCTCTTCCTTCTCTGTATATATAAAGAACATTTTTGGGGTCAAGATATAAAATGCGGTCTTCGGTTTGGACGGCAAGCTTCCCTAATCCGGGACCGGATGGTTTTTTAGCTGTATGCCCCTTTTGCAGCAGGCGTTTCACCGTTTGAGCAAGCTGCTCTTCATCAAATGGTTTTAATAAATAATCCACCGCATCTAAGCGAAACGCTTTTACGGCATAATCAGGGTAAGCGGTAGCAAAGATAACTGCGGGCGGCTTTTTAATCTTATGAAGTGTTTCAGCTAATTCAATGCCATTCATCCCTGTCATTTCAATATCAAGAAATACAACATCCGGCTCTTCTCTTAAAATCAATTCTAGTCCTTTTTCTGCAGAATTAGCTTCTCCAATTACCTTCAGTTCGGGATGCTCCTCCAAAAGATGCTGCAACTCCTGCCGGCTGAAAGGTTCATCATCAATAATAATGGTGCGCAGTTCCATCTCCAATCCCCCTTTCCAGCTGTGATTTTTTTTCATTTAATGAAATGGAAAACGAAATACTGGTCCCTTTGCCTGTGTCCGACTGGATAGCCAGACCTGAATCTTCTCCGATCATTTTCATTAACCTTGCATTCACATTGTACAAACCGATCCCCGTTCCGCCCTCTGAGGATACGGGCTCTGCCAGCAGGCTGTTTAAGCGTTCCTCTTCTATTCCTAAACCGTTGTCTTCAATTTGAACCATTGCCCTGTCAGCTTCATGCGTTACTCTAATCATCAGCTGTGCATTCGAATCCATTGTTTTTAAGCCATGCTTAATTGCATTTTCCACAATTGGCTGCAATGTCATTGATGGCACTCGTGCTCTTAATGCCTCCTCCTCAAGAAAATAAGACACATCCAAACGGTCGTAAAAACGTGCTTCTTCTATAGCAAGGTAAGCTTTTACATGCTCCACTTCCTCGAGCAATGTAGAATAATGTTTCGTAGTGCCAGCCAGATTCTGACGGAAAAATGAAGAAAGGGAAAGCAGAAGCTTTCTTGCCCGGTCAGGATCCGTCCGTATTAATGACACAATTGTATTCATTGCATTAAATAAAAAATGAGGGCTCACCTGGGCTTGCAGCGCTTTAATTTCTGATTCCTGCGCTAACGCCCGATGCTTTTCCCCTTCCGCTATTTCCAGCTGATGGCTCAACAGTGTGGACAGACCCTGGATAAGCTCAAGCATGATAGGTGAAATCATTCGTTCCGTTGAAAAATAAACTTTTAATGTACCGATCGTTTTATCCTGCTGCTTCAAAGGGGCAATGACAGCCGCCTGCAGAGGACAATTTGGATCATTGCACTGAATCTCGTCTCTGCTTACCGTAACTCCTATCCCTGTTTCGATAACCTGCCTGGTGGCTTCCGTGCGGATTTCATGCCCGCTGCTGTGATGATCATGGCCGTTGCCAATATGGCATAAAATCCGGTGCCGGTCGGTCATTGCAACCGCGAGAGAAGGAACTTCTTTAAATAAAATGGAGCATACCTCTGCTGCTGACACAGGCGTCAGTCCTTTTCTCATATGAATGAGCGTCAGATTAGCGATGCGCAGGGCTTTTTGAGACTGGACTGCCCCCATTCGTTCTTCCTCCTGAATGACGCTCCGGATGATCAGGACAAAAATAGCGGTGCCGATCGCATTTGCCACAATCATCGGAATGCCGATGTCCTGAACAAGCGCCAAAGCCCGATCAAATGGCCTTGCCACCCCCAGAATGATGAGCATCTGCATAGCTTCTGCAATACCTCCCACGATAAGTGCTGCCTGAGGCGTCACAATTCGGCTTTTTGTTTGTTTGGACGATACGATTCCTGCAAAAACGCCTGCCACAATTGTTGCCGCCCCGCAGGCCAGGCCTGTGAAACCGCCAAGAAAAAAACGATGGACACCGGCAATAATGCCTGCTCCGACGCCAATTCTCCAGCCGCCCAGAAGACCAGCGACTACTACGCCCAGCACACGGGAGTTTGCAATTGCCTCATCGTCATTCAGCACTCTTGTCCACCGGTCCGTGGAATCTTCTATTGGATTTATAATAATGCCAGTATACGTGCCAATAATCCCAAAGCATCCAAATATGACAACTAGCAGCAAGCGCTGGCCAGTGTTGATAGAGGAATGAGGATCAAATAACCGCCTGAAAAAAGGCAGGCGGGTCAAGATAAATGCTACGGTTACGATTATCCCGAGCCGTTCAATCATGGCTAAAACCAGCACACCACTCACCTCTTACTAATTCATTGGTAACGTTATCATACCATCTCTTTTTTGGATTGTCGCAAAGGCAACTAATTCAATGCATTCGACATTTTTTCATTTGTTATAATGGAGATAAATGATTGAACGAAAGTAGGAATTTTATGGTTACTCATGGTATCAATGTATTTGGAAACGTTCTGGATCACAATACACGCTGTATCCATTACCATTCCGAAAAAGATATTATTGCGATTAAGTTTTACTGCTGCGGGCAATATTATCCCTGTAAAAGCTGTCATGATGAAAAAGGCTGTGGAAATCACGCGGTATGGCCTCACAGCCAGTTCAATGAAAAAGCTGTTTTGTGCGGCAATTGCGGCACGGAACTCACCATTCAGCACTATCTGTCCTGCAGCTCTTTTTGCCCGGACTGCTCTTCCCCATTTAACCCTGGATGCAGTCTGCATGCACATTTTTATTTTGACATGTCCAGCGGTAATTAAGCAGTACTGTCGTTTTTTCGACATAACCCAACAGATTTAATCCCATTCCTTCTTGAATTCTTACTGCCATTCGTGGTTAGATAAGTACAGAATCTATTAAAGGGGTTAATAGAATTGTTACATTATCGCTCATATCGATTAAATGATGATTTACCTTGGGTTACCTTTATCCACGGTGCAGGCGGAAGTTCTAGTATTTGGTTTAGACAGATAAAAGAATTTCGTCAGCATTTTAATGTTCTCGTTATGGATTTGCGCGGCCATGGACAATCAGCAAGAGGCCGCTGGAAAAAAGGGGACACCTTCAAAGAAGTGTCGAGTGAAGTCATTGAAGTGCTTAATCACCTATCTATAGAAAAAACTCATTTTGTAGGAATCTCTCTGGGAACCATTGTCGTACAAACTATTTCAAATCATTATCCTCAATATGTCAGCTCTTTAGTGCTAAGCGGAGCTGTTATTAAATTAGATATACGCACTAAATTTCTGCTGTGGTTCGGACGGACAACCAAGCATTTTATTCCTTATATGCTTTTATATAAGCTTTTTGCCTGGATTATTATGCCCAACCGCTCACATGAAGAATCCCGTCTTGCCTTTGTAAACTCGGCTAAGAAAATGTGCCAAAAGGAATTTATCCGCTGGTTTTCGCTGACTAAAGTAATCAATCCTTATCTTGACCGCCTGCAGATTGAAACAAACGGACTTCCGACAATGTTCGTCATGGGGGAAGAGGATTATTTATTCCGCGCTCCTGTTGAAGAGCTCGTACGGCGCGATCCTTCGCTTGGCCTGATTACCATTGAAAAAGCGGGCCATGTCTGCAATATAGACCAGCCTCAAGTATACAACGATAAGACGATTGCTTATATTAAAGAAGTTGAGTCTGCCAGTAAGAAACTGCAATACGTCTGATTAACAGTCAGGCGTTTTTTTATGGAAAACAGTATAATCTGTATTTTTAGGAGGTAAGACGATGATTAAAGAATTTAAAGCATTTGCCATGCGTGGTAATGTGCTGGATCTGGCGATTGCCGTGGTCATGGGCGCAGCATTTGGAAAGATCGTCACTGCACTGGTGGAAAATATTATTATGCCGCTTATTGGCGCTATGCTTGGAGGCATCAGCTTTGAAAAATTAGCTTTTACTGCCGGTGATGCTGTAATTTCGTATGGTGTGTTTATTCAGGCTATTATTGATTTTATTATTATTGCTTTTGCCATTTTCCTCTTTATTAAACTGATTAACCGATTCAAACGTAAAGAAGAGGAACAAGAAACCGTTGCGATTACAGACCCCCAAATCGAGCTATTGCAGGAGATACGCGATTTGCTAAAAAAAGAAGATGAATCATCACAAAAAAATCCACCGTGGCTCTGAACCAGCGGTGGGTTTTTTTTATGTTTTCATTTTAGGATCGAGTGCGTCACGCAGGCCGTCCCCCATCAAATTAAAGCCTAACACAACAAGCATGATGGCAAGCCCCGGGAAAAACATAGTCCACGGTGCCTGTATTAAGAATGAACGGGAAGCCGACAGCATGGCACCCCACTCCGGCTGCGGCGCCTGTGCTCCAAGTCCCAAAAATCCAAGTGCAGCTGCTTCAATAATAGCAGTGGCAATGGCTAAGGAACCTTGCACAATAATCGGCGTCATGGAGTTGGGAAGAACATGGGAAAAGAGGATACGAAAATCACTCATTCCAATCGCACGTGCGGCCATAATGTATTCCTCTTCTTTTACACTTAACACCTTTGATCGAATAAGACGTCCAAAGTTCGGCACGTTAATAATGGCAATGGCGATTAATGCATTGCGCAGTGACGGTCCCAAAATCGACACGACTGCAATTGCCAGAAGAATGCTCGGAAACGCAAGCATAATATCAAACAATCTTGAAATAATCGTATCAACCCAGCGTCCATAATACCCGGCAATAATACCAAGCGTACTTCCCACCACGGCAGATCCGACCACCGCCAGAAAACCTACCCATAAAGAAATTCTCGCGCCATGAACGACACGGGAGAAAATGTCCCTGCCAAAATCATCAGTGCCAAACCAGTACTCTGATGATGGCGCCTGCAGCCGCTCAGAAAGCTTCTGGTCATTAATTCCTTCCGGCGCAATCCAGGGTGCGAAAATAGCGACAATAATAAAAAACGTTACGATGCTTAATCCAACAATGGCAATTTTATTTTTCTTAAAATTCCTCCATGCTTCTTTCCACGGAGGGAGCGTCTCATCTTGATGCTGGACCGGCTCTAACTGTTTTGCTGGCTCTGCCATATCTTCATTCCTCTCTCACTGCGAAACTAGCTGTATCGGATTCTTGGATCAACAATGGAATACAATATGTCGACAATTAAATTAATCATGACAAATATAAAGGCTACAACTAAAATTCCTGACTGAATTACCGGATAATCCCGTGAAGAAATTGCTTCATAAATATATCTTCCTATCCCCGGAAGCCCAAATATCGTTTCTGTTAAAATAGCGCCGCCAAGCAGCAAGCCTGTCTGAAGACCAATAACAGTAAGAACCGGAATCACCGCATTTTTCAGGGAATGCTTATAAACAACCCAAAACATCTTCTCGCCCTTTGCACGAGCTGTGCGGATGTAATCCGATTTCATTACCTCAAGCATACTCGAACGGGTCATACGGGCAATAATGGCCATTGGAATCGTGGCCAGTGCAAGGCCGGGCATCACCAAATGGCGAAGAACATCCACAGTCTGATCAAATCGCCCCTGAATGATCGTATCAAGTACGTATAAATTCGTAATGGCATTTACAGGATCGCGAACATTCTCTCTGCCCGTAGTCGGGAGCCAGTCCCATTGCAGGGAAAACTGGTATTGCATCATCAGCCCCAGCCAAAAAATAGGCATGGAAACGCCAATAAGCGCTAACACCATCGCTGTGTAATCGAACCATGAGTTTTGAAACCATGCAGAAATAATGCCTGCATTTACTCCTATCACAACCGCAATAACAATGGCAAAGATAGACAGTTCAAAAGTAGCTGCCAGATAAGGCCAGATTTCTTCATTTACTGCTGTCCGTGTACGAATCGACTGCCCTAAATCACCTGTGAATAAGTTCTTTAAATACTCAAAGTATTGAATATACCAGGGATTGTTCAGGCCCAGAGATTCTCTTAATGCTGCAACGGCTTCTTCAGTTGCCTGCTGGCCAAGTATAACCACCGCGGGATCGCCCGGGATTGCCCTGATAATTAAAAAGACAATAAAGGTCATTCCCAGAAGGACAGGAATCAATTGCAAAAGCCGTCTCATAATATATTGGAGCATCTTCTCCACCCCTACTCTTCGGTCTGCTATGTATTTTGTTCTATTATGATGAGAAAAAGGAAAGGCGAATGAACACCTTTCCCCAAAAAAAGGTAATGATTTATTCGAAGTACACTTCTGCTAACGCATCAGATCCGGTTGGATGAGCAACAAAATCTTTTAATGCTGCACTTCCGGCCATTAATGGTGTTGAGTGAGCCAAAGGCACCCATGGGGCATCTTCATGGATCATTTCCTGTGCTTCCATATAGATCTGGTTACGTTTTTCTTCATCCACTTCAGATTGAGCTTCAATCAAAAGATCGTGCACTTCCTGGTTTTCATAATACGTGTAGTTGTTGCTTCCAATATTGTCCTGATCTAAAAGAACATAAAGGAAGTTGTCAGCATCTCCATTATCGCCAGTCCATCCGAGAAGGAAGGCATCTGCTTCTCCCAGACGGGCTTTATCAAGATAAGTAGCCCATTCATACGTAACGATTTCTGCAGTAATGCCTACAGCTGAAAGATTGTTTTGGATGGCTTCAGCGACCTTCTGACCATCCGGCATATATGGACGAGGAACCGGCATTGCCCAAAGGTCCATTTCAAAACCGTCTTCCAGTCCTGCTTCTTTCAGCAATTCTTTTGCTTTCTCAGGATCATATTCATATCCTTCAATGTCATCGTTATACCCGGCGATAACTGACGGCATCGGGTTTTTCGCTACTTCAGCTCGCCCTTCAAAGAAAGCATCCACAATTGCCTGGCGGTCAATTGCATAATTCATTGCCTGACGTACTTTTGGATCATCAAAAGGTTCTCTTGTCGTTGTTAAACCAAGGTATCCGACGTTCATAGACGGACGTTCGAATAATTGAAGCTCTGCATTATCTTCAATTTGTGTTGAGTCGCTTGGGTTTACTCCATCAGCAAGATCAATCTCACCGCTTGTTAATGCGTTCAGACGTGCTGAGTTCTCTGGAATTGAACGGAAGATTACCTGGTTTAGCTTCGGTAAACCTTCCTGCCAGTAGTCCTCATATTTCTCAATCACAATTCGCTCATTACGCTTCCACTCAACAAATTTAAATGGACCTGTTCCCACTGGAGTTTCGTTAAAGCCCTCATCTCCCATTTCATCAATTGCTTTAGGACTTCCGATGCCAAACGGGCTCATCGCAAGGTTTTTCAAGAACGGAGCTTGCGGGCGCTTAAGTTTAAATTCAACCGTCATATCATCTGTTGCAGTAACAGATTCAATCACATGACCTTCGTCATCGCCAAATCCGCCAAACATTGATTTATAATAGTAGAACTTATCTTCTGTACCCTGTGCCCAGCGGTCAAAATTGTAGACAACTGCCTCTGCATTTAACGGTTCTCCATCATGGAATGTAACACCTTCCTGGAGCTTGAACGTATAAGTCAGTCCATCCTCTGCAATTTCCCATTCAGCAGCAAGACCCGGGTTAATCTCGGTATCTTCACGGCCAAACTCAACTAATGTTTCAAATATATTCTTTGTCACCTTAAATGACTCGCCATCTGTAACAGTAATCGGATCAAGACCTACAGAATCTCCGCCTCGGCCGAAGACAAGTGTATCCTGAGCGTCTCCGCCCTCATTGTTCTCCCCTTCACCTGCTCCTCCCCCATTATCACTGGAGCAGCCAAAAAGCGCTGTTGAAACTGTTAGTAAAAGAATGAAAAATAGTAACCAAGCTTTCTTATTCAAATCTTTACCTCCTCTGGTTTATCTATATTTTGACTCGCGGCCTGTCCATCTTTGGAATATAGATGGCATGCTACGTAATGTCCTTCTTCTTGTTCCTGCAGTAACGGCACCTTCTGTTCACATACGTCCATTTTAAACGGGCATCTGGTATGGAATGTACAGCCAGATGGCGGGTTGGAGGGACTCGGAATATCTCCCTGTAAAACGATAGAGTCTTTTTCAAATGTAGGATCCGGAATCGGCACAGCCGACAGCAACGCCTGCGTATAGGGATGCAGCGGCATATCATAAAGGCGTTCACTTGTTGTAAGTTCTACCATTTTCCCTAAATACATCACCCCAACCCGGTCGCTTATATGACGCACAACACCAAGGTCATGCGCGATCACAATGTAGGTAAGTCCAAACTCATTCTGAAGATCCTGCATTAAATTTAATACCTGGGATTGTATTGATACATCAAGGGCAGATACCGGTTCATCTGCAATGATCAGTTTAGGTCTTGTCATTAAAGCTCTGGCAATGCCGATCCGCTGCCGCTGTCCACCGCTGAACTGATGGGGGTACCGCTTTGCGTGATAGCTGCTCAAACCAACTATCTCAAGCAGTTCACGAACACGCTTTTTTCGCTCTGCGGGGGAGCCAATGCCGTGAACCTTTAAAGGCTCTTCCAGTATTTTTTCAACCGTGTGGCGGGGATTTAATGAGGCAAATGGATCCTGAAACACCATCTGCATATCACGTCTCATTTTTCTAAGGTCAGTTTTTGACAGGTCGGTAACGTTTTTCCCCTCAAAATAAACATCGCCTTCTGTCGGTTCGATCAGGCGAAGCAGCATCCGTCCTGTTGTGGACTTGCCGCACCCCGATTCCCCTACAATGCCCAACGTTTCTCCTTTTTGAACGGTGAAGGAAACCCCCTCTACTGCTTTTACCTGTCCAATCTCTTTCCCAAGCACCCCTCCCCGAAGAGGAAAGTGTTTTTTTAAATTTTCAACTCGTAACAGTGGCTCTGTTGTCATTTACCTTGCCCTCCTGATTATCGAATAAGAAACAGCGGGTTGAATGTCCTTCCGCTGTTTTATATAGCGGCGGATCTTCCTGAAGGCAGCGGTCAAAAGCAAACTCACAGCGCGCAGCAAATCGGCAGCCCTGTTTAATGGAGCCGGGTCTTGGCACATTCCCAGGAATTGAGTAGAGCCGCTGTTTTTTATGGCGCATATCGGGCACCGATTGAATTAACCCTCTTGTATAGGGATGCTGAGGATCTTTGAAAATGTCCACCGCATCACCATTTTCCACTACTTTACCAGCGTACATGACGACGACTCTTTCACATGTTTCTGCCACCACTCCGAGATCATGAGTAATTAGCATAATAGCCGTATTTAATTCAATATTTAATCGTTTCATCAGCTTAAGAATCTGTGCCTGAATGGTCACGTCAAGGGCAGTTGTCGGCTCATCGGCTATCAGCAGCTTGGGATCGCACACCATCGCCATTGCTATCATCACCCTTTGTCTCATCCCTCCTGACAATTGATGGGGATACTCATTCATTAATTCTTCGGCACGGGGCAGGCCGACTAATTTCAGCATGTCAATCGCACGTTTTTTTGCTTGCTTTTTGTTTCCTTTTTTATGTATAAGTGTGGCATCCATAAGCTGACTTCCTATGGTAAAAAGCGGGTTCAATGACGTCATTGGCTCCTGAAAGATCATGGCAACGTCGTTTCCTCGTATTTGCCTCATTCGTTTTTCGGAAGCCGAGGTTAACTCTTCCCCGTTTAATTTTATTTCTCCTGCGACAATTTTACCGGGAGGATTTGGAATCAATCCCATTACCGAAAGCGAAGTAACACTCTTTCCGCATCCAGATTCTCCAACAATCCCAAGCACTTCTCCTTCTCTTACGTAAAAATCTATGTCATCTACGGCTGGAACTTCGCCGTCATCTGTAAAAAAAGATACTCTAAGCCCTTTCACCTGCAAGACTGGTTTTTTGGTGCTCATTTTGTTCCCCCTCATAATTCAAACTATTAAATGTTTTTCTAATATATTTTATTTTCTGAAATTTACTAATTCTTATTATACGATGTTACAAATATATTTCAATAGCATACTTCGAAAATTTGTCACAAATTAGCACCATGACAGTTTAAAGCGATAAAGGAAAATAGCTCTTCACTTCATGATTTCAGCTAAATCAAAATAGAAAAATAATAAAAATTGCAGGTCTACTATAATATTTTTCTTTAATCCAAAATTAAAAACAGATTAAGTCATACGGAATTACCTCCTGTTAATCACATAAAGATCGTTTCAACTCCACTTCAGGCGGTCAGTGATCTGTCACTTTGAAAAAAACAAATGGAAAAAAGCGATACTTCATTGAACTGTATTCAGCTCATGAAATATCGCTTACTGAATCATTGCGTAGCTTTGATTCAGTCGTCTTGCAAAGGTTCGATGCCTGACGCAAGGCGCTATTTAGGAGATTTATATCGGCACCTCTTGGAAGAAGTTAGAGGGGATTTAAATAATTTATTGTTATCCTCATAGGCAAATTGCAGTAAAAAAAGAGCGATACGGACTCAGTCCTCATCGCTTTTTTCTCTCCAATTCTTGTTCTTTTTCATTTGTCGGAACTGCCTCATTTAATTCTTCAATAGACTATGTTGAGGATTGATCGTATCAATGTCTATTTCAAATTCTTCTCTTGATTGCACTAACGGATTTTCATCAATTGCCAGCCGATTAAGAAGTTTTGTGTTGGTGTTAAGTTTTTACTGTTAAAACTCCAACCGAAAATTAAATTACCCTACTCCGAGAGAATCCTAAGAAGAGGCTTTAGCAAAGTATACTATATGAACGGTCACACGAATAAGGGATGAATTGTAAATTGGTAAGGAAAACCACAAACTCTTAATTAAGGATTCACGCCTAACCCTATAGGAGTATTACCCACTGGGATGGTAGCAATGACAGTATTTGAATTTCCACTAATGACGGACACAGTGTCATTATAGAGGTTTGATACATAAATTCCATTTGTTAGAGGATTCACGCCTACTTCCCATGTGTAAGTACCTACTGGAACAGTTGCGATAACGCTATCGGAAAGTCCGTTGATGACAGAAACATTTTCACTGCCAGTGTTAGCCACATAAATGCGGTTCGTGGCAGGATTTACGTCTACTCCTTGAGGGATACTACCACCCGTTGGAACGATAGCGATGAAGCTATTGGAAAGTGCGTCAAATACGCCTACACTATCATCGTTTTCGTTTACTATATAAATACGGTTCGTAGTAGGATTTACACTTATTCCAGTAGAGAAAGGGACGAATGGAATGGTTGCTATGACATTATTGGAAATTCCGTCGATGACGGAAACATTGTTACTACCTCTGTTTGCCACATAAATGCGGTTTGTGACAGGATTCACATCTACTCCCCTTGGTCTATTAGCCACTATAATCGTAGCGATGATACTATTGGAAATTCCGTCAATGACGGAAACAGTGTTACTCGATTCGTTTGTTACATAAATGCGGTTTGTAGTAGGATTTACGCCTACTCCTTGGGGGCCACTATCCACGGGAACGGTAGCGATAACGCTATTGGAAGTTCCGTCAATGACGGATACATTGTTACTGCCAGAGTTAACCACATAAATGCGGTTTGTGGTAGGATTTACGCCTACTCCATATGGTTCACTCCCCACCGGTACCGTAGCAATAACGGTATTTGTATTTCCATTAATAACAGAAACATTATCGCTACCTTGGTTTGCTACATAAATACGATTAACGGAAATCGGAGTGGAAGGGCCAGCAGATCCTGTTGCTCCGGTTACGCCAGTTGGACCGGTTGTGCCAGTAGATCCGGTTGCACCCGTGACTCCTGCTGCTCCCGTTGCGCCGGTTGCTCCAGTGGCTCCGTCTGCTCCAGTTACCCCTGTTGCTCCAGTTACCCCGTATGCTCCGGTTACGCCAGTTGCGCCTGTAGCTCCCGTTGCTCCTACGGCACCGGTTGCACCAGTTACCCCGATTGGTCCGGTTGGTCCTATCGTTTCAGTTACGGTCGCAAATGCTACATCATCTACAAAAATTGGGGAACCAAAAGCTAATTTTTGAATGAGGATTACTCCAAATGCTGCTCCTGGTGGGGCAATGCTGGTGGCCCCGTATACCTCTAACCAGTCTCCTGCAGGCGGCAGCCGGTTGGCTGTAATATTTAAAGTAAAACCCCTGTTTAAAAAGTTAAAGGATGAATCATAATAGTCTACTACTATAAAAATCGGAGGATTAGGGTCATTATTCTGTTTCGCTAATGAAGCAACGAACCCGTATCTTTCTCCTGGATTTAGAATGACTGTTTGAGTTATGGATGATGCTTCGGATGTTGTAGCTAATAAGGCACTATAGGTTCCTGTATGGCTTGCCTGGGAGGTTACCGAGGCATTTAGTCCAGTCCATGGTGGTAATGATCCCGTTTCAAATCCACTATTTACTACTCTATTTACAATGGTCACTTATTTACTTCCTTTCATATAAAAGATTCAAATTATCTTATGAACACAAGTAAAGATTATTTAATTATTTGTCCCTGTTCTTTTTTCTCCTTCTGCATTGATGAAAAGGGCCAGCCCTAACCCTTCCATTGCAATGGAAGCCAATAGCAAATTAATAGCATCATCTCTTGTGAGTGCAATGTTTGGGGGAATATTGGGGATGTTTGGATGTGACATTAGATTTCTCCGTTCTTATTTTTTTCAAACCTACTACTCTTCCAAAATATTGTTCCTAACTAGTTTATTCATGCTTAAGCGCTGTGGTATAGACTAATAGGGGTCTGTTGAAGTTTTTTCTGTTAAACGTTCGTTTTATAGAATAAAAAAATTCCTTTTCAGTGACAAAGAAATAAGCATCCCTTATTGAAGGAATGCTCCTGTTAGTTGAACAAAATTTCAAATAAAACGTAAAAGTTAAATCCTGTTACAATGAAAAGTGTAAGAGCATTTGCCTTTCTGTTTTCGCGAAATTCAGTAATTCCAGTAACTAATAACATTAACGCCAAGAAAAACAATATATAAGGAATAATTGCTCCTGTTTTGTCAGTTATCAAAGAATAACTTGATATAGCAACAACAATAATTGCTAAAATAAGTCTTAGTATTTTCAAAGATTCGTCCTCCAAAAAATTAAGCTCCTACTAAATTCCTGCATAATCGTATCATTTGATACTATATATTGGGTGAACTGCGATATTCCTTTGTTATAGGGCAGTCCTATCCCGTTTTTAAAATAAGGAAATGTTCACTCCTTCTTCAAGTTAAGCCCCTTTACTTGAAGACTTGAAACCAAGATATCTTAGTAAAGATTTTAACTGACGCCCCCACCCGGTTTTTTATTTAATAACTATCAGTAATTTATAGCTCACATAATTACTTATGACTGTCAAAAATTCATCTAATACCTCGTTGGTCACTCCTTACAAATTTAATACTAGGATTCTAAACCAATATATTCTACAATTTCCCACACACTCCATTGCTCAATTAATTCGCCCTTTAGTTTAACATTAATTTCCTTTTTATTGACATAGAAAAAGCATTCCTTATTAAAGGAATGCTCACCATTAATTTGTTAGTTTAAGTATAATAGTTCACATACTCTAAACTAATCAGTTATTATTTTCGCCATTTCCATTCATTACCATTTAACAAAATAATTATCTATTTCCACTTTAACAATCGCAATGAATTCAGCACGACAATCAGCGTTGCACCCATATCTGCAAATATCGCAAGCCACAGGGTCAGCCAGCCGGGAATAATCAGTAGCAGCGCGGCAACTTTTAAGCCAAGGGCAAACGCTACGTTTTGTTTAATAATTGTCAGTGTTTTTTTGCTGAGCCTGATCGTTGCAGGCAATTGATGAAGATCATCAGCCATTAGGGCGATATCCGCTGTTTCCAAAGCCGCATCCGTCCCAGCTCCTCCCATTGCAATTCCAACATCTGCAATGGCTAAGGCAGGAGCATCATTTACCCCGTCGCCAATCATGGCCACTTTTCCTTCTGACTGAAGAAGCTGAATTTTTCTCAGTTTATCCTCGGGAAGCAGTTCTGCTTCTACCCGTTTAATTCCTAATTTAGCAGCGATTGATTCAGCGGACAGGCGATGGTCCCCTGTTAACATAACAGTTGTTTTTACCCCTGCCTGATAGAGCTTTTGCACAATGGATTCACTCTCAGGGCGAATCGTATCAGCGGCTGCAATGGATCCTAAAACGGTTTCTCCCTGCCCGAAAAGCATGACCGTTTGGCCTTTTTCCCGCTGACGATTAATGGTCGTTCTAACTTCAGCGGTTAGTTCTTGGTTTTCCTCTACCCGTCCAACCCAATAAACCTTGCCGTCAATTGAAGCCTGAACTCCTTTGCCGGTATGAGATTGAAATTGATCAGCCTCAATGCGCGGCAGCTTGGCGGCAGCTTCAACAATAGCCCTTGCAAGCGGATGCTGTGAATATCTTTCAATTGCAGCAGCATGGGACAAAATCTCTTCTTCACTCAAATCAGAAAATGTTTCAACAAGTGTAACAGTAGGTTTTCCTTTGGTTAAAGTACCCGTTTTGTCAAAAGCTACTGCCGTAATCCGTCCGGCATTTTCCAGATGAATCCCGCCTTTAATGAGCACCCCTCTTTTTGCTGCATTGCCAATCGCCGTAACGATGGCGACCGGAGTGGAGATCACCAGTGCACATGGACAGCCTACTACAAGAACCGCAAGTCCCCGATAAATCCACTCTGACCAGTTGCTGCCAAAAAATAGAGGCGGAATGATTGCCACCAGAAGAGCAATGATCATAATGGCAGGTGTGTAATATTTGGCAAATCGGTCTACAAAGGCTTGAGACGGTGCTTTTTCTGCCTGTGCTTCCTCAACCAGGTGAATAATCTTTGATAGGGTTGTGTCCTCCACCCATTTTGTAATCGTAACTTCAAGCGCGCCTTCTTCATTCAGCGTTCCGGCGAACACTTCATCTCCCTGCGCTTTTAATACAGCTACTGATTCCCCGGTAATCGCAGCCTGATTTACATAAGATGATCCGCTTTTTACTTCTCCGTCCAATGGAATTTTCTGTCCGGGACGGATCAGCATTACTTCTCCAATTCGGGTCTGTTCAACAGGAACAATTTCTTCCGTTCCATTCCGTACTATTGTTGCCTGCTGGGGAGCAATTTCCATTAGTGACTGAATGGAGTTTCGTGCCCGATCCATCGAATAGCGTTCCAGTACTTCGCTTATCGCAAATAAAAAGACGACTACTGCTCCTTCTCCCCATTCTCCAATAAATGCAGCACCGATAATAGCGATGGTCATAAGTGTCTTCATATCAAACTCAAAACGTACAAGGTTTTGCAGACCGGTTTTTATCAGACGGTGTCCGCCTATTGCAATAGATAAAGCAAAGAGAATAATAGCCCCCAGGTGTTCTTCACCATACTGCAGTAAAACAAACCAACCTCCCATTAGAAAAGGAAGTGAAGCTGCCATGGACTGTACTTCTTTATTTTTCCAAAAAGACACAGGCGGAGCCGCTTTTTCGTTTTCGCGGCGCACTTTTATATGATCAAATGCTCCTGCTTTCTCTAATTCTTCTACACTTGTTTCTCCCACAACCATAAGCTTTGCCGCCCCAAAATTAAGCTGAACTTCCTCTACATTTGGAAGATCCCGGACATTTTTTTCAAACTTGGCTGCACAATTTGCGCAGCTGAGTCCATCTAAACGATAATGCTGACGCATCGATATCACCCCTCTTTTGAATGGATCAGCGCGATCGAAACCAGTTGATGAACATGTTCATCTGCTAATGAATAAAATACCATTTTCCCCTTTTTTCGATACTTTGCTAATCCCATATTACGTAGAAGCCGTAAATGATGTGACGCAGTTGCTGTAGTGGAGCCAATTATATTTGCAACGTCACAAACGCAAAGTTCCTCTTCAATTGTCAGGGCGTAGGCTATTTTTAACCGTGTTGCATCCGACAGCGCTTTAAAAAGCAGCTCCACCCCATTTACTTCATTAACTCTTGGTTTGACCCTGTCTACTTTTACGTCATCAAATATATATACTTCACATGATTCCAATTCACTGGTCTCTTTATCTTTTTTTACCATCAATTTCACCTCATTCAAACATTCATTTGATTGTTTGATTATAGTGTATGCTGAATTATACATTTGGTCAAACGTTTTAAGAATTATTTTTCATTATTTCCCTTACAGTTACGTGCTTTTTGTCGAATGAACCATCATTTCCCCGCATTCTCTTTATCTTTTTGATTGTCACATCACAAAAAATGCATTATACTAAACACCATATTTAGTAATCAAAACTAGATTAAACACTACATATAGTACATTCCATATAAATAGATGCCTTAGAGGCTTAATAGGGAATCTGGTGAAAATCCAGAGCTGTCCCCGCAACTGTAAATGCTAAGTTTGCAACAATCCACTGTGAAATCATCACGGGAAGGGTTGCGAGCTGCTGTAAGCATGAGTCAGGAGACCTGTCTATTTAGTAACGTGCTATCTTCTTCGGGAATTGAGAAGGTAGGATGAGGAAGTAACTGAATCCTTTCCGGCTTCCGTTTCTCGCATCCTGCCTTCCGCTCCCAGCCGAGTGGATTTTTTTATGCTTAAAAATGGACGGAGGATGCATTATGACAACAACCGAAAGAACACCTGCCTATTACGAGCTGCATCAATGGAATACGGAGCAGCTGGCCGCTTACTATGAAGAAAAATTTGAACGATTCCCTTTATTAAAAACAGATTCTGTCATTCATAAAATAAAACAGCAGCTGACTCACAAGCAATCGTATTCATTACATCAGGCAACTCAGCTAATGATTCTGGCTTCACTTGATCAAATTTCGATTGAAGAGCCTGATTGGACTTATTTAGCGGCTGACTTATATCTTGACCGCCTGTATGATCAGGCAGCCCGCACAAGAAGTTATGAACCCGATCAGCCATATGGCTCTTTTTATGAACTGGTCCGGCTGCTTACTGATAAAAAACTTTATTCACCCAAGCTGCTTGAAGCATACAGCAGAGAAGAAGTTGAGGAGATCGGATCCTTTATCGATCCAACAAAGGACCGGCTCTTTACCTACATCGGTCTGGTTACCCTCGCGGACCGGTATCTTGCAAGAACACGTAAAAAGGAAACAGCAGAGCTTCCTCAGGAGCGTTTTATGATTATTGCGATGACACTTATGATGAAGGAGAATAAAGAAAAACGACTATCATTAATCAAAGAAGCCTATTGGGCACTTTCAAATTTATATATGACTGTAGCGACTCCTACACTCTCGAACGCAGGCAAAAGCTATGGCCAGCTGTCCAGCTGCTTTATTGACACAGTGGAAGATGATTTGCGCAGTATTTATGATTCTAATACAGATGTAGCTACACTCAGTAAAAATGGTGGCGGATTGGGGGTCTACCTTGGCAAAATCCGTTCCAGAGGCAGTGATATTAAAGGATTTAAAGGTACCTCCTCCGGTGTCATTCCATGGATGAAGCAGCTGAATAACACAGCTGTCAGTGTCGATCAGCTGGGGCAGCGTAAAGGGGCTGTGGCGGTTTATTTAGATGTCTGGCATAAGGATATTTTTTCTTTTCTGGATGTTCGTTTAAATAATGGTGATGAACGATTGCGGACTCATGACCTGTTTACAGGTGTAACCATCCCGGATTTATTTATGGAGGCTGTTGAACAACGTGGCGAGTGGCATCTGTTTGATCCCCATGAGGTAAGAAATGTAATGGGGTATTCACTTGAAGACTATTTTGATGAAAGTGAAGGCCGGGGAAGCTTTCGTGACAAATACCGGGAATGCGTGGATCACCCTGTCCTCTCACGCCGCAGTGTACCGGCAATTGACATCATGAAATCGATTATGATTTCTCAGCTTGAAACCGGAACGCCTTATATGTTCTACCGGGACACAGTGAACCGGCTGAATCCCAACCAGCATAAAGGAATGATCTACTGCAGCAATCTTTGTACGGAAATTATGCAAAACATGAGTGCGACTACAATTACTGAAGAGTACGTTAAGGATGGATCCATTATTACCGTTAAAACACCGGGCGACTTTGTGGTATGCAATCTTTCTTCCATTTCATTAGCACGGGCTTACCTGGCAGATGTTCTGCCCAGACTTGTTTCCATACAGGTGCGCATGCTTGATAATGTCATTGAGGAAAATACACTGCCAGTGCCGCAAGCAAAGATTACAAACCAAAAGTACCGCAGTATCGGACTCGGCACGTTTGGATGGCACCACCTTCTCGCACGTAAGGGCATTCGATGGGAAAGTGAGGAAGCGGTTCGTTTCTGCGACGATTTATATGAAGAGATCAGTTATCTGACGATCAAGGCCAGTATGGAGCTTTCAAGAGAAAAAGAATCGTATCCTGTGTTTGAAGGATCTGAATGGCACAGCGGGGATTATTTCTCCAAACGAAACTACACTTCTCCGCGCTGGCAGCAGCTAAAGGAAGATGTCTCTAATGAGGGCATTCGAAACGGCTACCTGATGGCCGTTGCTCCTAATTCGTCAACATCCATTATTGCCGGATCGACAGCCAGCATCGATCCGATTTTCAGAAAGCAATATTCAGAGGAGAAAAAGGATTACCGCATACCTGTAACAGCACCTGATCTTGGGCCGGAAACAATCTGGTATTATCAATCTGTTTATCTCATTGACCAGCACTGGAGTATTCGCCAAAACGCAAAACGGCAGCGCCATATCGATCAGGCTATATCGTTTAACTTATATGTAAAAAACACCATCAAAGCTAAGGAACTGCTTGCTTTGCATCTCCACGCATGGGAATCGGGTTTAAAAACCACCTATTATGTGCGTTCCACTTCAGATGTGGATTCAATTGAAGACTGTGAAAGCTGCTCAAGCTAAGGAGGAAATAAAATGACTGCAAACCAGCTAAAGCCGCGATCGATCATGGATGGAAATGCACCCAATCGATCCACCGGCATTGTGAACGGAAAAAGCTCGAACGTCCTGAACTGGGATGATGTACGCTATTCATGGGCCTATCCTAAATATAAAACCATGCTGTCAAATTTCTGGACGCCTTTTGAAATCAATATGGGAAATGATATTAAACAGTTCCAGCAGCTGTCCGAGGCAGAACAAAACGCTTTTCTTAAAATCATCGGCCTGTTAGCGCTGCTCGACAGCATTCAATCCGATTACGCCGGGAAAGTGGCGGACTATCTGACTGATTCATCCCTGAATGCGTTAATGATTATGCTTGCGCAGCAGGAGGTCATTCATAATCACTCTTATTCTTATGTACTATCAAGCCTTGTTTCCCAGCAGCAGCAAAAGGAAGTATTTGATTACTGGCGTACGGAGCCGACCCTTCGAAAAAGAAATGATTTTGTGACAAATGGCTATCAGGCATTTGCAGAGGAGCCCTCTGTTGAGCACTTTGCACAGTCCATCGTTTATGACGTCATTTTAGAAGGACTGTTCTTTTACTCCGGATTCGCATTCATTTACAATCTGGCAAGAAATCAAAAAATGGTGTCCACTTCCACCATGATCAACTATATTAACCGTGATGAACAAATTCATGTAGGGTTATTTGAAAAGATCTACAAAGAATTGCTGCATGAGCATCCTGAAATCAACTCGGCAGCTCATCATGACTTTACAGTTGCCGCTTTTCGTGAAGGCGCTGAGCTTGAAATCGCCTGGGGCCGTGAAATAATCGGCGATCAATTTGACGGCATTACCATGGATGAACTTACACAATATATCCAATACATGGCCAATAAACGCTGCAATCAACTTGGACACGGGCGAAATGTGTTTCCGGATGCACCTGTTAAAAATCCATTACGATGGATTGTCGCCTACCAGGAGGTCGATCAAGGCAAAACCGACTTTTTCGAGCAAAAATCACGTCAATATACGAAAACCTCTGATGATAATGGATTTGACGATCTGTAAGGAGTTACATTGTAAAAAGAAGCTGCCCTGACGAACATGTTCGTCAGGGCTTTTTTATGTATAAACCGTATCGAAGGCTTCAGCCTCGTTATCCGCAGGTTTTGGTGTTGATTCGAAGTCTCCGAGGACGTTATCCGCGGGTTTACCACTCTTATCGAAGCCTGCGTGCACTTAATCAGCGGGTTGTGTCCTTTTACCTATAATCTTTTCAAACCAGCTCTTGATTTTTTCTCCAAAACCCCCGGTGATACCCCATCGAAGAGAGCACCGCTCGCTTTTGGGAGCGAAAATGAACCGTTCTTTTTTTAATCTTTTCCCCGATTTTTCATTTCAACAAGCAATTTTTCTATTCGATCAAGCTGTTTACTGCGCTGAAAAAATCCTTTCACAATTAAAACAACCGCAGTGATAAATCCTGCCAGCATAAGCAGCATTATTATTTGAAATATTATGTCTCCGGAATTATACATCCTGCATCTCCCCTTGATTATTCCTTTATTTACTATACGAACCAGCGGAGCTGAAGGTTTCACGGCAAACAAAAAAGCAGGTGGACTCATTTGTCCGCCTGCTTTTAATTGCTATTAACTGGCTGGCTCTTCTTCACTGCCACCGTTAAATAATCCCGAAACGCCATCAATGAAGCTTTGGAAAAAATCTTTGACGCCTTGCCAGAATCCTTCATTATTTACGACCTCGCCAAGCTTTTCCTGAATCGTATCAGAAAGCTTTCCAAGCTGCTCTGAAACATTGTCAAAGTTGATGTTTAAGTTTCTCATTTGTTCAAATAAATCAATTAGGCGCTGGCGATCCTCTTCGCTCAAGTTGATATTAAGACTAGCCAGCTGTTCTTCAACGATTTTCTCTACATCCTCACGGGTTGCAGGATTTTGATCGGCAATCGCCTGTTTAATTTCAGCAAGAAGCTCACTTACTTTCTCCTGTTCAATTCCTTCTTCCTCAGCAAGGTCAGTAGCAAGGTTCAACTCATCATTTGCCACTTCAAGACGCGCTGTATCAAGCTCTTCTCCGCTTGCTTCATACGCTTTATAAATACCGGTTAGTGCTGAGTGTCCGCTGACCTTCACGGGTGAAGCCACTTCCACTGTTGCATTTTCAATTCCTGCTGTAAGCAATGCGTTGGCATACATTGTATCCGTTACTTCGGTAATATTTTCAGGGTTTACCCGTTCAATTACCAGTCCTTCACCCTCTTCTTGCCGGGTGATTTTAGCAGATGAATACATCCGTGCATTTCGGTCCTCTCCATCAATGTAGCGAACCAGGTCTTCTCCTGTAACCGTTACTTCTTCCACCATTTCAGGGTTGGTTACACCAAGCATTTTTCGAACTTCTTCTTTTTGACTTTCAGATAATGTTCCGCCTAAAACAACAATAGGCAAACCGAATTTTTCATTGATGCTATCTTCATTTTTTTGACCGTCAGCGGCTGAAACACCGCTTATCCCAAGATTAAGTGACAGAATTAAAGCTAAAGAAAACATGATAATCCGTTTGATCATGATATGAATCTCCTTTTCTTATAAACTCTCATTTTATTTTTCTCAGCAGTTTCATACCCTTTTACACACTGAGGAGGATTTTTTCACTATCAATACCTCGACTAATAAGACGTATTTGCATTCGTAAAGGTTTCGTTTTTCTTGGAATTTGAGCATTTGTTAAGGCTGCATCTATTCGCATTTTGCGCTATATTCTTTTATACAGTTCAGTGCCTTGATTTGTTCAATGGAACAGATGAATTATTTTAATGGAAAGGCTTTCTTTGGGATTATCGCTCAAGATAGCTTATTATTTAATTAACTATAGAGAAATGAGGGATGGAGAATGAAAATTTTAGTCGTTGGTGCAGGAGCCATTGGGGGATACTTTGGCGGACGTTTGGCAGAAAAAGGAGAAGACGTTACCTTTTTGGTACGTGAAAATAGAAAAAACCAGCTATTGAAAACAGGGCTGCAAATAAAAAGTATCCACGGGGATTTTTCTGTCACTCCGAAATTAATGACCAGCGAGGAGACTGGCGAATTGTTTGATGTCGTCCTTCTAACAACTAAATCATACCAGTTAAACGGAGCAATTAATGATATTAAGCCCTTTGTTGGGGAACATACCATGATCCTCCCTTTGCTGAATGGTATTGCCCATGTTGATGAATTGATTCAGGCATTTGGTGATGAAGCAGTACTCGGAGGCCTTTGCTTTATCGAAACGACATTGGATTCAGAGGGAACGATTGTCCAGTCGAGTCCTATCCATGACCTGCTCTTTGGTGAACGCAGCGGCAATAAGAGCGAGCGCATTTTAAAATTGCAGGCTGCATTTAGTGATACCCGCGCCTCATTTAGATTAAGTGAAAATATTAATCAGGATATGTGGCATAAATATTCATTTATTTCTGCTTTATCAGGAGTGACTACATTAATGAGAGCTCCAATAGGGCCAATAAGGGAGCAGGAAGCTGGATACCGGACAATCGATACGCTTTTAAAAGAGATATCCATGGTTATGAAAAAAATGGAGGCTCCGATAAAGGATAATCTTCCACAAATACAGCTGGAAAAAATGATGGAAATGGGCCACTCAATGAAATCATCCATGCAAAGAGATATGGAAAAATCCTGTTCCACTGAGGTTGACCATCTGCAGGGCTATCTCCTTGAAAAAGCTAAGCAGTATCAGTTGAATGTTCCTGTTTTAGATGCCGTTTATACAAACGTTAAAGTATACGAAAAACAGCTCTAAGCTGATGTATTCGATCGTTGGCAATTTAAAAGCGAATCTTGTATAATATTATTGAAGTAACTTTTTGTAACTTATTTCATTAAAATAGGCTGCACCAAATAAGGAGGGAATGCGTATGGCCACGATGTCACTTTGCCCGAAGTTTGAACAAGCCTTTCAATTGCTTGGCAAACGCTGGAACGGCGTCATCATTCGTGTGCTTGCGAACAGTCCTAAACGCTTTTCAGAAATTTCCGAGCCGATCCCTCAGATCAGCAATAAAATTTTGACCGAACGTTTAAAAGAACTGGAAGAACAAGAAATTATCATTCGAGAAGTTTATCCAGAAACACCTGTCCGCATTGAATATCGACTGACTGATAAAGGGCACTCCCTGACTCCCATATTAGATGAAGTACAAAAATGGGCAGATGAATGGCTTAACTCGTAGATCAAGCACTGTCTTTTTAAACACATGTAAAGCTGGCCAATGATGGCTGGCTTTTTTATTGTCTTTAAATGCGTTTTTATGGTTCTAAAATTAATATCTCAAATTCGAGAATTTTTTATTAAAAATAGATTGACACCACTTTTAATTCATACTATACTAATTACAAATACTAACTAAGTTACTTATTGTAACTTTTGAGGAGGATTATTTTATGACAAAAAAATGGGCAGTAGACGCAGTGCATTCGAGTGTGGATTTTTCAGTTAAGCATATGATGATTTCACGGGTAAAAGGCTCTTTTAAAGATTTTTCAGCTGAAGTAGAAGCAGATGTACAGGACCTTTCAACCGCATCAATCAGCTTTAGAATAGATGTTAACACCATTGATACCCGCAATGAGGACCGGGATAACCACCTTCGCTCGGCAGATTTCTTTGAT
The DNA here is from genome assembly GCF_004358665.1 of Jeotgalibacillus sp. S-D1. Taxonomy (GTDB): domain Bacteria; phylum Bacillota; class Bacilli; order Bacillales; family Jeotgalibacillaceae; genus Jeotgalibacillus. Next base: position 246,638 of record NZ_SMZR01000004.1, on the reverse strand, counting down.
GTTGAGAAATTTCCAGCGATCACATTTACATCAACGGATGTTAAGAAAACGGATGACGATGAGTATGAGCTGATAGGTGACGTAACAATTAAGGACGTAACCAAAAAGGAAACGTTCACTGTTGAGTATGAAGGCTCAGGCAAAGACCCTTGGGGCAATGAAAAAATCGGGTTCTCGGTAAACGGGAAACTGAACCGGAAAGACTATGGCCTGACATGGAACCAGGCTCTGGAAACAGGCGGCGTTCTTGTAGGAGAAGACATTAAAATCAACCTGCAAATTCAAGCACAGCAAGCATAAAACAAAAAGCGCATTCCTATTATTGGAATGCGCATTTGTTTTGTTAATTAACCATCTTTCCCTCTCCGCTCCAGAACTGCTTCCGCAGGACCACCTTTTGAATTTTTCCTGATGCTGTTTTTGGCAGCTGATCAATAAAGGTAATCGCTTTTGGAATTTTAAAGCGCGCTAATTTTTCATTTGCATACGAGATAAGATCTGATTCTGTCACTGTATGACCTTCCCGCAACACGACAACCGCATGTGGAACCTCTCCCCATTTTTCATGGGGGACAGCGACAACCGCTGCTTCCAATACTGCCGGGTGTTCATAGAACATCGCTTCCACTTCAATAGAGGAGATGTTCTCACCACCACTAATAATGACATCCTTTTTCCGGTCCACTATTTCAATGAATCCATTTTCATCCACAGTGGCCATATCACCGGTATAAAGCCACCCGTCTCTTATTGTTGCGGAGGTGGCTTCTTCATTTTTATAATAGCCCTCCATTGCATTATTGGTTCGTGCAGCGATTTCTCCGATGGATTTTCCATCATGCGCCACTTCGACGCCCAATTCATCCACAACTCTCACCTTTGTTCCAATCAGTTCATACCCTGTTTTTGCTTTTAATCTGGCCCGCTCCCTGTTATCGGCTGCTTCAACATTTGATCGAATTTGCGAAATTGTTACAAGTGGTGAAATTTCAGTCATGCCATATACCTGTATAAACTCCCACCCCAGTTCTTCTTCCACTTTTCTTATAAAAGCAGGAGGCGGAGAAGATCCGGCAATGACAATTCTCAGATCATGATCAAAGCGGGCATTCGTTTTTTTCGATTCTTCCAGGATCATATTTAATACAGTGGGTGCCATGTGCATCACGCTCACATTATGCTCTCTGACATTTTGCAGAATTTGTTCAGGGTCCACTTTTCGCTGCATGACCTGCGTCGCACCATTTGCAGTATAATAAAATGGCGACCCCCACCCATTAACATGAAACATGGGAAGGACATGGAGCAGCGTATCCTGATCACTCACCCTCAAATGATGCATGGTCGTTAATGCATGCAAATAATTTGACCGGTGTGTTAGCAAAACACCTTTGGGATCACCTGTCGTTCCGCTGGTATAAAGCAGTGAAGCGTAATCTGTTTCTTCAAGCGGCTCCCGTTCAAAATGATACCCCGGAATTTCCTCCAGCCATTGTTCATAGACATACGTGCCGCTGCGAGCTGCTGACCCAAGTATAATCACTGTTTTCACCGTTTCAAACCGGTCTCTCACTGATTCAATCAGAGGATATAATTCTTCGTCCACAAATAATACTTCACTTTCACTATGGTTCAATATAAAAAGATAGTCCTCCGGGCGAAGACGGGTATTTAGAGGGGTCATGATGGCTCCCACTTGATAAACACCGTAAAACCCTTCAAGCATCTCCAATGAATTTGGAGACAGATATGCCACTTTATCACCCTTATTAATGTGAAGCGCTTTCAATCCTCTTGAAAGTTTATTAACCCTTTCCTGAAGCTCCAGATATGTAAGTTGGCGGTTTCCGTCTATTACGGCCGTTTTATTGCCATAAAGCTGAACAGCCCGGTCTAAAAAATCGGTTAACACTAATGGTACATGCATATGAATTCCTCCCCTTTAAATACAAAAATTAACTTCCATGTATAACAAAATGGAAAATTTAAATATATCATGTATTTTATTTTCTTTTGATGGGTTAATCAAATCATTTACAGAAATTTCGGATTATTTATCAGTTGGGTTTAAATACACAGTATATTTTCTGACGAATGATTAATCCTAAAATAGAACACATACTATGAAGATTGGAGAGGATTATCAATGGAAAAAGAACCACGCAACAAACCGGAATATGACGAAGAATTTGCTGAAGAAGTAATCCAGCGCCAGATTCAGGAAGTGTATGAAGTGGGCTCAATGGATGAGCGAGGAGCACAAATTGACACCTCATCAAAAACCGGTTCAGTGAAAGGAAACAAAAAAACCGACGGACCTAACTATCCTGCAACCTAAACATTTGTCTCTGCTGGGGCTTTAATTGAATGCCGTAAGCTGCAGAAATCATCCATATCGGATGATTTTTGCGGCTATTTTGTTTTAATCTCAGTATTTAACTGGTCAATAAATTTTATCAACCGGTTCTCGCCTTAATAAATAAAACGCGCCTGGGATCAGGCGCGTTTTATTGGCAGGCTGCAGCAGCGGAATGATCCGCCGGATTTAATAATCTCTGATATATCAAGCTCAATAACCTTATATCCAGAAAGAGCCAGCTCTTTATTCACTTCTTTGTTTACAGGAAGACTTAACAGCGTACGGTCACCCAGTGATAAAACATTTGGCCCCATTGTAAATTGTTCGCCGTCATTTACTTCAATAAGCGTATAATGAGCAGCAAATCGTTCCACCATCTCCTTGCTAAAAGCCTTGGAATAAATCAATGCTTCGGTCGGAGATACGATATTAAACAGGCAATCTAAATGAAGAAATTGAGAATCAAACGGCACAGCCATTACCTGATAGTCAGGAAGCTTGCTCTGCAATTCTTCAATTGCTTTTTCAGTTGTACGGGAGCTGACGCCTACCCAAACCTTTGAGCCGTCGACAACAACATCGCCGCCTTCTATAGCAAAGGATTCAATTTTTTCATGTTTGATTCCCATTTCTTCCAGCCAATCCTGAAGAATGACTTCTTCGCCTGTACGCATTTTTGTTCCCATCGTTGAGATAAATACAGTATCTCCAATCGTAAATCCGATATCCCGTGTAAATACTTGTTCGGGGAATTTGTTAATTGGCGGCAGCTGAATCACATCTGAACCATGTTCATGTAATGCCTGGATAAATTCCCTATGCTGCTCCATCGCTTTTTCCTGATCTATATTTTCATCTAAAAAGTGCTTTTGTGTCTCATTGATTGCTTCTTCTATTTTCATAAAAGCAGGAGGACAAACCAACACTCTTTCTAATCGGTCATATTCATTATTACACGATATCTTTCCCTTGCTATCTTTGCTTTCCATTAACATCTCTGGCCCTCCATAATCCCTTTTTTGGTATTATTCCTTTTTGTACGACACATTAAACGGGATTAGAGAAGGATTTTTTACATTTAGTGGTCCATAAAAGATAGAAAATTGGAAAATATCCATATTAAAATGGAAAATATCCTATTTTGCTCAGCTTTCGTAAAAAAGTGATTTCATCATTACTGGTACGATTTCCCTTAAGCAAGATCCTGTTTTGTCGTTCATGTAGCAGTATATTCAGCTTGTCGGCTTGCTGCTCCCGATCTGTCTGCATCGATATTGATGAACTCTCAACCGGTTGATCTTGTGGATCTTTCAGCAAGATGGCCGCGGATAATTGATCCCCACTTTTCGTACTCTACAAGAAATCCATCATGTCCGAATGCCGTTTCCACTTCGTGAAAATAACCGCGTTCGGTTGATTGGATAAAGGATTTTATTTCATTAGGAGGGTACAGTAAGTCTCCTGTAAAGCCAACCCCGATTACTTCGGCCTTAATCTGATTAGCAGCTTTTTCGGCTCCGCCCCGGTTCCTGCCGATATCATGCCCATTCATTGCATAAAGCAAGTAAAGATAGCTGTTGGGATCGAACCTTTTTGCAATTTTTTCACCCTGATAGCGAAGGTAGGACTCAACTTGATAATAGGGTTTTTCACCATTATCACTGTCTTTTTCTTCGCGTAAAAATCGCTGGGTAAATAAAGATGGACTCCGGTACGTAACAAGCCCCACCATCCGAGCAACTTCAAATCCCTTTACGTCGCTTGAGTCTTTGTAATTGCCATTTTTCCATCGTGGATCCTGTTCAATCGCGTGAATTCCAATGCGGTTAAAGGCCACTCCATAATCGCTGAGCGCAGGTGTCGCTGCTAAAATGAAAACCTGATCCATAAAATCAGGATAAAGCAGACTCCATTCAAGCGTCTGCATGCCGCCAAGAGAGCCGCCAATGACAGCCCGTATATGTGTAATTCCAAGCATGCTCAATGCCTTATGCTGTGCGTGAACCATATCCCGCACGCTGACAAAAGGAAAGTCCAATCGGTATTTCCCATGACCGGATTGCACAGTAGCGGGACCGGTAGAACCGCTGCACCCTCCCAGAACGTTGAAAGTTATCACCTGATACTGCTGTAAATCCACAGGAGAATCGCATCCAATAAAGCCTCTCCACCATCCCGGATCCTGATCAGTTCCTACTGAACAGTGGTTGCCGGTTAAGGCGTGGCAAATTAATATGACGGGAAGATTGGTTTTACCCACTCTTTCATATCGGAGTGAAACATGATCAAGAACTTTTCCTGATTCCAGTTTGAGCGGACCTATATCGATCGTGTCTTCCACCCGCCCGACTTTTTCCTTTATACCTTTGTCATCCACGGGTAATCAACTCATTTCAAATAGGTTTTGTTGTTAATTTTTTAAAGAAGCAGTTACATCTGATGATTGGTTAATTGCCTGCTCCAAATCAGCGATGAGATCAGCAGCTGATTCAATGCCAACGGATAATCGGATCTGATCTTCTGTTACACCTGCAACAGCCAGGTCACGATCTGATAATTGTGCATGTGTTGTCGAGGCGGGATGGATGATCAATGATTTTGCATCGCCAACATTTGCTACATGGGACCATAAAGCAGTATTGTCAATGACCTTTCTTCCTGCTTCTCTTCCGCCTTTAATGCCAAAAACAATAATTGAACCGGGTCCCTTAGGCAGGTATTTTGCTGCCAGCTCATGGGAAGGGTGACTTTCAAGACCAGGATAAGACACCCACTCAACCTGAGGATGATGTTCCAGGAACTGCGCCACTTTCCCTGCGTTTTCAATATGACGATCGATTCGCAAATGCAATGTTTCAAGTCCCTGCAGCAGCAGGAAGGCATTTTGCGGGCTCAGGCACGCACCAATGTCACGCAGCAGTTGAACCCGGAATTTTGCAATATAAGCCGCCTCTGCCAAATCCACAAAACGCAGGCCATTATAGCTTGGATCCGGCTGTGTGAAATCTGGAAAACGCCCATTGCCATAATCAAATTTCCCGCTATCCACCACTATCCCGCCAATCGTAGTGCCATGCCCGCCGATCCATTTAGTAGCTGAGTGAACAACAATATCCGCACCATGCTCAATTGGCTTGTTTAGATATGGCGTGGCAAAGGTACTATCAACAATTAACGGCACGCCTTCCTGATGAACTGCCTCTGCTACCTTTTCAATATCCAATACATGCAAGCTTGGATTTCCGATCACTTCCGCAAAAACAGCTTTTGTTTTCGGGGTGATGGCTTCCCGGAAATTTTCCGGGTTTTTCGGGTCTACAAATTTTACATTGATCCCGTAGCGGGGCAGCGTGGAGGAAAACAAATTATAGGTTCCGCCATAAAGATCAGTGGCAGCAACAATTTCATCCCCCGCTCCTGCCAGGTTTAAGATCGCAAGAGTAATAGCAGCCATTCCGGACGATACGGCGACAGCCCCTACCCCTCCTTCTAAAAGAGCAATTCGATCTTCAAATGCAGCAACGGTTGGATTGCCGAGGCGGGTATAGATATTCCCGGGCTCCTCAAGGGAAAAAAGCTTTTGTGCGTGATCCGAGCTGTCAAATACATATGAGGTTGTTTGATAAATAGGAACTGCCCTTGACCCCGTTGTCGGGTCTGCACTTGTAGCGCCATGAAGCAGTAAGGTTTCAATTCCGTATTGATGTGCGGGATTTGTCATGATTGTCATCGCTCCATTCCAACATTTTTCATTAGCTTTAATAGTAAAGGGTAATGGGTCAGCGAGCCGGAAAAGGGAAAAGAAACAGGAAAAACCCCCTTCATAAGAAGAGGGTTTTGTCCTCCTCTTATCTTTCAGACCACGCTTTGATCTGTAGGAATTAGCACCTTTCCGAACGTGGATACATTCGTTGGTTGCCGGGCATCGCAGGGCCTAGTCCCTCCGCCACTCTGGATAAGAGTATATTAAGTTGTCTGTTTTGTAATCTCTTGTTGAGGATTATAGTTCACAACGGAACCCTAAGTCAACCTTTTTCTGATAATTTCGTATTCATCATTTATCAAATACGATACTGCCCCTCATTTGATTTTTATGATATAAACTCAATCAAGGAAATGGATAAACTCATTTTTTTCATTCGTTACTTCCACATTTCCAGGCACCTTTACATGAAGCACCCTTGTGCCTTCGGTATAATTAATTTCGTTGAACATTTTATCCTCTCTGTCCCCTTGGAATTGTGAGAGTATCATCGGCTTCGAAATTGTTGAGTACGATAATTCAGGTCGCCCATCTGAATTTATCAGCAGATTATCTTCTATGATTTCAGTTTTTATTTTAGAAATTTGGTCTGATATATTTACATTCATCAGCCGATAAGGAGATTCGTAATAGCGTAATTCAATCATCCCGTCGTCACTTTCTTTTTTCTCTACCACTATTTGAAAGGCCGATTGCTCAGTTAACGTTTCAACTATTGTAATTTCATTTTTATTATACGAAATTTCTTGCGTGCTTTTTAAGAAGGCAGGGTCGATTTTATCGAAATCGCCTTGAGTGCTTAAGTTATACAGCTCTGCACCCTGCTTAGAAAGTGGTTCATGAGATTGTTCACCTATTTCGTTATCAGGCACCTCTGCAAAAGGAAAAATGTAAAAGGCGACCGTTGCGATAAGTAAAACGGCCATATACCCTAAAAACAGTTTGAGGATATTATTGCCCGAAATCCGTCGTTTGCTTATTCCGGGTCTGCTTTTTATAAACAGAAACAGAACAAGCAGGATTAAAAGCCAAATAACTACCATCAGCTCCGCACCTCCCTGCTCTGCATGATGAATACAGCTGCTGCGAAAAGTATGCTTGAAGTGACCAGGCATTTTGCGCTAAATAATAAAAGAGATGACTCTGAAAAATAAAAAGAATAAAAGGTTCGTAAAAAGGTGGAATTAGCAAAGAAAATGGATCCCATAACCAAAACGGCAGACAGGAGCGGGATAAAAAGTCTGCTTATTTGTGTTAGGGCTCCTGCTGCATATCCAGCGGAACTTGCGAGCAGCATATATAAAAAGATAACTATTGCAGTAAAAGACATTTCGCTTCCGCTTGCTAAGATGTTTACACCGCCAAGCAACTGCTTATCTGAAATGATCAGGACGATATAATATATCAGATAACTGCTCATTATGGTCGAGACTACTCCTGCAGTAACTGCTGTCAGCAAAAACAAAAGATTGGCCAGCTGGCTGCTCAACCGATTTGTGACAAAAGAAAAATCCTCATATTGATAGCTTTTCGTCGTCACCAAAATAGAGGTGATAAAAACCCACAGGATCATGAAAACAATCGTTGCATCGATGGTATATTCATTAATAGTGATATGCATGAGCCCATCCCCCATGCTGCCTATAGATGTTACCATCGAAACGGTGAACATTATCGCGATCAACTGGACGATCATTAATGATTTAACTGCATCTGAATATGAAGTTATTTTATATAGATACTGATTTTTAATCGTTTCCCCAAGGCTTACATTACTTAAAGACATCATCAATCCCTCCTTCTTGTGGGGTTGTCAGATACACACATAAGTCGCTTGCATTTACCTTGCTAAACTGCAAACCAAGCTTTCTTGCATTCTCTTTGTCAGCCTTAGTAAACGTATTCCGTATAACAGCAAAAGCTGCATTACCGCTGACCTCTTTACGGAAAATAAGCTGCTGATTCTGTGTCCATTGTTCTACTTCTTCCTTGAATCCCTGTACACTCATTGCATATTCCTTTAACTCCTCAACCGGCAATTGAAGATGTTTTTGTCCGTCTTTAATAAGCAGAACTTCTTCAAGTAAATCATCAATTTCATCAAGATGATGGCTGGACAGAAGAATTGTGCGGGGATACGCAAGGTAATCCTTTAGCAGAGCGCGATAGAAATCTTTACGGACTGACGCATCCATTCCGGTTGTAGGTTCATCAAACATGGTTAAGGAACACCTTGATGAAAGACCGACGATGGCATTAAATGTGTTTTTCTGTCCTTTCGACAGACTGCTGTGAAGTTGGTTCGGGTCAAAGGAAAAATAATTAAATAGACGGTATGCCAAAGTATCATCCCATTTTTTATAAAATCGCTTATTTTGTTTGAGGATATCTTCAAGGGTCATGGACTGTGGATAAAATATGTATTCATCGATATAAATACTGTTCGCTGATACGAGCAGACTATTAAATGGTTGATCGCCAAACACCTTCACTTCCCCCGAATTTTTATGAATAAATCCAGCCAGAATTTTAAGAAGTGTCGTTTTCCCTGCTCCGTTCCGTCCTATGATGCCTGTAATTGTATTTTCCTTAATGCTGAAGGAAAGATCAGTTAAAACAGCTTTTTGACCGAAGGATTTAACCAGATTACTGCTTTCAATCACATTCATTATTCTTCCTCCTTTCTATTTTTTTGTGCCTCTGTAATCATGGAAAATAATTCTGCTTCTTTCACACCCAGATGGGCTGCCTCTTCCACAATTTCTTCCACAAGTTTTTTTAACGTTTGATTAATTCGTCTGTGCCTGATCAAGTCTTTGGCTGAATCCGCTACAAACATTCCTAACCCCCGCTTTTTAAAAAGTATTTGTTCGTCTGCTAAAATCGTCAATCCCTTTGCCGCAGTGGCCGGATTAATATTCAGCAAATCGGCTAGCTGATATTGAGAATAAATTTTATCTCCGCTTTTGAACTTTCCCTGCAAGATTTCTGTTTCAAGCCATTCTGCGATTTGGACATAGATGGGCTTTGTTCCATCGGTATTGAGGATCATCTCCACACCCCCTATCTAACATAGTACATTAGTGTTGTAATGTAGTATACTATTATTTCATTTTATTTACAAATGATTTTTTTATTCAAAAAAAATCACCCACAATATTTTGCAGGTGACATCGTAACATTTACTCCTTCATCAGCTTTTTTGTTAACGGGAAAATGCCGAAGCTCTGAATAATAAGTGACAGCATAATAGCAATAAAGGAGATGGAGATATAAGCATCGATATGTTCGGTTTGTGCGCTTTCCAAAATGAGCAGCAGTACGACAGACATTGTCCCTTTTACACCTGAAAATGAGATGATGACAGACTCTTTTAAGCCGAATTTTTTTCTTGTCGAAGGAACCAATTTCATAGAAACAGCTGTTACCATATAACGGATTAACAGGGATGCAAGGAAGATTATCGTTCCAATAAATAAATGATCAATGGAAATATAGTTGATTGATATGATCCCGATCATTAAAAAAACCACTGACAGCAGAGTTGGTTCAACAATATTCCAAAAGCCATCCAGCGCTTCAAGATAGTGATCCTCTTTATTGGTATTGTTAAATTCCCAGGCAAGCATTATTCCTGCCGCTACCGTAGCAAGAACCCCTGAGACACCAATTCCTTCAGCAAGATAAAAGAGTCCGTAGGCCATGATGATACTCAGCATAACCTGGAATTCTTTATGATGAGTGTAATGAACAGCTTTGCTGACAAGCCAGCCAAAAAACAAACCGATCAAAATGCCTCCCAGGGAAACGAGAAAAAATTCTCCCAGCACGGATAAAGGCGTGATGCTTTTTCCCGTTGATAACATGGTAAAAAGCGTTGTGAAAATCACAATGCTCGTCCCGTCGTTAATCATAGACTCGCCTTCTACAATATCTGCAATTCCTTCTTTACTTGATGATTGCTTTAAAATAGCCGTAACCGATACAGGGTCGGTCGGTGCGAGAATAGATGCAATAATAAATGCGCCAACCAGTGAAATACTGACAAACGGACCGGTAATCATAAAAATAGCCGCTCCCAGCAAGGCGATCGTTACAACCAGGCCAATTGTGCTTAACAGAGCAATAATTCCAGCATTTTTCCTAAGGGCAGAAGGTGAATACTTGTAAGCTGAGATAAATAATAATGCGGGAAGAAACAGTTCATATAATGTTTTTTCCGTCAGCTCCAATTCACCGAATAAAGGAATAAACGAAAGTCCAAAACCGATTAAAACAAGGATTGGAGGCTGCGGGAAAGCCTTGGCATGACGATCAATCGTATAAACGACATAGCCGATTAAAAGCAATAAAATAACCAGATTCGCATCCATGAAAAAACTCCTTTCACCGGTATCCTGCTGATTGTTTTCTTTACCAATTCAGCCTCTCACTTAAACGTTTATCATTTGTGAATGAAAGAAAAAGCGGGAACAAAAACTTTTAAAAAGGGACCGGTTAATTTCCGCTGCAGGCGAGGCTTTCCGCGGGGCGTGCGGTGAGCCTCCTCGAGCTTCCAGCTCTGCGGGGTCTCACCTGTCACGCTTCATCCCGCAGGAGTCCCGCCTTCCGCTACAATTAACCTAAGTTTTAGTATTTTACGGTGTTATTAAAATAAGGAAAATGACTCTGCAAAAAAACAGGTTCATTTTCCTTAATATAATAATCGGATAATTTGAAAGCTGTTTAAACCGCCGTTGCTGAATTAACTCCTTAGATTTTCAGTGAATGGTGGGTTTCCAGCTTCTTTCTAAAAAATTTACACCTTTTCCCTGCATCTTACCTCAAATCAATTTTAAACTCCAAAAACAGTTCATTATAACGGGCAAGCATTTCTTTGCCTAAATTATCGTAAACCTCCAGCTTTTCAGTAATCTCCGGGTCAGGGTAAAAGCGGTCATCCCCCGAAATATCCTCAGGGAGCAGTTCATAGCCTGATTTATTTGGCGTGGAATAGCCTACGTATTCAGCATTTTGCGCCGCATGCTCGGGTTCCAGCATAAAGTTGATGAATTGATGGGCTCCCTCTGCATTATCCGCTGTTTTTGGAATGACCATATTATCAAACCACAGATTGGATCCTTCTTCAGGCACAACATAATCAAGATCATCATTTTCGTACATAATTTCAGCTGCCTCGCCGGACCATACCACCCCTATTGGCGCCTCGTTGGTTCCAATAAGCATTTTGATTTCATCACCGACAATCGCTTTAATATTAGGGGATAATTCGTTAAGCTTATGCTTTGCTTCCTGCAGTTCTGTTTCATCCCTTGTATTTAGCGAATAACCTAAACTATTTAAGCTCATTCCCATAATTTCCCGGGCACCGTCTACCAGAAGGATATCATTTCGAAACTCTTTGTCCCACAGATCATCCCAGCTCGTAAATGTTTTGCCTCCCACCATTTCTTTATTATAGACAATCCCTACCGTCCCCCAAAAATAAGGAATCGAGTAATGATTTCCTGGATCGAATGACAAATCCATAAAGTCAGGGATTAAGTGCTTCATATTAGGGAGCTGTTGATGATCAAGGGGTATCAGCAGTTCTTCCTCGACCATTTTGGCAATCGTGTACTCTGAGGGCACCGCTACATCATAAGAAGTTCCCCCCTGCTCGATTTTTGTCAGCATGGCTTCATTTGAATCAAAGGTTTCATAAATTACACGAATGCCCGTCTCTTCTTCAAACTCCCGGATCAGCTCTTCGTCAATATAATCTCCCCAGTTAAAAACAGTAAGAGTGTTTTTTCCTGATAAACCCTGTGAGGTGTTTAAACGATTGACCAGAACTAAGAGGACACCTGCGGCAAACAGGATAATTATAAACATGCGCACCAGCTGTTTCATTTTCGAACCCCCATTCCAGCGAGTCCGCCGCTTCGCTTGCTGATAAAGTAATAGCCCGTCACCAGACCAAGTGTGACCAGAAAGATCAGAGTGGACAGCGCATTAATTTGAAGGGAAATTCCCTGTCTTGCTAAAGAATAAATTTCAACAGACAGCGTTGTGAAACCATTTCCTGTCACAAAAAACGTAACAGCAAAATCGTCTAATGAATAAGTTAACGCCATAAAAAATCCTGCAAAAATGCCCGGTGTGATATAAGGAAGAACAACTTTTGTCAACACATCCAGGCGGCTTGCTCCAAGGTCTCTTGCAGCGTCAATTAAAGTCGGACTCATTTCCTGAAGCTTCGGCAGCACCATAATGACAACAATTGGAACGCTAAAGGCGATATGAGCCAGCAATACTGAAACGAAGCCTAACTTAATCCCGATAAACGTAAACAATATTAAAAAGGATGCCCCAATAATAACGTCCGGGCTGACAATCAATACATTATTTAAAGAAAGCAGTGTGTTTTTGGTCCGCTGCGTTCGCACATACATAATTGCCAGTGCCCCAAATACGCCGATAATCGTTGAGATCAGGGCTGACAGCAAGGCAATGATGACAGTATTCAATACAATAATAAGCAATCTTGTATCCTGGAATACTTCGCGGTACCAATCCAGTGTGAAGCCCTCAAAGCTGTACATTGTGCCTCCGCTGTTAAATGAATAAAACATCAAATAAAAAATTGGGGCATACAAAACAGCAAACACAATTGCCAAATAAACGGCGGGCCATTTACGCTTTTTTCCCATTCATCAGCCCCCGCTTTCTGTTTCCGGTTAAAAACATAATCAAGATCATCGCGATAATTAAGAACACGGCAATTGTTGCGCCCATGCCCCAGTCCTGTGTCACTAAAAAGTGCTGTTCAATTGCGGTACCCAGTGTAATGACCTGATTCCCTGCGATCAGTCGCGTAATCATAAAGAGCGACAGAGAAGGAATAAACACCAGCTGGCAGCCTGCTTTTACACCGTCAATGGTAAGTGGAAAAATCACATGGCGAAAGGTTTTCCATGAAGAAGCGCCGAGGTCTCTGGAAGCATCCACGAGAGTTGGACTTAGTTTATCAAGCGAATTATAAATCGGCAGAATCATGAAGGGAATAAAAATATAAACAGAAACAAACACAAAACTGAAATCAGTAAACAGAATTTGTTTTGATCCGATTCCCACCACTTCAAGCAGCGCATTGGCGAGACCGTACGTCCCGAAAATCCCCAAAAAAGCATACACCTTTAATAAAATATTAATCCAGGATGGCACAATAATAAGCAATAGCCATAGCTGCTTATGCCTCGTTTTCGTTAACAGTAGAGCGGTTGGATAAGAAATTAGAAATGCGAATAGTGTAATCAGAAACGCGTACCAGAATGAGCTTACTGTCAGCTGTAAATACGTAGAGGAAAAAAAATTCGCATAATTGCTTAATGTGAAATTGCCATCCAGCCCTCTAAAAGAATAGAAAAGCACGAGCACAAGAGGGGCAATCACAAAAAGGGCAATCCAAAAGACATAAGGGATCAAAAAGAGATTTTTTGATTTATTTGACATGATCTGTCTCCGCGTAACCTTCCAGCCGTTTATCGAAATCTTCCTCCGATTCATTAAAGCGCATCACATGGATGGCCTCCGGCTCGAAGGTTAAACCAATGCGTTCCCCAACAGCCGCCTGTTTCGTGGAATGGACAAGCCATTCATTATCGAACTCATCAAAGCAGCTGATTTCAAAATGCACGCCCCGGAAAAGCTGCGAATCCACTCTCACCTTCAGCTTGCCGGCTGATTCATTTGTAATCGCAAGATCTTCAGGACGAATAACGATTTCAACCGGTTCATTTGGCTGCAGATCTCGGTCCACACAAGTGAACTCCTTGCCGGCGAATGAGACTTTAAAATCTTCTATCATAATTCCGGAAGTAATATTCGATTCGCCAATAAAGTCCGCTACAAAGCGGTTAATTGGTTCATCGTAAATATCCATTGGTGTCCCGCTTTGCTGAATCACACCTTTATTTAACACAAAAATTTCATCCGACATAGCAAGTGCCTCTTCCTGGTCATGCGTGACAAAGATAAATGTAATCCCTAATCGCTGCTGAAGCTCGCGAAGTTCATACTGCATTTCAGTTCGCAGTTTCAGGTCCAGTGCTGACAGCGGTTCATCAAGCAATATTACTTCAGGCTCATTTACAATCGCTCTGGCAATGGCCACACGCTGACGCTGCCCACCGGACATTTCTGCTATTTCACGCTGCTCATATCCCTCGAGATTAACAAATTTCAAAGCGTCCTTCACCTTTTGTTTAATCTGCGCTTGTTTTACCTTTTTGATTTTCAGTCCGAATGCTACGTTCTCGAATACATTCAGGTGAGGAAATAAGGCATAGTCCTGAAAGACCGTGTTAACCTGTCTTTTATTTGCAGGTACATCATTTATTATCTTTTCATTAAAATAAACAGAACCGCTCGCAGGCTGCATAAAACCTGCTATTAGTCTGAGGATTGTGGTTTTCCCGCAGCCCGACGGTCCCAGCAACGTATAAAATTTCCCTTTTTCTATTTCAAAGCTGACCTGATCCAATACAACCGTATCGTCAAATTGGTGTGAAACGCGGTCGAACCGGATAATGGTATCACTGCTCAATTCGGTCTTCCTCCCTGCTGTTTTTATTATTGGCAACGATTCGATCAATCGCCGGATTCTTCATTGGGTGTCGAACAAGAGTATTAAGACTCGATTTAACAATTTTACTTTAGCATACTAAATGATTAATACAAGAATTAAATGGAAAGATTAAACCCTGCGTCTGTTACATAGAATTCCCAATTTCACAGATAAAAAGACAAAAAAATACCAACCCCCTAAAAGGAGATTGGTATAGCCGGGGCTGTACATTATCTCATAACACTTCCACCGGATAATTTCATTGACTCGCCTACTATATTTTCTGCAGCATCGGACAAGAGAAAAATGATGCTTTTGGCTACTTCATCTGGCTGTGTAATGCGCCCTGACGGCAGTCCTTTTTCTGTCTCTTTCAATTGATCTTCAAACGACCGCCCCGCTGATTTGCCTTTTTTCTCAATCGCGCTTCGTCCCATTTCGGTATCGACATAGCCCGGACATACTGCATTAACCCGTATGCCATGTTCGATCGCTTCAACTGCAAACGATTGAGTAAAACCGATGATGGCAAATTTTGATGCACTGTAGGCTGTGCCTCCGTGAGTCCCTCTCAAGCCTGATAAGGAGGAGACATTTACCACAGCTCCTTTATTTTCCGAAAGCATTCGTTCGTACACTTCCTGTGTTAATAGCACGGTTGAGAAATAATTAAGCTCCATCACGTTTCTTAAATCCTCTTCGTTTAGTTTATCCAGCGTATCTCCGCCTGAAATGCCCGCAGAATTAACCAGTCCTGTGAGGGTTCCACCCTTTTCACAGGCTTCTTTTACCAGGCGGGACCGGTCTTTAGCATCGTTTAAATCCGCTGGTATGACAATCAGTTTTCCCGTTGCCTGCAGTGTTTCAACGTCTTGTTTTAAACGTTCAAGCTTCTCTTCGTTTCGCCCTGTTACTGTCACAACCGCTCCGCATTGAACGGCTATTTTAGCTGTTTCATACCCTATCCCGCCCGTCGCACCGGTTACTAGGATATGTTCATCTTTTAATGCCTGATCTGAATATACCATCTAATCCCTCCGTTATTTTTCATTACTTCCTCTCTTCCTTTAAATTGAAAAGGTTAAACACGACGGCTATCCAGCAAAAAAGCCTGCAAAAGCTTTATCAGCTTTTGCAGGCTTTTATATCAGGCATGAACGGCCGGTACATGTTTTTCTACTGCTTCTAGTGCCTGTTTGATGTCATCTAATAAATCTTCCACATGTTCAAGTCCGACTGATAACCGCAGCAGACCGTCTGTAATCCCGCGTTTTTCACGCTCCGCAAGCGGCATAGCAGAATGGGACATCGTAGCAGGATAAGAAAGAATGGATTCTACCGCTCCCAGACTGACTGCAAATACCGGGATCTTCATATGTTCCACAAAGACGCGTGCACAATCCTTTGAAGGCAATCGGAATGACAGCACAGCACCCGCACCTGTGGCCTGTCTGCGATGGATTGGATAACCTGCATGGAACGAAAATCCAGGGTAGTAAACTTCCTCAATGGCAGGATGGTAATGCAGGAATTGTGCAATATCTCTGGCAGATTCAGATGACTGCTTTAAGCGTACGCTCAATGTTTTCATGCCTCTGAGCAGCAGCCAGCAATCCTGCACCCCCAGAATAGAGCCAAATGAATTTTGAACGAATCCCAGTCGTTTTCCGATCTCCTCATTTTTTGTTACGGCAAGACCTGCAACGACATCGCTGTGACCTGATAAGAATTTAGTGGCACTGTGCAGGACAAGGTCCGCTCCAAGATCCAAAGGCTTCTGAAGAAGCGGTGTCATAAAGGTGTTATCAACGAATGTTAAACACCCGTTTGCTTTGGCCACCTTGGCTACACCCTCAATATCTGTAATATTTAAACACGGGTTGGAAGGCGTTTCTACATAGATTACTTTTGTATTCGGGCGTACATTTCGAGCCGTTTCATCCAGATCTGTCATATCAATAAAGGTATGATCAATGTTAAATTGAGTAAGAACCTGTGTAATGATGCGGAAAGTTCCTCCGTATACATCCTTGGATACAAGCACATGATCCCCTGCCTCCAACAGCATGAATGCCGAAGAAATGGCTGCCATCCCCGACGCAAAAGCAAATCCCTGTGCGCCGTTTTCAAGCTCTGCAATCGCTGCTTCGAGCGCCTGTCTTGTTGGGTTGCCCGAACGGCTGTAATCAAATGGGCCAAATTCGTCGATGGATTCCTGATGAAAGGTGGATGAATAATGCAGCGGAACATTTACTGAACCAGTATGCTTATCACGAAATTGCGGCTGATGGATTAATCTTGTATCAAACTGATTATGATCGGTCATATTTTCGTTTCCTCCTTTTGTACAATCGCTATTGCCTGGGCAAGGTCCTGTGTTAAATCATCGATATGTTCAATTCCTACTGAAAACCGAAGCAGGCGGTTGCAAATGCCTCTCTCAAGCCTTTCTTCCACTGGGATATCTGCATGCGTCTGCGTTGCGGGATAGGTGATAAAGCTTTCAACACCGCCTAAACTTTCAGCAAATGTAATTAATTTTAACGACCGTAAAAATGGATCAATCCATTCTTCGTTCTCTAACCGGAAAGAAACCATTCCTCCAATGCCTGGATAAAGCACATCCTTTATACCAGGCTGGTTCTCTAAAAATCGGGCAGCCTGTCTGGCGTTTTCCTGATGGCGGTCCATCCTCAGGGAAAGTGTCTTAAGTCCTCTCATTAAAAGCCAACAATCAAGAGGTGCTAAAACAGCTCCTGCTCCGTTATGAATCGCAAAAAGCCGTTCACATATCTGCTCACCCTTTGCGACAACCAGACCTGCGAGCACATCATTATGTCCCCCAATATACTTGGTCGCACTGTGGATGACTATATCTGCACCAAGTGTAAGAGGCTTTTGCAGGTAAGGGGTCAAAAACGTGTTATCAACGATCGTTAACAGCTGATGATCCTTTGCAAGTTTTGCAACCTGTTCAATATCTGAAACATGCATTAAAGGATTGGTAGGCGTTTCGACAAAAATAGCTCTTGTGTTTGGACAAATAGCTCTGCTGATTTGCTCCAGGTCATTTGTATCCACATATTTTGTCTGAATACCGTATGCTTCTTCATAATGCTTAAGCAGACGATACGTTCCGCCATAAATATCGTCTGATGCAAGGATCACTTCCCCTTGTTTAAAAAGGGATAAGACAAGCTGAACGGCTGCCATTCCGGAACTTGTCGCATAGCCTTCATCTCCCTGCTCAAGCTTTGCAACACCCTCTTCCAATACAGCGCGGGTCGGGTTTTTGGTTCGGGTGTAATCATAGCCTGTCGATTCCCCGACTCCATGGTGGCGGTACGCAGTTGAAAAATAAACCGGTGGATTCACGGTCCCTGTGGTATCTTCACTGCGGTTTCCCAGTTGTGCAAATTGCGTTTCTATATGGTAGCTCATGTTAAATTTCCTCCCCGATCAGCATTCTTTATGGTGGATTTTAGTTTATAAACAAAAAGGACCCTCTTATAAGAAGAAGGTCCGAATTAACATTCGATTTTCTCCTTATCGTCCAGGTTTTCAGAATAACCTGCTGGAATTAGCACCGTGCCAAATGTGGCTGGTTGCTGAGGTGTCAAAGGGCCAGTCCCTCAACCTCTCTAGATAAGTTGTCAGTATGAAGTTTTCTATCGTATTCACGATTTTAAGAAAATATTCTTTAATAGCCAGAAAGGCGGTAAATGAGTCGCGTTTCTTTTGTCAGAATATTGTCTAACATTCATATACAGTACATTACTTAGTAAAAATAATCAAGGGTTATCGAATTATTTTTTCCAATTTTATTTCGTGAAATACAAAATCACCTTCCGCTGCACAACGGAAGGTGATAAGAGAGGGGGTGCCGCTTTTATTCAGATAACCTGTGTTGTCACACTCCGATTAATCCGGCGCGAACGAATCAACCGGCAGGTTAGTTGTGTCAGAATCAGCGACATTTATTCATTCCCTGATTAATGAACTGGTTAGTTCAGTTTCTTTAAATGAGAATGATTTTCATTATTATTGTATACACAATTTCTTTATTTGTCTACTGATTTACTGAATTTTTTCCTTCTAAATGTTTCCACTCTTCACGGAGGACACCCATGCGAATCGAATCATAATAGATTCCGTTATAATACCGGCACTTTCTTAATCGTGCCTCCATTTTCATCCCAAGTTTTTCGCCTACCTTAATCATGCGTTCATTGCCTGACCATGTGGTGTACCCTACCCGTACAAGAGGCATTATTGTAAACAATCTGGTTATCCACTGGCGAAGTGCTTCTGTACCATAACCGCCGTTCCAATAGCCCGGATTATAAATGACAATCCCGGCTTCAAGCCATTGAGACGGCTTGTGTTCCCAATAGTAGCTGACGCTGCCGATAATCTCACCATTTACAACAATGGCCCAAAAATCATCTGAATCAATCAGACTCTCTCTTTTCTTATGAAATGTTTCAAAAGAGATTTGCTCATGCGGGAAATAAGGTGCATCCCACTTTTTCCATTCAGGAGATTTTTCCTGATAAATATGCTTCCACAGCTCTCTCAGATCTTCCTCTTTTACAGGCCGAAGCAATACGTCACTTGTCGTCATTTGACCATTCCTTTTACTTGTCTTTAAATTACTTATCCCCCTTGCGAAGAACTCGCTGCAGTTGCGGCACTCATGGTGGCAATTACAGCCGCCTGCTGGGCCTGAAGAATGGATTCAACAGTCGTTGCGAGCCCTACATCAAGCATCCGATTTTCATTAATCTCATCTTGAACGACCATTCTGACAGCGATCATGAAGCAATGGTCTTTATACCATTTGAATTTACTGATGCTGATCATTTCTTCATAAAGGTCCTTTATTTTTGGCAGCAATCGAGATGGCGTGCTGATTAAGCTCAAAACACCGACGATAGGCAGATGAAGTCCGCGGAGCTTAAAGCCCTGCACCTTTAAATCATCCATCCAGGTCAAGGTATTCTGAATAAGAAACTGGCGGTTTTCATGTTTGCCGTATGTCAAAATTTGAGAAAGAAATTGACGGTTGTTTCCTTTCCAGAGAACCAGATGAAGTTCATCATAATAATACGTCATATCCTCCAGAAGCTGGCTGCTCTCTCCTTCTGCCTCAGCTAGTAAAACAGCAAGCGGGTAATCCTCATGGGAAGTCAGGAAAAAATGCTGTTTTTTCATGCCATTGTACATTTCCTTCGCCCGCTTAACATGAACCGTAAAGTCCTCATCATCATTTTTCCCCATAAATAAAGCGTATGCCGCAATATAGCTGTGCGGACTGCGCTGAAATCCCACCCCGATCAACAGGTCATAGCATTGCTGAATTTCTTTAAATGCTTCTTTTGGATCGGCCGGCTGATTCAGCAAAAGTCCTGCTAATGTAAAACGGAGAGTTGATTGAATATATGAAAAAGCGCTGGATTCCTGCTTGATGAATTCCACTAATTCAATATATTTCTCCATGTTAAATGCCTGGCTGCTC
The DNA here is from genome assembly GCF_004358665.1 of Jeotgalibacillus sp. S-D1. Taxonomy (GTDB): domain Bacteria; phylum Bacillota; class Bacilli; order Bacillales; family Jeotgalibacillaceae; genus Jeotgalibacillus. The sequence continues at coordinate 226,390 of NZ_SMZR01000004.1, read as the reverse complement.
CCCACATACTGAGAGGCGATCATCATGAGTGCACCGTTATCCGCCCGCCATTTATATTTTTTGCGCATAGCTTCATAATAATCCACTAACTCCTTCACCTTTTCGTTTTGTTCCATTGCATTCCCTCCGATCAACTCTATATTTGGTTTACGTATGGGCCCTTAAATTGTTTCATTTTATCGGTTTAAGGAATTAATTGTTGGATGAATGCTTCCAGTTTTTCGGGATTTTGTATGTAAAGATTGCAATCCTTCGTGTCATAACACATATATTTACCGAAGGATTTATTTTTTTCTGCACCTGACTTGCGGCTTGAAACTGACATGAACGCGACATCACCGTACCGGTTGCAGATTTCACAAATTCCCTTTTTTGTAGAGATTACATATCTCCCCTCCACGCCGATCAGCTTCCCCTTTAAATTGTAAATAAGATAGTGCCTGCTGGCTCCAATATCTTTCCAGCCTAAGTAGGTGACAGAAGTGAAGTCGATCTCTTTTAACACCGGCAGCTTCAGCTTTTTAACATAAGAAAACAGTTTTTTTACTTCCAGCTGATCGAGAACAGGAAATGATCGACGAAAAGGTGACAGTCGTTTTAAAAATTCAAATCGTTCCTCTTCTGTATTAAGAAAGAAAATGTCTGAGAGAATTGATTTTTGTTCATCAGTTAATTCATCAAATGCAGACAAAACCTTTGATTCTGCCTCTGCTCGTACTGCCGTCTCTACATCCTGGTCAATAATGCCATGGACTTGTTTTTGAAGGAGTGCTGCCTGATGTTTTATAAGGTTAAATTGATGATTTTTAATAAACGGCTCCATGGGAAACTCCTTTCATTCAGCATCAGAGATCTTTTTTAAACACAAAGCTAACCCGGTCATAATGTCCCTTTTCTTCATAGAATCGATGGGCTTCTTTTCTTTGGAGCCCGGATGATAAAGCGACTTTGGAAATATCATGTTCTTTGGCGTAGTTCTCAACAAATTTCAGCAATTTAATTCCATATCCTCTGGATCGCAGGGATGAATCGGTTACAAGGTCACATATCCAGATGTACCTTCCGTAATACAAGGTGGTCATAGGCATAAACCCGACTACTCCTGCAAGCATGTTATTTGTCCATACCCCAAACAAGCGGTAATGATTCTCGTTCACTGCTAATTCAACAAGTGTTAAAAACTCCTCTTCATTCAGATGCGTACGCAGCTGTTTCATTAACGGAAAAGCCTCTTTCCATTGTTCCTGCGTTGTACATTCTCTAATCATCTTCATCCCTCCTGCATACTGTTTCTATTCGATTCTAACCACCCTTTTTCCTTTAAAAAGTCCCCCACGGTGAGATGTCGTTGTAAAAAATAAGGCCGGTTCATTTCCGCGGAAATGAACCGACCCTTTACTGGAGAAGTATGTTCTGAAAGATAACTGCGAACTATTTGCTTTTCCGATTCCAGATCGTCGCTAAAATTGGCCCGGATACATTATGCCAAAGGCTGAAGATGGCGCTTGGCACCGCAGCAGCGGGATTAAAATGTGCGATTGCCAGTGCAGCACCCAATCCTGAGTTCTGCATGCCAACTTCAATCGATACCGCTTTTTGACTGGACAAATCGAGCTTCATTCCTTTTGCAAGCAAAAACCCAATAAGAAGTCCCAATCCGTTATGTAAGATCACGATAGAGAAAACCAATAAACCGGTTGAAATAATTTGTTCTTTGTTCCCTCCAACAACAGCCCCTACAATCGCAACAATTGCAACGACAGACACGAGAGGCATTACCGGAATGGCCTGTTCCACTTTTTCCTTCAGTAGTGAACGGACAGCTATTCCAAGTACAACAGGAACAAGCACGACCTGCAATACAGAGATAAACATGCTGGTGAAGGATACATTAAGCCATTGGCTTGCAAAAACAAATATAAGGGCTGGCGTTAACACTGGCGCAAGTAAAGTGGAGACAGATGTCACTGCAACAGATAGCGCAGTGTTCCCCTTTGCTAAATATGTAATGACATTTGATGCTGTACCCCCGGGGCAGCACCCTACTAAAATGACGCCTACTGCAAGCTCAGGCGGCAGCTGAAATAGTTTTGCCAGGCCAAAAGCGATTAAAGGCATCACTGTAAACTGAGCGGCCACACCCACCAGGACGCTTTTTGGCTGCCTGGCCACTGCCTTAAAATCCTGCGGTGTTAACGTCATACCCATTCCAAACATGATGACTCCCAGTAAACTATTGATGTAAGGAGAAATCCAGGTGAAGCTTTCCGGTATAATGAAGGCAATAATTCCTATTAATAACACCCAAAAGGCAAATGTTTTGCCTGCAAATCTACTAACTCTCGTCAATTGACCCATTTCTCTCACACCTTTTTAATAGAATTCAACCATTATAGACCGAAGAATCTGTTAATTCAATTTAATTCAGTAAAATTGTTTTAATTCATTAAAACTTCTTTAATACTTGTACAGTTAGGTGGTTTAGAGATACACTTCATTTGAAAATACCACTGAGAGGATGGTGACCTTACAATGAGACTTGGTGTTGTAGGAACCAATTGGATTACCGATACACTTATCCAGGCAGCAAAAGATGTTGATTCTGTTGACATACAGGCTGTATGTTCACGCTCAAATGAAAAAGGCTCGGCTTTTGCCAGTAAACACAATATTCCCTTCGTTTATACTTCAATGAAAGAAATGTGCAATAGCGGCGAGATTGATGGAGTATATATCGCCACGCCTAATGCTGTGCATCATGAACAAACGATTGAATGCTTAGAAGCCGGAATTCCTGTTTTGTGCGAGAAACCATTAACGGCTACCTATGACCTGGCAGAAAAAATGGTTCAGGCATCCAGACAAAATGGCGTTCTTCTGATGGAAGCAATGAAATCAACACTCATGCCTAACTTTAAACGAGTGCAGGAATTACTTCCTTCCCTTGGCGCAATTCGCCAGTACAGTGCCCACTACGGACAATATTCTTCCCGCTACGACAAATTTAAAGCTGGCGATATCCAGAACGCATTTAAGCCTGAGATGGCGAACGGCTCTTTAATGGATCTTGGCGTTTATACCCTGTACCCGTTAGTTAAACTTTTTGGAATGCCTGAAGAAGTAAAAGCGATCAGCACGAATTTACATACCGGGGTTGACGGACAGGGAATGGTCCTGCTCAGCTATGGCGAAATGAATGCGGTCATTACCTTCTCAAAGATTACAAACAGCTATCTGCCAAGTGAAATAGCAGGTGAAGAAGCTGCACTTCATATCTCGCATATCGGCAGCCCGGACGGGGTACGGAGAATAACCAAAGAAGGCGGCAGTGAAGACTTGACAGTCGAGCAGTCAAAAGCGCCAATGGCTTATGAACTTGAGGAATTTGTGCGTGCCTATGAAAACGGTCAAATCGAGTCTTCTATTAATACCCATGAACTGTCCCTAAACGTGGTCGCTCTTCTGCAGACCATCCGCCAGCAAATTGGCATTGTTTATCCACTGGATAAGCGGCGATAGACCCATAACCGAATACCGAATAATAGTGAACCACTACAATGTCCAAATAAAAAAGCCGGTTCATTTCCGCTGCAGGCGGCGCTTTCCGCGGGGCGGGGGTGAGCCACTTTGATGCTGCGCATCTTCAGCGTCTCACCTCTCCCGCTGCATCCCGCAGGAGTCGCCACCTTCCGCTGCAATGAACCTGCGTAGGTGACCAAAAGAATTCAATAATTCTGTATAAATATTAAGAATGCTCTCACGAATTTTTTTTCGTGAGAGCATTCTTTTGGTGTCTTGTGCCATCCACTGTCATAGTATGAGCCCCGGATAATTTAAGTCAACGGATTTTCTAGTCAGCGAAGAAACCAGGGACTGCCGCAGGGACTTATCAGCTGTAAAAACCAGCAGTATCTGGCACTTGCCCTATACCCAACTTCAATGCTATGTTTTTAAAGGATTATAAATAGAGGAGGCTTAACTGCTGTGAAGGTATTTTTTGATAAAAAGAAATGGGCACTGACTGCGTGTATGCTGTCTGCGGCTCTTTTAGCTGCTTGTGGCAGCAATAGCGGTAGTAATGATAACGAAGAATCAACCGCATGGGACGACATCCAGGAGGAAGGCGTCCTGAACGTAGCAACTTCCGGAACCCTTTACCCTACTTCGTATTACGATGAAAAGACGGAAGAATTGACCGGCTTTGAAGTTGAGGTAGTAAAGGAAATGGCGAAACGGCTTGATCTGGAAGTTGATTTTGAGGAAATAGGATTTGACGGTATGCTGACTGCTGTGAATTCCGGCCAAGTTGATATTGCAGCAAATGATATTGAAATTACGGAAGACCGCAAGGATAAATTTGCTTTCTCCACTCCAATCAAATATTCCTACGGAACCGCTATTGTGCGAAAAGATGACCTTTCAGGCATTAAAACCTTTGAGGATCTGGAAGGAAAAATGGCTGCCGGTGCCGCTACATCCGTTTATATGGATATCGCAAGAAAATATGGAGCAGTGGAAAAAATCTACGATAACGCAACAAATGAAGAATATCTCCGGGACGTTCATGTGGGAAATTCAGATGTCATTTTAAATGATTATTACCTTCAAACACTTGCACTCGAAGCCTTTCCAGAGCTGGATATTACCATCCATCCGGATTTAAAGTACAGTCCGTCTGAAGCTGGCATGGTTATGAATAAAGACAATAAAGAATTGATCGAAAATGTAAATGGCGTGCTGGATGAAATGCTGGAAGATGGCACCATCGCCGAAATTTCAGCCAAGTTTTTTGCTGGCGCAGACGTAACACAGGAGCCTGATATTGATTTTGAGGAATAAAACATTGATCTGCTTTAATAGGGGGTGAACAGGATGACAGACATTAAATGGAATTACATTTTTGACCCTCAGCTTGCCATTGACTCCCTTCCCTATGTTATGGAAGGGGTTGGCTATACCATACTCATATCCTTGGTGAGCATGCTTGCTGGTTTGATTATCGGGTTTTTCCTGGCAATCGCAAGAACATCAAAATATGCTATTCTTCGCTGGCCAACAAGAACGTATATTTCCTTTATGCGCGGTGTCCCTATATTGGTCATCCTGTTCATGCTTTATTTTGGTTTACCCATTATCGGATTACAGCTTTCCCCGCTTGAAGCAGCTCTTATCGCCTTTAGTGTAAACAGTGCCGCTTATATTGCTGAAATTATTCGTTCAGCTCTATCTTCAGTGGATAATGGCCAATGGGAATCTTCAAAAGCGTTAGGGTTAACGTACTGGCAAACCATGTTTGGCATCATTTTGCCTCAATCCATCAGAATTGCAACACCCCCGCTCGCCAACGTACAGCTTGATATTATCAAAGCATCTTCTCTTGCTGCGATGATTACCGTACCGGAGATTTTTCAAAAGGCGCGGATTGTTGGAGGACGGGAATTTGATTTTATGACTATGTATATTTTAGTCGCCCTTATTTACTGGGGATTATGCTCAATCATGACAGTGCTGCAGAACTATCTGGAAAAACGTTACGAAGAATATCTTTAATACCACAAGCTGCCGGTTCATACTGGCAGTTTTTTTATTTACCCATTAAACAGCAGATAAGTAGCAATGAAATAACCTATTACGATGAAAAGAGACGGGACAGAATACATCATTCTGGATGGGGCATTTTTTCTTGCAATTGAATACATCAGCAACAGAGACATAATGGAAATCATAACGGCCGTTACCTCATGGGATCGTGATACATCAGACAATATGGGACCTTTTCTATAGGCGATATCAGTAATAACGAGAATAAGCATGTTAAAGATATTGCTGCCCAAAATAGACCCTATTGCTAAATTCACATTTCTTAACTTCAAAGCAATTAAAACGGCTACCGCTTCAGGCAATGAAGTTGTTGCAGCCATTAAAAAACTTCCGACAAACGTTGAACCAAGACCCGTAATCTCTGCAATTCTGTCACCTGAGATGGAAAGAAGAGTTCCCGCCCCCATAATAGCCACAGCTGCAAGTACAAATCCGATTACGGTCCTTTTGATCGTGGGATATTTTGCGCTGTTAGTATGGTTTACCCCTATTTGTTCGTCAGCTGCCTGAAGAGCACTTTCCATTTTTGAGATTTTACTGATCGCAAACATGCCTGTCCCGTAAACAAAAGCAATTAGAAAGGAATCAATCCCCACTCCTAAAAATATGTACTCTGTTTTTCTTTCCAGCGCTATAACCATCATGGAAGAAAGAGCCAGTCCAAGTCCCGCTGTATATAAATGCCCCCTGTTGACCAGTTTGTAAATCCGGTACTTTCTCAGCAAAAGATCAAATCCGGCAATAATAAACAGATTAAATAAATTTGACCCAAGCATGTTTCCAACGGCTATATCCGGGTTTGACAGAAATACAGAAGATAAACTCGTTGTCACCTCAGGCAAAGATGTTGCTCCTCCAAGAAGCAGGGTTCCGACTAATAATCCTCCAAGCGATGTTTTTTCACTTAAAGCATCAGCATGGTTGGATAATTCAATCGCCGCTAAGACCGTCACTACAGCTGCCAGTCCAAATATAAGATAGACCATCCCTTCCCCCTTTCTAATTCAAACAGTCGAGTTACTGCTCGTCTACTGAGTGTATTAAAGCCTGTACTATCTCATTACAAAAAAAGAAAAATCGCATTTTAAACGAATGCGATTGTGAGAATCGTTTAGATCATGTAGTAAACCCCTATTGCAATTAACAGAATTGGAGGAAGTAAAGACATCTTTTGAGCCCAATTCCATTTCGTAAGGTAAAATCCTGATTTCATTCCAAAGTATACGAATGCTGCACTTAGAAAAGCAATGAAACAAGAAGTGATGACAGGGGAATATCCAAGCAGCGCGGCACCCATTCCCGCTCCAAATGCATCAAGACCAAGGACAATCCCCAGCAAAAGCCCCTCATTAAATGAAATTCTGCCGTTGCGATCGACATCCGCTGCCTGGGAGTTCTTTAATACCTTAATGACAAGCTTTAACTTTTGAAAAAAACTGCCGCGGACCTCTTCCTCAATTGTTTTGACAGGCATGACATGCTTTTGCGAGTCAGATTTTTTCTTATCCCTTGAGGTCAGTGCAGCCTTAAGACTAATGAGTCCAATCGCTATAAGAATCAGGCCTCCAAAAATTTCAATGATCTCGACGGATATAACAGCTGTTAAAAGCTTACCTATCGACATCGAGGTCATAACCATAAATCCCGAACAAAGCATAATGGTACATAGCCCGGTAAAAGGAATGGTTATTCTCCTTAGGCCATAGGAAACCCCTACCCCAAAGCTGTCCAGACTTACAGCCAGAATCAACAGAAGCTTTCCGGCTAAAATGAGCAAACCATCATCTCCTTCGATAAAAGGATATAGCCATTGTATGACTCGCGCTTAAATCTGTGATTTTGCTTTAAGGTTGTGGAATACAAAAAAAACAGACCCATAAAAGAGTCTGTTTCTTTCTCCTGTCCCTATTTATAAACGTTGCAGTATATCCTTCTGCTTCACTCAATTTAAAGCAGGCTACCCCATAAATATCAGATAGCTGGATATAAAATAGCCAATTACGATAAGCAGTGAAGGAATGATATAAACAAAGGTTGATCTTGGTTTTTTTTGCACGACTGAATACAAAAGAACAATCGATAATATCAATACTCCACTGGCTGTTACGATATGAGAATCTGAAACATCAGCTATAATGGAACCGCTGCGATAGGCAATATCAGAGCCTGCTAAGATCAGCATATTGAAAATGTTGCTTCCTAAAATAGAGCCCAAAGCCAGATTTACATTTTTCAATCTAAGTGCTACAAAAACTGCTATGGCTTCCGGCAGCGACGTCGTAGCTGCAATTAGAAAACTTCCTACAAAACTAGAGCCTAATCCAGTTATAACAGCAATCTGGTCACCAGTAACTGATAGAGCAGTACCTGCCCCCATAATGACAATCGCAGCAATAATAAAGCGGATGATTGCCTGCTTTGGTGTCAGGGATGAAGCAACTGCATGGTTATCTGCTTTCTCAACCTCCGAGGGCTGCTCCACCTGCGTTGGTTTCGGAAGTCTGCTAATAATAAATATTCCCACTATATAAGCAATCGCTATAACAAATGAATCAATACCGATACCCAATACTTGATAGTCAATTTGAAGCAGAAGAGCGGTCAGAGCCAGTAGAGTCAGAAGAATCCCCAGGCCTGCAGTATATAAATGATCCTTGCTAGCCCATTGATACAACCGTTTTTTTCTAAAATACAAATCAAAACAGGCAATGATAAACAGATTAAACAAATTTGACCCTAGTACATTTCCAACAGCGATGTCCACATTTCCAATCACAACCGCCGAAATGCTGGTCGTTACCTCCGGGAGTGAAGTGGCTCCAGCCAGCAGGAGCGTACCTACCAGCAAGCCGCCCATCGATGTCTTGCTGCTTATCACATCTGCATAACGCGACAGTTTAATTGCTGCAAAAACTGTAACAGCAGCCGCTAAAATAAACCAAACAAAAACCATTATTATTCCTCCTTTTAGACGAAAAAAGACCCTTTTATGAATGCTTACCAAAAAGTAAGAACTCATAAAAAGGTCTTGCGTACTTTAGTTCACTTTCCTTCTAAAGCTTAATGAACCGAGTGGAAATCCACTGTAATGACGGCTCATTAACCGGTGACGGTCGCTACTCCCCTTTTTAGGGAATTTCTATTCGTTTTTTAAACTATATCATACTTTACCCAAAGTGCCATTCCTTTAAACTTTTTGAAATCTTTCCAGCCGTGTGAGTCTGCCATCACTGCCGCCTCGACCTGTTATTATGCTGCCCCTTCATTCTTTTTAAATACATAATACCTTTCTGACCAGTATTGTATGTTTAGATTTCAAATTGCTTTATAATAGATATTTATGAAATTAATTCATTCATAAAAATGTAGTACTTACACACAGTTTGAACGTCAATTATTAAGCAGCTTGTTTGCAAGGGAGGTGGAACGGGTGCAGGAGATTGATATTAAGAAGCTGGTTATGCAGGATGCCTCAGTGTTCAGACTGTTTATCCGTTCCTACCAGCGTTATATTTATCAACTTGCCTATGGTGTCCTCCGTCATGAAAAAGATGCAGAGGATGCCGTTCAGGAAATATTAATGAAAATATACCATGCGCTCCCTAACTATCGTCAGGAAGGGCTTAAGACGTGGATAAGGCAAATATCAGTACGGCATGCAATTGATATGAAGAGAAAAAGAAGCAGGCGATCTGACCGTGATGATGATTTGGATAAAGTGGCTCCTTACCTTGATGATGGGATGGATTCAATTGATTCCAAGCTCATTAAACAAAGCAGGAACGAGCATCTATTCAAACGTTTAGAGGAATTGCCGGATAATTACCGTGTTGTTATCCACGCATTTTATATAGAGGAAAAATCCTATGAAGAAATTGCGCAAGAACATGATCTGGAATTATCAGCTGTAAAAATGAGATTATATCGCGGCCGGCAATGGATGAAAAAGCATTGGCGGGAGGAGGAGTTCAGATGACACATTACACAAAACAACAATGGAAAGATTACGTGCAGGGAGAACTCGATTCATTAACGGAAAGAAAAATGGAGGATCATATTACAACTTGCATGCATTGTTTATCCAGCTACGAAGAAACAACTGAACGTTTTAGCCCCTCAATGGATTTTTCAGTGGAAAAACAAGTAATGACAGCCATTCTTTCTGAACAGTTATCAGGTCACAAGCCTGTAAAAAAATCCGCTGGAAGCGCTCAGCGTAAAACCGTTACACATTTTTTCATCTCAGCAGCAGCAGCCCTCATGCTTGCAAGTACCGGTGTTTTCTCCTCTTTTATGGATGAAACATCCTTGCAGGAAGAAGAGGAATTTAAGGAAGCTCCATCGATCACCTCTTCCCTTTTGGAACAAACTGAGCGTCTATTTATCCAGATGGATCCATCACCCAAGGAGGAATCAGAATGACCAAATCACCAGTTATTGCTTTTTTATTATCCATTATGCCAGGCTGGGGACATGTTTATATAGGTAATGTTATCAGAGGTTTTTTATATTTCTTTCTTGTCATGGGGCTTTTGGCAAGCGGATTTGTCTTGCTATTTATGAGCAATGATTACTTCTTTTTAATCCTGGTTTTAGGCGGGCTTATCCTCTATGGCGTCAGCTTTTTGGATATTATTCTGAGTCTAAATAAACTAAAGACCAAAACAAATGACGGAGAGCTTTCCCGCTCAAGAAGGTATTTTACAAGCTACCAGGGGGATTCAGAACGCTTTTTTACCATCATTCTCTCCTTCTTCCCAGGTTTGGGGCATTTCCAGCTGGGGTTAATGAACAGAGGTCTGACTTTTATGGTGACATTCTTCGGAATGGCAGCGATGATCTTTTTCGTCACTATACTGCTTCAACTAAATGCCTTTTTATTATTTGCTATTTTACTTCCGGTTATCTGGATCTACAGCTTCGTTGATGCCATGCAGATGCTTTCCCGAAAGCAAAAAGGGGAAGATTTAAAGGACCAATCGGTTCTTGAAGACCTTGAAGCTCACAGAAAGGGAGGGAAAAAGAGCGCTGCAATTGCAACGGTCCTCTCCATTTTTCCTGGTGCAGGCCATCTTTATCTGGGCTTGCAGCATCGGGGCATTCAGCTTATGGCAGCTTTTTTATTTACCATCTATATTCTAGATGCTTTACGATTGGGACTGTTTTTATTTATCATCCCGTTAATTTGGTTCTACAGCTTTTTTGACGGTCTTCAAAAAGCTTCCCGCTACGGAAAAGAGGAACTTTACGACGAGCCGGTATTTGGCTTCTTCCACCAATACCAGCGATGGCTTGGAGCTGGGTTGATTTTTATTGGCGTATACTACCTGCTTTTTAACGGGCTTATTCCAGCCCTTGCCCCCACCTTCAGAGAGTGGATTCAAATTGATCTGTGGTACTGGTTTGACCGATATTTCCAAACCATTCTCCTGAGCATCGTACTTGTAGTTATAGGAGTGAAATTATTTAAAAAGAAAGAGCCAGTCCAATAGCCGCCTTACTTTCTAAGGCGTGAATCGATACTAAAACTATTGTTCATGGTTGGTCAGCTTTCTTCCGCTCCAATGAACCTAAGCGTTCAACTTATTATAGAGTAAAAAATGATTCCGCCTTAACTAAGAATGCCTTCATGAATACATTCATGAAGGCATTCTTTTTGTCATTTATTGAGTTTTTCGCATCCTGTTTCAAAAGGTATGCTTATTACAGGGTGCGGCAACTTCAACTTTTGGTCAAGGAGAACATTATTTCTATTTTTTACTTTTTTTTCATTTTTCATATTTAATTAGCCAATAGTGCATGATAGAATACTAGTGAACTGAACGGGTTTACATTATTCTACCAGCTGGGAGACATGTCTATTGAAATATCTGATTTTACTGTTAATTTCAATCACTTTAGCCGGTTGTGCCTCAGAGCCTTACAAAACCAACCCTCAAAATGAAAAAGAAGAATCGAATGCTGCTGCCCAGGTTACCGACGACCTTCCACCCCCGCCCTCTGAAGTGACAAGCGCACACTTCACAGCGGTTGGCGATTTATTAGTGGAGCGGCCTATTTTATATGATGCCCGGCAAGAAGATGGCAGTTTTATGTTTGATCAGTTGCTGGGCAATGTTGATTATTTAATAAAAAAAGGCGATTTTTCATACGCCAACCAGGAAACACCTATTACCGGAGCGGAGTTTGGTCTTGGTGACGGGGATTTTGTGTTTAATAACCCTTATGAGCTCGGTCACTCCTTTTACCGTGCTGGTTTTAATATGCTTCAGCTTGCCAACAATCATACGCTTGATATGGAAGTATCAGGGTTAGATAGAAATGTAGATTTCTGGCGCACAAACTACCCTGATGTATTGCTGAGCGGAGTCTATACATCCATTGAAGAACAAAATGCCATTCCCATTATCGAACGAAACGGGATCTCTATTGCACTTATTTCCTCTACATACAGTTCAAATAAACCTGTAGAGCTTGAATACTCAATCAATATTTTCACAGAAAATGAAGATAAACTTCTCCAGGACGTAGCGAGGGCAAATGAAATGGCTGACCTTGTTGCCGTGGGTATTCATTGGGGGAAAGAGTATCAGCAGCCCACGATAGAGCAGGAGGAACTCGCCGATAAATTAGCCAGTCAGGGTGCGGATATTATCATCGGGCATCATCCCCATGTCCTGCAGCCGATTGAATGGATTGAAGGCAAAAACGGGAGTAAGACACTAGTAGCCTATTCATTGGGTAATTTTATTTCAGGTCCGTTTGATGATCGCGTTCCCGAGCTGGACTGTCCCCGATTAACCGGGGCTATATTAGGTTTTGATCTATCCAAAGAAAATGATTCAGTCGACATGCGTTCCGTTTATGCCATCCCTACTTTCACTTCCTTCTCTGAGGAATTTTCTTCGTTTACGGTACTTCCTTTAGACGAATTTGATCAACAAGACTTCAGATGGTGTGATCTTTCTGAGCATAAGCAATATGTAAATGAGACCCTGACCGAACGGATGAACAATATAGAAATCCGCATGGATATGGAACCCAAATAAGAGCAGATACTCCCATTCGCGATAAGTAATACTTATGGCTGTGGTGCGTAATTCGCTCCTGTTCATCAGCCAAACAAACCGCTACACTGGACCTATATCATGGGAGGTGCCTAGTCATGAGTGAAGAGAAAAAGGATCAGGTTAAATCAACTTTTTCAAAGTATGCCGATGCATATGCAACCAGTCAGACACATGCAACCGGAAACGATCTGACAACGCTTGTAAACTGGTTAAATCCAGATCCAAACGATGTCGGTTTGGATCTTGCAACTGGCGGCGGACACGTAGTAAAGTCCCTGGCCCCGCATCTTTCTTTACTTTACGCAACTGATCTCACAAGAGAGATGCTGCAAAACACTTCAACGTATTTGACACAATTTCCTAATGTACAATTTGTTGTAGCGGACGCAGAAAACATTCCATTTTTAAACGACACCTTCACGATCGTCACTTGCAGAATAGCAGCCCATCATTTTCCCAATCCGGAGAAATTCATCCAGGAGGCTGTTCGGGTGCTTAAGCCTGGAGGCAGATTCCTGTTGATTGATAATGTATCCCCGGATGACAAAATGCTGGCACAATTTATGAACACGTTTGAAGAAATGAGAGATCCGAGCCATGCAAATGCCCTCTCCATTGAACAATGGAAGGAATTATTAACAAGAAATGGTCTTGCTCCGGTTAAAGAAGAAGTAAATAAAAAGACACTATCATTTTCACCATGGGTGAACCGAACACTCGAAGACTCCTCCCAAATTGAAGCTGTGGTAAAGTATTTCAATGCCGCTTCTCCTGCAGCAAGAGACTATTTTGAAATTGTGATTGAGCAGAATGCTGTCGAATCGTTTTCTCTTGATCAATGGATGGTAATGTGTTCAAAACTTTTACCAACGCCAGTCGAAAACTAATTAAAAAAGGAAAATGACGCTGGGTTTTTGAGCAGCGTCATTTTCCCTTTTTCGTTTAAAATCCAATCTGCAGACATCCTCTGAAGTGTAAATTTAAATATCACTGATTTTTTCAAGTTCTCCAACAAAATACTCCCGGTCTTCTTTTTTACTTATGCCCTCGACCAGACCGCGTGCCTTTCCTAGATGAAATTCTTTAAGGTCCTGTTTCTCAAGCACAGCATACGATCTTGCTAATGCCTCATGAACAAATGCTGCATCAAAATCCGCCAGGTTGTATTCTGTATGTAATTTTTCATTAGCCAAAGCATATTTTAAGGCATTTTGTCCTTCCCCTACGATTGAATATACCTTGGAAAGCAGCCAGTCTCCTCTTGACCAATTTACATAGTCCCCAGCCTTGCTCCAATAATAACGGGAGGCGTGGGCTAAATGAATCATTTCCTCTTCTTGTTCACCCGTTCGTACTTGTAAATCAACCAGCTCCCAGGTTTTATTAAACAACTCTATTGCTTCACTCCGCTGCTGTTCTTTTGATAATGTCATATTTATTCTCTCCCTTCATTCATTTAATGCTCTTTACCCTGCTTTAATTCGTTGAGATACATATTCAATTTATCAAGATCATTATGAATATGCTCCAGCAGACTTCGATTATAAAAGATGGAAGCCGGATGATACGTCGGAAATAAATAGTACGATTTCTCCGTCCAGGAGAACGTTGAGTCTTCAAGGCTTTTCAGCCGCTGCACGGGCTGATGCAGAACGGTTCCACGTACATCTGTTATTTTCTTTTCCCTTCCTGCCAGCCTCTTTAAACCAATGTTGCCAAGTGTCACAATAATCGGCGCTTTTACATGTTCAATTTCGTAATCAAGAATGGGTGCATGAGCTAAAATCTCTCTTTGATTTGGCGTCCGATTGTATTTGCGTTTGATAATTTCACCTGATCTTTCCTTTTTCTCTCCCCATTTATACGGACGGCTCCGGACTGCACTAGTGATATATACTTCCTCACGGCTCAAGCCAATTCTGTCCAAAAACCCCATCAGCTGTTCTCCTGCTCTTCCGCTAAAAGGGATGCCATTATTAATTTCTGTCTCTCCCGGAGCCTCTCCCACTAACATGAGCTTTGGTTTTTCAGGACCTCCGCCAAATACAAATCCTTCTACAGGATAGGGTTCTATTCTTTTTTTTCCAATATCCGCTAAAGAATCAGGAATTTTCATTGACTTCCTCACCTTCCGACATTTCTCTTGTAAATGCCTAATATTCATCGTGGTATTTCCCAGGAAATGTGCCGTTGCGACAAAAAACCTCTCTTAAAATAAGAGAGGCCGGATCGGTAAATATAACAGACTAAAGTGCTTTAAATGTCTCCGTCAGTACCGGAACAATTTGTTTTTTGCGGGATACAACCCCTTCAAGCAACGCAGTATTGTTTTCGAGTGATAAATCATATGCTTTTTCAATAACACTGGCATGTGCTCCACGAACAATAACCGTAGAATTGCTATTTAAAATATCAGTCACTGCTAAAACAAACAGTGATAAATTCTTTTCGACAATAACGAGATCAAGCATTTCTTCAATATCCTGTTGAAGAGCCAAAACATCATTCGGGTCAATGGCATTGATTTGAGCAATTTCCACTTTATGATCAGCCATTTCAAATACTTTCGCATCAAGGGAAATCAATTGTTCGATTGATTTTCCACTAAGATCTGCACCAGCTTTAAGCATTTGCAGTCCATAGTCCTCCGGAGTTACCTCAGCAAGCTCTGCCAGGACATGAGCTGCATCAATATCTTCCTGTGTGCATGTAGGTGATTTAAACAGTAAAGAATCGGAGATAATGGCTGACAGCATCAAACCTGCCATATTCTTCGGAACTTCAACATTATTTTCTTTAAATAGTTTCAGCAGGATTGTTGCAGTGCAGCCTACCGGCTCTGCTCTGAAATATAAAGGCTCGCTTGTTTCAAAATTAGAAATACGATGATGATCGATTACTTCAAGTACACGAACCTCATCTATATCGCTGGCGCTTTGTTGGCGTTCATTATGATCAACTAAGATCACGTTATCCACTTCATTTGCAACAGTTTCAACCAGACGGGGAACTTCTACATTAAAATGATCAAGAGCAAATTGAGTTTCGCCATTCAGTTCACCCAATCTGACAGGCTCTGCATTTACACCTAATTCTTTCTTTAAATAAGCATAAACAATTGCAGAGGTAATCGTATCTGTGTCAGGATTTTTATGTCCAAATACCAATATTTTTTCCATAGTTCTACTCCTTGCATAAGTGAATTTGAAAACGTCCGAACAATTCTGCCCCTACGTCTTTCCTGTTTCTATCTTACCAATAATTCAGACCGACTTGAACCCAAAACCTCTAATTACTTAAGAGTCACTCCCTCTTAATTACAGTTCTAATCTCCTATAATATCATTCCAGCTAAAACAGCTTTAGTAATAAATTACAGTATCGCATATATATTTCCAAAAAGTAATTGACACCCTGAAGATCCTTTATTATTATAAAACCTATTAGTCTTGTCGGAATAATTAATATTTTGGATTTTTTCTGCTCAATGAAGAATTATGTTCTACACTGTCACTTTGACTAATTAAATGATAAAAAGGGGGTTATATAGTGGACATTGTATTAGTAAGTTTGAACTTGCTCATCCTCATCGCTCTTATACTTTTTCTCTATTCATTAAAGAAAAAACATGTTTCTTTTTCAAAACGGGTATTACTTGGGTTGGCATTTGGGATTGTATTCGGATTTGCCCTCCAGTTTATTTATCCCTCTGAATCAAATGTCATCACTACTTCGGCTGACTGGTTTAATTTAATTGGGGGCTCCTATGTTAAATTGCTCCAAATGATTGCTATCCCATTAATTTTCATTTCGATTCTTGGCGCTTTCACAAAATTAACCATTACAAAGAATATCGGTAAAATTAGTGCACTGGTCATTGGGCTGTTGATTGCCACCACCGCAATCGCTGCAGCAGTAGGAATTGCCACGACTGCCGGGTTTAATCTTGAAGCGATTCAAATTGATCAGGGTGATGCAGAATCCGAACGGGCAGCTTCACTCGAAGAAACATATGGAACCGTAGAGGATGTAACTTTTCCTCAGCAGCTGTTGTCTTTAGTGCCTTCTAATCCGTTTTTGGATTTTACTGGAGCCAGACCAACGTCTACTATTTCGGTCGTTATCTTTGCGGTTTTCCTTGGAATTGCTTATTTAGGAGTTCAGAGAAAACAGCCGGAACAAGCTGAATCTTTTGCTAAAATAGTCGACACGTTTTATGCCATCGTCATGCGTGTAGTAACATTAATTTTGCGCTTAACACCATACGGGGTACTAGCCGTGATGACAAGAACAGTCGCGACCACAAATCTCGATGCCATTTTTACGCTCGGCAAGTTTGTTGTGGCATCCTATGTTGCATTGGCAGCTGTTTTCCTTATTCATTTAATATTACTTGCTTTTGCAGGTTTAAATCCGTTAACTTATGTAAAAAAATCCTTTCCGGTATTAGCTTTTGCCTTTACTACCCGTACAAGTGCCGGCGCACTGCCAATGAATATTCGAACACAGCAGCATTTAGGTGTAAATGATGGCACAGCCAATTTCGCTGGCTCCTTTGGGCTTTCGATTGGCCAAAACGGTTGTGCTGGCGTCTACCCTGCTATGCTTGCAGTAATGATCGCACCAACAGTTGGAATCAACCCTTTAACGCCATCGTTTATTTTAACCATTATTGCGGTTGTTGCGATCAGTTCCTTTGGGGTTGCCGGTGTTGGCGGCGGGGCAACTTTTGCAGCAATTCTTGTTCTCTCTGCTCTTAACCTTCCAATTGGATTAGCCGGATTGTTAATATCAATTGAACCATTAATTGATATGGGAAGAACAGCCGTTAATGTAAGCGGCAGTATGACAGCCGGGGTTTTAACAAGCAAGGTTACAAAAGAGTTGGATTTGGAAGCATACAATGATCAATCCTCACGAGTGAGCATCGAAGCATAAATAAATGGTAAAGGAGCAGCCGTCTATAGACGGCTGCTCCTTTATATTGAGGCATCTTATTTCTTCTGTAGCAATGACAATGTTTTTTGAATGTCATTAAGCAAATCTTCATCAGGTACAATGCGCTTCGCCTTTTTTTCTTCTGGCCGATCCATAATACTAAATGGCTTTTTAGTATAAGTAGAGGTTCCAAGCTGATCGATTGGTTTTTTTAATGTTACATGGCTAATTCTGACGTATTTGCCATCATCATCATGCAACTCTTCATTAACGCTGATCTGTGCTTGTATTTTCTGTCCGACTTCAAGTTTTTTATCCACAGCCGTTGTCCAAATAAATCTATTATTGTTTGAATCCAAAAAATGAATTACATTTGACAGATGAGACTTTACTCGAGGCTTCACATGTACTACTTCTAAATCTATCGTAATTCTCAAACTAATTATCCCCTTTCTTGCAGTGGTACCTACATTATGTATTGCTTTGTCAGCCAAAAGAATAGCTTGTTAAATTTATCAGTTAAAAGGACTTTTTCAGTATAATGTATGTAGCTATACATTTGTCAATTAGGAATATTTTACAATAAACGGAAGTCTATATGAAAAGCTTGATATAAGTACGTTTCCAAATGCGAATTTTTTTTGAACTTTCATATTATTTACTGCTATTCATAATAAACCCTTCACATACAACTTTTGTGTAATATTTATGCAATGATTATGCAACGAAATCGTAACTTTGTAATGTACCAATTATTGGACTTTTTTGATAAAATTAAGTATTAACTTATTTATGGATAAGATAAGAAATGACCCGTACATGAGCTTGGAAGCTGCAGTCTGTTAAAAATAAGATAAAAGAACCATTTTCGAAACGCACCGTTGAGTTTACATATTTCATCTCCGGCCTTTCAAGTCTGGGACGGAACGATATACATGGAAAAGAGTGCGATAAAAGCAGGTAGATGATTGATAAAGAAGCAAATCAGTTAGATAAAACAGCGTCAATGGTGTCTATTGAGCGCTAAACGAGGAAAGCAGTCTGATAAATTAAGAAAGATGATCGATATGGCTCCCCCAGCAATGCCCAGTGCCACTCACCACTGCACCATTCAAAGCCCCCACCTTCGCTCATGCTAAATAGTTTCTCTAAAGCTTGATTATTGACACTCTAACCGGATCAGTATAACATTGTTTGAATGCCTGATTATTTACCCTCTGTTATTACAACTCTGCGTTTGATTATCTTTTAAATGCACTTTCCTAATAAATTTTGCCCGACGAATGAAGAACGAAAGAAGGAATGAACGTGTCAGCTGATCAAAGAAAGAAAATGCTGATCTTAATGATCAATATGTTTATAGCGATAGGAAGCTTTGGGATTATCATTCCCATATTGCCTGCCTATTTGAATTCAATTGGTGAAGGCGGAACGGCCGCTGGTCTTATGATTGCTATTTTTGCCGGTGCCCAATTAATAATGTCACCAATAACCGGGAGATGGGCGGATCAATACGGACGCCGATTGATGATCATTGCAGGCCTAAGCGGCTTGACTTTATCAATGTTTGTATTCTATCTGTCAGATTCTATATGGATTTTATATGCATCCCGGATTATCGGGGGAATAGGCGCGGCTCTACTTATTCCTGCCATTTTCGCTTATGTTGCTGACATTACCTCTATGGAACAGCGCGCAAAAGGAAACAGCTATATTTCTGCTGCGATGTCCCTGGGTATTGTTATCGGACCCGGCGTTGGTGGCTTTTTAGCTGAGTTTGGCTTAAAAATCCCACTGTTGGTTTCTGCGCTGGTTTCACTTGTGGCTGTAATATTTTCTGTTATTTTATTAAAGGAAAGCAGTTTGAAAGAAAACAATACCATGACACAAGCGGACCAGGTTCCGCTCATAAAAAAACTGGGATTATCCGTACAAAAGCCATATTTTATCCCACTTGTTATCACAATGATTATGAGTTTTGGGCTGATGGCTTATGAGTCTGTTATTGGGTTATTTGTAGACAATCAGTTTGGGGCTTCACCACAGGAAATTGCTATTATGATTACTTCCACCGGAATCATCAGTGTGGTCGTGCAGCTGTTTGTTGTGGAAAGAATCGTACGGAAGTTCGGGGAAGGAAGCGTCCTGACCATTTTCCTGGGGATTGCCGCTTTGGGCTTTTTACTCTCACTGTTTGCTACAAACTATGTGCTGTTTTTCGGCATTACCTTACTCATTTTCTTAGCCACTTCAATTCTCCGGCCTGTGTTAACTACCCTGGTTTCAAAACTTGCCGGCAATGAGCAGGGATTCGCAATGGGTATGAACAATGCTTATATGAGCATCGGAAACGTCTTGGGACCGACACTTGCAGGAATTCTGTATGATGTAAATATTGTCTATCCATTTATGCTGGGGTTTGTCATATTGGGAGTAACGATCTTTATTTCAATTACCTGGCAGCGCAGCCAGTCAAAAAAACTAATGCAAATCGAAGCAGACCGTATCTGATATCAACACATAGAAAAAGACTGTGCAGTTTATTTCTGCACAGTCTTTTTTATATTGACACCGTTAAATCGATTTTAACAGACTATTATTTTAAAAATTTCACACAAACCGGTTCCGGAACATGAATGCTGGTCCCAGTATCGGTCAGTTTGCCTGTTTCAGGATCTCTGCTATATAAAACTGCATTATGGCTCTCTTCATTCGTCGTGATGATAAACCTCTCACTTGGATCAAGCACAAAATCGCGTGGCCAATTGCCTCCTGTACCCGCATATTCAACTAGTTCAAGCTGGTTATTGGTTTCATCGACTTTGAATACCGCAATCGAATCATGTCCTCTGTTTCCGGCATAAACAAAACGGCCGTCTGAAGAAACGTGGATTGCACTGCCCTGGCTGTTTTCTGTAAAATCGCCCGGAATCGCAGCAATCGTCTGAACATGCTCAAACGATCCGTCTTCTTCATTATAAGATAATACCAGCACCTCATTACTCAGCTCAGTCATGACATAAGCTGTTACGCCATTGGGATGGAAAGCCAAATGTCTTGGACCTGCTCCCGGCGAAGCAGCAAAACGCTGGATATCTTTTAATTCCCCGCTCAAATATTCATATGTAACAACTTCATCCGTACCTAAGTCAACGCATACAAGGTACTTGCCTTCCGGTGTAAAACCGCTGAAGTGAACGTGAGGAGCATCCTGACGCTCATGGGGGCCGCCGCCTTCCTGTTGTTCAACAGACAATTGCTCCATCAATTTCCCCGTCTGCGGATCTACTTTAAAGAGCACAGCGGTGCCGTCATGGTAATTCGCCGCTGCAGCAAAATCATTTGTAGCATTGACACTCACATGACAAGGCGTCCCTTCTCTTTCTGAACTGGTGTTCAGCGGGGTCAGTTCAGCGGTTGTCGCGTCAATTTCGAATGCCGCCAATCCACCTGGCGCAACGGCGTACAAAAAGCGCTGGTCGTCGCTGATGTTTACATACGTTGGGTTAGTCATTTCTGCTGCTACCGTTGCCGGAAGCAGTTCGCCCTTTTCAGTATCCAGTTCGAAAGCATAAATCCCTTTGCTTTCTTTTTTTGTATACGTGCCTATGTAGCCTTTATAATTTCTGCCCATCATTTACACACACCTCTCCAATATTCTCTACTTCTTACTTACCACAACCGGACATTAGCAAAACAAAGAAATTCATTTACAGCATTAAATAGGCGAGAAAAGGAATGGTCGCCAAACTTAAAAGAGTTGAAGCAAAAATCGTGACGACAGCCGTATCTTCTTCATCAGTAAAACGGGAAAACAGCACCGCTACCACCATAGCTGTCGGCATGGCCGTTTGCAGCACAATCATATTGGCTATCCATCCTTCAAATGATACGAGGGCAAATATCGCCATCATGGAGAGCGGTATTGCCAGCAAACGAAAGGATAGAGGGAACCATATTTCGGGGAAGAATACCTGTCGCTTTTTCTTTAATAGCGGCGGAAGGAGCATTCCTACATAGAGCATCGCCATAGGAGCAGCTATTCCAGCCAGAATGTTTGTTAATTGAATAACCATTTGAGGCGGTTTAAAGCCGGTTACCGCAACTAAAATCCCTATGATGATCGCCATGACCGGAACGTTGATAACCGCTTTTAATTGTCTTAAATGAAATCTTCCCTCTGCCTGCAGAAGATAAATGACTACTGTATAGACAATAAAGCTTAACCCTGCATCAAAAATAGCCGCCAAAAAGCCTCCTGGCGCACCAAAAATTGTCGCTGCAAGCGGAATCCCTATAAAACCGGTATTGCCCAAGGCTCCTAAAATCGTCATTTTAATCGCAAAGGTGGATTTAAACCTGGCTATCTTAGCAAAGGCTGCCACCAACGCCAAAGCTCCCAGGTGATAAGCAATTGAGATCCCAAACACCTTAGCAGCCAAAGAAAGCGTCTCACCGGTCATCTCGACACTGAAAATGCCATTTAATATTACGGCAGGAACCGCAATATTTAAGATGAGTAAAATGAGGACATATTTTACTTCCTGCGTCACGTTCACACGCGTTGCAAATAAAGCACCAATCGCGATCATAATTCCCATCACGCAGATTGTCGTTATGACGACTTGTATGTCCATAAAGCAGGATCCTTTCTTCCATTGATTTTTTCAATCGTACTTCATTTTCTCCGCGGTTGTCCAGTTTACGACATGATTTGATAATTTTTACGAAAAAATAAATGGAAATATGTTTTTGGTGAATTAAAGTGGGAATACACCCCATGTAAGATTCTTAAATATCTTACTTTCTATACCGTTCAGTCTATAAAATTTATAAATAAAGTAAGCAGGTGATCAAATGTTTCAATTACAGGATATGTGGACTTTTTTCTGGTCTTTTCTGATCGTATTTCCTACAGTGTCCTTTATACATCAAATTGGCCATTCGTTCTTTGCAGTCGTTTTTGGCGGAAGAGCAAGTTTCTCTCTTGGCAGAGGCAGAAAATTATTTTGTATAGGATCGATAAGTGTTCACTCTATCTATTTTCTCGACTCTTTTTGTGAATATTCTCCTTTAAAATGGAATAATCGTTTTACCCACTCAGTTGTTCATCTGGGAGGCGTTATTTTCAACGTGGGTTCCATTTTGTTCATAAATCTTCTTATTGTAACAGATCTGATTGGCCCGCATATGTTTTTCTATCAATACGCGTACTTTTCCATTTACTTCGCTGCATTTTCACTGCTACCGGTCAGCTTTGGCGGCGCGCGATACAGCGACGGCTTAGCATTTTACCGAATTCTTAAATATGGCGAGTCCATCCAACTAACGAATTAATACAGCCTGTATCCGCAAAAAGGTGGATACAGGTTGTTTATTTTTCAACACATTTTCATAAAATGTCAAAGGAAGCCCGTGCTACAATTAGGACTGAATCATTTTAAAAGGAGATGACAATGAAAACAGGATTTAAATTTATATTGTACGTGATCATTATTGGATGTATTGGCTGGTGGATCGTACAGGAGCAGGAGCGTAAAGAGGAGCTGGCCAACGTGCCAATGCCTACTGAACTGCACCCTGTTGTGAATGACAAAACGAATCAATTAATCGCCAAAGCAGCTTCTGCCGGCATTGATATAGTAATTACCGATGGATTCCGTTCCGTTGAAGATCAGGATGAAATTTATGAAAGAGGAAGAAGCGTGGAAGGCAGCATCGTTTCACATGCAAAGGGCGGTGAATCTTATCATAATTACGGACTTGCAGTTGACTTTGCCATTCGCACAAATGAAGACAATGTTGTTTGGGATATGGAATACGATGGAAATCAAAATGGAGAATCAGATTGGATGGAGGTTGTAGATATCGCCAAAGAACTAGGATTTGCATGGGGCGGTGACTGGCAGGGCTTTAAAGATTATCCACACCTGGAAATGCGATTTGGGTTATCAATACGCGAACTCCAGCGTGGCGAGCGTCCGGATTAACCATGTTAATTGAAATTCACCCCTGGGGAACGTGCCTACAGGGGTGACCAGCTGACCAATTTTAGCTAACTAACTGCTTTTACTGCTTAAGCGAGACATTCAAAAATGAATATCCGCTATCTTGATGAATCCCCTTGAAATCCAATTCAATACGTTTTGTGAAATTGGGTCCATCTACCACGACGGTGTGAAACTCCCCTTCTTCTCCACATGCGTCTACTTCATATTCTTCAATCTCATTTATTACTGTCTTTGTAAGTGTTTTCCCTAAAAAAGATTGAGGTAATTTTTCATCTTTTACAACAATAATGACACATTCAAACCCCTCACGAAGAAGCTCTTCCAGCACATAACGTCTGTCCATTTTCCACAAGGGATGGTGAGGTGTGACGGCCTCTTTTTCACATGTATCCTCAACCCATTTCAAATGGTCCTCAAGGTCAATATCACCGAAAACTCCATGTGAAATGCCCTCTTCCTTAAATTCAGCCAGTGCCTCTAGAAATTTTTCTTCATAGTTGCCCCATGAAGCGCCTTTTATAATGAGCGGTACATTGACCGATTCAGCCTGAGCTTTCAGGATATCAAGAGGAAGTGCGTGCGATCTTGAACGTTCTTCATTTTCCTCAAACATGGTAAGGAGCTTCTTAGGTATGCCGCCTTCTTTACACGCTTTAAAATAAGCCAAAGTGGAATCTTTTCCTCCACTCCATGAACTGAAAAATGCATGATTCGTAATCACCTGACACCATCCTTACTTATTTACAATTGGGATAATCTCTTCAATTGAAGAAATTTTGTAATCGGCTCTTGCCCATTCTTCTTCGTTCCCAAAACCATATGTACAGACAACGGCCGGTACCTGATGCTCGACTGCCGCTTCAATATCGGATAATCGGTCACCTACCATATAGACATCCTTTTTTGGAAATCGCTCGAAATGTGCAGCTAAAATTTCTGCTTTTCGCTGGCCATTGATACTGCCCAGACAAATCGGGCTGGAAAAATACTGCCGAATGTCCTGTGTATCCAAAATCATATCCAGGTAGTGAGTACCGCAGTTGGAAGCAGTGGATAGTGTATGGCCCTGCTCTTTTAATGAAGCAAGCGTATCACGCACCTTCGGAAATAATAGATCGTTCCCCTTCACAAGCTGATCTAAAAATGTACTTCTTCTAGAACGAATCATACTCACTTCCTGCGGTGTAGCTTCAGGTACTACACGAGCCCAGAAATCTACTCCCGAAAGCCCGTAAGCAGATCGCACCAGCTCCCGTGATGGCTCCTCCACGTTCGGCAAATCCTCTACGGATAAATGAATTGCCTGTGTCATGTAGTCGGTTGAATCCACTAATGTGCCGTCTATATCAAATATTACTAGCGCCATCCTAACTCCTCCTCTTCCATCTATTGCTGTTATTGCTTATCTAGTATTATGACATACATTAACGCATCCTAAAAATCCCTATTTACCAATCTCATTAAATTCTTTTTATGTTCTGGTGTGCTGAAGCTGTATAAGCTGAATAGATGCGGTCAATAAACCCACATGCAATAATAAATAATAAATTTATCTATTCGATTATATGAGGAGGAACCGTTTATGAAGCTTGGAATTTTAGATCAGGTGCCCCTGCCTAAGGGTGCGTCTGTTCAAGCAGTGTTCGATCAAACCATCAAGCTGGCAGCTGCAGCTGAACAAATGGGTTACAGCAGATACTGGCTGGCAGAGCATCACAATACAAATGGACTGCTAAGTGCCTCTCCCGAAATACTCATGACACGGATCGGAGCAGCCACCACAGGCATCCGTCTCGGGTCCGGCGGCATTTTGCTTTCCCAGTATAGTCCACTAAAGGTAGCCGAAACGTTTAAAACGATGGAAGCTCTTTTTCCGGACAGGATTGATCTTGGCGTTGGACGTTCTCCAGGGGGCACTGAACGAACCAGAAAGGCGCTGACTGATGGCAGTCCCAGCAGTCTGGATGAGTTCCCAAGACAGATAGATGACTTGATAGGATTCCTCCATAATGAACTTCCTAAAAATCATCCGTATCGCATGGTAAAAGTGACTCCCCGTCCAGGGACTCCTCCTCCTGTATGGATTCTCAGCTTGTCGCCCACCAGCGCAAAACTGGCAGCTGAAAAGGGACTTGGTCTGACATTTGGCCATTTTATAAATCCGGATAAATGGGAGCTCACCTTAAAAACATACCGGGAAAATTTTAATTCAGGCTTAGGACATGAACCTAAAGTAAATATATGTGTATTTGTGGTGTGTGCAGAAACCATGGAAAAAGCGGAGGAATTAGCGATCAGCCAGGATCTCTGGCTCTTGGGAATTGAAAAAGGCGATTCACAAATTCCACCTCCTGAAGAACTGCTAAATCGAAGAATCACAGAGGAGGAAAGGAAAAAGATAGCGCATAATCGAAGAAGAAGCATCATCGGAACTCCCTCCTTTATTAAGGATAAACTCGAAGAACTAAGCATCCGGTATAAAACAGACGACTTTTTACTGATAACCAATATTCATGATGCAGAAGCCAGGCTGCATTCCTATGAATTAATTGCACAAACAATGGACCTGTCGAATACACCTGAGACATAAAAAAACCCTTACGACAAGGGTACTTGTCATTAAGGGAGCAGATTCAAAACAATTCATATATTTGCTTGGCAGTATGCTCATTTTCATCATTAAAATAATGATGGATGATGTCTTCATCAGAATGTGGAATGGCTTCTCCTTTTACTAACTGGGCTCCATTGATGCATCCGCTTGTAAGGATAATAAGATCACGATCATTTGAACGTTTTAAAGAAGCGACAACACCTTCTTCTCTGGTTAATGAGGTCGATATATTTGGAGCATTTTGATTTGAAAAACCAGTCATCACCTGATTAACGATATCTTTTGGATTTGAATAACCCGGATGGTCAACGGTTACGATGATTTCATCTGCTTTCCCTTCAACCGCTTGGGCCATTTTAGGCATTTTCTCAAAATCCCTGATTCCAATACCGGCAATCATAACAATCATTTTCTGGTGATCGATTTTTTTTGCCGCTTCAATTAAATTCTCCAGCGCAACAGGGGTATGGGCATAATCCAGAATGATTTTCCTGTCTCCATACGCGTCAATCATCTGGAAGCGGCCGCTTGGGTTTTCAATGTGAGGAAGAACAGGAATGATCTCTTCTACGGTAAATCCATTATGAAGTCCTGTACACACAGCAGCTAAAAGATTTGCCACATTGTAGTCGCCATATACCGAGGCTTGAACAATATAGGTTCGGTTCTTAAATATCAGTTCAAATGCCGTTCCCTCTGGGATGGAGATGCAATTGGCGGCAATAACGTCAGCACCCGAGGCAGGATTCAGGCTGTATGTCAGTACATTTCCCTTATAAATCTCTAACAAGTCACTGCCCATTCCATTATCGTCAATATTAATAACGGCGTTTTTTGCTTGTTTAAAAAGATTCATTTTTGCTGTTTTGTAGCGTTCGAACGTATGATGATACTCTAAATGCTCCGGCGATAAGTTGGTATGAATGGCAATATCAAAATGAATGCCCTCGACCCTTTTTTGATCCACGGCAATAGAAGAAACTTCCATTACAGCTGCCTGGTTGTTTTTTTCACGCAACATCCTAAAAATCAAATGAAGATCAGGAGCTTCCGGTGTGGTTGGTGTGCTTTTCGCAAAATTAATTTTCTCCTCAGCTGCCCAGATGCCGTTTGTCCCAATGGAACCGGTTGGAATCTGCAGCTGTGTAAGTAATGATCTTACAAAAGCAGCAACAGTTGTTTTTCCATTTGTTCCGGTTACTCCTATTGTTTGAATTTTTTCATCTGCATGATCATATAAGAAAATCGAACAATGAGCCATCGCGTATCGGACGTCCTGAACTGCCATAAAGGTGCATTGCGGATATTCGGCACTCAGTTTTTTAAACTGCACGATATCTTTGCCTATAACGACATTAGCTCCTTTTTCAATGGCCTCGACGATATAATCGTGGCCATCTGCATTTTCTCCTTTAATACAGAAAAAAGCAGTTCCCGTTGTTACGTTTCTTGAATCGAAGGCGATTGAGGTAATGGAGGGATTGTCCGGTCCAAATTGCTGCAGCAATCCCAGTTCTCGTTTATGCCTGTCTTGTATGTTCATCGCTTCTCCCCGTTCATCATGTCAATTTTTCACGCTGAGAAAAGTGCAAACCTCTTCTGATCGTTTTCATGTATATTTGCATATACCCATTTATTCGACAAAAAATGCATTTTAATATGTTTTTAGCGCATCCTTTCAAAAATTAAATCCCGTCATATTAGGTTTGGCAAAAAGAATTATTTTATTTATTCCTTTATGTAGCAATATAATGAAAATCAAAGCCATATAAAAAAGTTTTCACCTGTTGATTTTTAACGTAGAATAAATAAGAAAACGCAAGCAGAGGGGATCATATGGTTCAAATTAGAGAAGCACTTATTTCAGACGTGCCAGCAATGGCGCGCATTTATAATCAGGCAATTCTTGAAACAGTCGCAACTTTTGATTTAGCTCCGCAATCAGTGGAGGATCGTATGAAATGGTTTGAAAAATATGGCGGGAGATACCCTTTAATTGTGGCCGAAATTGACGGGGAAGTAGCAGGGTACAGCACGCTAAGCCCGTTCAGAGATAAAGAAGCTTATGAAAGAACAACAGAGCTTTCCATTTATATATCCCCTTCCTATCAAGGTAACGGCATAGGAAATCAGTTAATGCAGGAAATCATTGACCGCGCAAAAGCCCTCGGCCATCATGCTGTCATTGGAGGAATAACCGGAGGCAACGCCGCAAGCATTCGTCTTCATGAAAAGTTCGGATTTGAATTTATCGGGTGCTTTAAAGAGGTCGGTTACAAATTTGATCAGTGGCAGGATGTTGATTTTTATCAGCTGCTTATTCCGAAATAGAAAAAAGCGCTCTGGGAATTTCCCAGGCGCTTTTTTAAAACTGACTTATACAACTTTCACTTGAAAACGATTAAACCAGCTGTTCATTTGAACGACATGGGCAATTAGCTGCGGACCCGACATAAGCTGACCAAACCATGGGCCTTTAAAGGATGTGCCTTCCGTATCAATGAGCTCCTGCAGTTTTTCCTTAGCCATGAATTCAAGAATAGGAGCAGAGGAATCGTTAATTGCCTTTTGAAGCATGGCTGTTACAGCACGTGTATAGGCCGGGTGATGCGTTTTTGGATATGGACTTTTTTTGCGATATAAAATTTGCAGCGGCAAAGTTCCTTCCAGTGCTTTTCTTAAAATGCCTTTTTCCTGTCCATTTAACATTTTCATATCCCAGGGAATATTCCACGCGTACTCAACGAGACGATGATCAGCAAAAGGCACACGTACTTCTAAGCTTGCTCCCATACTCATCCGGTCTTTTCGATCAAGCAGGGTTGTCATAAAGCTGATCATATTGATATAGGACATCTCGCGGCGGCGTGATTCCAGCTCCGATTCGCCATCCAGATAAGGCGTTTCAGCGACCATTTCCACATATCGCTGCTGCACATATTCACTAAGATTGAGTTTGTTTTTCCAGCCTGGAAGCAGCAGGCCCTCTCTTTCAGCCTGGGATCTCATCCATGGGAATTGACCTGCATTCAGCAGTTCTTTTTTATAAAACCACGGGTAGCCGCCAAATATCTCATCTGCGCATTCTCCTGACAACCCGACGGTAAAATTTTGTTTTATTTGTTCACAAAACCACAGGAGGGAAGAATCTACATCGGCCATCCCCGGCAGATCGCGCATGAGCATGGCATCTTCCAGCCGCTCAGCTAATTCTGTATTGTCCATTGTTGATGTGTGATGAGTTGATCCTAAAAAATGCTGCATTAATTGTATGGCTGGACCATCTTCGTTTGGCTGAAAATCACTGGCTTTAAAATAATGGCTGTTTTGTTCATAATCAATCGAGTACGTATTTAACGCGCCTCTTCCTTCTTTTTGCATAAAATCTGTCGCAAACGCACTAATTGCACTGGAATCGACTCCGCCTGACAAAAAGGTGCACACCGGTACATCCGCAACCAGCTGGCGCTCCACTGCATCCTTCAACAAATCCCGGACATGCATGGCCGTTTCTTCCGTTGTATATGGATGATCCATACTTTTGACATTCCAATAGCGCCATTTCTTCAAGCCATCCCGGTTAAACATCATCGCATGAGCAGGTCTCAGCTCACTTATACCCTTGAATACACCATGTCCCGGTGTTCTTGCAGGACCTAAGCCGAATATTTCCTGAAGACCTTCCTGATCAATCTCGGCTTTTACATCAGGATGCGCCAAAATTGCTTTCAGCTCTGAACCAAAAAGGAGAGAGGCGTCCTGGTGACGGTAAAAAAATGGCTTTACCCCCAAGCGGTCCCTTGCTGCAAACAGCTCTTCTTTTGAATGGTTCCAAATAGCAAATGCAAAAATGCCATTAAAATAATCCAGACATTTTTCTTTCCATTCTATATACGCCGTCAGAAGCACTTCCGTATCCGAATGGGAGGTAAAGGTATGTCCCCTTTTTAATAGCTCCGCCCTGACATCCTCTGTATTGTAAAGTTCCCCATTATATACAAGCGTGTATTCATGGAGATCCTTTTTTTTAGTCATCGGCTGTGCGCCGCCTGCAGGATCAACCACTACAAGTCTTGTATGCCCCAGCAGTGCACGGGGAAATTTTTCTATAGCAGACGCATCCGGCCCTCTTTTGCTGAGTGTTTGCGCCATTGCAGTCATAATGGTTTCTTCCTTCATGAGATCCCGTTTCCAATCAACCCAACCCGTTATACCACACATGAGGGATCACCCTTTCTTTTTGATCATCCTCCATGTATATGCAAGAGAAGAACAGATATGCAAGCAGGTCGATACGAAGGGGGCCATTCCCGCTGCAATGAACCTAAGTGGTTTTAAAAAGAATGTTATTGACTAATCCATTGTTTTTTATTACCGTTGAATTCGTTTTTTCTGTTCAAGCAGCTGCTGAAATTCTTCATCCAGCGCTGCGCTGGGTTCAAAGCTGAGCTTGCTTAGCACCTCAGTGATTTTTGTATTGAGCAGAAGAAGTTCGTCCTCTTTTCCATCCCGCTCCTTTTTCGGCTCATACTCACGAAACTCCTTCCAATTCCCATCGAAGACTTTCATGGATTTATCTTTGATTTCAATAATCCGGCCTGCCACATGCTCAATTAATCTGCGATCGTGAGAGACAAAAAGAACAGTTCCTTTAAAATCAATTAATAGTTGCTCCAGAGCCTCAACTGCTTCAATGTCTAGAAAGTTCGTTGGTTCATCCATCACAAGCATATTTAACTCGCTCAAAAACACTTTGGCGAAAGCAACCTTTACACGTTCCCCGCCGCTTAAAATGTTAACCTTCTTATAAACATCGTCCTTGTAAAAATGTAATCGCGCCAGCACCGTTCTTATAAGTTCTTCTTTATGATAGGAGGTTTCCTGCACATTATCATAAATTGATTTTTCCGGGTGAAGAATATCTAAGTTTTGGCTGAAATAGCCGATTTTACAGCTGGGAGAAACGGTTGATTTAGGTGACCCGTTCATTATTTCTCTTAAAAAAGTGGTTTTTCCTGAACCATTATGACCGATTAGGGCTATTTTCTCTCCACCCCTTATTTTAAAATAAGGCGTCTTAAACAGTTCCTTATTACCGGTTTTTAACACTTGCTGCTCAATGGTTACGACCGTTCTATTCATAATGGCATCTTCATTGGGAAGACTCATTTTTACGACAGAGAGATTTTTAGGTTTTTCCACTTCTTCGAGCTGTTCGATCTTGGTTTCCATGGCACTTGCAGTTTTTTGAAGCTTTTTTTGCTTTTTTGCAAAGTATGGGCTGGAAAACTTAGATAACTCACTGCCGTTTTTCGGTGCTTTTGTAGCACGTTCTGCTTTTTGTTCCTTTAATCTGACCGCTTCTTCTAATTGCCTTTTCTTCTTAACAAACTGATCATAGGCCTCCTCGTGCTGGCGTTTTTCAAGTTCCTTTTGTTGTGCATAAGAAGAATAATTTCCTTTATATTCTTTAACTTTACTTTCTTCAATCTCCCATATTTTCGTGCAAATTTGATCTAAAAAAGCACGATCATGCGAGACTAGTACAATCGCTCCCTGAAATCTTTTAAATTGCTGTTCAAGCGCATCCATTTTCTGAGTATCCAGGTTCGTTGTCGGTTCATCAGCAAATAGAATTTCTGCTTTTAAAGCCAGCGCTTTATTAATATAGTCCTGTGTGACTTCTCCCCCGCTTCGTGTGGTGTCAGTTCTTTTAAGCTGAGGCAGCAGATGCCTGCTTGAATGAGTATTAATCATTCCTTCATCAGGCTTGAGATTACCTGCTAATATCGATAGTAAGGTCGTTTTTCCCGTACCATTTTTCCCAACAAGCCCTATCCGGTCTCCGCGGTAAATTCGTAATTGTTCCGCCTGAAACAGCAGCCTGTCCCGCACGGATTTTTTCACTTGATTCCCTTCCAAAAGCAGCATGTCATCATCCCCATTTTTTTATTGGCAGGGACCAAAAAAGCCCCCTATTCGATTTCCGAATAGGAGGCATGGATGAACAGGACAAAAAAGAGTCTACCCCCTTTTTTGCCTCCAGTTCAGATTCAGACCAATCCTATTCAGAAAACAAACGTTAAAAAGTCTTTTGGCTGCAACAGAACAGAGCTGTTCCGTTTGCCAAACACACTTTTATCCGACTGTTTTTCTAAAAATAGGATTAATACTTCATCTGCCCGGGTCACCCTTTCCGTTTTTTGTTAAGTTAAGCATATTTGACAGAGGTATATCCTGTCAAGAGGATTTCCACAAGCCTCGTCTCGGGAGCACTTTAAATAAGGCCCGCAACACCGCCGTAGACTATCGCAAGAAGAATAACAAATGCAGGGTGCACCTTTTTCACTTCAAGCATCCAGAAACTGATGATGGTAAGAATAATGGTTTGAACGGCGCCGGATGACTCAGTTGATGTGATAAAAAACTGGACGGTCATCGCTCCCAGCAGCACTGCAATGACCGGACGGATGAGCTTTGTAATATTCTTCACTTGTGGAGAATCCTTATATTTCAACAGAGTAACCATTAAAACAAGCATCAGCAGCAATGATGGCGCAATGGTTGCAAATAAAGCCACTGCACTTCCCAACACACCGCCCTCCATGTATCCAATATAACCCGCCATTTTTGTGGCAATCGGCCCGGGCAATGCATTTCCTATTGCCAGCACTTCTCCAAATTCCTGTGTCGTCATCCATCCGTAGCGGTCAACTACTTCTTTTTCTACAAGAGGGATCGAAGCAGGGCCCCCGCCATATCCTAAAATGCCCGGAATAAAAAATGCAAGGAAAATAGACCAGTAGATCATGGCGCCTCTCCCCCTTTTTTAGATGGAATAAATACAAAAATAAGAAGAGCCACAATAAGAAAAGCCGGGTGAATGGATAATACCTCCATAAGAATGACAGCAAGGACAGTCAAAATAATTGCACGGAGCCAGCCAAGAGATTGGCCGGACTTTTTTAAGAAGTCCCATGTTAAAACAGCCAGCATGACTCCAACCACCGGAACGACTGCCTGTGACATACTGTTCACCCATTCTACCCCTTTATATTTTTGTAAAATGCCAAGCAGCAGAATCATCATCAGAACGGTTGGCATTACAGAAGCAAATAGAGCTACAAGACATCCAATTACACCATTAATCCGATAGCCAATGTAACCTGCCATTTTTGTAGCAATGGGTCCCGGCATGGTATTAGCCAAAGCAAGCGTGTCACCGAATTCATCGTCAGTCATCCATTTATATTTCTTCACAGCTTCAATATGAAAAAGCGGAATAGCCGAAGGTCCTCCTCCGAAACCTAACAAGCCAATACGAAAAAAAGCGGCAAAAATATTGGCGTTTACTTTCAGGGAAGATGCTTCAGCGCTTTTTCTTTCTTTATTTCCTACCAAACAGCTACAGATCCATCCGTACGAGATTCAGTGCCGCCAGAAAGAACCCCGCTTTTTGGGTCTCTCCAGATAATCTGACCCCGTCCAAAACTTCCTCCGTCTATCGCTACTTCGATGGTATGACCTTTCCTCAGCAGCTCCTGAACAAGATAATTTGGAAATGCCGGCTCTACCAGAATTCTTTTACCCTCCAGCCACTGCCATCTTGGCATGTCCAGTGCAGCCTGAGGGTTTAAAAGGTAATCAACGGTATTGGTTACTACCTGGAAATGACCCTGAGGCTGCATATATCCTCCCATGACCCCAAAAGGTCCAACTGCTTCTCCATCTTTCGTTAAAAATCCGGGAATAATCGTGTGGTAGGTCCTTTTCCCGCCGGCCAGTACATTCGGATGATTTTCCTCAAGAGAAAAGTCTGCACCGCGATTTTGCAGACTGATACCCGTTCCCGGAATTACCACTCCGGAGCCAAATCCCATATAGTTGCTTTGAATATAAGAAATCATGTTACCTTCTTCATCAGCTGCCGCAAGATAAACAGTTCCTCCTTTTGGAAGTTCATACGGCTCTGGTGCTGAAGCTGTTTCCCTAATGTTTTCGGCTCTTTTTTGGGCATATTCTTCAGACAATAAATGCTCCACGCTAACAGGCATTTCATCAGGCTCCGTAATAAATTTTTTGCCATCCGTAAAGGCTGCTTTCATTGCTTCAATTTGATCATGATATGTATCAGCCGATTGCCAGCTTGGCGGATTTAACTCTTTAAAAATATTTAATGCCATCAGGGCAATCATTCCCTGGCCGTTAGGAGGGATTTCCCATACATCATACCCTCGATACGTTGTTGAGATCGGCTCAACCCACTCCGGCTTAAAAGAAGCTAAATCTCTTTTTGTTAAAAATCCACTGTGTTCCTTCATAAATGATTCAATTTTTTCAGCAATGGACCCGTCATAGAAGGCTTCAGCATTTGTTTCACCAATTGCTTTTAAAGTCGCCGCATGTCCCTTTGAACGCCAGATTTCCCCAATCTCAGGTGCCCTTCCATCAGGAGCGAAGGTGTCAAACCATGCATTGAATTCATCTGTTGTAAAAGACTCCTTGAATTTCGCAAAGGCAGATGCCCAAAACTTACCCAGGATCGGGGTTAATGGATACCCTTCTTCTGCATATCGGATAGCAGGCTTTAAGGTTTCGGCTAACGGCAGCTTTCCAAACCTGCGGGACAGCTCCGCCCATGCTGCAGGAGCTCCTGGAACGGTTACCGGAACCACTCCATGAACGGGCATTTTCTCAAACCCTAGATCCTTTACTGCTTTCGGGCTGATTGATTCCGGAGCAGGACCGGAGCTGTTCAGCCCATGAAGTTTATCCTTTACCCAAACAAGAGCAAAGGCATCACCACCGATACCGTTAGAAGTAGGTTCCACTACTGTCAGCGCAGCCGCTGTTGCAATTGCCGCATCAATGGCATTTCCCCCATTCTGCATGATTTCAATACCTGCTTGTGCTGCTAATGGCTGAGAAGTTGCCACCATTCCTTTTTTCGAGAATGTCGTATATCGTTTTGATTCAAAAGGGCTCTTAAGAAAATCCACTCTAATTCCTCCTATTCATGATAAAAACCAGATGCATGGAAATGTCTCCTGCACCCGGCTTTTCCTTTACCCTGCGAAATGGCATGCTGCGAAGTGACCTTTTTTATGTTCAATCCACTCAGGTTTGGCAGCTTTACAAACGTCCTGTGCTATGGGACATCTTGTATGGAAAGCACATCCTGAAGGAGGGTTGGCGGGATTAGGCATTTCTCCTGTCAGGCGAATCCGCTCTCTTCCGGCATTCATATTCGGTCTTGGAATTGCGGAAAGAAGCGCTTTGGTGTAGGGGTGAAGCGGGCTGCTGAAAATATTTGCTGCATCGCTCATCTCCACCGTGTTTCCCAAGTACATGACCAGCACCCGGTCACAGAAATACCGGACCACTCCTAAATCGTGTGAAATAAAAAGGTATGAAAGATTATACTTTTGCTGCAGGGTTTTTAGCAGCTTTAATACCTGCGCCTGTACCGAGACATCCAAAGCGGAAACCGCTTCATCACAAATAATAAAAGATGGATTAAGCGCAATTGCCCGCGCTATGCCAATTCTCTGACGCTGACCGCCGCTGAATTCATGCGGATACCGGTCATAATGCTCTGCCTTGAGTCCTACCTCGGTTAAAAGCGCGATCACAGCTTGTTTTCGTTCCTTTGCCGGCATATTCGTGTGCATCGTGAAGACTTCATCCAAGGCATGTCCCACCCGCTGCCGGGGGTTTAAGGAAGCGAATGGATCCTGAAAAATCATCTGCATTTCTTTGACGAATTTCTTTTTTTCTTTTCGTTTTAAATCTTGAATTTCCTGATTATCAAATCGGATTTTTCCGTCAGTCAAATCCTCCAGTCCAAGAATGGTGCGGCCAAGTGTGGATTTTCCGCAGCCAGACTCCCCAACTACTCCGAGACTTTCTCCTTTATACAGCTTCAGAGAAACAGATTCTACGGCTTTGACATTCCCTTGAGTGCGCTTTAATACCCCCCCTTTTATCGGAAAGTATTTTTTTACACTGTCTAATTCTAATAATACGTCAGGTTGTAACGGTGACTCTTGAACTTTCTTCATTCACATCCACCTCCTCTTCCTCAAGCCAGCAGCTGGCATGGTGTCCGCTCGAGACATTAAATTCAGGAGGGATGGCTGTTTTGCATTTATCCATGGCAAATTTACAGCGGGGATGAAAACGGCACCCGTTTATTTGTTCATCCAGGCCCGGCATATTCCCCGGAATCGGCTCAAGTTCAAATTCAGGATCGTCTACATTAGGAACTGAATTCAGGAGACCGATTGTATAAGGATGCCTGGGATTTTCAAAGATCTCTTTTACTGGACCTTCTTCAATTTTTTTCCCTGCGTACATGACCATAACACGATTTGCGACTTCAGCCACTACTCCCATATCGTGAGTGATCATCAAAACGCCCATATTCAGTTTTTCCTTTAAATCATTGATCAGATCTAATATCTGGGCCTGAATCGTTACATCCAAAGCAGTTGTCGGTTCATCAGCGATCAACAGAGCAGGATGGCATGCAAGCGCCATGGCAATCATGACTCTTTGCCTCATCCCTCCGCTCAATTCGTGAGGGTATTGATTTAACCTTTTGGCAGGATCCGGGATTCCCACCTGTGTAAGAAGATCAATACTTTGCTTAGTTGCCTCTTTTTTCGCAATTTTATGATGCAGCATAAGCGGTTCTCTTAACTGGTATCCAATGGTTAGGACAGGATTGAGGGCAGTCATGGGCTCCTGAAAAATCATGGAAATATCATTCCCGCGAAGTCTCCTCATTTTTTCATTGGAAAGTGTTTTAAGAGATTGATTGTTTAATAGAACATCTCCCGATTCGATCTTGCCGTTTTGGGGAAGCAGTCTCATCACTGACAGCGATGTAATGCTTTTTCCACAGCCCGATTCCCCTACAATACAAAGTGTCTCCCCTTTATCTACATGAAAAGAGACATCTCTAACTGCTTGAACTGAACCCTTTGATGTGCGAAACGCTGTCACTAAATTTTTCACTTCAAGTAATGTCTCTGCCATAATTCCCCTACTCTCTGGATACGTTATAAAGATTCCATTGTCCGTTAGGATCTAATTGAAGTCCTTTTATTGACTTGTCAGTAGCTGCAGTTACAATACCATGGTACATAACGATCGCTGCATTATCTTCAAGCATTGCATGATTGGCTTCATTCAGGATTTCCTTACGTTTATTTTCGTCAATCGTAGTACGGGATTCCTCCACAAGCTTATCAAACTCGGGATTGCTGTACTGCGCACGATTCGAGTTGCCTACATTATCAGAGTGAAAGTTAGGATAAAACATTTCCGAACCGTCGCCTGTCACATTTGACCAGCTTAAGAATGTCATATCATAGGCACCTGTTCGGGCAGTATCAAGGAAAGTAGCCCATTCCATCGTTTCGATCTCCACTGTAAAACCAGCTTCAGTTAACTGGGCTTGAACAATTTCCGCCATTAAAACAAAATTGTCCCGATTAGCAGTTAATAGTTTGATAGGTTCACTGTCATAGCCATTTTCTTCAACGAGCTTTTTAGCCTCTTCGACATTGTAATCAGTACCGGCGTCTGAAGCTTCCTCATCATAACCAAACACTTGCGGACCGAGAATACTGTCATTTCTGATACCTAACCCGTTCAGTTTTTCAACAAACGCATCACGATCGAGTGCACTTGCAACTGCTTTACGGAATTCCGGATCCTGGTTGCGCTCCAGTGAATGATTAAATGTTAAATAATAAACAGGTGTCCCTTCTTTTCTAATGATATCCACATTTTCAAGAGCTTCAATCCGGGAAATCTGCTCTGAAGGCAGTCCATCAATAAAGGATACTTCTCCCGTTTGAAGCATCGAAATAGCGGTGGAAATTTCAGGTACAACCTTTAATGTTACTTTATCCAGGTCAGGTGCTCCCTCCCAATAGTCTTCATTTTTTTCAAGTACTACCTCGTCACCTGTGGTCCAGCTGACAAACTTAAAAGGTCCGGTTCCTACCGGGTCTTGCATTAAGTCCTGTTTTTCGTCAGCCTCTGGGCTGATGATTGCAGCATTTGCATGTGACAGGGCAGACAATAACGGCCCGTAAGGATATTTTGTTTTAATTTCAACGGTATAATCATCTAAAACATTCACTTCATCAACCGGTTCCAATAAAGAGGCGCGGGGTGCTGCAGTTTCCGGATCACGCAGCTTATCAAATGAATATTTCACTGCTTCCGCGTTAAACGGGGTTCCATCATGAAATGAAATATCTTCTTTCAGTTTAATAACCCATGTTAAATCATCCGGTGTTTCATAGGATTCTGCCAGCTTAGGCTCAATTTCCATTGTCTCAGGGTTGCGTACAAATAGTTTTTCATAAACTTGCTCGATCACATTCGATGAAACCGAATCAT
Source organism: Jeotgalibacillus sp. S-D1 (assembly GCF_004358665.1). Classification (GTDB taxonomy): domain Bacteria; phylum Bacillota; class Bacilli; order Bacillales; family Jeotgalibacillaceae; genus Jeotgalibacillus. The sequence continues at coordinate 187,740 of NZ_SMZR01000004.1, read as the reverse complement.
TGGTTAATGTTGGAGAAAGACCTACAACATCAGAAGTGGCAGCGTAAATAATTTCCTGGTCAACATCGCCTGAACCATTTCCCTGTCCCCCGCCTTCCGCTCCTTCAGGGATTGTACTCTCAGAACAAGCTCCTAAAAGTAAGACAAAGGTTAATGTGAACACCATAAGCAATCGATTTTTCATTTATACTCCTCCATTTCTATTAAATATCCATATTAGGATCAAGCGCATCCCGCAGCCCGTCTCCGAGTACATTAAACGCAAATACAGTCAGCATAATTGCGATACCCGGGACAATCGTCAGATGCGGAGACGACCACATAAAGTCCTGACCCTGTGAAATCATCGCCCCCCATTCAGGTGTCGGGGGCTGTGCTCCGAGTCCTAAATAACTTAAAGAAGCAGTGGATAAAATCGCAGTAGCCATACGCATCGTTGCAAACACGATAATGGGAGCTGAAGCATTGGGCAGAATATGCCGCACCATAATCCTTAAGTCGGATGCTCCCATTGAACGCATGGCCATTATGTATTCTTTTTCTTTAATGGATAATACAGATCCCCTGACAATTCTTGCACATGTCGGAACGGACCATATACTTATCGCAATCGCTACATTCACCAGGCTTGTTCCAAGGATTGCGATAATCAGCATCGCCAGTAAAATACCTGGGAATGAAAACAACAAGTCCACAATGCGCATGATGACAGCATCCAACCTGCGATAATAACCGGCTAGTAATCCAAGAACAATTCCACCTAACAGACCGAGAGAGACGGCGGTAATCCCCACCACGAGTGAGATCCTGGCACCAAATACGATCCGGGTCCACACGTCCCTCCCGTAATTATCAGTTCCCAGCCAATGACCCTCACTAAAAAGGGGCATTTCACTATTAACCAGATCTTGCTTGACCGGATCATAACTCGTCATAAGCGGTGCAAAAACAGCCATTACAATTTGAATCATCACAATAACAAGTCCAATGATGGCTAATTTATTCCGAAACAGCTTTTTAACGGTTGCTACCCAATACTTCTCTTTCTTTTTCTCTTTTAGCTTTACTGTCTCTGCCGCTGTCACTTTAACCCTCCTTTTTTAGTCGTATTTAATTCTTGGATCAATGTATGTATAGACGATGTCGACGAGTAAATTGACGAGTACAAATAATGTGGCCACTAAAAGTACTGATCCCTGAACCATCGGGAAATCTCTTGCAGCAATCGCATCAATCATTAAACGGCCGACACCATTTATGGCAAACACTTTTTCTGTAATAATCGTACCTCCGAGAAGAAATCCAAAGTTAAGTCCAATCACCGTAATAATGGGGATCATCGCATTTTTCAGCGTGTGGATCCAAATAATATTTTTCTCCCTTACCCCTTTAGCACGGGCAGTTCGGACATAATCAGCCCGTATCACTTCTAGCATCGAGGATCTTGCCATGCGCGCAATCATTGCCGCTGATCCTGTTCCAAGCGTGATGGCCGGCAGAACCAGTTCCTTCAACCCCTCAACTGTATAAAATGGATTGGACATGCCTCCAACCGGAAGCCATTGAAGATTGACGGAAAAAATAAGAATGAGAATAGCGCCAAGCCAGAAATTTGGGATCGATATTCCTGCTAGCGCAAACGTTGTGGCAGATACGTCCAGCCAGGAATTTTGTCTTAAAGCTGAAATGAGGCCTGTAATAATTCCTATGATCACTGCAACTACCATACTTGCAATAGCAAGCTTTAGCGTATTTGGAAAGCGTACGGTAATGGCATCTGCAACCGGCTGGGTCGTTTGATAGGAGTACCCAAAATCTCCTTGCACAGCATTTCCAACGTACCGGGCATACTGTACCAGAAAAGGATCATCAAGCCCTAGGTTTGCACGTATAGCAGAAATATCAGATTCAGTGGCTGTCGGACCACCAATGACTGCGGCCGGATCTCCCGGTGCGATGTACATGGATGAAAAAACAAGAAATGAAATTCCAAACAGCAAAAATACCAATTGCAGGAATCGACGAATAATTAAAGCAATCAACACAACACCTCCACAACCAATTGTTAATCTCTTTTCAGTTTTCACTTAACAAAAGATATATAATTAATAAAACTGATTATAAAGTATTAGAATATAAAAATCTATACGAATTTTCAAATAATTTTATATTTCGTCATTTTTATTTACGAAACGGCAATTATTTCAACATAATACTTACATTATGTTTTCTATTTTTATTCATTCTGCACTTTTAGCCAAAAATAAAAGCGTTTTCATTTTTATTTCGAATAACAAAATGAAAAAGCCTGCAGCAATGATCTGCTGCAGACTTTTATAGTTTTAGTCCATTCCTGCTTTTAAATCTTCTTAAAAGGATATGACTTTCCACCCGCGTAATTCCTTCAAGTGCATATAATTCATTGTTTATAAACTGTTCCAGATCAGTAAAATCTTCAACCAGCACATGCATATGGAGCGTTGAAGGACCAGTCATCTGATAACAGCTTGCTACCCGGGGATTATCCGCTAATGCCTGCGCTACTTCTACGAGTGATGATGGTTCGCAATCCACTTCAAAAAATCCTGATACTTTTTTTCCAACCTTCTCACTGTTGATGACAACAGTAAACCGTTCAATGATTCCTTTTTCTGTTAACTGGGAGACACGTTCTCTCACAGCAACTCTGGATAGATTCAATTCTTTTCCGATATCCACATAGGATAATCGGCCATTTGCCGTCAGTAATTCAAGGATTTTTTTGTCAATTTCATCAATTTTCATTTATTCACCTCAATAATGTAGGATGGAGTTTGATTATACGACGTCCATTTCCACATTGGAAGAATAAACTGGTGAAAACTTTCATTTCGGAAGAATATTGTCCATTTAACGAACAACTTTTCATCGATTGCTAGGTGTTACCTGCTTATCAGGAACATGAGATTAGTGCTGCTGAACTGTGGTTTTTTCCACACTTACTTCCTGTTTTGTTTTTTTATCACGTTTTATTTTGCCGTTCCCGACTGAAAGTGCAACGAAAATCCCAACCGTAATAAAAATAAGTCCTGTCAAAAATACTGTCGTAAAAGAATTTGCCCATGCCGTTTGAATGGAAGTTAGAACAGCTGTTTTTAATTCCCCGGGAAGCTCTAATAGCTCCGGATTCACGAGAAGGCTGAATAAAGCATCTGACTCTTTTCCAACCTCCTGCAGTACTTCTCCTGCTGCTGGATCGGCCTGGTCAGTGGTAACACTTGCCATATTTGACTGCAATGATTTATTCATGACAGCATTCAGGATGGTAATCCCGATCGTTCCCCCCATTGAACGGAAGAACGTAGAGGCTGAAGTTACTGCCCCAAGCTTATGCTTCGGAAACTCATTTTGAACGGCAATCATAAGAGTCGGCATAACCAGACCCATTCCGAATCCAAGAACCACCATAAAAGCATAGGCTGTCAGTACAGTTGAATCCAACCCCATCGTGCTCATTAACAGAAAACCTATCATCGTTATAATCATTCCTGCTGTCAGCACTGTCCGGTAGCGGACAATTAAAAGCAATCTTCCTCCGATGATGCTGGCTGCAATCAGTGAAATCATCATTGGTGTCATTGTTGAGCCAGCCTGAGTGGGGCTGACACCCAAAATTCCCTGCATAAACATTGGTACAAACATGATCGCGCCAAACATTCCAAGTCCAAGTAAAAACCCCAGGCCATTTGTAGCGGCAAATACACGATTTTTAAACAAGGAAGGATCCAAAATTGGCTCTTTTGCTTTTCGTTCAATAAAGATAAACAAAACTCCTAAGATGATTGCCCCTCCAAAATAACCAAAGCTTTCTGCAGAAAGCCATTCGAAGGAGTCTCCCGCAAAAGTTAAACCAAGCAATAATAATACAAGCGCCGGTATGAGCGTAAAAATGCCTAAATAATCAATATTTACTTTCTCATTACGGTGGACTACTTCCTGTTTAAGTCCTGCAAATATTAATCCTGCCGACAAGAGACCAAATGGAACATTAATTAAAAAGATCCAATGCCAGCTTATTGTATCAACGATAAATCCACCGATAAACGGTCCGATAACGGAGCTCAACCCAAATATTGCACCAAAGACTCCCTGCCATTTTGCACGCTGCTCAGCAGTAAAAATATCCCCTATAATCGTTTGTGACAGCGGCATCATCATCCCTCCGCCGACACCCTGCAGAGCCCGGTAAAAAATCAGCTGCTCCATGGTTTCAGCCGTTGCACACAGCCCTGAGCCTATAATAAAAATGATAACGCCTGTTAAATATAAAAACCTTCTTCCATACTGGTCAGACAGTTTCCCTACAATTGGCGTAACCGCTGTTGATGTAATTAAATATGCCGTTGTCACCCATGCAAAAATAGAAAATCCATTTAAATCCCCTATAATGGTAGGCATCGCTGTACCAACAATGGTTTGCTCCAGAGAACTAAAAAACATCCCGATAATTAAACCAGTTAACACCATTTTTGTGTTAATTGATTGCGCTTGATTCATAACCATCTCTCCTTTATTATGCTAAAAGTTAACTATTTAACTTGGTTAATATTTAAAGTATTTAAGTATATTACAAAAATGTTCCCTGCCATTTTATTTTGCGATCTTTTCAAATATAGCAACAAAAGACTGTAATTCCTCATCATCCAAACGGGACAAGTGGTCTTTCAGCACAGCATTTCTCTTTAGTTTTGCCCGTTCTAAAAACTGGATGCCTTCAGATGTTATGCCGATTTTCACAATTCTGCGATCACTTTCATCCCTGTCCCTTTTCACCAAATTGATTTTGTACAGGCGGTCGATCATTACCGTCACAGCACTTGGCTTGACCTCAAGCTTTTCAGCTAAATCGGAAACCGTAAAAAACCCCTGTTTTGAGAGCAGGTATAAAATATAATATTGAGACCTTGTAACTCCTAATTCACTGCGGCTTAGAAGATCATTGCCCAATTTCCTCACAGTCGTTTCATACGCATTTTGGAGCCGTTCTAAATAGCTGTCCATTTCATTTGAATCCAAAAATAACCACCACACTTATTTTAGTTAACCTGTTTAAATATATTCCGCGTATCCTGCTTTGTCAATCAATTGTCTTTCGTTCTTTCAGGCCCATGGCCGGTTAAATTATTTCCAGCTGCTGTCCTTGCGTATTAACCAGCAGTCATGATATTTCCCTTCATGCCACTCATGGTTTGGCATACATTTCACCTTTTTAAATCCGCATTTTTCATAAACATGGAGCGCTCTTTTATTTCGGACCTGCGGATCCATTACAATACTGTCTGCCTTATATTCCACAAATAAATACTCGGTCATTTCCCCGATAAGACGTGTGCCAATCCCCTTGTTCCAGTAAGCCGTTTCCCCGACAAATTGATCCATCCCAAATACACATTTTTTATCATTTACACCGTACATAAATTTCGTACCATTATCCACTTCATAATATTGAAGATAACCGATAGGCTCATGATCATATTCAATAATACATTTTGCTTCATTGTTTAGTTCTCTGAAGAATTTCTCCAGAACTCTCTTTTCATCAAAAGGATTGTCCCGTCCCTCGTAATACGACAGCACTTTAGGATCAGAAAGCCATTTTGCAAGAAGCGGTACGTCTTTTTTTGTTAAATAACGCACAGCCAGCTGGTCGTGTTTCCAAATAGGACCTTTATTGCTTTCCATCATCTTCCGTGCCCCCTATCTACTCTTTTACTCTGCTCAATTCTCTCAAAATGACTTGTACCCTAAAAAGTGAGGGTGGGTCATAACGAAAGCATTAAATAAGACCGGTTCATTTCCGCTTCAGGCGGCGCTTTCCGCGGGGCGGGGGTGAGCCACTTTGATGCTTCGCATCTTCAACGTCTCACCTTTCCCGCTGCATCCCGCAGGAGTCGCCACCTTCCGCTCCAATGAACCTTCGTTTTTAGAGGCTTTGTTGATAAAAAACAATGATCCTGCATAGATAGAAAGAATGCTCTCACGACGGTTTGTCATGAGAACATCAGTTAGTTAATCATTTTTCCCAACAAGAGAAGGATATCTTTTCATGAAAAGATCATAAATTGAACGCAGAGCTTCAACGTCCAGATCAATATTATTTTCATAGGCGTATTTCATGGCCTGCCCTAAAGAAAAAGTCATGGCGCCTGCTACTCCTGCTCCTGCAACAGAACCTACACCGGGAAATGTTTTGACAATTTGGCGGAAAACACTCTTGCCTACATTTCCAGCCACAGTAGCAATCGCAAGCTCCTTCGCTCGCTCTTTGGAGAGCGGTTTATCATATAATGTAGCGAGCTTAACCATTAATCCCACCTGAATGGCAGTGATTGGAATGATGTCAGAACCAGGCAGCGGAGACGCGCCCACCGTTGCTGCTGAACCGCTCGCAGCAAAAATCCATTTTTTTGCTGTCGACGATTTTGCTTTTATATTTTTTGCGAAGAGGATATCTTTTTTTTTCTTTTTTAACAGGTCAAGTAATTTGTTGCGAAGCTGATCCATGTTTTCCCCTGTTTTTGAGGAAATGGGAACAATCTGATGCTTATTTTTTGTATGTTTCTTTATATAATCTACCAGCGCCGGAATGTCTTCAGCAGCATCAATCTTATTTAACACGATGACGATATTTTTATTGATGCCTTCCAGTTCCTTCAGTGATTTTAATTCTCCATCTGATAAAACCGTACCTGCAGCATTTAAGAAAAATAACACCACATCGGCCTGTTTATAAAATTTTAAGGTCTCCCCAGAATGCTCCTTAATAATATCATCCAGTCCCGGTGTATCCACAAAAAATATCTTGCCGTTATATTGATATCGTTTAACATCTTTTGTTTCCCCAGGCTTTGCTCCAACCTCGGCTACGGTATCTCCAATGAGTTTGTTGATTGTGGAGGACTTTCCTGCATTGACATCCCCGATCATCGCAATCAATATTTCCTGATCAAGCTGCTGATTAACTTTTTTCATTTCCTCTTCATACCAGTGATCAAATTCTTTATAGTTTCCATGATTATTTTCTGTCAAAAGAATCAGCCCCGTTTCTACTGTTATTTATTTAATAACTTATTCCCACTATATCCTTTATTTAACTTAAGGTAAAATGATGTCCATTTACTCTGCAGGAAGTGTTGGCCCGGTCGTTTAACTCTATTATTTTCTTATTAAAAAAGCCCGCTGAACCGTTTCGGCAGCAGGCTTTTGGTATATATTTTACAAGTTCGATGTATTTTGCAATTCTTCAATAGCGCTTTTCAGGTTCTTTTTAATGGTCATGCCTTCAAACTTAATGCCAATTTCAACAACTGCCTGGGCAATTTCCGGACGCAGACCGGTTAATACCGTTTTTACGCCAATTAGCTTCAGTGAATCAATAACTTGTGATAATTCATTGGCGACCATGGTGTCCACCATTGGCACACCGGATAAATCAAATATTAACGTTGAAATTCTGAGCTCCAGACATTTATGAAGCGCCACTTCTTTTAGTATTTTTGCACGTTCATCGTCAAGTTCGCCAATCAAAGGTAATATTGCCACATCATCTGACAGTCCTACTACCGGCACGGAATATTCGATTACAGTATTTTGTGCTTTGCTGATATGCTGGCGGTAGTTTTCGACGTATTCAACACAGAATATTTGAGCAGCATGATCAATTAAAGGATCAATAATAAATGAAATATCGAGCATATTACGTGCAGACAACTCGAGCTCATCAATTTTTTCTGCTACTGCTTCCCATGTAACGACTCTCCAGGAGGTTAATGTCGTTATTGCATCATTTAGGGCAACGTCCCTTGCTACTGCTGTTTCGCCGGATGTTTTAGCCCATTGAGCCGCTTTTTCCCATACACCTTCATTCGACCCGGCTTTAATTGCTTCCCCTAAGTAATTAATAAACTCAGCCCGCCACTGATTTAATTCAATAACGTCCTCTTCTGAAAAAATTGACTTCACAAAACCTTTATCAATTCCTTCATTCATTTTTTCTGCGAGAGAAAAGCTGCTTTCTATTATAGCTGATCCAATTAATTCTTTAACATCCACTGTAATTTCCTCCCGATCTAAGTAAAACTAGTTTTCTTTTATTGATACAAGCGTCCGTGCTACTGCCTGTGCCAGGGTGGAAGTAATATTTCCTTCATCAAAAGAAATACCCAGCTGAATCGAGGTTTGAGCTATCTCAGGCCTTATACCTGAAATCGTTGTTTGTACGCCTATTAACTTTAACGCGGTCATAAGCTGAGATAATTGAAAAGCAACCATCGTATCAATAATCAATACTCCTGACAAATCCAAAAACAAATGGGTCACATGCTTTTCGGTGCACTGCTGGAGGGTGCTGTCCATAATAATCCTTGCTCTCTCAGTGTCGATATCTCCAATTAAGGGAAGAAGTGCGGCACCTTTATGCAATAAAATAACAGGAGAGCTCAATTCATAAATCATCTCTTTTTGAGCATCGATTTGACGTTCGGATGTTCGAAACGATTCTTCAACAAATAGGTTAACGGAATAGTCCATTGCTTTTATTAACCGGTCTCTCCATTGGTCCATTTTATCCACATTGACTTGTTCCTTGTAAATACACGAATATTTCTTTATATATGAGAGGTAAATATTTCGAACTCTCATAAACTCCCGGATTATTTTATAAATAGGAGTCCGCTGGTGTTCTTTATCTTCCGCAATTGATATAGCCCAGACTTTAACTTCTTTATAAAAGAAATCTTCTTCATGATTAAAAATGCGGTTTAATAAATAGTTAAATGTGAGGTTTTGTTTTTTCAGGGCCTCCACCACAGAAGGATCGACTGCAGCATAAACTGAATTTCCATCCGTTTCTTCTATCGTATCATACCACTCTTGACTTATTTTTTCTGAATTCTCTTGCAGGAAATGGTATAGTGATTGATCCTTATCCATTTCGGTCTCCTCCTAAAAATGCTGTATTTGCAATAATTGTTTGCACTTCTAATGTAAATTTTATCACGAAATGAATAAATTAGTATTAGCTGTATAAATAATATTTTTGAAGATAGACCTGTGATGATTTCTTCCTCAATTAATGAAGTTCCTAATCTATGTTTTACAATTTTACATAGACAAATTTGGGCATTTGAATCATACTATTCCGTAATACGAAACGATCAGGAAAGAGGATTCCAGTATGTTGCATAATCGAAATGTTTGGATATTATTAGTTGGCGAATTTGTTGCCGGCGTTGGTTTGTGGCTAGGAATAATTGGAAACCTGGAATTCATGCAGGAAAAAGTGCCCTCTGACTTTTTAAAAGCCGTTATACTGGCAGCCGGGCTTCTTGCAGGCGTCGCAATTGGACCGCTGGCTGGCCGTATTACAGATCAGCTAAAGAAAAAGTCAGTCATGCTTGCTTCCGGTTTTGTCCGGGCTTTTAGTGTTGTTTTCATGTTAATCGCCATTCAAACCGGCTCTGTATGGTGGATGATTATTTTTCTTATATTCATTCAGATGTCAGCAGCTTTCTACTTTCCAGCCCTCCAGGCAGCCATACCGCTAGTGGTGAAAGAAAAAGAGCTACTTCAATTAAATGGAATTCATATGAATGTCTCTACTCTTTCACGCGTTCTCGGAACTGCCGTTGCAGGAATATTGCTGACGATCATGCCGCTGTCTATGATGTATGTCATGTCACTCATCGCTTATGCCATTCTGTTTGGCGTAACCTGGCTTTTGCAAATTGACGAACAGACGGCAGAGCCACTGTCCAATTCTGCAAAAAAATTAAATAAAGGCTTTAAGGATGTTTTTCCGATCATTAAAGATCTGCCAATTGTTCTGATGACACTGGTTTTAACGTTTATCCCTCTATTATTTATAGGCGGTTTCAATTTGATGGTAATTAATATAAGTGAAATTCAAGACAGTTCTGCCATTAAAGGCTGGATATACACAGCAGAAGGACTGTCCTTTATGGCCGGCGCATTTTATATAAAAAAACTTGGTGATCGATTTTCTCCCTATTCAATTCTATTTACATTCTCGCTTATTATAGGCATATCACAGTTTCTGCTTTATTTTGCTGATATACCGTTTATGACGATTGTCGCATTTATCGTTTTTGGTTTTTCGGTCGGGTGTTTTTTCCCAACAGCGGCAACAATATTTCAGACCCGGGTGCCAAAAGAGTTTCACGGCCGATTCTTTTCGTTCCGTAACATGCTTGACCGCCTGATCTTTCAGATTGTACTTTTATTAACTGGATTTTTGCTTGATATGATCGGGCTGCAGCTAATGGTGGTCGTATTTGGATTTTTGTCCTTTATCATGACAGCTGTATTTTACTTTAAGTTTCGTCAATTGCGTAATGGCGATGTGCTGGAGAATACACCCGGAGGCCAAGTCGGCTAAAATATTTATTCTCATGGAACTTTTAGTGTTCAAAAACGTATTAATGGATAAGATAAAACATTGAGCAGTAATGCTGGCTAATGTTTACAGCATAAGGAGCTGGAAAGTAATGATTGCAAAAATTAAAAGAATGATTTACCGGGATGTAGGGAAAGTCGACCTTATTTTGGATAATAATCAATTGGAGCCCGGCGAAAGAATTAAGGGTGAGTTTCAATTAAAAGGTCCTAAAAGCAAAAAGAAGGTCTCACGATTAGAATGTGATTTAATGCAGGTTAATGAGGATAATGAGTCGGAAACGATGGTTGAGGTAGCAGCCACTATCTATATGTCAAAAGTAATTGATCATGAGAGTTACACAAAAATCCCATTTTCCTATTCATTACCTGAAAGCTTGCCGCAAACGAAATATCGTTTTCGAACGCGTTTGGTTTTTGACAAAAATGTGCAATGCACAGACCATGATGAAATAGAAATTGTAAAAGAATAAATGAAAACGGGACAAGGCCCAATTGGTGCTTGTCCCGTTTTTTAATATTGCAGTATGCTCAACTCAGTGCCCTGTTTTCAATGATGATCCGTTCCGGACAGGTATATACGTTCATGGATGTATCCCGGATAAATCCGACTGCGGTAATTTCAAGTTCTTGTGCGAGTTCGAGCGCACGTTCAGTTGGGGCTGACTTGGAAAGAACAACTTCGCATCCGATTTTTGCAACTTTAAGAAGGATTTCAGAAGAGAGCCTGCCGCTAAAAACGATTATTTTGTCTTTCACTGTTATGTTATTTTTCAAGCAATGCCCATAAATTTTATCCAGGGCATTATGCCTGCCAATATCCATTCTGCTCAGTACAGACCCTCTTGTCGAGCATAATGCTGCATTATGAACACCACCGGTCTCTTTAAAGGTGCTGGCGCCATTTTGCATTTCGCTCATTAAGCGGGTGCAATCTTCTGGAGTCAAACGGACATTTCTACCGGTCATCTGTTTAGCAGACATTGCATCACTGGCGAAAACAAAGCCCTGTCTGCTTCCCCCGCAGCAGGAGGTGAGATATCGTTTATTTTGGAGCCCTTCATAAAGAGGATTGATATGAGAGGTTTCAATGTGTACAAAGCCTTGTTTTCCATCGACTCGAATGCCATTTATATCCCCAAATCTTCGAATGATTCCTTCTGAGGCCAAATAGCCGATTGCCATATCTTCTATATACTCTGGCGTGCACACCATTGTAACAAATTCTTCGCCGTTTAATTTTATGGTAATGGCTTGTTCCGTCGCGATCCGATCATCGAACCACTCAGCTTCCCCATTTCCAATTCGAAGTACTTTTCTTGTTGTAGTTGTTAACTGCTCCACGGCCATTCTCCTTTTCAAGCAAACAGCCCAAGTGAAATGAACCACTTGAGCTTTGCTCCTTAACTTGCTGCCTTTGCTGAACTAGCATTATTGTTGCGTATTTTTTTGATGTTAATACGAATTAGCAATGACACTGCCAAAGCTACGACAAAAGCACCCGTAAAAATATACATTGTAAGCTGATAGCTGTTTGTCGCTTCTTCTATTCTGGTCACAACTGTTGGACCTACGAGCCCGGCGGCTGCCCAGGCTGTTAAAATATATCCATGTATTGCACCAAGCTGCTTCGTTCCAAACAAATCCCCAATATAAGCAGGAATCGATGCAAAGCCTCCTCCATAACAAGATAGGATAATAAAAATTAGAAGTTGAAATATAATCGCATTGGAAACGCTTGGCAGCAGAACAAATGCTGCTGCCTGCAGTGCAAAAAATGTTGTATACACATTAGGACGGCCAATGTAATCAGAAATTGAAGCCCAGCCTATCCGGCCAAAACCATTAAACAATCCCATGATTCCCACCATCAAAGCAGCTCCTCCAGCCGTCATGCCCGCCACATCCTGGGCCATCGGGGAGGCTACGGCAATTACAGCAATACCACAGGTAACATTTATAAAAAGCATAACCCATAATGCCCAAAACCGTACCGTTTTGACCGCTTCATTTGCAGTAAGCTGAGACAAATCGCCTGTTTTCTTATTCTTTGTTTTTTCGTCTAATTCCTTCTGTGTCATTCCTTTAGGAACAAAATCCTTTGGCGGAGCCGAAAGATAGAACGAAGAGCTGATCATTAGGACAAAATAAATAGCTCCCAATAATAAGAAAGTGTTCGCAATTCCCGTGCCGTTAATTAACGATTCTATGACAGGGCTGGCAATTAACGATGCAAAACCAAACCCCATTATAGCCAGTCCGGTTGCAAGTCCTCTTCGATCGGGAAACCATTTTACGAGCGAAGAAACGGGAGTTATGTAGCCAATACCCAGCCCCATTCCACCCAGGGCCCCATAGAAAAAATAAAGCAAGTACAAGCTTCCTATACTATCCGCGAAGCCTGCCCCAATCATCCCTGCTCCAAAACAAATACTTGCTACTATCCCTGATTTTTTTGGTCCGTGCTTTTCGACGAAATGCCCCATGAATGCAGCAGACAGCCCTAAGAATAAAATTGCAATACTAAATGTAAGGGCTACTTCACTCGATGACCAACCATGCTTTTCTGACAATGGATTAGAAAAAACACTCCATGAATAAACCGAACCAATGGAAATATGAATTCCTACTGCAGCTGCAGCAATAAGCCAACGGTTTTTTGTTTTAGCCATTCTCTTTCCCCTTTCCCCTTTCTAAGAAGCTGGATCTTTTTTAAAAATTTCTTATTTTTTCACAATCTCTTTGTTTTTAACTGCCATTGAAAGAGGAATGGAAAGAAGGGAAACACCTGCTGCTGCAAGCATCCAGCCTTTGCCGCCAGATTCAGCTTTTTTGTTACGCCTTCTCTTTTTCTTGCTGCTGTCTTCTTCAGGAATTCCGGTTGATTCTTCACCTTTAAATTCGCGCACTTTTCCTTCACGTTTACGTTCGTTCTCTTCATGCTTTTGTTCTTCCGGTGTTTTGGTTGTCCGCTCAAGTTCATCCTGTTTTTCACCGATTCCTTTTAAGAAGGTAACTCCCACTGCCATGGCCCGTTTTACATCCGGATCATTCAGAGAACGAAGAAGGGTAAAGTATCCGCCCTTCTCCTCATGTTCCTCCAGCTCGGCTACACGGGCAATCCCGGTATTTATTTTGAGGATGATCGGTTCGAGCTGCTGAACATTAATCGTACCGAGTGTTCCGAGCATCAGCAGAAGATTTTTTAATGTGTTCGCTGTTTCAGGAGTATCAGCCGTTTTAACGAGGATATCCATTACCTTATCGCCTCGGGCAAATAATGCGGAGACGATGTCCAGGACTCCGCGGTCTTTCATATGCTGAAGAATTTCAAATACTTCTTTTACTATCTCTTTGTTAGCCAGAAGCATGTTTTCAATGCTTTCTAACTCCTCTCTCCGAATGTCTTCTTCACTTCGTTCAAGCCGATGAATTACTTTAGTCGCTTTAGCCACGATAGCTCGACTCCTTCTTGATCTTCACCAGGTCACCGGGGAAGATGTAGTCTTCACGCTTCCACTTTTCCTGAACCTGAACACCAATCTGTGGCTGAGGATTGCCGTTTCGATGGTTGGTTCTGGGCAGTGGACTGTCGCCTTTTTGGCGCAGGATTTCAAGCTTTGCATTAATTTCTTTATATGCAGGCGTATCCGTATCCTTATCGGCATAGCTGCTTGTGAGATAGTTAATCGCGCCTTCTCCCGAGTCGTTCATCGGAAGGTAAACTTCCTTCCCTTTCACCCGGTCTGTCACCAGACACTCCACCTTCACCTGGCCATAAGGAGAGGTTAAACGAACAAGGGTGCCATCCTCCAGACCTCTTTCTTTTGCAAGCTGAGGAGAGACCTCTAAAAAGTTTTTAGGTGTTTTGGAAGTGATGCCCTTTGACCTGTATGTCATATTCCCCTCATGAAAATGCTCCAGCAGACGGCCGTTGTTTACATGAAGATCGTATTCTTTTTCATATTGAAGCGGTTCTGTCCAATCAACAGGGAAAAGTCGTGCCCTGCCGTCAGGGAATGGAAATTCATCGACAAACAGCAGCGGTGAGTCCTTTCCATCCGGCGCCACAGGCCATTGCAGACTGTTGTAACCTTCTAACCGCTCGTAGGTTACGCCGGAGTAAATAGGTGAGAGCGATGCCGCCTCTTCCATAATTTCACTTGGGTGAGCATAATTCCAGTTTGCACCTAGACGGTTGGCAATTTCCTGAATGATTTTCCAGTCAGGCTTCGAATCACCCTTCGGTTCAAGCGCCTGGTAAAGACGCTGAATGCGGCGTTCTGTATTCGTAAACGTTCCTTCTTTTTCTAAGCTTGGACTCGCTGGAAGAACTACATCTGCAAATTCAGCGGTTTTGGATAAGAAAATATCCTGTACAACGAAAAACTCAAGCTTCTCAAATGCTTCATGTACATAGTTAAGGTTTGAATCCACAAGACCCATGTCTTCCCCTTTTAAATACATCATTTTAAGATTTCCATCATGGATGGCAGCGATCATTTCGTGGTTATTCAGTCCTGCTTCTGCCGGCAGGTCGACACCCCACTTTTTCTCATATTTAGAACGAACAGCATCATTATCAACTTTTTCATAGCCAGGGAATCGATCCGGCATACTCCCAAAATCACTCGCTCCCTGTACATTGTTATGACCGCGAAGAGGATAGCTTCCAGCGCCGGGCTTGCCATAGTTCCCAGTTATCAGCAATAAATTTGATATGGCTGTACTTGTATCACTTCCACCCACATGCTGTGTAACTCCCATTGCCCATAGTACGGATACTGTATTAACATTTACGATTTGTTCCGCCATGGAAACTAAAATATCTTTTTCAATCCCAGTCACCTGAGACGCGTAATCAATCGTGTATTTTTCAAGGCTTGCTGTGTATTCCTGAAAACCATTTACACGGTTTTCAAGAAATGTTTTGTCAGCCCATCCCTGGTCAACAATGTATTTTGTAATTGCGGACAGCCAGACAATATCCGTTCCTGGTTTTGGCTGTATAAACAAGTCTGCACGGTCTGCCATTTCATGTTTACGCAAATCGGCAACAATGAGCTTTTGGCCTTTCAGCTTATGACTCCGTTTCACACGGGTCGCTAAAACAGGATGTGACTCTGAGGTGTTTGACCCCACAATCAATACCAGCTCAGCTTTTTCAATATCCGTTATGGAGCCTGAATCTCCGCCATGTCCGACTGTTCGAAAAAGACCTACTGTAGCAGGCGTTTGGCAATAACGGGAGCAATTATCGACATTGTTGGTGCCAATTACGGCACGTGCCAGCTTCTGCATTACATAGGATTCTTCGTTTGTACACTTGGAAGAGCTGATAAATGCCATCGAATCAGGTCCGTATTGCTTTTTAGCATGGGAGAATTTTGATGTAATAAGCTCAAGTGCCTCTTCCCACTCAGCTTCACGGAACGCATCCCCTTCACGGATAAGCGGTTTTGTAATACGCTCCTCACTGTTGACAAAGTCCCATCCGAATTTTCCTTTTACACAGGTTGAAATGCCGTTGGCCGGTGCTTCTGCCTGCGGTTCAACCTTGAGGATTTTCCGGTCCTTCGTCCAGATATCAAAGCTGCATCCAACACCGCAATATGTACAAACGGTTTTTGTTTTTTTAATCCGTTCATCCCTCATAGCAGATTCCATATCAGAGATTGCCAGAATTGAACCGTAGCCCGTTTCCACATTTTTTGTTATTTCAATCATTGGACGGAGGGTCTTTTTGGCGATTCCAGTTAAAAAGCCCGCTTCCCCTTCCATGCCTTTTTCCATCATGGCATTGCAGGGACAAA
Source organism: Jeotgalibacillus sp. S-D1 (assembly GCF_004358665.1). Lineage (GTDB taxonomy): Bacteria > Bacillota > Bacilli > Bacillales > Jeotgalibacillaceae > Jeotgalibacillus. The sequence goes on along the minus strand of NZ_SMZR01000004.1, from coordinate 171,475 downwards.
CGGTAGAACAGTGACCGCAGGATACGCAGGAGGATTCATTGATTTTTGAATTTTTATCCCAAATAACACGGGGTTTCTGCAGGCTCCAATCGATCGTCAGTGTTTCGGTTACCTGCACGTCCTGACATGCTTCTACGCAGCGGCCGCAAAGAATGCACTGATCGGGATCATAGCGATAGAAGGGATTGGAATCGTCGACCTCATAGGGCTTGTCTTCAAACGGCATGCTTTGATGGTTGATTTTCATCTCTTTTACAGTGTTATGTATTTCACAGCTGCCGTTATTGTAATCACATACTGTACAATATAATTCATGATTTTTTAAGAGCCTGTCCATCCCGATAATCTGGGCTTCTTTCACATCCTGGTGAAGGGTATCCACTACATCTCCCGGGCTGAGGTTGGTAGAACAGGATCGCACAAATTCTCCATTCACCTGAACAATACATGTATCACAGGTCTCAATTGGCCCAAGACTTGGGTGATAACAAACCTGAGGCACTTCAATGGAGTGGTCAGTTAGCGCCTGTAAGACCGTTTGAGACCCGTCTACATTTAACTCGTTGCCATTTATGTTTATCCGTATTCTATCTTGCACGGCCATCTCTCCTCGTATTTTGTCAATAGTATGAAAATTACCTCTATTGTTTCACGCTACCCTTTTCTTTTTCCTTCAAAACACAGCGCTTCCAATTACTTGTACAATTCGACATTTTTTAAGTCAACACTTGCGGATTTATTTATTGATCTCGGAAACAATATGACCAATCTCAGGGAGGATTAATTTCCTCATCGCAAGCTTCACAGCTCCCGTTGATCCCGGCATCGCAAAAATGACCGTTTCTCCGGCAGTCCCTGCAGCTGCTCTGGAGAGAATGGCTGCTGAACCGATATCTTCTGTAAAACTCAGATAACGGAATAGCTCGCCAAATCCAACAATTTCTTTTTCAAATAAGGTCTGCACGGCTTCAATCGTCACATCTCTTTTTGAAAATCCCGTGCCTCCATTTATCAGAACTGCATCAATATCCGGATCCTGCAGCCCGGATTGAACCGCACGTTTAATGATAAGATTTTCATCCGGCACGATCTCATAGTGCTCAACCACATGACCTTCTCCTGTTAATAAATCCTTTATTAATTTCCCGCTCTTATCTGTATCTTCATTCCTTGTGTCACTAACCGTAAGCACCTTGCAGCGGACTGTGTGAGCCGATTTTTTTCTATGGTCTTCCAGCATTAGAAAGCACTCCTTTTCCCAATTATGTTTCTTGCAGGCTTTGTTGAACCGGGGCTAGCTATGAACAACTAACAAAGCTTTTTTAAAAAGAAAAACCGCCCTGTACAGCAGGAGAATTCGTTTCCTTTGCACAAGACGGGTTGCATCTTTAGATTCCTGAAAAGCGTAACAATTGAATGTTATCCGCCAATATAAGACATCTCTATCTTTTTCCTGTTTTTTGCAGTTTCTTCCGTTCTTTCGTCCGAGTACCGATCACGCCTTTTATTCCACAGGACAGCCATTTTATCCCGCACTTCATCGATGGAAGATGAGGCCCTCATAAATGATTTTAAGTCAAATCCCTCTGCAGCAAATAAACAGGTATACAACTTTCCATCTGCTGAAATGCGGGCACGTGTGCAAGTAGAGCAAAACGAATCTGATACAGAAGAAATGACGCCTACCTCTGCTGAAGTACCGGTATAAAGATATCTGCTCGCCACTTCACCATAATAAGCTCCATCAAGCGGTTCAACGGTAAAATGTTCATTCAGCATGCGAATTATTTCTTCCTTGGTTACAACAGATGACAGTTTCCAGCCATTTGTACTTCCTACATCCATAAATTCTATAAACCGCAGCGTAATTCCACGCTCTTTAAAATAAGCTGCCATAGGAATAATCTGATCATCATTTACCCCTTTTTGAACCACCATATTAATTTTCACTTCGAGCCCGGCGTCGAGAGCTGCTTGAATTCCTTTTAATACTGGTTTAGTGCTCACATTTCTCCCGTTCATCTTCTTAAATACCGCTTCATCTATAGCATCCATGCTGACATTTACACGCTGAAGCCCTGCTTCTTTTAGCTTTTCAGCATATTTTGGAAGCATCATGGCGTTTGTTGTAAGTGCAATATCCTTGATTGCTGGTATGGACATCAGTTTTTCAATCAGCAAATGCAGGTCTTTTCGGAGCAGCGGCTCGCCTCCAGTAAGGCGGACTTTTTCTACACCCAAATCTCCCATGGCTTTTATCAGCTGATAGATTTCTTCAAATGTTAAATATTCTTCCTGTGGCAAAAAAGTAAAATCAGGACCAAATATCTCTGCTGGCATGCAATAGGAGCATCGGAAATTGCATTGATCCGTCACTGAAATTCTTATGTCCCGTAGAGGACGAGCGAATTGATCTTTTATCGGATCCATCGTCTGACTCCTTTCATCATTTATTAAACCCGGTATTGCGGCATATCCCGTACATTTTAATATAAGATTCTTACTGCAGCTTTTGATATTCCTGTTGATCATTTACATTTTTAAAGCACTTCTCATCCAGTCCCTCCACCGTCTGAGCAGGGAAACGGCCAATCCATTCTCTCATCCGATAGGAACCTGATTCTAATTGCCGGACCAAATGGGGAAAGGTTGTATGATGATAGATTGCAGAAAGCGGATGGATACGACCTTCTGCTCTTGGGGTAATTCCCATTACTCCACCTTTTATCCTTTGAGCAATCCGTCCGGCAGTCACTGCATCAAAGTAAGGCATATCGCAGGCCAAAACAAAATACCATTCGTACTCAAATTGTTTCATCGACGCGTAAAGACCGGATAAAGGTCCTTTTCCAATGTACGGCTCCACATCACCGATCAATTGAACACTGGTTTGTTTGCTGAACCTATCTTTCAGTGCATCATGACTTACGATGACTAATTCATTAACATGAGGAGTCAAAGCATTTACAGCATGCTGGTAAAACGGTTCTCCATCGTAAAGCGCAAATGCTTTTGGTTCACCAAATCTTTGAGATTCCCCTCCGGATAATATCACTCCGAGAATGTTCGTTTTGTCTGTCATGATGGTTATCCCCCGCTTACAGGAGGGATCAACGCCACTGTATCTCCTTCATTAACGATATCGCCGGGTTCAGCATACTCTTCATTTACAGCAACCATAATCGATTCAGTTTGAATAGAGTAAAGTGCTGATAGTTTATCCATTAAATCTTTGACGGTGATCTTTGTCTCATCAAGAATGAGCTGGTCTTTGCCAATCTGTTCACGTATGTGGGCAAAGCACTGAACGTTTATCATAATGAATTCATCTCCTCCGGCTTGCCTGTTGGGTACACCGTTTTTTCCAGCTGGTCTCCGATCCATTCTTCCCCGTCTTCCCAGTGTTCCTTCTTCCATATTGGAACAATTTGCTTAATTCGCTCGATTGCATACTCATTGGCCAGATATGCATCTTTTCTGTGTGGAGTGGATACAGCAATCACAACTGCTATATCTGAAATTGCCAGTTTTCCTGTCCGATGCGTAATAGCTGTAACAGCCTCAGGCCATTTTTCTTTTATTTCAGCACCTATTTTTTCAAGCTGCTTTTCAGCCATCGCCGGATAAGCTTCGTACTGAAGAGAAAGAGTTCTTTTTCCTTTCGTAAACTCCCTGACCGTCCCAATAAAGTTTACGACTGCGCCTGCTTCTGGACGAACGACTTTATTGGTTACTTCCTCTATCAAAATCGGCTCTGAAGTGATTACAAACATCATGCTCTCCCCCTTAAGAAATCAATGAACCATTGACAGTAACGTTCTTTTTCTGTTGATCGAAACAGTTGATACGAAGGCTCTTTTGCAGGGATGCCTGAATGATCACTAATAACTGCCGCGATATTAGTAAGCTCATTCACTAGTTTACGATCACTTTCTTGCCGTATCATGACTATTTTTGGAAAATTTTCTTTTTTATATCCTTCTACCAGAATACCATCCAGGGACAAACCGCTGTACAAGTGAACCAGCTGCTCCAAGTCCCACCTGTTATCCTGATTGATCAGCTGCAAAAGTCCTTCACCCTCTGCAGATGCAATGGCTGCACCGGCTTTCAGATGCCGGCCGCTGTCTTTGCTGTCTATACTACCATACGGAACACCGCCATGCCCGTGATGCTTAATAGAGCCGATCTTCAGATTATGGCAGGCGGCATAGGCGATCAACTCTTCTGCAACGGTTGTTTTTCCGCTATTCTGGTAACCTGTTATTTGCAGAACCGGCGTGTCTGCTACCATGGCCATTTACTTCCTTCAGTAGATTCCAAAAGCAGTACATCCACCTTATCTCCCTGCTTAAATCCCCTTGTGCCGCCCGGCAAAACGATCAGGCAGTCAGTTCCTGCCAGCGAGGTGACTGCGCTGGACTTATTAAATCCGTTCGGGGCTACAAAAAGTCCGGCCTCCTTAAAAATCAGCCTGCTTCTTACAAAGCGTGTAAAAGGGTTGGGCTTTGTAAAATCTTCTGACAAAGCTGCTGTTACGTTTAACAGATGCGGTTTTTCCACAAACATTCTCACATTGCAAACCGGGCGCACAAGCAACTCAAACCCGACAAAGCAGGCTGAAGGATTACCAGATAAACCGAAGAGAAATTTTCCGTTTAAATGGGCAACGGTTGTGACGCTCCCCGGACGCATGGCAATTTTATTAAATAATACGTCTGCACCCAGCTTTTCATAAACAGCGGGTAAGTAATCAAAATCCCCAACCGATACACCGCCTGTTGTAATCAGCATATCCACCTCACCCAAAGCCTGCTTAATTGCATCATAACAGCTGTCAAGTTCATCAGGCAGTTTACCAAACATCCTGTATTTGGCACCTGCCCGCATGATTTGAGCTGCTGCCATGTGCGCATTGCTGTTGCGGATTTTCCCCGGTTCAAGCTCCTGATCGACATCGAGCAGTTCCGATCCAGTTGCGAATATACCGATAACAGGCTGTTTGGCAGCATCCACATATTCATAACCAAAAGTCGCTAAAACAGCTATTACACCGGGATTGATGCTGGCCCCTTTTTTTACAAGGACAGCCCCTTCTTCTGTATCTTCACCTGTAAAGGAAATATTGTCCCCTGCACTAAATGGCCGTTTAATCGTCATATAATCTTTTCCGTTCTCACTATGCTGGCCGGTCAGCTCAAGCATCACCACCGCATCACACTCGTCCGGAATCTTAGCACCGGTCATAATTCTTGCTGCTTGAAATGCATTTACTTCCTTTGAGGCTACAAACCCTGCGCCTATCGTTTCCGTCACCTCAAAAGTTACAGGGCAATCCCTGCCCGCTTTCTTTGAATCTGCAGCCCTTATGGCAAAACCGTCATAAGGTGACCGGTCAAAGGGCGGGACGGGATGAGAGGCCACAATATCCTCTGCCAATATCCTTCCAAATGCTTCGTTAATATGTATTTTTTCTTTTTCTCCTTGAGCTGCCAGCTTCATAACCCGTTCAACCGCTTCGGCTACAGGAATTGGTTTTCTTCTTTCAACCATTGTCACCGCTCCTTTCTGCTAATCTATTAGTTGCTTTAATCGTTTTGTGGCATCATGGTACAATTGGGAAGATGATAGAAATCAGATAGATGAGGTGAATTACTTGGCTGAATTTACACATTTTAATGAACAGGGAAGAGCGAAGATGGTTGATATTACATTGAAAAAGGAAACCAGCCGATCTGCTGCTGCTCAATCAAGTATTCTTGTAAATGAAGAAATATATTCCGGCATTACAAACCAGACAATGAAAAAAGGTGACGTGCTTGCTGTCGCTCAGGTGGCTGGAATCATGGCAGCAAAGCAAACGTCTGGCATCATTCCAATGTGTCACCCCATAGCAATAAGCGGAATTGACATTAAATTTGAATGGGATAAGGTCAAAACTGGCTATGAACTCATGATTATTGCTGTGGTTAAAACCAAAGGCAGCACCGGTGTGGAGATGGAAGCATTAACCGCTGCATCCGTATGTGCTCTGACGATTTACGATATGTGCAAAGCGGCAGATAAAGGAATGGTAATAGGGGCTACCTTTTTAAAACAGAAAACTGGCGGTAAAAACGGCGATTTTCATCGATCAGATAAGCCCGTCACCACAATCGACTGAGCCGGAGTCAATTAATCTTCCGTGCAAAACTGTTCGTCACACTCAATAGAATAAAAGCGGCAGCCACGCTAATCAAAACGTATGTATATGCCAGGGTCATATCTCCAGATTCAATTGCTACATAGATAGCAGTTGGAATAGTTTGAGTTTTCCCTGGAATATTCCCTGCAAACATAAGCGTTGCGCCAAATTCCCCCAGCGCTCTCGTAAAGCTGAGAATCCCGCCGGTAACGAGAGCCCGGCCGGCCAAAGGAATAGAGATATAAAACAGAAGGCTTCCTTCATTTGCGCCGTCGATTTTTGCTGCGCCTTCAATATCAGCATCAATCGAAGAAAAACCGGCCTTGGCGGATTGAAACATAAGCGGGAAGGCTACAACAGTTGCAGCTAATACAGCTGCCAATGGAGTAAACATGACTGAGCTTCCGATTAATGTTTCAATCCCTCTGCCAACTGTGCTATTGGTACCAAAAAGAAGAATAAGAAAAAATCCTATCACGGATGGCGGAAGTACAAGGGGCAAAATAAATATGGTTTCCCAAATAATCTTCCCTTTAAATTCCCTCTTAGCAAAAAGTCTTCCCGCCATAATTCCTGTAATTAAAACAATAACAGCCGTTACACTTGAAACCCAAAGCGACAGCTGTACCGGAAACCAAAACTCCTGATCCATTTTTCTCACCCGCTTATTTAACCAGAACCAGCTGGATAACGCTCCCCTTTAAGAAAACCATGCTCTTCCATTATGGACTGGATATCATCTCTATATAAAAATTGTATAAATTGTTCTGCTTCTCGAGACGTACTGCTTTTTTTTACAATACCAGCATAGTATTCAATTGGATCATGCAGCGATGCATCCAATTGTTCAATAATTTTCACCCGGGATGACTTTATTGCATCCGATTGATAAACAAATCCCGCAGCCACATTTTGCTGTTCAACGAGCGTAAGCACATGGCTTACATCTTTGCCATAAACCAATCGATCTTCAGCTTCATCCCACATGCCTTCATGTTCTAACGCCTGTTTGGCATAGCGTCCGGCAGGTGTTGTCTCAGGGATCGCAATGGCAATTCGCCCGCCTTCCCGTATCATGTGCTCAAGACTTTTATAGGTGTGATCTTTACTGCCAATTACCACCAGAGAATTGCGAAGAAAAACCTTATCAGAATGCAGTTCGATAAGATCTTCCTTTGCTAATGATTGTGCATGCTCCTTTGATGCAGATAAAAAAACATCTGCAGGCGCCCCCTGCTCAATTTGCCTTCGCAGGCTCCCTGACCCGCCATAATTAAATATCAGCCGCTGGTTCGGATACTCATTTTCATATATAACTTTAATTTCTTCCATGCTTTCCTTTAAGCTGGCTGCGGTTGAAATTACCGTTCCATCCTGCTGGGGAGGAGAGCATCCAGTCAATAGCACAAGCAGGAGGAATAACAGCCCCCTGCTTCGTTTGACAAAGAAACTCATCTAATTAAAAACAAGATGGTATGTTTTTTTGGCTTCCACCAGATTACTCGTGCCATGAACAAGAACCCGACCATCCTCAAAAATCACCATGCGTTTGGAATCAAGTTCCACACTAAGCAGGAAATTGTTAAATTGAACGGGGAGCCCCTGGGTTGAGAAGACAGCATGCAAGTCGTTTAGATTTACCCGTTTCCTTTCAGCCGGTCGAATCTGAACAGTGTTTCTTCCGCATAAAACGGCCGTTTTCATCCTGTTCTTTGAAGACAGGTATGGATAGGTTGGAGACTCCCCGCAGGAAGGACAGCCAGGCTTTTTCAACTTGTCCACTTTAATGCTGTTATGAGTGTTCTGCCACAAATCAAATGTGATGAGCCTGCCGCTTAAGGAATCAAAATCCTCGACCAATAATTTAAGCGCATCAGCTGTTTGATACGCAACCACCATCCCTGCTGCGGAACTGATGATTCCCGCTGTATCACATGTTTCCCCTGTCATGGGAACACTTTCCCATAAACAGTTAAAACAAGGCGTCCGGCCGGGCACAACTGTAAACGTCATCCCGTAGCTGCCGACACAAGCACCGTAGATCCAGGGGATGCCAAGTTTTTGAGCGGCATCATTAATCATAAGACGTGTATCATAATTGTCAGTTGCATCAATAATTAAATGAGCTTTTTCGGCAAGGGAAAGCAGCTCAGAGTATGATATATCCGTAATCTTCGTATCTATCTCAACGAAACTATTTAACTGCTCTAAGCGATATTTTGCTGCTATCGCCTTTGGAAGCCGTTTCCGCGCATCTGATTCGCAGTACAGCTGCTGCCTTTGAAGATTGCTTGCTTCAACGTAGTCACGGTCTACAATCGTCAGCTTTCCAATCCCTGCCCGAACCAGGGCTTCTGCATTTCCTGTGCCAAGTGCTCCGGCACCGATCAGCAGGACATGTTTACTGCGAATCATCTGCTGTCCATCTTTACCAATCGGGCGAAATAATTCCTGTCTTGAATAACGATCCTTATGCACCTGCGCCCCCACCTTTAGTTTAAAATTCAGAAAAAATAATTAAAATAAACATAGCAATAAATAGAACGGCATTCAAGATTTTGGCATTCAATCCAGTTCCAATTGCATATATTCTTCATCTATATACTCGCCATTCAATTTTAATGCCTTTTTCTCTATCCCGAATGAAACAAATCCTAATGAGGAATACAGTTTTTTGGCTTGCTGGTTGGATTGAACCACTGTAAGAAGCAAATGACTGAGTCCATCGATTTCCTTTGCTTTTTCAATCGCTGCCTCCATTAATTTCCGTCCGGCTCCGGACCCTCTGCTGTCAGGAGTCACGTACATGGCAAATATAGATCCCTTATGTCTCATTTTTATCAATGTTTGAGGAACGAGTGTGACAACTCCAATAAGTTCTCCTTCATTAAATGCCCCGAAGGTAAACGATGCAGCTGTTTCAAGTCTTTCCTGAAAATTACTTATTGGTCTCTCTCTTTCTTCCTCGTAGCTTGAAGCAAAGGCCTCCGGGTTTTGCTGAAGTGCTTCAAACCTTAACGTTCTATACTTTTCTGCATGGATGGATTTTAGCTGCTTAACCTGCATAGATTGTTCCTCCTCTTTAAGGTGCGATGGGCAGTTAATGACATTAACTCCTCTTTACCAAAACGCTTCCTGAAAACATACTTATTAATAGATGAAAATTATAGATTCTTCAGTTACATCGGCAGCACATTCGATTGTTTCACCTGGAAAATACCGGGTAAATTAGCTACTGTACCTAAAAAATTATCAGGAGGTTTTATCATGAGTGTCGAAAATAAAGTAGAACGAGAGATTCAACAAACTGATGAGCAAAAAAAGGACGATATTTTACAGAGTTTTGGCCGGTTTAAAGATTACCTCGGTGACCAGGTCTCCAAAGGAGAAAAGCTTGGTTTAGGTGAGGAGTCATTAGCCAAAGGGGCTGAGAAAGTAGGCGACTACCTTTCCAAAAATGAACAGCCCCGTAATGCAGAGGAAAAACTTCTTCAGGAACTATGGAAGGTTGGAGACAAAGATCAGCGTCACCATCTGGCTCATATGCTCGTTCGCATCGCACAACAAACAAATGACTAATTGAATGCATCCAACCGCCCGTTCAGGAAGATAACGGGCGGTTTTTTTATATTAAACAGCAATGTAAAGATTGTGTAAAGACTTTCATGAAATTATTCACTTTCCCTCACGAACTCGTTATACTCTCATTATACCTTTTCGATATCGGTTTTCTATATTGAAGATCAGGAGGTGCACACATGGAAGAAGATAAGGTATTACGGAAGCTTTTTCTAGGATTTATTCATATCCACATCCTTCACCATGCGAACGAAGAACCTATTTATGGAACATGGATGCTTGAAGAACTTAGGGAACATGGCTATAACATTTCTGCCGGTACCCTCTATCCAATCCTGCATTCAATGGAAAAAGACGGCCTATTGCATAAAGAAAATCAAAATGTGGATGGCAAAATACGTAAATACTATACCGTGACACAAAAAGGCATTGCCGTATTAATTGAAGCAAGAAAAAAAGCAAGTGAACTTTTTAAAGAAATAAACGAATAATGAAAGGAGTTATTATTTTATGAAAGATAGGATTACCCTTCAGACTTATTTACAGCTTTTTATGATTTCAACCCGATTGGGCTTTACTTCCTTTGGCGGACCCGTTGCGCACCTGGGTTATTTCCATGATGAGTATGTACGCAAAAGAAGATGGCTGGATGAGAAAAGCTATGCAGACCTTGTCGCCCTTTGCCAATTTCTCCCTGGACCAGCCAGCAGTCAGGTAGGCATCGGGATTGGTGTGCTGCGTGCTGGTACATTAGGAGGCGTTATTTCATTTCTTGGCTTTACGCTTCCTTCGGTACTGGCATTAATTATTTTTGCTCTGGTTGTCCAAAGCTTTGATGTTGGAAACGCAGGCTGGCTAAATGGTCTGAAGATTGTAGCAGTAGCGGTGGTTGCACACGCGATCATCGGCATGGCTAAAAACCTTGCTCCAGATTTGCAGCGGAAGGCAATTGCTCTCTTCGCTTTAACCATTACCCTGTTATGGCAATCAGCCATTTCACAAATAGCCGTTATTTTATTGGCTGCAATTGCAGGATTTCTTCTATTTAAAAAGCAGCCTGCGGAAGAGGAAAAAAGTTTTTCGTTCCCGATTTCCAAACGATTAGGAACTGTCTGCCTCGTTTTGTTTTTTGGCTTGCTGGCAGTGCTCCCAATACTCAGAGAAATCACCTCAGTCAGCTGGATTGCAATGTTTGACAGCTTTTACCGTTCCGGTTCTCTGGTTTTCGGAGGCGGACATGTGGTTTTACCGCTTCTTGAAAGAGAGTTTGTTCCAACTGGCTGGATCAGCGAGGAGGCGTTTCTTGCCGGCTACGGTGCTGCGCAGGCTGTACCGGGTCCGCTGTTTACATTTGCCGCTTATATTGGAGCTGTAATGAATGGCTGGCAGGGAGGATTGCTGGCAACATTCGCTATTTTCCTGCCAGCATTCCTGTTAATTTTGGGTACGCTGCCTTTTTGGAATCAGCTTCGTAAAAATCCTGCTATGAAGAGCGCTCTGCTGGGTGTGAATGCAGCTGTCGTCGGCATTCTTATTTCAGCATTTTATTACCCCATTTGGACAAGCTCCATTGGCGAACCAATTGATTTTGCATTTGCAGCCATTTTATTCAGCATGCTGGTTTATTGGAAGCTCCCTCCTTGGCTTGTCGTTCTGACTGGTGCAATTGGAGGAACCATCATCGCTTATATTTAAATTTTAAAGTTAAAACGCACAAGGCTGCCCTTGTGCGTTTTATCTGTTTAAATAGTAAAAACCCTCCGGCTCATTTGCCGGAGGATGGGTTCTTATATCATTATCCTCTTTTTCCAGGAATGCTTCCTTGAGGTGACGCTGACACGGTCTGTGCACTTTCTTTGCTTAAACCGCTCGTCCCTGAAGCGGATCCGCTTTGGTTTGATTCATTTTGTTGATTGCTGTTTGATGAAGACTGGCTGTCTCCAGTTACTTCGCTTCCAGCTTCAGCAACCTGGCTTCCGATATTTTTAATACTGTCCTTTGTGTCGTTGGCAGTGGATAAAATATCTGATGCATTTTCACGAATTTCTTCAACTTGAGGCACTACGTCTTCATTTACTCTTTCATAAAGGTTTTGTGCATCTTTAATTGCATTTTTCAATACATCTGCAGCTGATTTTAACCGGTCCTGCACATCATTCTTCAATTCAGAAGGATTGTCTTTTACTTTCGAAACCAGTCCTGCTGTTGAATTTTTTACGTTTCGGCTGCTTGAGGTTAATTGTTTACGCGTGCCGGAATCAAATAATGTAACCGCTCCCCCGACTACCGCTCCTACCAATACACCTTTTAATAATTTACTATTCTTCTTGTCAGTTTGATTGCTATTTGTGGTGTTATAGCTTCTTGTTTGTGTCATGTGAGTAAGCCTCCTACATATTTTATTAAGTGTTAATGTAGTAATTCCCACTCCTGCAAGAAATAAACTTTTTCATTATTTTTCTACTACTCTGCCAAAGGCAATCCAAACGCCAAGTTTTGTTTGATCAATACCAACCCCTACATAGCCGCTATCCAGGAAGTCCTTGTGCCGGTCCACTTTATCTATGCGAATATAAACCAATGAAGAGGATTCAATTTTTATATTTTGCACCAAATGCTGATAAAATATATAGCGAAGAGAACCTTCATATTTTTCTTTGACGTCTACTATAACAAGTCCCTGGTTGAACTTGTCTTTTAAAGATGGAATATTCTTCGGTGAAACTGTACTGCACAAATGCACAAAATAATTAGACGAGTGGCGAAGCTGCTGCATAATTATTTTAGACAGTGTTTTCTGCAAGCCGTTTCCTCTGTACTCTTCTTTTACAAGCGTAATTTCCTGATGCACGACCTTCATTTGCTCTTCAAATGACAATTCAAGATCATGTCCCACATTTTCAGGATCATCTCCAGGATAAAGTAGTGCGCGGGCGGCAATAAGCACTTCTTCAACAAATACCCCAAGGATAATCCCGCCGCCTTCAAATATGTAACGCAGTTCCTCTGTTGTCAGCGGCTGCAGCGTCTCTGGATCCCCAAGGCCGTTCACTATTTCATCCTGCAATTGAAGATACGATTTTTCATCCTGGCTTTCTAATTTTCTAACGGTAAAAGACTGAATTGTTTTAGTTGGCTGAAAGGTAACTTCTCCTTCAAATATGTGCATATTTTCGAATCTCCTTTAGATCGTGCCAAATCTATTTGATACAATAGTTTAACATGAATATTTGTTAGGGGTGAACTAAATGAAAATAGTAATTGTTTCCGATACCCATATGCCAAGAATGGCCAAACAGCTGCCCATGGCTCTTACTCCCCATCTTTCAAATGCAGATGCCATCATCCATGCAGGCGATTGGCAGGATAAGTCCGTATACGAAAAACTAGTTCAGTACGCCCCTGTCTATGGAGTAACCGGCAATGTTGACGAGGAATGGCTGCATCGCAGGTTCACAAAAAAAATCCTGCTGAAAATTGACAATGTCAGAATTGGGGTTACCCATGGAGATGGAAAGGGTAAGACAACTGAGCAGCGCGCTATGGATCTGTTTTCACAGGAAGCGATTGATATCCTGATATTCGGGCATTCCCACATCCCCCTGAAAAAAGATAAGGACGGAATGATTCTTTTTAACCCGGGCTCTCCTACAGACAAACGAAGACAGCAGCAGTATTCTTTTGGGCTTCTAGAAATTAACGATAAATCCTACACGATTAGTCATCTTTTTTTTGACTCAAAAAAATAGCTTTTTTATTTTGTGGCTATTATAAATTCAACAGAATCACACTTCCCCTTCTACTTCTCCATTCGTCGAATGATCTCCTTTTAGAAAATCACTTTTAATCGAATTGCGTTGCTTTTCTGATAGAATAATATCAATATGTGGTACTGGAGGAGATTGTATGTCGAAACAAACACTTATTGTGACACAAAACTTAGAGGAATCATTGATCGACCAATTACAAAAAGCCATTCCAGATTGGAACATCATTGTTGGAAGAGATCAATCGGTCTGGGAGCCTCAATTAAAAGAAGCTGAAATCATTGCCGGCTGGAAAAAGGAAATGCATGAATTACTTGATTCACAATCAAAGGTTAAATGGATTCAGTCATGGAGTGCAGGTATTGATAATCTGCCCCTGGAAGTATTTAAGGAACGGCACTATCATCTCACCAGTGCAACCGGAGTTCATGCGAACCCAATCTCAGAAACTATTTTCGCCCTAATGCTTGGCCTTACACGTAAAGTTCATACGTACAGCCGTCAGCAGCAACATAAAACATGGCATCATGCCGGACTAAAATTAGAGATTCATGGCAAAACCCTGGGTTTGATTGGTACTGGAGCAATTGGAAAAGAAACTGCTAAAATAGCGAAAGCATTTGGCATGAAAGTAATCGGTGTCCGTCGAAGTAATAAACAGGAGGAACACTTTGACGAAATCTACACTCTATCTTCCTTATCGGACGTTCTCCCTGAGTTGGATTACGTGGTGATCACCCTTCCGCATACAAAAGAAACCAATAAACTGTTTGGTGAAAAGCAATTTAATGACATGAAAGAAAGTGCCTTTCTCATCAATATCGGAAGAGGAGAAATTGTTGTCGAAAAAGACTTGATTCAAGCACTACAGGATCAGAAGATCGCAGGTGCAGGACTGGATGTTTTCGAGCAGGAGCCTCTAGAAAATCATAACCCTTTATGGGAGATGGAAAACGTAATTATCACACCCCATACGGCAGGGGCAACAGAGCATTATAATCAGCGGGTTGTTGAAAATATTCTGATTCCAAATCTCCTGAATTATGTAAACGGAGAAACACCAACTGTTAATCTGATTGATTACGAGAAAGGATATTAAAAAGAGGCATCCGTCTGGATGCCTCTTTTTAATGCCAGGAACCATGTGAAGCCTGAGCCATATACTAATACATCATGAACAGGAGGTCCGGCTATGTTTCATAACCCTGAAAACTGGTATAGTCATTATAATGAAGAACGCATTTCCCCTCCGCAAAACCAATGGAACCCATCGCAAAATCCATATTATCAGTTTGACCCATACTCTCAGCAGTATCAGTCTTTTATCCCGCTTTATGCGCAATTTTTCCCTTATTACGACCCAAGAGATCCTAAATTTCAATTGTGCAGAAGCAGATGTTATTTATTAGGTCTTACTCCGGGAACAGCTTCCTGGATAAATTGTGTGCATAGTTGCATGAGAACATAGTCCCATTTTAGTGGCCTTAAGCATTTATTTAAGGTCACTTTTCGTTTTAAACTTCCTGCAGGAAAACTCCAGCAATTCGTTCGTCATTCTCTCCAGTTCATCTACCTCATTGTTTTTCACCTTCAAGAAACCGAGTTTCTCCATCGCCAGTCTTCCCTCTTCAGAAAGTTCTTCTCGATATTTTTCAAAAGACAGCCCCTCGGCAGTTTCAAAATAAAGCCACAAAGCTTCTCCGTAGGTTTGCCATAGCAGATTAAAATAATCCCCCGCCTTAAGTAAACGTTCTGACTTTCGTGTGGTCAACTCATCCTGTACAGGAGAGAGACCAAAGGAGAAACCATTTCCTTTCTCTCTTAATTCTTTTCTTACAAAACCCATTACACCAGAAAGCTCACTCATGTTGAGCATTGGAGTATAAGAAAATATTTTTCTCAGCTGGTCTGTATCGCGGAAGTCACGTTCAATAGTAGATATAACAGTATCTGTGGAAAGCAGCCCTGAGCTCACAAACTGATAAAGAAGTGCCGCTTCCGCCCACGCCCCTTTAGCTGCTATCATGGCCGAATATTCTTTGCCATCTCTTATGCAGTCACGGGCAATGTTCATTCGATCGGCACAGAGATCCGAAACCGTGTGAATCATTTTTTCTTTACAATCATTAGTATGATAATACAAATCTATTTTTTGTTTTTCTTTTATAAAACGCTGGTCATGATCAAAAATAATAGTAGCTTCTTTTATATAACGGTTTTTCCAGGGATCATGCAAAACGGCCTCCAGGTCCGGAAGCTGCTCCACCGATTTTACTTCAATCTGAATATATTCATTTTCAAAAAAGATATTGGCAGATGTCAAAGATTGATTATAAGTATATAGAGTAATATCAATATCACTGTATGAGTCTGCCGTTCCTCTTGCGACGGAGCCTCCTATTGTTGCATAGGCAAGATCATCACTTAAATAATGGATAAATCGGATAGCCAGATTTCTTAACATTTTACTGCGCTTATTCATCCTCACCACTCCTATGCCACTATATTCAGTATAATTTCAGATCTTTGGAACCCTTCTGATTAAGTAAAGTTATTTTTTTCCTCATTGCTTTCATGCTACAATCTTTTTATCAACTGCCTAATGGAGGTTAGCATGAATACATTATTTGAAACATTAACAAAAGCAGAAAAAATGGATTCTCTTATCACAAATGAAACTAAAGTTACTCCATCTCGTATTTATTCGATTGTAAACCAAGTCTTTAATATTAATCTAGTGGAAATTTCACATCGTTACGAGGAGTATAATCCGTTGGCCGATGAATCTCCGACCCCTTCTCTTCCAAAAATTCAGCTGCTTGATCGAAAAATAGAAGAAAATGAAGTACATAAAAATGGTCCGCTGGTACGCACTCTTATTAATGATGTGTTTGGAGTAAACCTGGGTGGCATTTCTTCGCTTGAAAATTCAGGAATCTCGATTTATTCTAAGGGACAATGGATTTGCCAATCGCCAAATGATCTGTTTATTGTCCAGACCGAGCTGGGTGACGTTGATGTTACGATTTTACCTACACCCTACTTTTACGAGTACACCGAATCGAAAAACATTTCCGAATCCATGCAGCATTCGCTCGGAACCCTCGGCTACACTTACATTAAAGAAAAAGATATTCTATACTATAAAAATCCCATTAATAAATCTGTCCCCGATTCATTTAAAGGGCAAACGATGGGGGCAGTTATGAAAATAATTAAGGAAGACTATACAAATTTATAAAATGCCTCCCCTTTCATTTGAGAGGGGATTTTTGTGTGAAAGTGTGGACCCTTCTGCATTATCGGTCACTTTTCTTCAAATTAAAGCAAAACGCCGGAAAAAGATTCATCTATCATGGCATCTTAAATGTAACGTTCTGCATTTATATATAGGAAATTCTAAAGACAGGCAAATAATTTATATTTAAATGGGTTGGGAGCGGGGCTAATGACTGGGAGATCTTCTATTTTGTATGTATTATTTGCAGCGGTATTATGGGGGACGACAGGCACTGCGCAGGCATATGCACCCGATTCCACTCACCCAATTGCCTTTGGTGCAATGCGACTGGCAATTGGCGGTCTTAGCTTGTTGATGCTCATTTCTTTACAGGGCAAGTTTTCCGTTCATAATTGGCCCTTGAAGTCTGTTTTCATTGCCGCACTTAGCATGGCTTTTTATCAGCCCTTCTTTTTTTCGGCAGTTAGCATGACCGGGATTGCTGTTGGCACTGTGGTCGCCATTGGGAGCGCACCAATTATTGCCGGCATTCTGGAATGGTCTTTTTATAAAAGAATTCCTTCCCAAAGCTGGTGGGCGGCTACCGCTTTGGCTATCCTCGGCTGCATCTTATTATTTTCCAGTCAGGGAACGGTTGTTATCAACCCATCTGGCATTCTATTAGCTCTTGGTGCAGGATTATCTTTTGCATGCTATACCATAATGAGCAAGCAACTTCTAATGACGCATCCACCCGATACTGTGGTTGGAGTGGTGTTTACACTGAGTGGTATTTTTTTAGCACCGCTTCTTATCTTTTTTGATCTGAGCTGGCTAGTTGAATTAAGGGGTCTAATAATCAGTCTGTATATTGGCATGATTGCAACAGCTGCAGCTTATTTATTGTTTGCGACCGGCCTTAAAAGAGTTCCGGCTTCTACCGCCGTAACGCTCGCACTTGCGGAACCCTTAACCGCTGCCCTCTTAGGAGTTTTCCTTATCGGAGAATCGCTATCGCTTTTATCCTGGATTGGCATTGGGTTTGTGTTTTGTGCCATTTTGGTTCTTTCCTCAGTTAAGAGGCCGGCAGCAGTCAGCATTAATAAAGGATAACCACAAAAAACACCATCCGCCGAAGCGTGAATGGTGTTTTTATCCTTTTACAGCTCAATTCTTTTTCCTTCTTGATCTGAGCTTTTAGCTAAAACATTCATTAATGTAAGATTCAGCATGTCTTCTCTTGTAATCGGAGCTTCCGTACCATGCTCAATTTGGTTTACCCACTGCTGCATCGCACTCGGCAGATTATCCGGAAGTTCCGGTGCCTCAACCCAATCTCCGTTGTTGACGTGAATGCTTTTATATCGCACATGATTGCCATCTGTAATATATATGCCCTCTGTGCCGTGAAGCTCAAGGTAAAATGAACCTTCCGAAACAAACCCAGCTTCGATTATTCCGAGTGCCCCGGACTGATACTCAACCATCACTGCAGCCTGGTCGTCTACTTCATGTCCAAGAAAGTGATGCAATCTTGCTGAGACACTTCTTGCTTTTCCAGCAAGCCTGTTTGTCAGATAAATAGGGTGAGCACCGAGATCAATCAATGCCCCGCCGCCTGTTCCAGCTTTTTTCAAAAAATGATCAGGCAGCCATCCTGCCGGATTTTTTTGGGATGGAACTGCTCCATTATGGGCTACACGGCATCGAATCGAGGCAAGTTTCCCAAGCAATCCCTTATCAAGCATATCCTGAGCAAGAAGATAATAACCCTCACATAACCTTGGAAGTGAAAGCATTAGTGACACATTATTTCGATCGACCGCTTCAAAAATCTCTTGGCACTCCTCCACAGTAAGCCCTAAAACCTTTTCACTGAAAATATGCTTGCCGTGGGCAACTGCTTTCAAAATGATTTCTTTGTGATCAGCAGTTGGTGTATCGACGATTACCGCATGTATGGATCGATCCGCTAAAAGAGCATCCAGATCCGCATGAAACGGAACACCAAGCTCCTTCGCCCACCCCTTGCCTCTCTCTGTATCATCATCCCATACCGCCTGTATAGAGATAGCCGGGTTGTCATTCGCTTCTTTTTCATAGTCGTCTGCATGCACATGCCATCTGCTTAAAAGCGCTGTGTTGATCATGATAAATCCCTCCAGTTCATTATGTTCCAGATAATCGATTATGTAAAAAAACGTTTCTAGAAATTAGTTCTTCTTCACTAATTCATAGACTTCATGAACATTGCACACCATTGTGTCAGAGGTTCCTGACACTCCCGTTTTCACAAAGCCGAATTTCTTATACAATCTGACCGCATATGTGTTTTCCGGATCTACACTCAGGGATAAGGCATCGTATTGCTGCTCTTTAGCAAGTCTAATAATCTCACTCATTAACAGTGAACCAACGCCTTTTCCCCGTTCAGATTCCCTGATGGCCATTCCCAGCTCAGGTGTGTGCTGATCCACAAAGCCATACCCAGGCTCGTCTTGTGAAAACAATCGATACCAGACAGCTCCAAGCATATGACCCTCCTCATCGACAGCAGCCAGAGCATTATCTCCTGGTCTGCCCCAGTTCTCACTGTACTTTTTCAGTCCGTTGCTATTTAGCAATTCATTTATTTCAGGCTTGTTTTCAGGTATATGAATAGATTCATATAGCATTTCCAGTAAAAACGGATGTTCATGCAATTCTAATTTTCTCACTTGATACACGAGTGTCACCTCCATCTTTTTTTAATACAGCCGTTCCATATAGCCTTTTTCTAATCTTGCTTCCATTTTTTCGACCGTGTAATCCGGAAGCCTCGCATGTTCATTCAATATTTTCGCTGCAGAGGGCACATCACCAGAATCCAGCCACGTATCCGGCTGCCATAGACCGGAACGTTTAAATGCTTTTGCACAATGTATAAAACATTCCTCAACCTCTACTGCAATGGCGATCTTAGGTATTTTCCCTTTAACCGCCATCTCTTGTAGGATCTCTTCATCCTGAATCAGCTGGGCACTTCCGTTTATCCTAAGCGTTTCTCCCAAACCCGGAATGATAAAAAGAAGGCCGATTTTAGGATTGGCTATAATATTTCTCATTGAATCCATCCGTTTATTACCCGGTCTATCTGGAATAACGAGGCAGTTTTCATTGATAATTTTTACAAACCCCGGCATATCCCCGCGGGGAGATCCATCACAAAACCCCGCGTCATCTGCTGTAGATAAAATTACGAATGGTGATTTATTAATAAAATCTTTGCAGTGCTGATCAATCGAATGAATGACCTTTCTTTTGACCAGCTCACTTGGTTTTCCCACAATGGACTCGAGTTCAATCTGTGAATGAATCACCTTTTGAAATCGTTTTTTATCGCACATTCCTTCTGCTCCTTACACGGAAAACTTATTCATCCAAAAGATAAATTTCGTCTCCCACACTTATTTCCCCTGTATGAACAACAGAAGCATAGACACCAAATTCATTGTTCTTTTCCTTGGCAATCGTTTTAAGCAGTGCAGGATCCTTTGTTCCATCTTTCGGATCCACTGTGATAATCATACATCTGCTGCATAAGGAGGACAGGCTTATCTTGACCTTTTTCCCTATCAACAAATATTTCCCAATCCACTTCTCTTCATCAAAGGGCTTTTTATCAATTAAGTTTATTAAGATGTTCGGACGGAACCTTCTTCCATCAACTTGACTTCCTCTCATTTGCGAAAGTTTATCAAGTGAAGCATCGGTAATCAGCAAAAGATGCGCTTCTTCAAGTGCCCCGATCGGAACATGCTGAGGAGTATATGCGACAGGAGTAAGCGGACGGTTTGAGAGTTGTTCCATTTCCTTTTTCAGTTCAGGATCTTTCCAATTTAACAGCCGTTTGTCAGGTGTTGTAATTTGTATATCAGGATAGGAACCAAGAGAATCTCTTTGATGAAAACGCGCCTCGTACTGAGCCATTTGAGGGCACTGCGTAATGGTTAGATATTTATTCACTCTGGAATCATCTTTAAATGCATGACTTCTGTCTCCGTATAAGCCATAGTTCATAACATATGATTGATGAACAGTTTCCCCTTGAAAGGATTTAACAGGGTGACGGGTGATTTCCTGTACATACCCAATTAACATTGTCATCATCCTTTTTCTGTTTTAATACATTCTAATGTTATGATAGCTATATACTACGTAAAGGAGAACTGCAAAATGAAAAAAATTCTCTGCACCACACTATTTGCAATTTCACTTTTTGTTTTGGGCGGCTGCTCAATTTTAGAAGAAGTAAACAGTTCATTAAATTATGCGAATGAATCTACAGAATATATAAATGAACTTCAAGACTTTGGGGAAAATGCCCCTTCGCTGCTTCAGGATGCCGCAACGAATCCCGACGCAAAGGCGGAATTAGAGGCACAAATAACCACACTTAAAGCTAATATAAATGAGTTCAATGACCTTGAAGAACCCTCTATTGCAGCAGATCTTCACAATTCAGTCGTTGAAAAAAACGAACAGCTGCTTAACGGGATTGATACAGCCATGGAAAGCGGTGAACTGTCCGTAGAAAAGCTGCAAAACACAGAAATTTTTTCTGTGATTAATGAGATGACCCAGCTTTTAGATCAGATTCAGCAGCTTGAATTATAAAGAGCTCCTGGTTAACCACTATTCTACATTTCGACATATTGAAAGATTTTCCTCTATTTTTCAAGACAAAACTCAGCATAAACATACTAAGATTAATGGGCACCATCATCCGTCGATGATGGTGCCCATTAATCTTAGTATGTTTTTTACACAATTATTTTTCTATTATGTTTCCTGTAAACGCTTAGCTTAATTATTACTCTACTTGTTGGAAATCTGTTGTATCACCCCATGAGGCAGGACAGCATGAACACCTTTTACACCGTTAACAATCTGGGTGATTCTTAAATCAACTGAAACACTGGCGATCGCCATCGCCTCCGTTTTATCAAGCCCAAAGGTTTCCTGCATAAAATGAAGCATCCCATCAAGTGCCATAACCGTCGCTTTATTCAAATCATCGTTAAATCCGAATGTAATCCATCCTGACGGGGTATTGGCACGCGGCATTTCCAACGTAAGATCTTCATGGATGGTTAAGGTGAGATTGACTTCGTCCATTGGACATTCAATAGCCGTCCCGGAGACCTCCCCGTCTCCCTGGGCAGCGTGACCATCCCCTACTGAAAACATAGCACCCTCAACCGCTACAGGAAGATACAGCACGCTTCCTTTAACCAGTTCTTTACAGTCTATATTGCCCCCGCAATAACGTGGCGGAATAGTTGAATGGCATCCTTCTTCAGAAGGCGCGGTTGACATTACACCCATAAATGGAGTGAGCGGAACAGTAAAGGTCCGGTCTCCAATTTGTGTTGATCCTGTCATTGCCTCCCGGTCGAGTTCCCAGTCTAACTTAATTTGAGGCACTTCAGAAAGCCCGAGACTTATATTGTGCCAGCCGTTGCTTCCTCCCGCCACATTCCAGCCGTACCAGCTTGGAATCAGTTCATTTATTTTTACTTCAAGCGTCATTCCCGGCCTGGCTCCTTTAACTTCAATCGGGCCGATCAGGGGATGGCCCAGACCCTGTTCATCTTCCCGCGATTCAAACTTTTCCTTCCTTCCGTCGGCATGGGAATAGCCCCATTCAAGACCGATCGTGTTCATTTTAATTGAGTCACCGGAGTTAATGGTAATAATGGGCTGATACTCTCTGCTAAACGAACCGTGCAAATAATCATTTTGAGCTTTTAAGCTGTGTGTCGCAGACATTATGCTCATCCTTTCTCCGAAATACTATTTTCTTCCATTGTACTCTATAACAGTTGTTTACCAAAATAATTTACATACTATTTCGTCAATTTAATTTAAATATGAGGCTGGGACATTATAGAGACACTGACTGTTTCTCCAAAAAGGGACCGGTTCATTTCCGCTACAGGCGGTCGCTTTCCGCGTGGCGGGAGGTGAGCCTCCTTGATGCTGCCGCATCAAACAGTCTCACCCTTCCCGCTGTGTCACGCAGGAGTCGCCGCCTTCCGCTCCAATGAACCTAGGCGTTAAAATGTTACGGGAAATCCAAAAAGGATTCTGCACAACAAAAAGAATGTCCTTAAATTTGGACATTCTTTTTGTAATTCAATGAGTTTTGTCCCATCCACATAAAGAAATCATAAATATTATTATACTATTCAAGGGATAATTCGTTTTCAGTGACCCATTTATGGTTTTCTACTTTTTCCTCGCTGTCAGTTGGCACAAAATCAACCATGTATACTGTAGTTTTTTCAGCTGATACGATTTCAGCGGCAGCGCCATCCATACCCTCCATATGATCAGCCTCAAGAGTTACCTCGGTTCCCGGTTCAAGCAGTTCATCTCCGAGACCTTCTAATTCTTCCTGAATCACCCATTTATGATTTTCAACAGGCTCTCCTCCGTCAGCCGGGGTATAGGTAACGGCATAGGCGATGGTGTCAAAAGCACCGCTGATTTCAGCCTCAGCACCGTTCATACCGGGCATATGGTCTGTATTGATCAACGCTTTGCTGCCCACTTCATAGGCTGGGTCAGCTGCTTCTTGCAGCCCTTCAGGTAGTTCTCCTGAACCGGAATGCATGCTGTGATCCATTTCTATAGACTCATTTTCACTCATCTCTACATGCTGATCGTGCTCGTTATTATTTGACCCTTCTTCTGATTGGTCTGAACAGCCTGCTGCCACCAGCAAAACGGATGCCGCTGCCAAACTGAATAAGATTTTGTTCGTATACATTTTTTTGCCTCCCTTTTCCCATCTATGTAATTCCTCTATAAGAGTAGTGTATCCTACTTATGTACAACATTTTGTAATAAATGATGAATACCCTTATTATTCATAAAAGAGAAGACCCGACCAATACGAGTCTTCTCTTAATCCTTACCGGCGCCCTGCTTTTGCCACGCTTCTCAGCTTGATATTATGCTGGGACATTTCGGTGTGGCCATTCACCTGCGAAGATGCATGCTTAGGCCGTGTCCAATTGTGGTGAAATTTTTGAGATTGCGGATCCAGTTGATCTTTTGAGCTCATTTGAATCACCTCGTCAGCAGGATTATAAAACATGACACTCACTGTGGAATATCTGTTTTAGGGTGTGTAATTAGAGACAAATTATAATCAATAAATGCAAAATAAGCTCAAATGATGAATTTTATTGGTTAGCCGTACTTTTTCTGATGTTCTTTTTTAGCCTTCAAGTATTCTTCATCTTCCCGTACTATAATCCACTTTTTTTCAAAAATAGCGGCAGACTCTGCTTTTTCATCATTAATGTCCCGCTCATTTAACTCTCCACTTTTATCGTATTTTTTCCCTCCTTTGTAATTAGCGTATCGTCTTGCTCTGGTATAGCCCATTTGGATAAACTTTCGGGCCATGTCCATTCCGACAAAATCATCTTTTTTCTTGTACTCAAGAAACATCTTGTAAATTTTTTCCGAGGATGTTTTTGCGATATCAGGCGTTTTAAATCGCCAATGGGGAAGAATTTCACTTTTATAGGGCTCGACCATTAACACACCCTGCTCGCCGCGTCCGACACGGTAAAGTTCAGGTTTTTCTCTAAAATCAATATGATCAAAATCCAGGTCATAATCAAATGGCATGCTAAAACCCTCCTTTTTTTGCTGTATACCCTTTTGAATGTTCACAAACGCCCGTCGTTCACAAAAAAACACTGTCCAAAAGAAATTTTGGACAGTGCTGGATTATTCATATTCCCCGATGATTTTTACTGCTTTCTCCGTTATTTCCGTATTAATTGCGTCCTTAAAATTAATTTCGCCTTTAATGGCACCATTTTTCTTGTACATATCGTATTGTTCCTGAATATTATCTATAAACATTTTGCCGTCAGGATCAAGTCCTGTTACAAAAACATCATCCCACACAGCCGCATCCTTTAATGCGGTGTACTGAGTCATAATATCAATAATTTCATCTTTGCCTATATCCTTTTTGAAGGCATCGTTATAATCCCGAACACCCTTTAAGTAGGCAGTCATAAAGCGCAGTGATACATCCTGTTCTTCTTCCATGAATTTTGGCGAACCAAGAACCATGGCAATTTGGGCTTCCGGAGCAAAATCAGTCGCATCACCCAGACGCACATGAATTCCCTGCGAAATGCCCTGGGTAATAAGCGGTTCTATTTGCAGTGCTGCATCGATCGAGCCTGTTTGGATGGCTGCAAGCATATTGCCAAAGTCAGACATGAGAACAAATTCAGCTTCATCTTCCTTGAGTCCTGCGTGCTCAAGCATTTGATGGT
Source organism: Jeotgalibacillus sp. S-D1 (assembly GCF_004358665.1). GTDB lineage: Bacteria > Bacillota > Bacilli > Bacillales > Jeotgalibacillaceae > Jeotgalibacillus. The sequence goes on along the minus strand of NZ_SMZR01000004.1, from coordinate 146,374 downwards.
AAATGTAATCATCCAGGGCATGCTTGGTTGATACGGCAATCTTCTTGCCTTTTAAATCACTGTATTCTTTAATTTCGTTTTGTTTATCTGCAGCGATCACAAAAGAGAAATAGGATTTTCCTTTTACATTATGACCTTTATCCGCAATGATTTTCACATCGATCCCCTGGGCTATGGCATTGAAGAAGGAAGCGGACGAAATGCCTCCTGCGATATCCACTTCTCCGGATGCAAGTGCGGGCAGCATATCATCACTATTGGCAAAAGTAGCAAATTCCACTTCAATGTTATAGTCCTCAAAGTATCCTTTTTTATCAGCAATATAAAATCCAGCTCCAGAAGCCGATCCATCCTCAGCGATGACTACCTTTGTTTTTTTGCTTAGAGGAGCTAAATCCCCTGATGGGTTATCCTTGCTGACACTATCGTTGACTTTTACATCCTCTTTATCTGCACAGCCGCAAAGCAAAACGAGAACTCCTAAAATGCCGAGCCATTTTTTCATCCGTGCTCACTCCTTCACCTTCTTGATCCTTGTACTTCCTCCTGCAGATGTTTCCAAATCTCTAAAAATTTAGCCGCCATTTCCGGATTGGAGCGGATGTCTTCCTGTTTTCTCGGGCGCGGAAGGTCAACTTTCATTTCAGCTGTGATTTTGCCGGGCTGTGCACTCATAAGTATGACCCGGTCACTTAAGTACAGTGCTTCATCAATGCTGTGCGTGATGAAAATAACCGTTTTTTTGGTTTCAGACCAGATCGATAGCAGTTCTTCCTGCAAAATATATTTATTCTGTTCATCTAAAGCGCCAAACGGTTCATCCATCAGCAATATTTCAGGATCATTCGCAAAAGCCCTGGCGATACTGACCCGCTGCTTCATTCCGCCGGAAAGCTCTTTCGGATACATTTTTGAAAACTTTCCCAGTCCAACTTTCTTTAAAAAATAATCCGTCCGCTCTTTCACCTGTGCTTTTGGCAAATGCCGCATTTTCAGGCCAAAGGCTACGTTTTCTTCTACCGTTAACCATGGAAGGATTCCTTTTTCCTGGAAAACCATTGATTGGCTTGGACGGTCTTTTTTGCTTTGCTGAATAGAAAAATGACCAGAGCTTTGCGTTTCAAGCCCCGCCAAAATGCGCAGCAGGGTTGTTTTCCCGCAGCCGCTTGGACCGACGATGCACACAAATTCTCCCTCTTCAATATCTAAAGAAATATTTTCAATCGCTGTCACACTGTTTTGCCTTTTGTAAAACACTTTTGTTAATTGCTGGATCGAAATTTTAGGATTTTGGCTCACATCATCACCTCCACGGCAGTAATTTCCGTTGCAGCGCTCTTAATAACAGCGAAAAGATATAACCAAAAAATGAAATTAAAATCAGCCCGACAAACATTTCCTTTAGTAGAAATGCACTGTAGGACGTCCAGATTAAATAGCCAATTCCTGATTGAGCTCCCATCATTTCAGCTGCAACGATGGTTAGAAGAGCAATCGCCTGCCCCATTTGTATACCTTCAAGCATCACCGGCAGAGAGCCCGGCAGCGCTATTTTTAAAAAGAAATCCTTTTTGTTCGCTCCATAGTTTTTCGCTACATCCAAGTAAATGGATTCGATAGATATCACACCAGCTACTGTGTTGATTACCACGGGAAAAAAGACGCTCCCAGCAATCGTAACAATCTTAGATACTTCCCCAATGCCAAAGATGATTAAAATAATCGGCAGCAAGGCTAGTGTTGGAATCGGCATTAAAGCCATAATGACAGGAGAAATAAAATGCCTTATTGGCGCGTACAAGCCCATGCATAATCCGACAATGATGCCGGGAATCACGCCTAGCAGAAAACCGGCAAAAATTCGGAACAGAGAAATATTTATATGTTGGAATAATTCACCATTAGTAAGTAATTCATAAAAAGTTGACAATATGGCTGTCGGTGGCGGGAAAAATCTGGCGTCAATCAGGCCGCTCATAGAGGAAAGCTGCCAGATAAGCAGAAGAAAAACAGGTGAACTAATTGTCAGCCATGTTTTTAAACGCTTTTGGAGCTGTAATTTGCGCCATTCCTGTTGTTCTGTTTCAATTGGATTTTTGTTGTGCATCTTCACCACCCCTTCAACAAAATAATATGTAATGAAGGGAAAATGTGTGCAGATGACACCATCACCTAAAAGTCCTTACCATGCAAAAAAGAGCAGGGCCGCCTTCGTTTCGAAAGGCGGCCCTGCTCTTTTTCTTTTTACATATACGTCTTATGCGGAAGTCTTTTTAGCCCCGTTTGCTGAGTACTTTACCAGTAAAAACAACATCGCCCCTGCAGCGGCTGCCACTATTATCGCAAAAACCACAATCATGACATTCCATTCTGACTTCGTTTCCTGGCCTGAGTAGCTGTAAGGCACTGATGTTTTATTTTCATCTGTAAATAGCCCCAGCTCCTGTGCACGGGAAGTGATGGTGTTTGTTTCTTTTACTGGAGAAAGAAACAGTTCCTCCCTGAGCTGATCAAATGACGTAATCTTGCTTCCATCGAATGTGAGCGACTGGATTTGATCTGACAGGCCTTCTCTCCGGTCGAGCAGCGAATCCTCATGAAAATAGTCTGTATTTAAATCAACTTTTTTCTCCTCGTATAGATTCGGCTGTACAACGGAGGCTGAGGCCGCAAGCGCAGGTAAAACAATCCCCAGAGACAGAGAAAACAGGAAACATGCCACTGCAGCACGCTTAAGCTGCTTCATCTTCAGCTGTCTCTTTCGTTTTAAACCAGTTTTTTGCAAGTAACACAAGTGAAAGAACTACAATGATTGAACTTAATGTAATGACCGCCATAGGGAACAGACTCTGTGTTCCGTATTGGATGGACAAGTAAACCCGGGTAATCGGATCATCGAAGCTGAAGTTTGGAAGGATCAAATCCAGCAAAGGTGCGATAAATAAAAGCATTAATATCACTGTGACAATCCAACCCACACTTGAACCAAAGCTAAATGCAGCAAACACCAGTCCAGATGCCGCCATTAACAGCAAAACTGTATAGACTGACCACATAATTGCCTGGTCGTTAGCAAGCGGGTAAATGGTAAGGCCAAATATACTGATCATCAGCCCTACTACCAAGTTAAGCAATCCGAACAGGGATAATTGGACAAACCAAGGTGATAAAGCAAAGTGGTTTGTAAAAAATCCGATTAGCAAAGCACTTGCCAATAGGATGACCAGCATCACAACAGGTGGCAGATTCACCGTCTCTTCTTCCAGTACCTCTCCTGAAATATTCACTGGATTCGACAGAAAATCATAAATATAGCCATTGGCCTGCCCATCCACTCTGGCATTATCAAAGATTTCGTTTAAATCCGCCGCAACATTTTCGGTAAACAGAATGTTTTCTCCCCAATTTTGATTGAGTGCATTGGATTCCTGCTGAACCCGGTCCACTTCCGTCTGTAGTTCAGCAGTGTAGTTAATGACTCCATCCTGACGTTCTGATAAAGACTTCATCAGTCCGTTTAAAGCGGTCAGCTCGCCGCCAACCTGCTGCTGAAGTTGTGCAGCCTGCGAACCGTTCACAAGTGCACTGCTTTCCTCTGCTTCATTTGAATTTGTCTGAGTAAGGGTTGAAGCCAGGTTTTCTGTGCTAGCGATAATCGTATCCAGTTCAGTTAAAATAATTCCTTGCTGCTCATTGATAATGGAGTCGTAATTATCCATTAACCCCTCTGTCTGAGCAGAGAAATTGTTTACTTCATCCTCTGCCACAGCCATCGAACCGCTTAGCTGGTCCCACGCCTGCTGCTCACGTGAATCAACGGCAAGAATACGCTGGTAGTTTAGTAACAGCTCTTCATTTGCCAGCAATTCGTCAGCAACCGGATCATCTGTTTTCTCCAGTTCCTTCACAAGCTGCCCGTATTCACCAAGCACACGGGCATAGGTGATGAGTGCACTGCCTTCTTTTTCATTCAACTCCTGGTTAAAGGCAGCACCCAGTGCTGACTTGCGGGAGCTCGACAGTACGTCTGATCCAACGATCTCTGCTTCAATTGCCTGCAGCGTTTCCTTGAAGGACTCATCCTCCTGCGGAATCTCAGGTTCAGTCGATTGAAGCTGCTCAACCAATTGATTATAAAGAGTCTGCCATTCCAAGTCGGACTGCTGTTTCTCTTCCAAACCGGCGTCAATAGCCTGCAGAGATGACGTTACTTCGCCGAGCGCTGCCACGATGCCTTCACCTTCAGGGAGCTGTTCAACGGGCACCGCTGAAATTGTTTCCTGCACTTCTCCTACTTTCGTTACAGTTTCCAAAAGGCCAGCCCGTTCTTCTTCAATGCTGTCTAAAATGGCTTCTTCGACTATTTCTTCTCCTCCGCCCGGAACTTCTTCAACAGGCGCTCCACCTGCCACCAGTCCGTTGCGCAGAGGGATTAATACATTTTGAATTTGATCCAGGCTCGTAACATACAAGTCCTGCTTGTACGTTTCCAGCAGAACTTCCTGCAGCTCATACAGCTCTTGTATCTGCTGACCCATCGCACCTTCACGCTGATCACTTAGCTGATTCGCCAGTTCGCTGGTCACGTCAATTTGTTCTTGTATTCCGTTAACGTTATTCAATACAGCTTCCTGCTGCTCTCCATATGACAGCATAGCCTGATTTTGCTCTGCAGCAAGGGCTGCACTGCTATCCTCAATTAAACGCTTGCTTTCTGCATATGTCTCATTTAATAAAGCTTGCTGTTCCTGCTGGTATTCGCGGTAAGCATCAACATCCTCAAGAAATCCCTCAAGATATTGATCTGCTTCTTCCACCGTTTGAACCCGCTCTTCTGCACCATCACTCCCCTCTTCAATTGAGGATTTCAGCTGGGCTAATAAACCGCTCTGGTCTTCAATATCTTCAGCCAGTGTTTGGGAGCCGCTGCTGTAGAATGAGTTCATGGCATTTTGGAACGCGATTTCCTTGTTTAGAATTTCTGTGAAAGCCACTTTCACATGATCAATTTCCTGGCCGATATAGCTCCAATAAATCGTCGACATTTCTCCATTAATTTCATTGCGAGCCATTTCTAATTCACGCTGAACACGTTCGCTATTTTTCGCATTCAGCTGAGGCTGCAATTCAAATTCGATCGATGCTTTTGATGGAGAGCGGTCTCTGAACTTTAACACATGCTCTGAAAAATCCGATGGAACATAGAGTACTGCATCATAAGCACGCTCTTCCAATCCACTTTCTGCTGCGCTGCGGCCAACAACGGTCCAGTTATAATTCGAATTTTCGTTTATCAGGGCAGATACCTCCTGCCCAAATTTAAACGAAAGACCATCTTGCTCTGCTCCCGTGTCTTCATTGACTATGGCAATCTCTCTTGTCATTTGCTCTGTCACCCGGTTTGGATTATCTCCAATGTAGGTGAAAAATAAAATCGGGAGTACCATGATATAAATCATGATACCGACCATTTTCAGTAGATGTTTTCGTTGTTCTGTCATTCAGGTACATTCCTTTCTGCTACATATAATGGAATTTGAATCCTTTTTTCTCTTCCATTTTTAATGAAATAGCCGTAGCCAGGAAGGACCTCTTCTTCATTTCGGGTAAATGACAGAGTGAACAGGTTCTGATCGGATTTTTTCATTAATAGAATGGCTTGACGAATTTGCTTTAATTCTGTTGTTAAGGAATCAAACCCTTTTGATAGCTCATTGCTGTTTCCTGCAACAATAACGGAGAAGCCAAGGTAGCTGTACTGCTTCATAAACGATGCGATTTTATCCTGCAATGCAGGTGTAATGGTTTGCTGGAAACGTCCAACACCATCGATTATAAGAACAATCGGCTTGAAAACAGGTACCGGGGCATGCCCTTCAAGAGCAGCTGTATATTGGTCAGACCGGTTGCCAACGATTACTTGAACCCCCGCAAGCCACTCTTCAATTTGTTCCTTTGACTGCAGATAATCAATGCCTTCTTCATTTGAATAGCTCGATAATCCCCTGTCAATAGAGTCGAACAAACCAATTGACTGCTGTTCCTCTTCAAGCAGATCACGGAGCAATATTTTCAAAACATTGGTTTTCCCTTTTTGAGAGGACCCGACAATAAGCCAGTGATTCCCTTTTGCCAGTTCTATATGAACAGGCTGGACGGTTTCTTCATCCAGTCCAATCGGAACCAGCCCATTTTTCCGATCACCCGCATACTGCTGCGTAAACACTGGCAGCGGAAGTTCGGACGGCAGCATCGGCACGCCTTCTGGTTTTTGAGAAAACTCATACTTCCTGTTAAGCTCCTGAATCTCTTCCCGGATATTTTCAAACAGCTCCAAATCCGTTTCACCTTCAACCGGCAGCGATATCTGAGTGAACACAGCTTGCTCTTTTTTAATAACAGCACGGCCAGGAATGGATTCTATTTCAAATGGCAGTCTGCCTGCCAGGGTGTATGCCTCACTGGTATCCATCAGGTAATGGATCACTTTGGTTTTTAAAGAATTAAGAAGCGCCTGGCGGACTGCATTCACACGTGTAGCTGTTAAAATCATATAAACACCTAAAGATTGTCCATCCCGGGCAATTTGAGTAAACTGCATCTCAATTTCCTGCAGCTCTTCTTTAACCAGATCGAAATTATCAACGACAATGAAGACCAGCGGAAGTTTTTCCTCACTTAATTCATTATAGAGCTTGATGTGACTGACTTCTTTTTGCTGTAACAGCTGTTTGCGCCGGCCCAGCTCCTGCTTCATCAACCGCATAAATTTATCGATTTTCTTCGGCTCATCGACCTGAAAATAATCTGCTGTATGTCCCAGCTGCTTAATCGGCAGCAGCGCTCCGTTTCCAAAATCAAATACATAATAATGCAATTCGTCCGGATTCATTTGACGGGCAAATCCCATTAAAAGGGTAAGGATGGTGGTTGATTTCCCGTAACCCGAGGAACCAAAGATGCCAATATTGCCATCGTCCATGAGCTTGTAGGCATAAGGTGTCTGCAGTTGCATTTCAGGTTCATCAATTAAGGCAAACTCGAGGGAACCAGACTCCTCAGAGGACATAACGATTCTTGAAGGAAGCGGCGGAAGCCAAGGGCTTGGAAGCTGTTCTATATTAAGCGCATGCTGAATGCGTTCTATTTCATCAACAATCGCTTCGATCTCTGTTATGCCGGAGGATTTTCTTTCTTCTTCCGTAGAAATTGAAGATAAAGGAATAAGTCCCAAATCCGTTACCAAAGCAACTTCATCTTCATTCGCCATCGTTTCCTGCTGGTACGCCGCCCCGCTCCATGCCGATTGAAACAGCTCGTATACTTCGTTATTTCCAACCTGTAAATATCCTCTTCCGGTTACCGTAATATGAGAAGCATCAGCATTTTTCAGAATTTCCCTGCTGTCGCTTGCATCCTGAACCTTCAGGGCAATTCGAAACCGTGCATTGCTCCAGATTTGATCGTCTATAATGCCACCTGGTTTTTGGGTTGCCAGAATCAAATGAACCCCCAAGCTTCGTCCAATCCTTGCAGCACTCACCAGTTCCCGGATAAATTCCGGTTCTTCTGTTTTTAGCTCGGCAAACTCATCTGAAATCAGAAATAAATGCGGCATAGGTACTTCCGCTTCTCCCTGCTTATACAGCTTGGTATATTCGTTGATGTGGTTAACCGTATATTGATCAAATAATCGCTGGCGGCGCTTCAGCTCACTTTTAATAGAAGCTAATGCACGGGCACTAAAGTTCTTGCTGCCCTCGATATTGGTGATTGTCCCTAATAAATGGGGCATATTCTTGAACGGCTGAGCCATTCCGCCGCCTTTATAGTCAATCAGTAAGAATGCGACCTCATGTGGATGGAAATGCACCGCAAGCGACAAGATATAGGTCTGTAAAAATTCACTTTTACCGGAGCCTGTGGTTCCAGCTAACAATCCGTGGGGACCATGGGCTTTTTCATGAAGGTTTAATTCCACTAAATCTTCTTTTCCCTTTAATCCAATGGGTACAGATAACGATTTAGCGGATTCTGACGTTCTCCAGCGCTGATCAATCTGAAGATCAGCTACATCACCTGCTTTAAATAAATCCATGTATGATACGGAATTGGGGATTGAATTTGTCATTCCGACCTGATGGTCAAGTGATCGAAGACGTCTGGCAAAATGTTCATTTGTTTCTTTTTTCATTTCATCCAGCTGGAATGGAATCCGAACCGCCTTTTTCTCCTGAATTAAAATATCGCCTTCCTGCTCATTAATATAACGAACCAGGGTATGAATATTATCAGACAGACTTTCCTTGGATTCAGCAGCGAATATAACCGACAAACCAAGGTGGGCGTATTCCCCCTCCAAATATTCCATGATGACATGATCTGCTATCAGTAATTGATTGGTTATCACAAACACAAAATGGGGAACAAATAAAGCGTCTTTTTCCTCTTCAAGCTCCCTTTCCCGTATCCATTCATAAATGGTGGACAAAAGCTGGTCCCTGGACTGCTCATTGTAAATAAAACCTTTTGCATAGGAGTTTGGCAGACCAAAATGAGGAAGCCATTTCATCCATTCCCATGATTTATACTCATTTTCGTGTGTGATAAACACAAATCGCAGATCGTGGTAGCTGTGAGAAAAAGCCAGCTGTCCAACCAGCTGATGCAGTTCGTTTTTTACAATTGACTGCTTTCCAATAAGTCCGACCGCCCCTTGAGCAATATTCATGACCACCGGTGCCTGCTTTACTTGTTTATAATGCATTTCAAGCTGCTGAGCCTGCTCAAGCAAATCATCAATTTCCCGGTTAGAGAGGTCTGCATTGCTGAGCGACACATCGTAGCTTGACGGGACTTCCCCTGTCCCTAATCTTACATGCAGAAAATCGCTGCTCGTCAGTGTCCGCTCCCAAATTCGATCGCTGATATGGGAGGTAAGATATTTCATATCTTCAAAATCAGGATAATGAAATTGAAGCACTTCTTTTTGTTTTGCTGCCAGCTCATGGAGTTCCTGCCGCTTTTGCTGCAGATAAGCTGTATATACTTTCAATCTTTTTTCCTTGCGCTTTTTATGATTCTTGCGTTCTCTGAAAAACTGAACGGTTGAGGTCATGATTGTTGTCATAAACATAACTGCAGAAATAATAATAAAAAGTCCTCTTGGCTGAATCAGGGCAATAATTACCATAACCATCAGCATCATGAGCGGCGGCAGAATAATCAGCCACAATCCGCGGTTGTTGTTTTCACTTTCCTGGCTTGGAAATGTCATCTGCACACGTTCTTCAGGAAGCTCATACACCATGCGGGGCGTTCTTCTGTATACAGGATAGTTTTTCTTCATTTCAGTTGTTGGTTCCATCGTTCTTGGAAGATTGCTGAAAGTTTCTGTTTCACTCCTGATGGACAGCAGATCTTCATCCATGATCATCAATCGGCTCGAAGCCCACTCTATTAAATCTCCATTTTGAATAGATGTTCGCGTGGTTTTACGTTCCCCATTGACATAGAGATCCCGTCCTGATGGAATAAGGGTCCAGCCTGCTGACTGCCGTGCTATTGACCATTCAGAGGTAGAGCTGGCCATAACAGCAGGGTCATGACAGTAAACATGAGCATCCGCCTGTTCGAGAGAGGAAAAAAACACTTCCTCTTCGCCTCCTATATAAAACAACTGCTCCATTTGGGGAATTTCAATCCAGTGGAAAGTCAATGTCTTACCCTGAATCTGAAGGGTCAGTGCAGTTCCAATATTTAATTTTGCTTCAAGATGATCCTTGAACATAATATCAATTTGCTCATCCGCTTTTTTAAACTGAATGGAATCATTCAACGAACGAATCGCAATCGTATCTTTAATAGACGGACCAATTGTAAGGGTATCAAATGACAGTGGATCAAATTCGTGCCGTTGAAGGGTGTCATCATAAAAAACGGTTAATTGCTCCATCACGCCACCCCATTTTGCGTCTTATCAGCACTCGTTTCACTCGAAGCCTGTTCATCTTTTTTGTCCGCCGGTTTTTTTGTTTCTTCTTTTGGCTTAGCTTTCGATTCAGCCTCTGTTTCTGCATCCTGGGTATTTCCTTCGCCATCTTCGGCTTCTTCAGCTTCTTCCAGCTCCTGCTGTTCTTTTTGTTCACGGTCATACTCTTCTAATTCCTGATTAATTTTATCGAGTTCCTGCTGTTTTTCTTCCCCGGTCAAATCATCATCTGCTTTTATCTCTTCTGAATATTGCAATAAACCCATCATAATGAGATCGCGTTCCTGCAGGGATCTGGCTATATTGATGGCGTCCTCGTTTTCCCCCCTGCCGAGATTGATCCAGAATAAAAAGTACTGAGGATCGGTTTGGAGTGTAATCCGGTCTTCTACCGCGGCACGCTGTTCATCTTTTAATACATCCATTACCACGATATAGGCCCGTGCCAGCTGATATTGCACGACATATGGCATACGGTCGGGGTTATGATCTGATAATTCATTCACTACATTGCTATACTGGTTCTTCAGGAAGTGCTCATTGCTGTTTATATAGGCTTCCTGCCTTGGCTGAATAAAAAAATAAGAATAAAAACTGAGTATAAGTAACGGGATTAGTAAGGCGGTCAGACCAATGAGAATGTATTTTCTTACTTTCCATGCCTTATTCGGCACATTTGTAAAAGTTTTTTGACGCTTTTCTTCTTCGTCAATTTGTGCGATAAGCAGGTTTTTTAATACCTCAGCATCAGCCGCCTCACGAATTTCCTGCATTGCAGGGGTAAGCTGAAGCGTGTGATGCACATGCAGATAATCTTTAAATGGCTTGGAAGAATCTATTGCGTATAAAATACTTGCTTTTAACTCATTAAAAGACAATTCTTCCTCTCTCTCATAAGGAGGCAGACTTTCCTCTACTCCATAGTGCAGCAAATAGGGTGAGTTGGATCGGTCGATGATGATATTGTCCGGAGAATAAATGGGATGCAGCCGCTTTGAAAGCTTTCGCTCTGAAAAATGAACAAGCTTTAAAGCAAATGTCCATCGGGCTAATCGTGATTTTTTATGCATTGCTGTGAATGGCTGAAATGATTCTGGAGGAATGACTGAGATGACCACCTCATCCTCTGTGGTATGAATTTCTTTTTTCAGTTCAGGATGGACTGTTTTTAATAGATGAATTTCCACTTCATCCACCAATTTAATTTTTGTTTGCTGGAATGTAAAAACATGACCGTTTGTATGGTCTGCCTTAGCATCCAGCCGTTCTTCTAAATATGTAAGTTTATGTTCCTTCATTAGCCGGCAGCTCCTCTATAAAATTTCTATACGATCCCCTTTAGTAACACCTTTGGATGAGAGTTGGTGTGTGCCGTATAGAAGAATATCCTTGTTTGCCACACGAAGCCAGCTTCCTTCTTTTGGTTGAATAGCAATTCCTTTTGCCTGCCATACAATATCTACTAATTTTTTCGCAGAATAATAGTCTGATAGACGCAAATCAAATATTTCACCTGTATAATGCTTTAAATCAATTGTTACATCTATGTACATCACGTTCACCTCTGGCGCATCTTATTAACCCATGCTAGCGGGGCACACTTTTAACAGCAGCGTTCAAACCAAGAAAAAGCGCTATCCTCTTTGCAGAATCAGCGCTCTTATTTCTTATCAAATTATCATTTTCCAATTAGCCGCGAATTTGGTTCGCGACATTTGAATCGGCTTCTTGCAGCGCATTAGAAGCACTTTGAAGTTGACGGGAAACTTCTTCTAGCAATTGAGACATTCTCACATAAGAAGGGCGCAACTCAGCGTATTGATCAGCAAACGCCTGGCTTGCTTGTCCTTCCCACATTGATACAAGCTGGTCGATCATATTGTCCAAGCGGGTTACCTGTTCATTTGCCATGCTGCTTTCTTGAAGATAACGACTTGCAACCTGTTCCAGTTCTGCTGGAGTAACGCGAATATTTCCTGACATCTCAATCTCTCCTTTTATTAACTTTTTTTACCTGTATCTATTGTAGCAAGGAACGATGGAATATCAAACTTTAAACTAAAATTTTATTAAAATATGTAAATAGACTGACACAAAAGGCGCATCTTATCATTTTTTGTCGAATATACAGTGCATAATTCCTTTTTAATCACGTTATAATCAAATAAATTTGTATAAACTCATTTTATATCGTGACAAATCACCCCCTTCGCACACAATCCTTCTTTCTATGAGAACAGACCATTTTACTATAATATTTTTGTTCAAGAACCAATCTGAAGCAAAATGCGGTTGGAAAACTTTGAAGGTACAAGCAATGCAAATCTAAAGGGTAAATAAGTGACTCAGTACACTCATTCTGATCCAATGGCAACCATAAAAAAGCCCCAGTCCTATGATAGACATAAGAGAGGGGCTATGTTATTTGATTAATTTAAAATTTCTCCGCAAATGATTCGTTTACCGCTCTTACCGGATGGGTCTGTTTTATAGTCATCTTTTCCTTCGTGTATAACCAATGAACTACCATCATCATCAAGCAGGGAGTTTTTAGCTCCTTGTTTTAATGTTACAGCTTCTACGGTCAACTCCAGGTTAACCGATCCATCTGGATCTACCGTTAAATTAGGCAGGTCACCTGCATGAAAGCCCTCAGGATTATCAATCCCATGCTTTTTGTGATCAGGATTGAAATGATCACCTGCAGAGGTGAAATCCGGAATTTTACAAGACCCGGTCTCATGAATATGGATGGCTTTTACTCCCGGCTCCAGCCCTTCTGCCTGCAAACCGATTGTTACGCCTTTTTCAGTTTCATTCAATGTCGCTTTTCCAACGGACTTTCCTTCTGTATTAATCATATCAACCATAATCGAAGGTGCCGTCTCTTCACTAACCTTAACGACCTGCTCATCCGAAGATAAATTATTCATCGCATTGCAGCCGCCTATTATTACACCTGCCATAAACATTATTCCTATTAAACGCAGTTTCATTACTAAACCCTCCTAAAAAATCATTCATTAGAAGGATAGCCATGAATTGGTAAAGTAATACCGTGCAGCGCTGCTATTTTTATCGAACACGTTTGTGGACTTATCGATCATTCTGCTTTGTTTATCAATCACCCTTTCCATTATATCGATCGATCCTATCAATATTTCGATCAAAATCATTAGAATGCGGCAGATATTAATCAACTTTGGCATTTTATCTAACATTTTTTCAGAAATATCGATCAAGATGCCGCAGATATCGGTCACAGCTCCAGCAGCATTCTTAAAAAAGTTAGCAAAAAAAGCCACTTCCGCTTTCCACAGCGAAAATGGCACTAACCAAACAATTATTGTTATCTTCTAAACACCGACATAAGCGTAAAGCCTACATTTGCGGGTCTTTCGGCTAATCGTTTCATAAAGTAAGTGTACCAGTCTGGTCCATACGGTACGTAGACCACCATTTTATAACCTTCTTCAGCGAGTTCTTTTTGCTTTTCATCCCGCATTCCCTGAAGCATTTGAAACTCAAATTGGTCGTAAGGGATGTTGTGCTCTGAGACCAGCTCTTTTACGAAATCAATCATATCATTGTCATGAGTTGCCACTTGTACGTAATGACCCTTTAACATATGATTTTTCACAAGCATTTTATAATTTTCGTCTACTAATTTTTTTTCATTAATGTCTACATCACGTGATTCTTTATATGCACCTTTTACAAAACGTATGGCTGGAGACAGTTCCTCCAGTTTCTCCACATCGGTTTCTGTGCGGAAAAGATTTGCTTGAAGGGCAATTCCTATATTGTCATATTCTTTCCGAAGCTTGGTAAATATTTCGATGATTTTCCCGCAGTTCACATACTCTTCCATGTTTAATGTGACAAAAACATTATGCTTTTTAGCTTCTTCTAATATCTCACGCATATTGGAAAGAGTGACTTCTTCCCCCAATTCCAGTCCGACTGAAAAAAGCTTTAATGAAATTTGCCCGTTAAGACCGTGGCTTTGGATAGCAGCAATCGCATTGCGGCAGAGGTCGACCGTTTCTTTAGCGTCTTCCTCATTATTAATAAATTCTCCCAGACAATCGATCGTAACACCAATTCCTTTTTCATTAAAAGCTTTAACCTGATCTACTACTCCGTCGACTGTCTGACCGCCTACGAAATGAGAACCGCCAAGGGTTAATCCAGTGCTTCTGGCTACTTTGATCAACGGTTTGTTTTTGGCCAGAAAGGTGAAAAACGTACGCATCGTTTCTTCTACCATGAAGATCCTCCTCTAAAGTACATATTGAACTCGTTAACTACCTTTTCCCCACCTGACTAAACAAAAAACTAGCTAATCTGTTGTTTAGTTAACGCGCATCCGTTAAATATACATATTGATGCTGCTAATCAAGCAGCAATTCGCAATAAAACTGAAGATGAAAAGAACCCCTGTCAATCATTTAGACGGCCGGGGTTCTTTCTTTTCTATCTGCGCTGAAACGTGGTAAGATGGAAACCGAGAATGATACATTTAAAGGAGTGACTTACACATGACTAAAACAGGTACAATTGAATTAACAGATGGCAGCAAACTAGCTATTGAACTTTATCCGGAGGAAGCCCCTGGTACAGTTGCAAACTTTGAAAAACTGGCTAACGAAGGCTTTTATGACGGCCTGAATTTCCACCGCGTTATCCCTGGTTTTGTAAGCCAAGGAGGATGTCCAAATAAAAATGGTACAGGTGGTCCTGGCTATACTATCAAATGTGAAACAGAAGGAAATCCTCATACACATGTAGCAGGATCTCTTTCAATGGCACATGCGGGCAAAGATACTGGCGGCAGCCAATTTTTCATCGTTCATGAGTCTCAGCCGCATCTAAATGGCGTTCACACTGTTTTTGGTAAAGTGACTGAAGGCTTGGAGCATGCATTAAAAATGGATCAAGGCGCAGGCATCAACTCAATCCGCGTATCTGAATAACCTTTAAAAGAAGAGCAGAAATGCTCTTTTTTTTTAACTGCTTTTCTCACTCGAAAGGGGTAAATATTTGGTGAAAAACGCACCAATGAGCAGGAGTGCTGTGACTGACAGCCAGATGCCAATGCCTCCTTTTCCAGTTAATGCACTAAAAAAAGCAAGAATGGAGATTACAAAAAATGAAATAGGCGTTATAAAACTTTTTATATCCCTTTCCCCCTTACTCTTCTTTCTTTTTTGAAACACATAGACAATGCTGATTGATAAAATAACAATATATATACAAATCAAAATAACCGGATTCATATTTTTATCCCCCCTATTTAGTATCGGTTTTTAAATATACCAAAATAATAAAACTGATGATTGCAACGCCTGCGACAATGTAAAACCAGTCAGGTACATACTCCCCTCCGAACAACAATAAAGTCACCCCTCTTCACATTCTTCTATATTCAAGTGTAAACGACTGCAGAAACAATAGAAACCAAGCTCTTTCTACACTATATTGCAAACTAAAAGCGCGGCTGGAGGAATTGACATGAAGGAAATACTTTCAATTTTTGATGAGAGTCATAGGAGACTTGGTGAAGCTGACCGGAACGAAGTTCACCGAAAAGGCTATTGGCATGAAACATTTCATTGCTGGCTCGTACATAAAGAAGGCAGTGATTTGCATCTGTATTTTCAATTGAGAAGCCCCCTAAAAAAAGATTACCCGCTTATGCTTGATATTACAGCGGCAGGCCATATTCTGTCACATGAAACCGCAGCAGATGGCGTACGTGAAGCAGAAGAAGAAATTGGTTTATCCGTCTGCTATTCAGACCTTCGCCCGCTTGGAATAATTAAAGAACGTCTTACTCATGGGAATGTCCTCGATAATGAAATCTGTCATACCTTTTATTACGAGATTGACCCTTCTTTCAATGGGTTTGTACTTCAACAGTCTGAGGTTTCAGGAATGTTCCGTATCCGGCTCGATGTATTTGAAGATCTTATCAGCGGTAAAATCGGGAAGGCGATGATCAGCGGTTTTCAGGAAGATAAAGATGGACGCCGGTATAATGTGGATAGAAATGTGCATAAGCATGATTTTGTGCCGCATGAGAAACATTATTTTGCAGAAATCATCAGTAAATTAAAGATAAATATGAACTGTCCACAGTAATGGCGCTTGCCCAATTCATTAAATACGAAGAGAATGCCTTCTCGAACAGGACATTTGTTCGTGAAGGCATTACTATTTGCGCAGAGTACTTTCCTGCTATTACTTTATATAACTTGATATCCCAAGTTAATTGCAGCGGTACTGAACCGCCTTTATAAGATGACTTTTTCAATGGCACCGCTGCGCAGCAGCTCCTTTAATTAGTTATGCACATGTGGATAACCTGCCAGTATATAACTGCTTACATAAACCACTGTTCGATCGTCCCCTTGCCATTCTCCACGGTTACCTCCCCAACTGCTCCATTAATAAATGTGATCTGCGGGGGGACATGTCCGCAGTCCACATCATAGACAACCGGTACCTCCAGCTCTCGGGAAAGTGCTTCATAAACATCTTCTATAACATAATCTTCCACTGGAGCATTTGCACTGCTCCTGCCAAATACGAGACCCGCACAATGATCAAACCAGCCTGCAAGCTTCATCTGAACCAATGTTCTCCTCAAGTCGACAGTGTTCATTTCACAGTTTTCAAGGTACCAGATGATGGGCTCTCCTGTCGTATAAGCTTCTCTGAACTGCACAACGTCTCCATATGGAGTACCGACTAAGTGGCGGATAACGTCAATACAACCTCCAAGAAATCTTCCTTTGAATTGTTCTTTCCTACCGGATACTGTTTTCCATTCCGTCGGTTCAGTTAAATGGAACACTTCAGAAGAAGGGTTCTCAAAGTCCCATTCTTTTTGATATTTAATAGAAGAAGCCTGGATGACTGAATCCCCTTTGCGGGTAGAAAGGACATCGATCCACCTTGCTGTCGTCTGATCCATTGATTCCCCCCGCAGATCAATAAAATTTGTCCCATGAGCAGTTGCAAGGCCATTTCTAAGAGTAATAGCTAAAAGCAAAAGACTCGTATCGGAATAACCTAGTATCCATTTTCGATTCATTTTTTTAAAATCGACGTATTCCAGCATTTCAATCAACAGCTCTCCTCCCCAAGGAGGAATAATAATATCCACAGCTGGATCCTTCATCATATTATTAAACTCCTGACCTCTTATACTTGCAGGAGCTGCAGAAGCTTTTTTCTGCTGCCAAACGGTATCACCGCAAATGGTTTGATAACCCCTTTGCTCCATTCTGAAAATCGATTCATTCACCAGATGATGAAGATTTTTATCAACCCCTGATGATGGCGCCGTTACTCCGATCGTATCTCCCTTTTTTAACTGCGGGTAGTGAATCATAGAAAAAGCCTCCTCTTATCATTTTTTCCATATAAAGTAATTAATATTAATCAGTGTAACGCAACGGTGATTTTATATGAAGCTTTTTGATAAAATTTGGCGGTAAAATGAGAACATTTCTTCATAAATAGCTAGTAATAAGAAGTTTTATAAGAGAAATTTGAATTAGTACAAAGACTTTTTTCACCTTTTCTTTAAAATTTCCCAATATTATTTTAACATTTTTTCCCTTTTGATAGTAAGATACAGTTTCTTTTCACCAGTGTATTCAGCTGTCAACAAGTATGGGATGATTGCATGTAGCCGTCTATGCCTCCCTTTTTATAGGTCTTTAAGACCTATTCAGCAGAAAACTATTCATTTTATTCATCTTATTGATTTAAGTAAATATCGAAATTCCCCAGCCACACAAGCATTCTTCTTTTTAAAACATAATTCTACTAAACAACTGAATTTTCTGTATTTTTCCCAATAAACAAATGAGTGTTCCTCTGCTAGGATAAAAGCAGGAACAAAATATCATTAAAAGAAGGAGTGGAAAGTTTGAGAAGATCGAAGAGAGTGTTTATGAGTCTGTTAGTAACTGCTAGTCTTGCAATACCTACAATGTCAGCTGGCGCCGCTCAAGACAATAGTAATGGAGCTGAAAAGTTCCGCGTTTATGTCGAGGCAGCAAACAAATCCTCAAAAGCATCCGTTGAAGGCCAATATGAAGCAAGATGGCATTTAACTGAAAATGGATTTTCTACAGAAATGACTAAAAGACAGTTTGACGTTTTGAAAAAAAGCAAGAAGGTTAAGCTGACAAGAGTCCAGGAGGTTACCCTGGATACGGAGACCAGAGCTTCTAAAAGCGGAAATGTAAAAACAGCCGCTTTGCCTAACCAGCAGATTACGTGGGGCATGAAAGCAATCTATAACAATGCTAATCTGACATCCACCACTGGCGGAGCAGGAATCAATGTGGCAGTACTTGACACAGGCGTTACCACTTCTCATTACGATCTTGTCAACAATGTTGAACAATGTAAGGATTTCACTCAGGCTTCCCCATTAGTAAACGGAACATGTACGGATGCCAATGGACATGGTACTCATGTAGCAGGTACAGTGCTGGCTGATGCCGGAAGTGATAAACGAGGCATTTACGGCGTTGCTCCACAGGCAGACCTTTGGGCATATAAGGTACTGGGCAACAATGGTTCAGGCTATTCAGATGACATCGCTGCGGCAATTCGCCACGCAGCCGATCAGGCCTCAAGTACTGGCACTAAGACAGTCATTAACATGTCTTTAGGCTCAGCAGGTAAAGATACACTGATTTCCAGTGCTGTTGATTATGCTTACAGTAAAGGTGTTCTGATTGTAGCCGCTTCAGGCAACTCAGGGCCAAACCAAGGTTCAATTGGTTATCCTGGTGCTTTGACAAATGCAGTGGCCGTAGCAGCTCTTGAGAATCGTCAGGAAAACGGCAGTTATCGTGTAGCCGACTTTTCTTCCCGAGGATACGCATCTACTGATGGTGACTATGTCATCCAGCAGGGTGATGTAGAAATTTCAGCACCTGGTGCATCCGTTTATTCTACTGCAAATAACGGCGGATACACTACGCTTAGCGGTACATCAATGGCAACACCTCATGTTGCCGGACTTGCAGCAAAAATTTGGTCGCAAAATCCGGGCTGGTCACATACTCAGCTTCGCACGAATTTGCAAAACCGTGCAAAAGCGGTTGATATTAAAGGCGGATATGGCGCCGCTGCAGGCGATGACTACGCTTCAGGATTTGGTTTTGCACGCGTAAACTAAGACAGTCTTCACCGTTAGGAATGCAATTAGGACAAGGTACATTACGATTCTTTTTTTAGGACTTCCCCCTCCTATAAAAGACGGCCAGTTTACCAAGCATCTGCTTGCTGAACTGGCCGTTTCGTTTAGTAAAGTTTCCCCTGTCTGTATAAAACGGTGGACAGCTTCATGACCGAATGGATATAACAATTCTGTCTTAGCGGATGAGGATCGCCAAAAAATTTGGGCAGAATGGTGTCGAGTGTCTGCTTCATTTTATTAAAGAGCATAGAAAATACTTCTTCCTCACTTAAAAACTGTGTTTCACGGCCCTGCAGCCATTCAAGGTAAGAAACGATTACCCCGCCCGCATTAGCAAGAATATCAGGAATAATAATGACCCCTTTGTTATTAAAAAAAGCATCCGCTTCAGCGGTAACTGGTGCATTGGCACCCTCCACGATTATCCTTGCGGGAACTTTAGCCATATTACCCTTATGAACCTGATCCTCAAGTGCAGCAAGCATCAGGACATCAGCTTCTATTGTCAACACTTCTTCCCGGTTTAATATTTCTGCCTTAACGCCGCTTTTTTTCAGCTGTTCAGCAGTAGTCGGAAGATCGCCCTGATGAACTGCTGTATAGCTGATTAATGCGGGAATGTCCAGTCCATCCGGGTTATATAGTGTACAATTCCGATCGCTGACTGCAACGACTTTATTATGAAGCTCCTGGCATTGATACGCTTCCAAAGCCGTTACGGACCCTACATTTCCAAAACCCTGAACAGATATTCTAAGCGGCCGTTTTGCTAGTGAAAGAGCTGTTTTGGCAAATGGGTTGTCTGTTTTATTAAGCCAGTCCTCCTGCTTCAGTAAAAAATCATGCAGCATATAACGAAAAGTATAGTAAACGCCTTTCCCTGTAGCTTCTCTTCTCCCTAAAGAACCTCCGTTTATGACACTTTTCCCAGTGAAGCTTCCTCTATACGGCTTTCCTGGCTTAATGCTTTTATATTCTGCCATCATCCAGTCCATTTCCCGTTCTCCCGAACCTACGTCCGGAGCAGGAATATCTTTATCCGGCCCAAGTACATCTGCAAAATATTGAACGTATTTTTTTGAGATTACATTCAATTCCTTGTCGGTTCTCTCACGTGGATTAAGGACGATGCCCCCTTTCCCGCCGCCGAAGGGAACATCATGCAAAGAATTTTTTAAAGTCATTAAAAAAGCTAAATTAATCACTTCTTCTTCATTTACGGATTCGTGAAACCGTATTCCCCCTTTGTAAGGTCCAAGTGCATCATTATGATGTACCCGATAGGCGGGTATTCGCACAACCTGTCCATTCTCTAAAGGCATTCGGAGAAATGACTTATGGATTTTATTTGGGGTGGATAAAATCGCAGCCAAAGAGGTAAATGCCTGTTCACGAATGTTGTCTTGAAGATCAGGAATAAATAATGGATCTTTCATTAATGCCTGCAATGATTGTTCTACAATTGCTCTTGTTTGTCCTTGCATATCGCTTCCTCCTAAAAATTCACTCATAATCAACTGTTTAAAGTGTAGCATAAATAAAGCGCTTTCAAAAATCACCAGCTTCCAGCAAAAAAAGTCCTGCCGTCTCAGGCAGAACTTCTGAAGAAACTTTAACCTTTTTACACAATCATTCTAAAAACCTTTTTACAAAGTGCTTCCCGTTCCGGCAGGCCGGTTTTTCGACTCAGCTCTTTATTTAATCTCAAGAATTCGTGCTTAATTTTTTTAATTGTATTCATTACCTCACCAGGGGTTCTGTTACAGTCCCAGTGCTCCAGAAGATCAAGCTGCAAATTACTTAAATGACCTCTCCTTCCCTCAAGCTTTGACCAGACACCGCAGCTTGCATCCAGACGCAGATCCATTTCCATGTACCAGCCCATAGCCATATACCACCGCACTTTATCCACATTTGCTAAAGCGTAATAGTTTTCATTTCTCATAACAGCCCTGTAAGTTTCATGGGCAAACGCGAAAATTTTGCCCCGCCAGCTTTCGACTTCTTCTGCTGTTACCCCGTAAGTAAATTGGGATGAAGCTTCTTTTATTTTTGCAATTATTCCTTGAGGGTCATATTGGGGCTCAATGTCCCGCAGCCAAATGGAAGGCTCAAGTTCTTCAGGATAGTGATACCAGCTATCAATTTTTACAAACTCCTCATAATGCGTTACCACTAGAGGGGATGCTTTTGAGCCGCCTTCATGGTACAGAACATCTCCCCATCCTGACGCCCGATCTTTTTTTAACTGCTTGAATTGATTGAAGCTTTGCGGTGTGACTATAGTATGAAGATCAATGTCTGAATAAGGATCAACATTTCCCTTTGCAAGAGAACCACTTAAATAGATACCCAGTACATGTTGATCATTTTTCAAATCAGCTAAAGCATTCGCCAATAATTTCTCCCGATGAAACGGCAGCTGCTGATCCCGGTACAGATGATTAGAGTCAAATTCCACAGATATATAATCGCCTCCCTCTCACACACTTGTCCGCCAAAGGTTATAGACGCCGCTACTATCATGTTATAAACATCAGGCTTTAATCATACCATAAATTGATTATTCAGACATTTCTATGCGAAAAAGGACCTTTAGAAAAATTCGTACAGCCCTTCTTCAAAATAGAGAAACTCTTTGCGGTTTACAGCTTGTTTTCCATACCCTTTGAAAAAAATGTCTACTTCTTCCCGGGCCTGAAATGCGTTCGGTTTTGGACGTATTGCCAGCGCCGCATCATAGCGCGGATCACCAAATGCTCCTCCGCTCCAATCAATAATGGCATTGATTTTACCGTCCTTAACTAATACGTTATCCACTGTTAAATCGCCATGAATTAACGTTTGATCAACGTGATCGGGACGATTTCGTTCTAAGTCATCCAGTAATTCTTTTGTGCCATCCACTTTATATCTGTGCAAATTATACTCCGCCTGCATCAGCATAGAATCGATCCAGGTATGATCGCCTTTCAACTCTTCAGGACACTTAGCGAGATGAATTTTTCTCATCATCTGGCCAAAGTGATAAATCGCTTTATGGCGCTTTACTTCGCACGTTTCTCTAAGTAAAAAACTTCTTAATGTCTGGCCTTCTATGTATTCCATAAGCAGCCATGCCTGATCTGTCTCATTCTCCAGAACAAAATCATACACTTGGGGAACCGGCAGATCAACATTCTCCAGGCATTTTAACACGAATGTTTCTTTAGTCAGCCACTCGCGAAACTGCTTTCCTTTTGAATGCTTAATCACATACCTTCCCTTTGTACTTTCTACAAAAGTTACATGGGAAGTATAGCCCTGCTTGGGATAAGAAATGTTCATGATCTCACCCATCTGACTAATGATTTTTGCTGGAACATCTAATAATTGTAAAGGTATCATTAACAACCGCCTTTCCGGATCAATCTCCAGCTCTAAATAGAAAAACTCCTAACAGGTCTTTTCTGTGCTAGGAGTTTTCAAGATAAAAGCGGACAGCATAAGTTTGCCAACTATTATTCCGTAACAAATACAATGTAGCCGATGTCTTCATCAAAGTCCCAATCTACAAAAACATCTTGAATATGCTTGCCAATAATCGGCTCCAAATTGGCTTCACGAACTAACTGCTTCTCCATCGGGCGTTTTGTTAATTTGAGTTCCTCTGTATATCCACTTTTGATCAGCTCTTTTTCGATCCGGACAAAAATCCCTTTTCTTTTAGCTAAAATCGTCCGCTCGCTTAACCAATAAAGTGTAGTTCCTTCGGGCGTTTTCTGACCCTTTTTGGTCAGCAGATCAACTTCTTTTCTGAACGCTTCTTTATCAATATGATCGGGCCATGGCGGCTCAGTCTGATCTTCCTCATTCATAATGCCAAAGATGATGCCTGACTGATTTTCGAGAGACCAATTGTAATACAGTTTATCGATTTTCACCTGTGCTATTTTGCATAAGCTGCTCCTCATGTTAGGCAGCAATTCCTCCATCATTAAATCTCTGGTTTCTTCTACACGTTTTATTTCATTTCTTTCTATCAGGACCCGTTCCATGGGGGCTACAAATTCACGCAGATAAATTGTGATAAACGGTTTTTTCAGGGTAATATAAATGGAGGTTGGTCCCTTTCCAAAATGATCTCTCAGCAGCTTACCAACGTAGCTGACCATCTCGGAATAGGTTTCTGTTTCTATTCTCACTAAAGTCTCCTTTCGAGCAGTGACGTGCTCTTCTCTCTTACCTTATCTTACGAAAAATCAGACGAAAAAGATATGTATATAAATCCCAAAAAAGATCTCACACGATCATTATTCCCTCTTACTGAATTACGATCCACAAAAAACACACTTTTTATAGTGATGCTCCGTCAGTAATTTTTCAACATAAGACAAACTTTGGGTAAATTCTCTCTTATCCATTGAACTGTTATGAAACCCGCACTGATCTCCCGCAAATGTAGTTCGGTGAATCGATTCTGTTTCATGATCAATCAAATAGTTCATTTCTCAGCTCTCCTTTTTTTCAATTTGTAACCACATTACACATACGCTTTTTTATGCAGATACATTGGAGGCCATAAACTGCAGCTATCTCGTTTTCCCATAAAGAACGCAAAAGACTGATCAAAATTTAAAAAAGCCGAAAAGGACCTGTAACAGATCCTTTTCGGCTTATGTTCGACTCTATTGTCCGACTCATTTTACCTACAATCGTATTAAGTTAAATAATTATAATCTTAATGTTTTAACAGCCAAGTATAAACATGAATTACTAAATGAACCGGAAACACTATTGTTTTCCTATTAATCTTATTCTACTAAATACGGAAGAATGAGTAAAGAAGCAGATCGGCTGAAATGTTATAAAATGCGATTTTTTTATAATTATTAACATTAAATCTGACGAAAGTACCACTATTTTTCCATTTATTCATCTTTTCCAAAGTTCATTCGTGCGTATCTGCCGCGAATAATTTCAAAAACACCATATAATATCAGTCCAATTGCAACAATTCCTAAAAGAATTTGTCCGTAAGGCTGCCCGGCTAACTCTGATAAAGCTCCATCAAGTCCTTTTGACTCCGCAGGATTTGCTGTATAAGCTGTTTGGATGAAGAAGAAACCAATCATGCCTAAAACAATTCCACGAGCAATCAATCCAATTTTCCCTGACTTGCGGGCAACTTTTTTTTCATGACGATTCATATCATTGAGAATAAATTTAGTCATGAATTTCTCTTTATAACCATTGTATAATTCATAACCCCCGTACCCGATAATAACAAGCCCTATTATGCCAATAATCCACTGGCCAAATGGCTGCGCAAGAAGCTTTGCAGAAATTGTCTGTTCTGAATTTCCACCTCCGCCGCCAGTATGCATAGCAAGCCGGATAGCGCTAATCGCAAGTCCGCCATAGATTACAGCACTTATAAAGTAACCAATGCGAATAGCAATTGCTTTAGCCGTTTTTCCTTTATGTTCCGGATCAAAGACTGCACGAATTGTTTCCCATATGACATACCCAATAAGACCTAATCCAATTAACCAAAGCAGGCCTTCTCCATAGGGTTTACTTGCCAGTGATGTTAAAGCCCCGCTTGTGCCAGTTGCTTCACCGCCTGCTCCCGCAGCTGACATTAGCGCAAGAATACCCACCAGCCCATAGACAGATCCTTTAGCCATATAACCAAAACGGCCCAGCCTGCGAATCCAGGGTTTGACTTCTTCCCCGGTGCCTCCTGATCGACTCCCATTAACAGTCTTTCGACTCATATGCCATCATCCCTCTTTTTTAAATTTCATTGTTTGTTTTTCAACTGATAAATGGCGTTTTTTCTTATCACAAGATCTGACAGTCTTAATTCCAGTGCCGTCTTTTCCATCCAAGGCTCGCATTCAGCAGAAGAGATTTTTTCTTCTGTCTCGAGGGAATAACATTGACCAGCGCCCCTTACTCCTGATAGATCCTCCTGATAATAGACATCATCAGTCACGAATGATCCATCGCGAAAAACAGTAGTACTCTCCTTATCATTTACTAACGAATTCCCCATCATATATTCTGGTTCGATTCCAAGCAATGACAGCACAGTCGGAGCGATATCAATCTGGCCTCCACTTTTTTCAACTGTTTCTCCTTCCTGCTGATTAGGTTTTTTTATAAACAAGGGCACTTTTTTTCCGAGATTTAAATAATCAACAGACGTTTCAGCATTTTCATCGATTGCCATGTCACGTCCAGGCTGATACAATCCGCTATCATGATCGCCATATACAACAATAAGTGAATTATCCCAAAGATCTTCTTCTTTAAGTTTTGTTACCATGTCACCAAATGCGCTATCGACATAATGAATAGTATGATAATAGCTTCTAATTATTCCTTCATCAAAGCTGCTTAAATCCAGTTCCTGCTTGTCCTCTGGATACTCATAGGGAGTGTGGCTGGTCAGTGCGACCATAAACCCATAAAATGGTTTGTCCATCTCACTTAACTTATCGGCTCCACTTAAGAAGAAATCCCGGTCATTAAGTGTCATTCCTATTTCCTCTCCAGGCGGAAAATCTTCAATACTATAAAAATGATCGAACCCAAAGTTTTCGTACATCTGGTCCCGATTCCAAAAATCCGGTCGAAAAGCATGAAAAGCAGCTGTTTCATAACCCGCTTTTTTCACCTGCTCTGGCAGCGAGTCAAATGAATGATCTGGATATCTTGTATAGACAGATCCCGATTTTAAAGGGTAGAAAGAGGTGTTGACAATAAATTCCGCATCTGAGGTACGCCCTTGATGTGCCTGATGATAAAAGTTCGGGAAGTACATCGTTTGATCCTTGAATTTATTTAAATTAGGGGTTAGTTCCTGGCCATCGATCTCTTTGCCAATAAGAGAAGACTGAAAAGACTCCAGTTGAATCACAATAATATTCGGTTTTTCTTCCAAAGCTTTGACGGTCGGGGATTCTTTCCCTTGAAAATATTCTGTAACTCTCTTTCGTTCTGCATTCGACAAGCTTGCGGGCTCTATCCATCTTTCATCGATCTCTTTCACCAAATCAAGTCCATGGTACCCAATCAAACCCATCTTATAATAGCTTCGAATATTGGATAAAGAATCCTGGCCCAGCCATTCATTACGATCAGAAGCATTTAGTACAAGAGGAGTTATAAAAAGAAGAACACCTGCGGTTCCTGCTGCTGCAACAGCTTTTATCCGGCTTGCAGCGGGATACTGACCAAAGGTTCGTTTCCGGTCAAACCACAAGAAAACCATTAAAATGATCGTGTCGAGAAAAAATAAAAAATCAGACCAGTATACCAAATCCTGCATACCGCCACCCACATCGCCCATTTGAGGTAGTTGAACAATAAGGGAAACAGATAAAAAATCAGTAAAATATCGATAATACCAGATATTTGAAACAAACAGGAATGTGATTAGAATGCTAAATCCTACCAGCATCCACCTTCTTTTACGGGGGGCAATCGAAAGTATCCAAAAGGACAGCAAAAAAATACTCCCCAGACTGACGATTAGCAATATAAAATCAAAATTCGTTCGGGTGGCAATGCTGAACGCATATAGCTTTGCCAGCAAAAGGGCCACATAAAGAATATAATCTCCATATTTTCCAGCAAATCGCTTCATTCATTTTCTCTCCTTTATATGGCATGCTTTCTACTTTACCCATTAGTAAATGAGGAGAAACAACTGCCTGCACACCAATCAAAATCTATTGAATCACTTCCCAATACCGCTAAAAACCGATGCGTTTGAAGGAAATTACTGGGATAAAAATAAAAACCATTGAAACCCCAATTATTCAAGGGGACTCAATGGGTTTTTTTCTTCTTTATTACTTTCTGCTTCCGCCACATCTTTTACTCGCTCTAAAAATTTATTCACAGTTTTTTCAGTAGAAAATAACAAAAATAATTGAACATACCATTTCAACGGTGTGTTGGTGACAGTATAGCGCAGAAACGTCTTGTTTTCCTCAAGCTTAAGTACTTCATATAATGCAGTAATTCTAAACATATCCGCTAATACAAATTCAATCTTCAATTTTTTCTTTTCAATACCATTTTCATATTCCAGCACTTCTACATCGTACTCCATAATGCGTTTTCCTTCTTTATATTTTTGACGATGAACGCTGCCAATTACCTCTTCCGTTACTTTTACAGGCTCATTTTCCATCACCTCGGGCATGATTTTCTGCATATCTTCAAGCGACCCATCAAGTAATTTCCATACCTGCTCAATAGGAGCATTAATCTCTATCCCTTTTATCCATTTCCTCATATCTTCACCTCTTTCACTGGAGTAATAATAGATATTCGTGATGATACGGCTGCTTCCCTTTATTGTATAGTGGAATTTTAATAACCCTCATGGTGAGGGAAGTTCCCTATTACCATTGAGGGTTTACATGATAAGGCATACTTATTCTAATTATTTTCTTTTATTAGCGTAGACTGTCATTGACTCATTTAAAAACGCCGCCAATCCATCACCAAATTTATCAATGTTACTGGTAAAACGCTCGTCGTTTACATACATTTCACCAAGACCTTTAAATGCTTCTAACGAATAGCTTCCAATTGTGTTTAGCCAAGTGAACCATTCATGTGTTAAGCTCTGTGCTTCTTTAGAATTTGGTGGTAAATGCCGAATCGCTGCCATTCGATTATATAAATCCTCCATCTCATCTTTCATATTTTGCTGTTGAACCTTCGACAGATTGCCAATCTTCTCTTTGGACTGATCCACTGCCTGATCCCCCCAGCGATCTCTCGCTTCTTGTTCGTAAGGGTTATGACTAAAATCAAATCCATCAAACTTCTCTTCATTGCTCATCATAATTTCTCCTTTCATGTGCTGAATCGTTTTGTCGATTGAAACGAGCAATTGATCTAATTTATTTCTCTTATTTAGCAGCATTTGACGATGCAATTGCAACGCTTCTTCACGATCAAAAGAAGGGCTTGTAAGAATTTCCTTAATCCTTTTTAAAGGAAAGTCAAGCTCTCTGAAAAAAAGGATCTGTTGCAGCGTCTCAAGATTTTCGTCTGAATAAAGACGGTAGCCTGATTCACTGATCTCATCAGGCATCAATAATCCAATATCGTCGTAATGATGCAGTGTACGCACACTGATCCCAACTATTTCTGCTACCTCTTTTACTTTAAACGGCATCATTAAATCCTCCTTTCAATACTGACTATAAGGCATCACGTTACGTGAGGGTCAATAGGAATTTTAAAAATTAAATGTTAAATACACTTTACTTTTTGTTAAGTCACCTTTACAATTAAACAGAATAATATGTTAAATAAACTTAACAAATGGAGCTGTTAGCTATGGTTATACGAAACCGGGTGCGGGAGCTGCGGGCTGTGCACCAGATGACTCAGGAGGAGCTGGCGACAAAAGTAACCGTTACACGCCAGACCATTGCAGCCATCGAAAAGCAGGATTACGTTCCATCGTTGTTATTAGGCTTAACAATTTGTCAGGTATTTAATGTGAAGATGGAAGAATTATTTTGGCTGGGAGGAGAAAAAGATGGGAAGTAGAACAACATGGTTTATCGCTGTCAATGTATTGTCTCTGATCTGTATTGGATGGGCTGCTGCTATTTTTCTTGATGCGAATCAAGCCTTTGCAAACATGGTTTACCGCAAGACTGAAGGGTTCGACATTACCATTCCGTTAGCTCCATTTTTTATCATGTTTCTTTTGGCCGCTATAAGCTTTTATCTTGTAAAACGTTCTTCAAAAGACTCCTTAACGTTTAAAAAGATTATGCTTCCACCAGAATTTTCCGAACAAGATGAAAGAGAACGCTCCATCACAGCAAACGCATGCCGAAACGCTTATATTTCACTGACCTACACTCTGCCGGTAGTAATTGTTTTAATGACGCTCCAGCCATTGGTGAATCCTGTCACTCCATACTTTTTTCTATGGATCGTTCTATTAATACCCTTTATTCAATGGATCAGCTATTATATCACCATTCGAAAACTTCAAAATTAGCTTTGGCTTTCAAAATCCGTCAATTATTTCCCGGAAAATAATAAACGAAAGGCATCTTCTGTCAGAGAAGATGCCTTTTTGTTACATTTGGTCATCAATAATGACCAAATATTCTTGTTTCTTCAATTATTCCCTCGTTCCAACGGCAGCCATTCCAGCACTTCCTGGATTTTTTCATCCCAGTAATCCCAGGAGTGTGTCCGCCCCGGATCTTCTATGTATGTATGGTCAAATGATGTTTTTTTACATAGTTCATTAAACTCTTTATTTTCTTTTATTAAATGATCCTCTGTTCCACAGCATTGAAACAGCATCGGTTTCGGCACATGGCTTTTATCGATTTTATCAGCCAGCCAGATTACATCATCTTCTGTTCCTTCCACCTGCCGATTTCCAAATATCAGGCTGTAATCGCGATATGGTTCACTTGAACGTTCGGAAAAATTCTTAACTTTCATTACGCCTGATAGGCTTGCAGCAGCAGAGAAGCTTTCAGGTTTCCGCAAAGCCAGCTTAAAAGCCCCGTAACCGCCCATTGAAAGTCCCGCCACAAAGTTATCCTCTCTTTTATCAGATAACGGGAAAAATGACCGGGCTGCAGCTGGCAGTTCTTCACTTATAAACGTCCAATAGCGCTGCCCATGCTCCATATCGGTATAAAAGCTTCTGTGGACATCCGGCATAACAACAGCAAGCCCGAGTTCAGATACATATCGCTCGATTGAAGTCCGGCGAAGCCAGATTGAATCATCGTCCGATAAACCATGCAGCAGAAAAAGGACAGGATGCAAATCTCTCCCTTTCACAGACTGCATCCCGATTTGATTTGTGGTTTGCTCAGGCAAGATGACTGTCATGCTGGTATTAATTCCAAGTATTTCAGAAAAGAAATTACATTTAATCAAAGCCATGATTATAACTCCCTTCTTATTCAACACCTTTATTTTACATGAATAAGTTCTTACTGTGAGAGGAATTCGGTTAATATTTATATAAGGGTTTTTTAAACGGAGTTGTTGATTTCCGCTGAATGCACTCGCTTTCCGCGGGGCGGGGGTGAGCCATCTTCAAGCGCTCCTGAGTTTCAGAGGTCTCACCTCTCCCGCTACATCCCGCAGGAGTCTCGCACTATCAGCTCCAATCAACGGTGTACAAATGTAACAGTCGAATTTATATTTTAAAAAAGTTCAACAAAAAAGAAAGCAAAATAGCCGAAACCAATGAAAAAGTTTTTAAAATGAGCATCTATTCCATTACTTTTTCAAACCTGTCAAATAACTACGAGTTTGTCTTCCTTTTTTGTTGCGGTACTTTTTCTGCTTGGTATGCTTGTTCCAATAAAGCTGTTCTGCCGGTTTTTCTCTTCTGGATCCAGTGATCTACCGCTCCGCTGCCTGATATAACGCCGAACACGATAAAAATAAAACCAAGAAGCTGCTCAACGTAAAGATCTTCATTTAACAGGATAGCTGCCCCCGTTATTGAGAACAGCAGGTTTAGATTCGTAAATACTGCCGATTCACTGGGACCAATTAAACGAATGGCACTATTGTAAATCATATGTCCCAGGCATGTGGCTAATAAAGCAGAGGCGAAAAAGAGAGCGTACTGATAACCTTCTCCGTTCAGCAGTGTGGTAAATCCCGAAGGTTCGGTTGCCAGGCTGATCATCATGAGTATAAGACTGCCGACAATCATCATCCAGCCTGTCAAAAGTAAAACATCCATAGGTGCAGACGTTTTTTTTATCAATACAAAGCTAATAGCCTGGGTCAGACCTGCGAGAAAAATGTATATGTCCCCCATCGCTACGTGAAATGCTCCTTGACTTCCAGCGAGTACAACAAGCGTAACGCCGATAAATCCAATAATAATTCCCAACAGCTTTAATGGAGTCAGTTTCGCCTTTAAGAAAATCATTGCTGCAATGGCCGTAAATATAGGAATCAATCCCAAAATAAGACCTGCATTAACCGCTGACGTTTTGGTTAAGCCTACAGATAAAAAATAATGGTGGCCAACAACATTAAATAGCCCAATTACTGTAATAACCCCCATCTCTTTTCCTGTAGGCAGCCTGAATTTCCTCATAAATGATAAAATGACGAGTACACTGGCACCGGCAAATAAAATTCTCAGGGAGGTCATAGCAATCGGGTCAAACGCTTCGACCAGCAGCTTCAATGCGACCACATTCAATCCCCATACCACCATCAGCGCTACCAGCCATATATATACATTAGAAGCTTTCATCTATACTCACCCGTTTTCTTTCGTTTTCCGAAAATAATCCATTTGTATATCCTACCATATAAAATCTAAATTATGTTAATGAAAAATACTAAGCTAATAGGGTGAGATATCTGTTGAAATGCACAAAAAAACCCTGTTTCCCGTACGCGGAAATTCAGGGCTGTTCTGTGTATCAGGTTTTCTTTTTATCTTTTCTCTTTAACAAGCTGTCTCTTAAAGTGGCTGAAAGAGCATCTACAGCTAAAATACTGTTTATCTGTTCCACAGACGCCTGCTTATTAAACTTTACTTCATTAATATAAGCGATTGAAATACGTTGTGGGTCCTGTTTAAGTAAAAATAGATTATCCCCTGGAGAAACGAACCCCTCTTTGATGACTCTGTACATCCACCCCGTATAACCGGAATGCTGCATACGCGCAACCATATCAGGCACGCTGTATTTTGCAGCAAGCTTGTAGCAGGGCTGTCTCGGCTCTGTTACTTGAATAATGGCATCACCCAGTTGAAAGATGTCTCCTGCGTGCGTGTTGTTTTCAGTTAATCCAAGAGTTGATAAGTTTTCGCCAAATAGCGCGTCATGATCGAGATGGCCCAGCAAATCCTGCCAGTACTCGAAATAGTCATACGGATAGAGGCAAACTGCTTTTTCAGTTCCTCCATGGTGTTCATATGCCTGCTCGTCCTCAGCAAAACCGGTTTTGCCAAGCCATGCAGGCTGCATGATCGCTTTTTTTCTAATTGCTGAATCAAATGTTTTATTGCCATATGTAATTGTTTCGATTTTACCCATATTGATCGATTGTACTTGATAGGTTGTCACCCCTCCGCAATCCTCCTTTCTCTTTCTACAGCTGAATATCTCTTAAACTATCCCATGCGTAGGCAGATTCCCTATGTTTTTTGCCTTCTATTTCAAAGAATTGATTATTGATAGGGACTCCTCCGAGTTTTTTATAAAATGATGTATACGGATTTTCATCTAATGCCCAGATAATTAAACCACTGTCTCCTTCCACTGAGAGAATTTCGATCATTTTTGAAA
Organism: Jeotgalibacillus sp. S-D1; assembly: GCF_004358665.1. Lineage (GTDB taxonomy): Bacteria > Bacillota > Bacilli > Bacillales > Jeotgalibacillaceae > Jeotgalibacillus. The sequence goes on along the minus strand of NZ_SMZR01000004.1, from coordinate 113,826 downwards.
CAAGGAGCTGTCCAATTCCTTTGCGTTGATGCTCCTTAAGTACATAAATAGCCCAAATTTCGTATTGATAATCCTTGTACTTCTTTTCTCTTTCTCTTCCAGCAATGGCAAAACCAAGAATATCGCCTTCCGTTTCCGCAACATATGTAATGAAGTCCTCCCGGTTTAATCCTGCACTCCAGCGGTCTGCCCATTTTTCGGGTCTCATTTTTTCAAGGTAAGATTGATCCACAATTCCTTCGTATGTAGTACGCCAGCTATCAATTCTTACCTTGCTGATTGCCATTGCATCCTCTTGTACCGCTTTTCGAATCATTTCAAGACACTTCCTTTCTAGTCCCGGATTATCCCTTGACTCGCTGCTAATAATACTTCTTTTCCATGCTGATTTCGATAGATGGATTTCACTTCAACCATACTGAATTTATCATGCTGGGTCACATTTAAAATGTTCATTTCACATCGGACGGTGTCACCGGTAAAAACAGGGCGGATAAATTCAGATGTCATCTTACGTGCAATATAATTTAAATCTCCGCCGATTTTTGTTCCGATACTGGCCGTTAACAGTCCATGTACCATTAATCTGCCCTGATCATCATGCTCTACATGATGTATACCCTGATCGCCTGTAATTTGACCAAAATTAAGAACCTCATCTTCGGTGAATGTCCGCTCCCAATGAAACGTATCCCCACTGTTTACTGTCATCTATCCATTCCCCCTTTTACACTATTGGTAGTTATTAGTATATCTTAAGTTCAGGAGAGAATGAACAACTATTCATACTATTTAAAAATCTCAAATCTCAATGATTACCGGTCATTTAATAAGGGTATCTGTAAAAGATATGGATAAAGCAAAACTATAACTTGGGAGTGATAGCAGTGGAACACTATTCATTAATTATTGATGGAAAAGATACGGGGCAGGACTTGCCAAAAATAGAGGTTACAAACCCGGCCACAAAGGAAGTCATCGCTACTGTTCCTAAAGGCGGAACGAATGAAGCGAAGCAGGCTGTCGATGCTGCACATGCAGCTTTTCCTGCATGGTCAAAGCTTTCAGCTTATGAAAGAAGCACCTCCCTCATGAAATGGGCAGAGCTCATCGATGAGCAGACAAAGGAGCTTGGTAAAATCATGACCCTTGAGCAGGGCAAACCGCTGAAAGAAGCTGAAGGTGAAATTGCTTATGCTAACGGGTTCATTAAATGGTATGCAGAAGAAGGCAAACGGGTTTACGGAGAGACGGTGCCTGCCAGCCAGGAAAATAAACGGATTTTTATTCACAAACAGCCGGTTGGCGTTACAGCAGTCATTACTCCATGGAACTTTCCAGCGGCGATGATTACACGAAAAGTAGGACCAGCATTAGCAGCGGGATGCACAGTGGTCATCAAGCCTGCCAGCCTGACTCCATTAACGGCAATCAAGCTCGTGCAGCTAGCTGAACAGGCCGGTATTCCAAAAGGCGTAATCAATTTAGTTACTGGCCAATCTTCAAAAATCAGTGAACAATGGCTTGAGGATAAACGCGTCAGCAAATTAACCTTTACCGGTTCAACCGAGGTGGGTAAGACACTTATGAAAGGTGCCGCTGACACGGTTAAAAAGATTTCTCTGGAGCTTGGCGGACATGCACCTGCGATCGTAATGGATGACTGTGATCTTGATAAGGCTGTAGATGGAGTAATTGCCACTAAATTCAGAAATGCCGGGCAAACCTGCGTTTGCGCCAATCGCATATATGTGCATGAATCGATTGTAGAAGAATTTACAAAAAAATTCTCTTCAAAGGTTAACAAGCTGAAGCTGGGAGACGGATTCGAAGACAATGTAGACCTTGGTCCGCTCATTAACGAGGATGCAGTGGAAAAAATGCAGGAGCATATAAAAGATGCTGAAAACAAGGGGGCAAAAATTGAACTTGGCGGCTCATCACGAGATGGATTATTTTTCGAGCCGACAGTCTTATCCGGTGCAACGGATGACATGCTGTGTATGAATGAAGAAACATTTGGACCGCTGGCTCCAATTGCTTCATTCTCGACTGAAGAAGAAGCAATTAAACGGGCCAATGATTCTATTTACGGACTGGCAGCTTATGTTTTCACTGAAAACATTTTAACTGGCATTAGAATATCCGAAGGGCTGGAATATGGTATTGTGGGTTTAAATGATGGTCTGCCATCTGCCCCGCAAGCTCCATTTGGCGGATTCAAACAAAGCGGCCTGGGACGCGAAGGCGGGCATCAGGGCATTGAAGAGTACCTGGAGACAAAATATATTTCTGTAGGACTATAGAAAATAAGGAGCTGACGCAAACTGGCGCCAGCTCCTTTTTTCTTAGGTGAAAAAAGCTTTATTGAAAACCCTGTGCAAAGGAACAAGCGATTGATCTTAATTAGAATCATCTTTAAGCTTATAAAAATCCATTCGGTGTTTCTCTAAAAAAGCATTATTTTTGTACATTTGAATGGCTGCCTTGTTTTCAGCACTCACACAAATCGAGATGTCCTTTATGTTCATTTCATCAAAAAGAAATGATGCAGCTTTTTGCAGAAGTGCTGTGCCCACTCCCCTGCCCCGGCTTTTTGAATCCACTGCAATAAATTCGATCGCGCCTTCCCCATGATCAGGGACCGCTTCCACATAAACATAACCTAACAGGTCTTCGCCGTCGGCCATTATAAAAAGTCGTTTAGAATCATTAATACGTGTCAGTATATCATCTGCAGAAAAATAGGCAGCTGGAAAAACGGTGTTATGCAATCGCTTAAATTCAACTTTAAATGCTGCTGTAAACACGGCAGCTTTCCCCGAATAAATTGAGCTGGATCTATATGTACTTGCATGGAGAATGACTTCACTGCTTTGTTTAACCCCACCCATTCGGCTTATCCACTTTTCAGCCTGCTGGTTCTGTTCATTATAAAACCCGTACCACATTCCCTTTTGATTGATTTTGTGCTGCAAAAGCCTCCAAAGGATATCTGCCTGCTCCTGCCATTTTTCGTCCTCAGCGAGACTAAATGGCCCCCACAGCTCGCCGGTTTTTTCTTTTGAATCCCAATCAGCACCCAATGCAGCTATAATCTTTCCGTTTTCTTTCAATACAGCAAAGGAGTTATTGAATGAAAGATCCGAAAAATCCTGCATCAGTACATCCGCCACTTCCTTGGCATTCGTTCCGCAGTAGCCAATATGCTGATCGGGCTTACGATTTAATCTCGAAATAAATTCACCGGTCTCTTCCTCTGTAAAATCCTCGTGAAGCTGTTCAAAGCATGTAAAACAAAAGGACTTTTGTCTATCAAGTTCCCCCTCAAAAAATCCATCCTTGCAATATAGAATCTTCCCACACCCCGTGCAATGTGCTACGACTTCTTTCATATGAAAACGCTCCTTCTTTAAAACCCTTTTCATCCATTCTACCAAATCATCATATATGAAATTGCACGTATATCTCTTTATCTGCCATTTAAATCCTTTTGCAGCCTTCAAACTCAAGAAACCCAGAGCTGGTTAGCACCGGGTTCTATCTATTACAGATTACACTTTTATTTAGTTTTCCGGCTCCAACAGCCCCATCGTCAGACACATTTCAATCGAAAGTTTTTTTGTTCCTTTTGAAAAGCGGATCTCCAGGCCTTCTTCCGCAAAGCCAAGGATTTCTCCTGTGCCAAAAACACGGTGCTTCACAATTTTGCCTACTTCTAGCTCAGATACTTTTGTTAACGCATTCGGGTTATGGGGAACCGCTCTTGCATCAATGGAAGTGTCCTTTTGCATTTCCTCCGGCGGATTGATGATATGGTTCACATTTAACAAAAACATCGAGGGTTTTGTTGCTTTTCCGTTTCGCATCCGGTACGACAGAAGTTCTAAATGCTCCTCTGCTCTCGTCATTCCTACATAAAATAATCTTGCCGCTTCCTCAAGAGGTTCCCTGTTTCCTTCATCGCTTTCTTTTAGATCACTTTTAGATGGAATCACATCCGCAATCAAGTCCATCAGGTATACCTTTTTAAACTCAAGGCCCTTTGAGCTGTGAAGGGTGGAAAGAGTTACGGCTTGTTTATTTTTATTAAACTTTGATGTTTTTAAAAGAGACTCCAGATGCTTAAGACGAGCTGCGAATCCTTTCATGGTTTCTTCTTTTCGGGCGATCTCTTCAAGCGTCATCAGAACATCCTTTAAATAATCCATGGAAAAACCAAGCCGCTGACTCATATTTTCAAGTGCTTTATCATACCCTCCCCGCTCCCGAATCAGCTTTATCACAGGATAAGGCGCCTCGTTTTTCATTAAATTAAACGTTTGTTTAAGCGATTTCACCTGCTTTATCTGGTAGTCTTTCAGCTGGACATGATTAATCAGCTTATCAAATATCGAATCCTTTCCCGGAACCTGCTTTGCCTGAATCATCTGCTGCTTTGTAATGTAACCCTTGCATTTCATGTGAATCTGCTCAAAAATATCTGCTCTCTTATCATTGAAGCTTAAGCGCATAAAATTCAAAATATCCTCAACAATCCAGTGTGAGAAAAAGCGGTGATCTGAATCCTTCATGTAAAATGGGATATCCGCCCGGTCCAGTTCATTCATCAGTAAAATAGCCGAGCTGTTGGTGCGGTAAAGAACAGCTGCATCGCTGTAATTTGTCAGGGCAGCAAGCTGCTGGCCGATGTAACGAGACTGATCCTCATAATCCGGAAATACTTTTATAACAATTTTTTCGCCGTTTTTATTTTCAGTGTACATGTTTTTATCATATCGGTTTTTATTCCGTTTAATAAATTGATTGGCTGCATCGACTATTTGGGGCGTTGACCGGTAATTTTGTTCCATCATGAGAATTTCAGCTTTTGGGTATACCTTTTTAAAATCGATCAGGTATTGCGGTTCGGCCGCCCTCCATGTATAAATTGACTGATCATCATCCGCAACTACACATAAATTCCCGTGCTCCTTTACCAGCTTTTCAATGATGGCATGCTGAACGAGCGATGTATCCTGACTTTCGTCTGTCAGCATGTAATCATATTTTTGCTGGTATTTTTTAAGCAGACGCTCATTAACAGTTAATGCTTCATTGGCCAGTGTCAGCATATCGTCATAATCAAGCAGCAGCCTATTCGGATTTTTCGCTTTTGAGTCTTCATAATCCGCAAAAATTTCTTCTGCATTTGGAACATCACAGGGAACAGAGGACCAATTGGATCTCTTTAAAAGTTTGTTTTTTATGAAGCTGATGTAGCCTGTAAGCTCCTCTAGCTGGTCGTCTGTAATCGCCTCTTTATTGTGTTTTTGAAAAAGGGTGCGCAGAAGCATTTTTTTATTGGCATAAGCAGGATCGAGGTCAGATGACGGATCAATACTTCCTTCAATCAGCGTATAGGTGATCCCCTGCTGATAACAGTAATCCCGAACGATCGAAAATGCCAGGCTGTGAATCGTGGAAAAATCGACTGGCGGCAGATCAGGGAAAAATCGTGCAAAACGACTCTTCATATCTTCAGCAGACGCTTTGCTGAAGGTTACCCCTTTGATGCGTTCCGGCAGTATCCCCTTCACCTCCACTAAGTAACCAATCCTCATAATGATCGTAGTGGTTTTCCCCGATCCCGGTGAAGCAAGTAAAAGAAGCGCTCCTTTTGTATGCTGCACTGCCTGCTTTTGAACTTTATTAAGCGATACGTTTAGCTCGTTATATTTACGAAGAAAAAAATCTTCTTTTACAATCATAAGTAGAACTCCTGACACGATAAGATATAGTTGGTTTGATTGTATCATTTCAGTCAATGATTTTGCCAAATAGCTTATTGATCCATGAATACTATTTTAAATGGTTGTCCCAAAGCTCCACACAAAAAAGCAGAGCCTCCATCGACTCTGCTTCAAATCTTATCCAAAGACGCTTTTTTCGATCTGCTTCATTTCAAAGAAGTACCCTTTTTTCGCCATTAGTTCGTTAAAGGAGCCATTCTCAACGATTCTCCCATCTTCCATAACCACGATCTGATCCATGGCTTCAAGTCCGGTCAAGCGATGGCTGACCAAAATAACCGTATCATCCACTGCCTGCTTAAACAATTCGTCATAAATGAAGCGTTCGGTTAACGCGTCGATTGAGGAGGTTGGTTCATCCAGCACCCACAGTCGTTCGCCTTTCAGCAGGGCCCTTGCAATGGCAAGCCGCTGCTTTTCCCCTCCGGAAAGGTTCTCGCCTTTTTCAAACACTTCATCCTCTAAACTAAAGTGGCTCATACGCACCTTCACAAGTACGCTTTTAAGGTCTTCGTCGCTCAGTCCATCCCTTGCCATTTCAAGATTGTCTCGGATGGTGCCGTAAAAAAAGTGATTTTCCTGCAAAACAACATTTGATTTTTGCCAGATGGCTTCAGCTTCAATATTTTGAATTGAATGATTTGCCAACAGGACTTTTCCGGATTTAGCATGCAAAACCTTTAACATCAGCATGAGAAGTGTTGATTTCCCTGAGCCGCTTGGCCCGACGATCGCCGTTTTTGATCCGGCCGGAAGATGAAGCGTAACCCCGTCTATTACGTTTCTTCCTTCGTTCTCAAACCGGTAGGCGGCCTCACGAAAGTCCACGGAAAGTGCTTCGGTTTGAGGAAGGTCAATTTTTGGTTCCTGAGTTATAACCGGTTCTTCCTTAACAACGGAGTACAGCCGATTCGAGGCCCTTCTGCTTTCTTCCAGATGCCCCGGAAAAGCAGCCATAGGCGTAGCATTTTCAAACACAGTTAACGAAATCATAACCAGCATGGCTAAAAACAATCCGTTTAACTGACCGCCAATCACTAAATAAGCACCGAGAGCCAGCACTACCCATGAAATCATAAGAGAAGCAGCGGTATTGATGGACTGGTTAAACATGGATTGGACACCGTCACGCTCCTGCTCCTGGATATAATCCTCCGAGGATGAAATCAGCATGCGTTCTTTTTCTTCCAGCCGCTGATACAGCTTCAATTCACGAAAACCGTACAATAATTCGGTTACTTCAGTTGACAGCTCACCGCGGCGTTCCCGTACTGTATGATCAATCCTGCGCTGACTGTAGGCAAATACCGCAGGAATAACCAGCGCAGTTAAAAGAAGACCCAAAACCAGCACCAGCGCAATATAAATTGAGAAAAAGGATGTAAACACGATCGTGCTCAAAAATACAATGATTAATACGATCGGAGGATAATAGACGCGCAGGAAAAAGTTCTGCAGACTTTCTACATCTCCCACAATTCGTGCAAGCAAATCACCGCTGCGGTATTTTTGAAAGATGCCCGGTGCGAGCGGCTCCAGCCTTTCAAAAAAATTCACGCGCAGGTTGCTTAAAATCGTAAATGTTGCCCGGTGGGAAAAATAGCGTTCCCCATACCGGCTCACTGCCCTTGCAAGTCCAAAAAGCTTTAACAGGGCAATCATAACGGTCAATGCGTATAAAGGGGGCATCAAGGCTGCCTTTGATATCAGATAACCGCTCGAAGCAAATAAACCGACAGCTGTAATTCCCGCTAAAAACCCAAACAAGATGGAATACAGGATATCTTTCTTTTCCCGTCCAACTTCCCTTATTACGATCGATAATTCCTTCATTCCGCCTCGCCTCCTTGCTGCACTGCCACCATATTCCGATATTCAGGGACGGAATCCATCAGCTCTGCATGGGTTCCTTTGGCTGCAAGTTCTCCCTTTTTCAAAAATAAAATTATGTCTGCATGCTGAATCGTATGCAGCCTGTGCGCAACAGTAATCACAGTGGATCGCCTGGACAGCTCCCGGATCGACGCCTGAAGAATTTGTTCCGTTTTCAGATCAAGGCCTGTAGTCGGTTCATCAAACAAAACGACTGAAGGATTTTTCAAAAATGCGCGAGCAATGGCTAAACGTTGCTTTTCTCCTCCAGACAGCCCCCTTCCGGCTTCTCCAACCTGGGTATCGAGACCTTGATCAAGCGAATCAATTAATTCCATGATCCCTGCCTGCTGTGCCGCTTCTTTAATCGCCTCTTTGCTCACTTCTTTTGATGAGCCAATCACAATATTATCCTCAATTGTGCCGGAAAAAATATAGGGCTGCTGGGAGATATAGCTTAGTTCGTAATACCAGGCCCGCTCCCTGTAGTCCGATAATGGCCTGCCTTCTATAAGCACCTGACCCTTTGATGGGGAGACGAGACCAGCCAATAAATTAAGAAGCGTAGATTTCCCTGCTCCACTTTGGCCAACAATCGCTACCTTCGCATAGGGTTTAATATCCACTGTTACATTTTTCAATTCAAATCCTTCATTATAATGAAATCCTGCACTTTTAAGAGAAATAGCAGGCGGTGTTGATGCATTCAGTTCATGTTCTCCCCATGAAACAGGGTGATCCTTTTTTTCCAGCTCATTCATAATTTTTCTTGCTGCACCCATACTCCCCCGGCCTGTATGGAAAGCGCTCCCCAGTTCCTTTAATGCCAGGTAAAATTCCGGAGCCAGCACCAAAAGGAAAAAGGCTGTAAAAAAGGTCACACTTTCAAATACTACTAATCGAAGACCCAGTTCAAGTGCGATTAATCCAATGCTCAGCATGGAAATGTATTCAAGCATCAAAGATGACACAAAGGCAACCTTCAGCACTTCCATCGTTGCTTCTCTGAAACCAAGGCTGCTTTCCCGTATGGAATCTTTCTGTTTTTGAGAGCGCCCAAATAATTTCAGTGTCGTCAATCCCTGAAGTGTATCTAAAAATTTACCTGAAAAAGCCGCCATTTTATCCATCTGTTCCTCAGACTTTTTCTGCGTCTTGATGCCGATAATGATAAAAAACAATGGAATAAATGGCGCTGTAATCATCATTAACAGACCTGTGTACAGATGCTGGTTAAACGCGACAATGATGATCATCAGCGGCACTACAGAAGTTTGAATGACCTGTGGAATATACTGGCTGAAATAGCTGTCAATCTCATCTACAGCATCCATCATGACGCTGACTTTTTGTCCCGACTGCCCTTGAAGAGAGGACTGTACAGGGTTGTTAGTAAACTTCGCCAGCAGCCTGCTGCGAAACTCACTTTTTACCTTCGCGGCCATCCTAACACCAGCACGCCCACTGGCATAAGTTAACCCCGCACGCACAATCAGTGCAAGAGCAAGACATGCCAAATACGGAGCAATTTGGGAAAATGACTGCCCCTGAAGGAAAACCCGGTCAACCACCGTTACAATTAAATAGGCCTGTGCAATGATTGAAATCCCCGTCAGCACAGCCAGAATGATAAGCACCAGTTTTGTTCCTTTGTATTTTTTTGCAATATGTTTTAATTCATTCATTGTAAGGAGCTCCTATCTTGGAGAGTCATCAGTAAGAATGTGAATGCTTTGTGAATCAATTCACATATCGGTATTATTATTATAACGAATTACTGAGTTAATTTCACCTTTCAGGCTTAGGATGTGCTGGAATGTTTTATTTACTAATATCATTTGCTCACAGCTGCATAAGAATTCGGTGATTCGAAGCCTTAAACCGTGTTATCGAAGGGTGCTGGAATTCAATTGAAGCTTTCATGATTTATATCGAAGCCTCAGAACCGGCAATCGAAGCTGAGAGCACTCTTATCTGCTGGTTGGGGGACCTTTCACCTGGACTAATATCAACCCCGCGCCACTGTGCCAATAAAAAAAGCCGGCAAGCTTTTATGCTCACCGGCTGCCATGTCGTCATTACTTAAACCATCCTTTTTCTTTGAAACGGGAGATTGCTTCAATGCGGTTGCTCACTTCCAGCTTGTCGAGTATGACGGAGATATAATTGCGGACAGTGCCGTTTGTAATAAAAAGCTCGCTTGCAATCTCTTTCGTGTTTTTTCCTTCTGCTATGAGTTCGATTACCTGTTTTTCCCGCTCAGTTAAAGGGTTAACATCAGTAAAAGCGATGTCCACCAGCTCAGGCGCATAAATCCTCCGCCCTTCCATAATAGTCCGAATGGATTTAGCCAGCTCCTCGCTTGGACTGTCCTTTAATAAATAACCGCTTACTCCAGCATTTCTTGCCCTTTCAAAATAACCTGAACGGGCAAAAGTAGTTAAAATAATGATTTTACATGCATGCTCTTTAAGCTCCGCTGCTGCATCTAATCCGCTTTTTAACGGCATTTCAATATCCATAATGCAGATATCGGGATTTTCCTGCTTCACAAGCTCAATGGCTTCCTCACCATTGCGGGCTTTACCGACTACCTGCATATCTTCTTCCAAATCAAGGAGTGAACCAAGCGCACCCAGCAGCATTCCCTGGTCTTCAGCTAAGACAATTCGGATCATTCCAATCCCTCCTGCTTCGTTTGCTTAATGACAGACGGTACACGAATAATAAGCGACGTACCGATTGAGGATTCTATTTCCATGCTTCCATTAACAAATTCCAGCCGTTCTTCCATTCCAATCAGTCCATTGCCTGTATAAGGATAACTAATATTTTTAATCCCGACACCGTCATCTGTCACCTTTAAAATTAACTCTTTGCTTGTTTGTTCGATGACGACAGAGCAGGCTTCAGCCTGGCTGTGTTTTACTACGTTTGTCACAGCTTCTTTTAAGCACATGCTCAGCACATTTTCAACGAGTATGGGTGTGTTCTGTAAAGCGGGACTTCCCTCTAAACTAAATTTTATTTGAGCAGCAGCAAGGATCTGCTTCACCCGGACAAGCTCATCCTCAAGTTTCGTTCCCCTCATATCAGAGACGAGTTCACGCACTTCTTTTAAAGCCGTTCTTGCTGTTTGATTAATATCCTGGATCTCATGTTTCGCAGTCTCAGGATTAACGGATACTAACTTACCGGCAAGATCACTTTTTAAACCAATAAGCGAGAGCTTTTGTCCGAGTGTGTCATGAAGATCACGTGCAATCCGCTGCCTCTCTTCTATTACAATCAATTGCGAGATCCTTTTATTCGCATCATCAAGCTGTCCTTCAAGTTTTTCACGTTTATTTCGATTATAAGAGTTAAATGGCAGCAGAATGACACCGATCACGCTAATTAACACAAATGGAAATTGAGAAAAAAACAATTCGTCCTGTGTGAAAAAGGCTATATTGACTGTGGCGATGGTTGTGAGAACAAGAACACCATATAAGGTAAAAAAGCCTGCTTTATTTTGAACATTCCCCACCATAAACGCTAAAAACAGGGCAAAATAAACAAAACCAAAAAGGACGGTCATTGCAATACTTATCGCAATGGCTATGCCAACCCAAAGATAATTTAACCAGCCTTTCGTTAAAAAAGTTAATCGGTAAGAAATAAAAAACAAGAAAATCATGGTCACTCCGATTAAAATGTCAGTTAAACCGGAAGATCTGAAAATAAAATAAAATGGCAGCATACAAAAGATAATCCATATGTAGATGTTTAACCCTGTATTTCGCGGAAAAATATTATACCAATTGCGCATCCCGTACCGTCCTTTCTTTCCTATTTCTATATTATAACAAATTGTTGATCTCCAGTGGAATGTAGTCCCAACTGCAATAGGAAAGCACCCGTCCGTGATCTGGACGAGTGCTCAGGTATCTGTTTATTTTCCGTGCACACTGCTTACTTTTCTGTTCAATGGAACATTAAGTTCACCTTTTTTAATTTGATTCTTTACTTCCTTAAAGCTGACAAATGTCTTTCGGCTTTCGTCATATAAGCGAAAACGGATCGACTGTAAGCTTGAACCCATTGTGATGGTAGTCGCCTGGTGAAGGGGCGGTGTTGATTCATGGGCTTTTTCCAGGTTATAGTTTGGCACTCTCGGGCTTAAATGATGAACATGGTGATACCCGATATTGCCTGTTACCCACTGCAGTACCTTTGGCAGCTTGTAAAACGAGCTTCCATCCACTGCAGCTTTTACATAATCCCAATCCGACTCGTCTTCAAAATACGAATCCTCGAATTGATGCTGTACATAGAACAGCCAGATTCCAAGCGATCCTGCAACAAACATAATAGGTCCGTGTACAAGAAGAAATGCCTGCCAGCCAACAGCCCAGATCATGAATGCATATAAAGCAACAAGTGCGATATTTGTAAAATATGTGTTATTGCGTTCTTTTTTACGAGCATCCTTGCGGTTCATACGATTGGTTACGAAATACAAATATAATGGTCCCAATCCAAACATAACAATCGGGTTCCGGTATAAGCGGTAGGCGAATCGTTCTTTAGGTGTTGCTTTTGCATATTCCTCAACGGTCATAATCCATACATCACCAACTCCGCGCTTATCTAAATTACTGCTGGTAGCATGGTGAATTGAATGCTCACGTTTCCATTTTTCGAATGGGAACATTGTGATGACACCCGTTATTGTGCCTAAAATGCTATTAATTTTTTTATTTTTAAAGAAAGAACCGTGACAGCAATCATGGAAGATGATAAAAATTCTAACCACAAAACCTGCAGCTGCAATCGATAGGGCTAATGACAAAAAGATTGAAACGGATAAACTTTGATAGGCCAGAAACCATAGCAGGAAAAATGGCGGTATTGTATTTATTATTTGGCGAACACTCGCTTTAAAATCCGATTTTTCAAAAGGTGAGACACTTTTTCTCAGCTCAGCTGTTTTTTGTTTACTCATGTCTTCCTCCCCATTCTTTTTTATTTTTGTTGATCTTATGACCTCATCATAAATCATTGCCAAACTTTCCATAAGTCATGACTGTCAACTCTTATTCATGACAAGTGTCATATCCCCTCAGGAAGGCTTAATAAAGTGATATTGCGGGGAATGCTTTAGCAAAGCCATTAATACCCGAAAAATGGGACTCATGAAATGATCTTTTAAGGGAAAAATAAATGCACTTAGACTTTTGGAGGTTGGTTATGTGCGACAATTTATCGTGATCATTACTTTTTTTCTTTTCTTTTCTTCCACGGTGTCAGCTGAAACGAATGCCAAGCCTTCCCGTGAAGATTTATTGAGCGAAAGAATGAGCTATTACATTCAATATGGCACCGAACATTTTATCCCCTGGTATTATCTAGCTGCGATGGATCAGTTTGAACGGAACATTCAACTGGTGCGGGAGGATATACCGAAAAGGGAAGGTTCAATCGCCCTTCAATTCCACGAAGACTTCTGGGCAGGACCGCTAAACCCAAATAAGAATGATACCTCAACCGCCACAATTGATATGTTTGGCGGCAAGGGACAGGATGGGAACAATGATGGCAAAGCTGACCGCAATGATGTAGAAGATGTTTTATATACAATGGGGCGCTATTTAAGCGAGTATGGACAATCGGAAGAAGATTTTAAACTGGCTTTATGGGATTACTACAAGCGTGAAGAATCTGTGCGGCAAATTTTAACCATTTCTAAGATTTATCAATCTAACGGGACGCTGGATTTGTATGATCATGCATTTCCCCTCCCATTAAATCAAAACTACAGTTACCGCAGTACGTGGGGAGATAATCGGGGCTGGGGGGGCAGAAGAATTCATGAAGGAACCGATCTTTTTGCCTCCTATGGAGTTCCCGTATTAGCAACAACTCATGGTGTAATTGAAGTAATGGGCTGGAATGAATATGGAGGCTGGCGGATTGGGCTGCGGGATATCCATAATGTTTATCATTATTTTGCTCATCTAGGAAGCTTTAGTAAGGATTTGAAAAAAGGCGATATTGTTAAACCGGGAACCATTATAGGATATGTCGGAAGTTCCGGTTATGGGAAAAAAGGAACAAGCGGTAAATTCCCTCCTCATTTGCATTATGGCATGTATTTGGACAATGGCCGGACCGAGTGGGCATTTGACCCATATCCTTCTTTAGCTATTTGGGAAAGACAGCAAAAAACAAACCGCGAATCGTAAGATGGATTCGCGGTCTTTTTAGTTGTGGGTATCTTCAATTTCTTCAGGTATAACATAATCTGTGTAAAAACCATGAACATCGATTTCAAAATAAGAGTACATCTCATCTAAATCATTAATGGTGTAAATGTACGTAACGATTCCCTGCTTAAACAGTTCACCGACAAATTCATCGTTGACTCTTGTTTTTGCTATCCCGATTGCACGTATATCATGCTTTTTACAGAATGAAATGATATCCTTAGTCGTCCATTTTTCACGTCCAACAATGTACAATATATCCTGAAACCCGTACTTCTTAATTGTTTTCAGATCTTTCTGGTAGTACATCTGAGGGATGAGCCGGTCCAACACAGAGGGGTCTACATCTTGAATTTGTTCCCCTACCTTTTTATAAAGTCTCCTTGTATCTTCATGGGAGGACACTTTTCCATCAAGAAGCACATAAATCTCCGGGTGCTTTTTCATTAGAGCTAAAATCCGCTCAAAATCCATCGGTGTATATTGGAGATAATAAGGCAGCTTAATGAATTTCCTGTAGGTAAGCGCCTTAGAACCCGGCTTAAATTCCTGGCCGTATGTCTCGTCCCACCCATGCCGCGCCACGAGCTCGCCGTCACTGGTCAGTGAAAGGTCCAGCTCAATCAATTTATACCCATTATTATAGCTGTTTCGAAAGGCTTCCTCGCTATTTGTATAATCTTTCCCCTTGATGCCTCCTGCTGCATGAGCAATGAGTTTATGTTTTGTCCACGCATAAGCTTCAATTTCTTCCTCCTGATGAGACGGTGCAACCCAGGTCATCATCAGTACGAACAGCACTGCATATTTCATGCTCTCACCTCTAGATAAATGCGGCCTTACCGGTTAGTATGAACCATTATCGGTTTAAGATTCCCATTATCTAATGGTGCCTGTAGCCAATACCTGCATCTTCACATGAACCCTGTACTCTGCATTTTGAGTGACTTTGTCTGTCAGTTCCTCTGACCAGCGCCCATGATGATACTTTCTGAAATTTTCACTCAGTCCCACCGGATCTGTATTCTTTTCTTTCAAATCAGCTAATAATGCCGTGACTTCGCTGTGCATAAAATCCCTTATCTCTTTTTCCAGCTGGGCAAAGTCATCTGAATTAGACAGATCTTTATCACCCTGATATTCGTAAAGGGTTCCTTTTAACTTTAAGGTAATATCCAAAACGGGGTTATTAATGTCTTTATTTGATTTGAAGTGAACATCACTGTCGACAAAATCGACTACCACCTGTTCACGCGTCTGTATCTCCTCATTGACAGTAATAGTGGTTGCAGGAAGCCTCTTCGCCCCCTGAAGTATTTTTATTAGCTGTCCCTGCTCACGATTCAAAACTCCGATCGCTCGTTTTTCTTTAAAAAGCGCAACACCCGTTATTTCAACTTTTTCCTCCTTGAGTTCCAGATAAGGTGTAACGGTGTCCATTACAGGGTTTGTTTGTGTGTAGATAAAATCATGAATACTTGTATACGGATTGAACATATTATGTGGCTTAGGCTTTAACAAATCATTTAAATAAGTTACAATCCCTGCCTTACCCGGGTATTCCTGCTCGAGCATGTCTTTGGCGCTTTCTTTTACCACAACAATCAGAACCTTTCCGCCAATTACCGGATTGCGGTATAAGTGTTCTACGACGTCCCACAGCTTTCCGCTTTGTGCAAACTCCTCATCAATTAATACAATCCGTAATCCATTTAGTTTAATTTCCTTGTCCGCTTGAGACGAGATTGCAACGATCCCTTCTTTAATCAAACTGGACTCTGTGCTGTAGGTTTGAGTAGGTCCCACCACAGAGGGCTGAGGCACTGCAAGCGTCAGTTGCATCCTGTTATCATCAATATAATCAATACCTAATACATTTACGAGTGCCACATCCTCTACTGAGCTTGGTTTCAGTTCGCCCGAACAGCCTGACACAAAGACGAGACAAAGAAAAACAGTTAAAAAGACGAAGCGTCTCATGATTTCGCCCGCTTTCTTCCAGAACGGATAAGATGGAGAAGGATCAAAATGTTCGGCCATAATATGATGGCGAATTTAACATAAAACACCCGGTCATAAAGCATTTCCTGAAATTCTTTGGAAAATGGGATATTAATGAAGATAAAGATTAAAATAGCCATGATGTACATATGGTAGGTTTTATTGTTCGCTCTCAAAGAATCCATCCCTTTTTTAGAAGCCCATAAATAGGCCGCAGACGTTGAAAGCAGCAGCATTACCCACAAAGATATACCCATCACATCGATTCGTTCGGCAAAGGATAATTCCACTTCCTGAAATAATTTTAAAATTGGATACAGCACTTCTGTCATCTGCCATTCTGAGAAATACATCACACTAACAATGGTGACAGCCAGATAAAAAAAGACTGTTATCCATACGCCGATGGAAGCCTGCCTGAAAGCCTTTTGCTGATTAATAATGTAGGGAAAAAAGACAAGAATTAATTCATATCCTACCATTGAGTAGTAGCCGTTGCGGCTTGCCGTAAGAAATTCCTTCCACGTAAAGTTTGAGACTGGAATAAGGTGGCTTATATCACCATGTGAAATCGGCCAATATAGAAACAACGCCATCCACCCGGTTAAAAAAAAGCTGATAATACAAAAGCGTGCAATTGATTTTATTCCTCCATGAACAACATAAAGAAGCACACTAAAAAAAAACACCAGAGGAGTGATGATCGTTCTGTCAGGCAATGCAACGATCTGTATTAAATCCAAATACCCTTCTAAAATGGAGGAAATGAATAAAATAAGGTACAAGATAAGAACAATGTTTAAAAGCTTCCCCAGCCATTTCCCAACCAATTTTTCATTAATCGTAAATATATTATCCTTTGGATATCGCTTCACAATCCATATCATGGGAATCAATGACAAATTTGCAATAACCCCGAACATAATCGGAAGCCACCACTGGCTGTAGCCCATGGAACTCATTTGCTGGGGAAGCGATAATAAACCCAAGCCAATCATGGAATTTTGAACGAGAAAAACAACATGATAACCGTTTAATTTTTTTAGTTTATTGTTATCCAATTATTGTCACTCCTCGTTCAGCGGTCCAACCTGTTTTTCTTTTGATCGTGCAATTCCTTTTCGATACTTCAATAACCCACTCGGTGCCCGAAGCACACTATCCAGAAGGTCTGTCCAATTCCGAGGAATACCAGGGGTTAAATATGGCGTTCCCAAAGAAGTTAAATTCAGCAGATGGATAAACAGCCAGGCAAGTGCAATCATTTGCCCATACAGGCCAAAAAATCCTGCAGCTAAAATGAATGCATAGCGGATGAATCGGCTCGTATTGCTCATTAAAAAGCTTGATGGAAGAAATGACAGCAATGCCGAAATCGCCACGAGCACAACCAGCATATTACTGATAAGTCCCGCTTCCACTGCAGCTGTTCCAATTACGATACCGCCTACGATACCCAGCGTCTGACCAATTTTGGTCGGCATCCGTGAACCCGCTTCCCGAAGAATTTCAATAACGAGTTCAATGAACAGCACTTCCATAACCGGCGGGAAAGGCACACGGTTTCTTGATTCCTGCAGATTAATCAGCAGTTCAAAGGGGAGGATTTCAGGGTGATAAGTAAGAGCTGATATATAGGTCGGCGTTAAAATAATCGTGACAAAAAAACCAAAAAAGCGTAAACTGCGCAGCAATGTTGCAGTCATCCAACGATTGTAATAATCTTCCATTGGCTCAAAAAGCTCTAAAAATGAAGTAGGACAAATGATCACAGATTGGCTGTTATCCATCATGACGGCTATTCGTCCATCGAGTAAATATTTCATTGTCATATCCGGTCTGACTGTGGAATTATATTGTGGAAAAGGCGACATAGGATGATCTTCGATAAACTGCTTCATCACAGTAATATCTGTGAACCCGTCATACTCCAACTCCTCAAGTTTGTTTATTATTCGCTTAAGATTGTCCTGATTCACAAGATTACTTAGATAGAGAACGGATACTTTGGTGTTGGTCTCTGTTCCGACCATATACGTTTTATTTTTCAACTCAGGATTATTAATTCGGCGTTTTATTAAAGATAAATTTGTATCCAGTGATTCGGTAAAGGCGTCCTGAGGACCAATAACCGTTGATTCCGTCTCTGTCTGCTGAATCGAACGGCTTTCTGCACTAAAAGTGTTTATCGAATAAAACACATGCTGTGTGTGAAGAAACAGGATCGTGTGTCCTGTAGTAATTAGCGACAGCACATGGGGCAGATCATTTAAATCAATCTTTTCTGAAGCATGAATGACTGTTTCATCCTGACGCAAAATCGGTGCGATTACCGTTTGATGCAGCACCTGATTGTCGACAAATGAGCTATAGTAAATAACTGTTACAGGACCTTTCGGAGTACGAATATTTTTATAGATTACATCATCAACGTCTGCCAATTCCTGCTTAATTGATTCAATTGAAACCCGCTTGTTTTTTAGCTTTGGTTTAGAAGTGCTTTTATCAGATGGTGCTTTTTTCTGAAGAAATTTGCTTAGTAATTTTACAACACCCATCCAGCCCCACACCCCTTGCCCTTTAATGTATCTTTATTCCTTTATTCATTTCCTTAGTAAGGAAGAAGTATACGTTTTTAAAGGGGGATACAGGCTGAGCTGAGTTCCTCCATAGGCTTTTTTAATTCGAAAATACTCCCATTCGGTCAAAGCCGGCCAAATATAAAAAAAGCATCCGTTTTTTGGATGCTCCCTTTAAAACCCTGCTATTCGTTCTGCCGCTTTCCGTGCTCCGGATATATTCCTCGCTGTTGGTCCCATTTCAAGCTCTGCCAGCGGTCCAGCTACGAATAGATGGGGACACCAGGAAAGATCCTGATTAACAATTGGAAACCCGCATTGTGCGCAGCTAAGTTTTTGATGGTAAATTAATGACTGCAGCCACTCCACCTCCATAATTGTGGAAGAAAAACCGGTAGCAAACAAAACGGTTTTGGCTTTCGTTTTTTGCCGGGTATGTTTCAAGGTCAATTCAATTGCAGAAGAGTTTCCTTCCCATGATTCCACCTCATCTTGATAAAATGAACACTGCCCTTCCTTTTGCAGCCTGGAAATGCGGTTTGCGAGTTCATGCGGAACGGACCCTTTATTTCGGACCTTTGTAATGATCTCTCTCCTCTGTTCATAAGCATTAATTTTTTCAAACGAGGACATGTACTTAGGTCCAAGCCAGCCCGGATCACTATCAAAATGATGGATACGGTTTTGATGCCTCGCGATCTGGATGACCTCACCCGGATACTCTTTAGACAACTTAATCACAAGATGAGCTGCCGAAATTCCTCCGCCGACGACAAGAAATGGCGGCTTCATCACTGGTTTCTCTTTTTCAAAAATATGCCCTGCACGCTCAGGATATTGTTGTGCAAGTTCACGGCCCCATTCAGGATAAGAAAACTTTTGGTTGGCACCAGTCGCCACTACGAGGTTGCGGCAAACGAATCGCTTGCCATTCTCTGTTTTAACTGCCCAAATCCCTTTGTGCTTTTCCACACCAGAAACTATATCCTGTATCCATGCCTTTTGAAGCTCAATTTCTCTAAATATTGAATTGCTGTGTTCATTAAAAAGGTTTAGGGACGGTCTTTTATATGGTCCAAAGAAAACCCGCTTATCGCCTTTTCCTTTGCCAAAAGCCTTTAAACTAAAAGGATTCAGATCCAAATGGTGAACAGCAGGGGATCTGAGATACGGCATCCCGATAAAATTCGTACGGCTTTTCCATTCATAAAGAGGCGATGAATTCGGATCAATGATGCCGACGCGATCAATGGATGTTTTTTTCGTTTTAAGCAAATGAGCTGCAATTGTACAACCGTGTATTCCCCCGCCTATAATGATCCATTCATACAAATTGACTCCTCCTTACAAAACGAAATTATTACGATTTAATCAGTAAAAATAGAACCACGCATCCGCTGTATACTGATCTCTTACTGTTGTTCAAGCTGAAGCAATTGATTGTGTATTTTTGCCTTGTCCAAATTTTCTCCAATTATAACAAGATTAGCAGGAAGTCTTATCGCTTCTTCAAAAAACTGAGAGATTCCATAGCTGTATTGAAATAAAGTAGTTGTGCCCTTATCTTCAAAAAATCGAATGAAGCCTTTCATTCTCAGAATATCGTTTGGCATGGCCAACAGCCATTCATCAAACGCCTGTCTGGAAACAGATCCTTTAAATTGATAGGTAAACGACTGAATTTGCAGGTGATCTTTAACATGCACAGGATCTTCATTCGTTTGAGCATACCGCTGTGAATACCCGATGAAAGCCAGTGGTACTTGTGAAAATCTAGTTGTATGGATCGTTGCAAATGAATTGAAAGAGCGGATTTCTTTTTGGACTTTTTTGATCAGCTCTGCTGAAATCAGATCGGTTTTGTTTAGTATAAGATCATCAGCATGCTTAACCTGCTCTTCTAAAAGTCTTCTAACATGAGGACTAAATGTTTCCCTTGCCAGAAAACGGACGGCATCAATTGTACTGATGACAGAACGCACATTCATATCCGGCGCAAGCAAGGGAGAAAGGCATCCTTCCAGCACATCTACCGGATGAGCCACCCCCGTCGCTTCGATATAAATTACCTCAGGTTCATGCTCTTTATATAAAGACAATAGAGTTATTTCCAATTCATCTTTTAAGGTGCAGCAGATACAGCCATCCAACAATTCCATCAAGGGCGTGCTGCTTTCGAGGAGAGCGGAATCGATTGAAATGTCTCCTATTTCATTCATCAAGACAGCTGTTTTCCTTCCACTTCGTTTTTCTTCAGTTAATAAATTCTGGAGAAGGGTCGTTTTACCGCTACCCAGAAAACCGCTTAAAATAATTACTTCAACTGTAGAAATCACGCACACCCCTTAATCCCTTAATCACTAGATAATAAATAAAAAATGCGCTGACTGTCCCTGGACACTGCCTCTTTTCACCAGTACTTCTTCTGTCCGGTCAATCCATTGGGCTTTTTTTAAGCGTTCATTTAGCTTATCATCAATTTCTTTTTCAATTTTTCTCATCTTAAATAAAACTTTTTCATAGGGAAGATTAAAGTGTTCAGCCGCTTTTTGATGAGGTGCATGCTTAACCAGCATAGACATAAACTGCTCTGAGGTTTGGGATTGCTCAGCTAAAGAATCTTCCATGCTTTCTATATATCGATACAGCATCCTTTTGTCATCAGGCAATGCAGCAATGATCTCGCGCGCTAAAATCTCCATTAAATGGCCATTCATTTAAAATCCCCCCTTTTACAGCAGACTTATTAAAGGCAGCTTATAGTGAAGAGATTTCACTATAAGCTTACTGAATTGAGAAATTTACCAGCTCGCTTTTTTCACACCGGGAATCTGTCCTTTATGCGCATAATCTCTGAACGCAATGCGGGACATTTTAAATTTACGCAAATAACCGCGTGGGCGTCCAGTTACTTCACAGCGGTTTTTCAAACGGGTCGCAGAAGAATCACGAGGCAATTTTTTCAACGCTTCATAATCCCCCTTCTCCTTGAGCTCTCTTCTTAATTCGGCATATCTTAACACCATTTCCTGCCGTTTCTTCTCTTTTGCTACTTTTGATTTTTTTGCCATTGTCATTCTCTCCTTATCAAATCGTAATCATTACGTTTTAATCATTAGTAAATCATACTCTTTTTCTTTTGGCAAGTAAAAATGAACGCGATAGCTATCAGTACTATTGAAAGCATATTACATTACCATATCAGTCAATCTGTTAATTTTCGCTGAAGAAGTTCGCTTTCTGCAAAGCAATTGCAGCAAACAATATGTGAGATGTACTAATAAAAACTGCCGTGATTAAAATAAAGAAAATCCTGACCTCAAGTCAGGATTTAGCATACAAAATGTGCAGTACTTACATATAATTTTCAATGCCCATTAAAATAAAAACACTGATCATTAATAAAAAATTAGCAGCCATAAGTAAAAAATGACGGCTGGCTATGGCAAAAGCGAGTCCCGCGGCTCCTAAAACAAAAGTCAGCCATATAGGGCTCTCCAATTGCATAAGCAGCTTTGGAACCCAGATTAGTATGCCAGCAAGAAAAAAAAGAAACGAAGCCTTAATTTTCATAATAACCTCCTTCTTTAACGTCATCACGTAGTAGAATGTGGAAAAAGTATAGCAAAAACAAGTTTAATTAACAACAAATTCCATAATGAGTAGTTAAGCTGGTTTAGTATCCCCTGAATTCTTTTCCTTAATGTGTTAATAATTTCGGTACCTGTGGTATAATATAGACATATATTTGGATAATAAAAAGACGTTTGGTGCTCGACACACCAAACGCCGGCAATAGAACGTTCCCTCAAAGGGGACAGCCTGGCAGACAAAAATAATCCACCCGAGCCGCTAAACTCAAAGGTGGATTATTCTTTTTTGTTAAATGACAAAATCGACACGACTAGACTCGAAAAAGCAATCATCATCATTATACCTTCGAAAGTTGTCAAACAGCATCACCCCCCTTTTTTAGCGGGATGTGCTGACCACCCTTGAGAAACGATTCTATTGTTCTCTTAATAGTACCATATAAAATATCCTAATAATTCCTGTCATTGACTTATTTTTATAGCTGAGTAAATTGGATCACCCCCCCTTTCATTCTCTCTTTTTTATCCATCCTACATCTGTCCTGAGCAGTTTCCTTTTGTAACTTACTAATCAATCGTATAATGTTTCCTGTACCCGTTTTAAGTAAGATCATAAGGAGGAATTTATAAATGACAACATTTTTAGAACCCTATACATTTAAAAATGGAGCTACTCTTAAAAATCGTATTATGATGGCTCCAATGACAAACTTTGCTTCAAAAGATAACGGAGAAGTGTCACCAGAAGAGCTTATGTACTACAAGGAGCGTTCCGGCGGTGCCGGCGCCGTTATTACTGCATGCGCCAATGTAACTGAAGACGGTAAAGGTTTTCATGGTGAGATCGGTGTTGAGCGTGATGAACTGATTGACGGGCTGGCCACTCTTGCCAAAACCATCCAGGGTAAAGGGGCGAAAGCAATTTTACAAATCTATCATGGCGGACGAATGGCACCTCCTGAACTCGTACCGGATAATCAAACAGTAAGTGCAAGTGCTGTTGCTCCAGTTCGGGATGGAGCTGCGACACCGCGTGCGCTGACCTCCCAAGAGGTTGAAGACATTATTGCAGCATTTGGCGAAGCTACACGCCGTGCAATTGATGCCGGCTTTGACGGAGTAGAAATACATGGGGCAAACACTTATCTACTGCAGCAATTTTTCTCACCTCATTCCAATCGCCGGGATGATAAATGGGGCGGCACACTGGAAAAAAGAATGGCTTTTCCAATGGCGGTTTTAAAGGAAGTATTGAAGACAGCAGATGAAAAAGCGGATCCATCCTTCATCGTTGGTTATCGGATTTCTCCAGAAGAGGTAGAGAATCCTGGCATTACAATGGAAGATACACTTGCGTTAGTTGATAAACTGGTAAATGAAGAGCTGGACTATCTTCATGTATCGGTTATGGACTTTCACGCAGGATCGATGCGTGACAAAGAAGATAAAGCATCTCGTGTTCAAATCATTCAGGATCGTGTCGGGGATATAATCCCTGTAGTCGGCGTCGGATCATTGCACACACCAGAAGACGTGGAAAAAGCGATGGAAGGCGGCGTTCCTCTCATCTCCCTTGGCCGCGAACTTATTATGGAGCCGCAATGGGTTGAAAAAGCAGCAAATGGCGAGGCGAAAAACATCCGTACAGACCTGTCTGTAAATGACCGCGAAGAGCTTGTAGTTCCCGAACAGCTTTGGCAGGCCATCATCAATACGCCTGGCTGGTTCCCTGTCCGCGAACACGCTGAAAAAAAATAAGAATATCATAAAGCCCTGCGCCCTCCGTGTTTTCGGAGAGAGCGCAGGGCTTTTTTTAGAAAATCTTCTGTTGATTTTGATCATCCGTGATCATTTGCACAGCTTCTCTGAATCGCTGGGAATGGATGATTTCTCTTTCACGCAGAAAGCGCAGCCCATCATTGAGATCGGGATCATCGGATTGATCGATAATCCATTGATAGGTCGCACGGGCTTTTTCTTCGGCAGCAATGTCCTCATACAAATCAGCAATAGGGTCACCCTTTGCCTGGATATACGTCGCGGTAAACGGAACACCTGCAGCATTATTATAAAACAGCGCACTGTCATGGCTTACGTAATGCTCAGCAAGCCCTGCATCTCGCAGCTGCTGCGGGGTCGCATCTTTTGTCAGTTTATAAATCATGGTAGCTATCATCTCTAAATGAGCAAACTCCTCTGTACCGATGTCCGTTAGCAGGCCAATCACTTTATCAGGTATTGTATACCGTTGATTTAAATACCGAAGTGCAGCAGCCAGCTCACCGTCAGCTCCGCCATATTGTTCCATCAGATATTTTGCCAATGTCGGGTTGCATGTACTTACTTTAACCGGATACATCAGCTTTTTTTCATAAGCCCACATTCAAGCATCACCTCCTGTTAATTTATACTTGCCAGGGCCAGGGCTGAGTGCTCCATTCCCACTCCTGCTTGTTTTTAACGGCAGTGCCAAACTGCAAAGGTCCAAATAAAGCCTCAAACTGGGTTTTTAACTGTTTACTGTACTGTGCATATTGATTGTATTGCTGAATTGCCTGGGAATCGTTCGGATGGGTATCCAGATACAAGACCAACTCATAAACAACAAAATCCACCGCCTGAATTTCTTCAAGCTGCTGATAGTATTCTTTAGGAAGCGACTTCATCAGCGCCATAACCTC
Organism: Jeotgalibacillus sp. S-D1; assembly: GCF_004358665.1. GTDB lineage: Bacteria > Bacillota > Bacilli > Bacillales > Jeotgalibacillaceae > Jeotgalibacillus. Next base: position 89,060 of record NZ_SMZR01000004.1, on the reverse strand, counting down.
CCTCTTATTTTTTATAAGGACTCTCATAAAAATCATAGAAAGGTTTCCAGAGCGTTCCTTTTTTCAGCGCTTCAATGGGTGAAAATTGAGGGAAATCAGGTGGTTGAAATCCGATAAATAAGTTAGGAGGTGTCACAAAGGTTCTCTTCCCCAAAGGCGGACATGGATCAAACCTTCCCCTGAAGGGCACAAAAGATCTTCTAAACGGATTGCTTTCCTGTGTCATTCCTATCACCTCACATTTGAGTGTACCTATAGAATATATTCAGCATCTGCAGAAGTAGTCGTGTAAATGGCAAACAAAAAGAACATACCTGAGAGATGGCATGCTCTTCATTTTAATCTTCTATTCTTTTAACTTTTAATTACGGACAATTGATTCATCCTGCTTTTTTAATAAATCAACGTTTGCTTTTGTATCCACGATTGTTTTTTGGACAATTTGCCGGTATACATTTACCAGCTCCTGAATCTCTTGCTCCCTTGTTTCCCATGCTTTTGTGAATGCAAGCTGATTATCACCCAGGGATGATACCGGGGGGACAGTCAATGTCACATCAGCCAGAGCGCTCTCCACATTATTAAGGGCCTGGATCACAGCGGTATGCTGAAGTTTGATTACAACCATGATGAAATCCCCTTCCTGAGATCGCTTAACTTATCCTGCGCAGCATCGAGCGCATCTTCCCCTCTGCTGATAAGATCGCCAGCCTCGTCAGCAATGGAGCTGAGGCCTGATAAAAAACCCTTTCTAATTTCAAGCGCTGTAATCTTTGAATCAATTAAATTAATATATCCTTCAAACTCATAGAGAAAAATGGTTTTTAACTTTTCATTTGCAGTGGATCGATCTTCCTCAAACGCCTCACCTCTGGTCCCTCTCCATGAAGCCCCGAGTTCCGGTTCCAAAATAGACCGGCTCTCTTGAAGGCCCATTTCCTGCTCCGTTAAAATGCGCTGTTTCGCTGTTTTCAGCCTTTCTATATCCTGAGCGACATTTGCGCTTTGAGAAGATAAACCAGCCGTTAATGAAGATAACTCGCCGGACAAACTCATAAGAAATTCCTCCTTATCAACAGACTCTCCCGATTTTTGAATTCTATCTTTTTAGTTTAATAGTGGAAGTTATATACAGGCAATCCACATCGTGAGTAATCAGAAAAAATGAGTACTATTACCCACAAAATAAGCAGCCCTTTGCTTTCGATGGCTGCTTGTTTTACCAAATCATTAAATTACGTTCTATGCCTGTTCTATAACATTTGGATCCATATACATGACTTCCCACAGATGGCCGTCCAGATCCTGAAAGCTCCAGCCATACATAAAACCGTGATCCAGCTTTTCATTAGAATAAGCCCCGCCAGCGTTCAAGGCTTTATTAACAAGCTCATCAACCTGCTCGCGGCTTTCAGCAGAGATCGCAATGATTGCTTCTGTATTCGATTGAGCATTTGCCAATTCCTTTTTCGTAAACGTTTTAAAATAATCTTCCACTAACAGCATCACATAAATATTCTTGCCAACGATCATACAAGTTGCGTTTTCATTCGTAAACTGAGGGTTAAAATCAAATCCGACTTCCCTAAAAAATTCAATTGATTTATCCAGGTTCTTGACCGGCAGATTGACAAAAATATTATCTACTAGAAGCGCCATATAAATCACCCTTTTCAAGTTTTTAACCACCACTAAAGATTCTCTGCCCGCTTGTAAACTCCTGCTGATCTATAAATTATTTTAATATTCCTTTACCGCTATGGATTTTGTGTCTCTAACCAAGTTTGCTTTTCTCATATCCATGGAGCCATTATCAAACAGCAAAAAGCCCGGAGTAAGAACCGGGCTTTTCCAATAAATATTATTGAAATAATGCTTCTACAGAAGCGTCTGGAAGTGCATTTTTACCACCAATAATATAATATGACTGAGCTTTATCTCCGTATTTGGCAATCACATCTTTAGTCGTTTTTTGAGCCGTTTTCGGATGTGTTAAGACCATCGGATTCCCTTCAGCCGCTGCTAAAGCTGACCCTGATAATGCATCTGGATAATTTGATCCAGTAGCAAGGAATGGCGTTTCCATATTCAGGTCCTTAGCAAAATAATTTATAATGCTGCTGTTTGTTTCGTAACGGGTTGCTCCGCTGAGTCGTTTGTTATTCGGGAAATTCTTTGCCGTCTGATTTGTAATAACGGACGATCCGCCAATTACAAATGATTGTTTGAATTTTGCTGATTTAACATATTGAATAACTGAAGCCGGTGCAGAGCTTTTCTTTGTTAAAAGAATTGGCATATCAAGACTTGCTGCTACAGGAGCAATAGAAAGTGCATCTGCAAAGCTTTCACCGGTAGCTACGACAACTTTATCAGAAGCACCAAGCTGTTTTGCAATATTTACAGATGTTTCATAACGATCCTTGCCGCTGATTCTTGATATATCAGTTATTCCCAATGCTTTAATTTCCTTTTCAACATTAGTTGAAATAACAGAGTTACCGCCAATCACAACTACCTTTTTAGCTTTTAATCTTTTAATCTCATCTTTAACTGCTTTTGGCAGTGAGCTGCTGCTTGTCAGTAAGAGCGGTGCATTATGTTTAGAAGCGAGCGGTGTTGCACTCAATGCATCCGGGTAATTTCGTCCGGTTGCCAAAACAATTGTATCGGACTTATCCCAGCCCTCTTTTGAAACATTTACTGCTGTTTCATAACGGTCAGTACCACTTATACGCTCTAATAAAGCTCCTTTTTGATCAAGGTAGCTTACAGCACTGAACGCATCCAGTCTGCCCCAGCCGGAGACTTGATCGTAGCCCGGTGCTAGCTCTTCAACTGGATAAGGATATTCTTCCTCAGGAAAGTCTTCATTATAATCATCATAAGGGTTATCCTGCTCATCAAACGCAACATCGTAAGCTGTTTTCGTTAAGATACTTTCAATTTGTGCTGGCTTTAAATTTTTATTATGTGATAAAAGAAGTCCAGCTACAGCCGCCACATGAGGGGTCGCCATAGATGTCCCGGACATATATGTGACATTGCCATCCGGCATTAAGCTCGGAATATCGGAACCTGGTGCAACAAGGTCCAGACCTTTGCCGTAGTTGGAATAATCAGCCACGATATCAAGACGGTTCGTTGAGCCGACAGCAATCGCATATTTAGAAGACCCCGGATAAGATACTTCTTCAAAACCATCATTACCTGACGCCGCTACTACCGTAACATTGTGATCGTGAGCATATTTCATTGCCACTTCAAGAACGCGGCTGTATGGTCCGCCAAGGCTGAGGTTAATCACCTCGGCACCATTGTCCACGGCGTATTTGATACCGTAAGCAATCTGTTCTGTATCGCCGCCACCAGCAGAATCAAGTACTTTAACCGGTAGAATGGTTGCGTGTTCGTTGATTCCGGTCATGGAATAATTATTATTTGCTGCAGCTGCAATGATACCGGAAACATGTGTCCCATGACCGTGATCATCCATAGCATCTGTGTTTCTGCCAATAAAATTGTATCCTGCCTCAACATCTACATTGCCGTTCAGATCAGCGAGTGTATGGTCAACACCCGTGTCCAGGACAGCAATAACCGTATCATCTAACTTTTTATCTTTTATTAAATCTTTAAGCTCTGTATATTGAATATCCGCATCAGCAGTACCATGATTATCGCCTTTATTTTCTAAAGACCATTGATATGGGTACTGAGAATCATCTGAAAAAGCCTGATACTGCTGAACTGGTTCAACAAATTCAACTTCCGGAAGCTTAGCCAGCTGATTTGTTGCAGCCTTTAACGATTTAGCAGTGGCTGAAAAATCAGAAGAACCCTCAACTTCCATTACAAACATATTAGGGAAAATAGCTTCGCTTTCTTCCATTGGTTCAACTGATTGAACGCCGTATGTTTTTGTTTTTGATTGGATAGAGCTTAATTTCTCACCGTCTTTTAATTTAACAATCACCCGGTTTTCGTTACTTGCTTTTGGCGCACCATATCCGCCTTTTGCAAGAATAGAAGAAACGGTTTGATTTGTTAAGTTGGAAATGTCGATGCTTTTACCTGTCTTTTCAATTTGCTGCTTTAAAAATTCAGGAACAGAATCTTTAGCTGCTGCATACAAATTGTTGATGGCTTTTTGATCTTCTTTTGTCACTTTATATGAACTTGAACTTCCTTTTGCTGCAATATCAGCAAATAGACTTTTTAACTGAACAAGATCATTATAAACATTATCTCTTAATGATTTGCTGAAAATCATTTTTGTGCTGATGAATGGAGCAGCTTTGTAGTACATGGCTGACAATTCTTTACCATTATCTGATTTTGCCAGAACATCCTCACGAACAGTGCGCAGATCTGCTAGAATGTTTTTTCCATGTTCTCTTTGCTCAGTGCTCAGTTCAACCGGACACTCTTCTCCCAAAGCCTGCTCTGATGGAGGCAATGTAACGCCTTCATAGCCGATGGTATAAGATGTATCGAGTTCAAGCTCCGGCGCTTCTTCCACGTACTCTCCACCCAAGAATTCAACCTTTATGTAATAAGGACCGACCCATGCTACCGGAAAATCAATAACAGCAGGTTCATTCGCATATGAATAGTTCATGTACCGTTCAAATGCAAGATTATCGACTGCGTTTTCCAAACTGGAGTAAACCGTAATATTCAACTCCTGTTCAGATTGCAGATTGATGCGAATATGCGTAAAATCTTCTACTTCACTATCAGTTGGATCAATTTTATACCAGTGAACCTGTTCAGATGATTCAAAAAGTCCTTCAACAGGCTCTGCCCCTGTTAAAGTTTTTTCATCTTCAGGCACCATGACAGCTGCGTTGGCGGCTTGAGCGGGTAACTGGCTGAAAAACAGCGCAAAAACAAGGACGACAGCGATTAAACTACTAACCTTACTTCTTTTCATTTAAACCCTCCATTACATAATATTTACATTTCCCTATCCATTAAATCATAAAAAGATCGGCAAAGGCAAATCATTCTATTAAAATATTGGGAAAAATAAATCCTATTGACCTATTAAATTATAATCATTCTAATAAGCCTCTTTACCTACCTTTTACTGCATGTTCCAATTTAATCATTTAATTAAACGTTCGTTTAATAGCTTGATAAATATGTTGTGCACCAAAAACCCCGCTATAGCCATCCTATAACGGGGTTCATTCATTATTCTTTTTGATCGGTAATAAGCATATGGCCAGGAGCGTGAGTAATCATAATCTCAGGCTTTACCTTTAGACCTACAAACTGCGGAGTGACTCCGCATGCCCAGAAAACGGGTATTCGCTCCTCATTGTCAAAAGGCGTAAATTCGCCATAATCCGGATGATTGATATTCTGAATGCCAATTTCAGCAGGATCCCCAATATGGATGGGCGCCCCGTGTGCAAGCGGGAATTGCGATGTGATCGCTATCGTTTCATCAAGCTCTTCTTTTCTAATAGCTCTCATGCTCACTACCATCTCACCTTCAAAGCCGCCTGCACGCTCACAGGCAATATTCGTCTGATACATAGGCACAACCTTGTCCATTTCCTGATGCAGCAAGCTGACTCCAGCTTCTACAAGCGCTCTTTCAAAAGTAAAGCTGCAGCCGAGCAGAAATGTAACAAAATCATCCTGCCAGTATCCTTTTAGATCAAGTGCTTCCTGCTCTAATATTCCATCCTTATAGATTCGGTACTTAGGCAGGTCGGTACGAATATCAGCATCTGCAATGCTTGGATTCACCTGACCCGCTTCAAGCACATCCACAACCGGGCAAGGCTTTGGGTTACGCTGGCAAAATAACAGGAAATCAAACGCATATCGGGAAGGCAGAGTAATCATATTTGCTTGCAGGTAGCCATCGCAGACTCCCGATGTTGTAGCGCTGTCCAGATTTTCCCGATAGATTTGGCGTTGTGCGTGAGGGGTTTGCATAATAACATCTCCTTTTGGTTAGTCAATCGATTAAATAGAGTTTGGTTTCATTATATAGAAAATAGCCGGTCCGGACCAATGACAAGAAATTCCTCTCACTCCCCCTGAAGCATGCTGCATCAATGAATACTGATATTTTCATAGACTGGGTGCCCTTTTACCTTTCAAGATGCGATATAGGAGGTGAAAGGGGGTGAACAACCATGGCAGAAGTACACGCAACCGATGTTAAATTGCGCCTTGTGTTTCAGGACGGCCTGGACAATGAAGGCTCTCCAATCGTAAAAAGAAAAACCCTGAGCCGTATTCGTCTTGCAGCATCCGCTGATCAGCTATACAACACAGCACAAGCCTTTGCTTCATTAACAAGCTACACCTTCCTGGAGGCAAATCGTGTGGAAACAGCAGACATCCAGCCATTTTAATTCATTAACAGGAGAAAGGAAGTGAGAAAATGAACAAGACATTGGAACTTCAATTCATCACAGAAGAGGGAGCAACCTCAACCCTTTCCATTGAGTCCCCTAAGGAGCCTTTGGACCCGGCAGAGGTGAAGGCTGCCATGGAAAACATCCTTGCACAAGATGCCTTTGTTACACCAACTGGCGGTCTGGTCAGCATAAAAGGAGCTCGTGTGGTGGAACGCGGCATTGAAGAGATCGAATTAGCTCAGTAATAGTATGCCAATATGGAGCGGCCAGCCAATAGCTGGCCGCTTTTTTTGAAAGGAGCAGAACAGCATGGAGCAATGGATAAAACTTATTAGCGAAGTGGGATTTCCGATCATCGTTACACTCTACCTGCTGCATCGGATCGAAGCCAAGCTTGAAGCCGTCATTCAATCCATCCACGGACTGTCTGAAAAGGTAAGATAGCTCATGAACAGCCTGGATACCAGCAAGCATTTAAAATTCCCCGGGAGCTGCCATCTGGCCGCTCCTTTGTTTTATTATTCAAACGTTCCTTTTACCACTGCTTCCCCGTTTTTCACCATCACCTGACCAAGCGCAATAACCGTATCAATTTCATACGTATCCTTGTGAAGCAAAACCAAATCTGCGTCCTTTCCTTCCTCAATTACACCTTTTTGATTCAGCTTTAATATAGCTGCCGGGTTTTTGGTAATGACACGGATCGCATCTTCAATGTCCACCCCTTCTTCTACAATAGCATCCCTTACCTCAGGATAAAGAGAGGTAACTTTTCCGAGCTGCAGCCCCAAAAACTCCCCTTCATCATTAAAGTCAGGTAAGCTCGCCTGTCCGTCTGAGGTAAAAGTGATCAATGATGGATCTACACCTTCTTTCAGCATTCTTTTTAATGCCGTGCTGCATTTAACCTCTCCCTGCTCAAAAAACTTCGGAATAGAACTCGTGGTAAAATCCACGTATCCACCGTTTTTCGCATAACGGATCCCTTCTTTAAATAAATGGGGATTGCGGTTTATATGGGTGGGATAAAATTGTTTGATAGGAATATCCGTTGTTTCAACTACTTTTTCAATCACTTGCAAATGATCCCAGCTGTCGCCGACATGGACGTTGACAATGCCGGCTTTTCCTGACAGCATCCCGCCAATCCGGGCAGCAGAGGCTATTTTCGCCAGTTCTTCAACTGTCGGTTGCGAGGAGCGATGGTCGGCGATAGCAATTTCTCCTGCGCCGATAATGCGATCGATTAAAATAATGTCATCTTCAATCGCACCTGTCAGGGTTTTCACAGGTACTTGATAAGAACCGGTCTGTACATAACAGGTAATGCCCTCCTCCTCAAGTCCCCGGGCTTTTGCCACCAGACTGGCCATTGTTCTTGTCGTACCGTCAGTTCCAATAACCCCCACCAGGGTAGTAACGCCTCCAAGTGTAGCATCTGTCAGCTGTAGTTCCGGTGTCCTTGTTTTATAGCTTCCTTCTCCGCCGCCGCCCATAATATGAACATGCGAATCGATAAATCCTGGAACTACAAGCTTTCCTGTCGCATCAATCACATGGATATCCACAAATCCTTTGGGCTGCTCAATTGAGTCAGCGATAAAACCAATCTTAGAATCCACGATTAAAATATCTTTCTTTCCCAATGGATGAGGAGCATAAATCTCTCCATTTTGGATTAGTGTTAACATAGCCGAATTCCTCTCCCTTGCTGTCGATTAATAAAAGGAAGCAGGGCCACGCCTCTTCCCAGGTCATATCTAAAAATTAATCAGTGTCGCAATAATCATAAAAGCTGTTGCCAGCGCAATAAGCAGCAGCATAAACTTTGTAATAAAACGGGCCCATGTTCCCCATTCAATGCGGGCTGCTCCAAGTGTTCCAAGCAGAGCAGCAGAGGTAGGAACAAAAATATTCGTCAGGCCGTCTCCCAGTTGAAACGCAAGCACGGCTGTCTGACGGGTAACACCAGCAATATCCGCTAGTGGCGCCATCAGCGGCATCGTTAAAGCAGCTTGTCCTGAACCTGATACAACAAAAAAGTTAAAAACTGACTGGAATGCGTACATAAACCAGGCGGACAGCATCTCAGGGTAATCACCAATGACTTGTCCAGCACCATACAGCATCGTATTTAGAACGGAAGGTGCATCCGGGCTGTCGCCGCCCAAAATAATAACAATTCCTTTTGCCATCCCGACAATCAGAGCTGCAGGCAAAAGATCCTTTGCTCCTTCGATAAAGCCGTCAGCGATATCATTAACTGTCATATTATTTAATTTGAATACAACCGCAATCAGACCTGACACTAGTCCAATGGTGAAAAATTGAGAAGCAATTTCAGGAATATAATAGGCATTCTCGATTACTCCCCAGATAATCCAGCCAAGACCAACAATTAAAGTGAGAACCACCAGACTGTGACCCAGGGTGAATTTTGATTGAAGATCCTGTATTTCCGATTCTTTTCTAAAATAAGAATCCGTTTCATAGGATAATGACTTGGCAGGGTTCTTTTTTACACTCGCTGCATAGCGCCAAGTAAAGATAATCCCAACAAGGGTAAAAACTGCCCACATAATAATACGGAATGGCGCACCCGACAGTACCGGTACATCAGATACCCCCTGTGCAATAGCTACACTAAAAGGATTCATCCAGGAGGTGGCGAAACCGACCTGAGTGGCTACATATGTAATCATGACGCCTGTGATGGCGTCATAACCAAGTGCCACCATCAGCGGAACAAGAATAATAGCAAAAGCAATGGCTTCCTCTCCCATTCCGAATACCGCTCCGCCTAAAGAAAACAAAAAGAACAGTACAGGAATGATCAGAATTTCCCTGCCTTTTGTTTTATTGATTACGCTTAAAATCCCCTGCTCAATGGCTTGTGTTTTAAGGATAATACCGAAGGCTCCCCCAATAATCAGGATAAAGGCTACGACCCCGACAGCTGATCCCCATTTATCTCCTGATACAAGACCTTCAAAGACATAGTTTAAAAATCCCGCTTCTCCTCCCGATTCAAACAGCTTTGTTCCTTCACGAACTTCATTTCCATCATCATCAGTGACAATGGAGAAACTGTCAGGAATTAAAACTGTTCGTGTTGATTCTTCACTTCCCTGGTTATATGTAACTTCCTCTGTTTCAAACTGCCCGACCGGCACTAAATATGTAAGTATTGCCGCTAATACAACAACCCCAAAAACAATTACAAAGGTATGAGGAACCTTCCATTCTCTTTTTTTCTTATTCATCGCTTTACCCCCGGAAAAATTTTTGAATATTTAAATCATTTTTATCATTGCACAAAAAAAAGCATTACTCAAGGTGCTGTCTATACAGGTAAATACACTCCTTTTCCCTCATAGCTCATGACAATTAGTTACACTGAATAATCATTCACTATCTTTTTTGACAAAAATGAAGCTCCCCCTTTACTATGCTAATTCTTCAGCACAATAAAGGGAAAGCTTCATTCAACGATTATTCGTCAAAAATCTGTTAATATTTTTTTCATTTCATCTAAAGTACTTACTCATTTAAAACGCCGCTATTGATTTTTCTCTCATGATTCAGCAGCCATTTTTTCCTTGTTAAGCCGCCTGCATAACCCCCGAGGTCTCCATTTAACCGAATAACACGGTGACAGGGAATGATAATAGCCAGCTGGTTGGAGCCATTTGCATTTGCTACCGCACGAAAGGCAGTGGGCTTTCCCAAAGCTGCAGCGATGTCCGCATAGGAACGTGTTTCTCCCGCTGGAATGTCCAGCAGCTCTCCCCATACCCGCAGCTGGAAAGGAGAACCTGTCATGTGAACAGGTGCTGTAAAATGAGTGAGCTCCCCGTTAAAATACCGGGTCAGCTCTTCTTCAATCAGTGCAATTGGCGGGGTGATGCCTGGAATAATCGCCGCTTTCATCTTCAATCGCAGACGTTCCACCTCCCTCTCCAATCCACGCCGGTCAACAAATTCAAGAAGATACAGCCCGTCATCATCGGCAATTGTCAGCATTGGACCAAGCCTCGTGTCAATCCAGGCTGCTTTTAACACCTTGTGTTCGCCGCTGAGTGTTGGCGATGCGCCCATAATGCGTGAAAATGCATCCCTGAAACCGCTGCTGGATTCATACCCTGTGGACAGCTGAGCATCAATAACCGGTTTGCCTTCACGAATATGTTTCATGGCAATTCCCATTCTTCTGGCTCGTGCATACTCCACAAACGTCATCCCAAATCTTTTATTAAACTGACGGCGTGCTGTTGATGCGTCAATTGACAGTTCCCTGAAATCTGCATCCCTCCAGCGTTTTTCGGGGTTTTCTTCCACTGCCTCCACCAGGGTTCGCACAACATCTGAGACATGATTTGGATGCGAAAGCGGCCGGCACCGTTTACACGGGCGAAAGGAGGCCAAAAGTGCTTCTTGCGCAGTTTCAAAAAACTCGCAGTTTTCGTACTTCGGTTTACGGGCAGGGCAGGTTGGCCGGCAAAAAACCCCTGTTGTTTTAACCCCGGCATAAAAAATCCCCTCATATTCACTTTTCTTATTAATTAATGCCTCATAATACTCTCTTTGCAGTTCTGCTGTAATCATATGATAACCCCCATGCTGTTGAAGAAATTCTATGTCATCAGTGTACCCTATCCCTCATTAAACCATCGCCAAAAATCAGGCATTGATTTTTGGTCACGGCTCGATTGATCTGTGTCAGAGAGGTGTTGTTTAATATAGAAGCTTTGTTAAATTCGATTATTGATATTTCCACACTGTTGATTGGAGCTGAAGGTGTGAGGCTCCTGCGGAAGGAAGCGGGAGAGGTGAGCGCCTTCGTGCTGCAATCAACAGTCTGGTTTAACAAAGCCAATATAAAAAGGTCTGAACATGTAGTTCAAACCTTTTCTGATGGTTTACTATTCATTTCCAATGCATCAATATACTGCTTCGCTTCGAGCAATGACAATCCAAATAATTCTCTGGCCCGTTTGACAGCAGCAACCTTTTTACCGTTTTGAATTAAAGCCCGCAATTCCTCATTTTCTTCCGGCTCAGGGATCCCCGCGGCTTCTGCCAACTGTTCAAGACGTTGCTGCATAGCGATTAATCTGGTGTCCATTTGACGAATTCTTGCCTCCATCGACCAGATAAGCGCAATCACAAAACCGACTGTACCGATGACCAGTAAAATTTCACCCATCCACTCAACCTTTCTTCCATATTATACTATTATCTTCTCATTTGACGTCCTAGTATGCAATAAGAAGGGCAGCGGACTACTGTCATAGCTCTATCTTTCATCCTTTGTTGACATTCCAAACAATGACTGCAGATCAAACGGGTTTTTCACCAGATCCTTCAGTGTATAGTCATCCAATACAATAAAGTAGGCTTCCAGTGCTTTGTGAAGGACATGTTTTAAGCCGCAAACAGGCGTAATCACACATTGGTTATTTTCAGGATCAAAGCATTCCACCAAATGAAAGTCCTCTTCTGTTTTGCGAACGATGGCACCGATATTGATTTCTTCCGGCCGCTTCGCCAATCGGATGCCCCCATTTCTTCCCCGGACGGTTTCAATTATGCCCATTTTCCCTAACTCATGTGTAACCTTCATCAAGTGATTTTTTGAGATTTGATAGGCATTGGCTATTTCCTGTATATTAGAGCGTTCCTGCTCTTTTTTTGAGGCTAAGTAGATGAGAACCCGCAGCGAATAGTCTGTATATAGTGTTAGTTTCATTTCACTCACCTTTATTATTTCAGCATTTAGTGCCTGCTGTTGCTTCATTATTCCCATTTACAGCGTGCTGTAATTATACTCTTCTTTTAGCGTGCTGTTCAATTGTGAAGATTTCTTTAAAGATGTATTTCATATATTGCTTTTAGTGAAAACGGGTGTATAGTAAAGATGTAAATAAAATATATCTTTAAAAAACCCTAAGGAGTGGAAGAAATGCTATCACAAAAAACGATTGACATCATTAAATCCACAGCGCCTGTTTTGGAAACAACCGGAACAGAAATAACCACTGTATTTTATCAAATGTTATTTGAAGCACACCCTGAACTATTAAATATTTTTAATCACACAAACCAGACACAAGGAAGACAACAAACTGCTTTGGCCAATGCAGTGTATGCAGCTGCCCAAAATATCGAACATCTTGAAAGGATTCTTCCTGCCGTAGAGAAAATCGCCCACAAGCATCGCAGCCTTGGAGTGAAGCCTGAGCACTATCCGATTGTTGGAGAATATTTATTAAAAGCCATTAAGAATGTTCTTAAAGAAGATGCAACTGATGAAATTATGCAAGCATGGGAAGAAGCTTACGGTGTGATCGCCAATGTATTTATTTCAATAGAAAAAGATATGTATACGAAAGCTGAAACAAAAGTGGACGGCTGGGAAGGCTTTAAGGAATTCATTGTGGTAAAAAAAGTGGAAGAAAGCACGCTTATTACTTCTTTTTACTTACAGCCAAAAGACGGTTCCAAGGTTCCTTCTTTCCTGCCAGGCCAATATATTACGGTCCGGCTGCAAGTTCCCGGTCAAAAATATATATTGAACAGACAATACAGCCTGTCATCTGCCTACACCCCAGAGTATTATCGAATTTCTGTAAAACAGGAAAATGACCAGGAGCCTAATGGGGCTGTGTCTACTCACCTTCACCGTTCTCTTGCTGAGGGCGATACATTGGAAGTAAGTGTGCCAGCTGGAGATTTCTATTGCGATGTCCATGACAGCAAGCCCCTTACTCTTATCAGTGGCGGCGTGGGGGTAACGCCAATGTTTAGCATGCTTGAATCTGTCGCGAAAGAGAACCCATCACGGCCTGTAACCTTCATTCATGCAGCCCGTAACCAGGAGGTTCATGCCTTTTCCAATGATGTAAAAGAAATAATGAAAAAGCTTGAAAACGGAAAAAGCTACCTGATCTATGAAGATGGGAATGAGGGCAGCGATTTTACCGGTTACTTAAACACAAAAATCCTGGACTCAATTGTTGATCATGACAGCCTCTGTTTTATATGCGGACCTGTTCGTTTTATGGAAGCAATTATTCAATCACTTTTAGAAACGGGCATCCCCGCTGAACAAATTCAATATGAATTTTTCGGCCCTGCCATGGCAATCGATACAGATACAAGCGTTAAAAATTAACACAAGCAAGCCGCTGCCCTTCTGAATTATGGGCAGCGGCTTTTGTTTTTGAGTTAGGACTAGATGGAATCAAAATCAAAACTCAAGCGTTCTTTTTCGCCTTTGCAGGAGCTGCACGCTTTTTAGGAGCGGTTTTTTTCTTTTTGGTTTTATCCACAGAGGCTTGAAGTGCAGCCATAAGCTCTGTAACATTTGAAGCTGTAGTCGGCTGTTTGCGTTCGGCCGCTGTAACGGTTTTCTTTCCTGTTTTTTTCTGTTCAATGAGTTCCATTAGGGCTGTACGGTAATCGTCCGTATATTTTTCCGGTTCAAACGTAGTCGTTAATTGGTCAATCAGCAAAAGAGCTGTATCCAGTTCTTTTTTGACTACATTAGCATCTTCAGGAACGTTTGGAACATCCTTTGAACTGCGCACTTCATCCGGAAAATGAATGGTTTCCATCACCAGGGTGTCATTATAGACCCGAACGACCGCAAGCTGCTCCTTTGAACGGATAATAATCTTGGCCACTCCAATTTTCCCGGAATCCTCAAGCGCCTTTTTCAGCAGAGAATACGCTTTTGATCCGCCAGTGTCCGGTGCCATAAAATAGCTTTTTTCAAAATAAATCGGATCAATTTCTTCAAGTTTTACAAAGTCGATAATTTCAACTGCCTTATCCTCATTTTCCTTTTTAAGCTTTTCAAGCTCTTCGTCATCGAGCACCACAAATTTATTTTTTGAATACTCATATGCTTTTACAATATCATCATTTTCCACTTCTTTTTCGCACCCTGAACAAACCTTTTTATAATTGATTGGGGCGTGACATTCCTTATGCAGCTGACGCAGTTTAATATCCTTGTTTTCTGTTGCTGTATGAAGCTTTACCGGGATGTTAACCAGGCCAAAGCTAATGCTTCCCTTCCAAACTGTATGCATTTTATCCACCTGCCTGTTTTTATCTTACTATGCAGTAGTTTGGTGTTATTTATGTATGAGAAGCAAAAGAACATCAAAACCTAATGGATAGTCAGTAGAAAGGTGGAATGAGTGTGAAACCCATGCTTTTAACCCCTGCGTCAGATCTTCCACAAGGAAACGAATGGATATATGAAATAAAGTACGATGGTTTCCGCTGCTTAATCCTATGGGAAGAACGGACTCCGAAGCTGATCAGCCGCAATGAAAAACCGCTTAACAAGATGTTTCCTGAAATTGTCCAGTTTTGCGAAGACCTGTATGACGAAATCATACCGCATTTACCGCTGCTGCTTGATGGTGAAATTGTGCATTTGATCAATTCCTACCAAAGTAATTTTTCCGTTGTTCAAACAAGAGGACGAATGAGCAGCAAATCGGTTATCCAGGACCATATGAATAATTTCCCCTGCCATTTTGTAATCTTTGACCTGTTAACGGTCAATGGTGAAAGCCTGATGGAATCAACGCTTTCCAAGCGAAAAGAACAATTAAAAAAACTCTTTAAAGCTTTATCGCTTCCCCTGCAGGTGGACTACCTGGATACGAATAAGTTACAGGCAATCGACCACTTCAAAAAAAGAGACGATGCTTGGAATAAAACAGTTTCCGCCAATGGTGAAGGGATTATTGCCAAAAAGAAAAACAGCAAGTGGCAGATAGGTAAACGAAGCAGCCATTGGTTAAAGCAGAAAAACTGGCGGTATGTCAGTGTATTTTTAACAAGGTGGGATAAAAACAACGGTTATTTTCTTGGAGCAGTATATGATCCGCAGAATTCCGCACTTGAAGTTGTTCATTTCCGGCATGGCCTGACAGCCGAAGAGGAAAAAACATTAATGGAGCTCTTTCAGTCCAGAGGTGAAAAAAAATCTTCTACTGTCTGGGAGCTGCCGCCTTCTATTTGTGTAGATATTGCCTGCATCGATTTTGACGGCAAGCATCTGCGCGAACCACGGTTTCATGCGTTTAATTTCGAAAAAAGTCCGGATGATTGCACGTGGAAATCACTCAATCGCCAGCTGCATCCTCTGCCGGAAAAAGTGGACATCACTCACCCCGATAAACCAGTATGGCCGGCAGTCGGTCTTGATAAAGATGACTATTTGTTGTATTTACAGCTCATTGCGCCGCGGCTGCTGCCTTTTTTAAAAGATCGACTGCTTACCGTAATTCGTTATCCTCATGGGGCAAATGATGAAAGGTTTTATCAAAAAAACTGTCCAGATTACGCGCCTGGTTTTGTCTTGACGAAACAGGTGGAGGATATCCGCTATATTTTATGCAACGATATGGAAACGCTGCTGTGGCTGGGCAATCAACTGGCACTTGAGTTTCATATTCCCTTTCAAACCATTGATACAGCTCGTCCAACCGAAATTGTGTTTGATTTGGATCCGCCTTCAGTTAATGAATTTTCCCTGGCAATAGAAGCGGCTATTCGCATGAAAGCTATTTTTGATCAATTTGGTCTTCATTCGTTTGTAAAAGTCTCCGGAGGAAAAGGACTGCAGGTTTATCTGCCTTTGCCCAAAAATGCGTTTACTTACGAAGAAACCCGGCTGTTTACTTCTTTTGTCTGCACTTTCCTGTGCGAGCAGGAGCCACAGTGGTTCACCACTGAACGTTTGAAAAAGAACCGCGGCAACAAGCTTTATTTGGATTATATTCAGCATGATGAAGGAAAAACCATCATTGCACCTTATTCTCCGAGAGGAAACGAGCAGGGTTTAGTTGCAGTACCGCTGAATTGGGAAGAAATTAACGACTCATTGACTCCGGCCCTTTTCCCCCTGCCTGCTGTGCTGGAACGGATGAAACGCCAGTCAGATCCATTTTCTTCGTTTCGTCAGCAAGCAGACGATCAGCCCTTTGCCGATGTCCTGAGACAATTGCAGGATCTAACCTAAACACATTTTATCAGTCCTGCTCTTTCCAGTATAAGTCCAATAAACCTCTGATGTTATAAGTCGCGAGGATTATTCGGTTAACGTCTTCAATTTGGAGCTGATAGGTCTCCAACTGAGCCTTAAGCCAGTTAAGATCCCTGTTAATATAGGCAAGATTCGTTTTTTGAATCGTCCCGTCAATAATAATGGGGATGGGCATGTAGGTTGGCGTGGAGCTTATATTCATATCACCGGCTTGCAGCGGTCTAGCTTTTTCTGTTGGAATGAAACTGATCTCCCCTGTCTGCTCAAGCGTAGCACGGGCAATATCACTAATATCTGTATACCCCGCAACACGCATTTGAGCAAGAAGCTGTTCGACTTCCACACGTTCTTTCCGAAGACTTTTTACCATTATTTTTCCTTCATCGATTAAAATTGTCTGAGTCGGAGTAATCCACCTTTTAAATAAATTGGTCAGCTCCATATAGCTGTATATGACATACAGCGCGACAAATATAGCCGCGTATCCAAATGCCGTTCCAAGTTTACTTGATGTAATCGGCTCTGCAACCACTGTGCCTAAGACCATCACCATCATTAAATCAATCCCTGACATTTCAGTAGCTGCCTTTTTCCCCATCGCTCTCATGGACAAATACGCAACGACAAAGACAAGGACCGGTTTAAGAAAAAATTCAAATGAAAAGCTCATTTTCAGCACCCCGCAAGTATATGGTGTCGATAGTATGACCATAATTGCAACAATCTATAGTGATGGAAGTCTGAAAACAATACATCGATAAGGCTGGTACAAGGCTTCAGAAAACTCGAAGGTTCGGCCGATTCCACAAAAAAATCCCCGTTCTAAATTAGAACGGGGATTTTCTTACGTCATTATTTCTTTTCTTGTTGTTTGTTGTTTCTTTTTTCTTGTTTCATTTCTTTACCAAATTCAGTTTGGTAATTTTCTTTATTATTTTGGTTATTACGTTGTTGTTGCTGTTGATTTCCATTATTGTTGTCACGTTGTTGTTGGTTTTCATTGTTGTTGTTTTGTTGGTTTGTCATTTTGTCTCACCTCCATAAATGATAATATAACCAATACGGAGATGATTTATTAATTATCGGTGCCTGCCAATAACAAAAATTTGATTTGATGGCAAAGTCTGTGCGCCACAGGCCGCGGGTTTATCGGCTCATAGCCGCACAGACCACGGGTTTATCGCTCTTCTTTTTGAGTTTATCGATCACTTTTTGACTTTTATCGATCACTTTAAGACCGGATATCGATCACTCTTCAACTTTTATCGATCATTCCTCTCCTCTCACGCGATTTATCATACCTATTTTCTCTTTTATCGATCATCTTTTGCTGGATATCGATCCTCTTCACACTTATATCGTTCTGCCACCACACACCAGGGCATAACGGCACAGACCGAGGATTTGTTTCATACAAGATTCAGGTTTTATAAACGAGCTGAATCACCCTTTTTAAGCTTCTGCTATTCTTTTTTCCTGTCCAAAACGTTCACTATTCTTTTCACTTTTCATCAAAGTAAGCAGGTGCTTTTTAAACAAATACATTACCCATAAATGAAACTTCGCCTGCGTGTATTTGTAGATGCCCCATGGAAGTGAAGGCCGATATTCATGGATTGCCACGATGCACTCCTGCGTATTGGGAATTTGCCTAAATTCAATTCTCCCCCTGCTTTTATCATCAACACTTGCAAAAAGTCCTCCTGTTATATAGTAAAGTGCACGGGTTTCACTGCTTCGCTCTTTAGAATAGGTCAGTTCCAGAATTGTTTTTGTTTTAGAAAACAGCCGGATACGGCAATTTTTTTGCTCGTCCACATCAGCCTTCAACATGGGTGAGGCAAGACTAGAAAGCCACTTCATATAAGAAGTGCCGGCCCAATCGGCATTTCTGCCTTCCGGCAATAGAATGCGCTGCACGGAACGCACGTCATTTCCTGCTTTTGATCCCGATCTTGAACCGGAGGATTGACTTTTCTTTTCTTCCTTCTCCGTGGCATCAAGTGCGGATTTTGCTGCTTCTTGAAAAGTGGTTTTCCCATGACTGATTCCCTCAACTGTGTCCTTTGCAACCATCGGATGCTCCAGGCTTTCAATCAGCGGGTACACCATTTCCTTAGGAGCTCCCGTGACAAGCGTTACCCAAAGTCTTGAAAGATTAACGGTTAAAAGAGGAATGTCCACAACTTTGGGTTTTTTGCCCATTGCTTCTGCTGTTTGCTTCATCATTTCTTTATAGGTCATGACTTCCGGTCCCCCCACATCAACTGACCGGTCTTCTACTCTTTTATTGCCCAGGCTGCTGCTAAGTGACTGAATCACGTCTTTCAATGCAATTGGATGCGTTTTTGTCCGCGTCCATTTGGGCAGCAGCATGTACGGCAGCCTTTTCACTAATTTTGCAAGGATCGGAAAAGAAGATCCTTTTGGACCTACGATTAAACCGGCACGGATAGTCGTGACCGGTACACCATAAGAACTAAGCACTTTTTGAACCTCTAAACGGCTCTTTAAATGCCGGGAAAGATTTCCATCATCCTTAGGAACAATACCGCTCAAATAAATAATTTGTTTAATTCCCTGCTTTTTTGCTGCCTGTGCGAAATTATCTGCCAGTATAATATCCATATCTTCGAATTTTGCTTGAGTCAGCTTGGCGGAGGGCTTCATTGAATGGACAAGATAAATTGCATAATCTGCTCCCTCAAGACCTTTTTCTGCGTCTCCAAGGGAATAGAAATCACATGAACGCCAGGTTACATGTTCACTGTTTTGTTTATCATCGCCATTTCTTGAAAGGGCAATTACATCTGCCTGCTTTGTTACCTGGTCGAGTAAATGACTGCCTATATAACCGCTGGCGCCTGTAACTGCTACAACTGGCCGTTTTTGATTTGTCATGTTTCTCAGCTCCAATCCGTTATGTTCTTTCTATACCCTTTTTGCAGAAAGAGGAACAGGTTGGAGCACATTGCACTGCGTTCGTTTCTTTAATTTAAGATCAGATTCACATCTCCAAATTCATGCCAATGATAATTTTCCATAAGAGCTTGCTGATAAGAATCCAGCAGCAAATTTTCAGAAATGAATGCCGTTAGTAAATCCATATGGCTTGCTTCCGGTTCATGCAATCCTGTTAATAAGCAGTCAACAACTTTTAATGAAGATTCCTTTGTAATATAAAGGTCGGTAATCCCGCTCTTCGCCTGCAACTCTCCCTTAGCGGTTACTGCTGATTCAAGCGCCCTTACAACTGTAGTCCCCACAGCTACAACGCGATTTCCTTTCTTTTTTGCCTGCTGAATCATCGCGGCTGTTTCTTCTGGCACAAAGAATTCCTCAGGATGGTTTATAGGTGCCGGCCAGCGATCATCGCCATAGTAGCTTAAGCCTGCATGCAGCTGAACAAAGGCAATTCTTATACCCATTTCCTTGAGCGACTGAAGAAGCTTCCATGAAAAAGCACGGCCTGCTGATGCCATTTCAACCGAACCCGGTACCGATCCGTATACGGTTTGATACATGTCCAACGCCCAGGATGTTTCAATATACTCATAGCGAACCGGCTCTCCTGCTTTGTACAAAAAATCATAAAATTCTGCCCCGTGCACTGAAAATTGCATGCGCATCAGTGGATTTTCACTGCCTGAACCGACTATTTCCCCCTGTATACCTTTGATAAATGAAATAGGACCACCTTTATGACAGTACTCTCCTATTACTAAAACATCCCACTGGTTAGCCTTCACTTTTCTGGAGAGACGAATTTCAAGCTGTTTTTTCCCCTGCTTTCCTTTTAATACAGCTGGAATCGTGCGGCTGTTGTTTAACACCACTACGTCTCCTGCATACAGATAATCTCCCAGCCGGGTAAACAGCGTATGAACAGCTTTGCCTGTAGTTCGATTCACCACCATCATCCTTGCTGAATCCCTTGACAAACCTTTCATTTCCAGAGGAACAGAAGCATGTAAATGAGGTGGGATTTGGAATTCACCCGATACTTTATGCATGGTGCCCACCACTATTCCACTTAAACTCCTGCGCTTCAAAGCGCTTGCCGTTGATGCCATCTGAGGATGGGGATGCAAGATACATAAAAACATCCATATGATCCCCGGGTTGGGCAAGCGGATAATCACAATCTGGCAACGCGGCCTTATGCATTTCAGTGTCCATTTCTCCCGGGTCTACCAGATTCATTCTGACTCCGGTTCCATCCAGTTCATCCGCCCAAGTCTGTGTTAATCCCTCCAATGCAAATTTGGAAATACCATAAGCACCCCATTCTGAATAACCTGTCCTACCAGCTTCTGAGGTTAGATTGATAATTGCACCGCTTCCTTTTTGAAGCATGCCCGGCAGCACTCGCTTCGTGACGAGAAATGGATTAATAATATTTACGGCCAGTACTTTTTCAAAATCAGCATCTGGATAATCTGCCAGCAAGGTTGGGCCAGGTCCGAAAATTGATGCGTTATTGATCAAGCAATCCACATTTCCAACCATCTCTTCTGTAATTGAAACAAACCGGTCCACATCGCTGGCAATTGACACATCTGCTTCTATCGCAATCACTTCTGCCCCGATAGCCTTAATCTCCTCCTCCACTTTCCTCAATGGAGCTATGTTCCGTGCACAAATCGATAGTTTGGCACCTTCCTTTGCAAATTGAATGGCTAATGCCCTTCCAAGTCCTTTAGAAGCGCCTGTTATCATGATCACTTTATCTTTTATCATCTCTTATCTCTCCCCTTCATCTATTTCCTATTCTCAGTGTATGTTATTGACTAAGCAGGAAAATCGGCTGATGAGAATAGATAAGAATCGTAAATTAGGTGGATAAAAAAGCAAGGCTTTAGTCTAAAGATTAATAAGTATTTTGAATATTATGTAATTATTTGTAGAATTACCTTTCTTAGTTTTATATAATTAGTTCCAGCTTCAAGTTATTTATTCAGGAGGAAAACTTTTGAATATAGATAAGGAAAAGAAAAAAAGAATTCAGGAACAATATAGAGACAAAATTTCTCAAAAGCAAAATAAAACCAAGCCTTCCAGACCTAAAAAATCCCATAAAGAAGAGATTTTTTTGTTTATTCTTTTATTCATTGCATTAGTTGTAAATGGTTGTCTTAAAGGATTTTGATTAAATGAGGTTGGGACAAATCTCTCTCAACTCTTCTAACCGGTTCACTGCGCTTCAGGTGGACGCTTTCCGCAGGGACTCTGCTTTAGCCCTCCTCAGGCTTCGCCTTGCGGGGTCTCAGCTTGCCGTCAAATCCTGCTGGAGTCGCCACCTTCCGCTCCGTTCACCTCATATTTGGATTTAAAATAGGCTCAATTCACATAAAATGTTTAAATCAATTAAAACAATATACCTTCATCAAGTTCTTCTCTGAGCAGTATACTTTCTCCAATTACTTCTAATGTCAACCCATAGGCGTTAATGCTATTTCCGATAATCGCTGTTTTCCGACCGGCAATCTGCTGGGAACGTTCCGGAGAAAGCTGCTGGGAAAAACCAATTGCTGAAAACAGTGTTCCAGTAAATTGCAGCCAAACCCCTGCCACTGCCTTTTTTTCAGCACTGAAGTCATTCGTAACACCTCTTGCCGCAGCTTGAAGGATACGGAGCTCCTCGGTTACCCCTATAGCTGTCAAAAAAGTGGCAGCGGTTTGAATCCATATTCCGATTAACACTTTTTTCTCAGCTTCAGCCAGACTCTTGTTGACCTCGAAATCATTTTGAAGACTTTTTCTTTTGTGCATTGCCCACCCCCGCTTTACGACTGACTATTTTCATTATATTTAGTTGATTGATGCAGGGTGAAAATGCCCCTCAAAACCTTTCTCCATAGACTGGCTAAAATTTATTTGAGTGATTTTATTGTAATTAAAAAATTCTGTGCTAAGATAAGTGATAGGAAAATGACCAAATAACCATTTTAGTCAATTAGTTTTATGGAGTGATGTACATGGATCGAAAACAACTGATTGTAGATGCCGCTACCGAATCGTTTTCGCGTTTTGGCTATAAGGCCACGACGATGGATCAGGTAGCTAAAATAGCCAATGTCGGAAAAGGCACAATTTATACTTTCTTTATAAACAAGGAAGAATTATTTGATGAAATCGTTTCAAATTTAATTAAAGAGATGAAACAGGCTGCGGAATCGTCCGTCCACCCTGAGCGCTCTTTATCCCAAAATGTCAGCTTTGCTCTCTACCAGCTGCTTGAATTCAGAAAGGATCACCAGCTGACGATTAAGCTTTTTCAGGAAGGCAGGGACATTGGCACACGCGCAGTCGTCGACTTTATGGATCGTGTTGAAGCGGCAATTATCAACTATATTAAGGAAGTATTACAGCGGGCAATTGACAAAGGAGAAATAAAACCCTGCAACCCTGAGGTTACGGCCTTTGCCATGTTCAAGTTGTATATTTCTTTAATCTTCGATTGGGAAAAGACCAGACAGCCGCTAAATAAAGAGGAAATCTCACGCTTGTTTGAGTTATATTTTTTTGAAGGATTATCCTTGGGATAATCCACTTTTATACACAAAAATGACTAAATGAACAATATAGTCATTTTAAACAACTGGAGGAATAGCAATTGAAAAATTCACTATTTATCGCTGAACTTAAACACATCTTTACGAATAGAAAACGATTTATCCCGCTACTGGCTATTTTATTTGTACCGATCTTATATGCGGGCATGTTTTTATGGTCCTTTTGGGACCCATATGAGAAATTAAGTGACCTGCCTGTTGCTGTTGTCAATGGCGATAGCGGGTACAATTATGAAGATGAACAGCTCACTCTTGGAGATGACCTTGTATCAAACTTAAAGGACAACGACTCATTCAATTTTCACTTTGTTTCACAAAAAGAAGCCTATCGGGATCTGGAAAATCAAAAATATTATATGGTTGTGGAAATTCCCGAAAACTTTTCACAAAATGCATCGACCCTTATGGATGAACAACCTGATAAATTAGAGTTGAAATATGTTCCGAATGAAGGCTATAACTTCCTATCTGCCCAGATAGGCGAAACAGCAGTTAATGAAATAAAAAGTTCCATTTCTAAAGAGATCACTTCCACTTATGCAGAGACCATGTTTGGGAAGGTCGATGAAATGGCGAACGGTTTGGTAAAAGCAAGTAATGGAGCAGGTGACCTGGAAGACGGCGCA
This sequence comes from Jeotgalibacillus sp. S-D1, assembly GCF_004358665.1. Classification (GTDB taxonomy): domain Bacteria; phylum Bacillota; class Bacilli; order Bacillales; family Jeotgalibacillaceae; genus Jeotgalibacillus. The sequence continues at coordinate 65,404 of NZ_SMZR01000004.1, read as the reverse complement.
GCTAAATTAACAGATGGATCCACTGACTTAAAGAACCATTTAGAAGAACTTGCATCAAAATCAGTTGATTTTCAAGCAGGGCTCCAGGGTGCAAGCTCCGGCACAGAGGAGCTGGCGAACGGTGCGAATGAGTTATCCACAGGAATGACTCAATTGTCTGATGCAAGTGATCAGCTGTTAAATGCATCAATGGATGTTCAAAGCGGAAGCGGACAAGTAGCAGATGGCGCATCGAAGACAAGAGCTGGTTTAACTGAACTGGATCAAAAAACGCCGGCCTTAATAGAAAGCACAGATCAGGTTGCAGCCGGTATACAGCAGCTTCAACAGGAATTACCGGCGCAAATTGCAAGTCAGGCAAGCGCGGAATTGACAGCAGGAATTGAGGAGGTAAGTGCCGGCCTGGATGAGCTTCAGCCCCAGCTTACCGCTCCCTTAGCAGAAAAAGTTACCGAAGAAGCAGCTGCCCGTCAGGAGGCACAGCTTGGTCAGTTAGCTGATGTTCTTTCTGAAAACGGAGTCGATCAGGATACGATCGATGCTGTTATCCAGCAGCAAAAGCAAAATGCACCTTCAAGGGAAGAAATAGAAAATCAGGTTGCAGAAGCAGTTGATTCGGGACTGACTGAAGGCACTTCTTCCCTCGGCTCCACTCTTTCACAGGAGGCTGCAGGAATTGAAGAACAAATTCAATCCCAAATTCAAACAGCGATTGATCCAGCTTTTAATCAGCTTCATGACGGAGTGATCCAGCTGAACGAAGGTCAAAAGAGCTTGCAAAATGGCATTCATCAGCTTGCTGTTGGAGCAGAAGAGCTGGAAAACGGTTCTGCCAAACTTGCCAGCGGTCAAAACAGTTATGTTGAAAACATGCAGACGTTTAACCAGCGGGTCAATGACGCAGATTCTGGCGCCAGAAAACTTGCCGGCGGATCCAATGAATTAAACATCGGCCTGAATGAGCTTTCAGGTGGTGGTCAAAAGCTTACGAACGGGGTTCATGATCTGGCCGACGGATCAGCTTCGCTTGCAAACGGCAATACAGAGCTGTTAAACGGCACAAAAACCTTGCATGATAAACTCGCAGATGCGGGAGATCAGGCAAGCGGAGTAAAAGGAACTTCAGATACCTATGACATGTTTGCAAATCCGGTAAATGTCGAAAAAGAACCCATTAATCATGTCGCGAATTATGGAACAGGATTTGCTCCTTACTTCATTTCACTGGGATTATTTGTAGGAGGATTACTCGTTACCATTGTATTCACGATTAATAAACCAGCTGTAAAACCGCGGAATGGTTTCACCTGGTTTACCGGAAAATTTGGCATTATAGCGAGTGTCGGCATTATCCAGGCTCTTTTGACAGATGCTATTTTGTTATTTGGCCTTGGAATGGAAGTAACCAGCGTCCCTTATTTTATCCTGGTATCGATCGTCACAAGTATAACGTTTATGACCCTTATTCAATTTTTAGTAACGGTCTTTGGTGACCCAGGACGTTTCGTTGCAATTCTTATTCTTATTTTACAATTAACAACCAGTGCAGGAACATTCCCAGTCGAACTGATTCCTAATCTGCTGCAGCCGATCAACGCCCTATTGCCGATGACGTACACGGTTCAGGCTTTTAAATCGGTTATCTCAAGCGGTGATGTGCAGTTCATGTGGAGCAATATTGCCATCCTGCTTACGTATACAGCTGTATTCATGGCTTTAACAACTGCTTATTTTGTAATCAAGCATAAGAAAAGCAGCGACCTCGGTGCAGAAATAAACTAATTTAACTGTGTCCCTTAAACGGGGCACAGTTTTTTGTTCTGTAAAAAGCGAACTTTTACAGTTCAGATCGAAGTTTCTACCATTCAATGCTCAAATTCTACATCTCGCAGGGATTGTTCTACAGTCAAATGCAAAGATTCTACATTTCAAGCTAATCGTTCTACAATTCACGCTTTATTGAGCAAGCCCAAATTCCCCTCGCAAAACAAATTCCTGTTGTAAAAAATCACCTTTAGGAAAGTCTAAAAAGGAAACAACTAAGCAGCAAAGGATGATTCATATGCTAAATACCCAGCAACTGGCATCATTTCGTTCACAGTTAATGGCACGAAAAAAGGAATTGGAAGACCAACTGGAACATCATGAACATTTCGACCTGAAACAAAGCCACAAAGATGCGGTAAGTGAACTATCTTCTTACGATAATCATCCGGGAGACATGGGATCGGAGTTATATGAACGTGAAAAAGATCTTGCTTTAAATGAGCACAAAAATTTTGAGCTTCAGGACATAAAAGTTGCCTTGGAAGCAATGAAGGTTGGAATGTACGGAATATGTGCAAAATGCGATGAAGATATCCCATTCGAACGCCTGGAGGCGCTACCAACAGCCCGCTACTGCATCGATCATACGCCGGATACATCCGTCTCACGAAGCAGGCCGATTGAGGAACAAGCTCTCACCCCGCCCTTTGGCCAATTTGATCTGGATAACAAAAATGAAAATGTCAGTTATGACGCCGAGGACTCCTGGCAGGATGTTGCACGTTTTGGCAGCTCCGATTCGCCATCGGATAATGAAAGTCCGCCATCTGAATTTGAAAACAACTACTCTGAGTGGGATGAAAATCATGGCTATGTGGAGGATTATGAGAACTTTATCGGTGTCGATATTGAAGGGAAAATGATTACGGTCTATCCAAACAAACAGCATGAGCGGTATGAAGAGGCGCTGGATGAAGAAGGAATCATGACGATTTTTGGTGATCTTCCTTCTGCTGAAAAAGAACCATACAGCGATCATAACGAAATTTAATACATTTCATTATTTAATACATTTCATTAAAAAGGGCTGCACAGCTGTGCAGCCTCCTCTTATTTCCCCAGCACTGCCCTGACCTCTTTTCGAGAGTTCGTCAGGCTGAGCACATAGAAAAATACATAGATTAATGTGTAAACCGATATTGAAATGACAACCGGTACGACGATGCTGGTGCGGAACAGAAAATCGATTGACTGAATAGCAAAGTAGCAATGCAGCAGTCCGATCGCGAGAGGCAGCAGGAAAAACAAAAGCTGCTTGCGGCCAATTCCGCTTACCATATTTTCCACTGTAAAACCCAGCTGGCGAAGTGTGCGGTAGCTGGATTTCTCCTCTTCCACTTCAGTCATTTGCTTAAAGTACAAAATACTTCCAGTTGCAGCTAGAAAGACGGTGCCGAGAAAACCGGAAATAAAGATAAGCATTCCTGCGGATTCAAGCGATTGTTTAAAACGGTCCACGTAAGTGGCTAGGTCGTCTCCATCCACATTTGAAAAAACAGAATGATACAGTTCATTTGCCAGTTCCCGTTCCTCTTCATCTGACACGTTCACGGTCGTATACGTTTCTGTTTCAGCCGTCTCCTGCAGGGAACGAAACGTGCGGTCATCCACGGCCGTAACCGAATAATTCGTGTCAATATTCAATGCATACATATTTTTCGCGTCGATCAGTGAAACTTTCTGATCATCAGCAGTAATAACAGCATTTTCTACGTTTACCTCAGGACCCAATGTCCCGTAGTATATTCCTTCCCCAGCTTCCGCTTTGACGTTTATACCTGCCTTTTGGAGCTGACTGAACGGTGCAAAAGTCGTTGGCTGGGCCTCAGTTTCAATTCCAAATCCCTGGTCAAAGCCTTCCATCGTGATCTCTTTATTTACCGTTTCTATTTCCGCAGCCTTAAAGCCGATTTCTTTATCCTCAAGCAGTGCAGTGAAGCTCTCCGCTTGCTCAGCATCACTTTGCGTAAACATAAAGTCATGAGGATACATCCCGCGGGATTCTTCTGCTGTGGAATAATAAAGGGAATAAGCACCAGTTGTCAGTGTCAGCGTAATGGCAGAAAGGGTGGTAATCAGGGTAAACAGCTTGGCGTTGCTTTTCATGCGGTGAATCATCGGTGCGATGGAAAGCGCATTTTTAAACGACAGATGGCCGTCAGCCCGTTTGCGAATTCGTTCCATCAGCCAGCTGATCGTGACACGAAACAATAAAAATGTCCCAAAAATAGTGAAGAATAACACAGCAAGCATATTAAAAAATAAAAAAGCATTCATCATATTTCCTGATAACCAGTACCCAAATCCAATGAACAGCACACCTAAACCGGCCATAATCGCCTGTCTTTTAGGACGTTCCTCCTGAATGCCTTCCCCCTGCTCCTTCGACCTGAAAAGCTCCACCAGTGAATGCTTTTGGATGACTAAAATGGTCTGAATGGTTGTGAGAGTCAGAATTGATAAAAACAGCACACCGGTCTGCAGTATTGCTTCTCCTGAGAACTCCAAGGAAATTTCAGCATTCAGCTGCAGCACCTTCATAAACAGCAGCAGGAAGATGCGGGCAAAAACTAGTCCAAGCGCTATTCCAATTAAAGTGGCACCTGCAAGCAAAAACAAGTTCTCAATAATAAGCATTTTAGCCACCTGCCACTTGGACAGCCCGATCAGCTGATACAGTCCTATTTCGCGGCCGCGCCTTTTATAAAATAACGCCTTGGCATACAGGACAAATACCAGCATAATAACTGCCAGAAAAATAACCCCAACCAAAAAAGCAGTGCTGACGGAACTGGAAGATTGAATCGCCTGTCCGATTGAATCATCATATTGTATGGTTGAGAAAATGAAATAAAGCATCACACTAAAAATGAGGGAGAAAAAGTACAAATAATACTGCTTCATATTCTTAATCATATTACGACGAACAAGCTCAGTGAGCCGCATATGCTTCTCCCCCTAGTACAGCCTGTACATTCAGGATGTCATTAAAAAATTCCTGGCGTGTACGTTTGCCGCGGTAAAGTTCTGTATACAGCTTGCCATCCTTTAAAAATACAACGCGGTTGCAATAGCTTGAGGCCAATGGGTCATGTGTGACCATCATAATCGTGACACCCTGGGTACGGTTCAGCTCTTCCATTTTACCGAGCAGCATGGCTGCAGACTTTGAATCAAGTGCGCCTGTCGGTTCGTCTGCAAACAGCATTTTGGGCTGGTGAATCAGGGCTCTGGCAGCTGATACACGCTGTTTTTGTCCTCCCGACAGCTCGTGTGGATACTGGTCACCCATTTCTTGAATATCAAGTGTCTGCACAAGCTGGTTATACGTCTGTTCAATCACTTTTTTGGGTGAATTTCCTAGTGACAGCGGCAGTAAAATATTTTCCTTTGCGGTAAGTGTGTCAAGCAGATTATAATCCTGAAATATAAACCCGAGTGATTCTCGGCGGAATGCGGACAAAGGCTTATCTTTCATCGTGATAATATCCTGGCCATCGATCATAATCGAACCTGATGTTGGTCTGTCAATAGTAGCCAGTACATTCATAAAAGTGGTTTTTCCGGCACCTGATGCGCCCATGATTCCGACAAACTCCCCTGCACCAACTGTTAAATCAAGACCCTTTAATACTTCAGTGGTACGCTTGCGTGTACCAAATACCTTTCTGACATCCTTTGCTACAAGCAGTGGATGATTTGTTGATGTTGTTTCTGCCATGATTTTTCCCTCCATTTGTTTTTCCTTACCTGTATCATACGGAATGCAGAGGTTATAATCGTTCGATTAAGCTGACAATGCACAAGTGGAATGTGACATTTTTGTCATATTGAATGCAGAGGTGCCTGATAGGTACCCGGTTGTGAAAATCGAATTCTTGCTGTAGTACCGCTTCCAGGATCTGAGTCAAGCGTTAATGTAATCTGAAGCTGCTCGGATGCGCTCTTTGCCAAATACAAACCAAGACCGGTAGCTGCCTGCTGAAGACGGCCGGCCTGGCCGGTATAGCCCTTTTCAAACACTCTCGGCAGATCATGAGCATCAATCCCGCATCCGGTATCCGTGACTTCAAGGGCAAGTCCCTGGCCATCATGTCCTGCCTTTATATAAACCTCAACATCATTGGGACTATATTTAATCGCATTCGATAACAGCTGCCTGAAAATAAATCGCCCCCATTTTACATCAGTTGTCACTTCCAGATCCTGCCCCTCAATCTCAAACCCGATGCCCCGCTCCCGGCATATGGATAAAAACGACTTAATTTCAGGATAGATAAGATTTCTTATCGTTGTTTTCTCCATCACCGTGTCATGTTCAATAGAAGGCAAACGGGATAAATACAATTGCTGTTCAAGCAAAAAGTACAATCTGGTCCATTCCCTTTCAAGTTTTTGAAAGCGTACATCGTCTGTGTAAGGCTCAAGCTGCAACTTCATTGCAGTCAAGGGGGTTTTCATTTCATGAACCCAGGATTCAATATCACTGGTTTTTAATACATATCGTTTCTGCAGATCAGCTGCAGCTTCTCTAGAAGAATCAATCGCCTGCAGGATTGTGTTATTCATGATCTCCTGATGTGGTGAATGTGCTTCAGGCAGGACTTCTTCCCACGCAGTAAATGGTTCTTCTGCCATTAATTGAATCTCCCGCAAATACACCGTTTCACGCTTGTATCGCCAAATAAAGAAGAAGAAAAAAAGAAATGTGAAAAGACCATTAAAATAAACAACCGGCTCCTCTGCCAAAGTCAACCCGCCATCCAGCCAAAATAAGATATTAGCAAGCAGCATAAACACAAAAAACGCAGCAATCCAGCTTCTTCGTTCTTTTATATAACCCATCATTCAAGCGTCACCGCCATATACCCAAGCCCTTTTTTTGTCACAATTGCTCCCTCGAGTCCTAAATCCGTGACCTTTTGGCGAAGGCGCCCCATATTAACGGTCAGGGTATTATCATTAACAAACCGCTCATCATCCCACAGCTTCCTGATCAATGTGTCGCGGCTTACGATCTGATCGCGCTGCTCAAGCAACACCGCCAGTATGTAGAGTTCGTTTTTTGTCAGTTCCACGGATTGTCCCTCTTTTATCAGCAATCCTTTATTTTTATCAAGCTCCGTTCCATTCCAATGGACCGTATCACTTTGCAGTTCATGATATTCATAGGTTCTCCGGGCAATGGCCTGAAGCTTAGCGATCAGCACGTCCATATTGTAGGGTTTTTGAATATAATCATCTCCGCCAAGCTGCATCGCCATTACCATATCCAGAGGGTGATCCCGTGAAGACAAGAAAATAATCGGTACAGTTGATATACTCCGAATCTCACGGCACCAGTAGAAACCGTCAAAAGCCGGCAGCTGAATATCCAGCAGGACAATGGCGGGCTCAGATTCGCGAAACGTACCCATCACATCCTGAAAATCCATCGGCACGATAACCTCGAACTTCCACTGAGCCAATCGGTTCCGCATTTCATCAACAATTCGTTCGTCATCTTCTACGACAAAAACACGCACAGCGTTCACTCCTTTCATTTATCATAATAAAACGTTACATATTATGCCAGTTAATCCCATCTATTTTGTTTGCCATTCTGGATGCAGCAGATGAAAGCAAAATGAAAAGGCATGAGCCCATTTTAATATGAACTCCCTGCCTCTCAATTCAAGTATCTTCAATATAGATCATTCCCATTACAGTGAGCAAGAAGACTTATTTTAAAACTTATATCAATACGAGCACCTGTAGAAGAGTAAGGACGGCAGCACCAACGAGCGGAACTGTTTTTACCAGAAGAAGACGATTTGTTGTGGAAACAGCTGGTTCGATCGGGTTTTTGGCAGGAGATCCCAGATAGCTAATGAAACGATCCCATCTCTTTGTTTTCGTTCGTATCGGAATATCGGGGATTTCAACGTGATATTCATCTAGTTTTGATTTAATAAATTGGTCATTCTTAAAGGGATCTTGATTCATTAATATCCTCCCCCAATTCTTCTTTTAATTTTTTTATCGCGTGATGAATTCTTGATTTTACAGTTCCTTTTGGTATATCAAGTATGCCGGATATTTCTTCATGTGTCATATCGTGATAATAGAAAAGAAGAATAATTGACCGGTGAATATCCGGAAGCCTTGCCACTGCCTCCCGGATGGTCATTCGATCCGCCTGATGAAGCTCTTCTTTTGGAAGAGGTGTCAAAAACGGCAGGATGCTCTGCCACTTCTTTCGACGATTGAGCTTATCAATCATAATCCGATAGCCTATTTGAAAAAGATAGGATCTCAATCTTCCTTTTTCCGGGTTAAATTGATGCTTGTTGCGCTGAAGCTTCATAAATGCATCCTGCACAACATCTATACTCAGCTGTTCATCTCTGGTATAGCGGAAAATGAACGAATAAAGCGGACCTTTCAACACAAGATAGATCTTCTCCAATGCATCTGAGTCACCGTTCTGAAAAGCAGCCATCCACTCATTTTCCTGATTAGACACTTTGGTCTCCTATACGTGATTTAATACATTTTAGCGTGTTGGTTACTCTGACAACAAGATAAATGATGCTGATTGTTGTCCACACTTGACCCTGATTCAAAAAAAATTGCACATAATTATTTTCAATTGATTCACCGGTAATTATCAATACATTAAGCACCTGTACACATACGACCGCATAGATCGCAAGAATAAGTGTCAGAGTGTCAAACACATTCCACCTTAAATAGACTTGTGTTTTTTTATAATTAACCTTTCCTCTTTCCCTCACAATGTACTTTCGATCCATTTGAATCGCAATACCCACTATCACAACCACCATAATACCAACCAATACCAATGAAATAATCGAGCCTATATCCATGTAAGATCTCTCCTTTTCCTTCTTTACTAGCTATACCATCGGAACATTGATCGCGTTCACTCGATATAGAAATTTTTTCTATCGGCAAAAAAAGGATTCATGAACAGCAGTTGCGTTTTAAGGGGAGCAGCCTTTTACAGCAGAGTAACTTGTGATTATTTGGGGAATTGGAACAAACGCTTTTTTGAATATTATGGGCCTAATCTAAAAAATTCGAGCCCGCTATAATGGGCTCGAATGTATTGGATTATTTTATGCGGCTTTTGACTGCTTTTGTACTTTTGAATAAGTCCATTTTCTCCAAAGAGATTCCATCGGTCCCTGCGGATACCGCTTTAGCAGGAAGTGACTGAGAACAACCTGGATGGCATAAATCGCAATCGCGATAAGTACACCTTGTGTTTTCGATACCTGTCCAAACAAACCAAAGCCATATCCATTAAAAATGATAACTGCAATGATTGACTGCATTAAATAATTCGTGAGAGCCATTCGTCCGACTGCAGCAAACGGCATCAGCAATCGTTCAATATTCTGTTTTCTCGTAATCAGTACGATTGAGGCAACATAAAACAGCATTAAAAACGGACCGCCGATCATATTTAATCCTCCGCCGATAAAGGCCGTCAAAAAGGGCTCCCAATCAAAAACGTTATAGGTAACAGCTACTGATAATCCGACTACAGGCGCACCAACAACGAGCCCGATCCACATTACTTTTTTCCATCTTCGCAGATTTCCCCCAATATCCTGGAACATTTCTTTTTTTCCAAAATACAGTCCGATTAAAAACAAAGGCAAAATGGTGGGAAGAGAAAGTACCACTTGTAATAAAATAGGAAGTACCTCATTGGTTAGACGGAATTGAAATATCTCACTAAAGCTTCCGGTTGCCATTAAAGTTGAAGCTGCCAGCTCCGTCGATCGAAGAGATTCTATTGATTCGACTCCTTCGCTGACAGTAAATTGCATAAATAAAGTACTTAATAAAACCAAAACTGAAAACACAGCTATTCCTGCACCAAGCATGGCGATCGCCCAAATTTTAATTACCTTTACAGATCGGTTAATAAATAATGGGAGAAAAAATCCGGCCAGTGCATAGGTGTGCAGGATATCTCCCGACCAAATAAAAAACAAATGAACCAGACCCAAAAGCAGCAGAAAGACCAGACGGCGCCTGAATAATGTTTTGGCAGGCAGATCCTTCTGTATTAACCGGCTGTAAAAAATGTAAAACCCCAACCCAAATAGCATTGAAAACATAGGATAAAACTTACCATCAACAAAAAATGCCGTAAGCAGTGTCAGCACTGCATTCAGGTCTCCTGCAGGAAGGCTCGCTCCCTCTATTAAACCACTAGCCTCAGTAAAAACAGGTGTCTTGAATGTAATCATGTTTGCAATAAGAATGCCAAACAATGCGAATCCTCGAATAATATCGATGGTATGTATCCGTTCATTCATTTTAATCGAACCCATCATTTGCCCCCTAACTCGAATAGTCATTTCTATTTCATCGTACTCAAACAACAACAACAAAACAATCTATTTATGGAAAAATAAACTATTTATTTATAATGAAAAAGAACAATAAAAAGGAGACGTTAATTTCCGCAACTTGCGGAGGATTTTCAAGGGGCGGGTGTTGAGCTTCCTTGAGATGAAGCTCTGTAGGGCTAATATCTTCAGCTCCAATCAATTGTTTAAACATAATAACAGACTTGTTTTACAGTGCTATTTATAAAAAACACCCTCACTATATAACGCATCGCCTTTATCATTCCTCAAAAATTTTCAAAAATAAGTCATATTGCCCGTCTTTTTCGAATATTACTATTTTAGTCGCATATAATGTTATATTCTCACAAAATTTCGTTGATGGAATAGGACAAGATAGTTTAAACTTACATTATCACTAAAAAATGACAGTAATAGGAGGTTCCCTGTGAGTAAGCAATCGAAGAAAGAACTGATTTCCTGGTTGAAGTCAATTCTAATTGCACTAGTCATTGTAGGAGTTTGCCGCCATTATTTAATTACTCCTGTCACAGTAAAAGGAGAATCTATGATTCCTACCTTCGAAGATGATAACAGGGTCATCATCTCTAAACTAACGGACATCGAAGCCTTTGATTTAATTGTATTTCAATCTCCCATCTCTGCTGATAAGCATATTAAACGGGTCATCGGTTTGCCGGGGGATGAAATAAAGATTAAAGATGATATTCTGTCGATTAACGGAAAAATATATAAAGAACCTTATCTAAAACAGAACAAAGAAAACAGCTTGTTTAATCAGCCGATCACAGGTGACTTTGAATTAGAGGTTCCTGAAGGTTCATTTTTTGTAATGGGTGATAACCGTTTAAAAAGCATGGACAGCAGGAGCTACGGCGTTATTTCAACGGCATCCGTAATTGGAGAAGTGAAAATGCGAATTTATCCGATTGCATCGATTGGATGGCTGGACTAATCATCGATTTTTCGGAAAAAATGAAACTATCGATCAACTCATCTCGTATAAATAGGTATAAATAGCCAATGAGCGAGGTGATGTCCAATGCCCAAATGTACATATTGTCAGCATAAGTGGTCATGGAGAGAAGCTTTAACGAAACAACTCACAATCCATAGGACGATGAATTGTCCACACTGTCAAAAAAAACAGTACCAAACCAGAAGTTCAAGGCAAAAAGCGGGCTTACTGAATATGATTCCTCTTGTTTTGCTTCCTGTGTCAACAATCCTTGACCTTTCAATTCCGGTTGCATTAAGCATAATGCTGTTGTTATTCATTGCCGTTCTTATGGTTATGCCCTTCTTTTTAGTATTGAAGGATGAAGATGACCCACTATGGTAAACACGATATAAAAAGTCAGATCCCAAATAGAGGGTCTGATTTTTTTCTTTGTCCATAACAGTTCGTTTTTATCGATCACTTTTTGCAAAATATCGATCGTTTTCCATGTTATATCGATCACTATCTGTGATATATCGATCAATTTTTTATTTATATTAATCATTTTTCTCTATTTAATTGATTTATCGATCAGATTTCTTAAGATATCGATCACATTTCTCTGTATATCCACCATGTTTCAGCTTTTATCGCTCACCCCTCCCTGTTCCCCTTTCCCCCAGCAGCCAACGCAAAAGCCGGCCAAGCTTGGCCGGCTTATTACACAGCAATTTTGATCAAACGAGCTGAACAAATCGCTTCGTTTCTTTTGATTCAAGGGCACCTAAAATAACATTCAGTGATTTCATTCCTTCTTCGCCCGTGATGAGCGGCTCTTTGTTTTGCACAATGGCTTCAATGAAATGATCAATCACATGGGTATTGGTTTTTACTCCCTGCTCATTAGATTGAATTTTAGCCAATTCGTAGTTGACGATATCCCCATTTGCATACTGAACGACCAGTGGATAAACAGGATCGGCTTCAAGCTTTAGTACTGCGTTCTCTGTGTATATAAAAGTGGAATTATCGCTGCCTGATACATAGGACCAGCTTGCTGCCAGCGATCCAATTACACCTGACTGCATTTTCACAATACACATCGCGTTGTCATCAATCTCTGTATTTTCCTTAGCACTGGTCTCGACAAAAGCACCGATTTCCGCTACTTCGCCAAATAAATAACGAATTAAATCTGATTTATGTACACCTAAATCTCCAAGCGCACCGATAAATGCTTGTTCCTTATCAAAAAACCAGCTGGACCGGCCGTCAATGCTCCATCTTTCAGGACCTGGGTGACCGAATGTGGTTTTAAAGCTGTATACTTTGCCAAGCTCTCCGCTGTCGAGAAGCTTTTTGGCCTGCTGATGGGAGGAAACAAACCGCTGATTGTGAGCTATCATCAGTAATTTACTGTTTTCTTTTGCTGCTTTTATCATGCTTTCTGCTTCTTCAAGCGAAGTCGCCATCGGTTTTTCGCAAAGGACATGCTTGCCTGCATTTAGCGCATCAATACTGGCTGAAGCATGAAGATGATTCGGCAGGCAAACACTCACCGCATCAATCCCGCTGTCCTCAAGCATTTCCTTATAATTGGTGTAGGCTGATGCATTGTATTGTTCCGCCATTTCCCTTGCTCTCTCTTCGACCAGATCAACTACAGCGACGATTTCTGCGTCCATGTTTTCAGCATACTCAATCAAGTGGCGCCTTCTCGCAATGCTGCCGCAGCCGATGACCCCTATTTTAATTTTTTTCATAAACCTTCACCATCCATCTATTTTTTTCGATTATCCTTTGACAGCTCCACCTGTCAGTCCTTTTACGACTTTTTCCTGAGAGAATAAATACACGATTAAAATCGGCAGACTTGCAAGCGTCAACGCAGCCATCAAGCCGGGGACGTTCACTGCAAAATCTCCCCTAAACGCCTGCAGTCCAAGCGGAAGTGTCATACTTTCCGGACTTGAGATCAGGACGAGGGCGAAGACAAATTCATTCCACAAATGAATCGCATTATAAATAATTACGGCCATCAATGCAGGCTTCAGCATGGGCATGATGACATGTCTGAATATGCCTAAATGCGTGCAGCCATCCATTTTGGCTGCCTCTTCGAGCGATTTTGGAATCTCCCGCATAAACTGTGTCAGAATAAAGATCGAGATTGGCAAACTGAAGGCAATATAAGGACCAATCAAAGCGAATAAAGTATCATAGATCCCCATGCTTTCTGACAGTTTAAAGATCGGAATCAGCGTGGCATGAATCGGCAGCATCATGCCAGAAATAAATAACAGGAACAATACCCGATTAAAGCGAAACTTCATCCTGCTCAACGGATAGCTCGCAAGCGCACCAATAATGACAACGGCCCCCACTGCTATGACGGTGACAAGGACACTGTTGAAAAAATAACCAGTTAAACCAAGCTTAAAAACATTGGTGAAATTCTCTAAATTAAATGAAGTAAATAAAGCAAATGGCTGTTCAAAGAATTCACTTTGAGTTTTAAGGGCAGTTGAAATCATGTATACAAAAGGATAGCCGGATACAATCAGCAGCACTGCGGCGATGAAATATAAAGGGATTTTAGAAAAAGATTTCATTCAGAAAATACCCCTTTCTTTTGACGGTAAAAATCAAGTGCCTGAATTAAAATCGTGACAATTAGTGCTATGAAAAACATGACAAAGGCAATAGCACTTGCGTAACCCATATTAAAATTCACGAATGCCTGTTTAAACATATATGTTCCCATCAGCTCGGTGGCATGATTTGGTCCACCGCCGGTCATGACATAAAAGATATCAAAAGCCTTTAGAGACCCCACAATGGCTAATATAGAAGAACTGACGATGGTTGGCATCAGAAGAGGAAGCGTAATGCGTGAAAATTTGTGCCAGGGATTAGCCCCATCAATATCGGCTGCTTCATACAATTCTTCCGGAATTCCCACAATCGCTGCACGAAACAGGATCATATAAAAGGGAGCAAATTGCCAGACGATAACAAATAACACCGCAATAATCGCTGTATTTTCCCCACTTAGCCAGGCTACGTTTTCAAAGCCAAGTAAATTTATCAGCTGATTAATCGAACCATTTATCGGATCAAACATGTAGATCCATAACAGACCAATGGCTACTGTGGACATGAGGAAAGGGAAAAAATACACACTGCTCATGAGCCGGATCCCTTTAATTGGAGCAAACAGCATCAATGCCATAATCAACCCCAGGGGAATTTGAACAAAGACAGACGTTAATGTAATCCACGTATTATTGCGCAGCGCCGTCCAAAAAATGCTGTCACTGAACAGCTGCACATAATTCTGAAGCCCGATATACGTTCCAACACTGCTGCCATTCCAATCATAAAAGCTGTAATTTAGCGTCGCGAGAATCGGATAAATGACATACATGGCATAAACAATTAAAGCAGGTGAAACAAACAGCAGGATGGTCAGTGCATTTCTCCACTTTTTCTTTTTCGATTTGGATCTGGCTTCTTCTAAAACCGTCGACAATCGTGCATCTGCTTGCTGCATACATAAGCCTCCTTTTTAAATAAAGCTTTGTTAAGCGACTGGTTGTTGATTTACCAACGCCAACGTTTAACAAAGCCTTAAATATCGAAAAGGGGGATTCCCCCCTCCTCTCCCGTTACTCCAGAACTTCTTTCGCCTTGGCTTCCATTTGCTCTGCCGCTTCTTCAGGCGTGATGGATAAACCAAAAAGCGCTTGAGTGGTATCCTTATGCAGCTCAGCCAGTTCAGGAGGCAGCGTTTGATCATAAGGCATTTGCAGGTGTGTGGCTTCTTCAGCAACCTGATACATACGATTCACGAATTCATCTTCAGGCTCTACGCCGCTCACTGCAGTTAAAGAGCCGGTACGGTTCGTGTAGGCTTCAGCTGTTTCCTGGCTTGTTAACTCCTGAATGAGCTCAGTAGCCAGATCCGGATTTTCGGTATCAGCGGCAACAGACCAGACAGGACCCGTTGAGGCACCCACTGCCTTATTGCTTCCCTGTCCTCCTTCTACAGTTGGGAATACAAAGAAATCCATCTTCTCTTCAAACTCAGGTGCTTCTGTACGAACGTTATTAACTAAAGACATAGTGATATCCATCATGGCAGCCTGACCGGAATACAATAGCTGACGGCCTTGGCCTTCATCATAAGGAACTCCATTGAACCCTGGATTGAAGGCATCCATTTCAACCATTTCCTGAATATATTCACCAGCCTCTACATAGGCGGGATCATCGAAGCCTCTTCCTTCTCTCAAGAAAGCTTCATTAAACAAATCAGGTCCGCCAATACGGGCAGCGAAATTCATAAGATAATACGCCCCAGGCCACTTGGTCTGATTGGCTAATGCAATCGGAATAATATTATTTTCTTTTAGCGTTTCGATAATCTCCACCCATTCTGTATATGTTTCAGGCGGAGTCAGTCCATATTCTTCAAAAATCTCTTTATTGTAAAATACTAAATCCAATGATAAGCCCAGCGGCAATCCATAAATTTTGTCGTGGAACGTTGTATTATCCAAAGCCAGCTCGTTAAATCTTTCTTTTTCAATGCTTTCTGTTACATCCAGCACCTGTCCCTGGTCAACAAACTGCTTCAGCCAGCCGCCGCCCCAGCTGTTAAAAATATCTGGTGCATTCCCGCCGGACATTGATACAGCAAGCTTCTGCTTATAAGCATCATTGGCAACACGGAGCATTTTCACTTCAACATCAGGATGCTTCTCCTCAAACCGTTCCACAGCTTCCTGATAGACTTTTTCCTTTTCGCCCGGGTCAATATACCAGAAATCAAGCACCTGTTTTCCGGAACCCCCGTCTCCACTGACCGCATTGGACTCTTCACTGTCAGATCCTCCCCCGGGTGCACATGCAGCAAGAACCATCATACAAAAAGTTGTTAAAAGTAAAAATTTACGTTTCATAGCCATCCCCCTTATCGTTTTAATTGCCAGTTTTACGCTCTTTTTTTCAAATATTGAATACTCTTTTCGATGCTTTCCAATGGGTCTGTTCTGCTTTGATCCTGTTCGATGATCCACCATTCCACTGGCGCGGATAACAGATGACTGACGATGGAATCAATATCGACACCGCCAGCTCCAAGTTCAGCGAAAAACTGCTCCCCGTCAGTCGTCATGTCTTTTAGATGTACCAGAGGCGTTCGGTCTTGATAGCGCTCAAGCCAGGCTACAGGATCCTCACCCGCCTTCTTCAGCCAATACACATCAAATTCAGCCTTAACCCATTCAGGATTGGTTTCTGCCAATATTTTTTCAAGCGGCTGTACTCCGTTATCAAATGGCACAAGCTCAAAATCGTGGTTGTGGTAGGACAGCGTAATGCCTTCTTCGTAACATCTTTTCCCTGCTTCATTTAAAGTCGCAATCAGGTTTTCATAGTCCTTTTGTGTATGTCTGTCACGAGGCAGCACAGGGCATACAATATGAGCACTTCCAAGCTCCTTTTGATAGCGGATCACTTCTTCCAGCTCATTCTCTATAGATGACAGCGGTACATGGCTGGATGCTGCCTGAAGTCCCAGCTCCTTCAGCAGGTTCTTCAATTCATTAGCAGTAAGCCCGCCATAGCCTGCAAGCTCTACACCATCAAAGCCTAAGTCAGCCACTTTCTTTAATGTTCCTGCAAAATCTTTTTTGCTTTCTTCTCTCAAGGTATACATTTGTAAAGCAATCCCTTTTCGATTCATAAATATCCTCCTCTAAAAATGTAATCGATTACATTTAGTTATAGTCGTTTCATGAGTTAAGCAATTAACCAGGTCAATAAAATCCGTTAATACATGTTTATATTGGAAGGAAGGAGAAGTGGAGTAAAATGTAATCGTTTACATTTTACTCAAGCTAAATTCCTTACCTCGTTTCTTCTTTTACTTTTAAACCGCATGATTCCCGTATGATCATTTCACTTTCCAGCATTATTAATTCCGGCTTGAAGGCTGGATCCTTAATATGCTTGAGCAAAAGCTCCATAGAAGTATTGCCCATTTCAACTGCAGGCTGCGCTACTGTTGTAATGCCCGGTTCAAAAATGGAGGAAAATCGTATATCATCAAATCCAACGACAGCAAGTTCTTCGGGAACGGCTATTCCTTCTGCTTTTGCGGCTTTAATGGCCCCCATCGCCATCTCATCGCTCGCAGCAAACAAAGCGGTTGGGCGATCTTTTAAACGCAGAAATCCCTTCATTCTTTCATAGCCGGACTCAAATGAAAAATCCCCTTCAAGAATCAGCCGGTTATCCCGTTTTAATCCATACTCATTCATCGCTTCCAAATAGCCGCCCTGCCGGTCAACGCTCAGCATGCTGTTCATGGGGCCTGAAATATGGGCAACTCTGCGATGCCCCTGTGCCAATAAATGCTTTGTGGCTTCTTTTCCGCACTTGATATTATTAATGCATACAGTTGACATCTCCACGTCCTTTAAATATTCGGACGCAAGCACGATTGGATACTGTTCCAGCAGCTCCTGCAGCGTATCTCGATCAATTTTTCCGGATAATAAAATCATTCCATCCACCTGTCGCTGACGAAGAATATTCAAAAAATCATATTCCTTTTCCACATTACGGTTCGAGTTACCAAGTAGCACACGGTAATTATTTTGAGAAGCTGTTGCTTCGATTCCCTGAACCATTTGTGAAAAAATCGTATTAGCTATGTTCGGAACAATGACCAGAATTGTATTGGTTTTACTTCTTCTGAAATGCCTTGCCAATACATTTGGCTGATAATTTAACTGTTCAATGCTCTCAAGCACCTTATCTCTTGTTTTCTTTTTGACACTATCCGGGTTTCGCAATACTCTTGATACTGTAGCTGTCGATACATTGGCCAATTTCGCAACATCAATCATTTTCACCATCGTTTTCGCTCCTAACATGAACCCCTCCCGGATAACCTTAGTGAGTGCTTCAAGCAAGTATGTAATCGTTTACATTTAAAGTATATGGGCTAAAAATCTGAATTGCAAGATTATTTTACCATAATAAAAGGCAGCTAACTTGGAATCATAGCCGCCATCCCTCTGTTTTATCACTCATTACATTTTTTCCAGTTTATAAATCCTGACCTTCTCTTTTGTCTCCTTGTCGATTGTTTCCTTTATCAGTTCCATAGGCGAACGATCGAGAATTTTACAGGACACTAAATTATCTTTGTGGACAGTCGCTACAACAGAAGAAATGTCTGTTCGCTGGAAACAATAATCAATCAGCCCTTCCAGCACCTCAGATCCAAATCCTTTCCCCCAAAAGGCTTCTGAAAGCCGGTAGCCAATTTCATATTCTCCTTCCTCATTTTTGATTATTGCACAGGTACCGATCAGTAAATCCTGCTTATCATCCTTCCTCGAAATAACCATGACTAAAAAATCCTGTTTTTGATGATTATATGAAGCTAGTATTTTTTCCATTTCATTTCGGTTTTCACTTTCTGTTTTTGCCCGCCCTATGATGAATCCCATAACACGTTCGCTGCTTTGCATTTCATGAAATGCTGGATAGTCACTCCATTCTGCTTTTCTGACCCTTAAGCGGCTTGTGGAAAAGTACATTCGTTTTGCCTCCCCGGATTTAGCATGCTGAAGTTAACTTAATCGTCTTCCGGATTAATCAGAGCCAGCACCTGATGATCTTCCCATTTACCATTAATTTTTACATTTTTCTTGGCGATTCCCTCTTTATGAAAACCGGCTTTTTCAAGCACCCGAATGGAACCGATATTATGAGGCATTGCACCAGCCTCCAAACGATGCAGCTTTAATTCTGAAAACGCATAGTGAGAGATCAGCTTTACTGCTTCAGTGGTATAGCCTTTTCCGTTATGGTTTTCATCCAGAAAATAGCCAACAACCGCATTCTGCAAAGAACCACGCATGACTTGAAAAAGACTGATCGATCCTATGAGTTCGTTCTCGTCATTTGAAAAGATGCCGAAATTGTAGCTTGTATCCTTCTCACGGTGTTCAGCGTATTTCCTAATCCTCTCCTGCTGACTCTTCAGCGTATAGAAGTCGTCATCCCGGAGCATGGAGAAGGTCTCAAAAAACAGACGGTTATCTCTTTCAAGCTTCAGCAAATGTTTAGCGTCGTTGCCATATAACTCTCTTATATGAACTGTGTTTCCTGTCAGCATTCTATCCCCTCCTGAAAGTAGTCAAAAATAAGAATCCCTCCTATCTTTATTTTGAGATAGAAGGGCCCGATCGTCCAGTACATAATAATGAAAGTTTACATGACCGGCTTCGTAGATGTCAGCTTGCGCAGCTCCACACGACGAATCTTCCCTGACGCTGTCTTCGGAAGCTCTTCAAGGAATTCTACAATTCGCGGATATTTATATGGTGCTGTAATTTTTTTAGTATGATCCTGCAGTTCTTTTATCAATGCTGCCTGCTCACTGAATGCCACAGCTTCACGCAGGACAATATAGGCTTTAACCACACTTCCCCTGATCTCATCCGGCGCTCCGACAACAGCACACTCCCTGACAGCGGAATGCTTCATAAGGGCATCCTCCACTTCGAACGGCCCGATTGTATAACCAGAGCTAATGATAATATCATCACTGCGCCCTTCAAACCAAAAATAGCCATCTTCATCCCGCGTTGCCTGATCACCGGTTATATACCAGTCTCCCCGGAATGCAGCTGCTGTGCGCTCAGGGTCTAAATAATATTCTCTGAACAGTGCGGGGCAACTCTTGTGTACTGCGATGTCACCGACTTCTCCAGCTGCTGCCGGCTGACCGTGTTCATTAATGATTTCAACCGGATTTCCAGGTGTTGGCCTTCCCATTGAACCCGCTTTTACTTCCATTCCCTGAAGCGTTCCGACAAGCAGCGTGTTTTCCGTCTGCCCATACCCATCCCGTACATTTAATCCAAATGCCTGCTGGAATGCCCTGATAACCTGGCTATTGAGCGGTTCACCGGCTGATACCGCACTTCTTAAAGCGGGCAGTTCATGCTGGTCGAGGTCTTCCACCTTTGCGATGATGCGATATTCTGTCGGGGTGCAGCAAAGAACATTTACCTGCTGTTCTTTTAAAATAGATAAATATTTTAATGGATCGAAAGCACCGTGATAAACTAATGCCGTTGCCCCAAGTGTAATGGTTGACAGAAAAGGACTCCAAATCCACTTCTGCCAGCCCGGAGCAGCAGTCGCCCAAACGATGTCATCTCGCTGAACGCCCAGCCATTCCGTTGCAGCCGTCCTTACATGCGCGTAGCCCCAGGCATGTACATGAACAACCCCCTTCGGATTTCCCGTGGTGCCTGATGTATAAGATAAAAAGGCAGCATCCTCACGGTGAGTTGACACGGCATCAAATGTGACGGATTCTTTCGAAGCCAGTTCTTCAAACGACATCCAGCCCTCTTCTTTTCCTCCGATAATGAGTTTATTCTTCAGCGTTTCAACATCTTCGTCAATTGAGTTGGTTTCTTCTGTTGTTTTATAGTGTGCAACGATTCCCTTTGCACCTGAATGATGCATCCGGTACAGCAGATCTTTTTTCCGAAGCATTTCAGAGCATGGAATAGCGACAATGCCTGCACGCAAGCAGGCTAAATAGGTAATATAGGCTTCCGGAATACGAGGGAGAATGATCAGCATATGATCCCCCTTCTTAATCCCCAGCGATAAAAGCGCCTGTGCGTATTGATTCATTTTTTCATAAAGTTCAAGGTAAGATAGATCCAGGCGGTGCCCTTCCTGATCCAGCCAGCGAATGGCAAGACGCTCATGATCATCCTTGTAATTCTCAAGTTCTGAAGTAAGATTGTATTGCTCTGGTGCAAGTAAATTTAAAGCAGTCATTTGTTTGTTCCCCCCGGTTTCATTCATGTGCAGATCATGTTGTTGGTACGACTAAATAATAAATGCTTGCTAAAAATAAGAAGGCGAAAAATACTGCAATACAGGCTCTTCCCTGCTTAAAACCCTGCGTGGTTTTGACAATTTTCACACTGATAATATACATCCATACAATCCCAAACAGCGACAGGATAAGATAACTGACGTTTCCTGCTCCTGCAAGGTACGGAACACTCAGCAGCCCCGGGATCAAGGAGACTGGTGCAGCTGAGCCCACCTGTTTTAACAGCCCCCTGCCCCCAAACCCCCTCGCCGCTGCCCAAAGAAGCAGTGTGAGACCCACTTTCGTAATCAGGGCAGTGACGAGACCAAAGACAATAAATAGAGCGGGAACCACCAAAAATCTCAGCAGAGATGAATCAAAACTGAGTATGTAGGCGGCATTTGACGCGATCGAAATCGCGCCATAACCTATTCCAACGATAAGCAGCACGATCCTGCTCACAAGCCCGACCGTTGGTGAATTGAAAAATGCCCGAAAAGCTGCTTCATCAAATATGATCATTTTTCCGACCATTTTCTACACTCCTTCTTGCTTTACATATTCCATGGCATGAGCGCCCATATCGCAATGACTGTTGAGATTACTACAGTAATTGCAGCACCTGCTGTACTGTTATAACGGTAGGACTGAATGTCTTTCCAGCCATGAATTCGTTCAATTAGTTCGATATCAGACTGCCTGCTAAGTTTGCTTTGGAGCGAAGGCATCCGGTTTGTGATATAGGATACAACAATCAGCAGGATGAAACTCACAGGCACAGCAAGCAATGCACCTGACAAGCCCATGCCATCGGTCACTGCATGACCTGTTAGTACAATGCTTGGAAATACAAAAGGGGACACAATGATATAAATGAGTCCACCAACGACCGCTGCTGCCATCGCACCGAATTTATTGGCTTCCTTCCACCATACACCGACTATAATGAGGGGCGCATTTGTAACACCAGCCAGGCCAAATGCCCATAAAATACTAACGACTAAAAATGCTGGCGGTTCAATTGCTAGCAGGATACTCACCAGCCCGCCAAGGAAGATTGCAGCGTATCCTAGTCTCAGGCTCATTTTTGGTGAAATGTTCGGCTTTAGCGTGGCAACGATATCCTGAGATAACAATGCTCCAATCGCCAATAGATTTCCGCTTAAGGTGGATAGACCAGCTGATATTGCACCGGCTATTACAAGTGCGGTTACCCATTCAGGGTTATAAACAAGATTTAAAATAATGGTCAGTTTATCAGCATCTGCAGCTGAAACATTCAGCCCTTGAGTAGCAGTTGCGAAAACGCCTACGAATCCCATTGCATAGGTTGCAGAAAAAACCAGCCCTAAAATAAAAGCAAACCATACCATCGCTGAACGTGCGCTTTTCAAATTCGATGCTGTATACACACGCATCGCTAAATGGGGAAGACCCAAGGCCCCTATTGTCAGCGCTGGAATTATAGCAAAATACCATTTTGGCGAAAATTGATAGTCAAAGAAGGTTGGCATAGATTCAAGCATGGCGGGTACCATATCAGAATAAAGCAACGGAGGAAAATACCAGCCGCTTCCCCCAACCGCCTTCATAATGGCAGCGAGCGGCACTATAAACATCAGTGCCATAATGACCATCTGAATGGCTGCATTATTTGTGGCTCCAGCCATCCCGCCGATTGTTATATACCCAACGATGATTAATCCTCCAACAATCAGCCCTGTCAGATAAGGGATGCCAAGCAGTGTTTCAAATGTAATAGCAATGCCGATCATCTGGCCAAGCGCATACATGATCGATACTAAAATCATAAACAGAGCCGCAATAATAGAAGCTTTTACTCCATAACGATTCCGTATAAAATGAGTCGGAGAAAAGGCACCCATCCTGCGCAGGCTTGTCCCATATATGATCGTGATCAAAGGGATTGCCAGAATCAACTGAATCCATAAAAGAATAAAAGGAGCCTGTAAATTTAAAATAAGAGCCGTAATGCCTAAAAAGGTTGCCAGACTCATATAGGTGGAAGCCATGGCAAGGCCGTTCGTTAATGCACCTACATTGCCTCCGCCAACATATAGATCCTGGACGGATGCACTCTTACGATTCGAAATATACCCTACTATGTAAAACAATAAAAACGTTGCCCCCACAACTGCCAAGCCGAGAATTGGATTCGATAACTGCCAGCCTTCACCGTTCATCTATTACGCTCCCTTTATTTCGTCGGAATGCCCGAGCGATTCATTTTCACGATCAATTTCATCATCAATGTGGTTTCCAATTTTCCCGGCCACAATTGTTAAGAAAAACACCCCGAACCATCCCAATAAAATCGGCACAATATACTTGACTGGAAAACCGAACATCATGGCATCTGTAGGAAACATCGCAAAAAACAGTCCAGCGTTCCCCACTAAAACAAACGCCAGTGTCATCCATATCGTAAATTGCACTTCTTTCTTATAAGCTCTCATACGTTCCCCCCAGAATGGATATACTTGTTGCACTAATCCTTGATCCGCTGACCGAGCGTTCGCTCAATTTTGGTCTATAACCCCCTCTATTATCAAATTTAGGTAAAGTAACAATATGATTGTAAGCGCTATCAATATGAATCGTCAATCATAATTTTTAAAATATTGTGATAATTTTAGATTGATAGAGTTGAACTGTTCTTTAAGAACATGAGTTTAAAACCATTCTGCCTACTGCAGGTATTATCCAGTTTGAATGAATAGTGAGGAAAACGTAAAAACCCCTGCAGCTTTCAGCTACAGGGAGTGTTTACGCTTATTTATTCTTATTTTCCATCACAAGTACATAATAGCCTTTATCCAATTCAAAATCCCAGTCCGCAAATAGTTCAATCACATGCCGTTGTAAAAGTGCATCCAGGTTAAATAGTTTCTTCATTTGATATTCCATCGGCCTCTTAGCTAATCTTAGGTCTTCCGTAATTCCATTTTTAATCAGTTCTTTTTCAATATCCACCATGATCCCCCAACGCTCAATTAAAAGAAGCTGATCATTCAGCCAGTAGAAATGCAGCTGCCAAGGCTTTTTTTGAGTGTAGCTGCTGTTCATAAGGACTACTTTCCGAATGCCTTCCTCGTCAGCTTCTTTTGGCCACTTGAAATTCTCAGATGCTCCTTCCTGAGCACCAACCGCAATGAATATGCCAGTCTCTTGTGTCACATTCCAATCTGCATAGAATCCCATGAAGTCATCACCTGAAATTTCCTTCAGACCTGACATTATTTCAGGCTTTAAAGTCTGAATCAAAAAATCCCGTGTTTCCAGTACACGATTTAACTCATTCCGATTAATCAGAACTTTTTCAGTTGGCAATAAAAATTCCTCCAAATACACAACGGTAAAAGGAGGGTTTCTAACTACTGTAACTGCACCTGGTTTCTCTCCAAATTGCTCCTCAAGAAATTCACTGAAAAACCGGGCAACACTTGACTCAATCGTACTATTCATACTCATAAGTACTCCTCCTTTGTGTTAGTTAACATGAATTTTCTTCTGATCACGAACACTTCCAACCGCTAAATCCCTTCATTTATACCTGGATACTATTTATTTCGCCAAAATAAATGGACTCGCCAAGCTACCTGAACTTCTGTCGAATTGTTTATACAGTATCTATACACATTCTACTGACCTCTTACACTTTTTTTATGTATGCAAGAATCTTTTCACTTCAGCAAAAATAAACTGTCTCGTTTAACGAAGTCATTATAAAAAACCAAACATCGACAAAAAAATTTTTTTGCCCACTAATCATAATCAGTTTTATCCCTCATATAGTTTAAAAAAGGAGGAGATGACAGATGGATCGATTTATCCTTTTGCTGTTGGCAGGTATTGTAGCCGGCTTTGCTTTAATAGAGGTGGCCGCTGCATTAACCGGGGCTTTTGCCGGATTGGCTACAATCATTACCTGGATCGGTGTTATCGCTGTTATTGTATTCTCCATTTTCCTAATCGTAAAAGCTTTACTCGCCATTTTTCATCATCATCATAAATAAAAAAATTCGACTCAGATTTATTCTGAGTCGAATTTTGATTTATACCGCCATAATCAATCATTTTTTCCAGCCAGATAAAAAAACCATTTCATATTCCGGAGGTTTTCCATTGTCCTCTCCTCTTAATAAAATATATAAAAGGATTAAATAAACTTATCCCCAGAATGATTAACACAAGGTAGGTTGAGACTGCATCTCCCCCCAAATTCGTTTCATCTGCAATGATGGCGCCATAGAAAAGAAGCTGTGCACAAACTACAATTGTGACAAATGAGATGCAGGCAACAGTAAAACCATTCAGCAGGTTTTTGGTTTTCGGCACCAATACTGCCAGTAATAAAAACAATGACACCACTAATAAAGTAAAGAAAATAGGTCGTAATAAAGTAAAAGAACCAAGCGTTTTCAAACTGTTCATACGTATACATAACTTCCTCCTGTAAGATTTTCTTCTCATTTACAATTATTTCAATAAATAGATAAAAAAACAATAGAGTCTGCATTTTATCCATGTTTTAAAAAGCGGATAATCTCAAAGAATCCTTTTTTAGCAAGATCAAATTTCTGCGACCCTTAAAATTAAAGCATGAATGTTTGCCCCTTCACATAAAGTACGATGTAGCTGAAAAGGAGGGATAACAGTGCATGAGAGAGAGGATCGGCTTGCTGAGTTAAGAAAAGACCTTGAAGCTAAAAAACAGTGCAGCCATGAAGAGGTGGAACACTTACTGAAACGAATTGAACAGCCGCATCGGGTCATCCATGATAGCAGCACCGTCACGCTGGCAACCGGTTCAATGGTTGAATTCCCACAGGGTTTTATGGATATTGGTGCTGACTTCTTTTTCCTCGATTGCTGCGCGGTTCCACAGGCAATGAATTCGCCCGCCGATATGAACGAAGTAAAAGCAATTGGGAGCATTAGTTACGTAGCTTCCTTTTATGCTCCCACCTTTTACAACAATGGGCAAAATCATATTCAAATCGTAAATCATCCCTTTTCCTGTACCGGCTCCGTCAGTGTAAACCGCACACTAGGCTACTCACCTGGCGATGAATGTCCAAGTGCGGATTACTGTAAAGAAAGGACCGAAGCTTACGCCTACATTAAAGATATAGAGGTTTGCAGCGCTGAAAAATCCATCATCACTGTCGGGGTCCTATTTATTCTCCCTGATTATTCGAATCCTTATTTTACGTAAAGGCCGCCTGAACCCACTTAAAAAAAGAGAAGTTAAAAATAAAAAAGGTTCCCATCGGAAGAGTTTGGCTGACTCTCACGTGGAAACCTTTTTTATTATCTTAATAGGTTAATTCCCGTTCTTTTACGAATGGGGAATAAGCGTACGAATCCTGTATAAATAAAGCATAGTAGCGAGACTTGGAAAAAGCACTCATGAGATTCTCATAAAGGAATTTCGGCACGCTATAATAATCATATGTTCCTACCCGAAATTGAATACGTAAAATCTCAAAAGATTCATCGTAGCCAACCGCGATAATTAGAGAAGATTTTACAGGCTGCATTTTCATTTTTTCACCGCCCTTGCGTTTAGTATGGTGCCTCTTTTTCAGCTCTGGTAAATTTAATTGGTTGTTTTGGGTTGCAGGCGCTCGCTTTTTGCGGGGCAGAAATGAGTCATCTTAACGGGATGCCGTTTTATTAACTTCCACCTCTTCCACTAATCCAACAGGCGTCTCACACCAGCAGCTCCAATAAATGCTGTGTAATGATGTAATTACCAGCACCAAATTTCCACAAAGCCTTATATTAATAGAGAAGGTAGTATCATAATATTGCATTAAATACACCCTCTGCCATTCGTCCCCCACACCGTTACTACTATTATAAATTCCCGTTTGATATTTCGAAATACACTCGACAAAAGCTCCGAATAAAAGACAAAAATAGAACAAATTTTACTGCACATTGCGAGAAGGAGATAATTTAGTCCCTTTCCTGCCTTCTTCATCCCCGGCACAGCAGACAGTATACTTTTTATCACTATGTAAGTTAAAAGTGCGTACTTACATTATCAGCTTATAGGACTTATACTAATTTCAGTGCAGAAAAAGCGAAAGCTGACTTAATTTATTCTGTAAGCACCCAGGATCTATTACATCTGTACAATAATTTTTAGGAGTGTTCGGTAAATGAAATTACAACTAGCATTAGACCTTGTAAATATTCCACAAGCCATTGAATTGGTGAAAGAAATAGAAGAGCATGTAGACGTAGTCGAAATTGGTACTCCTGTTGTGATCAATGAGGGGCTTAAAGCAGTGAAAGAAATGAAAGCTGCATTCCCTAATCTGACAGTACTTGCGGATCTTAAAATTATGGATGCTGCGGGTTATGAAGTAAGCCAGGCTGCTGCTGCAGGCGCTGACATCGTGACCATACTAGGTGCTGCTGAAGATGCATCAATCAAAGGCGCTGTTGAAGAAGCGAAAAAACAAGGTAAACAAATCCTTGTTGATATGATCGCTGTAAAAGATATTGCTACACGTGCAAAAGAACTTGACGCACTTGGCGTAGACTATATCTGCGTACACACTGGCTATGACCTTCAAGCAGCTGGTCAAAACTCTTTTGAAGATCTGGCAACAATTAAAAGCGTTGTAAAAAACGCAAAAACAGCTGTTGCAGGCGGAATTAAACTTGAAACACTTCCAGAAGTAATCAAAGCGCAACCGGACCTAATCATTGTCGGGGGCGGTATTACCGGACAAGACGACAAAGAAGCTGCAGCTGCTAAAATGAAAGAATTAATCACACAAGGTTAATCATTCATTATGCAGACTACTCAATATTTTAATGAAATTCTTGATGAGCTAAGTCGCGCAGCTGACTTACTATCAGACGAGCAGGCTGAGCAGCTGGTGAATCAAATTCTTCAGGCAAAAAAAATCTTTGTGGCAGGAGCCGGCAGATCCGGTTTCATGGGCAAATCCTTCGTTATGCGTATGATGCATATGGGAATTGATGCTTATGTGGTCGGTGAAACGGTTACCGCCAATCTGGAAACAGATGATATCCTCATCATAGCTTCAGGCTCAGGAGAAACAAAAAGCTTAGTGTCAATGGCTGAAACAGCAAAAAGCTTAGGTGGAACGGTCATTGCCGTAACCATTAACCCTGAATCAACAATTGGCGGATTAGCGGACCAGGTAGTGAAAATGCCTGGCTCGCCAAAAGATAAATCGACCAGTGACTATAAAACCATTCAGCCTATGGGATCACTTTTCGAACAGACCCTTTTAGTATTCTTTGATGCCGTTATTCTGCGCTTCATGGAGAAAAAAGGTCTGGATTCCAATACGATGTATGGGAAACATGCTAATCTAGAATAAATAAAACAACCGAAAGTTCTTAATGGACTTTCGGTTGTTTTAATTTAGAGGCATATATAGCAGGTGGAAATTGATTTAGTTTATTCAACATCATTAGTGAATCTTCTGCGTAGTAGACGGAGACTTTTATCGATCAACTTTTCCTATTTATCGATCAACTTTTCCTATTTATCGATCACTTTTTCCCTTTTATCGCACATCATCATAAATATATCGCTTTTGTTTGAAGGTTTATCTAACATCTAAGCACTATAAAGAGTTTTATCGATCAAGTTTCTAATTATATCGATCAATTTTCTGAACTTATCGCTCAAGTTTCTGCGTTTATCGATCAGTCCTCCCTGATTGATTTCACTCTAAAAAAGACGCAAATCTATAATCCAGATCCGCGCCTAAATATTTATACATTAATCCTTTATCGGTAATTATTATGAATCGGTTCAAACAAATCCTCATCAACAGTCCGAACAACAGAAAAATGATCTACATTGTAATGGCCATGCAGAATTTTATTGTGATGGCTTATAACCTGCTTAGCTGATAGGATGTCGGAGCCTGTGGTGGAATGGCCATCGCCCACTAATGTGACGTCAAATTGATTAACCGTAGCCGTTCGCACTGCAGTATCGATGCAGTGTTCGGTTTGGCATCCCATGATCACAAGATGTTTAATCCCTTTTTCTTTTAAGTAGCCTAATAAAGGTGTTCCATAAAACGAATTTGTTGCTTCTTTATCGAATACAACCGACGATGCTGGCACGTTTAATCTTTGATGGATATTAAATCCCGGACCTTTTCCCTCAGCGACATCTTTATCTCTGATAAAAACGATGGGGTGATTTAATGTCAGTGCTTTTTCAATTACTAAATTAATATTATCCAACAATCCTTCCTTATTAAATACACACTTCTCTTCCTGATTTCCCTCGACTAATTCCTGTTGAACATCAATAATCAGCAATGCCTGTTTCAATAGCAAAACTCCTTTTCAATTTAATTTCATACTTTCTATTAAACGAATCTTCCATTTTAATGAACATAAAGACCGCCCCCTTCTGCTTTCTTAACTTACTTCGCCAGAGATAGATAAATTCCTTTTTAGTATCACACTTCAATCCAGCTCTTCTGACATACTCAAAAGCTTGTTTAACGTTTTCCAGTTGCGGACAGTAGCGGGCACACCAATTTTATTGAGTTGATTGCCAAGCTTTGAATTGCGAATGCTGTCATGGAATAAAAGGTAAATATTCCTTCCGTTTACTGCACACTGCTCTCTTTCATTTACACAGGCTGATAACTTATCAATTCCCTCATTTGAAGGAATCTCCTGCAGCAGCGCAACGTGAAGTGACTCCCCTTTAGCGGAAGATGCCGCTTTTGATATATCCTGCTCACTAAATGGACAATGATTAATAATTTCCTGCAGTTCCTCTTTTGTTCTGATAATCACTGCACTTGATATTCCAAAATCCTCTTCTATTTTTGACTCTATCTGTTTATGTAAAATTTCTGCACCATCATTCCATCCAAACAGAACATTCCCGCTTTGGATATAAGTTTTCACATTTTGTAATCCAAGCGACTCAAGAGAAGTTCTCAGTTCCGCCATTTTCAGCTTATTATGACCGCCAACATTAATGCCTCTTAGTAGTGCAAGATAGATTGTCATATTCGTCCGCCTTTCTTTAATCGTCATATATATAGTTTCTTTTGGACATATGAAGTTCCTGCAAGATAAGCAACATTAAGTACTTTTCCAATATCATCATACAAAAAAAGACCGGACTCAATGTCCGGTCGTCAATGCTTTAGTTATTTATCGCGCTTCCCGAGTAGCTTTCTACCTTTAAGCGGGCAGCAAGATAAGCTGGTGCATTTTGCACAAATGCTTTGAAGTGCGCGCTTTCGTTGTGTGCCTGAACTGCTTCTTCATTTTCCCATACTTCAACCATGGTATAAGCGAAGTCCTGCTCCAGGCTTTTCATTAGTTCATATTGGTGGTTGCCTTCTTCTTTTCTTGATTCCGCCATTAGCGATATCATTTCCTGTAAGAATTCGGCTTCCTTTTCCGGCTGAATTTGAAAGTGAACATGTGTGATGATCATAAGTCTACGCCCACTCTGCGATTTGGTCTACATCAAGACGTACAGATGAGTAGCCGCTGTTCGCAGCCTTTCCGATTGAGATAAGCATTACCGGGTAGTAGCGTTCTGTATCCATGCCAAATACATCAGCTATTTTGTCTTTTTCATAGCCGCCGATTGGGTTGGTATCATAGCCGTGTGCACGCGCCACAAGCATTAACTGCATTGATACGAGTCCACCATCAATCAGGTTCATTTCCTTAAGCTGGTCATACGTCATCGCTTTGAAATAACCGCTGATTGCTGCAGTTTGCTGCTCTTTTACATCCTGAGGCATATATCCTTTTTCAACCGCTTTAGAATAAATTTCTTCCAGGTAGTTGTCGCTCTTCATATCTGCAAAAACCGCAATCACTGCTGCGGACGATTCCACCTGCGACTGATTAAAACGAGCGATTGGCGCAAGCTTTGCTTTGCCATCCGGTGAATCAATCACAAGAAATCGCCATGGCTGAAGATTGACAGATGATGGTGCTAATGAAGCTTCCTGAAGAATTTCCTTCATTTCTTCCTTGCTGATTTTGACCGTTGGATCGTAATAGCGGATCGAACGGCGTCCTGTAATAATTTCATTAAAATCGTTTACTTTTGTTGTATTCATTATTTCATCTCCCGTTTCTGTATAAATTCTATGTTGTACTGAACTCTCTCAAGGAGCAAGTTCAGCTGATTGGATTCTTCTTCTGAAAAACCATCAAATAATTGCTCGATAAAATGCGTTTTTTCCGCACAATAATGCGCAATTCGTGAACGTCCTTCATCTGTTAGCCGAACGTAGGTGACCCGATTGTCCGCAGCATTTTTGTGACGGGAAATCGTGCCATGCTCCTCCATCTGCTTTAAATGACGTGTCACTGCCGCATGGTCCACCTTCACACTTAGCTGAAGATCCTTCTGACTAATCTCATCGACCTCAAATAGCCGCTGCAATATTGCAAGCCTTGTCTGACTTATTCCCATGCAGCTTTCAAACTTTGGCGCTACCCGTTTATTGATATCATGAAGCCGAAGCAGCACACTTTCTTTTCCTGCACATTGTTCTGCCAACCGCATCCACCTCCTAAAAAATAATTAATTGACCTATCAATCATTGACGTATCAAATAATAACTTGCATCAGAAGAAAAGTCAATGGGTTTGCTTGAAGATGACCATGTATGTCATCTTCAAGCAAACCCATAAAGTTCACCTCATTCTATTTTTTGTCTTCTCATCCATTGTGTTGCTACCCATTTTTCCCCCTCTATAACCGGCGCTCCCCCATGTAAAGTCAGCTCGTTTATGGTTTGGTCATTATAGAAATACTCGAAATAGACAGCCATTCCTTTTCGCGGAGAAATCGATAAATTCAGTTTAGGAAAAAAAGTTTCTCCCCCCTGTTCCACATCATTTAAGTAAATGATAATGGTGCTAATTCGATTATTTTTGATTTCTTTACTTTTAGATGTGAAAAAATCAAAATGAGCTTTATACTCCTGACCAGGGGTATATTTCAGAATTTGTACACCATCTCCATGTTCGGCGGGTATATTCATAATAGAAGATATTCTTTTTTCAAGTTTCGTGATGAGGTCATTTTCACTATCTTGAAAAAACATACTGCTGCTTGTTCTGATCTCATTTACCTCATGTGACTTTCCTATTTTAGAACGGTTCATTTTGTCCTTGGACAATAGAACTAGCTGCTCACACTCTTCATCACTCAAAACATCTCCCAAGATGACAATCAGCGGCTCTTCAAATTTAGCTATTATATTAATTTCTCTATCTTCTGTTACTATCCTGTTGCCAATATGATCAAAAATGGTTAGTTCCTTACTATCAATTGTCATGATTCTACAACTCCTTACTAGAGTTAAATGGCAGAAAATTGTGTTAACTTTGTCTATTATATCATATACTTACCATAAAATTACTGCTCTTATATCCCAACTAATAGATTATTTTTCTTTTTTTAAAAAAGCTTTTTTTAAACGAACATGGAGCCAGACTCCGGGCAAAGCGTTACTTTGCCCGGAGTCTGGCCCCATCTATTTATATCGTTAATTTATACACCCTGGACTCATAAGATCTCAGATTAAATTCCTTTATCTGTTCTCCACAGGGTACTTCATAGTTTGAAATCATCAGCTCATAATTATCCACATGAATTGTATCCGGAAGAATAAATGGTACATTGTCTGAGTAAAAATTATTCACAACTAAAAGCATTTCGTTTCCTAAGGTGCGAGTGTAAGCAAAAATGGCCGGGTGATCTTCAAGAATCAAATCGTATTTCCCATGCACGATGATTTCGTGCTGCTTTCTTAACTCAATTAGTTTCTTATAATAATGAAAAATTGAATCTTGATCGAGCAATGCCTGCTCTACATTAATGTCAGTGAAGTTTGGATTCACTTCAATCCATGGTGTTCCCTCCGTGAAACCAGCATTATGTGTTGCATCCCATTGCATCGGAGTTCTGGCATTATCACGGCTCTTAACATGAATCGCATGCATGACATCCTTTTCATCCTGACCCAATATCCGTTCCTTGTACATGTTTAGTGTCTCTATATCTTTATAAGAATCAATGGAATCAAAGTGAACATTTGTCATCCCGATTTCCTCCCCTTGATAGATATACGGGGTACCTTTCATCATATGAAGAACTGTGGCTAACATTTTCGCTGATTCCCTGCGGTAAGTAGTGTCATCACCAAAGCGTGAGACCGCCCGTGGCTGATCATGATTATTCCAATACAAGCTGTTCCAGCCTATTTGCTCAAGTTCTTTTTGCCATTTTGTCAGGTTCTGTTTTAAATCAAGCAAACGCAGCGGTTTTAAATCCCACTTCGATTTCCCCTTAATTTTATCGAGACCCATATGTTCGAATTGAAACACCATATTTAATTCGTTTCGCGCTTCATCTGTGTAAAGCCTGGCAAGATCCGGCGACACCCTGGGACATTCCCCTACTGTCATCACATCGTAATGCGACAGCACTTCCTGATTCATTTCCTGTAAAAAATCATGGACACGAGCCCCATTAAATTCATAATTCTTCTTTTCAATTGAACCATTGTGATAGTCTTGATAAGAAGAAAGGAATTCTTTTTTTGAAATCATATTAATGACGTCCATTCGGAAGCCATCAATTCCTTTATCAAGCCAGAATTTCATCATGTCATAAATGGACGAACGCATCTCAGGATTTTCCCAGTTTAAATCAGGCTGTTTTTTCGAAAACATATGTAAATAATATTCTTCGGTTTTCTCATCATAATCCCACGCAGATCCGCCAAACGATGCCTCCCAGTCAGTAGGTTTACTACCTTCTTCTCCAGGACGCCAAATGTAATAATCTCGGTATGGATTATCTTTTGATTTTCGTGCCTCAGCAAACCATGCGTGCTCATCAGACGTATGATTCACGACTAAATCCATCACAAGCTTCATCCCGCGCTCGTGCATATCATTCAGCAGCTGATCCCAATCATCCATTGTGCCAAAATCGTCCATGATCCTTTCATAATGACTGATATCATAGCCATTGTCATCATTGGGCGATTCATAAACAGGTGAAAGCCACACAACATCAACCCCAAGCTCGCTTAAATAATCCAGCTTCGAAATGATTCCCTTAATATCCCCGATCCCATCTTTATTTGAGTCATAAAAGCTCCTCGGATAAATTTGATATACAACACTTTCTTTCCACCACTGGTTGGTTTGGTTTTTCATTAAACTCCGCTCCCTTAACAATGTAAAGCTTTACATATTATAAAAAAGAAAACCGCCAGTTGATCTGGCAGTTAATTAGTTCTTGTAATGAGTTCTTGCTTGAACCGATTCTCTTAGATGAATTTCATATGGCAAAACCTTTTTTTCAAAATCATAGACTTCTGATTGCATTTGTTTTAATAACATTTGAGCCGCTTCAAATCCCAGATCGTTATAGGAATAATGAACACCGGAAAGTTTTAACCTTGACGCTTTCGCCAAAACAGTATCATCAAGGCCGAGTACAGATACTTCTTCCGGCACCTTCACATCGTGATCCTGAAGGCAATTTAACGCTCCAATTGCCATTCCATCATTAACTGCAACTACTGCTGTGAAAATTTTTTTGCGTTTCAGAATGGTCTTCATCTGTTCATATCCGGATTCAATATGATAATTCCCGTGACAGATGAAATCTTCCTCAACCGCAATCCCTGCATCCTCAAGCGCTTCAATAAAGCCGCGTTTTCGTTCATTAGCATTGACTGAATCTTCCGGACCTCCAAGAAAAGCAACCTCTCGATGTCCAAGTTCAATCAGTTTTTGAGTGGCCCCCTTAGCAAAAGCCGTATTTGCAAAAGCAACAAAAGGTACACCCGCATTCTCCGTGTTTTGCAGCATAACCACAACTGGAACTGGGAGCTTTTCAATCATGTCCTTATGCTCCTCTTTAAAACTTCTCGTGGCGAAAATAATCCCGTCGACACGTTTTAAACGCAATAACTCAAAATGCTTTCGTTCGCTTTCCAAACTGCCATTCGAACAAGTCATTAATAAGCTGTAGCTATTGGAATCCAAAACACGATTAACCCCTTCAATGGCACGTGACATCCCTTCACCAGAAAGGTTATGAACGATCATTCCCACTAAATTGGTTCTTTTTTCAGCCAATTCTCTTGCCAGTACATTTGGCAGATACCCTGTTTCTTCAATAATTTTCTGAATCGCTTTTCTCGTGCTTTCCTTCACAGGACCCGAATTATTAAAAACCCGGGAAACAGTGGCAATCGACACTCCTGCTTTTTTGGCTACTTCACTTATATTAATGTCTTTTCTCATGTTTATCACCCAGTCACAGCTGTCTTATTACGTAAGATCAGCATTTAATAATCCCATTTTACCGCTTGAAATGCCACTTCTCCACCTTTAGCGAAAAAGTGAATGCCCTTGCTATCGGTTTGCGGGTATATACGCAAAGTAAATACTTCTTCCCCATCATTTACAAAAACCTCGATAGAAGAAACGTCTACAAAGGCGTGAAATTTCACTTTGTTTGCGTCAAGGGAAGCCTTTCTTACTGTACCATATTCTTCTCCAACCGGTGTACCAGCTGCCGTGCGGTCAACGATGACTTTCTTCTCAACTGAATCATAGGCGATTACTGTCTTTTGCTCGCCATTTGTTCGCAATTCCAACCCAAACTGGGACGCATCAAGGTGATCAAACTCAACGATCATTTCGTACGTTTCACCAGTAAAATGATCATATTTTTTTGTCTCACCAGCTAACCGATCTGTCAATTCGCATTTATTGCGGCGCAGTTTTTCAAGCTCCTTCACAGGACGCTGAATCATTTTATTGCCCTTCAACGTTAGTTCTCTCGGTAACGTTAGACAGTGGCTCCATCCATCCTGAGCAGAAGGATCCTCAACTTCAGGAAGCCCCATCCATCCAACCAGTACTCTTCTTCCATCAGGATCGAGCATTGTTTGAGGTGCATAAAAGTCAAAGCCTCGATCAAGCTCGACAAACGGACCATGAATAAATTCGCCCGTTTTATTATCCAGCTTTTCACCAAGCAAATAGCCTGATTGATAAATATTTTGGTAAAGATCCCCCTGTGCTTCAATTCCTTGAGGAGAAAAAATAAATATTCCTTTGTCTGCTATTTCCAGGTAATCTGGACATTCCCACATATATCCGAATGAAGAAAGATCGGTTTTTATTTCTCCAACTAAATTCCAATCGGTCAAATTCTTTGAGCGGTATAGTAGTACGGTTCCTGTTTCATTAGTTCTTTGAGCTCCAATGACAGCAAAGAAATCTTCCCCATCTTTCCATAATTTCGGATCACGGAAATGCTCGGAATAACCACTTGGCGAGCCATCTATCACAGCTTCATTAAACTTTGTAATATGTCCATTTTTATTCATCACTGCCATACACTGATAAGGTTTTCTCACCCACTCTTCATCGCGGGTATTACCTGTGTAAAACAAGTACAGAGCGTCTCCTACCTCAAGACCGCTTCCTGAAAACGCACCGTGGCTTTCAAAATACATCTCCGGCTCAATTGCCAGGCCAACCTGCTCCCAGTGCACAAGATCGGTTGATTTCACATGATACCAATGCTTCATCCCATGGACAGGCCCAAGAGGAAACCATTGATAAAACAAATGATATTCCCCATTAAAATACGAAAAACCATTTGGATCATTTAAAAGACCCGTTTCCGGCTGAATATGAAAATGTTGACGCCACTGACTCTGATCCACCTGTTTTTTTAATTCCTTTATTTCATCCTCACTCGCGTCCGATAAACGGCGATAGCGCTGTTCTGTAGTCCATTCCACCATAACCCTCTCCTTACCTTATACTTTCTCTGCTGATTTCATCTTCTTTGAGAATAAAATAGTCACAGCAAACGTCACCGAAATTGATATAATTAACCCGATCACAAAATGCCCAATCACATCCGGACGGATTGCAATTACACCGGGGAGAGCAGCAGGTCCAAGCGCTACGGATTTCACTTGATAAAGGGTAATATAGGCAGATGCGACAGCTGATCCAATCAATGCAGCATAAAATGGATAGCGTAATTTTAAATTCACACCGAACATTGCAGGTTCAGTGATCCCGAGCATCGCTGATATGCCTGATGCCGATGCTAAACTTTTCATTTTTGCATTCTTTGTAATAAATAAAACTGCCAGCGCTGCAGCCCCTTGAGCCACATTGGACATGGACACAATCGGAAATAGAAAGGACCCGCCCGTTCGAGCAATATCAGCCAGCAGTTGAGTTTCAACCGCAATGAAACTATGATGCATCCCCGTAATGACAATCGGTGAATACACAAGTCCAAATAACGCACCGCCAACAAAACCTAATGTGTCATATAACCACACAAGACTATCTGTTAACAGATTTCCTCCCGCCCGCATAATTGGACCGATGAGTGTAAATGTTAAAGCTCCCGTTACTAAAACTGTCAGTAGAGGGGTTAATAAATTGTCCAACGCTGCAGGTATCCCTTTTCGGAAGAGATTTTCAAGCTTTGCAAGCACAAACGATGCAGCTAAAACAGGCAATACAGTTCCTTGATAACCGATCTTTCCAACCTCAAGCCCAAAGATATTCCACGTTGGGATCTCACCTTCTGCAACAGCTCCGCCATAACCCCAGCCATTCAGTAAATCAGGATGAACCATAATCATTCCCATTACAGCACCTAAATACGGATTTCCACCAAATCGTTTAGTAGCAGAAAATCCAATCAGTACGGGCAAAAAGACAAATGCTGCATTGGCAAACGTATTAATCATTGCAGCCAAGTCAGCCAAATTCGGATAAACCTCAATTAAGGATTGACCTTCAAAAAACAGATCAGGAGAAGAAAAAATATTGTAAATCCCCATTAATAAACCACCAGCTACAATCGCCGGTAAAATCGGAACAAAAATATCAGACAGCATTTTAACAAATTGCTGAACAGGATTTAATTTCTTGGTTCCTTCCTTCTTCAAATCCTCTTTTGACATATCATCAATACCAGTTAATTTCGCAAATTCTCGATGCACCTCATTAACCGTACCTGTACCAATAATAATTTGATACTGACCTTCAGAAGCAAATGTTCCTTTCACAGCATCAATTTCTTCTAACAGTTTCTCATCCACAAGACTATTATCGCGCAGCACTAACCGCAACCTTGTTGCACAATGAGCAGCAGCAGCTACGTTCTCTGTGCCCCCAATAGCCACCAATATGTTCTCAGCAATCTGTTTGTAATTCATTTATACTCGCTCCTTCACAGTTCATCTGTAAAATGTAAAGCTTTACATTTTACGTGGAAAACAAAACGCTTATTTATGTAAGCGCTAAATGTAAAGCTTTACATTCTATTATTCTGTGATTATATCCACCTATGAAACCGTTGTCAACACAAAATAATTAACAGGAAATGGCTAATAGTTAATCGCTTAATACGTAAAGCAATCAAGGGTAAAATAGCTCCCTGGATAAACCTGCAACTGAAGCACCAGAAGTATAACTTTAAATTACTTCTCATTCCCCCGCTTAAAATTCCCCGTAATCTTTGCGAGCAGCAGTTGAATGTCCTTCTCTGTTCCAGCACTTTGCAGCTTCGACAGCAAACGCTTCGCCTCTTTGCCTTTTAACGATTTGATCTGTTTTCCTTCATATGAAACAAACACCTTTTCATCCTTAGTCACTGTATATTCAAAAGGATTTTCGTTCAACTTGTTTCTTTTATCAATATTGCTCATTTATATTCCTCCCCCTTATGTTTGCCCAAATAATCAATCACACTCTGCCCACTCTATAGAATTAAAACTGATATACTAAGTTAAAATCTTACTTTTAAGGAGATGACCAATACATGTCTGATGTAAAAACACTTTTATTAGATCAACTTTTAGCCAATGCAAATGATTCAAGCTGGTATAGTGCATTTTCTGATTCAGTGGATGGACTCTCTGAAGAAGAAGCGTTTTGGAAGCCTGACGATGGCAGTCATAGTATTGCTGAGATTGTACAGCATCTAATCTATTGGAACGATACCTGGCAAGTAAGATACAACGCAAATCATGTAAATGCAGTTCCAGCAACCAATGATAACACTGGTACCTTTCTTATTAGGGAAGAAATAACTTTCTCTGCATTAAAAGATAAACTGCTCACCACACTGCTCTACTGGCAGGAAATTATTGATGCTGACCAACTATTAAAAAGTGTTACGGGCTTTCCGGAAAAAGCCGAATGGTGGGCAATCATTTCAAATGCCGCAACACATAATGCGTACCATATTGGTCAAATCGCTTATATTCGTAAAATAGCGAAATAAGAATAATGTTTATGGCCATTTTATTAATTTTTCTGTCATCGACTCTTGATTGAAGATGTGAAACATAATCAACAGCCTCATTTTACAAATTCCCGCTGCTGAGCACTGCTTAGCAGCGAGGCTTTTACTTTGTAGTCACCTGCTGGATAGATGGTTTATACATATTTTCAAGCCTGTACTCAGCCATCGTTCATGTAAATGACGTAGAACCTCTTAAAATGTACTTGCACACAACTTCTCCCAAAAATATAGTCTATTTATTAATTGAATCCTTTACTACACTATGACTAAAGACATTCGTTTAACTCCTGGCGAATCAGAAAGAGGTCATACAATGAAAATCATCACACCCAAAATCCCAAACGACTTACCATTAAGAAATTTTAACGATATCTTTTATGAAGAATACCCGGAGCTCGACATGTGTACGATCAAC
Organism: Jeotgalibacillus sp. S-D1; assembly: GCF_004358665.1. GTDB lineage: Bacteria > Bacillota > Bacilli > Bacillales > Jeotgalibacillaceae > Jeotgalibacillus. The sequence goes on along the minus strand of NZ_SMZR01000004.1, from coordinate 25,501 downwards.
GATGCTGACTTTGAAAAAAAAGAGCTGCATAAAGTGAATTTGTCTGCCATGGTAATCAAAAATTGCCGCTTTAACGAGACCGACTTTACAAACATCAGCATGACAGATGTTCACTTTGAAAACTGTGATTTCTCCAACGCCAACCTGAGTAAATCCTCCATTCACAGAACCACCTTTAACAATTGCAAATTTGTAGGCGTCGATTTCACAGATTCACGTATTGGCAATGTATTATTTGAAGAATCCATCCTGAATTTATCTGCATTTGGGAATTCCAAACTTGAAAAAGTCCAATTTCAAAATGCTTCACTGGAGAGCTCTGATTTTTATGAATGCCTGTTCAAGAAAGTTGAATTTAATGCATGCAATATCAACAGCTCAAATTTTGAAAGAACGCCGCTCAAAACAGTCGATATCAGTTCTTCCACTTTCGAATCACTTATTCTATCTCTGGAGGATCTGAAAGGCTGTAAAGTATCCACTCATCAGGCTATTCAATTTGCTGCGCTGCTGGGGCTGGTAATTGTGGAGTGATTATGGATATAAGTTCTTTACTTGTTTAGAAAACGAGGTTGGGACATAACTCTATAAATCATATAAATTGAGTCTGATTTAATTGTAACGACTAGGTGAGCGGAGCGGAAGGCGGCGACTCCTGCAGGATTTGACTCCGCTTGAGACCCCGCAAGGCGAAGCCTGAGGAGGGCTCAGCGCCGTCCCTGCGGAAAGTGTCCGCCTGAAGCGCAGTGAACCGGTTAGAAGAGGATGAGACACATTTCCCATCCTCATCCAAACCTTTTCTGCAAATTTTTGATCGGGTAAAGCCTTTAACTCCCCTTCGGTGCCCAATACGCCGTATACCCATTCTCAACTGTATAATGATATAAAGACTTCAATTTCATGGACGTGTATACTTTCATATCTTCCCTAACCTGAATTTGCTGTTTGGAGACAAGCTCCTGATTACGATCTATTAGCGCCAGCAGGTAAACATCAGCAGCCAGTTTATCATTTTTAGAAAGATTGCAGCCGCTGCAGGAAATGACTAGATTCCAAAGCTGATCCGCCTGCACAAAACTCCAGGGAATAAAGTGATCAACATGGGCCCCGCTTTTACTTCTCCCGCAATAAAAACAGGAACCTGTATAAAAGGAAGTAAGAATTTTATAAAATTTATTTAACGATGAACGCTTCGATACATTTTCAACCTTTATTAACAACCCCGTCGTATCTCCATATCCATTAAATTTCTCTAAAAATAAAGCTAGCTGATAGTTCGTCAGATAAGTAAGCACCTTCTGGAACCGTTGCATAAAAGAGTAAAAGGAAGCATTCAATCTAATCATCTCTTTTTTATTATCAAAATCGTAGATACTGCCGGCCGTATCTCCATAAATTGCACCCATCACATTGATCTTACAGCGCTTAGTCACACTCGTAATGATCTTTAGCTGCAGTTCATCAGACAATTTGTCAAATACAAACGAAGAATCAATTCCGTGCTTATCTTGAAACTCCAAAAGAATCTTCTGTACTTCTGCCTGCTTCCCAGTCATATTGATTTGATTTAATTGATGATGAATCACAAGATTCCAATAAATCTTTGTAAAGCTGCCAAATAAATTAAAGTAATTAAGTTCAAGCTCATCGTTTACATTGTACAAATTCTCAATTATTGATTTAATCAAAACAAACTTATATGTAGTAGAATTTTTAGATCTTGGTGAAAAGATATAATTGAAATGACTCCAAATTTCCTTATCCGTAACGTAAGAAGCTTTCATTTCCCCAATTTGCAGTTTGTAGCTCATGAATGCTCCTTTCTAAGGACCCCATTTACTTAGTCCTCTGCCTCAATAAGAAATAGTCTTTTCTCAAACCCTCCACGTTTTAGCCTCTTATCTTCCCGGACATTTTGCAATTCCTCAGGTGCAGCCCCATGGTTCCGGGCAGCTGCATAAACTAATTCCAATATGTCAGCCAGTTCCTCAATTGCTTCTTCATCCGTTTGAGCTTTTTTATACTCTTCCAGTTCCTCGTGCATTTTATTTTTCAGTTCAACTAAATACTCTGGAGTATCTAATATTTTCACAATACTTTTGCTTCCTGACTGTTCAATAATTTCAGGGATACGATCTCTGACTAATTTGTTGTAAACAGGCATGCAGCACTCTCCTATTAGGTATTTAATGATTATATTGTACCATCCACTTCAAAAAATTGGAGAATAAAGCTGGTGCAATACATCGTTTTATGTCGTTTTCACGTGAAACACAGCGATCAAATTTCTGTTTTATTGAGTCAGTATATCCTAAACATTTGAAATAAGAGTTGAATCCTAAATAGAAAAGAGTTAACCTTTTTATATTAATGGTTAACATATAACCATTTCTTACATAAACGGAGGGGACGCACATGAACCAATGGACAGAGCTTGCAGACCGGGTGCTTGCTGGAATGGAACTGACGAATGAAGAAGCCCTATCAATCCTCGATTGTCCGGATGAAGATGTTTTGCTGCTTATGCACGCTGCATTCAGGATTCGAAAACAGTATTACGGGAAAAAAGTAAAGCTTAATATGATTATCAATGCTAAGTCCGGGCTGTGTCCGGAAAATTGCGGCTATTGCTCTCAATCTTCTATTTCAAAGGCACCTATCGAATCGTACAGAATGGTGGATAAGGATACCCTTCTTGCAGGAGCAAAGCGTGCCTATGACATGAACATAGGAACCTACTGTATTGTGGCAAGCGGTCGTGGTCCATCGAATCGGGAGGTTGGCCAGGTGGTGGAAGCAGTAAAGGAAATTAAGGATACGTATGGTATGAAAATATGCGCGTGCCTGGGTCTTCTAAAACCTGAACAGGCTGAGAAATTAAAGGAAGCCGGGGTTGATCGCTACAATCATAATATCAATACATCCCAGCGGAACCATGAGAATATTACGACTTCCCATACATATGATGATCGCGTGGCGACTGTGGAGCATGCAAAAGCAGCCGGGATGTCACCTTGTTCCGGGGTTATTGTCGGAATGAAGGAAACGAAGCAGGATGTAGTGGATATGGCCCTCAGCCTGAAGGTTCTCGATGCAGACTCTATTCCGGTCAATTTTCTGCATGCCATCGATGGCACGCCTTTGGAAAATGTACGGGACTTAAACCCGCTTTATTGCTTAAAAGTCCTGGCATTGTTTCGCTTCATCAATCCAACAAAGGAAATCCGAATTTCAGGCGGCCGCGAGGTTAACCTCCGTTCCCTTCAGCCTCTGGGACTCTTTGCAGCCAACTCCATCTTTGTAGGAGACTACCTCACCACCGCTGGTCAAGAGGAAACCGAAGATGAACGTATGCTGATTGATCTGGGGTTTGAGATAGAGTCAGTTGAGGAAATGAAGGCGAGTATGGCGGCGGGAGCAGAATAAATAGATGGTTATCTACGATCCCTCTTAAAAAACCTTTAATTCCTGTAATAGGAATTAGAGGTTTTTTACACTTACATCTAAGATAAAAGACATCCCATTAATTAGAGAAAAATCATTCTATCAATGTAGTACTAAAACCTTTCCACTGCACGTTTTTTGTGTTAATAAAAAAGTTCTTTTCTTGTAAAACAACCCCCATAAAAACACCTTTATATACTTCGACCTACGAAACAAAACTTCTAAACAGGACTTACTATTTAAATGTCAGGAGTTCATTTCAGCAATAAACAATACGAAAGATCTGAATATTCAAATATGAAACACAACTCATTTCTCATTTGCTATTATTACTGGGTAAGTATGTAACAGTTGGAAAAGGAGGGTGAAAAAGGGCTTGTTAAATTATTTTATTTTCACGGGACAAAAAATTGGTAACAAGAAGGGATGATGGATTTGAGGAAGAAAAAATTAATTACGACGATCGGCGTTTTAAGTTTATGTACAGCCCTCGCAATGCCTGCATATGCGGTTGAAACCACCAGTCAACCGGATTCGCATCATCATGACTATTCCATTTCAGGCTTTATTGATTACAGTGAACTGCAGAAAAAGTTGAATCAAATTGAAAAAACAAGCAAAGGAGCCGTACATGTGGAGGTGGCAGGCCAGTCAAATAAGGGTCTGGACATATACACAGCTACGGTTGGGACCGGGGATAAGGTTATTTTGATCCAAAGTGAAATTCACGGCAATGAAAAGACGGGTACTGTGGCAATCCTTAATTTGCTTAAAACATTGTCAAATAACTCGAAAGAATCAAAGCAGATTCGAGACGAGTTAACGATCGTATTTATGCCGATGATGAATCCCGATGCCTCTGAAGGTGACAAGCGCCGCAACAGCATGACATGGAGCGAGGCTGTAGAGGACTTTCCTCAACTTGCTGGTGCCACCCCTTCCTGGAACTACCTGGACCGCGGCATCAGCCAAAGCTACAACTATGGAGAAAATCCTGGTTTTGATGTAAACCGTGATTTTAACCCTGATCTAAATTATGTCCCGCAAGCAGCAGATTTCCCTGGAGCTTCCAATACACCGGGATGGTTCATTACACCGGAATCCCAGGTATCACGTGATGTTTATAAATCATTGCAGGCAGAGTATGGCAAAGTGGATGTGTTCATTGACCTCCATCACCAGGGCATGTATTACGTAGATGGCACAGACGATGAAGTGACTCTCTCGTTATCTGCTCAATTTGTTCCAGATCCGACCACACCTGAAGGATCAAAATATGCAGAGTATGCGGATAACTATGATTATGACTTCTCAAGACAATTAAATGTTGCTGCTTATAACGAGCTGCAATCGTACGGCAATTCCCGATTTAAAAATATCTCTTTATATTCACAGGGCCTAGATCTGCCTGGAACAGCACTCGGAAGCTATGCTCTTAACGGCAGCGGAACGGTACTTTTTGAGGTAAGAGGACAAACACAAATGATGGGACAAAAAGAAAAAGGACTGCTTGTAAAATCAGTTGAACGGGGCCTTAGCGCCATCGTTGGATCTGTAGCAGACGGTTCCGTCGAAATATTAAATCCGGAAGATTACGAAAAGATCCCTTTGACATCTTACAGCCCGACAAACTAAATTTTTCCACACAACTTAGGAGGAAATGAAATGAAAAAAAGCATCTTAACCTTATCGATCGCTGGCGCATTGGTGTTCAGTGCCTCTCCCCTTGCATCCCCTGCAGCACAGGCAGTAGGAAATGGCCCAGGGTATGGCGGGAATGAAACCATTAACACATCCATTCTTCACACCTATGAAGAGATGGTCAGCTACCTCAAAACGCAGGAAGCCAAACAAAAGGATCTTGAACTTGAAGTAATTGGCCAGAGTGTAAAGGGCCGTGACCTTTATCTGGCTAAATACATAAAAAACCCGGATAATCCAACCATTCTGTTTCTGACACAGCAGCACGGAAACGAGCAGCTGACAACGGAAGGTGCTCTTGAATTTATCAAGCATCTTGGAACCGGGAAAATGAAGGGTGTAACTGATAATGTAAACATTTTAATCGTTCCAATGCTGAATGCTGACGGGGCTATGGGCGACGTAAACTTTTCACTGGATGACTACATTGCCAGTGGCGGTAGAAATCTGACCCGCTACAATGCAAATGAAATTGACTTAAATCGTGATCATATAGACAAAATCCAGCCTGAAACGCAAGCTCTTCATTCCAACGTAATGCAAAAATATGATATTGATTATATGATCGACCTTCATCATCAGGGCGCGAACAGTGAACGCGACGGAGAACTGGTATCAGGCTCCATTCTGTACCCAACAACACCCAACGCAGATCCTGAAGTTGTTCAAAAGTCAAAACAGCTGGGTGCAGTTGTATTTGATGCCGTTGACTCAACCGGCTGGGGCCATCTCGGTAAATATGTCGGAGGATCTGCTGAAACCATCAGCCGTAACGGAATTGCCGTAGAATATGGAATATCCACTCTGCTATTTGAAATGCGCGGCATGTCCGATCACTACCGTGAAGATTATGTTTTAGGCCAAAAAAGCAATGGCTATCTGATCAAACAAACCATCGTCACGCTCGATTCAACCGTTCGTGCAATTGCAGACGGTTCAATTGAGACAAAAGATGTTTCCTTCTGGGATACACTGAGTGAGCAAACAACTCGTATGACTGAATAAATAGGTAAGACCTGAAGATTATTTTAAGACCTGAGTTCGTTCCTTGCCGGGGCTCAGGTCTTAAGTTTTTTCTTTCATGCATTTACCCGGAGGGGGAATTAAGTTAAGTGAGGGTAAAAAAATGAATGCGGCCGGGGACGAGATGTAGAAAGATTATTTTTACATGTAGAACTTTTCAAATGAAGTGTAGAACTTCTGCCTTCTGAATCTCAATAAGTAAAACCGGCAGCTAAGCATTAAACTTAGCTGCAGGTTTTAATTTTGAAATGACATCAAATTAATGAAGAAGTGCAATCTTCCCTGTATTAGGATTCACTATGTATTGTTGTGTACCTTCATCATGCTCAAGCGAAAACAGATAAAAACTCCTTGGCATAATTAAGGTGAATTCTCCATCTTTTATAGGGACCTTTTTTGAAAAGCCAGCATTAAGTATTTGACCTGGGTAATTGTTTTGAACCAACTCAGATGCCTGATCATATGTAAGATTAGGAATGGTAATGGAGATGCATAAAAGGAGCAGTACACCTCCTAAAAATGCTGATCGTAAGGTTCCTTTTGTTAGATTTGTTGAAATAACGGCAATTAAAGCACCCATTGTCATGCCTGCCAGAAGACTGAAGTTCATCACATTTGCGTAGTACATGTTGTCAAGAAAGAGAACAAATAATACACCTGAAATAATGACAGCGATCATGGATCTTTTTAAAGGTCTCATTTTGGTTGTTCCTTCACATGTTTTTACTTATTCTATTATCCGGCTTACTTCATTATCACGGTTTTTTATTTGCATTATTAAACTATATTTGGGGTCGGATGGGTGGTGAAATGTAGAACTCTTCGTTTTACACGTAGAAGTTCCAGTTTGAAATGTAGAACATCCAGGTTGAAGTGTAGAAGCTTCACTTTGAAGTGTAGAACATCCGAAACTAAGTGTAGAACGCCCTCCCGAACGCCCATCTTGATACGAAGTAAACCTGAATTAGAGGTCAGACCGCCAATGAAATGTAGAACTTTTCGTTTTACATGTAGAACTTTCATTTTGAAGTGTAGAACATCGGAGTTTTAGCGTAGAAGTTTTACTTTGAAGTGTAGAACATCCGCGTTTAAATGCAGAACGCACGATCCAACACCCATTTTAGGGTCAAAAAAACCCTGACAGAGCACTTCTCTGCCAGGATCCTTTCATTGCTGCTGTTGCTGCTGTTGCTGGAGCGGTTCGTTGGGCGGTTGTTGCTGCTGAAGAATTCCCTGCTGCTCAAGCTGCTGTTCAAGGACAAGTGTGGAGAGGTACTTCCGTCCATCCGCTGTAGTGAGCAGAAGCAGTTCTTTGTCCTCTTCATTGTCCCGTTTTTTAAATTCAATTAAGGCGCCGTCCAGGGATTCTGTCACTGTGTTGATTTGATAGCCCTGGCTTTTGATGGCATCAATTTTTTCTTTTTCCAGTACAAATTCTCGATGGGAACTCATGGACATCCTCCTTACTCATTCTTTTTTGTAAATGAAGCACCGACTGCTTCATTCAGTATCACATCTTCATTTTCTGTAATGACCCAGTCACGTCCCACGGTGACGCCTAAGTACAGTTCATCACTCGGGTCCTCCATTTCACGCTGCGGATACTTTTTAAACCACCAGTATTTTGCCAAAACATAATAGCAGGCAGCTCCCACGACAAAGCCGACGATAAAGGAGTAGTTGGTCAGCCAGTAGGCAGCTAGACCTCCGATTACCCATGAGATCATCCCTGCCAGATTGACTCCGTTTAGATACCGGTACTGGCCATTGTTTTCATACAGATCCGGCACGTTGACGCGTCTTTTTCGGAGCAAGTAGTAATCAGCATAGAGAATGCCTACGATCGCTGACAGAACAGCGCCAATGATCAGTAAAAACGGAACGAGGATATTAAATAAATTCCAGGGTTGAACGGCTGTCCCAATAACCCCCGCTGCAAGCACCCCTACATAAAAAGGTACCTTGGGGCCTCCCACATTTGAAAAAATGGTAGCTGCCGGAACAAGATTGGCGGCAACATTGGTGGACCACTGGGCAAACACAATCATAATCAGCAAAACTGCCAGGATTAATCCGCTTGCTGCTTCCTGCAGCGCGACGATCGGGTCATAATTTTGAACTGCAATATATGATACGGCTCCAATGACCACCATAAATGTTTGGGTTAATGGCATCGCAATCATATTTCCGATGATCGCACTTTTATTGCGTTTAAACCAGTTTTTTTCAAATTGAGGAGCCTTGATAAACCGGGAAATCGATGGGATGTCTGCTGCCAGCGTCGCCCAAAATCCCATATTGCTGAAAATCACCACGACAAAAGCGGTTGCAGCTGCAACACCGGTTACCGGGCTTTCCACCCATGCCCAGACGCTTCTTCCCTGTTCAACGGAATGCGCTGAAAGGGAAGTGTACATCCAGATTGAAATCAAAATAATAATAGGGGCTGCCAGGTCTGCGAAGCGTTCAATCGCTTTAATGCCAAGTGACGTGTTAATCAGCTGAGCAGCTGCAAATAGTACATAACATAAAAACCAGTTATCAAAACCTACTAATGTAAACAAAATACCATTTAATGCGGCTGACCCAAAATACGTATTAATTCCAAACCAGAAGGATGCGGTAACGCCCCGCACGACAGATGGGATATGTGTGCCGATTGTACCAAAGGGAGCTCTCATGTATACCGGAAAGGATAATCCGTGCTCAATGCCAATGTCTCCTGTGAGCGTAATAAAAAACCCAATCGCAAGCGACCCAATAATGGTTGCGGCAATGACCCATCCAAGTGGCAAAAATTGAACACCCGACCCTCCGATGGCAAAAGCCGCCAGCACTACAGCCATTCCGATCCACATATTAGCAAAACCAAACGTACCGACCTTTCGTTCCCCATGGGCAATTGGAAGCAAGTCAGGTGATTTCAAGTAGGCTTTTTTCATTCGCACTTCTCCCTTTTCTTTAGCATATACAAAGCCATTGTTCAGCTTAAAGGTGTGTAAAAAGGAAACAGGGGCCCCTCCTGTTTATCAGGTAAGGAGCCCGTTCCAAAACTTTTTAAACCTTTTCAGTAACCTGTGTAAATGCAGGCTGATCCGGGATTAATGTGAAATTTCCAGTTTTGCCGGAATGGCATGCGGAATGTGCCTTCCCCTTCTTAGGTACTGTCCTTTCCCGAGTTCACCGACAAATTGGCGGTCCTTAACAACAAATTCACCACGGGATAGGACCGAGACGGGTTCACCCGTAATTTCCATGCCCTCAAAGGCGTTGTAATCCACTGCCATATGGTGGGTTTTTGAAGAAATGATACGTTCCTTTTCCGGATCAAAAATAACAATGTCTGCATCGCTTCCGACAGCGATTGTCCCTTTTTGCGGATACATTCCAAACAGCTTGGCCGAACGGGTTGAGACGATATCGACAAATTCATTAAGCGTGATCCTGCCTTTTTTTACACCTTCTGAAAACAGGACACTGAAGCGGTCTTCTATAAACGGCCCTCCATTTGGTATTTTGGTAAAATCGCCTTTTCCCAGGTCCTTTTGTCCATTAAAGTCAAATGAGCATTGATCGGAGCCCAGGGTTTGCAGCTGTCCTGTTTTTAGGGCGTTCCATAATACATCCTGATGCTTTTTCTCCCGAAGCGGAGGCGACCAGACATATTTTGCTCCTTCAAAATCCGGTTTTTCAAGCGCTGACTGATCGAGAACTAAATACTGGGGACAGGTTTCCCCGTATACAGAAAATCCCTTGCTCCTTGCTTCGGCTATTTTCTCAACCGCTTCCGCGCAGGTGACGTGCACAACATATAATTGCGCGTCTGCCAATCCGGCTAATAAACAGGCTCTTCCGGTTGCTTCACCTTCGATTTCGGAAGGCCTTGTTAAGGCATGGTAGATGGGGTCTGTATGCCCCGCTTCCAGTGCTTTTTTGGTGAGGAAATCGATAACATCTCCGTTTTCTGCATGAACCATGACCATGGCACCGTGTTCTTTTGCCATGACCAGCGTTCGAAAAAGCGTCTCATCATCTGCCTGGAGAACATTTTTGTAAGCCATAAATACTTTAAAAGAGGAGATGCCCTCATCATCAATTACTTTTGGAATTTCACTTAGCACCTGTTCATTCATTTCCCCAATCATTAAGTGGAAGCCGTAATCAATGACTGCCTTTCCTCTTGATTTGGCATGCCAGGTTTCTATGGCAGTTTGAAGGGGCTCCCCTTTATTTGTTAAGCAAAAATCAATGATGGTGGTGGTTCCCCCATATGCGGCTGCAATGGTGCCTGATTCAAAATCATCCCTGCTGACCGTACCCCCAAACGGCATTTCAAGATGAGTATGGGGGTCAATCCCGCCCGGAAATAAATAGCAGCCCTTGGCATCAACTACCTCCATATCGCCCCTTGGCAAATCCACGCCGATTGCGGTGATTTTTCCATCATCAATGACGATGTCTGCATTAAACATATCGCCTGAGGTGACAACGATCCCGTTTATGATTATTTTCTTCATACGAATTCCCCTTTCGTAATAGTATCAAGTAACTTTATCCCATCAGCTTCGCCAGCGCATGCTGACGTTCATTCCAAGTCATTGGCATGCTTTCTCTCGGCAGTTCAATCATGGAGATGGCGCCTTCTTCAGGACAAACAATGGAACAGAGATTACAGCCAACACAGTCTTCCTCACGCACCTGCAGATAATTTTTCCCATTAGCATCAGTCAGCATATCAATGCATTGATGCGCGGTATCTTCACAGGCGATATGGCATTTGTTGCAATTGATGCAGACGTCTGTATTGATTTTCGCTGCAATGCGGTAATTTAAATCAAGATTGCCCCAGTCGGAATACCGTTCCACTGATTTACCAACCAGATCATTTACTGATAAAAGTCCCTTGTCATCTAAGTAATTGTTCAGACCATCAATCATATCCTCGACTATACTGAAGCCATGGTGCATAGCGGCTGTGCATACCTGAACACCGGAAGCGCCCATCAGCATAAATTCCACTGCATCGCGCCAAGTGGAAATGCCGCCGATACCGGAAATCGGAATATTAATTTTAGAATTTCGGGCACATTCCGCAACCATATTCAATGCGATCGGTTTAACAGCAGGACCACAATAGCCGCCGTGCGCTCCTTTTCCTGCTACATGCGGGATGGTGTTCCATGAGTCAATATCAACTCCCGCCAGACTGTTAATGGTATTGATCATACTAACCGCATCTGCTCCGCCATTTACGGCAGCGATTGCTGTCATGGTGATATCGGTTATGTTTGGTGTCAGTTTCACGATGACAGGTGTTTGGGCAGCTTCTTTTGCCCACATGGTTTGAGCCTCTACCAGATCTGGCTGCTGGCCTGAAGCCGCACCCATCCCCCGTTCCGCCATTCCATGGGGGCAGCCAAAGTTCAGTTCAAGTCCGTCGACTCCAACGGCTTCTACCCTCTTGACGATTTCATGCCATTTTTCCCTGCTCGGTTCAACCATTAGGGAAGCAATAATGGCGTGGTTTGGAAATCGTTTTTTTGTGTCATAAATTTCTTTTAAGTTCACTTCAAGCGGACGGTCGGTGATCAGCTCGATATTATTAAACCCAGCCACCTTCCTGCCGTTAAAACTGACTGCAGCAAATCGTGAAGTGGTATTAATAATAGGCTCACCCAGCGTCTTCCAGACCGCTCCACCCCAGCCTGCTTCAAATGCCCGCTGAACCTGGTAGCCCGAATTGGTCGGGGGTGCAGACGCAAGCCAAAACGGGTTAGGTGATTCAATTCCTGCCAGGTTGATTCTTAAATCTGCCATCCGAATTCCTCCTAAGGAAAGCGATTAACCATCGTTGAACTCCCTGTTCATCAGGCGGTCTCGCTTATGGATTTTTTCAACTGCTGATGAATTGCATAAGCCGCTTTTTTACCGTGCTGCGCAGCTGAAACGACCATGGCTTCTCCCTGTCCATCACCAAAAATCACATCACCAACCGCATAAACTTTTGGATTGGATGTCTGGAAGGTGTCGATATCAATTTTGATGACGCCACGATGGTGAGCCAGATCAAATGCATCAATGAGATCAAGGTGTCTGGTCTGTCCAATCGCTTTAATAACAGCATCTGCTTCTAAAATGAACTCCGATCCTTTTACCGGCACCGGCCTGCGCCGGCCATCCATCCCCGGTTCTCCGAGCTCCATTTTGACGCATTCAATACCTTTTACTTTTCCATGTCCATTGTCGATCAGACGAATCGGAGCAGTAAGCCAGCGGAATTCAATGCTGTCCTGCTTGGCAAATTCATACTCAAATTCGTATGCCGTCATTTCTTTTTGGGTCCGTCGGTACAGGATCTTCACATTTTCAGCACCTAAACGAACCGAACAGGTCGCAGCATCAATCGCCGTATTGCCGGCACCGATGACCGCCACATGTTTTCCGATCAGCTCTGTCGTCAGATCGCCTTTTTTTGTTCCTTCTACAAATTCTATGGCATCATACACGCCATCCAGATCTTCACCGCCTAGCTGCAGCATTGGCACTTTGCTCATGCCCACAGCCAGAATCACAGAATCATAGTGTTCAAATAGATCGTCCACAGGTATATCCCGGCCAACGGTGACATTGGTTTTGATTTGCACACCAAGCTTTTCTACCTGTTCCACTTCCCATTGGGCGACCTTCTGAGGCAGCCGGAATGAAACAATGCCATGCTGATTCAGACCGCCGGCTTTTGCTTTTGCTTCATAGATAGTCACTTCGTAGCCGAGACGGGCAAGCTCCCTGGCAGCGCTTAGGCCTGCGGGGCCGCTTCCTACAATTCCAACCTTTCGCCCGTTCTTTTCCCCCGCTTCAAATAGGGTCTGTTCATTTTTAATTGCCCAGTCCGTTGCATAGCGCTGCAAATTTCCGATCATGATTGGTTTAGTAGAATGATTTAAGACGCATGCCCCTTCGCATAGCTCCTCGGTTGGACATACTCGTGCGCAGCTTGCCCCGACCGGGTTCGCATCCATAATGGCAGTTGCAGATCCCTTTAAATTTCCAGACGCTATTTTTTTAATAAAAGATGGAATATTTATTCCCGTCGGACACGCCTGAATGCAGGGGGCATCATAGCAATACAGACACCTGTTTGATTCGTCCACTGCGTCTGCGTTGGTCAGCCCTGCATTTATTTCCTCAAAATTAACATGTAAGTCAGTCAGCGAAATAGAAGATTGACTGGAATGCTTCATCCTCATCCCTCCAATAATGAAACGTTTAATCTTTCAATTCCTCAGCTTATTGGTCGTTGCTTGCCATTGCTCCATATGTTTCAGGCCGTCGGTCTCTGAAAAACTGCCAGGTATTTCGGACATTTCTTATCAGTTCTTTGTCCATTTCTCCAATCACAACCTCATCCTGATGCCTGCTGCCGACTGACACCATGCTGCCCTTGGGATCAACAAGATAGGACTGCCCATAAAATTCGCCTAAGTTCCAGGGTGCTTCTGTTCCTACACGGTTGATTGCTCCTAAATAATAGCCATTGGCAACCGCATGTGCAGGCTGCTCCAATTTCCATAAATACTCCGATAATCCGGCCACCGTAGCAGAAGGATTAAACACAATTTCAGCTCCATTAAGCCCAAGCAAACGTGCACCTTCAGGGAAATGACGGTCATAACAGATATACACGCCTACCTTTGCAAACTGCGTATCAAAAACCGGGTACCCCATGTTTCCGGGTTTAAAATAATACTTTTCCCAAAACCCATTCCCCTCATCGCCCACGCCAACCTGAGGGATATGATGCTTTCGGTATTTTCCGAGATATGTTCCATCTGCGTCGATTACAGCAGCGGTATTATAGTAGGTTGCGATCCCGTCTCTCTCATAGATTGGCAGCACAATAACCGTGCCAAGTTCTTTTGCTAAAGATTGAAACAGCACGGTGGTCGGACCGTTTGGCACTGGTTCTGCCGCTTCATACCATTTCGAGTTTTGCTCTGTGCAAAAGTATGGACCGAAAAAGATTTCCTGCAGACAAATGATCTGTGCTCCCTTTGCTGCAGCTTCCTTCACCAGTTGAACATGCTTTTCAATCGCTTTTTCCTTGTGAAGCGCAACGGGTTCATTTCCATCCACATCATTGGAAGCTTGTATTAACCCGATTTTGACTTTACTTGTCATATAGAAGGCCCCCTTATTAACAGATTAGCTATATTGCCGTTTTCGATAGCCGGAACTGCTGAGTTTTTGCATCTGTCGCTCCCATTCAAAGGAGCACTGTGTATTCAAAGAAGCGTACTAGTGGTTAGTGGTTTTGTTTGTACTGAATCAGAAGCAATCATGATGCAGGTTCTTGGAAGAGGGTATTACTGGATAGGACGTAAAAGGATAAACGTGTAAACACGTCCTTAAACGTTTGGATATGGAAAGAAAGAATAGTATTAGCTAAACATAGCCAGTGTTTCACGGGGACCGTAGCCTGATTGGCACATCTAAAAGCATTGAGGTGACTCTTCTCTAATCACAAAAACTGTCCCTTTGTATAAAACTCCTGACCAATTGTGGAAACATTCATGTGACGTTTTAAATCTCTTATCCTCCCTCCGAAATGTCATTTCCTTCAAATTCTGCATCCTTATAATGGGATTGAATTTTCAGATAACTACATTATGGTCAGAGCTTGTACATTAGTAAAGAGTAAAATTAGCAATATGACGCGTTCTGATAGGATCCGTCAAAAGCATACAGAAAACCTTATATTACGCAGTTCTTTCAAAATCTCAAGCGGCGGTTTAATCCTCTTAATGAAGACCATAAAAAAAGTAATCCCCCATTCGAGCAGGAGGATTACTTCATGTCGGGCCGGTTCTATCACTCATCGCATCAAGAGCCTTTTTACCGTTTTTTTTGAGCAAACGAGAGCCCTTTGTCCGCCAGCGCTTCACGTAAAGGCCCAATAGTAGATGGGCCAACGCCGTGCAGCTTCAATAGTTCAGCTTCTGTTACCTCAGTCAACTGTTCAACCCTTATATAGCCCGCTCCTTCAAGTGCGCGGCGAGCCGGTTTGCCCAGGTTGGCTGGAAGACTATCTTCATTGCCCTCTGCCTGTGTCAACGTTGATCCTCCTTTCATCTTTATCCCTTCACTCTCATTATAAATATGTACCTATTCGAAGGCGGCTTAAACCACGGAATAGAAGAGATTGTTTACCATTCAGCACTCTTCCGATCCTTTACTTCAATTGTAAATACCATAGGATCCATGTCATTTTGAATCATTAATTCTGTAAAAATCCCCTGAACATGCTCCTCGTCTTTTTTCGTTACATCGCTTTTCTCCAATATAATCTGCAGCCGTACATCTTCCTTTGAATACATTGAGCCGAGGATGCTGTAGCCACCGTACCCTTTACTTTCCATTTCATCCGCTACCTGATCGTAAAAACCACCCTCAACTCTTAGCGTCTGCTCAAATTCATTTACTTCTTTCAACACTCTGGCCTGTTCTGTTTCAGTCATCTGTGAAAAATCTGATTCTGCCCTGTCTTCTTCATTAAAAAAAGCACTATACAAATAGAAGGAACCGCCAAGCAGGACAAAAATGCACACACTAATAAACAATACCTTTCCTTTTTTCACCGTCATCACTCCATGTCATTTTTCTAATGGTATGACTGACTCAAAGAGGAAAGAACAGAAGAAAAGATCCACTGCAGCATAGCGCCGCAGTGGATCTATTTCTATTGAATATTCATATCAGCCCGTATTAACAAGGCCTGCCGCTACTCCATTAATCGTCAATAGAACTTCGGTTAACAGTTGATCTGACTGATCATCCGTTTCGCGCATTTTCTGAATCAGATCGACCTGCAGGAAGTTAAGCGGGTCTACATACGGGTTACGTCGGTAGACACTTTCCTTGATGGCAGGTGTGTGATCAAGCAGTTCTTCATTTCCGGTAATCCGCAGAAGCACTTCTTTGGTGGTCTCATATTCATGAGAGATTTCACCAAAAATACGCTCTGCAATCGTATGATCTTGGACTAAATGCAGATATTCCTTCGCTGTTGTCAGGTCCGCTTTTAACAATGCCATCTGCAGATTGTTGATGGTAGATTGGAAAAACGGCCAGTTTTGGTACATATCCTGCAATGTTTTCAGATGGTCATCGCTTTGAGAAGCATAAGAGTTCAAGCCCGAACCAGCAGCATACCAGGCTGGCAGCATTTGTCTTGACTGTGTCCACGCAAATACCCATGGAATCGCCCGTAAATCTTCAAAGCGCTGGCTTCCTTTACGGCTCATCGGACGCGAACCAATATTTAAGGCACCCAGTTCTCCAAGCGGCGTTGCCTGTTTAAAGTAGGTAAGGAAATCAGGATCCCCAAACACAAGGGACTGATATTTGCTTAATGCAATCTCCGAGCTGTGTGTGATCGCTTCTTCCCATTTCTCAGGAAGAACATGTCCCTGAACAGACTGCTGCAGCGCTTTAGCAGAGGCCTGAAGAAGAGCTGATGCCGCCTGCTCTAAATTACGGTATGCTATATCTCCCAGTAAATAGCGTGATGACAATACCTCACCCTGCTCTGTTATTTTAACGCCATGCCCAAGCGTTTCACCAGGCTGCGACTGGATGCTGCGATTTAGCGGGCCGCCTCCTCGGCCTAAAGACCCTCCGCGGCCATGGAAAAACTTCAACGCTACATTATAGCCTCTGGCCATTTCATGTATTTCCTGCTGCGCTCTAAACAGCTTCCAGTTTGCTGTTAACGTTCCACCGTCTTTACTGCCGTCAGAATAACCAAGCATGATTTCCTGGTGATTCCCCCGTTTTTCAATATGGCTGCGGTATATGTCCATTTCAAACAGCGTTTTCATGATATTCGGACCGGCAACCAAATCGTCTACCGTTTCCAAAAGCGGCGCAACATGCAGGTGACTCTCCACGGTGCCATCGGCATGCAGGCGATAGATGCCTGCTTCTTTTGCCAGCAGGAGCACCTCCAGCAAATCACTGGCTGATTGAGTCATGCTGATAAGATACACTTCTATGGATCTTCTCCCAAACTCGTTATGGGCTTTGTTTATCATTTGAAACACATTAAAAACTTCTTGAGTTTCTTTTGAATAATCTTCCTGCAGAAGAGTCACAGGCCTCGGATCCTTCAGAACGTTTTGGAGCGTCGCAAGCTTTTCCTCTTCTGACAACGCAGCATAGTCATCGGTAATCCCCACTACTTTTAAGATTTCAGTGATCGCTGCTTCATGCTCGCCGCTATGATTTCTGATATCCAGTGTCGCTAAATGAAAGCCAAACAGCTGGACCTGACGGATCAGTTTACGGATCGTTTTCAGCTTGCGATTCGATGGCTGATGCTGTTCTGCATCCTCTTTTATCAGAGTTAAATCGTCCAGCAGCTCCTCTGCGTGCTGGTAGCCCAATTCTGATTTCCCCACTTCACGCAAACGTTTCAGCATAACAGCAAATTTTCGGCGGTAGATTTCTCCTTCCACCGGCCATGCTTCGCTCTCGTTTAAATACTTGGCTTCTTCCTGCTTTACTGACTGCACGAGTGACTCATTCACATCAATCCTTGTTGTTGACTGACTGAACCGCTTCATTAAATCAACAAGGCTTGTATCATATTTTTTTAGTGTAAGACTGCGCTGCAGTTTGAGCGTTTCCCATGTGATTTCGGGCGTCACATGCGGATTTCCATCACGGTCTCCCCCAATCCAGGAACCAAAGTGAAGAAAATTAGGAACCTTCCACTCAATATCTGGATAGTAATCTTCCAGCTTATCCTCCAATTCCTGATGAATCGCCGGTAAAACATTAAATAACGTCTGATCAAAATAATACAATCCATTTTTTACTTCATCGAGTACAGTAGGCTTGCGGTGCCGCAGCTCATCAGTCTGCCAGAGAGCTGTTATTTCATTAAAAAGACTGTCATCCAGCTTTCTTCTTTCCTTCTTCGTCAAAGAAGGATTATCAAAATCGCGCAGCAGCAATGAAATTCGTTTTTGAACTTCAAGTACGGTACGCTTTGTAGCTTCCGTGGGATGAGCCGTAATAATCAACTCAATGGAAAGATCATTAACAACCTGCTGAATCACTTCAGGTGAAAAATTATTTTCTTTTATATATGCGACCGCGCTTTCAATGGAAGCAGGCTGTATCGCTCCATCCTCAGCAAGCTGATATTGTCTAAAACGGCGGATACGGTGGTTTTGCTCTGCGATATTGATTATGTGGAAATAGATGGAGAATGCACGAATGACCTGTTCGCGCATAGGCGGTTTTAACAAACGAATTTCTTCTTTTAATTGCGAATAGGTTTCTTCATTAAATTCGCTCCGTAAAAGCTTGGTCGTTTCCCGTATCTCTTCAACCTTATTAAAAAGGGATATCCCTCCATGATGAACAAGAACTTCCCCCAGGATAGCCCCCAGCTTTTTTACATCACTTCTTAAAGGTGCGCTGCGATCTACTACATCAATCATATCTTTTTCCTCCTAATTCCAAAAATTCAGACAACAGAAATCTTAAACACTTATTATAGCCGAAGTAGGAATAGAACAAAAGAAATTAAGATATTTGGATATTTATAGCAATTAATATCGGCAATTTAAAAGCAGATTTAATCCTGTCAGCATACTTATATTCGCTGTCAGCGAAGCCAATTTGTTTCATTTATGGTATTATTAGCAGATGCTATGTTGCTGGATTGGAAGAATGACAGCAACTATACGAAAGGACGTCCTGTTTTGACCGAAACTCTTCTGATTAATTTTCTTTTTATCCTCTTCCCTGTGCTGATTTACCTGATTTTTTTCGAAAATCGCATAACACTATATCTGAACAATACCATCATCGTTCTTCTTGCATCCTTTCCATTAATCCTCACGATGACTTTTCCAATACGATTGGATTTAGGTTTTATCTATGACCTGCGCTATATACCGTTTATTGTTGCGTCTCTGTTTTTAGGATTCAAAGGGGCCATTCCCCTCTATCTCGTATTAAATGTCTACCGTTTTATCATTGGCGGTGAAGGGGTATATCAATCTTTCTTTTTTTCAACGGTTATACTCCTTTTTATTCCGTTGTGGAAAAAGAAGTTTATAAAGCTAAAGACCCGTAATCGAGTTTTATGGGCTGGTCTGTTTTCGTTCCTGACGATGTTATTTTATCTTGTTACATTAACCTCCTTTTTTCCGGTGCTGAATAAGGAATATTGGATTATTGCAGCTAATGTCCTGCCCATTCACGTGATCGGTGTAATGATTATCGTTATTTTAATTGAAAAAATTAGAGCAAATTATCAAAACCGCGAGCGATATTTACAATCTGAAAGGCTTAATGTCATCAGTGAATTATCTGCAAGCGTCTCTCACGAAATTAGAAACCCGCTAACAGCTGCCAATGGTTTTCTTCAATTATTAATGGAATCAAGCAAAATCCATCAAGAAGAAAAGAAATATCTTGCTATTTCACTGCAGGAAATAAAAAGGGCAGAGAAAATCATCAGTGATTTCCTGTCATTTGCCAAGCCGCAAGCAGAGAATATGGTGTATTCCAATTTCAAAAAAGAAATCGAGTATGTAAATAATATTATGATTCCCTACGCCCATTTACATTTGGTAGACCTGAAATTCAGCTTCTCCAACACATTACTTATGCGGTTTGACCAAAATCAAATGCAGCAGTGCCTCATCAATTTATACAAAAATGGAATTGAAGCAATGAAGGAAACAGGCGGTATTCTTTCCATTGATGTTTATGAAAACAATGGATCTATTTTGATTTCCATCACTGATACAGGGATTGGCATGACAACAGAAGAGTGCTCTCTGCTCGGACAGCCCTACTATTCAACAAAAAAAGAAGGCACAGGTCTTGGGATGGTCATGATTTACAGCGTGATTGACAAAGTTGGAGGCACGATTAAGGTAAAAAGTGAAAAAGATGCGGGCACGACTTTTCTGATTACGCTGCCTGTTTAAGCTTTCCGTTTAATCAATATCAGAAACACCTAAAAAAATAATCAGAAGTATAAACGAGATTCTAATAAGCTTATCTTCTGTCACAGTCTTAAGCAAAGCCACTAAAACAAGGGAGAGTATCGGGTCCTCCTCGAGCAGAAGAATCACAAAAATATCCAAAAATCCAATGACATCGTTCACAATATCCCGTTCATGGAAACTCACCGTAATCATCCTTTCTCCGTTCTTACTACTATATTAAAAAAGACGGGAAGGGTGCGGATGACATTTTACTGAAAGAGAAGAGGTCCAAAATTCATTTTATCCCATCTGATAGAATGCAAAATCTGACAATTAGTCTTAATTTACTACTTAATTGGTTATTAAGTTACTTATTTCCATTTAAAAAATAATGTAGTATTCAATATAGTCAGACTATTATTCTATTCAGGAGGGATTTTTTGAAGAAAACGGTCGTATCATTAGCACTAGCAGCATCATTGTCATTAGGGGTGGTTGGTTCCCCTGCAACAGCTGTACACGTCCCTGAGGTCCATTTTAATCAAGGGCATTTTGATCAAAAAGTCGTCAATAAAATTGATGCCGACAAAATCTACAACAACATTGAACTTCTTGCCAAACAGCCTCGAGTCGCAGGCACGGAAGCTGAAAAACTGGCGTCTCAATTTATTAAAAAACAATTTGAATCCTATGGTTATGACGTTGACATTCAGCCTTTTACTTTTTACGGCTATACTCCTCCAACCAGCATTGAACTTAACGTGGACGGTTACACAGACGAGCTTGCGCCGACATCATTTACATATTCCGTAAACGGAAATGTAACTGGAGAACTTGCAGATGCCGGGCTGAGTACGAAGGTTCAGCTTGAAGATGTTGATCTTACCGGGAAAATTGCGCTGATCCAACGCGGTGAAATCAGCTTTGGAGAAAAAGTGTTAAATGCCGCGGAAAAAGGTGCTGAAGGTGTAATTATTTATAATAATGCAGCCGGTGCATTAAACGGTACGCTCGGAGAACACAATGATGATTATGTGCCGGCAGTTGCCTTAACAAAAGCTGAAGGCGAAGCATTAAAGGCCTCTGCAGGAAACTCAGCCACACTTAACGTTGAAGGAGCAGAAGCTGGTGACAGAACATCCCAAAACGTGATTGCTACTAAAAAGCCGACAAATAAAAAGAAGGATACTGGTGACATTATTGTCATCGGATCTCACTATGACTCTGTAGCGGGTGCTCCTGGAGCAAATGATGATGCATCTGGAACTGCCATGACCCTCGAGCTTGCACGCGTTTTGAAAAACGTACCTACTGACACGGAAATCCGCTTCGCCACTTTCGGTGCGGAAGAAGTGGGACTGATCGGTTCCTATCACTACGTTTCCACATTATCTGACGATGAAATCAGCAGCACCATTGCAAACTTTAATCTTGATATGGTTGGAAGCAAGGATGCAGGTGATCTGATCATGCGTACAGTCAATGGGCAGCCGAACCTGGTTACGGAGCTTGCCCAAAATTCAAGTAAAAAGTTGAACGGCACAGCCACTCCGTATGGACAGGGCGGCAGCAGCGACCATGTCCCTTTTGCAGCTGTCGGGATTCCTGCAGCATTATTTATCCACAGCCCGTCTGAGCCTTGGTACCATACACCAGAAGATACAATCGATAAAATCAGCAAGGAAAAGCTTCAAGATGTTGGTGAAATTGTTGGAGCTGCTGTGTATGACCGGGCAAGATTTGACAACAAAGGGCCAAAGCCTAAAAAAGGTCCTAAGGTGAAGGCGACACATGAGATGATTTTTAATGAAGCAATAAAATAACAATCGGAAAAGTCAGCTTCCATAAAGGAGCTGGCTTTTTTTCAGAAATGAGATATGTTTTGAGGTTGTAAGCTGAAGTTAGAAACTGATGAGGTAATGGACAAATCGTCCTCTGGAGGTTAAACGCTAAATTTCTTAACTCGATTAATTGAACAAATAGGTGTAATCTGATATAGCTCTTGCGGGCAATCATTTGATAATTTAACCAGCTCTTTAAATACTTCTTCTGTGATCAGATATGTAGAAACACCTTCTGGCAGCGCCTTCATTTTTTGAGAAGCATGACTCTCTTTACACTCATCAATATCAACCCATACCCTTTCAGTTTTAAAGGATATGGTTGAATTTTTTGTATGACGATGCTCTTTCGTAAGCCGGGCAAAAAATGAAACAAAAATACAGCCATTTTCCTCATATGAATTTTTTACCCTTGTAAAAAAGTACTGAATGCTATCAGTGTTTAATAAACTTTTCCGCATCGCCATTCCCCCTTATCTGATTGAATGTCTGTTAAAAGAACTTGTTTAGCCCCTCTTTTACTGACGGTCTATTAATTTAATGATATCAATACCTCCCGGCAGTATGAGCATTTAGCATAATTCTCTTGAAGGATTAACCGTTCAACATACGTTATATTTGTCGTAAATTCTCTATTTTCTATTGCAGTATTTGAAAATTCACATTGATCCCCTGCATGCTGACTATGGTGAACTTTTTTCTTCTCGTGATCAATAAAGTATTTCATTCTGATGCCTTCCTTTCAAACTAAAAAAAGCCGAAAAGAACCACAGGGTATGTGAGTCTTTTCGGCTTTGTTAACAGTTCTATTGTCCGTAACATTGTACCAAATATATTTAATTTTACTTTATACGCGCTTCTAATCATCTTGCTGAAAGTGGAAACACTATCGTTTTCCAAGTAACTTCATTATAAGCGCTATCGGTAGAATAGTAAAGCATCACCGTAAAACATTCCATTTTTTAGGTTGTCAGTAATCATCAAAATAATACATTATAATACAGATAATTCACTCTATTTATATTCGCAATTTATATACCTATCATTTATAATGACTGCAAGATTAATACTCTCGTAAGCTGAAGAAGGGAGGTAAATATGGGAAATGAACCTGTAAAAGAAAAGTCAGTCCAAAGCAAAATTGGCAGCTATATCTCTTCACTGCTAAGGGATCATTTCGGAAAAGGTCCTACTTCTGTGTATGTAACCATTAAAAAGCCCTATGTCATTGTTCACGTCCGTGGTTTTCTTGCCCCAACAGAAAAAATTCTGGTTAAACAGAAACAATCCAGGCGCGTCCTTGAGACCAGGGACTTGCTAATGGAAGACCTTAAACAAGCAATCAAACTTGAGCTTTGGAAGATTGCCAATCTCGATGTGAAGCAAATATTCACGGATTGGAACCTTGAGAATAAAACCGGAGTTTTCATCGCTTTATTAGAGCAAGAAGAAGGTGATGAACATTTTGACTGGCCGGAAAATATAGACATGGAAGCGTTTAAATCAGAAGCGATTGATGCAAGCCAAAAAGCACAAAAAAAGCCTGAAAACATTAATGTCAGCTGGCTTAATGACCGCAGTATCTTAATTGCCAGGTCAGGGCTTTTTGTAGAAATAGAAAAAGAATTAATAAAAAACGGCTTTATTGAAGAATTGAGGCTTGCCAAAAGACCTCTTGAGACCAGACTAATTAAACAATCCAACTTAGAATCCATTCTTCAGCAGAATATTCATGAAGTCTTTGTTGACTGGGATTTTCAAAATGATAAAGGCTATATGGTGCTGATTTTAGCTAAAAACAAAAATGAGTAATTCAACGCAATCTTTCACTTAAAAAAACCTTTCTTCAGTCTTCTGAAGAAAGGTTTTTCGATTAAAGAGGAGGATTAAATATTCCTTCAAGCGGTTCCCAAGGCCTGACAACATAGTTAAATTTTCGTTCTGCAACAGCAGGATCACTCTCAGCAATTTTAATCGCTTCTTCAAGCTTTTCCACCTCTACAATTACAAGTCCTCCCGTATGATCCATGAAAGGCCCTGCAGCAATTAACCGGTCTCCTGCTTCCTTCACCAAATACTTCCTGTGCGCTATAAGCTCCTGTTCCCAGTGCGGCTTGCCAGAGACCCATGCTGCTCCACAACTATAAAATATAACTGCTTTCATGGCCTTCTCTCCTTTTAAAATCCGTTATTATTACTTATTATACCATTTACTGCCACTAACCACCTAATTTTGCTAGTCTGCAAGGGGTTAAAAGTTTCTTGCGATTGGAGAATCATAATATAGGAATGTAAGAATGATATCCCTTTATAAGCATCCGGTTTATGCTATTCTTAAAGGAACTTACAAAAAGGAGCTGCTGCGTTTGATCGTACTGGAAAGAAAGCCTTCTATCCGCTTGAGAAGTTATGAACTGTTAAACCTCCACCTACCTCCATCCCATCCTATATCCTCTGCTCTACTCGATGAAATTTCTCTACTGCATTCAGGCAATTTTGGTGAACAGCGAGTTGACCATGCTATCCAACACTTTTCCTCAAATTCTTTTTTAATCTTCCAGAATGCTGTATTTCCTTTCTCCGGTGAAACAATACAGATTGATCATCTTTGTCTAACCCCTTTCTTTGCATTAATAATCGAAACCAAAAACATGAAAGGTCATTTGAAATTAAATAAGGAAAGCGGACAAATGTACAGAGAAAAAGATGGTAAAGTCCAGTGTTTCCTCCATCCAGTCCTTCAAGTCGAACGCCAGCAGGAAGGTCTTGAGTATCTCTTCACTGGGATCGGCTGTACACTTCCCATTTATAAGCTGGTCGTGTTCACTCATCCCGAGGTATTTCTTCAAGCAGAAGGGACGCATCCCCTTCTGCCGCCTGAAATTTGCCGTTTTGAACAATTAACCGTTCGTGTTAGGAGTTTATTACGGGAGCACAATAAATCCCATTTAAAGGAATGTGATCTGCAGGAATTAAGTCAAACCCTTTTAAATAATATGATTCCTGATAGATTTTACGATGTAATGAAACGGTTTGGTTTGTCTCAGTCTGATTTGGCAAGCGGGGTCTGGTGTAACGAGTGTAAACAGCTGTCGATGAAGTGGCTTTCGTTGAGATGGCGCTGCACCCTATGCAAACGCACAGACAACAATGCATATAAACGCTCAATTGAAGCATATTTTCGTTTTATTTCCCCCGCTCTAACCAACAAAGAGGCAAGACAATTTTTAGGGGTAGATTCACCGGATACCATGCGGCGCCATTTGCATTCAATGAATCTTAAAACTGTGGGAAACTGCAGATCACGCAAATATCTCAGCCCATTTCATTAACCATGTAGATGTTTACATGGTTTTTTTTCGGAAGAAGTAGAAAATTTGTCATGAAGCGCGGATTAGAGGCATCCACCTTTCGATTCGGCAGCTATACCCGCGGATTGAACACCAATACCCTTCGATCCAGAGCCTGCACCCGCGGATTCAC
>NZ_SMZR01000003.1 GCF_004358665.1 Jeotgalibacillus sp. S-D1 | reverse complement strand
AAAGAAATTCGCTCGACTTGCATGTATTAGGCACGCCGCCAGCGTTCGTCCTGAGCCAGGATCAAACTCTCCGTAAAGTGTTTGATAAAGCTCATTTGTTTCATTTAAAACTTGTATTAACGTTGACGTTTTTGGTTGTTTAGTTTTCAAGGTTCAAGGTGTTTCGTTTGTGTGTTGCTCTCTCAAGCGACTAGATCATCATACCATTTTTTCAAATGTTATGTCAACAACTTTTTTAATTTCTTTTTTGCTGTTGAATGAGTGCGCCTCAGAAGCGACGCATATAAATATACCATGCATATAAAACTAGTGCAATACTTATTTGGAATTCTTTTTAATTTCTTTCGTTTCTTCATTTGAACTTCATCAATCGATCTTTAAACCACGATAATTAGTTTACCCAAAAAAGAATAGCTGCTTTATCGCAGCCATTCTCCTTGTTTCATGTATCGTATCCCAGCACAGCTTATTCCTGCTATAAAAACACTTGTCACCATCAGTGTACCCAGGCTCCCGATTAAAGGTTCATTCATGATGGCTTGCTGAGCTAATGTAAGCAGGTTTCCTGGTGTCCACCTCAAGGGCTCTTTAAATAATGAAGCTGCCACTGCCAGCAACAGCAGGATTAGAATGCTGGCTCCTGCAACGGCTGCCGTTTTTTTAATGAAAGCACTAAGCGTTAAAGTGATGGTTACGGTGACTAAGAGCCACACAACATAATAGCCTGACGAGATCATAACCTCTTTTACCGGAAGTGGATCAAACAGTAACGTTGTGTAATAGAGAGTGCATGATACACCTAATAGAAAAGAAACGATAACCAATGAAGCTGCAGCCAGCCATTTTGATAGAAAATAACCGGTATAGGAGATCGGTTTCACGAGGATCATAAGTGCAGCTCCGCTGTTCCTTTCATTAGACAACATTCCCATCGCTGCAAGAACAATGACAAGTGTGCCTATTTGAGAAAATTGTCCAAGGGTTTCAGTAAACACCTGCTGAGACGTCGGGAGAGGTGTTTCAAATACTGCTCCTTCCGGAAGACCGCCAAATTCTTTTATGATATCTGCTAAATAATAGCTCGTTAACGGCTGCATGATGCCTAATGAAATGAAAAGCAATGGCATCCATACCCACTTGTAGCTTCGATACATTTCCAAAAGTTCTTTCTTAAATAAAATCTTCAACCCGTTCATGGTTTCATCACCTCATGGAAAACATCTTCCAGCGTCGAAGTTCCCACTTCTATCGAGCGAACAGCTATTTCTCCGGAGGACAATTCTTTAAATAGATGTTGTCGTACTATATTTATAGAGGAACCACTGATCGTTGCTTCTCCATTTTTAACCTCGATTGTGAGGAAAGGATAATTTGCTGCAAATGATTTAGCCCATGGTTCTATGGAGTTGTCGGTCTTGATGGTAATTCGGGGGCGATCATATTGTTTGTAAATCTCTTCTAGTGAAGCATAAACCACTTTTTTACCCCGGTTCATCATTAGTACGTCATCACAGAGTGTCTGGGCATCATGTAATACGTGAGTTGAATACAATATTGTCAGATCTTTTTTTATTTCATTTAGCAGCTGCATCACTTCTTTACGTCCAGTGGGATCCAGAGCTGATACAGGTTCATCAAGTAATAGAAGTTTCGGTCTGTGGACGAGTGCTTGTGCAATTCCTAAACGCTGCTTCATTCCGCCAGAAAAACCTCCAATTTTCTTCTTCTTTACTTCGTGTAAACCAACTCTATCTAATAACTCATCTGAAAGCGATACAGCTTCTTTTTTCGTCTTCTTTCCAAGCTGCGCAGCAAAGTGAACGTATTCCTCCGCCGTCATCCAATCAAAAAATGCTGGATACTGTGGAAGAAAACCGATAAGCTCCCTTGGGTCTTCTTTCTGGGCCGTGTAATTAATTTTTCCTGCCGTTGGTTTCATTAGACCACTGATCATATGAAGAGTGGTTGTTTTACCCGCTCCATTTGGACCGATTAACGCTGTCGTTTTTCCCGGCCGCAATGAAAAATTAAGATCCTTTACCGCATCCGTCGATCCAAAGGTTTTTGTCAAATGCTCTACTTGTATCATAGCTAGCCATCCTTTCGTCCAAAAACAAAATATACGATCGGCCCCAGAGTGGTAATAAATAAAATGACCAATGCCCATACCAGCTTTGGTCCATTTGTTTGAGGACGTTTAACCAAATCAACCAAAGCAATGACCACAAGTAATAGACTTATCGCAACTAGAGGAGCCAATATGGCGAAATTAATCTCTTCCATTATCTTCTCTCCTTTTTTTAATGAAGGGACTGATTTTTCTTGTCCAAATGAAATAAACGAGGATGGGCATTGGCGTTTGAATCATCCCCCAAATCCCCCAAAACCATCGTGCATGCCCTCGTTTTCGAGCATCGATGAACAAATAAATGCTTTGAGCCAGGAGAACGGGAACTAAGATGATATAAAATAATAAAGGTAAACTTTCAAGTTCATTCATATTGTTTCACCCTGCTTTTTCGAACGATGAAAATTGAACTGATTCCAATGCCAATAATGATTAGCAGCTGCAACAGCAAATACACTCCGGGTAAATTCACGATAAAAGCAACAGTGCAAACTGTGATTAAAAGGGCGACTAGGACAAATACATATAATTCATTCCGCTGTTTTTGTTTTGTTTGTTGAACGAGCATGGTTAATGCTTCTATGGAAGGAGTTGCGCTTTCAACTTCATCTAAAGCCTGAAGTCCACGCCGCAATTTAGCTTCAATTTCAGATTGATCATGTTGACTCATGTTCACCCAGCTCCTTTCTAAGTTTTGTTAACCCGTTGTTTAATCGCGATTTTATTGTTCCAACCGATACCTGACAAATACTGGCCATTTCTTCATAGCTATATCCGTAATAATGCTTTAAAATCACCGGGATTCGATGAATGTCTTTTAAGGTTTTTAATGCAGCAGTGACTGCAATCCATTCCGTAGTGGAAGCTTCATTTAGCTTCCATGAAAGCTGTTGCTTGTTTAAGTAAGCATTCTCGCGTTTTTTTCTTCTTTTTTCATCCATCCATAGATTCGTTCCAATTTGAATCATCCAGGTTGTAAATGCTGCTTTTTGTGAATCGTATTGATAAAAACGTTCAATACAGCGAACCATTGTTTCCTGTGTTAAATCTTCGGCGGCGGATGGGTGAAGAGTCAGCTTAAGTAAATAAGAAAACAAAAACTGGTAGTGCTGCTTTAAAAGAATCGCGAGCGCTTCATGATTACCGGATTTTGCTCTTTGAATAAGATCTTCATCGTTTTCTGCCACTTCTTCACCCTCCCTTTTTTATATCTGTATCTATTACGCTTGAAGCAGTCTTTTTGTTCATTTTTTTTATAAAAACGGCTGTTGATTTCCGAAGAATGTTTCCACCATCCTGCTGCATCAACTTATTACACATCACAGGCAACATAGACTGAACATGTTTGCACACAAAAAAGGAACAGGGAAGATTCCCTGTTCCTTTTAGAAATTATTTTTCTGAATCATCGTCACGATCGCTGTCATCATCGTCTTCTTCTTCAGCATCAAACTCTTCAACTGAATCCTCAGCAGGATCTTCAATCTCTGGAGATTCCAGGATTTCTTCCCCTTCTGGAATAATGGATTCATCAGATGCTTCCGACTCAAGCATATCTTCGATTTCTTCTTCAACATCTTCTTCTTTTTCAATTCGGGTGACGGTAGCCACAAATTCCTGGTCACCTAAGCGAATCAATTTAACACCCTGTGTGCTTCTTCCTGTTTGTGAAATACCGCTGACGTCCATGCGGATCAATACACCATGTACAGTAATAATCATTACATCTTCTTCACCTGTTACAGCTTTAACAGCAACAAGCTTCCCGTTTTTATCGGTTATATTACACGTTTTAATCCCTTTACCGCCTCGGGATTGAACACGGTAGTCTTTTTCTGCCGTACGTTTGCCGTATCCTTTTTCCGTAACTACCAGAATTTCATTATCCGGTTCCAGGATTTCCATCCCGACAACTACATCTTCGCCTTTTAGACGGATGCCCCGCACACCGGTTGCAGTTCGGCCCATGGAACGGACATCTTCTTCAGGGAAACGAATGAGAAGCCCGTTTTGCGTGCCAATAATGATTTCCTTGCTGCCATCCGTCAGTTTTACGGAAATAAGATCATCGCCTTCTTTTAAATTAATCGCGATTAAACCGTTTGTACGGATATTGGCAAAATCAGAAACCGGCGTACGTTTTGATACTCCGTATTTTGTCGTAAAGAAGAAGAAGGAATCCTCTCTAAACTCTTCTACACGGATCATGGCGTTTATATCTTCATCCTTATCAATACCAAGGAGGTTGATAATCGGCAGTCCCTTTGCAGTACGGCTGAATTCAGGAATCTCGTAGCCTTTCGTACGATAGACCTTGCCTTTATTAGAAAAGAAAAGAATCGTATCATGCGTTGAGGTAGTTAACAAATGTTCAACGAAATCGTCGTCATTTGTCCCCATGCCCTGAATTCCGCGCCCTCCGCGTTTTTGGCTGCGGTAGGTGGAAGCCGGAAGCCGCTTAATGTAACCATTGTGTGTCAGGGTCACGATTAAGTTTTCACGCGGGATTAAATCTTCGTCTTCAATCATTTCTGCGCCGCCTGAGGTAATTTCAGTTCGACGGACATCATTAAAGCGTTCTTTAATTTCAATAAGCTCTTCACGAATAATTTCAAGAACCCGCTCATCACTGTTTAATACAGATCTTAAGTCAGCAATTAAAGCCACAAGCGCTTGATATTCTTCTTCAATCTTGTCACGTTCCAGTCCTGTCAGGCGCTGGAGACGCATATCTAAAATAGCTTGTGCCTGCTTTTCGGATAAACTGAATTGCTCCATTAATCCTTCACGCGCTGCGTCAGCTGTTTGAGAAGCACGAATAAGTGAAATAATGGCATCTATGTGATCAAGAGCAATACGCAGACCCTCTAAGATATGAGCTCTTGCTTCAGCTTTGCGAAGCTCAAATTCAGTTCTGCGGCGAATCACAACTTTTTGATGCTCCAGGTAGTGATAGAGTGCTTCTTTTAAATTAAGTACTTTCGGCTGTCCATCAACCAAAGCAAGCATGTTAATGCCGAAGCTTGTTTGGAGGGCCGTTTGTTTATAAAGGTTATTTAACAGGACATTAGCGTTTGCATCACGCCGTACTTCTATAACGATTCTCATGCCGTTGCGGTCTGATTCATCACGAAGATCCGTAATGCCGTCAATTTTTTTATCACGCACGAGCTCGGCAATTTTTTCAATTAATTTTGCTTTATTAACCTGATAAGGAAGCTCATGAACAAGAATTGTTTCACGGCCGTTCGCTTTTTGTTCGATTTCAACCTTGGCGCGCTGAACGACAGAACCGCGTCCTGTTTCATACGCACGGCGAATTCCGCTTCGTCCAAGAATTAATGCTCCGGTTGGGAAATCCGGACCTGGAATATGCTCCATTAATTCACCGATTGTTATTTCAGGGTGCTCACTGAATGCAAGCAGCCCGTCAATGACTTCACCAAGCTGGTGAGGAGGAATATTTGTCGCCATCCCAACTGCGATCCCGCTTGATCCATTGACTAATAGATTTGGAAAACGAGACGGCAAAACAACCGGCTCCCGCTCTGATCCATCATAGTTGTCTTTATAATCGATGGTGTCTTTATTAATATCACGAATTAATTCCATTGATATTTTCGACATTCTGGCTTCCGTGTAACGCATCGCAGCCGCTGCATCGCCATCCACAGAACCAAAGTTCCCGTGGCCTTGAACGAGCATATAGCGGTAGCTGAAATCCTGAGCCATGCGGACCATCGTGTCATATACAGCCGAATCACCATGGGGATGATACTTACCGATTACTTCACCGACGATACGGGCTGATTTTTTATAGGCTTTATCGGATGTCATGCCTAAGTCATTCATCGCATATAAAATACGGCGGTGAACAGGCTTCAATCCATCTCTTGCATCAGGAAGGGCACGGGCTACAATAACACTCATTGCATAATCTAAAAAGGATGTTCGCATTTCCTGACTAATATTAATTTCATGGACATTAGATCTTGGCGTTTCGGCCATAGTTGAAATTGCCTCCTTTTACGAAAAAGAAAGGATAGAGTATTCGTCTATCCCTCTTCTTAAATATCTAGATTTTTTACATACATAGCATTGTCTTCGATAAACTGACGTCTTGGTTCGACTTTATCACCCATCAGAATCTCAAACGTTTCATCGGCTTCAATCGCATCTTTAAGACTTACTTGAAGCAATGTACGGGATTCCGGGTTCATTGTCGTTTCCCAAAGCTGATCAGGATTCATCTCTCCAAGACCTTTATAGCGCTGCAGGCCGGGTTTTGGAGCTGCCGGCAATTCTGCAATAATGTTATTCATTTCACGCTCAGTGTAGGCATAATGGATCGTTTTGCCCTGCGTGATTTT
The DNA here is from genome assembly GCF_004358665.1 of Jeotgalibacillus sp. S-D1. Taxonomy (GTDB): domain Bacteria; phylum Bacillota; class Bacilli; order Bacillales; family Jeotgalibacillaceae; genus Jeotgalibacillus. The sequence continues at coordinate 399,043 of NZ_SMZR01000003.1, read as the reverse complement.
ATAAAGAGGCGGCTGTGCGATATAGATATATCCTGCTTCAATAATATTTCTCATATACCGGTACAGGAATGTTAAAAGCAGCGTACGAATATGGGCGCCGTCGACATCAGCATCCGTCATGATAACGATTTTATGATAACGGGCTTTTGCAAGATCGAATTCTTCGCCAATCCCTGTTCCAAGAGCCGTAATAATAGCACGAATCTCATTGTTGGACAGGATTTTATCAAGCCGCGCTTTTTCAACGTTAATGATTTTTCCGCGCAATGGTAAAATTGCCTGGAAGTGACGGTCACGGCCCTGTTTAGCAGAACCTCCGGCGGAATCACCCTCAACCACGTAAAGTTCGCTGATTTGAGGATCGCGGGATGAACAGTCAGCAAGCTTGCCCGGAAGACTTGATACTTCAAGTGCACCTTTACGTCGTGTTAATTCTCTGGCTTTTTTAGCTGCAAGTCTTGCACGGGCAGCCATCAGGCCTTTATCAACAATCTGACGGGCAACGACCGGGTTTTCCATTAAAAATTTATCGAAATGCTCAGAGAACAGATTATCCGTAATCGTACGGGCTTCTGAGTTCCCAAGCTTGGTTTTGGTTTGTCCTTCGAATTGAGGGTCTGGGTGCTTGATGGAAACAATTGCTGTAATTCCTTCCCGGACATCCTCCCCTGACAGATTGCTGTCTGCATCTTTCATCAGGTTATTGCGGGTAGCATAGCTGTTAATCACACGTGTCAGGGCTGTTTTAAAGCCTGATTCATGTGTACCGCCTTCATGCGTGCTGATATTGTTGGCAAAAGAATAAATATTGCTGGCATAACCCTGATTGTACTGCAGGGAAATTTCAATGGAGATCCCATCACGTTCACCTTCTACAAATACCGGCTCTTCGTGAATAACCTCTTTTGAACGATTTAAATGCTCAACATAGGATTTAATTCCGCCTTCATAGTGGAATCGTTTAGATGTAGGGGTGCTGTGCTCTTCGGTAATGCGACGGTCTTCAATGACTAAAGCGAGTCCTCTGTTTAAGAAAGCAAGCTCCCGGACGCGATTAGCCAGTGTGTCGTAATCATAAACGGTCGTTTCAGTAAAGATTTCAGGATCAGCTTTAAAGCGTGTAATCGTACCTGTATGATCCGATTCCCCGATCACTTTCAGATCAAAGCTTGGAACCCCTCTTCTGTATTCCTGGTGGTAGATCTTGCCGTCACGGTGGACAAATACTTCAAGCTTGTCCGAAAGGGCGTTAACGACAGAGGCACCAACACCATGAAGTCCACCGGATACCTTGTATCCTCCTCCGCCGAACTTACCGCCGGCATGAAGCACCGTCATGATTACTTCGACTGCCGGACGGCCCATCTTTTCATGCATGCCGACTGGAATTCCACGGCCGTTGTCTTCAACAGTGATGCTGTTGTCTTCTTCAATAATGATTTTTATTTCGTCACAATAACCAGCCAGTGCTTCATCAATACTGTTATCAACAATCTCCCAAACGAGATGATGAAGTCCTCTTGATGCTGTGGACCCAATATACATACCTGGGCGTTTTCTTACCGCTTCGAGCCCTTCGAGTACTTGAATTTGATTTTCATCATATGCTTGCGGCTGCATTTGCGTATTATCTGTTGCCACGTGGTTCACCTACACTTTCTTTGACGATCCGATTTACGTTTATTCAAAAATTGGCCTGGCCATTTTTTCTGTTCTTTTTTTCAGAGTGGCTGAGGACAATGGAGACAAATAGACCTTGAAATCAGTAATAACAATCGATTTACAGGTGGAGCGACAGAGATCGACAATGCCGTTGTCGTTATCTTTCATAAACTGCTCCATTATGAGAGAAGACTTTGTCGCCTGCATATCCATTATTGCCACGATATCGCTCATTCTTACCATTGCATCTTCTCCTATATGAACATACATAGGATCAGCCCCCTCATGTTTGCTTAATCATGCTCCCTTTTTCAACAACAAAGGTAGTTGCATCCTTCAGGGTCTGATGATCAATTCCTTCGACACTGGTTGTGGTGACGAACGTTTGGACCTTACCCTGTATCGTGTTGAGCAGGTGTGATTGCCTGAAGTCATCCAGTTCGGATAATACATCATCCAGGAGTAAAATCGGGTATTCACCAATCTCGGAATGAATCAGCTCAATTTCAGCTAATTTGATGGATAAGGCAGTGGTGCGCTGCTGCCCTTGTGAACCAAATGTCTGAACGTCATGACCGTTTACCAGAAACTGCAGGTCATCACGATGAGGACCGATCAGCGTAACGCCGCGGTCAATTTCCCGCTCTCTAAGCTCATCAAACTTTTTGCGAAAGACAGCTTCTATTTCATCAAAGCTATGATCTTCTGAAACCTGAACGGACGGTTTGTATACCACCTCTAACTGTTCGAGGCCTCTTGAGATTCCGGCATGAACCGGTTCTGCCCATTGCTGCAATAGCTTAATAAACTCAAAACGGCGCTTAATAATCTTAACCGCCATTTCCACAAACTGATCCGTTAGCACTTCAAGCATGGTGCGGTCTTTTTGTTTTCTTGACTGCAGCTGCTTTAAATAATGATTGCGCTGCTGCAGGATTTTTTGGTACAAACTGCTATCGTGAAGATAGACAGCTGAAATCTGCCCTATCTCCATATCAATAAAACGACGCCTTACTTGAGGGCTCCCCTTAACTAAGTGGAGATCTTCGGGCGCGAACATAACAACATTCATATTGCCAATGTATTGGCTTAATTTCGATTGTTCAAGATGATTCAGCCTGGCTTTTTTCCCTTTTTTGGAAATGATTAATTCCAGCGGCAGGGAGCCATGATGTTTCATTACTCTACCTTTTATTTTAGCATAATCTGAGTCCCATTGTATTAAATCTTTCTCATTCGACGTACGATGGGATTTTGCCATGGCCAGAACATAAATGGATTCCATTACATTCGTCTTTCCCTGGGCGTTTTCCCCCAATATGACATTGACGTTATTATCAAAATCGACCGTCAGCTTTTCGTAATTTCGATAATGGGCAAGCTCAAGCTGCTCAATATACATGTCCTAACATCCTTCTATTCGCTTGACTTCACCACGTATGTACCTACGTCAGGAATTTGAACTTCATCTCCATCACGCAATTTACGTCCACGTCTTTGGTCAAGCTCCTGATTGATATATACCTCATGCTCGCTTAAAAACCACTTGGCCATTCCTCCGCTTTGAATTACCTCTGCCAGTTTCAGGAATTGTCCAAGCGTAATATACTCCGTTGTGATCGTGATCGTTTCTTTCATTTCGCTCACTACCTTCTTATATTCTCTAATATATTATTTTACCCAATACTGCCGCTGAAAACAAAGGAAAATTCCCTTTTCTCTCGATTTCACTGCATTCTTTTATCAAAAGAACCAAATGCCCCTCGTTTCGACATGAAACAGGGGCATTTGGCTTACTGAAAACCAGTTTTATATGTTGATCTAATAGGTTCTTACAGGTGTGATTAATTGAAGAATGGTGTCATCTGATGTTGGGCGCAGAACAAACGGCCTCATTGCTCCAGTAAATTGGATATTTGTTTCGGCACCTTCGAATACTTTCAGCGCATCCATCATGTATTTTGCACTAAATGAAATATTTAATGCCTCTCCATCGGTTTCTTCACTTTGAACCTCTTCTACTACTTTTCCGATTTCAGGTGTATTTGAAGAAATTTGAACAGCGCCTTCTTCGCTGATCGAAAGCTTCACCACATTATTCCGTTCTTCACGGGCCAATAATGATGCCCGGTCAATTGCCTGCAGAAAATCTTTTCCGCCTATTGTCAGAGATGTTTTGCTTTCAGCAGGAACCAGTCTTGATGTATCAGGATAATTTCCTTCTAACAAACGCGAGAAAAACAGCACATGTTTTGCTCTAAACAGCACTTGGTTTTCTGTAATGACGATTTCAACCTCATCGGCTGTATCTTCCAGAATTTTATTTAACTCATTCAGGCTTTTGCCGGGGATGACCGCTTTATTGGAAGTCTCCTCCCCTCCGCTGATTGGCGCCTTCCGCATAGCAAGGCGGTGGCTGTCTGTTGCAACACAGTTTAACTCACCATTTTCGATGTGCCAGTTTACACCTGTCAAGATAGGGCGTGTTTCTGAGGTGGACACTGCAAACACCGTTTGTCGAATCATGGTCTTTAAAAGGTTCGTTGCAATTCTAAGTACGTTGTCTTCTTCGATTTGCGGCAGATGCGGATATTCATTTACATCTAAGCCATTAAGATTAAATTCAGATTTTCCTGAACGAATAACGGTCTGTAAATGGGAATGAACTTCGATTTCGACAGTATCCATTGGCAGTTTTTTTACGATGCTTTCAAAGAATTTAGCCTGGAGTACAATTCCGCCAGCTTGCTGGATGGTGACGATTTCTTTTCCGTCTTCTTCTTTTGGGATAAAAGATTCAATCGAAATATCTGAATCACTTCCGGTTAAGGTAATCCCTTCTTCATGAGCCATTATTTTAATACCGGTCAAAATTGGAATGGTTGTTCTGGAAGAAACGGCCTTCATAACATCGTTTACGCCATTCACTAAGCGATCTCGCTGAATCTGGAATTTCATTTTCATAGCCTCCAAAATGTTTGTAGTCTGCTGCTCTATATATATAGTATTTAAGTCTTTTAAAATAATAGTAATACTAGTAGGGCCTGTGGATATGTGGATAAGCCTGTTGATGACTTGTTTTGATAAGTTTTCCCCATGTGGAAAAGATGTGCTCAAACGTGCACCATCTATCCACATTTACCCACAGTTTTAAGAAGCTACTTTTGAAGAGTAGCCTTGATATCCTTGACTTCCTGCTTTAACGAAACATCATGATCAAGCAGCTTTGAGATTTTTTCATGGGCATGTATAACGGTTGTATGATCACGGCCTCCAAACTCTTCCCCAATCTTAGGTAATGAAAAGTCTGTCATTTCTCTGGATAGATACATCGCAATCTGTCTTGGAAATGCCACCGTTTTTGTTCTTTTCTTCGCTTTAAAGTCCTCAAGCCTGATGCTGAAGTGGTTTCCCACCACCTTTTGAATGTCCAGAATCGTAATAACTTTTGGCTTTGAACTTGGCATGATGTCTTTTAATGCTTCAGCTGCCAGATCGGCATTTATGTCTTTGCTGACAAGGGATGAATAAGCGACAACCCGGATAAGTGCACCTTCTAATTCTCTAATATTGGAATCAATCTGATTGGCAATATAAAGCATGGCTTCGTTTGGTATATCAAGTCCTTCAGCTTTTGCCTTTTTTCGCAGGATCGCAATACGCGTTTCAAGGTCCGGAGGAGTAATATCCGTAATGAGCCCCCATTCAAATCGGGAACGCAATCGATCCTCTAGGGTAGGTATTTCTTTTGGCGGACGGTCACTTGAAATGACAATTTGCTTGCTTTCTTCATGAAGAGTATTAAAGGTATGGAAAAATTCCTCTTGTGTTTGTTCTTTTCCAGCAAGAAATTGAATATCATCAATTAGCAAAACGTCTACATTTCGATATTTATTGCGAAAATCGACCGCTTTATTATCACGAATGGAATTAATAAATTCATTTGTAAATTTTTCAGATGACAAATAAACCACTTTAGCTGAAGAATTATGCTCTAAAACATAGTGTCCGATCGCATGCATTAAATGGGTTTTGCCTAATCCTACTCCCCCATAAATAAATAAAGGATTATAAGCCTTTGCAGGTGCTTCCGCTACAGCCAGCGAAGCAGCATGTGCAAATCGGTTCCCTGAACCGATAACGAATGTATCAAACGTATATTTAGGATTTAACATGCTTTGAGACCATTCCTGCTGGTCATCATCTTTAATTTGTTTTTTCGGCTGAACCGTAAAATCAAAGTCATCCTGATCCTGGTTTTGGGGAATAATGAACTTCACCATCAGCTCTTCCCCTGTCACTTCTTTTAAAACATTCGAGATCAGCTGCGAATAGTGTCCTTCAAGCCAATCCCTGGCAAATTCGTTTGGTGCGGTAATGGTCAGTTTATCGCGCTGCAATGAAAAAGGTTTAGTTGATTTTAACCACGTTTCATAGCTTGGTTTGCTAATTTTCTTTTCTATCGTTTCGAGCGCTCGGTTCCAAAGATCCGTGATATTTTCCAAGTATCAAACCCTCCTCACGTTATTATTTTTCTAGAATAGTAATGTTTTTGCAGGCATCTTATATATATTCATCCTTATGAATAGAAGAAAAAGCGAAATAAGTACATATCGACATAATCCATAGGCTGTGGACAAGATTCTCCATGCATGTTGAGAAAACTATCCACAGCATATCCACAACTGTGGATAATGTTTTATAGGCGGATAAGTTATTAAGAGTGAAAACACACTTATAATAGCAGAAAATCCTTTGAGGTGCAAGGAATCTCATAATTTATCCACAGCGCCTTTCACAGGGGGATAAATCTTGTCCACAAGGGGTGAATCTGTGAAAAAGCTGTCGATACCTGCTGTGGATAAAGAAAAAAGGTGTCGAAAAACTATCCACAGTTGTACACAGCTTTTTAAAAATAGCCTCACAGAAAATAAATGAATGAAGAAATTCAAAAAATGAAGAATACCCGTCTATCCCGATCTCCCCTTGAGAAACTGGCATCGGTTCAGTTCATTCATCTCTATTTAGAATAGGAATGCTTTTTTTATTTTCGGTAAAAAGAAGAAATCGATTTTGTTCTATTTACGTCGAAAATAAAATTGACTATTGAAGTAAAGATTTGACTCTGTTATGATAAGGAGGTTGTTATGAAATGAACATTGACATTTGATATGTGAAGTCTATATAATAATTTAAAATGTCTGTAGCTTGGTCATCGATGAATGATCAATTAGGAGGTGTCTTATACATGAAACGTACGTTCCAACCAAATAAGCGTAAAAGAAGTAAAGTACACGGATTCCGCGCACGCATGAGCACAAAAAATGGCCGCAAGGTTCTAGCTCGTCGCCGTCAACGTGGAAGAAAAGTATTGTCTGCTTAAGACCACTGATTCCACTCAGTGGTCTTTTTTCACTTATAAGGTTAAATAAATCCAACATATTGTAGGTGTGGTAATGAAAAAAGAGCAGCGTATTAAAAAGAATCCTGAATTCCAGCAGGTTTTTCGCCATGGTGCATCCATGGCCAATCGTCAGTTTGTCCTTTATCATTTGAAGAAAACGGACCAGGCCTCTTTCCGTCTGGGTTTATCGGTGAGCAAAAAAGTAGGCAATGCGGTTGTTCGAAATCGCATTAAACGCTATATAAGACAGGTCTTTTTAGAGCTTTCCCCCCAGCTGCAGCAGGAGCATGATTATATTGTGATTGCCAGAAAACCTGCAGCTGATCTTGATTTCCATCAAACCAAAAGCAGTTTAACTCACGTGATGGGAAAATCCAAAGTGCTTCAAAAAAGAGTAAATTCAAAGAAATTATAGACGAGTAAGCCATTACATCCACTCGGAAACATGTTACAATTACGGGTGGTATGCAATGAATATAAAGATAGGGAGGAACATCTGGGTGAAAAATCGTTTATTACCCCTACTATTGTTTGTGGGGTTGGTGGCTCTTCTATCGGGTTGTACGCAGATCAATCAGCCGATTACAACCGAGAGTGAAGGAATATGGAACAGCTACTTTGTTTATCCTTTGTCATGGCTTATAACTTCAATTGCGCAATGGAGCGGAGACAATTACGGATTAGGAATTGTAATTGTTACGTTGATTATCCGTTTCGCACTGCTTCCATTAATGATTAAGCAAACAAAAAATACGAAAAAAATGCAGGAAATTCAGCCTGAAATGTTGAAGTTGAAAGAAAAGTATTCTTCAAAAGATGCTCAAACTCAACAAAAACTTCAGCAGGAAACAATGGCAATGTTTCAAAAGAATGGCGTTAATCCATTAGCGGGTTGTTTTCCGCTGCTTGTGCAAATGCCGATTCTAATTGCTTTTTATCATGCAATTGTTCGTACGACAGAAATCGCCAACCATAACTTCCTTTGGTTTGATCTTGGCGAAAGAGATCCTTTCTTCATTCTTCCTATAGTAGCGGGGATCACGACGTATTTACAGCAAAAATTCATGATGGCCGGAAATCCTGCCGGAATGAATCCTCAAATGCAAATCATGCTTTATATAATGCCAGTAATGATCGTAGTCTTTGCTATTACGTTCCCATCCGCATTATCGCTGTACTGGGTTGTCGGAAACATCTTTATGATCGTTCAAACCCTACTAATTAATGGGACAGGCAGCAAAAAAGCAGACCATTCTGTGCAATAAAGACAGGGGGAGCTAAAAAAGTGTCTCAAATCACTATGACAGGTGCTACAGTGGAAGAAGCTGTGACTGCCGCTTTAACGAAATTACAAATTTCGCAGGAAAAAGCGGAAGTAACAGTCATTGATGAAGGTAAAAAAGGGTTTTTAGGATTGATTGGCGGGCGTCCGGCAAAGGTGACTGTGTCGAAGAAAAAAGACGCGATCGAGGAAGTTGATCGATATTTGAAAGATGTAACCAGGCATATGGGTCTTGAAATTCAAACAAACGTAAAAAAAGACGGTAAAATTGTCACATTCCAGCTGGAAAGTGAAAAAATTGCGTTATTAATTGGAAAACGAGGCCAAACGCTTAATTCTCTTCAATATCTTGCTCAGCTCGTGGCCAATCAACATGCAGCCCAGTTTTTGACCATCATACTTGATGCTGAAAACTACCGGCAGCGCAGACAGGAAACACTTGAGCATTTAGCGAAAAAAATGGCAGATCAGGCGGTGCGATCAAACAGACCTGTAAAGCTTGAGCCGATGCCATCATATGAAAGAAAAATCATTCATAATGCGCTTTCTGGAAGACGTGATATTGAAACAAACTCTGAAGGCGTTGAACCCCACAGATATTTGATGATTCAATCAAAAAGAAAGCTGAAATGAACCTAAAATCCTCTAGCCAAAGGTTAGAGGATTTTTTAATGCGCTAGTAAATTGAATATAATGTAAATATATAATCTATTCTATTTATCTTTATTTCAATTTAATGTAAAATAATAAAATTAAATTCGCTAAATAAATAGCATAAAATTCAAATTTTAATTAAGTGGGAACTTCCCTCTGTTATATAAAATTCTACTTATCCCCATGTTGATAACTTTCCTCCGCGCACGCCAATACCACAACTTGTGGATAAATCCAACTGATTTTCTTTTTAAATAGATAAAAGTGTGCTATTCTAATTATTTAAAGGATAAGCAATATAGCGGAAGTAGCGGAATGGCTTCTACGCAAAAAAATAAATGAGCATTTTACCCTTAAAATTGGGGTTTTATAAAGCAGTTTGAACGATAAAAAAGTGAGGTGGCAGCCCAATGGAGTTTGATACAATTGCAGCGATTTCGACGCCGATGGGAGAAGGAGCGATTGCGATCGTCCGTCTAAGCGGCGATGATGCGCTGGCGATTGCTGATCGCGTATTTGAAGGTATGGGCGGCAAACAGCTTCAGACTGTTCCTTCCCATACTATTCATTATGGGCATATTGTGGATCCTGCTTCAAAAACGACCATTGAGGAAGTAATGGTATCGGTAATGAAGGGGCCAAAAACATTTACACGTGAAGACGTGATTGAAATTAATTGCCACGGCGGGCTCGTCACTGTGAACCAGGTGCTTCAGCTGGTTTTACGCCAGGGTGCAAGGCTTGCAGAACCAGGCGAATTCACAAAGAGGGCCTTTTTAAATGGCCGAATTGACTTATCGCAGGCGGAGGCGGTAATGGACTTGATTCGGGCAAAAACGGACCGTGCCATGACGGTGGCCATGGGGCAGATGGAAGGGAAATTATCAAAGCTTGTTCAATCCCTTCGCCAGGAAATCTTAGAGATTCTGGCACAGGTGGAAGTTAATATAGATTATCCCGAATACGACGATGTCGAAGAAATGACTCTCTCAATGATGCTGGAAAAATCAGCGTATGTGAAAGAGCAGATTGAGCGATTATTACAGACTTCTGAGCAGGGGAAAATTTTACGGGAAGGACTTTCAACCGTGATTATCGGACGGCCGAATGTTGGAAAATCCTCCTTATTAAATAGTCTTGTTCATGAAAATAAAGCGATCGTTACAGATGTTCCGGGTACGACGCGCGATGTGATTGAAGAGTATGTAAATGTCCGCGGCGTTCCGTTAAAGCTGGTTGATACAGCAGGAATTCGTGATACAGAAGACATCGTCGAACGAATCGGAGTCGAACGTTCGCGTAAAGTGTTAAAAGAAGCGGACTTGCTTTTGCTTGTCCTGAATAATGCTGAACCATTATCAGATGAAGACCGACGCCTGTTTGAAGCAGTAAAAGGAATGGACACGATTGTCATTGTAAATAAAACCGATTTAGAGCAGCAGATTAATATGGAAGAAGTAAAGGATCTGGCAGCGAACCACAAGCTGGTAACCACTTCATTATTGAAGGAGGAGGGGGTAGATGAGCTTGAAGAAGCCATTGCATCCCTTTTCTTTGCAGGGTCGCTGGAAGCGGGTGACGGCACGTATGTATCCAATAATCGTCATATCGCGCTGCTTCATCAAGCTCTTCAAACGATCGATGAAGCCATACAGGGTGCTCAAATGGGAACACCAGTCGATATGGTACAGATTGATCTGAGAAGAACATGGGAGCTTCTGGGAGAGATTATCGGGGACACCGTTCAGGAAAGCTTAATTGATCAATTGTTTTCGCAGTTTTGTCTTGGGAAATAAGAAGCAATAAAAGGAGGAACATTCATCGTTATGGTGAAAAAATTTGAGGCAGGTTCTTTTGATGTCATCGTCGTAGGAGCAGGCCATGCAGGTGTAGAGGCAGGACTTGCCGCTGCACGCATGGGAGCCAAAACACTGATGTTAACTATAAATTTAGACATGGTGGCGTTTATGCCATGCAATCCTTCTGTTGGAGGCCCGGCAAAAGGAATTGTGGTAAGAGAAATCGATGCGCTGGGCGGTCAAATGGGCCGGACAATCGATAAAACCCATATTCAAATGCGCATGCTGAATACAGGTAAGGGACCGGCTGTAAGAGCGCTTCGTGCTCAGGCAGATAAGGTTCTGTATCAGCAGGATATGAAAGAGACAATTGAAAATGAGCCGAATATTACTCTTCTTCAGGCAATGGTGGAAGAGCTTGTGATTGAAGATGGAGAATGTACAGGCGTTATTTCAAAAACAGGCGCGGTTTATCGTGCTAAAACCACCATCATTACAGCGGGTACTTTTTTGCGCGGTGAAGTGATTATAGGGGACCTGAAATATTCAAGCGGCCCGAACAATCAGCAGCCATCAATTGGCCTTGCAGATCATCTGCGAAATCTCGGGTTTGATATTGTGCGCTTTAAAACAGGCACGCCACCGCGTGTCAACAGCCAGACCATCGACTATTCCAAAACAGAAATTCAGCCGGGTGATGATGTGCCGCGCGCTTTTAGTTATGAAACTACTCAATTCATCACAGATCAGCTTCCTTGCTGGCTGACGTATACAAATGAGGAAACTCACACAATTATTGACGAAAATTTACACCGTTCAGCGATGTATTCGGGTATGATAAAAGGTACAGGACCAAGATATTGTCCTTCGATTGAAGATAAAGTCGTCCGATTCAACGATAAACCGCGTCATCAGATTTTCCTGGAGCCGGAAGGACGCAATACAAAAGAAGTTTATGTTCAAGGGCTGTCAACGAGCTTGCCGGAAGATGTACAGCAAAAATTGCTGGAATCCATTCCCGGTCTTGAAAAAGCTCAAATGATGCGTGCAGGCTATGCGATTGAGTATGATGCAATTGTGCCAACGCAGCTTTGGCCGACACTTGAAACGAAAAAAATTAAAAACCTTTATACAGCAGGCCAAATTAATGGCACCTCAGGATATGAGGAGGCTGCCGGGCAGGGTCTGATGGCCGGAATTAATGCCGCACGCCGTGCTTTTGATAAAGAAGAAGTTATTTTAAGCCGTTCAGATGCCTATATTGGCGTATTAATTGATGACCTTGTAACAAAAGGAACCAATGAGCCTTACAGATTGCTTACCTCCCGTGCCGAATATCGTCTTTTGCTTCGACATGACAATGCCGATCTTCGATTAACGGATACAGGACGGGAAATCGGACTGGTTTCTGAGGAGCGGTTTGACCGTTTCAACGAAAAGAAAGACATGATCGATGCGGAAATCAAACGGCTGCGCGGAACGATTATTAAGCCGAGCCAACAGGTGCAGGCTCTTATGGAATCAGCAGGCAGCAGCAGCTTAAAAGATGGGATTCGCGGATCTGACCTTTTAAGAAGACCTGAAATCACGTACAATCATATTAAAGAGGTTTCACCTTCTGACATTGCCTTGCCTTTTGATGTGGAAGAACAAGTGGAAATTCAAATAAAATATGAAGGTTATATTGAAAAATCCCTTCAGCAAGTCGATAAATTAAAGAAAATGGAAAACAAAAAAATTCCTGAAGGCATTGATTATAATGCGATAAATGGACTTGCCAGCGAAGCCAGACAAAAACTTCGCGACGTCCGCCCGCTTTCCATTGCGCAGGCATCTCGCATCTCAGGGGTAAACCCGGCAGATATTTCAATTCTACTTGTCTACATTGAACAAGGCCGGATTGCAAAAGTATCAGGGGAGTAACCTAAAGGAGAAAATAAATGAATCAAGAGCAATTTGAAAAGCTGTTAAAAGAAAATGGCATTGAACTTTCCGAGAAGCAGATTCAGCAATTTAACCGCTATTATGAAGTGCTTGTTGAATGGAATGAAAAAATGAATCTTACGGCTATTACCGATCGTAAAGAAGTGTATCTAAAGCATTTCTATGATTCGATCACAGCCAGCTTTTATGTCGATTTTACCAAGCCGCTGTCAATATGCGATGTAGGAGCCGGAGCTGGATTTCCCAGCATCCCTTTAAAAATATGTTTTCCCCATTTAGAAGTCTCGATTGTCGACTCTTTAAATAAACGGATTACATTTTTGAACCATCTGGCTAAAGAGCTTGAACTTGATAATGTTCATTTTCATCATGATCGTGCTGAAACATTTGGACAAAATCCTGCATTTCGCCAGTCTTATGATCTGGTAACAGCTCGTGCCGTTGCCAGATTAACTGTCCTGTCAGAGCTTTGTTTGCCTTTAGTAAAAACAGGCGGACGTTTTGTGGCAATGAAAGCAGCAAATGCTGCTGATGAACTGACACAGGCCAAACGGGCGATTAAAACGCTTGGCGGAGGAAAAATGAAGGTCGATTCCTTTTCTCTTCCGATAGAGCAAAGTGAACGTTCAATAATCGTTGTTGAAAAATCAGTCTCTACCCCTAAAAAGTATCCGCGTAAGCCGGGGACCCCTAATAAGTCACCGCTATAAGAAGAGCCTGGCACATGTTTCACGTGAAACGCCTGCCAGGCAGTAAAGGTAGAGATTGCGAGTTTCATAAAGGTGGTGTGTCTTGATGAAGACTCCGTTTTCACGGATCTTTGGCCTTGGCGATAAGGAAGAACCTGTTTCTTCAGAAGCCTTGGAAGGAAAAGAAGAAGTTAGACAAATAGAAATTCATCAAATTCAACCGAACCGTTTTCAACCGAGAACGATCTTTGATGATGAAAAAATAGAAGAGCTAGCGAGAACGATTCAAACACATGGTATTATCCAGCCAATTGTGGTGCGTGAAAGCGGAGATGGCCAGTTTGAAATCATTGCAGGGGAACGCAGATGGCGTGCAATGAAATCCCTCAGCTGGAATAAGGTTCCGGCAATTGTTAAGAATATGAGCGATACTGAAACTGCTTCAGTGGCGCTCATTGAAAACTTACAACGTGAAGAGCTGTCACCAGTGGAAGAGGCAATGGCCTATCAAAAGCTTCTGGACCTCCATCAACTTACTCAGGAAGCTCTTGCACAACGATTAGGAAAAGGACAATCGACTGTTGCCAACAAGCTGCGGCTGCTAAAGCTTCCCAGCCAGGTGCGGGATGTATTAACGCAAAAGAAGATCACCGAACGTCACGCCCGCGCTCTTATTCCTTTAAAAGAAGAAGAGGCACAGCTGAAGCTTCTTGAAGAAATCATTGTCCAGCAGCTTAATGTAAAACAGACAGAAACGCGTGTTCAAAAGCTGCTTGAAGGACCTCAGACGAAACAAAAGCCGCAAAAAAAAGCGTTTAATAAAGATGTGCGGATCGCAGTCAATACGATCCGTCAGTCATTAAATATGATTTCTGATTCCGGCATGAAGCTGGATTCTGAAGAAGAAGAATTTGATGAATACTATCAAATCACGATCAAGCTTCCAAAGAAAAAGAAATAATCGACTAATTTAATTTAATTCAGCACGGGAAACAATCAATCTGATTGTTTCTCTTTTTGCATTAAATAGTAAAACGGTTACATAAGATGTGTCATAAAAACTGATAGACGTAGTCATGATCTCCCCATTTGTATTAAAACCCCCCTATTAATTTAAAAAGTCTGTTAAAATAAATACAAGAATAGCCTGGACAGTAGTAAAGGTTGCTTTCATCCAAAACAATTAGCAAGCTAACACACGTACAAAGGTTTCCCGGCATAATAAGGATAGGTGAAAGACATGGGAAGAATTATCGCCATAACGAACCAAAAAGGCGGAGTGGGGAAAACGACAACTTCCGTCAATTTAAGTGCCTGTCTTGCATACCTTGGAAAAAAGGTACTGCTTGTAGACATCGATCCCCAGGGTAATGCCACCAGTGGAGTTGGAATTGATAAAGGTGAAGTAGAACAATGTATCTATGATATTTTAGTAGATGATGTTGATATCAGACCGATAATCCGAGAGACAACAGTTGAAAATTTGCATGCAATTCCTGCGACGATTTCGCTTGCGGGAGCAGAAATTGAACTTGTATCGACGATTTCAAGAGAAGTGAGATTAAAAAAATCTCTGGATGAGATCCATCCACACTATGATTACATTATTATTGACTGTCCTCCTTCATTAGGGCTGCTGACCCTTAATGCCCTTACAGCTTCAGACGCATTGGTTATTCCGGTCCAATGCGAATATTACGCCCTTGAGGGATTAAGCCAGCTTCTCAGTACCATCCGTCTTGTACAAAAGCATTTAAACCACCGTCTTTTAATCGATGGTGTTTTATTGACGATGCTGGATGCCAGAACCAATCTGGGCATTCAGGTGATTGAGGAAGTCAAAAAGTATTTTCAGGATAAAGTATATAAAACGATTATTCCAAGAAACGTACGTTTGAGCGAGGCGCCTAGTCATGGTCTGCCGGTCATTTTATATGATCCAAAGTCAAGAGGAGCAGAAGTGTATCTTGAGCTAGCAAAGGAAGTGATTAAAAATGGCTAAAGGATTAGGTAAAGGCGTCAGTGCCTTGTTTAAAGATATGTCATCTGTAGAGGATGAGCACGTACAGCAGTTGTCACTAAAGGATATTCGGCCGAACCCGTACCAGCCGAGAAAAGTTTTTCAACAAGAAGCGATTGAGGATCTGAAACGTTCGATTCAGCAGCATGGTGTCCTGCAGCCGATCATTGTCCGAAAAAGCATTAAAGGATTTGAAATCGTTGTCGGGGAAAGGCGTTTTCGAGCTTCAAGGGAAGCGAAGCTTGAGCACATCCCGGCGGTTGTCCGCGACCTTACAGACCAGCAAATGATGGAGCTTGCGGTGCTTGAAAACCTTCAGCGGGAGGATTTAACACCCATTGAAGAAGCAAAGGCCTATGAAACGCTCATTACCAAATTAGCCGTCACCCAGGATGAGCTTGCCAAAACATTGGGGAAAAGCAGATCGCATATTGCAAATCACGTACGGCTCCTTATGCTGCCTGATTATATTCAGGACAAAATCATGAACAATGAACTATCGATGGGACAGGGACGTGCACTGCTTGGGCTGAAAAAGAAAGAGCAGCTGCCTGGTCTTGTCGAAAAAATTATTCAGCAAAAAATGAATGTGCGGCAGGTGGAACAGCTCATTCAGCAGCTGAATGACAACTCTAAGCGCGAGACGAAAAAGAAACCAAAGCCAAACCCTTATTTCAGGGAGCGGGAAGGTTTTCTTCGTGAAAAGCTTGGCACCTCTGTCGTGATAAAAAAAGGGAAAAACAAAGGTAAAATTGAAATAGAATTTATGACCGAAGAAGATCTCGAACGGATCATGTCTCTGCTGGATGAAAATCAGGAGCAGTAAATAAAAGAGACAAGGACATAATTCCAAAAGTTATGTGAATAGAGCCTATTTTAATAGCACATATGAGGTGAATGGAGCGGAAGGCGGCGACTCCTGCAGGATATGACTCCGCTTGAGACCCCGAAAGGCGAAGCCTGAGGAGGGCTCAAGCGAAGTCCCTGCGGAAAGCGTTCGCCTAAAAGCGCAGTGAACCGGTTAGAAGAGATTGAGACACATTTGTCCCAGTCTCTCTCTTAAAATAGAAATATATTTTCATAGAGAAGAGGATTTTGGATGGTGCTGTTAGGGACTCTTGTCAATGGGCTGCTCATTGTTATCGGAACATTTATCGGGAAATGGCTGCATCGCATCCCTGAGCGCATGAAGGCTACTGTGATGTCGGCGATTGGTCTGGCTGTAGTCGTACTGGGACTGCAGATGGGATTCCAAAGTAATAATTATCTCATTGTTATCTTAAGTTTAGTAATTGGTGCAGTGATTGGTGAATGGATCGGACTGGATGATATGCTGAATGCCATGGGCAGGTGGATTGAACGGCAGGTTGGAACCAATGGCGATACCAGTATTTCACAGGGATTTGTGACAGCAACGCTGATTTTTGTGATCGGGGCCATGTCTGTCATCGGTTCATTGGACAGCGGAATTCGGGGGGATCATCAGGTTCTTTATACAAAGTCCATTATTGATGGTTTCACATCGATCATTTTAGCTTCTACTCTTGGTATCGGTGTGTTATTCTCTGCGATTCCAGTTATTCTCTATCAGGGATCGATCGCTTTATTTGCCACTCAGATTGATCGTTTTGTGCCTGCTGCTCTAATGGACAGTTTTATTGCTGAAATGACTGCGACCGGCGGGTTGATGATTTTTGCCATAGGACTCAATTTAGTGGGGATCACAAAAATCAGGGTAGCAAATTTTCTGCCGGGAATCTTAGTTGTAGCGGCAATTGTTACGATGATGTACTGGTCTGAATCTTTATCTATTTTTAATTAAAGTAAATAAATGGGTATTAATGCAAGGGGGAATGCATTAATACCCATTTATTTCAATTTATTATTTATAGAAAATATAACTATTGGTTATTTTTTCTATATAATATACTGGAGTAATGAATAGCATCCGTAATTACGGTTGCCATTTCATTGACGAAATACAGGCGGGTATTATGCAACATTGTGTGCTCCATAAAGCCCCCGACGTTTACTATGCCCATAATATAGACATCTCCCACTTCAGGCAGCTTCTTTTGAACGCCTGCACCCGGCCGGACAGGACCGCTGCCAACTTCAACAAAGCCCACACTTTTCAGCTGGCCCAAACAGGCGTCGATTCCAACGACAAAGGCATCAGGATGGTTTTTGTAAATAGAATCGATCGTTTTTTCCAGGTTCAGCGCATGAACAGGCTCTTTTAATGTCCCGTAGATATGGAAGTTAGGTAATTTCCTTTTTTCAAGAAGTGATCCAATTAACGGACCGAGCGCATCACCTGTTGAACGGTCTGTTCCTATACATACATAGATGATCGGCTGGTCAGGCTTTGGATAACGCAGCACGAGTTCTTTCGAAAGAATGTGAGACGCCTCAGGATTTTCAATATGGCTGCGACAGGGTGCGAAATAGGAAATTTGAGAGACAGGCTGGATATTCATCTTGTTTACTCCTTTTTAAGGGGGATGAGTTTTCAGTATTGCCTTCGCAGGGGGAAAATAGACAGAATGTCAGCTTTTTTCTATTTAATGGCCATACTTTTAAAAGAGATTTTGGCTTATTGTTTTTAATCTATGCGTCTACTTGGTAAAATAGAAAAAACGTTTGGACAAAAAGAGGATGTGCTTAGATAGTGGACTCAATTAATGCTTTATGGAACTCATTTGTGGAGTACGTGTCAAATGAAGAAACATGGCTTTCCCTGGGAGGCACAATTTTAAAAATAATTGTGATTATCGTTTTGGCCGGCCTGGTTGTAAGGGTCGTTAAATCGCTGATCGAGAATGTCTTTAAAGTAAGGTCCAAATCACCGATGCAGGTGTCCCACCGAAGAGAAATGACCCTCTTAAAGCTGCTGCAGAATGTCGTGTCCTATGTCGTTTATTTTGTGGCGATTATTGCTGTCTTATCTGCAGTCAACATTGAGATCACCGGTTTGCTTGCCGGTGCGGGTATATTGGGGCTGGCAGTAGGTTTTGGAGCGCAGAATTTAGTGCGTGATGTTATTACAGGATTTTTCATCATTTTTGAAGATCAATTTTCTGTAGGCGATTACGTCCAAATTGGCCAGGCAGAAGGACATGTAGAAGAAATCGGTCTTCGCACCACTAAAATAAAGAGCTGGACCGGAGAACTACATATCTTTCCGAATGGCTCAATTAACGAAGTAACCAACTTTTCTATTCACAATAGTGTGGCAGTGGTCGATATAAGTATTGCGTATGAAGAAGATATTGACCGGGCTGAAATGGCGATTTTAGATCTGCTGGACTCATTGGAAGGAAAGTATGAAGAGGTTGTATACAAACCTGAGTTATTAGGCGTTCAAACCTTAGGTGCATCTGAAGTGGTGATGAGGGTGATCGCTGAAACACAGCCAATGAAGCACTGGTATATCGCAAGAGCCCTTCGAAAAGATATCAAGGCTCACCTTGATAAACTGGGTATTGAAATCCCGTTCCCTCGCATGGTGATGTATTCACGCGAGGAGGCAGCGAAAACGTCGGAAGAACATAAAGTGAAAAATCGAGTCCGTAGTGAATAGGAGGAACATGTGGTGGAGGAAAAGGAATATAGCCTAAACGATGTAGTGGAAATGAAAAAACAGCATCCCTGTGGAACAAACAGATGGAAAATTATTCGCATGGGGATGGATATCAGAATCAAATGTGAAGGCTGCTCCCACAGTGTGATGATTCCTAGAAAAGAGTTTTCACGTAAAATGAAAAAAATACTCGTAAAACACGAAGAAGAATAAAAAAACCCTTCCTCCCGTTGAACATCTGCATTCAACAGTGGGAAGGGATTTTTTTATGGTGCGGGCTCCGTAAAGGCCCTGCCAAAGAGCAAGCCCACTTGTGTTTTAGTGCTGAAATATCTATAATTGTGTGAGGTTTGCAAATGGATATAAACGTCTCTTGACTAGTTAACATAGAAGATTAATTTGAGGAGTGAAGCAAATGGCTCTTACAGCCGGAATAGTGGGTTTGCCGAACGTTGGGAAATCAACTTTATTTAATGCAATTACAAAAGCAGGTGCAGAATCGGCGAACTATCCTTTCTGTACAATCGACCCTAATGTAGGAATTGTCGAAGTACCTGATCACCGTCTAACGAAATTAACAGAGCTTGTTCAGCCGAAAAAAACAGTTCCGACGGCATTTGAATTTACCGATATTGCCGGGATTGTAAAAGGTGCAAGCAAAGGAGAAGGACTTGGAAACAAGTTTCTGTCTCATATCCGCCAGGTGGATGCGATTGTACAGGTTGTACGCTGCTTTGCAGACGACAATATTACGCATGTATCGGGAAAAGTAGATCCAATTGATGATATTGATGTCATTAACCTTGAACTGATTTTGGCTGACCTCGAAGCGGTTGATAAACGAATTGCGCGTGTAGGTAAAATGGCAAAACAAAAAGATAAAGATTCAGTAGCAGAATTAGCGGTGCTGGAATTGGTAAAAGAAGCATTGGAAAACAATCAGCCGGCACGTACGGTGGAATTGTCAGATGATCAGAAGCGTATAGCTCATCACCTGCATCTTTTAACTTTCAAGCCGATGCTTTACGTGGCAAATGTAGGAGAAGATGAAATCGCGGATACAGCTGATAATGAATATGTTGAGCGCGTGCGCGAGTTTGCTGCAGGAGACAATGCAGAAGTGATTGTGGTTTGTGCAAAAATTGAAGAAGAAATTGCTGAACTGGATGATGAAGAAAAAGCAATGTTCCTTCAGGAGCTTGGGATTGAAGAATCAGGTCTTGATCAATTAATCCGCGCCACTTATAATCTGCTTGGACTGGCAACTTATTTTACTGCCGGCGTGCAGGAAGTCCGTGCATGGACATTCCGCCATGGGATGAAAGCTCCGCAATGTGCTGGGGTCATTCATACTGATTTTGAACGTGGATTTATCCGTGCCGAAACGGTTTCCTATGAAGACCTGGTAAACACAGGTTCAATGACTTCTGCGAAAGAAGCAGGAAAAGTCAGATTGGAAGGTAAAGAATACATCGTGAAAGACGGAGACGTTATTCACTTCCGTTTTAACGTTTAAATTGTAATAAAGGAAAATGACTCTGGGTTTTGTCCAGAGTCATTTTCTTTTTTTAACCCTTATAATCTTAAACTTTTGTACGTGTAGGTTAATTGCAGCGGAAGGCGGGGACTCCGGCGGGATAAAGCGTGACAGGTGAGACACCGCAGAGCTTTAGCTCAAGGTGGCTCACCGCACGCCCCGCGGAAAGCCTCCGCCTGCAGCGGAAATTAACCGGCCTCCTTTTAAAGTCTTTTTCAGTTAGGCACAAAATACTCAATAACCCCCCCTGTTTATGATAATACCTACTGGACACCCCAAAAGAACCGTGCTATTCTATTACTAACTTGCAAAGCAAGGTACTTTTTTTATTCCACTACCTTGCATAACAATATAGCGGGTGAATAGGGAGGATCTTTATGAATAAAAGCCAGATGCTGAAAGGCGTACTGGAAGGCTGCATCCTCGCTGTTATCGAAGAAAAACCAACGTATGGATATGTATTGTACGTCCGATTATCAGAACAGGGGCTGCAGTCAGTGAGCGAGGGGTCCATCTATCCCGTTTTGCTGAGGCTTCAAAAAGAAGGATTAATAGAAGGAAAAATGGTGAAGTCAGCAAACGGACCGAACCGAAAGTATTATTCATTAACCATTAAAGGAAAAGACACTCTGGCTCAGTTTAAGCATGAATGGGAAGCATTAGCCCATTCTGTTAACCACATCGTGCTTGGAAAAGGAGGGAAGAAGGATGACAACAACGACGGCATACATCCAGCAGAATAATGAGCGCAGGAAAAAGCTGAATGATCAAAATGAGTCATTTTACAGCGATATTTTATTGTATGTACGCAGCAGCAATGTAGATCAAAGAGCCGGGGAAGAGCTTCTGCTGGAACTGCTTGAGCACTTAATTGACGCCCAGGAAAGAGGCAGGCGGGCAGCGGATGTTTTTGGTGAAGATCCTGAAGGGTATTGTAAAAGCCTCGTTGATGAGCTGCCTAAGGAAACGCTGACGGGAAAATTACTACTTTGGCTGTACATGGCAGCCTATGGCGCCATGTGGATGTTTGGATTGATGGGGTTCATGCAGCTGTTGTTCCCTGAATTAAACAAACCGGTTTCACTGACTCATCTGCTGATCTTTGGCAGTGTATTCATTACCATTCCCTTGGCTGCAATGGTAGTGATGAAAAAAACTGTCTTCATGAAAGATAAACCTGCAAAAATAAATATTGCCTGGGGAATAACCGGTGCCGCCATCCTTTTTCTTCCTTACCCCATCATTTTATTTGTACCAGCCGGCTATGAGATTAACCTCTCCTGGATCATCTATCTATCCATAACAGTCATTTTGTTTATTGGCACCAGGCTGCTAAAAGGCAGGGTTTTCGATTAACTCATTCACTTATTAGTAGAGAAGTCCAATCTGCCATTGTATTTCGATTTTTTGTATGATATAATTCTACATTGTGAGTAATAGTATTATTATTCCTTGCATCCCGACAGCGGGAGGCCGCACAGACCATAAGGAGGTGAATACCGATGAGAAAGTACGAAATTATGTACATTATCCGCCCAGACGTGGACGATGAGCAAAAGAAAGCAGTTAACGAGCGTTTTGCTAATATCCTAACTTCTAACGGAGCGGAAATCATCGAATCAAAAGAGTGGGGTAAGCGTCGTTTCGCTTACGAAATTAACGAAATTCGCGAAGGATTTTACCATATTGTCAAGTTGACTTCTGGTTCAGAAGCAATCAACGAGTTTGACCGTCTGGCTAAAATCAGCGAAGATATCGTTCGCCACATGACGATTCGTGAAGAAGAAAAATAAGTTTTAACTATAGAATGCTATCCTATGTGAAGGATATTTCATCTGAAATCATCCTGATCAAAGACAAAGGAGTTGATTCTGATGATGAATCGAGTCGTGTTAGTGGGTCGATTAACGAAGGATCCAGATTTGCGCTACACGCCAAGCGGTGTGGCAGTTGCAACCTTCACACTTGCTGTTAACCGTGCATTTACGAACCAGCAGGGAGATCGTGAAGCGGATTTTATAAATTGTGTTGTATGGCGCCGTCCCGCTGAAAACGTGGCTAACTTTTTGAAAAAAGGAAGTCTTGCAGGTGTCGATGGTCGTGTTCAAACGCGAAGCTATGATAACCAAGAAGGAAAGCGTGTCTATGTAACTGAAATTGTTGCAGAAAGCGTGCAATTCCTAGAACCGAAAAATGCAACATCAGGGCAATCTGGCGGAAATTATGGCGGAGACCAGGGCTACCGAGGTAACCAGGGGAACCAAAATAATAACAACTTCGATCAGAATCAACCTCGAGATAATAATAAAAGCAATCAAAATTATACCAGAGTGGACAAGGACCCATTTTCAAATGACGGTCAGCCGATCGACATTTCAGATGACGACTTACCATTCTAAGAGGGTATACCATACAATCTAAAAATGAAGGAGGGGAATCTCATGGCAGGAGGACGCAGAGGCGGACGTCGTCGTAAAAAGGTGTGTTACTTCACATCTAACGGCATCACAAGCATCGACTACAAAGACGTAGATCTTCTTAGAAAGTTTGTTTCAGAGCGTGGTAAAATTTTACCACGTCGTGTAACTGGAACAAGCGCGAAATATCAACGTATGTTGACAATCGCAATCAAACGTTCACGTACAATGGCATTACTACCATTCGTGACTGGAGAATAATAACGTTCAACCACCAATTAATCCATTTGGATTAATTGGTGGTTTTTTATTTTCATAACCATCTCACGTTGCATAGCGATTCAGCCATTAAGGGATAAAAGAACCCGAACAGACTGGCTGATGATCCAATATTTTTTAATAAGATTACAAACATATCACCTGCACGTATTTAAAGGTTCAGTCCCGGGTCAATAATAGAATGTCGGCTCTTTTAGCCATAAGGTCTGTATTTCTCGAAAATGTGAAGGAAAAATACGTCTTTTTTCCTGAGATTATTCGAAATAGTTGAATGGCGGTTGGAGGACAGATAGAATTAACCTGATACTATTCTCATAAAGAAGAGATATAGGTAAAAATAGTTGAGGTGACATATGAGGCATTCGAATACAGCGAGGCTGACTGAAGGCGCAGTGCTTGTGGCGTTATTTGCAGTCTTGCTTTTGATTTCAATCTACGTACCGGTTCTTTCTCTAATACTGAATATATTCCTGGTTTTACCGTTTATCATTTACTGTTCTAAATACCCCTTTCGTGCGTCTTTATTAATGGTTGCAGCAAGTATTGGGGTCTCTGCCATCCTTGGTTCCGTTTTGGCAGTGCCTGTAGCCATTGCATACAGCACAACCGGGCTGGTAATGGGATGGTTGATTAAAGAAAAGAAAAGTAAATTTATTATTTTTATATCCTCTACACTTATATTCCTTTTTCATGTCATCACTCAGTACATCGCTTCTATTATCTTCTTTGAGATCAACATTATTGAGGAGATTTTCACGGAAATGGAGCGTGCTTTTACAGAATTTTTCACGGCAGCAGAAGCGTCCGGCCTGAATGTTTCAGAATATGAAAGCGTGTGGACGGCCAATATGAACACGATGGAATTGCTTATTCCGACACTGCTTGTTTTATCGGTCTCATTTTTGGTCTGGATTATGATTCTGGTGAATTTTCCAATCGCCAAACGTTTTTCTGTAGATGTGCCGAAGTTTAATTCATTCGACAAATTGTCTCTTCCTAAAAGCGTTATCTGGTATTACTTAATTGTATTGATTATTTCTCTTGTCAGTACCCCTGAACCAGGGAGCACATTCGCTCTCATGGTGGCAAATCTGCAGGTTGCTTTAGAATTGCTGATGATACTGCAAGGGCTGTCCTTTATACATTTTTTTGGCAAGTTAAAAGGATGGGGAAAAGCAAGAATTGCTATTTTTACGATTTTTGGTATTGTATTAAGTCCATTCACCCGAATTTTAGGTATAATAGACTTAGGTTTTGATTTACGGAAGCGTCTGCAGAATAACACGAAATAATGGGAAAAAGAGTAAACAAAGGATGTAACAATCTGCAGGTCACGTGCACACGAAGGACGATTCGTGGGTATATGATATAGATAACACAATTAAAGCGGAGCAGTCCGTTTTGGGAGCTGAAAGCATGCCAACTTATTTTCAACATCGGGTAATGCGAAGATTATTAATCGGGCTTTCGGTTTCATTAGTACTTATTGTTTTGGCATTTGCCTTTTTTAATGCGTGGATCACGCTTATAGGGCTTATTGTCATCACCCCTTTACTATGGTTTTCATTTAGCTATGAACGGCGCTTTTTTGAAGATACCGAACAATATATTTCCACTTTATCGTATCGGGTTAAGCGTGTTGGGGAAGAAGCACTAATGGAAATGCCTGTTGGAATTCTTCTATTTAACGATGATTTTTTTGTCGAATGGGCTAATCCCTATCTTACATCATTTGCAGACGGCGGAACGATGATTGGCCGTTCACTTTATGATGTGGCAGATGCATTGGTACCCGTCGTAAAAAAAGAAGGGCACACGGATGAAACGGTCTCGTGGCAGGGACGTATTTTTCGTGTCATTCATAAACAGGAAGAACGATTGCTTTATCTATTCGATGTAACAGAGCAAACGGAAATTGAGCAGCGTTATAAAGCTGACCGCACTGTTTTATCTGTTATATTTCTTGATAACTATGACGATCTGACACAGGGAATGGATGATTCAGCACGAAGCAATATAAACAGCTCCGTTACCTCGCTCTTAAATAAATGGGCTAATGACCACCAGATCTATGTAAAACGAATTTCGTCTGACCGATTTATGGCAGTGATGAATGAACGTATCTTAAAAGAGCTTGAGCAGGAAAAGTTTACGATTCTGGATGGAATCCGTGAAAAGACCTCAAAGCAGAATGTTCCGTTAACATTAAGCATCGGTATTGGATCGGGTACTGAAAATCTTCCCGAGCTCGGAGCACAGGCCCAGTCGAGTCTGGATCTTGCTTTGGGTCGAGGTGGTGACCAGGTCGCCATTAAGCAGCAAAACGGGAAAGTGAAGTTTTACGGCGGTAAAACAAATCCCATGGAAAAACGCACCAGGGTCCGCGCGCGGGTTATTTCCCATGCTCTGCGTGAATTGATCGTTGGAAGCGATAAAGTCATTGTGATGGGCCATAGGCGTCCTGATATGGATGCTGTGGGTGCTGCCATTGGCATCAGGAAAATCGCACAGATGAATCATAAAGAAGGGTATGTAGCCCTGAATTTCGCAGAGATCGATAACAGCGTGAAGCGTCTGATGGAAGAAATTAAAGGGAAGCCGGAGCTTTATTCCCAGATGATCACCCCTGAAGAAGCGCTGGAAATTGCAACTGAAGATACGCTGCTTGTCATTGTGGATACGCATAAGCCAAGTCTCGTCATTGAAGAGCGGCTGTTAGATAAAATTGAAAAAGTAGTCGTGATCGATCATCATAGACGGGGAGAAGAGTTTATTGAGACCCCTCTTCTTGTTTATATGGAACCATACGCATCCTCTACGGCTGAGCTGGTTACAGAGCTGTTGGATTATCAGCCGAAGAATGAAAAAATCACAATGCTTGAAGCAACCGCCCTGCTTGCTGGTATAATTGTAGATACGAAAAGCTTTACGATGCGCACAGGATCCCGTACATTTGATGCGGCTTCGTATCTGCGGACACAGGGCGCTGATACCGTGCTCGTGCAGCAGTTTTTACGGGAAGACGTGACGACCTACCTGGAACGCGCGCGGCTGGTTGAAACGGTGGAGTTTTATAAGCATGGAATGGCCATCGCAGCCGGGGAAGAAGACAAAATTCATGATTCTGTCATCATTGCCCAGGCAGCAGATACCCTGCTGTCGATGGAAGATGTTGCGGCATCCTTTGTAGTGGCGATGAGAGAAGAAAATGTAGTAGGCATTAGTGCACGTTCACTCGGCACGGTAAACGTCCAGTTGATTATGGAAAGGCTTGGAGGCGGCGGTCATTTAACCAACTCTGCCACCCAGCTCTACGACACCACGATAGAAGAAGCGGTAGAGCAGCTGAAAGTAGCGATTAGTGAACATGTTGAAGGGAGTTCGGATGAACAATGAAAGTAATTTTCTTACAAGATGTAAAAGGTAAAGGTAAAAAAGGTGAAGTTAAAAATGTAGCGGATGGCTACGCACACAACTACCTGCTGAAAAACAATTTGGCAGTTGAAGCAAGTGCAGGAAATGTTAATCAGCTGGATGCTCAGAAAAAGAAAGAGCAAAAAGCGCAGGAAGAAGAATTGCAGCAGGCGCAGGACCTGAAAAAAACACTTGAAGAATTGACAGTTGAATTAACTGCAAAATCAGGTGAAGGCGGCCGTTTATTCGGATCCATTACATCAAAACAAATTGCAGAAGAATTAAAGAAAAGCCATAAAATTAAAGTTGATAAGCGTAAAATTGAAATGAACGATGCCATCCGTTCACTTGGCGTCACCCAAGTTCCTGTAAAACTTCATAACGAAGTAACAGCAACGCTGAAGGTTCATGTTGGCGAGGAAAAATAAGGAGACCTGCCGAAAAGGGTCGAATTCATGCTATACTAAGAAAAAATGTGATCGTAAGAGATCACATTTTTTTTCGGATCAAAACCCTTTTTTAGAATGCTTTGTTAAACGCCAGTGATGCTAAAAGCGGAAATCAGCAACCACGTTTAATAAAGTTTTATACAAAAGCGGGAGGGGAACGTTAAAGATGAATGAACAATATGCGGATCGTATTCCGCCTCAAAATATAGAAGCAGAACAAGCAGTCATTGGCGCTATTTTCCTTGAGCCGCAGGTCCTCATTCCTGCTGCTGAGATCCTGATGCCGGAGGATTTTTACCGCAGCTCGCATCAAAAGATATTTGAAATTATGATGAAGTTGAGTGACCGGGGCAAGGCGATTGATTTAATTACCGTAACAGAGGAACTGTCAGCAGTGAAAGAGCTTGAGGATGTCGGTGGGGTTTCTTACCTGAGCGACCTGGCAGCATCTGTGCCAACCGCTGCGAACCTTGAGTATTATGCACGCATTGTAGAAGAGAAATCTCTTCTTCGCCGCCTGATTCGAACAGCGACCACCATTGCGCAGGACGGCTACGCGAGAGAAGATGAGGTTGAAAATCTGCTTGGTGAAGCGGAAAGAAGCATCATGGAAGTGGCGAACCGTAAAAATACCAGTGCCTTTCATTCCATGAAGGACGTTCTTGTCAGAACGTATGACAACATTGAAATCCTGAACAGCCAAAAGGGTGATGTTACAGGGATCGCCACAGGATTTAATGAGCTTGACCGCATGACAGCGGGATTTCAGCGGAATGATCTGATTATTGTTGCTGCCCGTCCATCAGTTGGTAAAACCGCATTTGCTTTGAATATTGCACAAAACGTTGCAACGAAAACAGGGGAGAATGTAGCCATTTTCAGCTTGGAGATGGGTGCAGAACAGCTTGTTATGCGTATGCTTTGTGCAGAGGGTAATATTAATGCGCAGAATCTCCGTACAGGAGCGCTGACAGATGAAGACTGGCGCAAGCTGACGATGGCCATGGGCAGTCTGTCGAATGCGGGGATCTACATTGATGATACGCCTGGTGTGCGTGTGCAGGATATCCGTGCAAAATGCCGGCGTCTAAAACAGGAGCACGGACTTGGCATGATACTGATTGACTATATGCAGCTGATTCACGGAAACGGCAAGCCCGGCGAGAACCGTCAGCAGGAGGTTTCAGAAATCTCCCGTTCCCTTAAAGGGTTAGCGCGTGAGCTTGAAGTGCCCGTAATTGCCCTGTCACAGCTTTCGCGTGGAGTTGAAACCCGTCAGGACAAGCGTCCGATGATGTCCGATTTACGGGAATCAGGAAGTATTGAGCAGGATGCCGACATTGTTGCATTCCTTTACCGTGATGACTATTACGACAAGGAAAGTGAAAATCAGAATACCATCGAGATTATTATTGCAAAACAGCGTAATGGCCCGGTTGGTACCGTTTCTTTGGCCTTTATTAAAGAATACAATAAATTCGTAAATCTTGAACGAAGACTAGAGGACTCAGGCATGCCGCCAGGTGCGTAAAAGAACGAACAGCCGCGGAGCTGTTCGTTCTTTTTTCTTTAAAAACCTTTAACAGTAGGGTTTAGCAGCAAGTAGAACAGCAAAATCAAATAATATCCTTTATTGATTTAACGCGATAGATGTACAACCATTATACGAATATAGCTAACTGTTTTTAGATTAATGTTCGTCTTTTAGTTGACGTGGCAGTGATAGATTGGTACACTGATCTTGTTTGAAAAAAAGGGCTTAAAGAGTCTAACGGAGGTGCATTTCATGTCTTCAGTAGTAGTTGTGGGCACACAATGGGGAGATGAAGGGAAAGGCAAGATTACAGACTTTCTCTCAGAACATGCAGAAGTAATTGCGCGTTACCAAGGCGGTAACAACGCTGGACATACGATTAAATTTGACGGTGAAACGTACAAGCTTCATTTGATTCCATCAGGTATTTTCTACAAAGATAAAATTTCTGTCATCGGAAACGGCATGGTCGTTGATCCGAAAGCACTTGTGGCTGAATTGAAGTATCTTCATGACCGCGGTGTGACAACGGAAAACCTGCGCATCAGCAACCGTGCGCACGTTATTTTGCCGTACCACTTAAAGCTTGATGAAGTGGAAGAAGAACGAAAAGGCGCTAATAAAATCGGAACAACCAAAAAAGGTATCGGTCCTGCATACATGGATAAAGCTGCCCGTATGGGAATTCGTATTGCAGACCTTTTAGACCGTGAGTCATTCAAAGAAAAGCTTACCAACAACCTGGAAGAAAAGAACCGCATGCTGGAACGTTTTTATGAGGTTGAGGGCTTTAAACTGGAAGATATTTTTGAAGAATACTACGAGTATGGCCAGCAGGTGGCGAAGTATGTTTGTGATACATCTGTTGTGTTAAATGATGCTCTTGATGAAGCACGCCGCGTTTTATTTGAAGGCGCTCAGGGTGTTATGCTCGACATCGACCAGGGTACATATCCATATGTTACGTCATCTAACCCGGTAGCGGGCGGCGTAACAATTGGTTCCGGGGTTGGTCCGACAAAAATCAATCATGTAGTAGGTGTTTCGAAGGCTTACACAACACGTGTTGGCGATGGTCCGTTCCCAACAGAGCTTGACGATGAAATTGGCCATCAGATCCGTGAAGTGGGCCGTGAATATGGAACAACAACGGGCCGTGCACGCCGTGTTGGCTGGTTTGACAGCGTTGTGGTTCGCCATGCACGCCGTGTCAGCGGCCTGACTGACCTGTCGTTGAACTCCATTGATGTACTAACAGGAATTCCGACATTGAAAATCTGTACTGCCTACCGTTTAGGAGATGAGATTATCACTGAATATCCTGCGAACCTTCGTACGTTGGCGAAATGTGAGCCAATCTATGAAGAGCTTCCAGGCTGGGATGAAGATATAACAGCGGTCCGCACGCTGGACGAACTTCCTGATAATGCGCGCCATTACTTAGAGCGTGTATCACAGCTGACAGGCATTCCGCTATCAATTTTCTCAGTAGGTCCTGACCGTACACAAACAAATGTTGTGAAAAGCGTTTGGCGCTTGCAGTAATAAAAAGCGGGAACAAAAGCTCTAAGGAGACCGGTTCATTTCCGCTGCAGGCGGCGCTTTCCGCGGGGCGGGGGTGAGCCACTTCGATGCTGCGCATCTTCAGTGTCTCACCTTTCCCGCTTCATCCCGCTGGAGTCGCCACCTTCCGCTCCAATGAACCTACTCTTTTAGAAAATGGTCCCACACAGATGAAAAGAATGTTTTCACGAGAGTTTGTCGTGAAAACATTCTTTTTTTGTTTTGTCCCATCCACAGTTATTCTGCTTGTTTTTTCACATAATGAAGCATCACAATCTGATTATATATTTCTGTCCCTTTAAGCTTCAGCTCAGTATATCTTGTCCCCTCCGGAAACAGCGGTATGCCTCCACCTAATACTACCGGGATTACAGCGATATAATATTCATCGATTAGCTGGGATTCAACACATGCTTTGACAATCTCGCCGCCGCCAACTACCCATACAGGACCACCATGTTTTTTCTGCAAATCCGGAAGCAGGGTATCCACTGATTCCGATGTGAAAGTGGCGTAGCCATCCTCTTGCTCTGTTCTTGAGAGAATGTAAACCGGACGATCCTGGTAGGGTTTTTCATCTGACATTTTCAGTACTTCCTGATACGTTCGATTGCCCATCACCACTGAAGAGATTCCGCTGTAAAAGCGATTATACCCATTATCCTCTTCCCCTTCAGCTTCCATCAGCCAGTCAAGGGAATGATCTTCTTTTGCAATCATGCCATCCAGGCTCATGGCAATATATAAGACGTTTTTACTCATATGTTTCATCTCCTTTTCTACTACTAAGTGTATACTGTAATTATGACAAAACATGTCGTAATTATAAGGAGTACGCTTTAATGAATAAACGACAGCTGACTATTATGCGAATGCTCGAGCCAAACAGGAAATTCTCTGCTTCCGAACTGGCCAGGCGCTTTGATGTATCGGTCAGAACCATTCAACGGGACCTTGAAAGATTGCAGGAAATCGGCTTCCCTCTCTATTCGGAACCAGGCAGGTATGGAGGATACCGGGTGTTGCCCAATCGTTTATTACCGCCTCTTCAGTTAAATGAAAATGAAGCGCTGGGTCTGTATTTAATGCTGCATTACTTTCAACAGATCCCTAATCTTCCATTCAGTGAGGTACGAAGCCATCTTGCTGAAAATTATTTTGCGGAATTGCCGGATTCTACAAAGGAAAAAATCAGGCTGGTTGAAAATAAAGTAGCGTTTAAAATATCAGCATCATCGGCCAAAAACAATTGGACGACTCTCATCCTGCAGGCATCACTTGACCAGCAGGAGCTCTTCATCACTTATGAGTCTTCAAAAGGGAAAAGAGATATCAGGATATTTCCTCTTGGCCTTTATTTTGATCAGACATGGTATATGCCTGCCTTATATAAAGACAAAGTGTTGCTGTACCGTGCTGACAGAATACATTTCGCGAAAATTGGGGAAAAGACACATGATGAGCTTCCGACACTGAGTGAATGGCTCAATCGTCCTGAGGAACGACCTTCAGTTCAAACAGTATTAGCATTTACTGCTGAAGGAGCACGGAGGGCAAAAGCAGATCCGCTTTTTAAAGAAGTATCAGGTGACATGTGGAGAGGGAGTATTCCTTATGGAGAATTATCCTATACAGCATCTCAGCTTCTTGCATATGGTGCACACGTGAAAGTAATAGAGCCTGAAGAGCTTCGTGAAAAGGTAAAAATGCATTACACGGAAGCGCTAAAGCAGTATGAGTAAATGAAGGATAAGAGACCGGTTCATTTCCGCTTCTATGAACCTACTTTTTTAGAAAATGGTCCCATATAAATAAAAAGCATGTTCTCACGAACGTTTGTCGTGAGAACATGCTTTTTTCCGTTTTTCCCGGTCTCATTTCTTTAATGAATCGCCCGTTTTTTAAACCGTCCGCCTCTGACTTCTGCAATGCTGCCGACAGCAAGAAATGCTGAAGGGTCAATGTCTTCCACGATCCCTTTTAATTTGGCTTCTTCCAGCCGGGTAATCACGCAGAAGATCACTTTTTTGCCGTCCCCAGTATAGGCGCCTTCCCCGTGTAAATATGTCACACCGCGGCCGAGACGGTCGATGATGGCCTGCCCGATATCTTCATGGTCATCACTGATAATCCAGGCGGACTTCGATTCATCAATTCCCTGTATCACAATATCAATGGTTTTAAAAGCTATAAAATAGGTCATTGCCGAGTACATGGCACGGTCCCACTCAAAGACAAATCCAGCAAGAACAAAAATAAAGAAATTAAAAAACATAATGATTTCCCCAACAGAAAAGGGGCTGTTTTTATTAAATAAAATAGCCAAAATCTCAGTGCCGTCAAGCGACCCTCCGTAGCGTATAACGATTCCGACACCCATCCCTAAGATAATGCCGCCAAATACGGTGGCAAGCAGCAGATCGTCTGTAAATACCGGCACAGGGTGTAACAAGAACGTTCCCAGGGACAGCACGCTGATGCCGAGTAAAGTAGATAAGGCAAAGGTCTTCCCGATTTGCTTGTAGCCTACAAAAAAGAAGGGGATATTTAAGGTGAAAATGAAAAATCCAAGCTTCCATCCGGTCAAATAAGAAAGAATAATTGAAATTCCTACAATGCCGCCGTCAAGGACTTGATTGGGTACTAAAAACAGCTCAAGACCGACAGCCATCAGAACAGCTCCAGTGATAATAAAAGCCGAACGCTTTACAATCATTTTAATGGACAGTGTTTTATGCTGGCTTCTTTTTCTGGCAGGGAGAGGCTTTCTTACATTTTTCCTTATGGGCAATGGACATTCCTCCACTTTAGTAATGTAATTATTTATAAGTATATAGGAATTTGTAAAAAAGAGGAGATTATTTATAACGTAGACTATATGAAAAAAGACGGAAGATTATTCCGTCTGGTAAATCGCTTTAAGTTTCTCAAAGGCGGTATCGTGGCAAATCACGTATAAGGTATCTTCTTTGGTCAGCTTTTTTTGATTGGCCTCCCGAAAATCCATATCCTCATTGACAGCAATTAATACAGCGCCATCATCCAGCAGCTTCTGCGAGGCATCACGGTAGGTATTCCATGAGGGTTTTGATTTGATTACATGAATATTATTACCGAACTTCTTGCTCAAAAGCTGTCTGAAAATGGTCGTGGTGCCTGGCTGAAGGGTTGCTTTCGCCATTAGAAGGGATACCGAATCATCGGATAAAATAAAATCATCCACCCGGATATGATTAAACTTCGAGATATGCCGTTCTTCACTCACTTCTACAATGGTTTGGATGTCATTGTTATGCTGAATCGACAGCGCTTCTACAGCAGAAGCAATCAACAGGCTTTTTCCATCCTTCAAAACAGCGTTCTCAATGTCAGGATCAGAGAAAATCGCTACCCGTTTGGCTTCCAGTATATTTGCCTTCATTAATACTTTTTCTTCTGTTGGATCGCCGCTGATAAAATGAATCTGGTCGTGGGTAATAGGCGTTTCTAAACGGTCCTCGATCAGCACCAGCGATGCTTTTGGATCATGATTAAAAATTTCCCGCATGGCCTGTTCGGTTTTTTTAGACCAGCCGATATAAACAAAATGTCCGGATTTTTTATACACAAGTCGTCCCTCCTTCTTCAAACGCTGATACGTGCTGGCTGATTCGACAATCTTTCCGATCAGCACCCCTATTAAGCCAATGCCAAAGATAAACAGGAACACACCCACTAAACGTCCTGCAACCGTTACTGGAAAAAAGTCACCATAGCCTACCGTTGTGAGAGTGGTCATTGTCCACCAAAAGCTGTCGAATAATGTTGGAAAGGTTTCGGGTTCAATGAAGTGGACAGAAACCGTTCCAAATAAAATAATAGCAACAGATAAAATGGAGATAATCCGAAAATCCATTTCCGATAATTGCTTCCATAGACGAAAAAAAATCTGCATGTCCTGCCCTCCTTAGTTATGTATTCTTCTAAATTAAGTATAAAGGATTGGACATAGAAAATAAGCATAAATATTGTCTGGGTTCTTTCATGTAAATTAGGCCGTTGATTTCCACTGAAGGCGCTCGCTTTCCGCGGGGCGGGGGTGAGCCATCTTCAAGCGCTCCTGAGTTTCAGAGGTCTCACCTCTCCCGCTGCATCCCGCGGGAGTCTCACACCTTCAGCTCCAATCAACTATGTGCAAATTAAAAAAATATCCTTTAAATGAACTTAAAGCAAAAGTAGCAGGAGACAAATTATGACACTGTTATAATCATTCAACTATCTGTTTTGAAAGGGGATAAACTCGAATTCTGTAGAAATATAAAAGTTTTTTTAAAAAAAGATTGTCATAGTAAAAAGTATTGTGATATATTTAGATTCGTTGTTAAGAGAAAGTTCTTGCGGCCCGTTGGTCAAGCGGTTAAGACACCGCCCTTTCACGGCGGTAACACGGGTTCGAATCCCGTACGGGTCACCAATTAAAATTTTCTTACAATATAACATGGTCCCGTGGTGTAGCGGTTAACATGCCTGCCTGTCACGCAGGAGATCGCCGGTTCGATCCCGGTCGGGACCGCCATTATTTTTAAAAGAATAATAACTAAACAAGGCTTTGTAGCTCAGTCGGTAGAGCAATGGACTGAAAATCCATGTGTCGGCGGTTCGATTCCGTCCAAAGCCATCAAGATACGCTGCGCTAGTGGTGTATCTTTTTTTTATGCAAAAAAACCTTCGTAACAAAAACATTACAAAGGGGAGTCTAATGTCCTATTTCATATGATGTGCAGATTCTTCATTTCCTCCTTATCCAGCCCGTAAAGAGCCCCTTAACTTACTTAATTATTCCTGTCATTCCATCATTTCATATCAATACTTCATTTCCTTTACAGATAGTCTATTGATCTATTTTTTAACGGGTCATATGGTACATTGGTAGGGTGTGAAAAATCAGGACAGAACTCGATCCTTTGATAAACGGGTCACTTATTCAAGTAAAACGATACATACATTTGAGGATGTAAGTGGAAGGAGTACGGAATGAGAAAGAAGAATAAAGCACCACAATCATATCAATTTTCTAAAACATTGAAATTGGCAGCGGCCGGGATATTATTATCTTCTCTTGTGTGGATGGATCAAGCGGGAGCAGCGAATGATATGGATGCGGATCTTAAGCTGATGTATCATGTCTATTCCGGAGACGAATACGCCGGAGCCATAGAAGATGAGCAAACTCTAAACAAGTGGATTGAATCACAAAAGGAAAAACTCAAAGATAAATATGATCTTTCATCGCTTGCCGTTAATTTAAAGGACGAGCTTACCATCGTACCTGAAAAAGTGTTCAGTGCTGAAACGCACGATGAAGAAGTACTGGAACAAATAAAAGAATCAGCAGCCTTTGAAACAGAAGCGAAGGCAATTGAGCTTGATGGTGAATCAATTGCGTATGTAAGGAATGAAGAAGAAGTAAAAGATATGCTTCGCATCATGAAAAAAAGTGCTGTCTCTATAAATGAATTCGCTGCGTATGATCGGCAGTCTACAGGCACATTACCCGATCTGAAAACGGATGAAACCAGGATAACGGATATTTCGATTGAAGATTTTAAAAAACCGGCTGACGTGAAAGTTGAGCCTGAAAAATTGGTGTCAGCTGAAAAAGCAGCAGAACGCCTGCTTGAAGGAAGTGAGCAGGAAGAGACTCACAAAGTAGCTGAAGATGAGACCATTGAACAAATCATCGATAAATATGATATGAAAGAAGAAACATTTTTCGAATTGAATGGCGATCTGGAAAAAGATGAAGAGCTTGCTCCAGACAGTGAGGTTAAAGTGATCAGACAGCTGGAAGGGCTGGAGGTAACAGTAAAGAAAGAAAAACGTGTTAAAGAAAGCATCGCTTTTGAAGAGGAAACCGTGGAAGACGCTGACTTGCTTAAAGGAAAAACGCGTGTTGAAAAAGAAGGAAAAGAAGGCGAGCGGGAATACACACTGAAAGTTGTGGAAACAAATGGTAAGGAAGTGTCACAATCCAAAAAAGATGAGAAAGTGACAGAAAAGCCTCAAAAGCAAATCGTTGCTGAAGGGACAAAAGAAATTCCATCACGCGGAACAGGAGAGCTGGGATGGCCTGCAAACGGCGGAACGATCACAAGCCACCAGGGTCCGAGATGGGGGAAACACCATAAAGGAATTGATATAGCAGGTACGGATAATTTAACGATTAAAAGTGCCGATAATGGAAAGGTTGTCTCTGCAGGTATGGACGGCGACTACGGTAATAAAGTGGTCATCGATCATAACAATGGCATAAGAACAATCTATGCTCATTTAAGTGAGATCCATGTGGAGCCTGGCCAGGTAGTGGAAAAAGGAGAATCTCTTGGATTAATGGGGGAAACTGGTTTTTCCACAGGCGTTCACCTCCACTTTGAAGTATATTCAAACGGTAAACTGGCTAATCCGATGGACTATCTGTAAGAAAGACCACGCCTCTGACTCATTACGGGTCGGAGGCTTTTTTATTACTTGCTCCATTCTTCATATTTCCGGGGAAATATCGTGAAGTTTCCTCAAACGCTTACTTCAAAAGAGTGAATTATAAGCTGTAACATGATACATTAGCTATAGCCGTGTTTAATTAACTACACAATGAAAAGACTAAAAATTAAAATAGACGTTCTACAAAGGAGATTATAAATATGGATAAAAAAATTCTGGTCGTTGACGATGAAAAGCCTATTGCAGATATCCTCCAGTTTAATCTGAAAAAGGAGGGCTATGAGGTTCATTGTGCTTATGATGGCGATGAAGCGCTTGAAATGGTGAATGAAATTAAGCCTGATTTGATTTTGCTTGATATCATGCTGCCAAGCCGCGATGGAATGGAAGTATGCCGTGAGGTGCGCAAAAACTTTGAGATGCCCATTATTATGCTGACAGCGAAAGATTCCGAGATTGATAAGGTTCTTGGTCTTGAATTAGGGGCAGACGATTATGTCACAAAGCCGTTCAGCACGCGTGAGCTTGTTGCCCGCGTGAAAGCGAACTTAAGACGCCACCAGGCGCTTAAAGGTCAGCTTGAAGAACAAAATGAAACAAATGAGATTGCAGTGGGAGCTCTAACTATTCACCCGGATGCCTATATGGTATCGAAGCGCGGGGAAACAATTGAGCTGACTCACCGTGAGTTTGAATTGCTGCACTACCTTTCAAAGCATATTGGACAGGTAATGACGCGCGAGCATCTTTTACAGACGGTATGGGGTTATGACTATTATGGTGACGTCCGTACAGTCGATGTAACGGTGCGCCGTCTGCGCGAGAAAATTGAAGACAATCCGAGCCATCCGGTCTGGATCGTGACACGCCGCGGCGTGGGGTATTATTTGAGAAATCCGGATCAGGAGTAATGTGAATGAGGAAAGTTGGTTTTTTTAGGTCGATTCACTTAAAGTTTGTGTTGATTTATGTGCTGCTGATTGCGCTGGCCATACAAATTATCGGCTTGTATTTTGTTCGGGAGCTTGAGGAAACACTTGTTAATAATTTCAAAGAATCCATTGAGGACCGGCTGAGTCCTCTCGAGTACAGTGTGACGGAAGCCATGGTGGAGGATATTGAGGGCAACCGGATGGAAGAAGAAGGACCGCTTAGCGATGCCATCAACGTTCTTTTAAGCGGGCTGGACTCAGAAGACATTCAGGAAGTCCGTGTCATTGATGCCAGGAGCCGGATTATCGGTGCCTGGTCTTCGAGCGATAACAGCTATCAGACGATTATCGGCCAGAGGATGACGGATTCCCTTGTTCAGCGGACACTTGAAGAAGGGGACACCCTGACTGAAAAACAAAATCAGACCTTTGTTGATCCGAATGATCCGGATCTTGGCCGTATTTGGGTGCTGGCATCTCCTTTGATTTCAAATGGAGAGGTCATCGGTTCAATCTACATTGTCACAAAGATTGAAAATGTGTATTCGCAGATGGATGATATCAATAGCATCCTGGCTGGGGGAACGGCTATATCGCTAGTTATTACAGCTGTTCTTGGCGTTCTGTTGGCTCAAACGATTACACGTCCGATTTCAGATATGAGAAGACAGGCTCTTGCCATGGCAAAAGGGAACTTTTCCAGAAAAGTTAAAGTATACGGATACGATGAAATCGGCCAGCTGGCCATTACGTTTAACAACCTGACGAAGCGGCTTCAGGAGGCCCAGGCGACAACTGAAGGAGAACGGAGAAAGCTGTCTTCCGTGCTTTCCTATATGACTGATGGCGTTATTGCGACCGATCGAAAGGGAAGGGTTATCCTGATTAACGATCCGGCTGCAGGCATGCTGAACGTTTCACGTGAAACTGTTCTGTCTCAGTCAATCTCAGATCTGCTGGGTGTCGAAGATGAATATTCATTTGAAGACCTGTTAAGTCAGCAGGATTCTTTAATACTTGATTTCAGTACCCCGGGAAGACCGTATGTCCTGCGTGCTAATTTCTCTATTATCCAAAAGGAGACCGGCTTTGTGAATGGTCTTATCACCGTTTTGCATGATATCACCGAGCAGGAGAAAATTGATGCAGAGCGCCGGGAGTTTGTGGCAAATGTATCGCATGAGCTTCGCACGCCGCTAACGACGATGAGAAGCTATCTTGAAGCACTGGCTGAAGGCGCATGGCAGGACAAGGACATTGCACCACAATTTTTAAACGTGACACAGACTGAGACAGAACGAATGATTCGTCTGGTAAATGATTTGCTGCAGCTTTCTAAAATGGACAGCAAGGATTATCGCTTAAATAAAAACTGGGTAAATTTCATTGAATTCTACCAAAAAATCATTGATCGCTTTGAAATGGGACGCTCACAAAATGTTACCTTTAAAACCAAGCTGCCTAATGAGCTGCTGTACGTTGAAATTGATACCGATAAAATGACGCAGGTTTTGGATAATATCATTTCCAATGCATTAAAGTATTCTCCAGAAGGCGGACAGCTTGGATTTAAAGTGGAGAAGAAGGAAAAAGAAAAAGAAATTGTCGTAAGCGTGTCGGATCAGGGGATGGGCATCCCGCGTGAAAATATTAAAAATATCTTCGAGCGTTTTTACCGCGTGGATAAAGCCAGAACAAGACAGCTTGGCGGTACAGGCCTTGGTCTCGCCATTGCTAAAGAAATGATTACTGCACATGGAGGACGGATCTGGGCTTCGAGTGTGGAAGGAAGAGGAACAACGATTTATTTCACTCTTCCGTATGATCCTACAAATGAGGATGAATGGTTATGAACATAGAATTGTTTAAATCCATATTGCTGTCTCTTCTTGTCGTACTAAGCTGCCTGCTGACATGGAATGTCTGGTCCTATCAGCCAAGCTACACTGAAATTGAGAACACCACACCGACAGTGGACGTTGCAATCGCGGATGCTCAGGATAACAGCGAGCTTATTAAACCAAGCCGGTTTTTGGTGCATGGCGAGGAAACGGTTCACGGAACAACCAGTGAAAATGAAGTGAGCAAGCTTCTGTCGATTATGGAGGATTGGAACTTCTTTAATGTTCGTCAAAATAACTCATTTAATGAACAGGAATTCAAAAGGCTGGTACATGGATCCAACCGTTTGGAGATCCTTTTTCCTGCACAGGTGCCATTATCCGCTTATCAGGATGTGTTTAATTTTGAGGTAAGCCAGCTGCCTGAAACAACCTTTGACCGCATCATTGTCGGTTTCTCGGAGCGGGAAGAAGCGACGTTTAATGTTTACTTTGTATCGTACGATGCAAGAATCGTGCATGAAGCGAAGGTAGAGCGGGATGAGCTGGCCGTTTTGAATCAGGAGATTATCGCAAATGCTTCCGGTATGTATCAAAGCTATTTTGCCTACGAGGCCGGAGAAGACAGAAAGATTTATTTGCCGAAATCCGTCAGTGACGTTATTCAATATAAGTATTACATGAACAGAATCGACCCTCAGCAATTTATCGATGCACTGTTTTCAGATCCCAACGCAGTAGAGGTCAACTCACTCGGGGCAAATGAAGACCAGTTCTTTGATAAAACAAGCCTGATGAAGGTGGACCGGGCAACCAACACGCTAAATTATGTGAATCCATCAGCCTCGGATTCCCTTATCACCGGCACGCCTTCAGATCTTTTGCAAAAAAGCAGGCGGTTTGTGAACGAACACAAGGGGTGGACGGATCCATACCGATTATACGATTTGGATATTATCGATCAGCAAGTTACCTACCGCCTTCACGTTCAGGGGCTTCCTGTGTTTAATGACAACGGTGCAGCCACGATTGAACAGGAATGGAGAGATTCCAGAATCTATAAGTACGACCGTTCCTTTATGAGCATTGCGCTTCAGCTGCCGACCGCCACACGAAAGGCATCATTGCCTTCAGGGTATGATGCGATCGAAGCACTGGAAACGCTGGCTGATTTTGACCCGGATCTTCTCGAGGACATGATGATTGCGTATCGCATGACCAAGGACTCGAATACAGAAGAGCTGTATACACTTGAACCGATGTGGTTTTATTTATATAACGGAAGTTGGCAACGGGTTCCGTGGGAGGGAGGCGAACCGGTTGGACTGGAGTAAAACGAAAACCATCTTTATCATTGTTTTTTTGATCCTGGACATTTTCCTGTTCACCCTCTTTATGAATAAATACCAGAGCTCCCAGCTGGAAGTGAAATCGGAGTTAACCTTTGATCAGCGGTTTTTAAAAGATAATATTACCTTTGAAACGCCGCCTCCGGATGATGTGGACGCCCATCCTTATTTAAATGCGAGTGTCTACCGATTTTCCGCATCTGAGGTGAGCGATCTCAAAGGGCAGACCGCCTCGGTGCGCAATAACTTAGTGTTGGAATCAAAATTGGATACACCGCTTGATATCGATGATCCCTCCGACCCTGAAGAACTCGAAGACTATCTGGAAGAGTTTGTGACAGGCGGAGAGGATTATACCTTTTGGGATTATCAGGAGGGTGAAAACCGGCTGATCTATCATCAGGAATTTAAAGACATGCCACTCTATCATAATATCAATGGCAGATTAGTCGTTCATTTAAATGACAGCAATCAGGCGATTGGATATGAACAGACGATGCTGACATCGATCGAAGAGTTCGCAGAGGAACAAACGATTATCACACCAGAAACGGCGCTTGAAGGATTTTACCGTCGCAATATCATCGAGCCGAATTCAGAGGTGATCGAGGTTGAACTGGGCTACTATCCTTTTATTCAGCTGTCGGAAGCGACCGCCAATACGCAGGTTCTGACCCCGACATGGAGAATGCTGGTTGAACAGGAAGATGGCGACAGGGACAATCACTATATGAATGCAGTAAATCCGAGTATAATAGAAATCAATCAGGAAAGTTTAGAGTTTCAGCGTCTGGAAGAAATTCAAGAAACAGTGGAGTGAACTAATATGACGATGCACATGAGTGTGCTCGCAAGCGGGAGCACAGGAAACGCTGTTTATGTCGAAACAGATGAGCAGGCGTTTCTCGTAGATGCCGGCTTAAGCGGTAAGCAGATGGAAATCCTGTTTCAGCAAATCGGCCGTTCCATGAAGAATTTAAGCGGTCTTTTGGTGACCCATGAACACAGCGACCATATAAAAGGCCTTGGCATTGTGGCGCGTAAGTATAATCTGCCGGTGTATGCCAATGAAAAAACATGGACCGCCATGGAACCATTGATCGGCAAAGTGGACCCGGAGCAAAAATTCATTTTCCCGATGGAAACCGTTAAAACCTTCGGCAATTTGGATATTGAATCATTCGGTGTTTCCCACGATGCTGCTGAACCG
This sequence comes from Jeotgalibacillus sp. S-D1, assembly GCF_004358665.1. GTDB lineage: Bacteria > Bacillota > Bacilli > Bacillales > Jeotgalibacillaceae > Jeotgalibacillus. The sequence continues at coordinate 357,001 of NZ_SMZR01000003.1, read as the reverse complement.
ATGTTTTATGTGTTTCATCATAACGGCAAGAAGCTTGCGCTGATGACGGACACAGGCTACGTGAGCGACCGCATGAAGGGCATTATCGGGGGAGCGGATGCGTATGTATTTGAAAGCAACCACGACGTGGGCATGCTTCGGATGTGCCATTACCCCTGGAATATTAAGCGGCGCATTTTAAGCGACGTTGGACATGTGTCCAATGAAGATGCGGCGATTGCCATGAGTGAGGTTGTTGGCGATAATACGAAGCGGATTTACCTTGCCCATCTGTCCAAGGACAACAACATGAAGGATCTTGCCCGAATGAGTGTCAGCCAGACCCTTCAGGAGCGCGGGCTCGTTGTCGGCGAACAATTTGATTTATACGATACCGATGCGAAAAAAGCCACTGAACTATACGCTATTTAAGTGAATCATCACCACAGTCTTCCGGGCTGTGGTTTTTTTGTGCTGTTTTTCCGACATCTTTGTGAAAGAAAATCGTTTTTCCGCAAGGACGGATGAAAAACGGTTATGATAGGAAAAGATAGTGAGTACACAAGCGGGACGTTCCGAAAGGAGAATGGATTCATGATCAAACGGCTTATCGCGCTCCTTTTAGTAGCAGGACTGGTCATCATGTTAATCATAAATGTCATAGAAGATAAAAAAGTGCGTGAAGCAGAAGAGGCGCGCGAGCAGGAATACGCCGTGCAGCCGGCAGACAATCCTGCACAGATCGTTCCCTCAGGCGGCGCATTAAAAGAAGGACAGCAGGCACCGGACGTACAAACGACTACGCTCGATGGCGAAGTCGTGTCCTTAAGTGATTATGAGGGGAAAAAAGTCTTTTTAAATTTTTGGGCAACCTGGTGTCCGCCCTGCATTGAAGAAATGCCCCATATGCAAAAGTACTACGAAAATGAAGCAAAAGAGCAAAACGTGGAAATACTCGCCGTCAATTTAACGAATATGGATAACGGCATCAACCGGGTAAAAAGCTTTGCAGCGGACTATGAGCTGACCTTTCCGATCCTTCTCGATGAAACCGGACTGCTCAGTGAGGAATTTCAGGCCATTACGGTTCCGACTACCTATGTATTAAATGAAGATGGCGTCATCCTTAAAAAAATAACAGGGCCAATGGATCAGGACATGATGGTGAAGCTGATCGATGAGACGGAATAAGGACAAAAGGGACTAATACCTATACGGCATTAGTCCCTTTATCCCTATAAATTCCTATTAAAAAATACTAAAATCCCACTCCGTTGAGATTTGTCTCAGCAGCATCGTTCCGGCTGCGCTGTTGCCGTTTGCGTCAATGGCAGGTCCAAATACGGCAATGCCGCAGCCTTTTCGAAACGCTTTTTCCTCTGAATGCCATTTTGGCGGAACAGCAGCCATGATCCCGCCTGATACTCCGCTTTTTGCCGGGATGCCAACATGGGCTGCAAACTTGCCTGAGGAATTGTACATGCCGCAAGTGACCATCAGCACCTTGGTGATTCTGGCAACATCACTGGAAAAAATCTGACGTTCCTCCACTGGGTCATAGCCATCATGCGCAATAACAAGACCGATTTTGGATAAATCCTCTAGACTGATGCTGATCGCGCAAAGTCTGATATAGATCTCCAGCGCTTCTTCAACATCAAGGTCAAGCAAATTGGATTCCTTCAAATAATAAGCAAGCGCACGGTTTCTGTGGGCGGTTTTCCATTCTGACTGGTAGACCTCATCGTCCAGCTCCAGCCGGCGGCCGATCATGCCCTCCACAAACAAAATAAAACGCTCATACTTTTCATCCACCGTATCACCGGGAAGCATGGAGGCGACAGTAATGGCGCCGGCATTAATGAGCGGGTTGAACGGTTTGCCCGGACGGTGAATCTCAAAAGGAATAATCGAATTAAAAGATTCACCGGTTGGTTCAACATCCACTTTATCCAAAACAAAATCCAGTCCTTTAAAATGGCATAATGCCACAAAGCTGATGATTTTCGACACGCTCTGAAGCGTAAACGTAACGTCTGTGTCACCGGCTTTATACGTGTCTCCGTCATAATCCATGATGCATATGCCAAGCTGGTGCTTGTCCTGCTCAGCGAGTGCCGGAATATATTGAGCTGTTTCACCTAACATCGTATGGGAGCGGTTTTCCTCCACCCATTGCTGTAAACGCGTCAGTACTTCATCAACCTTCATCAAAACACAACCTCCTTTTTATCATATATCCTGCTTCTATCATGGCTTGTTTTGCCGAGCGTTGTCAAAGGTTGCGTTTTCGCTGGGCTTCCTAAGCGCCTAACTGCCGCTGAGTGTTTTGCTGACAAATTCTCTCCGCACATCAAATCCATGCTTTTGGTAAAAGTCCTTTGCGTCTGTATTTTGGCACCAGTAATCAAGCTCAATTGAAGAGATCGCGTGTCTTCTTGCAATCTCATATACATGCTCAAGCAGCCTTGACGCGACGCCGCGCTTGCACATCTGTTAGATGACACCGATCTGATGGACATAGACACATTCATATCCTTTTTTAAAGGCGTTAGGAGGCTTTGATTGTATTTCCACCCAGACATATCCTAAATGCATGCCATTTTCCTCCGCCACATAGACTTCATGGGTGCCGGTTTGAAGCATTTTTTGCAGCTGCGATTTGATGGCAATACTGTCATATGGGACGAATTCCTGTGGATAAAGCGCCACATGGAGATCCTGGATGGGTTTATTAAGCGCTGCAATAAGTTCGAGATCTGTTGTTTGGGTAATATTCATGGTCATCAGTCCTTTTTGGCTATAATAGAAAATGCTGTAATATTTTTTTTAGTTTTTAACTGATTTTCATCTGATTTTAATGTTGAGTTCTTATAGTATACCTATAGAAAATTTCATAATGAAGGGACGAATGGATAATGGGCTATTATGACGATCATCAGGAGCGTGAACCTAAGCATAAAAAAGGAAGCAAGGCGGGCTATTTTCTGTCGAGCTTAACCGGTTTGATCGTTGGCGCACTTTTAGTCGTACTGGCGCTTCCGTTGCTGGATGATTACGGGGTTACCCCGTCAAACAGCGGCACGATGAATTCCAGCGACACAAACGAAACTGCGCAGACAGAGCAAATATCCTATGACGTTTCATCAGACGTCACCCAGGCCGTTGACCGGGCGGGAGATGCGGTAGTCGGCATCACCAATATCCAGTCCGGCGGAGGAAGTGTATTCGGACAGTCTGAGGAATCGCAGGAAGCGGGAACCGGATCAGGTGTTATTTATAAAAAAGAAGGCGACAATGCCTTCATTGTCACCAATCATCATGTGATCGAGGGTGCCGAGCAGGTGGAAGTAACCCTTGCAGACGGCTCAAAGCTTGAAGCAAAGGTGCTTGGCAGTGACATCTGGACTGACCTTGCTGTGCTTCAGGTAGACGGCAAAAGCATTGAAACCGTTGCTGAATTTGGCGACTCAAAAGCACTAAAACCAGGGGAGCCGGTTATTGCTATCGGTAATCCGCTTGGCCTTCAATTCTCCGGATCTGTGACAACAGGTGTCGTATCGGGTGTTGAACGGACGATTCCAGTTGATGTGAATAAGGACGGAGCGCCTGACTGGCAATCCGAGGTTATCCAGACAGATGCTGCAATTAACCCCGGGAACAGCGGAGGGGCTCTTGTAAATATTCAAGGCCAGCTCATCGGCATTAACTCAATGAAAATTGCCGAATCATCCGTTGAAGGAATCGGTCTTGCTATTCCGATTGATATGGCAACACCAGTCATTGAAGACCTTGAAACAAAAGGCGAAGTAGAGCGCCCGACAATGGGTGTGACACTGATTGATCTGGCTAATGTTCCTGCTGTCGCACAGCAGGAACAGCTGAAACTGCCGGAAGAAGTAAAAACCGGTGTCGTCATTGAACGAGTAGTGCCGGATTCTCCAGCTGCAACAGCAGGTCTTGAGGATATGGACGTCGTCGTTGAAATGGATGGCGAAAAAATCAACAGCATGATCGAGCTTCGCCAGCATTTATACACAGAAAAAAATGTCGGTGATAACATGCAGGTCAAGGTATACCGAAACGGTGAAATGCAGGAATTCACTCTTACACTTACAGACGATGCGCAGCTGTAAGGGGTAAGTTCATATAGATGTAAAAGCAAAACGTTCCAACTCTTAATTTTTAAGCCTACTTGAAAGGCAGGAATCCACTCGGATTCCTGCCAATTTTTTTGTGTTTAGCTCATATATAGGGGTTGATTTCCGCAGAAGGCGCTCGCTTTCCGCGGGGCGGGGGTGAGCCTCTTTGATGCTGCGCATCTTCAGAGTCTCACCTCTCCCGCTACATCCCGCAGGAGTCTCACACCTTCAGCTCCAATCAACGGTTTAAGGGCCATTTTTTCTGCTGATTGGTTGGTAAAAATGAAGCTGTGCTACAATAGGTGAAGAATTAAAATGAAGGAGTTTTAAAAAATGAAGATTTATTGCTGCAAGGAGCATGTCGAGCTGGCACTGGATGTTTTCGTAGATGAAGAAGAAACATTCCCGGCTCTATGCACAGTGGATAACCCAAATGACTTGTCCACAACATGTGAATATTGTTCATCCACATCAGCATATATTGTGGAGAACGCCTGATCCCATACGACATGTGGATAGAAATTGTGGATATGTGTATAAGTTTTGTGGATAACCTGTTTATAGCGATTGAATAACTTTTTGCCCGTCCTTCAGAATTCATCTGAGAACAGGGCTTTATTTTTTTCTGGAGTGGACACAAAACCTATCATAGCAGACTTATTAGAAGTTTCTAACAAATTAATTTGAGCTAAATTAGCGTAAAAATAGTCTAATTTCAGTTATCCACATGTGAGTAATTTTATAAATTTCATCCAGTTTTGGGTAAATTCATTTTTTATGAGCCGGGCAGATTAGCTGTCCGGCTTTAATTTTTTTACTTTATTGAAGAGTGTTGATTGCAGCAAGAAGGCGTTCGCTTTCCGCGGGGCGGGGGTGAGCCATCTTCACCTTCCCGTTTCAGAGATCTCACCTTTCCCGCTACATCCCACAGGAGTCTCACGCCTTCAGCTCCAATCAAAGAGTTTAACACGACTGTAGAAAGCCCGATCTTTCTCAAACAAAGTATAAAAGCAACTGACAGAAGAAGGACTTTAGTATCGGATTTAACTTTGGGTATCGTTTTGCTTCATCGCCTGCTTAAACTGTTCTCTTCTTTCCCGCATCGCCTCATGCAAATCAATGACAGGGAGTGGATAGTCTTTACCTAGCGTTACCCCATACTCCTCCTGTTCAATAAACCCCATCTCCCGCGTGGCATGAATCCATGGAACAGGCACCCGGCTGAGCTCCGGGAGCCAGTGCTTGATGTAATCGCCAGCAGGATCATAGTCAGCCGCCTGCTTTTCAACATTGAACGTACGGAACTGGATAGGGTCATTTCCAACGCCCGCACTGTAAAGCCAGTTGCCGTAATTACTCGCAACATCAAAATCCACGAGCTCAGATTCAAACCAGGCTGCCCCAATTCGCCAATCCAGACCGAGATTTTTGGTGAAAAAGCTCGCAGCATTCTGACGCCCCCGGTTCGACATAAATCCCGTTTCTTTTAACTCCCGCATGGCAGCGTCAACAAGGGGATAGCCGGTTTTTCCATTGATCCAGGCTTCAGTCAGCTCTTCATCCTGCTCCCAGGGAACAGAAAAGTCCCGTAATCCCGAAGCGAAAAAAAGCCGATTGCCAAATTTGCGGTGAACAAGGTGAAAATAATCTCTCCAAAGCAGCTCCACATAAAGCCAATACGTAGAACCATTTTCCACCCGGTTCTTTTCATAACGCTTAATCTGCTCATACACCACTCTCGGTGACAGACAGCCGTGCGCAAGCCAGGGAGAAAACTTGGATGAATCGTCCTCTGCCAGCATGCCATTCCTCGTTTCCTTGTACACTTTCAGGCGGTCCTTTGTGAAAAAATAATCTGTCAAACGTTCCTTTGCCAGAGAAGAACCGCCTGTATAACGAGGGGGGCGTGTTAATTCGTTTAGCCCAAGCTCCGACAAAGTCGGACACACACCAAGCGAAAGCGATTTTGGCAGGGATATTCCGGTCACGTGCAAAGGGGCAGGGACCGCCGCTCGAACCTTCGTCTCAGCGGCCTCCAGACGTTTCCGATATTGAGAAAAAGTCTGTGGCAGCTCTTCGATCGCAAACGGCAGATCATCGGGATGAATCAAATTTCGACCGTGAGATACCATGAATGAAGCATCCGGCAGCGAATCCCGAACCGCATGCTCTACCGCCAATTCCTCACTTCCGATTTCTTCATGCAGATAAACCGAATGAATAAATATATGTTCAGAAAGCACAGAAAAAGCTTCAGCCGGATCCCCGTGACGGATTAGAAGCGGCACCCCAATTGTCTCCAAATTACTGCGCAAATCCTCAACACTATCCTGTACAAAACGGGCTCTATGCCGATCCGTTTTTTTAAAGCCATACCGTGTTTCTTCAAACTCTTTCGGGTCAAAAACATAAATCCCGACCACCGGCAGCCCGCTTTTCGCTGCCTGCACAAGAGGCTCATGGTCATGCACACGCAAATCCTTTCGAAACCAAACCACAGCTGCCTTATCCATATGTATACCTCCTGTCTCTTAATTCTAAGATTCCCCTATTATAGGAGAGTAAATCATAGACGAGCATGTTGAGGGAAAAATCAGGTCAGGTGAACCGCGATTCCCAGCTAATGATTGGAGCTTAAAAGTGATACAATAAAGGCATCAATTTATTCGGAGGAAACACATGAAAATCTCAATTATCACCGTCGGAAAACTGAAGGAAAAATACCTCAAGCAGGGCATTGCTGAATACACCAAGCGCCTGGGTGCATATGCAACGATCGACCTTATTGAAGTGCCGGACGAAAAAGCGCCAGAAAACCTGAGCGAAGCGGACATGCAAATCGTCAAACAAAAAGAAGGCGAGCGCATTCTCAGCAAAATCAGCCCGGATGCCCATGTCATTACACTGGAGATTAAAGGCAAGCAGCTCACCTCAGAGGAATTGGCCAAACAAATGGACCAGCTTGCGACTTACGGTAAAAGTAAGATTGCTTTTGTTATCGGCGGATCGCTGGGCTTGAGTGAAGACGTCACGAAGCGGAGTGATTTTGCGCTGTCGTTTTCTAAGATGACGTTTCCGCATCAGTTGATGAAATTGGTGCTGTTAGAGCAGGTTTATCGAGGTTTTCGGATTAATCGGGGGGAACCTTACCATAAGTAAATGAAGTTTTTAGACTGACATTCCCAATCACATTGATTCGGGTAGTTCTAGTAGCATTCCGCTGAAGTTAATTCAACGTAATGGTGATCAGATTCATTTATAGCTCGCAGGTTCTCCTATGTATAAGTGCCCCCTCTATTTTTTCAAACACTGAAGAATAGAGGGGTTTTCGGTTCAATGATTTTTCAACCTTATTGTATAGACTGTTTACCGGTCACATCTGTACTGGAATTCAGGTTCTGTTTGGATATAATAGGCCGTTCTTACTTCTGCAACCCAAAATGCAAAGGCTGATCTCCAGGAAACACTATTGAAAAATTCATCAACAGATTGATTGTCAGAATCCCAGACGATTAACGTATTGAGTGGAGGAATTCCTCCAAGCCACAGTCCATTTGTTAAGTCGGTGTCATCTTCCCGGACTAATAAAAGGGGAATCCCACGCTGAAAGGCCATTGCCGGTTCTATTTGTGCAAAGCTTGAGCCCTGCCAGAAAGGTTCGGTTGTTGGGGGCGGTCCTACATTTGTATCAATGGTTTCAATTAGAAAACGGCGGAAGTTCACTGCCAGCATTCCGTAGCTTGAGGAAACCAACCTGCGGACATTGGTTAAAATCGTTTCCGGGTAGTTTTCTGTTATAGGACCTGTACGAGGGAAAAGCAACGCATTCTCCATTTCAAAAATAAGACGGTTAAGAAACTGACGTTGTTTTGCGTTCAAGTTATTCGTAGTGCTTAAGAAGACGGGAAGGCGAAACGCGCGGTCAAGACAATCCTGGTGGGGTTTTAATGAGTGGTTCTTACACTCTTGCTCATTCTCTATCACTCTATCATGATTACTTTCCTGATTTTGATCCATATTCATCTCTTCATTCACCTCCTTCTATTATTTACTATATGAAGAAGGAGAAAAGAGAGTTGGACAAAACGCATCTATTTTCGCTAAGGCTGAAAAAATAATAAATCTGCCTATAGCAGGTGGCCATCTATGACAATCTAATGAAACAAGTCGGACAAAATCCTTGGGGTGACAATATAGTAGCACCTCAGTATCTTAAATTTAGAAATGAAATGATTTTAAAGGATGCATTTTGGAGTTTATGGATCCGAAGATGTACCAGTAGGCACTAATATTCCAATTTCAGCGAACTCATTAAAAACCACGTTAGGAAACCATTCAATAAGATACACCTATATACTTGAAAAACATTCCAGTAGAATAAATATTATAATAATTTTTAACTAAAGTTGCTTGTTATAGAGGAGTAGATTCTATGAAGATGAAGTGGAAAGTAATTTCTTTCGGGTTATCTACATTAATTTTTCTAGGAGGTTGTACTGAAAATATGAACGCAAATGATGAAAATGATCAGCAAAATTCCGGCACGACATTTGCCAGTGTACAAGATTATACTGGATTCGAATATGAATTAGATAACGGGGAGGAAACTGACAAGATTGCAGAAGAGAATCAAGAGGAAATTGATGTTGCAGTTAAAGAGTTCTTTAAAAAAGAATACAATACCGATGTGACAGTTAATAACACAATAGGGGCAGAAAATGGGGCAACAGTTATTGTCCAATCAGTTAATCAGCCCATTTTTAATACATATGCAGTCATCCCTATTAATTCAAACGAAAAAACAATCGATTCCACTGGAGTTTGGACCCAAGAAGGTCAGGTGGAACAGGCTATAAGAAGCGGGATGTATGCGTTGATTTACGAGGATGAATTAAATGTTCTAAATCAATATATAGATGAGTTAGTGAATGATAATCCAGTTGTGGGGATACGGGATGAGGTAGTCGAAACAGTACGTGGAAATGGGTTTAATACAAACTATTATTATATCTCCACTTCGTTTGATGCATTTGAAGGTATCGATGAATTATACAATGAAAATCCTAATAGACAAAAAGACGAATGGGCAGCCATTTTTAAGGATGAAGAGATTAGCCCAGAGTTAGTTGATATTACTATACATCTATTTATGAAAGAATCAAATAAAGAACCTGATTCAAAATTGTTTGAGCAAATTGTAACGGACATTGAAAAAATGGAGGGATTACCGCCCGCATCCTATAGTATTTACCTCCATGACAATCGAATTGGTGAAGCGTCCGCAAGTGGATCAAAAGAAAATTCACTTGAACGCGCAGACCCTGAAAAAATTATTAAACCGTAGGGGTGAATTCTTGCACAGGCATTCCATTATAATATTCTTCATCGATCAATAATTCGTATCTTGGATTATCCTTCTCATATTTTTAGAGGCTTTTTCCAGGTTATCAATTTTTATGCTGCTTGTTTTGTTACTTCCTTTAATACTTTAGTTGCTAATTCTTTTGTCTCTTCAGAATTTTTAGTCATTAGGTAAGTGATTCCTCCAGCAAGGCCTAGTAAAGTTACACCTGCAAATACTGAAACAATCATTGCGGGCTTGCCACCAAATTTAACCGTTTTATTATCATGGTTATATTCGGCATAGTCTTTTTCACTTTTGTTATTTTCCATTTTAATCATCACCCTTAGCTATTTAATTTAGTGTTTCTTGAAATTTGCTTGAATCCAGTATTGATTAAATTACCGCTCCACCAAAAGGGATGATTATTTCTTTTTCAATTTGTAGACTATTCTTCATCCCAGGATAAAACTGACCATGTACGTCAACAGAACCCTCCCTCCAATATCTTTTTGCCTCACTTAACCACCAACTTGCTTACCTAGGTCCAGTTAATACGTTCCTAAGCAAGAAAATTTTCTTTTTTCGTTTTTTCTGCTGTTTCTTCGGCTTTCTAACATAATTATAGCGCGGAGTTTTAGGTTGCACAAGACTTACCAAAGGTATATATTTTATCTATAATGGAGGTTTTCTATAACATGGATGACTTATTAAAACAAAAGGCAACTTACTGGAAAATTAGATTAAAAAATTGTATGTATACATACAGATATACGCAAGTATCCTTTGCTGAAGCCTTAAACGAAAAATATGGAACTAGTTATGGACAAAAAGATGTAAGTCGATGGATGAATACAGGAGCCAAAATTAAAAATGGAGAAGTTGGCTTTCCAAAATTCGATACTATGCTTCTAATTGCAGATTTCTTTAGTGTAGATGTTGGTTATCTTACTGGTGAAACTGATGAGATTTCATTTTCAGTAGAGAAGGCGTGTTCTTATATAGGTTTAAATGGCGAAGCAATAAAAGCCATAAGAGAGATTACTCAGCCTGAAAATGAAAACTCTTATATGAGGAAAGATATGAGAGAGACTTTTAATAAGCTTTTTTCAGCAAAAGGCTTTCCAAATTTTTTTGATAAACTACAAGACCTTCACCTTGCATCTATATTGTTAGATCAAGAGAATCGCGTTTTCAAAACTCAAGATAGTGCTATTGACTACATTCGTGGGTTAGAATACAAAGGGAAAATTATACGTTATGAATTGAATGAAGCTCTGGTACAACTAGTTAATGAATTATACCCTAACCCGCCACATGTAGATTTGAATATTAATGAATGAATAATATAACTTATATTAGATCATTCAATTAGTAAGGGCATAATTTATGGCTCTACGCCCCTTATTAAACTTCTCCCCATTTGCGTAAAGTGTTCTTTAAGTTAGAGTTGTTACATTTCATTCAATGGATGTAATCAGGGACTATATTTTTCATAAGAGTTTAGGTATATTACCTAGCTCCTTCTGTTTAAGATAGTTGAAAATATGTACAAGCTTAAAATACCCAGTTGCGAATTATAACTTGACAATTTTGGTCATCTATCTTGTTCTAATGCACCTGGTTATTTTAAACAGAGTCCAACCCATTAACTGAAATTTTCTAACTGCTTATAGAGAATTTTTATAAAAAACAACGAAAGAATCGCACCTACGAGTAAAAAGGACATATCCCACTGAGCATCCCATATGTCTCCTTGCATCCCTAAAAAATCTGTTGTGACTTTCCCTTGTTTCCCTATTTTTGTACTTGCCCACTCAATGATTTCATAGAAAGCCCCGATTGCCAGTGTGATACAAAGAGCAATAAAGGTTGCGGTTTTACTTATCGATAAAGCTGTTTTCTTTACTAATATTTCGATTATCACGATCACCATCGACCCTTTAACAAAATGACCGAACCGATCATAGTGGTTTCTCTGTAAATCAAAATAATCTTTGATCCATGTAAAGAGAGGTACTTCGGAATAAGAATAATGCCCTCCTATAAACGTTAAAATGACCAAAAGGGTAATGATGACGTAGGAGACAGTGGTAAAGCGAAACTTTTTGAAAGTGAATACTAAAAATAGTAAAGCCAATACTGAAGGGGAAACCTCCATCAACCAAACTTTATAGCCTTCCTCAGGTTTAATCAGGGACCAAATAAGAACAAGGGTAACAACAAATAATAAGAAAAAATGAATCGAATTATTTTTTCTATGTGACATTCAAATCACTCCATCAAGAACAAGATGTAGTTAGTATTTACTAATCATTTACATTTTATGAAGTAAGGGCAACAAGGAGAGTCTTATCATAAATTAGCGCCAAACATTTATTTCATATGTACGTAAGAAAATTTAGTAGGAGGAATTAGATGAAACCAAGAATTTCAGTTATCACATTGGGTGTTGACGATTTAGAGAGGTCTTTGAAATTCTACAAGGATGGGTTAGGGCTGCCGACCAAAGGAATAGTAGGTCAGGAATTCGAGCATGGTGCAGTTGCCTTTTTTGATTTACAACCAGGGTTAAAACTGGCCATTTGGAATCGGAAAGATATCGCTCATGATACCGGCATAAATCAAACAAAAATAAGTCCAACTGAATTTACGATTGGTCATAATGTTGGGAGTAAAGAAGAGGTTGATGTGATCATGCAACAGGCAAGGGACGCTGGTGCATGTATTACGACCCCGGCACATGATACGTTTTGGGGAGGTTACGCTGGATACTTTCAAGATCCAGACGGTCATTTGTGGGAAATCGTTTGGAATCCAGATTGGGAAATTTCAGATTGACGTTGAGAATAAATGAAAGAATATTAATGCCTCATTGAATCTTTTCTAGAGACTCAATGAGGCTTATTTTAATTTATCTATCCTAACCCCTTAGTCAACTGCTGTATTAATCTTTACTAATCTTTTACTTTAACCATATAGCAGCTCCTGGTTCACCCTTTATGCTAAAGGAAAGAAAACCCTCGAAAAAGGAGCTTGAAGTAATGAAAAAGAACAGAAGATTTGTTTCCAAAAAGCTCATTCCATCCGTCCTGGCAGTATCGCTTCTTGCCTCAATAGGTGTCTATGCGGTAACTGAATCAAGCGAAGGGTCAGGCTCGCGACCAGGCGTCCACAAAAAGGATGTAAAAAATTCATTGGAGGTATCAAAGATTGCAGGCTATGATACCGGCTTCATGGATGAGGACGGCGGTGTGGCTGAGATTGTGAAGTTTAATGAAGACAATAAAAAGTTTTATTTAATTAATGGAAAAGCACAGACCATCGACATTGTTGATACCAGCAAAATGACTGGGGATGACCCTCAAGAGCTGGAAAATGAGAAATCGATCAATATCGCTGAGGCTTTAAACTCAGATACCTTTGAATATGGAGACCTGACAAGCATCGACGTGAACACTGAGAAACAAGTAGTCGTGGCAGCAGTGCAGGATAAGGATTACACCAAACCAGGCAAAATCGTTGTGCTTAATTATGACGGTGAAATTCAACAAACCTTCGATGCAGGTGTCCAGCCGGATATGGTTAAGGTGAGTGAGGATGGAAAGTATATCTTAACAGCCGATGAAGGAGAGCCTCGCCAAGGTCTTGAAAATGGCATTGATCCTGAAGGGTCGGTGACAATTGTGAACGTTGAAACAGGAGAAACAACACGCACATTATTTGACGATCCTGCAGTCATTGGGGATGAGGTCCATATTCGAAATCAAGCAGGGAAAGACAATGCAGTGCGAGACCTTGAGCCTGAATACATTGCTCTTTCAGATGATGCAGGCAAAGCCTATGTATCCCTGCAGGAAAACAATGCAATTGCGACCATCGATGTTGCTTCAGGAAAGATTCTGTCCGTTAAATCCCTTGAGTTTAAGGACCATTCCCAAAAAGGAAATGAGCTCGATGCAGCCGTGGACGGTGAGATCAATATCACACCCCTTCCAATCTTGGGGGTATACATGCCGGATTCCATTGAGCATGTAACCATCAAAGGGGAGAGTTATCTTCTAACAGCAAATGAAGGCGATGCAACGGAATGGGAAGAATTTGAGAATGTAACAGATTTCGCAAAGCAAAAAGAGGAGATCACACTCGATGGCAGCCTGTATAAAATGCCTTCAAAAAAAGCACAGCAACAGTTTGAGGAAATGAAAAACACCCCTGCTTATGACAAGCTTGAAGTCCTGACTGACAGGGGAACCGATGCTATTTATACACTAGGCGGACGATCGTTCTCAATCTGGAAGGCCGACACAATGGAGCTTGTCTATGACAGTGGAAGCGACTTTGAAAAAATCACAGCTGAGCGTCTCCCAACTGTCTTCAACTGTTCAAATGACGACAACAAGTTTGAAAAAAGAAGCGCGAAAAAGGGACCGGAGCCCGAGGAAGTGAAGACAGGACAAATCGGGGACAAGCACTATGCCTTCATCGGACTTGAGCGGATCGGCGGCATCATGACATACGATATCTCAAATCCAAAAAAACCGAAATTCGTCAATTACGACAACACACGAGACTTTACCAAAAAAGTCGCTGGCGACGTATCACCTGAAGGAATGGACTTTGTTTCTGGAGATGCGAGCCATACTGGTTTGCCGTTGGTACTTACAGGCAATGAGGTGAGTGGGACTGTATCTGTTCATCAGGTTACGCGTGAGGAAGAGCGTAAAGAAATTGATAATAAGGACAAGAAAAAAGAATAAAAAAGAATGTTAAACAAAACCGGTAACCCTTCTATTATTTAATGATAGAAAAGGTTACCGGTTTTGTTGCGTGGCGGAGGGGAAGTACGATGAAGATCTCAATATAAATTGACAAACTCGCCACCTACAGTAAAAACAGTTTTGCCCTGTCTTACTAAGATGGTGTTTCCGCATCAGTTGATGAAGTTGGTGCTGTTAGAACAAATCTACAGGGGGGAAACCGTATAATCGCTTTGCCCGCATTTGAACCTAAAACTCTTCATTTGTTCAAAGTCAAAAAAGTTCACTAGTTTATCAACCTGGAAGTGCTTTCTCGGGTTACCAAGGCTTTAGAATCTAACTACAATATATTCTTATTAGCCCTCGGCACCAAATAAGAAGGCATCTCCTCATCAAGCTCCCAAACAAAACTCATCGGTTTGTTCCCGGAGTGTTTAATATAATTCGCTGTCCCAAGAAAAACGAAAGGTGAAGGAATGCTGCCTTTCTCTTTTTTGTATTCTCTGACAAAGAGAGCAATTTTGTTTCCGGTCTGACGGTGATGGATATACCGCTGGCCAGTTGCGCTTTTTTCAGTGACTCTACTTTGGGTTTGCCAGTGGAATAGCTTATCGTTTATCGCATAATCCTCGTAAAGTGTTGATGGCGAGAAGTCTTTTTCCGATTTGTTTAGCGTGATGAAAAAGATATCAAGGTTCTTGTCCTTGAAATACTTGACTCCTTCCCGAAACGCTGGGCTTTGTGCTTCGTTGTTGTAGTCAAATCCGGCCAGCACTTGTGCCGTTGAGTATCGGCTATGGACTTGGAGCGGGCAAGGGAAGGTAAAGTCAGGCTTCAGCTCAATCGTCTCTAAAGAGTCATATAGTACCTCTACAATTTGTTTGATTTCTTCTTTGAACGTCCGATCCTCTAACACTTTTTCAATTCCTTCTTTTATGGAAGAAAGTTCTTCTTTTTCAGGATGTGCCTGATAAAAAGAGTAATAAAACATGTTCAGCATCAGTTCTTCTTCTTTCCCGATTACTTCACCCGTTTCCATATAGTCTTTTAAAAACTCCAGCAGCTTTCTTGAGTTGAGATGAAAGAGGTTTGGCAGGCGGCTTGTAAGCCACTGTTCTCCTTCATAGGTAAAATCCTCTGCAATACCTGCGTCCACTAGCAGTCGAGAAAAGCTTCTATTTCTATTTCCCCCGTAAAATTCATAGACATCCAAATGGTAATGTTCCAGGAAGTTTTTCAAAGTTATGGGTTTCCCGGTATCATGTTGGAAGGTTCTCAATTTAACTACCAGGTTTCCCTTGGTATTGGCACCGGCTTTGATGTTTCGCAGAATGTATTCCTTCGCTTGTTTTTCGAGTTGGACGAAGCAGCCTTTTGGCAGGTTGAAAAATCCATTTTCCACATAGTACATGACGGAGTGCTTTGATTTGCCGATCAGGGCTCTCAGTTTTTCTTCGTATGAATAGTTGCGGTGAGCTTGTCCGACAAAATCCAGGACAGTCAGGCATTCCTTGTCTTCTGATAGACGAAGGCCGCGCCCGAACTGCTGTAGAAAGACGGTTAAACTTTCCGTAGGCCGCAGGAAGAGAACGGTGTTGATTTCAGGAATATCGATTCCTTCATTGTATAAGTCGACGACGAAGATTAATTTGATTTCTCCTGAGACCAGCAACTGCTGAGCTTCCTGACGGAATTTGCGGTCGGTTCCTCCATGTAATGAGATGGAGGGGATGCCGGACTTGTTAAAAAAATCGGCCATGTACTGCGCATGTGCAATCGACACGCAGAAGCCAAGACCTTTTACCTCGCTGATATCAGTGACATACTTCTGGACGCTTTGGACGATCTGCGAGCTTCTGAGATGATTGGACGTATAGACATTTTCTAATTGCTTGGTATCGTAACCGCCTCTTGCCCATTTTAAATTTGAGAGGTCGACGGTATCTGTGACACAAAAGTATTGAAAAGGGCTTAACAGCTTTTGATTGACCGCTTCCGTTAACCGCATTTCGGCTGCAATATGGTCATCAAAATAAGAGAGGACACTTTTACCATCCATTCTCTCAGGAGTAGCAGTCAATCCCAGTAGAATCTGTGGCTGATAATGTTTCAGCAGTTTTTGATAAGAGACAGCTGCTGCATGGTGAAACTCATCGACAATAATAAAGTCGTAGAAGCGGCCTTCGGTATGCTTACGAAGCTCCTTACTGTTAAAGCTCTGGATGCTGACGAATAAGTGATCGAGAGAGGACGGCTGTTGAGTCCCAACAAGCATGTCCCCGAAGTTCGGTTCCCGTAAAATAGCACGGAAAGTGTTCAGGCTTTGTTTTAAAATTTCTTCCCGGTGAGCGACGAAAAGCAGCTTTGCCTTACCACCGTTTACCTTCCTGAAGCGTTTGTAGTCAAAAGCAGAAATAATCGTCTTTCCAACACCTGTTGCGGCGACCAATAAATTTTTATTGCGGTGATGAACTTCCCGTTCCGCCTGGAGCTTTTCCAAGATTTCTTTTTGATAGTAATAGGGCTGGATGTCAAAGAGATACTGAACCGATTCCTCAGCGACTTTGCTTTTCTCCAAAGCCAGCTTAAGGGTTAGGTTGTCCTCCTCATTTTCTCCATTAAACGCTTTGAACTCCTTGTCATTCCAGTAGCTTTCAAAGGTGGCCTCGCATTTTTTAAGAACATCAAAGGAATCCTTCTCCGTTATCTTTACGTTCCACTCGAGTCCCGATGTCAACGCAGGGTTGGAGAGATTGGAGGAGCCAATGTAAGCCGTGCTAAAGCCGGTATTTCTTTTGAAAAGATAGGCCTTGGCATGTAGTCTTGTCCGCTGCACATCATAGGAGATCCGTATCTCGGTGTTAAGAAGTTTGCTCAGCTCTTGGATTGCCTTATAATCCGTCGCCTCCATGTAAGAGGTTGTGATGACACGGAGCCTGCCGCCACCCTCTGTGAACGTCTTCAGTTCTTCTAAAATGATCCGCAGCCCGCTCCACTTGATGAAGGACACGAGCATATCGATCGAATCAGAGGAAATAATTTCCTTCTTCAGTTCACTAAGCATGTTCGGTTCGTAGCTGGAGCCAGTGAATAAGGAGCTCTCAGATAGGGGTGTTACGGGACGGATGACTTCCTTGTTTCCGATGCTTCGGATGGTGTTCATTTTAGAGTAGATATGAGTCAAAACTTCGCCTTCTTCAGCAATCTTCAGTCTTTCAAATTCCTGTCGATCCAATCGATGACTTAGAATGGTGATGATTTCATTGCAGGTCTCAATCTGTCTAAGGAGAGCCTGCTGATCATTCCGCTCCTCATCGCGAACGTACTTAAGGGCATTTCTCGTCACTGAACTGATGTATGTAGAAAGGACTTTCCTCGCTTCCTCCACATCCAATGGGGACTTGCCAATATCAAGATCCAAGTTGGAGCTTGACAGCTCTTCTTGAAGTTTCTCCGTTATGATTTCTTCATAGATTCCTTCTTTAAGCATGATGTGGACCCTTCCCTGATATATGGTTTTATTTGGTATGATTATATCATAGCTAGATAGATGACTAGGATGAACAAGCAATTTAAAAAAGCTCGCATCATTCAGTGATAAATTCTTCTTTTTCACTAATTTACTGTTTTTAAAATTATCGTTTGTAGTGATAGTAATTAATATTACTTTCTAGCTCTACTCAAATGAACCATAGTCTATTAAGCTGAAAATAAGCACCACGGATGTAAAAAGCCTATTTATCAAAGTTACAAACCTTAAATTAAGATAAAATAAAGCATACAATAAAAGTGGTGACAACTAGAATAGAGATGCATTATAAAGATTAATTGTATTTTTACTATCGGGGAAGCAGGTGTTGACAATGTCCAGTGATTTGGCCCAAACACACATAGACAATCCAGACAAAATAAAAAAATTATATAACCGAACATTGCTCATTGTCGTTATTTCGCAAATGTTTGGCGGGGCGGGCTTAGCTGCTGGTGTTACAGTTGGCGCTTTGCTTGCAGAACAGATGCTTGGAACGAACGCCTTTGCAGGGCTTCCTACGGCTTTATTTACGTTGGGTTCAGCAGGAGCTGCTTTAGTGGTGGGGAGGCTTTCCAACCGTTTGGGAAGACGTGCCGGTTTAACAGCAGGCTTTATCACAGGCGGTCTTGGAGCAATTGGGGTTGTACTGGCTGCTGTCTTAAATAGTGTATTTTTATTATTTGCTGCACTGCTTATCTATGGCGCAGGAACGGCATCAAATTTGCAGGCCCGCTATGCCGGAACCGACCTGGCAACGAGCAAACAGCGGGCGACTGCTGTCAGTATTGCGCTGGTTTCAACAACCTTTGGCGCGGTTGCGGGTCCAAACTTAGTGGGCGTAATGGGGGATTTTGCTCTTTCAGTTGGCATTCCATCACTTGCAGGGCCTTTCATTTTAGCTGCAGCCGCCTATATCTTAGCGGGTGCTGTTCTTTTCATCCTGCTTCGTCCGGATCCCTTTGTTATTGCCAGAATGATCGAAGCAGCCAGACAGGAATCTGGTGATAACGGTAATGTGGAAACAACAGGTCATCAGGAAAACAAAAGAGGCATTATTCTTGGTGCCACGATCATGGTGCTTACACAAATTGTGATGGTCGCGATAATGACCATGACACCCGTCCATATGAGGCATCACGGGCATGGACTGGATGCTGTCGGTCTTGTGATCGGCTTTCATATTGGTGCCATGTATCTTCCTTCATTGGTGACAGGCATCCTGGTTGATAAACTGGGGAGGGTTACAATGGCTGTTGCTTCCGGCGTTACATTGCTTCTGGCCGGTTTGACAGCAGCGATGGCACCGGGAGATTCGATGATCCTTCTGGTAGTCGCTCTTTCATTGCTTGGATTAGGCTGGAATTTTGGATTAATCAGCGGGACTGCCCTTATTGTCGATTCCACTGACATTTCCACTCGGGCTAAAATGCAAGGGTCAGTGGACGTTTTAATTGCGTTATCGGGAGCGTCCGGCGGTGCTTTATCTGGAATGGTCGTGGCAGGTTCAAGCTTCGAAATGCTATCACTGACTGGCGGCGTTCTATCCTTGCTGCTTATTCCGGTAGTGGTTTGGTCTGTTAGCAATAAGAATAGAGATTAACTGACTTAGAGGTGATACAAAAGTAATATGTATCACATGTATCACATGTATCACCTCTAAGTCTACTAACTGTAAATGAACAGAACATGATGAAACTGTTTAAATCATTGTAAAAAGGGAAAATTTATGAAAAGAAAGGCGTGGGAAAATAGAAGGAATAATAGAATTGATTGATGTAAAAGCAACAGCCAGAGGGATCTGCCTTTATAAAATGAGGAGGAACCAAACATGCCTGGGAAAAGAATGCTTCCTTGTATAGACCGAGCGACGGACCTCCCCTCCGTCCCCCTTATTTCTTATCTCGATTGGTCGTTTTATATTTTTCCCCTTTGCCATTGTAGGTGATCCATTCACCAACCGGTTCACCGTGTTCAAAATGCCCTGACCGTTTAATGGTTCCATCGGTACGATACCATTCCCAGTAGCCGTCGGGCTGATCGTTTATTATTTTCCCCTTTGACCAGATGGTTTTCCCATTGGCGTGGTACTTAATCGTGTATCCATCAATCACTTCAAGCTTTTTTTCCTTCACTCCACTTGGGATAGATAAATCACATTTTTCCTTGTCCATGATGTCATACCTCCAATCACTGATTTATGTATTAAATTTTATCATACTCTATTTCCTACATATGAAATGAGGCGTATTGAATTATGACTTTTTCACAGATAAAAAAAGCTGCAGGTGCAGTGACACTAGGGACTTTTCTTCTTTTTGGCTGTTCAGCTGCTGAGAATGAGGCACAGTCGGATAAAGAGGGGCCGGCAGAGACCGGTTTTATGGATTTAGAAAAGAAATATGATGCGAGACTTGGTGTGTATGCCCTTGATACTGGATCGAATCAATCCGTCTCCTACCGGGAGGAGGAACGATTTATTTATGCCTCCACTCACAAACCCCTGGCGGTAGGTGCGCTGCTTCAAAAGAAATCGCTTGAAGACCTGGAGGAATTAATCACGTATACAAAAGAAGACCTGGTCAATTACAATCCCATTACGGAGAAGCACGTGGACACCGGGATGACCTTGAAAGAGCTGAGTGATGCGTCCATTCGTTACAGCGATAATACGGCAGCAAATCTTATCTTTAACGCGATCGGTGGGCCAGAAGGCTTCAAGGAGGTTCTTCAGGAAATAGGTGACAACACGACTGAACCCGAACGAATTGAACCTGACCTGAATGATGTAGAGCCGGGTGAAACAAGGGATACAAGCACCCCAAAGGCACTGGCTGAAAGTCTGCAGGCATTCACGCTTGGTGATGCACTCCCCCCGGAGAAACGGGATCTCCTGAATGACATGTTAATTAACAACACCACAGGCGATGCCTTAATCCGCGCAGGAGTGCCGGAAGGATGGCAGGTAGGGGATAAAACGGGTGCAGGCTCTTATGGCACACGAAACGATATTGCCGTTATCTGGCCGCCGGAAGGTGATCCCATCATCATCGCGATCCTCTCCAGCCGTGATGAAGCGGATGCAGAATATGATGATGCGTTAATTGCAGAAGCGACAAAAAAAGCTTTGAAACAGCTGGAACGGTGAGGAAGTGTGTGGATGACACCCAAAAAAGCTTATGGATACGTCACAAGAGTAAGAAATGGTAAGAAACAGGTACTGGCATTTCGGCACAAGGGTATCCCTGAGGCGGGCTTCCAGATCCCTAAAGGCACAGTAAAAGAAGATGAAGAACCATACAGCGCAGTAAGCAGAGAAATAAAAGAAGAAACTGGGATTAACAGGTTTGAAGTGAAAAAAATGATTGCAGAAGACTTTTGGAGAAATGATGATGGTGTGATCCATCATAGGTATTTTTATAAAATCGTATGTGATGAAATGACTGATGAGTGGGAACACAATCCAACAGGCGGAGGAGAAGAACAAGGACTTACCTTTCAATTTTTTTGGCTGTCTTCAGATGAAGAAGTTGAACTAATACGCGGTCACGCAGACTATTTGAAGCCCCTTTTCAATGAATAGTGAAACTGCATTTTAATAAAATGGTATAATCAGGTTCAATCTTTCATAGGGGAAATCACTTTTAAAAGCATAGATTAATTGGTACGTTCAACATACAAAGAGGTGAAACAAAATGGAAACAGTCTATTTTGCAGGAGGATGTCTTTGGGGAGTGCAGGCATTTATCAAAACGCTGCCAGGTGTCACGTTTACAGAAGCAGGCAGAGCGAATGGAGCAGGCAATACATTGGAGGGCCCGTATGATGGCTTTGCGGAATGTGTGAAAACAGAATTTGATCCGAAAGTTGTCAAAATGGAAAAGCTGATGTACTATTTTTTTGAAATCATTGATCCGTATAGTGTAAATCAGCAGGGGGATGATGTTGGGGAGAAATACAGAACGGGCGTGTATAGTGAAGAGCGTAAGCATTTAGAAGCAGCGGAGGCGTTTATACAGGAGAGACAGGATGCTGATCGCATCGTTGTTGAAGTATTGCCGCTTGCCAATTATGTGCGGAGTGCAGAGGAGCATCAGGACCGGCTAGATAAATGTCCGGAGGTTTATTGTCATATCCCTGTGGAGCTCGTAAATAAATATAAAGTTTAGAAAAAATAAAAATTCATATTTACATAGAAAATTTGTTAACGTTCATGGTAGATTTTGCACGTCTGAACCCCGCTGTTTCAGTAATAAGAGGCTTAGCCCTCGGATTCGAAAAGCGTTCCAAACCAACAGCAAACTTTAATAATTCGTCCAAATAAATCATTCATTATTGTAAAAAAATGTTGTAATAAATAATGAATGATTTATAGTTATATTCAAATGTCCCACGTAGGACAAAAAACGCAAATCAGCCAATGGAGCCTTTTACGTCATGATATACAAAACAAATGTAAGCGCTGACAAACGGTTCAGTGGTCATTTGATCGAACACCTTGGGCATGAAAAGGTGAGTTCGTCCTTGTATTCAGGAGAAATTTTATTTAAAGGAGGGATCTTTAACTTTTCAGAGAAGAAAAAGTCCTGTCACGAAAAGGTATCAATTAAAAACAAACGGGAGATGAGTACGTATTGAGGAAATCAAAAGCAAAAAGAATGAAAATGATGGTTGTTGTTTTAGTGCTGAACATGCTTTTATTCAATGTTGCCATTTTAAATACCAATGCAGAAGGGGTAAGCGGGAGTGAAGCTGAGGCTGCTGCAGCGCAGACGATTACGACGATGGCGCCAGCTGGTGCGACAACTATTCAGGTAGGCTTAGATGGAGGGACCGGATTTGAATTTCCTAAGTTCAATAATGGCGCTTCTTTTGAAGATGTAAAGAATGATATTGATCTTTTGGTGAAGCAGGATGGTGAGTGGGTTTCGATTGACAATAATGCGGCCAGTGGATGGATCTACGATAAGAACTTCGGAAACTGGTGGGAAGGTCCCGGCGGCTACTGGTTCAATCCGGTAGAGGAAACGATGCAGGTCAGAGTCGCATCAAAAACAAATACCGATGTTTTTGTTGAGTATACGTTAAATGTGACGCCGGCAGACCCTCAGGTTATTACATCAATGGCTCCGGCGGGTGCTACTTCACTTGATGTATCACCGTCTGGCGGTACAGGATTTGAATTCCCGAAATTCAACAGCGGTGCAACATTTAAAGATGTTAAAGATGATGTTGCCCTTTTCGTGAAGCAGGATGATGAGTGGGTTTCAATTGATAATAATGCAGGCAGCGGATGGGTTTATGATAAAAACTTTGGAAACTGGTGGGAAGGTCCGGGTGGATATTGGTTTGATCCGGTAGAAGAAACGATGCAGGTCAGAGTCGCATCCAAAACCAATCCGGATGTTTTTGTTGATTACACGTTAAAGGTGACGGTTCCGGTTAGGAATTCTCACGTCATTACAAATTACGATGGCAGAGCCACCTTTGAAGCGGATAAAAACGGGGCAATCGGAATGCCTATTCCCAAAATCGATGGCGGAGCCGCTACAAAAAAAGAAGTTGATAACTTCGTATATGAAGTAAAGGTTGACGGTGAATGGGTCAATATTTTAGATGCAGCTGTAACTGGATTCAGTTATTCCGCTAATGGCTACAACAGAATGTCGTCAGCCAATCAGTGGGGATATTGGACGGATTACATCTTTGGTCTTTGGTTCCAGCCGGTTCAGGAAGACGTGGAGCTCCGCATCGGCTATCCATTGGATGGCGAAAAGGGCGGGGATATTGGCAGCAACTATGTTCAATATAAATTTATTGGAAACCCGGATGCCTATCGCCCGGATGATGTCGTGCTGGATGATATACAGGTTGGTACATCGGAGGATTCAGCCATAGAAGGCTGGGATTTAGAATGGAATGATGAGTTTGATGGAACGGAATTAGATGAAAGCAAATGGAATTATGACACCGGTTATTATTTAAATGATGACCCGGGTACATGGGGCTGGGGAAATAATGAGCTTCAGCATTACACAGATAGCGAAGAGAATGTTTTTGTGGAAGACGGCAAATTAACGATTAAGTCATTTGAGGATCCGAAGACATTCCCGCAGGATCCTGAACGTGTGGCTCCGTATTCTTCAGGAAAGATTACGACAGAGGATAAATTCAAATTCAAGTACGGAAGAGTTGATTTTAGTGCGAAGCTTCCGGCAGTTTCAGGCGCATGGCCGGCACTTTGGATGCTGCCAAATGATGAGGTTTATGGATCATGGGCATCTTCAGGTGAAATCGATGTCATGGAAGCCAGAGGACGTGTTCCTGGGACGACAAGCGGCGCGCTGCACTTTGGCGGTGAATGGCCTCAAAATACGTATCTTTCAGGCGAACAAAACTTTGAAGACGGAGGAAGAATTGATACGGACTACCATGTGTACAGCTTGATCTGGGAGGAAGATGCCATCAGCTGGTACGTGGATGGAAAGTTCTTCTACAGAGTGACAAAAGAGGAATGGTTCTCAGCGGCAGTGCAAGACAATCCATATGCACCGTTTGATCAGGATTTCTATCTGATTATGAACCTTGCAATGGGCGGATGGTTTGATGGCGGTGTTGAACCGGCACCAGAGGATTTCCCGGTGTCAATGCAAGTAGATTACGTTCGTGTATATAGCGATCCGGAAACTGAGGAAGAAGTGGAGATCCCGGTTACAGGAGTAGAGATTAATAAATCTGAAGTTGAACTAACTGCAAAGGGCCAAACTAGCAAACTTTCTGCAGCCATTGCCCCTTCAAATGCAACAAATAAGAAGGTTACATGGTCTTCAAGTGATAACAGTGTTGCGACAGTAAGCACCAGCGGGGTCGTGACGGCAGTAGCAAATGGAACAGCTGACATCACAGTAACGACAGAGGATGGCAACAAGGTTGATACCGCTAAAGTGATTGTCGATATCATTCCGAAGCTGCCATTGGACCAGTTGTTCCCGTTAAAGAATGGTTCATTCAGTCAGGAGCTTTCTGAGTGGTCAGCCTGGAGCTGGAAGGACAAAGATGATTTTATCGATGAAATAGAAGTGAAAAACGGCAAAGCGGAAATTAGTATTCCTGCATTTGATAAAAGCGGTGAAGGAGCTGAAAAATGGGCTGTACAATTTAAACAGACAGACCTTCAGCTTTATAAAGACAAGGAGTATTTAGTTTCCTTTGATGCCAGTTCAACCATCCCGAGGGACATGGAATTGGTCATTCAAAACAGTGAAATGAAAAGAGTGTTCGAAAAGGAAATTTCGTTAACGGAGGAAAGTCAACGATACACCTATTCATTTAAAGCATCGGCAGAAGAAGCAGTTGAACTCAACTTCTTATTGGGCAAATATGCTGATAGTGAAAAGCATGGCGTAACGATTGATAATGTCGTGCTTGAGATGAAACACCCTGCTGAAAATAAAATTAAAAATCCTTCATTTAAAGATGGCAATGCTTCTTGGGCATTATGGTCGGATGTTGGCGCAACGTCTAAAATTGAAGGTGAAAAAAATAAAATTACGATTCCATCACTTGGCAATGAATTCTGGAGTATTCAATTCAGTCAGCTTGGACTGGCATTAGAAGAATCCAAGTCATACCGATTGGTCGTTGATCTGTCGTCTTCAATTGGAAGAAAAATTGATGCGATTGTAGAAAGTGCCGACTATGACAAATATTTATGGGAAAAGGTAGAAATCAATGAAGAGCTAAACACCTATGCGATTGAGTTTACGCATGAAAAGAAGACAGATCCTGCTGCAAAGCTTGTGCTTGCATTAGGTAAAGTGGAAGGGCAGAAAGCGCTGGAAGAGCATGTTGTGACGGTTGATAATGTGCATCTATATGAAATCCCGGCATTGCCAGCGGAAGATGAAAATCCTGAAGAGCCGGAACCGGAGAAGGAAGGCTATGGTGTTGGCACGATAAAGGAAAATTCCGTGGAGTTTTATGTGAACGATGCTCCATGGGCGATTATTCATTATATTAAAAATGGCACAACTCAACAAAATATTAACATGAACAAAGCCGGAGAGAACTACTCTGTTTACACATTAGATGTAAAAGAGGGCGATGAAATCAAATACTGGTTTACCTATGGGTTAGCTGAAGGCGGACAGGCTGAATACGGTGAGCAGGTTTACACCCATAAGTTTGCAGCCGGTCCCGTTATTCCAACAGCGAACGAAGTGTCTGATCAATCGAAAGAGGTAACCGGTGAAACAGAAGCTGGCTCGGTTGTAACGGTAACAAGTGGAACAAAAACCTATACAGCAACATCGGATGCTTCGGGTGCTTATAAGGTAAAGATTCCAAAACAAAAAGCAGGGTCTGTGCTGAAGATTACGGCAACGGATGCGGATGGAAATGTCAGCAAAGTTCTGAGTATTACGGTAAAAGATAAAACGGCTCCGAACAAACCAACAGCGGATAAAGTATCGGATCAGTCAACAGCAGTAACCGGGAAAGTAGAAGCCGGATCGGTCGTCACTGTGACGAATAAGAAAGCAGAATACACAGCGACCGCAAATGCTGAAGGTGCCTATGAGGTAACCATTCCAAAGCAAAAGGCTGGGTCTGTGCTGAAGATTACAGCAACAGACGAGGCTGGGAATGTGAGCAAAGAGCTGAAGATCAAGGTAAAAGATAAAACAGCTCCAAAGGTTCCGACCGTTAAAGAAGTATCGGATCATGCGAAACAAGTAACCGGAAAAGCGGAAGCCGGATCGGTTGTTACTGTGATGATCGGAAATAAAAAGCATAAGGCAACTGCAAATACAGCGGGTGTCTACAAAGTCAAAATACCAAAACAAAAAGCTGGAACAATCATTAAGGTTACGGCAAAAGATGCAGCCGGCAATACCAGTGACACTGCCACTGTGAGTGTCGTGGATAAAACGGCTCCGCCAGCTCCAAAAGTAAAAAATGTAGATAGCAAATCTGTTTCTGTCACAGGAAAAGCAGAGGCCAATGCAAAAATCACGGTCAAAGCGGGCAAAAAGGTCCTTGGAACTTCCAAAGCAGATCGCAAGGGCAATTTCAAAGTGAAAATTCCCAAACAAAAGCAGTCAACCGTTCTTCACGTCACAGCAACAGATGCTGAAAACAACACCAGCAAAGCAACAAAAGTAACAGTGAAGAAGTAAACAGCGCGACCCCCTTTCCGGTTAGAGGAGAGGGGGTTGTTTTTAGTGTGCACACTTCATCAATCGGACTGCTTTACACTAATTGAATAGTGGTTAAATGATGAATGAGAAACAAAACACTACATTGCAATGAAGTTGGTAGAGATTTTCTAAAGTGTTTTTCTTACCAATCCTTCCCGCTAACCAGGGAAGTCACAAAGCGGCGTACTAGGGTATGTAACAAAAGCTATGAATAACATGAATATACTGCAGTTAACATGAAAGGTGAGTAAACCTTCTTTGTAAAGGTCAGATTGGCATTACGGAAACGATTTGCTGGATGCGGACAAAGATGGTCGAATCACCAGCTTTTAAAGCAATATGATCGGGTTGGACTTCCATGAGTTCACCACGGATGGAATCTCTGGTCGTCTCGACAATCATATTTGCTCCAAGGACAGATTGCAGCCGGCTCACGACGAAAGGGTCGATGAATGTTCTGTACTGGAAACTTCCAGATTGGGAATAGTTTGAATTAGGTGTTACCAAGGGCACTCCTCCTCTTTAGGTATCCATAAACATTATTCTAAAGGACAACCAATTATGAGCATGATATTTAAGGTTTCATTTTTCGGTCGGGAAGATAGCGGGGGTTCTCCTCTAATTCAATACAAAAAAGAGAAAAGCTCTAGGGCTCTCCTCTCTACTAAAAATCATTTAATACTAACACTTAAGAAACAGAAAACCCTTCCTCTTCCTTCAAGCCATCCTTCATCATAAACTCATTAAGAAGCGCACGAACTTCGTCAGTGGATTCTGTATCCATCAGACGATTTCTTAATTCACCTGCACCACGGAATCCGCGGACGTAGATCTTGAAAAAGCGTCGAAGCGGTTTAAAGGGACGTGGCTCCAGTTCTTCAGCGTACTTGTCGTGAAGATCAAGCTGCAGGCGAAGCAGGTCAAGCAGTTCCGCGCTCGTATGCTCTTTCTTTTCCTTTTCAAACGCAAACGGATTTTGGAAAATTCCTCGTCCGATCATAACACCATCGATGCCGTATTTTTCAGCGAGCTCAAGGCCCATCTGCCGGTCCTCGATATCACCGTTAATTGTTAGAAGCGTATGCGGTGCGATCTCATCGCGGAGCTTTTTGATCTCAGGAATCAGCTCCCAGTGAGCCGGCACGTTACTCATCTCTTTTTTCGTCCGGAGATGAATCGACAGGTTGGCGATATCCTGTTCAAGAATATGTCTGAGCCAGTCATGCCACTCATCCACTTCCGTATAGCCAAGACGCGTCTTCACGGAAACAGGAAGACCTCCAGCTTTGGCTGCCTGGATGATTTCCGCTGCTTTTTCCGGATGGCGGATAAGCCCTGATCCTTTTCCATTCGCCGCAACGTTCTGCACAGGGCAGCCCATATTTATATCGATACCGCGAAAGCCCATTTCAGCCATTCCAATACTCATTTGACGGAAGTACTCAGGCTTGTCTCCCCAGATATGAGCGACGATCGGCTGCTCATCCTCAGTAAACGTCAAGCGCCCCTTGACACTGTCTTTTCCTCTCGGATGACAGTAGCTTTCCGAATTCGTAAACTCTGTAAAAAATACGTCAGGTCTTGCTGCTTCACTCACGACATGACGAAAAACGACATCCGTCACTGCCTCCATTGGCGCCAAAACAAAAAACGGCCGCGGCAGTTCATGCCAAAAATTATCTTTCATCTTCTATCTGCCTTTCTTTAAAGGGAAACTTGTTCCCGAAATGTATAGTTAAATGCTTTTATCTCAATGACTACGGATTGGAATAAACGTTAATCAGTATATACTTTACTGGGATCTGATGAAAAGTGCAAGGGGACGAGCTCTCCAGCCAATGTTTCCCTGAGCCGGTCAATAATTAAAACGGGTTTAGGTCTCCATATTGTTTTCTGTGGAAGCAGATTCCATCTAATTTTTAGTGGGTACTTTATAATCGTAGGAGTCTTTTATGTTTTAAAATGGAATCAAGTAATTGTAAGATAAAATGCTGAAAAAACCAGCTGGATCAATGGGATTTTTCAGGGTGCAACTAGAGGTTGCGCCTTGATGCGCCTAGAACTAGCTTTACTTCATCTATTCACTTCTTTAATACTAGAATTGTAAGGAAAGGCGATGAGAATGATGAATTTTAGCGAACGATTAAAAAGTGAAAGAGAAAAAAAGAGGTGGTCACAAGCAGAGCTTGCTGAAAAGATTCACGTTAGTCGTCAGTCCGTTTCAAAATGGGAGACAGGAAAAAACTATCCAAATATTGAGGTAATCATTGATCTAAGTGATTTATTTGGTATTACGATAGATGAACTGTTGAGGAGTGATCGAGTGTTGACAGAAAAAGTAATTCAAGATAGTAAGCAATTGGCGTACCCAAAGTGGAAATTATTGTTCGATAGTGTGTTTTTATTAGGCGTCTTTTTGTTAGTGTCAAAAATAATTATTATCGGATCGAATTATTTTTTTGGAACAAATATCCTGCTGGAAGGCTTACCGAATGTTGTGGTGAATTTTGCACCATTAGTACTAATGGTGATTGGTGGCATCGGCAGTGACCAATTAAAGGATAAATATTTAGAGTAATAATGAACCGGATTTGTAATGAAATCGCCTGCTGTCGCAAATGAGACAGCAGGCGGTTGGTGAGGGGGAGACCATTTGGCAGGAAATGAGAAATCCTCTGAAAAATTATGTTACTATCTACAATATAAACATTTAGAGACTTATGCGTAGTAAGGCAGGTACTATAATAGGAGGCACTCATGCCAAAAACAAAATACATAGAAATATATGAAGACCTAAAACAGAAAATAGAAAAAAATATTTACGAGTACCAGCAGCTGCTCCCTTCGGAAAATACCCTCGTTAAAGAATATGACTGCTCACGGAATACGGTGCGGCGGGCAATTGGAAACCTCATAAGCGACGGGTATGTGCAAACGAAGCATGGGCAGGGAGCACGGGTGATTTATCAGGACTTTAAGCAGAATGAGTATATATATGGGGAGACGGAAACCTTTAAAG
The DNA here is from genome assembly GCF_004358665.1 of Jeotgalibacillus sp. S-D1. Lineage (GTDB taxonomy): Bacteria > Bacillota > Bacilli > Bacillales > Jeotgalibacillaceae > Jeotgalibacillus. The sequence continues at coordinate 327,034 of NZ_SMZR01000003.1, read as the reverse complement.
AGTTTGCCCTCAGAAATCATAAGCTGCATGAAACAAAAGTAATCAGGTTTGAAGAACTAACGGTGGATGAAGCCATTCATGAGCATACGCTGCTCCCGATCGGTGTGGAAGTGTACCATATCCAGCGTGTCCGTCATTTAGAGGGCAACCCGGTTATCATGGACTATAATTATTTCCGTAAGGATGTCGCAAAAGAGTTGACCGTAGAGATCGCAGAGGACTCGATCTATGAATATCTGGATCGGGAATTGAACCAAAGGGCGGTCACCGCTAAGCGTAAAATGGTGGTGGAACGAACAACGGAGACGGACGAGAACTATTTAAAGCTTGATGGATTCAACAGCGTCGTGGTGGTGACAAGCCACATTTTTAATGCTGATGGCGTCATGTTTGAACATACTCAGTCCCGTCACACGCCAGGGAATTTTGTCTTCTTTGATCAGACACAGCGTAAATAAAAGGTTTTTGTTTATTTGATATTTATTGAAAAGAACAGAGCTTCAGATTATATAGAAGTTCTGTTTTAGTGTGTTTTTAAAAATTGGTTATGGACTATTGGTTTTTCATGATACCTGCTGCTTGAAGCTTAGCTAATAGCTCGTTAAAGTCTGCTACTAATTCTGGTAATGTAGCTGCAGCAGAGTCAGCCTGGTGCTCTATCTGAAAACTCACCTCATCGGGCTGTATCTTAACCAGTGTGCCTAACCCTGGTATTAACTTTTTACCCTCATGCGCCATCGTGATCACCTCCTTCCGAATGGAATGCTTAGCCAGCCCTCTACTTCAGCTGTGTGATTACATCTCTTTATCGTATTTAAAGCGGTAATAAGTGCAGTACATAACGATAAACACATAGACAAAAACAATAAGCAGCAACATGGTTAAATCTAATCCCATCAGGCCTAATGCTAACAATAAGGCACCAAATAAAAAGACCATCATGTCATACGCTTTCCCTTTTGCCCGATTAGCGATGGCCAAATTACGTTCATCGTTCTTATCAATCTCCAGCTGCTTTGCCGCTTCGGAATGATGGTTCATAGCGTGTCGAAGGATTATTTCTCCCATCCCATGACCAAAAATACCACAGCCAAGCCCCACACAGATATAAGGCAGCGCGCCAGCCATACCTTGCAGATCCTCAATGGTTTTGATGAAGTACAGACCAACTGCTAGTAGTCCAACACCTGCGATAGTAATTAAATAAGCTGACATGATTTTATTCATTTTCATTCTCCTCATAAATAAAGATTTCTTCGATATTCATACCGAAAAATCGAGCAATCTTAAACGCTAAAAGGATCGATGGGTTATAACGTCCGTTTTCCAGAGAACCAATTGTCTGTCTGGACACTTCAAGAGCCCTGGCTAATTCTTCCTGCTTAATTCCACTTTGCTTGCGAATTTCTTCTAAGCGGTTTTTCATGTGTTCACCCTCCTTGCGGAAAGCTTACTTTCCATATTGAAAGCGTATCGTGCAATACAAGAAATGTCAAGTTTGCTTTCCGTTTTGATAATTCCTATATATTCCAATGTGCCGCGATTTATATCCGAATAAACAAAAAAGGCTGCATCCCTTAAATACAAAGAGATGCAGCCTTGGCTTTATTTTTATGAGTTTGCCAGCTTGCCGGCAAGATGGATAAAGACACTGGAAGTCCATGTGTGGGCAAGGTCGCGTAATCCTTCTCCCGTTTCAGCGTGGAAATTTTCAGCGAATCCGCCTTTTTTGCAGAGCTCCAGAAACTTCCGGGCTACTTCATTCACAAGCTCCTGCTCACCGCATTCTTCAAATGCTTCTATGAAAAGAAGGGTGGTAGGTGCCCAAATCGGTCCTCTCCAGTACGCATCCTCTTCATACAACGGACTGTCGATGGCTTCTGAAGCAATACCCCACTGCGTTAAATACTGGTCGCTGCTTAACACATCGATCATTTTCCTTCTTGCCGCTTCCGGCAGTTTGTCAGCGAGTATGATCGATACTAAAGGAAGAATCGATTTGCTTTCAATCGCTTTTTTGTCCTGAGTAAAGCGGGCGACTGGCAGGTCATCAAGCAGAAAGTACTTACAGAACTTTTCCGTGTATTTTGTCGCTTCTTTTTCCCAGTACAGCTGATCCTGCTCACGGTTCAGCTTACCTGCTACAACCGAAAGCATATCCATCGATTTAATTAAGAACGCAGTTAAATCAGGTGAATCAATGATATTCGCATCTCTGAAAACGGTGCTGTTATCCTGGCCTGAATCATTTCCATGATGGTACTCGCAAATGCCGTCCTGATTGTAATCCTTATACTTCAGGTAAAATTCTACGTGCCGTTTAATCTGTGAAAAAATCGTCTCGAGTTGCTCCGTGGAAAGCGTCATTTTCTCCATCATTTTTAAAACAAATAACCCTTGAACAGGAGGCTTGGAAAAATTCCAGCGAATTGTTGAATCACTAACAGAGCCGGGAATCATGCCTTTTTCATCCTGATGATCGAACAGCAGCTGAATCTGATCCCAGGCCAGTTCATCATCAACTCCTGCCAGGGCAAGCGCGTTAAATGCATTGTCCCAGCTCCATACACCAGGAAAATTGGCATTCGACATATACAGGGCTTTTCGTTTCAGCAAACCCTGTTCATTCACGATGCAGCTCCAGTTCAGGTAAGCCGCTTCCCGTATGGTTTGCTCATAGCCTTCAGGAACAGACGGCTGCTTTGATAAAAATGCCTCAAAATGCTGCGTGCTTTTTTCAAGTGCTGCTTCAAACGAGTAGTCTCTTTTTTCAGGTACGCCTCCGTGAGTTGGCACATCCTCAATCACGCATAGAAACGCTTCAGCGCCAGGCTTGGAGGTGATTTGGATGCTAGATCTATTATCTGCTTTATCCATACTCCCGGTCGTGTCCATGGAAACATTTTGCTGCAGGCTGACAGAGCCGTTTGGTGCGAAAATCATGTATTTGGTCAGGTTTTTGTAGCTATTGACGATACAGAATTCTTCCTCGGTATTTCCTAATAGATAGTTATATTCAAAGTTAAAGACAGGCTGGGTATCAAGTATTAGCCCAACATTTGCTCCGCTGCCTTGGACAAAAATTCTCTCTGAATCTTCAAAGCACAGCCGGATTTCACCGCCGTCAAATGTTAGTGAGATGTTAAATTCGTCGGCTTTATAGGTATAGACAACAGGAGTTCCGTTCACTGCAGGAATGATTTTGAGGGCATTCTGATGCTGCTTGGATTTTCCCCGTACTGAATTAAGATAAATCCCATTTTTCTCAGGGGCTTTACTATCCTGGTATGTGAGTGCCATGTAAGAACCAAAGTGGCTCATTGGCGTAACGCTAATATCCAACAGATAACACTCCTTTTCATAATTTTCTTGACATCAAGTGATAACAATTTATACTGTACTATATCGAACTTGTTTAAACAAGTTAATAATTTATGTAAGCGATTAACTGAGGAGGCTATGAGGATGGGGTTTAAAGAAAATGTTGCCGATATAATTAAACACATCGGCGGAGCGGAAAATGTCAGCAATGCATCGCATTGTGTTACCAGGCTCCGTTTGATATTAGTAGATGAAAGTTTAGTAAATAAAGAAGCACTAGAAGAAAATGAACTGGTGAAAGGAACATTCAAAGCAAGCGGACAGTTCCAAATCATCATTGGTCCGGGGTTAGTTGAAAAGGTTTACACTGAGTTTGTGAATCAAACTGGTACAGATGAAGTGTCGAAGGATGAATTGAAAAAAATCACCGTAGAAAAAGGGAATCTCATTCAAAAGGGTGTAAGAGTCCTTGCTGATATTTTCATCCCGATTTTGCCGGCGATTGTGGCGGCTGGACTGCTTTTAGGATTAAATAACATGCTTGCCAATCCTGGTATTTTTTACGATGACCAATCGCTGCTAGACGTGTACACTGGCTGGACAGGTTTTGCGGAGTTTATCAATGTCATTGCAAATACAGCGTTTACATTTTTGCCTGTTCTTATTGCCTGGTCGGCTGCCAGGAAGTTTGGCGGCAGCCAATTGCTCGGGATCGTATTAGGTCTCCTGTTAGTACACCCTTCCCTAATGTCTGCTTATGATTACGCAGGAAATCCAGGGGATGTTGAGTATTGGAACCTGTTTGGCTGGGACATTGCGAGAATAGGCTACCAGGGGCAGGTACTTCCCGTGATTTTTGCCGCATTGATCTTAACATGGTCTGAAAAACACCTGAAGCGTTTCATACATGACAATTTACAAATGATTTTTGTGGCACCGCTTGCATTGGTTTTCACAGGCCTGGTGACGTTTGGGATCGTTGGTCCGATTACCATGACAGGATCGAATTGGATTACAGATGGCATTTTAAATCTATTTGAACTATCGCCTGCATTTGCCGGCGGTGTGTATGGATTTATCTCAGGACCTCTTGTCATCACAGGGATGCACCATATTTTCTTAGGCGTAAATCTGCAAATGGCCGGTACCCTTGGCTATGTCACGTTATGGCCAATTGGAGAAACCGTGACACTCGCTCAAGGTGCAGCTGCATTAACCATGTTCTTTATTATTAAGAAAAACAAAAAGCTGAAGGGTGTTTCCCTGACAGCAACCCTATCCGCATGGCTCGGTGTAACGGAGCCTGCGATTTACGGGATCAACCTTCGATTCCGATATCCATTCATCGCCGTCATGATCGGAAGCGCCATCGGGAGTGCGTACCTGGCAGCTCAAGGAGTAAAAGCGACATCTGTAGGCGTTGGAGGCGTCCTGTCCTTCCTGTCCGTCTTCCCGGAACATTGGGGCTACTACTTTACCGGCATGGCAATCACGTTTGTCCTTACTGTCGGATTAACTTTCTTTTTCTTTAAGAGTAAATTATTTAAAACGACGGATGAAAGTTCAAACGGATAAGTTTACGAGAAATAAGCTAAAAGCCGCCCGGCTCCATTGTGAATCGGGTGGTTTTTTGGTTTTATTAGAAATTATTATTCGTTATTAAAATTCTTAATAGTACCCGTTGGCCCTAAACCAATTGGTATAATAAACCAACGTTAAACTTTCCGTAGTAAAGGAGACTTCCATGGCTATTCCAATGAAGACCATCGAGAAGGTCAATATGAAAAAAACAGTCACATTTATCGAAACCATTTTTGTTTATTTGCTCATTATTACTGCATTTGCTCATCTTCTACTGAATATTTCCGAAATCTATTATTTTACTTCCGCCGCATGCATGGTTATGTTTTCAGGAATTAGACTGAATATGGAGGGTAAGAAGGGGGGAAAGTGGTCGTTGCATCAGGTGCGATACTGGGTATAATGATTATCATTTTATAAACAGGAGGAAACCATGTACATAAAAGATGCCCTTTATGGAAGTTTCGAAGTAGAAAAAGTAATAGAGGAACTGATTCTGAGCAAACCAGTACAACGATTAAAAGGCATTCACCAGGGGGAGCCAGCTATCTTGTGAATCACCAATGGAATGTCACCCGTTATGACCATTCCGTTGGTGTAATGCTGCTGATCAGAAAACTTGGTGGATCTCTGGAGGAGCAGATTGCAGGCTTATTGCATGATGTTTCTCATACCGCTTTTTCGCATGTCGTTGATTTTGTTTTTGAAAATCAGGCAGAGGATTATCATGAAAACATTTATCTGGCTGTAGTGGAAGACTCAGAAATCCCGGCGATTTTAGCAAAGTATGGCTACCGTTATGAGGGGATTCTGCTTGACGACAGCCAGTGGACACTGCTCGAGCAGCCGGCACCTGAGCTTTGTGCGGACCGGGTGGATTATACGCTTCGGGATATGCATCGGTATGGACAACTTACACTGGCAGAGGCCAGCTGTTTTTTGCAGGAGATCATCGTTATTGAAGGGAAGATGTATCTTCAAAGCATCGAATCTGCTGAATTTATGGTTGAAACCTACTATAAAGATGTAATCGATTTCTTTATGAATCCATTGAATATTTATGGAAATGACAGGCTGGCCAATCTGCTGAAGCTGGCATTAGATAGTAATGTTATCTCTATGGATGATTTTCTCGGTAAAGATGACGAGTTAATCGGAAAAATTAAAGCGTCAAATAAAGAGGAATTACTGAACCTGTTAAAAGGAATCAACCCCAACGTCCAGGTAACAGAGGATCGAGAACAATATGATATATATCGAAAAAATAAACTTCGCTTGCTTGATCCTTCTATTTTACATAACGGCACATTAATTCCTGCGTCTGAAGTCTCTGATAAAGTGAAAAGGATGGGAAAGGAAGCGTATGAGAAGGCTGTAAGAGGGATGCACGTTAGAATTCTTTAATCTTCATATTATCTGACGGAAAGAGTATGCGTTGAAATAACTTCAAAACGTATGCTTTTTTCATATGGATCTATTAAACTTGGCTAATACACCGTTGATTGGAGCTGGAGGTGCGAGACTCCTGCGGGATGTAGCGGGAGAGGTGAGACCTCTGAACGGCTTGGCTGTGAAGATGGCTCACCCCCGCCCCGCGGAAAGCGAGCTCCTTCAGCGTAAATCAACCACCCGGTAAAGAAAAACCCTTATTTTAAATAAGAATGTTAGGTGATCATCTTCTGGCGATTACAAACTTCTTTATTAAAACATCCGAAACGGTCTTATACTCAGGGGCAGCAGTCATTGCAGTAGTACTTTAGGCAGTCTCAAGGGGCTTGCCACTTTTATTTACCAGAGAAAAGCATTTTAATAAAGATAGAATTTGGAACGATACTTCTATAAAAGAGTATCGTTCTTTTGTTTTCTATTCACCTACCAACTTTACGTGTAAGTCGTTATACTGTAGGAAGTAGGGGGAGTCAGGATGAAAACTCGTTGGCCGTTGGAACGGAAATTTATGTTTCTGGCTTGTATATTGGTGACGATGATTATGTGCATGGTGACAATAGTCTATCTCTATTTTGAACAAAAGCAGGCACGGGATCTGGTGGGAGAGCAGGCGTTAACGACCGCCATGGCTGTAGCTGAAATACCTGAAGTCAAGCGCATACTTGCGTCCAATGAAAGCGCTTCAGATCTGCATCCCTTTATCGAGCGGATAAGGGAGCGGTCCGGTGCTGAATTTATTGTGATAGGGGATACAGAAGGAATACGGTATACCCACCCTCAGCCGGAAAAAATAGGACAGGCAATGGTGGGAGGGGACAATGACGATGCACTGCTTTATGGAAAAAGCTATGTTTCCTTAGCAAAAGGCTCGCTTGGCACCTCCGTTCGCGGAAAGACGCCTGTTTTTGATGATAACGGGGACATCGTCGGCGTCGTTTCGGTAGGGTTTATGATTACGTTTGTTAATTCTTATTTTCATCAGGGGCTAATAGGAGTTTCAATTTGGCTGATTCTGATTTTTATTATTGGTGTGGCTGGCAGCTTCATGCTTGCGAAGAGTATTCGAAAGGATACATTTGGGCTGGAGCCCTATCAGATTGCGCGGATGTACAAGGAGCGCGGGGCCATTTTAGAATCCATTAATGAAGGGCTCATTGCGACCGACCAGTATGGAAATGTGACGCTTGTCAATCAATCGGCAAAGGAGATTTTAGGTGTAAAGATGAATGAAATAGGAAAGCCAATAAAGGAACTGCTGCCTGAGTCGGAAATTGCCCATGTTCTTTCATCTGAAAAGGCTGCGGGCTCCTATGAAACATTTTTTAATAAAAAGCATCTTCTTGTTCAATATGAAACAATTGATGGCGGCGGCACCTATGCAGGAAAAGTGGCAAGCTTCCGGGACCGCTCAGGACTTCAGGAATTAATTAATACATTATCCGAGGTCCAGCAGTACTCACAGGGACTGCGCGCACAAACGCATGAATATACAAATAAGCTGTATGCCATCTCAGGGTGGCTGCAGCTCGGGCATATCGATAAAGCAACGCATTTTATTCATGAAGAGATTGGTCAGCAGCGGGCTTATGAGCATCTGTTGTTTGACCAGATAGCGGATCCGACGATTCAGGCTGTATTAATTGGGAAACTATCAAAGGCGTCTGAAAAGAAAATTGCGTTTACAATAAATGATGAAAGCGTTATTACACATGAATGGCCGAAGGAGGCAGCTGCCCCCTTGGTGACGGTGATTGGCAATGTCATTGATAATGCGTTCGACGCTGTGATGAAGCAGCGGGAACCTGAGGTCGATATTTTTCTGACCGATGTGGCAGACGACCTCATTATTGAAGTAGCTGATAATGGCAGCGGGATTACGGAAGAGGATGCGGCACGAATTTACGAGCAGGGATTTTCGACGAAGGAAGGGAAGGACCGGGGCTTCGGGCTTGCATTAGTGCAGTCTGCCCTCGAGGAGCTGGGCGGCTCGATCGAAATCACAGTCAACCAGCCCTCCGGAATCGTCGTTAATATCTACATACCGAAAATTAAGGGAGAAGAATCATGAATGTATTAATTGCAGAGGATGATTACCGGGTAGCAGATATTCATTGCCAGTATTTAAAAAGCTTGCAGGTGATCCAGGACGTAAAAAGATCAGCGAATGCAAAGGAACTGCTGCTGGATGCAGAGAAATGGCAGCCGGATCTTGTGCTGCTGGATGTGTACCTGCCAGATGAGCTTGGTGTTAATATGATCAATCAATTAAAGCAAATTTGTCCAAGGCTTCAAATTATTTTAATCACTGCAGCAACCGAAATGGAGATCTTAAAGAAGGCGTACCAGGCGGGAATCGTTGATTACCTGGTTAAACCGATTGCACTGGAGCGCCTGGCAGAGGCTGTAGACAAAGCGGAAAGAAATCAGAAAATACTCGGCTCCAATACAGAAGTGACCCAGAATCTAGCAGATAAGCTGTTCAGGCTGCAGCCCACAAGACAAACCGGAGCGCAGGATCTGCCAAAGGGGATCGATCAAATTACGCTTGATAAGGTAAAGGAATTATTAAAAGATCAGGAGGAAGGCATTACAGCAGAAGCGCTGGGCCAGCTTCTAGGGGCTTCCCGCACCACCTCCAGAAGGTATCTGGAATATTTAATTTCGATTAAAGAAGCACGGGCAGAGCTTGTCTATGGAATTGTCGGCAGGCCGGAGCGGAAATATTTACTGAAGGATAGTCAGTAGAATGTCACTTTGTTCGATAATTTGCATCCAATTTTAAAAACCCAGCTATCTTTAAAGAAGAGATTCTTCATAAAGCCAAGACACTAACTTATAGCGTCTTGGCTTTTCATTTAATATCCAATAGTTATAAGGAATAAGTTTAAAAGATTTTTCGCCTAATTTTGTGAAAATATACACTTAAACTAACGGAGCAGAATAGTTTAATAAACCTCAAGCCCTATCTTTAAATACTTCTAAAGATCATTACTAAGAATTAGTTCGAACGGTAAGATGGAATTAAAAAGAAAGAAGGCTATAGGAAATAATGAAGAAAACGAGAAAGAAATTTAGATTTTGGAAAGTTTTAAGGAACATCTTATTAGTTATAGTAGCTGCATTTGTTATTTGGATCATTTTCAGTAGCATTATGACATCATATGAACAAAAAAAGTACTCTTCACTAGGCGACTTAGTAGAGGTTGATGGTAATAATATGCACGTTTACACTAAGGGTAAAGGCGATAACACGATCATTCTATTAAGTGGTCTTGGGACTGCAGCACCATCACTGGATTTTGATCCTTTGATAAATGAATTATCAAAGAACAATAAGGTGGCCGTGGTGGAGACGTTTGGATATGGATGGAGCGCTATAACCAAAAAGGAACGAACAGTCGAAAACATTGTAGAGGAAATAAGAATGGCGTTAAAAAAAGCGAACATACAAGGACCATATATACTAATGCCTCATTCAATTTCCGGGATTTACAGTATGTATTTTGCTGATAAGTATCCAGAAGAAGTTAAAGCCATTATTGGGATTGATCCTACTCTGCCACAGGTATTGAACTATTTTGATGAAACTGCCCCTGCAATGCCTAAGTATTTAAGTTATTTAGCAACAACTGGAATCGCAAGAATGGCAGTAACGATAGACGCTGAAGGTATATTGCCTATTGCGGATGATGGTACATATTCAGAAGAAAATTTAAAAATGACCAAGGCCATCTCAGCTTGGAAGGGTTACAACAAAAATGTTGTTGCCGAAGCCAATGAAATAAAAAACAATATAGACAAAACAGTTAATATGAAATTCCCTTCTAATATGCCCGTTTTATTCTTTACTACGAAAGAAGACAAGGGAACAGGGGATAGTAAAAACAAGGTGACTTTCTATAAGACTCAGTTAACGGATTCCCCTGCCAGTAAAATTATCACATTAGATGGACATCACTATCTTCATTGGACTCGTTATAAAGAAATAAGCAAAGAAGTTAATGAACTCACAGAATCATTTGCTACTGATTAATAAAACATGTAGTAATATTTTCTTCTTTAACTATCGGGAGCATTCCTTCAATAAGGAGTGCTTTTTTCTTTGTCCACCAAAAGGAAATTAATGTTAAAATAAAGGGCAGGTTAGTTTATTATCGAATGGGAGGTTTGTTAAGACTGTGAAACATAGGTTTAAGATAATAATTATTTTAACTTTTCTAGCAATATTCGCATTAGGTTTGTTTTATATTTTCTTTGGTCAGGAGTATGTTTACGCTAAGAAATATGCAAACAGACTTTTAGAATATAAACTGCCTGAAAAAACAAAAGTTATTGAACAAGATTTTGATTATGGAGTATTATACGGAGGTGGACCTTGGGGCAGCGGAGGTCGTCCAACATTGGCAGCATACAAAAGGATATCTACCGAATTGAGCGAAAAAGAAATTTTTGAACATTACAATAAGAACGACTTTGAAATATACTTCGAAGGTACAGAGAAACTTAAGAAGAACAGTAATAACCAAATCTGGTACGAAGGATATCTGAAAAGTGAAGATGTTTTGAGTTCAGAAGAGAATAGTGAGGAACCGATTGAGGTTATTATACAATATAGAACGGAATTTAGTTATCCTTTTTTTATGGACTTATATTGAACTAACGGTGAGCTTTAACACAATAAGCAAAATGAAAAAAGTCGGTTCTTAAAGGATTGACTTTTTTATTTCTAACGCCAAATAGCGATTAAAGCGAGTGCAAAATAACGCTTAAAAACAGTGCGAATTATCTATTAAAGTTACATATTACATAAGGTATTTCACAAAATACTATTTGTGAAAAGGAGATGATCTCAAATCTAAAAAATGGTCCTACGAACTAAAAGTTCTTAGGACCATTTTATTTGCTTTAGGATGGGTTTTGCCCCAGCCTATTATTTTTTCCATGCATTTGCATGGTTTTGCACAAATTGTGTAAAGGAAATCGGAGATCTCCCTGTCACCCGCCAAACGGTTTCAGTTACTTGGGCTTCTGTACCTTCTTCGCGTATTCTCCGCTCCAGTTCAGTCATAAAACTTGCGTAATCTTTTGAAAGCCCTGCATTAATCCATCTCCTTATAAATTCCTCATCTGGAATGGATTGATGCTGTATTGGCCGTCCAGTAACGTCGCTAATGATTTGGCTGACTTCATTATAGGACAAGATGTCAGGACCCGTAATAATATGCTCTGTATTATGAGGGTTAACATCGACTAGAGCTCTCACTCCTACTTCGGCAATGTCATTTACATCTACAAACCCTATCTTCCCTTGGCCTGTCGCACTTATTATCAAATTTTGCTTGTTGATCGTTTCGACATGCGGAGCTTGGGTAAAATTCTGCATGAAATATGAGGGTCTTAGCACTGCCCATTCTGGTGCTAACCTTTTTATAGTCAGGTGTACAGGACCGAAGACTGACTCTTCCTCGGATATTGAGGCACTGCTTAATAATACAAATCGTTTTACTCCCTGAGCCAAAGCCTTTTTAATGAATGGAATCATGACTTTGGCTGGGTCTGTGTCTCCAACTGGTGCAACTAAATATAGTTGGTCTACATTCTTTAGTGCAGGGAGATGCGTGGATTCATCGTACCAATCAAAATAGATCGCGTTAGAACGGTCCAATTTTGATGGCGACTGCCGTGTCGCTGCAAGAACAGGTTTACCAAGTTCAATAAGTCTATCCGTAATCCTTCTCCCTGTTTTACCACTTGCACCAGTGATTAGTGTGATGTTTTCTTGTACCATATTCCTTTCACTCCTTTTCTCGTTCTAGTTAGGATTGAACCGATTCAAGTACGATCAGCGGATTCCAATAATCTTTAAAACGCTTGATTTTCCCATCATGAAGTTCGATTACAGAAATATAGGTCTGCGGATACGGCTTCCCAGTTTGGCTCGCGGTACCGTTACAGTTATACTCAGCAATAATAGTTGACTTATTTGAATCAGTATAAAGATTTAGAGATGAGAACGTATTGATCTTGAGAAGGTCAGGGAGTCCCTCAACATGGGCACGAATTTCCGCCTTTCCTGCGAGTCTTTTGGGAAAGTCTTCAGGAGCATAAGGAAATTCAAACACAGCTTCTTCCTCAAAAAGGTCGAGCCAGCGTTCAAAATCCTGTTTAAGGAGGCTGTTTTGAAATGTATTAAGAATCTCATTAGCTTGTTGATAAAAATTTTGCATTTGTTATACCTCTCCAATCTGTTATATTCATTTTATAGACTGAATGGTCCGGAATGATTAAAATAATAATGAAGCGTTAACGCTTCATTATTTGTCCAAACTGGACAGTGTAATTTTAACGTAGTCATCTAAAACTTTGGGATCACTCGTTATTTTAGCCAATTGTGTCATGGAGTGCCTGGCATAATTCAAATAGCAGGCAAGAGCCCTCAGTTCCTGCCTATGACTGATTTCCCCTTGGGACTGACCCCTTACTAATGTTTCATAAAATACCTCTTCTAAACGCTTTAGATCCTTAGTAATGAACTCAGCAACCTCCGTATCGTGAGGTATTCTGTCAAAAGCAGAATAAATTATGAAACACTCCTTACGCCTGTTCTCATCCTTCAAAATAAAGGCTCCTTCATGAAATACACCGGTTATCCCTTGCCTCACAGAATCTGAGTTTTCCAGATAAGAAATGACGGAGTCACTTTTGGCTGTTACGTAATGTTTCAGTGCGGAGATAAATAAATCTCTCTTAGTCCCGTACGTATCATAGAGGCTCTGTCTTGCAATCCCCAACCCATCAAGCAAATGTTGCAGTGAGGTTCCCTCGTATCCATAATAGCCAAATACCTCCATTGCCTTATGCAGCACGAGTGTAGTGTCGAATTCCTTATTTCTCCCCAATTTCCTACCTCCTTTGAAAGCTATTTTACTTAATTCGGACTGATTGGTCAAGAAAAATCCTTTTATAAAAGTCCTTTTGCCGTGAACAAAATGAACAAAACTTTCAGAATAATCTTAATGCACACTAAAATGAAAACGGTTACAAAAGAAGATTCGACAAGTAAGATGAATAAAAACCAAAAGGAGGCGCTTTCATTGTCTAGGAAATTATTTGTTTTGATGATTATTGGACTTCTTCTGCTGACAGGCTGTACGATGCCTGTTCAAACAGGTTCTATAAATGCTGCCGGAGAGTGGGAGCCTGACCGGTCCATTGAGGTCATTGCACCATCTGCTGCCGGCGGGGGATGGGATACCACTGCGCGGATGCTCGCCCGCACAATTGATGAAGAAAATCTTTCTGACCAGGGTTTTGGTGTTGTCAATAAACCGGGCGGCGGGGGAGCAGTAGGCTGGGCGTATATTCATAAGCGCAATGACCCGCACAATCTTTTTATCAGTTCACCGCCTATTCATTTTGTGAAGCAAAACGGGCAGTCCCCATATGGGTATGACGATTTTACTCCAATTGCCAACCTGATTGCTGACTATGGAGCATTTGCCGTCCGTGATGATGCCCGCTGGGATACACTGGGTGAGCTGTTTGAGGAAATGAAAGAATCACCTGAAAACATAACAGTCGTTGGTAATTCTTCCCCTGGAAGCATGGATCATATGCAATTTATCATGTTTGCGGATGCAGCGGGAGTGGATATTACGAAAATCCGTTATGTCTCTGACCAGGAAGGTGGAGCGATGACGGGCGTCCTTAACGGAAGTATTGACGTGATCTCGACTGGTGTTCTGGATGCTGCCGAGCAGGCACGCGCGGGAAAAATGAAAGTATTGGGCATCACCGCACCGGAACGTTTAAAAGGGGATGAATTTCTGGAAACTCTGCCGACAGGCCGTGAACAGGGGATAGACGCGGAATTTATCGTCTGGCGCGGGATATTCGGACCGCCGGATATGACAGAGGAGCAGCTTACCTACTATGAAGATATTATCAAAGAAACATCAGAGTCGGAGGCTTTTGCTGATATTCGGAATCGATACGGCTGGGATGAAAGATTCATGGACAGCGAGGAGTTCAAGGACTTTCTGGATGAGCAGTCCGTAGAGATTGAAGCGCTATTAAAAGAATTAGGGTTTATCACAGAATAAGGGGGTGTGGATATGAAGTTAACCGTTAATAAAGGTCTTTCTCTTGTCTTATTGGTTATAGCCGCTTCTTATCTTTTTATGGCTTATAACCTGCCGGAATATGCTTTTGTTCCTGTCGATGCGGATCTCATCCCCAAACTGTTGGGCTTCGCTTTAGTCATTCTTTCCATCTGTTTTTTCTTCAGTAAGGATATCGATACAGAAGAACAAAAGAAAAAGCGTGTCATTAAGAAAAAGGAGGCCGGAATGCTTCTTGGGGTAATGGTGTTAATTCTGCTTTATATCACCGTTTTGGAAGTAGTGGGCTTTGTGATTATGACCGCAGCATTCATCATTGTCTGTACGAGATTTCTTGGCTATCAAAACTGGATCGCAACGATTTCGACCGCTGTTATATTCTCAGTTGGTGCGTATGCTTTGTTTAATTACGGCTTAGCCATCCGGCTGCCGGCAGGAATTCTACCATTTTAAACTTGTAAGAAAGGATGTGAATCAGCATGTTTGAAGGAATTGCTCAAGGCTTTCAGGTGGCGTTTAGCTGGGAGGCTATCTTATTCATTTTTATCGGTGTATTTGTCGGAACCATTATTGGTATGATCCCGGGACTTGGTCCGATCAGCGCCATCGCCATTATGATCCCTGTCACCTACAGCATGGATCCGACCATCGCCCTTGTTATGATGGCAGGTGTGTACTATGGCTCTATGTACGGGGGCTCTACATCTTCCATTCTGTTAAATGCGCCTGGTGTTGCAGGTACAGTTGCCGCTTCGTTTGACGGATATCCGATGGCTCAGCAGGGCAAGGCAGGAAAAGCGTTAGCCATTTCAGCCATTGCTTCATTTGTCGGAGGAACGGTCAGCGTTATTTTGTTAATGCTGTTTGCCCCGGTACTTGCAAGTGTTGCCATTATTTTTGGTCCCCCTGAATATTTTGCTTTAATGCTGCTTGGTTTAACAGCCATTGCGAGCTTATCAGAAGGCTCAACGATTAAGGCCTTAATTTCAGCTGTATTAGGATTTATGATCGTAACGATCGGGATTGATGCCCAAACAGGTACCAGCCGTTTTACCTTTGGAAGTGTTAATTTACTGGACGGAGTGGACTTTCTGGTCATTGCTCTAGGAGTTTGTGCCATTGCAGAGGTCTGCTTCCTAATATTAAACCGAAAACAGAAGCTATCAGGCTTACATAATATCGGAAGCCTGAAGTTAACAAAAGAAGATTTTAAAGAAATGAAAGGTCCTATGACAAGGCAGTCCTTTATCGGCTTTATCCTGGGTGTCCTTCCGGGTGCAGGAGCCACTATTTCTTCTTTTGTTGCTTATATTTCAGAAAAGAAAATGGCGAAAAATCCTGAGGAGTTTGGAAAAGGCTCAATAAAAGGCCTGACCGCTCCGGAAACTGCAAATAATGCCGCAACAAGCGGTGCCTTTGTACCGCTATTAAGTCTTGGAATTCCCGGGTCAGGAACAACAGCCGTCATGCTGGGCGCTTTCCTTGTGCTTGGTGTTCAGCCGGGTCCGCTATTAATGACTGAGAACCCGACCGTTTTCTGGGGGATTATTGTCAGTATGTATCTTGGAAATGTCTTTTTACTGATTTTAAATCTGCCGTTAATTCCTTACTTCGTTAAAATTTTAAAAGTTCCGCGTCCATTATTAATTTCATTGGTCATTATCTCAAGTTTAATCGGGGTGTATGCGGTTAGCTTCAGTACATTTGATCTTTATCTTCTTGTTGTTTTTGGAATTATAGGCTATCTGATGAGAATATTTGCTTTCCCTGCCGCGCCATTTATCCTTGCTTTCATTTTAGGGGGGATGATGGAGAACGCGCTTCGTCAATCATTAACGATTTCAGGCGGTTCATGGGATATATTCTTCACCAGTCCGCTGACCCTGTCACTTTTTGCCTTAACCATTATCGCAATTGTCGTACCAGCCTGGAGAGACCGGGTAAAACGCCGGAAGGGCAAGGATACGCCGCTTGGTTTGTAGCAAGATAATAGAGATCCCCCAGCCATAGAGGCTGGGGGATTTTCTACTCTTTTCGCAGGTTGGGTAATTGCTTCTTTACTGTTCAAAATTTAAATTGACCGGTTCTTCTGCGAGCATTTCGTTCGTTTTTGTTTCTGTCACCGGGACGCTCTCATCTACAATCTTAAATGAACAGCCATCTATCCAGAGCTGACCTTCACCGCTTAATAAAATGCCAAATGCAATGACATCACTTTTAGAAGGAACATCCAATACAACACTGAAATGGTTCCAGTCGTTCGTGCCGGATATGGGGCGGTTCATCATGTTATCAAAGGCAAGCACTTCACCTGAGGAATGATCCACCCGCACCCATAGTCCGGCTGTTTGAACGTTTTGGGTTTTCACAAAAGCAGAGAATTGAATGCGTTCCCCTTTGTAATGATCTGCTTTAATTTGCTGCATAAGCGTGGAAAAACCAGGTTCGTTGCCGTTTTTTGATTTTAAAAAGGCCGCACGATTGCCGGAATGTACAATCTTCTGGTCAATTCCTGTTTCATAATTCTGTGGTGAATCCCCTGTCATAATCCAGCCTTCAGGTGCTTGATTTTGCTTCATTATATTTATTTCTCCCTTCTCATTCAGCTTTCGCAGCAATTTGCGGTACTGCAATGGCGTCATATGATAAATTTTTGTAAAAGCTCTTGTGAACGATTCCTGAGAACCAAAGTGATACTTTAATGCGATATCGATCACACGCTGGTCAGTAGAAATCAACTCGCGGGCAGCTTGTGTAAGTCTTCGATTTCTAATGTAGCCGGCTATTGATGTGCCGGTGATCTTCTGGAAAATACGATGGAAATGAAATTTAGAGTAGCCAGCTTGTTTTGCCAGTATCGAGGCTGTTAATTTTTGATGTAATTGATTTTCGATAAATTTAATTGTGTGTTGAACAATTCTCTCCTGCTCTGTATAAAGCAATTTTTTACCACCTGCCTTTCTATTTCAGTATAAGCATATGGATTGTTGAAAACTTGACTTTTTTTGCGAAGAATCATGAAAAGATAAACGAAACTAAAAGGAAATAAAAAAGTCTGCTGCCTCAACCGAGACAGCAGACTTTTTTAGGAATGCAGCAATTCTAATCATCTATTTTCATAACGAATTTCGCCGGCACACCGGCCACCACAGTATTGTCAGGCACATCCTTAGTAACAACTGCGCCTGCCGCAACGACAGCGTTGTTTCCAATTGTTACACCTGGCAGGATGGTTGCGTTGGAACCGATCCAGCCATTTTTGCCGATGACTACAGGAGAAGAGAAGGTAGTGTTTCGCGTTTCCAGCGGCAGTCCGTGGTTCAATGTGGCAATCGTTACATTCATCCCGATCATTGTACCGTCCCCAATCACAATTCCTCCCCGGTCCTGGAAAGAACAGCCTGTATTAAAAAATACATTTTTTCCAATCGTAATATTTTTACCGAAGTCTGTGTGAAAGGGAGGGAAGCACATAAACGACTCATCCACTTCTTTACCGGTCAGCTCACTGAAAAGCTTTGTGATTTCTTCTTTTGAGTGATACTGGCTATTTAATTTCATGGTGATCCTTTGCGCTTCAAAGCTGCACTGTACTAACAGATCGTGTAAATGCCGATCCTCTCCTGAAATCGAATTACCTTCCCTGCAAAATTCTATAAATTCCTGCATCTCCACGTTTAATCACCTCATTTACATCGTGCTGATATCAATCACAAAGCGGTACTTCACATCTGAAGCCATCACGCGTTCATAAGCCCGGTCGATCTCGTCAGCTGAGATGACTTCAATGCTTGGAGCGATCTTATGCTCTGCGCAGAAGTTAAGCATCTCCTGAGTTTCACGAATGCCGCCAATCATGGAGCCAGCGAATGAGCGTCGGTGAGGAATCAGTGAGAACGCATTGATTTCCAGCGGCTCAGCAGGTGCTCCAACATTTACGAGCGTACCGTTCAGCGTAAGCAATGATAAGTAGGCATTCATATCAATTTTGGCACTGACCGTATTTATGATCAGATCAAAGGTGCCGGCAAGCTCGGTAAAGGTATCAGGATCGCTTGTCGCATAGTAGCTGCTTGCGCCAAACTGCAGACCATCTTCTTTTTTATTGAGTGTCTGGGAAAGAACGGTTACGTCAGCACCCATAGCATGGGCAATTTTAACCGCCATATGGCCAAGTCCGCCAAGCCCGACAACGGCTACCTTTTTACCAGGACCGGCATTCCAGTGGTTTAGAGGAGAGAAGGTTGTGATGCCCGCGCAAAGCAGCGGTGCAGCTTCATCAAGACCAATGTTTTCAGGAATGCTGAGAACAAAGTCTTCGACCACAACGATATGTGTTGAATAGCCTCCCTGAGTCGGTTCTCCATATTTATCGACCCCTGCATAGGTAGGGACATTACCTTTCAAGCAGTATTGTTCCTCCCCTTCACGGCAGTTTTTACAGTCGCCGCAGGAATCCACCATACATCCGACGCCTACCCGGTCGCCAACTTTATATTTTGTAACCTTTTCTCCTACATCTGTGACAATCCCTGCGATTTCATGACCAGGTACAAGAGGGTAATTTACTTCACCCCAATCGCCATGTGCGGTATGAATATCTGAATGACAGATTCCAGCAAATTTAATTTCAATCAGTACATCATTGGTATCCAGTTCACGACGTGTGATTTCAGTGGCTTGAAAGGATTCCTTCGAACCGTTTACAGCTCTTGCTTTTGCAGTTACCATCAAAAAAACCTCCAGTTAATAGTTTAAGAGAAAATACCCTTGGCAAGTTAAATTGAAACCATTGAATATGCCTATATCTACAAAATCCTTTTCTCTTGTTAACCATCCTACGCCTTATAGTTAACTCTAGGTCAAGGGGGAACTCTTTGTCTTAAAAAGCTATCTTGAGTTTTACACCGTTGATTGGAGCTGAAGGTGCGAGACTCCTGCGGGATGCAGCGGGAAAGGTGAGACCTCTGAACAGCTTTGCTGTGAAGATGGCTCACCGCAGCCCCGCGTGTCGCTGAGTGCCTTCAGCGGAAATCAACCACCCCGTTCAAAGTCAAAAATGATGGGCAATTACAGTATGATTTTGACAGACACGCTTTCTGCTGATAGAATTTCTTCAAATCTTAGAGTTAACTCAAAGTCTATTTCCAAATAAAAAGGAGATTATACAATGAAAACCTATTCAATCAGTGAAGCTGCAAATGAATTGAATTTAACCGCATATGCATTACGTTACTACGATAAAGAAGGATTAATCCCTTTCGTCGAACGGACAGCAAGCGGCACCAGGCGTTTTAAAGAGGCTGACCTTGACGCGTTGAAAATTATTGAATGCATCAAGTCAACGGGAATGCCAATCAAAGAAATTAAACACTTTATCGACTGGTGTTTAGAAGGAGATGCTACTTTACAGCAAAGATATGAGATGTTCGTCGAAAGAAAAGCGCGCGTAGAAGCACAAATGGAAGAAATGAAAAAGACATTGGAAATAATTGAACATAAATGTTCGTATTACAAAACGGCATTGGAGGCAGGGACGGAGGATATTCACAAAAATCCGAAATTGGAGTTTCCGCAATATTAGGTTGAAAGGGAGGGTCCTAGCTTAAAAAGTACAGGACCCTTCATCAGCATAAGTATCAATCAATGAACCTTTACAAGCGCAATTTGATAGTATTTAGCTGCCATTTTGTAAGCCCGAATGGCATTATAGTGTTCGGCCAGCTCGATACTGATCTCTTTAAGAAGTAATGGATATTTTCCTTCCTGTGCCAGCTGGACAGCCTGCTGCATTTCCTTTTCATAAGAAGGAAAATCAAAACGGGCTTTATAGATTTGGGATCTCAGGTGTAAAAGTTCAATGTGGACATTAGGAAGATTGAACAAAGAGGTTAATGTAAAGCCTTGTTTTAAATAGTCGTTTGCTTCTTCCCAATTCTTACGTTCAATACTTATTTCAGCCAGACACTTTATGGCATAAATGGTCTGCTCTTCATCCTTCGAGTTCATATCATATTTTATACTAGTGGAGTAATGCTCAATGGCTTGATCATATTTCTCTAATTTTTGATAGACTCTTCCATAATTGTATTCCAAAATAGGGGCGTAATAGTCTTTTTTATATTCCTCAGAGAACAACGAAAGTTCGTCTAAAACCTCTAATGCCTCGTCATATAATCCGTTGCGATGATACTGAATAGCTAATTCGGACATAGCATTTCCAATCCCCGATTTAATATCTTCTTCTTTAAATATATGCAATGCTCTTTTCGTATAGATTCTTGCAAGCTCCAAATCATGATCAATTTTTGTTCGTACTTTAGCGAGATTAAAGTAGGCTTTTGCTTCTCGCAAAGGTGCTTCTTCCTTTTGTAATGTTTGAATATGCAACTCAGCGTAAAACAATGCTTCTGAATAATTTTTTCGAAGATAAAAATATTTAAAAAGACCATTAAAATAGTAGGAGAGTTCATTTTCAGCTGTTGTTTGATCCAGCGAGATAACATTCTTTGCCTGTTCAACTAATTGATAAGCTTCTTTGATACTGTGGTTTGTATAATACGAAATTAAGACATAGTAGATTTTAATCAAAGTAGAATTCGAATGATTTTCCCGGGCATGTAGTTTTAGCAAGGCGAGATCCTGAGAATTAATTTTCTCAGATTGAATGTAGTCTTGGTAAATTCTATGTACATCAGGTTCCGCATCTTTCATATTCATATCGATGAGAAATTCAGGGGCCACATCCAGCACTTTGGCAACTTTCAGGATGAATGAATACGAAGGTTTTGCCTTGCCGCTCTCAATTTTACTAATATAAGTATTGGAACAAATCCCCTTAATTAACTCCGTTTGCGTCAATCCTTTATGTATTCTAATCTGACGTATTCTTTCTCCTATTTCCATTTTTCCACTCTTTTCATTGCATTCTCGGTGTCGCCTTTCTAAAGATAGATTTCATATAAAAAGGCATGTACTACATAAAAAACCCTACTTTTAGCAGGTATTATTTTTCTATATACAGTCAATTAGTCTATTAATTCTAATTAATTATATATCACGTATACAATATTTTGCAATTTTGCGTAGTGTTAGAAAATTCTGATTCAATATAATATACAGATAGCAACAAAATACCAAAACAAAACAAACAAGAGGAGATGAGTTACATGTCAAGAGAAGAAAAAATTAATGCACTGAAAAATCCTGAGGTCCGCAATCAAGGAATTGAAAATCCAGCAGGTAAAACAATGAATGAGCTATCAAGTGAAGAGCTGGCTGGAATTCAAGGGGCTTCTGACGTAAATCCTGAAACAACACCATTGTGTATCGCAGCATCTATTGGCGCAACTATTATTTTTTCAGTAAGAAATTGCTAGTCTGAAAAATTTAAACTAAACCAAAACAATTAATGGAGGAATGAAAAAATGACTAAACAACAAATTATCGATGCGTGGAAAAACCCTGAAATTCGTGAAGCTGTTGAAAAAGTAAAGCCTCACCCATCTGGTAAAGCGTTTAACGAATTGACGCTGGACGAGCTGGCAGAAGTACAAGGCGCTTCCGATGTAGCACCTGAAACAACACCAGCTTGTGTAGCAGCATTTACAACGGGTATGCTCTTCTCAATCAAATATTGCTAATACATTGCTTAATAGTGGAGGGCAGCCTCCACTATTACTTTTTAAATAAGGTTGAGGATGTCTATGACACTTCGTATGTATCCTCAACTTTATTTTTAGAAAAGGAGTGAAAGAGATGGAAAACGTTTTGACCCAAACGAATCATGAAGCGTACATACATGCATTATTTAGTCACGAAAGAAGGAAAGTTTTACAGGCAGAGGGAATGGATCCAGCTCGCGTAATTAATAAGTGGAGAGATCGTGTCTCAATGACTTCTGATGCCATTTTTCAATCCAAATTGTCCATCGCAGATCTTTCTGAGCAGGAATTTGCTGAAGCGATTACGCCGTTAGAAGAAAAAATGCTGGATGAAGTCCAGCTGCAGGAATTAACCTCCTTCTTGCGGTCAAAAATGAATGTAGATCTTTTTACAGAAGGGCTGCTCCTTTCTGAAAACAAAATAAAAATGAAGGAACAGCTTGATTTAGGATTATTTATTCGTCCATTCCTATCTTATATATCCAATCGGCTTGAGTTAATTTTAGAAGATCTTGCGCACAAACAGAAAGTTAATCATGTGAAGATCAAGGAAACATTCTTATTTGCAATCGGAACTCAATTGTTAACACAAGCTTCCAGATCGATCGTTTTGGAAATGCATGTTTCGAAATTAAAAGATGAACTTTATGGCAACACAGCCGAGGAAAGATTTCAATCCTTTATTAGAGAAAAAGCGCTAAATTCAACTGAATTGGTTAAATTCTATGAGGAGTATGCCACATTAACCAGAATCCTCATTTTACGCAGTGAATTTTTCCTTGAAAATGTGGATCTTGCCCTTAAAAGGTATGTAAAGGATTTTGATGCACTAACTAAAACGTTTGGGTTAGAGGATCATGAATTGGAATCGATCGATTTTGGCCTGGGTGATACGCATCAAAAGGGGAAAACAGTCGGCAAATTCGTTTATGCAAATGGCAAAACAATCATTTACAAACCTAAAGGGCTGTCAATCTCACTTAAATATCATGGTCTACTGGAATGGATCGCTGAAAGAGTTGAATTTCCAACGCTATCTCCTTACAAAATTTTAGATTTTCAAACTCATGGCTGGGAAGAGTGTGTGCCATACAGCAGCTGTAAATCGGAGCAGGAGGTGAAGCATTATTTTCAGCGATTTGGCGTTCTGCTGGGTCTTATGCATTCAATTAAAGGAGCCGATTTTCATCTGGAAAACATCATAGCAGGAGGGGACACGCCTTTTATCATCGATCATGAAACGCTGTTCCACCAAAGTCCAAAGCTTGATTTTCCGAATTCTGTGGAAGTTGACTTAAAATATGAGCAAGCGGATTCTGTGGTTGGTACTGGATTGCTTCCTATCGCGATGTTCAAGAATGCAGAAGGGAAAGGGATCGACCTCAGTGCCCTCAATGGAAAAGAGCAGGAGCTGCCTTTTAAAGTGCTGAAGCTTGAAAATGGCATGACGGATGACATGAAATTTACGATGCAGTCTGAAAAATTCCGTGGCGCCAGTAACCTGCCTACCTTAAATGGTGAGGGCATCGACGCGGAGGATTATTTGGAGGACATTTTAATCGGTTTTGAAAACATTTTCAGGTTTTTTATTGACCATAAACAGGAACTTCTTCGACCAGAAGGACCGATTGAATCCTTCCGACAGGAAAAAATCCGTATCGTGGCAAGGGCTACGCAGCAATACTTTAATTTCCTAAATGAATCAAGTCACCCTGACTACATGAGGGATGCGCTTTATTTGGAGAATTTATTTGATCGCTTATGGTTTTATCCTTATATAGATAAACGGATTATTCACCATGAAATCCTGGATTTATTTGAAGGCGATATTCCATTTTTTAATTCGTATGTTGATTCCACGGATCTTTATACGAGTACAGGAGTAAGGATAGAGAACGTTTTTCCTAAAAGCGGATTTGAGCTCGTAGTGGATCGAATTAAAAAATATGATCTTAACGAATTACAAACACAGCTTGAGTGGATCAACACGGCTATTGTCGGTTCAAAGAAAGAAGAACCAAGCAGGAAGGAAGAGAAGTGGATTGATGAACCAGTTCCGCAAGATGTTGATTTGTTGTTCTTGAATGAAGCCAAATCAATTGGAGACGAGATTCTTAGTAAGCTGCGTTTTTCAAAGACGCAAGACAAAGCTTCCCTCCTGTGTTTGACACCCGGTGGAGAAGGAAACTGGTCTGTCGCGCCAGCCCTGCAGGGTTTTTATGATGGCCTGGGGGGAATCTCTCTCTTTTTCCAGTACTTGTGGCAGGAGACAAAAGAAGAGCGTTATAAGCGGGCTGCTGAAGCAACTTTACGATCAGCTGTTTCACCTATGGTTGAAAATCGGGGGTTGATTTCTTCATTCACCGGGCCGTTTTCTCTTTTGTATCCAATTGTGCACTTTCATAAAAACTTTGATAGCAATCTATTTGACTGGAAAATCAATGAAATAAAACAAAAACTGAGATTGAGCGTTCAAGCCGATGAAGTGTTCGATTTCCTCGGGGGATCTGCCGGGATCTGCCATCTGTTAATGAATGTCTATGAATGGACAAGTGATCGGGAATACCTGGAAATAGCAGAGCTGTACGGGAATCATTTAATTGCTAACAGCCATTCTATAACCAAAGATAAGACAGCCTGGCCATCTGGAGACTCAGGTACTTATTTAGGCGGTTTCTCCCACGGCACCAGTGGAATTGCCCAAAGTCTATTTCGTCTAGCCGATTTTACCAAGGAGCTTAAATATCAAAAAATGGCTGAAAAAGCTCTGTGCTACGATCAATCGCTCTTTAATGTAGAAAAAGGGGCCTGGAAAGATAACCGTCATGTTGAGGAACGGTACATGCATCAGTGGTGCCATGGTTCAACGGGGATTGGTCTAAGCAGGATGACGATCTCCAGCTACACAGACAATCAGCTGCTAGACACTGAAATTTATCAAGCAATGCAAAATCTTCGAGCGCATGGTTATAAGAACTCGGATTCCTTATGTCATGGGAACTTTGGAGATACTGAACTATTTTTACAGGGCAGCCTCTATTTTCAGGATCCTGTTTTGTTAGAGGAAGCAAAAAAAATAGGATATAACCGAGTATTGCAGAAAGAAGCAAGAGGATTTTATCAAGTAGATGGGCCAAATGGATTTATTCAACCAAGCTTATTTACGGGGATGGCTGGCGTTGGCCTGCAGCTGTTGAGACTTTCCAATCCAAAGGCAGTACCGGCAGTTTTGTCGTTAAACTGAATTCAACTTTATAAGAAAAAACACTCTGGAAATTGAACGATGTTTCCCAGGGTGTTTTTTTTGATCTATATTTTCGGCTTTAAGGATATTTATCCATATAAAGGGATTTTAGTTAAAGAGTCAGGTGATAATTTGAATTTTTCTTTACGATATTTAAGTATTTTTTACTTATTCTATTCACCTTTCGGGATTCCTTATAGTAAACGTAGGAAACAAATTAACTAAATGGGGGATGCAATTATATGGCAATCAAGCAATTAAGTAACAGAGAACGTGATGTCGCTGTCTTAGTCGCTAAAGGAAAAAAAGATGTGGAAATAGCGAGGATTCTTTTCATTAGCCGGAGGAGAGTTGGAGAATTGATTTTTAACATTAAAGAAAAGTGGGAGATCACTTCCAGGGTGGAAATCGGAATAGGGGTTTACTATTTTGGCTGGCTTCAATTCCAGGATGATCAAGACGCTTGGACGCCTCCATTTTATACAACAGGTCACTTGCAAGAAGTTCAAATTTAGAAGGGGGAGGGAGCCATGGCTAATAAAGTTCCTTTTATTGAGCAAATGGAACACAGTGAATGCGGGCTGGCAAGCCTGGCGATGGTGTTTTCGTTTCATGGAAAATATGTCTCGTTAGCTGAACTAAGAGAAACCTTTGGTGTTCCCAAAGGAGGAACATCCCTTTATCAGCTGATGCTTATTGGAAAACATTACGATTTAGATGTAAAAGGGTTTAAAGCTACAAAAGAAGCTCTTAAGGACATGACACTGCCGGCAATTATCCATTGGGAGAATAAGCACTATGTCGTTTTAGAATCCATCGCTACCCATCATGTTGTGGTAGTAGATCCAGCCTTAGGGAGACGGAAAATTCGTCATGAAGAGTTTGACGAAAAATTTACAGGTTTTGCACTTTGTTTAACGCCTACGGAGCAATTTGTAAAAGAAAAGGGTCCGTCACACATTAAATTCTTCTTATCATTTGCGCTAAGTAAACCTAAACTAATCATTTTTATTCTTTTTGGATCGCTTGTTTTGCAGCTATTTACTCTTGTTGTTCCATGGATGACCACGTGGATAACGGATAACATCATTATCCCGAAAAACGGGGATGCGATGAGTTCAATTGGAATTGGATTGTTTGTTTTATTTATTAGTTTTCAACTTCTTTCATGGTTTAGGGGGTTTCTGGTCGCTAAACTCCAGACCACCATCGATAAAACATTAATGGAACGGTTCATAGGCAAACTTTTGACCTTGCCATATAATTTCTTTGAAAATCGTTCAGTTGGTGAATTGTTGTTCCGGGCTAACTCGAATGTGTATATCAGACAAATTCTATCCACAAAGGTAATTTCCTTTTTAATTGATGGCATTTTGGTATTCACTTATTTGGCCGTGATGTTTCAATACTCGGTCCGAATGACTTCGATGGTGCTGGTAATTGGCATTGTTGTATTTGTCCTATTAGTTACGAGCACAAAGGTTTCAAAAAAGTTATCGGACCAGGACGTTTCAGCTCAATCAAAAGTGCAGAGGATTTTGTCAGAAAGCATCAATGGAATTAGCGATATTAAAGTGATGGGCCTTGAAAAAATGGTGTTTTCTGAATGGCGCGATCTTTTTCATAATCAGCTGAGAAGTGCTGAAAAACGGTCGATATGGGTTTCATCAATCAACACAGTGGCTTCTTCTGTTCAGTTTATCCTTCCGGTGTTTCTTTTGTGGTACAGCAGCCCGGCTATTCTTAACGGCTCTATGACATTGGGCACCGTTTTAGGTTTTAATGCGCTGGCAATGGCCTTTATTACCCCCATCATCTCAATTGGCAGCGGATATGGAGAGCTCACCTACTTAGGTTCCTATCTTCAGCGCTTGTATGATGTCATGCAGGCAAAATCAGAGGTGACAAATCATGATGACAAGGAGAATATGCAGCAAGCTGCTTTTAAAGGGAGCATTGAGTTTGAAAATGTATCATTCCGACATAACCACTTTAGTGATCTGGCAATTAAAGATGTATCTTTTAAAATTAATGCTGGAGAAAAAGTGGCAATTGTTGGATCTTCCGGATCGGGCAAAAGCACCATGGTTAAATTGCTTCTAGGTCTCTATTCACCAACATCAGGAAGCATTAAATTTGATGGGAAAGACAGTTCGATGATCAATCTTTCCTCGCTGCGCAAATCGATGGGTGTGGTATTTCAGGAAGCCCGGCTCTTTAATAAAACAATTGCCCAAAATATTACAGCCCAAAGAACACACATTGAGAAGGCCAGTGTGATCGGTGCTGCCAAAAAGGCAAATATATACAAAGAGATAATGGATCTTCCATTGAATTTTGAAACCACTGTTTCGGAGTTTGGTGCTAACTTTTCCGGAGGACAGAGGCAGCGTTTATTGATCGCCAGGGGATTAGTTGCAGATCCTCCTATTCTCATTCTTGATGAAGCGACAAGTGCATTGGATACATTATCGGAAAGCTCCATTGATAACGAGCTCAACTATATGTCCTGTACGCGAGTTGTCATTGCCCACAGATTAAGCACCGTTCAAAACGCAGATCGAATTATCGTTATGGAGGATGGACAAATCGTAGAGGTTGGCAATCATAAGGAATTATCTAAACAAAAAGGGTACTACTACAATTTATGTAAAGCTCAAACTTTGATAGGGGAGTTGAAAAATGAACGTTCAGCTTAAATTAACCAGAAACTTATTGGTCGTTCTTACTTTAGCAGCGGGTATGAATGGTTTCGATTCATCTGTCCATGCTTCATCTTTATCTGCCCAGTTGACTGGACCGGAAGAAAATGAAGCGAAAACGGTTTATCTGTTTCAGGAGGGTGTGAATTTAAAATCAATTGTCGCGGATATTCAAAAAACAGATTCAGGGGCAGTGATTGATCCAATAGAAGAAATAGCGACATTAACGGTTAAAGCTTCCAGTATCTCTCAAGGGGTAGCGGTTGAGAAAGTAGTTCAAAGTAAATATGGGACGCTTATTGAAGAAACAGGTAAAGACCCCACGGTGACTTCGGGTGATGTCCAGCCTGATGGGATGCGGTTCATGCCACCTAATAAACCGAAGGCAGTGATCCAGTCCGCTGCCTCACCTTCTCAAGAACTCAACAGTGAGGAAGACTCCCTCTATAAGAAGTGGCTGTGGGATATCGACCTTGTTACTCAGAACGGTGCGAGTTATGACATTGAAGGCGGAAACCACGACGTGAAAGTCGGAATTGTAGATAGCGGCCTGGACTTCAATCATCCTGATTTAAAGGACAATATTGTTTCAACAGGCCGATCATTCATTGACGGGGTTACGGATACACAGGATTACATGGGCCATGGCACGATGGTGGCTGGTTCAATTGCAGCAAACGGGAATATCCAGGGGGTTGCTCCAGGTATCGGGCTGGTTCCATATAAAGTATTCCATACCGGAAATGCGGATTCAAGCGATGTTATTGAAGCGATTGTAACAGCAGCAAGGGACGATATGGATGTTATTAATCTAAGTCTGGGTGTGTACAAATCTTTAAAAAACAAGGAAGAAAAAGCTGTACATAAAGCGTATGAACGGGCGCTGAAATTTGCAGAACGAGAAAACAGCTTCGTGGTCGCATCAGCTGGTACAGAAAATATAGGATTTGATCTTTCCAATGCAAAAGAATTGGCAGAGGCCCGAGGGTACCCGGGCGATGCCCAGCTTCATATGCCAGGGGGGTTAAATCGTGTGTATACGGTTGCTGCCACAAATAAAGACAATGCTTTAACCTCCTACTCGAACTACGGCAAGAATGTGTCAATTGGATCACCGGGAGGAGACTTCGGACCACTTGCCGATCAGGGAATCTATGACGTGAGATATATGACACTTACAACCTATCCGACTCATTTAGTTCAATCGCCAACCAGTACCTATGCCGGCTTTGAAAAGGGGTATGAATTCATGATGGGAACGAGCTTAGCTGCCCCTAAGGTGTCAGCGACTGCAGCCCTTGTCATTGCAGAATATGAAGAAGTGCACGGAAAGAAACCAAAGGTCCGCGAGATTAAAAAGCTGTTAGATGAAGGCGCTATGAAGGCAGACTCGAAGAAGAAGTTTGGACCGGGAATTATTAGTGCCTATGATTCCTTGCAGGCAATCGGAAAGTAGAAAAAATAAGGGGAGGGACTAGAATGAAAAAGTATTTTCTTAGTTTTTTGCAAAAGAAAGATCACGGATTAACGAATAACCATGCTCCTGTTGAATTGTCTGATGAGGAAATGATGGGAATCGAAGGTGCTTCCAACGAGTATCTGGATCACTTTTATGAGCAGGACAGAGTGAAAGGAATACTCGATCCCATCTATCAAAAGGCTTTATAAATGAAAGAAGTCATTCAGTTTAAACTGAATGACTTCTAAATAAACTTTATGTTTACATCACATCAGATTCCCGGTCAAGTGGAAGGATATCTTCTTCAGCCATTTCAATATGTACGTCAGTTGCTGGAAAGTCTGCAGAATAGTCAGTGGCTAGTGTAATAGAAGCAATAATGGTAAGAGAAACAAGCAGTTTTTTCATTTTTTTAATCCCCTTTGTGTTTGATGTTTTCTTCTTGTATTCATCATAAAGCGGAAGCATCGTTAAAAATAATTAGTAAAAATTTCTCTTTTTTTTCTGAAGAAATTGCAATATTCAACATGACTTTTTACCCAAACCTGTTTTCGATGCATAACAGAGGTGATGAAAACGTCCCGGTATTATTGGAATTATTGAAATTTTTATCAAAAGGAGGAATGATGATGGATATCGCCTACCCGTTTACGATTTTCAAGAATGCAAATGATGAAAAATGTGTAAATGAACCTCTTATACATTTAAATACGCTTGCTCAGATCTGCTTCCGTGCTTCAACTCAGGCAACTGATTTTCCCATGCCCCACCTTCTCATCCTGGATCCCCAGGCTGTAGAAGGAGTCAGTCAATCCGGCCGCTTTGAGATTGATTTCACTCACAGTTATTTAAAAAAAATAGGGGAAATTGATTCTTTCATTTCAAAGGAGAACGGTTACCGTCTGGGGCTCATTCATAAAGAAATGCCGTCAGAGGAGCAAGTACAAGTTATTGAGAGCTATCAAAACGCAATACTCTTACATGGTGAACTAAAAGTTACGTTACAAAAGAAAAAGGTACGTTCTAAAGAAACGACCATTCAATGGATTACAGTAAAGGAGATGATCAGATGAAAAACCTACTAGTATATGGACTGCTCGCTGTAGCAGGTGTTCTTACTGTTGCATTGATTAAAGTATTTTTATAGAAGAAAGGGAGATACATGATGAATTTGACAATCAAAGATGTTAACAAGCACTTCGGCCCATATCACGCTGTGAAAAATTTATCGTTATCTGTCAATCAAGGGGAAGCTGTTGGTCTTCTGGGGAGAAACGGTGCAGGAAAAACGACCACTATCCGAATGATATTGGGGCTGCTGCAGCAGGAGAGCGGGAGCATTCAATGGGGTGGTAAACCGTTAGTACGTAAAGACGTTAAGCTTGGTTATTTACCTGAAGAGAGAGGGCTTTACCCAAAGATGAATATGCTGGACCAATTGATCTATTTCGGTCAATTGGAAGGCATGAGTAAGCGAGCTGCGAGACAGGAAGCATTGAAATGGATCGAGCGATTAGGGATAAACGAGTATATCAAAAAAGACACAGGGGATTTATCAAAAGGAAATCAGCAAAAGATTCAATTGATCGCAGCGATTATGCATGATCCGGATCTCATTATCCTGGACGAACC
This sequence comes from Jeotgalibacillus sp. S-D1, assembly GCF_004358665.1. Classification (GTDB taxonomy): domain Bacteria; phylum Bacillota; class Bacilli; order Bacillales; family Jeotgalibacillaceae; genus Jeotgalibacillus. The sequence goes on along the minus strand of NZ_SMZR01000003.1, from coordinate 295,862 downwards.
CTTCAGCGGACTTGATCCTGTGAATGCACAAATGCTCGAAGAAGTTATAGGAGACCTTATTCATCGTAACAAAACACTGATATTCTCCAGCCACAGAATGGAAAGCGTAGAGTCTTTCTGCGACAGGGTCTACCTGATGAAGCACGGAGAGGTTGTGCTTTCCGGATCCATTTATGACATCAAGACCCAATATGGATTTAAATACGTGAATATTGAATCACCTCAGCCCTTAGAGGAGCATTTGACGGGAATGCAAACGGATTTTGTCAGAAAGGGAAAGGAATATCAAGTGCAGGTGAAAACCATGGAACAGGGTCTGCACCTAATTGAAAAATTAAAAAGCATCGTTGATATTCGAAAAATCGGCATTGCCGATCCATCTTTGAACCAAATATTTATTGAAAAGGCAGGGGATTAACCATGAGGAATTTTTATTTGGTGTTCAAACAATCATTTCGAGAGCGCGTGACATCGAAGTCATATCTTCTCACAACGTTTGCCTTGATCATGATTTCCATCTTTGCGATCTCGCTGCCGAGCATTCTTGAGAATTTTTCTGCGCCAAAAGAAGAAGTAGTGGTGATTTTAAACACCTCTGATATCGAGGCTGCGGAATTAGAACAGCAATTGTCTGCCTGGAGGTGGAAAGAAGGCACCGCCACTCAGATGAGTGAGTATAAAAAGGATGCTGAAGAAGGAAAAATATTGGGTTTATACGTAATAGATCAGACTTCAAGCAACTATTCCGTTAATTATTTTTCTAAAACGAATGACGTCGAATTAAACTCGGAATTGTCCATGTATCTGCAAACAAAAAATGTCCAAAAAATTGCTCTGAATAATGGTCTTTCGGAAGCGGATCAGCAGGCTCTTTTCGTCCCGGTAACGATGGAAAAAGGAGATTTCACAGCGGAGAACGAGGTTTCGGTGTTTGTGACATATCTGATGCTGATGTTTATTTTAATGGCGATTATGATGTACGGCACCACGATTGCGACAGGGGTGGCTTCTGAGAAAGCTTCAAGAGTCATGGAAGTCATGGTAACAAAAGTAAATCCTCTATCAATGATTTTCGGGAAAATATTCGGCATTGCTTTAGCGAGCCTCGTACAGTTCACCGCCTTCTTTGGAGGTGTCGCGCTTTATCTTAAATCAGGTCTTGTGGAACCAGCCGAAAGTTTAGGAAACTTCGAACTGAATCTTTCAGCTTTAACAGTCGAGCACTGTGTGTACTTCTTCATCTTCTTTTTGTTGGGGTATTTGTTATATGCCTCACTGTATGCCGTGTTCGGTTCGATGGTAAGCCGTCCGGAGGAACTGAACGGAACAACAATGCCCATTTCGATACTTTTAATGGCAAGTGCTTTTTCAGGCATCCTCTTTGTCATGGATGACCCTACATCAGCGCTATCCAAGTTTCTGGCACTGTTTCCTTTTACATCACCGTTTAACATGATCATTCTTGTTATGAAAGACGCTGCTTCCCTTTTTGAGATTACGATCTCAATCGGCTTGCTTGTCATCACAACATTTGTGTTCGGTTATTTTGCGGCAAAGATTTATCCAAAAGGAATTCTTCACTTTGGAGAAAATTTGAAGCTGCGCCAGCTTATTATGAGGAAGTCGTAAGAAGATGTTTTACTGACCAATAGAGGATGTTCCAAAGTTTAAAAAGACTTTGGGACATCAAAACAAAAGGCAAAGAGCGCCATACTCTTTGCCTTTTATTATGCCGTTTTATTTAATTCCGCTTGCAGCTTAGTGGATTTACCCCCTGAACCCACACCGCTACCCCCTAGAATACTATAATGATAAAACTACTATTTAGTATTAATAGAAGGGAAGATGTGAAGGTTGGATTCAAGGTATTTAAAAGGACTTACTGGCGAGGTGGTGACGCCGAAGGATCCGTTTTATAATGAGGCACGGCAGGAATGGAATCGTGCGATTAACAAATTTCCACTGGTAATCGTTTATTGTGAGCGGAAGCGTGATGTGGTGAACGCAATCCGATGGGCACGCAAGCGTAATGTAAGTATCCGAATCAGGTCTGGCGGACATCATTATGAAGGGTATTCAACAGGTGATTGTGTATTGGTGATCGATATTAGCCGATTAAACGAGTTGAAATTGAACAAGAAGCGGAACCTCCTGAAGATGGGAGCGGGAGCAAAAAATACGGATGTCTATGATCTCATCGGCTCCAATGGCTATGTATTCCCTGGTGGAACCTGTCCGACTGTTGGAGTATCAGGCTTTACGCTTGGGGGAGGCTGGGGATATTCGAGCAGACTTTATGGATTAGGGTGTGACAGTCTGCTTGAGCTGGAGCTGGTAGATTACAAGGGAAAGCTCATCAAAGCAAACAAATCCCGTAATTCCGATCTTTTTTGGGCTTGCCGGGGTGCAGGAGGAGGCAACTTTGGTTTGGTTGTGAGCATGAAGTTTCAGCTGCCTAAGCCTGCAAACAGTTCGGTGACGCTTGTCAGCTTCTTTTACGTTGGGACCACCAGTGAGAAGCAGGCGCAGGTGATGAATATATGGCAAAATTGGCTGAAGGAATTGGATAAACGCATGACCCTTGTTGCAAGCTTTTACAATGCGGAAGGAGAAGGACTGGGGATTTTTGCGAGGGGCTTTTTTTATGGCTCGCCGGAAAAGGCCCGTGAGATTCTGGAACCTTTTTCCGTGGTGGAAGGGTTCCGGCTGGAGCTTGAGGAATCATCCTTTCTTGAAGCGGTGAAAAAGGTGGAAGCCACCTATCCTCCATACGAAAAGTTCAAATCGACAGGCAGGTTTGTCCAAAGGAGCTATTCACTTGATGAGCTTGAGACAATTGCTGAGCTGGTTCAAAACCCTGCAGAAGGCTCCGATTATGCGGCTGTTTCTTTTTATGCAATGGGAGGTGAAATCACAGAAGTCGGGAAAAGGGACACGGCTTTCTTTTACAGAGACGCGAGGTATATTATGGGCATACAGTCAGTCTGGTCAGATGATGCATTTGCCATGGAAAACAGGGAGTGGGTCCGCGAGCGCTTTGCCTATATTAAACGAATAACCGAAGGCTCCTTTGTCAATTTCCCAATCAGTCATCTTAAAAACTACGAGCGTGAATACTTTGGCGATAATGCCCCCCGGTTGAACCGGGTGAACGAAAAATACGATCCGTTCAATGTATTTAAGTTTCCGCAGGGGCTAAAATAAAAACCTGATCTATCATTTCATCTGAATTTTAATGATTAAATTGGCCGCCAAGTGAACGAAGAAGAGATTCGGCACGCTGGCCATCGTCAAAACAGCCAATCCAAAAACATCCCCGCAATCCCGCCGGCAAAAACAATGACAAAGGCAAAGAGTCCAATGCCCTTTGCTTTTTGTTTTGCCTTTTCTTCAGGTGTTGAGTTTTTCATCAGACATCTCTCCTTAGCATTTTTCCTTATTCGAAGTAAGCCCAAGCTTCATCGATAAATCATCCAGCATGGTTTTATACCGAACATATTCTTCCTCACTTAACCCATAAATGTCATGAACTTTAACCGGGATTTGTTCGGCTTCCTTTTGCAGCGCATGGCCGCGCTCTGTCAGTTGAATGACCAGCTGTCGTTCATCCTCCGGGTTGCGCGTTTTTTTTACATAGCCCGCTTCGATCAGCTTATTGGCAACAGGCGTCAACGTGCCTGAATCAAGCTGCAGGCGTTCACCAATTGATTTAAGCGTAACATGGTCTTCTTCCCACAGTACAAGCATCACTAAATATTGAGGATAAGTAAGGTTTAAGGGCTTTAATATATGCCGGTATCGCTTAATAATTTCTTTGGAAATTGAATAAAAAGGAAAGCACAACTGATTGGATAAATGTAAAGGGTTCATAAAACTTCCTCCCTGGAGAATCAAAATAATTGCAATTAAAATTAAGTTGTGTAGAATTAAATTGTACACAACTTAATTATAACATACTACTCACGATCAGGAGGAATGAATGATGAAAAAACTATTTACTTCAACAGCAACAGCAGTAGGCGGCCGTGAGGGGCGCGTACGCTCAGAAAGCGGCGTAGTCGATGTAGCACTTGCAATGCCGGGACCAAATGCCAGCAAAGAGGCAAGCAATCCGGAAGAGCTTTTCGCAGCGGGCTATGCAGCTTGCTTTGATTCAGCACTTAACATGGTTGCGATGATGAGCAATGTGAAACACGGCGGATCTGAAGTAACAGCACATGTATCACTGAATAAAGATGAAAGAAACTATGTGCTTTCAGTTGAAATGGATGTTCTTGTTAAAGGCCTGGATGAAGCATCAGCACGCAGCCTGGTAAACGAAGCACATCAGGTTTGCCCTTACTCAAATGCAACACGCGGCAATATTGATGTGAATTTTTCTGTAAGAACTGCTTAATCTTACAGATACAAATGAATAACCCAATCAACAGTAAACCAAAGGCTCTCCAGCCTTTGGTTTTTTGCATAATATTTTTCCAATTTACTGTTGACGGATATATCAGAAAATAACTATAATGCTAGGTGAATATACAGAATATTTTTTAAAAAATTTTTGATTAATTATTTAAGTTTATTAATTAATGATATTAAATATTAAAGAGGGATAAACATGAGGTCATATTTACCGAACGATATTAAGGATGAAAACAGAAAAATAATCTTTGATATCTTATTACAAAATCCTAATCTGGCGAAGGTTGAAATTACTGAGAAGACGGCAATGAGCTTTGTTACAGTCAGCAAGGTGGTTAACTTTTTTGACGCTATCGGGCTGGTAACAGCAACGGGAGAAAGCCGTGAGGGCTCAGGCGGCCTGGGCAGGAAAAGGACCGTATACCGTTTTAATGAAAATAGCTATGTCACGATCGGCATCCAGAAAATAGGATCAATGATCACAGCGCTGCTCGTCAATTTGTATGGCAAAATCATCGATTGCTTTTCGATGGAATCCGATATCCCTTTTTACAGCACGGAGTTTGCTTCCATTTTTGAAGAAATAGTGGATTGGATGAGAAAGAAGGCTGCTGAAACAAATAGTACGATACTGGGAATAGGCATCGGTGTGGACGGGGCTATAAATAATCAGAAAAAGACGATCAGGATGAGAGTGGCAGAAAATAAAGAAGAAAATTTCCGCTACGAAGTGATTGTCGGCAATCTCACCGAAAGGGTAAAGCTGCCGATCTATCTTGAAAATGATGTGAATGCTTCGGCTGTTGCCGAGTTCAGAAGCCTCGATCCCGGCTTAGGTGTAACGGACCTTATCCATATCGCAGCCGGTGAGGGGATAGGGGCAGGGCTTATTATCAATAAGGAGCTCTACAGAGGTTTTAATGCAAGCGCGGGGGAGCTTGAGTATATGTGCTTTGATCCTGACTATAAAAGGACGTCTTCATCAGTCGGCTGGCTGGAAGGCAGACTAGGGCTTGAAAATCTAGAAAAGGAATATGACGTGAAGTCGGCGGTGGACAGATCTAAGCTCGAGGATTTCATCGCAAGTCACATTGCTCTGACCATTGCGAACATCATCAGTATCTTAGGCATCAGCCATATTATTGTCAGCGGAAAAACGATTGCACTATCCCCGGAACGGATTTTAGCAAATATCTCAAAATATGTTGATCAATATGCGAATCTGGAGCCTGTCATCACCTATAGCGCCTCTCCACATTCCGCAGCGATCGGAGCAGCTGTACAGGCTCTTCAAAATGAAGTGATCAATATAATTTCTGTTTAAAAGGAGATGTAAGGCATGATCAGAATTTTTCCCGATGAAGCGGAGCTTGCGGAGGAAATTGCTAAGGAAATGCTTAGTAATTTAACGCAGGAAGAGGAGCCGGTGTTTTGCCTTGCTTCTGGTAGTACACCTCAAAAAAGCTACCGGAAATTTGCTGAGAGCTTTTCAAATGGAACAAGTGTTTCCAAGCTGCGAATTGTCAGCCTGGATGAGTGGACAGGGATCGAAAGAAATTCTGAAGGAAGCTGCTACCAGATGCTGGATAGGGATCTATTCTCCCTCATCGGGTTGAAGGGAAGCCAGATTGAATTTTTTGACGGCACTTCCTCCAGTCTGGAGGCTGAATGTCAGAAAATAGACGATTTTATTCTTCAGCATCCCATTACCTTCAGTTTGATGGGTGTTGGAATGAATGGTCATATCGGATTAAATGAACCAGGCTGCCAGGCATTAAACTATAGCACGGTAGTTCCGCTTTCAGAAACGACGAAAACAGTGGCGCAAAAGTATTTTAATAGCCCTGTTGAGCTTGATTCAGGGCTGACGATGGGACTGGAGCAGATTACTCGAAGCAAGCGGGTCATTGTAGCCATCACCGGGGAAAGAAAAGCAGAAATTGCGAAGGAGATTTTTACAAACCCTGAGGCTGGTCTGCCTGCCCAGCAGCTGCTTGGATTGAATCATGTCGACTTTTTTCTGGACAGAGCAGCAGCCCGCTATATTGAAATTTATGCAGATAAGAAGGACTGATAGATGAGCGTATATATAGTGCCAGGGGAAACAAAGAGGAAATGAAGCTTGCAGACTATGAATTCGAGCCGGATGCTGGAGTAGTTGGAGCAGAATATTTGGTGATAAAACAAGGACAAAGGAGAGTCAATCGATGAAAAATTTAAAGGTAGCGCTTATCGGTGCAGGAAGTGTGTCGTTTGCCCTGGGTGCGCTCAATGATTTAGTTTTATCAGAAAAATTGAAGAAAAATGCTGCTCTGAGTATTGTTTTAATGGACATAAGTGAAGAAAATCTGACAAGGACCTTTCAATATGCATCAGACTTGTTTGACAGCTTCTCCCACCCAGCCTCTATAGATCAGACGACGGATTTAAAAGAGGCGCTTTCTGGTGCTGATTTTGTCATTGTAGCCATCGAGGTCGACCGGTATTTTTATTGGTCCCAGGACTTTCATATTCCGCGCCGATACGGCAGCAAACAGATTTACGGGGAAAACGGAGGGCCGGGCTCCATGTTTCACACGTTAAGGAACCTTGGGCCGATGCTTACCATTGCCCGGACGATGGAGGAGGTTTGCCCCAATGCTTGGCTGATCAATTATACCAATCCTGAGGCCAAGCTTGTCGAAGCGGTTTCCAAGCTGACCTCCATTAATATTGTAGGTCTTTGCCATGGGATGGATATGGGGATTGACCAGCTGGCGCAGTTTCTTGAAATGGATCCTGAGGATATTGGGGTTGAAGGCGGAGGTCTTAACCACTTTGGTTTCTTTACGAGGGTTTGGGATAAGAGAACGGGTGAAGATTTATATCCGTTGTTTTATGAAAAAGAAGAAAAGGCTAACAGGCTGGCGCAATTTGACCACCTTGCCCTGTCGAGGACCATGTTCCGAACATACGGCTATTATCCGTACCCAGGCACCAATCACTGCGGAGAATACATATCGTATGCCGGTGATTTCTATGCTGGCCTTCCGCTGCAATTCCGTTATGATCCTACACGGGAGACGCCTTGGGCAAATAGGGAGGCAGTCCCTGAATTTGTTTACTGTGCAAGCGGCGGCACCCTGGATAAAGAGCTTCATGAACCGGTACTGACACAAGAGAAGTGGATGGAGGAAGCCTACACCTTTGAAAAGGAAAAGGTGCAGGCCAGCGGGGAATACGCAATTCCCATTATTGAAGCCATGTTTCTTGATGAAGAGATCGGGCTGAACGCCGTTAATCTGCCGAATAAGGGTGCGATTAAAGGGTTGCCGGATGATATGGCCGTTGAAACACAGGCAATTGTCAATGGAAGCGGAATCGTACTGAAGCCGATGGCTGTCGAATTGCCGACGGCGGTCATCGGCACCATTCACATACAGGGGATGATTCACCGGCTGCTCATCGAAGCGTTTGAGGAAAATTCTAAGACGAAGCTGCTTCAGGCAGTCCTTCTTGATCCTCAGGCACCTTCCTATTACCAGGCCTGCGCGATGATCGATGAGATGTGTGAGAGGCAAAAAGAGCTCCTGCCGCCGCTTGAATGGAAGCAAAAACCGGCCAGCGTTTAACTATAATCGTTTTATATTGGAGGTAGTTTTGCGGATGAACATTTTCAACTCTTCAGTAGAATTGGTGGAATACAACCATACATACGACGATCAATTAATTTTCAGCATTTGACTTATCAGAAGATCAGCATCAATTTACCAGCATGCCTTTATATTACATTTGAAAATATAAAGCCTGTGATATGCAAAAAGGAATGTTTGAAGTTTCACGTGAAACAAAAATGCACCTCCGGATGTACGATGCCGGAGGTGCTTCAATTTTTATTTTTCCGGCGCCAGTTCAATCGCCTGGCGCAAGGCTTCTAGCATGCTTCCTTCATCGGCAATGCCTTTTCCGGCAATATCAAATGCCGTTCCGTGGTCTACACTTGTTCGGATGATCGGCAGACCGACTGTGATATTGACACCGGATTCGAGTCCGAGTACTTTGATTGGACCGTGGCCCTGGTCATGATACATGGCGACAACAATATCAAAATCTCCTCGTTGGGCTCGGAAGAACAAGGTATCAGCCGGCAGGGGACCTTCCAGGTTTATGCCCTGAGCACGTGCTTTTTCGATCGCCGGCATGATTTTTTCTTCTTCCTCGCCGTAGCCGAACAGACCATTTTCTCCGGCATGAGGATTGATGCCGCATACTCCGATCTTCGGCGATGAAATGCCTGATCTTGAAAGGGTTTCGTGGGCAAGCTCAATCACCTTCAGTACACGCTCGGGCTTAATCATATTAATCGCATCGATCAGTCCTACATGCGTTGTAACGTGAATGACCTTCAGCTTTGGTGAGGAAAGCATCATTGAAAAGTCAGTTGTGCCGGTTAATTCAGCCAGGATTTCTGTATGTCCCGGGTATTGATGCCCGCCTTTGTGAAGCGCCTCTTTGTTCAGAGGAGCGGTGCAGATTGCATCAATTTTTTCTTCATTGGCCAGTTCAATCGCTTTTTTAAGGTACTGAAAAGCGGCATTACCTGCTTCTGCAGACACGTTTCCAAAGGGCAGGTCAGCTGGCAGTAAATTAAGATCCAGGCAGTGAATTTCGCCAAAAGAGGTAGAGGCAAGTGAATCCTGCTCGCTGATTTTTTTTATGACAATGTTTAAATCCAGCAGCTGGGCTGCTTTTTCAAGGCGCGAAGCATCCCCGATGACAACGGGATGAGACTCCTCGTATAAATGTTTGTGTTGTAAGCTTTTAATGATTACTTCAGGTCCGACACCTGCGCCGTCACCCATCGTAATGCCAATAATCGGTTTTTTACTCATGAACAGCCACTCCTTTCAATTCGCACATCGCCCGGTAGATGGATTGCTTGTCTCCAAACGCACCGGCTTTCGTAACAACCGTCAATTCTTTTTTAGGTCCAATTAACACGCCTGCCGGAATGCCTGCTTCGATCTGTTTAATCAGCTTAATACCATAGCCGCCAAGTAGTTTTGCCGTTTCTTTTGCGGTATCTCCACCTGTCAAAACGAAGTTTCGCAGCTCGGGAAAACGGGCCGCAAGATCTCTTACTATTTCTCCAAGAGCTGTGGAAATTTGCTCCCCAATTTCATAGCTTGATAACCCAAGCTGATGACCACGGTTTTTCACTTTTTCTCTGATTTCAGCGTTAGACGGAACGTAAATGGCAAGATGCAGTTTGCTTTTTAATGCTTCTTCACATTGTTTCATATACAGTACTCTTATTTCATTCCATTCTGAGGAAAAAATGTTCAGTGTATCAATTTCTATGCCAATTACATTTTCTTGTTCAGCAGCATAGCGTACCTGTTCCTGCGTGACGCCGGACAGGCTGCCGCAAACGGTAATTACCTGATCAGCAGGTTCAATTTGGCGTTCGGCCGGCTTTGTGTGTAATTGCAACACTTCAGGAAGAACTTCAGCAAGCCCGGCAGATCCTGCCCAAAGGACGTTGGAAGAAAGGCGGTTCATTCTGCCTGCAAATAACCGTAGATCTTCTTCCGTTTCTGCATCGCACACGACATATTCAATGCTTTTTTCTTTAAAAGACAGGACCTGTTCATTAAATGAATGTTCATCTGCAACATCTGATTTTTTTAGCAGCCCGACCTTTTCTCCAATTTCCCTCTCAATCAGGCAGGGAATAGAGGATTCTGTGACAGGGTGCTTAGGATCCTTTGAAATCTCGGTTTCCGATACTAGCTGACCTTTTATATAATGGACGCCATCTTTAGTTGTGCGATGCAGGGCAGGGAAAGCAGGAGTGATAAACACAAATTCAGGTTCAAACACTTCTTTCACTGCTTTCAGCTCGGTGCCAATATGCCCCCTTAAGGTTGAATCCATCTTTTTATAAATAGTCTGATAGCCCGCTTCCTTTAAATAAAGAGCCGCTTCCTTCGTTTGTTGATAAGCGTTTTCTCTGTTCATGGCCCTGGCGTTCGTGTCAATGACCAGCCCGCTGTCCATATGGTGCGATCGGTCAGACAGCTCAAACAGTACGGAGGTCGGAATGCCTTTTTCCGTCAGCTGTACGCCGCTATCGTTCGCCCCTGTTAAATCGTCTGCTATAATTCCTATCATTTTTATCATTCAAATCCCTCATTTGAGTCTAAGATACGTTTTTTGTGTCTTCTTCCGTTAGATAATCTTCCGGCAATCTTACTCCTTTTTTCTCAAGCGTTTTCACAAGAAACGCAACATACAGAGGGAGTAAAACGGCAGTAGTGACAACGGATGCAGCGACCTGTACAGTGGCAATTTCCACATTTGCTGCAAAGCCTGCACTTGCTGCAGCAATCGCAGCAGGTGTAGCCACGGCATTTCCAGCTGTTGATCCCTCAGCTGCGCCGACAATCGGATTCCATTTCATGGCTTTAAAGACAAGGTAGCCGGCAGTACCGGTTACAAATACAGTCAGAAGTCCAAGCACTACACCGGCAAGACCACCTTCAATAATCGCCCCGAAGTTGATGCCCATACCAAGTGCAAAGGCGAAGAACGGGATCAGCATGGAGCTGCCTTTGTTCAGGAAGTCTCTCATGTCTTCATCAAGGTTTCCTAAAATCATCCCAATTACGATCGGAAGTAAAACAGAAATGAATGATGTGACAGAGAACAATCCATCGACAAAGCCCATTGCCCCAAAAATAGACAATGCGACCATAGTCAAAAATGGTCCATCGTTTAATGCAAGAAGCGAGTAAGCTGCACGGTCTGTTTTATCACCGTACTGCCCCACAAGTGCCACATAAAGTCCGCCATTACTGTTTGTCATAGCAGCAATAACAGCAATTGGCGCAAGTCCGAGCCAAAGCCCATTCTCACCTGCAAACATGTAAGCAAGCAAACCAACAGCTGCTCCGACAATCCATTTAACAGTTAAAAGGGTTGCCCCTTTACCCAGGCTGACACCGACATTTCTTACGTTGATCTGTGCACCGGTGCACAGGAGAAAAAGAGCGATTAACGTACTTGCCCCGTCCACGAATAGTGCCTGTGTAAAATTTCCAATTCTCAGTAAATCAGGAGAGATTGTATTAAGTGTTGCAGCAAGCAACAATGGAACTACCATCATACCACCAGGAATACGTTCAAGTGTAGCTTTAATCTTCATTTTTACATCCCCTTTATAAATAAATCTTCTTGTTTTAAAACATAAAGCGCTTTCACTAAATGATTTTAAACCTGAAAGCGCTTTTTTGCAACATATTTATTAATGGTAATTTTATTTAATTAAAAAGTGTTGCAAAATAGAGCGAAAAGAAAAAGAAGACCCTTGTTTAGGGTCTTCGACAATTCAATCATTTAATTTACGCCATAAGGTGGAACGGTTAATGCCAAGGCGTTTAGCCGCCCGGGATTGGTTACCGTTTTCTTCATGAAGAACCTGATCAATAATGCGTTTTTCCATTTCCTTTAGCGTTCCCGTTGGCTGAAGATGGCCAGGGGAAGCGAGTGAATGTTTAGCATCTAACAGCTTTTTAACAGACGATTCTTCAATGTAATACCCGGAGGCCTGCCTGCTTAATTCATGAATCGTCTGCTTCAGCTCATGCAAGTTGCCGGGCCAGTGGTATTGCTGAAAGAAGGCCATCGCTTCCGGCCTTATGCCTAGTGTTTCACTGCCGCTTTCCATATGAAAGGAAGTTAAAAAGTAGTGAGCAAATGCTGGAATGTCCGTCTTTCTTTCGGATAACGGCAGCAGGTGAAGTACTTCGGCTTCTTCTGTCTCCGTGTAGGTCGTTTCATCAATTGATATAACCTGAATATCGGATGACAATCTCCCAATCAATTCATTTATTTGTTTTCTCCAACCCTGGTCTGCCGCCTGCAAGTGGTGGATGATCAGCGTGCCTTTCTGAATCGGAAGCAGCATCTGTTCCAAAATGGCAAAACTGTTTTGATCGATTAGTGCGCCATCAACTGATACTAATGGTGCAGCTGATTCAAAGCGTTCTGCATGGAGCAGCAAGGCGGCGGCTGATCTGCCGGTTCCTGCTGCCCCGATAATATGAACAGGGGTGCGCTGATAAGCAAGCTGTTTTAACTGATTTTTTAACATTTTCGTATATGGACTTTCTCCTATTAAGGCCATCGGTTTCACATCATATTGAATGGAAACAGCTCTTGTTTCTTTCAAGCCTTCAACTGGATAGAACATCAGCCCGGCGGTGTCTCTGTTCACCCGAAAGACGTGAACCATATAGGAACGCTGACGCACAGTAAACTCAATCCATCTCGTAGCATTGTCCGTTATGCAATCTTCAACCGTCCGTTTCATAGAAGAAAATGAAAGCTCCTCCATTTCCGCTAACCGGATAAAAGCGTCATTTTTTTCGCGAATGGACAAATCCTGGTCTAAGATAACCATTGGATAAGGAAAGTGGGAAAAGGTTTCGTGAAGAAGAGTAAAATTATGCTTCACCTTTTTGGCCAGCATAAATGCTCGTCTGGCCTCCTCTACCGCCTGTAGCAGGGCTTCTTTTCCGGATGTAATCAGCACACCGGGAATGCCGGCGGCCTCGGCTGTCTGAACGGTAATCACATCCCCGATAACCGCCTGATAGCCCTGGGCCTTTAACTTTTCCAATAGCGGTTTGACTTCCTCACGGGTATGGACCGTTCTCACTTCAATGTCATATTCCAGGATGCTGCATAGCGTGGCAGCCCCTTGTGTGATTGAAGAAAATCCAACCATCGCAACTTTTTTATTCATATTTTTAATTAATGTAAACACACGTAGCATGTCATAGCCTGTTATATCAATATTAATTACGGGCAGTGAAACAGCTTTTTCAATCGTCAAAGCGGTTCCCCCGCGGCTGATCAGTACATCATATTCCTCGAGCTCTGCCTGACGGGCAAAGTCTTCCCCTTCATCCAGGTTGGCCACTCTGACATCCACTGTAACGTCCGGCGGCAGCGTCATTTGCTTCACCACTTCCGCCATTCCGCTGTAGGGTGCGATTAACATTGCTTTCATTCAGTTCGACTCCTAACCTGTTGCATATTAAAACACTTTTATTATGACATATTCTACAATTCATGTCACCATTGTCTACAGGGTACGGATTAAAAAGGTGCTTAGCACTCTCAGTAAGCCGTTCATGCGGATTCAGTTTAAAGGGGAGATTCTTTAAACGTTTTATGTTTGGTCAAAAGGGTAAGTAGTTTAAAAGAAATATATTAGCGAACCTAAAATTCGCACTTAAATTATTTAGTTAATAGAAATAAAAAGTTGCAGAGTGGGTTGGAAAATCCCCCACCTGCTAAAAACTCGCTACATGATAAAGGAGAATGTCTTATGATAAATACGGATTTTTCACGTATCTATATTGATGGAGAATGGAAAAAAGGAAGCAGCGATAAAACGGTGGAGAACGTCAATCCATTTACCGGGGAAGGGATTGTGACCATTCAGGCTGGAGATAAAGATGATCTGAATGAGGCGTACGAGGCCGCAGTCCGTGCCCAGGCAGAGTGGCAGAAGGAGCTTCCGCAAAAGAAGCGGGCGATATTGGAAAAAGTCGTCACGGTTATGGAAGACAATAAAGAGCTGATTATCGACTGGCTGATTAAAGAAAGCGGCAGCACAGCGATGAAAGCAGAGGTCGAATTCGGGGCTTCGATTAATATTGTAAAAGAAGCGGCGGGCTTTCCTTTTCACATGGAAGGCAAGATTATGCCATCTCAAACACCGGGAAAAGAAAACCGTGTGTACCGTAATCCGCTTGGTGTAATAGGCATCATAAGCCCATGGAATTTTCCTTTCCACCTAACCATGCGTTCTATTGCGCCGGCCATAGCGACAGGCAACGGGGTGGTCGTTAAACCGGCTACCGATACACCTGTGACAGGCGGGCTGATTTTTGCGAGTATTTTCGAAGCAGCCGGTCTGCCAAAAGGGTTGCTGAATGTTGTGGCAGGACGCGGCTCTGAAATCGGTGATGATATGGTGACTCACTCAGCGCCACGCCTGATTTCGTTTACCGGTTCAACAGAAGTGGGAAGACACATCGGGGAACTTGCCGGACGTAACCTTAAGAAAACCGCTCTTGAGCTTGGGGGGAATAATGCGCTAGTTGTCCTCGAGGATGCAGATATTGAACAGGCGGTTGAATCAGCCTTATTTGGAAAGTTTTATCATCAGGGTCAAATCTGTATGTCCCTTAACCGGATTCTCATTCACAGGGATCGCTATGAAGAATTCACTGAACGGTTCCTTGAGCTTGCGAAAAACCTGAAGTACGGAGATCCTGAGGAAAAATCTACCAATGTTGGCCCGTTAATCAACAGTGATCAGGTTGAACGGATTCTGAAGGATATAGAAGCAAGTGTAGAGCAGGGAGCGGAAATTCGTCTTGGCGGACAGGCAGATGGGAATGTATTGGAGCCGACCGTGCTGACCGGTGCAACAAACAAAATGCCTATAGCAGAAAATGAAATATTCGGTCCGGTTGCTGTTCTTATCCCGTTTGACAGTGAAGAGGAAGCCGTTGACATGGTCAATGATTATTCATTTGGTTTGAGTGGATCCGTTCATTCATCCAATATTGAACGAGGCACTTCATTTGCCCATAAAATTCACACCGGTATGATTCATGTCAATGACCAGCCGGTAAATGACGAAGCGCATATGCCGTTTGGCGGTGAAAAAGACTCTGGTCTCGGACGCTTTAACGGCGAATGGGTACTGGAAGAATTCACAACATTAAAATGGCTTTCCGTTCAGCATTCACCACGTGATTACGGTCCATTTATTAGTCAATTAAAATAAACCAATAAGTATAATAGAAGCACTTCAGCGAGATGCAATAAGCATCCTGCTGAAGTGCTTTTTTATCTTGATCGAAAAATGTTCCATGTGAAACATTCCCTGAAAAGCCATCAAAATGTGCGATAAGAAACCGTTTGCAGGGGTTGTGTGAGCTATAATTGTGTTACACGTATTTATTCTGGAGGGTAAAATGATCAAAATAATGGCTGATTCAACATGTGATCTATCGCACCAAGTACTTGACCAATACAACATAAGCCTGGCACCCCTAACCATAAAAATCGAAGGTAACGTCTACAGAGACCGCGTAGAAATTAAACCAGATGAATTTTATGAAATGGTGGAGAGCCTGCAAGAGTTTCCAACAACAGGAGCGCCAAGTCCATCGGAATATGCAGAGATCATGAAAGAAGCCGTTGCAGAAGGGTACACAGAGATTCTATGTATCTGTATGTCGAGCGGAACGAGTGGATCCTATCAATCAGCGGAGCTAGCAAAAGACTATTTCTACGAAGAAATGCCGGATTCCCCGGTCAGGATTCATGTAGTCGATTCAAAATGCATGAGCCACGGCAGCGGCTGGCTGCTGATGAAAAGCGCTCTGATGAGAGAACGGGGAGCGCCATTTGACGAAATTGTAGAATTTACTGAAGCATACAAAACAAGAGTAAAGCACTTTCTATCGGTAGATGACTTGAATCACTTAATCAAAAGCGGCCGGATCTCAAATGCAAGCGCCATCATCGGCAAATTTCTTCTATTAAAGCCCATCATGACCATGAAAAATGGGACAGGAACTGTCGTGGCAAAAGAAAGAGGCCGCAAAAGAGTTCTCAAGCATTATGTTCAGCAATTTATCAAAAGGAACGATCCAGAGGTTACAGAATTTATCATCATCGGCTATACCTCTGACCGCACTGTAGCCGAAACCCTTAAAGAAAAAGTCCGGGAAGAGACGAATTTTACCGGAGACATTCATGTGATGCAGATGGGAGTCGCGGTTGGTACGCATGTAGGGCTGGGGGCTATTTCGATGTTTTTTGTGGAAAAGAGCAGGGAATAGAATTTAATAAAGGCTTGTCCTTCGAATTAAGAAGGCAAGCTTTTTATTATTCTATTTTAAGTTTAATAAGAATGCATTATTCTTTGGAGCGCAGCCGCTGCCTTGCAGAATCCACATCTGAAGAGATAGGGGTACGACTTACAGCTTTTCCTAATCCATGTTTTGGCATATTCACATACACAGATTCATAATTCCCGCCTTTTACTTGATATGTTTCATGGTAAATACCAACAGCACATTTTTGGTACAACGAAATAAGCATGTCCCAACTTAATGTATATAAAACCTTAGCCTTTTTCCGTGGGTATGTGCTCCTGTTTCATTATCTCCTCAACTGCAGGAATATCAGCTGGTGCCCAAAGAAGTGAGGGTAAGTTTTCCCGGGGCAGCCAGATCAGCTTTGCATGCTCTATCGCTATTGGGATACCACTTATCAACTCTGCTCTTAAGGAAACCAACTGAATAATGAAGGAGTCATATTCATGTATGTTTTCATTAATTATTTCATGTGCCTTGATCTCACAGCGCAATTCTTCTGTAATTTCCCGCTCTAGCGCTTCCTGAAGATTCTCTCCCTTTTCCACCTTACCGCCTGGAAATTCCCACATATTCGGAATGAGCATGCTTGTTGAACGAAGTGCACACAAGATCTCATTTTTTTCATTTTCAATTACAGCAGCTACTACTTTTACCTGCTTTTTCAATTCAGTCACTCCTATAAGTAAAACTTTTCTGCACCATCTTAAAAGCGATATGCACTTAAACTAACTTTTAAAACTTTCAAATTCTATAGAATTGGTATATGACTACTTTATCATTTTAGGTTAAGTGGCAAACACTAATTTATATTAATTTAATTTAGCTTTATTAGAGTTAAGCAATCTGCAGAGTGGGAAAATTCAGCTGCTTTAATCGTATTATATTTACTTTTATATAAATGATAACCAATCGATATCAGAAAAAATTATGTTCATCAATTAATCATAGTGATACACTAGAATATAGAATATTGTGATTACAAATACTGTTTTATGTAATAGAAAGTTTGGTATGCAGATTTTATAACATCTTAAGCGAAGGACGGTTAAAATGAGTAATAAACATCAGCAAACAGACGTTATTTTAATTGGAGCCGGTATTATGAGCGCGACGCTTGGAGCCTTGCTGAAGCAGGTGGCACCGAATATGAACATTAAGGTGTTTGAGCGGCTTGAGGGTGCTGGCGAGGAAAGCTCGAATGAATGGAATAATGCGGGGACTGGGCATTCTTCATTGTGCGAGCTTAATTATACTAATGAAATGCCGGATGGCTCAATTGATATTGCAAAAGCGATTAAAGTAAACGAGGAATACCAGGTGTCAAAGCAGTTTTGGTCTTATCTTGTGGACAGCAATTTATTGCGTAATCCACAGGAGTTTATTATGTCATTGCCTCATATGAGCCTTGTGCAAGGTGAGAAAAATGTTACTTTTCTGAAGAACAGATTTAAAGCGCTTTCAAATAATCCTCTCTTTGAAGGAATGGACTTTTCCGATGATCCGGAAAAGCTGAAGGAATGGATTCCGTTAATTATGAATGGCCGTACGATCGATCAGCCAATCGCTGCCACAAAAATTGATTCCGGAACCGATGTGAACTTTGGAGCGTTAACACGAAAATTGTTTACGCATCTGGAAAATGAAGACGTAGCTGTTCATTACAAGCATCAGGTGGATGAAATGAAACGGGCAGATGATGGGTCCTGGGAATTGAAGATTAGAGATCTTGAACAGGACAGGCTGGAATATCACCGGGCAAAATTCGTCTTTATCGGAGCAGGCGGAGGAAGTCTGCATCTGCTGCAAAAATCGGGTATTCCGGAAGGGAAATCCATTGGCGGATTCCCGGTAAGCGGACTGTTTCTTGTCTGTCATAAGAAGGAAATCGTGGAACAGCATTATGCGAAGGTTTACGGCAAGGCACCGGTTGGCGCACCGCCAATGTCCGTTCCTCATCTGGATACACGGTTTATTGACAATAAAGCATCACTGTTTTTCGGGCCGTTTGCAGGATTCTCTCCTAAGTTTTTAAAAACGGGCTCCAATCTGGATTTAGTAACTTCAGTCAAACCAAATAATCTGATTACGATGGCCGCTGCAGGTGTGAAGAATATGTCTTTGACGAAATACCTGATCAGTGAGGTTATGCTGTCAAAAGAACAGCGTATGGAAGCCCTGAGAGAATTTGTCCCCGATGCTAAAAGCGAGGACTGGGAGCTGGTTACAGCAGGACAGCGTGTACAGGTTATTAAAGATACAGAAAACGGCAAAGGCACGCTTCAGTTTGGCACGGAGGTCATCAGCTCAGCTGACGGCTCGATCGCAGCCTTACTCGGCGCCTCACCTGGCGCATCAACCTCTGTTTCCGTCATGCTTGAGGTGCTGAAAAGATGCTTCCCGAACAAGATAAAAGAGTGGGAGCCAAAATTTAAAGAAATGATTCCATCGTATGGGATCTCCATGCTTGAAAACCCGGAGCTAATACGCGAGCTTGAGCATTCAACAAGAAAATCGCTCAGCCTTGAGCATAAAAAGCCGGAATACACTGCATAAACATTGTAAAGCATCATTTGCCATTGAGGCGAATGATGCTTTTTTGATTTTTGATGAAATGTGCACCGTAATAACCGCAGGATTCCGCCAGGCGGTACGGTTTTATTAAGCTTAATACTTCTTAGATTTGAACAGCAAACCAAGGGTGATCAAACCTGCAATCCCAATTAAGCCATAAACCACACGTGATAATACCGCACTTTGTCCGCCAAAAATAGCAGCTACTAAATCAAACTGGAAGAAGCCGATAAGTCCCCAATTTAAAGCACCGATGATGATTAAAACCAAAGCCGCACGTTGAATTCCACTCATATTTTCTCCATCCTTTCCTTTATAGATTATGAAAATAGTAAAAAAAAGAGAAAGCAAATGCCTATACAGCAGGCAAAATAATACGTAAAACCATCAGTTTGCCTACGCCAATCTTTCATCCGAACATATTCTATTAGAAGATCCAAAAAGTTAAGAGAGTAATAGAGGTGAAGTATATGAAGAATGATGCTGTAAAACAGTTGAAAGATTTAATAAGAGTCCAGTTAGGATCAAGAGTGGAAGTTTTGTTAACAAGCGGTAATGGCATATCCGGGGTAGTGGCTGGAACGGAAAATGACACGCTAATTCTGGCGCGGGCAGTTACCCGCTTGCAGGGTTATTCGTTTGCATCCCCCATCGTATTCGTTTCGCTTGTGGAAATTGTCAGTCTTACCAACGAAGGTGATTCGATATAGGAGAAAGCTGAATACCACTCTAACAGAAAGGATGGAAAAAAGGGGTGAGCAGGATGGAATTAAACTTAGAAAGCAACGCACGTATAAGAGATCTATTAAGATCTAAAGTAGGTGACAGAATCGGTGTTATTACTAGTAACGGCGCTTTTATAACTGGCTTTATAGCTAAAGTCAAAGGAAATATTCTTACGCTGGCAACTGCGGTTACGCATGTTCAGGGGAGACGAAGGTTTGCTGCTGTAGCCTTCATCTCAATAGATGATATTATAGCCATTGTTTTTGATCCGGAACAACTAATTGATCCAGAATAGAGCTGTATTTAGAAATACATCAAATAAAAAAGCTGTCCCTCTCTGTAAAGAGAAGGACAGCTTTGCATATAGGATTAATAAACTTTATCCCCATTAAAAATCGAGTTCTTCACAATGACATAATCAACCGTGCGGATTGCTTCAAGCTTGTCTCCACCGGCATAGGAAATGGAGGACTGAAGATCCTGCTGCATTTCGGTCAGGGTGTCCTGCAGAGCGCCTTTATGCTCAACGAACATTTTTTTGCCTTCGACGTTTTTCTTCTCGCCCTTTTGGAATTCAGAGGCGGAGCCAAAGTATTCTTTAAAGAGTTTGCCGTCTTTTTCAATCGTCTCACCCGGTGATTCCTCATGGCCTGCAAAGAGAGAGCCGATCATGACCATGGAAGCGCCAAATCGTACAGATTTTGCAATATCACCATGGGTGCGGATGCCGCCGTCAGCGATGATGGGCTTGGTTGCTGCTTTCGCGCACCAGCGAAGTGCCGCCAGCTGCCAGCCGCCCGTGCCAAATCCGGTTTTGATTTTAGTGATGCAGACTTTACCCGGTCCAATGCCGACCTTTGTCGCGTCCGCCCCGGCATGCTCGAGTTCTCTTACAGCTTCCGGAGTACCGACATTACCGGCAATCACAAAGCTTTCAGGCAGGTGTTTTTTAATATGCTGAATCATGTTAATAACGGCATTGGAGTGGCCGTGGGCGATATCAATCGTGATGTAATCAGGAACAAGCTGTTCCTCCGCAAGCTGAGTGATAAAGCCATACTCTTCTTCTTTTACGCCGACACTTATGGACGAAATAAGCCCGCGTGACTGCATATCCTTGATAAACGAAACTCGTTTTTCAGGATTGAATCGGTGCATGATATAAAAATAATTATTTTCTGCTAAATACGTTGCAATGTTTTCATCTATAATCGTTTGCATATTGGCCGGAACGACTGGTAAAGCAAATGTATGTTTTCCGAATGTAACGGTTGTATCACATTGAGAACGGCTGTCTACGATGCATTTTGCTGGGATTAATTGAATATCTTCATAATCAAATACGTTATCCAAAGGTTAACACTCCTAAATGCGAATATTATAGTTGGTTGATTAAATAAATGTTCGTACATATGGTAATTTACCGTATTTTCCCGTGAATGTCAAAGCTATATGCTTGTATCTTCTTCATTTTTGCATAGGAAGGGGTATTCATTTCCTTAGTATTGTAAGCGGTTAACTGTATTTTTAAGATTATTTAATAAATAAAAGAGGAATATCATTCGCTCCATGGAATTCTATTAATAGAGCAACCACCATTCAATGGACAAGGGGAAATAAATTGGTGAAATCAGCAGACATTGTTGGAAAAAAAGAACAACCAGCAGAGCGATTTTTGTGGTTTATTGTAATAACTCTAACGATCGCCTTTATCCCTGTAGATGTTAATTTAAATATATGGATTTCGGTGGTTATAAGTATCGCCATTGTATCCATATCTCAACTCTTTATAAATCTAACAAAAAAACATTTTCAAATGCTTGTGGATCGCTTTCAACTCAAGTTAATGCCTTTATATGCAGTCTACATATTCTTATATATACTGCTGCGAATGGCATTGGGTGAATAGGTTGTACTTGTAAAAAAATATTGACTCAGCTGTGTAAATGAGCTATGGTTGATTACGCGATGAGCTCATTTGCATAAGACGGACAGGCATTCCTTTTTGGAGCACGTTGTGGAGCGTGGTCTGGACGCCGCAAATTATCGATAAGCATCCTGCTTTTGCAGGGTGCTTTTTTATATGCAAAAAAGCTGCCCGTTTAAAGCAGCAGCAATAGAATACTATACCCGGCAAGACCCAGGCTGAAAGCGGCAAAGCTGCTCTCTTTTTCCTCCGGCAATTCCTCCTTCAATACATTCAGCACGATCCCTCCTGCTAAAAAGGCAATCAAAATAGATATCGTAAACTCGTTCACCTCAATGAAAGCTCCGATGACCCAGCCTAATAGGGTGGCAAGGGTTAAAAGAATTCTTCCATACTGATCATAGATTAACTTGTGTTCTCTTCTGAGTGCACGGTCATTGGTAATGAAATGAATACTCAGGGCGACAAAATAGAAAAACAGTCCCCATGGACTTTCATATTCCTCCCGAATCAGGAGATAGCCAATGACAGCATTGTAGACAAAGAAAGAAGAAATATGAATCCAGAATACGCCAGCTGGTGACAGATCAGATTGTTCCTTTTTTGAAGTTTTCACCAGCCGTTCAAGGCCGTAGAAAACAGCAAGCCCAATCATCGCGATGATATAGATGTGGTTTTCGACATACCTCCATGCCCCCTCACCAAGGTTTTCCTCCAGGGCCTGCTGATAGTGATTAAGTTCAGGCAGCAAATGAATAAAAACATAGGACACAGCAATTCCGCCTGCGAACGATAACACTCTGCTTTGCGGCCTTTCTTTAATAAACCCCAAATACTTAGAGCTATAGTGAATGAGAGAAAACCCAATAGCAAACACAAAACTGAGCCAGAAAAACATCTATTTCACCCTTTCCAAGTAATGTTAATAGAAATTACGATCTATTAACTAAAAACCCTCTCAAGATGAAATGTAAACGCCTATAGTGTTGGAAGAGATAAGCATTTAGAGAATAAGTTTAGAATCAAATAAGATAGGGAGTACTTGAAAAAGATAATTTCAAAAAAGTTCCCATTATTGGCTCTGGAAGCGGGAAAAATACCTTATCGAATGAACTATCTGCAAATTTTTCTGGCCCGTATTACGAAAAATTGTTATAGTGGGAAAACCTTATCTTACGACTCATTCTAACGGCAAATAAACACCAAAACTAGCCCCTTCACCAAGAGCACTGACCACATCAACTTTCCCCTGGTGTGCCTCTACAATTGCTTTTGTAATAGAGAGCCCAAGCCCAGTTCCTCCATATTCACGATTTCTGGAATAATCAATTCGATAAAACCGGTCAAATACATTAGGTTGCTTTTCCTTTTCAATCCCGGATCCATTATCCTCCACATTTAAATGAATGGTTTTCTCCTTTACTTCTAATCGAATATTAATTCTACCTTGCATAGCATCTGTATGTTGAATCGCGTTTTGAACGAGGTTTAAGATCACTTGCTTCATTTTGTCAGGGTTCACTTTTGCGTACACATTATTATTCAAATGAAACGTCACAACTCTTTTTCCCGCTAAGATGCTTAAGTGCGGACTCATGTCTTGGATGAGTTCGGTTAGATTAGTTGACTGAAGCTCTAATTCTGGTGTCTGATCCAATTTCGCTAACAATAACAATTCCTCTACCAACTTGATAACGCGCTTCGTTTCGCCGTACATATTATCAAGTGCCATCGACAATTGATTCGGATTTTGTGCAGCGCCTCTTAACAATACCTCAAGATATCCATATACAGATGTAAGAGGGGTTCGTAATTCGTGGGAAGCATCAGCAATGAAACGTCTCATTTTTTCCTTTGCTTCCCTTTCTTGTCCAAAAGAAACCTCAAGACGTTGTAGCATATCATTAAAGGATTCAGATAAAAGATCTATTTCTTCTTGTCCTTGCTTCTGTGGGATTCGGTACGCCATGTTGGAAGCATTAATAGTCTGAACAGATGATACGATGTTGGATAAAGGTCCTAATGTCTTTTTAATAACAGTGAAGTAGATCCAGATCCCTGCTGCTATCGCAAAAATGGACAGCATCATAAAGGTTAGCCAATGTTTCCATAATAGTTGCTGCAAGGGAGCGGTGCTGACCCCCATTTGTAATATTGCGTCTTCTCCATTCTGTAATCTATTTGGTTTGCGCAAGGCCGGTCGGAATAGGACGAGCTGTTCAGTGCCGGTTTCATCCTTAAACAAGTGATACTCTTCCCTATTTCTACTTACTAAATTTTGTTTTATTGTATCAATCTTGGCTTCAGAAAGCTGTGGAGATACCAATCCATTGTTCTCTAATAAGTCGATGTACGTTCCATCTTCTTGTATAAGAGAGAGAGACAAATTCTCAACTAAGAAAAAATGTCCGCGCTCTCTGCCGCCGGGAAGATCTGAAAATTCCCCTAACGCTCCTATAGGAACGGACGAGATTTTCCCGCGTAGTTGTTCAGCTTCATTTTTATATAAAAAGTCTTTTAATACTATATATTGGGAAAATCCGATCATTACTAAAATTAGAGAGAGAATGATAAGCATTTTAGAAAGAAGCTGATACCGAAGTGAGGGAGGGGAAAGTGTTTGTAGGATTTCCCTAAAACGGATCATGATAAATCCAACCTATATCCAGACCCTCTAATCGTCCGAATGAGTTGATGCTTTTTATCACCGAGCTTTTCCCTTAAGGAACGGATGTAGACTTCTACTATGTTATCTTCTCCCTGAAAGGTATACCCCCATACCTTATCTAAAATCAATAGCTTACTCACGACCATCCCGTGATTTAATACGAGATACTTCAATAATTCATATTCTGTTGGAGAGAGGGAGAGTACATTGCCCCTGTACTCAATTTCTCGCCTTCTATCATCGATTCGAAAGGGACCATAAATGACTTCACCGAAATGGTTTGGAAATTGGTTTCGGACCCGGGCTTGAATACGGGCTAATAATTCTTCAAAGCTAAAGGGCTTTACGATGTAATCATCTGCTCCAATTTTTAAGCCTTTTACTCGATTGGCGACCTCATCTCTTGCCGTCAGCATTATGATGGAGGTTTGGACACCGCTCTTTCTTATCATATTACACACCTCAAAACCATCTACCCCAGGCATCATCACATCTAATATGACGACTTGCGGCTGGAAGTCTGGTATAAGGTTTATGGCAATAATTCCATCTGCAGCTGTCTTTACCTTATATCCCTCATTTGATAAACCAAGCTCAAGAAATTGCAAAATATTTTTTTCATCATCTACGAGCAGTATTTTAATATTTTGGTTATTCATATCCCAATGTCCCTCTCTCAATTTACCTTTTCATCGTTATTGTAACCTCTTTATAGAGGGGAAAAGGCATATAGTAATATATTTTCAGCTAACTTTCAGTTTCTTTTAAGTACCATATCAGTTTTGTTTCGCATAATACTTACTATAGCTTGTTTTAAAAAAGAGGAGTCAATGATTAATCAAATTGGATGACGGTTTAACCAATTATTCAAGTGAAAAATGGGAGGAGTGGGAGATTGAATTTTATCAAAAGGGCGTATTGGAGTGTAACTGTCAGAAAGGGAAAAAGCATTATCCTTCTCGTAGTACTTGCTGTTATATCAGTATTTGTATTAACAGGATTAACGATTCAGACAGCTGCGGAGGAGTCTAGTATTTTGGCAAGACAAGAACTGGGTGGAGATGTCACGTTAACGGTCGATCGACAAAGCCTGGTGGAAAATGGAGTGACTGAGAGAAGAAAACAAGCCATGTTCCAAACCATTCCCATAGATATAGAGGATGCAGAATCACTTATTGATTCTGAGCATGTGGAAGGATTTAACTTTTATTCTGCGACTAGTGCCATGACAAATGATTTCACGGCGATCGGAGCAGAAGAGAGAGAAGAAAGTACAATAGAAGATGGTCAAGACCAAGGAAGCATAATGCCTGGCAGAATGGGGAACGGCAGTAATGCTGATTTGGATGTCCAAGGAGTCTTATATAGTGATGCGGCTACTTCTTTTATAAATGGCCAATCTGAAATTGTAGAAGGAGAACACCTTACAGCAGATGATGCAGGAAAAAAGGTCACCATGGTGGAGGGAAATCTGGCATCTGAAAATGGTTGGTCCATAGGCGATGAAATTTCCGTTACATCAGAGGAAACTGAAGAATCGGTAACGCTTGAAATCAAAGGTATTTATTCTACTAGTGAAGAAGTACCTCCACAAGCAGAAAGAATCTTATCGATGAACCCATATAACTCAATTTATGTACCGATAGAGGTAGCAAATCAACTCAAGGGAGAAGAAGGTATCATTGATCAGGCAATCTATTATATAAATGATCCCTTAAACATTGATGCGTTCATTGAGGAAGCAAAAAGTGAAAGCACCATTGATTTTGATACGTTTATTTTAAATGCGAATGATCAGCTCTATCAACAAATGATGGGACCAATCGAAAATGTATCTTCTTTCTCTAACAAGATAGTATTACTTGTTACCATAGCCGGATCAATTATTTTAGGCTTGATTGTCATGATGACAATTCGAGAAAGAAAGTATGAGATGGGCGTTTTATTGGCCATTGGAGAGAAACGAATAAAATTAGTTGGACAATTCATTGTAGAAATATTGATTGTAGCGGTATTGGCTATGGGTCTATCCCTTATTACAGGCAACTATGTGGCAGACGCAGTGGGGAACCAATTACTAGAGCAAGAGCTTACTGCTACGGAAGAAAGTGACGAACCACAATCATTTGCTAAAAGGCGAGGAATGATGGGGGGAATGGAAGCAGGAGGCAATATCCAGAACCAGGACGTCCAAACCATAGAAGAAATTTCCATTGGTGTTACCGCTGCAAATATCATATTGATGGTTGGGATAGGATTGCTTTGTATTATAGTTTCAACACTTGTACCTGTCTTAAGTATTCTCCGGATGAATCCCAAAACAATTTTAACTAATCAAGACTAGGAGGTCCATTATGAGTGAGTTATTATCCTTACAACAAGTAAGTTATTGGTACAAACAAGGCTCCAAGCAACAGTTTATTCTAAAAAATGTGGACATTACATTTGAAAGGAGTACGTTTTATACCATTGTGGGACCATCAGGATCTGGGAAAACCACATTTCTAGCCTTGATTTCTGCGCTCGATATACCTGGTTCTGGGAAGATTCTATATGAAGGAACTGATTTGAGTAAAATTGGCTTAACCAGATTTCGGAACCAATATGTTTCCATTGTGTTTCAGTCCTATAATCTTCTTCCTTACATGACGGCTATTCAAAACGTAATAACTGGAATGGAAATAACAGGAGTGAAGCATCAAAATAAAAAGCAATACGCTTTTGATTTACTGAAGAGAGTAGGCATCACAAAAGAACAGGCTCATCAAAAAGTTCTAACGCTTAGTGGAGGGCAACAGCAAAGAGTATCCATTGCACGTGCTATTTCTACGCCTGCAAACCTGATAGTTGCAGATGAGCCAACAGGGAACTTGGATGAAGAAACAGCCAAAAGTATCATCACCTTACTTCAAAAGCTTGCCCATGAGGAAGGAAAATGCGTCATTGTAGTCACGCATGACCAAAGCATCGCAAGTAATTCCGATGTGAAGATTACCCTTACCAAAGAGAAAATGGTAAAGGAAAGACTTAAAGAAGTGATAGTTAAGTGAAGTGACTACCCCGAATGATGGATAAGGATAAAGAGGGCTGAACTGACCCCTAAATTGGAACAGTTCCAATAAACACTAAACAGAAAAGGAGTTTTACGATCTTTATGAAGAAAATATCACTCACATTCACAACATTTATGACCGCCCTTATCGTACTAGGTGCTTGTACCAATACAAGCGCTGAAGAAGAGGAGACAGAAGATAACCAAACTATAGAGAAAATAAGTCCCACTAATACGAGTGGTTCATCTGATGCTGGCGCAGGGGGTGAAGATAGCGTCACGCTCAAAGAGATGGATAATTTCTACGTAGGAGATTCCCAGGATACTCAGTCTCTGATCCATTCGTTTATTCCTCATGAATCGGCCAATACGCCTGTGGTCATGGTTCCCGGCTTGGGGCTCGGGGCAAACATTTACGAGAGTACTCCAGATCATCGTAATGGCTGGGCCTATTATTTTGCGCAAGCTGGCTATCCTGTTTATACCGTAGATACCTCAGATCTTGCTAGTGCCGGTCTTTCAGAATCAGAGTCAAGCACCTCTATGTCTAAATGGGATTCTCAGTCGATCTGGCAGCGCTGGGGATTAGGTTCCGCTTCGGATGAACCTTATCCAGACGGACAATTTCCCGCAGACTCTTTTGAGCAATTCTACGCGAGCATTCCCATGCAAATAAGCACTGGAGGCGGCTCAGATTCTACCGGCAACAGTGAAAACGTCCGTGGTGGAAAGGGACAAGATGCTGGTGGAGGAGGAACTTCCCGGGTTAATCCACAAGAAGTAGATAATATGATTTCTTTACTAGAAGACAAAGGACCTGCTTTATTAATGGTTCATTCGATGGGAGGCGAAATTGGTTATGAAGTAGCGCGTCAACGTCCCGATTTGGTTAAGGGGCTTATTGCGATTGAACCAGTGGGTTCCCCAACAGACGAAGAGGAAGTAGAGGACACATTCGCAGAAATCCCATACCTTGCCGTCTACGGAGATTACCTTGAATCACGTAATCAGGTAAGTCGTCTGGAAGCGGTCCAAACGACCGTTGACATGATTAATGAAAATGGCGGTACAGGTGAAGTGTTGGAACTAACAGAAGAAGGGATTAACGGAAACTCCCACTTATTGATGGTCGATAAGAACAACCACGAGATTTCTTCGCAAATCATTGATTGGTTAGATCGTGTAGAAATAGAATCAGGTTTTAAATAATGATCATCTTCAAGTTTACACGATCTGTGATAAACTATTATCAATAAAAATGATTAGAGAAGGTGAAACATTGGTTAATATGAAGGACGTAGCTAAAGAAGCTGGGGTTGGCCTTGGGACTGTGTCTAGAGTTATTAATAAAAATGGTCCTGTAAAACCATCTACTCGTCTGAAGGTAGAAAAAGCGATTGAAACATTGAATTATAAAACGAACGAAGTGGCCAGAAATTTCAAGATGCAGCAGACGTGTTCAGTTGCTTTAATTGTGCCAACTATATGGCACCCTTTTTTCTCGAAATTTGCCTATCACGTAGAGACAACACTTTCTGAAAATGGCTATAAGATGATTTTATGTAATTCCCAGAGTGATGTAACGAATGAAATTAATTATATAGAGATGCTGGAAAAAAATAAGATCGATGGACTAATTGTGATTACGTACAGTCGAGACCTTGATCAATATATTACCAGCAATTTGCCGATTGTAAGCATTGATCGACATTTTACAGAAAATGTTGTTTATGTCACAAGTGACAATGAAAAAGGAGGTAGGATTGCAGCATCGGAGTTAATAAAGAGGAATTGTAAGAAAATCGCCTATCTAGGAAGCGTATCGGATATTAAGAATGAATCGATGAAACGCCGTCAAGGATTTGAAGATGAAGCAAAAAGACAAAAAATTTCTTACCATGTTCTCGAACTGAACGAACCCGTTGATGATATTCGTAAAAATGTCATTCAATTCTTAGATGAGCATGCAGACGTGGATGGTATCTTTGCTATGAATGATAAATGGGCCAAAATTGTTATGAAAACTTTACAGGAAAAAAAGCTATTGATTCCTGATGATGTTCAGGTAATCGGCTACGATGGGATCACAGCAAGCAAGGAAGAAGAGTTAACGTTTTCGACTATTAAGCAACCTGTCCAAATGATGGCTAAAAAAGCGACTGAAGCGCTTATTAACATTATTAATGAGCAACCTACTGAGGACAAGTTGGTCTTGCCGGTTGAATTTTATGAAGGTACATCAACAAAATAATTAAGTCTTGACATTATTTTTATAAGAAGATATTATAAATAGCAACTTAAGCGATTTATGAAGTCGCTTTTTTAAAAAGCTGAAATGGAAACGTTTCCACTTAGCTTTTATTTTAGACTCTGTAGTGGAAACGTTTCCACTTAAATTATTAAGTTTAGGAGGAAAAGTTATGGCGAAGAACCCCAAAGTAGTTGCCAGTAGAGTTTTAGAAGCCCTCGGCGGTAAAGAGAATATTTATCGGATGTCACATTGCGCCACAAGACTGAGAGTTGAGTTGCATGATGATCAAAAACTTGACAAGCAAGCATTGGATTTAATTGAAGGGGTTAGCGGTTATTTCTTTCAAAGTGGTCAGCATCAAATCATTTTAGGTACTGGTTTCGTAAACAAGGTATTTGCAGAATTAGTAAAAGAAGGGGCGGCTGAAGAATTAAGTAACGAAAAAGAACCGAAAGTGAATTCCAACAAAACGAAGATACAGCTACTGACTAAGACATTTGCTGACATTTTTATTCCGATCATTCCTGTTTTAATTGCAACTGGTCTCCTGATGGGACTTCGTGGCCTGCTAGTAAATGGATTCGGCATGGAATTATCAGATACTATAATAATTCTCTCTCAAGTGCTGACAGATACCGCTTTTACATTCATACCTGTTCTTGTAACCTGGTCAGCAATGAAGAATTTCGGTGGATCTCCTGTTATTGGTGTCACGCTCGGGCTGATGCTGGTTGCTCCGCAGCTGCCGGACAAATGGGCAGTATCTTTTGGTGAAATTGATCCATTGTTACTTACAGTTTTGGGGTTAGATATACCAATCACTGGCATGCAAAGTTCTATTTTACCCGCAGTTTTTATGGGATGGCTTGCAGCGCGTATTGAAAAAAGCTCACGTAAAATTGTTCCGGATGTATTAGATTTAATTTTGACTCCATTCATCACCTTATTGATTTCATTGGTTTTAGGATTAGTCATGATCGGCCCATTAATTTTAGGAATTGAAAATTTGATTACTTCTGGCATTATGTACTTTTTTGAGTTGCCATTCGGGGTCGGTGGATTTATCTACGGTGGAGCTATTCAGTTGTTAGCCATTACTGGTATGCATCATACAATTGTACCGATTACGGTTAAAATGGTAGCTGAAACTGGATATGATCTGATAAACCCAATTGGTACAGCTGCCATTGCAGGTCAGGCAGGAGCTGCGATTGCCGTAATTCTTCAACAGAAAGATAAGATTAAACGCTCTAATATGTTTGGCTCTGTTGTTCCTGCTTTTTTTGGAATCACTGAGCCTGTTATGTTTGCGATTAATCTTCCCAAAGTGAAACCTTTTTTCTATGGTTGTTTAGGTGGAGCAGTGGGAGGCGGTCTTGCTTCCATCCTGGGGATTGCTGCAGCTGGAACAGGATCTACAATGTTACCAGGATTGCTGCTTTATATTGGAGATGGTTTTTTCCAATACATCCTCGTCATTCTTGTTGCTCTTGCCACATCGTTTTTAATCACACTCTTTGCTTATCGTGAAAAACAAGAAGTTGAACAACCAGCCTTAAAACAAAAAGTCGACTAAAGTCAATAAAAGAAAGGAAGCCTTTAATGTTACAAAGTATTGACTTTTCAAATCACCAGAATCGATTTTTATCGATGGAGGATGTATCTGATCAATATTTAGAGATGATTGAGCAAAAAACGAAACAGGATCCTTTTTATCCGACCTATCACATAGCGCCGCATCATGGACTTTTAAATGATCCGAATGGTCTCTCTTACTATAAAATGAGTCATCATATTTTCTATCAGTGGTTTCCACTTGGGCCGGTTCATGGACTAAAGCATTGGTACCATCTGTCGACAAAAGATTTTGTTCATTTCGAAGATCACGGAGTCGCACTTTATCCTGACAGGGACTATGATTCGCATGGATGCTTTTCTGGTTCAGGCTTTCTTGAAGGAAAAGATCTGCAACTTTTTTATACTGGAAATAAAATTGGGGAAGATGGTCAGATCATTCAGAGCCAAGTATATGCCTCGATGGACGAGAATTTAAACATAACGAAGCATGCTCCTATTATTAATGATCCTGCTCCGGAATTTACACATAATTTTAGAGACCCAGTCGTTTTCAAAAGGGGAAAAATCTATCACATGTTAGTTGGGGGAGAAACAATTAATCAACAAGGTGCATTAGCTCTATATAGTGGGTCATCTATAAAAGAATTGAATTATAAGGGGATTATAAAAACTGAAATTGAAAATCCAGGTTATATGTGGGAGTGCCCCAATTATTATGAGAAGGACGGGGAAGGTGTCCTGATTTTTTCTCCTCAAGGAGATTTGAATAAAGATAAATACAACTTTAATAATGTATTTTCTGTCGTTTACGCTGTCAGTGCTATTCTCGACACAGAGCAATTGAGATACGATGGGAGGGAATTCATAGAGCTTGATAAGGGATTTGACTTCTATGCTCCTCAAACTTATGAAGACGTTCAAGGTAGAAGGATATTGATCGGCTGGTTAGGAAATTCCAAAAGTAATTACCCAACAGATTCAAATATGTGGGCACACATGCTAACCATCCCACGGGAAATTACAATCAGCGGAAAACGTCTCATTCAAAATCCGATTAAAGAGCTTGAAAACTTAAGGATTAGAAATGAAAAATTGAGTCAAGAGCATACCTTGTTTTCACGTGCATTTGAAATTGAAGTGATGGTTGAGGAATCGTTTAAGATATCATTTGAAAATGATAATGAAGATTCTGTCACCTTCTCATCTAATGGAGAGGAATATTGTTTGGACCGTTCAAACATGACTCATCTTTATGCAGACCGTTTTGGAACCGAAAGGTATGCGATAAGGCTGAAAAAAGAGAAACATATCATTCGTATATTCGTAGATTCTTCAAGTATTGAGATCTTTTGTGATGAAGGTCAAACAATTTTCACAAGCCGTATGTTTATTGATAACATTTCAACTGTTTATTCAGAAGGTGTAAGAGGAGAACTGTTTTATTTACAGTCAATTACTCATACGGAAGAGTAAAATATAAATATACCCCCAAGAGATAAACTCGATTTTAGAAATAAATAAAACTTTTGAATAAAGCCAACATCAACAAATAAAACTTCCGCAATAGTAGGAAGTTTTATTTTTTCTGGTTTAAAAAATGCCTGATCCGAAGGGATCTCACTCTATTTTTCGAATGCCAGCTTTGCTTGTGCTTTTCGCGGTAGGCAATCGAATTCTCCCCAGCTGAAAGCGGCAAAACTGCTCTCTTTTTCCTCCTGCAATTCCTCCTGCAATTCCTCCTGCAATTCCTCCTTCAATACATTCAGCACGATCCCTCCGGCTAAAAAGGCAATCAGAATGAACAATTAAATAAAACACTAGAAAAACTACCTTATGATAATGGTTTGATAAATAGGGTATTAAATACCATATGAGGAAACATATGATATATTTACAGTAGAAATATTTATTCTACGAACGGAGCGAGTTTAGTAAAAGCAGAAATCTGTCTTAAGGCTAAATAATTTGTATGGGGAGGAGTTTAGTGAAAAAGTTCTTAAATCTAAATACCTTATATATTGTGGCATTCATAATTGCACTTGGTGCATTCTTCATTCCCTGGGCAGTGACACTATACAAATTTCAGACCCTGGGAATACATTCTTTTACGAACGACATTGAAAGTTATCACAATATTGCACACCCCCTTGATGGAGAATATACAATCGAGATTGATTTGAATCATTTGGAGAATAACGAGGGGAAAGTGCTTTTTGATGATGGAGAAAACCAAATATATGTCTCGAAAGTAATCGCTCATCATCCAAAGGAATTCGAACTTTTCTTCAGGTCAAATGGAAACGCCAGTTTAGGTGGTGCGTCAATCGTATCGGGCGTAGAATATATACATAATATTGATGGTTTAACAAGTGAGTTTAAGGCGAAAGCAGAAGCGACATATAGAGATGATACGTTTAAATTAAGTCCTTCTGAATACTCAGGCATAAACTACAATAATGCTGATGAGTTTGGATTCTATTTGGATTTACCAAACGATATAGTTCTTGATGATGAAGGAATGGTTGTTGTAGCAGTTACAAACTTATATTTAAATTTATGGGCAAAGAAATAATTTTGACCACGGTGAGCGATTATTCAATAAACGCTTCCCGGGTTCTAGTTAACCTAGCAGTAGAGATTAGCAGGGGTACTCGCAGAAATGAGGATATTGAATGGGGATATTTTTTAAAGACATGTCTCAAAATGAAACTGAAAATTGGAAAAAAGGGTGTTATTTTGGCTTTTACGTCTTTTTAATAACGTTGTTTGTAAACCAAACATATTACTATATTTTTACTAGTTACTTGTGGTATCTTCTGGACTGGGTTGTTATCTGCATTCGCCTGGTCTTTCATTTTAAACATTAAAGCTGTAAAAGGAAGGAAGAATCGAAACATATATGACCAAAATGGTAAGAACCAGGACTCACCCAGGCTGTAAATGATTAGATGAATTTACTTATCTGCTTAGCATGGATGGTGATCACTTGAAAAAGACAATCCCAAAAAGATACATATTATTGGCTCTGTTGGAAGCGGTAAAACGACTTTAGCCAGAGACCTTTCTGCACAGCTGTCTATCCCATATTATGAATTAGACAATGTAGTTTGGATAAGGAAGAAGACAGGGGATATCAGAAGAACTGAAGAGGAAAGAGAAGAGTATTTGACTAGTATCATCCAATCTGAAAGCTGGATCATTGAAGGGATACACAATGAAAATTGGGTAAGCAGCAGTTTTCATCAAGCGGATTTAATTATCTTTTTAGATACAAACTATTCCATAAGAACCTATCGAATTATAAAAAGGTTTTTAAAGCAAAAACTTCATTTAGAGAAGTCAAATTACAAACCGACAGTAAAAATATTTTTTAACATGTTTAAATGGAACCGGTATTTTGAAGAAGTGGGGAAAGTGAATTTCTTCAACAACTATTCTGTACATAAGGACAAGATTAAGGTTATTCGTAACACAAGCACTCTGGAAAAACACTTCAACTGACAGGGTGCAACTGTCCAAGAAGTAAAGATGTTTGAAAAGTAATTGACTGGAGGGGGGATCATTATTAAAAGTAAATTAGGGATATTTTCAGCTATATTATTTTTAATGGGGTTAGTTTCTTATATTATTGTTTTATTCGGTAATGATTATCTTCTATTAGTTGGAGTGATTTTATCTGCATTGGGGTTTATATTGGCTTTATTCGCTAAAAAGGATATGTATAGAATACTGGGCTTAATTGGTAATGGCATTTTATTATTTATTACTATTGTTATTCCTTTTATAGTCACTACTTTCTTTTGGAACACTCCTTAACGAACTGCAATTTAAATTTCGGGGTATTTTTATTATGAACAGATTACCTCTAGTCGAATATCTTACAGAAGAAATCTCTCCTGATGGAAAATACACCTTAAAAGCATATGTCACAAATGGGGGAGTAACAACCTCATATGCCGTTCGTGGTGAGTTAGTATTTAATGAAAAAGATAATAAAACCAAAAATATCTATTGGAACTACCGGGAAGAGACTGCAAATATCTCGTGGACAGATGATAACACCGAGGTCATTAACGGCCATGTATTAGATGTACCAAGCGATAAATTCGATTTTAGAAATCAATAATTTCTATTTATTTCATTATCCGGGTCATTAGAAAAAAGAAAATGCCTGATCCCTGCAATTTAAACACAGGAATCAGACACCATCACTCTATTTTGCTGCTTCTTTATTTTTTCTGTTTTTCCGCATCGCTTTTGTAATGTAGCCGCCTTTAAAATTACGGGGCTCATACGACACGATAAAGGCACTTGGCTCAAAGACACTGACGATCTTAATGAACTCCTGTTCACGATCACGCCGGGCTGTACAGTCAAGGCGGAAACGGCGTGCCTGGTTCATGCCTTCCACTTCGGAGGTGGAGACACTAAAGCCTTCATTACGAAGGTTCTGTATTAATTCTTCGTTTTTGCTCGTTATATTTACTTCAATGGAGACAAACCCGATCGCAAGCTTCTGTTCGATGATCTGACCTAAATAAAGACCGATCCCAAAGCCTAACGCGTAGGCAACCATATTCAGGTAATTGGACAAATCACTAAAAACAATTCCCAGTGCGACAACGTAGATAAACCCTTCCAGTATTCCCAGAGCTGCGGCTTTTTCTTTCATTCCCTTGACCATCATAATTGTACGCAGTGTTAAAACAGGAACAAATATTAACTGGGCCACGAAAATGATGAGTGCGTTAAGCATTTCCTCACCTTCTTCCTAAAACGTTCAACCTAGTTTAACAGGATGCTCCTTCTTTCGACAAGCATTTCCATTCTATTCTAGTTATTTCTAATTTTTATGTTGATTTGGAGGTTTTAAGAATGCCTCGTATACATTAAGCAAGTTATTGAAAAAGGTGGGTTTTTTGAACATGTTATATGACGATAGATATTATTTGCATTTAGGTTATTACGAGAATGGTTATGATTTAGAGGCTATTGCTTTTAAAAGAAAATCACAAGGAGTTTGGGACATATTTTTTGATTTCGAGCGATATGGATTGGAGAATCCAAATGAAAAAAATGAATTGAATGAGTTTGGTATAAAAATATTTTCAATCGAAATACAGGAACTTGATGTTGATTACGGAGAAGTAAGATATAAACAATGGCTATCTGACCAAGAAATTATATAACACTTAGATTCTTTTAAAATGCTTGTCTTACTTCAATAAGTAGATTTAAATAGCAGATGGTATACAAATTTGGAGGTATGCGAATGTATTGGGAAACTCTACCTCAATGGTTTTGGGTGCTCTATTATTTAATTTTACTAATAACTTTTGTGTTTACAGTAATTAGTATTTATAAGAATAAGAAGATTATAATATCATTTATAGCAATGCTATTTATAGTAACTGTTCCCATAATTAGTTTTATTCAAAGTTCCAGTTCAGATAGAGAAATCAAATTGAATGAGTATGAGTTTTTTATTATTCAGTTACAACAAGGGGAATTATGGTCCGTATATTCATTCTTAGGTTATACATTTATCCTTATTTGGTGGATCGTGTTTCTCTATGGTGTACTAAGGCTGTTTTTTAACAGACCCTCCAATGATTAAGTAAATCTTTTACCAAGTTTGAAAAAAGGAACCACAAAATAGTGTGTCATTTATTTAATCTATAATTGATCTAGTCGAATGAATTTTCTAATTTGCCGATATTTAAAGATGTAATGCTACTTCACAATTATCGCAAAAGCCACTGGCTGCTATTTAGCTCAGTGGCTTTTACAGTTGAAACCATTACCCGCACCAGACAATAATTTTATACGGCATAGCCTGAGCGGGGATGCTGGTGGTAGCGCGACTGTATAGCACGATTAGATATCGGTTTACAGGGCTTTTAGTAAATACTTGCCCGTTAGGCAAAAGCATCTGTGTGTCAGGAGAAGGGTTCAATTGCAAAAGTCCGTCACTGCTTAGAAGCTGCTCGTCAAAATAATCTACCTTCACATTTTGGTAGGGGCTGTTTTTGACCATCACAAGCGCGCCATATTGCTGTGGATAAATCATGATGACAAACAGGCTGGCATCGTAGTATCCGGTTACACTGTCCCCGACTGAGACCAATTCGTGATCGACAAAGTAAGTGGAAGGGGATGTAACGAAATTAACCTGTGCACCTGATTCGTTTACAACAGTGATAAACTGATTGCAGGTGTCGCCCTCTTTATCACCAAGGCTCGTGACAATTCCATGAAACGATTTGAACTGGACCATTCCTGCACCTCTTTCTTCCTTATATGTATTCCAATCATACCAGCAGGGTTTACGTAAATCTCAGAAATTCGAAGAATCTGTTGTCAATAAGCAATTATTTTGACTCTTTACGTGAACTGATATACATTTAATTCCGACTAAAAAGATGTGTTTTGATGGCTGAAAAGATAGCAAGGAGGATTTTTATGAAGAAGGCTTGGAAAGGGTATGTCAGCGCATCCCTTATTTTAAAAATTACTATTGCACTTGTTCTGGGTGTCACTGCCGGATTGATCTTCGGCGAGGACATGTCGGTTTTAACTCCGCTTGGCGATCTGTTGATGAATCTTCTTACATTTCTTATTCTGCCGCTGATTTTATTTACGCTGATGGCCGGGGTGAATCAGACGAAGCTGAGCCAGCTAGGAAGAATGGGCGGCAAGACGTTTATTTATTATATTGCGACCTCGGCGATTGCGATTACTGTCGGTATATTCGTTGCGTCCATTTTTGATCCGGGAACGGGCATGTCGTTGAATACAGAAGAAACCTTTGATGCGCCCGAAAACCCCGGAGTGGTGAGTGTTTTATTAAGCATTGTTCCTGATAATATTGTTACGGCTTTTTCTGAATTTAATTTACTTGGCATCATTTTTACTGCTCTTGTTTTTGGCATTGCGATTTCTTACCTTCGTTCAACTGAAGAATTTCATGAGACGGGGGAGCTTTTATACAAAGTGATCAGCGGCATGAGTGAAGCAACGCTTGTTATTATGAAAGCAATACTTCAATATTTGCCGGTCGGAATCTTTGCGATCGTGGCTAATACAGTCGGAAGCCAGGGGATGGAGACCCTGCTGTCGCTTGGAAGTGTTGTGCTTGTGCTGTATGTGGGGATTGCGGTGCAGATTGCATTATATGTTTTGATCATGCTGGCTTTTAAAATCAGTCCAAAGAAATTTTTTGCCCAGGCCCGCACGCCAATGATTACGGCCTTTGTTACTCAAAGCAGTTCAGGGACACTCCCGCTGACACTTAATGCTGCAAAGAATCTGGGAGTCTCAAAAAGTCTGTACGGCTTCAGTCTGCCGCTTGGATCGACGATTAATATGGACGGGGCAGCGATTCGGATTGCTGTTTCTGCCGTGTTTGCAGCGAATGTGATTGGCCAGCCATTGACGATTGCTGAAATGCTGACAGTGGTTCTGGTCGGAACGCTTGCCTCCATTGGGACAGCGGGTGTACCGGGTGCCGGACTTGTGATGATTGCAACGGTATTTGCTCAGCTTGGTCTGCCAATGGAAGCGGTGGCTCTTTTAACAGCCATCGATGCATTGGTCGGCATGGGTGCAACCGCATTGAATGTGACAGGAGACCTTGTTGGTACTGCGATTATTGATAAGACGGAGCGGGATAAAGAAGAGAGTGTACCTTCAGTATAGATGGTCTGTAAAGTACGAAAAAGAATTCATATCGCAAGTAAAAGAAAAGGAGGGATACGCTGGTTTAGACCACGTATTTCTCCTTTTGTCTTGTCAGCACCAGACAATGATCCGGTAAGGCACCGTCTGGGCGGGAATGCTCTTTGTTGATGCGCCATACACCACAATGAGATTACGGTTTCCTGGATATTTGGTGAATGCCTGGCCATTTGTGAGCCGTATTTGAGTGTAGGGCGACAGGTTTACTTTTAAGCGGTTATCGCTGCTTTCTAATTGAGCATTAAAGAAGTCCACTTTTACATTCTGATAAGGCTGTTCTTTTACGATAATCAGTGCACGGTATTGGGGCGGGTAAATTAATGGTACAGGCGCATTTTGATCATAGTAGCCGGTAATCCTATCACCAACTGAAACCATCGCCTGATCCACAAAGTACGTAGCGGGGGATATCACGGCATTTACTGTCCCGCCAGTTCCATCCTCTACTGTGAGCAGCGTATAGCAGCCTTCTCCTTCACCATTTTGACTGATAATAAAGTCACTGATCATGGTAACGGTTCCCTGAAAAAAGCCAAAATTGATCATGTTTATCTCCTCATTCCATCTTTAGCCTATTGTTACGTTATGTGGTAGATAATGGATGGGTTCTTCTAAATTTAGTGGTGAGAACAAGCCCAGCTCAGATAAAAGTAACGATTGATATTTTGCACACTGTTGATTGGAGCTGGAGGTGCGAGACTCCTGCGGGATGTAGCGGGAGAGGTGAGACCTCTGAACAGCTTTGCTGTGAAGATGGCTGACCCCCGCCTCGCGGAAAGCGAGCGCCTCCAGCGGAAATCAACAGCCCCGGTTAACAAAATCACATTATAAAAGCCGGCTTGCCCATTTTCGGGTCAAGCCGGCTTTAGTGTATTATGACTTCGCGCCGCGCGTTGTAAATCGAGGCAGCCTGAAAATAATCGCCAGGATGCCGGCAGCTGCGATGAGCATTGGATAGAAACAATATGGCATGATCTCCACAGGGGAAATACTTGCCACACCCGCTACCGCAAGCATCTGTGCGCCATATGGAATGAGACCCTGTACAGAGCTTGAAAAGATATCCAGCAGACTGGCAGATCGGCGCGGATCAATCTTAAACCGCTCAGCGATTTGTTTCGCTAAAGGACCTGCAGTAATAATAGAAATTGTATTATTGGCAGTGGCCAAATTTACAGCACTGACGAGTCCTGCAATCCCCGTTTCTCCAGCGCGTGCGCTGTTCATATTTCGGCTGAACAGCTGGAGCAGGTAAGCGATGCCTCCATTTTGACGGATGAGCTCAACCAATCCCCCAAGTAGAATTGCAATCATGGCAAGCTCCTGCATATTGGCAAAGCCGTCGCCAAGCAATTGAACATAGCCGCTCATGGTAATGTCGCCAAGGATTAGTCCGACCAATCCTGCAAAGATGATTCCGCCAAGAAGCACGAAGATGACATTTACTCCGGCAAGGGCGAAGATCAGCACGCCAAGGTATGGAAGCACCTTTACAAATTCAAAGGCAGTATCTTCATCGATGGTCGTGGTAGCATCTGCCGTCATCACACCAAAAATGATGGCTGTGAGAATAGCTGCAGGCAATACAATGAAGAAATTGGCTTTAAACTTGTCTCTCATTTTCGTGCCCTGTGTTCGAACAGCGGCAATGGTTGTATCTGAAATAATAGAGAGATTATCACCAAACATCGCACCGCTGACAATGGCACCCATCGTTAGTGCCAGGCTGATATCCGTTTGATTTGCCACGCCAAGACCGATCGGTGCAAGTGCCACAATCGTGCCGGTTGACGTACCCATTGAAATGGAGATGAAGCAGCAAATCAAAAACAATCCGACGATCAGCAGATTTTCAGGAAGCAGTGTTAACCCGAGATTTACCGTTGATTCAACGGCTCCCACACCCTCTGCTACAGATGCAAATGCGCCTGCCAAAAGGAAGATAATGACCATTAATATAATATTGGGATGGCCGCCGCCTTTTGTGAGCTGTTCGATTTTCGTCTGAAAATCCGTTTTTCTGTTCATAAGAAGAGCAACAAGAATGGCTGCAAATAACGCGACCAGAACCGGCATTTGATAGAAATCACCAGTCAGCACGCCAGAGCCGATAAACAATAAAATAAAGACTAAAAAAGGAATTAGAGCCAAAGGATTGCTCTTGATGTTTTCTTCCATTGCTGTAACCTCCTGCAGTTCTAAGTTGTAGGGTAGAAAACCTTCTGTTAAAAGGCTGTTTATGTTTTGCAAATAGTAAATAACAGGAGTATAACACGAATTCAGTGAATAAATGCAACGTTTATCCGTCATTTTAGAATGAAGGGGTTTTCATTTGCCAAAAAATAAAAGCATGAGCCGGATTTGCTCCGGAGCTCATGCTTTTACTTTAGTATCGGATAATTAATTGGAAGGAGGCCGTATTAATTATCCCACATCTCATACCCTTTGAATTTTTTCATAGTCATTTAGCTCTCGCTACTGTAATTTTAGTGCTAGTGGAAGTGAAAATGATATTTTTATGTTTGTCCGTTCGATAGATCAGTGCTTTATTTAAAGGTTTTTTTGATACTGTGAATCCCGGGCAATAATTCAGTGATACCTGGGCTCACGATTTTTTGAATTGACCACTCTATCTAGATCTAATAGAAAGAATGGCATTATATCCTTGTTGAGGTTTTCCTTTTTTGTGCGCTGAAGTACTAATAGGAACGGGCTCAGGATTATGAAATTCATTTTCTTTATAAGAGATCACTCAAAATTTTCATTGGTCATTTTTCTTCTTTCTATCTATTTTAATAAAACTCCACAGGCTGTTATCGCTCCCCCAACCCCCAATACTTCTAGCATTGCATCCTTTAAATCTTTAGGAAAATTATTGGCAACTATGTCAACAGCTCTTTTTGAGGCGTTTGTTTTTGAATATCCTAAATTTCTTTGATGCTTATAAGAGTTAATAAGTTTTGTAAATAATTTTTCTAATCCGCCCGCCACTTTAGCAGCCTTTTTCAATTTTAAAATCTTTGCCCAAGGGAGAACTTGTACAGCTGCAGCCCCTAATGCAACTGCACATGCTCCAATTTCTGACCATGACGCTTTTGCCATATTCAGATTATTTTGGGTAGATTCTTCTGTTGTCGTTAAATACATGTTTTCAGAATCAGAGCTAAATTCAACATTTGATAAATCTTCACCTTTGTTTTCATTTAGCCACTCGGTAGAAGCTTCGATACCTTTATCCGAAACAGAATCTGGAAGTTGATCAATAAGATCCAATACATTTCCATCCACTGACTCTAGACCTTCCAGGTTATTTCGACTAGTATCCTTGTTTTCTTCTGCATAGGAAAACGATGGTCCTAAAAAAGAAAAGTAGAAAACTAGTGAAATAGTAATTAAAATTATTTTCTTTCCATTCTTCATTTTAATTCCTCCCAAAATATGAGAATATAGTTAAAAGTGAGTAACTGAAAATTTATCTTAACATAGTTTAGGAGGTTGTTGGTAAAAATGAATAAAACTTATAAATTTATATATTTAATTCCATCTATTGTTTTGCTTTTTCTTAATAATTTTTTTGAAACAATTGAGGTGCCCCTATTAATTGTATTGTTCTTGCTAGTTGTTGTGCAGCTGATCCTTCATATCAAACTAGTATCTTCTTCTAATGAAAAAAATCATTATGCTAATACTACAAGAGCCATGGTAACTATTTCAGTTATAGCTTTAATTCTTCGCGAAAGTTATTTATCGGTTCTCGCTTTAAATTTTTTAATCATCCCAACTATAATTTTAGCCGTTCTATCCGTGTTTACTTTTAAAAATAAAGGTTTAACGACAGAGAATCATACCTATTAATACTGATAACTTAGTGACATATGATAACAGCCAACTTGCAAGTGATTGAAAAAAGGAATTAAAAACCTTATACATTTTTGGAATCATTTTTAATTGATTGAAGGAACCAAATAAATCTAAAAGAACCCCCTCCTGAACATGAAAATTGTTCGGGAGAGGGTTTTGCTAATTATGCAGAATCATGATGTTATTTTTATTACTAAAAACTTAGGTTCATTGGAGCGGAAGGCGGGGACTCCAGCGGGATAAAGCGTGACAGGTGAGACACCGCCGAGCTGAAAGCTCAAGGGGGCTCACCGTCCGCCCCGCGGAAAGCCTCCGGCTGCAGCGGAAATGAACCGGTCTCCATACAGAAACGTCTTCAGTGCCTTCGTTTAAGCCATAAGACCTGTTTCTTTCTTAAATTTATTTAACCGCCCCACGCGTCACATTCCCAATAATCCAGCGCTGAGCCACGATATAAACAATAATCATCGGCAGCATCGCGAGCAGATAAGACGCGAAGGCAAGATTATAGTTCGTAGAGAATTCAGATTGGAAAATGTACTGGGTTAACGGCAGAGTTGCGTCGCTTGGATCGGTCAGGATAACAAGCGGCAGCAGGAAATCATTCCATGCATATAGGGCTGTCAAAATCGCCACCGTTGCATTCATCGGTGACAGAAGGGGAAAGATTACCTTCCAGAAAATCTTCCATGAGCTTGCGCCGTCCATCACGGCAGCTTCTTCAAGCTCAATCGGAATCGACTTAATATAGCCCACATAGATAAACACATTAAACGACAGCTGAAACACAATATAAAGGAAAATCAGCCCGACCAGATTGTCCATATTCCATACGGCTGTCTGGCGCACAAGCGGCAGCATAATGATCGGAAACGGAACAAACATGGCGCTGACAAAATAATAAAACAGCGCTTTGTAAAATCCTTTATGCATATTTCGTGCAATGGCATACGACACAAGCGAATTTGTCAAAACGGTCAGCACGACCACACAAAATGTCACGATAAAGCTGTTTAAAAAGGCGCTGTAGAAATTGGTCAGTTCAATGGCATCAAGAAAGTTTTGAAAACGCCATTCATTCGGCAGTGACAGCAGCGGCTCGCCCATTTCCTGCGGTGTCTTTAACGCAATATTGATCGTCAAATAAAGCGGAAAAAGAATGAGCAGCGTACCGATTAAAAGCAGTGATGTAATAAGCCAATTGGTTTTTTTCTTTTTCATTATTGCTGCACCTCCCGTTTCTGCAGGATTCGCAGCTGAAATACAGACAGCGCGACAATCACAATGAAGTAAATGACTGCGTTAGCAGACTGATAGCCAAACTGTCCGCCTTCAAAGCCCCCGCTGTAGATCAGAACTGAAATTGATTCTGTTGAATAACCCGGTCCTCCGCCGGTCAAGGCGATAATATGGTCAAATACCATTAAAAAGCTTTTCAAAGCAAGAACCATATTGATGGTGAAAAATGGTGCAATGATCGGAAAGGTGATTTTCCAGAAACGCTTCCAAGGGTTGGCGCCGTCAATGGAGGCAGCTTCATACACATCAGCAGGTACTGTCTGCAGTCCAGCCAGATAAAGAATCGTGTTGAAGGCTACAGCCTGCCAAACGGCCATGATCACAACGCCGATCCACGCATGATCCGGACTTCCCAGAATATTAGTTGAAAGTGCAGTAACACCGATCAGCTCAGCAAGCTGCGGCAAAAAGAGCGTAAAGATAAACTGGAAGATAAACCCGACAATCAAGATGCTTAAAATATTGGGAAGAAAATAAATCGCCCGCAAGGATTTTTGAAATTTAATATTTGAATTAA
Organism: Jeotgalibacillus sp. S-D1; assembly: GCF_004358665.1. Taxonomy (GTDB): domain Bacteria; phylum Bacillota; class Bacilli; order Bacillales; family Jeotgalibacillaceae; genus Jeotgalibacillus. Next base: position 251,311 of record NZ_SMZR01000003.1, on the reverse strand, counting down.
GTCCAAGCGCCACAAGCAGGCTAAAGATATTTACAAGAATAGTAGAGACAATGGCAAATTGGAACGTAAAACCGTACGCACTCCATGCACGCATATCCTTAAAAACATTAAAGTAGTTGGAGAATCCGACGAAATTCCAGTCTCCGTACCCGCGCCAATTCGTAAAGCTGTAAAAAACGCCCTGCAGCAGCGGATAAGTGTGGAACAGGAAAAACAAAAGGACCGCCGGGATCGTCATGAATAAAAAAGCACGCTGTTTCGATTGCATATACCTTGCTCCTTTCTAAAATCGCAGTTGGATTTGATCCCATTCACGGTCAATTTTCTTAAGAAAATCCTGTGTATCGCCGCTGTACAAAAATTCCTGAATCATGTTTTCAGCACCCAATCCAGGCGGATAAAAATGATCTGGAAAGCTTGTAATCTTTCCATCTTCAAATTTCCCGCGTATGCCTTCCATATAGGGATCATCGGAAAGAACGCCCTCTAGTACTGAAAAGGCAGCCTGCTCTGACATATATTGCTCAGACTGTTCTTCTTCAAGCATGAATGAAATAAATTCCTCCGCTTCCTCAGGGTGTTCAGTGTCCTGCATGGTTGCAAGAAGGACGTCCACTCCTGAAACAAGCTGATTTTCTTCTGGGTCATTTGTTACCGGCAGGGCAAAGACACCAAGATCAAGTTCAGGATTGGTTGTCAGGATCTGTGGAACCGCCCAGTTTCCCTGAAAGTAAAAAACGCCATTTCCCTGTGCGAATTCCCGGTTGCCATCATCGTAGCCAATTCCGTACATGCGGTCGTGCCCATAGTCGAGAAGGGTTTGCATTTTATCGGCAACTTCTGTATGTGATTCCTGGAAGGAAGTCTCGCCGTTTGTTTTCCGTTCAGCAAATTGATCCGGCTGCAGAACCCCTGCAATGGAATTCCAGGCGGGCATCGCAGTCCATGCATCCTGAAACGTAAAGTAAATTGGGATTTCACCGGCTTCCTTCACAGCTTCGAGCGTTTCAATAAACTCATCCCATGTCTCAGGCACTTCCAGCCCAAGCTCACGCAGCTTTTCCTTGTTGTAAATGACAGTGTTGGCGTTTGCAGCAAATGGGACGCCGTGAATGCCTTCCTGTTCTTCGCCTTCCAGCTCATTTAGCATATCAAGGTAGGCAGGCTGAATATTTTCAAGCATCGGGCTTCCTTCATAATTCACAAGCATATCGGCTTTCGTTAATTCTCCATATAATGCACTTCCGCCAATCGCCACCATATCCGGCATATCATCTTTGACAAGCCTGGTCCGCAGCAGTGTTTCTGCGTCCGGAGGCGAATAGAGCTTGATTCGGATATCTTCATGTTCAGCCTCAAATCGTTCGATTAGTTTTTGATAGGTAGGGATGTTTTCCGTTTTGTTGGAGAAAAGCTCTAATTCCACCACGCCATCTTCAGCTGAGTCATTTCCGCAGCCTGTAATGAGCATAAGAGAGGCAATTCCAGTGCATATGGGTAAAAACGTTTTCCGCTTCATTTGAGCGCTCCTTTCTAAATGAAAAGCTTTGATTGTCCAGTAAGTAAACGTTTACGTAAATAAATAAAAAAATAAAGCTTACTTTTTTTTCACTGACTTTCGTTCAACAATACGATGCTGAATGGCTGCTCCGGGACTTGGCTCGCCGGTTTCAATTGATTCAAAAAGCAGCTCGGCTGATTTGCGTCCCATTTCTTCAAACCCCTGGGACACAGTGGTGAGTGGGGGATTCGACATTTTGGCGAGCCTTGTGCCGTCGTAACCAATGATGGAAAGATCGTCCGGCACCCGGAGACCGAGATCATAAGCACAGGAGATAGCGCTTACACCAAGCTCGTCACTTGCAGCAAAGAGAGCTGTCAGCTGAGGGTGGAGTTCATGTAGTTTACTGAAGGCGATTTCGCCATGTTCAAAATAAAACCCAGAATCCCATGCAACCTTGGATTCATCATATTCAATGCCGGCTTCCTCAAGCGCCCGCTTGTAGCCGTTTATTCTTGGCGTGCCTGCTAAGGGGTCGGTTGGAGGTCCTGAGATCATGCCAATTTGTGTATGCTGCTGGCTGATTAAGTAGCGGACTGCATCACAGGCCGCAGCCTCATCATCCACCTTCACTGCAGGAATGCCTTCTTTTTCAGAGTAAGAAGAAACTGTAATAACCGGAACCCCCATTTTCTCAATAAATGATGCGTATTCATTGGTGAGCATCTGGCTGGTAAAAATGATTCCTTCCACTTGCTTTTCATGCAGCAGCCGCAGATTGTCCATCGTTTTTTTGCCATCTGAATCCGTCTTGCAAACGATGACGCTAAATTCTTGTGCATGGGCGGCTTCTTCAATACCCTGCAGAATTTCTGCGCTGATCAGACCGGAAACATCAGGGAAAAGGACGCCTATTGTATTGCTCTGCTTGCTGATCAGTCCCCTGGCAATTGCATTGGGGGAATAACCAAGCCTTTCGATCGTGTTCAAAACGTGCTGTCTTGTCTTATCTGAATAGCCAGTTCCGTTATTAAGAATTCTCGAGACGGTTGCAATGGAAACGCTTGCTTCTTTTGCCACATCTTTAATTGTTGGTCTTTTCAATGGCACCCTTCCTCAACGTAAACGTTTTCGTAATTTAATCATTTGTCAGAAAATTTGTCAACATGTTCTTAAAATGCAGCTATCGATTTAGAACTTATATTTCTCTTAAACGAACAAAATGATAAGATAGAACTATATAATTTACCTGCATAAGCATCGATCAAAAGGATGGAAAACCGACAATTGAGAGGCGGGATGTTTTGCAGATCTTAATTGGTGAAAATAACAGATAAGCTCTTAAAGAATCGCATGGGAAAGGGAGTCTTACAATGTCTGCATTTGAACAGCAAGAGAAAGTGCTGCTTTCCATTCTACAAAAAAAGCTGTCGCCAGCCTTATTTGAATATGCAAAACGCGAGCTGAATCTGTTTTATGAACAGTGCTACCGGGAGTTTGATGAAAGGGCGGCTTATACGGACCGTGATGGACAGCCAAAGCTTGTCCGCTATGATAAATACGGAAAAGATGTGTCTGAGGTTTGGGTTAATGATGGCTATAAAAAAACAGTACAATCAGCCTATAATACCGGTATTGTCGCGTATAACCATAAACCGATTCCTGAGCTTGGTGCAAAGGGGAACTATTTGTACAGCTACGCTCAGGGTTATTTACTGTCACAGGTAGAGCCTGGGTTCTACTGTCCCGTTACGCTTACGATGGCGACTGCCTATCTGCTGGACCACTATGCAGATGAGGAGGTAAAAGAACGCTTTTTGCCGCATGTGCTATCAACCGGTGAAACAACGCTTTTTGAGGGAGCAACCTTCCTGACAGAGCAGCAGGGCGGTTCAGATGTTGGGGCAAATAAGGTACGGGCTGAAAAGACAGGTAACAGCTACCGGATAACGGGAGAAAAATATTTTGCTTCCAATGCAGGACAGGCCGGAGTTGCTGCGGTGCTTGCGAGGCTGGACGGAGCCCCTGAAGGAACAAAGGGATTAAGTTTATTTATGGTTCCCTGGCGCAAGGAGGACGGCTCGTTAAATCATGTATCGATTAAGAGGCTAAAAGATAAGCTGGGCGTTCGTGCAGTGCCGTCTGCAGAGGTTGTATTCGAAGGTGCGGAAGCATATTTGGTAGGAGACCCGGCGCGCGGCTTTTATTACATGATGGAAGCCTTAAATCTTTCCAGGGTATGCAACAGTACGGCTTCCCTCGGCATTATGAAGCGCGCGTTAAAAGAAGGATATGAATACGTGTGTCAGCGTGAATCATTTGGCCAGTATTTAATTGATTTTCCAATGACACAGGAAACGATCGTTCGCCTCCAGGCCCGGTATGAGGTTCAGCTGTCCGCTTTATTTGAATCCATCGAACTGTTTGACCGTGTTGTGAGCGGGGATGTGGAAGTTTCATATGAAGATATCGCTTTAAACCGCCTGTACATTGCGCTGATAAAATCCAGAACAGCAGAGGAAGCCATTGATTTCTCTCATGAAGCGATCGAGCTTCATGGCGGCAATGGCTATATTGAAGAGTTCGTAGCCCCTCGCCTGCTGCGTGACGCCCAGGTGCTTACCGTTTGGGAGGGGACTGAAAATATTCTCGCGCTTGAAGTGCTGAGGCTGATCAAAAAATTTGATGCCCATAAGCTGCTTTTTGAGGATTTGACCAGACGGCTGGCAGGCGTAAGCGACAAACAGGCGCTAGGTCAAATAAATGAAAAAGTACACGTCCTAAAACAAATGCTGAATCGGCTTCGCACACTCAGTGAAGACCATCAAACCTACCATGCCCGAAAAATTGCCCATCGGATGACCGACATCCTGATGGTCGTTCATGCCTATGAACGGATTGAAAGTGAGCGGCATCAGGCGATTGCGGATATTTACAGAACCTATTTATGGGAAAAAGATGAGCTGGATGAGACGATGCTTTGTGTAGAACGGTTTGGACTGGTAATGGGGTAGACAAGCTTCACATGCCCGCTATTTTATAAAATAATCATCCCTTTTTTCCATTTTTCTCCTTGACTATCACCAGACAGATTGATAGAGTAATAAAAAAATATTTCTTATCCAGAGAGGTGGAGGGACTGGCCCTGCGAAACCTCAGCAACAGGTCCATCAGGATACTGTGCTAACTCCTGTGGGTGTTGAAACCCTGATAGATGAGAGCTTCATGTTATTTGTCAGCGCACTCTTATTAAAGAGTGCGTTTTTTTCTGGATGCAGATTAAAGGAGAGTTTGTCATGGAGAATCAAGGAACGCAGCAGTTTCAAAGAAAAATGAAAACACGGCATCTTGTCATGCTGTCGCTTGGAGGCGTAATTGGAACGGGACTATTCTTAAGTTCAGGTTATACCATCCAGCAGGCTGGCCCTGTCGGCACGATTATTTCGTACCTTATCGGGGCGATGGTGGTTTATCTGGTTATGCTCTGTTTGGGCGAACTTTCCGTCCATATGCCTGAGACAGGCGCCTTTTACAGCTATGCAGCCAAATACATCGGACCGGCAACTGGCTATACAGTGGCATGGCTGTACTGGCTGACATGGACAGTGGCACTGGGTTCTGAATTTACCGCTGCGGGTTTATTAATGCAGCGCTGGTTTCCGTCCATCAATGTATGGATCTGGAGTGCGTTATTCGCCATTTTAATCCTGGTGTTAAATACACTGACTGTTAAACTTTTTGCCGAGTCGGAGTTCTGGTTTGCATCAATTAAAGTTGTGGCTATTATTCTATTTATCATTTTGGGTGCGGCGGCAATGACCGGACTGATTCCCATGAGCAATTCCCAGCCTGCCCCGTTTTTTTCTAACTTTGTCAGTGAAGGAGTTTTCCCGAATGGTGCCTTTGCTATCTTGATGACAATGCTTGCGGTGAACTTTGCTTTTTCAGGCACCGAATTGATTGGAATTGCAGCGGGGGAAACGGAAAATCCGGAAAAAACGATTCCTAAAGCGATCCGGACAACCGTCTGGCGATTGATCATCTTTTTTGTCGGCACGATTGTGGTCCTGTCAGCACTCCTGCCCTATACGGATGCCGGTGTATTAAGCAGCCCCTTTGTTGTTGTACTGGAGCGGATCGGTGTACCGTATGCAGCTGATATTATGAATTTTGTTATTCTGACAGCCATTTTATCTGCTGCCAATTCAGGACTTTACGCATCCTCAAGAATGCTTTGGTCGCTTGCAGATAAAAAAACAATATCGCCTGTTTTCGCGAAACTATCCAAAAGAGGCGTGCCCACGATCGCGGTCATCTTCAGCATGGGCGGAGGCGTTTTAGCCCTGCTGTCAAGTATCATTGCACCGGAAACGGTTTATATCGTGCTCGTTTCTATTTCCGGACTCGCTGTTGTAGTGGTGTGGATGAGCATCAGTGCTTCTCAGTTTTTCTTTCGCAGACAATTCATTAAGGAAGGAAATTCAGTGGCAGATCTGGCCTTTAAAACACCGCTTTATCCCGCTGTTCCGATTGTGTCCTTTACGCTTTGCCTTGCAGCATGTATTGGCATTGGGTTTGACCCGACCCAGCGAATCGCCCTTTATTGCGGCATCCCGTTTGTTCTGCTTTGTTACGGCAGCTATTATCTAACACAACGATCAAAGAAAAGAGGAGAAGACTATGACCAGTACCGTCAATCCAGTTAAAGACATTCTGCGCAGCTTTCCCGTTATGATATTGGATGGTGCGCTGGCCACAGAACTTGAGCGGCACGGGTGCAATTTGGATGACCCCTTGTGGTCTGCGCGTGTGCTGATTGAAAATCCTGAGCTTATTTATCAGGTGCACCTGGACTATTTCCGTGCCGGTGCTGACTGTGCACTGACGGCAAGCTATCAGGCGTCCATTGATGGCTTTGCCAAAAGCGGCATACAGAAAAAAGAAGCATTGGCACTAATCAAAAAAACCGTTGATCTCGCTAAAAAAGCGAGGGATGATTATTGGAAGGAATCAAAGGATGAGGCGAGACCAAAGCCGGTGGTGGCTGCCTCTGTCGGTCCTTACGGGGCGTATCTTGCAGACGGCTCAGAATACATAGGACATTACACTGTGTCAGATGAGGAACTGGAAGACTTCCACCGTCTCCGGCTGGCTGCTTTGATTGAAGCGGGTGCTGACCTGATCGCATTTGAGACGATTCCCTCTCTTCGCGAAGCAAAGGTTTTGGCTGCACTTCTTGAGGAACACCCCAAAACCACTGCATGGCTTTCTTTTTCATTAAAAAATGAGACGGCTATCAGTGATGGCACTTCCCTGGAGGAATGCGCAAAAACGTTTGGTCAAAATGATCAAATTGCTGCAATCGGTCTTAACTGCGCACCCGCATCGGTGGTCAAAGAAGCAGTTAAGCTTCTTCACAAAACGACTGATAAGCCGATTATCGTTTATCCGAATTCAGGTGAAACCTACAATCCGGAAACAAAAACCTGGCATGGAGAGGATGTATGCGGGGGTCTTGAACTGCCGGCAAAGGATTGGCACGAAGCAGGCGCCCGATTAATTGGCGGATGCTGCCGCACATCTCCTCATCATATAAAAGAGGTAGCCAAAAGCTTTCGAGGTTGAAAGATTTAAAAAGTACCCGTTAAGCTCAGAGGAAAGGGGATGTAAGAATGGAGTTTTTACTGATCTTATTTCTTTATCCTGTTATTGTCATGGCAGCGTCCATTAGTGGCTTCCTTCTGTTCAAAAAGTGGTTTATTATGCCAATAGTAACATTGATCGTTTTCACCTTCTTAACATTTGCGGTATTTAACAAATCCTTTTTTATTTGGGTTGTTGTGTACACGTTGCTCTCCCTTGGCGTTAGTTTGATAACGAAATTTTTGAAGAAATAGCCTGCTGTAACACCGCAAAAAAACCCGGAAAGGGGCATGCCTCTTTCCGGGTTTTTTCTATATTATCTTTTTCTGGCAGCTCGTAAAATCAAGCTTAAGATAAAGACAAAAATAATTGCACCAATCAATGCAGGTATAATATGAATGCCCGCCAATGCTGGGCCAAAGGTGCTAAATCCGCCCAACAGCTCGCCTGCGATCCATGATCCGATAATCCCTGCAATAATATTCCCTATACAGCCCATTGGAACATCCTTGCCTAAGATTAATCCGGCCAGCCAGCCGACTAACCCTCCCACAATTAAATAAAGAATAATTCCCATAATAAATGCTCCTTTCCATCTCGGGTATCTCCTTTTCCTTACCCTAAATGAAGCAAAAACATGTAATGTTGAGCAGGAGTTTATTTTCTATCAAACATAATTCATTTTACCTGTAGGATGAACGGACCAATTATCTGAATAATGAAAATCAGAAGCCCGTAACCGCATTCTTCATGTTACACTGTAGGTGAAACGTTTCAATAAACCAAAATATCTTTAAATGAAAAGGAGACTACGATGAAAAAAACAAAAATGTTTTCGATGCTGCTTGTCATTGTATTAATCATTAGCAGTGTTCCGCAAATCAGCGCATCAGCAAAGGATCATGGAAAAAACAAAGCATTAAACGCTGAATTGAAAGCGATTTCAAAAAAGACGTATCGATACTTTGAGGACCATACAGATCCAAAGACCGGTCTGACATTCGATGAAGTCCGGTACACGGATGAGGGGAAACAAGAGGCCGCTCATACGTCTCCGACCAATATAGGAATGTATATGATGAGTACAGTATCGGCAGAACAGATGGGTCTCATTTCAAAAAAAGAAGCAGTTAAACGAATCCGCGTTACCCTCAACACACTCGAGGATCTGGAAAAATGGAATGGTCTTTATTACAATTGGTACTATACGAAGGATGGTTCATTAAAAAAAGATTGGGGCCAGTTTATTTCTCAGGTGGATAACGGGTGGCTGTCCGCAGGCTTAATCGTAGCAGGACAGGCCTATAAGGAATTAAACAAACAAACGGGTAAATTGGTAGAAGCGATGGATTATTCAACCCTTTATGACGAGGAAGTGGGCCAGTTTAGAGGAGGCTACGATGCAGAACAGGGGAAACTGACTGATCATCATTACGGCCTGCTTTATACCGAGCCGCGTGTTGCAAGTTATTTAGCGATCGGCAAAGGGGATGTGCCGGAAGATCACTGGTGGAAAATGTACCGGACCATGCCGAAAGAGTGGGATTGGCAGGCACAAATTCCAGGCGGATATGACGAGGTTTATGATGGCATTACGGTATTTGAAGGTCACTACGAATACAATGGAGTGAAATTTGTTCCAAGCTGGGGCGGAAGCATGTTTGAAGGGCTGATGCCAGGTATTGTAATGAAAGAAAAAGATTTGGGCAAAAAAGCATTGGGACTCAATAACCAGCGGCATGTAGATCTGCAAATTGCCTATGCAGAGGAAAAGGGCTACGATGCCTGGGGCTTTTCACCATCTGCTACACCGGATGGTTACAGTGAATTTGCTGCCACCCCTCTTGGTACAAGCGGCTACGATGACGGTGCGACCGTAACAGCACACGCGACCTTCCTTGCGCTGGATTATGCACCAAAAGAAGTTCGAAAAAATATTAAAGCATTGAAGAAATTTAATCTTTACAGCAAATATGGCTTCTATGATTCAGTCAATGTCGAAACAGGTGAAATCGCAAAAGCGTATCTTGCACTTGATCAGGGAATGATCATGGTTTCCATCGCCAACTATTTGAACGATGGCGTCATCCGCGATTACTTCCACAAGGATCCAATCGGCAAGAAACCGGAGAAGCTATTGAAAAAAGAAACCTTTTCGATTCAGTAAGGCGTATTGAGTAAGAAACTGATAGCAAGAAGGAAATCCCACACGAAAAAGAATCTTTTTCGTATGGGATTTTTTTTGCTGAATGGTTCTCTTTTATTCCCTTGAAATATTCAAATAGTGGATTAATTGCAACGGAAGGCGGAATTGAACAATGAAACCCTATTTATGTTAAGTCTGTTAAATGCTCCTGTTATGATTTATGCACCGTTGATTGGAGCTGAAGGTGCGAGACTCCTGCGGGATGCAGCGGGAGAGGTGAGACCTTTGAAGCGCGAAGCGTTGTAAAGGGCTCACCCCCGCCCCGCGGAAAGCGAGTGCCTTCAGCGGAAATCAACAATCACGTTTAATAAGAATAACTGCCAATCTATCGAATTTCAGAATTTTCGGCTTAAAGTCTTTAAAATACTTGTCGTTATGTGTAGACTAATTGAAACACCAAAATTTCAACCAGACCATGGCAGAAGGAGTCCTGAAGATGACAGAACAAGAATTGAAGATTATAAAATGTCAAAATCTGAAGCAAAAACCGTCTAAGGATCAGATCCCATTTGGCAGAACCTTTACTGATCACATGTTTATTATGGATTATGAAACGGAAAAGGGCTGGTATGATCCAAGAATCATTCCTTATGCTCCGCTTACGCTTGATCCCGCGGCGATGATTTTTCATTACGGACAGACAGTATTTGAAGGCTTAAAAGCATACAAAACTCAGGAAAACAGTATTTTGATGTTTCGTCCCGAGAAAAACCTTCAGCGCTTAAACCTTTCGAGTGAGAGACTGCGCATCCCGAAAATTGATGAAGAACAGGTAATGGGCTATCTTAAAGAGCTGATCCGACTGGAAAAAGACTGGGTTCCTTCTACACCAGGAACGTCTTTATACATCCGGCCATTTATCATCGCAACAGAGTCGAACCTGGCTGTTGCTCCTTCAGAAAGCTATAAATTTATGATTATTCTTTCTCCTGTAGGCTCTTATTTCCCCGGGGGGATTGAGCCGGTCGTTATTAATGTCGAAGACCAGTTTACCAGAGCGGTAAAAGGCGGAACGGGAATGGCAAAAACAGCGGGGAATTATTCCTCCGGCTACCAGGCGCAGGCAAATGCGAAAGAGGCGGGAAATGCGGACGTCCTATGGCTGGATGGCGTACATAAAAAGTACATTGAAGAAGTCGGCAGTATGAATATTTTCTTTAAGATAAATGGAGAAGTCGTAACGCCTGAACTGAATGGCAGCATATTAAAAGGCATTACGAGAATGTCAATTATTGAACTGTTGAATAAATGGAACATTCCAGTAGCTGAGCGAAAGGTTTCCATCGATGAGCTGTACCAGGCCTATGAGAATGGGCAGCTTGAAGAAGTCTTCGGAACAGGAACCGCAGCCGTTATTTCACCTGTGGGCGAATTAAACTGGCTGGGCAGGAAAATGGTGATTAACAATCATGAAATTGGTGAATTATCTCAGCGATTATATGATACGATTACCGGCATTCAGCAGGGCAACCTGGAAGATACCCAGGAATGGACGGTAGAAGTAGAGTAGTCCAATTGTGCCGCTTATAGACCTTTATGAAACTTCTATTTTTCACGGCCTGACTCGGCCGGTCGGCGTATTGCCCCGCAGGTAATACGCCGACCGGGTGATGTCTGCCTGAAATAACGAGCGTTTTTCCGTACCAGTACAGCAAAGGCAATTCTAAGAAAGCTCAAACTTCCCTGACCCTGGCAATTCCTCAATGAAATCTGCCCCAAACAAGCCGGCAGGAGTCCAGCTGCCTCCATCTATATTGGATTGATCAAGCAACCGTTTTGCGACCGCCAAAGCACCGTCCGCTGTTAAGCTATAGACATTAGCTGTTTGAATGCGGGCAGTTAGAATGTCCCCTTTTTCATTCCTTGCTTCTCCCCAAATATAAGCAGGCGTCCTGCCGCGTGACAATTCATCCGGTCCGCTGATTTTCTTCTCCACCATTTTTTTAAGCAGCCCCTGTATCGCTGTATTCCCAAGTAAAGGTCTCAAAAGCTGCATAATTCGAGCTCCTCGAATCATAATAGCACTCATAGGAATCCATGTATTAATGTTGGGAATCCCTGTTGTATAAAAAGCGGTGGAAACATCTCCCCATGGAATTGCCATGGCTGTTTGCGGGCCTTTTCCAAAATCAATTTTACGATGCTTGGTGCCAAGTGGAAACGGGGTAAGCCGTCCTTCCAGGCGCTCCAGGCTGCCGGTTGCAAGACCCTGGATCATTGTTTTATATGTTCCCGGCGATACTCCTGAATCCGACTGGAATCCCAGCGATAGATGGGTGGCATCAGGCATCATCTCCTTTAGCTTGAGCGCAGTGCAGTCAGTAGGAATAACATCAAAACCAACCCCGGAACAAAGAACCACACGGGCTCTTTCTGCTCTTCCCGCCAATTCAGAGGAATGGGTATGCTCAAACACCTCAGCCTCACCTGTAATATCCAAATAATGAGTACCAGCTGCAAGACAGCCTTCTATCATTTGTGCGCTTGTAATAGAGAATGGACCGGCACAATGTATGACTAAATCAATATCACCGAGATTCTTTTTTACCTCATTTGAATCTTCTAAAGAAAAAATACGAGCTTCAAGAGCTAATTCATTTGCCAGAGGCTTAATTTTGTCAAAACTGCGGCCAGCCAGCACCGGAATCATTCCAATTTGTACTGCTTTTCTTGCAATCAGTTCCCCTGTGTAGCCATTCGCTCCGTAAATCATCCAATTTCGACTCATTTAAACATTCCCCTCTCCTGATTGATCAGCTTGTCCTACAAGCTTAGTGCACAAATCTGTACCTCTCAATAAATATAAGGCTTAATTTAATAAAAATATTTGCTGAAAAAAGGTTTATAAGGATTAAATTTGGTTAAGTAAAACTGTTTTTTCACTTTATTCGCCTTTAAATGTGACAATTTTGTGAATCTTTTCGTTTTGGACCTGGTTCGACAAGTTTAGTAAACTGAATAACCTATAATCGAAACTATGTAATCGACCAATATGCTATTTAAATATAGAAATTAACAACATAACAGGAGGATATTTAAATGATTTCATCTATTCAAATGTACAAACAAAATATACTGGTAAAACAAATAAATCAGAAACGAACTGATATGTATAAAATGGCAGCGCAATATGGATTTACAGATACTTCTGTTGTTCAGTGCAGCCAGGAGCTAGACGAGCTGTTAAATCAATATCAGGAGATGTTTCCTATTAACGTGGTTGTTTAACCAGGAAATAGTAAAAGCACCCTTTATCTGGGGTGCTCATCATTTGGACACTTATATTTACCTGTATTCAAGCACTTGCTGAAGAAAAAAAGAAAGCCAAACTGCATGATTTTGTTCATCTGCTGCTGCTCTGCGAAACGTTTCTTTAAGAGTTATGTTTTGAGCCTTCTGTGCAATATCCAAGTAAAAATCCACCGTTTTCTGCGCATCCCGAAAGGCAAATTCCAAACCTGGCCGATAGACGGAAGGAAAGCCTTTATTCAATACCGGAGCCGCCTGGCTTCCCGTCAAATTTGCATAAATCTTGCTAAATTCCTCAAAATGCCGCTTCTCGTCTTCCCGAATCTCCAGTATTTGATCCCTTTGACTGTCAAGCGATGCGTTCCGGGCAAGCTTTTCATAGCAGACAATCGCCGTATACACCCCGTTAAGTGCTTTTTGAATATCTGGTATTAACTCATCATCATTATTTTGGCGGCGAACGTAGTCGTTATAACTATAAGTATAATAATTTGAACTCATCCCCAATTCCCCCCTAATCTTTATAACCTTCATTTTATTCTATGCATTTTGCTCAGTTAGGTGTGATTAGCAAAGGAAGGAGAAGGCGCTTCTTTTTATTTGAAGAAGAAGCTGATCCATTTGTGTTATTAACTGTTCTTATTAACACATCTTTCTTGATAAAGTAACCAAGAGAGATTCAAAGCAAAAAGAACCTGGTTAAATCTCACCAGGTTCTTTTTGCTTTGAATGCAGAACATAAACAATCGGTAGTCTATCTTGGTAAATAAGAAGAAAAATCCACTGTAAAGGATCGTTTACTCTGTGATTCCGACGCCATTTAACCCATCTTCTGTTGCTTTAGCCTCTGCACTGCCTGCTCCATACAGATCTTCAGCTGATTGAATCAGCGCTTTTCGTGCATCCTTAAAGTTGGAATTCGGTGTCAGATAGACAGTCAGTGCCCGGTAGTATACTTTTCCAAGCTTCTCTTTTCCAATCATTTCTCCCGTTAGGTAAGCAGCATGGTTGATGATGGAAGAGTTGATGTGAACGCCGCCGTTATCAAGATTAAGAGGCAGATTGTAGAATTCATTCATATGCTTCGGATACATGCCTCTTCCGTCGCCATAATCCTTATACGCTGCCCCAACAGGATATTTGTCAGGCTCACTTAAACTTCTGAGGGAAGGTCTTCCGCTGTCAATGGCATCCTGCCCCATCGCATCTTCACCTACTTCCCAGTCATCTTCATCGACAAGCGCACCAAAAATATCAGAGAAAGCTTCATTTAAGGCGCCCGATTCATTTCTGTATAACAGCCCTGCTGTATTTGTGGTGACCCCATGAGTCATTTCATGAGCAGCTACATCAAGTGAAGCGGACAACGGGATGAAGAACAGTCCGTCGCCGTCTCCGTAGGTCATCTGTCTCCCATTCCAGAAGGCGTTATTGTAGTCTTCTCCAAAATGGACAGTTGAAATAATCTCCATTCCTTCTCCATCAATCGAGTTGCGGCCGTGTTCATTCAAAAAGTATTCATATACCTTCTCTGAATTGTAATGAGCATCTACAGCAGGTTTATCGTACTCGTCATTAAAAGCGGCGCTTTTCTTAGAATACAATACACCTGGCAGATCAAAATCTTCCGAGCCCCATTCGTTTTTAAAGTCATAGGTGGATATCGCTTTAAGTCCCGGATGGGAGATGTCTTTTAAATAAAAAGTCGATCCCGTTTTCCCTTTGAAATTCTTGTGAGCAATATGTAAATTTCGGTGCTCTCCTTTAACGCCTGTTCCAGAGCCTTTAGTCGCTCTTGCATCCTCAACATGCATAAGACCGTTATACTGGTCGATCACTTTTCCGGATTTGGCATCAATATAGACAAACCAGTTGCCGGGTTCTTTGCCAAGGAAGTTCACGTTTACTTTGTAGGCAGTATATTGCTTACCGTTAAATGGATACACCACCAGATCTGTTACTGGATCATATTCTAAAACACCAGGGGCATTGACTGATTTTTTGGCCAGTGTGACAGCTTCATTTTTGGAAAGTGAGGCTGTGGTATTCAGATAAGCGGCTTCGGCATCATTGTTATAGTAACCGGATACACTGTCAACACTGCCTTCATCACTGTAGTGAACGATTACTTCAGCACCTTCAACCGGAATGCCATTTTTTGTTTGCTGCAGTCTCACATGGGTCATGCCAAGCTCGTCTTTTTCTGTTATTGTTTCTTTAAGATTTGTTTTCGGATTAGCTAAGCCAAGTTTTCCTTTGTTTTTTTCAAGGAAATTAACGGCATTCGCCGCATCGGTCTTACTAAAATTTTGTGATTGAAGCCCAGTTACAAAAACTGGCTTTGATTTATCTCCTTTGATGCTGGTGATCGTTTGAAGATTTTCTGACTCTGACGCTGTAATAGCTGAAGCAGAAGGGGCAGCAAGTGACGAAGCCACCAGAGAAGCAGTTAATACCATTGGAATGACAAAATGTTTCTTCAATGAATTTCCTCCTTTTAATATCCTTGTAAATATTTGTTATCAACTCTCAGTATAGTAAACTATTTCGGTTATAAAAATAGACAATTCTAACTATTTTGTATAATCTCTTGTAAAAGTATAATTACCTTTTGTTAATGAACTTGTGTAAATCCTAAATAGAGCTGTACCATGCGTGTGATGAGCACTTTCAGGGAAAATCGCAGCTAACAAAACCTGTATTTAAACGAAAGCATCATCAAGCAGGGTGGTCAAGGATATAATGAATAACTTGAAATTCGGAATGTAAATAAATGAGTCGTGGAAAGAGAAAATGACTGACACCATGATATACTTATGTGAATTCTATTTATTTGGAAATAAATGAAATCAGCATCATAACAGGTCAGCTACCTGTGTAATAGATTAATTAGTGGGGAGGGGCTTGGATGGATCAGTTCGATAAATCCCTTGAGATGTTTATTGAATCAGCAGGGTGGCTTGCACCTTTGTTATTTGTTTTACTACATTTATTCCGTCCATTTTTCTTTTTGCCGGTCATTGTGGTTTGCATAGCAGGGGGAGTTTTATTTGGTTTTTTAGAAGGGGCGCTCCTGTCTTTTATCGGACTGTCTCTTATGAGTTTGGTTTCCTATTATCTTGTGAATCGTTTTCCAGCTTTTCGCAAGCGGTTGAAGGGCTTAAAAAAGAAAGTGTTTAAGGACCGGACGATCACAGTGAGCCAGGTCATGGTTTTACGCATTATGCCCTTTGTTCATTTTCATTTGCTTTCTCTTTACCTGATTGAAATGGCAAAATCCTTTAAAGAATATATGTACATTTCTTTATTGGGCCTGATTATGCCAGCAGTGCTATACACTGCTTTTGGACAGGTTATTACTGAACTTCCATGGTACCTTACCCTTTTAATGCTGGTGATCTTAATTGCTGTGTACCGGTGGCTCGGAAGAATAAACAAAACCCATATGCAGCCCAGTTGAACAAATGATATTGATCCCTGACGAGGGGTCTTTTTTTTATAAAAAAAAAGGGGGGAAGGAGGTGGAAAACGAAGTGGTAAGCACTACTTTTTTTCAATTAAATAAAAGCCTATATATTCTAATGCGGATTCGAGGCTGCGGACAATTTTTGTATCCAATTGCGACAGCTCGCCATTTTCAAGATCATGTGTAGCAATCTGCGGAGTAATGCCTGTAATTATCGGCGTTATGCCCATAAGCTGAAGAGATTGCACCAGATTCGCTAGTACTCTTGGAAATACACCGTCCAAAATGATTAAGCCTGATAAATCGATAATAAAATGATTCAGCTGATGATCAGTCCCGTAATGGAGGACAGTGCGCATAATATTTTCCGAGCGGTTTTCATCAATGATGCCCTGAAGAGAAAGAATGGCAACCCCTTCCGTGATAGGGATAATAGGCACATTTAAAAACCCCATATGAAATTGTGTTTTGTCGAGTTCAATCATATGAGATAAAATCTCAGCCATTGCCTTTAAATAATCAATTTCTGCCTCACCGAATGCCATCTCTTCTTTATCCATGACACAAAGGGTTCCGAAGATCTCACCTTGTAAGTCCGTCAGCGGGACACCCAAAAAGCCTTTCGTGTTTAGAAGGGAGGTTACCTCCAACTCACAGGTCAATTCATCCTTTGACAGATCTGGTATATGCACATAATTATTATTCGAAATAATTAAACGGCAATAGGTCCCGCCATACTCTACTGAATAGCCTTCTTGAATAATTTGCTCGTTCTTATTGTATGAACTGATAACCGTCATGGCAGATTCGCCCTTTTTTGCTACATAAGCGGTATTGACATTTAATCGTTCGCTAATAATAGTAAAAATCCTTTTTGAGGCGACTGCTAATGAGGGGTAACTGGAAGAATCAATGTTGTACTCATTTGTCATTTCTAGTCCTCCTCTTAAAAAAATGTAATTTAATTATAAAGTTTAAAAACCTTTGAATCAATCTATCTATTTATATAATTACATTTTTTACCTTATGCTGAATGGGTTTACTAATGTATATGGAATAAAACGTAAGGACATATGTCCTTTTCATTTTTCCCTTCCTGTCATTTACTAAGTGAATGATTGTCAGAAAGAGGTGGAAAAAGTGAAAGGAATGATATTTTCAATAGCAGCAGGATTGTTTATCGCGCTTCATGGCGTGTTTAATGCGAGAATGAGTGAAACACTGAGTACATGGCACACCATCACTATGGTCCATTTTATAGGTTTTTTAGTAGCAATTGTCATCTATGTACTGAAACGCGATGGACGTTCAGACGGGTTTCGAAAGGTGCCCTTTTTATATCTGCTTGGCGGTACATTTGGGGTTATCATCGTACTGGGAGAAATGAGCGCCATCAAGCAGCTGGGGATGTCCTTTGCGATTGCCCTGCTGTTAATTGCGCAGCTGCTTTGTGCTTTTCTCATCGATGCAAAAGGCTTATTTGGTACTAAAAAGCTCCAGATTACCAAGCAGCAGCTGGCCGGAATGGTGATTATGGTGATTGGCGTTATTGTGTTTCAGCTCTAAAATTGGGAAAGGCGGGAAACCATGAAACGGATAGATGATAAGGATAAGATAGAAGCATTTTTGTCACAGCATGGACTGCACGCCATCTTTTCAAAAGAAGCTGTGACCCAAGCAGCGCTGTATCATTTTACGCAAGGGGAGATGCTGTGTTCCAGGGGTGAAGTAATTCAAACAATGTATTTTCTAGTGAAAGGAAAAGTGAAAATCTTTACAACTTCGCCTGAAGGAAAAACCCTAATTGTCCGTTTTAAGACGCCTTTAGCGGTGCTCGGGGATATAGAATACGTAAAAAAAACGCCCGTATTTAATACGGTTGAAGCTGTTTCGGACGGCTATATGATTGGAATCCCTTTTAATGTTTTAAGAAAGATGGGTGAGAATCAGGTGGAGCTGCTAACTTTTTTAGTAGAAACGATCACTCAAAAGTTTTACACGGAATCACAAGCAACAAGCTTTAATATGCTGTATCCGGTTGAAGTGAGATTAGCAAGCTACCTGCTTTCCCTGTCCTCTGATGGAGAAGGTTCAATGTTTCATGAAGAAATGCGTACGGCTTCCCTGACAGAGGTGGCGGATGTAATAGGTACGAGCTACCGCCATTTAAACCGGGTCATCTTAAAATTGTGCGGAGAAGGAATGATCCGTCGGGAAAACGGATCACTAATCATCACAGATCTTAACCGGCTTCGGGAGAGAGCGGATGGGAATATTTATGAATAGAAAGGGGAGAATTACATGATAGAAGGGTTGTTGTTTGCCATTATGGCGGGACTATTTATCAGCTTACAGACTGTGTTTAATGCACGGGTAAGTGACAAGGCAGGCTCGTGGGCTACGACCGTGCTTGTGCTGGGGATTGGTCTTGTCACATCACTGCCAATGTTTTTCATTATGGACGATACACGATTATTTGATCTGGGGGGAGTAAATAAGATTTACTTGCTGAGTGGTGTAATCGGGGTAGGACTTGTTTTTTGCATTATGCAGGGCATAAGGCTTCTTGGTCCTGCCTATGCTATCTCTCTCGTCTTAGTCTCCCAGCTTACACTGGCAGTATTGATTGATACATTTGGCTGGTTTGGTTTTTCTCCCGTTCCTTTTACCATCAATAAGCTGGCGGGGCTGGGTTTGCTGATCGTGGGGATTGTTGTATTTAAAATTGAAAAGAAACCGCATTTCAGGGATCATCAAGCTGAAAAGTCTGCCTGAGAGAATAGGAGGCAAAAAGAGTGAGAACGTATACCGAATTAAAAACGATTAATGAAGTAGACAGAATGATCCAGGAGCACGCATTAAGTTTTCTCTACATTTCAAAGACCAATTGCAGTGTCTGCCATGCTTTGCTCCCGAAAATTCAGCAGATGATGATCAGGTTTCCAGAAATTGAATTTGGCCATGTGAATGCAGATGAAATAGAAGCCATTGCGGGGCATTTTTCAATTTTCACAGTGCCGGTTCTGCTTCTTTTTGGTGACGGAAAAGAATTGGTTAGAGAAGCCAGGTTTGTTCATGTTGATGAGCTCGAAGATAAGCTTGAGAAAATATATTCTCTATTTTTAAAATGAGAGAGCGGGATTACCAGTTTTAAAAGGTTATGGCGGTTCACTAATTTAACCAAAAAGGGAGTTAGGTGAATAAGATACAAAAACAGCAGTCATCAGAAAGAGGATGAATGGTCATGGAAGACTTACAGCAGGAAATATTCGGTTCAGTCCTGGCGGCCATCGGCACTATTTTATCAGCTGTAGGGGAGACGCCATCCGCTCCATTTTCAACGGATACCAAAAACAGCCTTGATATTACAGGAAATACCTTGCAGGCAACTGGAAATGCACTACAAGCCGAGGTACATGAAGAAGGTTCGCTTGAAAGGCTTGGAAATGAAATTCAGGCATATGGTAACGTACTGGTTATTTCCGGTCTGATCAGCCCTTTCGAAGAAAATATTAATAACAGATTAGAGATCTCTGGCAACTGGCTGCAGGCTTTGGGAGGAACGGTCTCCATAGGAGATGAAATTGACAGCACGGACAGTCCTTCAAAATCCTTAAGTATAGTGGGGAATTTTCTTCAAGTAGTCGGTAATTCAATGCAGGCCCTGGCTGGGACATATGAGCTTAAAAACAAAGGGGATTATACCTTCTTATCAGCACTTGGAAGCTGGATTCAGGCGGTTGGTGCGGTGATTTCGACACTCAGCATCGTCCTTTTTATAGATCCACAGGGACGGCTCCTGCAGGAGTCGCCACCTTCCGCTCCGTTCACCTCATCGTTGCATTTAAAATAGGCTCAATTCACATAACTTTTGGAGTTATGTGAATTGAGCCTAGTGCTGTATTATTTGGTCCCTTTTTTCCATTCTTCGTCTTCAATCAGCATTTTACCCGGCCATGTATAAGCCATTATGCCGCCGTCTGCTTTAATGTCCTCCCCTGTAACGTATGAGCTGTCGTCAGAAGCGAGGAAGAGAGCAACGGTGGCCATTTCTTCTGGACGTCCCAATCGACCGAGCGGTGTGATCCATTTGTTCGCTTCTCTGAATTTTTCGCCCATATTCTCCTGCTTACTGCCAACCAGTTCGTCAATCAACGGTGTTTCGATCGTACCTGGAGAAAGCGAATTTACGCGAATGCCGCTGCGTGCATAATCGATCGCCATGCCTTTGGTGAAATTGATAATGCCGCCTTTTGCAGCATTATAGCCGGAACGGTCAAGGTCCGCGGCACTTCCTGACATCGAAGCGTTGTTAATAATAGAACCGCCTTTTTCCAGCATAAGCGGAATCAAAAACTTACTGCATAAGAATGTTCCTCTAAGGTCAACGGCCATAATGCGGTCAAACAGTTCAACAGGATATTCATGCACTTTACCGCCCTGCTCGTCGACGCCTGCGTTGTTAAACAATACATCAATGGTTCCGTACTGCTTTTTTAGTTTATCAGCAAATGCTGTCACGCTTTCTTCACTTGAAACGTCAACATGGCAAGCTTCAGCCTGTCCGCCATCTTCCAGAATGTTTTCTACTGTTTGATTTAGCTTTTCCTCTTTAATATCTGCACAGATGACTGTAGCGCCCTCGCTTGCAAACAGTTTTGCTGTTGCTTCACCAATTCCTGTAGCAGCGCCTGTTATCACGGCAATTTTTTGATCTAATCGTCCCATTACGATTCCCTCCTATTATTGTTCATGTTGGATTTTTCCCCATATGTGAATTAGTAAACATAAGATGGCATAATAGCCGCTTGAATTCATAAAATAAAAAGTATGGAGAAAAGCATGCAGTTTTTAACACAGGAGGAGATCTAGATGAAATGGATTCAGCTTCTTGGGGTAACTTGTTTTTTCCTATTTCTTACTGGATGCAGCATCGATTCCAGTTCCAGTCAAAAGGAGACCGGAGCTTTAAATAAAGAGGCTCAGCAGAACATCCTTACCTTTATTAATGAAGATGTCCAAATGATTGCCCAATACGAAAAAAAGGCAAACAAAGCACTCGCTGCTGTATCAGGAGATCATTATGAGAACAATGAAGCTGTGTATACTGCTTTAGTTGAGGAGGCCATCCCGGCATATGGACAAGCTGTTGAAGAAGTAAAGCACCTGCAGGCCCCTATTGAAGAATTACAGCCGATGGTTGAATATATTCAACAAAGTATTTCTGCTTATCATGAAGTTCTTCTCCTGCAGGAAAAGGGGCTCAAAGAGGGAGACCCCCTGCTGATTGACCAGGCAAAACTAAAAGCAGATGAGTATTACCAGCTGGTTTCTGCTTATCATCAGGAAATGAAAAAGCTAAGTGAAAAGCATGACATCAAATATGAATCCTACGCAGGGAATTGATTTAAAGCAGCAGTTTAACTTTTCTCTGTCCATATTGGTTTTCTCATAAAGACGATATAAATGGGAATATTAAACCAGGTATGTGATCAGAGTAAAGGGCGTGAAATACGTGGACTTCTTTCAGGGACAGGAAACACTAACCACTATCCAATGGATTTTAAGGGCGGTCATTGCTTTTTTTTTCTTGCTTTTTGCAGCAAAAATAATGGGGCAGCGTTCCATAGGACAGCTAAGGCTCCTTGATTTTATAATGGCCATATTAATCGGTAATATTATCGCTCACCCGTTGTCAGATGAAAATCTTGGGCTGAAGGGTTCGATGACAACGATGTCGGTTCTGGTTATTCTATATATGATTGGTGTGTTTTTAAGTTTAAAATGGGTAAATCTAAGAAACTGGCTGGATCCTGCTCCCTTTCCATTAATAAAAAACGGACAGATACTTCATGAAAATTTTAAAAAAGCCAGGATAACAATCGATTTTCTGTTGTCAGAACTAAGAAAAGGTGAAATTGAAGATGTGCATAAGGTTTCTCTGGCACTTTGGGAACCGGACGGCTCCATTTCATTTTTTTTAAATCCGCAATTCAGAGCATTAACCCCTTCTGATATGAAGATTATTCCTGAACCATTTTCCCTTCCTCACACGATTATTAAAGAAGGGAAAATAGATTATAAGGAATTGACCAATTTCGGTAAGGATGAGATTTGGTTAGACAATAAATTGAAAGCAGCAGCTAATACAAGTATAAAGGATGTTTTATTAGCGACCATTGATCATACAGAGAACGTCCAGCTTTTATTGTACGATAAAAAGTAATACGCCACATCAAAAAAACCTTTCACATTTGCGAAAGGTTTTTTTGAGATCGAACAAAGTGAAAAGCGCCTATTCCATACGGTGTCTGGCGAAGAGGCAGCAAGGATCAATACATTCAACAAACTGTATTACCCTTCTATATCTCTGCTGCGATAGCTTACCAGACCAGCCGCGATGAGAATACCCGCTAGAGCGGTCAGCAGGGCTAAATGAATCATATTCAGTTCCTCCAGTGGAATTTGCGGAATATACCCAAACGGAGAAAGCTTGCCGAGCCATTCCGGAAATTGAAGCAGCCCTCCTAAATAAACCACAAAAAACGAATAACCCAGATACAGCCATGAAAGACTCGTCGCTTGAGGAAGGGCGCCTGCAAACAGGACAGCTAACCCTGTCATCACCCATATAGCCGGCAAATAGACCATGGCTCCTTCAAATAAAGAGCCGAAAGAAATCGGATCATCCATTGTCGAGAAGGAGGCACTCCATAGCCCAGTAACAGCAAGCAGTACCATCACGAACCCAAATAATAGAGAAGTAAGAAGATAGCTACTCATCAGCCTCAATCTGGACACTGCCCGGGAAAGAAAATGTTCGGTTCGATTCTTTTTCTCTTCACCTTTCATTTTCAGCATAAAAAGTAAAGCAGGAACAGTACAAATCATTGAAATAACAGACATGATCATCGTCAAAAACTGATCCGTCAGTGACACTCCTTCAACCTGCGTCAGCATTTCACTCATCATTTCATTATTGGAGAAAAATGATTCGAGATCGCCAAGCACCGAACCGTAGGAGACGCCCAATAAATACATGCCAATTCCCCACGAGATAATGCTCGTGCGCTGAAGGCGGAAAACAAAGCCGACCGGACTAAGCAGCATCGGGGAAGCCTGTTTTTTTCCTGGTTTAGACGGTAAAAAGCCGGATTCCAAATCGCGTATTGTATTCAAATACAAAGCCGCTCCAGCGAGCACAAAAGCTGCTCCGACCGTTAGAATGATTGGCCACCAAATATCGCTGACGTAAACCTCCGTCCCCAGGATCCAGCCTAAAGGAGAAACCCAGGAAAGAGCAGCATTGCTCACATCACCAACAGCCCTTATCAGGTAGGCCGCTCCCAATACGGCAAAGGAATACCCTATGGCTCCCCTTGAATTTTGGGAAAGCTGGGCGAAGAGGGCGGCAACTGCTGCGAAGAAAAAGCCTGCAGCGCCGAGTGCCGCTCCGTAAAGAAGTGACCCTTCAGCTCCCATGCTTGCAATGTCCATGCTGTACAGGCCAATGCCAATCAATAAAGCAAGCAGAGCATTGACACTAAAAAGTACGATAAGGGTAGCGCTCAGATTGGCAAGTCTGCCCACAGGAAGAGAGCGAATTAATTCAATCCGGCCTTCTTCTTCATCATCTCTGGTGTGTCGAATGACAAGCAAAATACTCATAATTGCTGCAACAATGGCCGTAAACAGCAGCATCTGGTGGGCCATCATTGCGCCCGTTGTATAGTTATCGAGCCCATAGCCCGGTCCGACCATCGCTGTCATCGCCGGGTTTCTCATCGTCTCAGCAATTCCCTGCCGTTCCTGTTCGTTTTTGTATAGATCCGTAAAAGAAGAAGCGGTAATGACAGTAATAAAAAGGATCGAAACCAGCCAGATCGGCAGGCGATAGCGATCTCTTTTTAGAATAAATAGAAAGAGACTTCCGGTTTTGCTAAATTGACTTTTCATCATTAGGAAATCCCTCCCGCTCCTGAATCTGCAGCAGAGCTGTTTTCTTCATAATGACGCATAAACAGATCCTCCAAAGTTGGCGGTGAGCTTTCAAGCTTCAACAGTCCAAACTGACTGATATGCTTCATGACCCCATCCAATTCCTCCGTGTCCACCTGCAGAGAAAGCGTCTGGCCCTCCTTTTTTTCAATATCGTATACGCCCTTCAAGGTGCTGAGATCGGGTAAAGGCTGTTTTGTTTCAATTAAAAGATGAGTTCTTGTTAAATGCCGCAGCTCGTTTAACGTGCCTGATTCAATAATTTCCCCCTGGCGTATGATTCCGACCCGGTCACATAATCTTTCTACCTCAGATAAAATATGACTTGAAAGGAGCACACTTTTTCCATTGGCTTTTGCTCCCAGCACGCACTCCTGAAAGACTTTTTCCATAAGCGGGTCAAGCCCTGAGGTAGGTTCATCAAGAATATACAGGTCGGCTTCTGATGCGAAGGCAGCAATTAAAGCAACCTTTTGCCGATTTCCTTTTGAATAGGTCCGGCATTTTTTTGATGGATCAAAGTTAAACGCCTGAATCAATTCCTCGCGTCTGCTTTTGTGCTGTGAACCCCGCAGTTTCATGAAAAGGTCTATGACCTCGCCGCCGGTTAAGTTTGGCCACAGGTTCACGTCTCCGGGTACATAAGCAATACGTTTGTGAATATCAACAGCATCCTTCCATGCATCCCTGCCAAAGATTTCTGCCCCGCCGCTTGTGGCTTTCAGAATTCCAAGCAGGATCTTAATCGCCGTTGACTTACCTGCTCCGTTCGGACCGATAAAACCATAAATCTCACCGTTTTTAACTTCAAGATTTACGCCATTTAATGCTGTGAATTTGCCGAATTTCTTCGTTAAATTGTTGGTTTTAAGGATAGTCGTCATAGCAAGTCCTCCTCTGGTATCAGGTGTTATCTTGAAAAAGTTTTATACTATTTATACTTATATAGTTCATAATATACAAAAAACGTCTCTTTTACAAGAGTTTATGAACTTTATTATTTGTTTTATTACATAAATTTTATTAAAATAGATTTATTAAATGACAGAGAACCGTGAAGAAATCGTGTGGAAATGTACAAAGCTAAGAGAGGTGAAAAGCATGGATGGCTTTCAACGAAGAAAAGAACAAAAAAAACAAAATATATTAGAGGCTTCTTTAGCTTTATTTATGGATTATGGGGTTCAGAAAGTCTCAGTTTCAGAAATTGCAAAAAAAGCGAATGTATCGCAAGTCACCATCTACAATTACTTTGAAAACAAACATAAATTAATTCAGGATGTTTTTCATTATTATGTAGATAAAGCATTTCATAATTTCGAATTAATCATTCATTCAGACATACCATTTACAGAAAAAATAAAACAAATTATTTTTAATAAAAAAGAAATTGCTGCACAAATTAATGAAGAATTTTATCAATATTTAATGAAGGAGTATTCGACTGAGGGCAATTATATAGATAAAGTTTATGCTGAAAAAGCACTTCCTTATTTTGCACGACTATTCAAGGAAGGAAAAGAACAGGGGTACGTGGATCCTTCTCTTTCAGAGGAGGCCATCATGTTCTATATACAAATGCTCAAGGAATATGTTCAGCGGGAGGATGTTCATTCCAAAGTACTTCCGCTTACTGAGGACATAACGAATATCTTTTTTTACGGAATCGTGGGCAGGAAGGAATAGCAGGTTAAAGTGTCAAAACCAATCTTTTGGGTTTTGGCATTTTTTCATGATCAGTCTGTGGTGCAAAGACTGCAGCAATTCTTAAGAAATCTTAAGAACTTGGTAAGGGATTCTTCAATCTTATTTTGTACTCTTTTCTAGTGAAGCACTGAAGAAAAGAGGAATTAAACATGAATCTTCAATTTATAGTAGAATTTATGAAACAACCAAGAGAGATCGGAGCTATTGCACCGAGTTCCAGCTATTTAGCTCAAAAAATGACTCCGAACAGACTTGTTGAAGATGCGGCGGTCATCGTTGAATTAGGGGCAGGCATGGGACATTTCACAAGGGAAATCATACGAAAAAAAACCGCTGGGTGTACGGTCGTTGTCTTTGAAACGAACCCCGTCTTCTTTAAAGAATTATCAGAACGATATGATGATCGAGAGGATGTCATCGTTCTGTTGGAAACTGCAAGAAATTTAACGACTGCGTTAGGAAAACTGCAAATCGGGCAGACTGATCTCATTGTATCGGGATTGCCTTTTTCCAGTTTCGAACTGGAGGAGTCATTGACAATATTGAGAGGCGTACGTGAGAGCTTGGATGATAGTGGAACTTTCTTAACCTTTCAGTATTCAAAATACCGTAAAAAGCTGTTCGATCAAGTATTCGGAAACATTTCTTATGAAAGAGAAGTTCGAAATCTTCCACCCGCATATGTAATCAAATGTAAAAAATCGAAAGGAGACCTGAAGTGAAAGAGGAAACGACGATTTTAATTGTTGATGATGATGAAGAAATAAGGAACCTAATTGGTATCTATTTGAAAAACGAAGGATACACACTGCGCTATGCCTGCAATGGAAACGAAGCATTGGAAATGATTAAGGAAACTGCTATCTCACTAGTCATTCTCGATTTAATGATGCCAGGTCTGGACGGTGTCAGTACATGTGTGGAAATCCGTAAGCAACACTACATGCCGATTCTCATGCTTACGGCTAAAACAGGTGATCTAGATTTGATGCAAGGGATCACGGTTGGAGCCGATGATTATATGAGAAAACCGTTTAATCCTTTAGAGGTTACGCTGCGTGTCAAATCCTTATTGCGCAGATATCGGGACTACGGAGCATTAAAAGAAAAAAATTCAAATCTCTTTCGCTATAAAGACTTAACGGTTGATATCGCATCACGCCAATGTTTAAAAGGGGACCAAGCTGTACGGCTCACACCGAAAGAGTTTGGGATACTGTCATTTTTTATTAGAAATCAGCATCAAGTTTTGAGTTTAGAGCAGATTTATGAAGCGGTCTGGCAAGAGGAGGCATTTGAAATCGAAAACGTGGTGATGGTACATATCACCAAACTTCGCGAAAAGATTGAGAATGATCCGCGTAATCCATCCTATATTAAAACTGTCTGGGGACGGGGATATCGATTATGAGGATAATTCATGCAAATAAACTGCTCATCAAGTTGTTTTTTGTCATTCTGATAAATGCGCTGCTCGCCAGTCTCGTTTTTTTCTTACTCGTCTACTATGTTTATAACACATACTTTCAAGATGCATCTGCTGTGGATCCAGCATTCGTGAACAGGCTATATCTGTTAATTCTCTTTGTTTCCATACTTACCTTCATCGTCGGTTTTGCTGTGATGGTGCGGCACAAAATAAAACAGATCTCGTATCTTGCGCAGGAGATTGATCGTATTGCTTCAGGAAATTTGGGGCATCAGGTTGTGATTAAAGGAAATGATGAAATCACATCGCTCGGAGCGAATATGAATCGAATGTCACTTCAATTAAAGGAGCTGTTTGAAAAAGAGCGTGCTCATGAACAGGAACGTCATCAGCTAATATCAAATCTCTCGCATGATTTACGCACTCCACTGACGAGCGTTCGGGGGTATGTCCAGTTGCTGCATGATCGTCCCGGAGAGAACGATCAGGCTTACCTTCGCGTTATTGAAGAAAAAACCCAGCAGCTTGAACGCCTCCTTGATCAATTATCTGAGGTCGATCGTCTTTATGATGGACGAATCGTTATGCGGCCCGAATTAGTCAATCTTAGTTTGTTAACCACACAACTTATTCATGAATACAGGCTGCTTTTTGAGATGGAGGATTTACAGCTCCTCTCTGATATTGAACCGGATTTATACGTAATGGCAGATATGGAGAAAGTAATACGAACACTGCAAAACCTCTTGGCGAATGCTTTAAAATATACCCCGAAAATGACTTCTGTTCATGTTGTCGCAAGGCTTAACCCTGATAGTAAAACAATCATATGGGAAATTCAGAACGAGACGGATGAGCCGACAATCCGTCAAATGGATAAATTATTCAATCGTACCTATCGCGTAGATATTTCTCGAGGGGAAACGTCTGGAGAAGGCTTAGGGCTCTCGATTGCTAAACAAATCATGAAGTTAAATAATGGGGATCTGATCGTGAAACGGCAAGGAAAGCATAACATTTCATTTCAAGCCATTTTTCCTTCGTTTATAAAAGAAGATAAATGAGCAATTCCCCGTGAGCAAGCTACAATTCTATATAAAAAATTCCTTATCCAATTGTTTCTATAGAGTCTCCCTGATATACTTACCTAAGTAACTAATTATTTACTTAGGTAAGTATTATACTGGAGGCTGATTCCAATCGTAGCTAGTCACACATTATTTCATACTATCCACCAGCTATCACGGCTGCTGACAAAGCATGCCAATAAAGCATTACAGCCATTTGGGCTATACAGCGCGCAATGGTCTGTCATTTACGTATTAAAAACAAAGGGAGCCTTAACTCAAAAAGAGCTTGGAGATTATTTATCAGTTGAAGCGCCGCCTCTCACGAGAAATATTCAGCGACTGGTTAAGCTTGGGTTTGTGCAGCAGTCAACTGGCAGTGATAAAAGAAGCAAAGTGATTGAGTTAACCGATCTTGCAAGCCAGGAATATTCAAAATGGGAAAATGCAATAAAGCAGACAAATCAGGAGCTGCTTCAACATCTGCCGGAAAATGACCGTGAGCAGCTGCATGGCATTATCACATCGTGGATAGGGCCGATGTCAGGCAGCAAGGGGGCAGAGCATGAGAAATCAAAAACTCTGGTCCAGGGATTTTATTCTGATTGCTGTATGTAACTTTTTTCTGTTTTTAGCTTTCTATTATTTAATCGTCACACTCCCTATTTACACCATTCAATCGCTAAATGGCAGCGAAGCGGAAGCGGGCTTGCTGATTACGGTATTTTTGCTAAGCGCAATTTTGATTCGCCCTTTTGCCGGGAAGTGGCTTGCTTCCTTGGACAACCGGACTGTTCTGTTTGTTGGATTATTTATTTTTGGAGTGGGCTCCGCATTATACATGGTACCGGATACGGTCGTTGGGTTAATGATCGTACGGCTGCTGCACGGTTTTGGTTTTGGAATTGCAACAACAGCTACAGGCACGATCGTCGCTGATGTTATTCCTGAAGGTAAAAGAGGGGAAGGCATGGGGTATTATGCTTTGTCCTTGAATTTAGCAGTTGTATTGGGACCGTTTCTCGGACTGACTGCAATTCATCAATGGAGTACGTTTACCTTGTTTTCCATCGTCTTTTTTTGCAGCATGATTGCTGTTGGAGTAGGCCTGCTAATCTCCGCCACCAATCAGGCGGAGGCGGTCAAAGTCCAGCAAACACTGGAGACACGCAAACTGTCGATCGTGGAAAAGACAGCTGTTCCGATCTCGGTTACAGCTGCACTGTTCGCAATCATTTATTCATCCATTTTGTCCTTTGTGCCGGTTTATGCAGAAGAAATTGGCTTATTGGAGGCGTCCAGCTACTTTTTTGTTGTCTATGCATTGGTTATGCTGCTATCAAGACCCTTTACAGGAAAATGGCTGGATTTATACGGAGCAAATATTATCGTCTACCCATCCATTGTCCTGTTTGCAATCGGCTTGTTTATGCTGAGTTTATCTCAAAACGCATTTGTTTTTCTATTGTCAGCTGCTTTAATTGGGCTGGGTTGGGGAACACTTTTCCCCACTTTTCAAACCATCTCGGTTCAACGTGCTGCGCCGGAAAACAGGGGGCTTGCGATGGCGACTTTTCTTTCGATCTTTGATCTCGGCATAGGCGCAGGTTCATTTATTGTTGGAATTGTAGTTGCGCAAGCAAGCCTGCATTCGTTTTATTTTTACGGTTCTTTTGTTTTGCTTTTAGGAATTGGTATTTACAATATTCTGCATGGACGCAGGGTTTACGAAACAAATTCACGAACTCAGACTGGTTGAATTTGTTCAGGATCACCGATTAACGGTGGTCCTTTTTTTATAGGGTGGAGGGAGGCAATTTGTTGTTGAATATATCACTCATAAATTAGCGTTTATCGATCACAAAAATGAATTTATCGATCAACTTTACGGTTATATCACACAACTTTTCAAGGATATCGAACAAATACCCCTGATCAAGTGATATATCGATCAACTTTTACTGTTTATCGATCATCTTTCCAGGTATATCGCACAACTTTCCACTTATATCGGTCAAGTTCCGCCGCCGGTCGCTCACCCCGTAGCCCGTCACCCAAGCCGCCCCTCACTCTCTACCTCCACCATACTCCCTTCATTATGTTAAATATGGGAATATATTCATGACATTTGTATCACCTTCACAATATCAAAAAGGACATAAGTATTAATTATTTGTAAATTCGAAAAATTGTATGGTGAGTTCAGACCTATTCTTATAACATAGTAGATGGTGGACTACTAAATATGGAGGTTAGGTGTGAAAATGAATCAATTAGTGAAACAGGTTTCACGTTTCGTTGTACTTATCATGATATTAAGTCTCGTTTCTCCTTTTGCCAATCTGACAAAGGCATCAACAACCGTGACAGAAACGTTTGATAATCTGGATTTATCAGGTACCAGCTATGTGGATGGCTCCTTTAAAGGGGTAAACGATATAAACTGGTCTTATACAGGCGGACGGATCTCGAATAATGATGCTACATTTAATATCGAAGGAAATGGCATTATGTTCCGTGATGCCGGGAAAGGGATGACTTCGTCTGATATTGAAGGCGGAATTTCGTCTTTGACGGTAGATACAAAGGCAGCATTTACGACGACGAACCCCCGATTGCTGGAGGTTTACATTAATGACGAACTAATTGGTACAACAGGAAATGTGCAGGCTGGCGAAGGGGCATCAACTTTCACATTTGACCAGCTTGATGTGACAGGTCCTTTCACGCTGAAGTTTGTCAAAACGGGATCAAATTCGCAAATCGTGGTAGACAATATTACGTGGACCACAAATGATTCTGATCCTACGAAGGTTTCGAAGGTAACATCAAACATTCCAAGTGGACAGGTTGCTGCTGGTGAACATATTTCATTTACAACTACAACACCAGATGCAAAAATTTACTACACGCTTAATGGCGGAGAAGAAAAACTTTATGATGAACCGATTGAAATAACGGAAGATGCATCCTTTGAGGTGTATGCAACCGCTGATGATTTAGAGGATAGCGATGTTTCTACTTTTACATACAATGTCATTCAATCTTCTACTATAAAACAGGTTCGTGAACAGGAGCTTGGGTCAACTGTGCTGACCTCCGGTGTTGTCACCGCAGTGTTTGCTCAGGGAGGAGCCAACAATATTTATATACAGGATGAAGAAGCGGGAATTGTGGTTCGCTCAACTGCAGTGGCAGAACCCGGTGACCGCCTGCAGCTAACAGGAGTGCTTGAGAACTATAATGGACTGGCTCAAATCAGTTCAACACCTGCAAATGTTACCGTTACAGGAAAAGAAGATGTGCCAAAAGCCCAGGCTGTTCCTTCCTCCGGCCTTTCAGAGGCTCAGGAAGCAATGCTAGTCAAAGCGTCAACAATTAAGATTGAATCGTTTGCCAGCGGAAATTATAATGGCGTAGATGAAAATGGGAATGCGATTGTTATACGGCCAGCAGATCCGGCAATCACATTTGATACAGGCAGCACATATGAGTCTGTAACCGGTGTAGTTGGTGAATATAACGGGACGTATCAGCTGGTTCCCCGTACTTCTTCGGATGTTATTTTTGATTCCAATCAGGTGAGCGCTGTAACGGCAACGCCAGGCGGAGGATTTGTAGCGTCGGGGGATTCAATTAAGCTGGAAACGTCAACAGAAGGAGCAGAAATTTATTACACCACAGATGGATCAGAGCCAACTGCCGCAAGCGAGCGTTATACAGATGGTGTAGTACTGACAAAAGACACGACGATTAAAGCAATTGCAGTAAAAGAAGGCATGACAACGAGCAAAACCGCAAGCTTCTCGTATATTATCCAAAAAGAAGAAATCAAGATTCACGATATTCAAGGTGCAGACCATTTCTCTCCATATGAAGGGCTGGCAGTGTCTGATGTTCAAGGGGTAGTAACTTACGTTGTGAACCGCAACAGCTTTTATATGCAGTCTCTTGAACCGGATGAGGATCCACGCACTTCGGAAGGAATTCTGGTTTATCGCAGCAGTCATGGAATGGAAAAAGGAAATCATGTTAAAGCAAGCGGGACAGTAATGGAGTTCTTTGTCGAAGGGTATGCGGATCGTGCGCAAAATGATTTGCCGGTGACGCAAATTAATGCATCCGGTGTATCAAAGGTTGCAGATGCAGCGGATCTTCCCGAACCCGTTGTTTTTGGCGGGCCTGATGGCGTAAAGGTTCCAACAACGATCATTGATAACGACGGTTTAACAGCTTTTGAACCTGAGGAGGATGGAGTCGACTTTTACGAAAGCATTGAAGGCATGCTGGTTGAAGTGGTGGAAGGGACTGTTAGCGGACCTCAAAAATATGGTGAAATAGCTGTCATTACTAACCGCGGAGATGAAGCCTACACTCAGGCAGGCGGCGCACTGCTTAAGCCGGATGATTTTAATCCGGAACGTGTAACGCTTGATATCGATGATGAAAGCCTGGTGGTCAAAACCGGTGATACCATCGCATCAACAGCTGAAGGTGTGATGAGCTATGGATTTGGAAAGTACAAAGTGCTTGCAGGCAGCGGCACTGTTCCTACCTTTGAAGACGGGGGGCTGGAGCCGGGAGCCACAACCATAGAACGGGACGAGGAGCAGCTTCATGTTGCCTCTTATAATGTAGAAAACTTCTCGGCAAATCCTTCATCGACAAGCGATGAAAAAGTTACACGAATTGCTCAGTCATTTATAACCGATCTGAAGTCTCCGGACATCATTGGTTTGACGGAGGTTCAAGATGGAAACGGGCCGACAGATGACGGAACGGTTTCCGGAGAAGCAAGCTATCAGCGTCTGATTGATGAAATCATTCGTCTTGGCGGACCAGCTTATTCTTATACAGAAGTTATTCCGGAAGACAAGAAGGATGGCGGACAGCCTGGCGGAAACATTCGAAATGGCTTCCTTTATAATGCTGAGCGAGTTGAACTGACAGAAGGAACACAGGGAACAGCAAATGAAGCGATTGATTATGTAGATGGCGAATTAACACTTAACCCGGGCCGTATCGATCCAGCAGGATTTATTGATACGCGAAAACCGGTTGTTGCAGAGTTTTCATTTAATGGAAAAAAAGTTATCGTGATTGCCAATCACTTTAACTCAAAAGGCGGAGATCAGCCGCTGTTTGGTAAAAACCAGCCGCCAGTATTAGGCAGTGAGGCCCAGCGCATTGAGCTGGCACAAATAGTAAATGGCTTTGTGCAGGATGTTAAAGCCCAGACCCCGGATGCCAATGTCGTGGTGCTTGGCGATTTAAATGATTTTGAATTCTCCGCGCCACTGCAAATGCTAAAGGGGGAAGAGCTGACCAATCTGATTGAACGGGTGGAAAAAGAAAACCGTTATACCTATAACTATGAAGGAAACGCTCAGGTGCTGGATCATATCCTTGTGTCAAATAATCTTGCTGAGCGTTCTGTCATCGATATTGTTCATATCAATGCAGATTTCATGGAAGCGCATGGCCGCGCAAGCGACCACGATCCGCTGCTGGCACAAATTAGTCTTACAGCCCCTGAAGAGGAGCCTGATAAAAAGATTATTGATCTGGGCGAGTATAATGATAAAAAGCTGGTGTTTTTTGAACATGATGTGCATATCCAGGCGAATCATAAAGTAAAACCCGCGAAGCTTTTGATCCGTGGTACAAACGTTACTTTCTCTGGAAAAGGGATGAAGGATATTGAAGTATTGCTTCATCCTGCACGTGCGAAAGCGGAATATGACTTTTCCGGAGAGAATGTAAAAGAAGTGGTAGTAAAGCACAAAAATGTATCAGTAGTAAGAGGGGCAGAAAACATTAAAAAAATTGAGATATCAGGTAATGCCAAAAAAGCCGATATCCTTTTCCTTGATTCAGATGGCAATCCAATTGACCCGTTTACTAAAAAACGTTTAAAAGGTAAGAAAGCGTCTTAAGAATCGATAAGATGATTATAGAACCAAGTGAACTGAACTCCAGTCTCCATTCCGTTAAAGTAGAGATAATAAATAGAAGGGGTGATGTTATTGGGTACATGTTCAATTGATCATTCTCATCAGGAAGTTGTAAATAAGCTTGACAGCCAGCTGGATTTTCTTCCTTCCCACCTTTATGAAGGGGCACAGCAATTTTTAAAAACCGGGCTCAGGCAGGAAGAATTAAATGAACTGTTTCATCTGTTGAAGAAGTATGATCTTGTATCAATGGAAGAACGGCAAATGAGAAACAAACAAATGGAGCAATTAATAAAAAAATAAGGCTGACAAAAGAAGGACCGTTCATGGGAACGGTCCTTTTATTATTTCAATAAAATAATTTCATCTTGTTGTATCCCGTTCCTTTCGTTTGCAAAATAGGCGATTTGTCCTTGTTTTTATTAGTGGAACAGGATGTATTAATACCATTTAACTAAGACTAAAAAATTATCGCAGTAAAAAAATAAATTCCTGTAAATGTAATATATCTGTAACACAAAGAAATATTTTGCTCAAAAACGAGAACAGATACGTGTTTTATATTACAAAACGAGAAAATGGTGACATATGCGAGGAAATTTATGTCTTAAATAATTAATTACTTTCCGGGGAATGTTTTAGTTGTGATGGTTAATGGTATATAGCTAGTAAACCGCATATTTAATGTTAAATGTCACCTCGGCCACTTATAAATAGTTGAGAGGAGAAATGTGATATGGCTATACAAAAAAGTACAGATAGTTCAAGCCTTGCAGAAGTCATTGACCGCATATTGGACAAAGGAATTGTTATTGATGCTTTCGTCAGAGTTTCGCTTGTTGGAATTGAAATTTTAACAATTGAAGCCCGCGTTGTCATTGCAAGTGTGGATACATGGTTGCGTTATGCAGAAGCAGTTGGATTGCTTCGTGACGAAGTTGAAGAAGATTTCCTTAGTAAGCGCGAAAATGATCGTGAAGCAGAATTCAGCTATTAAATAAAAATAATTCAATTATAAAGAGAAGAGGTCCGTCAGATGACAGCTAAAAAAGAAGAAACAACTAAATCAGAAGAAAAAACTGGTGGCGGTTCATCGTCTTCCATGAATCTTGCCATTCTTGGCGGTGTAATGGGAGCTGGAATCGGATTGCTCTCAAGTCCCGGAACAAGCAAGAAAGTACTAAAAAGCCTGGGTGAGTCTGAAATGATGAGAATTGCTGGTAAAGAGCTGAAAAGAACGGCACAGGAAGTGATTACCGAACAGGCTTTAAATGGCTTACGTCAATCAGCTACAGGCTATTTGAGCAAAGGTGCCATGAAAGCGCCTGGACTGCTGGGAGCTAAGCTGAAAGGCGACAGCAACAAAGAAGAAAATTCTGCTGACGAAGAACAGTCGTCACAATATGATGAAATTAAAGAAGACAACAAAAACTTAAATGAACGCCTTGAGAGAATTGAAAGCATGCTGAGTAATCTGGTTGAATCCAAGAAAGACTAATTCCGCTTTCGATCCTCGAAAGGGGGGAACTTGATGGACAAGGGAAAGCCAATTAAAAAAGCAGCTGGCAAATTGGCTAAAAAGGCAGTTGAACACAGTCCTGAACCTGTAAAAGAAAAAGTAAAAGATACGGTAAAAGAAAAAGCAAAAGAAAAAATGGTTGGCGGCTTGCAGGATAAAGCCGATGAAGCTGCAGAAAAACTCGATACAGCCAAAAACGAAAACGCAGACAAAGTGCACGGCAAAGCAGAAGAAGCAAAAGAGAAAGCACAGGACGTTTTGCTTTCTGTAGGGGACAAGCTCGGCAAAGTTAAGGAAGCCGGGGAAGAGTTTCAGAAAAAGATCTCTTCTGATGAAAAGAACAAGAAAGTTAAGGGCGTACAAAACCTCAAGAGCATCAGCAATCTTAAAAGTTATCGCGATATAAAAGGCTATAACGATGTGAAAAGCTCAAACAATATTAAAAATTACTCTGATAAGAGTTCTTAAATGGAAAATTGAAAGGAGAATGCAAAATGGCAGTTCAAAAAAGTACTGACAGTTCAAGTCTGGCTGAGGTAATCGACAGAATTTTAGATAAAGGGATCGTAATTGATGCGTTCGTAAGAGTATCAGTAGTAGGAATTGAAATTCTAACCGTTGAGGCACGAGTTGTTATTGCAAGTGTGGACACATGGTTGCGTTATGCGGAAGCTGTTGGATTGCTTCGTGACGAAGTAGAAGATGAAGGCCGCTTCCTCAAGCAAAATGACCGTGAAAGAAATGAAGCAAGTTTCAGTATTTAGGGTAAACTACAGAATGCGATCAGAGGACAACCCTCTGATCGTCCATTCTATTTAGCAGGAGGTCACTATGGAGATTAAAAAAATAATGGGTAACACTGCTGATTTCTTCAATGAACATGTTGCCCCCCTTCACAAAATAACCTCAGTTGAAAGCATAACCACAGGTGAAAACAATGACGAACAAGGCTGGAAGCTCACAGTCGAGGTAATTGAGGAAAAAGAATACATGAAAAAATATGCAAAAGACGAAATGATCGGTGTGTATGACGTCTATCTAAATAAAGATGTCGAGATTACCTCTTTTAAAAGACGCGATATCCGCTATAGAAGTGCCATTGATCAGGAAGTCTAGAGCAGGTTGTGCTAGGAGGGGAAAAGAGTGACGGTTTTAAAAGAGAAGGCTACTAAAAATACAAAGGGATTGGTTCAAGACGAAGAGACAAAAGATTTGTTATCTCGATCTTTACAATACCTTAAAGCGGGCTACCCTGTACATTTTACTGGTCCTACCGGAGCGGGAAAAACTTCTCTGGCACTCGCATTAGCAAAAAAAAGAAAAAAACCTGTCATGCTGATACATGGTAACCATGAATTAAACAACAAAGACTTAATTGGCGATTTTACCGGTTATTCAAGTCAGAAGGTTGTGGATAATTATATCCGCACTGTTTACAAGAAAGAAGAAACAGTGACAGAGGCCTGGAGAGACGGGCGTTTGCTGGAAGCAGTAAAACATGGATATACGCTTATCTATGATGAATTTACGAGATCAAAACCAACAACAAACAATATCTTCTTATCCATATTGGAAGAGAATATCCTTCCCTTGTATGGTTCAAAGATGACCGAACCCTTTGTAAAGGTTCATCCCGATTTTTCAGTTATTTTTACTAGCAATCCTGCAGAATATGCAGGTGTTTTTAAAACGCAGGACGCGTTGCTGGATCGCTTAATTACCATGCATGTCGGATATAAGGGCGTTGATCGGGAATCGACTATTATCGCCGAAAAGACAGATATGGACGAAAATCAGGCTAAAGCGATTACCACTTTAGTAGCGAAATTGCGTGAGAAATGCCAGGAGGACACCGGTCCAAGTTTGCGTGCTTCAATAATGATCGCCAATCTGGCTGCAGAACAGGATATTCCGGTTGATGGCAAAGATCCTGACTTTCAGCGTTTGTGCGTTGATATCCTCGGACATCAGGTAAGCCGTTGTCTCGATGATGAACAATCACTAAGTGATGCGGAAGACATGATTCTGAAAGCATGTAAAAGCCTAAAAGTTGCAGAGTGACGAAAGGGAGATACACCATGAGCCAACAAGACGAAACAATGGGAATTTATATTTTTTGCGGAATTCAATCGGATAAGGACGATCAGTTTGGAGAAATCGTATTGGAAGAGGAGACAAGAGAGCTCTTCACCATACGGCATAAAGATGCAGCGATCGTCGCTGCCGAGGTTCCAATGAAAATCTATCATCCTAATAAAGATAATTTAATGATGCATCAAAGCGCTGTGTCATCGGTAATGAAGGAAAACGATACCGTTATTCCAGTAAGCTTTGGGAACGTATTTCAATCCAAGGAGGACGTAGCTGTTCTGCTGGAAAACCTTTATCCGCAATTCCAAAAACTTTTTCCTGAAATAAAAGGGAAAATTGAAGTCGGCTTAAAAGTGATCGGCAAGAAGGATTGGCTTGAGTCGCAAGCACGAGAAAATGTGCAAATGGGCAAAATGGCTCAAGCTGTAAAAGGAAAGTCAGAAGCAGCAAGCTACTATGAACGAATTCAATTAGGCGGAGCTGCACAAAAATTCTTTGTAGAGCTTCAGAAGGAAATGAAACAGGAAATTTTTAATCCTCTGGAAGAACTCGCTGTAGCAGCAAAAGCGAATGATCCGATTGGGGAAAAAATGCTGGTCAATGGGGCATTTTTAATTGACCGTGACAAAGAAGAAGCTTTTGATAAAAAGGTAAATGAGCTGCATGACAAATGGCAGGATAAAGTGGAATTTAATTATAGCGGGCCGTGGGCAGCCTACAATTTCGTGAATATTAAGTTGAAAGTGGAAGATGCTTAATGCTGCACAAATTAGTTACTTTTCCAATCGATATGGTAATCAAGGTTGGGGAAAAGGTGAAAGAGGAAGCAGACAAAGAATTATACGACCTGCCCACTATTCAGCAAAAACTAATTCAATTGCAGATGATGTATGAACTCGAAGAAATACCTGAGGATGTATACAAAGATAAGGAAGAAGAATTAATTACCAGGTATGAAATAGCGAAACGCAGGGAAATGGAACAGTGGGAAGAGATGACGAAGAAAAAGGAATGATAAAAGATGGGCGATCTTATTTATTTATATGGCCTGATCCCAACAGAAGAAACGACTGAACAATCGTTTCCATCTTTTAAAGGGTTCGATGGTGAAAGAGAGATTTACACTCTTTCATTCGGAAGCACGACAGCGATCGTTTGCCAGCTGAATGCTGAAGAGTATTCAGAGGAAAACATTAAAGAAAAAATCAACGACGATATGGAGTGGCTGCAGGAAAAAGCCTTCCATCATCATGAAACGGTTGTGGCGTTTTCAAAAATGTACACTGTCGTTCCGTTGAAATTTTGCACGATTTATAAAAATGAAGAAAGCCTGATGAATACAGTTCAAACGAATCAGGATAAGTTAAATAGCGCCTTTTCTTTACTGGCTGGCAATGAAGAATGGAACCTGAAGATTTATTGTGATGATTCACTGTTAAAAGACCAGGTTAGCAAAAGCAATCCGGCCATCGAAGAGAAAAGAGCCCAAATTAGTGAGCTGCCAAAAGGCCGGCAGTTTTTCGAAAAGAAGAAATTGGACAAGCTGATCGATTCCGAGCTTGAAGAAGAAAAAACCCGGATTAGTGAAAAAATCCACTTTCAGCTGAAAGAATTTGTTCTTCAAGGAAATGTGAAAAGAAACTGGAGTAAAGATGTAACAGGGAAAGATGAAAACATGACCTGGAACAGTGTATACCTTATTCCTAAATCGGATGTTGAACCTTTTTTAGAAAAAATCCAACAATATGAAAAGGATATGAAAGAAACGGGATGGCAGTTTGCTGCATCCGGTCCATGGCCGGCATACCATTTCTCAAGCTTTTCATAAGTGAGGAAGACGATATATGTCTACAGTAAGGGAAACCATTGAAAATAAAGATATCGGACTAATTGATATTTTAGATGTAATCCTTGATAAGGGTGTTGCGCTCAAAGCTGATTTAGTTATTTCCATCGCCGGCGTTGATCTTGTGTATCTGGATCTAAGGGTGCTAATTGCTTCAGTAGAGTCACTCGTCCAGGCAAAGGAAGGAAACCGTACCATTAATTCAGCAGATTTTGATCAACAAAGGGAGGCGTTAATTGATGCAACAGGTCAACCCAACAAGTGGCAAGATTAATTTGGACCCTGATAATGCCGAGCATGGATTAGCACAGCTCGTTTTAACCGTTATAGAGCTTTTAAGGCAGATTGTTGAAAGACACGCGATCCGACGGGTTGAAGGCGGAACTTTAAGTGATGTGGAGATTGAAAACTTAGGTGAAGCTCTAATGAACCTGGAAGAAAAGATGGAAGAGTTAAAAGAAATTTTTGGTCTTGACGCTGAGGATTTAAACATTGATCTTGGTCCCTTAGGAAGCTTGCTTTAAATTGAAAGCCAAGGAGGATTTGCAATGCCTGTGGAACATAACATGCAATCGAGTTCGATTGTCGATGTTTTAGAAAAGATATTAGACAAAGGTGTAGTAATTGCTGGAGACATCACCGTAGGAAT
Organism: Jeotgalibacillus sp. S-D1; assembly: GCF_004358665.1. GTDB lineage: Bacteria > Bacillota > Bacilli > Bacillales > Jeotgalibacillaceae > Jeotgalibacillus. The sequence continues at coordinate 210,986 of NZ_SMZR01000003.1, read as the reverse complement.
TGCTGATGTCGAATTACTGACAATCAAAATCCGTCTTATTGTCGCTTCCGTCGATAAAGCCAAAGAAATTGGCATGGATTGGTGGGAAAATGACCCATACCTTAGCTCTAAAGCTGTGAACCATGATACAAAAGCTTTGGAACAGGAAAATAAACAGTTGCAGCAGCGGCTTGAGTCGCTTGAAAAGAAATTAGAAGCAAACAGCTCAAAAGAAATTAATTATTAAAATTTAATTATAAACTAATGGAGGTTTTTTAAATGGCAGACTCAAAATCAAAAAATCAAACAGAAGAAAAAAACACGGCTTCAAATGAAAATGAAAATAATGAAACCACTTCAAACGGCAGCACGATCAAACGTTCAATCGCCGGTGGTTTAATTGGCGCATCAGTCGGCTACCTGGCTACTCCTGAAAATGGAAAAAAACTGATCAGCAGCATTGATAAAGAAAAACTAATGTCAAAAGGAACTGACTTTGGCCAATCAGCCAAAGAGAAGTTAATGTCAAAAGGCAGTGACATTGGTCAGGCAACAAAAGAAAAATCGAAAAAAGCAGCCAGCTCCCTCAAAACATCAGCTTTGGGAATCTTTAAAAAGGACAGTGACAGCTCAGATGAAGAAGGCGGCGACGATTCAGTTCTTGAATCTGGCAACGACTCTTCAAAAGGCTCTTTGCAAAAAGAGAACGATGATCTGAATAACCGCTTAAGTAAATTAGAAGAAATGATCACAAAGCTTTCTAAGGGACAGGGAAGTAATCAGGAAGAGTCTGAGGACGATTCTCAGGAAGATAATGATGAAAGCGATTCTCTGAAAAAAGAGAATGATGATTTGAAAGAGCGTCTAAGCAAATTAGAAGCAATGCTAAATCAGTCTCAAAGCAGCGACGATGAGGAAGAATCTGATGACACTGAGGATACTGAAGAGCAAGACAGCGAAGATCAATCTGAAGAAGATGATTCTGAGGACGAAGAGTCAGTAGATAACGAGAAAGAAGATTCAGAGGAAGCGGACGAGGACGACAACAAAGAAGATGAAGACGAAGAAGAAATGTCTTATGAAGGTCCTGATAACGAAGAAGATGCTGAAGAAGATAGTGAAGATGAAGAGAAGGACGAAGATAAAGACAAGAAAAAGAAGTCTAAATCAAAAAAGCGTACTCCAGCTAAAAAATCAGCTAAATCAAAGAAATCTTCTAAAGACGATGAGGAAGAAGCTGCAGACACAACGCTTTCAAGCGATGATGACACAACTTCTTAATTGAATCGGGGAGGAGACCTGGAAATGAAAGATAATATCCTAGAATTTTTTGTTCAAGCAGCAAATAAACAGGATTTCACATTAGATATTACATTAAATGTTGGTGGTGCAATTGTTACAGGTACCATGATATCTGCTAAGGATTATTTTGAAGAGCTTAGCGGAACATTTGAGGACGGCAATGAAGTTGCTCAAAACCTTAGTGAACAACTCTCAAGAGCAGGTGAGTCTGTCGAGTCAAATGACAATGCTGAAGCCCATTTCGTTCATATGAAAAATACGAAAGTATATTGTGGCGACAGCAAGCCGACACCATCAAAAGGAAAGATTCTGTGGAGAGGGAAGCTAAGTGAAATTGACGGCTTTTTCCTTGGAAAGATTTCAGACAGCAGCAGTTCAAAATCGTAAATAGTGAACATCTTTTTTTAGGCGTGCCAATTTCATGGCACGCCTTAAATTTATGTTTTAATTAGTTGATTTTTCAGAATTCAGTTGATTTCCTGTCAGTATTTAGTATACGATAGATGATACATACCGACCGGTTAGTTAGTAAAGGAGTGACATGTATTGGATTTTTCTTATTCTCCTAAAGTAAAAGAGTTAGAGAACAAAGTGAAAACTTTTATCGAAACGAATATTTATCCGAATGAATCATTATATGAGCAGCAATTAAATGAGGCTGCCAGCCGTTGGAGCGAGGTACCGCCTATTATGGAGGAACTCAAGCAACAGGCAAGACAAGAAGGGTTATGGAATTTATTTCTCCCGGAGAGCGAATATGGCGCAGGATTGACCAATATCGAATATGCACCGCTGTGTGAGCTGATGGGGCGTTCGATGATGGCGCCGGAGGTTTTCAATTGTAATGCTCCTGATACCGGGAATATGGAAGTGCTCGTGCGATATGGAACAGAAACCCAGAAAGAAACCTGGCTAAAACCTCTTCTAAAAGGAGAGATTCGTTCTTGCTTTTCCATGACTGAACCGGATGTTGCGTCTTCAGATGCTACGAATATTGAAGCAAGCATTGAAAAAGACGGAGATGAATACATCATTAACGGCAGGAAATGGTGGTCTTCAGGAGCTGGTGATCCGCGCTGCAAGGTAGCCATTGTGATGGGGAAAAGTGATCCTGATGCAGACCGTCATGAACAGCAATCGATGATCCTTGTGCCGCTGGATTCACCGGGTGTGAAAATTGAGCGTATGCTTCCTGTTTTCGGTTATGACCACGCGCCGCATGGCCACGGGGAAATCACCTATAACAACGTCAGAGTCCCGGCAGACCATATGCTGTGGGATGAAGGAAAGGGTTTTGCTATCGCACAGGGGAGGCTTGGACCCGGAAGAATTCATCATTGCATGAGATTAATTGGTGCTGCTGAGCGTGCGCTTGAAGAATTATGTAAGCGCGTACAAAACAGATCGGCTTTTGGCAAGCCTTTATCCAGTCAGGGGGTTATACGTGAATGGATTGCCGATTCAAGAATTGAAATTGAACAAGCCAGGCTTCTTACGCTGAAGGCTGCTTACATGATGGATACCGTTGGAAATAAAATGGCCAAATCAGAAATCGCCATGATCAAAGTAGTGGCACCGTCGATGGCGCTCAAGGTAATCGATCGGGCCATTCAAGGCTTAGGTGCAGCAGGTGTTTCAGAAGACTTTCCGCTTGCTGCGTTATGGGCGAATGCCCGGACACTCCGGCTGGCCGACGGTCCTGATGAGGTACATCGGGCCCAGGTTGGCAAACTGGAGCTAAAGAAATATCAATAATACACCATTTCAGGAGAAGGCGGGGATCACCCAGTGAAGGTACTTGAATTATTTGATCTAAGCGGCAAAACAGCACTGATAACCGGTGGAGGACGAGGGTTAGGGGCACAAATAGCGGAAGGCTTTGCAGAAGCAGGAGCAAATGTTGTCTTGTGCTCCAGGAAGCTTGATGCCTGCCTGGAGACGGCTGAACGGCTATCTGAGCTTGGGGTAAAGACGCTGGCGCTGCAATGTGACATCTCAAATCCGGAAGAGGTTGAGCAGGCGGTTGAAGATACACTTAAGGCGTTTGATTCAATTGATATTCTCGTGAATAACAGCGGAGCCACCTGGGGAGCTCCAGCGGAAGAAATGCCGATTGAAGCCTGGCGGAAGGTTATTGACGTTAATGTAACCGGCACCTTTTTAATGAGTCAGGCCGTCGGAAGAAAAATGATCGAGAAAAAGGAAGGGAAAATCATTAATATTGCTTCAGTAGCCGGGCTTGGAGGAACCGACCCAAGGGTGATGGATACCATTGGCTATAACACGAGCAAAGGAGCTGTCATTACCCTGACAAAGGATCTTGCTGTGAAATGGGGCAGGCATAATATCAATGTCAATGCTATTGCCCCGGGGTTTTTCCCGACCAAAATGTCCAAAGCCATTATTGAATCAGGCAAAGATCCGATACTGGAGATGACGCCTCTCAAACGGTTTGGCTCTGACAATGATTTAAAAGGAGCTGCGTTATTTCTCGCATCACAGGCATCTGATTACGTGACAGGAGATGTACTGATCATTGATGGAGGAACCCATGCAATGTAGATTGAGGCATCTTTAAAAATTGGAGGAACTAAAATGAGTGAGACGAAGGTATGGCTTTCTCGTTACCCAAAATCAATGCCAAAGGAAATCAGCATCCCAACATACTCATTGCCAGATATGCTTCAGAAGATTACAGCAGAGCATCCTGAAAAAAATGCACTGTCCTTTTATGGGAAAAAGGTAACCTATCAGGAACTTCAAACAGCGGTGGATCGTTTTGCTGCAGCGCTTCAAAAAAACGGTTTCCATAAAGGAGACCGCGTAGCCATTATGCTGCCAAACTGTCCGCAATATGTTATCGCCTATTATGGAACGCTGACAGCAGGCGGCATCGTAACACAGGTAAACCCAATGCTTATTGAACGGGAGATCGAGCATATTCTGAATGATTCAGGTGCGGAAACGATGGTCGTATTTGATGCGCTGGTTCCCCGCGTAAAAGAAATTCAGAAGAACACAGACCTTGAGCAGATTGTGGTTGTCAGTCTGCAGCCTTCTCAAGAGGACTTTTCTCCGGGCAGAAAGTTTGAGAGCTATCTGGCAGAAGAGAACGGCCGGGCAGCGCCTGTTGAAATTGACGCAGCACAGGATGTGGCTGTTTTTCAATATACAGGAGGCACAACAGGTCGATCGAAGGGAGCTATGCTGACCCACCAAAATATTTTATCAAATGTCATTCAGTCATATGAGTTTTTTAAAGACAGTATTGAAATTGGGAATGAGAAATATTTAACGATCATTCCGCTCTTTCATGTGTTTGGTATGACAGCCTGCATGAACCTATCAATATTTACTGCAAATGAATCCATTATGCTGCCGCGCTTTGATTTAGAAGAAGTGCTGAAGACCATTAAACATGAACAGCCTACGATTTTCCCCGGGGTGCCAACCATGTACGTAGCGATTACCAATCATCCACATGCAGAGGATTATGGGATCGAAAGTATTGCTATTTGTAATAGCGGAAGTGCGCCGATGCCGGTTGAACTGCTGCGGGAGTTTGAAAGAAAGACAGGCTCATTGATTCTGGAAGGCTATGGTTTATCAGAAACCTCTCCAACCACACACTGCAATCCTGCATTTGCAGAGAGAAAGCCTGGCAGTGTGGGGATCGGACTGCCTTCCACTGACTATAAAGTGGTGGATGTGGCAACTGGCACAGTCGAAGTGCCCCGGGGTGAGCTTGGAGAAGTGATTATTAAAGGCCCGCAGGTAATGAAGGGTTATTGGAATATGCCGGAAGAAACGGCCCAAGCCCTTCGAGACGGCTGGCTGTTTACCGGAGATATTGCCAGAATGGACGAGGACGGTTTTTTAACGATTGTGGATCGGAAAAAAGATATGATCATAGCGAGTGGCTACAACATTTATCCGCGTGACATTGAAGAAATTCTGTACGAGCATCCCTCCGTTCAGGAAGCGGTCGTCATCGGGGTTCCGGACCCTTACAGGGGCGAAGCGGTGAAGGCGATTGTGGTGCTGAAAGAACAGAAAAGTGCGGATGAAATGGAATTAATCGCATTTTGCAAGAACAATATGGCTGCGTATAAAGTGCCAAATTCAGTCGAGTTCCGCAATGAACTTCCAAAAACGAGTGTAGGTAAAATACTGCGCAGGGCGTTAAGAGAGGAACAGCAGCTGCAACATACTGCCGGAGAAAAAGGGAGCGGGGGATCTATGGTATAATTCAAGCGATAATTTACAAGAAGCGGGGAAGTTCAGGATGAAGGAAAAAATAACCGAACAAAGCATCAGGCTCTTTGAGAAAAAAGGGTTCAGTGAAACGTCCATTCAGGATATTGTGGAGGCCAATGGGGTAACCAAAGGTACATTTTATTATTATTTTTCAAGCAAGGAAGAGCTTCTGATGGATATCCATCTCAAGTATATCGATGATCTGCTTTTGAATCAGGAAAACATTTTACGGGATGAGACAACGAGCTGTAAAAGCAAGCTTTTTGCTATTGTTCATATGCTGATTGGCAACATCAAAACGCAAGGTGCCAGCGCCAAGGTGTTTTTCAGGGAAATGAGGCACTTAAATGAGGAACGCCTTGCACTCATTGTTCCTAAAAGGGATCAGTTCAGGATCAATATCGAAAATCTGCTGAATGAAGGCAAGGATAACGGCGAATTCCGGAAGAGCCTGAATACATCCATCGCTACTTTTGGTGTGCTTGGCATGGCAAATTGGAGCTATCAGTGGTTTAATCCTGAGGGTGTGATATCTGATGATGAAGTGGCAAAAATTTTTACCGAAATGATTTTAAAGGGAATTGAAGAGTGAGGAGCGAGTTGCCTGCTCCTTCATACCGGCTATAACATACTAACTGGTTAGTATAAGGAGGAAGAGATCATGAACGCAGCTGATGTAAAAACAATCACCGTTATCGGGTCAGGAAGCATGGGTCATCAAATTGGCATGCTCTGTGCACTGGGAGGATTTACGACCACTATTCAGGATGTAAATGAACCCGCACTAAAGGATGCGGAAGCGAAGCTCCACAGCATTTTAGATAAATGGGTGTTAAAAGAAAAGCTGTCACCAGAACAGAAAGCCCAGGCATTTAATCGGCTGGCGTTTTCTCAGAATTTGGAGGAGGCCGTTAAACAAACAGACTTTGTGATCGAAGCCGTTACGGAAAAGCTTGAGGTAAAAAGGGAAGTATTTAGCAAGCTTGAACAATTTGCCCCTCCTCATGCCATTTTTGCAACTAACAGCTCAACAATCGTGAATAGTTTGCTGGCAGGGGCTGCGAACAGGCCCGATAAAACAGTCAATATGCATTTCTTCTTTCCGCCGCTGATTATGGACTGTGTTGAAGTCGTAATGAGTGAACAAACGTCAGAAGAGACGGCTCAGATTACGATGGATGTCTGTAAGAAAATCAATCGCACCGCAGTACTATTGCAAAAGGAAATCTCAGGCTTTGTTGCAAATCGTATTTTAGGCGCACTGCAAAAAGAAGCAGTTGCTTTATATGAGCAGGGAATAGCAGATTACAAGGATATTGATATTATTTGCCGCAAAGCACTAAATCACCCGATCGGTCCTTTTGAGCTGATGGATCTATCCGGTTTGGATGTGGCCTGCTTTGTGATGGAGCAGCGCTATCAGGAAACAGGTGACCCGGAGGATAAACCGTTTGACTGTGTGGTAGAGAAGGTAGAAAAAGGAGAACTCGGCAGAAAAACAGGCAAGGGCTGGTATGAGTACGATCAACAGAAAGTATCGAGGTAAGGGGGCTTCTGAAGAATGCAGGAAACTGAGGTAACTGTCCGCTTTTGCGAAACGGATGCACTGGGGCATATCAACAATACCAGTTATTTTATTTATCTGGAAGAAGCGAGACTGACGTTTTTTAAATCGTTGGGCTACAGTATGGACATCGAAGACTGGAAATTCATTATTGCCTCCACTAAATGTGATTTTAAAAGCCAGGGTTATTTTAATCAAACGCTAACCATCAAAACAGTGGTGTCCCGTATTGGTACAAAAAGCTTTCAGCTTGATCATGTCATCAGCTGCGCTCAAACAAAGGATGTCATTGCTGAAGGAAATGCGGTCATTGTTTACTATGATTTTGAAAATCAAACGAGCGCAGAGATTCCGCAGCCATTAAGGGAAGGATTGGAACGCAGCCTTCAGCAGACGATAAAATAACGGAATATTCTTTGTTTTGGGAGGGGATCGCAATGAGCCGGCAGCAATTAATGGACACGATTCCGGTAAAAGAAGGAGAAGAGCTCAATAACGTTCTGTTAGAACGGTATCTCAGGGAGCAGCTGAGTGATTTGCCGGATGCACCGCTTGAGGTTCAGCAGTTTTGGGCAGGACATTCAAATCTTACGTATCAATTGAAAGCAGGGAGCTGGGAGGCTGTTTTAAGACGGCCGCCTTTTGGAAAACTGGCTCCGAAGGCACATGATATGAAAAGAGAGTTTCGTATTCTTTCAGAGATCCATCCGCTTTTTTCACAAGCGCCAAAACCGCTTCTATTTTCTAATGATGAGTCGATTGTTGGAAGCCCGTTTTTTATTATGGAAAGAAAACACGGCATTGTCATCGATACAGATTTCCCTGAACAGATAACCGTCACAAAAGAGCTGCGTCAAAAGCTTTCCCATACGATGGTCGACACAATGGTGAAACTGCACGACATTGATCACAGCAGCACCGGTCTGAATGAAATCAGCAGCCCGGATGGCTTTATGGAAAGACAGGTGCATGGCTGGATTGGCAGATATGAGCGGGCGCAGACAGATGACATAAAAGAAGCGGAAGATCTGAAGCTGTGGTTAAGCAGCCATATACCTGAAAGTCAGCCAGCTGCCATCATCCACTATGATTTTAAGTTAAACAATGCAATGTTCAGTGAAGATATGCAGTCTGTCATCGGACTTTTTGATTGGGAAATGGCCACCGTTGGAGATCCGCTGGCTGACCTTGGAGCAGCCATGAGCTACTGGATGCAGGACGACGATCCGACAATCTTGAAAAATGGTCTGGGAAAGCCCTCGGTTACTGTGCAGGAAGGTTTTTTGACCAGGGATCAGTTTATTGAGGAATATGCCAGAAAAAGCGGCCGCGACGTATCTGCTATGAATTTTTATTTAACCTTTGCTTACTTTAAGCTCGCAGTGATTTGCCAGCAAATTTTTTATCGTTATAAAAAAGGGCAGACGAATGATGCCCGCTTTTCCAATTTCGATCAATTTGTTAGAAGTTTAATTGTTCATGCGGCAGCTATTGCACAAAAGGATCGATAGTGTGAAGGGGGAGGAGGAGATGACAAAGATCCATGTGCTTTTTAAAAAAGAGGAGATTTCAGAGTGGAAAATAAAAGAAGGCAACAAAACAGCTGTAGTGCTGGATGTTTTGTTAGCTACCACGACGATCACATCCGCTCTTATGGACGGGGCAAAGGAAGTCATACCGGTCAAGGATATTGAAGAGGGCCTGCAGACAGCCGCAAAGTTTCAGCAGGGGAGCTGTATTTTGGCAGGCGAAATCCATGCGAAGCCGGTTAAAGGCTTTCTTTATCCAAGTCCCGGTCATCTTGCATCAACCGTCCCTCATAAAACTCTTATTCTATCAACCACAAATGGCACAGTCGCCTTGAGAAATGCTTCTGGTGCAAAGAACGTTTACATAGCCTGCCTCCTCAATAATGCGGCTGTCGCCCGTGTCGTTAAAGATGGTCCCCCTGATCAGACCATTATTGTCATTTGTTCAGGTAATTCAGGTGAATTCAGCCTGGAGGATTTCTATGGAGCCGGCCACTTTATCGATTGCCTTCTCAAGCTGGAGGAAGGAGAGGTTATGTTATCTGATGCTGCTTTAGCTGCCCGCCGGTTTTTTCTGAGTGCAGAAGAAGACGCACTCAGGGTTTTGTCTTCTTCAAAGGTGGGAGAGCTGTTTTGCCGTTATGATTTTCTGGATGAACTGGCATTTGCTTCTCAATTTAATATCACCTCTATTGTGCCTGTGCTCAAAGATGGACGGATTGTACTAAACAATCCCAATAAAGATAACAGGGAGGAATGGTTCGATGGAACAAGCAAATCTCATCAATAAAGGATCCGCGTTCCTGTATGAAAAGCTTGACCCCCGCACACTTTTTACACCGGAGAATTTTACAGATGAACATAAAATGATAGGATCCGCTGCCAGACAGTTTATTGAAAAAGAGGTCGTGCCTTATAAAGAGGAAATTGAAAATCAGAACTTTGAACGAGTCACTCAATTATTGAGAAAAGCAGGGGATATGGGTTTGCTTGGACATAGTATCCCGGAAAAATTCGGGGGGCTTGGCCTTGATAAAATCAGCAAAGGAATTGTAGGTGAAATGGTCGGCCCATCAGGCGGCTACGGTGTCGCCCATTCCAATCATACGTGTATTGCCACACTGCCAATCACTTATTTTGGCACTCTTAAGCAAAAAGAAAAGTATCTGCCAAAGCTTGCCTCAGGCGAGTGGGTAGGGGCCTATTGCTTAACGGAACCAAATGCAGGGTCTGACGCATTAGCAGCTCAAACAACTGCATTTCTAAATGATAAAGCGACTCATTATGTATTAAACGGCACGAAAATCTATATTACAAATGCAGTATTCTCGGATACATTCATCGTTTACGCCAAGGTGGACGGTGTTCATTTTACCGCTTTTATTGTTGAGCGGAATACGCCGGGACTATCACTCGGTCCTGAGGAAATAAAAATGGGCATCAAAGGGTCCTCCACCAGATCGGTCATTTTAGAGGATTGCCAGGTACCGGCAGAAAATCTTTTGGGTGAGGTTGGAAAAGGGCATGTGATTGCGCTGAACGTATTAAATCTCGGCCGTTTTAATTTAGGCTCAGCGTGCGTAGGGGCATCAAAAGCCGGCTTAAAAAAAGCCCTTCAGTTTGTGCAGGAAAGAAAGCAGTTTGGAAGAGAAATAGCCCAGTTTCCTGCTACGAAAGGAAAGGTCGCTGTAATGGCTGCCCGACTTTATGCCGCTGAATCACTTCAATATCGGACTGCTGGTCTATTAGAAGATTCACTGGGGGATTTATATGATTCCGGTGATTTAAAGCTGATTGGACGGCGGATGAGCGAATACTCAATTGAATGTGCGGTGTGCAAGGTTTTTGGTTCAGAAACGCTCGATTTTGTGGCGGATGAGGCGTTGCAGCTTCACGGGGGAGCCGGTTTTATTAAGGAGTATGGCATTGAGCAAATGTACCGCGACTCTAGAATTAATCGTATTTTTGAAGGCACAAATGAAATCAACCGCCTGCTGATCCCGACAACGCTGATCAAAAAAGTGTTGAAAGGAGAGATCGATCTCGGGATGCATGTGGAAAAAGCATTGTCAGAATTAAGTGGAGGCATCAATGAAGCAGAGGGCTATTTTGACCAGGAAAAAGCTGCCGTGAACGTGATGAGAAACCTGTTCCTGCTCAATGCAGGGCTTGCTTGGGACGCCTATGGCCAATCGCTTGTCCAAGAACAGGAAATACTGATGAACCTGGCAGACCTTGCCATTCAGCTGTACGCAGCAGAGTCCGCTGTGTACCGGACATCTAACGCCATTCAACAAAATGGCACAGACAAAGAGGAGTTAAAAATTAATTTAACAAGAACATATCTGGAAACGGCAGTCTGGGAAACAGAACGATTATCCAGAAAGCTCTTGGCCAACCTGACTTCAGGGGAAGAGCAGGAACGTTTGCTGACGTTGACGATTCAGCATTGCAGCCGTTTCCAGCATTTTAGTCATTCCATTCAACCGAACAGGAGTATCGCAGATCAGCTTTATCAAAGCAATCAATTCGTATGTTAAACCAAAGCGACAGGAGGAAAAAAGATGAAAGCGATTCAGCTGAAGGAATATGGCGGCCCGGAGGTTCTAAGTGTTGTGGAAATGGAAAAACCGGTACCCAAAGGACATGAAGTGCTGATTGAAATTCAGGCTGCAGGTGTTAATTATGCAGACACAGCAAGGCGGGAAGGTCAATATGTGGTTCCGACACCCCTTCCTTTTATCCCGGGAGCAGAGGTGGCCGGGATCGTCATTGAATCAGGAAGCGATGCGGCGCATATAAAGCCAGGCACCCGGGTGGTTTCATTAATCGAATCTGGCGGATACGCAGAGTATGCCATTGCTGATTGCCGTTCAATCATTCCGATTCCGGATGAACTTGATTTTCAACAGGCAGCTGCTTTGCCATTACAGGGATTGAGTGCCTATCATATTCTAAAAACAATGGGGCGGATTGAACAGGGAGAAAGTGTACTGATCCATGCAGCTGCAGGGGGTGTTGGCACGATCGCTGTTCAGCTTGCTAAATTATTTGGAGCGGGAAAAGTCATTGCTACAGCAAGCACCGATGAAAAGCTTCAGCTGGCCAAAGAAATGGGTGCTGACGTGCTGGTCAATTATACACACGAAGGCTGGGAACAAGAAGTGTTGGAAGCAACCGGCGGAAAGGGAGTTCATCTTGCGCTGGAAATGGCGGGAGGAGATGTTTTCTATAAAACACTTAAATGCCTTGCAACGTTTGGCAGGCTGGTCGTTTATGGGGTGGCAAGCGGGGAGCAAAGCAAGTTTAACCCTTCCTCTCTTATGGCTCGGAACCAATCCGTCATCGGTTTTTTCCTGCCGCAAATTATGAGAAAGCCGGAGCTTCTGAAACCAAGCTTAACGGAGTTGCTTCGTTACGTGACTGAAGGGAAGCTGACGCTTACGATCGGGGAGGTTCATAACCTGGAAAACGCCTCACAGGTCCATGAGCTTATGCAGTCGCGGAAAACAAAAGGAAAGCTTATTTTAGAACCGGGGAAACAGGGGTAAAAGCGTTTTTTTATAAACATGAAATTGTAAAGAACAGTCATATCCAGACAAATGGGAAATGTTTTAAAGGAGACCGGTCCATTTCCGCTGCAGGCGGCGCTTTCCGCGGGGCGGGGGTGAGCCTCTTTGATGCTGCGCATCTTCAGAGTCTCACCTTTCCCGCTGCGTCCCGCAGGAGTCGCCGCCTTCCGCTCCAATGGACCTACACTTTCAATCTCTTATTGTGTAATCAAAAAAGATAATAATTCTGCACAGATAAAAAATGTTTTCACGATTGTTTTTCGTGTGAACATTTTTTTAGTTTTGTCCCAGTTTTAGAAGTATATCAATCAATAATAACATGCTGAAAGTCGACCATCTTCTTATCTTTTCTAAAGCTGTCAGGTGACATGCCGATCATTTTCCTGAAAACTTTACTAAAATAGTTAGCATTTGTATATCCTGTTTCCACCGCAATATCCTGAATCGATTTATTGGTGGTAATCAATAACTCCATTGCTCTTTTCACCCTTGTTTTAGCAAGAAACTGAATGGGAGTTGTTTTTAAATGTTTTTGGAATTTGTTTGTGAAATAGTACTTTGATAGAGCAGCGCGTTCAGTTATATCTTCAAGTGACAGCGGCTGGTCATAATGAGTTTCAATAAAATGCACAGCTGAACGGATGTCATCAGGCAGCTGTGTGCTTGAGCTGCCAAGGCCTTTTGAATAGCGGTAAAATTCCATAATGAACTCATAGCCGTGGGCTGAGGAGATAAATGTGTCCTCTATGCCTTCCTTTAAGGCAAATTGATAAATTTTCTGGAGAGTAAAGATAAGCGGTTCATTGGCGTCTATCTTAACCACCATTCCAAACTGGTCAATCATTTGATCCCAGCATGCTTGAGCTTTCGAACCTTCCAGGGTTATAAATATAAATTCCCACTCAGGGCTTGCCTCCGGAAGATAATAGCAATGCTCGCCCGGCACTTTCACGATGAAGGCTTCGCCGGGTTTAACGCTGTATGTTTTTTCTCCAGCCTGAAATTCACCATAACCGCTGATCGTGTATTGGAAAATGCAGGTGTTTGCATCATTTTGACGCATGCGGCCGTCCCAATAATAATCGGTGGAGGTTCTTTTTTCCATGCCAATAGACGTAATACGCACCGCTTCTGTTAAGGGTTCCTTTGAAATGTGATAGACGAAGCTGTCATGAGTTTCATTCGATCCATAAAGCAATATATTACCCTTCTTTCCGATTTTATTTACCATTGTTTAGTAAATGAAAGCGCTGTATGATGTGGTATAAGAATTACATTAATTAAATTTTAGTAAATAATCAACTAAAAATTTATTGGAGGAACGTAAATGAAAAAAATCACTTTTATCGGAGCAGGAAGCACGATTTTTACAAAAAACGTACTAGGGGACTGCATGCTGTCACCTGCGCTGCAGGAGTTTGAGTTTGCCTTGTTTGATATTGATTTAAACCGTCTTTCTGAATCCGAAGTGCTCTTAAATGCTTTAAAGAAAACACTCTGTGCGGGGGTCACGATTAAAACCTACACGAATCGTAAAGAAGCTCTCGGCGGTGCCAGCTACGTGATTAACGCAATCCAGGTAGGGGGCTACAAGCCGAGTACGGTTATTGATTTTGACATTCCGAAAAAGTACGGCCTGCGTCAGACGATTGCGGATACCACCGGCATTGGCGGACTGTTTCGAGCACTTCGCACCATTCCAGTTATGCTTGATATTGCCAAGGATATGGAAGAGGTTTGTCCGAATGCCTGGCTGCTGAATTACACTAATCCGATGGCTACATTAACCGGAGCTGTATCCCGTTACACCAATGTAAAAATGGTTGGCTTGTGCCACAGTGTCCAGGTTTGCACCAGTGATTTACTGAAGGATCTTGAAATTCCGCATGAAAATATTGAAGAGCGCATTGCAGGGATTAATCATATGGCCTGGCTGCTTGAAATTAAATCAAATGGCAAAGATCTTTATCCTGAAATTAAGAAAAGAGCAAAGGAAAAACAAAAAACAAAGCACCATGACATGGTCCGTTATGAATTGATGGACAAATTCGGTTTTTATATAACTGAATCTTCTGAACACAATGCTGAATACCATCCTTATTTCATTAAAGATAAATATCCGGAATTAATTGAACGTTTTAATATTCCGCTTGATGAATATCCTCGCCGATGCGAAGAACAGATTGAAAATTGGCTGAAAACAAAGGAAGAGCTTTTACATGAGCAGAATTTAACCCATGAACGATCAAAAGAATACGGCTCCCGCATCATTGAAGCAATGGAAACAAATGTACCCTTTGTGTTTGGCGGGAATGTCGTCAATACCGGAGGACTGATTGCAAATCTTCCTGAAAAAGCAGTGGTAGAGGTGCCTTGTATTGCAAACCGCAATGGTGTTACACCTGCTTATATGGGGGAATTACCTGAGCAGCTTGCGGCGCTGAACCGTACGAATATCAACACACAGCTGGTAACAATCGAAGCTGCCATTACCAAATCAACCGAAAAAATTTATCAGGCTGCAATGCTTGACCCGCATACATCCGCTGAGCTTTCAATGGATGACATCATTAATATGTGTGATGAATTAATAGAAGCCCACGGGGAGATGCTGCCCGGATATTCAAAAGAGAAGCAGGCTATCAGACAGTAATACTGTCTGATAGTAAAAAACGGGGCTGGGAACCCCGGTTGAAAAAATAATTGTAAGCGCTTTACCTCCTGGATTAATCATTTTGGAACGTAAACTTTACTACATGTCTTGGAGGCGATGAAATGGCAACGATCAGAGATATTGCTGTGAGGGTAAATGTTTCAGCAGCTACTGTTTCAAGAGTTTTGAATCATGATGATACGCTTTCTGCCTCACCTGTCACCAAGGAAAAAATCTTTGAGACGGCAAAAGAGCTTAATTATCAGACGCTTAAAAGCAGGCGCAAGCAAAGCATGATTCAGCTGAAAGAAGCGGCGAACAAAGAACGAATAAAACTGGGCATGATCCTGCTCCAATCAAAAGAAGAAGAAGCAAATGATCCGTATTGGCTGTCGATCCGTGAAGGAATTGAAAAAGAATGTTCAACCAGGGGAATTGATTCGCTAAAGCTGATTCGGCTTCAGAATTTGCCAGCCTGGCAAAAGGAATTTTGTGAACTGGACGGATTAATTATCATCGGGCGAATGGATTTTCATATCTTGAAATCAATTAACCAATACAACAGCAATATTGTACTTATCAATCAGGATTCTCACGATGATCAATACGATTCTATTATTTTTGATTACGAAAAAGCAGCGAGTTTGGCGATGGATCATTTGATCGAAGCCGGGTACAGCAGGATTGGCTATCTCGGCGGAAAAGAGAAAATATCGATTGAAGACATTCAGGTTATAAAAAAGAACTATTCATTGGATGCACGCAAAAGCATCTACGAAAGCAAGATGAAACAACGCAAGCTGTATGATGAGAATTTGATGTTTATTAAGGAGTATTCGATTCAATCGGGATACGATTTAATGAAGCAGGCAATCGCAAAAGGCGATCTGCCGGAAGCATTTTTTATTGGCAGCGACTCTATGGCAATTGGGGCATTAAGAGCACTGCAGGAATCTAAAATAAGGATTCCGGAAGACGTTGCCATTGTCAGCTTTAATGATATTGAAATGGCTAATTTCACTTCACCGCCGCTGACTACTGTGAAAATTCCAACAGAGGATATGGGGCGGCTGAGTGTCAAACTGATGATTGACCGGTTAGAAGGAAGAACTATACCCGTGAAGGTCATGGTCCCATCAAAATTGGTCATCCGTGAAAGCTGTGGATCTTTAAAAGCTCAGATGTGTTAAAAACCGTTGATTGTAGCTGAAGGTGGGAGACTGCAGAGGGAAAACATAATAAAAGCTTTTCAGATGTAATTCACCATTAAATTAAACCATCTTAAGACAGGGGGAAAAACAATGAAAAAGACTATTGGTATATCGGTCCTATCTATTTCAGCAATGATGGCTATTGCCGGCTGCGGGGGCAGCGGCAGCGGCGGTGAAGGACAAGTTAAATTAACGCTTATGTCTACAGCTACTACAAAAGCGGATCAGGATATCTTTAAGGAAATCGTAAAGGATTTTGAAAAGGAAAATCCGGACATTGATATCGAAGACTCTTATCCGAGTGATGGCTATGAAGATCTTGCCCGTGTCAAAATGGCAGCGAATGATCTGCCGGACCTATTCGATACACATGGCTGGGCAACAAGCCGGTACAGTGAATACACAGAGGATTTAAGCAGCATGGACTGGGCATCAAGGCTTGACCCTGCAATGGAACCTATTTTGACAGATGAAGATGGGAAGCTCCATGCGTATCCGATTAATCAGGCGCTGGACGGGGTGTCTTACAATAAAACACTGCTTGATGAATATGGCATTGAAGTCCCTGCTACGTTTGATGAATTTATAGCAGCGCTTGAAGAAGTAAAAGAAAAAAGCAATGGAGAAGTCGTCCCACTTTGGCTGGGCGGTGCAGATAAAAGTCAATTCGGCCAATATTTTGATCAGTTTGCTACACCGCTTCTGATTACAGATGAAGAAAACAGTTATGAAGAGGAACTGCTGGACGGTTCATTTGATTGGTCCAACTATACGTATCTGGCAGAAAAGTTAAAGGAAATGAATGATAAAGAACTTTTAAATAAAGATGTGCTAACGGCACAAGTAACCATGGGCCCTGAACTGCTGGCACAAAATAAAGTGGCTTTTGTCATGCTGAACGGTTCAGTGGGACGTGAAGTAACGGGTCTGAATCCGGATGTGCAGATGGGCACAATGCCAGTGCCGCCTATCCATGAAGGAGATTCTCCAAGCTGGATTGGCGGAGAGCGTCATACTCTTGCCGTAGCCAATAATTCTGAATACAAAGAAGAAGCAAAGCAATTCATTGAATACATCGCACAGCCGGAGGTCGCTAAAAAGTTTGCTGAAGGAACTTCTCTGCCGGACGCTTTAACAGATGTAGAAGCCGATAACTATTTCGCAGAATTTTATAAGCAGTACGAAGGTACACAGATCCAGCCCTACTTTGACCGTCTCTATCTTCCAAGCGGCATGTGGGATCCTATGGGCGCAACCGGTCAGGAATTAGTTGCCGGCACCCTTACACCGGAGCAGGTTTCAGACAAGATGTCCCAGGAATACACTCGTTTGAGAAGCGAATAACAGCAGGAGGAAGAGAAGCATGAACAGCTTCTTTTCCTTCCATCATGCAGCAAAGGGGTTGAGGAAATGGTTCAAACGCTGACGAAGGGTTCGGTTAGAGCAAAAACTGAAAGTAAGAGAAAAAGAAAAAAGCGCGGAGATTCTTCATTGTGGTGGATGTACCTGCCAAGTGTGCTGATCGTATTTCTATTTATTATTTTTCCATTCCTTGATGGGATTCGAATATCTTTTACCAATTGGAACGGTTTCTCTCAGGCTTACGATTATATTGGATTTGACCAATATAAAAGGATGTTTGCTGACCCTGATACATGGCTGGTCGTAAAAAATACATTGCTATATGGTATCGGCAGTACAATATTGCAAAATATCATTGGACTAGGATACGCATTATTGCTCAATCATCATTTAAAAGTACGCACTCTAACCCGGACAATTATTTATCTTCCGGTCATCATCAGTCCGCTCATTATGGGTTACATATGGTATTTCTTCTTTGCTTATAATGGCGGGGCGCTCAATGACATTTTTATACTGTTCGGCATGGAACCAATCAACGTTCTAAGTGATCCAGCAGTTAATCCATACATCATTGTGTTCGTTAACACATTTCAGTTTGTCGGCATCGCCATGATTATTTACCTTGCAGGTCTTCAAAGTATTTCAAAAGATTACTATGAAGCAGCAAATATTGATGGTGCGTCTGCATGGCAAAAATTCAAGGCGGTTACCCTGCCGCTATTGATGCCTTCCATTACGATTAATATCGTACTGAATATTATCGGGGGACTGAAATTATTTGATGTGATTGTCGCGTTAACAAATGGCGGTCCAGGCAACGCATCTCAATCGATGTCCACCTTTATGTACAACTTGTACTTTGCAAGACAGGATGCAGGTTATGCAGCAACACAGGGTGTACTGATGGCTCTTATTATATTGATTATCAGTATGTCGGCACTAATTTACTTTAAACGAAAAGAGGTTGAGGCATAATGAATCGGCAATCTTCAAGTAAAAAGTGGCTGCTTACTGGTCTGGCTCTTGTTATTACAGCATTTCACCTTATTCCATTTTACATCCTGCTTACGAATTCATTAAAACAAATGGGTGATTTTACTTCAAAATGGTCGTTTCCGGATTATTTTAACCTGGAGAACTTTGCGCTGGCCTGGGAGCAGGCTGGACTTGCCAATGCCTTTACCAATACAGCGATCATTACATTTTCTGCGGCTGTACTTCTTATCCTTTTTGGATCGATGGCTGCTTATGCTTTGGCCAGAAGAACGACAAAGCTCAATAAATTTGTATATATCCTGTTTGTAGGAGTCATGGTTATTCCTCCTTTAACTGCTCTTGTACCGTTATATCGCCTTGTCGTAAATTTTGGATTAATGAATACACATATAGTAGCGGTATTAAATAATGTTGCGGCTTTTCTGCCATTAACTATTTTCCTTTATGCTGGATTTATTCGGTCGACCATTCCAAAAGAGCTTGAGGAAGCGGCGAAAATTGATGGAGCAAGCACACTGAAGATCTTCTTTAAAATTATTTTCCCTCTTTTAAAGCCGATTACTGCAACTGTGCTCATTATCTCCTCTGTTTATATTTGGAACGATTATCAATTTGCCATCTTCTTCCTGCAGGATTCAAGTGTTCAAACGCTGACTGTGGTTCTTGCAAGCTTCTTTGGACAAAACGGCAGCCAGCTAAACCTGGTTGCAGCAGCGGCTTTATTGGCTTCATTGCCAATGATCATCGTATTCCTATTCTTACAGCGGTTCTTTATTGAAGGACTAGCAGCGGGAAGTGTGAAGGGGTAAAGGAGACCGGTTAATTTCCGCTGCAGGCGAGGCTTTCCGCGGGGCGTGCGGTGAGCCTCCTCGAGCTTGCAGCTCTGCGGGGTCTCACCTGTCCCGCTTCATCCCGCAGGAGTCCCGCCTTCCGCTACAATTAACCTAAGTGTTTTATAATTTGTAAATAGAAAAATGACTCTGTTCAAACACAGGGTCATTTTTCATTTAAAGTTTAATATTGGTCAGAATTGAAAGCAGGTGATAGATATACTGGAAATTGACATATGAATGTAAAGTTTCGATTACGACAAAGGAGTCGCTGCTCACTATGTAGAATTTAGTATACAGCCTGTTAAATAATGAAACGGGTGAGTCAAAGGAGGCGGAGAGCTGTGAGTGAAGGCTTTGATACAGACTTTTTAGGCGGGGACAACAGCGTGCCGTTGCCAAATCTGACTGGTGAAACTGCAATGCAGGCACTGAATGAAGGTCAGCAATTCCCTTTTATGCATTTTTCCATTGTCATGAATAAAAGCCGCCGTTTTCTAATTTATGGGGCGAATAATGTGGACCGGAATTTAATGAAGGAAGTGACCAGGGGAAATTCAGATTGGCATTTTGACTTGCGCATCGGCCAGGAAAACCAAGTTGGAAACGAACTGTACCGAAATAATAACTGGGATCGCGGACATATGGTCAGAAGAAGAGATGTGTGCTGGGGAAGTATGGAAGAAGCAGTAAAAGGAAATTATGATTCATTCTGCTGGGCAAATATTGTCCTGCAAAACGCCCAAATAAATCAGGGGATTTGGAATGAAATAGAAGAGTGGATGCTGAATAACGAAGATAATGTTCAAAATAAACTTTCCATTTTCACCGGTCCTATTTTCACCGGGAATGATCAGGAATATTGCGGCACCGGTCAAAAGCCGGGTTGTGGTATAAAGATTCCAGCAGGCTTTTGGAAAGCAATGTTTTATGCTGATTCTTCCAATACACTGCACTCTGCAGCCTTTATCGTAAAGCAGGATGAATTTTGGACAGACAACGTCGGAAGCACATTGGAAAATCTTGAAAGCTACCAGGTTCCATTACGGACAGTCAGTGACTTAACGGGGATTGAATTCGAAGACAGACTCTATCAGACCAATCCTTTATTCTATCGATCTTCCAGCATGACCATCAGGGCGGGAATTGCTGCGCCGGAATTTAATAAGCTGCGCACTGCAAGTGATTTAATCTTAAAGCGCAAAAGCATCTAATGATTAGTGTAAAACACCATAAAAATAAAAAGGGGTACGGCAGGGGGAATTCCCTTTATGCCGTACCCTTTAATCATTTAAAACGGGTTTGTTCCCCAAAGTTGAGAGGTCTTAATAAATGTCCGCTGTTCAAGCTTCAGTAAACTAACAATGTATTCAGCGACATCTTCTGCCTGCATAAATTTCTCAGGATTTCGGTCGTTCGAATTATTTCCGCGTGTCAGGTCTGTTTCCACCAGACTTGGTGTTAAAACACTTACCCGGATATTATTGCGGCGGACTTCCTGCATGAGTGATTCGCTCATTCCAATGACGGCAAATTTTGATGCGCTGTAAGCACTTGATCCTTCCGTCCCTTTAAGACCGGACATAGAAGAAATATTAATAATATCTCCGCGGTTTTTCTCAATCATGCCTGGAAGGGCAGCTTTAGTTACATGCACAATCCCCATCACGTTTGTATCAAGAACTTTTCTCCACTCATCTGTTGTAAGCTCCATAAATGATCCGTAAACGCCTACTCCTGCATTATTAATAATAACGTCGAATGAACCGAGTTCCTGCTCCAGTTTTGTCACTGCCTGCTGAACCATTGTTTCACGTGAAACATCTGCTGCAGCAACGGCAAAGACTGCCCCGATTTCTGTCAGTTCACCTCGAATCGAATCAAAGCTTTCCTCCGATCGGGCGATCAGGCCAAGTTCAGCCCCTTCCTTTGCAAGTGCAATCGCTGTTGCGCCTCCAATTCCACGGCTTCCGCCTGTAATTAAAACTTTTTTACCTTTTAGGGATTGCATGTATTATCATCCTTTCTATTTTTACTCTGCCTTATGTTTATTCACCATTATTAGGCGGAGAAAACATAGGGGTGCTTTTTTGCAGGATGCCATTAAAGTGACACGGTGTCACTTTTTGGTTGACATATGACACTCTGTCATATAGAATAAGAACATAGACATGTGACACAGTGTCACAACAGAGGTGAAAAGGATGCAAAAAGAGTTTTCTTATTTGGATCGACTGAAAAAACTTACATTGGAATTACAAAAGCAGGGAGTTAATGCGTCTTTATGTAAAAGGCCTGTCACTAAACCAAGCCGTGTCATATAGAGTCTTCAGAGAGAGGAACGGAAAAATGGGAGTAAAAGAAGTAAGCAGTGGTAAACAAATGAAAGAACTAAAAAATGAGCTGGTCCGGTTTATGATGATGTATAAGTTCGCGTTAGCTGAATTAAACACAAAGATTGATATTCTAAAACAGGAATTCCATTACATTCATGATTACAATCCAATTGAGCATGTCAGTTCACGAATCAAATCACCTGAAAGCATCATTAAAAAAGTGCATAAAAAAGGGTACCCATTTACCTTGCCGAAAATTAAGGAAAACATTAAAGATATAGCGGGAATACGCATTACCTGTTCTTTTATTTCTGATATTTACGAGCTGAGCAATATGCTGCAAAACCAGCAGGACATTAAGGTATGTGAAGTGAAAGATTATATTAAAAGTCCTAAACCGAATGGTTACCAGAGCCTGCATCTTTTATTGGAGGTTCCTGTATTTATGTCCGACAGAGTGGAAAATGTCTGTGTTGAAGTTCAAATCAGAACGATTGCCATGGATTTTTGGGCGAGCTTAGAGCACAAAATCTATTACAAATATAATAAAGATGTTCCTCAGAAATTAGTTGACGAGCTGAAGGAAGCCGCCATTTCAGCGGCACAGCTGGATCAAAAAATGGAAGGCATTCAAAAAGAAATGAATCAGTTTAAAGATACCGTCAGCACGGAAGAGGATTTGCAGGAGCTGTTAATTGATAAGGAACGTTTCTTCCTTCCTCCTGACTTTTTCAGCACAGGAATTGTAAAATAATGAATAGACACTACGTAAACGAGCAAGGGAGACATTGTTTTGCCAAAACTGACATTTTATAATTTATCAGAAGATAAAAAACAAACATTAATTGCCTCAGCAAAAAAGGAATTTTCCAGAGCTCCTTTATCGGAAGCCTCAATATCAAATATTATTAAATCCGCCGGCATCTCCCGCGGGAGCTTTTATCAGTATTTTGAAGATAAAGAGGACGTATTCTTTTATCTGTTAAATGAACAAACGAAACAAAGAAAATCAGATTTTATACTGTCGCTGGCTAAGAATAATGGCGACCTGTTTGATTCCATGATTACTTTATTTACATCCGTTCTTCAAAATGAGGACGACAGCAACTTTTTAAAAAATGCTTTTTTAAATATGACACATAAAATAGAAAACTCCTTTGCCGGAATGATCAATGACAGCGACCGGACAGAGAATTTCAAAAAAATGACGGCGTTAATCAATAAGGATAAACTCAATGCCGAGAATGATAAAGAGCTGTATCATCTTCTGCAAATTGTCATTGCGGTGACCTTTCACAGCATTGTTGAGAAATTTTCGCGTGATTTGTCTTTTGAAGAAGCGCTAAACAATTATCAAATGGAAATTCATCTATTGAAGAAAGGTCTTTGCCGAAATGAATAACGACACTCATAAGAAAATAAAACATAGTAAATTATCCCCTGCGGCCATCGTTAAACGGGGAATAGCCATCAGCATCGGGGCTTTATTAATGGCCGTTGGGCTTGAAATCTTTCTGGTTCCAAACCAGGTTATTGATGGCGGAATTACCGGTATCTCCATCATGCTCTCGCACATTACCGGATTAAAACTTGGAATTGTTCTCTTTGTATTGAACCTTCCATTTGTCTATATCGGATACAAACAAATTGGTAAAACCTTTGCAGTATCTACTACATTTGGCATCTTGCTGCTATCAATCTTTACTGTGCTGCTGCATCCCGTACCTGCTTTTACAGATGACATTCTGCTGGCCACCTTTTTTGGCGGTATGGTACTTGGACTTGGGATTGGCCTTGTGATCCGCTACGGCGGTGCGTTGGATGGCACGGAAATATTGGCAATCTTAATTAATAAAAAAGTGCCGTTCTCAGTAGGCGAAATTGTGATGTTCTTTAACCTGTTTATTTTAAGTGCGGCAGGGTTTGTGTTTAGCTGGGACCGTGCGATGTATTCCATACTGGCGTATGTTGTTGCCTCTAAATCAATTGACGCCGTCGTACAGGGAATGGAACAGTCAAAATCAGCCTGGATTATCAGCGACGAATACCAGGAAATTGGAGATGCCATCAATGCAAGGCTTGGAAGAGGCGTTACCTATTTTCACGGTGAGGGAGCTTACTCGGGTGATACAAAAAAAGTGGTGTTTTGCATCGTCACCAGACTGGAAGAAGCAAAGCTGAAGTCTCTTGTAGATGAACTGGATCCCACGGCCTTTTTGGCGGTCGCGGACATTACAGAGGTGCGCGGCGGGAGATTTAAGAAAAAAGACATTCATTGATCTAAGAATGTAAGGAGACCAGCTAATGAATGATCACGAATATGACAGACTGCTGAGAATTAATCCTACAAACGGATTGCATGTGTTAAGCAGCAGCGTCCATCAAAATCAATATGAGGCCACACCCTACGAAGCGCTTGAAGCGCTGTGCAGGGAATATACGTTGTCAAAAAAAGATGAATTAGTGGATTACGGCTGCGGGAAAGGGAGGGTATCTTTTTTTCTTCATCACCGAACAGGCTTGTCCGTTACTGGAATTGAAGCAAGCGGCCACTTATATCAGGAGGCGCTTGAAAATCAGGCAAGCTACCTCGCCAAAAGAAAAAACGCTGAAGCAAACATTCGATTTGAACGATGTCTGGCAGAGGAATACCAAGTAGAGTCAGCTCAGAATAAATTTTATTTTTTTAATCCGTTTTCCATTCAGCTCTTTATCAGGGTGATGAATAATATCATCATATCCAATGAAAAAGAGCCGCGTCCCATCGACATTATTCTTTATTATCCTACAGCAGAATATCTGCAATATCTAAACGATCAAACAGCCTTTAATCTCTTAATGGAGGTTAAGGTACCTGGCCTCTATGAGAAAAACGAAAATGAACGGTTTTTAATTTACCGTTTGGGATAGTCTGAGAATAATATGAGGTAGCGAAGGTATATTGAAAGTCTTAAAATGGGGGCCGGTTCATTTCCGCTGCAGACGGAGGCTTTCCGCGGGGCGGACGGTGAGCCCCACGGAAAGCGAGTGCCAGCAGTGGAAATCAACCACCACATTTAAAATTATGATACTGTTTTGTCCTAAGCTTTTTTCGTTTATTCTTCCCCATAAATAGAAACAGACCCGCCGTTAACGAAAAACTCTCCCCAGCCATCTGCATTTATGGATACAGACCGATCAATATTGCCTGTTTTATCAACCCATACTTCCCCGGCATTGCTTCTGCCTGCATACATCCATTTGGACCCGCCCGCCCCATCGGTCAAAATCGTCGCAAGACCCGAATTTGGCAGATCCTCAACCCCTTCTCTTGTCCACCCAATCACATCCTGATGATCCAGGAAGTCATGCTGTCTGCCATAAGCCAGCTCTTTACGGGCAGTTAATATAGGATTGAGCTGGGAGGATAAGTTGGGAATCTCCCTGTTGGTGGTCCCTTTAGTACCGTAGTAATCTCCGTAAAACAAAGTTGGATAACCCTGGTCGCGAGTCATAATAATCGCATAAGCCAATGGCTTGAACCAGGGTGCCACAGTGGACTCAAGTGACTGGCCCGGCTGTGAATCATGATTATCAACCAGTGTGACAGCAAGAGCGGGGTGCTTTTCCACCACGGTTCCATTCAAAATGGTTCTCATATCAAACTGCCCATAGCTGTTGGAGGCCTGATGGAAATTATAGTGCAAAGGCACATCAAAAACAGCATGTGAGTAATTGGTTTTAGCTAAGTAATTGTCGAGAATTGCCAGGTCATCCTGCCAATATTCAGCTACAGCATAAAGCTCATTTTCAGAGTCCTGACGCACGTCTTCCAGCCAGCTGGCGAGAAAATCATGTTTAATATGCTTTACTGCATCGATCCGAAAACCATCCAGTTGCAGGGTTTCAGCATACCAATTGCCCCAACTTTTCATTTCTTCCGCTACATCAGGATGGTCAAAATCCAGATCAGCAAACATCAGGTAATCATAGTTTCCATATTCAGCGGAGACCTCTGTATCCCACGCCTTATCTTTAAATTTATAGATGCGCTGGCGTGTTGTAGACTGATCCCAGTCCGTGCCGTCAAAATGAGTCCAATTCCATTTAAATGAGGAATGCTGTCCATTTCTCCCTTTAAAATCAAAGCCAGTAAACGCTGAAATCGGATATTCTGCCAGCTCTCTCGTTCGATTAAAAGCATCTACTTCAATGGCATCGACCTGTTCCAGGTAGTCAGCACCGCCTTTATGATTCATGACTGCGTCCCCGTATATTTCAATCCCCCGGTTATGCAGCGCCGCAATAGCAGATTCAAGCTGAAACCGTGTACCATATTTGGTTCGATACATTCCTTTTTGGTTAAACTCGCCCAAATCGTATAAATCATAAGCGCCATAGCCAACATCGAATTGAGACAGGCCCTTATAGGGGGGCGGGATCCACAGAGCCGTAATGCCTAGCTCGGTTAATGCCGAAGCATCCGTCGCCATCCGGTTCCAGTGCAGGCCGTCATTTGGAAGGTACCATTCAAAATACTGCATCATGGTCTTATTTTGCTGCGTGGCAGCTTGTATGGGCTGACAGAAAGATAGAATCAGGAGAATGATAACGGCCGTGCGTTTGATTTCAACCAGTTTTTTCCCTTCCATATATTCAACCCCTTGGAATAGAATGGGAGCGCTTTATAGTCCCATTATAAACCATTTAATTTAAGAAAGTCGGTTGAATTCCTGTAAATACCATCCGTTATTTTTTTCTTCTTTTCTTGATGCTGTACACCACCCAATAAATAAACGCCACAACCAATAATCCGAAGCTTGCATAGATGCTCAGCCACTTAAACAAAGTGAAAAAAGGAGTAATGTGAGCAATCACCGGCGTTTCGGATGGAAACCGGAGCATGACGATGGAAGTACCCGTATTCTCTAAAAAATCAAGGGCCATGCCGGCTGCCGGGAGCAGGTTGAGAAGCTTCCATCTTGAAGCGGGCATGCTTCTTAAGAAAAATGAAAGGGCTGCAGTCAGAAAAAAAGTATAGGCTAAAGGCCAGGCGATATCGAATGTGTAACGGGCTTTCACATAGGCAGAACGTCCTTCTTCTCCATATTCTTCAGCGATGGAATACAGCTCATCTGCTTGGTAAAACAGAGCAGTGTCCGGAGAACGGCTGCTGCCGGTTTGCTGGGCTGATTTTTCGCTTTCAGCAGGCAGCACGACCCCGATGAAAACAGCAAATAAAACGAGGGCAATCAATAATGTATAGACATTTCCATAACGATAAAAGAATTGAGACAAACGCTGAAACCACACCATCATGTCACTCCCTTTCAATCTCTATTTTAAGTGTAGCAGAGCAGAATAATGCGAGTCGAATTCCAATATGATAAAAGTAAAAAGAAACTATTAGTGTTAAATTATAGCTTTTTTAACCTGTATATATAGTACACTTGAATCAGTGAATTAATCAGTCATTAGATGCATGTTTTAGGAGGGACGCAGGTGGAAGATTTAAAGGAACAGCTTATTAAAATGCGAATGGAGCAGGCAAAGCTTGCTAAAGAATTTGATGCTGCAATAAAAGAGTATGAATCCAATGATATGCTCAAGGAAAATCAGCTGCTTCGGAAAAGTGACAGTGAGTTTCGGCAAAAGCTGCATGACTTAAATGAAAAGCATCGGCAGCTGGAAATGGAAAACCAAAAGCTGCGTTACGCCCTGCAGGAGCAGATGCTGG
Source organism: Jeotgalibacillus sp. S-D1 (assembly GCF_004358665.1). Taxonomy (GTDB): domain Bacteria; phylum Bacillota; class Bacilli; order Bacillales; family Jeotgalibacillaceae; genus Jeotgalibacillus. Next base: position 183,676 of record NZ_SMZR01000003.1, on the reverse strand, counting down.
ACGAGAAATTATCGATTTTAAAAGTTTCTAAACAAAAAATACATACCTACTTCGGAAATAAAATAAACCCTGAACAAAACCGGCTTAAAATTCTCGAGGATGAGTCCAAAAGAGAGATCATGGGGTTAAAGGAACGAACCAATAAAGCATTTCGGGAGGAAAAGCAGTCGCTTTTGAATAAGATTGAAGCGCTGTCCATTGAAATAAATGAAAGCATTAAAACTGAACGCGCTCATCTGGCTAAGCGGGAAGAGATGATGCTTGAGGGTTTTTCTGAACGTTATGATGAACTGGCTGCAGAAGAGCTGACCGAGGAAGTCATTCAAAAAAGAGTGAAACAAAATCAAATTGAAATGAAAATCGGCTTAAACTGGATCAATAAGCTTGGGATTTTGCTGATTATCTTCGGTGTGGCGGCAGCGTTCAGGCATTCCTATACGAATTGGTTTAATGACTATATTAAAGGCGGCATGTTTTTTGTGCTGGGCCTTCTCATGCTTGCCGGCGGTGAATGGCTTTACCGGAAAAACAAGCAGACCTTCGCTTTGGGATTGATAGGAGGCGGGGTGTCGGTTTTATATGGTTCCATTTTCTTTTGTTATTTTCTGCTCGAAATCATCGGACTGGCAGCGGCATTGGGCTTATCGGTTATCGTAACCGCAGCTGCTGTTGTCCTTTCGCTTCGCTATCATTCCAGAACCATTATTTCATTTGGCCTGATCGGCGGATACATCCCATTTTACTCGTACTTATTTGCCTTTGGGATTAATGGCGCGGCAGTATATGCTGCCATGGCGTATATTCTGATCCTTAATTTATCTATTCTCTGGATTTCATTCCAAAAACAGTGGAGTGTCGTTCATTATATAAGTTTTTTATGTAATATCCCATCACTGCTCGTTCTTCTTGTTATTTCGCCGAGCAATGGGGTAAGCATGCTGTATTCTGTTTTGACATTTTCTCTTTACTTGATCGTTACCATTGGCTATCCATTTAAACATAAGGTGGCTTTAAAGTGGCTGGATGTCACCTTGTTGGCATTTAATACATTTATCAGCTGCCTGGTTATGTATTCTTTATTTAATGCCCTGCAGTGGGAGGATTTTAGAGGCCTTCTGGCTTTGGCTTTCTGTGTTCTCTATTTCGGCTTAGGCAGATTCGTCGAGAGGACGATAAGCAGGGAAAAGGGAACGATGGTGCTGTTTTATGGTACCTCCATTACCTTTGCGGTTTTAATTATTCCGTTTCAATTTGGCGTTGAGTGGCTTGCTCTGGGCTGGCTGGTTGAAAGTGTCGTTATTATGCTTTATGCAAACCGTTATAAGCTTGCACTTCTTGAAAAAGCAGGCTGGGTTATTTTCAGCTTGACCCTGTTTACTTTCTTAATGGAAATCGTGAATAACCTGACATTAGCATACCAAATATCGCCATACTTCAACTTCAAGTACTTTATGATAATGGCAGGACTGGTGCTGGTAACGGTCTATTATGTGCTGGATCAGACGAAAAAAGACAGCACCTATTTATTTAAAGGATTTCCTACTTTCATCCTTGGATTAAAATATTTTACCCTTGCGAATATATGGATCTATTTACTTTATGAAAGCACCTATCGCTACAACGAATGGGTTCCGGTTTCTTTCAGCCATTTCGGTTTTTATAAATGGCTTATGATTGCCTCTATATCCATTGGACTGAGCTATGTATTTAAAAAAGTAACCCTGCTGTATGATGAGGTCGTTAGCCGCTATTGTCTGGCATTGTATGCAATTGGAAGCTTTATTGGTCTTGTCATTACCTTTACCATCCCTGCATTAGAGCCGTTTTATAATCAAAATACTTTTGTTCATTATCTGGCCCTGGCCATATTAATTGGATTTAACATTTTGATCTTTTTAACAGGACGCGATCTGCTGGTTTCTTATATCCTCCGGCAGTATAAAAATTATGAGCTGTATCCAACCATTTTGTCAGTGTATCTATTAGGAATTCTGGCAGCATTTTTAAACGTTCAGTTTAGGCTCGGGGATGTGGGCTTTGTATTCAGCTTAGTTTTTCTGGTGGTTGCCGTGGGGTATATTTTATACGGATTCAAAAAGCGATACGTATCCATCCGTCGAATCGGGCTTGGCCTGACGCTGCTTACTACCGGAAAGCTGTTTTTATATGACCTGATCTTCTTAGCGGAAACGAGTAAAATTGTGGCGTATTTCTGCTTCGGTATCATGCTTCTTGGGATCTCCTACATCTATCAAAAGGTCTCCAGCCGTCAGAAAGAAGCTGAGGAGGGAGAAGAAGCGGGTTGATCTTCTGGAGGTTTCTGAATTAGTTTTTATAAAGGACCGGTTAATGTCTTCTTCAGGCGGTGAGCCACTTCGAGTTAACGCTCTTCCGTGTCTCACCTGTCATCCTGCAGCCCGAGGGAGTCTCGCCTTCTGCTGCAATCCTCAAAGCGTCATTAACTCTCACCAATAACTAAATGGCAGAGTGGAAGGTTAAGCTTTTCTTCCACTCTGACTTATTTAATGTATAGTGATTATAAATTTTATTCTCTATCGTCAATTTATTTTGGTGGGTGAACTCACATTTTTTAATTACTTTATTTGATGACACATTATTAATTAAAGCTAATGCGTTAATGGTTTCTACATTTGTATTCGTAAACAAGTAGTTAATTAACCCGATAGACGCTTTCGTTGCATAGCCTTTCCTGTGATAGTTAGATGAGATTGCATACATGATTTCTCTATTCGGTGCCGGAAGCTCTTCTTTAATACCAGTACAACACCAGCCAATAAATTCATCTGTTGCCTTAATAAACACCCCTAGCTTTAAAAAATGTTGTTCAATATCGGCTGTGTTTTTAACAGCATCAAGAAATGATTTATTTGCTGGTATTTCGTAATTTGTGACCCAATCTATTCTTTGTTCTTTTGTTGATTTCCAATCTGGCAGGAATTCGCTGATTTCAGATTGATTTGATATTTTGTATATATTATCTGCATCTTCAATTGAAAATTCCTGAAGATAAATATCCCCACAATCTATTTTAAATAATTCTTCCGATGTTTTATGTGTCATAACTATCCCCCTTAGAAGCAATCCTTAGCATTTTAAATAAATCCCGATCCCTGCAACTGTATTAATTTACAAAAACAACAAGATCCCTCTCTATTAATCTGAATTTTATGATAATATTACCTTATTCAGGATAAGTTTGAAAGGGGTATGTGAGGATGTTAAAGCACCAGACAGTAGGGGGAGTAGTCAGGGAGATTGCAAAAGCAAATCCGTCAACAGAAGCATACGTCTATCCGGAGCATGGCATTCGGAAAACGTACCGGGAGTTTGATGAAGAAACCGACCGCTTAGCCAGGGCCTTCATGGGGATGGGGATTGCCAAGGGCGAGCACGTTGCGATCTGGTCAGACAATAAACGGGAATGGCTTTTAAGCCAGTTTGCAACAGGTAAGATGGGGGCTGTGCTGGTCACCGTCAATACCAATTACCAGGAAAATGAATTAACGTATTTGCTGGAACAATCAGATGCTACGACACTTATTTTAGGAGAAGAATTTAAAGGAACTTCTTACATAGATATTATTAATTCCATTTGTCCGGAACTGGCTGGTTCGAATAAAGGTGACTTGAACTGCTCAGCGCTTCCCTTTTTAAAACGGGTGATCGTTATGAGTGAAAACGAATATTCGGGCATATACACCTGGAGCGAATTTGAAGCACTTGCCGAGTCCATTACGGAGGAACAACTGAACGAAAGAATGAAAGCGCTTCACTGGGATGATGTGATTAATATTCAATATACTTCTGGCACGACAGGATTCCCTAAGGGGGTCATGCTGACTCATATGAATATTGTCAATAACGGCCAGATCATCGGTGATTTTATGAATCTGACGCCAAATGACAGGCTGTGTATTCCGGTTCCTTTTTTTCACTGTTTTGGCTGTGTTCTCGGCACCCTCGCGGCAGTTACCCACGGAACAACGATGGTGCTCTTGGAGCAGTTTGATCCCGGACGTGTGCTGCAGGCGGTTCAGGACGAAAAATGTACAGGGCTGCACGGCGTACCAACCATGTTTATTGCAGAATTAAATCACCCTGATTATTCAAAATATGATACATCAACTCTTCGAACCGGTATTATGGCTGGCTCTCCCTGTCCAATCGAAGTGATGAAAAAAGTCATTAACGATATGGGGGCAGATGAAATTACAATTTGCTACGGGCAGACCGAGTCATCACCCGTAATCACACAGACCACATCCCATGATGCCATTGAAAAACGTGTAGCTACTGTCGGCAAGCCACACCCTCATGTCGAGGTGAAAATTATTGATCCTGTGACAGGAGAGGAGGTCCCGGCAGGCGTTCCGGGAGAGCTTTGCACGAGAGGATATCTGATCATGAAGGGCTATTACAAAAATGAAGAAGCCACACGCGCTGCGATTGATGAAGATGGCTGGCTGCACACAGGCGATATCGCAATTTTTGATAAAGATGGATACATTGAAATTACAGGAAGGATTAAGGATATGATCATACGCGGTGGAGAAAATGTCTATCCGCGGGAGATTGAAGAGTTTCTCTATCAGCATCCGTCTATTCAGGATGTTCAAGTGGTTGGAGTACCGGATCCGAAGTATGGGGAAGAACTGATGGCATGGATCATTCTGAAAGATAAAGAACAACTGGATTCTGAGGAACTGAGAAACTATTGCAAAGGAAAAATTTCTCATCATAAAATTCCAAAATACATTGAATTTGTCGATTCCTATCCCATGACCGCTTCAGGAAAAATCCAAAAGTATCTGCTTCGGGAAATGTCGGTGAAAAAAGCAGAAGTTGAAACCGGACAGGCCTGAACAAATTCATCATTTTAAACGAAAAAGGAAAATGACTCTGCATAACAGAGCCATTTTCCTTTTTTAGAAGCTATTTTTAAACTAAGTTTCTGATAGTTGCACAGGTTGATTGTAGCTGAAGGTGCGAGACTCCTGCGGGATGTAGCGGGAGAGGTGAGACCTCTGAAACGCAGGGCGTTGAAGATGGCTCACCCCCGCCCCGCGGAAAGCGAGCTCCTGCAGCGGAAATCAACCGGCCCACTTCTTATTCCTTCACGTCCTACTTTAACCCTTTCATATACCCCTGAATTTTCGGAGCCATTAAAAAGAGCACAATACTTAATACAATCGATATACCGCCTATTGCTCCAAAGTAAAGCATTTCTGTTTCTTCAGAATAAAACTTTACAACCTGAGCATTGATCGCTTGAGCTGCTGCATTTGAAAGGAACCACAGGCTCATTGTTTGAGCAGAAAAGGCAGCCGGTGCTAACTTGGTTGTAGCGGACAGCCCGACTGGTGACAGACATAGTTCACCCAGCACGACAATAAAATAACTCAGTACGAGCCATAATGGATTTACCAGCGCTTCTGAGCCTCCAAAATAACCAGGTACCAGAATCACAAGGAAGGATAATCCTGCAAGCAAAAGTGACAATGAAAACTTAACAGGAACGGTCGGCTGACGTTCGCCAAGCTTAACCCAGAACCAGGCAAAAACAGGCGCCAGCGTAATAATAAACAACGGATTCAGCGACTGGAACCAGGCTGGCGAGATGGTCAACCCTAAAAATTCAAGATTGGTACGTTTATCAGCATACACGGCCAAAATGGTCGATCCCTGCTCCTGTATCGCCCAGAACATCACCGAGGCAATGAAAAGAGGAATGTAGGCAATAAGCCTTGACCGCTCGACTGCTGTTGTTTTTGGACTGCGGTACATGACCACAAAATAAATGGTTGGTATGGCGAGACCAAAAATACCGACAAGTGCGATGAAAACATCAAACGTCACAAATCCCATTGGAATTCCAACTGCGACCAATGCACCAATTACAACAGCACTCAGTGCGAAAATTGTATAGGTTTTCTTTTTTTCAGCAGGCGACATCGGGTTTGGCACAGTCGTTCCTGCGAGGCCAAGATTCTTTTTCCGGGTCAACATGAAAACCATGAGCCCGAAAAACATTCCGATGGCAGCAATACCAAATCCAAGGTGGAAGCTTGTCTTCATAACTTCCCCAACAATTAATGGAGAAATAAAAGCACCAAGGTTGATCCCCATGTAAAAAATACTAAAGCCGGCATCGCGGCGATTATCTGTTTCACTGTACATTTCTCCAACAATGCTCGACACATTGGGCTTCAGCAAGCCTGTCCCAAGAACAATCAGGACCATTGATACAAAAAACATGGCCAGGCTGCCCGGAATCGCAAGCACAATATGACCAAACATAATCAGTATTCCGCCATAAAAGACCGCCTTGGATGTTCCGAAGAGTCTGTCGGCAAGCCATCCGCCGATGACACCCGACATATAAACCAATGAGCCGTAGATGGACATGATGGCAAGAGCTGTTGACTCATCTAATCCCAGTCCACCCTTTGACACCTCGTAATACATATAAAAAACAAGGATTGCTCTCATCCCGTAATAGGAAAATCGCTCCCAAAATTCCGTAAAGAACAGGGTGAACAGACCTCGAGGCTGACCAAAAAATCCTCGTTGCGGTACACTGTCCACTATTTTCTGTTTGTCTATACCTGACATAATGTCATCTCCTTTGTTATATCAATATAATACAAATAGTTTGAAAATGTAATAAATAATGAATTAATGGAGAAAAATATCGTAAATAAATTCCTATATTTTGAAAAAATATGTGTATTTGTTTTATCAAAATAGTAAAAAGGTCCACTTGATAAGAATGGGTGAAAAATGTCCAAGTGAACGTTGATTAGTTTGAAAAATATGGTTCATAATGAGCAGAGAAGCATAAAACGCAGCTCTTCATTTTTTTATAGGAGTGGAAGGTAATGAAAAAGAAGGTTTTTGTATTATTCCTATTAGTAATGGTTCTTATCGCTTTATCAGGTTATGCCATCTTCCGTGTCGGAACGGATGTCGCTTCAGAGCGTGTCGTGGATTCTGTGACAGAGGAGATGGAAGAAAACGGCCAGATGGATGAAGTAAAAGCTTATATTGAAAGCGATCCAGCACTTCAGCAGTTTGTAGAAGACGCCAAAAATGCAGATGAAGAAGCACTTCCTTTTACAACAAAAGAAGAAGCAACGCGTGTTTTGATTCGAAAAGTAGGTGTTTCAGAGCTTCAGTCGCTTGGATCAAAGGCACGTGCGGGCAATATCAGTGAAGAGGAAATAATGGCGAGTCTCGAAGAAAACCTGACAGAAGAAGAAATTACAGCCTTGAAAGTGATCGCCTATAAGGAGATTTACAATCAATAATAAAAACGCCTTTCCCGACGGAGTGTGTTATTCAGTCGGGAAGGCGTTTTTACATGTGGATCCCAGGAGCAGAGGCCTGCTTAACGTTTAATTTCGCTGCTGAATTTATAGCGGTCAGCACGATACGTACTTCGAACCACCTCAAAAGGTGTGCCGGTTGTTAAATAGCTGAGGCGCTCGATGTGGAGAACAGCTGAAGGCTCATTGATCTGGAGAAGTTCAGCCTCCTTGGAATCTGCCAGTGCAGCTTCAATAAACTGAGACGCCCCTCCAATAGCGAGCTGTTCTTCTTCCTGGATATATTGGTAAAACGAGCCGAGCACTTTCGCTGATGTTAGTGAAGGAAAGAGTTTTACAGGAATATAAGTCGATTCAATCGCCATTGGCCTGCGGTCGGCATGTCTGATTCGTTTAACCAGATATACTTCCTCCATGTTCTGGATATGCAGCTTGTTTGCAATGTCCGGTGATGGCGTGAGCGTTTCAAAGCTTAGTAACTCATTGGAGGGTTCCATTCCCCGGGAGAGCATATCCTCTGTAAAGCTTGTAAGACCCTGCAGCGGCTGCTCGATCTTTTCATCTGAAACAAAGGTGCCTTTGCCTTTTTCCCTGTAAAGCAGCCCTTCGTTGACAAGGTTCATAATGGCCTGCCGCACCGTCATCCGGCTAACCTTATATGTGTCAGTGAGTTCCCGTTCGGAGGGGATCGGATCCCCCTTTTTAAATGAACCTTCCCGAATTTTCCCTCTTAAATTTTCTTCGATTTGCACATACATGGGAAGGGGAGATTTTTTATTTAGCACGTATAACCCATCCTTTCCTGGTGTTTGATAAGCAGCAGATTAGTTTGTCCGATATCTATCGATAGCTTTACTTTACCATAATAAAGGTATAGATGTTTAGACCAATTTGCAGACGAACAGGTGAAAAGAGATCATCAGGCAGTGACACTTCTTTTTAAAGATTGTAATACACTAAATAAAATGACGTAAAATTAAAGTACCACCTGATTCATTCCGAGAAGGAGGGCTTGCCATGAAAACGATACAGGAAATTATGCTTCTCATCAGCCATCTGGATACACATATAGCGGATGATTTTGAAGGTCAGGATCTTGATTTTAAACAATGGAGCACCCGGGCTCTCGAAGATAATGTCAATAAAATGATTCAATACGCCGTATGCATGGCAAACGGCGGGGGCGGGAGCGTAGTATTTGGCATTGCAGATAAAGTTGTGGGATACAGGAACACGATTTTAGGTGTACCGCTGCATCTGGACATAGCAGCATTTAAGAAGAAAGTGCTGGAAGAAACGATCCCTTCGATTGAACCGGAATTTAATCACGTAAAAGTCAGATATGGAACCGGGGAGCTGCTGATTATGACTGTGCAGGCAAGTGAGACGGTGCACACCTTCACTGATGGCAGGGCGGTTGTCCGAAAAGAAAAGGAATGTCTGCCAATTGATTTTGCTGACTAAGGATTTTTGAAAGGGGAACTGATAAGTGAAAAAGGAAAATCTTCGTTTATCTTATGTTATACCAAATGCACTCGTCTATTTACTATTATATATGTCTGTTCTCTTTTTCTTTGCTAATACACACCACCTCTATTTGGTTCAGCGATCTTCCATTTGGGTCCTCACCATTCTTTTTCTTTTTTTTATTTCCGTTCTGATCAGCTTTGTCATCTGGCACGGCATAAAAGAGGACAAGCTGTAAATTTTACCGCAGCACCAAACCTATCACTTGTTTATCAGAACAATCTTTGTTTTCATAAGAATAACGAATAAACAAGGAGTGGATGGGATGAAAGGAATTATTCATGCGGATAAAGAAGGGTTTGACGGACTTACATATCGTGATATTGAAATGGGCACACCTGGTGCGCAGGAGGTTCGCGTTAAGCTTAAGACGGCAGGATTAAATCACCGTGATTTATTTGTCCTGAAACGCCATAAGCCAACGGATCCGCCACTTGTCATTGGGTCAGATGGAGCAGGTGTGATTGATGAAGTAGGCAGCGGGGTCACAGGGATAAAGGTTGGCGATGAGGTCATTATTAATCCGGGACTTGGCTGGAAGCACAATAGCGATGCTCCGCCCGAGGGGTTTGAAATTGTCGGTCTTCCTGATCATGGAACATTTGCTGAATCGATTGTGCTGCCTGCTGAAAATGTTGTGCCAAAGCCATCATTTTTGAACTGGGAGGAAGCAGGGGTGCTCTCGCTTGCCGGAATTACCGCCTACAGAGCGCTTTTTACCAGAGCTAAGATCAAGCCGGGCATGAAGGTGCTGATTCCGGGGATCGGAAGCGGAGTAGCAACCTTCTTATTGCAATTTGCAAAGGCGGAGGGCGCCACAGTATATGTGACCTCCCGATCAAAAGAAAAACGCGAGGCTGCGCTGAAGCTTGGGGCAGACAAAGCGATTGACAGCAATGAAGAATGGGACGCTGCAATCAATGAAGAAAAAATGGATGTGGTGATTGAATGTGTTGGAGCCGCTACATTTACTAAATCGTTGAAACAGCTTCGCAAAGGCGGAACGATTGTTACATTCGGCGCTTCTGCAGGTGATGAAGTGACCATTAATCTGCGTGATTTCTTTTATGGCCAGCTTAACATGCTTGGCTCTACAATGGGCAGTGCAGAAGAATATGAAGAAATGCTTCAATTCATTGAAAAACATCAAATAAAGCCTGTACTTGATGAAGTTTATCCACTCGAACGTTTTGAACAGGCATTTAAACGGCTGGAAAAAGCTGAACAGCTGGGGAAAATAGGTTTCACCATTTAGAAATCGATTCTTAGAATACTCGTATCAGATTAAATCAAAAAGCAGGAGACGATGGGCCATTTAATTATCTTGCTTCAATCACTTTTCCCACATTAAAAAAACTCGTAAAAATAGTATAGGATAAAATAAAACCAGAAGAGGTTGGGACATGACTCCAAAAGTCATGTAAATGGAGTCTGCTTTAATTGCAAACGATGAGGTGAACGGAGCGGAAGGTGGCGACTCCTGCAGGATTTGACGGCAAGCTGAGACCCCGCAAGGCGAAGCCTGAGGAGGGCTCAGCGCCGTCCCTGTGGAAAGCGCCGCCTGAAGCGCAGTGAGCCGGCTAAACGAGGCTGAGACACATTTGTCCCAGCCTATTTATCTATGTTCAGGATCATTGTCTTTTTCAGATCAAAGGTGCATTTTTTTGTCCGCAACTGGACTAGTAACCTGACAATAAACGCAAGATCTATCACCAAGTCCCCCTTTTGAAAATACTATAATAAGAAAGAGAAGGGGTGAGCCGTTTTTTCTTAAGGGGAATGACGGATTGAATGAGAAGGAAGTGGAATAAAAAGAAAACGATTACAATCGCAATCATTAGTTCATGTCTCATCTTTCTAACAGGGTATATCGGCCATCCGGTTCGGAAAGTGGAACTGGAAGGGTTAATCACGGTTGCTCACCGCGGAGCATCAAGCTATGCACCGGAAAATACGTTGCCTGCTTTTCAAAAAGGGCTTGAGCTAGGAGCCGATTTTTTAGAATGTGATGTTCACTTGTCAAAAGACGGCGAATTAATTGTGATTCACGATAAGAGGGTGGATCGGACTACCGACGGCACAGGACCTGTTCGTGACTTTACGCTGAAAGAGATAAAACAGTTGGATGCAGGATCCTCCTTTGATGAAAAATATGAAGGCGAGAGAATTATTACACTCGATGAACTGATGAAAGAGTTTTACGGAAAGATAGGCATATTAATAGAACTTAAGAGTCCTGCTCTTAACCCGGGAATTGAAGAAAAAGTAGTAGAACTGCTTGAGCAATATGCCGATCTTAAAAGCATTGTCGTCCAGTCGTTTGATGTGGGGGCAATGAAGCGAATCCACGAATTAAATTCGGATGTGCAAATAGCCGTTCTAATGAAAAACACATTTATGCCGATTACGTCAACTTATCTCGATGAGCTGACTTCATTTGCTGAATTTATTAATTTTAACGTTTCTTCCCTGAATAAAAATGTAGTGGAACAAATTCATGAACGGGACAGGAAAGTACTTGTCTGGTCCAAAAAGGACCGCAGGCTGATTGAAAAAGCAGTTCGTTATGGCGCCGATGGAGTCATAACCGATTTTTCCAGATGGCCGGCAGAGCCGGAGGTTACGAGTGCAGAGGATTAAAAATGGTAGGGCAAATCTCAGTACATTTAAAACAGAACGCCTTCTCGAACGAGTGTTCGTAAAGGCGTTCTGTTTTTGTGGTCTTAATTAACTTATAAAATCTTCTCAATATCCTTCGCGATCGCACTCGGTTCAGTGGTTGGAGCATAGCGCTCGATTACATTTCCCTGCTGATCCACAAGAAATTTGGTGAAATTCCATTTGATGTTTTTTGACAGTACCCCTTTTTTCTGATCTTTTAAATAAACAAAAAGAGGGTCTGCCTGCTCGCCGTTCACATCAATTTTAGCGAAAATGGGAAAGGAAACGCCATAGTTCAACTGACAAAACTCGGTTGTTTCATTGATATTTTCAAATTCCTGATTGTTGAATTGGTCGCATGGAAAGCCAAGCACGGCAAGACCTTGTTCCTGATACCGTTCATGCAGCTCCTGAAGACCTTTGAACTGCGGTGTAAGACCGCATTTACTTGCTGTATTTACGATAAGCATCGGTTTTCCTTCATAATCGCGAAGCGGTATCAATTCCCCATTCGGAGCAGAAACCTTGAAATCATACACATTTTCCATTGCAAATCCTCCTTATAAGAGTGGTAAATTAAACGTACACAATCTTAGTTTAATTAGCAATTTAATTGGCTGGATATAACACATCAGTTTTGTCTTGTGAATCTGTGGTGCAAGCCGCTGGACATTTTCCATTTTCAGTGTGTATTTCCTTATTTTAAATAGAGGCTGCTATTTTTCTGTGGTCTTTCGAATGTTTTTTTATAAATTTTTAAATTTTTTCAAGATTTTTTTCATTTACATAAAAAACCTTGAAATACAAGGGATTTAACGCGGTGATGTGAGGTTGGATGTGCAATATGACAGCGTTTTCATTCATTTTTTTCGATAAAAATTCACTATAAATTGTTATCAGAATTTTATGTGATCGATAGTTTCATGGTATACTAGTTCGAAATTGAAAGTGTACATGGAATGAAGCGAGGAAGAACCCCTTCATCATAGAATGAACATCTTTCACAAGACTTTAGTAGAGAGGGGACGTTGTCATGAAGAAAAATGGATATCCTATTCCGCAAGGTTTATATGATCCGGAGCAAGAGCACGAAGCATGTGGAATTGGAATGATTGCTAATATAAATGGTGAAAAGTCTCACAGCATTGTGCAAAACGCGATTAATATTTTATGTAACCTTGAGCACCGCGGCGGCCAGTCAGCTGATACCAGTACAGGAGATGGGGCCGGTATTTTAACACAAATCCCGCATCGCTTCTTTCAAAAGCAGTGTGAAAAAGAAAACATTTTCCTGCCGCGTGAAGGAGAATATGGGGTAGGAATGGTATTTTTGCCTAAAGATCATGATACGCGTAAAGAAAGCAAGGAGCTTTTTGAGCGTATTATTGCTGAAGAAGGCCAAACATTTCTTGGATGGCGACCAGTTCCAATCAACGATTCATTTGTAGGGAAAGTTGCTACAAAAACCAAACCAACAATTAGACAGGTATTTATACAAGCCTCTGAAAATTTAAAAGACCAAATGGATTTTGAGCGCAAGCTGTATGTCATTCGCAAGCGAGTGGAAAAGGAATTAGCTAGTCTGCCAGGTTATGAGGATGTGTACATCAGCAGTTTATCTACTCGTACCATCGTCTATAAAGGCATGCTGATCCCCGAACAGCTTGATTCATTTTACATCGACCTGAATCATCCCGACTTTAAATCCGCGTTAGCACTTGTTCACTCCCGCTTCAGCACGAACACCTTCCCGAGCTGGAAGCGATCACACCCGAATCGTTATACCATCCATAATGGAGAGTTCAATACGTTACGTGGAAATGTGAACTGGATGCGCGCGCGTGAACAGCTTTGTGAGTCAGAATATTTCAATAGTGAAGATTTACAAAAGGTCCTGCCTGTTATTGATGCAGATGGCAGTGATTCTTCTATGTTTGACAATTGCTTTGAATTTTTGCATCTGTCAGGGCGTTCCCTTGCTCACACTGCCATGATGATGGTGCCTGAGCCTTGGTCAAACGATGAAACGATTAAAGATGAAAAACGCGACTTTTATGAATATCACAGCACGCTAATGGAACCTTGGGACGGCCCTGCTGCCCTGGTATTTACCAACGGAACGCAAATTGGTGCCTGTCTGGATCGCAATGGACTGCGTCCGGCCCGCTACTATGTGACAAAAAGCGGCATGATTGTGCTTGGCTCTGAAGTTGGAGCTTTGGACATCTTTGCTGACGATATCGAGTACAAGGAACGCCTTGCTCCAGGAAAAATCCTTCTGGTGGATTTAGAGAAGGGTACCATTATCCCAGATGATGAGGTGAAGCTTCAAATCGCTTCAGAACAGCCGTACCGCGAATGGCTTGCAAATATGAAAAACCTGGATGATGTGCCTGAAACGAAAGAGCAGCCTCCTGCACATTTAGGAGAAGAGCTGTTAAAGCAGCAGCTTGCATTTGGTTATACGAGAGAAGAATTAAACAAAATTGTAAAACCGCTTGTCATTGAAGGAAAAGATCCAGTCGGTTCGATGGGCTATGATTCGCCTCTTGCTGTGCTGTCTAAAAAACCACAGCTGCTGTACAACTATTTTAAACAGCTGTTTGCTCAAGTAACCAACCCGCCAATCGACGCTATTCGTGAAAAAATTATTACAATGGCAGATACAACGCTTGGTGCGGAGGGCAATCTGGTTAGACCGGATGCGACGAGCTGTCAGCATATTCGTCTGAAAACACCTATCTTAACGAACCGTGAACTTGAGAAATTGCGTCAGCAGCGGCTGGATGGATTTAAGACGGTCACATTCTCAACTTTATTTGATGCAAATGGCGATGAAAAGAGCATGGAGCAGGCACTGGATGTGCTATTTGAAAAAGCTGATCGGGCGGTCAGCGAAGGAACAACTCTGTTGATCTTGTCCGACCGCGGCGTTACGGCAGAAAAAGCAGCTGTTCCTGCTTTGCTAGCTGTGTCAGGTTTGCATCATCACTTAATTCGACAAGGTACACGGACAAAGGTGAGCATCCTTATCGAATCAGGTGAGCCTAGAGAAGTTCATCATTTTGCGACCCTGCTTGGCTACGGGGCGGAAGCGATTAACCCTTACCTTGCTTACGATTCCATTCGTGATCTAATTGATAAAGGTGAAATCAATATTGATTCTCTTGATACCGCAGCAGTAAATTATGTTAATTCGGTTACGGACGGTGTAATCAAGATTCTTTCTAAAATGGGTATTTCGACAATTCAAAGTTATCGTGGTGCCCAAATCTTTGAAGCTGTCGGCATTCATATGGATGTAATCGACAAATATTTTACCCGAACTTCATCCCGTTTAGGTGGCATCGGCATTGAAATGATTCAAAAAGAAGTGTTAATGCGCCATGAAACGGCATTTGGCGACAATCGCGGCAGCAATCACTCGCTGGAGGCTGGAGACGAATTCCAATACCGTGCCAATGGAGAGGATCATCAATATAATCCAAGCACCATCCATACACTTCAGCATGCATGCCGTACAGGTGATTATGATGTATTTAAGAAATACACAAAAATGCTGACAGATGAAACAGTGAATTTGCAATCGCTTAAAGGATTGATGAAATTCAAAACTGGAAACCCGATTCCGATAGAGGAAGTTGAATCGGTTGAGTCGATTTGCCGCCGCTTTAAAACGGGTGCGATGTCGTATGGATCCATTTCCAAAGAAGCGCATGAAGCGCTTGCGATCGCTATGAACCGTGTCGGAGGAAGAAGTAATACCGGTGAAGGCGGAGAAGATGTTGACCGCTTTACACCTGATGAAAATGGTGATTCCCGCCGAAGTTCCATCAAGCAGGTGGCATCCGGCCGTTTTGGTGTAACCAGTCATTATCTGGTGAATTCTGATGAGATCCAAATTAAAATTGCCCAGGGTGCCAAACCGGGTGAAGGCGGACATTTGCCGGGCAAAAAAGTATATCCATGGATTGCAGAAGTGCGCGGTTCAACACCTGGAGTTGAATTGATCTCGCCTCCTCCTCATCACGATATTTATTCAATTGAGGATCTTGCCGAGCTTATTCATAATTTGAAAAATGCCAATCCGAGTGCACGTATAAGTGTCAAACTGGTATCTGCAGTCGGTGTTGGAACCATTGCTGCAGGTGTTGCAAAAGGAAGAGCGGATCTGGTGCTGATCAGCGGGTATGACGGCGGTACCGGCGCGGCTCCGAGAACAAGCTTGAAGCACACGGGTCTTCCATGGGAAATCGGTCTTGCTGAGACCCACCAGACCCTCCTGCTGAATGGTCTTCGTGACCGTATCGTCGTTGAAACAGACGGCAAAATGATGACCGGAAGAGATGTTGTATTAGCAACGCTTCTGGGTGCGGAGGAATACGGATTCTCAACTGCTCCACTTGTTGTGCTTGGCTGTGTCATGATGCGTGTCTGCCATTTAGATACATGCCCGGTTGGAGTAGCTACCCAGAATCCTGAGCTTCGCAAGAAATTTACAGGGGAAGCGGAGCATGTAGCCAATTTCATGCGTTTCATCGCAAGGGAAACAAGAGAAATTATGGCTGAGCTTGGCTTTAGAACAATTAATGAAATGATTGGTCGTACGGATACACTTGAAGTAAATGAAGCGGTGGATCACTGGAAGGCGAAGGGCATTGACCTTTCTGCCCTGCTATACTCTCCGGATCTTCCTGCAAAAGTTGGACGTTATCATATGCAGGATCAGGATCACGGGCTGGATAAAACACTTGATTTCCAAGAGCTGATTCCGCATTGCAGAAAAGCCATTGAAAATCAGGAGCCAGTTGAATTTACTACTGCTATCCGTAATATAAACCGGGTAACCGGCACCATGCTGGGCAGCGAAATTACCCGCCGCTATGGTGAAAAGGGACTGCCGGAAGACACCATCAGACTTACATTTAAAGGATCTGCCGGTCAGAGTTTTGGAGCATTTATTCCCCGGGGAATGACGCTTCGCCTGGTAGGAGACTCAAATGATTTCGTTGGCAAGGGCTTGTCCGGGGGCAAGATCATTGTTCATCCGGATCCGGTTGTCACCTTCCCGCCTGAAAAAAATATCATTATCGGGAACGTATCATTCTACGGTGCTTCAGCTGGAGAAGCTTACATTCAGGGTGTTGCAGGTGAACGTTTTTGTGTTCGAAATAGCGGTGCCAATGTAGTGGTTGAAGGCGTAGGAGACCACGGTTGTGAGTATATGACAGGCGGAAAAGTAGTTGTTCTCGGTGCTACCGGCAGAAATTTTGCAGCAGGGATGTCCGGCGGAACAGCATATATCTTTGATGAAGACGAGTCTTTCCGTTCTAAATGCAATCCGGAGCTTGTGAAAATCGAGGCGATTGAAAACAAGAACGAACTTGATGATGTATACAAAATGATTGAGAAGCATGTTGAATACACAGACAGCAGCCACGGAAAACGAATCTTAGCTTATTGGGAAAAATATTCCCAGCAGTTTGTACGTGTGATTCCAAAATCTTATCTGAAAATAAACGATCGAATAAAAGAACTGCAGGATGGCGGTTTATCAAAATTTGACGCTGAAATGACCGCTTTTGACGAAAGCAATAAGGAACTTGAAGCTGCGAAGTAATGGATAGTGAAGGAGGGATTTGATGGGGAAGCCAACTGGATTTATGGAGTATGAACGTCAATCACAGCGAGAACGTGATCCGCTTGAACGAACAAAGGATTGGAAGGATTACACGGCACCGATGTCGGAGGAAGAAATCAAACAGCAAGGGGCGCGCTGCATGGATTGCGGCGTTCCCACCTGTCACACTGGTACAGAGATCAATGGTGTTACAACCGGCTGCCCGGTTTATCATTTGATTCCTGAATGGAATGATCTTGTTTATCAGGGACAATGGAAAGAAGCACTGAAGCGGGAGCATCTTATGAACAACTTTCCGGAGTTTACAGGTACAGCCTGCCCTGCGCCCTGTGAAGGTGCCTGCGTATTAGGGATTAATGAACCCCCTGTTGCCATTCGTACAGTGGAACGCGCCATTATTGAAAAAGGGTTTGAAGAAGGATGGGTGGTGCCGGAGCCCCCTGAATCAAGAACCGGCAAAAAAGTGGCGGTCATCGGTTCCGGTCCGGCAGGACTTGCAGCTGCAGCTCAGCTCAATAAAGCCGGCCACTGGGTGACAGTGTTTGAACGCAGCGACCGTGTTGGCGGCCTGTTGACCTATGGTATTCCTGAAATGAAGCTTCCGTATTCAATGGTTGAGCGGCGTGTAAACCTTCTGAAAGAAGAAGGCATCACGTTTGTTACCAATACAGAGGTAGGGAAGGATTATCCTGTCTCAAAACTTGAAAAAGAGTTTGATTCCACGATTCTGTGCGGCGGTGCAACTGTTCACCGGAATGTACAGGTAGAAGGAAGAGATCTGAAGGGCATTCATTATGCAATGGATTTTCTTCATGCGAATACAAAAAGCCTGCTTGATTCAAATCTGGAGGATGGAAATTATCTTTCAGCAGAAGGTAAAGATGTAATCGTAATTGGCGGAGGGGATACAGGAACAGACTGTCTTGCAACTTCAGTCCGTCATAACTGTAAAAGCCTGACGCAATTTGATATCTACGATAAAAAAGGGTCGATTCGTGATGCACTTGGCAACCCTTGGCCGCAGTATCCGGTTGTTCATCGTATTGAATACGGGCAAAAGGAAGCGGCGAGCAGATATGGGGACGACCCGCGTGCATACGCCGTTCAAACGACAAAATTTGTCGGGGACGACAACGGCCACGTGAAAGAAGTTCATACGGTTAACGTCAAGCTTCGAATTGATGAAGAAGGCAACCGGATTCGTGAAGTCATCCCGGGAACAGAAAAAGTATGGCCGGCTGATCTTGTTCTTCTTGCTATTGGTTTTAGCGGACCGGAGCAGGGACTGATTGGGCAGCTTGGCCTGGAGACCAACCCTAATTCAACGGTTAAAGCAGAATACGGAGAATATACAACGAATGTTGAAGGTGTATTTTCAGCAGGAGATATGCGCCGTGGTCAAAGCTTAATCGTTTGGGCGATTAATGAAGGACGGGAAGCAGCACGGGAATGTGACCGTTATTTGATGGGTGCAACGGTATTGCCGTAGGTAGGTAGATTTTTTAAAGGGGGCCGGTTACTTTCCGCTGCTAGTAACCTACTCTTTATATTTGGCTCTGTTAAACGTGGCTGTTGATTTCCACTGAAGGCGTTCGCTTTCCGCGGGGCGGGGGTGAGCCATCTTCAACGCTATGCGTTTCAGAGGTCTCACCTTTCCCGCTGCATCCCGCAGGAGTCTCACACCTTCAGCTCCAATCAACGGTTTGTACAACGATCAACAACCGAATCTAACAGAGCTTTATATTTAAAAGTTTACGTTTTAGTAAAAAGAAAAATTGACACTAAAAAAGCATGCCCCCAAACAATACTCTTGTTCGGGGGCATGCTTATTCTTTTTATCTCGTAACTGACGGAACAGGGATTAAGTTTTCTGCAGATAAAACGGCTTCGATGCCAAGACGTGCTTCTGCCACAACATCCTGGCGCCATTTTCGTTCCACGGGGTAAAACATTGCGCGGAATTCATTTAAAATAGCTTCAATGTCATCCTCATTATCCGCACCATCCCAATACAAATGATTCTCAAGTATAATGGTCATAAATTCTCTTAACTCTGATTTTTTGTTATTGCCGAATGTGCCGAATTCAAATAATGCGGAAAATAAATACCCATCTTTAAAGTCTCTGTTTTTTACAGCATGGAAGTGGTTGGTTGAATCGCCTTTTACATAATCAGGACTGAATTTTTGAATGTTTTTAAGTGGATATTTGTTCTTTAGGTCATCAACTTCCCTTGAATCATTCTCACTAACGACCATGGTAATTTCGTTGCTCGGTCCAAGAGCCGTATGCCAGTCCATGTGAATGACACGGGAGTAATGGGAAAGAAGCTTTCTTTGGACATCTTTTAAAAATACAGCTGATTCTTCTTCTTTATCCCCGCCATAATACACGCCTTTCGGAAACTGAAACTGACCCATTCCCTTGGCTTCTGTAATGCCGCTGTAGCCTTCCTTAGCAAGAGCTTTGATCAGCTGGCCGCGAAGCTTTTTCTTTTCTTTTGCCAAATTGGTGATTCTCCCGCCGGGTAAAAACAGTTCCTCTGCGTTCTCGTAATGCTTGTTAATATTTTCAGGCACACTTGACGGGTCTACCAGATAGTTGCGGTTTAAATCGACATTATTTTCCGTCACGCGCCGGAAATTTCTCATGCCCCATGGATTCAGACCGTGAATAAAGCAGATTCCTGTTGTTTTAGGATCCAATTTATCAAGATATTCCTCTACAAATAAATCGATAACAGCAGCGCCTGTGTACCCCTCAATTCCATGCTCTCCTGATGTAAAAAACAGCACATTATCATTGGATTCTGTCGCTTCTGCATGAATCATATCAATGGTGTTATCAGGCCCCTGACCAATTTTTTGGGTGGCGAGCCTTGCTTGCGGCCAAATTTCCTTTATGCGTTTAAGATTATCTCTAAAAACCTTTCTGGAAGATTCATAGCTGGTTTGAAAGTATGTATCGATTGTTTTCATTACGCTCATCCTCTCTATTTCCTATCTTTAGTTTATACTTTCCACCTAATAAAAATTGTAAACACAGCAATAATGGAATAGAAATAAAACGTTAAAGATGCCCCTTCCAGGTTCCATCCTACTCTATTAAAAACTGAAAAAAGAAATCAGAAAATTGTTTGGCTGCTAATTTAATAGGGAAAATGTGTATGGAATGACTACATATTTAGACATAAGGAGGAACCCATAATGAGCGACAAAAAGAACGTGAATGAACAGAGCAAGGATGAGCAGCTGGAACAGTATCGTTCAGATGATACAGGGAAGCAAATGACCACCAATCAGGGTTTGAAAGTGTCTGAGGATGAATTTTCCCTTAAGGCCGGTGACCGCGGTCCAACCCTTATGGAGGATTTTCAGTTCAGGGAAAAAATGACTCATTTTGATCATGAACGTATTCCAGAACGGATTGTACATGCCAGAGGGTATGCAGCTCACGGAGAATTTGAGGTTTATGAATCAATGAAGGAGTTTACGAAAGCAGGATTCCTCCAGGACCCTTCAAAAAAGACCCCCGTGTTTGTCCGTTTCTCAACTGTAGCAGGTTCTAAAGGATCTGCTGAAACCGTTCGTGATGCGCGCGGTTTTGCCACCAAATTTTATACTGAAGAAGGCAACTATGATCTGGTTGGAAATAATATACCGGTCTTTTTTATACAGGACGCTATGAAATTTCCTGATCTAGTCCATGCATTAAAGCCTGAGCCTCACAATGAAATTCCACAGGCGGCCTCGGCACATGACACCTTCTGGGACTTTGTGGCGAATAATCAGGAATCCGCTCATATGGTAATGTGGGCAATGTCGGATCGTGCTATCCCACGAAGCTTCCGCATGATGGAGGGCTTTGGTGTCCATACATTCCGGTTTGTAAATGAACAGGGCAAAGCACATTTTGTGAAATTCCATTGGAAACCGGTTCTTGGGACCCATTCATTGGTATGGGATGAAGCACAGAAGATTAACGGAAAGGATCCGGATTTTCATCGCCGGGACTTATTTGATTCAATTGAAAACGGTGACTACCCGGAATATGAACTGGGCGTTCAGCTGCTTTCCGAAGAGGATGAACATAAATTTGATTTTGATATCTTAGACCCTACAAAGGTATGGCCTGAGGAAGATATTCCGGTAAAAATTGTCGGTAAAATGACCCTGAACCGAAATGTGGATAATGTATTTGCTGAAACGGAGCAAGTGGCATTCCATCCGGGACATGTGGTGCCTGGCATTGATTTTTCCAATGATCCTTTGCTGCAGGGACGCCTGTTTTCTTATACCGATACACAGCTGATCCGACTTGGCGGTCCGAATTTCCATGAGCTGCCGATAAACCGTCCCGTATGCCCGTTCCATAATAACCAGCGCGACGGATATGGTCGTCAGACGATCAATAAGGGACCTGTAAGCTACCATAAAAACTCGATTGCTCAAAACACCCCGGCTCCTGTGCCAGAAGAGCAGGGAGGGTATGTTCACTATCAGGAAAAGGTTGAAGGACGTAAGGTGCGCACAAGAAGTGAAAGCTTCAAGGATCACTTTTCACAGGCACGCCTTTTCTGGAACAGCATGAGCAAGCCTGAGCAGGAGCATATCAAAGAAGCATTTACGTTTGAGCTTGGAAAGGTTGAGCGAAAAGCGATTCAGGAACAGGTCGTGCAAATGTTTGCAAATGTCAGCATGGAACTTGCCAAAGAAGTGGCTGACGCCATCGGTGCAACCATGCCTGCCGGTGAAGATTCCAAGGTAACAAAATCATCGCCTGCGCTAAGTCAGGAAAACACCGCGAAAAAGCCGGCTACGCGTAAAGTAGGCGTTATTATCGCTGATGGATTTAACGGACCGGAAGTAAAAACGGTGCTTGAGGCATTAAAGGCAGAAGGAATTCAGCCGGAGGCCATTTCGGATAAACTCGGAAAACGAAAAGGAACTGATGGAACAGAAATTGAAATTGATCATACTTTCCTGACGGCTGACTCTGTTTTATTCGATGCCCTGTATGCTGTAGGCGGAGAAGATCTAAGCAAGAAATTTGTAAAAAACACAGCATACTTCATCAATGAGGCATTTACTCACTTTAAGCCGATAGGTGCCACTCACGACGGGCTTAAGTGGTTAGAGGTTAATGGTATTCAGGACAGTGCGGGTGTCGTTCACAGCGAAGATATGAGCCAATTTGCATCTGAATTTGTGCAAGCTGTTGCGGCACATCGTCATTGGGAGCGGGAAATCGTATAACTGTTTTAACAATAAGCATTGAAATATATGGGAAAAGGGCAGTCATCTTTACTGCACCTTTTCCCTTTTTATGTTAAAGAATAAGTAGTTCTCGCTTATAAAAAGGATCTGAATATTCAAAATAGTAAAAAAGTCACAGTTGAATCGCCAGGTTATTTAGTTATCATGACTTATGTGGTATAGACAACTATACTTTAAGTGCCATAAACTAGTATTGTAAGAAAAATTAATCTTTATTGAGAACACCTACTAAATTAAGCGGGGAGGAACGAATGAAAAAGCGACTGATTTCAGCAGCATTGGCTATCGTATTAGGATTGACCGTTTTTGTGCCAAGTGAAAATAGCGCATTTGGGAAGGGAGGCAAGGATCGATCAGTGTTTACCTGGAATCACCCCAAACCATCTGCACCAGTACTGCATCCGGGTTCTGCTAAAAGTGCGGGTATGCTGAAGGCACCTTTAGAAAAAATTGATCCGCTGATGGAGCAATTGATTGGCGAGAAGGTCATGCCGGGCGCTGTAGCTTTGGTGGCAAGAAGCGGTCATATTGCGAAACATGAAGCCTACGGATACGCATACCGCTACACCGACGACCAATTCACGGAAGCAGAAAAACCTTTGAAAATGAAAAAGAACACGATTTTTGATCTTGCTTCAATAAGCAAAATTTTCACCACTACGGCCGCAATGAAGTTATATGAAGAGGGATACTTTGAACTGGACGATCCCGTCGCTTCCTACATACCAGAATTTGCTGCCAATGGCAAAGAACATGTCACGATTAGACAGCTTATGACCCACACATCCGGTTTTACTGCCTGGATTCCTTTGTACTCACAGGGACAGAACAGAGAAGACCGCCTGCAAATCGTTTTTAAACAGCCGTTAATTAACGCTCCAGACTCCACTTACCTATACAGTGACTTAAACATGATTACCCTTGGTGCTCTGATCGAACGCCTTTCAGGCAAAAGATTAGATACATTTATTGAAGATAATATAACCAAGCCGATCGGCATGAAGGATACAATGTATAACCCCTCACCAAAACTTAAAAAACGCATTGCTGCTACAGAATACCAGCCAGCCATCAATCGTGGACTGGTATGGGGAGAAGTTCATGATGAAAACGCCTGGTCTCTTGGCGGAGTTGCCGGCCATGCCGGAGTGTTTTCCACTGCTGAGGATCTGGCGAAATTCGCCCATATGTTTTTAAATGAAGGCCGTTATGGAGGCAAGAGAATATTGAAGGCCGAAACGGTTGAAAAACTGACAGAAAATCAAATTCCGCAATTCCCTGGAAATGATCACGGACTGGGCTGGGAAATGAATCAGGGATGGATGATGGATGCCCTCTCAGATGAAACATCTCTTGGGCATACCGGTTACACCGGGACTTCCATTGTGATCAATCCCAAAAACAAAACCATTGCAATATTGCTGACAAACAGAGTCCACCCAACGAGAAATACTGTATCAACAAATGTTGCCCGTCGCTCTTTTGCAAGACTCGCGGCTGATGCGATTCCTGTGAATAAGAAAGGGAAGGAAACTGCATGGTTTTCCGGATATGGCGATCAATTGCAGCACAATTTAATAACGGAAGTAAAACTAAACAAACCGGCGACGTTAACCTTTGATACATGGTACAGAATAGAACAGGACTCGGATTATGGCTTTGTTGAAATCTCCAAAGACGGAGAAAACTGGACAGAAGCACTTCCGGCGTTGACAGGAACCTCAGACGACTGGATAAAAGAAAACGCGGTAATTCCTGCAGATACCCGTTTTATCCGTTTCAGATATCAGACGGATGCTTCAGTTAATGGACGGGGCTGGTATGTTCAGAACATAGCACTAAAAGAAAAAAATGGGCGGAATGTAAAGCTTCAGCTGGAAGGCACCGGCTGGACCGAAAGAAATTATTAGACAACAGACAAACGGAGGGAACCAAATGAATAAGGCACGCAGAATTTTTTGTTTTTCAATTCTTTTCGTTGCACTGATCCTGTCAAGCTTTCCAGCTCTGCCTGCATCCGCTGCAGGCAAAGTGAAAGACGTGATCATTTATCAAAATGTTCCTCAGGCAGATATTTCAACAGCAGAGGGAGCTATTCAGTTAAAAGCATTAAACGTATACAAGGATGGCAGTTTTCTGTTTTCTTCGACAGGATTAACCTGGAAATCCTCCAATAAAAAAGTAGCAACTGTCGATCAGGATGGAAATGTAACATTTACAGGCAAAAAAGGAAAAGCGTTTATCAGCATCAAGGATGGAAAAATGACTGATAAAATAGCTGTCGAAAATAAAGGAAAAGAGCCTGTTCCTGCGATTATCAAACAAAAAGGGAAGAAATATGATCTGATTCCAAAGGCTATTAAGAAAATGTCATTGGAAGAAAAGGTAGGGCAGATGCTCATGCCTGATTTCCGTAACTGGGAAGGCAAAAACGTAACAAAGATGCTGCCTGAAATTGAAAAAATCGTAAAGGATTATCATCTTGGCGGAGTCATTTTATTCCGTGAAAATGTTGTAACTACTGAGCAAACAACTGAATTAGTTCATGACTATCAACAAGCTGCTGAAAAATATGGCCTGCTGATGACCATTGACCAGGAGGGCGGTATCGTTACCCGGCTGCAATCCGGTACCGACATGCCGGGGAACATGGCACTGGGAGCAACACGGTCACCAGATATTTCTTACAATGTAGGAAAAGCGATCGGTGAAGAACTCAACTCCCTTGGAATCAATATGAACTTTGCTCCTGTAATGGATGTCAATAATAATCCTGATAATCCGGTTATCGGCGTGCGCTCGTTTGGAGAAGATCCAGCTCTTGTAGCGGACATGGGTGTCGCTTATACACAAGGCCTTCATGCTGCCGGTGTAGCTGGTGCAGCGAAGCATTTCCCGGGGCATGGAGATACTGCAGTAGATTCACACCTTGGACTGCCGGAAGTGCCGCATGATAAAGAAAGGCTGATGGAAGTAGAACTTTATCCATTTCAAAAAGGAATGGAAGCTGGTGTAGATGCGATTATGACTGCACACGTAACATTCCCTATGATTGACAGCACAAAAGCAATTTCCAAAAAAACGGGCGAAGAAATTGCACTCCCAGCTACCCTTTCTCACAAGGTGCTCACAGAGCTGATGCGTGAGGAGATGGGCTACGAAGGACTTATCACAACAGATGCCATGAATATGGGTGCCATTGTCGATCATTTTGGACCGGTTGATGCAGCTATTCGCGCAGTGAAGGCTGGTACAGATATTGTGTTAATGCCAGTAGGGCTGAGCGAAGTAAGAAGCGGCCTGCTGGAAGCGATTAATTCCGGTGAAATATCTGTCGACCGGATCGAAGCCTCTGTCGAAAGAATTTTAGCTCTTAAATTAAAGCGTGGCGTAATTAAAGAAGTAACCCCGACGCCTGTTGAAGAGAAAATTGCAAATGCTCTTGAAGTTGTAGGAGCAGAAGAGCATAAGCAGGTAGAGAAAGAAGCCGCCGAACGCTCGATCACACTTGTGAAAAATGAATTGGCACTGCCGCTGGCTGCTGGAAATGGTGAAAACATTGCAGTAATTGGCCGATCTTATATTCAGGATCTGGGCAATGCGGTAAAAAAATATCATCCAAATACGACAGTCATTGAAGTTCCGGCAGATTTTAAACTGACTGCCAAGCAGCAATTTTTAGTCAGGCAGGCAAAAACCATCATCGTCGGAACGAGTACATCGACTGTGGCGGCCAGATCTCCGCAAAATGCACAAATGAAGATGGTTAATCAATTGATTAATGATTATAATGCACCGGTTGTAGCGGTTGGAATACGCAACCCTTACGATATCATGGCCTATCCGAATACAGATGCCTATATCACGCAGTACGGTTTTAGACCGGCAAGCTTTAATGCCACAGCTGCAGCTATGTTCGGGGAAAATACACCTTCAGGAAAGCTTCCTGTAACAATCCCTGGTGCTAACGGCAGCACAATGTATCAATTCGGGCATGGATTATCGTATTAATCTAAAAAACGGGAGGCGTTCGGTTTGAAAAAATGGCTTATCACTTTATTAACGGCAATCCTGGTTCTTTCCTCATTATCAATGGTTTTTGCTGGTGATGAGAAAGTAAACGGAAAAGGAAACGGCAAAAAACTGCAAATCGGCATAGAAGTATTGCTTAAGAAGGAAAGGGATTTGATAGAGGGGAAACGGGTGGGGCTGATTACGAACCCAACCGGAGTAGATTCAAAATTAAACAGTATTGTAGATTTGCTTTACAATGATCCAAAGATTGAATTAACAGCGTTATACGGACCAGAGCATGGTGTTAGAGGCAGTGAGCAGGCGGGATCATACGTTGAGTCCTATATTGATGAAAAAACCGGGCTGCCTGTCTACAGCTTATATGGCAAAACAAGAAAACCTACTCCGGAAATGCTGGAAAATGTTGATGTGCTTGTATTTGATATTCAGGATGTAGGCTCCCGTTTTTACACGTATATCTACACGATGGCCTATGCAATGGAGGCAGCAGCAGAAAACGATATTCCATTTATAGTATTGGACCGCCCTAATCCGCTTGGAGGAACAAAAGTGGAAGGTCCTGTTCTTGATCCGAAATATAAATCGTTTGTTGGAAATTACGAGATTCCGCTGCGTCATGGTATGACAGTGGGCGAACTGGCTGGTTTGTTTAACGAAGAGTTTGAAATCGGAGCCGATTTGACAGTGGTTGAGATGAAGGGTTGGAAACGGAATATGTACTATGAAGACACGAACCTTCCGTTTGTGATGCCATCACCTAATATGCCAACCTTTGAAACAGCTCTTGTATACCCTGGAGCAGCGCTGATTGAAGGTACGAATGTGTCAGAAGGCCGAGGCACAACGAAGCCATTTGAATTAATCGGAGCTCCCTTTATAAATGCGGACGATCTTGCCACTGAGCTGAATGATTTAGATTTACAGGGCGTCACGTTTAGAGCAGCATCTTTCACCCCTACATTCTCTAAACATGCCGGCAAGCTGTCTCATGGTGTGCAGGTTCATGTGGACGACCGAAACAGTTATAAACCGATTGAAACAGGCATGCATATTGTTAAAACCATTCAGGACATGTACCCGGATGATTTTACATTCCTTGCAGAAAACAGTGCCGGCATTGCATTCTTTGATAATTTGATCGGCAACGGCTGGGTAAGAAAAGGACTGGAAAATGGAAAATCAGTAGGGAAATTGTCAACACAATGGAAAGGCGGGCTAAAGGAATTTAAACAAACGCGTAAGCATTATTTGCTTTATTAATTTGAAATGAAAAGCTGGGAGAAAAATTTCTAAAAGTGAACCGGTTAATTTCCGCTGCAGGCGAGGCTTTCCGCGGGGCGTGCGGTGAGCCCTCCTCGAGCTAAAGCTCTCCGGGGTCTCACCTGTCACGCTTCATCCCGCAGGAGTCCCGCCTTCCGCTCCAATTACCTAAGTGTTATATCTTTTAATGTAAATTTAAAAAATGGTTTTGTTCAAGAAATGCCCTTACGAATATTTCTTTCGTGAGGGCTATTTACTGACTTTTTTTTTGTTTTAGCGAACGATGGATATAGATAAACCTTTTTTAAAATCGTTTATTGATTTGCAGGCGCAGAGCGAACGCCTTCGTGCTGCAATCAACAGCCATGTTTAGAAAGCATATTAATAAAACCAGAGGTAGTGGCAGTTTTCATACCTCTTCATTTCCCGGGAAATGTTGTTTATCCTCCAGAACAACAGGAAACTGGTATAATACATAACAGAATGTGAATAGTAAAAACTATTCCCACCCCAAAAGGAGTCTTATATGAATCATAACAGCTTTAAAGATTATCAAGTCAGTGCAGAAATTCTGCGTGCATTGGAACGGTTGAATTATACCCAGCCGACCCAGGTTCAAAAGGAAGTTATTCCGGTTGCCCTTCAAAAAAGAGACCTTTCGGTTAAATCGCAGACAGGAAGCGGGAAAACAGCTTCATTCGGTATTCCTTTATGCGAGCTGGTTGAATGGGAAGAAAATAAACCCCAGGCACTGGTCTTAACACCTACAAGAGAACTGGCTGATCAGGTAAAAGAAGATATTACAAACATCGGACGTTTTAAGCGTATAAAAGCAGTGGCTATTTATGGGAAACAGCCGTTTTCAAGACAAAAAACAGAATTGAAACAAAAAAATCATGTTGTTGTCGGAACCCCCGGGCGTGTGCTTGATCATATTCAAAAGGGTACCCTTCATCTGGATAAAATTCGTTTTCTTGTGATTGATGAAGCAGATGAAATGCTCAATATGGGCTTTATTGAACAGGTAGAAGCGATTATACAAGCGCTTCCTGTTGAACGGATGACGATGCTGTTTTCCGCTACATTGCCAAAAGACGTTGAAAAACTGTGCCATAAATATATGAAAAACCCTAAAGACATTACGATCGAATCTTCCAGTAAAGGCAATGACCACATCCAGCACAGCCTTTATCATGTAAAGGAAAGTCATAAATTTGGGTTGCTGAAAGATGTCACTATTATGGAAAAGCCCGACAGCTGTATCATATTTTGCAGAACAAAAGACCGGGTCGATGAACTTGCCAGGCAGCTTGACCGCATTGGCTACACCTGTGACAAGATACATGGGGGAATGGCGCAGGAAGATCGATTCGCTGTCATGAACGAGTTTAAAAGGGGAGAATTCCGGTATTTGATCGCTACGGATGTTGCTGCCAGAGGAATCGATATTGACAGCATCACACATGTCATTAATTATGATATTCCTCTTGAAAAGGAAAGCTATGTGCACCGGACAGGCCGCACAGGACGTGCTGGCAAAACGGGCATAGCCATCTCATTTGTAACCGAATATGAAGATCGCTTTTTGTCGGATATCCAGGAATATATTGATGCTGACATCATTGAAAAAGCGGCTCCTGCTCAGGACGAGGTGGCCAAAGAAAAAGAAGCCTTTGATGAGAAAATGGATGAAATCCCAGAGATGAAGATAGACAAGCGGGATCAGGTCAGTGAAGATATTATGAAGCTTTATTTTAACGGAGGGAAGAAAAAGAAATTAAGAGCAGTAGACTTTGTCGGAACCATTGCAAAAATTGATGGAATTCAGGCAGAAGACATTGGAATCATCACCATCCAGGAGAATGTTACCTATGTGGAGATTTTAAATGGTAAAGGTCCTCATGTATTGCAGGTAATGAAAACGACACCGGTTAAAGGGAAAAACCTTAAGGTTCACCGTGCGAGAGAAAAGTAAATGTGAACAATAAAAGCGATCAGTGCTACGCTGCTGATCGCTTTTTGTCATATTTAATTCTTCTTTTGTTCGAAAATTAAACTTTTTTTGGCCATTAAGTATTGCAGAGCCGTTCTAAACGTCGAAAATGCTTGTATGGTTTTGAGATTAATATGTCCGTATTCAACCATTCTCTGAATAAATACAGGTGCAAATCCTACGTACAGCGCTTCAATTCCCATAAGTTGAAGGGCTTTAGTTAAGTCCTCTATTTGCCGGCTTAACAATTCAAAGTCCTGTTCATCGAGATCTTCATAGGTAATGCCTGTAAAATCAATGACAGCATGCTCAATATGGCCTGTTTTACATCCCATAAGAATCTTGGATTGAATATGATTAAAACGATAGTCAGTCAGTTTTCCTAAGAGAGGGACAAGAATTGTATCAGGAATGATAGATGAGATAATCGGTGCAGAAAGATCCTGAATCATGGATTCCAATTGCTTTACCTTTTCCTGCAGCATCTGGTTTTCCTGCGAAAGCTTTTCGAGTTGATTCAATGAACAAGACCCCTTTGTCATTTTAAAATAGAAAAAATTTCACTTTATTCTAATTAATTCTATCGTACTATCTTAATGAGTCAAACTATTTTTGCGTTTCTAATTAAGAGACTAAGTGGCTTATTTGGTAAAGGAGATTCTCTTTTGAACACGATGGTGTACTTTATACGGCAAGCCGAATCTGTAGGAGGAAACGAGAGGTTTAACTAAAAAGGGTTTTAAGTAATAAGGATACTGGGACAAATGTGTCTCATCCCAGCCGGTTCACTGCGCGTCAGGCGGACGCTTTCCTCAGGGACTTCTCTTGAGCCCTCCTCAAGCGAAGTCAAATCCTGCAGGAGTCGCCACCTTCCGCTTCGTTCACCTTATATTTGCAATTAAAACAAGCTAAAGGTCGATTATTGTAGTACCAAAAAGTGTTTAAATGATAGCAAAAACCACGATAATTCCTATGATAATTAAAATAACAAAAAACAGTGCAGCCACCAGTAAAATCACACCAAACCCTCTTAAACTGGAGAAATGATGAACAATCCCGATAGCTTTGCAGGTGATAACGGTTCCCCATATCCCTAATCCAACGGTAACAAGCAATGAGGCAATGTACACTCCAATCGGTAGTGATGTGACTGCAAATGTTGAAGGATCAGGCTCTGTGATAAACACTTCCCCATAAAGCACAGCCAACAGCAAATAGATAATGGCAACCCCTATTTGAGGAATGTAAGCCGGCCCCATTGCCCTGATCATGTCCTGGTAGTTGCCCGTTCCTCCCAGCATTTTGCCGATCAGCACATAAAGACCTGAAATAATAAAAACACCGACAATCCCTGAAATTGCCCCGAGCACCAACGCCAGTACAAAGACTACTATCGTTGAAAGGCCTTCATTAAAGCCTGAATCCTGCACATTAATTAAGCCTGAGCCGAGACCCCCCAATGCAGCTACAAGGACAGTAAATAACGCCGTCTTTGTTTCAATCACTTGCTTTATCGTCTGTTTTGGTTTTGTCCATACCGACAAAAATGGATTTGATTCCATTCGTACAATTCCTCCTTCATATTTCTGTTCTTCTATACATTTGTATACGGTAAAGGGATAAAATGGTTTCGTTTTTTGGATATTTTCTTTTTATACTGTCTGTTTAATTACTTAGTGTGGGAAGGTAGTTCATTTTGATTGGATATGACGGGAACTAATATCCATAAAATGCATAAATAATAATTAAAATTTATATTATATTACAAATAATAGATGTATTTATATTTTTAAATTTATAATAAACCATTATATTACAAATTAAACATCATGTTTGTTTTGTTCTTTCAGACTTTCCTTCTTAGCTTTTTTCCCGTTGATATAAACACCAATGAATACCATAATCCCTCCTGCAATTTGTACCGCTGTAATGGTTTTACCCATGAGTAAGCTGATGATGGCTGTAAAAACAGGGATTAAATAAAGAAAAATACCGACGCGTGAAGCGTCTATGTACCTAAGTGAGACATTCCAGAACACAAAAGCTCCCACCGAGGGAAATAACCCCATGTATGTGATGCCTAAGAGGCCCTGAGTGCTCACTGAGGAAGGCAGCCCCTGGTAAAGGGTTACTGGCAGCAGAATGACCAAACCGATGATCACAGAGACAGCAGTGGCTGCGATAGGCGGGATTGCTGTCATTTTTCTGCCCATTATGGAGTAAACAGACCATAAAAGCACTGCCAGCAGCATCAATAAATCACCGGCGTTATACTGGACTTCAGCTAAATCCCCAATGCGCCCGTTTGTCAGCACCATCAGGACACCGCCAAGTGACAAAACAAGACCTATAAGATTCCAGCGGGTCAATCGCTCCCTCAAAAGGAAGGTCGACAGCACCACGATCAGGATGGGGCTTATTGAATTGACCAGTGAGGCATTGACTGGCGTCGTGTATTTTAAAGCTTCATATAACAAAAAGTTATATCCGATGATACCCAGTAGTGACATGGTCGTTAATAGTTTCCAAGACTTCCACACGTCCTTCCAAACAGGTCTTTCAATATAGTGGGCAAGCGGCCATAAAAGGACTATAGCAATAGCCCATCGGATGAAAGTCATTTGTATTGGCGTCATTTCCTCTACTACATATTCCCCAAGCACATAATTCCCTGCCCAAAACAGTGGTGCCAGGCATAAAAAGAGTAAAACATAGGATTTCTTCATCTTGAAATTCACCCGTCTTTCATCCTGATTCATATAATGCATTCTGCGGTTAACTATATCGGAATTTCCAGTATTTTAACAGAGTGATTTTACCGGATGCTTTTTTCAGACAAACAGTCTTAATGGGACAGAAGGATTTTAATAGAAAAGAAGTAATGATGGGGGTAAAATGGCATAGATTCCAACTTGTATACAAATATGTTTACAAGAATACAAAATGTAAACAAATAGTATACAAAACTGTAGACAAGTATACAAACACGTACACAAGTTGTTAAATCAACATGCGTACAATTATGTGTACAAGTTTACGTAAATGTACACATATTGTGTACACTTTTGTATACAACTAGCTGGTTATAACATGACTAATGAATGATTGACGATGATAAAAATTTTCTATACTCTTAATGGTAGTGGTAAAAGAATCACGTGAAACCATAATATACATAATGAGAGGAATGGTTATGATGAGTAGATCAAGAATTGCAGCGATCGATGTTGGTAACGATTCAGTAAAAGCTTTATTTGGAAAGGCTGATTATGAGCTGAACATCCCAAATGTCATCGCTAGAGATAGAGCGGACCGTCCTGTAATTGGAATAGAAGAATTAAATGAGAAGGATCCTGTTGATGGAATTCATATCCGCGTACATTCCCCTGCTTTGCAGGATAATAATGCGATTTATCGTGTAGGTAATTTAGCGACAAAGAGCGACAACGCAATGGAACTGGATCCGGGAAGCAGCAAGTCAGAAGAAGATCAATCTCTTGTGATGCTGTTCGCTACTTTAGCGTTAGATGCAGTAAGAGATCAAAACGCAAATCAATTTAAAAAGAATAATAATGTAGTAGATGCAAGCTATATTTTAGGAACGGGACTTCCTTTAAGAGAAGTAAAAGAAGGAAAAGATGTTGGTTTCCGTTCTCAATTACTGGGTTCTGTTCACCAGGTTGAATTCCTTGTAACTCCTAAATACCAGGGACAAAAAGTAAATATTAAATTTGATGAAGTGAAAGTTTATCCGGAAGGATTTGCTGCATTTATTAATCTAGTAATGGATAACGATGGCAACATCATTAACCGTGATCTGATTGATAAACAAATTCTGATTCAGGATATTGGCGGTCTTTCAACTGATATCGCTGTTATCCGCAACCGCAACGTAGATGATGACCGTGCTCAGGGCTTTAATCTTGGGGTATCTGAATCATTAGAAGCCATTCGTGAGGAAATCCGTACGAAGCATGGCGTTGAACTGGATACCAGACGTGATGTAGTGGATATTATTACGAAGAAAAATGACCGCAATCATATTATGGTTAAAGGTAGCCGTACAAGTGTCCACGACATTACGGACCGCATTTTGCTTGACCTTGCTAAGAAGGAATACCGTCATTTGCGCAATGTCTGGCAAAAAAATTCACAAACGGAAATTTGCTATTTCGTTGGCGGTGGAGCAATGGTGCTTAAAGAGTATATTAAGACGCTTAATAACAATCTTGATGGCTACAACATCGACTTCTTTGAAGATGAGAAAGAAAGCATCTGGATGATGGCAAATGCTTATTACAAATTAATCTCTGATTTTGACAGAAAAAATAATAAAGCGGCTGCGCAAGACCCAAAAGAGAAAAAAGCAGCCGTTAAGTAATAGGTTGCATCTATGAGTAATATGTCTACCAATGGGATCAAAAAGGGGCAGGCGATCACATTCCGCCTCCCTGCTGATACCCCGGATCATATTATCCGGGAGCTTCAAAAGCTTAAAGAGACTGAACGCAGAAACTTTTCGAGTAAGATTGCGGAGTTCGTTTTAGAGGGGATAGGCAGTCATCAATCCAAGGAACGAGAAACAGTGTCTGTTCCACTACCCAAGCCATTGAGCAAAGAACAGCGAAACTGGATTCGTCATTCTCATTCAGAAGCTTTATTGGGCAATATTGTTTATCAGCTGCTCTCCGATCCAGTGCGGGCGACGGCGATCCTGGCATCAATGAACAGCACGTCGCTGGATATTGATGAGGCTCTGTACCTCCAGGAAAGACAGCAGGATGTATCGACTCGCAGAGATAATGAATCGACTTCTGGTGCAGACAATGAAGCTGCTGCCTCAAAAAGTAAATTTTCTGATGATGATCTTATGAACTTTGATTGGAATGCAGCAGAAAAAGATACATCTTCATCTGCTCCTCAGGCTGAAGAAAAAGTAGAAAACATTGATGATTTGCTTGGCGGATTCCTGGATCGTATGAATAAATAATAAGTAAAGAAAAAGACATCTATTGGATATAGGTGTCTTTTTTATTTTAATTCATTTACATTATTATGCTATTTATTTCTTTATATAATTACTTTGTTCCTCTTTTTCCCTTCTTCTTCGGCTATTCATAAATAAAATTACAGCACCCAAAGTGGAGAAGAAAAGTATCATATAATCATATGGAGTTGGATCTTCTGCCGTTACAATAAGATAAAAAAGGCGAATCGAATTTATAAGTAAAACGATGCTGAGAATTAAATCAAGCTTTCTAAGATTCATACATGTCACCACCTTTAAGATAAGTATTTTTAGAAGAGACTGAGAAAACACTCATATAAAAGTCCTTACGAACAAAGAATCTTATTCGTAAGGACTTTATTGTGCGCGGAAATTGCATTAAGTTCTTTTTTAGTAACGTACTACTCTGCTTCAGCTTCAAACAGTTTAACGATCTCAACGATTGTTTTAACAGCGAGTTCCATGTTTTGAACTGAAATGTATTCATATTTACCGTGAAAATTTTCTCCGCCGGTAAAGATATTTGGCGTTGGAAGTCCCATGTAGGATAGCTGAGAACCGTCTGTACCGCCTCGGATAGGCTCGATAATTGCTGAAATATCCAGGCTGTTCATTGCTTTTTCGGCAATGTCAACTATGTGGCGCACAGGCTCAATTTTTTCACGCATATTAAAATATTGATCATTCATTTCAAGAGTAGCTGTGCCTTCTCCGTGCTTTGCGTTTACTTCCCGTACAACGTTTTGGAGAAGCTTTTTCCGGCTGTTGAATTTTTCGGCACTGTGGTCACGAATGATATAATCCATCACTGTTTTTTCAACATCGCCTTCAAAATTCATCAGATGGAAAAATCCTTCATATCCCGAGGTGAATTCAGGTGCTTCATCCAGGGGAAGAAGTCCGTTCAGCTCCATAGCAATCTTGATGGAATTTACCATTTTGTTTTTAGCTGTTCCCGGGTGAACATTGGTGCCATTAATGACAATACGGGCACCTGCTGCATTGAAGCTTTCATATTGAAGCTCGCCAAGCGGTCCACCATCGATGGTATATGCGTATTGTGCATCAAATGCCTTAACATCAAACTTATGTGGTCCCCGGCCAATTTCTTCATCGGGTGTAAAAGCTACCCGGATGCGGCCGTGCTTGATCTCAGGATTTTGTAGCAGGAAATGCATTGCGGTCATAATTTCCGTAATCCCAGCTTTGTTGTCGGCGCCTAAAAGAGTGGTACCATCTGTCGTAATGAGGGTGTGTCCGACATAATTTGCAAGCTCCGGAAACTCTTTAGGGGACAGAACAACGTTAAGCGCCTCATTTAAAATGATATCGCCGCCCTCGTAATTTTCAAGCAGCTGCGGGTTTACATCGGTGCCGGTAAAGTCAGTTGCTGTATCCAGGTGAGCCAGAAAACCGATGGTTGGTACTTCCTTTTCCGTGTTGGATGGGAGAGTGGCCATTACGTATCCGTGTTTGTCGACGGTTACATCCTGCATGCCAATCTCAATTAACTCATCTACTAAAAGGTTTGCTAATTCACGCTGACCTGGTGTTGACGGAGTAGATAAAACAGCTGCATCCGACTGTGTTTCCATTTTTGCATATGTAGTCAGTCTGTTAATTAAATCCTGCTTCATTAAGGTTGTCCTCCTGCTTTTTCTTCAGTATAACATCAAAGGGTGCACGCCACCTCACGAAATAACTGAGAAGCGGCATGCACCCTATTTTTATGTTTCCAGCTGGACCTGATTTTGCAGAATCCAGGGTTTTAGTTTTACAAATATCGGGATAAAAAGAGCGGTGATAAATGCACCTTTAATTACATTAAAAGGCAGGATAGCACCGATCGTCGTGTACCATTTAACGGTCGGGTCGAGCATGATATCCATTCCGAAAAACCATGCGTAAGCTGGCAGGATAACAAAATAATTTAACACGGCAAGCAATAAAGCCATTAAAACCGTTCCTGCTATAAGGCCATTTGCCAATGCTTTTTTGGTTTTTCTTTTATGGTAAAAGAAAGCCACAGGAAGGATAAATGCACAGCCGGCGATAAAGTTTGACAGCTCGCCAATTGGAATGCCGCTTCCCCGAAACAAATAATACAAAATATTTTTTAATGCTTCAACTATTACGCCCGCCATCGGTGAAAACAGCAGTGCAGCCAGCAAAGCCGGTACATCGCTGAAATCAATTTTTAAATAGTCCGGCAGAAAAGGCAGCGGAAAATTGAGAAGCATTAAAATAAAGGCAATAGAGCTAAACATCGATAACTTCACTAACATCTGAGTGCTTTTCATACGAGTAATCTCCTATTCTTTCGTTCCACTCGCAGAAGTATTGGCTGGTGAAAGGTGACTTGGAAAACAACTTCTCTATCTCGAACATCCCTATGAATCATCCTGTGAAAACAATTCACCCCTCCTGAACGTTCAGAAGGGGAGAAGGTAGCACGAAATAGAGGGTCGTTTGTAAAAAAAACCCCTCAACCTGATGCCTCCATCTTCTCCCATCCAGACTGTAACTGTCGGCCTCCGGTTTGCACGGAGTCAGCAAATAGCACCTATTCGCTCGCGGGCTCAAACTAAGTTTTACCGCCGGTCGGGAATTTCACCCTGCCCTGAAGATGGAACGATATTTTATTTTACTCTTTAGTTATACAACGTTTGAGTGCAAAATTCAATTAGTTGGTTTTAATTCATACCGGAATAGTCTGTTTTTTTCTTACTGCGGTGGTAAAGATTCACAGACACGGACAGAGTCTGATTAATGATACTGAAGGGTGGCTAATTTTCGGTCTAATTGCACAAAACAGAAGGTATTTCAGCCTCCGTACAGAAGTTAGTTAACAGATAAACTAACTCCAGGAGGTAATCATTCATGATTTCATTTCCACAGCCTGATGTAGAAAACTTTTTTCAAACGTTTTCTATTCAATCATTTACTGTCAGTCCTGATGAATCACAGCTTGTTTTCAGCACCAATTTAAATGGGAAATTTAATTTGTGGGCAATGGACCTGCCGGATACTTTCCCATACCCTTTGAGTTTTCATAATCAAGGCAGCTCAGAATTGACCTATGATAAAAATGGACAGTACATACTTGCCGTCATTGACAATGATGGGGACGAAAATGGGCAGATTTACGCTTTGCCTCCTTTTGGGGGTGATTTAAAACGCATCAGATACCAGCATGATGCACAGCATATGATGGTAAGTTTATCGAAGGATGGCAAGCGGCTGTACTACACTTCGAATAAAGAAGATCAGACGTATTTAAAATCCTATTGTTATGACCTGGAATCCGACAAAGAAAAAGTCATCATTCATGGAAAAGACACGGCGACCTACCTTTACGCAAAGAGTCCGAACGAAAAGAATTTTATTTATATAAAAACGTTTGGCAATACTTATTCTTTAGCTTATGCGAAATATGGTGAAAAGGACGTGCTGCTTACGCCGGAAACGACCCAAAAGCATACTGTTTTAAGTCCTGCGTTTATTACGGATACGCTGATTTATTTTATTACCAATTATGATTCAGACTTTTCTTATTTAGCCCGATTTGATCTGGAAAAAAATGAATTTACTAAGGTGGCAGAGGTGGAGGATGAGGACTTTATAGAGCTCTATTACAATGAAGCAGCCAACGCACTCTATGTTGCAAGCGAAAAAGGTGTCATCGATCATCTTTACAAAGTAGGGCTGGAAGATCAATCAATTGAAAATATTGACCTTCCTGCGAGTGTCATAGACGGTGTGCATCTTGCTGAGTCAGGAACTCTTTATATTAATGCCAAATCAGCAACCAGGCCGTCAAATATTTATCAGCTGAAGTCCGGAGAATGGACCCCGCTCACCAATTATGGGGTGCCGGGTTTAATCCGGGAGGAATTATGCGAGCCTGAAATTCATGCATATTCATCCTTTGACGGTCTTGAAATTGAAGCACATTTTTTCCGGGCGAAAAAGAGCGTCAGCAATGGGCACGTTATTTTATGGCTGCATGGAGGACCGCAGGCAGCCGAAAGGGCAACCTTCCGTTCATTGTTTCAGTTTTTGGTTCATCGGGGCTATAGTATTTTTGCGCCAAACTTCCGAGGTTCCACCGGATATGGTCTGGCATTTTCAAAGATGGTGGAAGGGGACTGGGGATACGGTCCGCGGCTGGACAACATCCAGGGCTTGGAATACTTGATAGAGCAGGGCTATGCGGAAAGAAATAAAATTTTGCTGATGGGCGGAAGCTACGGCGGATATATGGCGCTCCTTCTTCATGGCCGTCATCCGGAGTATTTTAAAGCAGTGGTTGATATCTTTGGTCCGTGTAATCTGTTCAGCTTCATTGATTCTGTACCGGAGCATTGGAAGCCGCTTACGAAGCAATGGGTGGGTGACGCTGTGGAAAATAAAGAAAAATTAACAGAGGATTCACCTATTCAATATCTTGATACGATGACAAAACCAATGCTTGTCATCCAGGGAGCAAAAGATCCCCGGGTCGTCAAAGCGGAGTCCGACCAAATCGTCCAGGCGCTGAAGGAAAAAGGTAGAGAAGTAGACTATCTGGTGCTAGAGGACGAAGGACATGGTTTTTCCAAAAAAGAAAATGAAATTAAAGTTTATCGAAAAGTGCTGGCGTTTTTTGATCAGTACATCACGCCGCAAAGTTAGAAGAGGATGTAAACGATGGGTAAACTAACAAAAGAGAACCAATACATTAAAAGTCTTCAGCTGAAAAAAGATCAGATTCGTTCATTTGACCAGTTTCCGCTAAATCTTCCTGCAGTCAGATCGCTGGACCAGCTGTATCTTCACCCTAATATTACTTACATTATTGGAGAGAACGGCATGGGGAAATCAACTCTTCTGGAAGGGATTGCTGTAGCGCTTGGATTTAATGCAGAAGGCGGATCAATGAACTTTAATTTCTCAAGCTATGATTCTCATTCTCCGTTAAACGAATATTTACGTGTAGCGAGGGGTGTTTACCGGCCGGAGGACAGCTTTTTCTTTCGGGCGGAGACTTATTATAACCTGGCGACAAATATTGAGGAGCTGGATCGGGAGCCCTCTTTTGGAGGGAAAATAATTGATGGTTTCGGGGGTAAATCCCTGCATGAACAGTCACATGGCGAATCATTTTTTGCAGCATTTCTCCATCGGTTCAGGGGGCAGGGGCTTTATATTCTTGATGAACCAGAGGCTGCACTTTCGCCGCTGAGGCAAATATCCATGCTTGGCCGCATGAATGAGCTGGTGCAGCAAGGCTCGCAGTTTATTATTGCTACCCATTCCCCGATCCTCATGGCGCATCCGGATGCTAAGATCATCCAGCTGTCAGCAGACGGCACAAACGAAATGCCGCTCGAACAAACCGAACACTATACCATCATGAAGCAGTTTTTTGAGGATAAGGACAGATTGCTGCATCATTTGTTTAAATGAAAAGCGATTCTGGGACATATAGGAGACAACGTTCCAAAAACAATAGACCGGTTTATTTCCGCTGCAGTCG
Organism: Jeotgalibacillus sp. S-D1; assembly: GCF_004358665.1. Taxonomy (GTDB): domain Bacteria; phylum Bacillota; class Bacilli; order Bacillales; family Jeotgalibacillaceae; genus Jeotgalibacillus. The sequence goes on along the minus strand of NZ_SMZR01000003.1, from coordinate 143,411 downwards.
GACGCTTTCCGCGTGGCGGGAGGTGAGCCACTTTGATGCTGTCGCATCTTCAGTGTCTCACCCTTCCCGCTGTATCACGCAGGAGTCGCCGCCTTCCGCTCCAATAAACCTAAGCGTCAAAAAATTATAGGGTTATAGAGAATGAGGCTGAAACATAAGTCTAGAAGTTATGTAAATTAAACCCTATTTCTATTTCGAATATGAGGTGAACGGAGCGGAAGGTGGCGACTCCTGCAGGATTTGACGGCAAGCTGAGACCCCGCAAGGCGAAGCCTTGGGAGGGTTCAGCGCCGTCCCTGCGGAAAGCGCCGCCTAAAAGCGCAGTGAACCGGTTAAAAGAGGTGAGACAGATTTGTCCCTCCTCTTGTTTTTTAAGATTTATTTTCCCGGATTCTTAAAATTTTACGAAATTGATTCCCTATTAGGGGGCTTTGCATCCACTCCATGAACCTCTTTTACATGCTTCATTATTTTCATACCCGTAAAGATAAATCCGCCCCAGATAAGGGCCGCGAAAACCCATCCTGTTATGGTCATATAGATAATCATTTGACCGTATCCGTCCGCACCGTACTCCGTCAGCAGCCAGGCTTTTAATCCGCTTTGCACTAGTCCCCTTAAGACGAACAGCGCTGTAACCAGCTGAAACCAGATAAACAGTCCTTTTTCATAATAAAGTGGTTTGCTGGTTTCTCTTGGGTAACCCTGGAGAAACGCAACATCAACCATAAAATAGAGTGCCAGGGGCCTTTTAAATAAGATCGACAGCAGATAGAGGGAGGTAAAGAAAAGACTCAGATAAATCTGGTTCCAAAGCATGGCCTCCGCCGAGGAAGAAAGCAGATTTACAGTTGTGCTGAGCACGAGGCTTCCCAGAATAAAAAGGCCCATAATATTAAACTGCCGCTCGCGAATAAACCGGTAAACGGTATAAATGATTCCTGGAACTGTGGAAAGAAGGATAGCCCAATAATCACCTAAAGGCTCCCGTCCATAATTCCAAATAACATAAGGGATCACTCCGTAGCACAAAATATCCAATATGATTATATATTTTTGCTTCAAATTCCATCCGCCTCTCACTCTTTTTTTCCTTAATTTAGTACATACTGATAATAGAATTATAGTTCATTGAAACGATAATGAACGTGATTTTTATAAAATTTTACTAAATGAACGCCGTATTCGGGTTTTAGCTTATAACTGATTGGCCAAATCTAATGCACTTTATTGTATGTTAGCTGCTTCTTTTGATATGATAAAGCTGTTAATCCAATTAATTACATACATCAACTGCTAGGGGTGCCCAATATTGCGTGGGCTGAGAGGAAAGCGCATATACTTTCCGACTCTTATGGACCTGATCTGGTTAATACCAGCGTAGGGAAGTAGTCGGACGTACGCGTCTTTAACGCTACCCTTTTAAGTCAGGTCCCTCAGAGGATCTGGCTTTTTTGTATTTAATTTGAAAAGGGGGGCGGGAATGAATACACGATTACTAACTTATATCGCTATGTTTACAGCAATTGGCGTGGTTGGTGCCCAGTTTATTTGGTTTCCGGCAGGGATCGCCAGAGCATATCCTGTACAGCATGCCGTGAACGTGATCGCAGCTATTACACTCGGTCCGCTGCCAGCTGTTGGCATTGCATTTTTAATTGGATTAGTTCGTAATTTGCTGGGGCTTGGCACGCTTCTTGCTTTTCCAGGAGGCATGTTTGGAGCGCTGCTGGCAGGTCTGCTGTATAAAAGGTTTGGCAAAAAAGCATGGGCAGCGGCAGGGGAAGTGATTGGTACGGGCCTGATTGGAGCATGGTTCGCTGTCCCTTTTGCCAAGGTTTTAATGGGCACTGCTTTTGCAGCATGGTTTTTTATTCCGCCATTTCTTATCAGCAGTATAACGGGAGCGGCACTTGGATGGCTGCTGCTATCAAGGGTTAAACAGGAGCAGCTGATCAAAATAAATGGATGACAGGAAGAACAGCCTAAACTTAGAGGAGGCAATAACATGACATTTACAGAAGAATTGAGAACTGAAAACCAGGATGTAGTTGAATGTATTTTAGAACATCCATTTGTACAGGGGATTGGAAAAGGGAACGTTCCAATGGAGGCACTTGCCCATTATATAAAAGCTGATTACGAATACCTGAATGCTTTTATGAAAATCTATGGTATTGCTGTCTCCAAATCTTCGTCACGTGAGGATATTGCGTATTTTAATAGTCAAATAGATTTTGTGTTAACCAGCGAGATTCACCCGCATAACAATTTCTGTGATCACATCGGGGTGGCGTATGAAGACCTGCAGGGGTATCCGCTGCCGCCAACAGCTGACCACTATATTAAACATATGATGTACCATGCGCAGTCTGGCAGTCTGGGAGAGATCATTGCCGCACTGCTCCCATGCCCGTGGACTTACTTTGAGATTGGCAAAGAACTTATGCAGCAATTCGACCCTTCACCTGATCATCCGTTTTATCCCTGGATTACTTTTTATGCCGATAAGCGGGTGGAAGATGTGGTGCTGGTGATGAGAAACCGTCTTGATCAGCTCGCGCAGGAAGCTTCTGCACAAGAGCGATCCAAAATGAAGGATGCTTTCCGTAAAAGCTGCCAGCTGGAATGGGCATTTTGGGAAATGGCCTATACATGTGAGGAATGGATTTCAAAAAAAGGGGTGACAGCTCATGAATAATCCTTCATGCGCACTAACGATTGCCGGTACGGATCCAAGCGGCGGAGCGGGGATTCAGGCAGATCTAAAAACATTTCAGGAATTGAAGAGCTATGGAATGTCTGTAATCACCTCTGTTGTGGCTCAGAATACAACCGGTGTAAAAAGCGTCCATCATCTCCCGCTGGATATGCTTTCACAGCAGCTTGATGCAATTAAAAGTGATATGCCTGTTCATGCATTAAAAACCGGCATGATTGCAGACATTGAAATGATGAATATTATAGCCGAATGGCTGAAGGATGTAACGGTGCCTTATGTTATGGACCCTGTGATGATTGCTACCAGCGGGGATCCTCTTATTAACGAAGATGCAAGGGAGTACCTGCGTGAGCATCTTGTGCCGTTAACCGCCATTGTCACACCGAATATATCCGAGGCTGAAGATATGACGGGGGAAAAGATCGAAACTCATGAAGATATGAAAAAGGCAGCAAAAACGATTGTTCATTCACTTGGAGCGGGTTCCGCGCTTATTAAAGGTGGTCATATGCAGGGACAGGCAGTCGATTATCTTTATGATGGAGAGAATATGTATTCCTATTCAAGTGAACGAATTGATACAAAAAATACGCATGGAACAGGCTGCACCTATTCAGCCGCCATTACGGCTTATCTTAGCCAGGGGCTGGAGCTGCCGGAAGCGGTTGAGAAATCTAAAAAGTTTGTAACAGCAGCAATCCGTCATTCGTTCTCTTTAGGACAAGGGAACGGGCCAACAAATCACTGGGGCATCAGAGAGGAGCAGCTAAATGGATTCTATAGTTGAAGAAGTCAGAAGAAAAAGGCCGCTGATTCATCATTTGACGAATCAGGTTGTCATGAATTTTACGGCTAATGGATTATTGTCCTTTGGCGGAACACCCATTATGGCAAAGGCTGTAGAGGAAGCTTACGATATGGCTGCTAATGCTGATGCTGTTCTATTGAATATTGGCACGATTATGGAGCAGGACATTCAGGCAATGATTCAAGCAGGAAAAGCGGCAAATGAAAAAGGAATTCCCGTGGTGTTCGATCCTGTAGGCGTTGCGGCTACACCTTTTCGGAGGGAAGCGGTTCGACAAATTCTGGGGGAAATAAAGCCTGCTGCCATTAAGGGAAATGCCGGCGAACTCGCTTACCTCGTCAATATTCCCTGGGAAATAAAAGGTGTGGACTCCTTAGGAACAGGAGATCTTGAGGAAATCGCTCGAAAAGTGGCGTCCGACTATCAGACCATTGCTGTTCTTACAGGTGAAACGGATGTAATAAGTAATGGAGAGGGAATAATTAAAAATACCGCAGGGAGTCCTTTGTTGAGTCAAGTAACGGGTACAGGCTGTTTGCTTGGATCGATTTTAGCCGCTTGTTTAACGTCAGGCCGACCTTTGCTGGAAAGCAGCATATCAGCTGTGGAGTTCTACGGCTTAGCAGCGGAGTACGCACAGCGGCAGCCGGACGTTAAGGGGACAGGGACCTTTATTCCGGCATTTTTAGATGCGCTTGGGCTTGAAAGAGCTGAACTGACTGGAGGAAGAGAATGAGTTGGAATGTCAATGAACTGCTTAGAAAATACTTGATTTTTGGAAGTCAAAACTGTCGCCATGATCCGGAAAAGGTGCTGGAAGAAGCCATCAAAGGCGGCATTACTGCATTTCAATTTCGTGAAAAGGGACTAAGATCGCTTGAGGGTGAAGAAAAAGCTGAACTCGGCTGGAAGCTTCGCCTGCTGTGCAGAAAACACAGCATTCCTTTCTTTATCAATGATGACATCGACCTTGCAGACCGCCTGGAGGTTGATGGCATTCATGTAGGACAGGATGATATGTCAGCCCAAGAGCTGAGGAAACGTTTTCCGGATAAAATTATCGGTTTATCCGTTTCCAATGACCGGGAAGTGGAACAAAGTCCTATAAAAAGTGTGGATTACCTGGGGGCAGGCCCAATGTTTCCAACGGCTACAAAAGAAGATGTGAAGCCGGTAGTGGGTGTTCAATGGATTCAGAAACTAAAGTCCAACTATCCTGATCTCCCCGTTGTGGGAATTGGCGGAATCACTACGAGCAATGCCTATCAGGTGATGGAGGCAGGAGCACAGGGAGTTGCCGTCATCTCTGCTGTCACACATGCACATAATATTATCGAAACGGTCCATAAGCTTTAACAAATATAGAAGACCCGTTGTAAATGAGGAGATCCTCAAAAGGCAGCGGGTCTTTTTATGCAGTGGAGAAGGGTTCGAATAATTATGTTTATCTGGGTGAGAATAGGGAAGAAGGAATGCTAGTGTATAAAATTTTCTTATGAACAGAAGGAATGTAAAGAGGTGTAAAATGAAGAATGTAACACTGGTTTTCTGGATTTCTTTGGCCCTGTGCATCGTGCTGGTTTCCTGGGGAGCAATTGCGCCAAGTCAGCTCAATGCAGCAACGGCATCCATCACTACTTTTATATCCAATACCTTTGGATGGTATTATCTTGTCATCATAATGATTTTTTTAAGTTTTTGTGTGTATTTAGCTCTTTCACGTTACGGACAGATCAAACTCGGAAAGCCTGGTGAAAAACCGGAATTTACGTTGCTCTCCTGGTTTGCCATGCTGTTTAGTGCAGGTATGGGAATGGGTCTTGTTTTTTGGACGACAGCAGAACCTATATCACATGCATTTATCAGTACACCAGGAAGTGAAGAAGGGTCCGACAGAGCTGTACAGGAGGCGCTGCAATACTCCTTCTTCCATTGGGGAATCCACGCATGGGCCGTTTATGCGATAGTCGCACTCGTCCTGGCTTACTTTAAATTTCACAAGGGATCAAAGGGATTAATCAGTGCAACCCTTATTCCGCTTTTCGGTGAAAAAAGAATGAATGGAATCGCCGGAAAGTTAATTGATTCACTGGCTGTCATCGCAACAATTGTTGGGGTTGCATCCACACTTGGATTTGGTTCCGCGCAGATAAACGGCGGGTTATCGTTTCTCTTCGGCACCCCGGAAACATTCAGCTTCCAGCTTCTGATACTTGCGCTTGCCACGCTTCTGTTTATCGGATCAGCCTGGTCAGGGATCGGCAGGGGAATTAAATACCTAAGCAATATTAATATGGGACTGGCATTTATTTTGCTCCTGCTGCTGCTTATTGTAGGTCCGACACTTTATATTTTAAATATGTTTACAAGCACCATGGGTGGTTATATTTCTAATTTTTTCGATATGAGCTTTCATTTGGAGCCGTTAGATAAGGATAATCGTACATGGATTAATAATTGGACCATATTTTATTGGGCATGGTGGATCTCATGGTCGCCATTTGTAGGGATTTTTATTGCCAGGATCTCCAGAGGACGTTCCATTAAAGAATTTATTTTAGGGGTTCTTTTTGTACCGTCCGTTGTCTGCTTTATTTTCTTTGCCGTATTTGGTGTTTCAGCGCTGAATCTCGAGCAGAAAGGGATCGCTGCTATCTCAGATTTTTCTCTGGAAACAGCCACCTTTGGGATGCTTGAACAATATCCGCTGGGAACATTGATGTCGATTATCACCATCTTTGTGGTCGCAATTTTCTTTATTACATCAGCTGACTCGGCAACCTTCGTGCTTGGCATGCAGACTACAGATGGTTCACTCAATCCGTCTAATGGGGTTAAAGTTACATGGGGACTTGTACAATCTGCTGTGGCAGCGATTGTTGTTTATTTTGGCGGGACAGACGGCCTGCAGAATATCCTCATCATTGCTGCTCTGCCGTTTTCCATCGTTATTATTCTGATGGCTGCATCCTTTTATAAAACGGTCAGGAAGGATCCATCAATTAAAAAGAAATAATAACTATGAGATAAGCTCAGTAATGGAAGGAGAATACCTCTCGCGAACAAGATTTAATCGTGAGGGGTATTCTTTTTTGTGATGAGTTGTATTCCAATGGAAAACATGTCGGTTGATTGCAGCACGAAGGTGCTCGCTTTGCACGGCTCTAATCAGCGTTGTACAACTATCAACAGCCCGGTTAAACAGACCCCAAAATTATTTATATTGACAGAAAAATCCCGTGGTGATACGATCAATTTTGTTCTTTATAGAGAATGAAATGGGTGAATTTCAGCGAATGACGGGTTTGCAGGTTTGTTCTTTTATAAGAACAATTACAGTGAGAGGGGATAGATGAATGAAAATGGAATGGAAAGCGCCGGTACTTGAAGTGCTGGAGGTAGAAAAGACGATGAAGGGGTGGACTACCCCAAAACCGCCCAAAGAGCCTGGCGACAAGGAAGAGCCGGGATTGCTGGACAGCTAAATTGATATAAGCATGGATGGTTGAAAGGCAAAAGCTCTTATCGTTTTTAGGTATAGGAGTTTTTGCTGCACCCCAATAAAAGAGGTGAGTGAAAATATTTGAAATCGTGAAAAAACCCAGACAGCAAAAACAGTTTGAACAGACATGGGAATATTTTTGCCGTCAGTTTGGCTGGTACAACGATCCATATTCGAAAAATGGTGTGCGATACAATTTATTGCTGCCGGCAAATCATAATAAAATGGGTAAAAAAGTAATAGGGACAATCGAGTTTATTCCTTATGATCCAGCCAATCCCGACAGTACCGTTGAGGGAGAGTCAAGATACAAATTCTCAGGGGTCCAAAAAATTATAGAGAACAAAGATCGAGTGTGGGAAATTGATAAACTGTGTCTTCATAAAGATTTTCATCGCTTAGGCTACTTTTCTCATTTCATTACGGTCGTTCATGACCACGCGATCACTCACAATCCCAAATTCTATGTCGCCATTGTAGAGAACAAACTGTACCGTATGCTTTCAATGATGCTGGGTTCGTCGATTGTAAAACAGGGTGATCCCATTCCTGGTCCTTCCACCTCGCTTGTTCCTGTCATTATCAACATTGAAGACATACGCCACAATGCATCACTAGCCGGTAAGCTGATGAGCATGGCAGTCCTCAAGGAATCTCCAAAAAAGAAAACGATTACAGGTTTTAAAAAGGTTAAAAAGATCTTTTTTATTGAACGATTGGTTCCTAAGAAATAAGATATTACGGTTGACATGTTCTTTATAAAGAACTACAATAATATAGGAATAACGAAATGAATAAAGATTCCGATTCATCTCTTTTTTTAAATAAAATGTTCTTTATAAAGAATATTTCTGATATGGAAAATTGGAGAAATGAAGGTGATAACAGTGGCAGAGAAAAGCAGCAATCGTTCACAAACCTTGCTGATTAGAGATATTAATCTATCTGAGTATTTTAATGTAATTAAAAAGAGGTTATGGTTAATCGCTCTGATCGTTATAATCACTGCTTCAGCCGGCTATTATTACAATCAGTTAAATAACGTGTCCCTCTATCAGAGTTCTACCAGAATGATTATTTCAAGCGACAGTGAGTATACGAAAACACTAATGGTTATGATTAAAGATCCCATTGTCATGGGTAATGTGATCAATGAGCTGAAGCTGGAAAAATCTCCTCAGGGACTTGCCAGTCAAATAGAAGTGATGAGAATTGATGAGTCTCAAGTGGTACAAGTACTTGTCACCGATACAAATCCACAGCGAGCCGCATCCATTGCAAATATTACAGCCAAGGCATTTAAAAGTGAAGCAAACGCCATCCTGGATTTTAAAGATATCCAGTTACTGTCTGGCGCCATTGTGAATCCCTCTCCGATTAATGAATCTCAGAATAAAACCATCCTGTTTGCAGCCGGATTTGGTTTGATTGTTGGAGTGGGTCTTGCCTTTTTCCTTGAAAGCCTCGACGGAACCATACGGAGAGAAAAGGAAGTAGAAGATCTTCTGGGAATACCGGTTATCGGAGTAGTTCCAAATTTAAATAAAAAGAAATTACTTATGCAAAAAAGAAACAGTTCAACTTTGAAGCTAAGGGGTGAAATCATTGATATTAAAAAGAAAGCTTCAGGGAACGACTCCTGAGAAAAGAAATTTAGCTACATACTTATATCCTGATTCCCATATAGCGGATCAGTTCAGAACGATCAGAACGAATATTCGGTTTATAACTGGTGAAAGCGACCAAAAAGTGTTTCTAATTGCTTCACCGGGAACAGGAGAAGGAAAATCAATCACGATTGCCAATCTTGCGGCATCGATGGCTCAGCAAAAAGAGAAAATCCTGCTTATTGATGCCAACCTCAGAAGTCCGGTACTGCATACCATTTTTAACCTGCCGAATGAAAAAGGCATAGCGAATATGCTCAAACAGCGCATTTCATTGAAGGATGCGGTAAGCCATTCAGAAATCGGGAAACTGGATGTGTTAACGAGCGGATCGGTCACCTTTAATCCTGCTGAAATTCTCGGGTCAGAGTCAATGAAGGATTTATTAGCAGCTGCCTCAAAAGATTATGACGCAGTGCTCATTGATGCCCCAAGTGTGCTTGAATACACGGAAACCAGGGTTTTAGCGCATTATTGTGATGGTGTTCTCTTATTATTAAAGCGTGCAAAAACAGAATTGGAAAAAGCCTCAGAAGCAATCCGTGTTTTAGAGCTTGCCCACTCTCAGATCGTTGGCGCCATTATAAACGATAAATAAAAGAAAAAAATTTAAGCTCGTTGTTCTTTATTGAGAATATAGTATTCTCTTTTAAGTTTATACATTGGTGATGTCTCCTTACTGTTATCAACGGAGGCACTCGATCATGCTGTGGGTTGAAATAAACCTTAGACGCGCGTCGTCGCTGGTATGGGGTGAGGATGGGTTAAATGCCCATATTTTTACTATAAAGTATTGATGTGTGCAGTTTCGAAGAAAACTTTGCACATCAGTACTTTATTTTATTTATTGGCTTGCAAGATTACTAGATGAGGGAGGGGGGGATGGATATGTCTTACAAACAAAGACTTTCACTGTTTATTTTAATTGACTCGTGCATTGTACTGACAGCTGTATTTATTAGCGGTTTTCTTGTTAATGGAGATATTCATGTGCTGACCTATCCGGTTCTTCTAAGTTCGATCGTTCTTTTAACCAGTCATCTGCTATTTTCTATAAAACTAAAACTTTATAAAAAAGCCTGGGAGTATGCAAGTATTGGAGAATTGGTGATTGTGTGCAAGGTTGTCACCTATTCAATATTGATGGCACTTGGTGCTCAGCAGATTGTTCTGCAGGAAATTTCCTTTCGCCTGCTTGCAGTCACCTGGCTGCTTCATTTGCTGTTAATCGGAGGATCGAGATTTATGTGGAGAATGTATCTGGATCAGGTAATCAACCGTTATCCTAATCGAAAAAGAACTTTGATTATCGGAGCGGGTTCGGCAGGAACGATGGTCGTCAGGCAGCTCCTGCATAATAAGGACTGCGATCTGATACCTGTCGGCTTCATTGACGATAATACTAGAAAACACAATCTCGATATCATGGGGGTACCCGTGCTTGGCGGAGTGGAATCCATTGTCCCTTCTGTAGTGGAGCTCAAGGTAGATAACATCGTCATTGCGATTCCCTCTCTTCGAAAAAGAGAACTAAACAAGATCTTTCATGAGTGTGCCAAAACAAATGCAGAAACGAAAATCCTGCCTATGCTGGAAGATCTCGTGACGGGAAAGGTATCTGTTAATCAGGCAAGAGATGTCCAGGTAGAGGATTTACTGGGACGAACGCCGGTTAAAATGGATATTGAATTGGTGTCGGATACCATTGAAGGAAAAGTGGTTCTTGTCACCGGTGCAGGAGGATCCATTGGCTCAGAAATTTCGCGGCAGATTTCACGTTTTAATCCGAAGCGGCTTATTTTACTGGGGCACGGGGAAAATAGCATCTATACAATTGAAATGGAATTAAAAGAACGTTTTAAAGAATCTTCTATCGAATTTGTCACAGAGATAGCGGATTTACAAGATTCAAAGAAAATGATGAATGTTATGAGAGTCTATAAACCAAATGTGGTCTACCATGCTGCAGCCCATAAGCATGTGCCGTTAATGGAACGAAATCCAGAGGAAGCAGTTAAAAACAATATGATTGGCACGAAAAATATCGCAGAAGCAGCGAGCTGGTATGGAGTTGAAACCTTTGTCATGGTTTCAACGGATAAAGCCGTTAATCCTACTAGCGTCATGGGAGCCTCTAAAAAACTGGCCGAAATGATTGTTCAGCAAATGGATCAGGTCAGCGACACCAAATTTGTTGCCGTTCGCTTTGGAAATGTATTGGGAAGCAGAGGAAGTGTCATTCCTCACTTTAAAAAGCAAATTGAGCGAGGGGGGCCGGTTACCGTTACCCATCCGGACATGATCCGCTACTTTATGACGATCCCTGAAGCATCCAGATTGGTCATACAGGCAGGATCACTTGCTCAGGGCGGAGAAATATTTGTTTTAGATATGGGAGACCCTGTGAAAATAGTCGATCTGGCTAAAAATCTGATTAAACTATCCGGGAATTCCCTCGATGATATTGAAATCAAATATACCGGAATACGGCCGGGTGAAAAGCTGTTTGAAGAACTGCTGAAAGAAGATGAAGTAAGGGAAGAACAGGTGTATCCCAAAATTTATGTTGGAAAAACGGCAGAGCTTTATATAGAAGAAATCGAACAGATCATTGCAGGCTATTCTTCACTGAGCAGAGACGCACTGAGAGAATTATTGCTGGAGCTGGCGAACCGCCAAACTGCTCCTGAACAAAAAGAGATGATCCCACTATCAAGCTAAAGGAGACAAACGCGATGAAAGTAAGAAAGGCCATTATTCCAGCTGCAGGATTAGGCACGAGGTTTTTACCGGCTACCAAGGCCATGCCAAAGGAGATGCTGCCAATCGTCGATAAACCGACGATTCAGTATATCGTGGAAGAAGCGATTGAATCAGGCATTGAAGACATCATCATTGTCACAGGGAAAGGGAAAAGAGCAATTGAGGATCATTTTGACCACTCGTTTGAATTGGAACAAAATCTGTTTGATAAAGGAAAGCTGGACTTGTTGAGCGCCGTTCAGAAATCATCAAATATGGTGGATATTCATTACATCCGTCAAAAGGAAGCCAAAGGGCTGGGACATGCCATCTGGTGTGCTAGGAAATTTATTGGCGATGAACCTTTTGCCGTGCTGCTTGGCGATGATATTGTACAGGCTGAAAAGCCCTGCTTAAAGCAGTTAATGGAGCAGTACAACCGCTACAAAGCCTCGATCATCGGTGTGCAGACAGTGAAGGAAAAAGATGTCTCCAGATACGGAATTGTAGAAGGCAGTGCGATGAACGACCGGCTGTACAATGTGAGGAACCTGGTTGAAAAGCCGAGTGTGGAAGAAGCACCTTCCAATCTTGCCATCCTTGGCCGCTACATCTTAAGTCCAAAAATCCTGGATATATTAAGCAATCAAAAACCGGGAGCGGGAAATGAAATTCAATTAACGGATGCAATTGCTGAATTAAATCATCATGAAGCGGTTTATGCCTATGAATTTGAAGGCAGCCGCTATGACGTAGGAGAAAAAATGGGATTTATACAAACAACCATTGAATTTGCCCTTAAGCGGGATGAACTTAGATTTGAGCTGCTGGAATATCTATCAACAGTCCTGGAAAAAGAAACAGCTAATTAACCTTAGAAAAGGAGGGGACGCATTTGGCAGGCAAGGTGCTTTTTTGTGCAACGGTTGACTATCATTTTAAAGCATTTCATTTACCCTATATGCAATGGTTCAAGGATCAGGGCTGGAAGGTGGATGTAGCAGCAAAGGGAGATATTGAATTGCCCTTTGTCGACAGCAAATACAATATTCCAATCCAGCGTTCTCCCTTTTCAAAAGGTAATTTTGCAGCTTACAAGCAGCTGAAATCGATTATGGATCAGGAACAATACGATCTTATCCACTGCCATACCCCGGTTGGCGGAATGATGGCAAGACTGGCCGCAAGAGCGTCAAGAAAACACGGAACCAAAGTCATCTATACCGCACATGGCTTCCACTTTTGCAAGGGAGCACCGCTGTTAAACTGGATGATCTATTATCCTATCGAAAAGGCCATGTCCCAATTGACGGACTGCCTGATAACCATTAATCACGAAGATTATGAGCTGTCCCAAAAGCGATTTAAATTGCAAAAAATCGAGCATGTGCGGGGTGTTGGCGTCGACACCAATTATTTTAAGCCAATAACCGAACAGGAAAAATTCCAGCGAAAACAGTCATTTGGTTATAAACCGAATGACTTTTTATTATTTTACGCAGCTGAATTCAACCGTAATAAGAACCAGCGATTCTTACTTCACTCGCTGGCTTTAATGAGTGAAAAACGTCCCGATATCAAGCTGCTGCTGGCAGGAGAGGGACCCCTGCTAAAAAAATGCAAAGAGCTTGCAGAGGAACTTGGCATCAGCGGACGCGTTCGTTTCTTAGGATTTGAAAAGGATATCCGGGATTGGATCCAGCTATGCGATGTAGCCGTCGCATCCAGTGACCGGGAAGGCCTCCCCGTGAATGTGATGGAATCGATGGCCTGCGGTCTTCCGGTCGTCGCCGTAAACAACAGAGGGCACCGCGAGCTGGTACAAAACAATGTAAACGGCTGGCTTGTCGAGCCGGATGACCATGTGGACTTTAACCGAAAAGTAATTATGTTTTTCGATAATGAAGAAATCAGGCAGCAATTTGGAGAAAAAGGAAGACAGATCATCATCAGCACCTACAGCATCCCTCAGGTGCTAACCCAAAAAAGTGCGATCTATGAGTCCTTTATGGAGAAGGAGGGTGTTAAATGGATGGCCCGTTAAGAGTACTGCATGTTGTGGTCAATATGAACCGCGGCGGCGCAGAGACACTGATTATGAACCTTTACCGGAATATTGACCGTACAAAAATTCAGTTTGATTTCCTGACCTGTTACGAAGGGGTGTTTGATGAAGAAATTAAACAGCTGGGCGGAAAAATCCACCGCATTCCCTATGTAACAACGTCAGGTCACCGCACCTATATTAAAAATCTGAACCAGTTTTTCACGCATCACCCTTATAAAATTGTTCATTCCCATATGGATAAGATGAGCGGGTTTGTGCTGAGGGCAGCAGCACGCGCTATGATTCCAGTTCGCATCGCGCATAGCCACAACACAAGCAGTGAAGGTGGCCTGTTAATTAAAACGTATAAATGGATGGCCGGTAAAAACATTCCGAAATATGCAACGGCCTATTATGCCTGCTCTACAAAAGCCGCATCCTGGCTTTTTGAAAAAGAATCATCCAGGTCCCATATTTTAAAAAATGGGATCGAATGTGACCAGTATATGTACTCTCCTGCAAAAAGGGAGAAAATGAGAAAGCTGTTTCATTTACAAGACGGCGATTTAGTAATCGGACATGTTGGAAGATTTAATCAGCAGAAAAACCATTCCTTTTTGCTGGAAGTTTTTGCAGAGGTGGTGCAGATCGTGCCGGATGCCCATCTGTTTTTAGTGGGGGGAGGGGCACTGCAGCACAGTATTGAGAAGAAAGTACAAGACTTAAAGATCTCCAAAAATGTTCATATGCTCGGCATTAGAGATGATATTCATCTGGTCATGCAGGCATTTGATGTATTTGCCTTTCCTTCCTTGCATGAAGGTCTTCCTGTAACGTTAATTGAAGCGCAATGTGCAGGTATTCCATGTGTTATTTCTGAAACAATCTCAGATGAAGCTGATTTGGAATGTGGATTAATTAGTGCTCTTCCGATAACAAATAAGAAGATATGGGTGGAGGCGCTGCTGAATATAAGAGCACAACAGCCTTCAAGAATTAAAACAGAAAAAATAGTCAGCGAGCAAGGGTATAATATTCGCCAAACTGCTGTCCATACACAGAACGCTTATTTAGAACTTGGGGGTGTTGGCAGTTGAAAATGCTGACTGTCTTTACGCCAGCCTATAACCGGGCTTACTGCCTCGGTAATTGTTATGAAAGCCTGAAACGCCAAACGTGTAAAGATTTCATCTGGTTAATTGTTGACGACGGATCGACGGACGATACAAAAGAAAAGGTGCAGGCATGGATCGATGAAGGGGCTGTGGTAATTCACTATCACCATCAGGAAAACCAGGGGATGCATGGAGCGCACAATACGGCTTATGAACTGATTGTTACAGAACTGAATGTCTGCATCGATTCAGATGATTTTATGCCCGATAATGCTGTAGAAAAAATTACGCGCTATTGGCGTGAATATGGAAATGATGAAGTGAGCGGCATTGTCGGGCTGGATGCTTTCACAGACGGTGAAATAATAGGGACCCCGTTACCAGAGGGTATGAAGCGTTCTACTCTATTAGATTTATATGAAAAGCATGATGTAAAGGGAGATAAGAAGTTAGTATACCGCACTGAACTGACAAAAAAATATCCCTACCCTATTTTTGCGGGAGAAAAATACGTGGGCTTAGCTTATAAATATTATTTGCTTGACCTTGAGTATGAACTGCTTCTGATGAATGAGGTCATCTGTATTGTTGAATATCTTCCGGATGGTTCTTCCGTTAATATGCTAAAGCAATACCTGACAAATCCAAAAGGGTTCGCATTTTACCGTAAAGAGTTAATGAAGCTGCCGTCAGTTGGAATGGCATTTAAGTTCCGTCAGGCCATTCACTATGTATCAAGCAGCATGATCAGTAAAAATAAGAACTTTTTGAATGAATCACCAAGTAAAATTCTAACCCTTTTTGCGCTTCCTTTAGGTGCAACGCTTTATTTATATATCACCAGAAAAGCGATGACCGCTTCATAGCATGTTGGTTCATGTGAAGGAAAGGATTCTGTTATGACCATACTCTGGATTAATCTTTTATTTGTTTTTGTCCTTGCTCTATTTGCCCGTTATGCTGCAGTTCCGGCAGGTTTCAGGGGATCGGTCATCCCTATTCAAGTAAACCGGCTGCTGGTCTTTCTTGCTGCTTCAACCCTGGTCATTGTTTCAGGATTAAGATCGAATATAGGGGATACATTTAATTACGTAAATATATACACGGATAATCAATTTACGTGGGAATACGTGGTCGCGAATAAAGATATCGGCTTTGGCATTTTACAAATGCTTCTTCAAAAAATATCAGCTGATCCGCAGATCATGATCTTTACAGCAGCATTAATTACAAATGTATTAATCACAGTGGTGTTATTTCACTATTCACGAATGATCGAGTTAAGCCTTTTTGTGTATATAACTGGGGGCTTTTTTCTTGTTTCAATGAATGGGATCAGACAGACGCTGGCTGCTGCAATTGCGTTTTGTGCAACCAAGTATTTGTTAAATGGGAATTTCCTTAAATATGCAATTATTATTGGCTTAGCTTCCACCATCCATCAGAGTGCACTTATCTTACTTCCTATTTATTTTATGGTGCGGGTAAAAGCCTGGTCTAAAGCGACAGTTGGACTCGTTTTGTTATCTTTATCCATTGTAATTGGATTTGAACAATTCACTTCCCTATTATTTTCAGCTATTGAAGATACTCAATATGGAGCTTATAAGGATTTTGACGAAGGCGGAGCAAGTTTCCTCCGTGTAATCGTTGCTGCAGTTCCTCTTGTTGTTGCTTTTTTGGGAAGAGAGAAGCTGCGCGTGATTTTTCCAAAAAGCGATGTCTTTGTAAACATGACGCTGCTGAGCATTGTCTTCTTGCTCGTCTCCACCCAAAGCTGGATATTTGCACGATTTGCATTGTATTTTAACTTGTATCAGCTCATTTTATTGTCCTGGATCGTTAAGCTTTTCAGAGAAAAGGATGAAAAATTCGTCTATTTTATGATTCTGGTTTGCTACTTTGGCTATTACTACTATGAATCGGTTGTGAGCTTAAACATTTTGTATAAAAGCAATTATTTAACTTGGTAAAACAGTGATGACTTTGGCTCAGCCAGGGTTATTTTTTTATGAGGATTGTTATCTGAAGGAGGAATCACGAATGACCATTCTGGTAACCGGCGGTGCTGGCTACATTGGCAGCCATACATGTGTGGAACTTCTTGCAGCAGGATACGACATCATTGTGGCTGATAACTTCAGCAATAGTAACCCTGAGTCTCTGAAACGCGTAGCGGAACTTACCGGTAAACTATTCACCATTTCCAAAGTGGATCTGCAAAATCGGCAGCAGGTGGAGAAGTTATTTTCATCTAACAAAATCGACGCCGTTATCCATTTTGCCGCCTATAAAGCGGTTGGAGAATCTGTTGAATTTCCGTTGAAATATTATCAAAATAATCTTGCTGGAACGATGGTACTGCTGGAAACAATGGAAAAGTTTCACGTGAAAAAATTCGTTTTCAGCTCCTCTGCCACCGTCTATGGAGCAACCAATCATATGCCTATTACAGAGGATGAACAGATAGGTTCCACCAATCCTTATGGGCGGACAAAGGAAATGATTGAAGATATGCTGCAGGATATCTATCAGGCCGATCCATCCTGGTCCATTGCCATACTCCGGTATTTTAATCCGGTAGGCGCCCATAAAAGCGGCCGGATCGGAGAAGATCCCAATGGCATTCCGAATAACCTGCTCCCTTATTTATCACAAGTTGCGATCGGCAGGCGTGACGTACTTACCATTCACGGCAACGACTACCAGACAAAGGATGGAACAGGGGTGCGGGATTATATCCATGTGGTTGATCTGGCAAACGGTCATATTAAAGCGCTGGAAAAAATTCAAAAAACACCGTTCATCAGTGCCTATAATCTCGGCACAGGCGTCGGGATCAGCGTGCTTGAAATGGTCAGGGCCTTTGAACAGGCGTCCGGTAAGACCATTCCATTCCACATCGGGAACAGGAGACCCGGGGATGTGGCCATTTGCTATGCAGATCCTGCAAAAGCCCGCGCGGAGCTGGAATGGACTGCAACAAAATCCATCAGCGAGATGTGCGAAGACACCTGGAGATGGCAGCTGCAAAATCCGGAAGGCTACATAACTGAGAAGGTGTCGATCGAAGCATCCGGTGCGTAAGAAATAATTTGAATCGATTTTAGGAGTTAGATGCTTATGAAACGCATGTTTGATCTGATCAGTTCGGTGCTGTTATTTATCCTGCTTTTGCCCATTTTTCTGGGCACAGCCATTGTGATTGCCTTAAAAATGGGAAGACCTGTTTTCTTCACGCAGCAGCGCCCCGGGTTAAATGGAGACCCCTTTTACCTTCTTAAATTTAGAACGATGCTGAATTCAACGGACAGGGAAGGAAATCTGCTCTCAGACAAGCAAAGATTGACACACTTAGGTGCCTGGATACGAAAATACAGCCTGGATGAACTGCCTCAGCTGCTGAATGTAATAAAAGGGGATATGAGTCTCGTTGGTCCAAGGCCATTACTAATGGAATATCTGCCGCTTTATTCAGCAGAACAGAAGCTTCGTCATCTTGTTCGACCCGGCATCACAGGCTGGGCACAGGTGAATGGCAGAAACTCGGTCAGCTGGGAGGAGAAATTTGCAATGGATACCTGGTATGTAAACAATCGAAACGCAATTTTAGACAGCAGGATCTTACTTTCCACCTTTATAAAGGTTATCAAAAAAGAGGGTATTACCCAAAGCGGTCATGTAACGATGGAAAAATTCACAGGATCCAAAGACGTGGTGTAACGATGAAGATCATCATTATCGGAAACGGCGGACACAGCAGTGTAGTTCAGGATCTTATATCTAACTTTGAAGACTTAACAATCCACGCTATTCTGGATGACAGCTTACAGGAAAGAAGGACGGCTGAAGGTGTGATTTATGGCCCGACCTCTGAGTTAGCTGATGTATTTCAACAAAACAGCACAAAAGTTATTATCGCCATCGGAAATAACGCCATTAGAAAAAGACTGACAGCTCAATTCAAATTGAATTCAGAAGACTATATTACCCTGACCCACCCAACAGCTGTAGTAAGCAGGCGGGCAAGCATTGGAAACGGCACAGTAGTCATGGCAAATGCAGTCATTAATGCAGGTGCAGTAATTGGAGATCATTCCATTATCAACACAGCCGGCATTGTTGAGCATGACAGCCTGATGGAAAGCTACATCCATCTGTCGCCAGCAGCAGTGTTAACAGGAAACATAAAAGTTGGCGAAGGGGTTCAAATTGGAGCGGGAGCCACTGTGATTCCCGGAATGTCAATTGAGGAATGGTCAGTGGTGGGGGCTGGTGCTGTTGTCACCAAATCCATTTCAGCCTTTCAAATGGCAGTGGGATGTCCGGCAAAAGTGATTAAAAGTATAAGAAACATGGAGCGGATTTCATAGAAGGAGGCATGTGCTGAATGAACTCAAGAATCTATTTGTCACCACCGCATATGAGTGGAAATGAACATCAATATATCAATGAAGCATTTCGCACCAACTGGGTTGCACCGCTGGGCCCTAACGTCGATGAATTTGAACAGCAGACTGCGGCGGCTGCAGGTGCAAAAGGTGCTGTTGCTCTTAGTTCAGGTACAGCTGCCATTCATCTGGCTCTGGCATTGCTTGATATATCAACTGGAGATAAGGTTTTTTGTTCAACCCTTACCTTCGTAGCCAGTGCCAACCCTATTTTATATCAGGGAGCAGAACCGGTCTTTATCGACTCTGAGCCCCAAACGTGGAATATGTCACCGCAAGCACTTCAGCTGGCGATGGAGGAAGCGGCTTTAAAGGGGAGGCTCCCAAAAGCAGTAATCATTGTTAATCTCTATGGACAAAGCGCCAAAATGGATGAACTGGCTGCAATTTGTGACCGTTTTGGAGTACCTATCATTGAGGATGCAGCTGAATCCTTTGGTTCCACCTATAAAGGCAAACCGAGCGGGAGCTTCGGAAAATTTGGTGTTTTTTCTTTTAACGGCAACAAAATTATTACAACGTCAGGCGGAGGAATGATAGTCTCCAATGATCTGGAAGCGCTGGAACGCGCAAGGTTTCTCGCCACCCAGTCTCGTGATCAGGCCACGCATTATCAGCACAGCCAGCTTGGCTACAATTACCGCATGAGCAACCTCTTGGCGGGTGTTGGAATAGCGCAGCTTCAGGTGCTGGAATTGCGGGTTGCTGCACGCAGGAAAATCTTCAGCCGCTATAAAAAAGAGCTCGGACATATTCCCGGTCTCACGTTTATGCCTGAATTACCCCAAACAAAAACAAACCGCTGGCTCAGCACGTTAACCATTAACGAAGAAGTTACAAGAGTAAGCGTGAAAGATATCCTTTCATCGCTATCAGAACAAAACATCGAGGCACGACAGGTGTGGAAGCCGCTGCATCTTCAGCCTTTATTTAAGGATGCGGCGTATTACCGCCATAACCAGGATGAAGATATCGCTGAAGAACTATTTAACACCGGCATTTGTCTGCCTTCAGGATCAAATCTGTCAGAGGATGACCAAACGAGAGTGATTACACAAATCAAAGACGTCCTGCAAGGTGCAGCCGTAAAACGTGGTGCACTGTGAGGAAGAACGATGAGGTACTTTAGATGATTGGAGAAAACATTATTAAGCTTAGAAAAGAAAAAGGATTAACCCTCTCAGAACTGGCTGAAAAAGCGGGAGTATCAAAATCTTACTTAAGTAATATTGAACGAAACCTTAAACAAAACCCATCCATTCAAGTCATGGAAAAAATCGCCTGGGTGCTGAGAGTGGATTTAAACCAACTGCTCGAAGAATCAGCCGTTTTTAAAACAGACGATAAAGAATTAGCCTACTTTATAAAAGAGCTGATCGACCATGACATTAGCAAAGAACAGTTAAGGGAACTTAAACTGATTTTTGAATTTACGAAGTGGAAGAAGGAGCGGGATAAGGGGTTGGGTTATTAAAAGGAGGCAGCATGAAATGACTACAATTCCAAAGCGAATACACTACTGCTGGTTTGGAGGCAAGGAAAAACCAGAACAGATCAAAAAGTGTATGAACAGCTGGAGAGTTCACCTTTCCGAGTATGAAATTATCGAATGGAATGAAAGCAACTTTGATATGAACAGTAACCCTTACATCAAAGAGGCTTATGAAAATAGTAAATTTGCTTTTGTAAGTGATTTTGTGAGAGTCCATGCCTTATATACAGAAGGCGGTATTTACCTGGATACTGACGTAGAAGTATTTAAACCATTTGATGATCTGCTTCATCATGAGTCTTTTTGGGGATTTGAACAGGAAGATTTTATAGCGACAAGCACTATCGGAGCTGCTAAAGGAAATAAATTAATAAAAGTATTCTTAGATTCGTATCAAAATAAAAACTTCTTAAAAGAAGATGGAAGTCTCAATGAAGAAACAAATGTAGCGATAGTAACAAAGATAGTAAGCAATTACGGGGTCATTATGAATGGGGATTTTCAGGAAGTAGAGGAGATTGGAGCTTTTTATCCACAGGTTTTTTTCTCGCCCTATGATTATATTAATTGCAGAAACTTTAAAACAGAAGCTTCTTATGCAATGCATCACTATTATAAAAGCTGGTTATCTCCTAAAGCCAAATTAAAAAGCCGTATAAAAGAAACAACTGCAAAATTAATTGGCGGTGAGAATATTTATAAAATCAGAAACCTAGTTTCAATTGCCAGGAGGTTACTATGAAAAAGATTCTGATCGCCTCTTTTGATATGGAAATAGGGGGAGTTGAAAGAAGCCTGGTAAGCATGCTTAATAATTTTGACTATGAAAATTACCAGGTGGATTTAATGTTATATAGGCATCAAGGTGATCTTATGAACCTGTTGTCTGAAAAAGTAACTTTATTAAATGAAGTTCCTCAGTATACAACTTTTAGAAAAACCATATTGGAAAATATAAGAGAAAAACAAGTTGCTATTGCAGGTTCGAGGATCCTTTCTAAGGCTGTGGCTTCAGTAAAAGGCAGAGTAGGTAAAATAAGTGAGCCGGGCTATTACCAAATGCAGCTCATGTGGAAGTACGCACTTCCGTTCCTTCCAAACCTCGAAAAAGAGTATGATGTCGCCATCAGCTACCTGTGGCCTCACTATTATGTGGCCGAAAAAGTTAAAGCCAAAAAGAAAATTGCATGGATTCACACTGACTTCTCTACAATCCAGACAGATGTAAAAATGGATTTAAAAATGTGGAATAAATTCGATTATATAGTAGCTGTTTCTGAGGCGTGTAAGGAATCATTTGTGAATAAATATCAGGAGTTAAGAAAGAAAGTTATAGTGATTGAAAACATTACATCACAAGATTTTATCAGTAGTATGGCGGAAGAAAATGTTCAAAATCCATTAGTATCAGATCAAAGATTCAAGATTATTACAGTAGCTAGGCTTTCTCATGCAAAAGGTATTGACCAAGCTGTTAGAGCATTAAGGATACTGAAAGATAAAGGATTTAATAATATCGTTTGGTATGTAGTTGGTTATGGGGGAGAAGAAATGATGCTAAGGAAATTAATAAATGATAATGATCTTGAAAAGGATTTTATCCTCCTAGGCAAAAAAGTTAATCCATATCCCCTGGTAAAAGCTGCAGATCTTTATATCCAACCTTCAAGGTATGAGGGCAAGGCTGTTACCGTCGGAGAAGCACAGATTCTTGGGAAACCAGTAATTATAACAAATTACCCTACTGCTACAAGCCAGCTTCAAAGTAATGTAAATGGATATATTTGCGAAATAACTGATAAAGGAATAGCGGATGGAATTGAAAAATTGTATAACGATGCTCAATTAAGGGAGTCACTTGCTCAAAAGTGTAGAGATAGTAATTTCGATAATTCAGTGGAGATGGAAAAAGTATATGGTCTGGTTAATTAACTAAAGAGGAATGATAGGATGACTTTAGATGTAAGTATAATTGTTCCTGTTTATAATTGTGAGTTATATATAACTAACTGTATGGAAAGTATACTTAAACAAACCTATTCAAATATAGAAATCATTATTATTAATGACGGTTCAACCGATAATACTGAAAAAGTAATTAAAGATTACTTATTGATGGACGAGAGAGTTAAATACTTATACCAGAAGAACAGTGGCCCTTCTATGGCACGTAATTTAGGCATTGAAGCAGCTAGTGGAAAGTATTTAGTTTTTGTGGATGCAGACGATACAATTGAAAAAAAATATGTTGAACAATTATATCAAAAAATGATAGTTTCAGACGCAGATCTGGTTTGCTGCGGGTATAAAGATATATCAAAATATGGAATAATCGAACACTCGGATTTTAAGTTTGAAAACACACAGTCTATTCATCTAATGATGAAAATGGTATGTCAGGGAACAGGTGGCGTCCTATGGGGGAAAATGTTTAAAAAAGATCAAGTTCAAGTAAATAACTTGAAAATGAATCAAGACTTATTTATGAACGAAGATCTTATATTTGTGCTTGAATATGTTTCATTAAGTAAATCATTTTCAGCTTTGGAGGAGTATTTGTACAACTATAACAGGATGAATGAAAAGAGCATAACCGCTAATTTAGATATTAGTTACACTAATAATTTTATTTCAGTTTGTATACTGTTGGAGAAAATCCTTGATCGGACCAACTTTGAAACAACTGAAAAAGATAAAATAATCCTACGCAAAATACAAGACTTTGTTATTAATATTGTTAATCAACAGAGCAATGACCTCAAAAATATAGGGTTAGTTAAAGCGGTAAGAAACATTAAACAAGTCGTACAGATTTATTATATAAATTCCAAAGTGAATGAATTTTCAACGCAGTTATATTTTGAAAAACCATACATTTATCTATTGAAAAAAAGATTTATACTGCCTGTCCTATTCTATAGCCAACTAATTAATGCTTTAAAAAAGATAAATAATAATCTTATTAGAAAGAAAGTGGTTCTATGAAAGAACAACTTTTGTTTGTAATTGACTCATTGAATATAGGTGGCGCCGAAAAAAGTTTAGTCGCGTTGCTAAACATGATTGACTCATCAAAATATGACGTTGACTTGCTCCTTTTTAAAAAGGGGGGAGAGCTTGATAAGTATCTCCCTCACTATATTAATCTCTTACCCCAACCAGAATACTTCATGTATTTAAATCAAAGAAACGCAATCAATAAACACTTTTTACTATATAAAATTAAAACATCAATAGCTTTACGTATAAATAATTTTAATAATAAACCTATCCATAGTGAGCAAGTGGTTTATAGATCTATACAAAATATCCTTCCTACGTTAGAAAAAAAATATGATGCGGCAATTGCTTACAGTCAAGGAATGCCAACCTATTTTGTATCAAATAAAGTAAAGGCTAATAAAAAACTTGCTTGGATAAATACTGATTATATCAACACGCTATATCACAAGGAAATTGATTATCAATCTTACAAAAATATTGATTCAATTATTACTGTTTCAAACTATACAAAAGAATCTGTATCAAATACCAACGAAGAGTATAAAGGTAAAGTTGAGTTAATATTAGACATTATTAACCCCAGTACGATCATTGAAATGGCTAAAGAAGATGGGGGTAGTGAGATTGATCGTTCAGTCATTAAACTCTTAACTGTAGGACGGCTGGAAAAAGTAAAAGCGTATGATAAAGCTATTAAGGCAGCTAAGCTATTAAAGGATTCCAATTTTAAATTTAAGTGGTATGTCATTGGTGATGGGGCAGAAAAGCAAAATCTTGAGCAAATGATAAACCAACATGATTTGGATGAAGAATTTATTTTGTTAGGAAAAAAAGAAAATCCCTACCCTTATATAAAAGCCTGTGATATCTATATTCAAACCTCCGCAAAAGAAGGGTTCGGCTTGACAGTTATGGAAGCAAAGATATTAAAAAAAGCTATTGTTTGTACCGATTTCCCTACGGCAAAAGAAATAATTAATCATGAAATTGACGGGTTAATAGTCGAACATGATATAAAAAGTATCTATCAAGGCATAAGGAGATATTTAAAAAATGATGTCTTCAAAAAAAGTATAGAAAACGCGCTGGAAAGAAGTAAGCCTTATAGTTCAATTAATCAAATTACTAAGTTTTATAATTTAATAGAGAGAGGGGATTCCAATTGAAGAGAATCTTTGTAGATGTTTATTTAGCATTTAATTTAGGCGATGACCTTTTTTTGGATATCTTAGCTGCTCAGTATCCAGACTGTGAGATCACTCTAAATCATGTGGGCAGTAACTATGATGAGTTTATTAAAAATTATAATAATATAAAGAGGAAAAAATATAACTTAATCAACAAGATTACTCAACGATTGAAAATAACTGATTCAATAACGGACTATGATCGAGTAGCAGAAGATCATGATGTTTTAGTTTTTCTAGGTGGATCTATATTTAGAGAAGAAGAGTATCATAAAAGCTTATATGAAGAACGACTGAAAATGGTTAATGAATTTAAAATAAGGAATAAGCCAACCTTTATTTTGGGGGCTAACTTTGGGCCATATCATACTAAAGAATTTGTTGAAGATTATAAAAAACTTTTCAAATTATGCGAAGATGTTTGTTTTAGAGATACAAAGTCATACAATTTGTTCAGCGAACTTCCCCAGGTAAGATATGCGTCAGATATTGTTTTTCAACTGGATGTAAATGAGTATAAGATGACAAAGAAGAAAAATATTATTGGTTTTTCGATTATTGATGTAAAACATAAAAAAGGTATGGAAAGGTATGAAGACGAGTACCTTAAGAGTACAGCCAAAGCGATAGAATTAGCAGTTTCACGTGGATTTGAATGCTGTTTGCTGTCTTTCTGTGAACAAGAAGGAGATCTTGAAATAGCTCAAAAAATAAAGAGAAATTTACCCTTAGAAATCTCAAAAAAAGTTTCTATTTATAATTATAATGGAGATTTAAAAAAAGCGTTAAGACTAATTTCCACATTTAGACTGATTATTGCAGCAAGGTTCCATGCAAATATTTTAGCATTAAAACTTCAGGTAGGACTCATACCAATTATTTATAGCAACAAAACATTAAACATGTTATTTGATTTAAATGAATTTCACATGCATATTGAGATGGATAATCTACAACTTCAATATGACAAGTCTTTTCATGATAAAGCATTAAATAAAGTAAGTGATATTAATGATGCAATAAAAAGTGCAGCTATTCAATTTGAAAAGCTAAATGAATTTATAGATTATAAGGAAGAAGTTAATTTATCATGAAACAGAAAATAATTTTTATGGTTATCAATATGAATGTAGGCGGAACAGAAAAAGCATTATTAAATATGCTGGAAGAGTTACCAGAAGAACAGTTTGATGTTACTGTTTTTATGTTAGAAAAGTACGGGGGGTTTTTAGAATCGCTGCCTAAAAGAGTTCAAATAGATTATTTAACTGAGTACAAAGAATTGAGAAATTTTATAAACCTTCCCCCAAAATCAAATGCGTTAAAAATTATTAAAGAAGGAAAATTGATTAATGGATTAAGCTTTTCAATAATTTATCTTGTCTCTAAAATCACCAAAAATAAAAGTCTATTTTATAAATACCTCCTTAGAAATGTATCAGTTCTAAAAAAGGAATATGATATTGCTGTAGCTTATGCTGGTCCAATGGACTTCATAAGCTATTTTGTTAGTCATAAAATTAAGGCAAAGAAAAAGGTTCAGTGGATTCATTTTGATGTTACAAAAATTGGGATAGATTCTAAGTTTATGAATGATATTTACAAAAAGTTTAATACGGTGTTTACTGTTTCGCATGGAGCAAAAGAAAAAATTATCCAATTAATCCCAAGTTTAAAAGGAAAAACTGAAGTTTTTCACAACATAGTATTGCCAACTGAAATATTAAATCTATCCAAAGAGCATAAGGGATTCAGCGACAACTTTGAAGGGATACGGATTCTAACAGTTGGCCGTTTAAATGAAGAAAAGGGACAGGATCTTGCTATTAAGGCTATGGCTAAATTAATTCAAGAAGGATTTAATATTAAGTGGTATTGCATTGGTGAAGGAAGTTCTAGAAAGAAATATGAACGGTTAATAGCAGACAATAATCTTCAAGATCATTTTATTCTTTTAGGCTCTAATCCAAACCCATATCCTTATATGGCTCAATGCGATATATATGTTCAACCTTCGAGGCATGAGGGGTATTGCATTACCCTGACTGAAGCGAAAATATTAAGAAAGCCTATAGTTACAACCAACTTTATAGGCTCAGATGAACAAATAGTTAGCGGGAAGACTGGTCTGATTACAGAACCTGATGAAGAAAAACTTTATTTTGCGATAAAAAAAATGCTTAATAATTCTAAGATAGGTACTTACTTTAGTGACAATTTGTCCAGCAGCAGCTTTAAGAAAGTAAACGAAATGCAACGATTAATACGTTGAATGTAAGTAAAGGGTGGGCAGAGTGACTCCAGTAATAAGTATAATTGTACCGATTTATAAGGTCGAGAAATATCTTTCCAAGTGTTTAGATAGTATATTACAACAAACTTTTAAAAAGTTTGAACTTATTCTCGTTAATGATGGATCTCCAGATAAATGCGGTGAAATATGTGAAGAGTATGCAAATAAAGACAAAAGGGTTGTAGTAATTAACAAAAATAATGGTGGACTCTCTGAAGCTAGAAATTATGGTCTTGATCTTGCTAAAGGTGATTTTATAGGATTTGTTGATAGTGACGATTGGATTGAACCTGATATGTATGAGACTTTATACAATATATGTATAGAATACGGAGCAGACATTTCGTGTTGTGGTGTAACTAAGCATTATCATGACAAGGAAGTTAAAAATGCATTCTATCCTTTAACAACGCACTCTCCAAAAGAAGCATTGAAAGTTATGCTGGAAGGTGAGTTATATAATGAAATAGTTTGTAATAAGTTATTCAAGCGAGAAACTATTGGGGATACAAGATTCAAGGTGGGGAGAATTTATGAGGATACTGACTTTACTTATAAAATTATTCATAAATCAGAAAAATTTTGTAGCACAGGGGTTTCAAAATATAATTATTTATAAAGAGGAAATAGTACTATGGGAATTGCTAATGAAAGCATTCATATTGATGCCGTCATAATTTATCATGAGATGTATATATTTTTATGTAAGGATTATGATGAACTGAAGGGTTTAGTTGCTGTAAAACTTGCTGATTGTGCTATGGTTCAACTAAATAAAATCTCTATGGAATCTCATTTTAGTGAAAACAAAGCCTTGTATTTTAAAATCATAAATATATTAAATCAGTATTTTCTTGATACCATTAGACATAGTAATTATCCAGTTGCGGTAAAATTACTTCTCTTGGCTGCTAAGATAAATCCCATTTTATATAAATCTTTAGTTTTGCTTTTTGTACAAAGAAATAAATAATATTGGTTTGCCTTTTTGTAATTAAACGATTAAAGGGGTGATGGATTGGAAATCTTTAAAAAGGTATTATTACTATTTAACAATAAGGAAAAGAAAAAATTTTTATATTTATTTATTATGATGATCTTCGCAGCATTATTAGAAACAGTAGGAATTGGATTAATCGTGCCACTTGTAGGCTTACTTACATCCCCTGAAATTATACAAGAACATAGAGTATTATATGCTATTTACGAAACACTTAATTTTCAGTCAACCACTTCCTTTATTGTATTTGCAGTAGTAATGTTGTTGTCAGTTTTTATTATAAAGAATTTATACCTACTTATATTTAACTATGCGCAGTTCAGAGTGATATTAAATCAGCAAGTAAAACTTTCCAGATCTTTATTTAAAGAATATCTAACCAAACCATATACTTTCCACTTACAAAGAAATACAGCAGAATTATTGAGAAATGTAAATGATGAAGTCCCAAAAGTATTGCAAGGTATCGTATTATCTAGTTTTCAATTATTGACAGAGTTTTTAGTGATATTGTGCATTTTGGTTCTTCTATTTGTCACAGCCCCCCTAGCCACACTTACCGCTTCCGTTTTATTGGGTGGAAGTGTTTTTATTTTCTTTTCTGTTTTTAAACAGAAGATCAGTTCCCTAGGTAAAGAGCAGCAAATAGTTAGTGGGAATATGATTAAATGGGTTAATCAAGGTCTTGGGGGAAGTAAAGAAGTTAAAGTAACAGGAAAAGAGATCTTTTTTATAAATGCCTACAGCAGGCAGAGTCAAATTAAGGCTGATAACGGAAGATACATGAAAATGCTTGAACAGGTTCCTCGCCTGTTTATCGAAACACTTCTTGTTTCTACGGTTCTTTTAACGATGCTAATTATTGTATTCCAAGGTAAAAATACAACTGAACTAATCTCCACTATGGCACTTTTCGCCATGGCAGCTTTTCGACTAATGCCTTCTATCACCAAGGTAGTAGCGTTAACGACGACGATTCGTTATAGTCAGCCTGCTTTGGATGTAGTTTACAGAGATTTATTTGAATCAAATTACAATAATATCCAAATAAAATTAGATCTAGATAAGAGTGTGATTATTAATGAGGGAAAAAGAGTATTCAACAAAGCTATAACGTTAAATCGAGTGTCGTTTTGCTATCCGAACCAAGAAAAAGCAGCTATCCAGAACGTTAATCTAAATATTCCAATAGGTAAATCTGTAGCCTTTATTGGAGAATCGGGGGCAGGGAAAACTACGTTAATTGATATTGTTCTGGGTCTTCTTAAACCGGAAAAAGGGGAAGTACTAGTCGATGGTCAGAACCTATTGGACATCAAAACATTATGGCAGCAGAAAATTGGCTACATTCCACAATTTATCTTCTTATCAGATGATACGATTAAAGGAAATATCGCTTTTGGAATTGAAGAATCAAAAATAGATGAAGAAGCTGTCTGGGCAGCATTAGATAAGGCTCAATTAAAAGAATTTGTTCAGTCACTTCCAGAACAGCTTGAAACCTCCGTTGGTGAAAGAGGAGTCAGGTTATCAGGAGGTCAAAGACAGCGCATTGGCATAGCACGTGCACTCTATCACAACCCTGAAATATTATTCATGGATGAGGCAACATCTGCTCTTGATAATGAGACAGAAAAAGAAATAATGAAATCAATTGATAAATTAAAAGGAGATAAAACATTGATCATAATAGCTCATAGACTTAGCACTATAGAAAATTGTGATATTGTTTTTAAAATGAGCAATGGAAAATTGGTTTCTGAAAGCAGAGATAAGATCAACAAAGTGAATTTAGCATAATTATTGAAAGGTGTAATGCTATGGCTAAAAAGATATATAGTTATTTATATGTAGACAACCATATGTATATAAATTCTGAAATTAGTCTAATAACTCTATATTATATTTTACACAAGTTTACTAAACCTTTCCCTTATTTCGAGAGGGACACAAAATATAAGATAATTAATGCAATGCCAGTTGCATTAAAGAAAAATTTTATTGTATTAAATTTTATTAAAGTTTTTGTAGAAAAAAAGTTATTAAATAAACGCAAAACAGCTGATCAGATAGCTTCAAATACCTTTGGTCATTGCTTACTAAATTTACGTGAGGGAGAAGTGAAGATTTTTAACTTTACACAAAAAAAAGTAATAACAATTTACCCTTCTTCCTTACCTGAATCCTACGTAAAAGAACAAATGAATATTGCAAATAAGGCTTTTCGAACTGGATTAGGTCCTAAAATATTGTCAATGAACTATTCAAAAAAATTTGTTGTTGAAGAATATATAAATTTTGATAGAGCTAAGTTTTCGATTTCCCAGCCTACAATACTTAACTTGAAGATAATTTCAGTTTTAAACCAATTAACCCTTACTAACAACCCATATAAAGTAAACCTGTATTCGTATAAAATCACGAAAAAAACTTCGATAGAAACACTTTTAAATAATATAAGCAAACTCAATAATTGTAATCTAATAACATTACAAAAGATTACTGAATTTTGTCTCAATGAAATTTCAAAAATTGAAAAAGAATATTTTGTGGAAAATATCTGGTTTGGGTTATCACACGGTGATTTTTGGGAAGGTAATATTTTGTTGGGAAAAAACAATAAGATCAAAGTGATAGATTGGAATACTTTGGGCAATCGTAATATTTACTTTGATTTGTATTGGATGATTTTTATGACAGTTCATACAAGTAAACATAAATACACTGTTCAAGAAGTATCTTTATTACTCGAACAGTGTATTAAGCATTTTCATCACAATTTAAACTTAAATGATGAATTACTGAATAAAAACATTAGATTGTCCATTTTCTTTCTTGATTGCATAGAATTAAAACTACAAATGATATGTAATACAAGGACAAGTAATTTTGATGATATTGAAACGTGGATTGAAAGGTTTAATAAGTTTCAACAGGAATATATCACTAATTAATAGAAAACTGAACTTGTTCTTTAATTAAGAATAATATCATTGACTTGTTTTGAAATCAGTGTAAAATCAAAATAAGAATTTCTTTATTGAGAACAAATTATGATGTTATCATTAATGTGTACATAATTTTTGATTAGTTTGTTCTTTTGAAAGTACAAATAGTTAAGGAGGAACTCAATGAGCGCAATAGCTGGCCTGATCAATATAAACCAAGAGCCTGTATCAGTTGAATATGGTCAAGCTATGATGGCTGCTTTGGCTTATTTTCCTTTTGACGATCAGCAAATTTACTGTCAGAACCATTTATTTATGGGATGTCATTTGCAATGGGTGACAGAGGAGTCAGTTGGGGAACGGCTTCCTTACTATGACTATCATAAGCAGCTGGTCATTACCGCGGATGCCATTATTGATAATCGAGAAGATCTGTGTGATCTTTTTCAAGTTAAGAAACAAGATCGTAAAGGGTTGTCAGACAGTCAGTTAATTTTACTCGCTTACGAGAAATGGGGAGAGGATTCACCCAAGCATTTGCGGGGAGACTTTTCCTTTATGATTTGGGATGAAAAAGAGAGAAAGCTGTTTGGTGCAAGGGACTTCTCTGGTACTCGAACACTCTATTATTATACGAACCAATCTCATTTTGCTTTTTGTACAACGATAAAACCATTTTTTGCATTGCCTTTTGTAGACAAAAAAATAAATGAGCTATGGCTTGCTGAATATCTTGCGATTCCGGGTATGCATGAAACGGTTGAGCCTCTTGCAACTGTCTATCAACATATCGATCAGATTCCGCCGTCGCATACGTTAACGCTAGTGAATGGAAAAATAAACGTAAAAAAGTATACATCAGTAATAATGGGTGAAAAGCTGAAGCTTGGTTCGAGTGATGAATATAAAGAAGCTTTTCAACATGTGTTTCACAAATCAGTGGCAGCCCGTACACGAACGATTCATAAGGTGGGGGCACAGTTAAGCGGGGGGCTTGATTCTGGTTCTGTAGTGAGTTTTGCAGCCCCACATTTAAAACAACAAAATAAACAGCTCCAAACCTTTAGCTATGTACCAGAGAATAATTTTCACGACTGGACTCCAAAACATAGAATTGCCGATGAGAGACCTTTAATTAAATCAACCGTTGATTATGTTGGTAATATAAACGACCACTACCTCGACTTCACCGGGAAAAGCCCTTTTACAGAAATAGATGACTGGCTAGACATCTATGAAATGCCATACAAATTTTTTGAGAATTCGTTTTGGATGAAAGGCATTCATCAAACAGCTCGGCAAAAAGGTGTAGGTGTGTTGTTAAATGGTGCGAGGGGGAATTGGACAGTTTCCTGGGGACCGGCCCTGGAGTATCAAACTCTGTTATTGAAAAAGCTCAAACTGATTCAGTTTTATCGAGAGGTCAATCAATACAGTAAAAACGTAGGGGCAAAAAAATCGCGTGTAATGTCTGTAGTTAAAGGAAAGGTGCTTGCAGAATTGTACTCCCCAAAGACAGCTGATAATTTTCCGCTTCTTATTAATCCGTCCTTTGGCGAAAGAACAGGGGTATTGGAAAAAGTACGTACGCATGGAATGGATGCTGCATCTTATTCTTATTTTAATTCGTATGATGCAAGGCGAAAGCAATTTGAAAAATTAACCTTCTGGAACATTACAGGTACAACAGGAACGAAAATGTCGCTTCGGTATAAGGTTATGGAACGCGATCCGACAAATGATTTAGATGTCATTAATTATTGTTTATCTGTACCTGAAGATGAGTTTGTCCAAAATGGGGTTGATCGCCTGCTTATTCGAAGGTCCACAGAACATTATCTGCCAGATGAAGTAAGGCTGAATCAAAAAACACGTGGCATTCAGGGAAGCGATGGAATTCATCGAATGCGTCGGGACTGGAAAATCTTTATGGAGGAGATGCAGCAAGTTATTAATGATTCTGTTATGAAAGATTTAATAAATATGGATGTTTTAAGATCAGCACTGGCCGGCACCGACACTAGTAATCCAGGGTCGAACTACGTCTATAATGCTAATTTTAAGACATTAATGAGAAGTTTAATTGTTTATCGTTTTATAAAAAAATTAGATTGAGAGGAGGTGATACAAATGAAAGAATGGAAAAAGCCAACACTTGAAAAATTAGAGGTAGGGAGCACAATGGCCGGTCCTGGTATGACAATACCTGATGGTCATCAGCCTGATCCCGACGAAATGGTGCATTTCGAGAGCTAAAATTTATACAATGCTTTTTTATCGCCCTTATACATAAGCAATAAGTATGAGGGTTTTCTTCTGTTTTTTAACAGATAAAATATGTAGTATTTATTTTTCCCCAGATTGACACTGCAGGGGAAAGGTGATAATTTAATAATATAGATTGTTCTTAATATAGAACAAAACGAATGATATCTTTTCTTATATCCATCCCTCTATTTTTTTACTATTTATGTTCTTTATATAGAACAATGCTAGTTTCCATTTATCTAAATGGAGTACAACATGAGCGGGTACACGAGAATAGTGGATACAAAGACATTGTGGAGCATGTAAGCTCATGATGAAATCCTTTTAAAAGGATGAATAAGGCAGGATTTACAATGCCGGTTGATAACGCCCTATAACTTTGAAAGAAAATTAGCGATTACTGCTGATGTTATTATAGATAATTTAGTTGAGTTATTTGATAGATTGCTAGTTGACAATAGTACAGCCAATGGACAGTTAATCATGACTTCTTATTAAGTAATTGGCCTCACATCCTTTTGGGAAGGGCCCATCCATCCTATAGGCAGGTGAAAAGAGTGAAGAAAAACATCTATCATGCATTTGGTTTAACCATCTCAAGCGAATATATCTTACCGGAATTGAAGTTTCTTTATCCAGCAGATACTTATCATGCTGATGTGGTAATAAAGAGTGACAGTTTGCAAGATGAGTGGACTGCAGTTGCAGAACCCGGCCGCTCGACGTTTATAAAAGAAGACCTTTGCATGTTTAATATATCGAATGCTGCCATTTACAAGATTGAGAATGGAAAAAGCATTACTGTTTCTCCACATGAGGGAGTACAGGAAGACCAGCTAAGGCTTTATCTCCTTGGAACCTGCATGGGAGCCCTATTAATGCAAAGAAGAATTCTTCCCTTGCATGGCAGTGCCATTGCGGTAAATGGCAAGGCGTATGCCATTGTCGGCGACTCAGGAGCAGGGAAATCCACACTTGCCTCAGCTTTTTTAAAACGGGGCTACCAGCTATTAAGTGATGATGTCATTCCTGTAACGTTAACGGATGATTTCGTGCCGATGGTTACACCTGCTTATCCCCAGCAGAAGCTGTGGCTTGAGAGCTTAAATCAATTTGGCATGGAGTCGGAGAAGCTTCGTCCTATTATTGATCGGGAAACAAAGTTTGCCGTTCCTGTTGCAGCCCAATTTGCTGATAAGCCAATGCCTTTAGCAGGGATCGTTGAGCTTGTGAAACTTGGGGGAGAGCAGGTAGAAATCAAAGCGATTGAAAATATGGAACGGTTTCAAAAGCTGTTTTATCACACCTACCGCAACTTTATTATTACCCGCTCCGGACTGATGGAATGGCACTTTGCTACATCCGCTAAAATGGCTGGCAAGATTGATTTCTTTCAGGTTGGAAGACCGGCTGCGCAGTTTACCGCTCATCAGCTGACAGACTTGATTTTAGAGAAATTTCTTAAGGAGGAAAAGGCTGTATGATTAAAAACAGTTCACTATTAAAAGATCATTTGCTTAGTCAAAAGGAAGGAAATATCGTAAGTGATATGGATGGCGAGAAGGTCATGCTGAGTATTGAAAATGGAAAATATTATAATTTGGGCGAGGTTGGCGGGGACATCTGGGATCTGATGGAACAGCCTGTTTCCCTGCAGGATATGGTCGCAGCCTTGACAAGTCAATACAATGTAACAATGGAAGAATGTGAGGAACAGGTCCTTTCATTTTTAGACCATTTAGCAGAAGAGGGTTTGATTAAAACCCATAGCCGCTAATTGAAAGGATCGATTAAGATGATAAGGAAAATAAAACTCTTTTTATCCTTTAGCTGGCCTTTGAAAAAACTTTTAATCGAATCGTATTGTCATTTAGCGTGGGCACGTTATTTAAAAAGCATCCCTTTTTCAAAAGTCGTTCCATCATTAGGTGCTGTCATGCAGGAAACTTCGCTCGAGACGAATCCGGACAATAAAAAAACACTTGGTGAAATCTCCCGGGCAATCCATTTAGCGAGCAAGTACACATTTTTTGAAAGCCAGTGCCTGGTAAAAGCGATTGCAGCGATGAGAATGCTTGAGCGGCGCAAAATTGAAAGCACTCTTTACCTGGGTACAGCGCGGGATGAAAACGGGGAGCTAATTGCTCATGCATGGATAAGAAGCGGTCCATTTTATCTCACCGGTTCAGAAGGAATGGAGCGGTTTACCGTGGTCAGTAAATTTGCAAAAAATGTTTAAGAAGGAGCAGGCTATGGAGAACGTATCTCAACTTGATCTAACACACATCCATCAGGAGATGCAGTTTCTGATCGAATTACTTAAATGGGAACCAGAGAACGCATTGCCGGCGGATTTGTCTGATCGGTATCCTGCAGTGGACTGGGAGCTGTTTATTCAATTAACCATCCATCACCGTGTTTATCCTGTTCTTACTCCAAAATTAAAACATATGGGAGATCTGATACCTGCTCATGTAATAAAAGAACTCACTCGTCTGTTTCAGCGAAATACTTTTCAAATGCTCCACTTAACTGCTGAAATGGAACAGATCAGCCAACTGTTTACTGCCCGGCGCATACCACTTCTTTTCCTCAAAGGCCCAACGCTTGCTTATGAATTATATGGTGATCTTTCACTGCGTACATCCAGCGATTTAGATTTTATCGTTCCGATCGGTGAGCTGGACAATGCAGAAAAAATCCTGCTCGACCGGGGCTATGAAAAAGATGATTACATCCAAACGATTTTAAATGACTGGAAGTGGCGGCATCATCATGTGACCTATTTCCATCCCAAAAAGAAGCTGAAAGCAGAAATTCACTGGCGACTAAACCCAGGTCCCGCAAAAGAACCCGGCTTTAAAG
This sequence comes from Jeotgalibacillus sp. S-D1, assembly GCF_004358665.1. Lineage (GTDB taxonomy): Bacteria > Bacillota > Bacilli > Bacillales > Jeotgalibacillaceae > Jeotgalibacillus. Next base: position 107,301 of record NZ_SMZR01000003.1, on the reverse strand, counting down.
AGTTATGGGACAGAAAAGTCAAAAGCCAAATGACGAAATCACCCGTCTACATTCTTGGAAAAGAAGATCTGTTTTTATTTCTTGTTTCCCATGGATCACGTCACGGCTGGTCCCGTCTTCGCTGGCTGATGGATATTCATCAATTAATGAATCAGGAAATAGACTGGAAGCTGTCATTATCTCACTTTAAAAAATACGATTATCTCCGGGCAGGGGGACAGGCAGTCAATTTAAGTTCAGCAGTTTTTGGTACACCAATGCCGTTAAAAGCCCAGGCTTTCTCATTGAGAAAGTATGCAAAGCTAGCCCAGGAAGCTGTTTTTTATATGGAAAACCAGGTAAACCTCCATACAGATCCTCTTCCTGAGGATGTTGCCCGCTATCATAAATATCATTTATTTTCTTTAATGTCTTTAAAGCAAAAGCTGTTTTTTGTAATCAGCTTCCTGCATCCTTATCCTGAAGACGCCAAAACGCTTCCCTTGCCAACTAAACTCCATGTACTTTATTTTCCTCTTCGTCCTTTTCTGTGGGTGTGGAGAAAAACGAGAAGTCATGCACTACCTTAGGGGGATTAAATGATGAAGCAGATTTTATTCTTTTTAAAGCAAATTCATACGTTTGCAGGGAAAATTCTTTATGTAAATTTAGCTGCCATGGTTGCCATCGGTCTTCTTGAAGGCGCTGCTGTCATTCTATTAATTCCAATGATCAGCCTGACGGGGATCATTGAGTTTGACAGCTCTTCCATACCGCTTGCCGGCTTGTTTTCTTTTATGGATTCTATACCTGCTTATATAAGTCTTCCGGCGATTTTATGTGCATTTGTTTTTCTTGCCATTAGCCAAAATCTTTTACATCAAAAAATCACTGTACGAAATACTGTTATTCAGCAGGGTTTTCTACGCCATTTAAGAAATAAGACGTACAATGGCATTTTGCATTCCAACTGGCATTTCTTTATTAATAAACGAAAATCGGATCTTGTAAATATCCTAACCTCAGAAGTGGTAAGGGCAAGCTCGGGAACACAGTCGGTTCTGCAATTCATGTCTTCACTTATTACAACGATGATACAAATTGTCATTGCCCTGATTCTGGCGCCGATGATTACTCTATTTATTCTGCTGTGCGGAGGGATCCTGATTCTATTTAACCGCAAGTTTTTAAAGAGGTCCCTTGCGCTTGGCAAGCGGAACTATGAGCTGGCAAAGCAGTATATTGGAGGGGTAACCGATCAGATTAACGGCATTAAAGATATTAAAAGCAATTCTTTAGAGCGCTCAAGACTGGATTGGTATGGAGATATTACCGATGAGATGCAGCGTGAGCAGGTGGAGTACATGAGGCTTAAAACAACCTCACAGGTGTATTACAAAGCAGCTTCAGCTATTTTAATTGCGGCATTTATTTATATTGCGATCATGATGTTTAATGCTCAGCTTGCCCAGCTGATGCTGATTATCGTGATTTTTTCAAGACTTTGGCCGAGGGTAGCCGGCATTCAATCTTCACTGGAGCAAATCGCCACTGTTCTTCCTTCATTGAAAGCCGTACAGGCTCTTCAGCAGGAATGCAAAGTGCAGGAGGAATTTGTTCAGGATCAAAACATAAAGCCAATGCAGCTTAATCATCAAATTGAGTGCAGAAATGTTTCCTTCAGATACAATCAGCAGGAACCTGGCTATACCGTGGAGAACATTGATTTTACGGCTCCGGCTTATAAAATGACGGCCTTTGTCGGCCGCTCGGGAGCGGGGAAAAGTACACTTGTGGATCTTTTGATGGGGCTGAATCACCCTGAAAAAGGACAGGTGTTAATAGATGGCAAGGAGCTCACTAAAGAAAATGTCCTGTCACTCAGACGCTCAATGAGCTATGTTCCGCAGGATCCGTTTCTGTTTAATACCACGGTCCGTGAAAATCTTCAGCTCGTGCAGCCTGATGCTACGGACGAAGATCTGTGGGAAGCGCTCCAGTTCGCTTCTGCTGATGCATTCATTGAGAAGCTTCCAAAGGGATTGGATACGTTGATTGGCGACAGGGGAATCAAACTTTCAGGGGGAGAACGGCAGCGGCTCGTATTGGCAAGAGCCATTTTGCGAAAGCCTACGATTTTGGTGCTGGATGAGGCAACTAGCTCACTTGATACGGAAAGTGAAGCGCATATTCAGGAAGCCCTGGAGCGGTTGAAGGGAAAGATGACAATTTTAGTAATTGCCCATCGGCTTTCCACCATTCGCAATTCCGATCAGGTCATTGTACTGGATGAGGGGGAAATTGTGCAGCAGGGCGGCTTTAAGCAGCTGTCGCAGGAAAAATCAAAGGTCTTCAATCACCTGCTGAAAAAGCAGGTAGAAATGACGCCTTGATTGACTTAATTATATCTTTTAAATGGAGAGTTCAGCGGTGAAAAAGATCATAATACTCGCAGTGGTTTCTGTTTCGATCATATGTTGTATTGCGTATATCTACTGGGACAATAACAGGCTCACCATTGAGGAACAAACCATTCAAATGGATGCCCTTCCAAAAGCATTTGAAGGCTTTCGCATTTTGCAAATTACGGACCTTCATGAAAAGGAATTTGGTACAGGTCAAACAGATCTTATCAGGAAGATTAATGCCCAGGAGTACGATGCGATCGTTTTTACAGGAGATATGCTGGACGACCCGCAGCAATCCGATTATACCGCCTTTTTTGATCTACTGGACGGAATAGACAATAAAGAGAATGCGTATTTTGTACCAGGAAACACAGATCCTGACAGCTATGTTGTGCAAGAGCAAAGAGGGCTTGAAAAAAGCGCCTTTATCCTGCAAATGGAAGAGCGTGGAGTCCTGCTGCTGGAATCGGTAAAGACGATCCAAAAGGAAGAGGACACAATTCATTTTGTGAATTTTGATCTTGCGTCATTAAACCCGGAGGAAGGATTTAAGGCTGTTTATGGCAGAGTTGGAAGGCCGGTTGAAAAGGAGACGGCCTATCTTGACTATCAAAATCAAATGCTTGAGCAGTTTAGTAAACTAAACGATGCGGATGAAGAGGTGCTTATTGCGCTGAGCCATTATCCTGTGGTGGATGAGCAGATGGATTATCTTGACAGATTTTATGCGCTTAGAAAAAACATGCTGATCCTGGCAGGACATTATCACGGCGGACAAATCCGACTGCCTTTCATCGGTGCTCCCTTTGTACCGGAAGCCTGGTATGAGAATGGCGGGCTGTTTCCACCCCGGGACCGGGTAAGCGGGCTGTGGGAATATAAGAACACACAGCAATACGTAAGCGCCGGGCTTGGCAGCAGCGATGCAGTGGCTTTCCTGAAATTCCGGCTGTTTAATCCTCCTCAAATTAATCTCCTGACTTTGGAAAATAAGTAAATGATACAAAAAAGCAGCAGTACCTCTTAGCAATAAAGAGGTGCTGCTGCTTTTTTTGTTTGGGAATTAACTGACGGCCGGCTGTATTAATCTGGCCTGAAGCAGGCGCTCGCGTACTTTTATGCCAATCCAGGCAGCGAGAAGAGCTTTTATAACTCCAACCACGAGAAACGGATACACACCTGCTGCCAAAGCGGCTGGCCAGCTTAAGTCCAGAAGGATCTTCAGCCAGATGGTTCCAAATGCAAGGGTGACAATCATGCCGGCAATGTTTGCGATAATTGCTTGAGTAAGATTGAACGAGGTTTTTTCCAGGATGAGACCGGTAATAAAAGCAGCGGCAATAAATCCGAATATGTACCCGCCAGTTGGTCCAACAAGTACATGGGCACCTCCGCTGAAGCCTGCAAAAACAGGCAGTCCGGCTGTACCAATCAGCATATAAACCACCAGGGTCATCGCCCCGTAGCGGCTGCCTAAAATCGTCGCTGTAATTCCAACCGCGAGTGTTTGTCCACTGATTGGAATAAGCGGCAATGGAATTTCAATTTGAGCTAAAATCGCAGTCATAGCTGCAAAAATCCCACAATTAATCATCATTCGTAAACGCTTGTTCTCCATATTGCCACTCCTCCTGTGTTAACTTATATAACTATTAAGTTAACACATTGTTACTATGTAAAGAATAAAAAAATTTTTTTTAGTGAGAAAATAGGGCGGTTACAGGGTTTGGAGGGATAATAAGGGAAAAATTCAGTGTAAACTGTTATAAAACAGTTGCATATAAATAACTACTGTTATATATTAGTTTTATTAAATTAATTGGAGGGATTTACATGCAAATTCAACAAACACAAACAACAAGCCGTGAATTGATCGAGCGCTGGATTGTTCAAAAGGTATTGGAAGGAAAAACGAATCAGGAACTGGAAGGAACCATGTTTGTTTATGGAAATGAGGCATTTAAACTCCAGGGGACGGCAAATGGTGCATTGGATATTAAAGAACAAACTGTATCAGAAGTTGTTGTATTTCGAAAAAAGGATGAAACAGAACCGGCAAATATCTGCCGTGCATGCGGTCTGGATTACTCAAGCTTTAAAGAAGCAATTGAATGCTGTGCAGATGTAGATTAAATTTTTTTGAACTATGTGTTATATAACAATAATAAATTATTAAATTTGTATTATAACAAAAAGGAGAGATAAATATGAAATCAAGAGAAGAACAGGCGAAGCAATTAACGGAAAGCTGGAATCAGGATCGATGGAATGGGGTGGAGCGCCCATATACTGCAGAAGATGTAATTAAGCTGAGAGGCTCTGTTGTAGTGGAACAGACGCTTGCGACGATGGGAGCAGAACGGCTGTGGGATCTGATGAAAACGGAAGACTACGTAAATGCCCTCGGTGCACTGACAGGCAATCAGGCGATGCAGCAGGTAAAGGCAGGATTACAGGCGATCTACCTGAGCGGCTGGCAGGTAGCAGCAGATGCCAATCTGTCCGGCAATATGTATCCTGACCAAAGCCTGTACCCGGCAAACAGCGTACCACAGGTAGTTAAAAGGATTAATCAGACCTTACAGCGTGCAGATCAGATTCAGCAGGCGGAAGGAGAGGGCGATACATACTGGTACGCCCCGATCGTAGCCGATATGGAAGCAGGCTTTGGAGGAACATTGAATGTGTTCGAATTAACCAAGTCGATGATAGAAGCTGGAGCGGGCGGCGTCCATTTAGAAGATCAGCTGTCTTCTGAAAAAAAATGCGGTCATTTGGGAGGCAAGGTGCTTCTTCCAACACAAACAGCGGTTAAAAACCTGATTTCAGCCCGATTGGCAGCTGATGTAATGGGGGTTCCTACCATCATTATTGCCAGAACTGACGCAAATGCTGCCAGTTTAATTACAAGTGACGTAGATCCTTACGATCAGCCTTTTATAAAAGGAGAGCGGACGCCTGAAGGGTTTTATCACACGAATGACGGCATCGACCAGGCAATCTCACGCGGACTTGCTTATGCACCTTATGCGGATTTAATCTGGTGCGAGACGTCAGAACCTAATATAGAAGAAGCAAGAAAATTTGCTGAAGCCATTCATGAAAAATATCCGGGCAAGCTGCTGGCTTATAACTGTTCTCCATCCTTCAACTGGAAAAAGAAACTGGATGAAGAGACCATTGCGAGCTTCCAGCAGGAGCTGGGCAAAATGGGTTATAAATTCCAGTTTGTAACACTTGCAGGCTTCCATGCTCTTAATTATGGCATGTTTGAACTGGCCAGAGGATATAAAGAGCGCGGTATGGCAGCGTACTCTGAGCTTCAGCAGGCGGAATTTGCTGCAGAGGATATGGGCTACACCGCTACACGCCACCAGCGGGAGGTTGGAACGGGATACTTTGATGAAGTATCACTGGTAATCTCCGGCGGCGTATCATCCACCACCGCATTAAAAGGTTCAACTGAAAGCGATCAGTTTCAAAAGGCATAAGGAAAGGATACTGAGGCTGTGCAAAACCTGGCAAATTAAAAAAAGAAGATCCTTACGAACAAAGACTGTTCGTAAGGATCTTCTTTTTTGTGCAGTGCTTTTGTAATCTTAGGTTCATTGGAGCGTAAGGCGGGGACTCCGGCGGGATGAAGCGTGAAAGGTGAGACACTGAAGGGCTTTAGCTCGAAGTGGCTCACCGCACGCCCCGCGGAAAGTCTCCGCCTGCAGCGGAAATGAACCGGTCCCCTTATAAAACTTTTATTGTGTTCTTCGGCACAACTGTACTTATTTAAAATAAAATGTGAACAGAGTGCTTTATTCGTGTTTTAAATGAGATTACTTTCATTTTACTGGTGAATCCCTTACTATCATACCTAACATCTTTTTATAGAAGGCAGGTTTGCCTGAAGGAGGAACACAATGACAAGTGAAATAGAACAGCAAATAAATGCTTACAAGGAACGAAAACAAAACCTGGGTAATTTACTCGTAAGATGCCCTGATCAGCCGGGAATTGTGGCGGCTGTTTCCCGTTTCTTGTTTCAATACAAAGCCAATATAATTGATTCAAGCCAGTATTCAACAAATCCAGAAGGCGGGGACTTTTTTCTCCGTATTGAGTTTGCATGCCCGTCGCTTCAGGAGCAAAAAGAAGAAATCAAGACGTCATTCGCTGCCCTTGCCGAAAACTTTTCGATGGATTGGAAAATGACCTTTCCCTCTGAAATCAAAAGAACAGCCATCTTTGTGTCAAAGGAGCTTCATTGTATCCGCGAACTCCTGTGGGAATGGCAAAGCGGTGACTTAATGACGGATCTGGCCCTTGTGATCAGTAACCATGAAACGGCCAGAGAGCTTGTGGAAGGCTTTGGTATTCCATTCGTCTATATTCCTGCGAGCAAAGAAAACCGCCGTGAAGTTGAAACAGAGCAGCTTAGGCTTCTGGAGGAATACAAGATTGATGTCATCATACTGGCTCGTTATATGCAGATCTTAACTCCGACCTTTGTAGAGAAAAATCCAAAGCGGATCATTAATATACACCATTCATTCCTGCCTGCCTTTGTCGGTGCACGCCCATATGACCGTGCTTTTCAGCGCGGGGTTAAGCTGATTGGAGCAACCTCTCATTATGTAACCAATGATTTAGATGAAGGGCCGATTATTGAGCAGGACACAATGCGTGTAGATCACCGTGATGATATTGATGCGATGAAAAAAATTGGCCGTTCCATTGAAAGAAGTGTTCTGGCCAGAGCGGTAAAATGGCATCTGGAGGATCGGATTATTGTAGACGGCAACAAAACGATTGTATTTTAATAAAAGAGTTTGGAACAAAACCCGGAAAGAGGCCTTTACGATCAAGAACATGTTCGTAAAGGCCTCTTTTTGTAATACACCCCATATTTAGCGATGGGTTGGACAGCGCTTTCCTGGGGGGTTCTACACTTCACCGCCGATGTTCTACACTTCAAAATGAAACTTCTACACTATAACGCAGATGTTCTACACTTCAGTCTGCAAGTTCTACATATAAAAAGAAAGGTTCTACATTTCAGCCACCGCCCGGCCCGGCCTATCTGTACGTCTCCTTCAAAACAGCCATGTCTAATCTATCCAAAGTAATTCCAATAACAATGGGCAGACTGGACGTCCTCTGACACAAAAAAACCCCTTAAGAAAACAGATTTTCTTCTCTGTTCCTTAAGGGGAGCAATCCCATCTGGACGATCTTTATTCCCGATATGTCTGATATTCATTTTCATGAATCTCGTCTTCCGTGATTTCTTTTTTAATATCAATTCCTGATACATAGGCAGCACGGCAAATTAAATGGCCGGCAACTGGTGCTGTTAAATATAAAAAGACTATTCCTAGAACGAGTCTTATGCTTAAATAATGCTCGGCGGCCAGGAAGTAGATAAAGACGCCAGTCAGGGTTAACAAGACAGCCAGTGTAGAGCTCTTCGTACCTGCATGTGAACGGGTATACACGTCCGGAAGACTGATAAGGCCATACGCACTGATAATGGCCATTATACTGCCAAGCAGAACCATTATTGCACCAATTAATTTAATTATTTCGCTTTCGATCAATGATAACCCCCCTCTCAATATATTTTGAAAAGGCGATGGTGCTGATGAAGGCAAGAATGGCAATAATTAAAATTACTTCTAAATAAGCAGCAGTATTTAAGATAGCACCTAAAACGGCCACAACCGATATCAAATTAACCCCGATCACATCAAAGGAAACGACCCGGTCAGGCAGGGAAGGCCCTTTAATGACACGTACAAGGGCCATGCCAATAGCGACGCAAAAAAGGACGATGGCTGTTGTGAAAATGATGGTCGTCATGAGCGGGACACCTCCAGAATGATTTTTTCATACATTCTTATCGATTTTAGAACCAAAGGCTTTGAATCTCTGACGTCCATGGCGTGAATAAAGAAGGTGGTTCCTTCAGGTGACACACGCAGCACTACGGATCCGGGTGTCAGCATCAGCAGAAGGGCTAATGCTGTAACCTGCCAGTCATTTTTCAGCTTGGTTTCATACGTGAAGATTCCAGGTTCAATCTTAGTTGAGGGGATAAGAATCTGTTTCATGATTAAAAAACTTGAAGTAATCAACTCATAATTAAAGATCCATAGCAGCTTTAACATGGAGATGACACGTCTTAGATAGAATGGTGTTCCAAAAAAACGATGCATGAGAAAAATAATAACAATACCGATCATAAATCCAGCTACAAAAGTAGGGACTTCAAAAGTGGATTCATCATTGAGAAGCACCCATAAAACAGCAATTAGAAGATTTAATAGAAACTGAGCGGGCATTTGTTTGCACCTCCCACACGGTAAGAATTCTTATTCATTATCCAATGCCCCCTCGATATAGACCTCAGGATTCATCAATACAGTAGCAGCATCTGTAACATAAGGCGCCATGAAGTCCATTCCCAGTCCTAATCCGATTGTAACGATTGCCAGCACAACAAGTGGAGCCAGCAGCGGGAAGGGAAGGGGAATTTGATGTTTACGTGGAATCAACACTTCGCCCCAGAACATATTTAAAAAGATTCGGATTAACGAGTACAAAACAAACAGGCTGGATAAGAATGCGGCTCCTACCATCACATATTCACCTGAAGAAATGGCACCCTGTCCAATCATTAGTTTGCCCGCAAATCCACTGAAGGGGGGAACTCCGCCCAAAGACAATGTTGTAATTAAGAAGATCCATCCAAGGATAGGATAATTCGTAATTAACCCGCTGGTCCGGTCGAGTCTCGCATTGGATGTCAGGTAGATAATCGTTCCAATAATCAAGAAGAGGAGGCCTTTTATCACGATGTCATGTACCAGGTAGTAAATCGATCCCTGGATTCCGGCAGCATTATTGGAGGCAAGACCAACTAAAATAAATCCAATCGCAATGACCACGTTATACGCAGCAATTTTTCGGATGTCTACATAAGCGATGGCCCCGAGACTGCCGCCTGCCAGGGTCGTAATGGCCATCCATCCAATAATAGTGTGGGTAATAGAAGGCTCATGGTAAAAAAGCAGCGTAAAGGTTCGAAATAGTGCATAGACACCAACCTTTGTTAAGAGAGCTGCAAATAAAGCAGAAACAGCCGTTGGAAGAGCGCTGTATGAACCCGGAAGCCAGAAATAAAGAACAAGGCCGGCTTTAAGTGAGAAAACTGCCAGGAATAATATGCTGATCGCAGTAAGTATTGGAGGTTGACCTGCCTCTGCTATCCTCAGGGAAAGCTGGGCAAAATTCAGTGTTCCCAGTGTTCCGTATACATAAGCAAGGCCCAGCAGGAAAAGCCATGAGGATAAGATATTGATCAGAACATATTTGATCCCTTCAGTAAGCTGTTTCTTTTCACCGCCAAGCGTCATTAACACATAAGAAGCAAGAAGCATAACCTCAAAACACACAAACAAATTAAATAAATCACCCGTTAAAAATGCACCGTTTACACCTGCAATAAGCAGCAGCATAAAAGTATACTGAAAGTAATATTCTCTTCTTTTATCCCCAGCAAAAACTGCGTACAACATGCAAATAAGCGACACGAAAGAAGCGGCTGCAACCAGGAGCATAGCAAACGAATCTGCTACAAAGGTAATCCCGAATGGAGGCGTCCATCCTCCAAAATCCAGACGCATAATGCCATTGCTTCTGACATCTTCTAAAATCCAAAGGCTGATTGCAAATACCGAAAGCATGGCAGCAATCGTGCTCCATCGCTGTACAGCAGGATAGGAACGGAAAAATAGAAGCGCCACACCTGTAATGACAGGAATGACCATTGGAAAAACAAGTATATTATTCATCAGACGATCCTCTCATTTCATTGAGATTATCAGTTCCTGCAGTTTGGTAGGTTCGGTAGACAAGTACCAGGAAAAACGCTGTAACGGCAAAACTGATGACGATGGCCGTTAAGATAAGAGCTTGGGGAAGGGCATCTGTATAAGTTCCAACACCGTCTTCAAGAATCGGAACACTCCCCGTTTTTAAGCCGCCCATCGTTAACAGCAGCAAGTGCACAGCATGGGACAGTATTGCGGTTCCCAAAACGACACGTATTAAATTTTTTGAAAGCAGGAGGTATGTCGCGACAGACACAAGCACTCCCACTAAAAGAGTTATTAGTGTCTCCATCCTTACACATCCTCACTTATATTAATTAAAATTGTGACCACAACGCCAACTACGGCCAAGGCGACGCCGGCCTCAAAAAGCACAACAGTCGTAAGCTCGGTCTTGCCAAGCAGGGGAAGGTCAAAATATGCAAATGACTGACTTAGAAAATCTGCGCCAAACAAGAGGGCACCCGTACCGCTTAATACAGAGATCAAAACCCCTGCAGCTGCGACCAATTTAAAATCAACAGGGATGCCTTTGTTAACGGATTCCACATCAAATGCAATATATAGGAGGATAACAGCAGAAGATAATGTTAACCCTCCAATAAATCCGCCGCCGGGATTATGATGTCCGGATAAAAATAAGTACATTCCAAACGTTAAAATGATAAACACAGCAACTTTTGATACGGTTTGTAAAATGACATCATTTTCTCTCATTCGTATCGCCTCCCTGCGGTGATTTCAATTTAATTAACGTATATACCCCTACTCCGGCAATAAAGAGCACAACCACTTCCAGCATCGTATCAAATGCTCTGAAATCACCTAAAATCGAATTGACGATATTTCGACCGCCGGCAAGCTCGTAAGAATCCTCAAAAAAACTTGAAATGGAATCAAATAGCTTGTTGCCTTGTGCAGAGAGCGAAATGAGTACCGTTAATACACCCATGCCAATCGCAATGACCATTTTCGGAATTCGAACTTTCAGGTTGCGGTCTTCTTTTGACCATTCAGGTAAATGGTAAAAGCATAATAAGAAAAGAACAGTTGTCACCGTTTCCACTACAAGCTGCGTCAAGGCCAGATCAGGCGCTCTGAATAACACAAAGAAAATAGCGATGGAATAGCCGAGCACACCATTTAAAAGGGTGGCGGTCATCCTGGACTTGGTGAATAATATGCTGACTGCTGCTGTTGCCATAATTAATACTAGAAGAACCTCGTAAATCCCTATTTGTGCATCATCTGCTGTGTTGATCACAATGCTTCCTGTAAGGAAAAGCGTGCCGCTCAATACAATCAGAAGGAACCCATAGATATAGAAAAGATAATGTCTTAAAAAGCCAGTCATATAGAAATTCGTAATGCTGTTTGACGTGGACTCACTAAAGGCCAGTAAATTCTGATACCCCTGATCAATACTGATTCGTTGGGGGAATAAATCATAAATTTCTTTCCAGTACTTAAATGTTCGTACTAAAACAAATCCCAGTACGACAACAATCGCTGTCATAAGCAGTTCCGTATTAAATCCGTGCCACGCATAGATTTTAGGAATGAGCCCTTCAATCCCCTGGAAGGTGGGTAAGATTCCGTTCATCGCTGGGGCAAGAAGATACTTGCTTAGCTGATTCGGGAAAATAAATAGCAAAATCACCAGTGAACATAAAATGATAGGGGAGATGAGCAAACCGATGGGTGCCTCATGAGGGTTCTTCTCCAGTTTGTCTCTTTTATATCTGCCCGCAAAGGTTTTAAATACAAGAACCATTGAATAGGTGAACGTAAACACGCTTCCTGCTAATGCAATGACAGGGAACATCATTCCCCAGGTGTCCATGGAAAAGAAGTTCATTTCTTTTGCCGTTAACGTAGCAGTAAAGAACATCTCCTTACTTAAGAATCCATTAAACGGAGGAAGTCCTGCCATGGAAAAACTGCTGATAACAGCCAGTGTAAACGTGACTGGCATTAAGGTCATGAGTCCTCCAAGCTTACGAATATCCCGTGTTCCCACACCGTGATCCACAATTCCAACAATCATGAACAGAGCACCTTTAAACGTAGAGTGGTTCACAAGGTGAAAAAGAGCAACAAATATGGCAGTCGTATAAACAACCGAATCAGTGGATGCGCCGCCATGCAGTGCGGCTGAACCGAGCCCAAACAAAGACATGATCAACCCTAATTGGCTGATGGTTGAATAAGCAAGCAATGCCTTTAAATCTTTTTGTTTTACTGCAAATAATGCTCCCCAAAACATCGTAAAGATCCCGACTCCGCTGACCAGCCAGAACCATGTCGCTTCCCCGCCAAAAACAGGAGTGAATCTTGCAACAAGGAACAACCCGGCTTTAACCATCGTTGCCGAATGCAGATAAGCACTTACAGGAGTAGGAGCTTCCATTGCATCAGGCAGCCAGATGTGAAAAGGAAATTGGGCGGATTTTGTGAATGCACCAAGTAAAATAAGAATAAGAGCTGGAACAAAAAGCTCATGTCCTTGAATCGAATTTCTCATGGCGATGATTTCCTGCACGCTGTTTGTCCCACTCATCACTTGCAGCATGATGAATCCGACAAGCATGGCAATACCGCCGCCTACAGTAATCAGGAACGATTTTTGTGCACCATACTGCGATTTTTTTCTTCGGTACCAGAAACCGATTAATAAGAAGGATGAAATACTCGTTAATTCCCAGAATAAATACAGCACCATTAAATTATCTGATAATACGACACCAAGCATAGCTCCCATAAAAAGAAGGAGAAAAGAATAAAAGTGAGAAAGAGATTCTCTTTTTTTCGATAAATAAAAGATGGAGTATAATACAACTAAACTGCCTACCCCCGTGATCAGCAAGGCAAATATTAAACTCAGCCCGTCAAGATAAACAGCAAAGTGCAGGTCTAACTCCGTAATCCATGGAATAGTTCCGGAAATGGTATCATTTCCAGCGATGGTGGGAACCATCGTAAGGAAGGCCGCAAACAGTACAACCGGAACCACAAGTGCCGCCCATCCCAGATGAAGCCGAGGTGCCAGTTGTCCGAGCGTGACGATAAATACAACGGCTATAATCGGAAATAATATGAGTAAATGAAGCAAGGTCATGGACAATCCCCCTTAAGCAAAATAATTCGTTTATTCCATATTTATTACGCCAGAATCTAATACTGTTGATTAAAACCTTTATAAGAAGCCTGTTTAAAATTTGTTGTTGTTATTAATCAGCATGGATTGAAGCTGCTGGTGCAAAAGTCCACCGGTGAAAATCAACAGCCATATAATAAAGCTCTAGAAAAAGAGAAATAAGGGTTGAATTTTAGTGTCATGCCCGATATCCTTATATTCGTGACAAAATGAGCGTAAATAAATAGCCAATTTAAATTCCAAATATAGATAAATTCTCACAAAGTAGGGAAGAGGTGAAATGACGTGAAAAAATTAAGAGCCCGAATGGACGAAAGTATTTTAGTCTGTGTTTATTTCGGTCCAAATGGGGAACGTTTAATCCGCCGCGGCTGCAAATTAGCGAATATGCTTGACTGCCCGCTATACGTACTAACAGTTGATTCAAATTCAATTGAAAATATCAGTGCGGACAAAACAGCTTATATTGAACAGTGGAAAGAAATCGCCGAAGAACATGGTGCGGAAGATTTCATTATTCGTGATAATGAAAAACGGCCTGCAGGTAAAGTGATTGCTGAAGTAGCAAGAGAGCTTGATATCACTCAAATAATTTTAGGTCAATCCCCGCAAACCCGCTGGGAGGAAATAAAAAAGGGATCGTTCGTAAATATGCTTTTACGCGAAATCACTTTTGTTGATTTCCATATCGTATCCATCGACCGTTCGGTAGAAGACGACGAAAACCTATTCGACAGCGGAACCAGAGCGTACTTAGTGAAAAAGGAAGACGGTCACTATATAAGCTTTGACTATAATGATGATGTGCTGTTTGAGGGCATTTTCTATAAAGAAACAGGTACTGACTTTAACAACGGTGTTTTTAAATTTGTGCGTGATAACAAAACATGTCAGCTTCATGTAACAGATGACAAGATTACAGAGCCGACCTCTATTCACAAGGCAATAAAAGAAGAAGAACTATAATCGTTATACGCTGCCTGCAGACTTTGTTCTGCAGGTTTTTTTTACAGATTCACATCTATTTTTTGAATCGTATCATCTATCCCGATGTAACGTAATGTTTCAGAAGGTGTAGCGTGATGATAGCGCTCTTGAATTAGTGAAATAGCAATTCCTTTGATATAAGCATGGTAGCCAAAGGTCTTTCTTAACGTATGGGTGCCGATTTGATAGTCAATTCCCACTTTTCTTGCTGTTTCATGTATCACCCGGTAAGCATGTTGACGGGTGACGGGCATTGCATTTTTGGGTGATTGAAAAAGGTAAACATCCTGTATGTGGTTTTCGTGATGCAGATGGAAATTTAATGCAGCCTTTACCTTGTCATTTATATAGATCTTTTGATCCTCAATCACAATGAAAGGAAGAATATCCCCATTATCATTCACCATTTGCTTAGTATTTAATTGCAACAGTACATTGATTTTTAATCCTGTGTTGATTCCCAGTACAAAAAAACAGAAGTCCCGACTTGATTGCTTTTTTAATTCTTTTTTCATTAACTGGATGTGTCGCATACTTTTTATCGGATTGACAACTTCCATAACATATTCACCTTCTTTTATGTTACATAACTAAATCCTAACATGCATTTATGTAACATACAAATGATTAGACTTTGGTATAGGTAGGAGACGGAACTGATGGTTAGTAAAAAAACATCCCATGCGCTGACCTGCAACCGGGATGTTTTTATTAATGGTATTTAGTTTTCCTATCTTTTAGGCGTATAATGTAAATCCTTAAACAGCTGATTCCGTTCGGCATCCGTCAAGTCACGCCATTGGCCAGTCTTCAGCCCTTCCAGGTAAATATTCATGATCCGGACACGCTTTAAGCTGCGGACACTGTAGCCGAGGGCTGTGCACATCCGTCTGATTTGGCGGTTCAAGCCTTGGGTAAGAGTGATCTTGAACGTATGGCTTGAAAGCTTTTCGACTTTACAGGGCAGGGTTTTGGTATCCAGAATCCTTACGCCCTGGGACATTTGCTTAACAAAATGATCAGAAACCGGCTGGTCCACAGTTACAATATATTCTTTTTCATGCTTGTTTTCCGCCCGTAAGATCTCATTTACGATATCCCCGTCATTCGTCAGGAGGATCAGCCCCTCCGAATCTTTATCCAATCGTCCTACATGGAAGATCCTCTTTTCGTGATTAACAAAATCCACAATATTTCCTTCTATCTGACGCTCGGTAGTGCTCGTAATTCCGATTGGTTTATTCAATACAAGATACACATACTCCTGTTGCAGCACTACAGGGCTGCCATCCACCAGCACCTCATCGCCCGGTTCAATGCGGCTGCCAAGCTCAGCCGGCTGCCCGTTAATCTGAACTCTTCCTTCCGCTACCCATTTATCAGCACCTCGTCTTGAAACGATGCCTGCTTCACTTAAAAATTTATTTATCCGCACGTTTAACACACCTTTTTTGAGTTTATCTGTGTAACAAAGATACCGTATTTTCTCCCATTAATACAACTATGGAAGTGATGGAAAAAGCCGAAGACCATTAAGAATAATAAAAAATTATGTGGAAATGCTATCAGTTGCACCAATCATACATTTAAGGAGGAGTAACAATGACACAGCACAATGCGCCAAAGCCGGATGACCGAAGTGATAATGCAGAAAAGCTTAAATCAATGATGCAAAATACAAAAGAGAACATGGAAGCAGCAGAAGAAACGATGATGTTTGCTGACGGAAAAGATAAAGAAGCCATTAAAGCGAAAAATAATCGCCGGAAAGACAGTATGGAAAGCATGCGCAGTGAAATTAAGGATGAAGAATCATCCTGTTAACAAAAAAGGGAGATTATTTCTCTCTTTTTTTTGTTTTCTTTACATAGGTTCCTTTTTTGTGCGGCAAAATTAACTATACTATATGTACTACCTTGCATATAAAGGAGACATAACCAATGCCGTATTTAACGGAGCAGCAAAAACAAATCAATCGAGTATTAACATATATAGAACATAACCTTGACCAAAAGCTTGGATTAGAAGAACTGGCCCAGGTGTCAACCTACTCCGCGTATCATTTTCAGCGGCTGTTTAAAGAACTAGCTGGAGAAAGTCCGGCTCAATATGTAAAGCGTCTCCGGTTGGAACAAGCAGCTCATTATTTAATTTACGAAGGACAAATGAATGTTACTGACATCGCGATGTTATGTGGATTTTCTTCACTATCTTATTTTACAACCGCTTTTACAAATCATTTTACTTACAGCCCTAAAGCCTGGAGGGAAGGGGCCTATTTAAACCGTTTTCCACGTGAATACATAAATCGCAAGAAATCAAAACAAGTTAGCAAGATGGAAAAAGAAGAAAAGCCGCTCTATCCTTATAATGAGTTTAGATGGATTGATTTAACAAAGGTCAAAACAATCTTTTTACCGAAAGTAAAAGCTGTTTTTAATCAAAGTACAGGACCATATACGGTGGGTGTGGAGGACCGGTTAGAGGAACTATACCGCTGGTGTGAAGCGAGGGATCTGATTGAGGAGAATACGCTGGTGATGGGTATTCCGAAAAATAACCCCTATATTACACCTCCTGAAAAATGCCGGTATGACTGCTGCATTTCAATTCATGATGGAATTAGTGCAGAAGCTTTCGATCAAATGACAAGTGATTTCAAAGGGGGGAAGCACGTTATTTTTGTATTTGAACAGCCTGTCTCTTTTAATGAAAGAGGCAAATTAATCGAATGTTACTCAGAGCTGTACAGCTATTGGCTGCCCAGAAGCGGCTACCGGTATCTTGGCAATCCAGTAGAGATCATTCGTATTGAAAAAATGAATGGCTCAATGGAGTTAATCTGTTCTATTAAAGCGATTGCGTTAGCCATTGAGCCTAAATGAAGGAGAATTCGTATGACTGTTGATTTTGGTGTGCTGCCCGTTGCAGCTATTATCATTGGAGGCTTGGCTTATATGGCCTTCGGCGGTATTTATTATTCTGCTTTACTATCTAAAAAGAACCCAAAAAATAAGGAGATAAGCGAACAGCAGTCAGAAGGACCTGCTAAATACATCCTGGCAGTATGTGTTGCTTTTATAAGCTCTTTTTTTATGGCTGTAGTTATCCAGACAACCAATATCCAGGGTGCGGCAGAAGGTCTGGCTGCGGGTTTATCTATAGGGGCTGTCATTTCCCTTGTTTATGCAAAGAATTGCTTGTTTGGTCTGCTGTCAAAAAAGGCACTGGGAATTGCAGCAGGCGATCATCTTATTGCCTTTTCGTTATTAGGTATTATTCACGGTCTGTGGGGATAAAAAGAGGTAGGGTCATAACTCCAAAAGTCATGCGAATTGAGTCTTTTTTAATTGCAAATATGAGGTGAACGGAGCGGAAGGTGGCGACTCCTGCAGGATTTGACGGCAAGCTGAGACCCCGCAAGGCGAAGCCTGAGGAGGCTCAGCGCCGTCCCTGCGGAAAGCGTCCGCCTGAAGCGCAGTGAGCCGGCTAAACTAGGCTGCGACAACATTTGTCCCAGCCTGGTTTAGCTTTTATTTACTTTCTTCTACAATTTCCGCAACAATTTCAAAAGAACGCAGGCGTTTCTGATGATCATAAATTTGAGAGATAATCATCATTTCATCGGCCTGAGTGTCGTCAAGAAATGCCTGGAGCTTAGCTTTTACCGTTTCCTTGCTTCCGATAATGGAGGAGCCCAGCTGCTGCTCCAGTGCCGCTTTTTCATACTCAGACCAAATATCATCCATATTATCGACTGGAGGTGGCAGAGGGGATTCGGTATTTCGGATTAAGTTCAGGAATTGCTGCTGCAGCGTGGTGGCTAACCGTTCAGCTTCCTCATCTGTTTCAGCTGCAATCACATTCACCCCAACCATTGCGTATGGCTCTTCAAGTGTATTGGAAGGCTTGAATGATCTCCGGTATAAATCAAGTGCAGGCAGGGTGTTGTCAGGCGAAAAGTGACTGGCAAATGAGAACGGAAGCCCCAATTGTCCAGCTAATTGTGCACTAAAGCCGCTTGAGCCCAGCAGCCATATCGGAATATTCAGCCCTTCTCCTGGAACTGCACGTACTGCCGGCTTTGAATCGGATAGTGAAGGGTCAAAATACGTCCGCAGCTCATTTAATTGCTGAGGGAAATCCTGCCCATTATTATTATTATTATTTCGGCGCAAGGCCTGAGCGGTTCTCTGGTCTGTTCCGGGAGCGCGGCCAAGTCCAAGGTCGATTCTCCCTGGAAATAAAGATTCAAGTGTGCCGAAATGCTCTGCTATAACTAAAGGGGAATGATTGGGAAGCATAATCCCGCCTGATCCCACCCGGATTTTCTTTGTTCCGGCTGCTACATGGCCAATAACGACTGAGGTAGCAGAGCTTGCGATAAATGGCATATTATGATGCTCTGCCAGCCAAAAGCGTGTATAACCCAATCTTTCCACATGCTGGGCTAAAGACAATGTATTTCTAAAAGCGTCGGCTGCTGTTGAGCCAGCGATAATAGGAGCCAGATCTAATACAGAAAAACGAATATCACTTAGCTTTTTTGCTTTATGGTTCATATAATCAACTTCTTTCATAATGGTTTGATGCTTAACACAGATCTAAGGGCATTTGAGTAAATCCTGTTAAATCTTTTCCAGTGTAGCAAGTTTGATTCCTCCTATAAAATTTAATGCTTAGGCAAATCAATTAGTTTTAATCAGACGCCAATCCATGTATACTCCTTCGTAGACTTTATCCGTTCTGTCCAAGCCCGGCTAATTCCTGATGCAAATAGATTTTATAGATGATTTTGTCAAATGGATTTTAAAGCAAAAATTCCATTAATGGAGTAATATAAAAGGGGGAAGACCTTTGAAGATCTTCCTTATCCAACACGATAGGCAAATAACAGGCTCCGTACATAAAGCGGATTAAATAAATTGAATTAAATCCTTTAAGGCAGGCATTTATCCTGTCAAAAAGGGAATAGGCAGAAGGCAGTTATTTAAGGAGGAAAAAAGGAAATGAGATTGCACAGCGGGAGCCTTTATTGGCCTGAAACAAAAACAGATGAAAAAAAAACCTATCCGGCGCTTGAGGAAACAATCACATGCGACGTGTTAATTATAGGCGGCGGTATGGCAGGAGCATTATGTGCTGAGGAATTTTCACACACCTCTTTAAAAACAGTTCTCGTCGAAAAAAACTCGATTGGAAGTGGAAGCTCCTCTGCCAACACAGGATTACTTCAATATTCAAACGATAAAATGCTTCATGAATTCATTGAAGAAATTGGAGAAGACAAAGCCGTTCAGTTTTACAAATTATGTTTAGAAGCGATTGAGGAACTTCAGCAGGTCACCGGTACCTTAGCTCATCCGGTAGATTTCATCCGCAGACCGAGCCTGTATTATGCAAGTGATGAAAATGATGCAGCGAAAATAAAGAAAGAATACGATGCTCTCTATAAGCATGGCTTCGAAGTAGAATATTATGATAAAGAAAAAATCAGCGAAGTTTTTGGCTTTGAAAAGCCGGCGGCCATCATGACTCATGGGGATGCAGAAGTAAATCCCTACTTATTAACCCATGCGCTGATTGAAACAGCAAACATACGCAATGTGGAAGTTTATGAAAACACAGCGGTACAGGATGCTGGAAGAGAAGAGGAGTATCACCTGTTTAAATCTGAAAAAGGGGTTATTCGGGCGAAAAAAGTAATTTATTCAACAGGCTACGAAACCGTTCCGTTTGCAGAAAAATTAGGTGCAGAAATAAATCGTACCTACGCGATCGCTACCAATCCAATAAATGAACTCGCTGATTGGACATACCAGGCATTAATCTGGGAAACAAAACGCCCATATTTTTATATGAGAACGACAGTGGATGGACGGATTGTTGCCGGTGGGCTGGATGAAGACAAAATGGAAACGCCGGTTGATGAGGCGTTCATTAAAGAGCGCGGTGAACGATTATTGAATCATATTAAAAAACATTTCTCTTTGGAGGATCTTGAAGTGTCCCATGCGTGGGCAGCCTGCTTTGGAGAATCAAATGATGGTCTTCCTTTTATCGGGGAGCATCCTGATAAAAAAGATGTGTACTACTGCCTTGGTTTCGGAGGGAACGGAACTGTCTCAAGTAAGGTTGGAGCGAAGCTGCTCGCTGGTCTTATTCAGGGAGAAGAAGCAGATGGATCTGAGATTGTGCGCTTAGATCGATAAAATTTCAAACAAAAAGCGATTGTTGCAATATAACAATCGCTTTTTTATATTGCTAGACAGCAAGCTCACTCATAATAGCCAATGTATTTTCTTCAGGATCCTTGAAAAATGCCATCCATGTTTCCGTATTCCCCGATTTATTAATGCGGTGGGGTTCACCTATAAATTCGACCCCGTCAGCATGCCATTTCTTATAGGTTTGATGAATATCTCCTACTGTAAAATAAATAACAGAGCTTGCTCGGGCAAATTTCTCTTTTTCTGGCAGACTCAAAAACAGCCGGACCCCTTCACAATCAAAAAAACTCATCGTATCGGTTTCAAAAAGGAATTTTAACCCCAGGCGATCGCGATAAAATTGATTAGCTCTCTTTAAGTTTCGTACTGGAACTCCAATCTGACCGACTGCCTGGACAGGTGAATTTGACACATCGCTCACTCCTTTTTTATTTTAGTTTGTAGAATAACGCAAAAAAGCAATTTGATTCATTTTTTCAACCTCAGTCAGCCGAAAATCAGAAGGGAATGACCCATTTGGAAAGAGGGGAATTCCACTGCCAAGGATCTTGGGGATAATCGCCAGCTCAATTCGATTGATCAGCTTGTGGTGAAGAAATTCTTTAACGAGCTGTCCTCCTCCCACCAACCAGATATCACCATCTGATGCCTTTTTCAGCCCATGAATCAGCTCCTCAACGGGCCCGTTCCAAAAAGAAGCATACTCGTCTTCAAGCTGAGAAGATCTGGTCACAACATAGCAGGGCTTGTCCGCGTAAGGAAAATCCCCTTTAAAGGAAACCACAATATCATACGTTTTTCTGCCCATCACCACGGCGCCAATTTGATTGTAAAATGCTTCATAGCCATTATCGTAACCGTCACCTTCCACATCATGAAGCCACTCCACAGACCCATCTTCTGATGCGATATAACCGTCCAGGCTCATTGCGATATACAATACTACTTTTGGCAGTGCCATATTCCTCCCCCTAACGTTAAGTCGTTTTTATTTTTTCATTGTGATTCCCCTTTGTTCTTATTAAAGAATTCGGTAGGGGGAATCGAATATCCTTCCATGTTAATAATTGTTTTAAACATTAAACAGGATAACAGGGAAGATTTGAAGAATAGATGGAAAAAGGA
Source organism: Jeotgalibacillus sp. S-D1 (assembly GCF_004358665.1). Lineage (GTDB taxonomy): Bacteria > Bacillota > Bacilli > Bacillales > Jeotgalibacillaceae > Jeotgalibacillus. The sequence continues at coordinate 85,532 of NZ_SMZR01000003.1, read as the reverse complement.
AAAAAGGAAAAAAGGAGATTTAAGCAATGAATACAAATAGATTGATTGAAAAACTTGATAAGGTAAGCAGAGAAGTCGATTTTTCAGGTGTCATTTACGCAAAGCAGGGCACTGAAGCAGTCGTTAATGAATCATATGGATACGCGAACCGGTCTGATCAACTCCCCAATAACAGCATGACTCGTTTTGGCATTGCTTCAGGTTGTAAGCTGTGGACGGCGATTGCCGTTTCGCAGCTGGTCGAGAAAGGACAAGTAACTTTTCAAACCAAATTAAAGGATTGTTTACCGATTGCATTCCCCTATTTCGATCCCTGTATCACCATTCATCATTTATTAACTCATACGTCAGGGATACCTGATTATTTCGATGAAGAGGTCATGGATGATTTTGAAGAGCTTTGGGTCAAGCTTCCGATGTATCATATGAAACGATTGCACGATTTTCTTCCGCTGTTTCAGCAAAAAAAGATGATGTTTCAAGCAGGAGAAAAATTTTATTATAATAACGCGGGTTATATACTATTAGGCTTGCTTGTAGAACAATTATCTGGTGAAAGATTCACAGATTATGTGGAGCGTAATATTTTGCATGCAAGCAAGATGGACCGTTCCGGGTATTTTTCATTAGATCAGCTTCCTGAAAACACAGCGACGGGTTATATAGATGAAAAAGACGGCACCTGGAGAACAAATATCTATTCAATTCCAAAGGTAGGGGGAGCAGATGGTGGTGCGTTTATTGCTGCCGAAGATATGGCAAAACTATGGGAAGCTTTAGTAAGTTTTAAGCTGATTAGCGAAGAAACCACCAAAACACTGCTGCATCCGCATGCAACTGCAGGAGATGAAAAACACTATGGTTATGGCATCTGGCTGGAAAATAAAAATCAGACGGTCTACAAATACCATGTCATGGGGTATGATCCTGGTGTATGTTTTCATTCTGGTTATTATCCTGATACAGGAATAAAAATAGTGGTTACTTCAAACAAAGAGTCTGGTGCTTACCCACTCGTAAAAGCACTTGAAAAAGAATTGTGAACGTAAAAAGCTGACAATTTAGTTCGCGGCAGCTCACACCAGGGACGAAAATGCTGGAACTGGAGTGAGCCGCGGCGGCGATGCGTGTTTGCCAGTCTATCAAAAAAAGAAGATTATCCTATTACAGTTTTATCCCATTGTTCAACAAGCGGAATGATTTCCTCTAATTTGTCTATTTCAGCGTCCGCCTGAACATCAGTACTGTACTGGTGTTTTTTCCACACGGTTTTCATGCCGACGTTATTTGCAGCAATCATATCGTTTTCCGCATGGTCACCTACAAATACAGCCTCATCAGCAGAAACGCCAAGTCTGTGTAATGCCCGGTTGAAAATTTCTGCTTCCGGCTTAGCGCAGCCTTCTTTTACTGAAATCAATATTTCGTCAAAAACAGTTCTATTCCCAATCCTTTAATAGAACGGGACTGGACAATTTCCAGTCCATTGGTTATGATGCCAAGCTTGTAGCCGCTTGACCTGAGGGCTTGCAGGGTGCTGTGCAGCCCTTCAAAAGGAATACAGCTTTCCTGAAAGTGGTCTGTGTAGTCATCAACCAGCATATCTGCGGTGCAGCTTGTCAAATTAAACTCACTGATCAGCTGGGCATATACATGCTCCTTCCAAACATATCCTCTGTTTTCAAGCTCATTAAATCGTTTAATAAAATCTGGTTTCTCGATTTTTTTAAGCCAGGGATAGAGCCTTTCGTACTGTCTTTCCAGAAATAAGTCGACAGAAGCCTCACGGTCCAGTACGGTGCCATCAAGGTCAAACAAAACTGCTTTAATCATTTTGTTCCTCCTTCAAATCCATTAGTTAATCGAAACGGCAAGGAATACAAATACAATAAAAACTAAATAGCTGACCAGTCGAAGAGGGTGGGTATAGGGATAATCAGATAGGGGAATGATTTTCTCAATCACCAGGTTAAGCAGCATTAGCCCTCCAATGAAGAGACTTACCGTAATAATCCAGTGGAGCTCCCCATCAAGTAAGTGAAACATTTGCTGATAAAACAGCCCGCCCAAGTTACCCAAAAACCCCATTAAAAGAATGACAATCGCATATTCCTTTTTCATTAGAACCAACCCTTCCTCAGGAACAGATTACCACAAACAGGAAAAAGAATGTATTGCTTATTAAAAGGTAGGATAAACGGGAAAGGATTATCACCCGGGAAATAATTGTCGAAAATAATCTATTTTACTTGAAATATCTGATGAAAAACCTGCCGGACATACTTCTCCAGGCAGGTTTTCAGTGTAGCTATTCGTCTATTCTGGCAACAATTTTACCTTTTACTCCACGGGTTTCGAGGGCTTCCAGGCCTTCAGGTATTTCTTCCATGGATATGATTCGTTCAACAAGTGAGGTGATTTTTTTATCTGCTAAAAGCTCCACCAGATGATCACCAATATGCTTGAGTGTTCTTTCTTCAGTACTATTTCCGGACTGATACACACTGCCCAGCGCAACGTGATGAAATGAGATGGGGTGGGCAAACGAAATCGAGTCATTCATTTCAGGCTGTCCGGCAATAAATGCGATTTGTCCATTAAACGCTAATGCTTCCAGGGATTTTGTCGCATTGTCCCGGCCAACCGTATCAAGAACATAATCCACTCCAAGGCCATCCGTAATTTCTTTTGTTTTTTGCACAAAATCTTCATTCTTATAATCAATCGCATAGTCTGCACCCAGCTGCTTAACATGGCTGTGATTTTTCTCGGATGCCGTGGTTATGACCTTTAAACCGGCATAGTTAGCGAGCTGAATAGCAAAACCGCCAACTCCGCCTGCTCCTGCATGAATTAGAATTGATTTTTCTTTTTGTATATGCAGTTTGAAGAACAGGGCTTGATAGGCTGTATAAGCAGCTACAGGAAGTGCAGCAGCGTCTTCAAATGAAACAGATTCGGGCAGCTTGGAAACAGTATGGGATTTCACAGCAGCGTATTCAGCAAATCCGCCCTTTTTTGACATATCACTTAAATAAACTACTCTGTCTCCTGGCTTCAGGTCTCTGACATCATCTCCAGCTTGTTTCACCACACCGGATACATCCAGCCCCAACACATGAGGATAGGTCCAGTCAGGATGACCCGCATTGCCAGTTTTATAATCAACCGGATTTAATCCGGCAGCTTTGACTTGAACCAATACCTCATCACTTTCAATCGTTGGCTTCTCCAATTCTCCAACCTTCATCTCTTTCCATTTTCCAGCTTCTTGCAGCAGTAACGCCTTCATCTTGAATTTCCTCCTCTGCTAATAAGCTTACACGGTACAGGTTAATTGTCAGAACGTCCTAAACTAAACTCTTCTCCTCATTTACCCAACCTTGACTGAATGGTAAACAAATTAACAAAAAAAGCTGCCGGCAGTTTAAGCGGCAGCAAGTTATGGTGTAAATCGTTTCCCGTGGTCTAACCGTTACGACAGACCTCCTGCGGCTTTTTCCTGCACCAGAGGTTCATCTGTTCTGACCGCTTCGTCACGAACACGAGAGGTGCGCAATCCATAAAGAGTAACAAGGATAAGAAGTGCTGCCGACGGCAAAATGATAAATTGCGGTGATATTATATCGTACAAAATACCAAATAAGATCACTCCGGCAGGTGAAATGCCCGAGGCAAGCATTTCCAGCAAACCAAATACCCTTCCGCGATAACGTTCAGGAGTTGTCTTCTGCATTATCACCAAAATAGGCGTATTAATTAGAACGATCAGCAGACCCATCGTCAGCGCCATGGTCATGTAAAATCCAACAAAGGCCAGGTTTGGCATAGTGAATAGTAAAGGAACAGCCATTAAACCAAACATAACTCCTAATAAGAAAAGGGCATTTTTGACCGTTCGAATTGGCTTTTTTACATCCGGGCGAGTGGAGATGTAGATGGATGTAAGAAGCGTGCCAACGCCGAGCATCGCTTCAATCAATCCTAATTGTTTGGATGATGCCTGCAATACTTCAATAACAATGAAGGGGAGTCCAACAATCATCGCCATGAAAAAGAAGTTAACCCATAGGGCAACAGTCATTACAGCAAAAAGAACAGGGTGATTTTTCACATAACGCATTCCTTCTTTAATACTGCCGATCATGGAACGGTCTTCAGGCGGAGGAAGCTCTGATGGTTCATCTTTATGATATAAAGTAAAATGAATATTTGCTTCAAGAATGGTAGCAGCGGCATATGTAATAGCGTTTAGTAAGAGGAAAACCTCAATCGAGACGATACCGAATAAGACACCGCCAAGCACAGGTCCTAAAATAGCTGACAGGGAAGTGGAGGATTGAGTCAGTGATACAGCTCGCTGAATTCTAGGTTCATCAACAAAATTAGCTATGGCAGCTGTTAGTCCAATACCAGAAAAGGTAGAAAAAATGGCTAAGCATGCAGAAGTAATATAGATTACAGGTAAAGAAAGTCCGTTCGAGAGAGTGAAGACAAGAGCAATGACCATGGTCAGAGTCATTAGTGCGTGGGATGTGACGACGATTATTTTTTTTGGCATTTGATCAAGAATGTGTCCGGCAATCGGAGACAGCAAAATTCTTGGGAGCATGGAGCAAAGCATCGTTATGGCAAAACTGGCAGCAGACCCTGTTAAAGCTAATACAAATAAACCAATTCCAAACGCATAAATTTGAGCTCCGATGGTGCCAATGAATTCACTGCCCGTGAAGAAAAATAAATTTCTGGTAGCACGTTTTTGTTTTTGCAAATCAGTCATGCCAGCAACCCCTCTAATAAGTTTAATTTAATTAAACTTATTTTAGCATCTTTTTCCTTTCATTTCAATTGAATGTTTAATATAATTAAACAAATTTACAAAGAAAGTGGTTGTGCAGCTATGAACGAACTGGGAGAACGAATTCGCAAGCTGAGAAAAGATCGTGGGATGACGCTTATGGATGTAGCTGGCGACCAGCTTTCCAAGGGGATGCTCAGTTTAATTGAAAACGGAAGAGCCAAGCCATCCATGGAAAGCTTAGCGTTTATCGCACATCAGCTCGGAATTGATGTCCATGTTTTGCTGGAGGAACGATCGAGCCGGGAAATAAAAGAGTTCCTTGCTCAAATTGAAGAGCGAATGAGTGAACTGGATCATATACCGTACAGTGAAACCAAAAAACATATGCAGGCTACTTATTCCACCTTGCTGCCCATTCTTCAGGAAAAGCTTCCAACTACCTATGAGAAGGGCAGATTATACGAAATTGGCGGTCGTTGTTTGATGAACATCGGTGATGAAAGCGAGGCAAAGCAACTAATTGAAACAGCGGTTCAAATTTATGAGTCTCTTTCTTTATATAACCAGGCGCTAAAAGCAAAAAGCAGATTTGTAAATAAAGAGCTGGCTAAAGGAAATTACACAGCAGGTTTAAAATTGCTGCATGAACTGCTGGAGGAACATAGTGAAGGTCCTATTGTCATAGATCCTGTTTTGCAAATTGAACTGGGCTATTCGGAAATTGTGATGCTCTTTGGTCTGGGTGAATATGAGGAAGGGAAGAGGGGATTGGAACGCCTCCTTCATTTTTCAAAACAAAATAAAGTTTTTTACAGGATGGATGATATATATCGTCTCGCAGCATTTAATGCGCTGATGCATTCAGATATCGAAGTTTTCAAGCTTTATTTGACGAAATCCCGTCAATTTGCTCAATTCACAGATAATAATGAAACGTATGCTTTATCTCTTTTTATTGAGGCACATTATCATAACGAACGCACGGAAGATTATGATCTGGCGCTTGCTTTGCTGGAAGAGGCCTGCCAGCTTGCCAAATTGGAGGGAGAAGAGCTGGGAGGGTATGTATATTTAGAAAAAGGAAAAGCTTACTGGGGTAAAGGCATGATCGATGAAGCGATGGATCAATTTTCATTATTTCACTATCCAAGTGATCAAAATCATCCTTTCGATTTAGCCATGCTCTATACCATTGATTCTTACAGAGCGTTATGTTTGGTTGAAAAAGGCTGCTTTGAAGAGGCAATGAAGCATGCAGAAATAGCTATACAGCACGCGTCTGCTCTTCCGCGGACACCGTATCATGATTTTATTGAAGAAACGGCAGAAAGAATTAAAAATCAATAGGTTCTTAAATGAATGTAAAGGGTGTTACCATATATGTATTTAACAGTAAAAGAAACAGCAGAGTATCTTTCAATGCAGGAATCAGTGGTTGCAAAGCTGGTTCATGAAGGGAAAATCCGGGCAGTTCATGACGGCGATCAGTACGTAATTAATAAAGATCAATTTCAAAACCATCTGGACCAGGTTGAAAAAGCCAAAAAACAGTTTGAGGAATGGCGAAATGAACCAATTCCGGAAAGTGTGGATGTTAAAGACGAAGATTAAAAATGGATCTGAACGCTCGAACGTTCGTCCGCGATAAGCAAAGGAATGGACCGGCACGGCTCTTTAAATTTCAACAGAGGCTGTGACATAACTCCAAATGTTATGTGAATTATGCCTATTTTAATTGCAAATATGAGGTGAACGGAGCTGAAGGTGGCGACTCCTGCAGGATATGACGGCAAGTTGAGACCCCGAAAGGCGAAGCCTGAGGGGGGCTCAGCGCCGTCCCTGCGGAAAGCGTCCACCTGAAGCGCAGTGAACCGGTTAGAGACACATTGTCCCAATCTCCTTTAAATTTCAAAAGCCTGTACTCTTTATGAGTACAGGCCATTTTTATTCCACAGCATCTTTTTTCACAAATTGATGTCCACCAATAAACTTGCGGTCATCTTCGTGGCCAAAGGAGTCAGGCAGCAGATGGACATAATCTTCCGCATTATCCTTCGGTGAATAATTAAGTGGATTATCACGATCTACCTTAAAGAAGCTTCTGGTGTTGTCTGAAATACCGTAAATTGTAACAACATCGTCAATTTCTGTAATAATTGACTTTCTCACCAGCTGAATAAGATCATCATGGCTTAACCAAATCATCAAATGTTCCTTAGAATCAGGTTTTTCAACACATCCGCAAATACGCAGGTTGACGACCTCAATACCGAATTTATCATGATACAGCTTGCCAAGGTTTTCATTATATACTTTACTTAAGCCATAAAAAGTATCAGGTCTCGTTTCAGTATGAATGTCATACGGTGCTTCCCGTGCATCCAGGAAGCCGACTGCGTGAATACTGCTTGCATAGATAACACGCTTTACGCCTGCAAGTCGTGCAGCTTCATAAATGTGGTAAGTTCCTCTAAGGTTTGCATCAAGGATTTCTTCAAATTCATGTTCAACCGGAAGGCCGCCAAAGTGAATGATGGTCTCAATGTCGTTATCCTGGACAATGGATTTTATTGCTTCAAAATCATTGAGATCCGCTTTGATAAATGGAATATCACTTGGAAGCTCATCGGATTCTGACCGGTTTGTCAGCACTAAATCAAACTCATCAGCCAGCGCTTTTGTTAAAACAGTCCCTAAACCGCCTGCAGCACCTGTAAGTAACACTTTTCCCATATGTAACGCCACCTTTCTATCTTCATAAAAGTCTTTACCCATTATTCCGTATTGCAAGCATATTTATGTAAAAATTTTATAATTGCGGGTGACAACCCATGGGGAGTTTAGTATACTATTCTATAAATTTCTCCTTGGAATGAACAAGTGTTTTTCAGTGGAGGACAAATAAATGTAAGGGAGTTTTGTCTTCATGAAGGTTGTGAAATTTGGCGGCAGTTCTGTTGCAAGTGCCACCCAATATAAGAAGGTAGCAAATATTATTCTCGCAGACAAAGATCGCAAAGCTGTGATCGTTTCAGCTCCCGGTAAACGACATGAGAACGATGTAAAAACCACTGATTTGCTCATTCAATTAGCTGGCAGTGTCAATGATGAAGGGTATGATCAAAGCATTTTTGACAAGGTGCTGTTCCGTTACAAAGAAATTATTGAAGAACTTGGTCTCCCGTCTGGACTCGAAGAAGAGATCGCAGGGAGCTTATTAGAGCTGATTTCATTATATAAATATAATGAAGAGAGGCTTTTAGATGCGCTGAAATCCAGCGGGGAAGACAATAATGCGAAGGTGATGACAGCCTACTTAAATAGTCTGGGTCAAAAGGCAGTTTACATTTCCCCAAAAGAAGCGGGGATGGTTGTGACAGATGAGCCGGGAAACGCACAAATCCTGCCTGAAGCGTATGAAAAAATCGCAGAACTCCGTAATCGTGAAGGGATATTGGTGATTCCGGGATTCTTTGGCTATTCGTACCAGGGCAATATTGTTACGTTCCCAAGAGGAGGATCTGATATTACGGGTTCAATCATCGCGGCAGGTATGGATGCTGTGGAGTATGAGAACTTTACAGATGTGGATTCGGTTTATTGTGTAAACCCCAAAATGGTGGAAAATCCTTGTGAAATGAAAGAAATTACCTACCGTGAAATGCGGGAGCTTGCTTATTCAGGATTTTCTGTATTTCATGATGAAGCGCTGCAGCCGGTTTTTCAAAAAGGAATCCCGGTTCGCGTGAAAAATACAAATCGGCCGGAAGCACCGGGAACGAGAATTGTCCTGGATCGGGAGTTAAATGGCAGGCCGGTCGTGGGCATCGCGAGCGATACTGATTTTTGCAGTGTGAATATAACCAAATACTTAATGAACAGAGAGCTGGGCTTTGGAAGAAAGCTATTGTCCATCCTGGAGGACGAAGGAATTTCCTATGAGCATACACCTTCCGGAATCGATAACATCTCTGTTATTCTGCGATCCTATGAGCTTGATAATGGCAAGGAAGAGCGCGTTATTGAACGCATTAAAAATGAGCTGCTTGTGGATGATATCAATATTGAACGGAACTTAGCCATGATTATGGTAGTAGGGGAAGGAATGAAGCATACGGTTGGGATTGCTTCAAAAGCAGCACAGGCCCTCGCTGAATCCCAGTCAAATATAAAAATGATTAACCAGGGATCCTCAGAGGTAAGCATGATGTTCGGTGTGGATGGAGGTTCGGTTGTAAGGGCAGTTAATTGCCTTTACAAGGCATACTTTACGGCGAATCCTTCCAAAGAAAAATCAATTCATTAGTCTTGGGGGTTTATCTTTAGAGCCGGCAAACAGAAGCGGCATAAAAATGATGCCGAATGCTATACCAAGAGGAGTGCCTAAATCATACAGGCTAAGCGCAGGGTCCTGCCGAAAACCATTTAACAAAAAACTGAGCATACTTAAAACCATAAAAAGACCAATAAAATTTAATGTCAGCTTCTTTATGTTACGAATGGGCAGAGATCGAAGACGCCACAGCGCAGCTGCAAACAAAAGAAATACAGACAGCAATAAAATTCCTGTGGAGACTGTCAGTAAGATTGTGATGACAGTGCCACCTTCAGTCGCGGCAAGAGAAACAGAGAGGATTGCAGAAAACAAAGCACAAGCAAGTAAAACGACAGATTGTTGTTTTTTCATAACGTTCAAATCCTTTAAGAAGATGTAGAATTACGATAATCGTATTTTTGGCAATTCTATTTATTTTACATCTCAAATAGGGAGTTGCATAGACAAAGACAATAAATATGGTTCTTTTAAATTTCAACAGATGGAAAGAGGGTGGGACAAACGTGTCTCACCCTCTTAAAACCGGTTCACTGCGCTTCAGGCGGACGCTTTCCGCAGGGACGGCGCTGAGCCCTCCTCAGGCTTCGCCTTACGGGGTCTCAGCTTGCCGTCAAATCCTGCAGGAGTCGCCACCTTCCGCTCCGTTCACCTCATCGTTACAATTAGAATAGAATCCATTTATAAGATTTTTGAAGTTATATCATAACTTCTTTAATGTTCACTCAATATCAGGCAGCGCCCATACCGAAACATCTCCAGCTTTAACAGGAAATACGCCATAGCCTTCATCATCGATGGTTACGCGGTCTACGCAGGATCTGGCGTAATCAACCCACTCTTCGCCTTTACGGTGTTTACCCACAAACATGCGTTTTTCACCTTCATCGCCATTGGTAACAACCACCGCGCAGCCAGAGCCTTTAATTTCTTCCACACCATGTCTTACCCAGCCAATGGTATTAGGGTGGTCAAAATAGTCCTCCTGCTCTCCGTATGCTTTGTTATATCGAACGTAGATCAAAGGATCGAGTAATTCTTTTTTGCCATCCATTGAATGTTCGCCCTCAACGCCGTAATAGTCCCCATAAAATACGCATGGATAGCCATCTTTGCGGAGAAGAATAAGTGCATAAGCGCTCTTCTTAAACCAGTCATCAATCCATGATTCCAAAGATTCGCCGGGCTGAGAATCATGGTTGTCAACAAACGTTACGGAGTTCATCGGATACTTCTCAACAAGAGTCCCTTCAAAGATCTTAGACAGGTCAAAATCATTTCCCGCCTTTGAAGCCTCACATAATCTGTAGTGAAGAGTCACATCAAATAAATCAAGCTGATAATCGGTTTCCTCCAGGAATGCACCGCATGCTTCCACGTCCTCGTTCCAGTATTCACCCACCATGTAAAACTCATCATTGGTATGTTCTTTCACTTCGCGGATGAATTCGCCTATGAATTCATGACTGATATGTTTTATGGCATCCAATCGGTAGCCGTTGCAATTAAGCGTATCTGCAAGCCATTTTCCCCAGCTGATCATTTCTCCTCTAACATCAGGGTGATCATAGTCAATGTTGGCAAACATGAGATAATCATAATTGCCAAACTCATCATCAACCTGTTCGTTCCAGCCTTTATTCTCACCTATGATACGGAAATAACCTGTTCGGTCTTTTTTTGCATCGTAATCTGTCCCATTGAAGTGATTGAAATCCCACTTAAAGGAGGAGTATTTATCGCCTCGTCCGGGAAAAGTGAACTTGGTCCAGGCTTCAATATCAAATGGTTTTTCTGAGATTTCTTCCAAGCGGTTTTCCGCCTCAACCTCTACTACCTTGAATGTTTCTTTTTCGTCAGCACCTGCTTTATGATTCATGACAATATCGACGAATACATTAATGCCATGCTCCTGACACGCAGCGATGGCCTCATGCAGTTCTTCTTTTGTACCGTACTTGGTACGGACACTTCCTTTTTGGTCAAATTCCCCTAAATCATAAAGATCGTATACACTGTAGCCAGTGTCTTCAGGTGAAACGCTTTTTGTTACCGGTGGAATCCAAACCCCGTCGATTCCTCTTTCTTTTAAATCAGGGGCAGCATCGCGCAGCCTTTTCCAGTGATCACCATCTGCTGCAACATGCCATTCGAAAAACTGTAACAATGTATGATTGCGTTCCATCTTCCATTCCTCCTTGAGCTATTACAACCCATTCATCTATCGGTGCTATTTACAATTAGGTATACTGAAAATAAAAATAACGTGTAATCGACAAAATTATTTACATAATGACATAATCTGAAATAACTGCTTGAATCATTTTTACCCCTATAACTGATTTTAGAAACATCGTTGAAATAGAGTAATGAAATTTATTGAGGTGAACAAAAAATTGAACAGGTTTGAAAAATTTCATCCATTATGGATTACCTTATCGATCGGTGCTGGTTTTCTGCTCGGACAGAGTTCTTATATAAAAGGAGCCGCTTCGGAATTTATTACGCCTTTGCTTATGATTATGCTCTATTTTTCATTTGTGCAGATATCGCTATCACAAATTAAAAAAGGGTTTACCAGAAAGTCCTTTTTATGGAGCAGCACAGTTATGAATTTTGTCGCGACACCTTTGCTTGCCTGGGGTGTTGCCGCATTATTTTTTGGTGATCAGCCCGCTTTATGGATTGGTTTTATTATGTTAATGGTCACTCCCTGTACAGATTGGTACATCATCTTTACCGGTATAGCAAAAGGAGATACAGCACTCTCAACAAGCTTATTGCCAATTAATCTGCTTCTTCAATTCATCCTTCTGCCTTTGTATTTGTACTTGTTTACCGGAGCTTCTGGAATGGTGGATTATTCATTTGTTATTGAAGGAATTATATTGGTTTTATTTCTCCCATTCCTATTATCTATTGCTTCAAGAAAAATCATTCTAAGAAATAAAAGCAGTAACTTTATTGAAAAGATTCAGCATGCTCCCATTATTTTTCTTTGCTTAACAATTATGGCCCTGTTTGCCTCACAGGGAGAGCTGGTTCTTGAATATGGTGACCTGCTGTTAAGGGTGTTTTTTGTCGTCATGTTCTTTTTCCTATTGCTCTTTTTTATCGGAAGGGTAGTGGCGAGGGGGATGGGGTTTTCTACAGAAGAACGAGCGAGCTTTCATATGACAACTATTGCAAGAAATTCACCCATTGCACTTGCCATTGCATTAACCTCTTTTCCAAATGAACCGCTTATCGCAACTGTTCTGATCATCGCGCCATTGATTGAATTACCTGTGCTGGCTATTTTAGCGTTTGTTATTGTTAAGCTTGATCAAGGCCGCTAATAAAATTTACACTGTCGATTGAATTTATTTCCTGTAGAATAAAAGGATAAAAAGGGAGCGTGTGCCTTATGGTTAAATGCGCTTTCATATACTTTTAATGCAGGGAGATTGGAACAGATGCTCAGACGTTTTTACCATTATTACAAACCCCATCGAAAATTGTTTGCGATCGATTTTAGCTGTGCCGTGCTGGTTGGTTTATTAGAGCTGGGCTTTCCGTTAGCCGTTTCATGGTTTATTGATAAGCTGCTGCCTGAAGGCAACTGGCAGGCGATTACCTGGGTCAGCTTTATTCTATTGGCACTTTATTTGATGAGTACTTCTTTGCAATATGTTGTGAATTATTGGGGACATAAGCTTGGCATTAATATTGAAACCGATATGCGCCAGGAGCTGTTTGAGCATGTGCAAAGACAATCCTTCAGCTTCTTTGACAATACAAAAACGGGTCATATTATGAGCCGTATTACCAACGATTTATTCGATATTGGCGAGCTTGCACATCACGGTCCGGAGGATATTTTTATTGCGTTTATGACTTTTATCGGAGCGTTTTGGATCATGATGACCATCAACGTAAAACTGGCTTTAGTTGCTGTTTTTGTTGTTCCGTTTCTTATTTGGCTCATCACCTACTGCAATATTAAAATGAATAAAGCATGGAAAAAGATGTACGGGGATATTGCTGAAGTAAATGCCCGTGTGGAAGACAGTGTATCCGGTGCAAGGGTGGTCCAATCATTCACAAATGAAAACCATGAAATTAACCGTTTTACTTCCGATAATAAAACCTACCGTCAAACAAAGATCAGTGCTTATAAAGTAATGTCGTTCAGTTCTTCCGGCATTTATATCATGACGCGTTTAATTGTTCTTGTCGTGCTTGTCTATGGTGCATGGCTGAGCTTTACAAATGAGTTGTCTTATGGTGAACTGGTCGGATTTGTCTTATACATTAATGTCCTCTTTAAACCGATCGATAAAATCAGTGCATTGCTTGAAATGTATCCAAAAGGAATGGCTGGTTTTAAACGGTTCACAGACCTGCTTGACCAATCTCCCGATATCCAAAACCGTCCGGGTGCAATAGCAGCAGATAGTTTGAAGGGGGAGATCCGGTTTGATCATGTGACCTTCAGTTACGATGAATTTAAACCGGTTCTTAATAACATTTCCCTTTTATTGAATCAGGGTGAAACCGTAGCATTTGTTGGGCCATCTGGAGCAGGGAAGACCACCATTTGTTCATTAATACCCCGCTTTTATGACGTTCAGCATGGAGCCATTACAATTGATGGAATGGACATACGGGATATGACGAAGGAATCCCTTCGCAGCCAAATTGGAATTGTACAGCAGGATGTGTTTTTATTTACCGGCACGCTGAGGGAAAACATCGCCTATGGCAAGATTGGGGCAACGGATGAAGAAATTAGCGAAGCTGCCCGCCGTGCAAACCTGGAGTCTGTAGTTGATTCCCTTCCATTAAGCTACGGTACTCAAATAGGGGAGAGGGGGCTTAAGCTTTCAGGCGGACAAAAGCAGCGGATCGCACTTGCCCGGATGTTTTTGAAGAACCCTCCTATTTTGATTTTAGACGAAGCGACTTCAGCACTTGATACAGAAACAGAATCAATCATTCAAGAGGCAATAGAGGAACTCTCCAAAGGCCGTACGACTTTGGTGATAGCGCACAGATTGGCTACCATTCGAAAAGCTGACCGTGTAGTAGTCGTAACTGAAGAGGGGATTGCAGAAGATGGCACCCATGAAGAACTGCTCGAAAAAGAAGGGATCTTTGCAAACCTTCACCGGGTTCAATATCAGCAGGGGTGATGGGGCTGGGGCTAAATGATGACGATTTCTTTAAAAATGGACCGGTTCATTTCCGCTGAAGACGGACGCTTTCCGCGTGACGGGAGGTGAGCCTCCCTGATGCTGCCGCATCATTGAGTCTCACCCTTCCCGCTGTATCACGCAGGAGTCGCCGCCTTCCGCTACAATGAACCTAGGCGTTCCGATGTTTAAAAGTAAATAAAAAGGAAATGGGCTTTGCACTACTAAAAGAAACATACTAAGATTAGTGGCCACCAAGCATCGACGGATGATGGTGGCCACTATTTTTCTTTAAATAGGTATAGTTAAAATGATGCCGGGACATCACTCAAAAGTCATGTAAATTGAGTCTGTCTTAATTGCAACGATTAGGTGAACGGAGCGGAAGGTGGCGACTCCTGCAGGATTTGACGGCAAGCTGAGACCCCGCAAGGCGAAGCCTGAGGAGGGCTCAGCGCCGTCCCTGCGGAAAGCGTCCACCTGAAGCGCAGTGAACCGGTTTTGAGAGGGTGAGACACATTTGTCCCAGCCCTATTTCACCCTGCACACTTAAAAATGCGGCTTAATGATTTCTCTTAAGGTATGAACACTTTTAGTGAAACCGTCTTTTTCTTTTTCGTTTAATTCCAGCTGAATGATTTCACGGACACCGTCCCGGTTAATCACTGCAGGAACACCGATGTAAACATCATCCTCACCGTACTCGCCGCTCAGTAATGCAGACACGGTTAAAATGCTGTTTTCATTGTGCAGAATTGCTCTCGTAATCCTAACAAGGCCCATTGCAATCCCATAGTAGGTGGCCCCTTTACTATTAATGATCTGATATGCGGCATCCCGGACATTGATAAAAATATCATCCAGATCTTTTTTAGAATACATCTCGTTTCGTTCAATCATGGTAAGTGCAGGGACACCGCCGATATCGACTGAACTGTAAACCGGGAGTTCACTGTCGCCGTGTTCACCAATGATATAACCATGTACGTTTTGAGGGGCAACGTTAAAATATTCTCCAAGTAAGAATCGGAAGCGGGCTGTATCTAAAATAGTTCCTGAGCCAATCACGCGTTCCTTGGGAAACCCGCTATATTTCCAGGTGGCATATGTAAGGACGTCAACCGGATTAGTTGCCACAAGGAAGATGCCGTCGAATCCGCTGTCGGTAACCTGTGTGACGATGGAATGAAAAATCTTAAGGTTTTTTTCAACTAATTGCAGGCGTGTTTCTCCAGGCTTCTGATTGGCTCCTGCGCAAATGACGACCAGATCCGCATCTTTACAGTCAGCGTATGTACCAAATTGAATATGAAGGGGGGAGGCAAACACTTTGCCGTGATTAAGATCCAGCACATCGCCTTTCGCTTTTTCTTCGTTAGCATCAATCATGATTAATTCATCCGCAACCCCTTGGTTCAAGAGGGCGAAAGCATAGCTCGATCCAACAAACCCAGTCCCGATTAGTGCAATTCTGCTGCTTTTTGATTTGCTCATCCAACTCATCCTTTCAAATCGTCAAAATCCTTTAATGCTTTAATTATAGAACTGGTAAAATTAGTATGTCAAACGACAGCTGAACAAAAAGGTTTTTGACAAAACTCAGTAAAATACCCCTACGAACAAGAATAATATTCATTCGTAAGGGCAGACAGAGCATATTCTATTTTTGATTACCACTAAGGCTGTAATAGTCTATTAAAGGGGACCGGTTAATTTCCGCTGCAGGCGAGGCTTTCCGCGGGGCGTGCGGTGAGCCCTCCTCGAGCTAAAGCTCTCCGAGGTCTCACCTGTCACGCTTCATCCCGCAGGAGTCCCGCCTTCCGCTCCAATTAACCTATACGTTGCAATTTCCCAGTTACCAGATTATTTTAACTTGCCATCCTTCAGTAAAACCATGCTGCTTGTTCCTTCTACTTTTACAAACAGCCCTTTTTCAACCTTCAAAACCTCTGTACCAGCCTCTTCATTGTTGACCAGCACTTTCCATGGTCCCTTAAAAGGAAGTCTAAAGGTTACAGGATTTGGATTGGCATTATGAATGACCAGTAAATGATTGTTTTTCAATTCTTGCAATGTATAGGCAACAACATTTTCAGGTGCCTGAACAAAATCTAAACGGTTATTAATGGCATTGCCGCTCTTTAAACGGAGTGAACCATATTTCTGGCGAAGGTCAATGAGACCCTTCATGTAGTCCACTTCTTCATCGAAAAGCGATCTTCGCTGCCAGTCCAGCTGGTTAACGGAATCCGGTGACTGGTAGCTGTTATGGTCTCCGCCCTTAGTACGCATAAATTCCTGGCCGGCATGAATAAAAGGCACGCCCTGTGAGGTTAAAACAATCGAAGATCCAAGCTTATGCATCGCTTTCTTTTCTTCCTCCGTGGCGTTTGGATTGGTTTTCTCTAATTTATCCCATAAAGTAAGGTTATCATGTGCTTCCACATATTGAACAACCTGCTCTGGATCACGGTAGGTGGCAAAGCTGTCATCATAAGAAAGACCGCCTGCGACGCTTTGTTTCATAATTTCCGTCATATTCGGTTTGCCGTTTATAAAGCCCGGGTCGCTGTCTTCCCACACACTTCCTTTTGCCCCATCGCGCAATGTGTCATTGAAATGGGCCACACCTGGCATATCTTCAGCATTTTTTTGATTCGCTTTTCGTTCAGGGTCAAGAGGGGTGTTTAAATCCCAGCCTTCACCCAAAACAATAATAGATGGATCAATTTCGTCCAAAGCCTCGCGGACTGCATTCATGGTATCGGTATCGTGGATGCCCATCAGATCAAAACGGAAACCGTTCATATTGTATTCTTCAGCCCAGTAAGTGACAGAATCCACGATGAATTTTTCCATCATTTTTCGTTCGGAAGCCGTATCATTTCCTACACCTGTGCCGTTTGCCAATGTCCCATCCTCGTTGTAGCGGAAGTAATAGCCCGGTACAAGCTGGTTAAAGTTTGATTCATTGACAGCATACATATGGTTATAGACCACATCCATAATAACGCCAAGGTCCTGCTTGTGAACAGCATGAATCATTTGCTTTAATTCCTTTACCCGGACTTCAGGGTCATAAGGATTTGTAGAGTATGATCCTTCTGGTACATTATAGTTTTTTGGATCATAACCCCAATTAAATTGAGGCGTGTCCAATTTGGTCTCATCTACCGTTCGGTAATCATAAATCGGTAGAAATTGAACATGGCTGACACCAAGATCTTTAATATGATTCAGTCCGGTTTTTGTTTTACGCGGACCAGTTGTATTCAGTTCCGTTAAACCAAGATACTTTCCTTTTTGTTTTATCCCGCTTAATGGCTGGATGGATAAATCACGGACATGAAGTTCATAAATTGTAGCATCCTCAGGGTGTTGGGAGGGTTCAAAATTGTTATTGTCCCAGCCCTTAGGATCGGTACGGTCAAGATCGATAACAGCTCCTTTATCTCCGTTAACGGAAGTGGATCGGACGTAAGGGTCAACTGCTTCGCGCCATTCATCACCTATTTTTACCTTATAGGTGTACAAAAGACCGTGCTGATCCCCGGACATGGTTGCAGTCCACGTCCCTTTTTCTCCGGCTTTCATGTCGATTTCTGTGCCAGCGGACTCATCCCATGACTTATATGTAACAAGTTTTGCTTCACTTGCAGTAGGAGCCCATAGACGGAATATCGTTTGGTCCTTTGAATAGGTGTTTCCTAAATCATCGCCATCGTAGAAATACTGTTCATCAAATTCTTCTGAGCGGATAACAGCGCCAACCTGTATTGCTGCTTCACCAAAAATTTCTGTCACTACTCTATACGATTTGGTAATGTCGATATTTTCTGTCGTTATAATTTTTACCTTTGCAGTGACCGGCTGTTCTGGATCTGAGGGAAGAATCTGGGCAATTTCCAGTCCTCCGCTCAAACTGATGCCCGGATCAGCAGCTGATGTGTCGATTGGAAAATTAGTTGTCAATGTAATTTCATTGAGGCCATCAATTGAAGCACGAATAATTCTTGGCGACCGGTCGATATGGTTTGGGTCATAATAGATTCCTTCCTCGCCTTGTACCAGCCAGATTTCTGCCTTGCCGTCCTCAGAGATATTGCGTATAAATCGATCGCCAAACTCTCTGTCTGCCCAATCATTATCGCCAATATTTTTACGGACAATCAGACCGATCTGGTCAAAAGCCTCTTCATCCTCCAGTGTGACATTGGCTACTTTTCCGAAGTCATCTTCTTCTGTAAATTCAACAGCCTGACCATCTCCAGTGCCTGGCCATGTCCAAAGGTCCCAGCCTTCATATTGCTGATCATAGCGATAATAGTGGACAGTTAAATCAACTTCATTAAATGAAGGAAATTCGCGGTATTCTCCATCCGGGGGCTCTGTATAAACGGTGTCATCGCCGGATTTAATCCATACTTCAGCAACTCCGGCATCTACTTCCGCCCAGCGGTCGCCTCCATCTTTTTCCCATTCATCTGTTCGTACAATAAAACCAAAACGGCTGTGAGATCCTTCCAGATCCACTTTCGCAATTTTCCCAAAGGCATCTTCTTCGGTAAATTGATGAACATTTCCTTCGGCACCTTCAGCCCATACCCACAAATTCCAGTCTTTGGTGTTGTCGGGACTTTCCTGATAATGAACGATTAATGAAGTATACGTAGAGGTTTCTGCCTGAACGGATTGAGTGGCAAGCGGTTGCATAGACGGTACGAAAGAAAGGATCATGATTAAAGCGACAATACTGGACAGCCATTTAAAATTTTTCACTTATAACTTCTCCTCCTTCAAAAGAGTGTAATTAATTAGAAGTATAGGGTAATAAAGAAAGTAGTGTAAGCGTTTGCACAAATATTGCACAAAATGAACCGGATTAACCAAGGAGAGAATAGTGTCTTTTGGCTTATAAATGAGTGGGTAATAGTACATATGACATTCTAATCTAAAATAAAAAAATCTCAGGACAGAGCCTGAGATTTACAGCAGTATTTTTAACGATTTGATTTAATAATACCCGTAGTAAGGATAAGGGTACGGCGGGTAAGGATAGCCCCCATAGCCATAACCATAGCCCGGAGTCAATAAAGCTCCTGTCAGAAGCCCTCCTGCAAAACCTGCAGGGAATCCGTAGCCGCCATAGCCAAAGGGGCGGCCAAAACCATATGGTCTGCCATACCCAAAGGGTCTTCCAAAGCCTAAAGGCCTGCCAATAATCCGTTCATCACCTGAATACCCATCATTCTGGTAATTATAATAAGCCGGTAAATTATTATTCATAAGGCTAACCCTCCTAAAGTTCATTCTTTAAAGCATATGCCTAACACAGGGCAGGCTCTTGGATGAATAACCTAATTTTAAAAAATAAATACAAAAAAATTCGTATGTAATTTTCTTTAACAGATAAACTAGAAAAAAAGGAGAGAAGATCATGAACTTTCCAACGATTCATACAAATTTTTGGGATGCCGTAATCGCGATTCCCATTATAGTGATCATTGTACAAATCTTAAAGGTCCGATTTAAGATTCCTAAAAAATACATACCAACAATGGCAAATGCATTTGGTTTAATTATTTCTATTTTTATAAGCCACAAAGGGAATCTTGCAGCTGGGGTATTTATGGGTTTTTTTTATGGAGCCGCAGCGGTAGGGACATATGCATCGCTCAAAACTTCCATTATAGCCTTCGTTGAATATTTGAGCACCAAAAAGAAAAAGCAGTCATCCGCATGAAAGGTGGATGACTGCTTTTGATTTAACAGCTGACGACGTCTATGCTTCTCGTATCTAATGCAATGTAAGACCAGCGGAATTGTCTGCTGTTCCAGTAAAATCCGCCAACAGAATTACGCCCTGTTAAAATTGGATAGAACCAGAATGAAGCCCCATTGTTCAGCCATACATATGTGAATCTAAATAAGCAGGGGCGTATTAAGTCTGGATCTACAAAAAAAGCTTGCGCTCCTTGAGCCTGGAAGGGTTTTGGAGGGATCTGGGAAGGCGGCGGTCCTGTTGGAGCACTCATGTTTTGAACTGACCCGCCACCGCCTCCAGGAAATTGAGATCCGCCGCCATTGCCGCCACCGCCACCCGGAAACGGGAAGCCGCCGCCGCTGCCACCGCCCCCAGGAAACGGGAAGCCGCCACCGCCACCTGGAAATGGGAAGCCACCGCCGCCACCTCCACCAGGAAATGGAGAACCACCACCGCCGCCAGGAGGGAAAATTCGGTCGTCCTGATAAGAATATCCCTCATAATAAGGATAATAATTTACGTAGTAATCATCATTCATTGTTTATCTTCCTCTCTAGTCTGGATACCTAGCATAGGATAGTGTATTTATAATTTTTTCTTCTGTGTGTGTGATTGCCTATCAGAACAATAGCTATTTTAGATGACTACACCTGAGGGAGGGATTTTACAAGAGATATAAATTCCCTTGTAGCAAAGGGCACGTATCTGTTTTTTGCCAGGATCATGCCTAAGTGCCATGGAAAAGGGTTCGTTAAAGAAATCATTTTTACCGGTGCATCCATTACCCTGTCACAGATCAATTTTGGCAGCAATGTAACACCGAGATTTTTCCCGACCATGCCCACTATAAAATCCCATTGGGAGCTTTCATAAGCCACTTGCGGGGTAAAGCCCTCGCTAATGCAAACTTCAATCGTCCGGCTGTTCAGCGTGAACTCCTTGCTGAGTAAAAGGAATGGGTCGTCCTTGAGTTCGATTAAGTCCACCGCCTCACGATCGGCAAGGGGGTGGGATTCATGAACCAGCAATTTAATTTCCTGTTGAACAAAAGGGATCACATCAAATTTATCTTCATTTACAGGAAGTAAGACAAAGCCCAAATCCACTTCCCCATCCAGTACTTTTTGTTCGACTTTTTTTGCACCATCCTCCACAAGCATGACGGTCACCTCAGGAAATGCCTCCTGAAATTCAGCAATAATGGTAGGGAAAAACAGTGTGCTTATGACAGGAGGGAGACCGATATTTATTTTGCCTTTTTTTAAATTCATTAAGTCATATAAAGAAACGGATAAATCATCTAAGCCATTAATAACTTTTTGAGCTTGAATAAAAACGATTTCTCCTGCATCTGTCAGGGTGATTTGCCGTGCTGAGCGATCGATCAGCACGACGTCGAGTTCCTGTTCCAGCCCTTTAACCATTTTACTGAGTGTTGGCTGAGTGACATGTAAAGCCCGGGAGGCTTTTGTGAAGCTTTTATGCCTGGCTACCTCAATGAAATAGCCTAACTGTCTGATATCCAAGATAAAACCTCCTAACCTATAACTTTTTGTTATAAGTAATATAGTTATTATTCATTTTACCTATCAGAAAACAGAAGGTACACTGTTAAAAGAAAATAAGTCATAATATTTTAACAATTAAAGAGGTAAAGGCTTGACATTCTAGTAAGCGATTACAATATTGGTAGAGTAGTAATCTTATTGAGGCAGGGAGTGACTGTATTGAAACCTATTTATAATTCTTTTGATGAAGCGGTAAGCGGGATCCAGGATGGTGCAGTGATAATGGCCGGGGGTTTCGGTTTAGTAGGCATACCGGAAAATTTAATTCAGGCGCTGGTCCGTTCAAAGGTTAAGAATCTCACCGTCATTTCCAACAACTGTGGTGTGGACGACTGGGGGCTGGGCTTGCTGCTGAAAAATAAGCAGATTAAAAAGATGATTGGTTCTTATGTGGGAGAAAACAAGGAATTTGAACGTCAGGTGCTGTCAGGTGAAATAGAGGTGGATCTCACTCCGCAGGGAACACTTGCAGAAAAGATACGGGCTGGAGGGGCGGGAATCCCCGCGTTTTATACCCCTGCCGGAGTTGGTACACCCCGTGCTGAAGGCCGTGAAATCCGAACGTTTAACGGCAAGGAATATATGCTGGAGGAAGCACTGATAGCTGACTTCAGTTTAGTGCTGGCAGCAAAAGCTGACCGGGCGGGAAATTTAGTCTATAACAAAACGGCTAGAAATTTTAACCCGATGATCGCTGCAGCCGGAAAAGTGACCATTGCAGAAGTGGAGGACATAACGGAAACCGGCGGCATCAATCCCGAAAATGTTCATACTCCGGGAATTTACGTCCAAGCTCTTATCCAGGGGAAGCAGGAAAAACGAATTGAGCGTATAACGCTAAGTACAGGTACTTAACGAACAAAGGAGGGAAAATGGATGGCCATAACATTAAACAAGCATGAAGTTAGAGAGAAAATAGCAAAAAGAGCTGAACAGGAAATTGAAAGCGGTTTCTATGTGAATTTAGGTATCGGAATGCCTACTCTGATCGCAAACCATTTATCTGATGGGAAAGAGGTTGTTCTGCAATCAGAAAATGGACTGCTTGGCATTGGTGCCTACCCGACAGAAGATGAACTGGATCCTGATTTGATTAATGCCGGAAAAGAGACGGTTACAGCGATTCAGGGGGCTTCCTATTTCGATAGTGCCGAATCATTTGCCATGATAAGAGGCGGTCATATTGATATTGCTATTTTAGGCGGGATGGAAGCAGACGAGCAAGGGGATCTTGCCAATTGGATGATCCCGGGAAAAATGATAAAGGGGATGGGCGGTGCTATGGACCTTGTTCACGGCGCTAAGAAAACGGTGGTCATTATGGAGCATGCCAACAGGGAAGGCTCATCCAAGATCGTAAAGTCCTGTACCCTGCCGCTAACCGGCAAAGGGGTAGTAGACCGGATTATTACAGAACGGGCAGTAATCGAAGTTACACCTGAGGGGCTGGTTCTTTTGGAAACAGCAAAGGGCTGGACGGTGGAGGAAGTGCTGAAGTCGACAGACGCAAAACTGCTGGTCAGTGAAGCAGTAAAAGCTGAAGCGTATTAAACAGCATGGATCCTTCCATCATTACATAATGCAACACGAGGGGGAAAAGGTATGTTAAGTGTGTTGAGTATGATTGGTTTGGCAGGCGGTCTGATTTTACTTATTGTATTAACGATGAGAGGAATGAATTTACTTGTTGCGGGTCCGCTTTGTGCTCTTTTTGTGGCTCTTTTAAGCGGGATGCCGCTGTTCCCGCAACTGGTGGCTGAAGGGGAGTCCAATTTCTTAACAAATTACATGACTGGATTTTCAGGCTTCATCACCTCATGGTTTCCGATGTTCTTACTTGGAGCCATTTTTGGAAAGGTTATGGAGGACAGCGGAGCGGCGGACAGTGTATCCAAATGGCTTGTTCAAAAATTCGGCATAAAAAAGGCTGTTCTTGCCATTGTACTTGCCTGTGCGGTTTTAACCTACGGGGGAGTCAGTTTATTTGTAGTTGCATTCTCTGTTTATCCAATGGCGCTTAGTTTGTTTAAACAAGCAGATTTGCCAAGAAGGTTTATCCCTGCTGCTCTGGCATTCGGGTCGGTGACCTTTACCATGACTTCAGCAGGCTCACCTGAGATACAAAACTGGATTCCGATTGAACATCTGGGAACCAGTCCTTATGCAGGCTGGGAAGTGAGTCTTATCGTTGCTGTATTTATGGCAGTATTCGGCTATTGGTGGCTGAAACGAATGATTAATAAAGCAGTAGGCAAGGGAGAACGGTTTGAAGCGCGTGAAAGTGACCCTGTAGTGGCAGACCGTGAGCTTCCGAAACCTTTTATGGGAGCAATCCCTTTACTGGTTGTTCTGGTCATCTCATTTGTTTTCCACGACCAACTAATGACATCTGCACTCATTATTGCTTTATTGGGCGGTATTATTACTACTTATTTATTAAACAGAAAATATTTTTTAAATTTCGGTAAAGCAATGTCAGAGGGAACAATCGGTGCGCTGATTGCAATCGGCAATACAGCTGCAGTGGTCGGTTTTGGAGGTGTAGCGAAGGCTGTGCCCGCATTTAACGTGGCAGTTGATGCCATGACAAGTATTCCGGGCAGCCCGTTGCTTGGAGGTGCCATTGCCGTTAGTGTCATTGCGGGAATTACAGGATCTTCATCAGGTGGACAGGTCATCGCCTTGCCACTCATTGCGCCGCATTATTTAGATATGGGAGTAAATGCGGAAGCCCTTCACCGGACTGTTGCTATTTCTTCAGGTGCACTTGATTCTCTTCCTCATAACGGGTATGTCGTGACGACAATTCGGGGCATCTGTGGAGAAACGCATAAGGCCGCTTATGGTCCAGTCGGTATTGTCACAGTGATTGTGCCGCTCATTGGACTGGCGATCGCTATCGCACTGTTTTCTCTGGGATTAGGTATATAAAAGAGCGAATTACCAGAGCAGCTTGAGGGGAGGAACGATAATGGTTGAAAATAAGGTCGTATTTATTACAGGTGCTGCAAGCGGAATCGGCTATGAGATTGGCATGGTTTTTGCTAAAGAAGGTGCAAAAATCGTACTGACAGATATAAATGAAGAAGCTGTAAAAGAGGCAGCGCAAAGGCTGGCAGAGCAAGGGTATGACTGCATAGGTCTTAAATGTGATGTGACAGCTGAAGAGGAGCTCCAAGGGTCTATTGACCACACAGTCCGCCACTATGGAAGGCTTGACGTGCTGATTAATAATGCCGGCATGCAGCATGTTTCTGCAATTGAAGACTTTCCGACAGAAAAATTCGAACTGCTGACCAGAATTATGCTGATTGCACCGTTTATGGCAACCAAGTACGTTTTTCCAATCATGAAACGCCAGGGGACTGGAAGAATTATTAATATGGCATCCATAAATGGCCTGGTGGGCTTTGCAGGGAAAGCAGCTTATAACAGCGCGAAGCACGGAGTAATCGGATTAACAAAAGTTGCAGCACTCGAAGGAGCAGAACATGGCATCACTGTAAATGCTATTTGCCCCGGGTATGTCGATACTCCGCTGGTACGAAATCAGCTCGGTGATTTAGCCCAAAATCGCAATATTTCATTAGAGAAGGTACTGGAGGAAGTCATTTATCCGCTGGTCCCGCAAAAACGGCTTCTCGATGTGCAGGAAATAGCGGACTACGCGTTGTTTCTATCGAGCGATAAGGCAAAGGGAGTGACCGGACAGGCAGTAGCATTGGACGGAGGATATACAGCCCAATAACACAGGTCAAAAAATCACAGCAGTAATCCTGTTGTGGTTTTTTTCTGTTATTTTCCCTAAAACAGTGCCATTACAAGATCCATCAGGCTTCCCCTGAATAAAAACACTGCAATCAAAAAAACTAAGACAATCAAGGTCATAATACCAAAAACGAATAAAACGATATCTCCCATCCTGCGGCTCATTTGTGTCCCTCTCCTTTAAAAACCTTCCTATTTAAACAGACTGCCATCAATGAAAAAAGTTTCCATTTTGCAAATCTTTTTTTATATACGGTGAAAATAATATAGAATAAGATGAAAGTAATTATTGTTACAGAGATTGAGAGTGTGAAAAAATGGAGCATACCACTGTGCCTGTCATGCTGATTGGAATTATTATATTTATTAGTATTGTGATAAGAGATATGGTTAAGAAACGAAGATTCGTTAAAAGACTCCTGTATTACTGTTTTATTTTATACGTTTCGGTCGTTGCCCAATTAACATTGGGAGCCATCTTGTTTCCTCCTGCTGAGGATCCATTCATCCAGGTTCAGCTTGAGCCCTTTTACTTTGTAAAAGAATGGAGCACCTATACAAATTATGAAAGCTGGTCCTTCTACAATAATGCGAGACTTACCTTTTACAATTTTCTCCTGCTCATGCCCGGAGGATTTTTTCTGGCTTTTCTTTTTAAAGTAAAACGCTGGAAGGGTGCGTTTCTGTTATTTGGAGCCAGCCTGACGATCGAGACGCTTCAGCTCATCCTGTCTTATTCAGGATTAATCCGTACGCGGGGATTTAATACGGACGATTTAATTATGAACACAGCAGGGGGTCTGATTGTTTTTCTGATTTTTAAAGCGATCAGGGGAAGAAAAATAAAAAAAACGATCAAAACTGAACATCGTATCAACTAACTAAGCAGCCACTTTTCTGATATTGGAGGTGGCTGTTTTTTAACCAGACTTAACCACATTTTAACATATAAAATCGTTTCTAATTTACAATAAATTCACTAACTGTTTTTAATTATCATTTATTCGGTGGGAAAGTTGCGGTTATCATCTGAGAAGTTGATTTAAAGCGCAGAAATACGGTACAATGCTTCATATAATTATTCAGAAAAATGTATAAAAAGGAGTTATTTTATGGATCATTCACTTCATCCGCTTGGTGACCAGGCTATACTAATTGAATTCCCTCAAGAAGTGAATCATTCCATTCACGCCGCTGTTCAGCAAGTGAAAAGCGTTCTTGAAAATGAGGAGCCAAACTGGCTTACTGAGCTTGTACCCGCATTTGCCTCAGTTGCTGTGCATTATGATATTCGTAAACTAGCAGGACATTCTTCACCGTACGAGTACGTTTCCAATGAAATAACCCGCATATTAAAGGGAATGGAAACAGCAGCAGATGCTTCTTCCCGAACAATCAGAATTCCGGTCTTTTATGGAGGAGAAACGGGACCTGACCTGGAGGAGGTAGCTGATTATCACAAAATAACAAAAGAAGAAGTGATCCAATTACATACCGAATCAACCTACACTGTGTATATGCTGGGTTTTGCACCTGGCTTCCCATACATAGGAGGGATGAATGAAAAAATTGCCACTCCAAGGAAAGCTAAGCCGAGAATGAAAATATCCGCTGGGTCAGTGGGAATTGCCGGAAAACAGACGGGGGTTTATCCCATCGAAACACCTGGAGGCTGGCAAATTATCGGGCAAACGCCTGAAAAATTATTTCGTCCTGAAAACGAGGAAGAGCCTACACTTTTGCAGGCGGGAGATGTAGTAACATTTTACTCGATTACAGAAGAAGAGTTTAAAGAAAGAAAGGGGAGAAGAAAATGATTCGAGTCATTGAACCAGGTCTTCTCTCGACCATTCAAGATGAGGGGCGCAACGGGTTTCAGCAATACGGTGTAATTGCCAGCGGGGTAATGGATACATTCGCATACCGCATTGCTAATATCCTGGTAGGCAATGAAGAGAGGGAGGCAGTGATTGAAGTTACGCTCACTGGTCCAACATTGGAATTTGAAAAAGATGGGCTGATCGCTATTTGCGGCGCTGACTTCTCAGCGCAGCTTGATGGCGAACCGTGTCCCACATGGAGGCCTGTTTTCGTTAAACAAGGCACCACCCTGCATATGAAGTTTAGTAAAAAGGGATGCAGAGCAGTCATTGCGGTTGGCGGCGGGCTGGATTTGCCGATTGTGATGAATAGCAAATCCACCTATCTTCGGGCACAAATTGGAGGGTTAAATGGCCGGACATTAGATAAAGAAGATGTCATCCAAAACAATCCGTTATCCCAAAAATCCAAACAAATCATATTAAGTTTAACCAAAAAAGTTGGAAAATCGTTTACATCCAGATGGTCAATTTCAAAGGTCTATCTTCATGAAATCTACTACGGTTCTTCACTCCGGGTTATGAAGGGCAGGCAGTATGATGAATTTGCTCCTGACAGCCAGCAGGATTTCTGGGAAAAACCATTTAAGGTCTCACCACAATCTGACCGAATGGGATTTCGTCTTGACGGAACAGAATTGAAGCGCACGGTGTCGGAGGACTTGCTCTCAGAGGCTGTAGCATTTGGCACAATACAAGTACCGGCTGACGGCCAGGCTATCATCCTGCTGGCAGACCGCCAGACCATTGGCGGCTATCCGAAGATTGGTCAAGTAAGTTCCGTGGATCTGCCTGCTTTAGTTCAAAAGAAACCTGGAGAAACGATTCATTTTAAGGAAATATCACATGAAGAGGCTCAGTGCTCTCTGCTTAAAAGAGAGCAGGATATTCGTGAATTAAAATGGATCATTGACCGGAAAATAGAGAGTGGAGGAGATAATCATGCTGCGGGTTGATCTGAATTGTGATATGGGCGAGAGTTTTGGGGCATACAAGATGGGGAACGATGAAGAAATTTTAAACTACGTCACCTCTGCAAACATTGCCTGCGGTTTTCATGCAGGTGATCCATCGACAATGAAAAAAACGGTCAACCTTGCCTTGAAAAAAGGAGTGGGCATTGGTGCTCACCCTGGATTTAATGACGTGGCGGGCTTTGGCAGACGAAACATCGCCGTTTCTCCTAATGAGGCGTATGATCTGGTTGTTTACCAAATCGGAGCCCTGCACGGTTTTGTAAAAGCGTCAGGGGCAAAACTTCAGCATGTAAAACCCCATGGCGCCTTATATAATATGGCAGCACGCGATCCATTGCTGGCGCACGCAATTGCAAAAGCAGTTTATGATGTGGACAGCGAGCTTGTTCTATTTGGTTTATCAGGAGGTGAACTGATTAAAGCAGGTAACAAGATCGGTCTGAAAACAGCCAGTGAAGTATTTTCTGACCGGACTTATCAGTCAACAGGTGAACTTACATCACGAACAGAAGAAAACGCTTTAATAGAAGATGATCACTTGGCGGTTGCACAGGTCGTCCGCATGATTAAGGAACAAAAGGTTTGCTCAACAGCAGGAATGGACATCACGATTCAGGCAGATACTGTATGTATCCATGGTGATGGTTCTCATGCTTTAACTTTTGCCAGACAGATTAATGAATCACTTCAAGCAGAAGGCATTGAGTTAGTGAGTATAGGGAAATAACCATCTTTTAGTAAAGTGAGGCAACGACAATGAAGAAAGAATCAAACCGCAGTATTTTACTGGGTGCAGCGTTTTTAATGGCTACGTCTGCGATTGGGCCAGGTTTCTTAACTCAGACAACTACATTTACCCAGACACTGGCCGCAAGCTTTGGATTTGTTATTTTAATTTCCATTATTATTGATATCGGTGCACAGATGAATATCTGGCGCATTATTGCAGTGTCTGAAAAAAGGGCGCAGGAAATAGCCAATCTTGTTTTACCGGGACTGGGATACTTTCTTGCCGTATTAATTGTAATGGGTGGACTTGCGTTTAATATTGGAAATATCGGCGGAGCCGGTTTGGGAACCAATGTGCTGTTTGGGGTTTCTCCAGAAATGGGCGCGCTGTTCAGCGGAATTGTGGCAGTTGGAATATTCCTTGTTAAAGAAGCAGGAAAACTGATGGACCGTTTTACTCAAATCCTTGGATTTTTGATGATCGGTTTAACCATTTTTGTTATGTTTCAGTCACAGCCGCCGATAGGGGAGGCCATAACGCGCACATTTATTCCGGAAACAATTGATATACTTGCCATCGTAACCCTGGTTGGGGGAACAGTAGGGGGATATATAACATTCGCCGGAGGACATCGCCTTCTTGATGCAGGGCTGAAAGGAAAAGAAAACCTTGGAGAAGTAACAAAGAGTTCAATCTCTGCCATTGGTATTGCGTCAATCATGCGTATTTTCCTTTTCCTGGCTACTTTCGGGATTGTTGCACAAGGTCTTCAAATTGATCCAAGTAATCCGCCTGCATCTGTATTTCAACTTGCAGCAGGAAACATCGGCTATAAAATCTTTGGGGTAGTTATGTGGTCTGCCGCTGTAACTTCTGTGGTAGGGGCAGCTTATACGTCAGTGTCCTTTATCAAAACCTTCAGCCCTATTTTTGAGAAGTATGAGAAATGGCTGATCGTCAGCTTTATTGTTATTTCAACAACCGTGTTTGTTATCGTCGGTCAGCCGGTAACCATTTTAATTCTGGTTGGTTCAGTCAATGGACTTATTCTTCCGATCTCACTTGGTGTTATGCTGATTGGGGCCCACAAAGCAAAAATCGTGGGAGATTATAAGCATCCAATTTGGATGACTGTTTTTGGTATCATCATTGTTATAATGATGTCTTACATGGGCGGCTATACGTTAATTAATGGCATCCCTAAATTATTCTCTTAATAACCTGAAACCAAATAAGCTGCACTAAAAGGGGATCTTAAAAAGATCCCCTTTTTAGCGAAATTTGCTGTCGAATTTTCTCGAAAAAACGAGCTATTTGAAGAAAACCAGGGTATATTCCTAAATAATTATGTTAACTATGATACAATTGTCATAATGGTTAACATAATGAGAAAATAAATTATTTCTTGTTTACCTGACCATAATAAACCCAGAGAGCTTTAACTTGCTCTCTTTTACAGGAAGGGAGGTTATTTGTTTTGGAAGAATGGTTACGATTTCTTGAGATTAATGCACCCCGCATTTTAGAACTGACACTGGACCATGCCATACTTGTCACTCTTGCTATTATCGTTGCTTTATTAATTGGTGTGCCGCTTGGCATCTACTTGACCACTAATGAATACCTCGCAGGAACCGTTCTTCAAGTTGCTTCTGTTACGCTTACAATTCCGAGCATAGCGCTCTTTGGTGTAATGATACCTATTTTTTCCATTATTAATCAGGGAATAGGTTTTCTGCCAGCTTTTGTGGCATTAGTTCTGTACTCTCAACTTCCAATTATCAGGAATACGTATACGGCTATTAAAAACGTAAATCCGGAAATGAGAGATGCTGCAATTGGAATGGGCATGAAAACGTCTCAGCGCCTGTTAAGAGTAGAAATTCCCAATGCTTTGCCCGTCATAATGGCAGGCGTTCGAACAGCGGTTGTTCTTAATATCGGAATAGGAGTCATTGCTGCTTATATTGGTGCCGGAGGACTCGGCGTCCTCATCACACAGGGGATCAGCAGAGGCGATAATTATCTGATTATTAGCGGATCGCTGGCGGTTGCTTTATTGGCAATCATTGCAGACGCTATATTGCTGTTTATTCAAAAACGATTTACAACAAAGGGTATTGCTAATTAACTGTTGAGAGGTGAAAAGATGATTACGTTTAATCATGTAACCAAAAGATACAATGAAGAGAAAACGGCAGTTAAAGACTTGAATTTTACTGTTGAAAAGGGAAACATCGTCGTCCTGCTGGGACCATCAGGCTGCGGTAAAACGACTCTTTTAAGAATGGTTAACAGACTTGAATCCATTTCTGAAGGAAACATCGTTATTAATGAGCAGGATTCCATGGATCTCAATGCCATTGAATTAAGAAGAAAAGTCGGATACGTCATTCAAAGTAATGGTCTTTTTCCGAATATGACCATTGAGGAAAATGTCATGATTGTTCCTGACCTTCTGGGCTGGACCAAAAAAGAAAAGCGGGAGCGGTTTGATTATTTAATGAAATTAATCGGCCTTGACCCGAAGATATACCGCAAACGATTTCCCCACGAATTGTCAGGAGGCCAGCAGCAGCGTATCGGTGTGGTCCGGGCACTGGCAGCTGATCCGCCTGTAATGTTAATGGATGAGCCTTTTGGAGCACTTGATCCAATTATTCGTGAAAAAATACAAGATGAGTTTTTGCAGATTCAGCGTGAAGTGAAAAAAACCATTCTTTTTGTAAGCCATGATATTGATGAGGCAATCAAAATGGGTGATAAAATCGTTCTTTTGCGTGATGGAGAAATTATGCAATACGATACTCCTTCAGAAATGCTGACGCATCCTAAAAATGAATTTGTATCCCAATTTTTCGGTAAGGACCGTGCCATAAAAAGCTTGAGTTTGCATACGGTGAAAAACCTGCAGGAAGTCATCGGACTTGCGCATATTGATGATGCGATCGAAGATACGAAAACGATCAATGTAAATCAGGACCTGCGCAATACAATTTCCATGCTGTTAAATCAGGAGGCAGACCAGGTGATCGTAACAGATGACCAGGGTGAACGAATTGGATCCATTACCATTGATCTTGTTCAGAAATATTTACATTTTGAAATAAAAGGGAAGTTGTCCGTATCCCAGGAAGGGTGATCCGGTGAATACCAAAAAGTTAATCGGAAATAGCTTTCGGTTTTTTATCTATGGAATGGTCCTGCTATTTTTTATCTGGGCCATTAAAAATCAGTATTTTTCGTATATTTTCAGTGAGACAGGTACTTTTTTTGTTCTTTTAAGACAGCATCTTGAGCTTGTACTGGTGTCATCAATATTTGCCATACTTATCGCCGTTCCGGCAGGTATCTTAATTACCAGACCAAAGTTCAGAAAAGCAGAATGGCTTGTCACGAATATTGTTAATTTTGGGCAGACCATTCCCAGTCTTGCCGTACTTGCCCTGATGATCAGTGTGCTTGGAATCGGGTTTCAAACAGCAGTTTTTGCCCTGTTTATCTATTCCATTCTGCCGATTTTCAGGAATACAGTAGCTGGGCTTGATACAATCGACAAAAACCTGATCGACGCAGCTAAAGGAATGGGCATGAAGCCGCATCAGATTTTGTTCCGAATAGAATTGCCGAATGCTGCCTACTCCATCCTTGCGGGTATCCGTACAGCAGTCGTACTGAATATTGGTACTGCCGCGCTTGCTTATGTAGTGGGAGGCGGCGGATTGGGTGTCTGGATTTTTACCGGCATTCAGCTATTTGACAACGGCTTCTTAATATCAGGTGCAATCCCTGTCACCCTGATGGCTATTTTGGCTGATTATTTACTTCGTAAATTAGAATATGTACTTGTGCCAAAAGGCTCAAGACGTGTAGCAAAAGCATAGCAATTGGGATTGGAGGCAGCAGATTTGTGAGAAAATCACTTACATTAATGATCCTTGTGATCGCTATGGTTACCCTTTCTGCCTGTTCGGGAATAGCAGGGAAAGAGGTGACGGTAGGAGGCAAAAATTTTACTGAGCAGTATCTATTATCAGAGATGACAGGCTTTTTACTGGAAGAAGAAGGATTTAAAGTCAAGCAAATGAATAATCTTGGAAGCAGTGTTGTGAGAACTGCCCTGGAAAACGGGCAGGTCGACCTGATGTGGGAGTATACAGGTACCGCGCTTATCACCTACATGGGGGAAGAGCCGATTGCCGATCCGCAGCAGGCTTTTGACAAGGTTAAAGACATTGACCGTGCAGATGATATTCATTGGATGAATATGTCCCAGGTAAATAACACCTATGCACTTGCTATGAGAAGTGAACAGGCTCAGGAGCTTGGAATTGAATCAATCAGTGATTTAGCCGAATATATAAATGAAAATCCGGGCGAGCTGACCATGGCTTCTGACGCCGAGTTTGCTAATCGTGCAGACGGACTGCCGGGCGTGGAAGAAACCTACGGCTTTGAATTTGGAACCGCACAAATCAATCAAATGGATATTGGGCTGACCCAGAGAGCATTGGATAATGAACAGGTGGATGTTTCTGTGGCCTTTGAAACAGACGCCACAATCAAAAACTATGATCTGGTTATACTCGAGGATAATGAACAGTTTTTCCCGCCGTACCGTGCAGCCATTTCAATAAACCAGGAGGTATTTGAAGAATATCCTGAAATTGAAGACATTACAGCTGTATTAGCGGAGAACCTGGATAGTTCCATCATGCGGGAATTAAATTACCGCGTGGATATTGAAGGGGAAAGCGTATCTGTCGTTGCCTATGAGTGGCTTGTTGACAATGGGCTGCTTGATGAAGAGTAGACTTTAGAATAATTTGAAAGTAACTCTATAAAGCGGCCGGTTCATTTCCGCTCCAGGCGGAGGCTTTCCGGACGGCGGTCGCTGAGCCTCCTCGGCTTTGCCTGTGGGGTCTCAGCATTCCCGCTAATCGTCCCGGAGTCCCCGCCTTCCGCTACAATGAACCTGCGTTTTTAATAAAAGTTTTGCAATGAAAAGAGGAAGATGACGATGAAAAACGTCATCTTCCTTTCTTTTGTTTGCAAATATCATGTGCTACCTCAGCTGAAATGCTCACTGAACCATTCTAAATGGTTTTTGCTGACAATGTCCTGAGAAAAGAGGGGCACATAGATTAATTGCTGCTTTTTGAATGTGTCCTTAATTAATTCAGTATATTGCCTTTCATGTTTTTTGCGCTCAAGCATAAAGGTGCCGTCAGCCTCTTCAGGCAAGACTTTATTGATGATCAGTGTTTTTACATGCAAATCGTACCTTTGCAGGAGTTCAATCGCTTTTTGTGTTTCTAATATCGGCAGCCTCTCCGGATTGAGGACGAAAATAAATCCTGTTTCCTTTTCATTTAATAACAGTTCCCGTGCTTTAGAGAACCGTTCCTGCCGTGTCCGCAGCACTTCATAGATTGGATCCTCAACAGGCTCCCCGTCGTTTAACAGCGCTGCGTAGTTTTCGTTGGTTTTTTTTCTTTTTTCAAGCAGCCCTTCAATCCATACCCCCATAAGCTCAGGCAGGGTTAACAAACGAATCGTATGGCCGGTTGGCGCCGTATCAAAGACTAGTTTGTCAAAGTGCATCCTTTCTTCCAATATAATGGAGATCAGCTTATCAAACAGTGCAGCTTCGTCAGCACCAGGGGAGGCTTTAGCGGTATCAAGCTGCCGGTGAACCTCCTCCATCATTCCTGAGTGCACCACGCCTTTAATGTTTTCCTTAACCCCTTTTATATAGTTAGCCGTTTCGATTTCAGGATCAATTTCAAGCGCATATAAATTTTTAGCGATCTCTTTATTTTTCCCGCCAATTTTTTCATCAAAAATATCACCGACGTTATGGGCGGGGTCCGTTGAAATCAACAGGGTGCGAAATCCCTGCTGAGCAGACTTCCAGGCGATTGCTGCAGCAGTCGTTGATTTTCCCACGCCGCCCTTGCCGCCTACAAATATAATGCTTTTCTTCAATACTTCCATGCGAATTCTCCTTTTTAAAAACGAGCTTGTCCTAACAACAGCGAATACCTGTCATCGGAGATTTCTCCATGCCCATGCGCAGATGCCAGTCGTGAAATTTTTCGATCATATAAGGATAGAGTTCAAGTGTGTAGTAGTACACAGGGTTTGGAATGCCAATCATCTCTGAATAAAGAAGCAATAAAAATAAATCATCCTCGTTTCGCAGCTCACGGGCGATTTCCTGCCTGTGGGGCATGCTTAACACTTCTTCATAAAAGGCGATCAGCTGTTTAACCTTGTCCAGCATTATCAGTCCACCTCATTTC
Source organism: Jeotgalibacillus sp. S-D1 (assembly GCF_004358665.1). Classification (GTDB taxonomy): domain Bacteria; phylum Bacillota; class Bacilli; order Bacillales; family Jeotgalibacillaceae; genus Jeotgalibacillus. The sequence goes on along the minus strand of NZ_SMZR01000003.1, from coordinate 50,232 downwards.
TTAAAATGCAGGAAAGGGATCACAACCTGCATGACCCCTTTTTGTGCATCTTACATTACAAATCGTTATCGTCAATTGTTGGCTGGCTGTTGCTTCCAAGAGCAGTAAGGGCAGTGATAACAATCCAGATGGCAAATCCCATAATAATGGCCCCGAAAATAAAGAGGAGGGAGTTTGACTGCGTTCCCCACCATGCCCATGTAAACAAGACCTGCTGAACCATAGCCCAGAGCGTCATAAACAGCAGGAATAGCATTGGAATTAATGTAATCATATAGTTTCTGCCCAAGCGCTTCAGCCAAACAGAAATCAATAGTAAACTGATTCCTGCGAGCAGCTGATTTGATGTGCCGAATAACGGCCATAGCAGGTAGCCGCCTGAACCGAAGCCTTGAGGACCTTCAGGAATCAGCACAAGTGCTGCACTTGAAACAACGGCAATCGTTGTAGCAACATGCGTTTTTGTCAGAGCTGGCACCTTGTATTCTGAACCGAGTTCAGCAATGATGTAACGCATCAGTCGAACAGAAGTGTCAAGAGTGGTAGCAGCAAAGCTTACGACGATGATTGAAACAATTGTAGCAGCGATTTCAGCAGGAATGCCTAAGCCTGTTGCAAGCTGGCTGGCACCTTGTACAAAGGAGCCCAGACCTCCTGCACTTGCTGCTTGAAAACTGCTGTAGGTTGCAAGGAAATCTTCCTTTGTCGGGAATAGCGTAATAACGGCGATTATCGAAACAAGTGCTAAAATGCCTTCCCCTACCGCTCCCAGGTAGCCTACAAAGCGGGCATCTGTTTCTTTATTAAGCTGCTTGGAGGATGTACCGGAGGAGACCAGTCCGTGAAACCCTGAAATTGCCCCGCAGGCGATGGTAATAAACAGAAGAGGGAACCAGGATACATCATCAGCATTTGGGTTGGTAATTGGTGCTGTAATTTGAGGGTTCGTAAAAATCAGTCCTAAATACAAAATAGCCAATCCAACAACCAATTGATGAGAGTTAATAAAGTCACGCGGCTGCAACAGCTGCCATACAGGAAGTGTGGACGCGATGTAAACATAGATCATTAAGATAACAATCCAAATGAAAAACGCGCTGGACACGGCACCGAGACCAAAAATCCCCGCTCCGGCTTCCCCGCCCATATAGCGGACCAAGTCAATTTGAAGAAAATCAACACGCGCAGCAATAACAGCCACAAAATACATGACGGCAAGAGCAATCAGAGAGGGAACCAGCATTTTTGCATTCTTTTTATAAACAGCATGTCCAATCCAAATCGCAAGCGGAATCTGAATAAAGACTGGAAGGACGCTTGATGGAAAGGTAATAAACAGGTTTGCAATTACCCATGCAAAAACGGCATTTACCATCAGCACCAGAATTAAGATAATGAATAAAAATAATATTTTTGCCCGCTGGCCTACAAGCTTATGAGCAAGTGTGCCAATTGATTGTCCCTTGTTTCGGACAGATACAACGAGAGTGCCAAAATCATGGACACCGGCTGCAAATACCGTTCCTAATACAACCCACAAAACAGCGGGCAGCCAGCCCCAGTAGACGGCAATGGCAGGTCCTAAAATAGGCGCTGCCCCTGCAACGGAGGTGAAATGATGCCCCCATAACACAAACTTATTCGTTGGAACAAAGTCTACGCCATCCTTATATCGATGTGCAGGTGTGACATAATTCGGATCCAGGCGAAAGATCTTTTCTGCCACAAATTTTGAATAAAACCGGTAACCTAAAATAAAAATAAAAATGCCTATAACCGCTATCGCAATAGCATTCAATTCGTATACCTCCCCCATTAGTAGTAGTTACATTGTTTTTTATTAAGGCAGACCAGAAAGCGCAATGTAATCGCTTTCAAACCTTTGTTTTAATGATAAGACATAACCTGAGTTGTGTAAATATTTTAAAGATTCATTGTTTGCTATATTTTGTCTTATTAGCTGGTAAAGTGATGAATGATGTTGAACAAAAACGATTTAAAGATGGTGAAAGAAGAGAGGTATTTAGGGAAAAATGGAAGTTTGGAACAATACTTGCTCTATGGGAGCGTATAAATATTTTTGCAATACGCGGTCAGTCTTTCTTCCATTTCTTTATCATAGGGATAGCTTAAGTAAGCGCCGACTTCAATTGCCAGTTCACTGAACAGATTCATGGTATTGAATAGTGCATTCCAGTTATCTTCTACCGAACTTCCTGCATACGTCTGTTCAATGCGGGTCCAAAGTGCAGGCTGAACATAGCGTTTAAACCAGCGGCCATGTTTATTGGGGTTAACGCCCCAGCTGTGTTGAACACCTATATGCCATTCAATCATCGGCTGCAAATAATTGATGCGAATAATGCTGTCCAGCATATATTTGGAAAAAAAGAGCTCATCGCGCCATAAGCTTTTTGCCACATAGGATGTATCCCACCAGAAGCTGTTAACAAGTTCGGCGTATTGATCTTTCGTTGGGGGCTTAACATGATAGGCCTGAAAAGAAGGGGGCTTAAAAAGCGGTGTAAGCTTATCTTTATCAAGCAGCACCTCATAGCCGTTATCGTATTCAGGTGGCAGCTGACTGACTTTTTCCAGAAGATCAAGTTGATAAATCTGAAAATCCATTTTTGTTCCATCATCAAACAGCACCAGGCGGGTTATGTGCAGCTGATCGATCGCAGGTTTTAACGGTGCTGCTGCAATCAGTGTTCCAAAATGGGAAAGCCAATTATCCTGCAAAAACCATTCCAGATTGTTTACATACAACTCAATATCGTAATCAGTAAAACGATCCCTGAAGGCATGAGGGTTGGTTCGTGAACTTGTTTGTAAAACAACACGGATCCAATCGCATTCCCCGGCCCAGTTCAGCAGGGAAGGGTAGAACTGTTCTGCACTTCGCATTAAGGACATCCTTCCTTTCATTTGATGGTTTAATTGTATCATTAAAAAATAGAAAATTCAGATTGTTAGTAAGGTGCTAATTAAGAAGAGGATTAATGAACACATTAAGTTGGTATTAACACAATAGAGGATAAAAAAGGAGGAGTTAGTGATGGGACTGTTTGACGGGTTAATGGGCAATGCATCAGAAGTAAAAAATGAAGATGCTCAAAAAGAATATGGCAAACTGCTGATTCAGGGTGAACAATTTGAAAAGTCATACAAGATTATCAGGGATCTTTTTCTCTTTACGAATAAGCGTCTTATTTTAATTGATAAGCAGGGGGTATCAGGGAAGAAAGTCGAGTATCATTCCATTCCATACTCAAGCATTACGCATTTTTCCATTGAAACAGCCGGCACCTTCGATCTGGACGCAGAGCTGAAAATATGGATTTCAGGGGCGGGTGAACCATTAAGTAAAATGTTTAATAAATCGCTAAATATATATGATGTCCATACCGTCCTCGCAAAATATGTTTTGGCAGCTAAATAAAAAGGGGAGCCTTCAAAGCCAGATTCCAGGCTTGAAGACTCCTATTTTTTATTGATTTATTTCAAATATTGAGTTGGATAATAAACGGAACAAATAATCAGTATGGTTTCTAAATCCGGCTTCGATTCCAATCAAGGTAACGGGCTGATCCTTTTCTTTAACAATTACCGCTTTGTCCCTGGCGGTTTCACTGCCCTTCCAGTGACCTGCCAAGAAGAAGTCCTCTTTGCTGGAGAAGGTGGCGGCAACATCTGTGTTGTCTGTGTTCGAGTACCATACAGGACCATAAACGAATCCGATATCCTCCTTTTTATAGCCGGAGGTGAGGGGGGAGTTAAGGTAATCCACCTTTACAATTCCATTGCTGCTTGAGGAGGCGCGATTAACTTGTACTTCTGTCAGGCCGGCTGATTTTGCTACTTGTGAACCGCCTGATCCTACAGCAATAAAGCCGCCATTGTTATCAACAAACCTTCTTATGTTTTCATTGAATTTGTTTACTTCTTCTGAATTTTCAAGACCAAATTCTTTGTTTGCTTCACTTAAATTAGAGGATACTAGATTTGCAGTTCCGCTGTAAATTAATGTATCGAAATCCTCCAGTCCTTCATTTGCTACTTCCCTGGGATGAACTTCAGTTACAGAAAAGCCAAGCCGCTCCAGGGAAAGCTTTGTTCCTGCGTGGGATTGAACTTTACCCATGCCGCCATCCTTCACAATGGCGATTTTTAAAGCTTGCAGCTGATCCGAATGTTTTGGTGCTTTTTTTGTAATCAAGGTCAATCCGGATTCCTTCACTGCTTGCTGAAGCTTGTTTTGTTTACCCTCTGCATAAAAATGACCATCATTATCTTTTTTGACAGTTACATCTTCATTGAGCAGCTTATTCACCAGGTTCACCGCATTAACAGAAGCATTGGGGATCTGGTAAGGACCTTTGCCAACCAGCTTTCCTTGTTCTTTTACTTTTCGTACTTCGGATGTCTTTACCTTAACATCAGTGTAGGCTTCAATTGCTTCAAATCCCCATAACTCTGGAAGGTTCCAAGCGGAAATATCATACATGGCATCAATGTCATCGGTAATATCTTCACCGTCCCAAAGAAATGCATTAGCCAGTCCTGCTTTTGCCTGGTGTAGATCAATAATATAGGCGCCTTTTTCATAACGTTCGCCGTCTGCTGTAAATGGGCTTACTGCTCTTTCCACTTTAATATCATTTTTGATCAGATGATTGATTACTTGATTAACAGCAGTTGGATCTTTTTTATCTTCAGGGATGATATAGCTTTCAGGATAGAAACTGTCTTCATTATTAGGATGCTCTCCGCTGACACCGCGTTCAAATATCTTTATCTGGTCACGCATCATACCCTGCTTATTATCAAGAGCATATTTCAATGCACCGGTAACTGCGTCGACCTGCCATTTTACCCCATCCAGATCATTCGTTGGAGCTTCCAGGGTGTAGCCGTATCCTCCATGGAGCATGGCGTAGGCAGGGGTATAAATAGGGGGATAAACATCCCAGCCTGATGGTGAATCTCTTAAAGGAATGTGAGTGCCTTTCATAGTTGTGTAAAGCTCTGTTTCATAGTTTTCCTTTTCACTGACTAGTTGTGTTTCCATTGCTTCTGCTTGTTCGTTCATCCATTTATATAAAAGATCATATTCATAGTTTGGATTATGAGGTGGGGTGCCGGGAAGAATGAGACCCGGGTGGTTGGCTTCGCCCCTCTGTTTTACATAACCATGAAGATCAAGCAGCACAAGGGGATTAAGCTCCGCAATCTGCTTTACCGCTGCCTGCGTTTCAGGCTGTGATTGAGTAATAAAATCACGGTTTAAATCGATGCCCTCCGCATTAAATCTTGTTGCATCGATCCGTCCGTCAGGATTGGCATTCACATTGATTACCAGTGTAAAGTTTTTAAGAATTTCTTTTGTTTCTTTGTCATTTTCAAACCCGAACCGTTCGATCAAACGAATGGCTGCATCTGTTCCTACAAATTCTGTCCCGTGGATCGATGCGTGGATAAGAATTGGCGCTTTTATATCAGGGTTTGCTTTTAAGTAGGCCTGTGCTTTTTTAGGGTTATGATTCATTAACTTACGCAGGAATTTGTATTTCTTTTCGCTTTGTTCAGACTTAGGCTCTCCAATTGTAATTGTGTATAAATCTTTTCCGGTAGAGGACTGTCCGGTGATGTCAAGGTCCACCCGCTTACTTTCTTTTTCAAAGCCTTCGAGCTGGTCTTTCAATGAGTCATACGTTATGTAATCATATTTTTCCGAGTTGAATAGACTGTGCTTTCTTTCAGTCGAAGTAATCGTATCGGCAAGGGAATGCTGTGGAGCGATGCTGAAGAGTAAACTTATACTTACGGCGGTTGCAGCAATCGTGTTTTTAATCATTTTTTTCCTCCTGTCAAGTTTTTGTTAAATAATATATTCAGTCAATAAAAAAAGCCTCTTTCTCATAAGAAAGAGGCGTGTTAATCAATATAACCGTTTCTCTCTCTTATCCCTCAGCACGTAGCTGCAAGAATTAGCACCGTATTGACACAGGTCAACCGGTTGCCGGGTTTCATAGGGCTTGTCCCTCCACCAGCTCTTGATAAAAGAGTTTTATTATTGAATTAGACTGAATTATAAAGAAAATAAAGAAATCGTCAACAGATATTGAAAAAAATGGTTCTATAAGACGATGAAAATAATGGAAAATGAGTCAAATGTCCAGCTGCTGAGGGGCATTGCCATCTGCATCAGATGAAAAATCACTGTCCCTTATCAACGGGTCCACCCTAATCGAATCCTTTGGTTCCATTGCGTAACGGAAAAAATAGATAAATGTCCCACCAGCCATACCTAAAAACATCAAAAAACCCAGCGTCGTTACTAACCATAATGTCATTAGAGCCGCCCCCTTTTGTTGATATGTATGTGGGGAGGAGGGGAATTATTTCTAGTAAACATTTGTAAAAATAAGCATAAAAAAGCCGCCCAATAACAAAATGGGCGGCGCAAGAAAGATTAGCTCCAAACTTCAATAATATTACTTTCTCTATTTAACATGGATTCTACAGTAGCTCTGGATAGAATTACTCCGCTTTCACGGTATCTGTTTTTTGGTGAGTCAAAAGTGATTTCTTTATCATTAACCGTAACGTTCTGCTCTCCTTTTGAAAGATGATAACGCAGCGTCAATGGTTTTCCGTAAAGGTTAAACGAAAATTCCAGACCATCCATTGAAGGAGGGAGGACTGGATCTATGATCAATGAATGTGCCTGGTGACGAATTCCGAGCGCATTTGAAATTAACTGATTCATATAAATTCCCGGTCCGCTTGAATAAATGCGCCAGCCGCCTTTAACAGGTACTTCTCCGGTGCGTAGCTTTTCAAAATTGTCCTGCGCTTCATATCTGTTGTTGAATTTGCCGTCTGAACTGCTGAAATACGCATTGCTTTGGCGTTTTTCTGCATTAGGCACGACTGAAGTAATGCCGATTGGATTAATTGTTTCAAGACCTTTCCATACTTCCTCAGTTCGTCCGAGCTTAGCCATGGCTTCGACAAAACGAATATGGGCATGTACATATTGAAGACCGATCTCTCTTCCAAAGTTTGAAGCCTGTTCAGCACGCTTAAAGTGTCTGGTAACGCCGCCGTCGTAATTAGCAGGGCGGTTCATCAGGCGCACTCCATCAGGACAGTAAAATTTTTCTCTGATCAATCCCTCGTATCTTTCAGCTTCCTCGGGTGTTAACAGTTCGCTGATCATGCTGCGGGTCATTGGCAGCAAACGATACTGGATACCTGTTTTTTGATCACTTGGATGCACCATGTTTTCAGGGTTCTCAGGATCTTCAAAATACAAAAACCCAGGGATAACGTCTGTGTTCAGCATATATTTTTTAAAGTCAGACTCAATGCCGGAAGCAAGTTCCATCAATTGATCAGCTTCTGTTTTATCAACGTTTTCAAGGCTTTCCGCCAATGTGCGAATCGTTTGGAAGGTCAGGGCGACAGTCCAGCTGCTGACCATGTATTCTCTCAGCTGCTGGTTGGCCGGCTGAAGCGTATCATCCCAATCGCCATCTCCATATGAAGAAAGGTGCGTGTCATGAAGAAAGTTATCTTTGATCGTTTGAATCTGTTTCTTCAGGTGATCCATAAGCGGAATTGCAGCTTCTGTGAATGAAAAATCATGCCGGTTTGTATAAGGGACAGGCATTTCCAAAATCGAATAGTCACCTGTAGCAGATAAGTAATCAGCTACTACCTTAAGCGGCCACACGATTACATCCCCATGGCTGTGATCATGCTGAATATGCTGATACTCATCAAACATGAACCACTGAGGCCAATCACCTTTGTCCTGATATTGATGAGAATACACGGTTTTTATAATTTCTCTTACACGTTCGTATTGATTGGTGGCAAGGAAGTATTCTGCAGGTCCCTGGCAAACGTCCCGTGTTCCCCAGGCGGCACCGCCATATTGTTCGAGACCATGCGGCACAGAATAATGCACAAGCATATTATGCGTGTACCACCACGCGATGGCATTTACTTTCTCTATGTCCTGATCCTTGTGGGACAATGAAAATCCGTTCATCATATCCTTGTAGTAGGATTTATAGACTGTCTTTTCCTTTTCAAAGTCTAATGCCTGAACCTCATTGAATTCACCTGTTAACGAACCTTCCATCGTGAGGGTCCATTCATCTGCAGCATCTATTTCAATGGACACCATAGAGTCCTGCTGATGATCGATCACATTCATGGGCTTATTAATCGTATAACGGTAGGCTAAATCAGGATGTACATTGGCATTATCAGAACCAGACCCCGCGTAGACATTAAATTGATCCCTATGCACGTCCAATTTGAACGGTGCATCGTATTCATGATTATTCATGGTCAGCTGATTTGTCACGATAAAATCATACGTTTTCTTGTTCAAAGAAGAAACAGTCAGCGTTACCGATTTTTTATCGGCTGCTGTAAAGCTTGTGATCGTCAGCGTATCGTGCGGAAGCTGATAGATCCAGCGTGCATAGTTAAAGCCTATTTCATAAACAGCAGGCATCGTCAGTAAATGATATTGACCGTCCATTTTGACATAGATTCGCTGTCCGGACGTTTTAAAGATGTTTAAAGGATTTCGTACATTTGACATCAACTTATTCATGGATGTGTTTCCGAGCACAAGCTGTGCATTGAAAACGCCTGGCATATAAGAAGTAGAGGTCATAACCGGCTGCGCGCTGAGGCGGTGATTTCCTCCGCTCATTAAAATATGGCCGTGGGAGCGTTCCACCTGAAGCTCTTTTTCTTTTAAAACAATATGTTCAAATGACGGAGTAAAAAATGAGAGAAGGGTGTCTTCCTCCCATTCTTCCAGAATTCGGTCAGGATACATGGTGTTAATTTGATCCAGCGTAAGGGCTGGCGATGAAAGAACAGGCGCATTGGAAAGATGCTGCACCTTTTGTGGAGCAACCAGCTCGAATTTTTCGGTCTGACGGATTGTTTTATTCCATTCTTCCTCAAGATCGCCGATTTCTGAGAATGGTTTTCTAACTGCTTCAGCATGATTTTCTGCCGTGTAGCCATAGAACACAAATGATGCTTTGCCATTTAATTCGATTTGTTCACTTTGAAGGGCGGTATAAGCAAATTCATATTGATAAACTTCATTTGCGAGCCTGTCTTTTGTCAGTGCTTCCGGGAGATTGGTTTCCTTGTAGCTTAGCCCGTAAAATTGAAAACCATCTGTGCTAAAGCCGGTGATTTTTCCTAAAGCGCCCTGCTGTAAATAAGGATAGCGATCACCCTGAGGCTGATTTTGCCTTGAGCATAAGACGTGTCCGTTTTTACTTTCAAATACAGCATGATCTATATACTGGGCAGTGTATGCTTCGTTTGAACGGAGAGCATTTTTGTCAGCGAGTCCGACATCCTGTCCATATACCAGGTCAACCTTGTGATTGTTTCCTTCAAGGTTTATTTCCCAGAACCAGGTGCTTTCCGATGCCAAATGGAAAACAACTTCATAAGGGATGCCAGCTGCTGAACCCGTCCATTTAACCTTGCTTTGAGACTGATAAAAAGAGCTTTGTGATGCTGAGCCGAGCAGGGGATAAAACTGAATAGTCTCCTGGTCATATACACGCAAATAAATATTATTTAATGAGCCGTCGATGGTGTTGCCAAACAGCTGATTAATCATAATATTGTTGGAGGAGAAGTTGTACACATCTCCTGTGGATAAAAATTGAATTGCTGTATTTCCGGCTTTAAGTTGTGGAGTGGTTGTCGTATTAACGATCATTTCGATTGTCCGCCTTCCTTTAGTAGAATAAATGATTGAGAAAAGGTATGTTCACTGCTGCTGCCGATAAATAGTTCAAATGCTCCGGGATCACTTTTAAATGACAGATCTTTATGATGATATCGGAGCTGTTCTTCTGTAATGGAGAAGCTGATTTCTTTTGATTCGCCGGGAGCGAGCGCCAGGCGTGCAAAATCCTTTAACTCCTTCATTGGCCGAACAATTTCGCCGGCAATATCCCTGATATACAGCTGGACAATTTCTTCTCCGCTGACATCGCCTGAATTTGTTACTGTGATCGTGGCTTGGATAGATGATCCAGGTGAAAGTTCAACAGAAGAAAGCTTTAACTCTTCATAGTTGAAATGGGTGTAGCTCAAGCCAAATCCAAACGGGAACAATGGTTTATTTGGCGCATCAAGATATTGAGATACATAGTGTACCTGTGCGTCTGGAGCCCCTTTTGGACGCCCGGTGTTAAAGTGGTTGTAGTAAACCGGCACCTGGCCGACATTAGAAGGGAAGGACATGGACAATTTCCCAGACGGATTGATTTCTCCAAAAAGAAGATCGACTAAAGCATTTCCACCTTCACTGCCGGGAAACCAGGCTTCTAATACAGCATCACTGTGCGATACGACATTCGTTATATCCAGCGGACGTCCATTAAATAAAATCGTTACGACAGGCTTTTTGAGAGCGGCGACAGCCTGAAGCAATTCAATTTGCGGAGCGGGGAGCTGGATGTTTGTTCTGCTGCAGGCCTCACCACTCATATTGCTGCTTTCCCCGAGCGCCATCACGACTACATCCGCATCTGCTGCAGCGGCTAAAGCCTGAGCGATTTGTTCTTTTGACACCTGGTCAATGCTGCTGCCTTCAGCAACAGTAAATGTATTAACTGGCCGTATCTGTTCAAAGGCTTGCCGTAAAGTGACTGCCTCTTCTCTTGCTCCTAAAGCGGACCAGGGTCCTAATAGATCATTGCTCTCTGCAAAGGGGCCAATTAAAGCAACCTTTGCCTGTTTGTCCAGCGGCAATGTCTGTTTATTATTTTTAAGCAGTACCGTTGATTTGGCTGCAAGTTCTTTTGCTGCCTGGCGGTGATCTGCATGCCCGACAATCTCTTTTTCAAGCTCAATATCTGCACCTCTGAATGGGTTTTCAAAAAGACCCAGCTTCTCTTTCAGTGCAAGAATTCTCAGAACTGCCTCATCAATCAGTTCTATCTTAAGAAGGCCTTCCGCTACGAGTGATTCCAGGTGCTGAACATAGCATTCTGTCATCATTTCAATATCTACACCTGCTGTCAGTGCTTTTAGCGCTGCTTCTTTTTCATTTTCCGCTACACCGTGTGGAATCAGTTCCTTCACCGCTCCCCAATCAGAAATTAGAACACCGTCAAATCCCCATTCTTCCCGCAGCAAGTCCCGCATTAATTCTTTATTGCCTGTCGCAGGAATGCCATCCACAGTATTAAAAGCAGTCATGACCATTTCGCACCCAGCATCCAGAGCTGCCTTATAAGCAGGCAAATAGCTTTCTCTAAGCTCTCTTTCTGACATATCCACGGTGTTGTAATCTCTTCCGCCTTCAGCAGCGCCATAAGCTGCAAAATGTTTCACACAGGCAGCCACAGATTCCAGGTTATTTGTTAGATCATTTCCTTGAAAACCCTCAACAAATGCCCTGCCAAAAGCGCTGTTCAAATATGAATCTTCACCGGTAGACTCCATCACACGTCCCCAGCGAGGATCACGTACAAGGTCGACCATCGGTGCAAAAGTTACATGAACGCCTGAAACACTGGATTCCCTGGCTGCTATTTCAGCACTGCGTTTAGCAAGCTTCAAATCCCAACTGCACCCGATTGCTAGGGGAACAGGAAAGATGGTTTTGTATCCATGTATGATGTCGGCCATAAATAGAAGAGGAATACCCAGGCGATTTTGTTCAAGATGTTTTTTTTGAATGGATCTGACCTCAGCAGCTCCTGAGACTCCTAATACAGAACCGGCATTTATAATATGGTTTTCTGTAATCGGCATTTCAGCCATGGGTCCGGTAATATGTCCGGTCTCGGTGGAGCCCTTAAAGAATGGTCCGGCCAGTTGTACAAGCTGAGAAATCTTTTCTTGCAATGTCATGTCAGCGAGCAGATGTTGATACGAAGATGCAGTCATTAGATACCCTCCATTAACTAATTTAGTGAAACGTTTCAATTTATATGTAAAAAAATTATTCCCCAGAATATACAATCAAAAATAAGTTGTTTACTATCGTCATGAATTGCAGAGACTATAGTAACCTGCGTATAAAAGCGCTAATATATCAGTTTCTTTACATTAAGATGTAAAAAGATATTACTTTTATTCTGTGAAATAAAAATGTTTTAAAAAAGAAAATAAAAGAAATATGAAGAAAAGTATTGAAAGCGTATTCACCTTTGATTATAATCAATTTATCGAAACGTTTCAATAAGTTTATTCGAAAGTTTTAAAAACTACTCAGCACATTTGCTGATCAAGGCTGACAGAAATCATAGAAGAAAAAGAAAATCTATACAAAGGAGAGAGATCGTATGAAGAAGAAAAGCATCGTTTATCCATCGATTTTAGCTGTTGCATTATCAGGTGTTTTGGCAGGCTGCGGAGGCGGCGAAAGCGGAGGCAGTGATGATAATACCCTTACCGTGTGGGCAATGGGGGAGGAAGGCAAGCTGTTAAATGAAATGACAGCAGGGTATGAAGAAGCTCATCCTGACGTTAATGTAAAAGTTCAGGCGATCCCTTGGGAATCTGCATATGACAAGCTGCTGACAGCTGTTGCATCCGGCAATGGACCTGATGTTCTTCAACTGGGAACAACCTGGGTTGCTGAATTCGCTGATGCGGGTGCTTTACTGGATTTATCAGAGCATATCGAAGAATATCCTGAGTTTGATCCTGAAAATTACTTTGATGGTGCTCAAACTTCTATGAAATATGATGATCAAATTGTCGGGATTCCATGGTACGTAGAAACACGTACGATGTATTACCGCACAGATTTATTAGAGGAAGTGGGTTATTCAGAGCCGCCAGCCAACTGGGATGAGCTGAAGGATGCTGCTTCAAAGCTTTCTGAATCCGGAGAGGACGTATACGGACTTGATATTGATTTGAACGATCAAATTACCCCATTCATCTTTGCATGGCAGAATGGTTTCGAATTTGACGCAGAAAATCCAAACTTCACTTCCCCTGAATTTAAGGGAGCGCTTGAATATTACACAAGCTACTTTAAAGAAGGCATAAGCACAACCTCTGAAGGAATCGATATTGTACAAGCCTTTAAAGACGGCCAGAAACCAATGTTCTTTAGCGGACCTTGGATGATTAACATCCTGAATGATCAGGCGCCTGATCTTGAAGGCAAATGGGCAGTTGCCCCAATGCCTGCTCAGGAAAGCAATGTGTCAAGCATTGGAGGAGCAAACTTTTCAGTCTTCCATAACTCTGAAAAAGTCGATGAAGCACTGGACTTTATTTCTTATATGAACGAAGTGGATACGCAGCTTGAGTGGATGGAAAAATCAAATACGTTGCCATCGCGCCTCGAAGCATGGGAAGATCCGAAGCTTGCAGATGATGAAATGTATTCAGTTTTTGGCGAGCAGCTGGAAAATACCAAAGGAGCTCCACCAATTAAAGAATGGGAGAAAATTGCCCAGGAATTGCTTGCAACAATCGAAAGAATTAATATCGGCGGTGCTGATTTAGATGAAGAGCTGGAAAAATTCAACGAAAAAGCAGACAGCTTGATCGAATAATTATACTAACAACAGCATTCTTTTCATGCGGTTATTGATAAAAGCAGGTAAGGAGCACAAAGCCTGCCTGCTTTTGTCTGTAGCGCCAGCTGTGTGAAAGATTGTGTGAGATGGGTGGAGTATTATGCTGAACCAACTATTGAAAGGCACGGTGCGTAATCGGCATCCGTTTATTTTTATCGCTCCGGCGTTGATCATCTTAATCCTTTTCAGTTTAATTCCTATTATGATTGCGTTTGTCATCAGTTTTACAGACATGGATCTGAAAGGTCTGGCTGATTGGTCCAATATCAGTTTTATCGGTCTTCAAAACTATACGACTTTACTTGCAGATACGGTTTTTCACAAAGCTTTGTTTAACACCTTTTTTTATGTTGTTATTGGTGTTCCGCTTGTCATCATTTTTTCATTGAGCATTGCCCTGCTTTTAAATTATGGAAAAACCTTAATATTCACTGTGTTTCGTGCAGTCTATTTTATGCCGGCCATCACGAATATTATTGCCGTTGCCGTCGTGTGGGGCTTTTTGTATAACACGCAGTACGGGCTGTTCAATTATGTGCTTTCGCTGGCTGATATTGACAAGGTACTTTGGCTTGAGGAACCGGTTATGGCCAAGCTTTCTCTTATTATCCTGGCAGTCTGGAAGGGAATCGGCATTAATATGATTATCTTTTTAGCTGCGCTACAGGGCATTCCAAACTCGTATTATGAGGCAGCGAAGATAGATGGAGCAAAAAGATGGCAGATTCTTTTTTTCATTACATTGCCGCTTTTGCGTTATGCGATTTTCTTCGTGACCGTTACAACATTGATCGGATGGCTTCAATTCTTCGAAGAGCCGTTCATTATGACCCAGGGCGGTCCGCTTGACGGCACTGTGTCGATGGCACTGTTTATCTATCAAAGAGGATTTCAGTTCAGCGAATTTGGTTATGCTGCCGCTGGTTCATTCGTTCTTTTCATCGTCATTATTATTGTGACCTTGCTTCAATTTAAATTAAAAAAATCAGATGCAGAATATTAATGATGGCTGCACAATAACAGGATCGGGGTGAAAACCAATGTCTTCTGGAAAATCAAAAAACAATACGGAAAGATGGATCGCAACGATACTGCTGATTATTGGCGGCATCATTGTTTCACTGCCGTTCATATGGATGATTTCAAGTTCTTTTAAACCGGAAAATGAAATACTTCAAATTCCGCCGACTCTTATCGCGGAAAATCCAACTTTTCAAAATTATATTGATTTATTTACCAATTTAAATTTTGGAGTCTACTTAAGAAATACCTTGATTATCGTGGCTTTATCGTTTGTGGGATTATTTTTTAACGCGATGGCTGGCTATGGTTTTGCCAAATACCATTTCAAAGGAAAAGAAAAAGTATTTTACCTGGTTCTCGCTACGATGATGATTCCAGGACAGGTAACGATGATACCAGTTTACCTGCTATTAAACGAAATGGGTTTAATCAATACAATGGCCGGTATCGTGCTTCCAGGTCTTGCAGCGGCGTTTAGCATTTTCTTATTCAGAATGTTTATGGCGACGATTCCGACAGATTTAATCGAAGCAGCGAGATTGGACGGGGCAGGGGAGTTTTATATTTTCTTCCGTCTAATTATTCCTATTTCCAAGCCGATCTTCGCTGTACAGGGAATTCTGACATTTATTGCAGCCTGGAACAGCTTCTTATGGCCGTTAATCATAGCCAATGATGAATCTCTTTACACGCTTTCGGTAGGGTTATCTCTGTTAAAAGGCCAGTATGCCAATAACTTTGCACTGCAAATGGCAGGTGCTGCCTTCATGGTCATCCCAATTATCATCATCTTTTCATTTTTTCAGAAATACATCGTGGAAGGATTTACAACTTCCGGCTTAAAATAAACACCGAACAAAAGACATTTCCAGACTGGAATGATAATCTAGATAATAGTAGTTAACAATGAAGCAGTTGGATGAATGGAGGAAAAAGCTGTGGCAACAATTAAAGATGTGGCCAAGCTCGCAGGGGTTGCCATTTCAACAGTATCTTATGCATTAAACGATAGTGAAAAAATCAGCAAAGCCACACGCAAAAAAGTGATGGAGGCAGCCAGAGAACTAAACTATCAAAAAAATGGCTTTGCTTCAGATCTGAAGCGTACCAAAACAAATACCATCGCTTTAATTTTAAGTGATTTGGCAGGACCCTATTATTCAGAGCTCACAACAGGTGTCCAGGAGGTTTCGATGGCAAACGGCTATGACTTAATTGCCTGCAGCTCTCAGGGCGGCCCTCAATCCACAGCGGTAAAGTTTCTAAGGGAGAAACGGGTGGATGGAGCAATTATTTTAGCCCATAATATTTCAGATGAGGATATCGTTGAATCAGCGCGGAAGGGATTTCCAATCATCATCCTTGACCGACATTTAGAAAACGAACATGTGGTCCAGGTGGAGGTTGATAATTTTCACGGCGGTTATGTCGCGACGGAGTATCTGATTCAGCAGGGGATGAAAGAAATTGCTTTTATCAGCGGACCGCCAAAATCTCATGACGCAGATATGCGTTATAATGGATACATGATGGCTTTAAAGGAGCATAAACTTCCCATTCATTCCAAGTGGCGCATGCACGGGGACTTTACCCGTGAAGGCGGCTACAGAGCAACCAAAATGCTGATTGCACAAGGCAGCCTGCCGGATGCTGTGTTCTTTGCCAATGACGAAATGGCCATTGGAGGAATGCAGGTATTCAAGGAAAACAAGATTAAAATTCCGAAGGATATATCGGTTATAGGCTATGATGATATCCAATTATCCGAATTCATGTCACCGCCGCTCACCACCATTCGCCAGCCGAAGTATGAAGCAGGCGCCCTGGCGATGCATTTAATTCTGCAGCAGCTGTCAGGAACAGAAGTAAATCCGTATTATAAGCTATCGACGGAACTGGTTGTCAGGAAGTCGGTTAAATAAAGCAGGACAAAAGACTGGCCAATTTTGGCTGGTTTTTTTGTCAGGATTTTGGGGCCGATAATGCCCATATTGCTTTTTTTACTTTAAAATAATAGAAATCAATCGCGAAGAGACCTATGCCATAGATGACGAGTGAGTAGATGATACTCCACTTATCGTGGTAGCTTACTTTGTTTGCTAATATTGCCAGCAGTTCGAATCCATTTAACAATAAGAAAAAAAGAGAATAAGCCTGCCATCGTTTAAAAGTGGTGAAATAAAGAAGATAAGTAAACCATGCTGCTGTTATCGGGTAATACCCTAAGTCAATTAATAAAGAATTGTATATGGGGACAGTTGTATGCGGATGCAGATGCCATAATCCATGCTGAACACCCAGTTGATTACATGCTACGGCAATGAGTGCGGTAAAAGGAACGATGGTATAAAACAACAGGGGGACTCGACGGTACAAAAAAATACCGGTTATCCAGGGAAGAATAAATCCTAATGTTATATTAAAATTCATAGTAGCCAAGCCTGCTTTCAATCAATTCAACGAATTGATATGTAGTTTTTTGGAATTATTATTATAGTATAGAGATAGCTGGATTAATTATTTATGGTAATTAATGTAATTTTAGCTTTGTATAAAAAACGTCGGACAAATAACAGTCTGGCGTTTTTTAAATGCGGAAGCGTCTGGGGAAACCGGTGTTAAATAAAAAAAGAAAAACAGCCATGAGGATCACGTCTGTTCTTCTGATCTTTAGGCTATTTAGAAAGCAGTTTGTTAATTGCGCTATCCGGCAGGGCTTTTTGTCCGCCGACAATAATATATTCTTCAGCGTCCTTCGCGTATTTCTTAATGGTTGCTTTGGTAGTAGCTTTTGGAGTAGTAGGATGCGTCAAAATAACACCGTTTAAAAAGCCTGCTGCTACTGCTGATGCAGATAGAGCATCCGGGAAGTTTTGACCGGTAGCGATGAATGGGAGGTCCATATCGAGAATCCCCAGTTCAGCAAATTCAGTAACAATTTGGCTGTTTGTATCATATCTGTCCACTCCGCTGATTCTGTCAACGTTAGGGAATTTTGATGCCACTGATTTAGAAATGGCTCCCTCGCCTCCAACTACTAACGTTCCCTCTGGCTTAAGAGTGTTCACATAGGACGCCACAGATTTTGGAACGTCATTTTTCTTCGTTAACAAAATTGGTGTTTCCAGCTGAGCTGCAATTGGTGCAATCGAAAGAGCATCGGCAAAGCTTTGTCCTGCAGCTACAAAAATCCCCTCAGATGGTCCTACTGCTTCGGCGATTTTAACGGAAGTTTGATAACGGTCGCTTCCGCTGATTCGTGTGATTTTTTTCACACCCAAAGCCTTTAATTGCTTTTCCACATCTGCTGAAATAACTGCAGTTCCGCCAATCAAGTAGACCTGAGTTACACCAAGATCTTCAATGGCATATTGTAAACTTTCCGGCACTGAATTTGTATTGGTTAAAAGCAAAGGTGCATCATACTTATATGCCAACGGGGTTGCGCTAAGTGCATCAGGAAAATCACGGCCAGTAGCGATGACTGCCACTTTAGACTTTTCCCATCCTTCATATGCCAGATTTGCTGATGTTTCATAACGATCTTCCCCAGTAACTCGATACGTCGATGGACCTTCCGCAGCTGCAGCTTGTCCAAATGGAATGCTGAGCGTCAGTAGTGCGGCTAAAGCGATTGATTTTTTCATGTTATCCCCCTTGAAAATATTCTATCAAACTCCTTTATTATACTTTTTTGGGGGTATTATTGGCTATAAAATTTTTAGGAATTTAACTTATCTTTTACATAAAATCAATTCGAGTGTGTGTATTGGCAGCTGATGGCTCTGTTGTGATTTTCGTATAGAATGATAAAAGTAAAAGATTGATCGATAAAGCCGGGAAGATGATCGATATATTTGAAAAAGTAATCGATATAATTCAATTTGCCTTTGTAATGTTAGATAAAGTTGAAAAGTTGATTGATATATCCGGGATGTGTTGCGATAAAAGCCTGAAAGTGATTGATAAAACGGAAATGATGGGCGATAAAAACGCAGGGAGGTTCGCTGCACAACTATTCAGGTGGGTACGTAACTGGGTAGCAGCTAATTATGGGGGGAAGCCTCCCCAAATAAACTAAAAACCACTCCCCATGCAAAGGGTGAGTGGTTTTCTGAGATTAATTATTGAAGAAGTTTTCCGTAAAATAGGGCTGAGCATCCTCATTGAAGGCGACGCCAACTCCGAGGAAGCCAAATTCAGGCTTCAGGATGTTTTCCCGGTGGCCGATTGAGTTCATCAGCCCTTCATGTGCATAGACACTGCTGAATTGACCGTACGCCAGGTTTTCACCGGCGACATTGTAGCGGACGCCATCTTCTTTCATTCGGTCAAATGGAGATTGTCCGTCCAGATTGGTGTGGTCGAAATAGGCGTTCTCCGCCATATCGGCACTGTGCTTTCTAGCCGTTTCCCGCACCTGCTCATCCCAGGTTAAATACTGTAAGCCATGATGAACACGGGCGGCGTTTGTCAGATCAAACAGCTGATATTCAAAGCCTTCCTTTAATGCATCAGAAGGTTTTGTGTAAATATTATCCCGGTTATTCTCAAGACTTTCATGAACAATCTGGATGGCAGTTACAGTATCATTTTCGTGCTTGTCGTAAAAGACTGTGACATAGGAATCATCTAATTGATACATATCGTATTCGCCATTGTCCTGAAGCTGATAACGCAGAAGTCCTTTGCGAATGGATGTGAGCGGATCACCGAGTGCGGCTTGAACATCTTCTCTGGAACTTTCAATTGTTAAGCCGTTCGAAGACGAAATTAAGTCCTGGTTGGTGAAAAGACCGTTCACTTTATTCTCATCATTGTAGGACACCATCACAAAGTTACCAAAGTTTTCGTGATAAGCAAACCACTCGGTGTCGAACTCGTTGACGGATTGCCGCTGAGGATCTCCTAATTCCTGTTCTACCTGTTCTTTGGAATCGCCAAGCTGGACATTATATACAGAAAATACCTGCTCAGTTGGAACTGATAAATCCGGTTTTTCTACAGGACTTGATGCTTCTGGTGATTCAATGCTTGGCGTCTGCTGGATGGCATCATCTATCGTAATAATCATGGAAGTAATCGTATCTTGAAATGAATCAAACGCGTCGGACACTGCCGGCGTGTCAACAGCACTCATAACTCTGTCAGAGATTGTATCCATAATGGATAGATCCACATATGGAGATACTTTCTCCTCCCAAAGCGGTTTTGAGATGAACACGGCAACGACTAAAAGGACGAAAAGCAGTAATTTTCTCAAAATTGGTTCACCCCTTCTGCTTATATTCTATCCTAAATGCAGGAGCGGTATAAAGGGAGAGCTCTTTTGTTCATTTAATGTCCATTGTTTATAAATGAATTAAGAACGATATTTAGAATGGATTTAAGAATAGTTCTTAAGCAAACGGGTAGCATTCTTTTAATAAGGGATGATTTTTGTTGGTCAACAAAAAGGGAATTAATGTTAAACTTAAAGAGCGGTATAGTTAATACATGAAAGGATATGAAACTAATTGGGAAGTATTATGGAAACAAAATATAATTTATTGTCATTTTATTTAACATTATTTTGCATAGGCTTAACTTTCTACTCGTTTTATTCTTATGTGGAAGGCTCTTGGTTAATTTCTCCTCCAAATTACATCCTCCTTGGATTCAGTGTAATAGCCTTCATCTTAGGGATTAAAGGGTTAAAAGATAAAAGGAATAGATGGACAAAAGTTAGAAGCTGGTTAACTCTGGTTTTATCATCCTTGTTATCTATTGTTCTTTCCTTAGCAATATTATTTGGACTGCATTTTTCTTCGGGGGCTAACGTATACCTAAAAACAATAAATTCTCCTGATGGTAAATATACAATTGATTTTTATCGTTGGGACCAGGGAGCTATGGGCACATTTGGTGTAAGAGGCGAATTAAACGGTCCTCTCTGGATAAAAAAGAGAATCTATATACAAAAAAGAACTGAAGACGTTAATGTAGAATGGGAAAGCAATGATGCGGTGTTGATAAACAATCATCTTCTTAATCTGGATAACGGTGAAACTTATGGTTATTAAATATGTGAAACATTTACTTAAAGGAAGGGGACGGGATTATTTAAGAAACAATATTTTTAACAGGTAATGAGAGAGGGGAACCTAATCTCATAATATTGGAGGTTTATACAGTATGGAATTTAGATTTGGGGACAATTTTGCTATCTTCCTTCCCTCGTTACATCACAATTATTGCAATCATTATTATCTTCATATTAGTAAGGTGGAGTAAGCAATCATTTTTTTATACCTGGTTCGCAGCAAAAGGAACCATCCATCTAAATTGAAAGCAAGTATTATAGGACTTTGCATAGCAATTTATCAACTCATTCTTCAATATGTCGGGTGGTTTTGAGAATTCCATTATAGAAATTAAAGAGGTGAAATACAACAAAGTGGAAATTCGGCTTACAGATTTTAATGATGACTGGTCTCAAATGTTTCAGACGGAGGTAGAGTTCCTTCAGACAATATTTTGCGAAGAAATAATAAAGTGTGAGCATTTTGGGAGTACTTCAGTTCGTGGAATGAAATCAAAGCCTGTAATCGATATGATGTGTATTGTTAAAAATATAGAGAAGGTTGATGTCTTCAATAACCAAATGGAGTCATTTGGATATGACATAGCTGGAGAGTGGGGTATTACAGGTAGAAGATTATTTAGAAAAGGCGGGGACAGTAGAACTCATCATATTCATTTTTATCAATTTGATAACCCTGAAATTGAACGGCATTTAATTTTTCGAGATTACCTGAGGTCTCATCCTGAAGAAGTAGATAAGTACAGTCGCTTCAAAGAAGACTTAGCTAACCGTTACAAAACTACAAGGGAATACAGTCCAGCAAAAAAGAAGTTTGTTAGTGAAATGGAACAAAAAGCACTCTGTTGGTATTCGGAAAGTCAAACGGAGCGGGGGAAATAAAATGAATCCTTTAAAGTTAAATGTACCCACACAATTAGAAACAGAACGATTAATACTCCGAGCCCCGCATCAAACAGGAGACGGGAAAATTGTAAATCAAGCAATTAGAGATTCCTTTTATGAATTAAAAGCGTGGCTGCCATTTGCTCAAGAAATGCCTACTGTTGAAGAAACAGAGATAAATTTAAGAAATGCTCATATAAAATTTTTAAGCAGAGAAAGTTTTCGTTTTCTTATTTTTGATAAAGATAACTATGACTTTATTGGGACAACAAGTCTACAGGGGATTGACTGGGATATTCCTAAATGTGAAATTGGATACTGGGTAAACACTAAATTTAGCGGTAATGGATATATGACAGAAGCAGTAAAGAAAATAGCTAACTTTGGGTTAAATACTATTAACCTTAGAAGAATTGAAATAAGGTGTGAATCAACAAATCTTAAAAGTCGTGCTATCCCAGAAAAACTCGGGTTTGTATTCGAGGGCACTTTAAGACAAGATGATTTATCCGCAGATGGCAGCAAGCTGACTGATACCTGTTTTTATTCAAAAATAAAGTAATATTTTGATGCCAAGATCGCAAGCTGCTATGGCACTTTTTTTATTGAACTGACGGGGAAGGATAATTTAACAAGCAATTAGGACTTTATGATAATAGGAAAAAGGTGGTGAAAAATTAATTGTTAAAGATTTTACACATTATTTTATCAATAACAGGTATTTTATTTGCAGGGTACAGTTTGATTACTGGGAAATTATTGCTTATTTTGCTGATAACGGATACGACACCCTCATCATTGGGATATTAATTGTACTTGTATGGATATTGGCAGCTATTAATGTGTACACACTTACAACGGGAAGAACGATTGGTACGAAGACAAGCAAGCGTATACAGGAATTTGATAGAGATTCGTTTGGGAGAGAAACGTTGGAAGCGGAACAAAATTATAGAAACGGTCGTCGCCAGTGTTTTAGGTGTGGGGTTTGCAGCAGGATATATACTCCTCTTCGGTTTTAACCCTATAACACTTCAGTTTCCCAGCTTTTATTTCCCACTTTTTGGGTCGTGGGTAGGATACAATGCTGGTGAGATTTCTAGAATAAGCAAGTTGTAAAGGGAACTTGTAAACATATAGAAACTTTTGTTCACCTGGCGGATAGGAGTTACATAAGGAGTTGGTTTCTCCAGTGATATATCCCGAAATTTTGGTTCCTGGGAAATTACAAACAGCAGCTGTTCAGTTAATGATTCAAATAGCTGCTGTTTGATTATTAAATGACGATGGATCCATCAATTTAGCCTTTATAGCTAACTTTTCCTGTCTCTGCTAATTCTTTTAGTCCCATAAACATTAAGTTCCAACCATGTTCAGTTTGGTCGTGATGCTCTCCAAGAGCTTTTTCAATATCTGCTTTGGTCCAGTTTTCCTCAGTATCAACGTGTATAAGGTGTGTAAATGTCATTTCACAGCCTGTATCAACGTCTCTTAACTCAACAGTAATTGTATCTGCTAACTCACTAAACTGAGGCATTTTAAAAGTAAATACCAACTTATTTGGCGGGTCTATTATAAGGTATTCCCCTACTGCTCTGTAATCTTTTCCTTCTCTATGGTCCACGATCTCCCATGTCCCACCCACTTGGGGATCATTCTGAGCGACCTTATTTGTCCCTTCAAGTGTAAATAACCACTTTTTCATCATTGCTGGATTTAGCCATGCGTCAAAAACTCTTTCAGCTTTTACATCAAATTCTCTTTTCATTGTTAAGGTCGTCGTTCGAATATTGTTCATAAGATACCCCTTTCAACTAGTTAATGTTCCTTCTTTTTCGCTTTCAATATCTCACTTTCCATTAGATCAAAACGCTTACTCCAAAATTTCTCATAAACGCTCAACCATTGAGAAGCTAAAGCAAGTGTTTCGGCATTGATACGACAGGTGTGGGTCCTCCCTTCTACTGTTCGTTGGATTAACCTTGCTTTTTCCAATACTTTAATGTGTTTAGAAGCGGCAGCTAAAGACATATCAAAAGGTTTTGCCATTTCAGAAACGGTCTTTTCCTTCTCAGAAAGAAGGCGGATCATTTCTCTTCTCGTAGCATCAGCAAGCGCATGAAATATTAAATCTAAGTTTTCGTTATTATGTTCAACCATGTAATTAATTATATAGACCCTACCATTCTATAGTCAACCAAATGGTTGAATATTAATACTCAAAGTTGCGAGGCTCTCTACTTAAAAGCCACGCCGACCTTAGAAATAGAGATTAAAGAGTTTACTCATAGGGAAGAAGAGGAATTCCTCCTCAATGTAAACCATGTTTTAAAGGAATGATTGACCATTTTATCGAAATAAAGACTTGTTGAAGTACCAGCGCTGTTTAGTTCAATAAGCAGGGTTTCTTTGGTGTGGAGTGGAATAAATAAATATATGTAAATTAATGATTAATAAGTTTGAGACTACTGTTTTTTTGTTGCGAATAAAATTAAAGGATGAGGGAGGTAGTAAAATGGGAAAAGTTATTATTCATGCGACCATAACACTTGATGGCTTTATGGCCGATACGGACGGAGGCATTGATTGGATGTTCGGCTTTTCGTCTGTGGACGAAGATGAAGCGATCGTTAGTAAAGTTATGGAAGAATTAGGAGCCATAGTCGGCGGCGCTAACAAGACACAGACCATCGAGGAAGGTGAATTACCGTACGGAGGTATGTTGAAGATTCCGGTATACGAAATGACTCACGAGGCTCATGAACCGATCGAAAGGGACGGCATCACCTATACTTTTGTCGTTAATGACATTACGCATGCAGTCGAAGCGGCCAAAGCCGCCGCCGGAGATAAGAGTGTAGCGCTTCTTGGAGGCAGCATCTCCCGGCAGTGCCTAGAGCTTGGATTAGTAGATGAAATCCAATTACACGTAGTACCGCTGCTGCTGGGTGACGGCATTTCATTATTTGAGGGGCTCGGACAGCAAATTAAGTTGGAGCGGATAGAAACAGCTGCCTTTGCGAGCGAAACCCATCTGCGGTACCGTGTAGTCAGCAGTGGATTAAAAAGATGACAAGCGTAGAACAACTTAATGGCTGAACTCACACTAGCAGGAAACACCCGATCCTCTCCTAGTTGTCCTAAAGGCAAATAATTTATCAAACTAGTTTTTGATTTCAAAAGAGAATACTAAATACAATGGTGGTGATAAACCCACTAAATGTAACAAAGAATTTAATACTTTTATTCATTTTTGGTCTGATCAACAAAAAAGCGATCAAGCCAATTGGGACTGGAAGATACAAAAGCCAAATTGTAATGCTACCTAATAAGAAGTAACCTACAAACTTCAACAGAATGCTACTTTCTTTTCTTCTAACCCACTTTTAGCAACTCTTACTACAACAAATAGATAGCTTAAGATATACAAAAATAGCAGATTAGCTTCTAGAGTATTAAAAATAAGATCACCTCCGGTTGACTGTAATATATAACAAAACTATTTTAATGCTGTGTTACTCGCAACTCGGGTATTAAAAAGCCTCCTTGGCATTATCAATAATCTCTTGAGGAATCTTAATCGGGTCAATCTCATCCATTTTAGTGTAGGTTTCTTCGATGGTCTGATCTGATAGCATATCCCGTTCATCAAAACCATTAATCATTTCTATATCAAGGTTAATTGTGGAATCTACAGGCAACAAGGTGTTTTGATCAAAGGAGATCGAGTAAACAATCTCATTTACGGAAACATCATTCAAGTATTCCGCCAGATTAAAATAGGGCTGGGAGAAATCCAGCATTAGTTCCGTGAAAGGAACAAATTCTTCCCCCGATCCTGTGAAGGACAGAATGAGCGAATCCTCTTTTTCTTTTACATCCATTTCTCCGGCATAGGACAGCAGCCATTCCATTCGTTCAGAAAGGTCTAACAGCTCCTTATACGAATCTAAAGAAGGCTGAGTGCCACCATCCTGGTTAATATACCACTCCTCCCACCTTTTAGAGGTTGAATAGGTGGTTTCCCCGTCAGTATACATTTCAAGAACGGTTTCAGGAGCAAGATCAATTAAATTCGTTACCATGGTGGCATGAATTCCTTCGGGGTCATTAACTGAATCTGCATTAATTTCTGTGATTTGTTTTGACGAATTATCATCTATGTAAATAATATCCTGGTCAATTAGAATTTTAGCTTGAAAGCTATTAATGTCCTCAAGGGCCCGAATAGAGGCTTCCAGAATTTCCTCCGGTGTCTCCGGATCTGCTGAACAGCCTGCGAATAAAAAGCTGGAAACGAATATCAGTGGTGAATATAACTTCTTCATCTTTTCCTCCTATGTTTATTTCCCATTTCTAAAAAATCTTACCTAAAAACGAATAATCCTTCAACCATGCTTTTTTGAGATGGTAATAGGTACTACCCTTTCAAAATTGATAATTCCGTCGGGTTTTATAATGGGTATATTTGTAATTTTTTTTGCTAGTTGAGGAAAGGATTTTTACTATTTTATGATATCATTAAATGTATATTTCTTCTTCAACTAACGGCGCAGGTTAGTTCAACAAGCGTAGTGTAGTCGAATGGTAATGTTTCTAAAAAGATTAGTTATTGGTAAAATAAGTTAGGGTTTCAGAAGTAAAAGATCTAACGAGGAGAAACAGAACTATGCCAGAAAATAACAATGAGTCATTTCGTAATATGAATATAAAAGAAAAGATGGCAACAGTTACCGGATTAGCATTTCTCATTATTTTGGTAGTGGGCTTTGTATTGGGGCTTTATTTCTTTGGACTGGCAGGGGTTTTTGAACTGCTCGGCGTTCAATATGAATCTATCTGGTCATTGATTGTTTTTGTTGTCAGTTTCTTTATTTTAGGAATCATTGTCGAATTGTTTTCCAAAGCAATTTTCAAGCTGTCTGTTCGAAATATTACAGGGAAAATAAAAGTATTTTTTATCCGAATCAGTTTTGAAGGCACATCGAACTGGTTAGTCCTGTTCGCAGTGGATGAGTTTATGAGAAGTATTACACTCTCCTTGAAAACAGAAATTATTATTGCATTGCTACTTGCGATAATAGAAATTGTTTTCGACGATGATAAGGAAATCTCCTAATATAATTGGGGACTTTTTGTACCTCGGGTAGAGAGTAATGGAATTGGGAAGTGCACAGTTCGAAAATAATGAAGAGAAGTCTTAAACTATCGGCGCAGGATAGTTAAACAATCGTCAAGAGCTTTTTTTCAACAATCGAGCCATTTAATTGAAGATCTCATTAGATGAATAATTATATTTAAAGGAAAAGTTCATCCTGATAAAGAATATTAAAAAAGAATAAGTTAATTGCTATTACCATAAGGGAGGAATGGAATTTATGGTCAAAAAACTGATCGTCGGCGACGCATCGCATGAACTGTCTACTACGCGCCGCATTCTGGAACGATTGCCCGAAGAACAAATGTTGTGGAAACCGCATGAGAAATCGATGACACTTGGCGGGCTGGCCACGCACCTGGTCAACCTGCTAAACTGGCAAGTCGCGATTTTGCAGTACCCGGAGTTCGATCTTTCGACCGTGCCGCTGAGGCGGGAGCCTTTGGAAAAACGCGCTGACGTGCTGGAGGAGTTCGATATAAACGTCAGCAAGTTGGAAAAGCTGCTCACCGAATGCGAAGAGAAAGCGCTCGGCGAGGAATGGATTCTGCGCCACGGCGACCGTATCATCCTCCGAGAGCCGCGGGCGACCGCGTTCCGCACCTTCGGATTAAGCCACATGGTTCATCACCGAGCGCAACTCGGGGTTTATTTGCGGCTTCTCGATATTCCGGTGCCGGGCATCTACGGCCCCTCTGCCGACGAGGAATAACTAATGAATCAAGTTTCTCATCCAATGATCGCCAAAAAGTCGTAGCCCACCGGCATGAAGCGGGATACACTACTATAATGGACAAGAAGGATTATACTCCTTGCTTACTAACATTTGAGGATTCTTAATTGAATAATACCAGTTAATATCAGCTTTTTTTATTTAAGAAAAAGTCGCTTTTCTTTAGTAAGAAGGCGTCTTTTTGATTTGCCCCTACATATAAAGGGATTAGATTGTGTTAAGGTGAAAAAATTGTGAAGATTATCACTCAAACTAACGGGTATCGTTAGTTAAAAAACCCTACATATTAAAACAAAAAACCCGATGAGCTCTAGGCTCACCAGGCTGATTGGTACGATTGTGTAAATTATCTTCCTACACTCCAATGATTTAAAAGTGGACCTTCAGAGCCGTAGACAGGGTCGTTATCGGGAATGGGTACATGCCAGATTTCTTCTAACACATTTGGCCGTTCTCCCGGTTCTCCTGTACGCATATTATACTCGGCACCGTCAGGGTAGGCTCCGACGATACGGAAATCTTCGCTGGATTTCATATTTTTATGGCCCGTTCCGGCAGGCAGCAGGAGAACATCCCCGGCATTAACATCTACCATTTTACCTTCCTCGCCGCCGATCTGAATCATTGCAGTGCCAGACTGGACACCGAGAACTTCGTGCGTATTGCTGTGGTAGTGATGGTAATCATGCACGCCGCCAACCCAGCTGTTGCGCCAGTTATTCTTGTTAAAGGTCGCTTCAATGTCATCAGGGTTGTCCTTAAATGCCCCTTCATATACCAGTACAGAAAGCTGCTGATTATTTGGGATTGAACCGTCATCTTCTAATGGATACACTTGCACTTCTACAGTCATAACATATCCCTCCTGTTTTATAGGTATTTACCCTTTTTTCAGAAGGTCATGCCAACAACTGGGAATAATTTTATTAAAGTTTGATGTCAATTGTAAACAAAAGTTTATTTTGCATCTTCAAAGGCAGGATCGTGAAACGGATGAGCCACCCAGCCTTCTTTTTCAATGAACAACCGGACTGCTACGACCTGGCGCTCATCTGTCAGTGTAAAGAAATGGGGGACATTAACAGGAACTGAGATCACATCTCCCGGCGCTAAGTTGACATCAAAGTAGCCTTTTTCTTCACTTTTAATGATAAAGATTCCGGACCCTGCAGTAATGGCGCGAACTTCATCTTCTGTATGCGTATGCACTTGCTCAAATTTCTTCAGCAGCGCATCAAGATCGGGCGTGTTTTCATTTAATGCGATTACGTCCCAGTTATGGTAGCCGCGGCGCTCGGCAAGTGAGCGGATTTCTGCATCAAAAACAGTTAAAACCTGTTCTTTTCCTTCATCCCCTATATGCGTTTCATTTTGCAGCTCTGCGGGCAGCTTGGATGTGTCCCATTTTTCATAAAGAACACCTTGATCCTGCAGGAATTGAAGAACATTTTCTTCTCCTTCAATTACTTCACTCGTATTTCGAACCGTGATCGTCGCCATGCTGCATTCCTCCTATATTTTTTTCACTGAGGACAGCTTCAGATGGTAGTTGAATAAAAACTCAAAAGCTTCCAGATGTTTTTTCGCTTCAAAACCATTTCGTCCCCACACGGTAATTCCATGATTGAGGATTAAAACACCATATATATTTTCTTTAATTTGACCTGCAAGCAGTTCAGCAAGGGCGGGCAGGTCAGCTTTATTTTCAATGATTGGAACAGTGATTTCAGCATCTTCTTCCCACATATTAAATGCCTTAATTAACTCAAGCCCTTTAAATGTGATAGACCCTTGCTCTTTATAAAGCTCTGAGATCACATTATTTGCCACGGTGTGAACATGCAGGGAGCATCCGGCATCAGTTAGCTGATAAATACGCTGATGCAGCACAGTTTCTGCTGAAGGACGCAGACTGCCTCCATGAACAGGCAGGCTGTTGTCATCTACTAGGATAAAATCCTCCTGTGTGCGTTTGCGTTTATCTTTCCCGCTCGCCGTTACAAGAAATTGCAGTGGTTCCTCCCGAACCTTAATCGATAAATTTCCGCTTGTTCCAGGGAACCAGTCCCGTTCAGCCAGTTCATCTTTAATATCCGCCAGTTCTCTCCAGCGGTCAGTGTATACAGTGGATAAGGTTGTCAAGTAGCCACCTCCTTTTGTTGTTCAAGCTGTTCAATGATTTCATGGAAGGATTCAAACCGTTTATAGGAAAGATTCAGTTCTTCACATTGATTAATTAAATAGTCGTCACATGCGTAAACCTGGTCAGCTACCTTAGCTGCTTCTAAGTCCGTAACAGAATCACCGATCACTATTTTAAAATAGTCATCAGAATAGGTGCGAAGAATGCTTGGCTTGCAGCACCCGCAGCCGTTTGTGCATTGCGCGTCGCAGGTATACGGCCAGGTGATACGTATTCTGTCACCTGAAAAATCACTGCCGTTGCAATAGATATGGTCTTCCAATCCATATGGTTTTAAAAGAGGGTAGACGAAGAAATCAATTCCTCCGCTTACAATCTTAAGCTCAATGTCTTCATTTCTTGTGTAAGCCACAAACTCTTCAAAGCCGTCACGGATGACTGCCCGCTCCAGCAGAAATTGCAAAATATCATTTTTTCTGTGAGAGGGAAGGGTGGAAAAAAGTGCTCCGACTCCTTCTTGAATTGAGACCTCCCGGGCAAGAATCTGATCCTTGATTTCTTCCCATTCGGGCGGAGCGAACTCCTTCATGATGGCAATGATGTTATCAGAGGTGGTAATTGTGCCATCAAAATCACAGAATATAATTCTTTTTTTATTCATCAGCCGCGCCCCCATAACGTTAAAGCAGTCGCGAGTTCAGATGAATTCGCAGCTGCTTCATCCAGGCTCTGCCCGCTGATCACTCCGTCAATTGCATCCCGGAACGCTTTCGCACCGGCAGCTGCCCCTTCAGGATGACCATGTATTCCGCCGCCTGCGTTAATAATAGAATCAATGCCAAAGTCCTCAACAAGCTGAGGCGTCAGGCCGGGGTGAATGCCGGCAGAAGGAACAGGAAACGCCTTATTTAACGCATTGTCAGCTGTCAGTGCTTTTGCGATCAGCTGCGTTTCTGATTTTTCCATCGCAACACTTCCGTATGGAGAAGGGAAGAGAACAAAATCAGCACCCGCCAGGCGAAGAAGCTTGCCAAGCAACACCTGGTTTGATATCCCATATAAAGGTGAAGCTGTCAGGGCACCTGATACAGCAGGGTGAGCCATGATCGGAACATGAATCTCCGGATCCTCAGCAAGACTTTGCAGCGTATCAAGCCCGTAGGCAAAAACATTAAATAAAAGCGCATTTGCTCCAAGAGAAACCGCTTTTCTTGCTTTTTCTTTTAAGTCAAACGTTCTCCCTGTTAAATTAACTGCGTAAAGCGTTTTGTGGCCGCTGCGTTCATATTCCTGCTGCAGCACCTGTTTACCGGCAGTGATGCGTTCTTCAAACGGTGTAAGCGGGTTATCAAACAGAATTTCATCGTCCTTTACCAGGTCGACGCCGCCTGCTGCCTGCAGCTGCAGCTGTTTAGTGAATTCAGTTAAATCCCTGCCCAGAATACCCTTAAAAATACTCATTAAAAGCGGGCGGTCATATACGTTAAGCTCCCTGCGGATAGCTGGAATGCCGAATTGTGGACCGGGGAAGGCCTGCTGCAGTGATTCACTGAGTTCAATATCCATCAGCTTTACTTCGCCATCTAGAGATAATTTTCCGATAATCGTTGTTAAAATCGCCGGAATATCAGCGCTGAAGTTAGCAGCGGGATACGAGATTTTAATCAGGCCTGCTTTTCTTTTATCCGTAAAATGGCCGGCCGCCGGAGAGGCCTCTGTTTCCTGGACTGAAACCACTTCTCCCTTATGCTTTTTTAATTGATCCTGATCAACTGCTGGAAGGTTTGTCCACGAACCTACCGTTAAACCCAATGCGATGGACTCAGCCTTTTTTTCAAGGTCTCCTTTTTGATCATGAACCAAATACGTTGCTGTTACACCAGTCATAATTAGCCGCCTTTCCGATTGTGAAAATGAAAAGTCCCCTTCCTGAATAGAGGAAGAGGACTTTGATTATGATAGATTCTTCCTCTTATCCTTCAGCTGCTGCTGTGAGAATTAGCACCTTGAATCAACACGCATGTTGAAACAGGTTGCCGGGTTTCATCGGGCTCGCCCCTCCACCTGCTCTTTATAAGAGATTAAGATATTTAGTTAATGGGTGTATTTAAAATCATGTAGTGAATTATTGCAAATATCTTAGGGCATGTCAACAACTTATCTGAAAAAATGATTTATTCAAAAAATGGATTGACAAAACCTGTAACACTTCGTAAACTTGCAATTAATGATTTGAAATTAAACAAAATAACCCAATTGAATAGAACACTCTTATCGAGAGTTGGCAGAGGGAATTGGCCCTGTGAAGCCCGGCAACCGGCCTCAAGCAAAGCATGCTTGAAGGCACGGTGCTACATCCAACAGACACACCAGTCTGAGAGATAAGAGGTAGGATACCGTCCTTTCCGCCTCTTTCTTAACTAGAAAGAGGCTTTTTTAATTTAAAAGCGGAAACTGGCGTTTAGCTCCGACAGACGTAAGACGCGGTGGCAATTAGGCGCTCTTTGCCTAAATGCCAGCGTGACTTACGATCCGAGGAGCTGCCAGTTGTAGCTGGATAAAGTAAAAGCGGAAGGCGCTCGTTCAGCCCCGACAAGCATAAGGTTCGGTGGCCAAGTGGACGCTCTTTGTCCACTGGGGCAGCGTGACTTATGACCTCGAGGGGCTAGCGCCTGTAGCTGGATAAAGTAAAAGCGGAAGTCGTTCGTTCAGCTTCGGCACGAGTCGACGCAGGGCGGCTGATTTATCGAACAACATTTTAATTATATCGATCATTTCCACCGTTTTATCGATCATTTTTTATAATATATCAATCAACATTTCATGTTTATCGGTCAAATGGGTCTGGATCACTCATTTATCTGACTAGTTTCCCAATATATCGATCAACTTTTTGCAATTATCGATCACAGATCTGGTGATATCGATCAGGATCAAGGGCCAAGTACCTGTTTGGCAATAAGAATGACCAACTACAAATAGAGAGGGCGACTACCATGGCTTTAACTGAAACGCTGGTTTATAAAGAGCTTACGGAAGAAAGTGTGCTGGATTATTTAGTAGAAAAAGAACTGCTGACGAATAAAGAAAAGGCGCAATGCAAGGAAGTCGGAGATGGTAATTTAAATTATGTATTTATTGTAAAAGATGAATTGAATGGGAAGTCAATGGTGGTAAAGCAGGCGCTGCCTTACGCAAAAGTGGTGGGGGAAAGCTGGCCGCTGTCGCTCGATCGCGCCAGAATTGAAGCAGCATCATTACAGCATGCAGCCCAAACAGTGCCGGATCTGGTGCCGCAGGTTTTTGCTTCAGATGAATCGCTGGCTTTAACTGTAATGGAGGATCTTTCTGAATTTACCATTCTTCGTAAAGGCCTGATTGAAGGGAATAGATATCCGTACCTGGCAGAGCATGTGGGGAGGTTTTTGGCCGAGACCCTCTTTAGTGCATCAGACGAGGCGCTTGGGCCAGTGGAGAAAAAGAAGTTGGCAAGACAGTTCATTAACCCTGATTTATGTGATATTACAGAAAAGCTTGTTTTCTCAGATCCTTATTTTAAAGCTGAAACCAATAGCTACCCTCAAGCTCTGCAGAAGGAAGTGGAAGCAATCTGGCAAAATGGCCAGCTTAAATTTGAAGTGGCCAAGCTTAAGAAAAAGTTTTTAACCGAAGGGGAAACTCTTCTCCATGGTGATCTGCATACTGGCAGCATCTTTGTTACTGAAAAAGAAACAAAGGTGATCGATCCGGAATTTGCATTTTTTGGACCGGCAGGCTTTGATGTTGGTGCATTTTTGGCTAATCTCTTTTTAAATTATCTTGCTCAGGAAGAACGCCAGGTAAATGAGCGCGAAAAAGAAGAGTTGCAAACGTATCTACTTCAAACCGCTGTGCAGACATGGAATGTTTTCGAAACAGGCTATCGAAAGCTTCTTACTGAAAATGGACTGGATGAGCAAGCCAGAACAGAAGAATATGCAGATTATCTACTGCAAAAAATTCGGACAGATGCAATAGGCTTTGCGGGATGCAAAGTAATCCGCCGAATTATAGGCTTAGCCCATGTGGAGGATGTCGATGGAATTGAGAATGAAGAAGCGCGTCTCCGTGTTCAAAAATCAGCCTTAAAACTGGGTGAAGCACTCATTATCAATCAAAACCGTTTCAGTTCTATTTCTGAATTAGTCGAATGGATAAAGGAGCAAAATTAATGGCAATAAAACAGGATTTTATCAAACCAATGACCTGGCAGGGCGATTCAATTAAACTATTAAATCAGCAGAAGCTGCCAAATGAAATTGAATTTATCTTTCTTACATCAATTGAACAGGTGTGGGACAGCATTCACAGCTTAAAAGTCCGCGGTGCACCGGCAATTGGCATAACAGCTGCCTACGGATTGGCTCTTTGGGGGCTGCAGTCAAACTATGATTCTGCAACGGAATTTCGACATGAATTAACAAAACAGTTTGACTATCTTGTGTCTTCCAGACCGACAGCCGTTAATCTTTACTGGGCGCTTGAGCGGCTTGTAAACAGCGTAAAATATGTAGAGGATGTCGGGGGAATCAAAGAAACCCTTGTTAAAGAAGCGGTTCTGATTCAGGAAGAAGATGAGAGAACATGCAGGGCAATAGGTGAAAATGGTTTTTCTTTGTTCCCGGATAATCCAACAATATTGACGCATTGCAATACTGGAGGAATCGCTACCTCAAAATACGGCACAGCACTTGGGGCGTTTTATGTGGCGAAGGAAAAGGGTGCAAATCTTTCTGTTTTTGCGACTGAAACAAGACCTGTTCTCCAGGGTTCCCGGCTGACTGCATGGGAGCTTCAGCAGGCTGGTGTAGATGTGACGCTGATTACTGATAATATGGCAGCGCATGTGATGAAGAATAAAAAAATTGACGCAGTGATCGTTGGTGCTGACCGAATCGCCGCAAATGGTGATACAGCCAATAAAATAGGTACATTGGGCTTGGCGCTTCTTGCTAAGGCATTAAATATCCCATTTTATGTGGCTGCGCCATTATCAACAATTGATCTGACGGTGCAGGACGGAAACGGAATCACCATTGAAGAACGTTCAAGCGAAGAGGTTACGCATATTGCCGGAACCAGAATTGCTCCTGAAAACGTCAAGGTGTATAATCCTGCTTTTGATGTAACGCCTAATCACTTAATTACGGCTATTATTACAGAAAAAGGCGTAGTGGAAGGCAGCTATTTAGAGAGTCTTAAGGAAATAAAATAAAGATATATTATCCCTTAATATTGAAATTAATTAAAATAATATTTAAAATAAAAACATCAAATAATGACTTATTAAAAGTTATTGTTTGATGTTTTTTATATGTGTATATTTCCTATCATTCTCTATTAACCCAAGCGTTTAATCACTCTTCTAATTGGTCATATTACTTTTGCGGTGTTAAGTAATTAACAAGATAACTTTTATAATATATATCAAATATATGTAAAATAATTAAAATATAATTTATTTTATGTGATATTTCCTTTACCATGCTACCAAACTCCATAACTAATGAACTAAAGGATAAAAATTACTTTTTATTAATTTAATGATTTTGCTTTTTTTAATATATACTTTGGAATAAGATAGAATTATAGCAAATAAGGAGGAGTAAAATGAAAGCGCATACAAAAGGGTCTGTTACAGTTAAAGCGAAACATGGAACTCAACTTGAAACAAAAGGGTGGCAGCAGGAGGCGGCTCTCCGGATGTTAATGAATAACCTGGATCCTGATGTGGCGGAACGTCCGGAGGATCTGGTGGTGTACGGAGGGATTGGAAAAGCTGCGCGAAACTGGCCTTCCTATCATGCGATTGTCCAGTCGTTAAAAAAACTGGAAAACGATGAGACCTTGCTGGTTCAATCTGGAAAGCCTGTTGCGGTCTTTAAATCCCATGCCGATGCGCCGCGGGTTTTAATCGCAAATTCAAATTTGGTCCCGGCGTTTGCAAATTGGCGTACCTTTCATGAACTCGATCAAAAAGGGCTGATGATGTACGGACAGATGACAGCTGGCAGCTGGATTTATATTGGTTCCCAGGGAATCGTGCAGGGAACCTATGAAACATTTGCCGAGGTGGGCAGGCAGCATTTTAATGGGTCGCTGGAAGGGACAATCACTGTTACCGCTGGTCTTGGCGGAATGGGAGGGGCCCAGCCGCTTTCTGTAACGATGTGCGGAGGCGTCTGTATTGCTGTGGATGTTGATGAATCCCGCGTTGACCGAAGGATTGAAACGGGTTATTTAGATGTTAAAACCACCTCGCTGACAGAAGCCATTGAGCTTGCGCAAAAGTCAAAAGAGGAAAAGAAACCCCTGTCGATCGGTTTGATAGGGAATGCTGCTGACATTCTTCCAAAAATGATTGAGGTACATTTTATCCCGGATGTCTTAACGGACCAGACCTCCGCACACGACCCGCTTAACGGGTATTTGCCGCTGGGACTCACTCTTGAAGAAGGAAAAAAGATGAGAAAAGAGGATTCAGATCAGCTGATCACTCGGGCCAAACAATCCATGGCCACGCATGTGCAGGCGATGCTTGAGTTGCAGAAAAAAGGTGCTGTGACATTTGATTACGGCAATAATATTCGCCAGGTGGCACTGGATGAGGGGATTGAAGATGCCTTTGATTTTCCGGGATTCGTCCCTGCGTATATACGGCCGCAATTTTGTGAAGGAAAAGGACCATTCCGTTGGGTTGCGCTATCGGGTGACCCTGAAGATATCTATAAAACGGATGAAGTTATACTTCGTGAGTTTGCAGGCAATACCCATCTATGCAATTGGATCCGAATGGCCAGAGAAAAAATTCAGTTTCAGGGGCTGCCGTCCCGTATTTGCTGGCTGGGCTATGGGGAACGTGCGCGTTTTGGAAAAATCATAAATGACATGGTGAAAAGCGGGGAATTGAAAGCCCCGATTGTGATAGGACGGGACCATTTGGACAGCGGATCGGTGGCCTCGCCTAACCGTGAGACGGAAGCCATGAAAGACGGATCGGATGCTGTTGCAGACTGGCCGATTTTAAATGCCATGATAAACGCAGTCGGTGGCGCTACGTGGGTCTCCGTTCATCATGGCGGAGGTGTTGGCATGGGCTATTCCATACACGCAGGGATGGTGATTGTTGCTGATGGTACGGATGAAGCCGGGGCAAGGCTCGAGCGCGTACTGACGACCGATCCGGGCATGGGGATCGTCCGCCATGCAGATGCCGGCTACGATCTGGCAGAAAAAACAGCCAGAGAAAAGGGCATTGCAATTCCAATGCTCGATACAGAATAAAACAGGATTTTAGCGGAAAGGAGGATGGATAATGGGAAAGCCAATTTGGATAAAGTATGCAGCACAGCTCGTCACGATGGCGTCATCTGCAAAAGGGCCCAGGAAGCATGAAGAGATGAGCGATTTGGGGGTAATTGAAGATGGCAGCTTGTGGATCGAGCACGGTGTCGTTGTACGGGCAGGTTCAACAGAGCAGCTTGAGCAGCACTTCGCAAACCGGGCGCATGAAGCGGAAATTGTAGATGCTTATGGAAAGCTGGTGACACCGGGGCTTGTTGATCCTCACACTCACGTTGTATACGGCGGGACGCGGGAACAGGAGTTTGAAAAGCGGCTTAAAGGGATCAACTATATGGAAATTATGAATGCAGGCGGCGGTATTCATGCTACAAGCAGGATGACAAGAGAAGCTGATGAAGATGAATTATTTGAGCAGTCTTTTGCCAGGCTGGACTCATTCCTGCGTCATGGGGTGACAACTGTTGAAGGCAAGAGCGGCTACGGTTTAAACCTGGAAACGGAGCTCAAGCAGCTTCGGGTGATGAAAAAGCTTAATGAAGCGCATCCGATTGATCTGATTCCGACATTTATGGGGGCCCATGCCGTTCCGAAAGAATATAAAGGAAGAGAAGATGATTATGTAAATCATCTTATCGACACGATGATTCCAAGAGTGGCAGAAGAGGAACTGGCCCGATTTAACGATGTGTTTTGTGAAAAGAATGTCTTCACACCGGAGCAGTCCGAACGTATTTTAGAAGCGGGAAAAGCATTTGGTTTGATCCCTAAGGTTCATGCTGATGAAATAGAATCTTACAGTGGGGCGGAGCTGGCTGCAAGAGTGGGAGCCATTTCAGCAGAGCACTTATTGAAAGCTTCAGATGAAGGAATTGCGGCGATGGCTGAAAGTGGAGTGATTGCCTGTCTGCTTCCTGCAACTGCCCTTTATTTACGGGAAGAAGCAGCCCATGCAAGAAAGATGATCGATGCAGGCGTAGCTGTTGCGATTTCGACGGATTGCAATCCTGGTTCATCTCCTACCACCAGTATGCCGCTTGTCATGAACCTCGCTTGTATCTCCATGCGTATGACACCTGCTGAAGCGCTTTGTGCGGCAACCATCAATGCAGCATTTGCGATCGGTGCGGAAGAAGATGCGGGAAGTATTGAGGCGGGGAAAAAGGCGGATGTCGTCATGTGGAACGTACCCAATTATCAGATGCTTCAGTATGCGTTTGGGGTTAATCACGTTGCGTCTGTCTGGAAAAATGGACTTCAGGTTGTTTGAAGGCAAGGGACGGGGGATTTGTGATGAATGACATTAAGCTTGCACTGCAAAAGAATTATCTTGTCGCCAGCGATTGGATCTGGAAAAAGGATCCGGCTGATAAAGGCAAGGTCCATCAATGGATTCAGCCGATGGAGGATTGGGAGGGGGGGAACCCGGATGTTGTTTTGTTTGGAATGCCTCTTTCCAGGTCCTCTATCAGCGTATCAGGTGCTTCAGAATATCCTTCGGCTTTTCGAAGAAGCTGGAAGGGATTCTCTACCTATAATTTAGATGAAGACATCGATTTATCTTCCCTGAGTGTGGTGGATCTTGGCGATGTAAAATTGCATGGCACCAATGTTGAAGAGTGTCATCAGCGGATTGAACAGGCTGCCCATGCTGCAGCAAAGCATTTTAAAAAATCCATTACAGTTGGCATTGGCGGTGACCATTCGGTTACAGCGTGTTCAATTAGAGGTCTCAGGGACGTTTATCCTGATGAAACAATTGGTATTTTGCAGCTGGATACGCATCTTGATTTACGCGATCCGGCTGAAAACGGACCAACCAACGGTACTCCGATCCGGCAATTGATTGAGGGCGGGATTGTAAAGGGAGAGCATGTCTGCAATATCGGACTTCATGGATTTTTTAATACTGCCGATCTTGTGGCCTATGGCAAAGAGCAGGGTATTAATATGATTACGCTGCAGCGGGCCCGTCGGCAGGGAATTACCAATACCATTGAAGCTTCACTTCAGCAGCTGACTGAAAAGGTGGACAGAATCTATGTAACTGTTGATATGGATGTGCTGGATATCAGCTTTGCTCCCGGGGTTCCGGCCTCTACACCTGGGGGAATGACTACGCAGGAATTATTTGATGCGCTTCTTCAGATTGGGAGGCATAAATCGTTTCGGCATATTGATTTTGTTTGTCTTGATCCTACGAAGGATGAGGCTGCATCACCCACTGTAAAAGCAGGTGTTTATAGCTTTTTACAAGTAATGACCGGTGCTGCATTGGCGAAAAGAGAGGGGGAGGCTGGATGATTACATTAAACGGCAATAACCTGACGATTGAGCAGGTAAACCGTGTTCTTTTTGATAATGAAAAAATCAGGATTGAAGAACGCAGTATGGAAAAAGTGATAAAAAGCCGCAGTGCTGTTGAAAAAATCGTCAGTTCGCATAAAATTACGTATGGCATTAATACGGGTTTTGGGAAATTCAGCGATGTTGAAATTGATAAAAAAGATGTTCATGCCCTGCAGCTTCACCTTATCCGTTCCCATGCATGCGGCATCGGAGACCCCTTCCCCGAAGTCGTCTCCAGAGCGATGATTCTCCTCCGTTTAAATGCATTGTTAAAAGGCTATTCAGGGATCCGTCCCATTTTAGCTGAACGTTTGATGGTTATGGTGAATGAACACATCCACCCGGTTATTCCCCAGCAGGGCTCTCTTGGTGCATCGGGCGATTTGGCTCCACTTTCGCATCTAGCTCTCGTTTTAATTGGGGAAGGGGAAGTGTGGCAAGGCAGGAAGAGGATTCATGCAGCAGAAGCGTGGAAGCAGATCGGTGTTGCACCAATTACCCTGCAGGCAAAGGAGGGCCTGGCGCTCATTAACGGCACACAGGCAATGACAGCAATGGGTGTTATTAATTATCTTCAGGCCCAGAAGCTTGCACTTCAAAGCGAATCCATTGCTGCTATGACGATGGAAGGTCTCCACGGGGTCATGGATGCATTTCATCCGGCTATTCATGAAGCAAGAGGGTATCCGCAGCAAATCGCGGTGGCAGAGCGGATGAGAGCGATCCTCCATGACAGTAAACTGACGACAAAGCAGGGGGACCGCCGCGTGCAGGATGCGTACTCCCTGCGCTGTATTCCTCAGGTTCATGGAGCAAGCTGGCAGGTGCTGGACTATGTCAAAGAAAAGCTTGAAATTGAGTTAAACGCGGCAACGGATAATCCGTTGATATTTGATGACGGTGAAACAGTTATTTCCGGAGGGAACTTTCACGGCCAGCCGATCGCTTTTGCTATGGACTTTTTAAAGGTCGCTGTGGCGGAGCTTGCGAGTATTTCAGAGCGGCGGATAGAACGGCTCGTTAATCCGCAATTAAGCGATGGGCTGCCCGCTTTTTTAAGTCAGCAGCCGGGTCTTCAATCAGGAGCAATGATACTGCAGTATGCAGCGGCGAGTCTTGTATCCGAAAACAAAACGCTTGCCCACCCTGCGAGTGTGGACTCCATTCCTTCTTCAGCCAATCAGGAGGACCATGTAAGCATGGGCACCATCGGGTCGAGACATGCGTATCAAATTATTCAAAATGCCCGCAGGGTTCTTGCAATAGAAGCCATTTGTGCTATGCAGGCTGTTGACTGCAGGGGTGCATTTGGAATGAGCAGCGCAACTGGAGCCTGCTATAACGAGTGGCGCTCACTCGTCCCGGCTATTACAGAGGATCGTTCATTATCACAGGATATTGAAAAGCTTAGTGATCATCTGCTGTCTGGCAAGGTTCAAAAAGCGATTATATGAACTTACTAAGATATTATGCGGCTGGGACATAACTCTAAAAGTCATGCAAATGGAGGCTGTTTTAATCGCAACGATGAGGTGAACGGAGCGGAAGGTGGCGACTCCTGCAGGATTTGACGAGGCTTGAGACCCCGCAAGGCGAAGCCTGAGGAGGCTCAAGCGAAGTCCCTGCGGAAAGCGTCCACCTGAAGCGCAGTGAACCGGTTTGAAGAGGGTGAGACACATTTGTCCCACCCTCTTTTGAATAGGAAGAAAAGTGCGTTATAATAATGAAGGATAGCGAGTAAAATGATCTTGTCTATTGAAGATAGAGGTCTTTTTAAGGTAAAATTTAGAAAGTAAAAGCGATAGAAAGAGAGTGAAACCTTATGGGTCGTAAATGGAATAATATTAAAGAAAAGAAAGCTTCCAAAGATGCAAGCACCAGTAATATATATAACAAATTTGCCCGCGAAATATATGTAGTGGCAAAACAAGGAGAGCCGGATCCCGAATCAAACCAGGCGCTGCGCGTTGTGCTGGAGCGTGCAAAAACCTATAATGTGCCAAAAGCCATTATTGAACGCGCCATCGAAAAAGCAAAAGGCGGAGCGGAAGAAAACTTTGATGAGCTGCGCTACGAAGGCTTTGGCCCGAATGGTTCCATGATTATCGTGGACGCGCTGACGAATAACGTAAACCGTACGGCGCCGGAGGTTCGTACAGCCTTTGGTAAAAACGGCGGGAATATGGGCGTCAGCGGATCGGTTGCCTATATGTTTGAATCCACTGCAGTCTTTGGCATTGAGGGCAAAACAGCTGATGAGGTTCTTGAACTGCTAATGGAGGCCGACATCGAAGTCCGCGATATATTAGAAGAAGAGGATTCCATCATTGTGTATGCAGAGCCTGATCAATTTCATGCTGTGCAGGAAGCATTTAAAGGTGAAGGAATTACTGATTTTACAGTAGCTGAGCTGACCATGCTTGCTCAAAACGAAGTAGAATTAGAAGAAGATGCTCAAGCCCAATTTGAAAAACTGATCGATGCACTAGAAGAATTAGAAGACGTTCAGCAGGTTTATCATAATGTTGATTTGAAGTAAGTTAAAGACCATTTCAATATAAATTTAAAAAAGAAAAATGACTCTGTTACAGTGCAGTGTCATTTTTCTTTTTTGATACACACATAAATGATTGAATTCTTAGGTTCATTGGAGCGGAAGGCGGGGACTCCTGCGGGATGCAGCGTGACAGGTGAGACCCCGCAGAGCTCACCGCACGCCCCGCGGAAAGCCTCCGCCTGCAGCGGAAATGAACCGGTTCTGTTTTAGAGGATTAATTCATCGCCACATATAAGAAACTGTATTTTCATATTGCTAATCCATAATAAAAGGAACCATCCCATCCGCTGTCGTCGGTAAGGTGGTTCCTGTGTTTACTCTGATGCAGTTTTTCCTGTTTGGTTTTGGTTGTTTTTGTACGCAGATCCAGCTCCAATGCTGCAAAGGGGCTGCGTTTTATCTGGGGGTCCAGCCGGCCTTCCCGCAGAAGCTTTTTCCGATGTTTTTGTGCTTTTGAACGTGCCATGAGTGGGTCATTCCTTTCCATACAGGGTTCCTTTTATTATACCATTTAAAAACTCATAAAATAAAACAGGTCATTAAATAGTATGTCAGGAAATATGACAGGAGTTTTTGATTGATTGGTAAACATTAGTATACTAACTTCCATTACCAATTAAGTAGTTGAATTGTTATGAAAATGATAACAATCAATTAGTTAATAAAATGGAGGGGAGCTTATGTTAACACCAATAACGGGGTATCTTATTTTATTATTCTTTGGCGTATTCTTTACCGGTCTTACCGTTATCATGCAGCGTCGAAGGAAAACAAAGATGACCGCTGAACAGTTTAGTACTGCAGGAAGAAGCATAGGGATCGGACTGGCAAGTGCTTCAATTATCGCTGCCTGGACATGGGCTGCTACGCTTATGATGTCATCCTCCACAGGGTTTCAGTACGGGATAAGCGGTCCGTATTGGTACGCTGCCGGCGCATGTATTCAGGTTTTATTATTTGCTATTGTTGCTATTCATCTAAAAAGAAAAGCACCAAACGCCCATACATTTTTAGAGTTCATTGGAAAGCGATT
This sequence comes from Jeotgalibacillus sp. S-D1, assembly GCF_004358665.1. GTDB lineage: Bacteria > Bacillota > Bacilli > Bacillales > Jeotgalibacillaceae > Jeotgalibacillus. The sequence goes on along the minus strand of NZ_SMZR01000003.1, from coordinate 7,312 downwards.
TGATGGCAAAAACCATACGCTTATGATGTTTTTTGCGTTAATGACCAATATTATTGTCACCTCCATGGTTATCCTTGGAGGGGCGATCGCCTTGAATTCGTTAACGGGTATGAATATCTATGCGGCAGCTTTTTTAATCCCCTTAACCTTTACCATCTATACCATGATCGGAGGGTTAAAGGCTTCCTTTATAGCTGATTATTTAAACACGGTTATGATATTTGTTATTCTTGTTGTTTTTGCCACAGTTGTCTATACGAAATTTGGCGTAACCACTGTCTATGAAGGATTGAGCTCGCTGCCGGATTCACAGCAGATGCTGACGATGGCTTCAATACCCGGCCTGCTTTTTGGAATGATTAATATCATCGGGAACTTCGGGACAGTATTTGTGGATCAGTCCTATTGGCAGCGAGCGATTGCAAGTAAGGACAGTGCTGCTTCAAAAGCTTACATATATGGGGGCATTGCATGGTTTTCGATTCCATTTGCTATAGCGACTTTTTTAGGTGTCAGTGCTGCAGGACTAGGGCTGACAATTGGGGATCCTGACGCGTCTGCACCGCTTATGGCAGCTCATTTGCTGGGAACTGCGGGATCGATTTTATTTTTAGTGATGTTGTTTATGGCTGTTATTTCCACGGGAGCGGCGGAGCTTACAGCCATTACGAATATTATTGTGACGGATATTTACCGAAAATCGATCAATCCAAAGGCGAGCAGTGCACAAACGTTAAAAGTTTCCCGAAGCGTTACCTTGTCATTCGGGCTTGCGATGGGTCTGTTTTCAATCCTGCTTTTTAATATTGGAATCGGTCTGGGCTTCGTATATATGGCGATGGGGATCTTTGTAAGCGGGGCTGTTATACCATTAACCATTGGACTGTTATGGAAAAGAGCAACAAATGATGGTTGTTTTTATGGAGCGTTACTTGGCATGATTTCAGGTATTACCGTTTGGAATATTTCAGCCTATGTCATGTACGGTCAAATAAATGTGGATTCATTAGGTCAATTATATTCCATGCTATTTGGAAACCTTACTGTCTTTATTGTCAGCGGACTTATTTCAATTGGACACGCGCTCCTTTCTAAACAGGAATTCGATTTTGAAGCCTTAAAGGATCAATTTAAAAGCTTCGATGAAGATGAAGAGGAAAATCAGGAAGAAATTGAATTCGTTAAACGCAAAGGGGCTGTGTGAAAATGGAGGATCGTCAGCTGCTGAAAGATGCAAAGCTGTGTACCAGATGGGCTCTTGGGTTAACATTTCTGCTTATTTTTGCATTCCCGGGCATCATGTTTCTAACCGGCTATAATTACACCTTGCAGTTTTTTAAAGGGTGGACATACCTTGCCTTCGGATGGCTGGTTATTGCCGGACTGTATACGACCATTCGTCCCTGGGTGGAATATTTCATCGAAAAGAAACAATCACGTATTAGCTGAACCTGACTTTAAAGGAGAAACGAAAGAATCCCCCGTATAATTATCATACGGGGGATTCTTTCGTTATTTACCGCGTCTTGGCGGATGTAAATCATCAGGATCAATTGAAGGATTGTTGATTGTTCCTTCAGTGTAAATGTCATCTTCAGTGGTCCAGGCAGAAGTATCATTAGAAAGATCTTCGCCGGTTCCTTCCCAGCCGGTTTTTGGCGTTGGGGTGTTCGGTGGTTCATTTACTGAAGTAGAGTACGGCTTTTTTGAAGCGGTTGAATGATTCGCAGGGCGTTTGTATTCATTTCTGATTTCTTCCGCCGTTGCTGCAGCACGTTCTCTGGAAAGCTCAGTCGTTTCAGCTTTTCGTTCCAATTTATCCAGGTAGCGTGAAGCATTATCTCTGCCGCCCAGTCCGAATGCTAATCCAAATGCAAGAGCAAGTGCACCAAGGATTAAGATAAAGGCTGAATTAACAATTGTATCGGCAACGCCTAATTGGTCAAGAGCCATAAATAATGCAAGTGCCATAATGGCGTATTTAGCAGCTGAACTTAGGGAAGATAGCTGAGATCCTGTAAACAGACTGTCCAGAACCCGCTTCACAATGTTTCCTAAGATAATACCAAGTGCCAAAATAATAACCGCTGTTATCACGCTAGGTAAAAATGCGACAACTGCTGATCCAAGATCAACCATGAAGTTGAGCCCGACAATTTGGAAGGCTTCAACAAAAAACAGGATGACTACAACAATTTGTGCAAGATAACCTACAATATCAGCTGGGGTCATTCTGGATTGATTTGGCTTCCATCCTCCAACTTTTAAATGATTGGTTGCATTGTTAAAGCCAAGTCTTCCAAGGAAATCTGCAACAAATCTGCGTACCCATTTACCAGCCCATAGTCCGACAAAGATAAGAGCAAGGGCAATAATAATATTTGGTATCATCGCAATGACATTATTCAGCATATTAATCGCTGGTCCGGTAATTCCTTCGATCTGCAGCTGATCAAGCGCTGAGATGGTAACAGGAATCATGATAAGTACAAAAACGACCGTTCCGATAATGGAAGAAAGAGTAGTATCTTTCAGGAAGTTTGAGAATCCAAGGCGGTGGGCAGCTTTATCTGTCCCAACAGCATGAAGGAAGTTCGAAACAATGTCACGAATGATTTTCGCAACAATCCAGCCTACAGCAAAGATTAATGCAGCTGCTACAAGGCGTGGAATAAATGCCAGGAAGCTTGCCAGCATATCGCTGAATGGTTCAGAAATCGCGTCGATTCCAAGCGCTCCCAAAATACCTGGAAGGAACATCAGTAAAACAACATAAAACACGATGGTTCCAATGTTTTCTACGTAGTCATTTAAATTTCTGCGATCTTTAACATATTTGTGCTCACTTACACTCTTGTTCCTTGCAATGGCATGTCCGCCTTTTACAACAAGTGTTTTTAAAACGAGTGCAATCCCGTAAGCAAGCAGCAGAATCAGCGCTGCCTTCAATACATTTGGAATAAATGCAAGCATGGTATCTACCATATTCGCTAGAGGTGTTGCAATAATTTCCAGATTAAGAATGTTGAAAAATAAGACTAATACAAAGACCATTAAAATGTAGAAAACTACTTTTCCAATAATCTTTTCTGGAGGCCATGAAGGTTTCTTCTCCTCACGTTCTGCTTTTTGCGGCTGGGCTACAGCCGTTCTCCGTCTGGGAGAGCCATATTTCTTGATAACGCCTGTTTTCAGCAGTACTTTTTCAACTGCTTTTCCAATTGCTTTGGCAACTAAATAACCGATAAGTAAGACTAATAATGCCAGGACGAAATTGCCAATGGAATTTAAAAACGCGCCTGAGTTAAAACCGTTATCTGTAAAGATATTGTTCATAAAGCGTCCTCCTATTCATTTTTTAGTATGCTTCAATGTCTTTGTTCCCTAAGTTTTCACAATCAAAACAGAAAGAGAGACAGATTAATAGTTTTTAGTTATATACAATCATATAAATGGGAGATTATGTTTAGAGGCATGATATGTGAAGTGGAGGGGAAGGCAGTTAATAAGACAAAAAAGAAATCCCGGCATTACTTTCCATGCAGGGATTCCTTTTTTAATTGATGAATTTCGTCATGGTTTAAATGTCTCCACTGGCCAACAGCCAGGTTTTCCAAGTGGATGCTTCCGATTCGGATTCTCTTTAATGTCTGAACGGTATAATCAAATGTTCGGCACATACGGCGAATTTGTCTGTTTAATCCCTGAGTCAGTGTGATGGCCAGAGTATAGTCATCTAGTTGCAGCGCTTGGCAGGGGGAGGTAAGGGTTCCCCGGATATTGATCCCGCCTTCTTGAATACCCTGGATAAGCATGGCTGAAATAGGGCGGTCTACTGTCACAATATATTCCTTTTCGCGATGGAACTCCTTTTTCATTAAGGGGTTTACAATGCTGCCATCGTTCGTAAGCAGGATCAGGCCCTCGGAATCTTTGTCCAGACGGCCCACAGGAAAAATTCTCTCTGGATAATTGATATAGTCAATAATATTATCCTTAACATTTGGCTGAGCAGTGCAGGTAACACCCCTAGGCTTATTGTAGGCTAAGTAAACAGGAAGGGGAGTATCCGGAAGCCGTTTTCCATCGATCCGAATCTCGTCTTCTGCTTCAACCTGCTGTTTCGATGTGCAAGGAACGCCGTTTATTGTCACTCTGCCAGCTTCAATCAGCCGGATTGTTTCCCTTCGAGAACAGTATCCGGTCCTGCTTATAAACGTATGAATATGCATGTATGAACCTCCACGAAGTGTGTGATCAGAAATTTATTTTAATAAAAATTCTTCAACCACTTTAGCGACGCCATCGTTCATATTTGTATCGGCTACGTAATCCGCAGCTTCTCTCATATCATCCGGCGCATTTCCCATGGCAATCCCGAGTCCGGCAAATTGAATCATGGACAGGTCATTATAACTGTCCCCAACTGCGATGACTTCCTCCTGCTTAATATCAAACTGTTTGATCAGCTGTTCGATACTGGAACCTTTTGTTACGCCGCTTTCTGTGAACTCAAGGAAATAGGGTTTTGAACGCATAACACTAAGTTCCCCGTTTAATTCTCTCTGAAGTTTCTTTTCTGTATGGACCAGAATCTCTTCTTTTTCAAGCATTAAGACCTTCACGACAGGATCTGTAATCGTCTTCTTGAAATCGTCTACCACATGAAGGGGAAGGCCGGTGATCTCAGCTTCAATATCAGAAAACGGATTAGCACTTTCCGTTACAATGGAATCGCCAATGTATGTGTGAATTCCGACATTTTCTCTTTTGCTTATCTCATATAAACGGTGGACTGTTTCCGGTGAAAGCGTACTTGAAAAAACCTCTTCCTTTGTCTTAGCATTAATAATTTTTGCACCATTAAAAGATAAAATATAGCTTCCATATTCATCAAGTTTTAATTGTGCAGCAACATCCAGCATTGCAAAGGTAGGGCGCCCGGAAGCAAGAACCACTTTCACACCGGCTTCCTGTGCCGTCATAAGAGCCTTAATTGTACGTTCTGACATTGTATAGTCATCGCGCAGCAGTGTATCATCCATATCTAGCACAATCATTTTATAGTTCATTTTAAAAATCTCCTTCTTGTCTATACATATCCTTCTATTGTACTACAAGCAGAGGGTGGCGGCTAGTTCACTGCCCTGGTTTTATCAGGGAAGAGCCGCCTTTTGAGAGATAAAGATAACCGATTAAAGAGACAGCTGTAAGAACCATCGCCAGTGTTCCTGCTCTGACTGCTATTTGAACAGAAACCAGTTCTGAAAGAGCCCCGAGGGTCAAGGTAGCAACGATAATCAGTAAAGCCTCCATTAAGCCATAAATACTCCCTACCCGCCCCATTACTTCAGCCGGTATATTGTTTTGGTAAAAAGTGAGGTAGCCTGTATTCGCAAAAGAGATAAAAAAGGCAAGAGTGAAACAGCCGATTGCAGCAAGGGTAAAATTTGCAGAAAAAGCGAATATCACATATCCCCCTGAAACAAATAATGTACCAAAGCCCATCAGCTTAAACAGAGAAAACCATCTCGCATAAATCATATTGCATAAAGATCCAGCAGCTATGCCTGCTCCTGCAATGCTTACAAGAAACCCGTATTCACTGTTGGAGAGATGCAGAACCTCTAAAGAAAACACGGCTTCCAGCGAGTCGACTGCTGTGGCTAGTACCATCATAGTTCCATTAAATAACAGGTAAATCATAAATACTGCTATGTGCTTGCGGGTAAATTCAACAACGAGCGTCCAATCTTCCTTTACAAGCAGAAGGGATGAGGATGATTTATTGTTGTCTGGAATCGTTGCTTGTTCAACCTCCGGCATAAACCATGTAGCTATAGAAGATAACAAAAAGGCTGCCCCTGTAAAGTACAGCGCAAAGACAGGTGAGCTGACGATAAAAAGAAGGCCTGCTATTGCCGGACCAATTAAAAATGCCCCGGATGTCATCACACTATACAACGAATTGAATTTCTTCCGGTGCTCCTCAGGAATTAGTTTGGTTATATATACCATCGAGGCGGGCTTAAACATGGCATTCGCGATATTAATCAAAAATGCAGTAAGATAAATCACCCAGACCGTTGATATAAAAGGAATGAGTAGGATAATGAGCGCCCTCACAACATCAAGAACAATCATTAATGTTCGTTTGCTGTTACGATCGATCATGCTGCCCGACCAGCTGTTTGTAAATAGGGCGGCGAGGGGACCAAGTGTGTAAAGAATGACAATACTGAGCGGCGAGCCGGTCATATCATATAAAAGTAAATTAAGTGAAAGCAGGTAAATCCATGCTCCGATATTGGAAATACCCAGACCTGCCATCAAAATAAAAGTATATCTCCAGTAGTCTTTTTTCGTCAGCAGCTCCATGTGCGACACTCCCCGCGTAATCATTTGCAATCAATTTCGAATAGTTGACAACAAAAAATCCCACCTCCAAGATTTTCATCTTGGAGGCGGGATTATAATCTCGCGGTGCCACTCCAGGTTTATTGACATGTCGCCATATCAGTCTCATTAAGTACAGCTTTCGCTTATACCCCGGCTCTATAACGGGAGCTCCCGTCACACCATCCCCTAAACAGGTTCCTTTGTGCTGCTCAAAGATTTGGTTCAATAAATCTTTCCTGCTCCTTTTCACCAGTCTGGAGCTCTCTTTGAAGAAATAATTTATCTACTCTTCTCATCATCGCGTTTTATTTTTGATAGTGTAGCATTGTTGGGTAAATGTGTAAATAGGACAGGGGGAAGTTGGTGTTTAGTTGGGGCTGGGGGCGGAATGATCGATAAAAGCTAAAAGATGATCGATAAACGCGCAAAGATGTGCGATAAAACGGAAATCTGACCGATAAAAGTGTGGAAAATGGGGTGCTGACCGATAAATGTCAGGATCTGATCGATATATCGGCGAAGATGATCGATATAAAGGCAGAAGTGATCGATAAACTCACAAAAGTGATCGATAAAATGCCTCCTGGCGAGTGGACGGCCCACGGTCTGGCTTCTCACATTGAAAAAAGCTTTGACGCTAAGGTGAGAAAAGCGGGTTTGTCTGATAAAAGCAAAAAGATGATCGATAAACACTCAAACATGTGCGATAAAACGGAAATCTGACCGATAAAAGTGTGGAAAATGGGGTGCTGACCGATAAATGTCCGAATCTGATCGATATACCAACGAAGATGATCGATATAAAGGCAGAAGTGATCGATAAACTCACAAAAGTGATCGATAAAATGCCTCCTGGCGAGTGGACGGCCCACGGTCTGGCTTCTCACAATGAAAAAGGCTTTGACGCTAAGGT
>NZ_SMZR01000012.1 GCF_004358665.1 Jeotgalibacillus sp. S-D1 | reverse complement strand
TGACCGCCCGCCGCACAGACCGTCTGAGTGACCGATAAAAGCAATAATATGATCGATATAGCTTGAGAAGTGATCGATATAATGGAAAACATGTATGATAAAATCGGAAACGGGCCGCAGATGAGTGGTAAATGTGGAAAGATGATGGATAAGTTTTAAAAGTTATACGATAAAATCAGCAAAGTGATCGATATAATGGAAATGATGATCGATAAAAAAGCGTGACTTTGCTATGAATTTTAACTTTGGCGCCGGCTCCTTGTGAGAAGGGACAGTCACATTTGATGAGAGTAGTTGAGTAATCAGTAAATGAATGAATGTTAAAAGCAACTAACTAAATGAATGATAAAAGCAATTAGATGATCGATAAAGCTTGAGAAGTGATCGATATAATGGAAAACATGTATGATAAAATCGGAAACGGGCCGCAGATGAGTGATAAATGTGGAAAGATGATGGATAAGTTTTAAAAGTTATACGATAAAATCAGCAAAGTGATCGATATAATGGAAATGATGAGCGATATAGCCCCTTGAGGTCATAAGCCACGCTGACCCAGTGGATAAAGGGCATCCACTAGGCCACCGCGTCTTATGCTTGTCGGGGCTGAACAGCGCCTTCTTTTATGTTATCCAGCTGCAACAGGCAGCTCCTCGGATCGTAAGCCACGCTGCCATTTAGGCAAAGAGCGCCTAATTGGCTGCGCGTCTTACGTCTGTCGGAGCTAAACGCCTGTTTCCGCTTTTAATGTTATCCAGCTGCAACAGGCAGCTCCTCGGATCGTAAGCCACGCTGCCATTTAGGCAAAGAGCGCCTAATTGGCTGCGCGTCTTACGTCTGTCGGAGATAAATGCCTGTTTCCGCTTTAAATGTTATCCAGCTGCAGGCGCTAGCCCCTCGAGGTCATAAGCCACGCTGACCCAGTGGATAAAGGGCGTCCACTCGGCCACCGCGTCTTATGCTTGTCGGGGCTGAACGAGCGCCTTCCGCATTTAAAATAGGAGGTTTTTTAATGAGTAGTAAACGGGGGAATGTTTGGCTGGCGGTTGCTGGTTTGGTTAAAAATGAGAAAGGCGAGTGGCTTGTGGTGAAAAAGAAATATGGTGGCCTGAAGGGGGTCTGGTCGCTTCCTGCCGGGTTTGTAGAGATGGGGGAAACCGCGGATCAGGCCGTCAGGAGGGAAGTGTTGGAGGAGACGGGCATTAGGACGGAAGTAGAAATGTTAATAGGGCTCCGCACAGGTGTGATTAAGTCCGAAATAAGTGATAATTTGATTATTTTCGCTCTTAATCAAACAGAGGTAAATCCAACCCTTTTTGCGCAGGAAAAAGAAATAGCAGAAGTTAAATGGATGGATCCCGATGAGCTGATGAGAAGACAGGACGTGTCTAAAATGATTCCCTCCATGATACTGGCAGGGAAGCCTGCCGGGTTAACAAAACAGGCTCTTCAAAATCCAGGGGATCATTTTAATTATTCCGCTTATCACCTTTTTTTATAAATTTTTAAGTTAAATGTGAACAATTATTGAATTAATGCACAGTTCTAAATTTTCTGATAATTAAAGAAAATCGAAGATAACACCTATATGTATTCGCTTACATGGCGGATTATCGTCTTATTTGCTCCTTTTCAGTACGAAAGCAAGCATGCTATAGTTACTCTCAACCACAAGCTGAGAGGGGATGCATCCCAATGAAAAAGACAAATAGAAATTCCAACAAATGCGAGTATTGTTCAGGACAAGGTTATTTTCAACTGCGATTAGGCGGTTCGGAAACATGCCCTTGTTGTGGAGGAACTGGCAAAAAATAAATTAAAATGGCAATCGGCCATTCTGTAAAACCCGGAATATTGTTTCCGGGTTTTTTGTTTTTATCTCAGGTTTTTGATCACATGTCTTTGTGACAACTACATGAAAAATAGGAAGGGATTATTGCACCCTCTACTTAAATAAGGTAGACTGTTGAAGTGAATGTGGAGGTGTGACATTTGGGGTCGTTTGGAATTGCTCAATTGTTAATCTCGATGCTGTTATTTTTAGTGCTCTTTTTCGGCATCGGATTTTTGTTAAATATGTTGCTTCGTATGACATGGATTATGGCAGTTATTTATCCTGTCGTCACGATACTAATTGTGGATGAAGTTCGCTTCATTCAGTATTTTCGATCTCCAGGTGAGTCTTTTACAGCGCTCGGTGACCGATTTGGTTCTTTAGCAATGGCTGATGTTTTAATTTTATCAAGCGGTATGGCAGGTGCAATCGTGGCGGGTCTCGTCATGAGATGGTTACGTGCGAATGGTTACCGGATGTTTTAAAAGCTCCCGAGATACGTGGAGCTTTTTTTATTGTCTGCATATTTACACATTTTCTATAACTCTGTTTTTAGTGATAGCCTTTTAGCAGTTTGAAAGTTTTGTCCATGCTGCTGCTAAGTGATTCTATCTTCATTAAAAAGAGGGTTAGCATTCTTGTAAATAGGGAAAGAATAGTTTTGAAGGAGTGAGTGAGATTGAATATAAATTTCCGTCCGGTTATGATGATTCAGGCGATCGTTGTTTTAGTCATTGCTTCCCTGTATGCAACACCTGTTGTTAAAGCAGAGTTAAAAACAACATGGAGCAATCAGGACCTGGAAGAACAGCAAATAGCAGAACAGGATAATACTTTAGCAGAACAAGATAATACTTTGCTGAAGGATCGGGATGTATCGTTGCAGGAAAAAAAGCTTGCACATAAAAATACTTCAAAGAAATACATTGCCTCCAAATTAACCTCAAATAAAAGGGGAGTGGTCCCTGACCATATAAAAAAATATCCGTCTAAAAAGGTAACCGCAACAGGCTACACAGCAGGGGAAGAGTCAACTGGCAAAAATCCGGGAGACAAGCTGTACGGCATTACATTTTCAGGTGTTAAAGTAAAGCGGGATACGTATTCTACGATAGCTGCTGATCCTGATGTGTTTCCAATCGGATCAATTTTATTTATACCCGGCTACGGATATGGCATAGTAGCGGACACTGGAAGCGCGATTAACGGAAAAATTATTGATTTGTATTATGATACGGTTGATGATGTGTTCAATGAATGGGGCAAGAAGAAGGTAAATGTATATGTGCTGAAAGAAGGCGATGGTTCATTCAGCGAAAAAGAACTTGTTGCTTTAAATGGCGATTAGGTAAAACAAAAACGAAGCGTATAAACACGCTTCGTTTTTGTTATGTTTTAAATACAGTTGGCAGCTCGATATTCTTATAGACATCCCAATGCAGCAGCCTGCCAAGTTTCCATATCCCTTCAATTAAACGGGGAGAAGGCCGGCAGTATAAATCTTCTTCTAAAATATGTACATGGTCTTCTTTAATGGCCTTAAGGTCCGGCCAATTTGGTCTTTTTAAAAGCAGGCGGGGATTTATTTTCTCGGTTCTCACACCCACCCAGGCAAGACAGATATGATCTGGATCCCGTAAAAGTACATCTTCCCAATCTGTTTGAACGCTTGCTAAGGGTACATCTTTAAATACATTTGTGCCACCTGCCAGCTCGCTGACTTCGCTAAGCCAATTAACTGCGCCAGGTGTGAATACGGGCTTTGGCCACCATTCCCAATAGAGTGACGGACGGGATGAAACGGTTAGTGAAGCATCTTTCAATTGCCGGATAATAGAATGATAATCGGCTGCAACTTCAGCCGCCCGCTCATTGTAATTCACTGCTTTTCCAAGAGTAAGCAGGTCATCACCAATGTCATTGAGGCTTTGAGGATTTAAAACGATATGTGGGATATTGCGCTTTTGCAGCTGTTCAATATTTTTCTCCATTCCGGGTACACTTAATGAAGCAACGACAAGATCAGGCTTTAATTCTTCTACTTGATCCATATCGATCGATAAATCAGGACCCAGGCGAGGCAAATGGGCAACCTCCTGAGGCCAATCTGAAAAATCATCGATAGCCACAAGAAATGAAGTTAGTCCTAAATAATGTATGAGTTCAGTATTGCTGGGGCAAATCGAGATTAATCTCATTTGAATACACCTGCCATTCCTTAAGTTATAGAAAAGAAATAGTGGACAATTAGGGTTAAAATGATACCGGTCAGTCCGCCGAAGAAAACTTCGATTGGCTTGTGCCCCAGCAGCTCTTTTAATTCCTTCCGCTTTTCTTCCTCATCTTTATCAGGCCAGCCTTTAGCTTCTGAAACAAATTTATTAAAATCCTTTAACAGCTGGTTGATCACTGCTGCTTGTTCTCCAGCTTGAAATCGCACACCGGTTGCGTCAAACATGGTGATAATTGCAAAAACAGTAGCGAGAGCAAATACAGGTGAGGCTAATCCAGATTCAATTGCAATTGCTGTCGCAAGGGCAGTAACAGCAGCAGAATGGGAACTCGGCATGCCTCCGGTAGAGGTGACAAGAGACCAGTCAATCCTTCTTAGAAAAATGAACTGAATGGGTACTTTTACCACTTGAGCAAATAAAATAGCAAATAGTGAGGCCCATAGCGGAAAATTTGTGAATAATTCCATAAAATGGCTGCACCCTTTCTGAGTAAGTCTGCTTTATTTTCTGCCATTATATCATAAAGGGTCACTGTTAATCCCTTGATGAGTGTACCGGGAATCGAAATAGTTAGAATTCTCTTGTATAATAGAAGGTGGAGGTGTTTTAAAATGAAATGGTCAGTACATAATGAACATCCACTGGAAGAATCCCATGATTATCTGGTGGTCGGCCTTTGGAATAAGCCATCAAAGCTTGAGGGCTTATTAAAGGAATTAAATGATGAATTTGAGGGTGAGCTTACTTCTTTAGTAAAAGAAGGAGATCTTTCTTCCAAAGTCAGAACGGTGACAAAGCTTCCTTCGCTTGGTAAAAGCAAAGCGAAAAGAATTCTCTTTGTCGGTCTTGGAAAAGAAAAAGATCTGACATTGGACAGTCTTCGCGAGTCTTTCGGTGCAACAGGGAAGCTGCTTAAAGACAGCCGCGTGGAAAAGGTATCTGTAGCGCTTGATACGTTTACTGCTGAGGGAATTGAGGAATCCGATGTTGCTCAGGCACTAACAGAGGGAATTGAATTAGCTACCTATTCTTATGAAGGATATAAACAAAAATCCAATCTGCCGGATGTAGCCATTGATGTGCTCTCAGTCTATACACAGGCTGATGCTCATGAAATTAATGCAGCGCTTGAAGTGGGCCATGTGCTGGCAGAAGGAACCAATTCAGCTCGTACACTTGTTAACATGCCGGCTAATATCCTTACGGCTTCCAAGATGGCTGAATACGCACTGGATCTGGCTGAAAAGTATGGGTTTGAATCTGAGATCCTTGGAAAAGAAGAAATGGAATCAATTGGGATGGGTGCTTTGCTCGCGGTGAATCAAGGATCAGCCGAGCCGCCTAGAATGATTGTGTTAAAACATAAGGGCAAAGAAGAATGGACGGATGTACTAGGTTTAGTTGGAAAAGGGATAACATTTGATACAGGAGGTTATTCCATTAAGGGAAAAGATGGCATCGTCGGAATGAAAACAGATATGGGTGGAGCAGCAGCTGTACTTGGTGCTATGGAAATTATCGGTAAGCTTCAGCCTGAGCAAAATGTAGTTGCTGTAATACCGGCAACTGACAACATGGTCAGCTCAAAAGCATTCAAACCTGATGATGTGATTACTTCTCTTAACGGAAAAACCATCGAAATCCTGAACACAGACGCCGAGGGCAGATTAGCTTTAGCCGATGGGGTAACTTACGCTAAACAGCATGGTGCAAATTATATTGTCGATGTGGCAACCCTGACAGGCGGCGTTATTGTAGCATTGGGGCTGGATAAAACCGGAGCGCTGACCAATGATGAAGCCCTGTTTGAGCGGGTGCTGGAGGCATCTGCGGAGGCGGGTGAATTTATCTGGCAGCTTCCTTATACAGAAAGTGATAAGAAACGTGTCCGCAACTCACCGGTGGCAGATTTGAATAACTCTCCGGGGCGGGATGGTCATGCAATTTTTGCAGGAGCATTTATCGGCGAATTTACAGAAGGCACCCCTTGGGTCCATTTAGATATTGCCGGCACCGCAACAACAAAAAAAGCTCATTATTTAGGACCTGCAGGTGCAACCGGAGCTATGACCCGGACACTGGCACTGTTGGTGGAGCAGTTTTTACTTGAGAAGAAGGAATAAGCGGTAAAGCATCCAGGGCGATCGGGCTCTGGATGCTTTTTTCCATTTGGCGGACAGGTATTGCCAAGTATGAGATCCCTTGGAGTGGGAATAGTAATTCACAAGGAGGCGGGATAAATGGCAGAAAAAGTAGAAGCAGTCCGAAAAAATGCAGACGGCGACATCGTGGAATTAAAACTTTCTTCTGGTAATGTAGTGGATTATAAAGAAGCTCAGAAAATGGCTGACAATGGAGAAATTGAGCACGTCCAAACGTTTAAAGGCCGCGATGGTGATCGTCATTTACGCAGTATTCCTGATGGAGATAAAAGCAATAACCTGGACCAAATGCCACTTTTTTAATATAGATTCACATGTAACAGGCAGCTTAAATGCTGCTTTTTTTGTTGATTACTTATTCATGGATACCCAATTTATGCCCCCCTATAAAAGGGGGTGACTTAAAATTCAGACTTTTAGTATAGTCGTTGACACTGATTTAAAGGTTTGATACTGTATGATAGTGTTTTAATACGTTACCTGTTTAGCAAGCTAAAGAGTGAAGATAGAGAGGTTGATTGATTTGAATGCTGTCATTGTAGCTGTTTTAATTATGCTCATATTAAGCCTGGCCAGAATAAATGTCGTAATCGCCCTTATTATCGGTGGAATCATCGGTGGTTTTACCGGGGGGCTTTCTGTAGATCAAATTGTAGAAGTGTTTTCAGAAGGCGTTGGAGGCGGAGCGAATATCGCGCTCAGCTATGCTTTGTTAGGAGGGTTTGCAGTCGCGATCTCCTATACCGGACTGCCGAATCTTCTTGTTGATAAGCTTATACTACTGGTTGGGAAGAGGGGAGAATCACGCCATAAATCCCTTCCCAAAGTACTGATCGTTTTAGCAATCTTATTTGTTTCCTGCTTATCACAAAATGTTGTGCCGGTTCACATCGCATTTATTCCTTTGCTGATCCCGCCTTTACTATTGGTAATGAATGAACTTCAACTGGACCGCCGCTTGATTGCAACGGTCATAACATTCGGATTAACAGCTCCGTACATTCTGCTGCCATATGGTTTTGGCTATCTTTTTCACGATACGATCGCAAAGAATATGGAATTAAGCGGACTTGCAATAGATAGTAGCAGCATTCCGTTGGCAATGCTGATCCCAACAGCCGGTATGGTGCTTGGTCTGGTGACAGCTGTTTTCTTTAGCTACCGCAAGCCCAGACAGTACAAGCAGGTTGCTGCCGATTTGGCAGCTTCAAGCAGTGCGGCTGGCAAAGTAATCAGTCCAAAAGATTTAATTGTGACCATAACAGCGATTGTTGCAGCCCTTATTGTGCAGAGCGCTCTGGAATCAATGGTGTTTAGTGCAGTCGTTGGACTCGCTATTTTGTTTATTTCAGGAACGGTAAAGCTTCAGGATCAGGATCATTTAATGACAGATGGAATGAAAATGATGGCGTTTATTGGCTTTGTTATGATCGCAGCCAACGGATTTGCTGCTATCTTAACTGAAACAGGGGACGTGGAGAACCTTGTGAGCGGCGCAACATCACTCATAGGAAGCAATCAGACTCTTGGCGCACTTTTAATGCTTTTAGTCGGCCTCTTAGTCACGATGGGCATTGGTTCATCTTTCGCTACAATCCCGATTATTGCTGTCATCTTTGTACCGCTGGCAGTACAGCTGGGTTTTAGTCCGTTAGCGACCATCGCTTTAATTGGCACAGCCAGTGCTTTAGGAGACGCAGGATCACCTGCTTCCGACAGTACGCTCGGCCCGACTGCCGGATTAAATACCGATGGCCAGCACAACCATATTTGGGATACCTGTGTACCAACCTTTATCCATTACAATATTCCGCTTGTCCTGTTTGGATGGATTGCAGCGATTATTTTGTAGAATAGGCTGTTTTCTCAATTCAAGCATTTGCCCAGCCTCTTCATTTCTTTTCACATATGTATATAAGGAAAGAAGAAGGAGGGAGAGAAATGCCAAATTATCCTGTTTACAACTATAATCGTTCGGGTTACGGGAACCGATTTTTCGGAGCGCCATTTATCGTTGCTCCTTTTTTAGGAGGTTTATTAGGTGGAGCTTTAGGTAGTGCGCTGGTTCGCCCGCCATACTTTGGTGGTGGTTACCCTCCATATCCGCCTCCATATTATCCGCCGGGCCCGGGAGGATATCCATATCCGCCCCGACCATATCCTTACTACCGCTAGAAATCAAGACCCTCTCCAAAAGGGAAAATGCCTATGACAGCTTTAAGTGTTAATTCACTTAAAGCTTTTTTTGTTTTTGGCACTGATCAACAGCGGATAAATATCAACAATCTTTAACTGAGCTTTGTTTTTTGAAACTTTATGCAACAGCAATGAGCTGAATTTAACATACTATTTTCTTGATTTTTCCACAGCAGAGATACAAGATAGAAGAGACAAGGGAAAAGGAGTGGGAGAACAGATGGAGAACATACATAGTAAAGGCACCTTATTAGAAGCACTGGGAATTGAGATTATTTCGATTGGCAAAGGGGAAGTAACTGCAACTATGCCCGTTGATGAACGCACGCGTCAGCCTTTTGGATACCTGCACGGGGGAGCCTCAGTAGCACTGGCTGAAACGGTCGCAAGCTATGGATCAGTCGCGTTGATTAACCTGGACACACATATCTGCTTTGGTCTTGAAATAAATGCAAATCATATTAAATCAAAAAAAGACGGAGTCGTTACGGCGAAAGCAAAAACGCTTCATCAGGGGCGCACGACGATGGTTTGGGAAATAAAAATTACAGATGAAGAAGATCAGCTGCTGTGCATTTCAAGATGTACCGTAGCGGTTGTGGAAAAGAAAACGATGTAAGTTTAGCTAAGGGGTTTCGTGGAAAATACGTAATAATCTTATTTAACACGAAAGGATGATTTGCATGCCATGGAATAAGAATAATTACCCTGATTCATGGAAAAATCTGAATTCAGACGTGAGGAATAAAGCAATTGAGATTGGAAATGCTCTGTTGCGTGATGAAGATTACGAGGAAAGCCGGGTTATCGCAATTGCTACTGAACAAGCAAAAAAGACAATGCAGGGTGAAGATAACCAGACAGAGTATCATATTACAAAACACGATGACGGCTGGCAGTTAAAACAAAAGGGCAAAGACCGCGCTATCTTCGTGGAAAGCACCAAAAAGGATTTAGAAGAAAAAGCAAAGCCCTATGTAACGAAACATGATGGAATACTGGTTGTATATAAGGCAGATGGTTCAGAAGACCATACATTATACGAAAAGTAAAAAAGAAGGATACCTGACTTATTGTCAGGATCCTTCTTTTTTGATTTGGTTCTTTTCTGCATTGATTTTTCTGTTTTTTTCTTCGTATTCCTCTTTATTGGCAAGATCATCTTGAATGGATTTCTCCCACAGTTTTACGCCTGAGCTGTATGAAGCACGGGCAATTAAGTGTCCTCCGACAGGAGCAGTAATCAGAACAAAGAATATTCCAAGCACTACCCGTGAGTTAAAGAGCCCTTCCTCTGTAAAAAAGAAAATCAAGGTACCAATCAGTATACACATAACGCCAAGAGTCGCGCTTTTTGAAGCAGCGTGGGTTCTGGAATATATATCAGGGAGACGTATTAAGCCAATCGCTGTTACGACGCTGAAAAATGCACCCACTGCTACGAAAAAGACGATGATAAAATCACTTATCCCGGTCACGTTGGATAATCTCCCCTTTCTCTAGATATTTGGAAAAGGCGACTGTCCCAATAAAAGCTAATATCCCAAGCAAGAGAATAACCTCTAAGAAAACACTTGTGCGCATCAGGATAGAAATAAGACCTATGACGGAAATCAAACCGATCCCCAGTGAATCAAGCGCTATGACCCGATCCGGGGTAGTAGGTCCTTTAATCACACGATAAACAATTCCGATCATAGACAGTACCACTGCAACAAGGGAGATGGATACGACAATGTCTAACATTATCGGCTCACCTCCATTATCGCTTTTTCAAAGCCATCTTTAATGGATGCAATGGCGCTGTTCACGTCTGGGATATTCAAAGCATGAATATAAAGTGTACCATTATCATCCGAC
Organism: Jeotgalibacillus sp. S-D1; assembly: GCF_004358665.1. Classification (GTDB taxonomy): domain Bacteria; phylum Bacillota; class Bacilli; order Bacillales; family Jeotgalibacillaceae; genus Jeotgalibacillus. The sequence continues at coordinate 44,797 of NZ_SMZR01000012.1, read as the reverse complement.
ACATCCATTACCAGGGTGCCGGGTGTAAGGGTGATCAGAAGAGAAAGCAATGTGACTTCCCAATCATGTTTTAATTCAGTGTCATATTTGAAAATGCCAGGCTCCATATTCATTTTAGGCTTTAATACAATGGCCAGCACTTCAAAATTCGCCTTGATCAATTCCCAGATAAACATGCCTGTTAACTTAAATATCGCAAGTACACGAACCATGTAAAAGCGGGTACTAAGAAATCGTCTCATTGCATAAATAACAACAATTCCCAGGAAGAAGCCGATTATAAAGCTGGCTAATGTAAAAGAACTTTGTAAAAACATCCATAGGAACGCCAGAAAGAAATTTAACAATAGTTGAAATGCCATATCACATTACTCCTTTAGCACTGCTTCTATATAGATTGCAGGGTTTACGAGTGGTTCCACTGCCTGTGTGATGAACGGACGCACCGCTTCTGCTCCGACACCATAGGCCACTGCAAGTACCATCAGTGCAGCAGCAGGGATCCACAGGCGGAAAGCAAGGTGTTTTTTTGCTCCGTGATACTCCTTTGGCGTTCCCCAAAAGCCATTTATGAAAATCTTCATTGCTGAATACAGAACAACTAAGCTGGATACCAGAATCAATAGCGGTCCTACAAAATCACCAGCGGTAAAGCCGCCTCGAATAATCAGCAGTTTTCCAACAAAGCCGCTTAACGGCGGTATCCCGGCTAGAGAAAGTGCAGCAACAAAATACGTCCAGCCTACCCAGGGATATTGTTTAATTAATCCGCCCATATCTTTTAAATGACTGGAACCGACGATCGCCATCATAATACCGATGAGCATAAACAGAGCGGCTTTAATCACCATATCATTCAGAAGATAGAATACAGCTCCTTCCAGTCCATCTGGGGTCATAACTGCAACCCCATATAAAATGACGCCGACTGCAATCATGATATTGTAAATAATAATCATTTTAACATCACGATAAGCAATGGCTCCGATGCAGCCCACAATAATTGTTAACAGGGCCAGCACACCTAATATGACGTGTGTATAGCCGGTTTCATGGTAGAAAAACAACGTGTACGTACGCATGATCGCATACACACCCACTTTGGTTAAAAGGGCTCCAAATAAAGCAAGCACCGGAATTGGAGGAGCGTGGTATGAACTCGGCAGCCAGAAGTACAGTGGGAAAATCGCACCTTTTAGGCCGAAAACTAAAAGGAAAAGGATAGCAATAACCGTGACAATACCAGGCTGATTAATCTCTGCTATCCGCTGTGAAACGTCTGCCATATTCAACGTGCCTACAACTGCGTATAAGTAAGCTACTGCTGAAACAAACAGAGCGGATGAAATAACGTTAATTAAAACATATTTAATTGATTCTCGAAGCTGTGCCTTTTTTCCTCCCAAAACAATCAGCAGGTAGGATGCAATTAAAAACACTTCAAAGAATACAAACATGTTAAATATATCACCGGTTGTGAAAGCACCGTTGATGCCAACCATTAAAAATTGAATGCCGATATAATAGAAAAAGCTTTCATGCTCTTTTCCCATATAAAAAATCGAATACCAGACCACAAACAGTACAATGATACTAGTCGTCAGCACAAGCAGGGCTGACAGCATGTCTGATACCAGTGGAATGCCGTATGGCGCCGGCCAGCTGCCAAGGTTAAGGGTCTGGATGCCGTTTTGTTTAACAGTTGCCACTAACACTGCGGACGCAATAATCGTTCCAATGGTTGCGACTATTGAAATCAGCCGCTGAGCTGCAATACGTTTCGGGAAAAACATTAAAATTACAGCTGTTAGCAATGGAATTAAAATGGGAAGGAGAGGTAAATTAATCATGGCTTTCAGTACCTCTCATTTTCTCCATATTGTCTGTTCCTAATTCCTGATAAGCACGGTACGCCAGGACCAGGAAAAATGCTGTTACCCCGAAACTAATAACAATGGCCGTCAACACCAAAGCCTGTGGCAGAGGATCTGTATAATTTGTAATCCCCTCTGTCAGAACCGGTGCAGCTCCTGTTTTTAATCCGCTCATTGTAAGAAGAAGCAAATGAGCCCCATGACTTAGAAGACCAGTTCCGATAATAATGCGCAGCAGGCTTTTTGAAAGCATCAAATAGACTGCGCAGGTAAATAAAATCCCGATTACGATCGACATTAGAATCTCCATTATTCACTCTCCCCTATCGTTTGAATAATGGTCATTGTTATACCTATAACGACTAAATACACACCTATATCAAATAAAACAGCAGTATGAAGTGATGTTTCACCTAACAAAGGAAGCTCAAAATAATCATAAGCATGTGTTAAAAATGGAACGTTGAATAACAATGCACCAGCTGAAGTCAAAACAGCAATTAATAAACCAAGTGCGGTCATTATTTTGTAATTGAATGGCAGGATGGTGTTTACCGTTTTCATGTCGTAGGCCAGCAGCAATAGAACAAGCGCCGCCGCTGTCATTAAGCCTCCAATAAATCCGCCGCCGGGTTCATAATGGCCTGCGAAGAAAAGATGAAGTGAAAATAAAATAATGATAAATGAAATGACTTTTGTTACAGTTTTCAGGATCAAATCATTCGGTTTTTTCATTCATTTTCCCTCCCTACACCGCGGAAACGAACCATTGCATAGATTCCAAAGGATGCAATTCCCAATACACAGATTTCAAACAAAGTATCGAAACCACGAAAATCAACGAGAATAACATTAACCATATTGCCGCCAGCTGCTAATTCGTACACATTGTCAATATGGTATTGAGATATTGACTCAAATGAACGGCTGCTGAAGGAAGAAATGGCAATAAGTGTCATGGTGAGTCCTACCGTAATGGACAGAACCGCATTTCCTAGACGGAATTTCATTCGCTCTTCTTTTCTGCTTATCTCAGGCAGATGGTAGAAGCACAACAGGAATAAAGCAACTGATACCGTTTCAATAACCAGTTGTGTAAGAGCCAGATCCGGTGCCCGAAACAGTACAAAGAATAATGCGACAGAATACCCCACAGCACCCAGCGATATGATGGATGTCAGACGAGACTTCGCAAAAAGAATCGTCACGGCAGCTGAAACGAGTACAAGGCCCAAGATGACCTCATATGAGCGGATTTCTGCCAGATTCGAGGTATCGATTGAAAAACCATCCGTAATCAAAAGGGTGGATAACAGGATAGCAGTAAAGAAAGAGAAGATATACACAAGATACGTTCTCATGAATCCTGTCATTACGCCGTTTGTTAATCGGTAGCCTCCAGTCTCGCTTCTGGAAAGACCGCCGTCATACAGTCCATTTAAGGTAAATCGATGTGGAATGCGATTGTATATGCTCTCCCATTTTGCAAGAGTGGAATACAGGACGATTCCTGTCAAAATAATTCCAATTGTCATAAATAGTTCTGGTGTAAATCCATGCCAGAAATAGATATCGACCTTTACCGTTTGACCTGCATCCACCAGGCTCGGCAGTATGGATTCTACTGCAGGCTTGATCATGCTGTTAGACAGCAAGTTCGGGAAGAAACCGAAAACGATGACAAGTGCAACCAGGATCAGCGGGGAAATCAGCATTCCCACCGGAGCTTCATGAGGCTTTTTAGGAAGTTTCTCGAACTGAGGTTTTCCCAAAAATGTTTTAAACACAAGCTTAATGCTGTAGACAAACGTAAAGACGCTCGCGATCCAGGCTAAAACAGGGAATAAAACGCCCCAGGTGCTTAAATTAAAAATATCCAATTCAAATACAGAAATCATCCCTGTTAAAAACATTTCTTTACTTAAGAAACCATTAAAAGGAGGGAGACCTGCCATCGAAAAACAGCCAATGATGGCAATTGTAAAAGTTATTGGCATTAAATTGACCAAACCGCCAAGCTTGCGTATATCACGTGTTCCGGTTTCATGATCAACGATGCCCGCCATCATAAACAGGCTTCCTTTAAAGGTAGCGTGATTAATCAGATGGAATACTGCAGCAATTGTTGCAATCATATACACGTTATCATCAAGCTGATCAAAATGCAGTGCAGCTGCGCCCAGTCCAAGCAGGGACATAATTAACCCGAGCTGACTAATAGTAGAAAAAGCTAATATGGCTTTTAAATCTGTTTGCTTAACAGCATTAAATGATCCCCAGAACAGGGTGAATATACCGAATCCTGCAACCAGCCATAACCATAATTCTGATTCTGCAAATACAGGACTCATCCTTGCAACAAGGTAAATCCCTGCTTTAACCATCGTTGCAGAGTGCAGGTAGGCACTTACAGGTGTAGGTGCTTCCATTGCATCCGGAAGCCAGATGTGAAAAGGAAATTGAGCAGACTTTGTGAAGGCACCCAATAGAATAAGTAGAAGTGCCGGAACAAACAGCGGGTCTGTCATAAAACCGGATGACATTCCAATCAATTCCTGGATGCTGAACGTACCGCCCATTATGTAGAGGAGTACGATGCCTCCAAGCATCGAAAGACCGCCGAAAACGGTAATTAACATTGATTTTTGCGCCCCGTAACGGGACCGCTCACGATCATACCAGTAGCCAATTAAAAGGAAAGATGAGATCGAGGTGAATTCCCAGAACATATATAGAACAATCAGGTTATCTGATAGAACTACACCAAGCATGGCCCCCATAAACATCAGCAAATAAACATAAAAGTTATGCAATGCTTCTTTTTCTTTCGCTAAATAGTAGATGGAATACAAAACAACGAGTGCTCCGATCCCTGTAATGAGCATGGCAAACAATAAACCTAGTCCGTCAACATGAGCAATAAAGTTAATTCCCAAAGAAGGAATCCACTCAAGCGTTCTTGTAACGGTTTGTCCGTCTCTGGTGAGAGGCATGTACTGAATAAAGTAAATAAACAACGCGAGAGGCACAAGCAGTACAAACCATCCCGTGTGAATATTTCGCAATCCCTTAAAAAGAAAAGGGATAAATACTGCCGACAAAAATGGCAGTACGATGGCTAGGTGAAGCAGCGACAACGAAAATCCCTCCTTTAACATACATCACAATAGGTTCCCCTAAACAGGACCTGCACATGTAAAAAAGGGCTACATCTGCACACAGTTTCTGCCTGCATACGCAGTCCTTTTGACATGACTAATTGATTACGCTGATAAAAGTATAACGTAAATAAACAATCTGTGCATGCTTGAAACTTCCGGCTTTCTGCACTTTGCAGTTGTCTATATATATGTAGAAAGAGGGATAAATAATTAAAATTTTTCATGATATTGTCGAATATTGGCGGTTGTTTTCCGACTTTTATTGACAAAATTCTTTATCAGGACCTTTTCTTTCCACCTGCAAACCATTATTATGTAATGGAATAAAGGAGCGTAAGAAATGAAAAATACATACATAACAGGTTATATTCCTCTTTTTTCAATCCTCATGTTCAGCTTGACTTTTTCTGTATACGGAGTGGGATCTTGCATTGATCTTTTTAAAGCGGTAGGCATTTATGCTGGAATGAAGGAATTTCTTACTGACATTCAGCTTAAAATAGTTATACTGTTTGGGCTGATGATCATTTTCTTTATGATACTTGCATCTCTGAAGCTAATTGCTGAAACAATAAACTCTGCCGCATTGCTGTTTTTCTCAAAGGAGAGAGATGGAAAGGCGCTGCAGCAGGCGAGGTCAGGGTCGATGATTTATCTAACAGGATCACTGCTCAGTGCTGTCAGTCTGCATTCATTTATCGGCCTGTTCGTTATCTTTCTCATTACATCATTTATCTATTTTATTTATTTTGTTGTGAAAGTAAGTTCAAAGCTCAGTTTGAAAGGTACAGTCGGGGTTATTCTATTTGAAATCATGACCTGGCTTCTCCTCTTATCGAGTGTTCTGTTTGTTGCGGCAAGTCTGTATAACGGCATTATGGAAAGTCTGCCAATATTGAAACAGGTATAAAAAATCTTCGGTCAGAAGAGTAAAAAAGCAGAAGAAAACTCAGTAAATAAAAAAGGATGGGACAAATGTGTCTCATCCTTTTCTATCCGGCTCAAGCGAGTCAAATCCTGTAGGAGTCGCCACATACCGCTCCGCTCACCTCATCGTTACAATTGCAACTGACTCAATTTACATGAGTCTTGGAGTTAGGTCACAGCCTCTGATTATTTCATCATATCGCGCCAAATATGCTGGGCGGGACGGTCCAATTCAATGCCTTCCATGCTTTTTGGAAGATCGTGACCTACCCATACCCCCGCAGTATATTGGTCTGTTAATCCCATGGTCCAGAAATCAAGAAATTGATTGGTTGTTCCAGTTTTGATGCCGGCATAAGGTTTATGAACAAAAGCGGGCCTTGCTGTACCGGATGTCGCCGCTGCTGACAGCAGCTCTCTCATCTTTTCAGTCGTCTCAGCAGACCATATTTCCTTTCGTTCTGCCGGCCATTCATATAGTACATCACCGGCTTTGTTTTTAACAGATTGAATTGCATGAGATTTGGAATAGGTTCCGTCAATAAAACCTGTGTAGGCGTCTGTCAATTCCAATGGAGTCATTCCGTAAGTAAAACCGCCCACAGCAGCAGCTAAAGAGTAATCGTCTTTTACAAGATGCTTGAATCGGTAGGGTTTCATGTAGTCAAAGCCCGGTTGAATGCCAAGTTGGTCCAGAAGCCATATTGCAGGCGTATTTAAGGACTGAGTAAATGCCTGTGAAAGAGTAACCTTGCCATATACAGCTCCTCCGTAATTTTCCGGACAATAGCTCTCAGTGCAATAATTGTGTCCTTTTACCAGCTGGGACAGCAGCGGACGATACTGTTCAATATAGGGAGCGTATACCAAAAGCGGTTTGATTGTTGAACCGGGCTGCCTCACCGCCTGATAGGAGCGGTTAAAATTGTACTTTTGATAGTTTTTGCCACCGGTGACACTGACAATCTCACGTGTATCATTTCTGATAATAACACTTGCGCCTTCTACCTTTTTATAAGGAAGATGCTTGCGCAGCGAGCTCACACTTTTTTCCTGAAGAGCGGGATCAAGTGCAGTCTGGATTGTTATCCCGGAATCCAAGACTAGACGGGTTCTTGCCGAAAGTTCATCAAATATCCGGGATTTTTCCTCCTGGGATAGCGCCTTCTCAATTCTTTCAGTGTAGCCTTCTGACATCGATATCAAATCCATCAGTTCTTTTTCAACATATACGGCATAGTCAGGGTAGAGGTCGGCATCTTCATATAAATCTAAAGCGATGGATTCGCTTTTTATTTTGTCAGCTTCTGTTGCTGTTATGTTTTTTTCTTCTGCCATTAAATCAAGCAGCCGTTCCTGCCGATCCTTTGCCGCATCAAAATGCTTAACTGGATCGTATTTTTCCGGATTATTTGGTATGGCGGCTAAAAATGCAAGCTGTGCATCAGTCATCTCAGACAGACCCTTTTGGAAATAGTAGAAAGCAGCTGACCGAACTCCAAAAATGCCGTTGCTGTAATAAATATTGTTTAAATAGCTTTCTAATATCTGATCTTTGGTCATTGATTGCTCAAGCTTGTAGGCATAGACCATTTCCGTCAATTTACGGCTATAGGTTTTTTCCTGCGTTAAATAAAGATTGCGCGCAAGCTGCTGCGTTATGGTGCTTCCGCCCTGCTCAATATGAGTGAACACCAGGTTCTTAACCACTGCACGTAATATGGCGCCTGCGTCAATGCCAATGTGATCATAAAAATTGCGATCCTCAGAATATACGGTCATCTCTTTTAAAAATTCGGGAAGGTCTTCGCCTTCTGCATACAGACGAAAGTCCGGGGAGGCTTTAGAAAAACGCTTTCCATAACGGTCGGTCAGAAAGCTTGTCTCCCGAGGTAACGCTGCACTTTCACCAACCTCTGCGGACAGGGCTTCGTTAAAAGAAGTAATACGTTGATACTCTTTTTGAGTTCCGATCAAAAGGAAAATACATAAAGTAGTCAGCAGCGCTATAGCTGCATATCCAATGATTATGCGCATAATGGTTCACTCGTTTCTTAAATTAACCTGATGGTCCATCTGCAGACATTACTTGTTTGCGGCTCCACCATAAGAGAATAAAAGCGGATAAGAATAACCCGCCGGTTACATAAAACACAGAAGAAATCCCTATAGATCCAGCGATAATTCCACCAAATGCAGGTCCTGCAACATTACCTAGAAATCGGAAGCTTTGATTATACCCAAGCACTTCCCCCTGCATGGAAACAGGAGCTGCATGACGGATAAAAGCGGTAACACTTGGTATAATACCGCCTATTGCTATCCCAAACAGGAACCTTAAAATAATTAGCTGCCAAAGCTCTGTTACAAGTGCTTGCGGAATAATAAAAAGCGCGGACAAAATTAACAGCAATGTCAGGACTTTTTCGTAACCTATGGCATCGCCGAGTCGTCCCCATGACCGGGTGGCGATCAAATTGCCAAATCCGGTGGCAGAAAACGCCAGGCCTGACAAAAAGGCAATATTGGCTGCTGCGGTAAGAGTGCCTACATATAGGGCAAGAAGAGGCTGGATGCTGAAGTTGGCCATTTGCACCATAAAAGAAAGGATCATGACGGTCAGTAAAAGCCGGTTATGTGCAATATGCCGGAGAACCTCTTTTCTTGTATAGGCATCCTTATTTTTATTATCGGCTGTTTTTTTCTTTTCTGAAATACCGATCATAACAACAGTGGCTGCAACGGCAATTGAGGCCGCTGTAATCAAAAAGGTGTAGCTGAAGCCAAAAGAATCCGCCATAAATCCGCCTATAAGCGGACCAAATAAGCCGCCGGTTACAGTCCCCATTTGAAGAGTTCCCAGGGTTCTGCCGGCTATACTTTTAGGGGTTTGAGAAGAGATAAGTGCAAGAGACGTCGGGATAAAACCGGTGACGATCCCCATAAACATCCTTAGAATAAAAAGACCATGGACCGATTGAATAAATCCCATCAAAAAAATACTTAGTGCAATTCCATAACCTGTTATAAGTAGTATCGGCTTATAGCCGAAACGATCGCCAAATCTGCCCCAGATGGGCGAAACCAGGAATGCGGTTAAAAAGGTAACGCCAAAAACAAGACCTGACCATCTTTGAACGTAATCATCCGAAAAATTCCCCATCGTATCAATATATAACGACAAAAAAGGCAGAATCATGGTTGCACTTGCAGAAACCAGGAAATTTGCAATCCACATAATAAGTAAGTTTTTCTTTTCGATTGTCATTATGACACCTTCTTTTTCTTGGAACTGACACGAGTCATTGCCCGTAATGTTTCGTTTTTCTAAATAATTATACAGCATCGATTTTTGAGCGCAATAGAAGAAAGGCATCAGGAATTGTCGCAAGAAAATTCAGACTTCAATCCCTTCTCCCTGCACAACCGTGTTATAATTAATCAAAATCTTAATCGGTAAGAGTCGTTTATATTGGAAGAGTCCAAGGTGCAAGACGGGATTAATAAAGCTTATAGATAAAGATCTTGCATATGGTTTTGTAGAGATCAAAGCTGGACAAGCCAGGACAAGCTTTCACTTACGGTTTGTACAGAGAAGGGAGAAAACGTATGAATGGGAATGCTCCAACGTTAATCTTTATTGACTTTGAATTTTCGATGCCTGAAGGAAAAGGACCTAAAGGATTTTTTCCGGAGATTATTGAAGTGGGCTTGATTAGCGTTCAGGAACGGACAGAATCAAATCAATTTTCCAGTTATGTGAAGCCCAGAGTATTTAAACGGCTGTCAAGAAGATGCCGCTCATTTTTAAGTATTACCCAGGATAATGTGGACAGCGGGATTACACTTGCAGCACTTGTAAAATATCTCGCCAGCTTGAATAATGGGGGAAATAACAAAGTAGTTACCTGGGGAAATATGGACATGCGTGTACTGAGGCAAAATTGTGACAGGGCGCGGCTGCCATTTCCTTTTTCGGGAGAGTTTATTGATCTTTCAATGGAGTACAAACGATTTTTTGGGGATCGAAATCAAACGGGATTATGGAAGGCGGTACAGGAATACGGACGAGACGGCGTAGGTAACCATCACAAGGCATTGGATGATGCCATGACCACCTACCATATTTACCAGCTCGTTGAAAAAGATAAAAGCTATCTTAATAAACTGGAGCCTACTACCATTGGTGAACGCATCGATTTATCAAAACTCCAGCACTTGCTTGTTCAATAAAAAACGACAGAGAACGAACTGGCTGGTTTGTTCTCTGTCGTTTTTTATTTAGTTTATTTTGAATCTAACAGAGCGCACTCATATTAAAAATTAATGGAATACATTAATTCATATTCTTTTTTTACACCCTGGAGAGCCTTCAGACTTTTTTCGTTAAAAGCGCCGGACTTTGCTGCCAATTCATTTTCAAGTATTGCCACCTGAGATTTAAGGCTTTCATAGTAATCACCGACCATTCCATCATACGGCTTAATCATATTCATAGGGATATTGGCTCGTTCGTTAAAAGAGAGGGCTTTGCGTTCATGGAATAATGGAACTTCCGCTTCGTTTGGGTTATGCAGATCTCCTTGTCTTGGATGCCTTGTTACTTCCTTAATTTGCACGACTGCATAGGTTCCTTTGTTTTCTGTAATTTGTCCTATATAGGCACCTGTTTTATAAAACGCACGCACAACTTGTCCAATTTCAAATGATGACATGTTTATCTCTCCTTTCATCATGAATATATTGTAAAGGAAACGGATGATTTTTTGTGCTTTTTACGGTAAAGTATTTTATGGAGGCGAAATATATGAAAATTAAGTTAATGAGTATTGTTTTTGTATTGATGCTGTTTTTGGCTGCATGCGGATCCGGCAATGAAGAAGCATCCAATGAAAATTCAGAGGCGGATTCTTCAGAAGAAACCGAGCAAGGTACTGAAGAACCTGCTGGTGAACCGGGAGTTTACCCGCAGCTGAGTGAAGAAGCGGGAGAAAATGAACCGGTGGTTGAGATGACAACCAGCAAGGGTGTAATTACAATTAAGCTTTTCCCTGAGTATGCCCCAAAAACAGTAGAAAACTTTCTTACACATAGTAAAGATGGCTACTACGATGGAGTAACCTTTCACCGGGTAATGAATGAGTTCATGATCCAGGGTGGTGACCCTGAAGGCACAGGAGCAGGTGGAGAAAGCATTTATGGTGAATCATTTGAAGATGAATTTTCCGAATCACTGTTTAATCTGCGCGGGGCGCTATCAATGGCTAACGCTGGACCTGATACGAATGGAAGCCAATTTTTTATTGTGCAGAACACAAAAGCCGATGAGAGTTTAATTGGTCAAATGACAGAGGCAGGATATCCAGAAGAGATCATTCAGGCGTATGAAGAAAATGGCGGCACGCCGCATCTGGACAATGCTCATACGGTTTTTGGACAGGTTATTGACGGTATGGATGTAGTCGATGAAATCGCTGCAGTGGAAGTAGACCCCCAAAGCAGCAAACCGAATGAAGACGTGATCATTGAATCCATTAAGGTCACGAAAGAATAATGCAGGCGAATGAAAGAGGCTGGGACAAATGTCTCAGCCTTTTTAACCGGTTCAGTGCGCTTTCCGCTCCGTTCACCTCATTGTTGCAAGTGAAATAGATTCAATTCACATGGCTTTTGGAGTTATGATGTACTACCTTCATTTTCCTTTGAGCAGATGCTGAAAGTTAATACCGGTTTTGATAGACATCAAATAAATAAGCAAAAGCCTCCGGGCTGTGCCTGAGTTTTTTGGCTGAAGGACCGTTCTTCTGATAAAGGGATGCTGTAAGCATCGTCAATAAGAGGATAGTGCTGCATAAAAAGATAAAACATAATATACCTGAGATTAGAAACATACGATCACTCTCCTTTAATTTAATAAGAACATAATTTATGAAACGCATTTCATAGCAAGAAAAAGTTTTTAAAAAGGTGAGACCATGACAAATATTAAAGACATAGCCAAAATGGCGGGGGTCTCGGTTACAACCGTTTCCCGGGTACTTAATCATCATCCTTATGTCAGTAAAGAAAAAGAGGCCGCGGTTAGAAAGGCTATTGAGGAAGGCAATTATCAGCGAAATATTAATGCAGTCCACTTAAGTAAAGGGAAAACGCAGCTTGTGGGGGTAGTAGTTCCTTTTTTGAATCACCCCTATTTCGGCATGCTGGTTGAAGGGATTGCAAATGAAGCAGTAGCTCATAATTTCAAGCTTGTGCTGATCCAGACAAATTATCAGGAAAATAGAGAGATCGAAGCTCTGCACATGCTTAAGTTAAAACAAATAGATGCTTTAATCATTTGTTCCAGAAGTTGCGAATGGGAGATCGTGGAGGATTACATTTCATACGGCCCAATAGCAGTATGTGAAGAGGCGGGGGGCAGAAGTATTTCTTCGACCTATATCGATCACTATAAAAGCTTTACAAAAGCATTAACCTATTTACATCAAAAAGGGCATGTGAAAATCGGCTACTGTTTAGGAAGAAGATCCGGCGATAACAGCAGGCAAAGAGAAGGGGCCTATCGTGACTTTATGAAGAAATTGAACCTCCCGCAGGTTCAGGGATATATTTTTCATGACTGCTTCAACCTTGAGGACGGGGAAAAAGTAGTACAGGAGCTTATAAGGATGGAAGATCCTCCTACTGCTTTGTTAGTATCAAGCGACCAGGTGGCTGCCGGCATTCTTGCCTGCTGTAATGACAAATCCATAGGAGTGCCTGACAAGCTGGCTTTAATGGGTTTTGATAATCAGCCTATATCAAGGATGATGAACATCACCACACTCCATATTCCTTTAAAGGAGATTGGCAGAAAACTCTTTTTGCAAGCAATCAATGCCAATGAGGTTTCTCATGAAGAAATGTCGGTTACATTAATCGAACGATTATCGGTTTAGTGATGAATTATTATGTTTTTTAAAGTAAGGCTTTGTTGATGTGTTTAAAACAACCGTTATGTTTTACAAAGCCAAAAGCAAAGGGGAATTAATTACATGACGTTTACAGAAAAGTTGGACCGTTATGCAGAGCTTGCTGTCAAGGTGGGAATAAACATCCAGCCAGGGCAGTATCTATGGATTTCTGCTGCATTAGGGACAGAAACATTTGTTAGAAAAGTAGTCAAGCAAGCATACGAAGCCGGCGCAGGAAACGTCCACGTACAGTGGCATGATGAAGGAATTACGCGGCTGCACTATGAGGCTGCACCTGAAGAAGCGTTTCATAACTATCCTCACTGGCTGGTTCAGGCGCATGATGATCTGGTCGATAAAAAAGGGGCGATACTCCAGATAGAATCAGAAGACCCTGATCTGCTAAAAGGAATTCCATCTGAACGAATTACAGCTTTTGCAAAAGCAAAAGGGGAAGCACTGGATTCCTTTTACGGTGCAATAGAAACCGATGAGATCAGTTGGTCCATCCTTGCTGTGCCGTCCCAAAAATGGGCTGATAAGGTATTTTCGGACATTGAAGAAAGCTTAAGAATTGAAAAACTCTGGGAGACCATTTTCCAAACAGTTCGGATTGATAGTCACGATGCCGTGAAAGAGTGGAGAGACCATATTGACCGATTGGAAAAAAGAGCTCAGGCATTAACAAACAAGAACTTTGCGAGTCTTCACTACAAAGGGCCTGGCACCGATATTACAGTGCAGCTGCCGGAAGACCATATCTGGCTTACTGGCAGCAGTAAAAATAAAAATGGGCATGCTTTCATAGCCAATTTGCCAACAGAAGAAGTCTATACCGTACCCCATCGTCTGGGCGTAAACGGTGTAGTATCAAACACCAAGCCCCTTGCTTATCAGGGAAATATAATTGATGGGTTTTCCTTAACATTTAAAGAAGGCGAAATTGTTTCAATTAAAGCAGAAACAGGGCAGGAACTGCTGGAGAAAATTGTGGGGATGGATGATGGCTCGTGTTATCTTGGTGAGGTTGCGCTTGTTCCGAATGAATCGCCTATTTCGGACTCAGGCATTTTATTTTTTAATACTTTATTTGACGAAAATGCCTCCAACCATTTTGCCATTGGATCCTGCTATCCAACTTGTGTAAAAGGAGGCAGTGAAATGAATGACCTTGAAAGAGAGGTCCACGGCTTAAACGATAGTGTCGTGCACGAGGATTTTATGATTGGATCTGCTAAAATGGATATTGATGGCGTCCATCAGGATGGCACAATCGAACCGGTATTTAGAAAAGGAAATTGGGCATTTTAAACCAGTCCTCTCTTGCAGAACGGTTTTATTCACTGAATTTTCACCGGGGAGGTATAACAATCCAGCGGTCTTGTTGATATAATGGAGCCACCATGCCGGGAAAGGATGAGGTTGCATGTATCAATGGTTTATGTTGAATTTATTTTTGTATTTTCCAGAAGATAAGACTGAATACATTCCAGCAGCGTTTTGGATGCTGCTCTTTCTTGTTATAACGGTTTTGACATTTCGATGGATTCTTCGTGTTTCAAAAAAACAGGAAGAGAAAACACGTAAGCTTGAAGAAGAAGTGACACGTCAAAACCAGCAGCAAAAGCCTTAATTATTTCCTTGGAAATAATTCTATATACCTAAAAAGCCGAATCACTCCCTCGTATTTGAGGAAGTGACTCGGCTTTTTTAAATTCGCTTGATCGATATGGCATTTCTCATTTTTTCCAGAGAGTCCTGGCCGTTTTTTTGAAGAGAACGCATGACACTCACATATAAGGCGTCAATATAACTTAACTGCGCGATCCTGGAGGATAAGGCTTCTGAACGATAGTCAGTTTCGTCAGAAATGGTATAGAGCGGAATGTCCACCTGTTTACTAAGTGGTGATTTCGCCAAATTTGTTATGGCGATTGTTTTTGCTCCGGTTTTACGGGCAATTTGGCAGATTTTCAATACATCTTTTGTGGACCCCGAATGAGAGATGAACACTGCACAGTCCTGTTCGTTCAGCTGTGATGCACTCATGATCTGTATATGGGAATCTGTCGGGGCCGATACATGAAGACCTGTACGAATAAATTTATGATAAGCATCCATTGCAAGAATATAAGAACCGCCGCTTCCGTAAAACTCAATCTTACGTGCCTGAAGTAATACTTCTGTCGCTTTTGCAAGCTCGTCAGGATCAATAATCTGCATCGTATCCTCTAGGGTTTTCATATTCGAGCGGAAAACCTTGTCGGCAATTGTTTTTGTATCATCCTCTTCCGTTATTTCATCATGAATATTTTTTATAGGGGTTACAACCTCTGAAGCGAGGGCAATTTTCATTGACTGGTAGCCTGTAAATCCGATGCGCTTGCAAAATCGAAATACGGTTGAATCAGCTACATCGAGTTCTTCAGCAAACTGTGTAATCGTTAAATGAATAATATTTTTGGGGTCATTTAATATAAAATCAGCAATCTTGGTTTCTTTTTCGCTGAACCTGGAATAAAGCGATCTTATTTTTGCCAGACATAATTGGTGAGTAATATCCATGTGAAAAACTCCATTTCTTTTCAAAATTTATTAAAGGAACAAATAATCTGCAGGTAAAAAAGTTTGAAAACTTAGTAATGTTCAATCAGGGGAATTCCACACTATGTTTCCGTTTACATTTTTCTATTGATGCAAACGGACGTTTTGCAAATTTTTTAATCGGCCTGATGCCTGTTTTATTCATGTTTCTATTATAAAAGAAAAATTTTTTATTTGAAAGCGATTGCAAAAGAAATTTTTTTCTTTATAATAACAAATGGGAAGAAAATATTTTCGAAACAGGAAGGTGTACATATTGAAAATTGGCATGATTGGCTTAGGAAAAATGGGCTTTAATTTAGCATTGCAATTAAAAGAAAGAAATTATAATGTAGAAGCATTTGATTTAAATGAAGAAGCGGTGAAAAATATTTCCGCAAAAGGCATCTCAGCACATGCTTCTATTTCGTCTCTGGTGGAATCATTTCAAGAACAAAGAATTTTATGGATGATGGTTCCTGCCGGGGATGCGACGGAAGCTGTATTTTCAGAGCTGTTGGAGAAGGCAGATAAAGGAGACATCATCATTGACGGCGGAAATGCCCATTATAAGGATTCGGTTCGCAGAGCCGCGCTGGCAAAGGAAAAGGAAATGTTCTTCTTTGACTGCGGCACAAGCGGTGGCATGGAAGGCGCTTTAAATGGAGCTTGTTTGATGGTAGGCGGAGATGAAGAGAAGTTCGGTGACATTGAACCGGTTTTTCGTGATTTATCTGTGGAAAATGGTTATGTTCACACTGGTCCTGCGGGAAGCGGCCACTATTTGAAAATGGTTCACAATGGGATAGAGTATGGCATGATGCAGGCTATTGCAGAGGGGTTTGAAGTATTGGATAAAAGCCCGTTTGATTATAACTTTAAAGAGGTAGCAGGCGTATTTAACAACGGATCTGTTATTCGTTCCTGGTTAATGGAGTTAACGGAATCAGCTTTTACAAAGGATGAACGCTTATCTTCAATCAAAGGTGTCATGCATTCATCAGGCGAAGGCAAGTGGACTGTTGAGGAGGCATTAAACCTTCAGACGGCAACGCCAATTATTGCGCTGTCACTGATGATGCGGTACCGTTCTCAGGAAACCGATACCTTTTCAGGAAAAGTGGTTGCAGCATTACGAAATGAATTCGGCGGACATGCGGTCGAGAAAAGCGAATAGGAGGTTATACACATGGATGGTTCAATGTTGATTTTAATTGCAGTAGCAGGTATTTTCTTATTGCTTTATTTGGTAATGGGAGTAAAGCTTCATGCGTTTGTGGCACTATTACTTGTTAGTTTACTAGTTGGTGTGGCAGCCGGAATGCCATTAGGTGACATTCTATCTTCCGTTGAATCCGGAATGGGTGGAACCCTTGGATTTGTAGCAGTGGTTGTAGGTCTGGGAGCTATGTTTGGCCGGATGCTTGAAGTTTCAGGCGGTGCTGAGCGACTCGCTCAAACATTGATTGGAAAGTTTGGGGAAAAAAATTCACAATGGGCTCTTGGGATTACCGGCTTTATCGTCGCCATTCCTGTCTTTTTTGATGTAGGGTTTATTATATTAGTGCCTATCATCTATGGATTGGCCCGCAAAACAGGGAAGTCTCTATTATTCTATGGTATTCCGCTTTTAGCAGGTTTAGCGGTAACGCATTCATACATACCGCCAACGCCTGGTCCGATTGCAGTTGCTACGATCATTCAGGCTGATCTTGGCTGGGTAATTCTTTTTGGTGCAATTGCAGGTATTCCTTCAATGATTATTGCCGGTCCTATTTTCGGAAAATTTATCGCAAAAAGAATTCATGTAGTTGTACCCGAATACATGGAAGTAGATCAGAAAGAATACGATAAAGACCTTCCCAGCTTTGGTTTAATTGCATTTTTAGTATTTATTCCTTTAATTCTTATTTTGGCAAATACTTTATCCGGAGTTCTTCTGGATGAAGGAAACGCCATTCGTTCATTTTTAACGTTCCTTGGTCATCCATTTGTTGCATTAACGATTGCGACGCTGTTGACCTTTGTCTTGCTGGGAACACGCCGCGGCTATACCCGTGATGAAGTTCAGGATATTGCAACAAAAGCGCTGGAACCTGCTGGAATCATTATACTTGTGACAGGTGCAGGTGGTGTTTTTAAACAAATTTTAATTGATTCAGGTGTTGGAGAAGTGTTGGGACAAATGATGGCAAACTCATCTTTGCCGCCAATTTTGATGGCATTTGGAATTGCCGTGTTAGTGCGGATTGCGCAGGGTTCTGCAACCGTTGCCATGGTAACAGCTGCCGGACTTGTGACACCTTTAATTGAAACAATTGGCTATACAGGACCGATTTTAGGGCTGATTGTAATTGCCATTGCAGCCGGTGCTACAGCGGTTTCTCACGTAAATGACTCGGGATTCTGGCTGGTGAACCGATATTTCGGTCTTGATGTAAAGGACACCTTAAAAACGTGGACCGTCATGGAGACCATTATTGGGGTCGTAGGCTTCCTGGTTGTATTCATTATCAGTCTGTTTATATAATAGAATTAACCTAAAAATAAATCAGTACTATACATGATAAATTTAAGAGAGCTGACAAGTTGGTTTGTCAGCTCTTCACTCATTTTCAGGCAGGAGGATGTAGCGTTATGCAGCATACACATATGATCGGTGTCGATATTGGTACAACGAGTACAAAAGCAGTTGTATTTAAGAAAGATGGAGAATTTGTTTCCAAAGAAAATATAGAATATCCTTTATTTACACCAAATCCCGAGACAGCGGAACAAGACCCGGACCTTATTTTTCAAGCTGTACAGGAAGCCATCCGCTCCTCCATTGAACAAAGCGGTATGTCGCCTGAATCAATCGGATTTGTTTCGTTCAGTTCAGCTATGCACAGCGTCATTGCTGTAGATTCGGCAGGAAATCCGTTAACCCGCTCGATTACATGGGCAGACAACAGAAGCAATGAATACGCAAATAAAATTAAAAACCAAAATGGACATGCGATTTACATGCGGACAGGCACTCCGATCCATCCCATGTCGCCTCTTGCTAAATTGGCCTGGCTTCACGCAGAAAAGCCTGAACTTTGCAGTAAGACCGCTAAATTTATTTCGATAAAAGAGTATGTATTCTTTAAACTTTTTGGTACATATGAAATTGACTACTCGATTGCATCTGCAACTGGCATGTTTAATCTTAAGGCGCTGGATTGGGATGAGGAAGCTCTCCGCATTGCCGGCGTGACACCTGATAAGCTATCAAAGCCTGTATCCACAACTCATTCCTTGAGAGGTTTATCACAAGCTGATTCCAACAAAATGGGACTGCTGCCTGATACACCATTTTACCTTGGAGCAAGTGACGGCGTTCTTTCCAATCTTGGTGTAAATGCCATTGAAAAAGGAGCGGTTGCTGTTACAATCGGCACCAGCGGAGCGATCAGAACGGTGACTGACAAACCTGTTACTGATCCTAAGGGACGAATTTTTTGTTATGCGTTAACGGAGGACCACTGGGTAATTGGCGGACCGGTAAACAATGGCGGAATGATTTTCAGATGGCTGCGCGATGAATTATGCCAGGACGTCGTTGCAGAGGCAGAAAAGCTTGGCCTTAATCCGTACGATATTCTGACAAAAGCCGCTGATAAGGTTCCCCCTGGCTCACACGGCTTGATTTTTCACCCTTACATGGCTGGGGAAAGAGCCCCCATATGGGATGCAAATGCCAGAGGATCGTTTTTCGGCTTAGGATTAAATCATAAAAAAGAAGATATGGTTCGCGCTGTACTGGAGGGAATCTTATTTAATCTTTACAGTGTTTTGCTTGCGCTTGAAGAACTGATCGGAGAACCGACTCGGATTCAAGCTACGGGCGGTTTTGCCCAGTCAGCAGTACTGCGTCAAATGATTGCCGATATTTTTAATCATGAGGTTGTTGTTCCTGAAAGCTTTGAGAGCTCATGTTTTGGCGCGTGCGTTCTTGGCCTGTATGCATCCGGGGAAATGAAAAACCTGGAGGATGTAGGTATGCTGGTAGGGGCTGTACACAGTCATCTGCCGAACCAAAAAGCAGCAGAAGCCTATCAAAAAATCATCCCGATGTTCATTCGCTTATCCAGAATGTTCTCTGAAGAATATGAAGAACTGGCTAAGCTTCAGCGGGAATTGAGATAAAAAAACTGCTCCCTTGCAAGATTATGCAAGGGAGCAGTTTTTTTATTGGTTAGAAAATGCATGCTTCAGCCGTTTTACTCCTTCTCTCACAACTTCTCTTGAACAGCCGATATTCATACGAACAAAGCCTTGACCGCCTTCACCATATTTTTCTCCTGGTTCAAGTGCCAGCTTGGCCTTTTTCAATAAAACGTTTTGTACTTCTTCATCCGTTTTATTTGTTTCTCTGTAATCAATCCAAAGCAGATAGGTGCTGTCCGGTTCAATCAGATAAACCCCCGGGATGTCCTTCAATGCATCGCGGACCACCGAGACATTGCCTTCAAGATACGTAATAAGAGATTCAAGCCACTCTTCACCTTCTGTATAAGCTGCTTCCATGGCAGCAATTCCAAATGTATTAAGCGTAAAGAACCCAAGCCTGGTTTGTTCTGCTTTAATTTTTTCGAGGATCTCCTGATCAGATGCAATAATGGCAGAAGCCTGCAATCCAGCTAAATTAAAGGTTTTGCTCGGTGCCACAAGCGTAATAATATGCTCATGAAGATCGCCTGCCAGGGCTGTTGGCACATGTTTCGCATGACGGTAAATTAAATCAGAATGGATTTCATCTGAAATAATGATCACATCGTGCTCCCTGCAAAGGAGGCTCATTTTATTAAGCTCTTCTTCTGTCCACACTCTTCCGGACGGATTATGCGGGCTGCACAGCAGGAAGATGGATGTTTCTTTTAATTTTTCTTCAAAATCAGCCCAGTCGATTTCATATCTGCCATCAATTTCTTTTAACAGCGTGGTTTCAAGTTTACGGTCATTTAACTCAACCATCTGGAAAAAGGGCGTATACACAGGTGTCATGGTTAATACCTGCTGACCGGCCTCTGACAAGGCCCGTATAATAACTGATATTGATGGGACAACACCAATTGAATAAAGCAGCCAGGACGGTTTAATCGACCAGCCATGGCGGCGGTCCAGCCAGGATGCAACGGCCTTTCCTGTTGAATCGGGAACAAATGTATAACCGTAGGGAGGCTGCTTTAATCGTTTATCTAAGGCATTAAGAATGGCTTGAGGTGGTTTAAAATCCATATCAGCAACCCACATCGGAAGCAGATCCTCATGGCCAAAAACGGTTTTTAGCATGTCCCATTTCACCGAATGGGTGCCTGCTCGTTCAATTTTCTGGTCAAATAAATCCATTTCAGTCACTTCCTTTTCAATTCTCTTTTCTATGTTATGATAGATTCAACTATTTTCAAAATGATTAGGTGGGGCACATGGATACAAAAGAGATGAATTTTAAATTAGTTGCCTTATTACAGGGATGGGATCCGTTTAAAAAAGGTGAAGAAGCATATGATACCGAAATTCCGGAGGTTATCCAGGCTGTTCACAATCTGCATCATCCTTCCGACTTAGCCAAACGCATCCAGGCGATCTATGAGATTTCCCATGATCAGTGGATCCCGCTGCAGGACTGTACCAAAATATCGTATAAGCTGCTCGCAGTAAAGATGGAAGCAGCTTGCAGCATATGAAAAAAGCGGTTGACTATCCCATGATAGCAACCGCTTTTTTGTTAAAGAATTTCAAATGACTGAAGGAAAATAACAATAATGGCAAGGGGTGCCAAGACTTTAATCACCCAATACCAAACGCTCATCCAGCTTGAATAGCCGCCTGCACCATTTCCTAGCTCTGCGAAGACGTCCTTCTTTTTAAGCTTATATCCGATAAACAGGCAGATAAGCAATGCGCCTAATGGAAGACCGAAGCTTGAAGTGAAATAGTCTGCAAAATCAAAAATCAGATAGCCCATGATGGTTACGTCAGTCAATACTCCAAAGGAGAGCGCACTTGGAATGCCTACGGCAAAAATGACCGCTCCAGCTATCCATGTATATTGAGTCCGTTTTCGATCCCGTCCTCTTGAGAAAGAAGCCACTACGATTTCCAGGATGGAAAACGCAGAAGTTAATGTAGCGAAAAGCAGCAGGACAAGAAATACAAACATGAATATTCCGCCGAATGCTAATTGATCAAATACGGCAGGCAGCACCACAAATACCAGCCCGGGACCTTCACCAGGCTCAAACCCTAAAGCGAAGACAGCCGGGAAAATGACCAGTCCAGCTAAAATGGAGATCACAATGTTTAGAGTAGCTACAGAGATCGTAGAACGTCCCAGATTATCCTCGTCGCTTAAATAAGAGGCATAGGTAATCATCACTGATACCCCCACACTCAGCGCAAAGAACGACTGCCCCAAGGCAAGTAGCATCGTCTCACCGGTGAAATAGCTCCAGTCCGGAATAAATAAGTAAGCAATTCCTTCTGATGCACCTTCCAATGTCATCGATCGTATGGCTAAGATCACAAAGATAATCAATAGCGCCGGCATCATAATAACACTGGCCTTTTCAATCCCATTTTGAATGCCGCCCTGCACCACAAATATAGTCATCAGCATAAAAATGAGTTGAGCAGCCAGCACTTCAACAGGATTGGATATGATGGAATCAAACAAAGCTCCATACGATTCCTGGGAGAGGCCGCTCAATCCGCCCGTCACACTTCTTGCCAGATAAGATAGAATCCATCCGCCAACAACACTGTAAAACGATAAAATAATTATGGCAATAATTGTTCCGATAATCCCGATAATCGGCCAGCCGGTGGAAGGGGCTAACTTTTTAAAGGCCGTAATGGCATCGGATTTTCCTCTACGTCCAACTACAAATTCAGCTAAGAGAATAGGTCCAGCGATTAATATAGTAAATAGAATGAAAAATAGCAGAAAAATACTGCCACCATTTGCTCCAGCCATGTAAGGGAATTTCCAGATAGCGCCAAGGCCGATCGCAGACCCGGCAGCCGCTAATACAAACCCCAATTTTGAAGACCATTGTTGATTACTCATTACGTATCTTCTTCCTTTCATTCTTCTAATGATTTGTACATGCTACTACAATTTTGTCGAATTTTGAAGAACAAATTAAAGATTTGTCGGAAAATTTATTGTTTATCTTTAATGAACACACCAATTATGGAATATTTGCCTATATAATGGAAATGAGAGAGAAAAGGAGGAGGTCAAATGGAGATAAATAAACCTGTGACCTTGCCGCCGGATGAAAATGACCATAGGTTTGAAAAATTTATCGAGCAGCATTTACATAAAATCACGCAGTTTCTTATACAAACAGGAATCGAAAGGGATCGGGTTGCTCCTATAGCATGTGCAATTTTGGACAAATATAAGCATGATTCTGCATATCTCTCCAGGACATCATCATTGGATATCTATAGAAAAACCTACTTATTCCTTCAAAATGAAACTGCGATTTCAGAAAGCAAATCGAAAGCAAAAGACAGATTTTTATCCTTGCAAGAGGACATTGAACTTCATGAAGCTATTCAGCAGCTTAGTTTAAAAGAGCGTGCTGTACTTGCGTTGTCTTTCTTTCATTTACAAAAAAACGACTCCATCAGTAAAATCATTCAGGAAGAACCTGAAGAAATATTGTTAATTCAAAAGCACGGGATCCGCTCCCTTAAAGAGCTGCTCGCAGAAAAAGATCAATTTGAATTAAGCGATGATCAGTTGCTAACATCACTTGAGTTTTTACGAAAGTCCTATGCCAGTGTTCCTAAGCCTTCTGTTCGGACTGTGATTGGACAGGTCAGGGAACAGGTTCCGCAGAATGAGAGCCTGATAAAGAAAAAACGATTCCGCTGGACCGGAATTGCGGGTACATTAATTGTATTTTTAATCGTCCTTATATACAGTTTTTCTTTTATTAACGAAAAGGAGTCAACTGAAAGTTCTTCAAACGCCGGGAGTTCACCAGAGCTGTCTGAAGAAAAATTGAATGAACTGACAATTGAGTTTGATGAGAAGCTTGCTCTGCTTTCGTCTGCATTGGGGTTGACCGACGAAGAAACGAGGTCGCTGGAATTTGTAAAGCAGGCAGAATCGCAGCTTGTTCACTTTCAATCGTTTAATCAGATGGATGAGTCTCCTGAAAATAAACAGGAAGTTATCGAGAACTTTGATGAATATAAAAAACATATTCTTTTGGAACTGAGCACCCCTCTGGAAATGTTTTTTTCGTATGCAGAATTGGTGACAGAATATGGAGAGGACGGAAGTCTTGAAAAATCGGATTTCCTAACTCAGGTTCTTCATTACCGATTAACTGAAGTTCAAAGAATCTATACGGAAAAGCTGAATCATAAACAGGATAACACTGGAGATTTAATCGGGCTTATAAGAGAAAATGGCTTTGAAGTGCACTACGATAATCAACAGTCCGCATATGTTGTCCAGCCGGGCGGAGATGTATTGGAAGAAACGATTGCCTCCTTGCACCCGGTATACCGTGAATATTTGCACACTGCATTTTCATTTCCTTACGTGGAAAACAATAAAATGACAGTGCCTTATGAGGAAGTTCCTCTCACGCTTTTGAAGATGGAGGATTTTTTAAAGGATATGTCTGCTGGTGAAGTGGAAAGAATGATGGTCTACGATCAGCTGGCAATGGAATATAGCCAGCTGCTCAATCATTTTATTTTCGGTTCGAGCAGTGAGCCTCTATTTGACAACGGACGGTTAAAAAAAGAAGTAAAAACAGTCTGGGAAAAGATAATGGATGAGAGAAATCCTCAAGAGTACCAATTTGCCGGTGCCGTTTATGACCAGTATAACCTGCTGGCTCAAAAAGATTTTAAGCAGGCAGGGACAGTCACTAAACAGGTAACAACTTCTTATACTCCCCAGTGGTTTGAGCAAAGCGAGGAAGTTTCAGGTTTTGCCATTCCTTTAGAAGGCGAGCTGTCAGAGCGATTTACAGAATTCCAGCAAGACAATAGTGAGGAAACGACGAAGGACTTAACGGCAACAGAAGTCGTTCTTTTCTATTTGCATGCTGTATTCATAGGTGATGCTAATGCTATATATACTCTGATGTCAGAGGAACCCGGCCTTCCGTCCCGGGACGATTTTGTGAAAGAAACCAGTGAAGCCCTTCGATCCAGCCAGCAAAATAGCACCATAACAGACATTTTTGTTGAGAGCTCGACCCCGGAAGGAAGCATTGTCCGTATACTGTTTGAAAATGGGGGTACACGAACCATTGAACTCGTAGAGCAGGGAAATGGGTTGAAAATTAAGTTTGATGAAAAAAATCCACTTCAATAAAATGGATGGCTGCATAAGGAGGCAAAACGTGGACAAAGACATAATGAAAAAACCATCTGTTTTAGCTGATCGGATGAATCAGTTTCTGTTACAACTGGGCACCCGAAAAGAAAAGCGTGATGACATTCTTCGAACCGTTCTTAAAGAAGAAGGTGCTGAAGAAATTGTAATCTGCTTTCAAAAGGCATATAAACTAGTAAGCGATTTGAATGAAAAACCAGCTGTTGAGGAAAGCGGAAAAATTCTTTTGCATCCGGAGGATCGCCAGCTGCACGCTCTCATTTTGTCACTTCCGCTTCAAGCGAGAACGGCACTCATCCTTTCAAGATTCCATCAGGTAGAGATGCAAGACATAGCTGTGGTCATGAATACAACCCCATCAGATGCAGAAATTTGCCTGGAAGATGCAGAAGAAAAATTAATAAATGAGTTACATGAATTAGATGGTCAATGCTTTACCAATAACGAGTTGAGGAGATTACTAACCTTTCTTTTGCACTCTTATAAAACGATTAAATATTCTGATGGAATCGTCAAACCTGCTGACGAAAAGACGGTGAAACCGGAAGCGGGTAAACAGGATTCTGAGGAGTTCCGCTTCAAGGAACAGGAAAAGCCATCGTCCAAATGGCCTTTGGCAGCAGCCGGAGGATTTATGTTATTGGCAATAGGTGCAGCTTTACTTAATAATCCCACGCCCACTGTGCAGGACAATGAAATTGCACAGGCTGAAGAGGAAAAAATCGATAAACACGCACAGGAACAACTAGATGATTTATCCGCTCAGTTGGGTTTATCCTTTGCTGAAACGTCCAATTTAACATACGTACAAAAAGCAATGTACATATATACTGCAAAACAGGATGAGGAAGAATTGGATGAACTGCTTGTTACGCCGCTGCAATTTCTAAATAAGCAGCCGGAAATACAGGGAATAAAAAATGAGCTGGACATGACTTTTCAATCACTAGCTACGGCTGAAGAATATTTGCTGCTGGCTCAGGAAGTACAGGCAGCCTATGAAAATAAATTAGAAGCTTATACGGAAGAACTCGAAAAGTTTGAGGAGGCTGATATCAGTCAGTTTTCCTTTTCACCTGAAGCTTCTTCGCTGCTCAAAAAAATCGAGGGGAATGGCTATAACGCTGTGGCAGATTTGAAACACAAAACATTTTCTGTCGCCATTGGAGGAAATGCATTTGAAGAAGCTGCTCGGGAAAAACTGGTCCCGGCCTATTATGATTATGTAGATGAACTTAAGAATTTTCCTTACATAAAAGATGGGCACTCACAACTTTCTGTGGAAGAAGCTTCTGTTAAACTATTTCAAATGGAAGATAAGCTAAAAAATATGGTGGATGACTTTAGTTGGGAAAACAAATGGCTGGTCGAGTATGAGCAATTGCTGAGTTATGTGATTAAAGGAACGGCAAAGGAACCAGTTTTTACGGAGGATGGAGAACTGAAAGAAGAGGTAAAAGCAGTATGGGAACAGGCTATATCCGGGGATAAACCAGGAACATATGGCACTTCAAGAACCATCCGCTTTTATTACAATGAGCTGGAAAAGCATGATTTTAAACGGTTTGATCAATGGAAGTCTCTTACTGCCAGCATTAAAGATGTTTCAATCATGAGGTCATTAATGCGTACACCTGATTTAACAGGATTGGATCCGGAGCTAAATGAAATATATCATCTGTATAATCAATCGGATGACGACAGAGAAATTAGCCAGCTGAATCCAGTGCAAATTGCTAAACTGTATTTTCATGCCCTTAGATACGATGATTATGAAACCATGTATCATTTAACCGCCAGCAAGAAGGAACGTCCCTCTATGGAGGCATTTGTGGAAAACTCAAAGCAGCAGCGGGAGGAATATCCGGACATTTCAACAATGACGGAAATTGTGGAAGAGGGAAGAGACAAGGGGATTGTCACCCTTCGTGTATCATTTAGCGAGGGTGAAGATATATCCCTGTCTTTAAAAGAAGAAGGGATTGTTTGGAAGGTCCTTAATTTCCCTTTAAAAAAAGATAATTAAGATGCATGTATTAAAATGATTTTTTGATGATTAAGGCTTGAAATGCACTTTGATTTATTAATAGAGTTGTGGTATAATCAATAATTGCGTGAAAACGATAAAAATTATATATAACAGGAGATGTTTCCATGTCTACAAATTTCGAAGCAGGACAAGAGCTTAAAGGTAAAGTAACTGGTATTCAACCATACGGTGCGTTCGTTGCACTTGATGAAAATACACAAGGATTAGTACACATTTCAGAAATTACTCACGGTTTCGTAAGTGATGTAAATGAGATCCTTTCAGTAGGCCAGGAAGTAAATGTTAAAATTCTTTCAGTTGATGAAAAAGCTGGAAAATTCAGCCTTTCAATCCGTGCTACTGAAGAAGCACCGCCAGAAGTGAAAGCTCAGCCGCGTAAAGAGCGCCGTTCAGCTCCTTCAAAATCAGTATCTCACACTGAAGATACTACAGGCTTCAACAGCTTGAAAGACAAGCTTCAAGACTGGATCGACCAGTCAGACATGAAGCGATAATAGTTGCTAAGAAAAACCGGGAGAACAGGGCTTATGTCTGTTTCCCGGTTTTTTATTTGCAGATGACTTATATCGATCGCTAAATTACATATATCCATCATTCTTTCAAGCTTATCGATCATTTAAGATTTTTTATCGATCAGGTTCTTACCTTTATCGTACAATCAGCCAAGAGAAGCCGATTTATCTGACACGTTTTTAGTTTTATCGCTCACCGTAAAGGATTTATCTATCAAGATTTCTCTTTTATCAGTCAAATACTCTCCAGCCATTTGAACGGCAAACAAAAACCCGGCCGCCTTATTTAGGCGAGCCGGATTTTTTTTGGCGGATCAGGTTATTTTTCTTTAGCCGGTACTGCAGATTCTGCCTGCTCATGCCGAGTGCATCTGCTGTTTTTGTTATGTTGAAGTTATGGTATTGCAGCGATTTCTGGATGTAGTAGGATTCAGCTTCCTGCAGGAAAGCATCCAGTGTTTGAATTGCTTTTCCTTCATGCAGCATAAAAGCAGAGCTATCCAATAACGGCGTCGAGCTTGGATCGTCAAACTTTAATCTGAAATAATGCGGAAGATGAGAGTAGGAAAGCAGTGTATCCTGATGGCTCATCGCGAACATGGATGCCTCCATCACATGCTCAAGCTCCCGGACATTTCCAGGCCAGTCGTAGCTGGAGAACAATTCGATCACACCGCTGGTTATTCCTTTGATGCCAGTTTGGAAACGGGTATTAAAATGATTGATAAAAAAGTCTGCGAGTTCACCAATGTCTTCTTTGCGGTCCCTCAGACTGGGCACAAAAATGGTTACTTCACTCATAGTGTAATAAAGGTCCTTATCCAAATTCCCTGATTGTATGGCATCAATTGGATCCTCGCTAAGCGTTAAAATTGGATAATACGCAGGACCGGTCGCAGTCCGACTGTCTGCTTTCCACTTAATTAACTGCTTTGTTAATTTTTTTTGCAGCTCATAATCAAGGCTTTCCAGATGATCAATAAACAGGGTGAATAAACTCTCTTCGTTAAACCCGCTTACATATCTCGTTAATAACTCATCCAGTCTTTCTGCTGAGAGGGACCTGCAGTCAATTGAATAAAACGCATCCGGTCTCAATCCTCTTTCCAGATGAATACTTCGGCCTAAGCGTTCTTTTCCGCTGCCCCCTTCTCCGGTCAGCAGGATCATGCTGTTTGTCAGGCTTGCTTTTTTTCCTTCAAATATCATTTCTATGATCAGCGGTGAGGTGCCTGTCCAATGGTCAAAAGAAGATAATTGAGACGTCCCCGTATTGGTTTGTGTCATCATTTTTTCCATTGTCGATACATCACGCGCAATCTCAATTGCCCCTGTAACTTCTCCATTCTGCCAAAGAGGATAAGTATTGTTTAAGGTAGTGATTTCCTGCCCAAGTGCATTAAAATAGGTTTGCTTTACGTTTAATATGGGTTCCTTGGCAGCGAGCGCATGAAGCAGTGTACTATTTTCATCTGGATGAAACTTAAACACATCAAGCAGCCGTTTATCCAGAATATCGATATCCTCCATCGATTCCATAATCCGCATTGTTTCATTGTATAAAATTGTCCGCCCGTTTACATCGACCACGTGAATGCCTTGTTTAATATGGTCCAGTGCCTGTGAGACAAAATGTATATCAAGGAAATTTCCTTTTGGAGTGCTCATGATGACAACCCCCTTTGCATTTTTAATTATCTGAAAAGAAATAATACTTGAAATTTGCAATCATCTTTTGCATTATTATATATGTAAGGGTTTTCTAAGTGCAAATATTTTTTGCGCTAATTGAATAAAAACAAATTTTTTAATTACATAGGAGGGTTATTATGATTCCATACAAGCATGAGCCGTTTACGGATTTCACGGTTGAAGAAAACAAACAGGCATTTGAAGAAGGTTTTAAAACCGTTGAAGCATACCTTGGTCAGGATTATCCGCTGATTATTGGCGGAGAAAGAGTGGAGACAGAAGATAAAATTGTCTCTTACAATCCTGGAAACAAAGAAGAGGTTGTAGGACGGGTATCTAAAGCGAACCAGGAACTTGCAGAACGTGCTATGAAAGTTGCGGACGAAACGTTTAAGACATGGCGCAAAGTGAAGCCTGAAATACGCGCAGACATTCTGTTTCGTGCATCTGCGATCGTGCGCCGCCGTAAACATGAGTTTTCAGCCCTGCTTGTAAAGGAAGCTGGTAAGCCCTGGAACGAAGCGGATGCAGATACCGCTGAAGCCATTGATTTCATGGAATATTATGCACGTGAAATGCTGGCACTAAAAGATGGCAAAAAAGTGGAAAGCCGTCCGGGTGAGTATAACCGATATAACTACATACCTCTTGGTGTTGGCGTTGTTATTTCACCCTGGAATTTTGCCTTTGCCATTATGGCCGGAACTGCAGTAGCTGCACTTGTTACAGGAAATACGGTCCTGTTAAAACCTGCTTCAACAACACCTGTTGTGGCTGCTAAGTTTGTTGAGGTAATGGAGGAAGCCGGCCTTCCTAAAGGGGTGCTGAACTATGTACCGGGAAGCGGAAAAGAAGTAGGAGATTATCTTGTTGATCACCACCGCACCCGTTTTATTTCTTTCACAGGTTCACGTGATGTAGGTACACGCATCTATGAGCGTGCTGCTAAAGTGCACCAGGGTCAGGTTTGGCTTAAGCGTGTAATCGTTGAAATGGGCGGGAAAGATACCATTGTTGTAGATAAAGAAGCGGACCTTGAATTGGCTGCACAATCCATTGTTAAGTCAGCATTTGGTTTCAGCGGGCAAAAATGTTCTGCTTGTTCGAGAGCTGTTGTGCTTGAAGAAGTCTACGATGAGGTTCTCAACCGTGTCGTTGAACTGACAAAGGAATTGTCTCTTGGCGAAACAAAAACAGCAGACACGTTTATGGGGCCGGTAATTGATCAGGCTGCATTTGATAAAATCATGAGCTATATTGAAATTGGCAAAGAAGAAGGAAGACTGGTTGCAGGCGGAGAGGGTGACAGCTCAAAAGGTTACTTTATCAAGCCGACTGTATTTGCTGATCTTGATCCAGCTTCCCGCCTTATGCAGGAAGAGATTTTTGGGCCTGTTGTCGGTATTACAAAAGCGAAGGATTTTGATCATGCGCTTGAAATCGCCAACAACACTGAGTATGGATTAACAGGAGCTGTGATTACAAACAACCGCATGAACCAGGAAAAAGCGCGTGAGGACTTCCATGTAGGGAACCTGTACTTTAATCGCGGCTGTACGGGAGCAATTGTCGGATACCAGCCTTTCGGGGGATTTGACATGTCCGGTACAGATTCAAAAGCAGGCGGTCCGGATTACCTGACACTTCACCTGCAAGCTAAAACAACTTCTGAATTGCTGTAAATGTAAAAGAAAAAATGGCCGACCTTAAAGAGGGATATTGAATAGTGCAGGGGAACATGCATCTGTTCCGAGGTATTTAGCTGTTAACCTTTCTGTTCACAGCAATCTTTTCTGGTTGGCTTTTTATAAAAAAATTATGGTACACGGAGGGAATTATATGACAACATCAACGTCTATTATTGAACAAACAGAAAAATACGGAGCTAATAACTATCATCCGCTGCCAATCGTTATTTCTCACGCTGAGGGAGTATGGGTAAAGGATCCTGAAGGCAATAAATATATGGATATGCTAAGTGCTTATTCAGCTGTAAACCAGGGACACCGTCACCCAAAAATCATTCAGGCGCTTAAGGATCAGGCTGACCGTGTGACACTTACTTCAAGAGCGTTTCATAATGACCAATTGGCCCCTTGGTATGAGCTGATTTGCGAGCTGTCTGGAAAAGATATGGCTCTGCCTATGAACACTGGTGCTGAAGCCGTTGAAACAGCGATTAAGACTGCAAGAAGATGGGCATATGAGGTAAAGGGCGTTGCTGATAACCAGGCTGAGATTATTGCTTGTAACGGCAACTTTCACGGACGGACAATGACCGCTGTATCCCTATCTTCAGAAGCAGAATATCAGCGCGGTTTTGGACCGATGCTGCCGGGCATCAATCTGATTCCTTACGGGGACCTTGATGCGTTAAAAGAAGCGATCACGCCTAATACTGCTGCATTTTTAGTTGAACCAATCCAGGGTGAAGCGGGAATTGTCTTCCCTCCAAAAGGGTTCCTTAAGGCTGCAAGAGAGCTATGTAAAGAACAAAATGTCCTGTTTATTGCAGATGAAATTCAGGCAGGCTTATGCCGTTCAGGTAAAATGTTTGCTTGTGAATGGGATGATGTTGATCCGGATATGTATATTCTGGGAAAAGCATTGGGCGGCGGAGTATTTCCTATTTCCTGTGTTGTGGCCAATAAAGACGTACTTGGCGTATTTAATCCGGGCTCGCACGGTTCAACATTCGGCGGCAACCCAATGGCATGTGCTGTCTCTATTGCTTCATTACAGGTTTTGCTTGATGAAAAATTAGCAGACCGTTCCCTTGAACTGGGAGAATATTTTATGGATGAATTAAAGAAAATAGATAATCCTAGAATTAAAGAAATTCGAGGCAGCGGATTGTTTATCGGAATGGAATTAACAGAACCTGCACGTAAATATTGTGAAGAATTGAAGCAGGAAGGGCTTTTATGCAAAGAAACACATGACACCGTGATCCGTTTTGCTCCTCCTCTGATTATTTCGAAGGAAGAGCTTGATTGGGCAATCGAACGAATCGTACGTGTACTCTCGTAAAATAGACGGAAAACCTATCGTTTAAATGTGTCTTCTATGTTACAATTATGCCGATTCATACTATTGAAATAAAAGAGGCGAACATCAATTATGGCAGAAAATTTAAATCTTTTTACATCCACACAAGAGATCGTTCACGAAGCGTTAACTAAAATGGGGTACGATGAAACAGTTTATGAACTTATGAAAGAGCCGATGCGCTTACTGACAGTTCGGATGCCTGTTCGCATGGATGATGGATCCACCCGTGTATTTACAGGATATCGCGCTCAGCACAATGATTCTGTTGGACCTACAAAAGGCGGAGTGCGCTTTCACCCTGATGTAGACGAGGAAGAGGTAAAAGCCTTATCCATGTGGATGACATTAAAGTGCGGAATAGTGGATTTACCTTACGGTGGAGGAAAAGGTGGAATTATTTGTGACCCTCGTACGATGTCAATGAGAGAGCTTGAAAACTTAAGCCGTGCCTATGTTCGTGCGATCAGCCAGATTGTAGGACCGACAAAAGATATTCCTGCTCCTGACGTCTATACAAATTCACAAATCATGGCTTGGATGATGGATGAATACAGCCGGATTGATGAATTTAACTCACCAGGATTTATTACTGGTAAACCAATTGTACTTGGGGGATCACAAGGACGTGAAAAAGCAACAGCTCAAGGCGTGACCATCTGTATTGATCAAGCTGCCAAAAAGCGTGGAATTGACATTAAAGGCGCCCGGGTAGTGGTGCAGGGCTTTGGCAACGCAGGAAGCTTCCTGGCAAAGTTCATGCATGATGCAGGAGCGAAAGTAATCGCCATTTCCGATGCGCATGGAGCTATTCATGATCCAAACGGTCTTGATATTGATTATTTATTAGATCGTCGTGACAGTTTTGGAACCGTCACTACTCTTTTTGAAAATACACTAACAAACAGCCAGCTTTTGGAGATTGAATGTGACATTTTAGTTCCTGCTGCTGTATCCAACCAAATAACGGCAGAAAATGTAGACCGCATTAATGCCTCGATTATTGTTGAAGCTGCAAATGGTCCAACAACCATTGAAGCAACAAAACGCTTAAACGACCGTGGTGTTCTGCTTGTACCAGACGTCCTGGCAAGCTCAGGCGGGGTGACCGTCTCATACTTTGAGTGGGTGCAAAATAACCAGGGGTATTATTGGACAGAAGACGAGGTTAACGAAAAATTAGAGAAAAAGCTTATTGATGCCTTTAATCAGGTTTATGATCTGTCACAGAGCAGAAGAGTAAACATGAGGCTCGCTGCTTATATGGTCGGTGTGCGTAAAGCCGCTGAAGCATCCAGATTCAGAGGCTGGGTATAAAAGGTCGTCAAAACGGGCGATCAGCATAAATATGCTGATCGCCCGTTTTTTATTAGCTTATCGGTCTAGGATCGACTTCCGGCTCAACTTTATGTGTGCGCTGAACCTCTTCGGATGGTTTAAACAGTAAGCCAAGGTTGATTAAACCGGCAATCCCTACTAATCCATAAACAAGGCGTGACAATGCCGCGTCTTGACCGCCAAAAATTGCTGCGACTAAATCAAATTGGAAAAAGCCAATAAGTCCCCAATTTAAGGCGCCGATAATTGTAAGAGCTAAAGCTGTACGCTGAATTCCGCTCACAATCTTCTCCTCCTTTATTTATTATAAAATCATTAATAGTATGGTGCTGCCCGGGGAAACTATACGAGCAATATTTGGATGAGAAGCACATCTGTATGAGCATCTCTTTTGCAAACAAAACAGTCATCCACGATAATGGGGTGGAAAGATAAGGAGGCGGAATTAATGAACACTTTTACATTTTATAATCCAACTAAATTGATCTTCGGTAAAGATCAACTTGAAAAATTAAAAGAGGAAATACCCCAATACGGTAAAAATGTGCTTCTTGTATATGGCGGAGGCAGCATCAAGAAAAATGGACTCTACGACAAGGTAATGACTGTCCTTAATGACATTGGCGCAGAAGTTACGGAACTGTCAGGCGTCGAGCCAAACCCTCGCTTAACAACGGCAGAAAAGGGCATTGACCTGTGTAAAACAAACAAGATTGATTTTATTTTGGCAGTAGGCGGAGGAAGTGTTATTGACTGCACGAAGCTGATTGCTGCAGGAGCTAAATACGATGGCGAGGCATGGGATCTTGTTACGAAAAAAGCGGCAGCAACACAGGCTCTTCCATTCGGAACTGTTTTGACACTTGCGGCAACCGGATCTGAAATGAATGCGGGATCTGTTATTACAAACCTTGAAACACAGGAAAAATACGGCTGGGGCAGCCCTGCGACATTCCCTAAATTTTCAATTCTGGATCCTCAAAATACTTTTACAGTACCACAGGACCAAACGATTTACGGGATTGTTGATATGATGTCCCATTTATTCGAGCAATATTACCACAATACGTCCAATACACCTGTTCAGGACCGCTTAATTGAAGGGGTTTTGCGCACTGTTATGGAAACTGCGCCTAAGCTTGTGAATGATCTTGAAAATTACGATCATCGTGAAACCATTCTTTACAGCGGTACGCTTGCACTGAATGGCATGCTGCAAATGGGCTACAGCGGTGACTGGGCTTCTCACAATATTGAGCATGCAGTTTCTGCTGTGTATGATATTCCTCATGCAGGCGGACTTGCGATCCTGTTCCCGAACTGGATGAAGCATAATCTGGAAGTGAATGAAGGACGCTTTAAACAAATGGCCGTTCGGGTATTTGATGTGGATCCTGAAGGTAAATCAGACAAAGAGATTGGACTGGAAGGAATCGAGCGACTTCGCAAATTCTGGACAAGCATTGGTGCTCCGTCCCAGTTAGCTTATTATGATATTACAGATGAGAAAATTGATGTAATGGCAGATAAAGCAATGGCAAACGGGGAGTTTGGCAATTTTAATTCTCTTCAAAAAGAAGATGTAGTCCAAATATTGACGGCATCACTGTAAAGTAAATGAGGCCTGACGAATCAGTTTATAAAAAGGCCTGGTTCATTTCCGATGCAGTGAACCTAAGCGTTCCCATGTAATTAAAAAGGAATATGATTAAGGATGTCGTCAGAAAAGTTCTGACGGCATTCTTTATGCTTCTAAAGAGTTTTTCTCCAGCATCAATGTATAAATTTTTAATGGAAACGATTTCAAAATGGAACCATTCTTGATTCTATCCTGTACTTCCGATAAAGTGAAGAAAGCAAATACTTTTAACGGGGGAAAGCGACATGACACATATTCGTTTTGATTATTCAAATGCACTTGATTTCTTTGGGGAACACGAACTCAACTATCTCCAGGACACAGTAAAGCAGGCGCACCACTCTCTACATGAGGGAACTGGCGCAGGAAGCGACTATTTAGGCTGGATTGACCTTCCTGTTAACTATGACAGAGAAGAATTTTCACGTATTCAGCAAGCATCAAAAAAAATCCAGGGAGATTCGGATGTCCTTTTAGTTGTTGGAATCGGTGGTTCTTATTTGGGTGCACGAGCTGCTATTGAAATGTTAAATCACAGCTTTTACAATGCAATATCAAAAGAACAGCGAAAAACACCGCAGGTTATCTTTATCGGCAATAATATTAGTTCCACATATATGCGCGATGTAATGGATCTGCTTGAAGACAAAGATTTTTCGATCAATGTGATATCAAAATCAGGCACAACAACCGAACCTGCTATTGCTTTCCGTCTGTTCCGTAAGCTTCTTGAAGAAAAATACGGTGCAGAAGAAGCGAAAGGCCGCATTTATGCCACTACAGATAAATCAAAAGGTGCTCTTAAGACTCTTGCCACAGAAGAAGGCTTTGAAACGTTTGTTGTACCGGATGATGTTGGCGGCCGCTATTCTGTTCTTACAGCTGTAGGACTTCTTCCGATTGCAGTAAGCGGTGTGGACATTGAAGCAATGATGAAGGGGGCAGCTGACGCGCGTGACGCATACAGCTCTTCTGAATTAGAGCAAAACGAAGCTTATCAGTACGCTGCAATTCGAAATGTTCTTTACAACAAAGGCAAAACGATTGAAATGCTGATTAACTATGAGCCAGGTCTTCAGTACTTCAATGAATGGTGGAAGCAGCTGTTCGGCGAAAGTGAAGGAAAAGATTTAAAAGGAATTTTCCCATCATCAGCTAATTTCTCGACTGATTTGCATTCATTAGGTCAATACGTTCAAGAAGGCCGCCGTGATCTTTTTGAAACGGTCGTAAAAGTTGGAAAAGCACGACATGAGCTAACCATTGAAGAAGCATCAAGCGACCTTGACGGATTAAACTACCTTGCTGGTGAAACCGTTGATTTTGTAAACAATAAAGCCTTCCAGGGTACACTTCTTGCACATAATGATGGCGGAGTGCCAAATTTAGTTGTGGAAATCCCTGAATTAGATGCTTATACATTTGGCTATCTTGTGTATTTCTTTGAAAAAGCATGTGCGATGAGCGGTTATCTTCTAGGCGTAAACCCGTTTGACCAGCCAGGCGTTGAAGCCTATAAAGTCAACATGTTTGCCCTTCTTGGAAAACCGGGATTTGAAGAAAAGAAAGCAGAATTAGAAAAGCGACTAAAATAATAAGCGTTGTTAAATGTAAAAAGTTGATTGTAGCTGCTGGAAAGCGAGTACATGCAACGAAAATCAGTCAATACCCTCATTTTAAAAAGCTAATTAAAAAAGAGTGAACAGAAACGATTGCTTTCTGTTCACTCTTTTTTATATACATTTTCCGAATAGCCACACGGTTATGGGCAAAACTAGAGAAAAAAGGAGCGTGAAGATATTGATCCAGATTGATTCATCATTAAATGGCTACAAAACAACTTTATATAAGCTTGAAACGGCACTAAAGCCTATAGGGTTCTCCATCGGCGGAGGCTGGGAATACGATCATGGCTATTTTGACTACCGCATCTCTAAAGAAGGAAGCTACTACTATGTGCGGCTGCCTTTTCAGTCAATTAATGGAGAATTGGGCGTCCCGGGTGTTGAAGTGGAAGTAGGGTCTCCGTTTCTCCTCGGTCATCAATACGAGGATGGCATTGATAAAGACGGAGAAATCGGCAACATTTCTGCAGCCTTTAACCAGTTTCAATCTCCTGTCGATAAAGATATGGAAGAAATCCCTGATGAGTATCAGGAGCAGGGAAAGGCCATTATCAAACGGGCTGAATACGCGGTTCAAGTACATTGATCCAGCGCATCCGTTAATGCTTTGCCAACTGTCGCATGAGATTCAATAATCGTTGTCGCTCCCGCTTTTTTTGCTGAATCAACCTGTTCATGAGTCAGAAGCTCTACCATGCATGGAATGGTGGGGTGCAGACGTCTGATCGTAAGCAGAGTAAGGATGGTTTGAGCGTCTGCCGCTTCTTCATCGACATGCTGATTTGCTGTAATAATAACAGCTGAAGCAGTCGGGACAGAAGCTTTTTTTAATGTGTCAAAATAATAAGGTTTTCCTTTTATAAACTGGCAAGGAGCTGTTTCGAAAAGGGGATGAGCTTCCAATGAATCATCTATCAGCACGATTGACTGATGTTTATTCTGTTCCAGAAGCCATAGTGTTCTGGCATTCCACCCAATTAAAATTAGATGATGCTTCCCATGAAAAGCATGCTTGCCATCAAGGATGGATTGATGCCGGATAAAAGCATTCGATGCAATGGTAAAAAAATAACTCGAGATCAGTCCGGCTCCAAGTAAAACAATTAAAACGGTCAGCCAGCGACCGGCTGCACTCACAGGAGCGTAATCGCCATAGCCAATGGTTGAAATTGTAATCAGCACCCACCAGGCACCCTCAGCAAAAGAAGGAAAAGTGGATGGTTCAATCAAATGAATGCAAAATCCAAATAAAGCTACAAATAGAGCAATAACCACTATTAAAAATAACCATCGCGGCAAACGCCAAACCCAGGTCCAACTCATTTTCTTATCACCTCATCTACAGTGTTGCCATTTTTAGAAAAAAATTTCACTTTACCCCTTGTCATCAGCAATTTTACCAGTATAATAAAATATGTACTTAACGAGGGGCTATAGTTCAGCGGGAGAATGCTTCGCTGGCAGCGAAGAGGTCAGGGGTTCGAATCCCCTTAGCTCCATATTAAAAAATCCTTTAACCATTATGGTTAAAGGATTTTTTGTTTCGTTACATAACTCCATCAATCACGTAAATTGAGTCTGTTAGCAATATGAGGTGAACGAAGCGGAAGGCGGCGACTCCTGCAGGATTTGACGGCAAGCTGAGACCCCGCAGGGCGAAGCCTGAGGAGGGCTCAGCGCCGTCCCTGCGGAAAGCGTCCGCCTGAAGCGCAGTGAATCGGTTACAAGATGTTGAGACACTTTTGTCCTAGATTCTTTTTGTCAGTGAAATATTTATTCCAGCCACTGCATTACGTGCTCGATTGTTCCATCGTACGATTCACCTGCAATAGAGGGGATATCGGTATCCTTCATTGGAACAACGATGTACTCTTCATTTTGACCTCGTATCACTTGAGTCGGCTCAATAAACGGCTTTGTTAATTCAATGGTCACAGCATCTGCCGTTTTGGTTTTCGTAACTTCAACGGAAGCCACTCCACCCACATCAGTGAATTCAAAATTCTGTCCGGAATAAAAATTCCCAAGCGAATAAAAGACGAGTGACTCCTGGCCATCAGGCTGCTTGAGCTGCTCAATTGGCTGTAAAACATGCGGATGATGGCCAAAAATGATGTCTACCTCTTCGTCCGCAAGTCTTTGAGCCCATGACATCTGAGTCTCATTTGGCACGCGTTCATATTCATTTCCCCAATGCACATGCACTACTAAAACATCCACTATTTCCCGAAGCGCCTCAATATCAGAAATCACCCGGTCTTCTTCAAGCATTGCCACACTATCTTCAAAACCAACGGGAATAGGGATGCCATTGGTACTGGATGTGTAAGATAATACCCCAATGTTAATCCCTTCAATTTCTATTATACGGTGGTCGTTTCGATCACTCTCATCCCGATAAGCTCCTGAATAAGGAATCTCTAACTCATCGTATAGATCGAGCGCACTCATCAGAGGGGGAATGCCGCGGTCAATCGTGTGATTATTCGCAGCGATGATCATGTCTACCCCGATTTCCTTTAGTCCTGGAATAATTTCTTTCGGGCTGTTAAAAGAAGGGTAGGTGGATAAGCCATACTCTACTCCTCCAGGGACTGATTCCTGATTGGCCATTAGAAAATCGGGCTTGGAGACAAGCGGTTTAACTGGTTTAAGGGAGGGACTAAAATCATACACTCCCGGTTTTGTCTCCTGAAGTTCATAAACCCGTCCATGAAGCAGCACGTCGCCAAGTGCACCGATCGTAATGGTGGTTTCCTGGGTAACCCAGGAAGCCTCATTAACTTTTGTGACAGTATGCAGCCGTCGTTTTTCATGTTCTCTATTAGACACTGTTTCAGATTCCGTACAGCCAGTTAAAGCTAAAAGAGGGAGACAAGAGGTGAATAGTACAATAATAAATCTCATATTTATCTCTCTTTTCCTATTGATTAGGTCTATTATATCATATCTAATATGGGATATTATTACATTTTTTAAATGCCCGAGGCCGTACACATTCCAAATGTATATGGCCTCGGGCATATTAATAAATTGGGATTCTTTGCAGGGTTTAAATTTAAAAGATTAATTAATGCTTTCGTAAAAATTAATGAGCACACTCTGTTTTAATGCAGCTCCCGTGTTTCAATGACGTTTAAATTTTTTACGTACACGTGCGGGAGATTTTTTTCGTAGACCTTACAGGGAGTGGATTCAATCAGGATTTGATTTACATGAAAACTGAAGGCGTCGTGTCTTTCTTCGTTAATAATATTTACAAAGTCGCACCACCAGCTTGCTTTTCTGCCTAAATTGTCGTGCTCCAGACTGATCGCATAAATAAAGTCAAAATCGGTTTCAGTATAAAAATGGATGGCCGCAGCTTTGCCGCGTTCAAATCGCCGTATTCCATCTTCACTGCTATTTGAGAAGCTAATTTTTTCTATTTCTCCATTTAATCCATGCATGGTCAGCGTAACATTGGCCGTACTTCCTGCGTTTACATGAACAGCCGTTTGAAAAACGGCTAAATATTGCGGCATGATGATTTTTCCTCCTTAATTTTCGTCTCAGAATCCATATATTAAGGAGTATTGTTCCCTTAGGAAAGGGTATATATATAAGGCAATAATTTCCTGTTGGCTGTTTCTCCAATGTAAAACCTTCTCAACGTTATTGACAGATCAGAAGGTTTTACAGAAGGAATTAAATTTCCCCTTTTAGTGCATCATTGAACTTCTTCAGCAGCTTGCCGAAGTTTTCATGCTCTTCCTCATCCCAATCGTGCAGCAGTTTCGAAATCTTTTCAAATCTTGCTTGTTTGTACTTGCGTAATTCGGTTGCTCCTACATCCGTAATTTCATAAAAGTAGGATCTCTTGTCCAGAGGGGAGGGTACCTTGGCTACATATCCTTTTTGCTCAAGTGATGCTGCCTGGCGGCTGACAGTGGAAATATCCAGCTGTAATTCCTCAGCCAGTGTTTTAACACCTGCACTTCCTTTTAAGGACAGCTGGTGCAGCAAAAGATAAGCAGACCGTACCAGGTTTTCAGGATTGCGATTTGATGTTATAGAATTTACGCGTCTAATCAGCACAGCCATTTCCAATTCAATCGTTTTTAAAGATTTCTCGTTCATTGCTTTACCACCTATCTAATCCATCTATTGAATCATAATACCTAATTGCAACTGATTGTCAATTCAATCGTCAACTCACGGATTGATTATTTGACAGTTTATTTAGTTGTATAATACAATCATATAGTTGTATTATACAATTATTTTAAATCGAATCACATATCACCTATGGAAGATGCAAACAGAGAACGAATTTGCGGGATAGGAAACATCCATTTTATATATATAAGAAAGAAGGAAAAAGGATATGGTTACAATTCAGGAGACAGGACAATCAACAACCGCATTTAATAAAGTGCCACTTTTGATTGTTTTAATTTCAGGTGCTTTTGCAGCCATTCTTAATCAAACCCTGCTTGCGACAGCGTTGCCTCATATTATGGCAGATCTGAGTTTGGATGCGAATACAGCACAATGGCTTCAATCGATTTTTATGCTGGTTAATGGAATTATGATTC
The DNA here is from genome assembly GCF_004358665.1 of Jeotgalibacillus sp. S-D1. Classification (GTDB taxonomy): domain Bacteria; phylum Bacillota; class Bacilli; order Bacillales; family Jeotgalibacillaceae; genus Jeotgalibacillus. The sequence continues at coordinate 3,418 of NZ_SMZR01000012.1, read as the reverse complement.
CCATCACGGCGTTCCTAATCGAACGGTTTACAACACGGGGACTCTTTCTTACAGCCATGGGGTTATTTGGGGCCGGAACGTTAATTTGTGCGATCGCCCCAAGTTTTTCAGTATTAATGGGAGGAAGAGTTCTTCAGGCTTCAGGAGCAGGGATTATAATGCCGCTAATGCAAACGATTCTGTTTTTAATTTTCCCGGTTGAAAAACGCGGGGCAGCAATGGGAATGTTTGGGTTAGTTATTGCTTTTGCACCGGCGATTGGCCCTACTTTATCAGGATGGCTTGTTGACCAATTTCCGTGGAGAAGCTTGTTTTATGTGATATTACCAATTATCTTCATCGATATTACAGTAGCCTATTTTATTTTAAAAAACGTTACAGTACAGAAATTTCCGAAACTGGACGTACTCTCAATTGCTTTATCGACATTAGGATTTGGCGGTTTGCTCTACGGATTCAGTGCTGCAGGGAACAGTGGCTGGTCAAGCGGCCAAGTATTGGTCTCAATGATCGTAGGTGCAATCAGTTTAACCTGGTTTATATTCCGTCAAACAAAATTAGAGCAGCCGATATTGCAGTTCGGCGTTTTTAAAAACAAAGTATTTACCATAACAACCATTCTTGGAATGGTCGTCTTTATAGCCATGATTGGCGGAGCAGTCATTTTACCGCTCCTTATGCAGAATATGCTTGGTTTTACAGCGTTTGAATCTGGATTGATGCTGCTGCCCGGAGCTTTATTAATGGGCATAATGAGCCCGATTACAGGTAGGCTGTTCGATAAATTCGGTGCCAGATGGCTTTCCATTATTGGCATGTCCATATTAGTTATTACCACTTTTATGTTTACTAATTTAACAGCACAAACAACGTTCACCTATCTTGCGGTTGTGAATTCATTTCGGATGTTTGGGGTAGCCATGGTCATGATGCCTGTTACTACTGCGGGATTAAATCAGCTTCCTCCTCACCTTATTCCCCATGGCACTGCGATGAATAATACAATGCGCCAGGTTGCTGGCGCTGTTGGCACCGCCTTGCTTGTTACCGTTATGACAAGTAATGCATTGCCTGAAAAAGGAACCAGCGGACTAGTTCATGGTGTGAATATTTCTTTTATGGTAGCCGGGATTTCAGCGATTATAGGTCTCGTGCTGGCATTCTTTATTAAAAGTAAACAAACTGAAAGAAAGGATATAGCTGAAGGGAATAAATCTTCAGCAGTATAAGATTGAAAAAAGCCAAGTGCTTTCCCCGGTTATTTCTCTGGGAGGCACTTGGATTTTTTTGTAAATAACTGATGAACTTTTTCTTTTTTGTAAAGGGTGTAGAGAGATATAATCATCTTTAGAGGATTTCATCATCATTGCCTTTTATCTGCTTTCGATTTCAACGCCCGCAACGCCTGGAAGGTTGGACACATAAGTATAGATATCGGTTTCCAGTCTGCGCTGATGGACGGAAGTATTTAATTCGATCATATGCAAATCATTTTTCATGTCCTTTAACCGCATTTTATCTACTTTAATTCCATCATGCTCAAGTTTTTTTACGACCGGTCCGACATAATTAGCATGGTGAACGGTAATCTTAATGTACATTTCTTTTTCTTTAAGCCTCATGGGGCCGATCCACATGAGAAGGAGTGGCAGGACTTCCACACTTATTATTAATAAAATTACACCTAAAATAGCTTCTACAAAAAAACCTGCCCCAACTGCGATTCCTACACCTGCTGCGCCCCATATAATGGCTGCGGTAGTTAGACCGGAGATCGTGTCGTTCCCGCGGTGCAAAATAACACCTGCCCCTAAAAAACCGATGCCTGACACAATTTGGGCCGCTAAACGAAGAGGATCCATTGTAATATTGACTTCATCATCATTGGGAAAAGAGTAGGCGGATTCGATTGAAACAATCGTTAATAAACAACTGAAAATCGAAATAACCAAACTTGTTTTTAACCCGACCGGCTTTCTTTTAAGTTCACGTTCTATTCCGATTACCAATCCTAAAAGCGCTGTTAGTCCAAGCTTAATAAATACGATTTCATCGATAGGGAACACCGGTGCTCCTCCTTTCCAAAGAATAAAATCAAGCCGGCACTTCGGCTGGGAACCGCAAGATACTATAATAATTATACTGTTTTTAAGGAGAATTCACTATGCAGCCTGTTAATCGAAATGCCTATCTTGCCATCGTTTTAGGCGTTTTGACAGTATCGCTATCCGCTATTTTTGTTAAGCTTTCCCATGCCGAAACAGGAGTTATTGCTTTTTACAGAATGTTTTTCAGTTCACTTATCATGGCCCCTGTTTTTTTCTTCTATAGAAGGGAAACTTTTAGCCTTTCACGACGAGACTGGCTTTATACAATTATTGCTGGTATATTCCTGGCTTTTCATTTTATCTTATGGTTTGAATCTCTCCAGTATACTTCCGTTGCAAGCTCAACGGTTCTTGTTACCTTGCAGCCGCTTTTTGCTTTTGTGGGAGCGTATTTCTTTTTTGGCGAAAGATTTACTGCAAAAGCGATAACGGGAGCCGTGATAGCCATTGCTGGCAGTGTTCTGATCAGCTGGGGGGATTTTAAGGTCAGTGGTGTGGCTTTTTGGGGGGACGTACTGGCATTAGTTGCCTGTGCATTTGTTACAGCATATTTGTTATTTGGACAAAATGTCAGGAAACGCCTTTCAATTGTGACGTACACTTTTATCCTTTACACTATCTCTGCTTTGATTCTCTTTTTTTATGTGATAATTAAAGGTGAATCATTTGGTCCGTATCCTTCAGAAGAGTGGATATACTTTATCTTGTTGGCGATACTTCCTACTTTGCTTGGTCATTCATTGTTTAACTGGTCTCTTAAATGGATATCAACAACATTTATCTCCATGGCTATTTTGTTTGAACCGGTCGGTGCTACGATATTGGCGTATTTTATCCTGGATGAAAAGGTCCGTGTAACTCAGGCGGTGGGGGGCAGCATTGTATTATTGGGGCTGGCGCTATTCATTTTAGAGGGAAAAAAAGTTTGGGGATCAGCCTTTATTTCACAGCTTATGAAGAGAAAAAGATAAGTATATAAATATTTTAAAAAAGTTATTGCATTATATTTTTTTGCATGGTATATTATTATTCGTCCTTAAGACAGCTGAGCGAAACATTAGCTGAAAAACATCGAAAAAAGATGTTGACATAATATTCTGAAGGATGTATGATAATAAAGTCGCCCGAGCAGCACAGGCGCAAACGAAACACCTTGAACCTTGAAAACTAAACAACCAAAAAAGTCAACGTTAATACAAGTTTTAAATGAAACAAATGAGCTTTATCAAACACTTTACGGAGAGTTTGATCCTGGCTCAGGACGAACGCTGGCGGCGTGCCTAATACATGCAAGTCGAGCGAATTTCTTT
>NZ_SMZR01000002.1 GCF_004358665.1 Jeotgalibacillus sp. S-D1 | reverse complement strand
CGAAGATGATCGATATAAAGGCAGAAGTGATCGATAAACTCACAAAAGTGATCGATAAAATGCCTCCTGGCGAGTGGACGGCCCACGGTCTGGCTTCTCACAATGAAAAAGGCTTTGACGCTAAGGTGAGAAAAGCTGGTTTGTCTGATAAAAGCTAAAAGATGATCGATAAACGCGCAAAGATGTGCGATAAAACGAAAATCTGACCGATATAAGGGTGGAAATTAGGATGCTGACCGATAAACTTCAGGATCTGATCGATATACCAACGAAGATGATCGATATAAACGCAGAAATGATCGATAAACCCACAAGAGTGGTCGATAAAACGCCGGGGTGCCAGTAGACGGCCCCCGGAGAAATAGAAAAACGCCATGCTGCAGCATGGCGTTCAATTATCATTCGGGTAAATTATGTGCCTGTACTCCGTTCCCTCGAACAGTATAAACGGTCTCGCCGATGTAGATCATCCGCTTAATTTCAGAATCCCAATCTTCATATTGCTGGTTTTTTTGTTTTTCATCATATAGTTCACTTGCCAGCTGGATTCCGTTTTCTGCTGTGATGGTGTATATCAGGGCACCCTGGTTGATGAAATTCATATCGCCGGTTTGGCCCTGCTGGTCATAAACCACAATCGGAAAGCCGAATAAGCTGCGATCTTTATGGTGAAACAGCGCCTTATGGTCGTTCATGAGAGGGGAGAAGGTTCCGGGTCCTCCTATCACTTCAACGTCTTTTTCCTTTGGATTGGCGAAATCAGTGATATCAAATAATGATATTTTCATTCCCGCCTGGGTAACGATAGGGGGATCGCCAGCTGCATCGCTTTTCTTTACTTCGGTTTCCAGGCCGAAGCCGATTAAATGGTTCTCATCCAGCGGATGGAGATAGGTGCTAAAGCCTGGTATTTTAAGTTCGCCCAATACCTCAGGTTTTTCGGGGCTGGCTACATCGATGACAAATAGAGGATCGGTTTCTCTGAATGTAACCATATACGCCTTGTCTCCCATAAATCGGGCAGAATAGATCCGCTCGCCCTTAGCAAGACCTTCTACTGAGCCTGTTTGTTCCATCTTTTCGTTTAATATAAACAGGTTGTTGGTGGAGCTTCGATCGTTTCCAAATGTATTTCCTTCGGTTGTTGCAACCCGCAAATGCCCGTCATGTTCATCCATTGAAAATTGGTTCAGTACAGAGCCTCTTACGGTTCCTTTAGCTGCGAAACCGACATTTACTCCATCGATATCGAATTTGTAAATAGTCGTTTCTTGGTCTGATTCAACTGGCATAATATCCATTGGCATTATGGAGTATTCCTGATTCGATGCAGCTAAGTATAAGCTTTTATCCGACATGTATACCTGACCGCCTCCCCCAAGATAGGTTTCTGTGGTGACTTCTGAGTCAGGGTCGCTTACATCAACCGCGGTAACAATGGAATACTGACTTTGCTTCACGTCTGGGATGATACTGATATCCTCCACGTTAACCGGTTGGTAATTATCCCCATTGCTGCTGTCCATTGTCTGCGGACGCAGCTCAATATCCGGGAAATCCTCCATTAACCAGATATTAGGGGTGAAAACAGTAATAAAGTAGAGGGTGGAATCAATCATGCGTGCGTTGTTAAAATAGCCCTCAGTTCCAACCTCCCGTTCGAGCTTAGGGGAGAGCTGGTTGCTGACGTCGTAAATTCTTGCTGCAGTAACGCTTTTGTCCATTACATACTCTTCTCTGCTGGTTCTTTTATCGGAATGAGGAATGACCTTTTCTCCGATCACGATCAGTTTTTGATCTGATAAAAACAGCTGAGATGGGTAGAAGTTTTCTTCAGAATCAATGGTCGCAGCAGGGTCAAGAGATTTCTCGGGTTCTGCCTTCACAATTTCGATATCCTGATCATTATTAATATGAAAAATAAACTCGCCATCTGTTTGGACGATGTCAGCTTCATTAACGCCTTCTACCTGATTATTGGTTTGAGAATAGTCTCCTTCTCCGCCTCCGCTGACCGAATCCGCCGTTTCTCCAGCCCCTGCGCTATCCTCGCTCGTTTCTGTTTGGGTAGAAAAGAAGTTTCGATCCTGTGATTTTTGGCTTTTCAATATGGACGTGAAGTAATCCTTTAGAAAGTCAACAGATTCTACAGCAGGAAGTTCGTTAATTACTTGAAAGGGGATCGCCTGATTTCCTCTGATGCCAAGCCCCATTCGTGATTTAATTTGATCTGAGAGGTGAAGCGTGTACTCCTGCAGGCTTTGATAGCCGTTTTCCGGGGAGGTAATGGAAAGGGTTGTTCCTGATTGGTTAACGGCAACCTGAACTGCAACCCGTTCATTTTCTTTATTTAGAACATATACCGACTTTTCATTGATCGTCTCTTTGTTCAGCGGTTTTGTAAACTGGAGCTTCCATTCCTTATCTGTGAAAACATAATTAGGGCTTTGCCCACTTGCGGCCCCCTTAACTTCAGGCTGCATGTAAAAAATAATCAGGCCTAATCCCGTGGCCAGTACGACCAGTACAGCAGCTGTGATCCAGTTTTTTTTGTTCACGGTCCGTTCCTCCCTTAATAAGCTGGTTTTACTCAAGTAGACGGACAATGGGGACTGAGGTTACAGGAATTATTAAATATTTCCAAAGAAAGCATTACCATTTGTATTTTAAAAGTAAGGGTTTTCATTTTAAGCATAGAGTGATAGAATATGAATCGAAACGTATCGATATTCTAAAAGAAAAGAAGATATATATTCATATAATAGCATTTATTCTAATCATAACGTTTCGATTTTAGTATTGAATTGGAGATGAAGATATGAGAAAAATCAGAGTAGGCATTATCGGCTGCGGAAGCATAACAAAGCATCGCCATTTTCCAGAATATATGGCACATTCACAGGCTGAAATCGTTGCAGTTTGTGACCTTAATGAAGATCGCGCAAAAGGATATGCAGAAAAAGCGGGAGCAAAAGTCTATACCTCTTACCAGGAATTGCTGAGCGATTCTTCAATTGATGCGGTTAGCGTTAACCTGCCGAACGCCTTGCATGCACCTGTTTCGATTCAGGCGTTAAAAGCAGGTAAGCATGTTCTGTGTGAAAAACCGATGGCAACATCTATTGAAGAGGCCAATGAGATGATCCAAACAGCAGAGCAGGAAGGCAAAACATTAATGATCGGCCATAATCAGCGCTTTGTTGCGTCACATGAACTGGCAAGAAATTATATTAAAGAAGGCAAATTGGGCAGAGTATACAGCTTCAGAACGGCATTTGGACATGGCGGTCCTGAAGGATGGAGCGCAGACGGACGCGACAGCTGGTTCTTTGAAAAAGACCAGGCTTTTATCGGAGCGATGGGCGATTTGGGTGTCCACAAAAGTGATTTGATCCGCTACATATTTGATCAGGACGTGAAGGAAGTTGGCGGATTTGTAGATACATTAGCTAAAGAAGATGCAAGTGTGGATGATAACGCTGTCTGTATTGTAAAACTGATGGACGGTACAATGGGAACCCTGACGGCCAGCTGGTCACACAATGAGTTTGGAGATAATGCAACTGTCATTTATGGTGAAAAAGGGGTTCTTCGTTTAGAAGATGATGAGGATTATTCCTTCATTTTCTACCCTGTAGAAGGCATCCCTGAAAAAAAGGATCTGGGCAAAATCCAGACTAATGAAGAAGGCGGCCAAACCTCTTCTGGTGTCATTGATGAATTTGTGGAAAGTCTGATTGAAGACCGAGCTCCTCTTGTCACAGGCGAAGAAGGAAAAAAAGCACTTCACATCGTACTCGCAGCCTTGGAATCGAGCAAAACAAAACGAATTATCAGCATTTAAATGGTATGGAGGGATACAAATGAAAAAAGTAGGACTTCAATTATATTCAGTACGGGATGCAATGGATAAGGATGTAGCAGGTACATTAAAAACCATCAGTGAAGACGGGTACCAGGGAGTGCAGCTGGCTGGCACGTATGACAAAGATGCAAATCAGTGGAAATCAATGCTGGATGAGTATGGGCTGGAAGCATGCGGCATGCACGTTGGTTTGGAAATGCTGAGTGATGATGCTGTATTGGACGAATGGATTGAATTCAGCAAAATCGTCGGAAACAAAAAACTGATCGTGCCATATGTGGATGAGCAGTGGAGATCAAAAGAAAAGTACGAGGAGCTTGCCGGGCTTCTAAACCAGGCAAGTGAAAAAGTGCAGGCTGCGGGCTTGGCTCTGGGTTATCACCATCATGATTTTGAGTTTGCCCAGTTGGAAAACGGGGAAACAGGCTGGGGGATTCTTGAACGTCTGACAAGCTCTTATCCGGTTTATTTTGAAATCGATGTGTATTGGACTGAGTTTTCAGGTGTCGATACTATTGCTCTGTTTGACCGTTTAAAAGACCGGGTATTCTCTGTTCATATTAAAGATATGATCAGCGAAGACGGGGAAAGAAAAAGCGGTCCTGTTGGCAGCGGAACCCTTAATTTACAAGCAATGATCGAACAAGTTTCAACAGACTGGCTTGTCGTGGAACAGGAACATTTTGACGAAGCACCCCTAAAAGAGGTTGGACCAAGTGCTGCGATCGTAAAAAAATGGACAGGAGCGTAAGTCATGAACAAAATGCGTGTAGGGATCATCGGAGCCGGCAACATAAGTGATATTTACTTGGCTGCACCATCAAAGTTCAAAAATATTGAACTGGCGGGAATTGCAGATCTTCTTTCTCATAAAGCAAAGGAGAAAGCGGATCTATTTAACATTCAATTTTATGAAACGCCGGCTGCATTGATGGAAGACCCATCCATAGAAGTGATCGTTAATTTAACGATTCCAAGTGCCCATGCAGAAATAAATCTTGCCGCACTTGATCACGGAAAGCACGTTTATTCAGAAAAGCCCTTAGCTACCCGTTATGAAGACGGAAAAAAGATCATTGAAAAGGCCAAAGCCTTAAACCTGCGGGTGGGAGTTGCGCCAGACACCATTCTGGGAGCGGGAGTTCAAACAGCTTTGCAGCTGGTGAATAATGATAAAATCGGAAAGATTGTTGGTGCTAAAGCGTTTATGATGGGCAGTGGTCCGGAAGGCTGGCATCCCAATCCTGCATTTTTTTATGAAACCGGTGCAGGTCCCTTATTTGATATGGGTCCATACTATTTATCCTCTTTACTGGTGCTGCTTGGGCCGGTGGATTGTGTGACAGGGATTGCCCAAACGACATACCGTGAACGGACGATAAAAAGTCTGGAACGGGCAGGTGAAACATTTCCGGTGACCACACCGACTCATGTCGAGGGGCTTATGCATTTTAAAAGCAATGTTACTGCTTCCATCACTGCTACTTTTGATATTCACCAGTCCAAGCTGCCTTTTATTGAGGTGTACGGATCAAAAGGAACCATTCACGTCCCGGATCCAAACTTCTTTGGCGGTCCTGTAACGTATTTAGCTGAAGGGGAGGATGGCTGGCAGGATGCCGAGCTTGTTTCCGATTATATTGGAAATGAACGGGGGCTGGGGCTGTCCGATATGATTGCTTCGATCTATTCCAATGAACAGCATTATTGTCACGGAGAGCTGGGCTTACATGTGCTCGAGGTAATGGAAAAGCTGTTGGAATCATCGGTTGAGCGAACGTTCAAGCCGATAGAAACGAATTTTGCCATGCGGAATCAGCGAGAAAAGGTTTGATGTCAGTTCTGGCATCAATCAATCGAACAATATGAAAGAGGCAAGGCTATGACAACGATTAAAGATGTAGCAAAAAGAGCCGGGGTAGCAGTTTCAACTGCTTCCTTAGCGATTAATCACAGCGATCGTGTATCGAAAGAAACCGCTCAAAAGGTATTGCGGGCAGCAGCAGAGCTTCATTACCAGAAAAATGGCTGGGCAAGAGATTTGAAAATGAAAAAGACCCAAATGATTGGTCTGGTTCTTCATGATCTGTCTGGTTCCTTTTATGCTCCTATTATTAAGGGGATTGAACAGACGCTTCACTCCTACGGATATGGATTGATTGCATGCAGTACGCTCGGAGAAAACCTTGGAACAGCGGAACGTTTTTTGAGGGAAAGGCGGGTGGACGGAGTAATTGTTTTTTCCTCGGATATTAAGGACGAAATGCTGTGTGAAGTCAGCAGGGAAAAGTTCCCTATCGTTGTGCTGGACCGGGAGCTTTCCCATCCCAACCTTTATTCTGTTGTTGTGCATAACCATCAAGGGGGCTATCAGGCTGCAGAACATCTTATTAAGATGGGGCATACAGCGATCGGCTATATCTCGGGTCCATCCAATAACCGTGACAGCCAGCTGAGAACAGAGGGTTTTAACCAATGTCTGGCAAAGTATCAACATAAGCCGGTACCTTCCATATGGCATATTAAAGGGGATTATTCTCAACAAGGGGGATATCAGGCTGCTAAGTTACTCATTCAGCAGAAAACCCTGCCCACAGGCGTCTTTGTATCAAATGACCAAATGGCGATTGGTGCTCTGGAGGCTTTTTCTGAAGCAGGAATTGAGGTTCCGCAGACCATTCAGATTGTGGGGTTCGATGACATTGAACTGGCCAAATATATCCGGCCGTCGCTAACGACCATCATGCAGCCAAAATTTGAAATGGGTGCTACGGCAGCACATTTAATTATTCAGCATTTACAAGGTGATGAACCTAATAAACAAACGGAGCTGCCTACAGAATTGATCCAGCGGGAATCGACCAGGCCGCTTCTTTAGATGTAGTATTTTTAGCAGCGAACCTTAAATGGTTCGTTTTTTTTTGTTTAGATGCATGATCTTTCTAGAAACAGCCAGTTTTTAATCAAGTCGTTTGTTCAGAAAAGGGAGAGGTTTGAAACAAATAATTGGTTTTAAGAAATTTCGACATGTTATATTTTTAATAAATAACCCTTATTAATTTTGTTCCACAATCGGGCGATATTCAGGAGTGAAAAGGATTTTAGATTGTTCATTTTGTCCATAAAAGGACAGAATAATGAAAGGCATTGAAACTGGAGCTAACTTTATAAAAGGGTGTGGGTATGAAAACTGCCACGTAAAACAGAAGAATTGATTATCTAAAAAAAGAAGAATAATAAATGGTGCATTATATTCTTTTTAAATCGAGTGAAATCTATGGTTAAAATAATACGTTTTCTAAAATTAGGAAAAGGTGATAATTTATGAAAGCAGTACAAGTAACAGGATATGGGGATGTAGATAAGTTAAAAGTAGTCGACATTTCGATACCTGAACCAAAAGAAAATGAAGTCCTTGTGAAAGTAAAGGCTTGTGCCATTAATAATACGGAAATCTGGATGAGAGAAGGTGCCTATGGTACTGGTTCTAAGTCTGGTTGGCGACCAGAAGGGGTGAAATTTCCACGTATACCTGGATCAGATATAGCTGGAAAAGTCGTTAAAGTTGGTGGTCAGGTAGATAAAGGAATGGAAGGTAAAAATGTAGTTTTATTTCCTTTTACTTCTAGTGGAGAAGAAGGAAGCGAACATATCTCTGAGGATATGTCCTTTATTGGATCGGAATACGATGGGGGTTATGCTGAATATGTGGTGTGGCCTGCTGACCTATGTTTTGATATGCCCCTTGCCACTTATTCAAAAAGTGCCGTTTTTTCAGTTAGCGGGTTAACGGCTTGGCATATGGTCAAACAAGTTCAGGTTCAACCTGGAGAGACTGTTATGGTAACAGGGGCAAATGGAGGAGTTGGATCATTGAATGTGCAAATTGCCTCTAAAGTGTTTGGTGCTAAAGTTATTGCGATAATTGGTGATTTACATGCTGAGGAAGTAATGAAGGAATTAGGAGCCACACATGTATTATCATATAAATCCGATAATCTTAGAGAAGAGATTTTAGAGGTAAATGGAGGACCGATCGACACCGTTTTAGACGTTGTAGGGGATGCTTTGTTTCCCACATCTCTTCACGTATTGAAAAAAGGTGGAAAATTCTGTATTTCAGGGTCTGCTGGCGGTCAAATGACAAATCTTGATTTTAGAACATTGTATCTAAAACATATTTCAATGTATGGATCCGTGTTGGGGACTAGGTCAGAGTTTAAAGATATGCTTAAGGAGATATCTGAAGGAAAAATAAAGCCAGTTATAGATAAAAGCTTTCCTTTGGAAAAAGCTAAAGAAGCTCAAGTATATTTTAAGAATAAAGGTAAATTAGGCAAAATCTTATTACTACCTGAAGAATAATTAAATTCGTTTAATTTTGTAACCCCAACGTCAAAAAACCGGTAGTCCTCCGCTGTCTGACGACATTCGTCTTTTTCTCAATTTAGAGTTTTCAACAATCGGGGTTGATTGCTGAACAATGAGCAGTCACTTTTCACTAAACCTATCAGGTTAATTCTTTAATTGTAAGTAAATAATTAAAAAACCCATCTAATCTTCTTTTGTGAAGGTAGCTGGGTTTTTAGAGTTGGGATGTGCAAAAAACGCTTAAAACAGGTGCAAAAAAACACCTGAATTGACAATTTTATGGGTCATCTTCATTTATGTATCGGTCAATTTCGAGTTTTTATCGATCTGGAACTTAACACTCATTTTTATCGCATATTTTTACATGTTTATCGTACAAATTTCCAGATATATCGGGCGGAAAACAGCCAAAGGAAACAAATGCATATTGAGCTGTGAAGGAGCGCATGTAATTTTCAGAAAAGGAAAATAACTATTGAATAACTTAATCTCATTTCGTATACTTTAATTATTGAAACGTTTCAATAAGGATTCCTCTACTGGTTTCCCTTTTTTTAGGATCTTATTGAAACGTTTCAATGAATTGGATTGAATAAATTAAGAAGGGGATAGTGCGTTAGAGGCTGGAAATCGAATGGAAATGTAAGCGCCTCCACGCAGGGCGTTAACCGAAAGATTTTCCGGTTATACGGTTTCAGAGGATTGTAGCAAAGGTATTTTGGCGCTAATTTGTAAGCGCTTTAATAAAAAATGGACAAAGGGAGGCAACACAATGAAAAAGTTTTGGTCAATTTTGGGGGTAGGCACACTTTCTCTTTCTTTAATTGCTTGTTCAGACGATAGCGGTGATTCCGCAGAAAACAGCTCAGAGGATGCTGTAACAATTAAAGTAGCAAGCTGGACATTTGGCACAGAGGAAGAAATGAATCTGGAGCGTTTGATGCTGGAGGAGTTTGAAAAGGAGCATCCGGATATTAAAGTTGAGCTGGACGAGACCATCTCAAACGATGATTGGAATGGAACTCTGTCAGCTGCAGCTTCCAGCGGTGCAATGCCTGATGTCTTCATGATTCCGCAAGTTCCAACGGCTTTATCAAACGACTGGCTGATGGACTTAACTGAGCTTACAGCTGATGACGAAGATTTCGCCCATATTCCTGAAGTAGTAAAAGAGACGGTTATGCACAAAGACCAGGTGGTGGCGCTGCCTGTAGCCCAGCATTTCCTGGGTTATTTCGTGAATAAAAATTTATTCAATGAAGCTAATCTGGATGTACCTCAGTATGGAACTGATATTGAGACATTTAAAAATGCAATTAAGGATGTATCTGATACACCAAACGGAATTGCAGGAACGAATCATCCATTTTCTATTCCGGACTGGTATCCATCAGCGGTCAATAATGAGCTTGGCTGGTACACATTTAACGAAGGAACTTATCAATTAGACGGACAGGAGTTCAGAGATGCTGTTGCTTTATCAAGTGACATTATCTCAAATAAATATGGCTATGAAACACTGACGGATGAGGAAAAAGCGAATTTCCAGGGAGAAGATCCTGAGCAGGTCTGGCAGCAGGGCGGAGTCGCGCTGAAATGGGATGGCACCTGGGGAACTGCAGATATGCTGGAAAGACTTGATTTTGAATGGGACTTCGTCGGCATTCCTGGAGGAAGAACAGTTATCGTAAACGACTACATGGGAATCTCCAAATCATCTGAAAATGCTGAAGCTGCCTATGAGTTTATTAAATTTATGTCGTTTGGTGAAGAAGGCTTTACAAAACGCGTAGAACTTGCAGAGGCTGAAGGAAAAGCGTTGAATTCACTTCCAGTAACGACAAATGAAGCAATGCTCGATTTGTATTTTGATGTACTGGAGGTACCAGGAGTACGTCTGGCTTACGAAAACCTGGATAATGCCATTACAGAGCCCGTTAAAATCGTGCCTGGGTTTGCTCAATCAAGATGGGAAGCTCCAACGGGTGTTGCGGTCGATGATAAGCCAAATGCCACAATCAATGAGTTAATCGATGCATTTACCAGAGGGAAATTAAAGCTCGAAGACTACTCTCAGCAATTGGATGCATTAGCAGAACAATCGTATGAGGATGCAGTTAGTAAATTAGAGTAAAACAAGCTAAGAACTGGGGGAGGGGTACAGCCATGAAAAGAAATTGGATTGCTGGGTTAACGATTCTTTTGCTTTTGATCAGTCATTCAGCTGTCGCAAGTGGAGAGGAAGGTCAAGAGGAAGCATTAGCCGATCAGTTAATTGAAGATTCCTATCATGATGTCCTCCTTAAATGGAAAAATGAAAAGCAGCCGGGTCAGGAGGGGGAGTCTATTCCTCTTCTTCCATCCGACTGGACGCTGCAAGGAGCAGAGCTGACAGAAGAAGGTGACAGCCACGGATATGAAGGCCAAACGGTTCGTTTGATGCGTGAACAGCAGATGGAAACTGTGGTTGAAGTGGAAACCAGCGGCTATTACCAAATTAATTTTGATTATTACATAAAAAGTGACCCTATTTTACCTGTGGAAATAGCGGTGCAAATTAATAATGAATATCCATATTACGAGAGTAGAAGAATATCATTTGTGTCGAAATGGAAAAATGATCCTGATTATAAAGGTCCGGATGAAAATGGAAATGAACGAATACCGGCTAAGGCGTCGATCCCGGAATGGTCTTCTCTTTATGCAGAAGATGCCAGCCATCTGCAGGATGATCCGCTTGTGTATTGGCTGGAGGAAGGCAGTAATACTATTACTCTTGAAGGACTGAGAGGAGAGGTGCTGTTTGGCGATGTGACGCTGGAATCACCTGAAAAGCTGCCCTCATATGAACAATATACAGCTGATTTAAACGAAACAGCTGCGGGAGAAGGGCTTGTCACAACGGAAGCCGAGAAATTCATCCATCTGAACAGTTCCTATATTCGCCCGGAAGCCTTGAATGATCCCGATGTTGTGCCGTATGAAAATGGCAAAAGGCTGTTAAATGTCATTAATGCAGATTCCTGGTCTGAAAGCGGTCAGGAAATGACGTGGGAAGTACAAGCGCCAAAGGATGGTCTATACGCAATTTCAATGAAAGTAAAACAAAACAAAGGAACAGGCGGTCCTGTTTTTAGAACGGTGAAAATAAATGGCGAAGTACCTTTTAAAGAAGTGCAATCCTATTTAATTCCCCACTCTTCAAGCTGGCAAAATGTAACGTTTGGAGCTGGGAAGGACGAGCCTTATCTTTTCTACTTAAAAGAAGGCAGCAATGAACTTTCTTTAGAAGCGAGTGCAGCGCCATACCAGGCGGCAGTCGATGAAATCTCTTCAATTATGTCTGAAATTGATGAGCTTGCACTATCAATACGAAAATTAACTGGAAATCAACAGGATCGTTCGCGTTCCTGGGAGATTACAGAGTATATACCTGAAATAGAAACGAAATTAACAGATTGGGCTGATCGGCTGAATCAACTTGGCAAGGAAGTTCAATCCATGACAGGTGAACAGTCAGAGTCCAAAGAATTTGTCTCGATCGCTTTATCTGAAGAAAAATTAAGAGGGCTGGCTGAGAAGCCAAATGAGATACCGGTTCGAATGACGGAGCTGTCTGAAGGGTCCAATTCTGTTTCACAATTGTTAGCCAATTTGATCATTGATATGACAGCAACGCCTTTATCCATAGACCGATTATATGTACATGACGAAACAGAACCGCTTCCATCCGCTGCCCTTAACTGGTGGGGCTCTGCGCGTGAAGGGATAAAAAGTTTCTTCGCCTCGTTTACCCAGGAAACGCTTTCTACTTCCGAAACAGACGAAGAAACCTTAACCGTTTGGGTGAACCGCCCGCGTCAATATGTGGAATTAATGCAAACCATGGTTGATGAAACATTTACAGAAGAAACCGGCATCAAAGTAAAACTGTCGCTAATGCCGGATGAGCAAAAACTCATACTCGCAAGCTCTGCCGGCACCCAGCCGGATCTTGCATTAGGGGTAAGCAACTGGCTTCCTTATGAAATGGCGATACGCGGAGCTGTGGAAGATCTTCGGCAGTTTGATGATTTTACCGAGTACTCAAAGCAGTTTTCACCTGGTGCTTTTCTTCCTATGATGATCGATGATGGCGTTTACGGTCTTCCGGAAACCCAGGATTTCTTTGTTCAGTTTTACAGGAAGGATATCTTAAATGAATTGAATACACCCGTTCCTGATACGTGGGACGACGTAGTTGAAATACTTCCTGAGCTTCAACGCTATGGAATGAATTACTACACGCCTATTGCGGGGGCAATTGGATTTAAGCCTTTCCAGACAACTGCTCCCTACATTTATCAGTTTCAGGGAGATATGTACGCAGAAGATGGCATGTCAACTGCCATTGATGATGAGCAGGCGTTGAATGCGATGACATTTATGACAAATTTAAACACGATATACAGCATGCCGCTTCAGGTGCCCAATTTTTATAATCATTTCAGGTATTCAACTTTGCCTATCGGTATTTCTTCTTTTACCACCTATGTTCAATTAACTTCAGCTGCGCCAGAAATTGCGGGCTGGTGGGATATCGCACTGCATCCTGGGATTGAAAATGATGAGGGTGAGGTTGAAAGATGGACGACTGGTTCAGGTCAGTCCGACATGATCTTCAAAGGAACAGATCAGCCGGATGAATCGTGGGAATTGATGAAATGGTGGATGTCGACTGAGACGCAAACGGAATTTGCCAGCACACTGCAGGTTCTCTACGGGCCCGAATATATGTGGAATACAGCGAATCTGGATGCCTTTATTGCACTGCCATGGCCGGAAGAACATAAAGATGTGATCCTGGAGCAATGGAAGTATTTAAAGGAAGTGCCTAAAATTCCAGGTGCCTATTTGGTTGAAAGAGAGTTAAGCAATATTTGGAATCGGATCGTGTTTGACGGAGAAAATCCGCGTTCAGCGATCGACGATTCAATCATTGCCATTGACCGTGAAATCACACGCAAAATGGAGGAGTTTGGATACGTGGAAAACGGCAAAACTGTCAAACCGTATCGGGTTCCAACGATTGAAATGGTAGAAAGCTGGGGCGATGAAGAATGATAAAAAAACGTACCAGAAATCATGACAGCAGCACATGGGTTTTCCTGAGCCCGTATATTATTTTATTTACTTTATTTATCGTGGTGCCATTTTTAGCAGCCATTGTTCTATCATTCACTTATTTCAATGCAATTGAATTTCCAAGTTTCATTGGGTTTTCAAACTACATTGGACTGCTGACGCAGGATGAGGTGTTTATGCAGTATGTCCTACCGAACACTTTAACCTTTGCGCTTATTGTGGGACCGGGGGGTTATATCCTGTCTTTCATTCTTGCATGGACGCTTGCCCAGATTTCAAAGGGACCAAGAACCGTGCTGGCTCTGATTATCTATTCTCCATCCATGACAGCGGGAATTGCCATGTCAGTGGTGTGGACCATTATTTTCAGCGGAGATGAAACTGGCTACTTAAACAGTTTGCTCATCACATTTGGAATGATTTTTGAACCAATTCAATTCCTCCAGTCTCCGGAGTATTTAATGACGATCATGATCGTCGTGACACTCTGGGGAAGCATGGGGGTGGGCTTCCTGGCGATGCTTTCTGGTGTTTTAAATATCGATAGTGAGATTTACGAAGCCGGTTATATTGATGGCATCCGAAATCGTTTTCAGGAAATTATTTATATCACCATTCCCTCGATGCGCCCGCAAATGCTGTTTGGCGCTGTAATGGCTGTCGTTGGAACATTTCAGGCTGGTGCGATTGGCGTCGCGCTGTCAGGGTCAAATCCAACCCCTCAATATGCGGGACAACTTATGGTCAACCATTTAGAGGATTATGGTTTTATCCGATATGAAATGGGCTACGCAGCTGCTGTATCTGTCATTTTATTGCTTGTGGTGTATTTATTTTCAAAAGTTGCATGGAAATTATTTGGCGATAAAGAGGAGGCGTAATGCATGGCGAAATCATCCTTTCATGGCACTAAGATAAACCCTTCCAAATTCCATTGGAGTCAGATGAAGTTCTACCTGTTTTTGATTCCGCTTGCCATCTTTATGGCGCTGCCTATCGTGTACATTCTTTTTCATGCATTTAAACCAATTGATGAGCTGTTTGCTTTTCCTCCGAGGTTCTTTGTTGAAAAACCGACCATGCAGAATTTTTCGGATCTATTCTCTGCATCTTCTGAAACAGGTGTGCCCATGGCGCGTTACCTTTTCAACAGTATCATTACCACCGTCGTCGTTATGCTGTTTACAGTGCTGATCAGCACGATGGCAGGCTACGCGCTGTCAAAAAAGAAATTCCGGAGCAAAAAATATATCTTTGAAATCAATACTGTAGCCCTGATGTTTGTACCGGCAGCAGTAGGGATTCCACGTTACCTGCTGATTGAAAATGTAGGACTGATCGATTCATTTTTTGTTCATATCTTTCCTTTACTGGCAATGCCGATCGGGCTGTTTTTAGTTAAGCAGTTCATCGATCAAATTCCAAATGAATTATTGGAGGCAGCACGGTTGGATGGAGCAAACGATTATTATATTTTCTTAAAAATTATCGTGCCGCTTGTAAAACCGGCCATCGCAACAATCGCTATTTTATCGTTTCAGCTTGTCTGGAACAATATTGAAACCTCTACTCTGTATGTAAACGACGAGGGACTAAAAACCTTTGCGTTTTATATGTCCACTCTCGCATCGCAGGTGGAAGGAAATACTGTTGCCGGTCAGGGCATGGCAGCTGCAGCCGCACTTATCATGTTTTTGCCAAACCTGATTATCTTTATTTTCCTGCAGCGTCAGGTAATGAACACGATGGCACATTCAGGAATCAAATAGAAAAAGGAGGGAGGTTATGAAAAAGCTCTTATTCGTTATTATGGTGCTGACCTTGGTCGCGCCGGCAGTAGAAACCTATGCATCATCCATTCCATACCCCACAGTAACGTATGAAGATGATGGCACAGAGACGCAGACACAAACAACTTTTCTGCCTTTAGGACAATTTCAAAAGGATAATAGTTTGATCAATCCGGAGGATCTGTTTATTGATGCG
This sequence comes from Jeotgalibacillus sp. S-D1, assembly GCF_004358665.1. Taxonomy (GTDB): domain Bacteria; phylum Bacillota; class Bacilli; order Bacillales; family Jeotgalibacillaceae; genus Jeotgalibacillus. The sequence continues at coordinate 774,963 of NZ_SMZR01000002.1, read as the reverse complement.
GAAGACCAGGTGTATGTTGTGGATTCTGGCACGAAGTCCGTTATTCAATACAGTCCGTCCGGAGAAAAAATCAAGGAATTCGGGGCTGGTGTTCTTCAGCAGCCAACAGGGCTGTATGTAACTGAAGAAGGAGATCTTTTTGTCGCAGACTATGGCGCATCCAAGATCGTACAATTTAATCAGAAGAATGAAATTGTAAAAGAATTTGAGAAACCTGATTCTCCGCTGTTTGGATCACGCTCGAACTTTAAGCCGACAAATGTTGTCATTGACCGAAGGGGGAACCTGTATGTCATCAGTGAAGGATCAACGAATGGCATTATTCAGCTGAGCGAAGACGGAGAGTTTTTAGGTTTTTATGGAGTAAATCGAACGCAAAATGCTTTTAGTTCTGTTATTCAGGAAATGCTTTCGCTTGATACAAATCTGTTTTCTAAAAATCCTCCTGCTCCGCAAAACATCGCCATCGATGAACAGGGGCTTCTGTATTCGATTACACAGGGAGCAGAAATCGAGCTCATTAAAAAACTAAATGTCGCGGGAGATAATATGCTGCCATTAGATATTGCCAGCGATATTTCATACGTTGATATTACGGTAGACAAGCATGGAAATATGTTCGTCATTGACACAGATGGAATCATTCATGAGTTTGACAGTTTTGGAAATCTGCTGTTTCTGTTTTCAGGACCTGACGAAGGATACAATCAATGGGGGCTGTCCCAGCAGGCAAGCAGTATAGCGGTCGATTCAAACGGTTTCTTGTATGTTGCAGATCGTGAAAGAGGGCTCATTCAGCGTTTTGGTCCAACTGCTTTTATGAATGAAGTGCATGCTGGCATTGCTTTATTTAAAGAAGGTTTATATGTAGAAAGCAGAGAGTATTGGGAAAATGTATTGGATCTTAATACCTCATTTGGACTGGCGCATACCGCGATGGGCCGTGCGTACTTTAAGGAGCAGCGCTACGAGGAAGCGCTTGAACAGTTTACATTAGCGAATGATCGCTCCGGTTACTCAGAAGCGTTTTGGGAAAGACGCCACGCGTGGCTGCAAAACTACTTGGGACTTTCTCTTTTAATTCTGATTGGCCTGCTGATTGCCTGGTCTTCTTTGAAATATGCAAATCGAAAAACAGGCATTGTCGCGGGGGTGAGAAAGAAGGTGCCGGTTCCGCGTTTACTAAAGGACCTTGCTTTCGTCGGATACTTTATAAAACACCCGGTTGACGGGTTTTACTACATACGAAAGCAGCAGCGCGGTTCTGTCTTATCCGCAAGTATTTTATATCTCCTGCTGGTGATCATTTATTTTTATTCCAGACTACAGACGGGCTTTATCTTTTCAGGAGCAGGCGGGTCAGATTTTGTATTGAGCAGAGAGCTGCTGATTGTCCTGGGGCCTGTTGTGCTTTTCATCATCTCGAATTATTTGGTCAGTACAATCAATGACGGACAGGGCCGCTTTAAAGATATTTATATTGGAACGATTTATGCCTTGGCCCCCTATCTGATCTTCATGGTTCCGATCACGCTGCTTTCAAATGTTATTACGCTTAATGAAGCCTTCCTTTATCAATATTCCGTGGTATTAATTTACGGCTGGTGTCTGATGATCCTGTATTTTATGGTCAAGGAAATTCACAACTATATGATTTCAGAGACAGTGCGAAACATTTTGCTAACAATCTTTGGCATGATTATGCTCGTATTAGTCGGATTTATTCTCTACATTCTATTAAACCAGGTAATAGACTTCTTATTCTCATTGATAAGCGAGGTGATGGTTCGTGTATAAAAAGTGGTGCTTACTTTTAATGATTCCGCTTGTCCTGTCCAGTTCTGTGGCAGGGGCAACAGAAGGGACGAAGGAGCAGGCGGTTGAAGAAATCATTGCAGAGGTCCCTCAGTCAATTTTTTATGAATCAAATCAATTCACGCAAACGACACCAGATCAAACCGAGCAGGCAGATCAAGAGAAGATTGGAGAGCCCTATGAATTAATGGCAGAGAATGACCGCCTGGCTTTATATGCTGATCCGAAGACCCTCGCCATTAAGACGCTTAATAAAAAAACGGGATATGTTTGGAATTCGGGTTTGGACAATATCGATGATTACCGTCTTAATAATACCTGGCAGCAATTTGTGCAGTCTGCCGTGACGATTGATTATATTGACCAGCGCGGGAATAGCAAGACAGAGAGCATTCAGACGAACAGCTCGCAAACGATGGTTACGCCAACAGAAACCGGCTTTCGTGCTTTCATCCTGTTTATCGGTTCAAATATTGAAATGACACTGGAGGTTGACCTGACTGAAGAAGGGCTCAGCTTTCATATTCCAAACGAAAAAATAGATGAAGGAAAACGCAATTTGCTTACCTCCATTCAGCTGTATCCATTTCTTGGTGCTTCCTTTAAAACAGGGCAGGAAGGGTACATGATGATTCCTGATGGATCGGGTGCCTTAATCCGGTATGGGGAAAAAAGCCAATTTGCTGATGCCCCTTTCAGCGCTTCAATGTATGGCAGGGATTTAAGCTTTTCTAACCCTTCAGGATCAATGAATCAGCCGGTTTCGCTGCCGGTTTATGGGGTCGTGCACGGCACCAACCAAAATGGCCTGTTAACCGTAATCGAAAGCGGAGAGCATTATGCTGATCTCAGTGCCTATACCCCTGGGGTTTCCACTGATTTCTATTGGATCACACCTAAATTTCATTATCGCTATAACTATTTTCAGCCAACAAGCAGAGATATGAGCGGAGTGAACGTTTATCAGGATAAACGCAATGAATTTGACATTAACATGCAGGTTCACGTATTGGAAAACGAGATGGCTGACTACACAGGAATGGCTAAAACCTATCGGGAAAAGCTGCTGGCTGATGGAGATTTGATCGATCGTGAGGATCAATATAAAGTCCGTCTTGAATATCTTGGGTCAGAGATGAAATCGGGCCTGCTGTGGAATTCCGTCGTGCCGGTCACAACTGCTGATCAGGTAAAGTCTCATGTTGATGAGCTTCAAGCAAGCGGCCTAAGTGATCTGTTCCTGGTTTACAGGGGCTGGACCAAAGGAGGACAATCCAATACACTTCCTGCCACATTCCCTGTTGAAAAGGATATAGGCGGAGAGAAAGCGCTGACAGATCTTCATGATGAGTTAAAGGATGATGGCATTCCTCTCTACTTATACAGCGATTTTACTTCTGCCAATAAAGGGGCAAAAGGGTATGACGGAAGTAAAGATGTTGCCCGAAAAGCGAACTCTCAGCTTATTTTATGGAATGAAACCAAATATTTTAATGAAATGTATTTCCTGAAGCCCGGTGTTTCAAAGGAGCATGCAGCTGATTCGGCAGAGGAGTTTTCAAAGCGGGGCCTTAGCCGAATGGCTGTGGATTCCACAGGCTATCTGCTGTATTCGGATTTTGAAAAAGACAAGGAAAGCACCAGGGAAGAGGCAGAGGCAGAATATAAAGAACTGTTTGCCTCACTCGGGGAAAATACCGATGCGCCTGCTGTTTATAATCCGAATCCCTATGCATGGTCAGGCACCTATCATTATCTGAACATTCCAATGTATTCTTCTAATTACATGATGACAACTGATACGGTTCCATTTCTCCAAATCGTATTAAAAGGATTTATACCGTACTATTCCGGCTACATTAATTTCCAGTCTAATCAGCAGCAGGATTTGCTACGTTTGGCTGAATACGGAGTATATCCATCCTATTACGTTACTGGGGAATCACCGGAAGTCCTTGCCGATACTGCGTCATACGATTTGTTTACAACGCAGTTCAGTGTTTGGAAAGAAGACATCCTTTCTAAAAACAACCGATTGTCAGAAGTGCTGAAGCAGGTTGAAAACGAAACAATCGAACAGCATGAAGTCGTGTCGCCAGGCGTTGCCGCAGTTACGTATTCGAATGGCAAGACGATCATTGTTAATTATACGATGGAGAAATATGAGGATGAAAATGCACAGGTCGAACCAATGGAATTTGAGATTTTCGATCAATGGGAAGGAGCGTAGGGAAGCATGAAAAAACGTCAATTTAAGATGAAGCCATCCTTTGCCTATTTCTTTCTTGCTCCCTGGATCATCGGCTTTTTAGCATTTACTGCCTTTCCCTTGGTCTATTCCTTTTACTTAAGTTTTCATCAAGTGAGCTTAACGACGGAAGGAATTCGTACAAGCTTTGTGTCATTGGAAAATTTTCAATACGCTTTCACGGTTGATGGTGTGTTTATCGGTTATCTCACCGTCTTTTTCAGGGAATTATTGCTCTCGGTTCCGATTATTATTGTTTTTTCACTGATTATCGCTTTGCTGCTTAACCAGAAGATAAGGTTTCGGGGATTGTTCCGGACGATCTTCTTTTTGCCCGTCATTATTGCAAGCGGTCCGGTATTAAAGGAACTTCAGGACATGGGCGTCACAACGATTCCCTCGATCGAAGAGGTCTTCATTTATAATTTGGCAAGCCGCAATGCAGATCAATTTTTATCGGGCATTCTCCTGTACGTACTAGATAATATCATCATGATTCTTTGGTACTCAGGGGTGCAAATTTTAATCTTTCTGGCAGCTCTCCAAAAGATAGATCGCCAGATTTATGAGGCGGCGATGATTGATGGAGCCTCCACCTGGGAGATTTTTTGGAAGGTTACATTGCCAAGTATTTTTCCTATGATTGTGGTAAACACGATCTACACGATTGTGGCTTACTCCATCTTCTCGTTAAATCCGATTATTGAGCATATAAAGATTCAGATGTTTGAATTGGAGACGGGATTCGGCTACGCTTCAGCGCTCAGCTGGATCTACTTTGTGATTATTGCCCTTATTTTAGTCCTGGTTTTTGTGATAATGAACAGTCAAAGTAAAAGACGTTATGCGTAAAGAGGAGGTGGTAAAAGTGAATCATTCAATGGTGAAAAGGGGAAAGAATGCCAACATCAAGTTGAAAAGATGGCTGGTTGGTGTAAAGGGGAATGACGGGATTCTCATCCGAACGCTTATTTACAGTTTGTTAATTGGAATTGGCTTTGTTTATATCTATCCGGTGATCTTTATGGCCTCATTCAGCTTTAAAAGCCTGGAAGACTTATTAAATCCGCTGGTGAACTGGATACCAAGCACCTTATATATGGAGAACTTTAAACAGGCCTATCAGGTGCTGAATTTTTTTCCTACCCTGCTTGAAACCCTGTATGTAACGATACTCCCCGCGCTTGCTCAGACTGCGGTAGCGGCGTTTGTTGGATATGGATTTGCCCGATTTACATTCCGCTTAAAAAACTTTTTGTTTATCCTGGTCATGATGACATTCATTATTCCGCCTCAAGTAACGTTAATACCCCGTTACCTGGTGTATAGCGAATTGAATTTGCTGGGTAATATTCAGGCGTTTCTTCTTCCCGCAACATTTGGACAAGGGCTGAACAGTGCTATTTTTATCTTGATTTTCTATCAATTTTTCCGTGCGATTCCTAAAGCGCTGGAAGAAGCGGCGCTGCTTGATGGTGCGGGGCATCTGCGTATCTTTTTCACAATTGCTATCCCCATGGCCGTTCCAGCAATTATTATTTCGTTCCTATTCTCGTTTGTATGGTATTGGAACGAAACGTATCTTGCAGCTATATTCTTTGGTGATCAGCTGACTACGCTGCCATTGGAGCTGCAGAAATTCGCAGCCAGTTATCAGAAGATGTTTCCTGCAGGGATGGATGAATCAGCAAGTAAGCTGAATGAAGGCATTCGTTTGGCAGGCACGGTATTGAGTATCCTGCCGTTATTGCTGGTTTATTTTATCACTCAAAAATGGTTTGTTGAAGGCGTCGATCGTTCAGGAATTACAGGCGAATAAAAAAGGGGATGTGGAACGAATGACAAAGGGACAGAAACTGCTGGAAAGAGAAGCCAAAGGCTCATTTGATTTTTTCTGGAAAGAAGTAAATGATGATCCGGCAAGCGATGGATATGGGCTGATTCGTGACCATTCAGGGAAGGGCGGAGAACATGTAGCGAGCATCGCTTCCAATGGATTTGGTCTTTCTGCCATCCCGATCGGAATTGAGCGGGGATGGATCACGTATGAAGAAGGAAAAGAACGGACGCTTGGAACCTTAAAAACCTTTTATCATCAAGTTGAGCACCGCGACGGCTTCTTTTACCACTTTTTGAACATGGAAACTGCGCAAAAAAATGAAGGTTTTTATGACTGTCCATCCATTATCGATACGGCAATTTTACTCAATGGGGCGATTGTTGCCCGTGAATATTTTGGCGGAGAAATTGCAGAACTGGCTGACAGCATCTATGACCGTGTAAATTGGCATGTCTATGTTAATGAAGACACCAATCAATTTTACATGGGATTAGATGACGATGGAAAAGGGTTTGGGGCCTGGGATATGTATGCTGAACAGTTGATGCTTTATTTTCTGGCAGCCGGTTCCCGCACCTACCCGGTTTCTCCTGATTTGTATCGCGATTTTGAACGATTCGAAGGTACGTATGGCGATTTTACATTTTACCCTTCTCCTGGCGGACAGCTTTTTACCCATCAGTACAGCCATGCCTGGTTTGATTTTGAAAACTGGCTGGATCCTGATGGCATTGACTGGTTTGAAAATTCCGTAAAAGCTACACTGGTTAACCGTCAGTACTGCATCGACCACCAGAACGATTTTAAAACATACAGCAGTGAGTCATGGGGATTAACAGCCTGCGACGGCCCTACCGGCTACACACTTGCCGGAGCACCCCCTTATTATCCTGCTGTTACAGTCCAAAATGACGGAACTGTATCTCCGAGCGGACCTGCAGGATCTGTTGTATTTGCAAAAGATGAAGTGATGGAGTCACTTGAATATTTTGCGACAGTTGATGAACTGTGGGGACCATATGGATTGCAGGACAGCTATAATCTTGAAAAAGCAGAACCCTGGTATTCAGATAAAGTCATTGGCATTAATAAAGGTGTCACACTCCTTATGATTGAAAACGATCATTCCGGACTTATCTGGAACCTGTATCTTAAAAATGAACAAATTCAGCATGCGGCAGAGAAATTGGGCTTTACAAAAAAGCACAGCAGAAGCAGAAGGAGGGAAAATAATTGATTGAAATAAAGGAAAAGCAGATTGTCATCGACGGCAAACCGGTTTTGGTTATGTGTGGAGAAGTGCATTACTACAGACTTGAACGCAAGGATTGGCAGTCAAGAATTGATCAATTAAAGCTTTCCGGCTGCAATGCGGTAGCGACTTATATTCCGTGGCTGTGTCATCAGCCTGAAAAAGACGTCATTGATCTTACAGGGGAAACAAAACCCCAGCTGGATATTGTCGGATTTTTAGACCTGTGCCAGGAAAATGATTTGTACATATTTGTCCGCCCCGGTCCATTTGTGATGGCGGAAATGAAAAACGAAGGTATCCCTCATTGGGTTTATACTGAACACCCTGAGGCGATTCCGGTTGGATGGGACGGAAATGAAGCGGGCACGAAAACGCTTGATTACCTTCATCCTGGGTTTTTAAAGGCGGTCCGTCAGTGGTACAGCATCATTCTGCCTCCTATTGAAAAGCGTCTGCATACAAATGGCGGAAAAATCATTGCCATTCAGCTCGACAATGAAGTGGGGATGTTGTCCTGGGTTAGCAACACGCCTGATATGACAGACCTTGTACTAAATGACTTTGCCGCCTGGACAGAAAAGCAGTACGGTTCTGCTTTGGGCAGCCGTTATCCGCATATGTTTATGTTGGAGGAAAACGAACGAAACCAGCTGCTGCGTTCTCCTTCAGAAGAGATTGCACCCTTGCTGCTAAAGGATCTGGGCTATTATATGCGCAGCCGCTTTGCGCGCTATATTAGTACCTTAAGAGAATACTGTGAAGAAGAGGGCATTAAGGACATCCCGTTTGTCGTCAATATTCACGGAACAAGCAGCGGGCGGGGATTCACGTTTCCAATCGGCATCAGTCAGCTTTATGAAAGCTACACGCAGGATGATGGATACTTATCTGGATCGGATATTTATTTCGGTGATTTTAATATGGATATGTTTCAGGATCTGTACCTGATCAATGGGTTTATGGATGCTGTGCATTTGCCTGACCAGCCGTTAACATCCGTGGAATTTAATTGCGGTGATGGAAACTTTGGAAGCACGTTTGGCGGCAGAAAAGATCCTTCCTCGACAGATCTGAAAATGCGTATGTGCATTGCACAGGGGAACCGGCTGATTAACTATTATCTCATGACAGGCGGCTACAATTACCGCATGGATCAAACGCTGAATGACGGCAATGACCGCATCGCTTTCACGGGAGAGCGCCATGGTTTTGCAGCTCCCATCAGCCCGGAAGGCGAATTGAATTTTACTTTCCCGAGAATGACGGAATCCATCCATCGTGTTATGGCGGTTTCTGATAAGTTAGCAGCGATGAACGAAGAAAAAGACAAGGTAGCGTTTGCGTTTATCCCTGACTATTATATGACAGAATACAGCTATCCAAAGAGTGAAAAAATGAAGGAGATCATTCAAAACATTGAACAAAACCGCGGGGGAAGCTCCTGGGAAGTTGTTGCACGGGCAATGCTTCTGCAAGGACTGAGATTTGGTTCAATTGATATTCAGCATCAAAAAATTGATCTGGTAGCCATTAAAACAATCGTGGTTCCCTCTGCCAGATATATGCATAAACAGATTCAGGAAAAGCTTGTGGCCTATATGAATGAGGGAGGGAATGTTCTCCTGTACGGAGATCTTCCGCAATATGATCTGGAAGGCAGCCCGTGCACAATTCTTGCAGAGGCGGCAGGTGTCTCTTATAAGAACTCTTATCGCGATTCAGGGGAATATTTTTTATCACTTGAATCCTCTAATCTCAGCAAACGCTACCCTGAAGTCAGAACGCATATAGCTCACACAGTCACAGCGGAAGAAAAGGTGACTCCGCTATTAAATACCTATGATACCAAAGAGGTGTGCGGGTTTGATTCTCCTGTAGGAAAAGGAAAACTGCTTGGTATTTTCACTCATTACAGCTGTGACCTCACTTTTTTTAATGAACTGTTCATGAGGCTTGATGTAACGCCATCTCTTTATCATGATTACCCGCATCATGGAATTTTTATGACCTCTGTGGCAAACGTTGATGAGGAACGTTTTGTTCATGTTTTGAATCTTGATGGCTTGGATAAAAACTTTACGATTTTTCAGGACGGCAAAAAATTATTTGGGTCACATAAGGTAACACTTTCTTCCAGAAGAGGGCTTATGCTGCCGGTGAATGTCGAGCTTGAAAAAGCGGTCATTTCTTATGCTACTGCAGAAATTAAACACAAGGAAAAGGACCTGGTGACATTTGCTCTGCATGCAGAGGAACAGGTGGCAGTAATTCAAACAGCGAATGAAATTCATTGTGAACCATCAAACGTTTCGGTAAGAAAGAATGGCTCCACCTATACAATCACCATGAACATGTATGATTGCAGAGGGGAAGACGTTACCGTTTTTTTTAGATAAAACATTATTGTAACCAAATAATACGTCTCTATATTGACCAGGCATCGTTCAATTTGAATGATGCTTTTCTTCTTTAATAAACGAAGCAGAAGGAAGGTGAAAAAAAATTCACCTTGTAATGGAGTTATGTTTACCCCTTGAAAATGCTTAAGATATGGGTTTCCAATCCATTGGATCACCCTTTTACCCATTTATTCCACCATAAAACAGTCTTTCCTGCATTTGAAGCATTTATCATATTTTGATATAATAGTGTGAAAATTGAAATATTTTAGTATTATTAGAGATTAAGAGAGAGAAAAGGGGTCATGCTGCTTATGAAGGTTTACATATCAGTGGATATGGAAGGCATTACGGGTTTAGGAGATTATACATATGTAAGCTCAAACGAAAAAAATTATGAACGCGGAAGAAGGATTATGACACAGGAAGCAAATGTTGTCATTGAGGCTGCGTTTCAGCAGGGAGCAACGGAAGTAGTAGTAAATGATTCTCATTCAAAAATGAACAATTTAATGATTGAAGAACTGCATCCGGACGCTTCTCTTATTACTGGAGACGTTAAGCCGTATTCAATGGTACAGGGGCTGGATGGAAATATGGATGCAGTTATCCTGCTGGGCTATCATGCGAGGGCCGGTCAAAGAGGGGTAATGGCCCATTCCATGACCTGGGGTGCTAGAAATATGTACATAAATGATACACCGATCGGCGAGCTGGGATTTAATTCTTATGTTGCAGGCTATTATGGTGTACCGGTCGTGATGGTGGCGGGGGACGACTGTGTATCTGAAGAAGCAGCTGCACTGATTCAAGGGGTACATACAGTTGCAGTGAAAAAAACCATCTCAAGATCATCCGTGAAAAGTCTTACTCCGGCTCGGGCAGGGACGCTATTAAAGCAGAAAACAGCGATTGCTCTGCAGGACATAGAAAACATTGCCCCGCTTGCGCCGCCCGATCAGCCTGTATTAAAGGTTGAATTTACGAACTATGGACAAGCCGAATGGGCAAATTTAATGCCGGGTACATCGATTATTCCAGGGACCTGCATTGTCGCCTATCAGGCAAAAGACATCTTAGAAGCATACCAGGCCATGCTGGTCATGACAGAGCTGGCAATGCGTACAACATTTTGTTAGGGGGAAAGCTGCTTGGCCAGATATATCGTTAAACGATTTTTCATCATGATTATTACTGTTCTTGTTATTGCCACACTGACGTTTTTCCTTATGCATTCAATCCCGGGCTCCCCATTTAATCAGGAGCGCGGGACAAGTGAAGCGGTGCAGGCAAATCTGGAAGCTTTTTACGGGCTGGATGAGCCTTTATATGTTCAATACGGAATGTATTTAAAAAGTATCGTTACTTTCGATTTTGGCCCTTCTATTAAAAATCCGAATCAAACCGTCAACGACTTATTATCAAGAGGGTTTCCCATCTCCTTTGAACTCGGAATCATCACGATTCTGGTGGCGCTAATATCCGGTGTGACGCTTGGGATCATCGCCGCGCTTCGCCACAATGGAGTCATTGATTATCTGGCAATGACATTTGCTGTGCTGGGTATTTCCGTACCAAACTTTGTCCTTGCCACACTGGTTATTCAACAGTTTGCGGTAAACTGGAGCATTTTGCCGGCCGCAACCTGGTCAAGTTCCGCTCATATGGTGCTGCCAACATTGGCGCTCGCCACGGGGCCAATGGCAATTATTGCAAGGCTGACACGCTCCAGTATGCTAGAAGTCCTGACGCAGGATTACATAAAGATGGCAAGAGCAAAGGGCCTGACCCCAATGAAAATTATTCTTAAGCATGCCTTGAAGAATGCCATGATGCCGGTGGTCACCATTCTCGGAACGCTGGTTGCAGCCATTTTAACGGGCACATTTGTCATCGAAAAAATATTTGCGATCCCGGGCATGGGCAAATATTTTGTTGAAAGCATAAATGGAAGAGACTATCCCGTCATCATGGGCACAACCGTCTTCTACAGTTCGATTCTCGTGTTCATGCTGTTCCTGGTTGATGTTGCCTACAGTTTACTGGACCCTCGCATCAAACTGAATGCAAAAGGGGGAGAGTAAAAATGAAAAAGCCGCATGAAGAGCTTTCGCCGGCCAATCATGAGATACCGCAGGATTGGTTCAAACCGGTTGAGAAAAATCGAAAAAAAGCAGAAGAGGTGGTAAGGCCTTCTTTATCCTATTGGCAGGATGCGTGGAGAAGACTACTGACAAACAAGCTCGCAATGAGCGGTTTTATCTTTTTAATTTTATTAGCATTAATGGCGATTTTCGGTCCTGTTTTTTCACCGCATTCCGCTACCTTTCAAAATCTGCCCAATCAAAACCAAGCGCCAAGCATGACACATTTATTCGGTACGGATAATCTCGGGCGCGATGTTTTTACACGGACTTGGTACGGAGCACGAATCTCCCTTTTTGTAGGGTTAATGGCAGCGCTAATTGATTTTTTTATTGGCATTATTTATGGCGGAGTAGCCGGCTATAAAGGGGGCCGCACGGATACGGTCATGATGCGAATTGTGGAGATCCTCTACGGTCTTCCTTATTTGCTTGTTGTCATTTTGCTGCTTGTGGTAATGGGTCCAAGTCTGACAACAATTATTGTCGCGCTGACTGTTACTGGCTGGATTGGCATGGCAAGGATCGTCAGGGGGCAGGTGCTGCAAATTAAAAACTATGAATTTGTTTCTGCCTCCCAATCATTTGGAGCAAAAACCTCCCGCATCATCCGGAAAAATTTACTGCCGAATACAATGGGTCCAATTATTGTCCAAATGACCTTAACCGTTCCGACAGCTATATTTGCTGAAGCATTTTTAAGCTTTTTGGGTCTTGGAATTCAGGCTCCGCATGCAAGCTGGGGAGTAATGGCAAATGATGCATTGGGCACGATCATATCCGGTCATTGGTGGAGATTATTTTTCCCGGCACTTTTTATTTCCTTGACCATGTTTGCCTTTAATGTACTGGGAGACGGACTGCAGGATGCCCTGGATCCGAAGCTGCGAAAGTGATAGGAGAGAGAATATGAAGCTGGCAAACTACGAAAAAACGGAAGTAAAGAATTCGGTAAAGCAGGAAGAACCGGTTCTTCATGTAAAGGATCTGGAAGTAACATTCAAAACGTATGGAGGAACGGTCCAGGCTGTTCGCGGCGTCAGCTTTGATGTCTTTAAAGGTGAAACGCTGGCGATTGTCGGTGAATCAGGCTGCGGCAAAAGCGTAACATCCAGCGCAATTATGGGTCTGATTCCTTCACCGCCTGGCGAAATAACAAATGGCCGGGTCCTTTTTAAGGGAAAAGAGTTAACGTCCCTTTCAAAGAACCAATTAAGAGAAATACGAGGCGCAGACATTTCTATGATCTTTCAGGATCCGATGACCGCGCTCAATCCAACATTAAAGATAGGTGAACAGCTGACTGAAGGAATTAGACAGCATACATCCATTTCGTCAGAGGATGCCACAAAAAAAGCGGTTGAAATGATGAAGCTTGTTGGCATCCCAAACCCGACGGAACGCTTAAAGCAATATCCGCATCAATTCAGCGGAGGGATGAGGCAGCGGATTGTCATCGCGATTGCGCTGATGTGCGAACCGGAGCTTCTGATCGCAGATGAACCGACCACAGCACTTGACGTAACGATTCAAGCGCAGATACTGGAGCTGTTTGAGGAAATTCAGCAAAAAACGGGTGTATCCATTATCTTAATCACACATGATTTAGGTGTGGTAGCGAAAATCGCCAATCGAATCGCTGTTATGTACGCCGGGAAAATTATTGAAGTGGGAACAAAGCGTGAGATTTTCTATCAGCCAAATCATCCGTACACAAAGGGACTGCTGCATTCGGTTCCGCGGCTTGATTTAAAGGGTAAACCGCTTGAACCGATTGAGGGCACACCACCGGATTTATTTGCACCTCCAGCCGGATGTCCCTTTACAGCCAGATGCCCGCATGCGATGACTGTCTGCGAAAAAATCATGCCGGAAACCACAAGGCTGACAGAAACACATGATGCAGACTGCTGGCTGCTTGATGAAAGAGCAAAGAAGTAAGGTCTTGGCTTAAAAGGGACGCGCCACAGAATGGACAGCTTTTAAGCCGGGACATAGTTACATAAAAAGGGGGAAACAGAATGAAAAAGTGGGGAATGCTGCTGCTGGCTATGTTGATGCTCGTTTTGGCAGCCTGCACAGCAAATGAAGAAGCAGGGAATGAATCAGAAGGTGATTCCGGGGGTGAAAAAGTTCTGCGCATGAATAATGGAACAGAACCAACCTCTTTGGATCCATCCATTGGTTTTGACGCACCATCCTGGAATATACTTAATAATTTGATGGAAGGATTAACACGCCTTGGTGAAGACCACCAGCCGAAAGAGGCAATCGCGGAGTCATGGGACATCTCAGAAGATGGATTGACATATACATTCCATATTAGAGAAGACGCGAACTGGTCGAATGGGGACCCGGTTACAGCCGAAGACTTTGTGTATGGCTGGACTTATATGCTTGATCCGGATACCGCTTCATCTGCAGCCTTTTTAGGCTACTTCATTGAAGGCGCCGAAGATTTTAATAGCGGTTCTGGTGATGCGGAATCTCTAGGTCTTAATGCTGTGGACGAAAAGACATTTGAAGTAACGTTAAATGCACCAACTGGATCTTTCCTAAATATCATTTCTAATCCATCATTTTTCCCGGTGAATGCAAAAGTGGCGGAGGAAAACCCTTCATGGTTTGCAGAAGCCGATTCGTTTGTTTCCAATGGTCCGTTTATGCTTGAATCGTGGAAGCATGACAGCGAGCTTGTAATGGCCAAAAATGAAGAGTACTGGGATAAAGACACGGTTAAATTGGACAAAGTTCACTGGGCGATGGTCAGTAATATAAGTACTGAGTACCAGATGTTTGAAAGCGGGGATATGGACATTTCTGAAATTCCTGCAGAATCAGCTGAAGAATTAATTGATGGAGACAATGTGAACATTGATGATCAGGCAGGACTCGCATTCTACCGCTTTAATGTGAACGAGGAACCCTTCCAAAATCAAAAAATAAGAAAAGCTATAGCAATGTCTGTCAATCAGCAGGAAATTGTTGAATTTGTAACTAAAATGGAAGAAAAGCCTGCTTATGGTTTTGTCGCTCCGGGATTTGAAGATGCAGAAGGCAATGATTTCCGTGAAACGAATGGCGATTTGATTGAATATAATCCTGAAGAAGCCAAAAAGCTTCTTGAAGAAGGAATGGAAGAGGAAGGGTACGATGAGCTTCCTGAAATCACGCTGTCTTACAGCAACACAGAATCAAATCGTGTAAGAGCAGAAAGTATTCAGCAAATGATTAATCAATCACTGGATATTGATATTAAGCTGTCAAGTGTTGAAGCGACTGTGTTCCTGGATGAGCAGCGCGGACTGAAGCATCAATTCTCCACCAGCTCATTCCTGCATGACTATGCTGATCCAATTAATGCTCTTGAAAGCTTCACAACGGATTCAACGATGAATCGAACAGGCTGGTCCAATGCAGAATACGATCAGCTGATTGCACAAGCGAAAGAGGAAGCGGATGAAAAAGCCCGTTTTGACCTCTTGTACGAAGCAGAAAAGATTCTAATGGATGAAATGCCGATTTTCCCGCTTTATTTCTATAACCAGGTTTACCTGTATGCTGATGATGTACAAAACATCGTCCGTCACCCAGTTGGTTATGTGGAATTGAAATGGGCGGATAAAACGGAATAATGGGTATGCCTTCAGAAGGAAACGTGATTCGCGTTTCCTTCTATATGAAGGCTTACATTCTTTGATGTGAAAAGGCTGTGAGGTTTCGCAGCTTTTTCAGAGCAAAGAAAGGAGAATGAAGATGCTTATACCGAAACGTTTAAAAAGAGGAGATACAGTCGGTGTCATTGCACCGGCCAGTCCTCCTAACATTCAAAATTTAGAGAAATCCTATTCATTTTTAACTCAGCTGGGTCTGAAAGTGCGCCTTGGAAATTACGTGCATAAAGTGAATGGCTATTTGGCAGGAAGTGATGAAGAACGGTTAGAGGATCTGCATGCCATGTTTGAGGATCCATCTGTTGACGGCATCATCTGCGCCGGAGGGGGCTATGGTACGGCAAGGATCGCCTCCAAAATAGATTATGAACTAATCAAACAAAACCCGAAAATCTTCTGGGGCTACAGTGATATTACTTTCCTGCATACAGCCATTCGTCAGGAAACAGGGCTGGTTACCTTTCATGGACCAATGCTTGCTTCAGATGTAGGGAAAGAAGAGTTTCAGGATCTGTCCAAAAAAATGTTCTGGCAGTTATTTGAGCCGAAGGAGCTTCATTACACAGAAGATGTATCTCCGCTTGAGATCATTTCAGAAGGAGAGCGTGTAGGAGAGCTTGTGGGTGGAAATCTCTCCTTAATCCTCAGCTCGATTGGCACTCCGTTTGAGTTGAACACGAAAGGAAAAATACTGTTTATCGAAGATATCGATGAGGAGCCTTACCGCATTGATGGAATGCTAAATCAGCTATTACTGGCAGGCAAGCTTGAAACTGCAGCAGGTATTGTCGTAGGAGATTTTAAAAACGCGGTTCCGACCAACAATAAGCCCTCCCAAACGCTGGATGAAGTACTGAATCATTACTTAAAGGATCTTGAGACACCGGTTATTAAAGGGTTTAAAATCGGACATTGCGAGCCGCATTTTGCTATACCTTTTGGCGTAAAAGCAAGACTTTCATCTAAAACGAAATCGCTCACCATTATGCCCGGTGTTCAATGAATGGAATAAAGGAGTCTTGGTATGAAAATACACGCAGTTGAAACATTTCGGGTATCCGTACCTTTAAAGAAACCATTTAAAACAGCGCTGAGAACGCTGGCTGTTGCCCAATCGATTATGGTGAAGATCACGTCAGAGGACGGCAAAACGGGATATGGGGAAGCACCTCCTACTCACGTCATAACAGGCGATTCATTAGCGGGTATTGAAACGGCTGTAAACGACGTGATTGCCCCGCTTATTCTTAACCAGTCCATCCTGGAGAGGGAAGGACTCCTGCATGCTGTAGACAGATCAATGGTGAGAAACTCAAGCGCGAAAGCAGCTGTGGATTGTGCCATTCACGACTTGCTGGCTCAGCACGCAGGTATGCCTCTTTTTCAATTCTTAGGGGGATATCAATCGGAATTCACAACGGATTATACAGTCAGTGTGAATGACCCTGCAGAAATGGCAGAAGACGCCAGTCAATTCGTTCAGGATGGTTTTCATACACTGAAAATAAAAGTGGGGACTGGTTCTATTCAGCTCGACTTGGAGCGAATTAAGGCGATCCGGGAAAAAGCAGGACCAGGCTGCAAGCTTCGTTTAGATGCCAATCAGGGCTGGACGCCTAAAGAGGCCATTTATGCGATCAGCAAAATGGAGGACGCGGGCTTTGATATAGAACTGGTGGAGCAGCCGGTTCAGGCCCATGATATCCGCGGTCTTAAACAGGTAACGGATCATACGTTTACGCCGATTATGGCAGATGAAAGTGTCTTTACCACGCAGGATGCTATCAATGTTCTGCAGACAAGAAGTGCTGATTTAATCAATATAAAATTAATGAAAGCGGGCGGAATCCATCAGGCGATCGCAATCAATAAGCTGGCTGAAGCATTCGGGGTTCCCTGTATGGTGGGCAGCATGATCGAAACCAAGGTTGGCATCACCGCCGCAGCCCATTTTGCCGCAAGCCAGCGAAACATCACCCGTTTTGACTTTGATGCGCCGCTTTTGCTGGCGAGAGATATCGCAGCAGGCGGTGTGGAGTATGCGGGTGAAAGGATGACACTTCCTCAAACACCGGGGCTTGGCATCACTGGTATTGAAGGAGTCAGTTAAAGGAGGGAATGGAATGGAAATCTGTGCAGCACAAATAAATGTAACAGCCGCAACCCTATGGACAGAAGCCTCATCGCCCCGCTCCATTGACGAAGCGGCGATTCAGCATCCCGTTAACCTGCAAAAATGGCTGGACGGGTTATCCGGTGAGGAACGAAAAGCTCTTTTAGATGAAAATAGAATCCAGTCACAAATTTTATATAACGAGCTGGTTTACATAATAGAGGAAAAAGACAGCTGGGCAAAAGTAGTCATCCCTAACCAATCCACGAAAAAAGATGAACGCGGTTATCCGGGCTGGATTCCGCTTGTGCAGCTGACGAAGCTTGAACAGGAAGATGCGGAGTCACTTCTTGAGATGCCGATCGCTGTAATAACGAAACACACCAGCTTAGTAAATCAGGATGGGAAAGAGATCATTCCGTTAAGCTTCAATACGGTTCTGCCTGTACTAACGGAAGCGGGAGAAGCGTTTGAAGTGTTAACGCCTCATGGTCCTGCTTATGTGAAAAAAACTGATGTGCTTACATATGAATCCGTTGAAGCCATTGCGAAAAAAAATGGAGAATCGATTATCCATAAAGCTGAACGCTTTCTGAATCTCGACTATTTGTGGGGAGGATTAAGCGATTATGGCTATGACTGCTCAGGCTTTACCTATACGATCTTAAAAGCCTGCGGCTATATCATTCCAAGAGATGCAGGAGACCAGGCGAAAAAAGGCAAGTGGATCGATAAGAAAGACGTTCAACCGGGAGACCTGCTCTTTTTTGCCTATGAGGAAGGCAAAGGGCGGCTCCACCATGTCGGCATTTATTATGGAGAAGGAAAAATGATACATTCTCCGACACCAGGAAAAAAAATACTGATTCAAACAATTGAAGGAAGCTTTTATGAAAAAGAATGGTGTGAAACAAGGCGTTATTGGCAGGAGTAATGAGATGCAGATAAAGATTGAATCAACAATGGGGGCATACGGGCATGGCAAACAGAGCATTACTAGAGGTTAAAGAACTGAAGAAGCATTTTGATTTAGGTAAAAATCAATTATTAAAAGCTGTTGACGGTGTAAGCTTTGAAGTTCATAAAGGAGAAACGCTGGGTTTAGTGGGAGAGTCCGGCTGCGGGAAATCCACAACCGGACGCACAGTTATGGGTATGTATAAGAATACAGAAGGAAACGTATTTTATAATGGAAAAGATGTTCACAGCATGAATGAAAAAGACCGCTTTTCTTTCCTTCGCAATATGCAGATGATTTTTCAGGATCCTTACGCCTCACTGAACCCCAGGTCAACGGTACTTGAAATCATTTCAGAACCGATGGATATTCACGGCTTATATAAAAATAAAAATGAAATGAAAAAAAAGGTGTATCAGCTTCTGGAGGATGTTGGACTAAACCGGGATCATGCAAACCGATACCCGCATGAATTCAGCGGAGGGCAGAGGCAGCGAATCGGGATCGCCCGGGCCCTTGCATTAGATCCGGACTTTATTATTGCAGACGAGCCCATCTCTGCACTCGACGTTTCTGTACAGGCACAGGTCGTAAATTTACTTAAAGCTCTTCAAATAGAGAAAGGCCTGACTTATTTATTTATCGCACATGATTTATCAATGGTTAAGCATATTTCAGACAGAATAGGTGTCATGTATCTTGGTCATATGGTGGAGTTAACATCCAGTGAAAAACTTTATGAGAACCCTCTTCATCCCTACACACAGGCACTTCTTTCGGCGATCCCGATTCCTGATCCCGTTGTGGAGGAAAAAAGAGAGCGCATTTTACTGAAAGGTGAACTGCCAAGTCCAATTGACCCGCCAAGCGGCTGTGTATTCAGGACCCGGTGTCCTTTAGCAGAAGAGCGTTGTGCCCTGGAAAAGCCGGCATGGCGTGAAGCGGAGAAGGGGCATTTTGTCGCCTGCCACTTAGTTTAATAATATTTCCATGTTTGTGGGTCTCTCCTATGGGGAATATTCTTAAAAACGGGAGGGATTACTTCTATGGGAAAATTGATTCGAAGAGCAATAAAATATGGACCAATTATTTATCCGATTATCCGAAAATTTATAAATAAACGCAAAGCCAAAAAATATTAATTTCAAAAAGGCTCGTAATTGGACGAGCCTTTTTTTATATGAAAAAACGATCATTAGGGCACAGAAAGCCTTTGCTGATAGGAAATAATGGAATTTGCTATTTTCAAATAATGTTCAGAAAATCCTCTGCAAAACCCATTGACACTACAATAAAAATAAGTTATTTCTCAAGGGGTTGCTATTTAAATTAATCCATGCTAATATTAGTCTATGCTTAATAAGTAACAATCTTTTAATTCACATGTTAGCAGGGATTATATATCTTCCGACATGTAGTCTGTGGTAACATGTGAATTGCTTATTTTTACATCGTTATTAAGTAAAATTTAACAAAATGTTGGAGGTTTTACCATGAACGAAGGTACAGTAAAATGGTTTAATGCAGAAAAAGGATTTGGCTTCATCGAGGTTGAAGGCGGCGAAGATGTATTCGTACATTTCTCAGCTATCACTGGCGAAGGTTTCAAATCACTTGAAGAAGGTCAAAAAGTTAGCTTTGATATCACTCAAGGTAACCGTGGAGACCAAGCTGCTAACGTTGTAAAATTATAATTTTACAAATAGAAACGACTGACACATCTGTGTCAGTCGTTTTTTTCTGTTTCAGCCAGTAAAAGGGCTGGTGCAAAGCCCAAAAATTATATTATTTGAGGTTATTTTAATTGCAACGATGAGGTGAACGGAGCGGAAGGTGGCGACTCCTGCAGGAATTGACGGCAAGCTGAGACCCCGCAAGGCGAAGCCTGAGGAGGCTCAAGCGAAGTCCCTGCGGAAAGCGCCGCCTGAAGCGCAGTGAACCGGTTCCAGCCTCATTCTTTTAGACTTCAAACTTTGAGCAGAAACTAATTAAGCTTAGGTAAACTGGTCCCTTTTGAAACCTAATGCTTGATCTTCGGAATAATAAGATTTTCTTCATTCTTTAAGGAAATATGGAGCTGATGATCTTTATTCAGTGAAGCAAAAAATACATAGCTTCTGTCAGAAATACCTTGAGATCTCAGCTGTTCATCGATCCATTCCTCATTCAAATTAAATTGCTCCAGTACCTCTTCTGAAATCGTCCCCTCCAAAATAACCGGAATCGCTAATGAGGAGCTTTTTACAATTTGTAAATCCTCTGCAGTAATACCGCTTTTCTGTGGTTTTTTTAATACACTCAAAGATCCGCTGGATTCAATAATAGCCGTTTCTACATCCAGAAGATCAAATACATCCTTTTCTCTAAGCATTTGAAGAATATTATCAATGGAGTAACCGATTTTTTTCATATTTTGATTTAGTAATTTCCCATTCTGGACAACCACTGTTGGTTCGAATGTTATGTATCGGCCAAATAACCTGCTGGATAATTTCCATTTTGCAACCAGTCGCTGCAATAGAGCGATGAGTATAATGGCAGCTGCAGTCGGCAGCTGATGGACCTCCGGATTAGCAAGTTCCGCTCCTACCACAGAACCAAGCGTAAGGATAACCAGAAAATCAAATATGGGCAGTTCCCCAATTGCCCGCTTTCCCATGAAGATTGTGACGAGCAGCAATAAAGGTAAAATTGTTACTACACGACCGAGAATAAGGGGTATTTCATTTGCAGTTTCAAACATGGAAAGACCTCCAATAAATTTACCAATTATTATTCATATGTTTATTTTCGCCATAATCATTTTTCAAAATACTGTTCCCCTGATTTCATTTTCTGTATCAAAAGATTCTTTTGGAATTTAACGTTTTAACCAGGACAATGACAGGGAAATGAAGAAGTAAGCAAAAGATGAAAGATAGATTGGAGCCGTATGGAATGGAACCCTTTAAACCGTTAGAACAAAGCTTTTATGATCAGCCAACCCTGGAGCTTGCCAAGCAGTTATTGGGCTGCCTTTTAGTAAAAGAAACAGAGGAGGGAACAGCATCAGGATACATAGTTGAAACAGAAGCCTATATGGGACCGGATGATCGTGCGGCTCACAGCTTTGGAAACCGGCGTACGAAAAGAACAGAAATTATGTTTGGTCAGGCTGGCTCCGTCTATACGTACACCATGCATACGCACACACTGGTTAATGTCGTCAGTGCGCAGACAGGCCGGCCGGAAGCCATTTTAATTCGGGCGGTTGAACCGCTTGGAGGACAGGACCTTATGGAAAGCCGGCGTCTTGGACGGCCAAAAAAAGAATGGACGAATGGGCCGGGGAAGCTCACAAAAGCGATGGGGATTACCATGGCTGACTACGGTCTTCATTTCTCCAAGCCACCCTTAATGATTTGCAGGGGCTGGCCAAAGGAACAATTCACAATATCAGCAGGACCGCGCATTGGCATTGATAATACAGGTGAAGCACGCGATTACCCCTGGCGGTTCTGGATAACCAGCAGTCCATATGTTTCGAAATTTCGATCACCACTAATTTAAAAAGGGAGATGAAAACAGTATGTCATCAAATTTTCAAGCAGTTGTTGTAGATAAAATGGGAGAAGATGTGTCGGTTCAGGTGAAGTCGATTGATAAAGATCAGTTGTCACAAGGTGACGTTTTAATAAAAGTAGCTTATTCCAGTGTGAATTTTAAAGATGGAATGGCAGGGCTGCCTAATGGAAACATTGTTCAGTCGTATCCGTTTGTTCCCGGAATTGACTTATCAGGCACCGTGGTTTCTTCAAAAAACAATCGTTTTAAAGAAGGAGATGAAGTCATAGCCACTAGCTATGAGATTGGAGTCTCCCATTATGGCGGCTATAGTGAATACGCGAAAATTCCCGCTGAGTGGATCGTGCCGCTTCCGAAAAATATGACCCTGAAGGAAGCGATGATCATTGGGACAGCGGGCTTCACTGCTGCTTTATCGATTCATCGTCTGGAGGCGAATGGACTGACACCTGATCAGGGAGATGTGCTGGTCACAGGTTCAACTGGCGGAGTTGGCAGCATGGCAGTTGCGATGCTGGCAAAGCGGGGCTATAAAGTGGTGGCGAGTACAGGGAAAGAAGAAGAGCACGACTTTATGAAAAAGCTTGGTGCTGATTCTGTTATTTCCAGATCGGATGTCTATAACGGAGAGTTAAAGCCTCTGCAAAAAGGGACCTGGCAGGCCGCTGTAGATCCCGTAGGCGGAAAAAGCTTAGCGGCTGTCCTCAGCCGTATAAAAAGAGGCGGTGCTGTGGCAGTCAGCGGTTTGACTGGTGGAAGCGATATACCAACAACTGTGCACCCCTTTATTTTAAGAGGGGTCAGCCTGCTTGGTGTTGATTCGGCCTACTGTCCAATGCCGCTTCGTGAAAAGATCTGGAACCGCCTTGCGGATGATCTTAAGCCAGAAGGGTTAGAGGCACTGGTCGATCGTGAGGTTTCACTGGAGGACACCCCGGCAGCAATGCGTGATATTCTTCAGAGTAAAATACGTGGAAGAGTGCTGGTGAGAGTGTAAGAAAATTTTTGGCTACTTTACTTATCCGCTTCAATGACCTAAGCGTTATAGAGCAATCAAAAAGCTAAATAATTCTGTACAAAATAAAGAATGCCTTCATGAATACGTTCATGTAGGCATTCTTGTTTTATTCTGATCTGCTTTTTATGCAGCTAACCACCGTTTTAAATGGCAGTACTTAGGAGATAATGGGGAAGATAGCTATAATATATTTCTGGAGGGCACGCTGCATGCCAAAAATTCTTTCTGTAAGTTCCTATAAACCCCCTTATACCATCAGGCAGGAAGAAACTGCCCGGCTGACTAAAGAATTATTCAAAGACAGCTTTACTGAAATTGAGAGATTAATGCGAGTATTTCAAAACGGTGAAATCCATACAAGGCATTTTTGTGTTCCAATGGAGTGGTTTGAAAAGCCTCATAGCTTTGAAGAGCGTAATGAACTATATATTGATCTCGCCACTCGTTACGGTGTTGAGGCGATTAATGCATGCTTGCAAAATCAGCTGTTTCTAACGGAGGAAGCAGGATGCTCTGACATTGATGCAATCTTTTTTGTTTCCAGTTCAGGCATTTCAACTCCCAGCATCGATGCAAGAATTATGAACCATCTTCCATTCTCAGATCGTACGAAAAGAATCCCGATATGGGGACTTGGCTGTGCCGGCGGAGCATCAGGTGTAAGCAGGGCTTTTGATTACTGTTTAGGCCACCCGGATTCAAAGGTGCTTGTTGTGTGCGTTGAGCTCTGCAGCCTGACCTTTCAGCGTGACGACCGGTCCAAAAGCAACCTGATTGGAGCCTCGCTTTTTGCAGACGGGGTAGCCTGCGCACTTATATGTGGGGATGAAGTAAAGACGACAACGAAAAAGCCAATGCCATCCATTTTATCCACCGCTTCCAAGTGGATGCCCGACTCTGAGGATGTAATGGGGTGGGATGTGAAAAATAATGGTTTGCATGTCGTATTTTCTAAAGACATTCCAACGATTATCCGCGGCTGGCTGGGACCCTTTGTGCACGAATTTTTAGCTCAAAATCAGCTTCAATCGGATGAAATTACACATTTCGTCGCCCATCCCGGCGGTAAAAAAGTGCTGGATGCATACGAAAAAGCGTTGGGCTACAGCCGGGATCAAACAAATAATTCCAGAGAAGTGTTAATTAATAACGGCAATATGTCATCTCCGACGGTTTTGTATGTTCTGGAGGAATTCATGAAACAACCGTGCAAGAAAGGGGACTATGGATTGATGACTGCGCTGGGACCTGGTTTCAGCGGGGAATTGCTATTGCTTAAATGGGATTGAGGAGGACTTGCCATGCTTTTCTTGATTATCTTCGGATTCGTCATTATTCAGCGGCTCGTGGAATTAATGGCTGCAAAAAGAAATGAGAAATGGATAAAGAATAAAGGTGCATATGAAGCAGGTTCCTCTCATTACCCCGTTATGATTGCGCTGCATGCGGGTTTTTTCATAAGCCTGCTTTTTGAAGTACTTGCCGCCGGCCGGCCTGTTTCAGCTTTCTGGGCGCCTCTGCTTGTGCTATTTGGGCTGACTCAGATCGTTCGCATATGGTGTTTGTTGTCACTTGGACGGTATTGGAATACGAAAATTTTGATCTTGCCAGGCGCAAAGGTTGTAAGAAGGGGCCCTTATAAATATATAAAGCATCCAAACTATGTGATTGTGACAATTGAAATTCTGCTGCTGCCTCTGTTATTTCAAGCTTATGTCACAGCTGTTGTTTTCACATTCTTAAATGCTGCCATGCTGTCGGTTCGAATTCCTGCTGAGGAAAAGGCTTTAAAAAGGTTAACAAACTACACAGAAGCATTTCAAAAACAGTGAATAGTATAGCTGTTTTGACAGGTGCTGAGAATGGCAGCCATTTTAGTAGTCATTTAATGAACACCCGCCAAAATAATGATACACTATAGCCACTCATTATAAGCGTTGCGGGTGGGGAGACTAGATGTTCGAAGCGAATTATATGGATATTGACATTGAACAGTATTTAGAAGAACAATACGATATTATGGATGTCAGTCTCTTAGCGGGGAAAATCATGCTTGAAAGCGGAGCGGAAACCTATCGAGTGGAAGATACCATGATGCGGATTGCTGCTTCCTATGGAATTAAGGAATCCCACAGCTATGTTACCCCGACAGGAATCATGTTTTCCATTGAAACAGAGGAACCGACGAAAACGAAGCTTATGCGGATCTCGGACCGGACCACGGATTTAAAAAAGGTGATGCTTGTAAACAGCACGTCCAGGAGAATTTCCAACGGAGAACTTTCTGTTCCGCAGGCCTATCGTATTTTAAAACAAATTTATCAATCGGATGAAACGTACTCGCTTAAGACACGGCTTGCTGCGGCTGCGATTTCAAGCGGTTGTTTTTTAATGATGTTTCAGGGAGGATGGATTGATTTTCTTCCGGCTGTTTTGGCTGGCGGAGTGGGCTTTGCCAGTGTGGTCTACTTTAGTGAGCTTATTTCCATTAAGTTTTTTGCGGAGTTTATGGCTTCCTTAATTATCGGTTTAATGGCTTTTCTTTTTGTTCAGATTGGCTTTGGCCAGGAGCTTGATAAAATTATTATAGGATCTGTCATGCCGCTGGTGCCCGGCCTGTTAATTACAAATGCTGTACGGGATCTGATCGCAGGGCATTTAATATCCGGTTTATCCAAAGGGGCAGAAGCATTTCTGACAGCCTTTGCCATCGGCTCAGGAATCGCTGTAGTCGTCACATTTCTATAGAAGGGAGCAAAGATTATGTCTGTTTTAGTACAGCTTGTTACCAGTTTTATTGCCGCGGCAAGCTTTGGGATTATCTTCAATGCTCCTAAGGAATCGTTAATTAAATGTGGATTTGTCGGCATGCTCGGCTGGACTGTCTATTACCTTATGGAAGCGCAGGGAATCGACGAAGTTCCTTCAACGGTTGCGGCGGCCTTTTTAATCGCAGTCGTAAGCCAGGTATATGCAAAAGTCTATAAAGCGCCAATTATTATTTATATCGTAGCGGGGATTATCCCTCTTGTCCCCGGCGGAATGGCGTACAATTCAATGCGCAATTTCGTCACCAACGATTACAATATGGCCATTACACTTGCTGCAAAAGCATTTATGATTTCAGGCTCTATAGCTATGGGCATCGTATTATCAGAAGTAATTAACCAGCTGATGCGTCAAAGCCGCATGAAGAGGATTGGATGAGCTGTGTTTTGATAAAAAAATAAGACAAAATCCAAAAAATGTGTTCTCGCGACTAATTTTCGCGAGAGCATTTTTTTGTCATTTTTGATTCCAAATAAGACTTCAAAAAGCTTAGGTTCATTGCAGCGGAAGGTGGTGACTCCTGCGGGATGCAGCGGGAGAGGTGAGACGCTGAAGATGCGCAGCATCAAAGTGGCTCACCCCCGCCCCGCGGAAAGCGCCGCCTGCAGCGGAAATGAACCGGTCCCCTTTAGTGCACTAGCCCAGGATATTATACCGTTTTAGTCGAAATTTTTCGATAGGATTGAAACAAAATATCACTATTTTCGAAATATATTGACATAAAAATTCAATGATCGTATAATGGAAAAAAATACAGGTGGAGGGCGCAGATGGGATATGTAATTGGAATTGATGGCGGAGGAAGTAAAACAACTTACTCGATTTGTGAAGTAAGCAAGCACACCCAAAAGACCTTCCAGCCTGCTGCAACATTTCAATCAAAAGGAACAAATCCTCAGGTAATTGGTTTTCAGGAAATGGCTCAACAGATTGGTGAAACAATAAAAAACCTTCTGAATAAGCTCTCCATTCCACCCCGGGATATTGTCAGCGTATGCTGCGGATTGGCTGGCGTTGGAAGAGAGGACGATGAAGAAAAAGCTGCCTTGTACATAAGGGAAAAATTTTTGTCCATTGGAATTGACAGAAATATAAGATTATTCATTTGCTCTGACTTATATATTGCGTTGAGAGGAGCGCTGAATCCCGGAGTGAAGGAAGGAATCCTTGTCATAGCCGGCACCGGATCCAATGCAATCGGCAGTACAAAAAATGAATCGGTATACAAAACCGGAGGCTGGGGCCATGTTCTGGGAGATGAAGGCAGCGGCTATCACATTGCGTTAAAAGCATTAAACAAAGTAACCCGATCCTATGATTTGCGTGAAAATAAAACGTTGTTAAATGAAATGATTCTTGAAAAGTTAAATTTGTCTTCTGAACCCAAGTTAATCTCCTACATATACGGTACAAAACCACAAAAAAATGAAATCGCCGGCTTAGCTGAAGTTGTTATTCAGGCAGCCGATCAAGGTGATCACATAGCCATTCAGATTTTGAAGGAAGCATCCGATGAATTGGTTCAGCATGTCCGAAGCCTTCACCTTATGTCGGATCAGTTTGATAAAAACACAGCCATCACTACGGCAGGCTCCATTTTGACACATTCTGCTCTCATAAAAGACCAGTTTATTAAAAGCATTACTGAAGAAAAATTAGGCCATTACCAGAAATCTTATGCCACCCCCGTAGACGGCGCACTTGTTATCGCCCGTGAACAATATGAAGCCGCCCAGTCATTTAACGGATAGCCAAGTGCGATTTTAAAGAATAGAAGGTGATTGTGATGACGTTAAATCTTTCTGAACTGGTAACCGAACAGCGAAATAAAAACAGTATGAATCTGGATCAGATGGAGATTATCGAGATTTTAAAAGTAATCAATAACGAAGATAAAAAAATTGCACATGCTGTAGAAGAAGTTCTTCCGGAAATCAAAATAGCAGCAGAAAAGATCTTTCAGGCATTTTCAAGAGGCGGCCGGCTCTTTTACAGCGGCGCGGGAACCAGCGGCCGGCTGGGGTATGTGGATGCTTCAGAATGCCCTCCTACTTTTATGACGCCTCATGAAATGGTGCAGCCTATTATGGCCGGCGGTATTCACGCATTTGGAAAAGCGCTTGAAAGCAGTGAGGACAAAGAAGAGCAGGGTGCTGCTGATCTATCCGTTAAGGAAATAACAGCCAAGGACGTGGTGGTTGGGATTACAGCAAGCGGGCGCACACCTTACGCAATAGGAGCTTTAAAGCATGCGCGAGAAAAAGGTGCCTATACCGTTTCTCTCTCAAGCAATAAAAATTCGGTGATTAGTAAATATGCAGATTGCAAGATTGAGGTGGTAGTTGGTCCTGAAGTACTGACAGGCTCCACTCGTATGAAGGCAGCCACTGCCCATAAAATGATTTTAAATATGATGAGTACTGCGGCTATGGTGAAGTTTGGAAAAGTCCAGGAGAACCTCATGGTGGATGTTCATGCAAGCAATTATAAACTGATGGAACGAGCAAAAAGCATTATTATGGAACTCACCAATGTACCATACGAAACGGCAGAGAAAACACTTGAACTGGCCGAAAGAAAAGTGAAACCGGCAATTGTAATGATTGAAGCCAATGTTACCTATGAAAAAGCACAGGAAGCCATTTCAGCAAGCAATGGGTATGTAAGAAAAGCAATTGAAACGGCCAGAAAATTGGATGCAGGAAGCTGAAACAAAACGGATTGAACGATCGTTGACGTGCATTCGTTAATGATTTTCAAATAATAACAATGTTAAAAGGGGGATATCGTTTTGAAAAAGTATTGGAAAAGTCCGGGATTGCTTTTGGGGGGAGTTGTGCTTTCTGCCGGAATGATGGCGGGATGTTCGTCAGGTGATGAAGCTGGTGGAAACGGTGAAGGCGGTTCTGGCGGGGATGGGATGTCAGGTGAACTGGAAATTCAGTATTTTGTAGGGGGCTACGGGGATTCCTGGTGGAAGGAAGTGATCGCTGACTTCAAAAAGGAATATCCGGATCTTACGATTGTGGAGCATAAAGGACCAAATATCAATGATGAGATGAGGTCACGATGGGTATCCGATGATCCGCCGGATGTTGTCTACATCGATGGTGCCGGTTCAAGCGAAACGCAAATGATTGAGGATGGACAGCTGGCTAATCTTACGGAGCTGGTGGAAGGAATCGAATTAGAGGACGGCTCGCCGCTGATCGATAATTTCATTGTGGATCCTGATAAACATGATGGGGAAATTTTCAGCCTGCCGCTTGTATTTGATACATGGGGCACCTGGTATGATAAAGCCTGGTTCGAAGCGGAAGGGTTTGAAGTCCCAACCGATTTTGACAGCT
Organism: Jeotgalibacillus sp. S-D1; assembly: GCF_004358665.1. Classification (GTDB taxonomy): domain Bacteria; phylum Bacillota; class Bacilli; order Bacillales; family Jeotgalibacillaceae; genus Jeotgalibacillus. The sequence goes on along the minus strand of NZ_SMZR01000002.1, from coordinate 745,756 downwards.
TTATGGAATCAATGGGAGACATAAAAGAAAAAGAAGATATCGATCCGTTTGTGACAAGCGGACAGCATCCTTACTACTTCCTGCGCGGTGTATTGTATCCGGCATTCGGTGCAGCTGGCGGAGAAGAACTGCTGGCTGACGTAATCACAGGTGCTGAAGGAGCATGGACAAGCGATGCTGTGCTGCAAACAATGAAAAAGGTAGAGGAAATGCAAAAAGCAGGATTCTTTGATTCCGGCTTAGGAGCTCTCAACCATACACAGTCACAAATGAATTTCCTTCTTCATAAAAACGCATTTGTACCTGTAGGCTTCTGGCTTCCAAATGAAATGGCAAACGATACACCGGAGGATTTGGAGTTTGGCTTTATTCCTTCACCTATGCAGGATCCAGGCCAGCCGTTTGGCATCGTGCCTGATTTACGTCCGCTTGCCATTGCAGAGAACGCTGAAAATAAAGAAGCAGCAGAAGCTTTTGTTGAATTCGTATTTAAAAGAGACTATGCGGTTTCATTCTCAGAGCATACAGGAGCAATCATGAACATTTCAGGTGTGGATCTAACTGAAAACGAAAATGTTCCAGCTTACTTAAAAGATGCCAACGCAATGATTAATGATCCGGAACAGGTACAGATTTACCAAAAACCGCATCCAATGAGCGCAGATTTGGAAACGCCGATTGGAAACTCACTTCTATCTCTAATGCTCGGTAATATTACAGCAGAAGAATTTGTGGAAGAAGCAGAGGCGGCAGCTGCAGAATACCGCAATTAAATCAGACGTTTAAAAAGGCATGAAGATGTGAGAAAGCCATGTAAATGGAGTCTGTTTTTCTCAGCTACGAGGTGAACGGAGCGGAAGGTGGCGACTCGTGCAGGATTTGACGGCGCTTAAGACCCCACAAGGCGAAGCCTGAGGAGGGCTCAAGCGAAGTCCCTGCGGAAAGCGTCCACCTGAAGCGCAGTGAACCGGTTAGATGAGGTTGAGACACATTTGTCCCAGCCTCATTCTGCTTATTGAAGCGATTGAAAACAAAAAGAAAGAGTGATTGGATGGTACAGTCGAAAAAGCAAAAGTATCTATTTTTAGCTTTTTGTTTGGTTCCAACGTTTATATTATTTTCGATTTTTACACTTTATCCTTTGTTTAGTGGACTATACTATTCATTTTTTGATTGGTCAGGATCTTCATCCAGCCGTGAGTTTATTGGATTCGATAATTACCAGCAGCTTCTGAAAGATAAAATCTTTCCAAGAACAATTCTTCACGACTACTTTTTAGTGATCACTAAGGTGTTCGGAATTATGATCCTGGCAATCTTTTTCGCTGTGGCGCTTACCCAACTGAAAATTAAGGAAGCACCTTTTTATCGAGTGGTGTTTTTCTTTCCTAATATTATGTCTGTCGTGGTAATCGGGATTCTGTGGACTTTTATTTATAATCCGAGTCTTGGTCTCGTTAATTCAGGATTGGAGTTTATGGGATTGGGAGAATGGGCAAGGCCCTGGCTTGGCGACGAGGATTGGGCTTTACCGAGCCTAGTGCTTCCATCAATTTGGGCGGGGATCGGTTTATTCATGCTGATGCTCATTGGCGGAATTTCAAATGTATCCAAAAGCTACTATGAAGCAGCAGAAATTGATGGAGCAAATGAATGGCAGCAATTCTGGAAGGTTACTCTTCCGCTGGTATGGCCTCAAATTAAAATCTCAATTTTATATATTGTCATCACAACATTAAATGGCTCTTTTATCATTGTGCAGATTATGACAGGCGGAGGACCAAATAATGCTACGCATGTCATGGGCTCGTATTTATACCAGCAGGCATTTGTACAATTCAATTTTGGCTACGGGGCAACGATCGGCGTGATGATCCTGATTTTATCGCTCATCACCGTACTGGTTCTGCAATTCTTTATGAGAAGAGAAAAAGTACATTACTAGATTGTTCGGAAGGTTTGAGGAGGGTTGGGGAATGAAGAAAAACTTGAAGCCGGCATTGATTCGGACAGGGATCAGAATCCCGCTTATTTTATGGACGATTGCCGTCCTTTATCCGATTATTTGGATGTTCATTGGCTCATTTAAATCGAATGCTGAAATTTACGCAAATCCATGGGGGCTCCCTGAAACATTAAATATCCAGAACTTTGTGGATGCGTGGAGCAGCTACAATATTGATTCAGGCGTCTTTAACAGCGTTATCGTAACAGTGCTGGGAATGTTTCTCACGCTGGTTCTTGCACTGCCTACCGCGTATGCAATTGAACGCATCCGGTTCAAGGGGAGTGGGATTCTTTTTACGATCTACATCTCAGCCATGATGATTCCAATGGTTCTTGGCTGGATTCCATTATTTTTTCTATTGATGGAATTTAATTTGCTAGATAGTTTAATAGGCTTGTCGATTGTTTATGCGATCTCACAGCTTCCTTTTTCAATCTTTGTCCTCACCAGCTTCATGGGTACAATTCCCAAAGAGCTGGAGGAGTCAGCATCGATCGATGGATTGTCGCCCTATGGTATACTTTTACGTATTATTACGCCATTATCTACAACGGCGATTATCACTGTATCCATCATGAATGCCATACATTTCTGGAATGAATACTTTATGGCACTCATTTTCCTTCAATCAAGAGAAAATTATACGCTGGGTCTGGCAATTGACTTTATCAGCAGCGAAGCCCAATATACAAACGCATGGGGAACCTTATTCGCAAGTTTAACCATAGCGATTATCCCGGTAATTGTCCTGTATGCTATTTTCCAAAAAAGAATAGCGAAGGGAATGACTGAAGGAGCAATTAAAGGTTAGTTAAAAATTAGTAGAAGGATGAGGCTCTTGAATGATGTAACCAAATCAAAATCATCACTATCAGGCGGATTGGTTATGCTTAATGAATTAATGCATAAGCTGCCGCCTTCAGAAAAGAAACTGGCGGATTTTATTATCAATCATCCCCATGAGGTAATTTACCTGACCGTCGCGCAGCTTGGAGAAGCGAGCGGCACAAGCAGCGCCGCTGTCATCAGATTATGTAAGTCGCTGGGGTTAAAAGGATTTCAAGAGCTGAAACTCAGAATTTCAGGAGATCTCCATAAAGACCAGGACGACGAGTTCAGCGATATCCAGCCAAGAGAAGATCAGGAATCCATCGTCCAAAAAGTAACGAATAACAGTATCCAGGCAATTAAAGAGACAACCGAACTGGTTAACTATGAATCGTTGGGGAAAGCAGTTGAAGCGATGCAAAATGCTGAAAGAATTCACTTTTTTGGCGTCGGCGCATCCGGAATCATCGCAAAGGATGCACAGCAGAAGTTCATCCGCATGAACAAAGCAACATCTGCCTTCACTGACATCCACAATGCTGGTATGTATATTGCTAATGCAAAAAGAAATGATGTTGTGTTTGGCATTTCTTTCTCAGGGGAAACGCATGAAACCGCAAAGATCATGGAGCTTGCACGGCAAAAAGGGGCCACGACAATCAGTTTGACGCGTTACGGTTCCTCACCAGTAACAGAGCAGGCAGAAATCAATTTATTTATCTCAGCCTCCCGTGAAATCCCTGCACCATTTAGAAGCGGCGCCACATCTTCCCGACTGGCGCAGCTCCACATGATCGATATTTTATTTACAAGCGTGGTAACCGATCAGTATGAAGAAGCATCCGTTTATCTAGAGGAAATTAAAACGACAATGGAATTTTTGAAGAAGAAGTGAGCCGAGCCCTTTTGATAAGGGCTTTTTTTGGTTGCAGGCCGGTTTGGCGGGGTGTGGCGAGGGTTAAACAAACGTTTGATTGTGGGATGCTGGTCCAGTGTCAGTATAGGATGAGGCGGGGATTGATTTGGTTGGAAGGATGTTAGATACAAATGCGTGGGAGGAGGGAGGTGATCGATAAAACGGGTGCCCGTGGTCCCCGTTCTGCGGTTCCAGTGAATGAGGCCCAGGCGCCACAGTAAGGAGGCCGCGACCGATATAACCGAAAAGATGATCGATATCCTGTAAAAGAAGTTAGATAAAACGTGAAAGATGTTCGATAAAATGCTTGGGAGGAGGGAGATGATCGATAAAAGTTGAGAAGTGATCGATATCTGTTGTGAGATGTTCGATAAAAGTGGAAAAGTGATCGATAAGTTCGGAAAGATGATCGATAAAAACGGTACTCGTGGTCCTCGTTTCCGTGATCCCCGTTCTGCGGTTCCAGTGAATGAGGCCCAGGCGCCACAGTAAGGAGGCCGCGACCGATATAACCAAAAAGATGATCGGTATCCTGTAAAAATGTTAGATAAAACGTGAAAGAAGTTCGATAAAATGCGTGGGAGGAGGGAGATGATCGATAAAAGTTGAGAAGTGATCGATATCTGTTGTGAAATGTTCGATAAAAGTGGAAAGGTGATTGATAAGTTCGGAAAGATGATTGATAAAGCCGCCGAAACCTCCCCGCTCAAAGTTCCGCCCCAACCTCCCCGAAGCTCACCGCCAAAAGTCCGCAGCCGAAACCTCCCCACCCCCTGAACCTACAAAAAAACACTGGCAAAATGGCTCCAAAAAGCCATCTCACCAGTGCAGTTTCATGAATTGGAACTCCTTAGAATCCCGACTAGTTAACGTTTACAGCCACCACATCTCGGCTGGTTGCTCTTTGATATTTACTGATTTAAGCGTTGTAACTGCCCGCTGAAAGCCTTCTTCAATGCTCATAATCGGGTCTTCGTGTTCGATGCTGACAACATGATCGTAGCCATAAGTGCGAAGTGCACTGATGATACTTCCCCAGACATCAGCGGAATGGCCCATGCCGACTGTGCGGAAGTTCCATGCGCGTGTTTGGATTTCGCTGTAAGGCTGCATATCTGTTAAGCCATACATGTTGACGTTATCTTGATCAATATAAGTATCCTTGGCATGGAAATGGTGGATCGCACCAGCTTTTCCTAGGATTTTGATGGCGCCTACCGGGTCGATTCCCTGCCACCATAGATGGCTTGGGTCAAGATTGGCCCCGATGTATTCGTTTGTTGCTTCGCGTAGTTTCAGCATGGTATGGGGTGTATGGACAGAGAATCCTCCGTGAAGTTCAAGTCCGATTTTCACATCGGCTTCTTTTGCGATTTCCCCAATTTCTTTCCAGTAAGGAATGAGTTTCGATTCCCACTGCCAAGTCAGAACATCACCGTATTCATTTGGCCATGGAGCTACAGGCCAGTTTGGCAATTTTGCCTCTGCATCCGCACCAGGTGTTCCGGAGAACGTATTAACGACAGGAACGCCCATTAATTGAGCAAGCTTGATGCTTTTGCGCAGGGCTTCGTCGCTTTCTCTGGCGAATTCCGGATCCGGGCTTACCGGGTTTCCGTGGCAGCTGAACGCGCTGATTGTAAGACCGCGTGAAATGACAGCATCTAAATACTGGTTTCGCTTGCCCTCGTCTTCAAGCAGCTCATCAATCGGACAATGGTTTGTTCCAGGGTAACCGCCTGTGCCGATTTCTACTGCATCCAGACCTGACTCTTTTACATAATCAAGCATTTCTTCAAAAGGTTTTTGTGCAAATAGTACTGTAAATACTCCTAGTTTCATTGCTGTTCCTCCTTAAGTGAACGAAATTGCCTTGCCAGTTTCACTGCTTTCATAAATAGCTTCGATTATTTTTGAGACGATTAATGCTTCCTCAGGTTTTACAAGTGGTTTTTGACGGCCGCGGCAGCTTTCGATGAAATTGGCTGCCTGAGGAAGGCTTGGATTTTCGTCATCTGAAATCCAGTAAGCACTCTGGTCAAGGAGCATACCGTATTTTGCCTGATAGAGCTTTAACGGAAACACGTCAAGACCGCCGTTTGTACCTGATACGCTGACGGTTTCCTGGTCATCAGCCAGGTTAGCTGCCCAGGATGTTTCAAAGAGGAGGGTGGCCCCGTCCTTGAATTTAATAAATGCAGTAGCATGGTCTTCAACCTCAAACGTGGAAGGATCGAACGACCCCCACTGATTGACCACATCCAGCTGACGGCTGAGTTCATTGTATGTAGCGCCGGATACCTCTGCAATTTCCGGAAATTCCATTAGATGCAGAGACAGATCAAGGAAATGACAGCCAAAGTCAATTAGGCTTCCGCCTCCTTGAAGATCCTTGTTTGTAAAAACGCCCCAGCCTGGCACTTTGCGTCGGCGAATCGCTTGCGCACGGGAAACGAGCGGCCGGCCGATTTCACCTTCGTCTATAAATCGTTTTGCTGCGCGGGCTTCTTTGGTGTAGCGGTAATGATAGGCAATCATCAGAATTTTATCCGCTTTGTTGGCTGCTTCAATCATCTCTTCACATTCTGCTGAAGACATTGCCATTGGCTTTTCACAAAGTACGTGAATGCCCGCATTCAGTGCTGCAATCGAAATTTCAGCGTGAAATTTGTTTGGTGTGCAGATTGTCACCGCGTCTACATGCTGGAATACTTCTTCGTACTGTGTGGTGTGAAAGGGAATCGCGTGTTCATTTGCTACAGTTTCCGCGCGTTCCTGGTTCACATCACATACCGCTGTAATTTCCACATGATCTTTTAACGCCAGAAAGGAGGGGAGGTGCCTCGATATGGCAATCCCTCCAACTCCGATTAATCCCATTCTTAACTTTTCCATTTTATCACCTATAACTTTACGATTTGTTTCGTTTCCTCTGATTTCAGTGCCCCTAAAATAACAAGCAAAGATTTTTTGCCTTCTTCACCGGTAATTAACGGAGCTTTCCCTGTTAAAATCGAGTCTACGAAGTGGTCAATAACGCCAGTGGATACTTGTCCGCCTTCTTCATTGGATTGAATTTGTCCCAGGCTCAGTTCTTCTCTCGTTCCATCATGCTTGTGGAAAATAACAGAATGCTTTTCGTCATCCTCCAGTCGCAATACACCCTTTTCCGTGTAGATCACAGTTGAGTTATCTTCTTTGCCTTTATACGCCCAGCTTGCTGCAAGGGTACCGATAATGCCGCTTTCTGTTTTCAGAATCAATACTGCATTATCGTCAACATCGGCGTGATCTTTTGCACTGGTTTCTACCATTGCGGCTACTTCAACCATTTCTTCACCTAAAATATAGCGCAGCAGATCTGTTTTGTGAACACCCAGATCGCCCATGGCGCCAATGAAGGCTTCTTCTTTTTTAAAGAACCAGCTTTCTGCTCCGTCTGCACTCCATGCTTCGGGACCAGGGTGGCCAAAGGCTGTTCTGAAGCTGTACACCTTGCCGAATTTGCCTTCTTTAAGCCAATTCTTTGCTTGCTGATGAGATTCGACGAGCCGTTGATTATGGCCGATCATCAGTGTTTTACCACTTTTCTCGGCAGCTGAAATCATTTGGTCCGCTTCTTCTTCACTCGTTGCCATTGGCTTTTCGCAAAGAACGTGTTTTCCTGCCTCAAGGGCTGCGATGGAAACAGGGGCGTGGAGATAGTTTGGCGTACAGACGCTCACAGCATCCAAATCTTCTTTTAAAAGATCATGATAGTCACTGAAAATTTTAGCGGCACCGAATTTAACCCCGATTTCTTTTGCCCTTTGTTCATTAATATCACAAACTGCTACAATTTCAACGTTTTTGTTTTCAGCATACTCTGGTAAATGTCTTTTCGAAGCAATGCTTCCTGCGCCTACAACGCCAATTTTAAGCTTTCTCATGAAACTTATTCCTCCTTGTAGCCCGCAAGCTTTTCTAATGGCTTTGCATTTCCGTACACAGGATAGTCGCGTGTAGTCGGTGCAGCCCATTTAATCGCATTGCCAATTACTTTTTGAATTTGCTTATTATAATAAGTTGGGTGCGTTTCATGGCCTGGACGGAAGTAGAAAATCTTCCCGTTGCCGCGTTTGAATGTCGCGCCGCTACGGAAAACTTCTCCGCCCTGGAACCAGCTCAAGAAAACAAGTTCGTCCGGTGCAGGGATGTCGAAGTGTTCACCGTACATTTCTTCTTCTTCAAGTTCAATGTATTCTCCAATGCCTTCCGCGATAGGGTGGCTTGGATCTACAACCCACAGACGTTCTTTTTCCTGGGCTTCACGCCATTTCAGGTCGCAGCCCGTACCCATTAATGTTTTAAAGATTTTGGAGAAGTGGGCGGAGTGAAGGACAATCAGTCCCATTCCTTCCCATACCCGTTTTTGGACTTTTTCAACAATTTCATCGTCAACTTCATCGTGTGCCACATGGCCCCACCATAAAAGGACATCCGTATTGTTAAGCACGTCATCCGTTAAGCCATGTTCAGGCTCGTCAAGCGTAGCTGTTTTAACGTCATATCCCTGTTCGCCAAGGGCTGATGCCAGCACCTGATGAATACCATCCGGATAAATTTTCGTTACTTCTTCATTGTTTTTCTCATGTCGGTATTCATTCCATACTGTTACATTCATTCAAAACACTCCCTTTATTCTTTTACTGAGCCGGAAGTTAATCCAGCAACTATTCTTCTTTGGAAAATCAATACCAGTATAACAATAGGAATGGTCACAAGAACAGTAGCAGCCGATATATCTCCCCAAGGAATTGTGAATTGACTCTGATAGAAGGAGATTCCTACTGGCACTGTACGCCATGTGTCTTCTGTGTTAATGGTAAGGGCAAAAAGATATTCGTTCCATGCAGCGATAAAAACAAGAATGGCAGTTGTAAATACACCAGGCGCTGCAAGCGGAAAAATAATCTTCCTAAACGTTTGAAATGGTGTTGCTCCGTCAAGCTTAGCAGATTCTTCAAGCTCCCAAGGAATCTTTTGAAAGAAGGTTGACAGAATCCAAATCGCAAGCGGCAGGCTGATCGTGATATAGGGAATGACAAGCCCCATATAGCTGTTGCGAAGACCTACTGATGTAATAAAGTTATAGATTGGTGAGATAATCGCAATTTGCGGAAACATGGATGCTGCAAGAATAGTTCCCAGAATAAGCCCTTTAAATTTAATTGGAAGACGGGTCAGGGCATAAGCAGCAACTGATGCACATGCAATTGCAATAATGGTTGTTAAAGTTGAAACGACAAAACTGTTCGTCATATAACGTACCAGGGGACGATTCGTCAGCGCGTTTTCATAAGATGCCAAAGAAGGATCTGCTGTGAACCAATTAAAATTATTAAAAATTTCACCAGGCGGTTTGATCGACGTGAGGAAAACCCAGATGAAAGGGAACATCACGAAAAATACAAACACGACCAGAAAGATATAAAAACCAAAACCTGCACGTTTGTTCATCTTGATTCCTCCTTATCGATTTGATCTTCCAGCAAACAGATCAGACCCGATGAATTTTATAAATAGTGTTGAAAGCAGGGCAACGCATAAGAATACAATGACAGAAAGAACTGAACCTGCTCCAAAATTTTGCTGCGAGAATAGTGTAATGTAAGCATAAATCGATATTGATTCAGTAGAGTTTGCCGGTCCTCCGCCTGTTAAAACATAGATCAGGTCAAAGACGCGGAAAGCATCTAATGTACGGAATAATAGGGCTACAAGAATTGCGGATTTTAATAATGGGAGGGTAACCTTCCAAAATTGCTGCCACTTACTGGCGCCATCCACTTCAGCGGCTTCGTAAAGAGAGCCTGGAATGGTCTGAAGGCCAGCGAGTAAAAGCAGGGCCATATATGGCGTCGTTTTCCATACATCTGCAAAGATAACGGAGAACATGCCGCCTGCACTTGTTGACAGCAGAACGGAAGCGTCCTTTATCAAACCAAATTGTTCAAAGTAATGAGCAACGATACCCGTTTGGCCATCGTATAAAAATCCCCACATCATTGCAGCAACCGCTGTTGGGATGGCCCAGGGAATAAGAACGGAAGCACGTACGATTCCGCGTCCGGAAAATGTTCGGTTAATAAGGAGGGCTATGGCTAATCCGAGTATAAGCTCGACACCGACTGAGACGATCGTAAAGACAAAGGTATTGGATAATGACTGCCACATGCGTCCGTCTTGAAGATAGCGGCTGTAGTTATTTAATCCAATAAAGTTAGATTCGATAATGGCTTTGTTTGTGGATTCAATTGATCCTGCAACATTTGATGCGGTGGTTGTAACTGCCTCATCAGAGGATCCTTCAGCTAAAGCCAGAAGATCTTCTTGAGCCGTAGCCAGGAATTCTTTATAATCACCAGCCCATTCATTTTCGACCTTGGCATATTTTAAATCCCGGTCTGAAATAGCGGTGAATGAAGCAATCAATGTTTCTACTTCTTCGTATTGCTCTCCAACACCATCCATTGCTAAAAGCTCTTCGTGATAGGTTTCGATACCTTCACGAATTTCATTGACAGCTGCAGCATCGTCTGGTGATTGACCAGCTAAATCTCCTAAATCTCTGGAAAGATAAAAATAATCATTAGCATAGCGTTCCAAATCCATATTGGACTGAAGAAATCTTTCAGATCGGGAAGGGTCATTCAATCGGTAATCAAATAAGCTGTTGTAAAAAGATTGGGCAACCGGCCATAAGGTAACCAGGATAACAAGAATAAGTGCTGGCGCCACCATAAGATAGCCAAGCTGCTTTTCATTTAGCGAAAACTTCAATTGTATCACCCACTTCTTCGTTAATAGAAAGGGGAGGTGATAAGATCCACCCCCCCTTTTGTTAAGTTTTTGGTGTGTTGCCACTTTTATTTTATCCAGTTGCAGCGGGCAGCTTCTCGGATCGTAAGTCACGCAGCCATTTAGGCAAAGAGCGCCTAATTGGCTGCGCGTCTTACGTCTGTCGAAGCTAAACGCCCGCTTCCGCTTTTACGTTATCCAGCTGCAGGCGCTAGCCCCTCGAGGTCATAAGCCACGCTGACCAAGTGGATAAAGAGCATCCACTCGGCCACCGCGTCTTATGCTTGTCGGGGCTGAACGAGCGCCTTCCGCTTTTATTTTATCCAGCTGCAGCGGGCAGGGGCTCGAGGTCACAAGTCAAGCACGATCGGAAGGCAAAGATCGGCCTTCCGTTCGCACTTGCCTTGTGCTTGTCGCCCCTAAACGCCCGCTTCCGCTTTTATTCTGCCATTGCAGCTTCAATTTTGCTTTGCATGTTGGCGGCTGCTTCTTCTGGTGTGATGTCCTGTGCGAGTGCTTTTGAAAGTTCTACTTGCATGATATCAGTGATTTGCGGGTAGATCGGCGATACTGGACGAGGCACTGCATTTTGAAGAGTGGTTACAAACTCTTCGTTCGCAAACAATGCTGCTGCCTCTTGGACTTCAGGATCATCGTAAAGTGCTTCAATTGTTGGGGCACGTCCGCCTTCAACTGCACTGATTTTTTGTCCTTCAGGTCCGGACATGAATTTTACGAATTCCCAGGCTTCTTCCTGGTGTGCGCTGTAGCGGTTGATCATGCTCATCCATCCGCCAAGTGTGGCTGCGTTGGTCTCATCTCCTGCAGGTAATACAGAAAAACCAACGTTTCCTGCTACTTCTGATGCTTCTTCATCATTAGATGTGTTTTGCATGTAAGGCCAGTTGCGGGCAAAAACTGCTTGTCCGCCAACCCAGGCGTTGTTTGTTTCAGTTTCCTGGAAGCTTAAGATATTGCTAGGTACAAAATCAGAGTTAACGAATTCAACCATTTTCGTGATACCCGCCACTGTTTCCGGGCTGTCTACTACTACTTCATTGTTTTCATTAACCACTTCACCGCCATAGGCTGCGATAAATTCTACTGCGTTTGTTACCATACCTTCATATTGGTTTGCCTGCATAAGATAACCAAACTCAGTCCCGGCTTCTCCATTAAGTTCACCGGCCATTTCGAAAAGTTCATCCCAGGTTTTTGGCGGCGTTTCTACGATGTCCGTGCGGTAGAATAGAAGGCCTGCATCAGTATATTTTGGCATTGCGTATTGACGTCCGTTAAAATTACCTGATTGAACAGTTCCAGGGAAGAAGTCATCCATGTTGATGCCATCTGCTTCAATGAACCGATCCAGTTCAAGAGCATATTGAGCTTGAGCAAATTCAGCCGGCCAGATAACATCCGCATCAAATACATCGATTTCATCACTTTGGCCGCTGAATGTCGTTACATACTGGTCATGTGAAGTGCCAGTATCAGCAGGCATTTCCTGGCGTTTTATTTTAATATTTGGATTTTCTTTTTCGAAGGCTTCAATCAAAGCATCTGTAGCCCCTGTTACATCAACTCCGCTGGCATAGACAATTTCTACCTGCTCTTTTGATGAATTATCGTCAGAACCAGTGTCTTCGGTTGCGTTATCTGCGTCATCACTGCAAGCAGCGAGAAGCAGGCTCATTGTAAGCACCGAAACACCTGCAATTTTTTTATTCCAAAGTTTCATAATAAGAAAGCCCCCTTAAAGTTAAGTTGATTGCCGTTCAATTAAACGAATGGGAAGTATAATATCTTGTGAGTCATTTGAACGCTCGTTATTAATGATTTCAAGCATAACCTCCATAGCAGTGAAGCCAATATCAGATGTATGCTGATTAATGGTTGTGATTTGCGGATCAAGCAGCTCCGCAATCGGCTGATCATCAAAGCCGACCACCGCTAAATGTTCGGGTACCTTCCACAAATGGTGCTGCGCCTCTTTGATTACACCCGCAGCTACCTCGTCACTGCCTGTAAAAATGGCAGTGGGGGGGTCGGTTAAACGGTTAAGCTGCCTGAAAATATTTCTGCCATCTTCAATGGTGAAAATATTCTTAAACATCCAGCCGTCAAGCGGTTCAATCCCAAATTCTGTCATTGCTTTTAAATAACCTTTTCTTCGATTAACGGAAACGCTGCTGTCATTCCCTTGGCAATAAGCTATTTTTGTGTGTCCTTTTTCGAGTAAGTGCTTTGTACCAATGTACCCGCCTTCAACCTGGTCGAGTCTGACCCGAATGACGGTGGCTTCAGGATCGTATTCGTTGCAATAGATAATCGGGCCGTATTTGGTAAAGGGCTCAATTACTTCCCAGCGATTCTCGACTGATGCCATAATAATTCCATCAACCTGTTTAGATTTAAGCAGTTGAAAATACTCCAGTTCCTTTCCTTTATCAATTCTGGTATTGCACAAAATCAGTTGAAATCCGCATACAGCGGCCCGATTTTCCATGGCATCCACCAGCTGGCTGAAGAAAGGGTTTACAATACGTGACACTAAAACGGCTATTTTTTTTGTTTTTAAGTTTCTCAGCCGTTGTGCAGAAGAGTTAGGAACGTATCCAAGTTCCTTCATGGCCTTTTGAACAGCCTTTTTTTTGTCTTCACTCACGTAAGGATGATTGTTAATCACTCTGGAGACAGTAGCCTGTGACAACCCAGCTTTGGACGCAACATCTTTAATGGTATACAGCGCGCTCACCCTCCTATAGGAACACCCCCAAATAAGACTATGAATCTATGAAATCGTTTTCACATATTGAGCATATTACAATGATATGACAAATGCAATAGCAAATAAAAATATTCTAAATACTTTTTTTATTCAGATGAAAAAGACAGCTATTTGCTAGATTCAAGCGATTTTTACCAGTTTTTATTATATTTTCTCAATAAAAAAGCTCACTTTTGCTTGTGATGGAAACAAAAGTGAACGCATTTGACTGTGTTAAAAATCGTATTTAAGCTGATTCATCATCATCTGATGGAGGCAGGGAATCCTGCTGCATATCAATGGAGTGGCGAATAGATCCTGGCATGTCTGTATCATTCATTCGTATGCGGACATATAGCGGGAATAACTCTTTCATGCTGTTGGTATAATTAGATCCGTCTTCAGGAATTTCATGAGAGATTGGCTCATTTTGATCATTTAATTGAATAACCACGGGCAGGGATGCCCCGGCTTCAATATCCTGCTGTTCCCTGTTCCACACTTCAAACCCGTACCAAAGATACATCTCCTGATCATTTCCTCCATAAATTTTATATGCATCTGTAATGATGCCTCCGTCAGTCTTCTGGGCGATGTTGTTATTCAAATAGGCTTCGAGAGATTTAGCGTTGTAGGAAGGGAAACTAACAGATGCGTTAAAAATTATAATAATAATCACTAGCAGGGTAATATAAAGCGTATATTTTACTTTCTTTTTTAAACGCATAGTCAGCCTCCTAATTAAAAAATACATTCTATAGTAGACATTTGACAGATCATGTAGAAATCCTGCTCCTATGGAAATATTTATTTAAAGACAGAAGAGGAGCACTCAAATGCTTCAGTTCGATTTTATGTCCTAATCACGCTATACTACAAAGAGAAAAATGGATAAGAGTTTAGAGGAGGCATCTTGTAAGATGAAGCCAGAAAGTAAAATAAAACTAATTGCATTAGATATGGACGGCACCCTGCTGAAAAATGATCACACAATCTCGGACTATACGCGCAAAATAATTAAAAAAGCGCAGCAGCAGGGTGTAAAGGTCATGGTCAGTACAGGCAGACCATTAATCAACTGCCAGGAGATTGTTGAATCGCTCGATTTAGCTTCCTATTTAATTACTGTAAACGGCAGCGAGATTTGGGATTCTGATCTGAACTTGGTCGATCGCACGATGATTGATGTGGACCATATAGACCAGATGTACGAATTAGCCAAAAAGCATGAGACGCATTTCTGGTCTTCTACTGTCGGAGGCGTATGGAATAAAAATACGGCTTTCCCTGAACGATTAGAGGAGCATGAATGGTTAAAATTCGGTTTTGATATTGAAGACGACGAGGTTAGGGAAACGATCCGCGAAGAGCTGACCTTAAATAATGCGCTTGAAATCACCAATTCAAGTGAAACGAACATCGAAGTAAATGCTGCAGGCATTAATAAAGCAGCAGCCATTCGAAAGGTGTGCGAGCGGTTGAATATCACCATGGACGAGGTGATGACGGTTGGTGACAGCTTAAATGATCTGGCGATGATCAATGAAGCAGGCATTGGCGTTGCGATGGGTAATGCACAGCAGGCAGTAAAGAATGCCGCCGACTGGATCACTGATACGAATGAACAAGATGGAGTGGCCAAAGCAATAGAAAAGTTTGTGTTATAAAGATTTGTATCACTTCAGCAGGTTTTCACTTTCCTTAAAAAGGGTATTTTCAGTAGGCAGGCCTAAATAATCGACATGTAAAAACAACCTCGTTTATACTGAATAAGAGAAAATTTCGACTGTCGAAAGGAGTTTACTGATGAATACGATTACGCTTAATAATGGACTTGAAATGCCTCAAATTGGATTAGGAGTTTGGCAGGTAGAAGATGGCAAGGTCGCAGCAGACTCTGTCAGAAAAGCAATTGAAACAGGTTACCGTTCAATTGATACAGCTGCTATTTATCAGAATGAAAAGGGAGTGGGCCAGGGCATTAAAGAATCAGGTGTACCCCGGGAAGAACTTTTCATTACGACAAAGGTTTGGAATGCAGATCAGGGCTATGATACAACGATTAAAGCGCTTGACGAAAGTCTTGAAAAGCTTGGTCTTGACTACGTTGATCTGTATCTGATCCATTGGCCGATGCCTGATAAGGATCGTTATATCGACACATACAAAGCAATGGAAAAACTGTACGAAGACGGCAAAGTTAAAGCAATCGGAGTTTGTAATTTTGAAATTGACCACCTTCAGCGTTTAATGGACGAATGCACCGTTAAACCGGCTGTAAACCAGGTGGAGTGCCATCCTTATCTTGGACAGCATGAGATGAAGGAATTTTGTGCGAAAAATGATATTTATTTAGAATCATGGAGCCCGATAATGCAGGGCGGTGAAGTACTTAAAGATGAAGCAATTCGCAATATTGCAGAAAAGTATGGCAAAGAACCTGCTCAAGTGGTGATTCGCTGGCATCTGCAAAGCAATTCAATTGTCATTCCAAAATCCGTAACGCCATCCAGAATTGAATCAAACTTCGATGTTTTCGATTTTGAATTAACTGATGATGAAATGAGAACCATTAATGATTTGGATCGCAACGAGCGTAAAGGTCCGCATCCAAATGAAATGGATAAAGAATAGGCGTTAAAGTAACACCCTGGACATTAATTTGTTCGGGGTTTTTTGTATGCAGGAAAAATGGATCTAGAAGGAAGGATTAGTTTAAATAATCGTATGGATAGTTCATTTGAATTATTTTCCACATTCAACCGCTTGGAGCTGTTTCGAATTAATTTCATCGGGTAAATATGTACTAAGAATAACGAGCAGCAAATTTTTTAACATGACAGGGAGGAATGGCAGATGTCTAGAAAATATGTTGAAACATTTAGAACACAAGAAGAAGTTTTAAGGAAGATTGAAGAGTTAAAATTAGAAGGATACTCAGAACAAGATATGTATGCTATGGCAAGAGATAAAGAAGAACTTTCGTTAGTACGAGGAAGAACAGATGTGGACCTTGAATCATCCGAGGGGAATTGGATGGATAAGTTTAAAGCATTTGTAACGGGTGATTCACCTGTAAGAGAAGCGTTTCATCGCATGGGATTAGAGCGGGAAGCGGCGGAGCGTTATTACGATGATGTCAATAATGGAGCTATTTTACTGTATGCAGACAGTGGTTTTGATCAATCAGGCCAGACAGCTGCAGTAGAAACAAGTCCAAATTATGTTGACGGAAATATTGCTCCTCCTACAGGGCTGGAAGATAACCGAACAGCAGGTGCAAACTTTACAAGTGAACCGACTCATACAGAACCCGGCAGTGATCATGGCAAAAATCTTGAGCCATCAAGAGAAGACAAACAGCGATTTGGCAATGAAACAAGCGGTTCAAGCGGTATCAGCAATGAAAGTAAAGGCATGACCAGCAGTACGAGCACGGGTGAACACACAGGCCGTAGAGACAATAATGAAAAACCGAGGATTAATATCGGTTCAACTGCCAATAATAATCAAACTCACGACCCAAGGAATAATCAGAGTAAGGGTATGGACAGTGCGACAAACAGCACAATCTCTGACGATGTTGTCGATGCCGGAACGCCAAGAAGTGATATCCGTCCTGACCAGGAGGGAGGCGGGCAGCAGGAAGCACCTGCATCATCCGACAATAGTGAATGGCCGCCTGACAGCCGGGGGAAAGGCAATTCCGGCACCATTTCAAATTCCAGTGAAGAAACCATTTGGGTAGGCAATGACACTCATATCGGTAACCGCCATGAAGAAAAGCAGGTAGAAGATGAAAACCGTTTATGGGGAGGCCAGGGCGTAGAGGATGATAAGGACGTCAACAGCCATAACCATGAAACTGGCAGAACGAAAGATAAAAAGGATAAAAGTGAAGAAGAAAGAAGACTGCTTGAGGAAGAACGAGTCTTTAGAAATAAAGATCGGTTTTAATTAAGGAGGTTGGGACATAACTCCAAAGTTATGTGAATTGAGCCTTTTTAATTGCAAATATGAGGTTAACGGAGCGGAAGGTGGCGACTCCTGCAGGATTTGACGGCAAGCTGAGACCCCCGTAAGGCAAAGCCTGAGGAGGGCTCAGCGCCGTCCCTGCGGAAAGCGTCCGCCTAAAAGCGCAGTGAACCGGTTAGAAGAGGTGAGACACATTTGTCCCGCCTCTTTTTTAGTATCTTTTTTTAGTGAAGCCTTCTTCCTCAAGATAAGAAGCAGCTTCATTATAAGTGGTGAAGATTCCGTCCAGATTCTTTCCTGCATAGACGCTCCACATATCCTCTTCTTTCACTAATGTCAGTGTTTGCAAGTTCTGGTTGCCCCATGTTTCCTCCACATGCGGTTCGAAATCAGCAAGCTCCTCCTGCGGTTCCTCTGACAGGGAACGAATGGATTTTTCAATTACCAAACGGATGTCCTCTTCAGGAAATTCACGGACGTTAATCATGCCCTTATTATTTTTTTTATAACCTTTTACAAACCCTCCGAAAATAAAGGCGTTTCCGTTAGGATGAAGATGGTAAACGACAATGGATTTATCCCGTTTGCTTTCCTCAAAATGAAAATTAATTCTTCCTAATGAAACATCATTTCTCGTTAATTCAGGATACGATTCAAAAATTGCTAATTTTTCTTCAAATGTAAGCATAATGCCTCCGGTCATGTTCTTTATATTGTAATTGATTTAGTATACCACATTTGAGCTGAATCTTTCTATGGTTGCTGGGAGGTTGTAAGTTCTCTGTCAAAGGAATGGAAACGGGTTCCCTGAAAATCAAGTGTACCCGTATCTCCCTCTGACATCAGGCCGAATTCGGTGCCTTTTACCTGGAATTCTTTTCGATTGCCATTGGTAAATTCAAAGGTCACGAAGTACGAAGTGCTGGCAGAACGCTGATTACCTCCAACATGGTGATTGGTGGATGTTCTTTTGGTTAATACAAACGCTTTTTTAGTTTCACGTGGAGCCCGATTGTTCGTCGACCATACCGATACACCTTTGAAGACAGTAAATATGATGATGCCAAATACGATGATAAACACAGCTGCTATGAAAATAGGAACGCCGGTAAACATCAGGTCAGAAGAAGTGTTGGCTGTAAACTGGAGTAATAAAAACATTTTTCCCCCTCCTAATTGAAGATTAGTAATTTAATTATACAGAATCCCTATATATAACTTAAATTACTAATAATTCAGATTTTTAATAAACGGTATGATAGGATTTATTAATACTTACATACAATTGGGAGTGAGCAAATGAATGATGTCAGCGGGAAAATCGTTTTAGTTACCGGCGGCTCAAGAGGGCTTGGAAAATTCATAAGTGAAGCTTTGGGTAAATCAGGGGCAACGGTTATTGTCAACTATGCCCATAATCGGACAGCGGCAGAAAAGACGGCACAGCATATTCAACAAGAGGGGGGACGGGCTTTTGCTATTCAGGCAGATGTGACAGAAGAAGCCGCTGTAAGGGAGATGGTAGAAAAGATCGAACTGACAGCGGGGGGATCTGTTGATGTGCTGGTCAATAACGCGACGGGTCCGCAGCCTGAGCTTTCAATCGAAGAAAGTTCCTGGCAGGACTATATGGATCAGCTCGAATTTTTTGTAAAAGCACCTCTGTTGCTTACCAAGGCGGTACTGCCAGCTATGAAAAAAAGGAAAAAGGGAAGAATTATTACGATCGGCAGTGAGGTTATTCAGCTGGGCAATCCTAACTTTTCAAATTATGTGACAGCAAAATCTGCACAACTAGGAATGACAAGATCCTGGGCAAATGAACTCGGACCGCATGGAATTACGGTGAACTTGGTTAATCCCGGTTTTATCCCGGTTGAAAGACATGAGGGAATTGATCCGGGCAATTATGCAAAAGGGGTTCCGCTTGGACGTGTGGGAAAGGGAGAAGACATTGCAAATGCCGTTGTTTTTCTGGCATCAGAAGAATCAAGATTTATAACCGGGCAATCGATCTCCGTAAACGGTGGAAATACGCTGGGCATTTAGAAAATAGGCTGGGGGAAATGGGGACAATGACAACTCCCTAAATGAGGCCGGTTAATTTCCGCTGCAGGCGGAGGCTTTCCGCGGGGCGTGCTGTGAGCCTCCTCGAGCTTGCAGCTCTGCGGGGTCTCACCTGTCACGCTGCAACCCGCAGGAGTCCCCGCCTTCCGCTCCAATTAACCTAAGTTCCACTATTTTACGGTGTAATTATAAAAGAAAACGTTTCTTCATAAAAAATGCCCTTACGAACTAATCTTGTTCGTAAGGGCGGGTTTCCCCAGCTTCATTTATTAGTCATTAAAGCGGCCAGCAAAGCCTTTTGCGCGTGCAGGCGGTTCTCAGCTTCCTGAAATACAACAGAGTGTGCTCCTTCTAATATAGCAGCTGTCACTTCTTCCTCACGGTGGGCGGGAAGGCAGTGCATAAAGATATAATCAGGATCCGCATGCGACACCAGCTCGTCATTGACCTGGTAGGAAGCAAAATGTTTTCTTCGTTCTAATGCTTCCTCTTCCTGTCCCATACTTGCCCATACATCTGTGTAAATAACGTTGCTATTCTGTACGGCTTTTACAGGATCAGTTAAAACCTCAATTTTAGATCCTGTATGAGCAGCAATGGCTTGAGCAAGCTCAACCATCTCTGGTTTGGGGTAGTAGCCCTCGGGTGCTGCGATGGTGCAGTCCATCCCAACCTTTGCTGCACCGATCATGAGCGAATGTGCTACATTATTGCCATCTCCGATATAGGTCAATTTCTTGCCTTGGAAAGTTCCGAAGTGCTCGTAAATAGTCAGCAGATCGGCAAGCACCTGACAGGGATGATAATCATCGGTCAGCCCGTTAATGACAGGGACAGAACTGTTTTCAGCAAGCTCCGTCACTGTGGATTGCTTAAATGTACGGATCATTATTCCATCTAAATAGCCTGACAGCACGCGGGCTGTATCTGCGATTGTTTCACCGCGTCCCATTTGAATGTCGCGCGTGCTTAAATACATGGCATGCCCGCCAAGCTGCAGCATTCCCGTTTCAAAGGATACGCGCGTGCGGGTGGAAGATTTTTCGAAAATCATTCCAAGCACCTTCCCCTCTAAAAGAGGAAGATACTTGTTTTCAGGCTTTTTCAGCTCCACAGCCAAGTAGATCAAATCAAGAATTTCATTTGCTGTAAAGTCTTTTAATGAAAGCAGGTCTTTTTGTTTAATCGCCGGTATCAAGGGGTGGGTAGAATTCATGTCAGCACTCCTTTATGAATTGTTTTGGATTGGCCGAGTGTTCCCTGGAAGGCTTCAACTGTTTCAAGCCGTGTCCATACATGCAATCGGTGAATCGCTGCTATTTTTGCATTTACTGCAGCAGCATCGGTATTTAAATTGATATATCCTTTTTTATCACTTCGTTCCATCCAATTTTCAAAGGACAGGTTATTGGAAGAAATAATCTTAAATCCGTATGACTCCCATGCCTTTACGTCAATACGCTGAAGAGACGAAGCTTCAATAAACAGGCTTCCTCCGGGCTCCCAAATATCAGCCAGCTGCTGGCTCGATCCAACAAGGGCCTGGTGCATCGCGATTCCAGGGTCTCTGTGTGAAGCAATAACTTCACCTGTTGATGTCATGACAGGTGACAGAGCAGGCGAGAGGTCAGGAAGTTTTACATGGGAATACACTGGCGCCTTAACGGTAAATTGGCGCTGACCGTTAAAGTCTGCCATGATATTTAACTCATCAAAGGTTTTGCCGAGCATTAAAGCGGTCGCATGCTGGACGAGCGGCACGTCTGTTACTTTACTGCTGATTGGTGCGGTACGGGATGCCCGCGGATTAATTTCAATGACATAAAGTCCGTCATGCTGGCAGACAAATTGAATATTAAAGAGTCCGACATAGTCCATCTTTTCTGCGATATGTTTAGAAACATTGCATACATAGTCAAGCATTTTAGCCGGAAGTGAAAGGGGAGGAGTAATGGAAATACTATCTCCCGAATGAACCCCAGTGCCTTCGATGTGCTCAAATACAGCAGAAATCCATGCGTTTTTTCCATCTGTCAGTACGTCTACTTCGACTTCTTTTCCATCAATAAAACGATCAACTAAAACAGGATACTCAATTTTGGCTGAAGCCAGGTAAGCATCCAGTTCTTCCTCGGAGTTTAGTTTGATCATTCCGCTGCCGCCGATCACATAAGAAGGACGGAGCAGAAGCGGATAGCCGATGGAAGATACAGCCTGCCAGATTTCGGCGGGCTGGTTGGCCGTAAAGCCTGGGATGACCGGCAAATTGATGGATTCCAGGAACGTATAGAAACGATCGCGATCTTCCATTTGGTCAAGCGTATCTGAAGAGGATCCCAGGATTGTAATGCCGGCTTCTTCTAATGAACGTGCCACATTAATTGATGTTTGGCCGCCGAACTGAACGATCACTTGATCGATGCCTTCAAAGTCGAGCACATTTAAAATATCTTCTGTCGTCAGCGGCTCAAAATATAGTGCATCGGCTACTTCATAATCAGTACTGACTGTTTCAGGATTGTTGTTAATCATGATCGCTTCATAACCCAGTCTCTGCAGCGCGATGACGCTGTGTACACAGCAATAATCAAACTCGATTCCCTGACCGATACGGATAGGCCCTGAGCCGATTACCGCGACCTTTTTAGCAGAGGATGTTCTGTCATCTGAACGGCCATTCCAAGTGGAATAAAAGTAATTCGTTTTTGCTTCAAATTCAGCAGCACAGGTATCAACCATTCGATAGGATGGAGTGATCGACCATTCTTTTCGCTGCTTTCGTATTAAAGGAGCTGGCACGCGCCAAAGTTTAGCTAAATCTGCATCGCTAAAGCCATGTTTTTTAGCATGATGAAGGCGTTCTTTTGTTATTTCAGTCCAGGTAATCTCTTTCAGATCATTTTTTATCGAAACAAGCTTTTGCAAAACAGACAGGAAGTAAGGGGAGATTCCCGTTTCCTGCTGGATTTCTTTCAGTGCTTTTCCTCTGACAAACAACTCCATTAAAACAAATAATCGTCTGTCGTCTGCGTGGACCAGTGCGTGCTGAAGCTCTTCATTGCTCCAGGAAGAAAGGGCAGGAAGCCTGAATCCCTCGAGTTTTATATCAAGGGAACGAATCGCTTTTTGAAAGGCAGCCTCCATATTCCGTTCAATCGCCATCACTTCACCGGTTGCTTTCATTTGAGTGCCGAGCATTCTGTTTGCTTCAGTGAACTGATCAAAGGGCCATCTTGGAATCTTAACAGTTACGTAATCAAGTGCGGGCTCAAAGCTTGCAAACGTCGTACCGGTAACAGGATTTTTCAGTTCATATAATTGATAGCCAACTGCCAGTTTTGTCGCCAATCGTGCTATCGGATAACCCGTAGCCTTGGAAGCAAGAGCAGATGAACGGCTGACCCGGGGGTTTACTTCAATTAAAAAATACTCGGATGTTTCAGGGTGAAGAGCGAATTGAATATTGCAGCCGCCCACAATGCCAAGAGCTTCGATAATTTTAATGGAAGCTGTGCGCAGCATATGGTATTCCTTGTCATGCAGCGTCTGGCTTGGAGCTACAACAATGGAATCGCCGGTATGAATACCGACTGGATCAAGGTTTTCCATATTGCATATCGTAATACACGTGCCAGCGGAGTCCCGCATAACCTCGTACTCAATTTCCTTGTAGCCGGCAATGCTTTTTTCCACCAGGCACTGTTTAATAGGGCTTGCACTCAGTCCCTGCTTCAAAAGGGAAATGAACGCAGCTTCTGTTTCAGCGATTCCTCCGCCAAACCCTCCAAGCGTATAAGCAGGGCGGACGATTACCGGATAGCCAATCTGGCCGGCAAACTGAAGACCCTGTTCAACCGAATAAATGATGTCGCTTTCCGGTACAGGTTCATTCAGCTTATTCATAAGGGATCGGAACGCATCACGGTCTTCAGCTTGTTTGATCGATTCGATTTCCGTGCCTAAAAGCTTGACATTGTACTGGTCGAGTATGCCTTTGTCAGTCAGCTCCATGGCCAGATTAAGACCCGTCTGGCCGCCCACTGTCGCAAGCAGTCCGTCAGGGCGTTCCTTTTTAATAATTGACGTTACGCTTGAAACGGTTAATGGTTCAAAGTAAACCTGATCCGCTGTTGAGCTGTCGGTCATAATCGTAGCGGGATTGTTGTTGATTAAAATCACTTCTATGCCTTCTTCTTTTAATGCTACACAGGCCTGCGTGCCGGAATAATCAAATTCAGCAGCCTGACCGATGACAATGGCACCGGAGCCAATAACCAGAACTTTTTTAATTGAATCTTGTTTAGGCATTTACATACACCTTCTTTTCAGGATCGATAGATAGAAAAAACTGTTCAAACACTTCATGATGTTCAGCAGGACCAGGTGACGCTTCCGGATGGAACTGCACCGTCATAATCGGAAGCTTAAGATGATATAAGCCCTCAATGCTTGAATCATTCACGTTTCGGTATAAGACTCCGAGTGATGTTGGCAGGTTTTCTTTTTCCACTACATAACTGTGGTTTTGAGAGCTCATGCTGACTTTGTTTGTTTTGCTGTTCATAACCGGATGATTGGCGCCTCTATGGCCAAATGGCAGCTTTGTGGTGGAGGCTCCAAACGCGAGAGCAATCAATTGGTGTCCAAGGCAGATGCCAAGGGACGGATATCGTTCCATCCAATCTCGGTAAGTCGGGATATAATGCTTTAGTGAAAATGGGTCGCCGGGACCGTTGGAAAAAACAAGACCGTCCAAATTGAAGCTGTCGAGCTCGCTTGTTGGAACTGTATAGGGAAATACACTCACCATGCATCCTCGATTAAGAAGAGCAGTTAAGATCGATTTTTTATAACCAAAATCAATTAAACCGACATGAAGCTCTCCGCTGCCATAGGTTTGAATGGAAGGAGAGGTCACATTCGGTACAAGAAATGTTTGAATAGGCTCCCAGGGCGGAAGGGGTTTTCCTTCAAGACTGATTACCGCCTGCATGGTCCCATCCTCCCTGATTTCCTGAATGACCGACCGTGTATCCACGCCGGTCATTAGCGGCACTCCCTGAGCAGTAGCGAATTCTATTAAAGAAATGCCTTTCTCAAGTTCACCTTCGTATAGTTCAGTCGCCACAATGCCCGCGACTTGAATTTTAGCTGATTCTAAATGTGCTGTTTGAATGCCATATTGACCCATTAACGGGTAAGAAAATACAATGATTTGCCCATGGTATGAAGGGTCGGTTAATACCTCTTCATATCCAGTCATTCCTGTATAAAAAACAATTTCTCCCTGTGCGTCAGAAGGGGTTCCCTTCCAGCTGCCAGTAAAAGATTTTCCGTTTGAAAGAGATAATGTGCCTCTCATTTCTCAGGCCTCCTAATGTATAAATATAAGTTAAGTTGTAATAATATTCATTTATGTGTAAAAAAGTACTCCTTATTCAGGAGCAGTTGAAACAGTTGATGGAATAATTGTTTTCAAAATGGATGCTGCCTGCTCTAATTCCTGCTTTGTTACGGTCAAAGGAGGAAGGAGGCGGATAACAGACGGACCGGCCGGAACCAGCAGCAAGCCTGCATTTTCTGCCTTTTGAACAATGCCGGAAGCATCCTCTGTATTACATTCAATACCTAAAAGCAATCCTTTTCCCCGAACAGCTTTGACAGCTCCTGAATCGAGAATGGGCTGAAGCAGCTGCAGAAGATATTCACTTTTTTCATTTACCTCATCGATAAACGCTTTTTCAAAAGCGATATCAGTCACTTTTTGAGCGGCACTTACTGCCAAAGGGTTGCCGCCGAATGTTGTTCCGTGTGAACCAGGTCCAAATGTTTCAAACATTTCCTGCGAGCCAAGCATTGCGCCAATTGGAAAGCCGTTTCCCAGTCCTTTCGCAAGTGTAACAATATCAGGCTTAAGCGATGTTTGTTCATAAGCATAGCGTGTGCCTGTGCGGCTGATGCCCGTTTGCACTTCATCAACGATTAATAAAATTCCTTTTTCCTCACAAATCTCCTTAATCGCATCGGAAAAGGCCTGATCCAATACATTTACGCCACCTTCACCCTGGATAACTTCAATCATGATTGCTGCTGTATCATCGCCGGCCGCACTCTTTAGCGCTTCAATATCGTTAAACGGTACATTGCGGAATGACTCCAGCAGAGGACCGAAGCCCTGCTTTACTTTATCCTGGCCAGTTGCTGACATAGCCCCGAACGTCCGGCCGTGAAATGATTTTTCAAAGGTGATGATAACATGCTTCTGTGTGTGCTTTCTGGCAAGTTTAATCGCTGCTTCATTTGCTTCTGCACCGCTGTTGCAAAAGAATGCATGTGCAAGCGGGGTATCTGCCACTAGTGCTTCAGCCAGCTTTTCCTGTGCGGGACTTTCAAATAAATTAGATATATGCCATAGTTTTTCACTTTGTTTTTGAAGTGCCTCGACAATGGCCGGATGTGCATGGCCAAGATTGGTCACCGCAATTCCGCTTGTAAAATCAAGATAGGATTTGCCTGTCTGATCTTCCACAATGGTTCCTTGTCCTTTGACAATGGATATGGGACGTCTTGCATAGTTATTGAATAAAGAAGTCAATTTATGGCCGCCTCTCTTGAGATTGTCGTTCCCTGCAATGATTCCCCTACGATTTGAACAGATAAGACTCCGGCCTCAATGCATTCAAGAGCTGCCTTTACCTTGGGAATCATACCGCCGTAGATGTCTCCGGATTCGATCCAGCTGGCAATTTGATCAGGGGAAGAGTGCTGCTGTGTCAGGTCGTTAATTTTTATGCCCGGTGTATCGGTTACCAGAAGCAGTTCATCTGCCTGCAGTGCAAAGGCAACTTTTCCTGCTACTGTATCCGCATTTATATTGAGCGCCTGGCCGCCTTCAGTTGTGCCGATGCAGGATAAAACAGGCACATAGTCATTTTCGATGAGAATACTCAGCAGTTCGGGTTTTACTGTTCTGATTTTACCGACGCATTGATAAACGTCGGGATCCAAATAATCACATACCAGCAGGTGGTCATCAAACCCGTTGAGTCCTATTGCCTGTATCCCAACTGAATTTAATTGGTGCACAATAGAAGGGTTGACCAGTCCGACGAGAGTCGACTGAACGATTTTCACCGCTTTTTCTGAGGTCACTCTAAGTCCGTCTTTGATCTGTGTTTCAATATTTTGATCAGCTAATTGCTGATTAATCGCAGGGCCGCCTCCATGCACAATCACAATAGAGTGGCCGCTGTTTTTTAACGCCAGAAGCTGTACGTAAAAGTCGGCAGTCAGCTGCTCAAGCAGGCTTCCGCCAAGCTTAATAACGGTAAGTGGTTTAGGTTCGGTAGCTTGCGTTGATTTGGACGTAATCATAAGTCAGGTCACACCCCCAGGCCAGTCCGTGTCCCATCCCCTGGCTCACATCGACTTTTAGTTTTATTTCGGGCTGCTTTAGGTATTCAATCAATTCATCCTCTGAAAAAGGAGCAGGCTCTCCGCCCTCCACAACGGTCGTACCGCCGATTTGTATGTGTATCGCCTGAGGATCAAGTGTTGCACCGCTGTAACCCACCGCGGCTAATATTCGTCCCCAGTTCGCGTCGCACCCAAACACCGCTGTTTTCACTAAAGGAGATCCAACAACCGTTTTTGCAATTGATCGTGCTTCAGCATCTGAAACAGCTCCTGTCACTTCAACTTCAATTAATTTGGTTGCACCTTCACCGTCTTTTGCAATCATTTTACCCAAATCCTCACAAACATGAAGAAGTGTCTGAAGAAATACTGGCCAATCCGGATGGGAAGGGGAGAGCGGTTCGTTTTTTGCTAATCCGTTCGCCATGACAACCACCATATCATTTGTGGAAGTATCGCCATCGACAGTAATGGAATTAAATGTACGGTCTACAACAGAAGTTAACGCTGCATGTAAATGATCAGACTCGATGGCAGCATCGGTAGTGACGAAACCAAGCATGGTTGCCATGTTTGGGTGAATCATGCCGGAGCCTTTGGCAGTACCGGCAATCGTGACCGTCTTCCCGTTAATTTCAACGCGGTAGGCGGTATTTTTTGAAACAGTATCCGTGGTTAGGATCGATTGTGAAAAATCAATGGAGCCTTTTAATCCGGCAGCAGGATCCAGACGAGGGATGCCTTCTTCGATGCAATGCATCGGCATTTTCTCACCGATAACGCCTGTAGAGGCAACGCCGACCAGGTTTGCTGTGATGCCAAGTTTATCAGCTGTCAGCTGCTGCATTTTTTTTGCGTCGATAAAACCTTGTTTTCCTGTGCAGGCATTTGCGTTTCCTGAGTTGACAATCAATGCCTGAAGCTTGCCGGTTTCGGCAATTGCTTCTTTGGTAATCAGCAGAGGCGCAGCTTGAACAGCATTTGTTGTATACACACCAGCAGCGTTTGCAGGAACTTCACTTACTAGTACAGCTAAATCATTTTTCTTATGCTTAATGCCGCAATGAAGACCGGCGGCTTGATAACCAATTGGAGAGGCGATATTATTTCCTGAAATACGCTTGATTGTTGGATAAACAGTGGTCATGCTACTCCTCCTTAAAATTAAACAAATAATGGTATGACGTTAAGTCCTGTAGATTCGTCTAAATCAAATTGCACATTCATATTTTGAATCGCCTGACCGGCAGCCCCTTTAACCAGGTTGTCGATGACTGAAACAAATGTGACCCTGTTGGTCCGCGGATCCACGTGAAGCTGCAAATCACAATAATTCGAGCCGTATACCTGATTAGTTGAGAACTTGGATGCTGTTGTATTAAATCGAACAAACTCTTCGTTTTGGTAAACATCTTGATAGCAGTCAATTAACTGTTGTTCAGTCACACCTTCTGCGAGAGGCGCATAGCTTGCAGCCAAAATTCCTCGCGTCATTGGAATAAGATGTGTACTGAAGGTAATGGGTCGCTGTTTCTCCGCAAAAAGTCCAAAGCCCTGTTCGATTTCAGGGATATGCTGATGTTTGTTAACCTTGTAGATTGATAGATTTTCATTTGCTTCACTAAAATGCGCCATTTGATTCGGTTTATTCCCAGCACCTGAAACCCCGCTTTTCGCATCAATGATTAATCCTGCTGCATCAATTAGCGAATGCTTAATGGCGGGAAGCAGAGAAAGAAGAACAGCGGTGGGATAACATCCAGGGTTTGCAATAATAGAAGCATTCTTTATTTGCTCCCGGTTCCACTCCGTTAATCCGTACACGCTTTGATTCAGTGCATCAGCAGGAGCTGGATCTTTTTGATACCACTGCCTGTACTCATCTTCCGGCAATCGGAAATCTCCCGATAAATCAATGAGTTTGGGACCTTTTCCTACTAAAGAAGGAAGCAGTTTGCTTGAAACGCCACTTGGCGTACTAGTGAATACCACATCTAAACTCGCTAAATGATCAAGGTTAATTTTATGTAGCGGTTCATTATAAATATTCATTAAATGTGCATATTTATCAGAAAAAATTGTTCCTTCCTCTGATGATGTAAAGAGGTCAATTTTCTCCACTTCTGGATGGCCATGCAAAAGCCGTATCAGTTCCAGCCCTCCGTATCCTGAAGCGCCAATTATTCCTACCTTCACAATCATCACCCCGAAAAAATAAGATAGACATATTATAGTATGTATAAAAATAAAATCAACAGTATTTTTATAAATAATTTAAAATTAATTTAATTTGTGGTATTTGTGTGAGGTTTGATTTTGTGGGAGACTGCTATTTTAATCGTTGGTAAATGAGTGTTTAAGAAGTTTCTATAGTGAATTTTCTCGGGCAATCTTACAACAAGCAGGGAGCATTTATGCATTTTAATGAATATATCGAACACTTATGTGAATATATCAAACAAACTTAAGGCTTTATCGCACTGATTTCGGGATATATCGCTCACGTTTCCGGATTTATCGTTCTGCGGAGGGGAAATTGATATTTATCGTACTGCTTTGGCAGGATATCGTACACTTTCAGCATTTTATCGATCAACATTTCTCTTTTATCGGTCGTCCCGTCCCGTTGGCCGATCCAGCCCGTCGCGTCAATTCATGCTGCCGTCCCCACAAAAAAATCGTATCGGACACTATTGGTCCAATACGATCGATCGTTTCTTATATGAAAACAGCAATAGTAAAGAGATTATCATTAACACAATTAAAGCTGAGTAGGCAATCTGAAAGGAGGCTACGGAATAGGTCCGGCCGCTCGATTCGAGTATTGAGGTGCCTAATACCGCACCCGTAGCACTTCCGACAAATTGCACGAGCTGCTTCATACCAATTCCTGTAGCAACTTGATCTTTTGGAAGAATGCGAGAGATCTCGTTTGTCGTGCTTGAAGAAAGACTTGAAAATCCAAAACTCGTAAACATATAGCTGATCATCACCATATATTCACTAAGTCCTGAGAAAAAGGTGAAAAAGACAGCGGATGTGAGAAGCAAAAACTGAGAGAGGAACATCACTCTGACATTCCCGAATTCATCAATTAAACGGCCGACATAAATAGCTGCAACAGCGGAAAGCATTGCTCCGGGGAAAATAAGGAACCCGACCGCTGTGGCAGATCTTCCGAATACCTGCTGAATCATTAAAGGCATCAAAATAAGTAAGGCGAAATGAAGTGTAAAGCCGATATAGCTTAAATACACAATTAATCGGTACTGCCTGTTGCTCAATAGCTCAGGCTGGATAAAAGGATACGCTATTTTCTTTATTCTCCATAGTAGAAGCAGCGTGAGCAAAACAAACGAAACAATGTACAGAATGTTAAGTGTTGAAACAAATAATAAAAAAGAGGTAACAGCACACCCGGTTAAAATGCCTCCAAGCACATCAAATGATCCTCTGTTGGTTTCCTGATCGGGGAGGAGATGAAGCAGGACAGGTATTACAGCGATCACAAAAACCGTTACGATAAACAGGTAATTCCAGCTTAGATAGTCGGTGATGATTCCGCCAACAACCGGTCCCAACCCAAAACCGAGTGAAGAAGCAGAAGCAATCATTGCCATTGCACGGCCCCGTCGGTGAATAGGGACAAAACGGCCGGCAAAAACCATTGATAATCCGGGTATCGCTGCTGCCCCGGCGGACTGCCCCAGCCGGGCTGCCAGAAGCCACTCGAAGGAAGTGGAAAAAAATCCAATAATTGAAGCAAAGCCAAATAGTGAAATTCCTGTTATAACAAGTGTTCGAATGGGTATATAATCTGATAAACGTGTATAAGCAATCGTAAAGATCGCAAGCACGATGGAATAACCCGATACTACCCAGGCCCCCTGAGAGGGTGCAAGTGAAAATTCCTGTAGTA
This sequence comes from Jeotgalibacillus sp. S-D1, assembly GCF_004358665.1. Classification (GTDB taxonomy): domain Bacteria; phylum Bacillota; class Bacilli; order Bacillales; family Jeotgalibacillaceae; genus Jeotgalibacillus. The sequence continues at coordinate 715,017 of NZ_SMZR01000002.1, read as the reverse complement.
CATCAGGTAAAGCTACATTAAACATGGTTGTATTCATAACCGTTAACCAGACTGCCACACTTAAAACGAGTATCGTCTTATGATAGGAAGGAGCTGGCGTCATTGCAGATGCCGTCATGAACATGCCCCTTTCGTTAAATTAATTTCAGCTGAAATCAACAGCCATGTTTAGCAATGCTTTAAAGAAAAATGCCCGATTCACATAAGAAGCGGGAGCAGAACAGATCAAATTAATCTAGTAATTATACCAATTCAAAAAACGTCTGTCTGCTGAATGGATATTGTCGAAACCTTCAATTAATGATTCAATTTGTTTACAATACATGACAATTAATTTACCATAAAATAAAACAATGAACATTTGTTCGTGGATTCAAGGGGGCTGATTTTTCGATGAAAGAATCGGAATATGATGAACAATTTGCTCAATACTATATTCGGGATATCGAGCTTTCAAAAGATGTAGAAGGAATCAACTATTATTTTCAAGTACAGGATAATCTGATGAATCAGATTATAAATGGTGAGATTGAATCAGCCGAAAAAAGTATGAAAGAGCTGCAAAAGATTTTACAGCTCCGTGCAAAAGAAGAACTCCCTATAGCATTGCCACGGTTTTACCTTTCTCAAGTTGTGCTCTTTGGCAAAGAATTAAAAAGGTTCGGGGTTTCTCCCACAAAGATTTTTTGTTTTAGTTCAGCCTGCATAGAATTAATCTATACCTGGAAGTCTGAAGAGGAATTAATGGGCGGAGGGAAATGGCTGGTTAAAGCGTTTTCTGAAATGATCCACGAGCGACTTAACCCATTAATCGATCATCCCATCGTGAGCCAGGCGATTGAACTTATTAATGGAAAATTGGAACAGCCGATTGAAGTCGAAGAGGTTGCGAACAAACTTACAGTGAGTCCGAGTTATTTAGCTAAATTATTTAAACAAGAAGTTGGAATGACAGTTAAGCAGTTCAGCAATCACAGGAAAGTAATTGAGGCAAGATATTACCTGCAATTTTCAAACAGGGAAATAGTAGAAATATCTGATCAATTTGCTTTCTGCAACCAAAGTTATTTTACAAAAGTGTTTAAGGAGCAATTAGGTCTTACACCAAAACAATTTAGACTGTCCATCCAAAAGCCATCCTAGAAAGGGGAGGGGTCTATATCAAAGTTATTAAGACACACGGGTATATTACGGTCACCAGAAAGATTGAATGGGAGGAGCAGCACATTATCGAGCATAATCATGAGCTGGTCCTTTATGAAAACAGAATCACAGATCAGATCAATCAATTTTTCTTTTCAGAGATTTTGGATATATCCTATAAATCGAGTGCCCGCAGCTACGGTCTGCTGTATATTCACACTGTCAGAGGATTGTTCCCTTACAAAGTAAAGGAGCATCCGGAAGATTTTATAAAAAAATATCACGATTTGAAATTGTGAAGAGAAAATGGGGGATTACAATGGGTTTTTTATTTAAAGGGATTGATCATGTTCAACTGGTTGCACCAAAAGGCCATGAAGATAAAGCAAGAGAATTTTATACCGGGCTGCTCGGGCTGAAAGAAGTTCCGAAGCCTGAGAACTTGCGAGGAAGAGGCGGCTGCTGGTTTAGCTGCGGGATGCAGGAGATTCATATTGGTACGCTCGAGCCGTTTGCAGCTCCCAAGAAAGCCCATCCTGCTCTTGTGGTGGAAGGTCTTGTTGAACTTCGGGACCGTTTGGAGAAAGCGTCTTATACAATTGAAGAAGAGGAACCTATTGCAGGGCGCGATCGTTTATTTGTTGAAGATCCATTTGGTAATAGAATTGAATTTATGGAATATCATTAGAAAGAATATGAATCTTTTAAGACACTCCCAGAATCTGAATTTTTTACATAGAAGAGTTTGTATGAGACAATGCTTGTTAACTTAGAGCAGTATATGCTTTATTTACAGACTAAATTAGCATAGGCTTGTCAGTTTGGAAAAGTATCAGCTTTTCATTTGCAGGAAAAACGGAATTCATAGATGTGGAACGATTGAAAGTAAAGTTAGCCAAAGAGTCGTAATAAGTGCGCCTATTGTGGGCGGGGTTAATGAGTAAGGAGGAATCTATATGCAAAGGATCATGATTATCGAAGACGATACTGATCTACGCTTAGATCTTGCCGACCAGATTGTAGAGAGTGGCTATCAGCCAATCCCAGTTACAGATTTTGAGCGGATTATTGAGATTTTTAACGAAGAAAAACCGGATCTGGTTTTAACAAATGTCGCATTGCCTTTTTTTGACGGTTATTATTGGTACCGTCAAATAAGAGAGCACTCGAAATGCCCGGTTATTTATCTTTCGAAAGAAGATTCCCTTGTAAATATTGAGGTAGCTTTTCAAGATAAAAAAAGAAATGTAGATGTCAAGCCGTTTTCAAAGGAAAACTTGACTGCTACATTAAATAATCAATTGTTCAGAAAAAATCCCTATAATAAATAAAAAGTTTCCACCGTGGCTGCGGTGGTTTTTTTTATTTATTTTACGTATTTACCACGAATTTACTAATAATAAACACGAATTTAAAATTAATCTTTTTCATTTTTAACGGCGGCATCATATAAAGTGAAAATTTGTGGTTTTATTTCTCCGCTCACAAAGAAGTAGTTGCAATGTGTATTCTTCGTTTTGTATAATAAGTCAACATATAGATAGGATCGATGAGCAAGAAAGTAGAGCATGGGCGATGCCTTAGCGAGCCGGGGATGATGGAAGCCTGGTGCAAACCCCCTGCTTGAAGCGCACTTGTGAGGTGAACTGCTGAACAGAGTAGGCAGTTCCGGATAGATGCAGCCGTTACATGCATAAGTTGGAATGCATTTTTTGCATTCAATTGGAGTGGTACCGCGGATATTAAGCATTCGTCTCCTGCATTTTATGCAGGAGACGAATGCTTTTTTTAATGCAGAGGAGGAAAAAAGGAATGAAAACACACATTGCCGAAAAGCTCGAACAGCTTCTTGAACAGATGGGCGTAAAAGAAAAAGTGGAAACATGGATTGAGAAACCAAAGCACCCGGACATGGGGGATTTTGCTTTTCCCTGTTTTCGTCTGGCTCGTACCTTGAAACAAGCACCAAATCAAATAGCTGAAAAGCTGGTGCAGGACTTTAGCATAGAAGGAATCAATAGAGCAGTGGCAGTTGGCGGTTATGTGAATTTTTATCTCGATATTCCAACCTTTTCAGCAAAGATACTTTCCCGGATTCTGCATGAGGGGCCGCAATTTGGAGATCAAACAATAGGACACGGTGAAAAAATCACCATTGACTTATCGTCCCCAAACATTGCCAAGCCGTTTTCCATGGGCCATTTACGATCTACTGTAATTGGAAATGCGATTGCAAACATAGTGGAAAAGGTGGGGTATAAGCCGGTACGCATTAACCATATTGGCGATTGGGGAACGCAATTCGGAAAGCTGATCACTGCTTATAAGAAGTGGGGAGATGAAGAACAGGTGAAGCGTTCTCCCATTGTTGAGCTACACAAGCTATATGTGTATTTCCACGAACAAGCTGAATTAAATGAAGATTTAAATGAAGAGGCACGTCACTGGTTCAGAAAACTGGAAGATGGTGACCAGGAGGCGACCGAGCTTTGGAAATGGTTTCGAGCCGTTTCGTTGGACGCATTTTCTCTGGTCTATGACAAAATGAACATCTCGTTTGATTCCTATAATGGAGAAGCATTTTATAACGATAAAATGGATGCAGTAATTAATAAATTGTCAGAGGCAAAGCTGCTGGAGGAGTCAGACGGTGCGATGGTCGTAAGGCTGGAGGACAATCTGCCCCCTTGTTTAATCCAAAAAAGAGATGGTGCGACGTTATACGCGACAAGAGATTTAGCAGCGGCTTTTTACCGGAAGGATCAGTATTCTTTTGCAAAATCGCTCTACGTGGTAGGAAATGAGCAATCCCTTCATTTTAAACAATTAAAGGCTGTATTAAAAAAATTAAATGCCAAATGGGCGGATGATCTGGTTCATATTTCATTTGGTATGATGCTGAAAGACAGCAAGAAAATGTCTACAAGAAAAGGGAAGGTTGTTTTATTGGAAGAAGTGCTCGATAAATCGGTTGAGATGGCTGCTGAAGCGATCGAAAAGAAAAATCCTTCTCTTGAAAACAAAGAGTCTGTTGCCCAACTGGTAGGGGTTGGCGCAGTCATGTTCCATGATTTAAAAGTATTTCGCAAAAATGACGTTCATTTTGAATTGGAGGAAATGCTGAGATTTGAAGGGGAAACTGGTCCTTATGTTCAATACGCACATGCAAGAGCCTGCTCACTGGTAAGAAATGTGCAGGGAAGTGAAGTAGAGTCAGCTGCAGCAGCGAATACATGCTTCTCCTCGTTTGGAGAGGAAGAACGAATGATCGTATTTCAACTGAGTGAATTTGAAGGTGTCATTACAGAAGCGTTTACTGAATGGGATCCTTCTAAAATTGCCAAATATGCGGTTGATCTGGCACAGCATTTTAATCATTACTATGCACATACAAACATCTTAAAAGAAAAAGATCCAACCACAAAAATCCAGCAGCTGCTGCTCATTAAATCCATTATAATCACCTTAAAAGAAAGCTTACGTTTACTGGGAATAGCAGCTCCTGAAAAGATGTAAGCTGCCTCTTTGGGTGAGGGCAGGCATTTTACTATCTGCGAATGCTAAAAGATACTATTATAGTAAGGTAAACAGGCTGATTGTGCGGGGGTGAAGATCATGGAAAAAGCAACGTTAGCGGGCGGCTGCTTCTGGTGTTTGGTTCGTCCTTTTGATGAACTGCAGGGAATTGAGAAGGTGGTGTCCGGCTATACAGGCGGAGATGCGGAAAGTGCCAGCTATTCATCGGTCAAAACAGGGGAAACAGACCATGTGGAAGCGGTTCAGATAACATTTGATCCTGACCAGCTTTCTTATGAAGAGCTGCTGGATCTATTTTGGACAATAACCGATCCAACAGATCCTGACGGTCAATTCAGTGACAGAGGCCCGGCTTACCGATCCATTATTTTCACCCACTCAAATAAGCAGCATGAAAAAGCGCTGCATTCAATCAACAGGCTTGAAAAGAGCGGACGTTTTGAAAAGCCAATCATTACAAAAGTGAAAGAAGCCAGGCCTTTTTTTCCGGCAGAGGAATATCACCAGCAATTTGAAGCGAAAAACCCTTTTCGATATGCTCTATATTTTCGCGGCTCAGGCCGGGAAGAGTTTAAACGGAGATACTGGCCGAAAGACCGTACAGCCTTAAAAGAAAAACTAACGGATATGCAGTATTATGTGACCCAGGAAAATGGAACAGAACCTCCTTATGAAAACCTATATTGGGATAATAAATATGAGGGGATTTATGTGGATGTTGTGTCGGGTGAGCCATTGTTCAGTTCACGTGATCAATATGATGCCGGCTGCGGATGGCCATCATTTAAGAAGCCGATCACGGACTCCATGGTAAGGGAAGAATGGGATGTTTCAACCCGTTACACGAGAAAAGAGATCAGGAGCAGAGAAGCTGATTCACATCTTGGTCATGTGTTTGAGGACGGACCAAAGCCCGGGGGTCTGCGTTATTGCATCAATTCGGCGGCTCTGCGGTTTATTCCAAAAGAGAAACTTAAAGAAGAGGGGTACGAAGATTTTCTTCTTCTCTTTTCGGTGAGAAAATGAAAAAGAGAGGATTCCTATATGAAAAACAGTAAAGCGGCTATTTTACTTTGGTCAAGTCAGGTGTTTTATTTATTGTTCATTCCTGTTTGGTTTGCTTTTTTTGGTCTGACCATGATGATGACGCAGGAAGAACAGCAGCTCAGCGTTTTTTCGGACGTGCTGGTCTATATGGCAGGTGCTTATCCGGTTGTGTTAATTTTCACGATTGCAATGAGCTGGACTGCTTATCATAAAAAGAATTGGAAAAAGATGATCATCACTAATTCATTGCCGATTCTGTGGATTGCTCCTATTTTATTGACCTTTTTGATTGCCAACTTTCTTTAGATAAGTGCAGTGTTGATTTCCGCTTTGATATCATAAAACAATAATTTTGCACAAAAAAGAATGCACCTCACGAACAAGTCACGGGTTCGTAAGGTGCATTCTTTTTTAAATTTGGAAGGTATTGTCGCATATTTTTATCATGATTTATTTTCCTGAAATGGATCTGGTGAGACCTTCGTAGAAAAGCTCTTCAAACCATATGCTGTACCCCAGATCATTCGGATGAATCATGTCATTTAATACGTCTTTTTTCTCAAGTCCTCTAATCGCCATCTCATCCATCATATGGCCATGGGTATCAAAGTAATTCCACTTATTATCTTTAATAATCTGCTCCGTAAAGTCCACATATTCCTCAAAGGTATGTCCCAGCTGATTCAATCCGGAAGGGTCTATATTTTCCTTTAGTATTGGATTTGGTGCTATAAACAGGATTTCAACACCCGGAATTTGTTCTTTAAAAGTACGATACAGCTCTTCAATGGAAGCCTGCGTTTCTTCCATTGAAACAGAACGGCGATAGTTGTTAATCACTGACGTTTCAAGAATGATTAAATCTGGGCGGCTGTTTTTCACTTTAGAAAGAACGTCCTGATCAAGCAGCATAGCAGAGGTATAACCGGAATGACCGTGATTGCTGACAGTCACATGTTTAAGCGGCCGGCTTGTATCCCGTAATTCTTTTTGAAGCAGGGCGCGCCATGACTGACTCGGAGCGCTTGCTCCAACACCCTTTGTCACGCTGCTTCCTAATGTCGCAACCCGTGCAGACCCATTTTTCATTACGCGATAAGTCAAGTAATCAAAATAATTAATATCATTATTTAATGCGGGATTTAACCGCTCTAATTTTTGCTCAATTTCAATTTGCTTATGTCGGTATTCGCCCCGTACCATTCCTAAAAGCAGGAGTAAAACGGATGCGGCGATCAGCAGGCTTATCATTTTTTTCATAGGATTGGAAAAACAGTCCTTTCTTAGGTCATTCTGTCAAAGAATGAAATCGAATTATTACAATTGTAACAAAAATGTAATAATCCTTCAACAGTTTCAGGTCTTAAATCGAATGGTTCTTTTAAAATTATTTTTCCCCTGTAATTTTGTGCTATGTCTCCATTAATGGGCTGATCACTATATAATGAATGACACGAAAACAGTATAATGGCAGGAAAGGTAAAATTTCTGTTGAAAGGATGATACTCTAAATGGGTGCACTTAATCAGACAATGGTAATCGATCGTCCGGTTGAAACGGTATTTCAACTGACGACGCATATGGAACGTTCTCCCGAGATAATGGATAAAGTCGAGCAAATAACCAAAATGACTGAAGGGCCGGTTGGTGAGGGAACAAAGTATACCGAAATTCGGAACCTTGGAGGCAGAAGAGTTCAATCAACACTTGAAGTGATTGAATATGTTCCGAACAAATCGTACGCTGTTGCAAGTGAACAAAACGGTGTAGGCATTACGTTCAGGTACACTTTTAAACCTCAGCAGGAAGGCACATTTGTTACATTTGACGGTATTGTCCGAACCTCTGGATTTGGCAGGAGTTTATTTAAAGGAATGATCGTCCGGATGATTTCAAAGGAAGAGTTGTTTCATTTACAGAAATTAAAAGAGTTTATTGAAAAAGAACAATAAAAGGCGCGAGCAACTAATTAAAAGAAATGAGGGATTCAATTGGGTAAAGGACTGGATGGTAAAAGGGTCGTGATTGGAGGATCCCGAAAAATAGAAGAAATAAGCACCATAATCAAAAAGCAAGGAGGAATCCCGGTAAGCAGACCGCTTCAGGGAACGGTTTTTTTAGCTGAAAAAGAAGTTGAGCCGTCCCTGCAGAAGCTGGTTAATGAAGGAGCAGATTTGCTTATTTTCACCACTGGAATCGGGATCGACACCCTGATCAGTATTGCAGATAAGCTTGAAATTAAGGAATTATTTTTACATAGGCTCAAGGAAACACAGGTGGCTTCAAGAGGATATAAGACATCCAACGCACTTAAGCGTCTGGACATCAAGCCTGTAGCAGTAGATCATGATGGTACCACACAGGGGCTGGTGCAATCGCTTGAAGAGGTGGATTTATCCCATAAGCGTGTGATGGTGCAGCTGCATGGGGAATCTGCTCCCCGACTCATTGCATTTCTTAAAAGTAAAGGAGCGATTGTTGAAACCATTCTTCCATACCTGCATATTCCACCTGAGGAAGAAGCGGTGGCAAGGCTTTGTGAAGAACTTGCAGAGGAAAAAGTGGACGCTGTATGCTTTACAACCCAGACTCAGGTCCGTTCCCTGTTTGATTATGCAAGAAATAAAGGCTGTGACAAAGACATACTGAACGCATTTAAAGAAAATGCTTTGGCAGTAGCGGTTGGAAAGGTCACAGCTGAAGCCCTGCGAGAAGAAGGGATTGAACGATTCATTGCTCCTGAAAATGAACGGATGGGTGCCATGATTATCGAGCTCGCTAATTTTTATGAAAACAATCATAATTGACTTCGATTTGTGAAAGAATATTTGTGTGACCCTGCCTGCTCAGTTATGATGAGGATATTGCAAAAGATCTGTGTCTGAAAGATCATTCAATGCAACTGAGGAGAGAACCATACATGAATACGATTAAAATCAAGAAGAAGTTTTCAGATAAAGTGAAAAATGGATTTCCACTGCTGACTTTGGAAATGCTGGAGCACCAGGACCAGCTTGGGAACGAAGGGGACATCATTACTGCTGTAGATGAGCGAAACCAATTTATCGCAAAAGGGTACCAGGGTAAACAAAATAAAGGGGTCGGCTGGCTGATCACATGGGACCCGGAAGAGGAAGTTGACCACCGTATTTTTGTTAACCGTTTGCGTGCTGCTATCGGGCGCCGTAAAAAGTGGTTTGGCAAAAATGATACCACTGCTTTTCGCCTGTTTAATGGGGAAGGTGACGGAATTGGCGGATTAACAATCGACTATTTTGACGGCCATTATTTATTCACCTGGTACAGTGAAGGTATTTATTTATTGCGTGAAGAAATCCTGGATGCTTTTGAAGAGCTGGTTTCGTACAAAAGTATCTATGAGAAAAAGCGTTTTGATACGAAAGGTCAGTATGTGGCAGATGATGATTTTGTCCGAGGGGAGAGGCCATCTTTCCCACTGATTGTGAAAGAAAACGGGGCGCATTTTGCCATTCATTTAAATGATGGGGCGATGGTTGGCGTTTTTCTTGATCAAAGGGATGTAAGACGGGCAATTCGCGATCGTTATGCAGAGGGGAAAAATGTTCTTAATACATTTTCTTATACAGGGGCTTTTTCTGTTTTTGCTTCACTGGGCGGCGCTGTTAAAACGACAAGCGTGGACCTGGCAAACCGAAGTGTAGCGAAAACAATCGAGCAATTCAGTATGAATGGCATTGATTATGAGGCACAGGATATCCTGGTTCGGGATGTGTTTCGCTATTTTAATTATGCCGTTAAAAATGACATCAAATTTGACCTCGTCGTGATGGATCCGCCAAGCTTTGCGCGTTCCAAAAAACATACGTTCAGTGCGGCAAAGGATTATAAGAATTTGATGAAGCAGGCAATTGATATTACAGAAGACAAGGGAGTTATTGTGGCATCAACGAATGCTGCTTCTCTGACCATGAAAAAGTTCCAGCGCTTTATTGATGAAGCATTTAAAGAAAAAGGATTAAAATATGAAATTTTAGAAACGTATTCATTACCTGAAGATTTTAATGTATCACCTTCTTTTCCTGAAGGGGATTACCTAAAAGTGTTATTTGTGAAAAGAAAGTAGCCTTAAGCCGCTCACGAAAGAAGTGAGTGGCTTTTTTGACCCCGAAAAAGGTACACTAAAACCAATCAGAACAAAACAAGGACGTGGTGCCATGACGGACATAATCAGCATTTCGGCTAGACGGCTTGCCGAATACGTTCATCGAAGCGGCAGTATCGATGCAAGAATAGGAAGTTCAACCGCTCTTTTAGAAGGGACAAGAATTCATCAGGCTGTACAAAAAAATTATGCAGAAGGGGATGAAAAGGAGGTATTCCTGGAAAGGAAGATTGAAGTAGATGGAAATCATTTTCACCTTGAAGGAAGATGCGATGGACTTTTAAGGAAACAGGATCAAATCATCATAGATGAAATTAAATCCACTTCACGCTCTTTACAGGATATTGACGCGCCATCACCTGTTCATCTGGCTCAGGCAGCTGTTTACGCATGGATTGTCTGCGAAAAAGAAGGGCTGGAAAAAATAGATATTCAAATGACCTATGTCCAGACTATTACGAAAGAAGAGCAGCGTTTTATCCAGACCTATACGGCTGAATCCTTGCGCAGTCAGATAGAAGAGATGATCCGCATGTATGCACCTTTTGCTATGCTGATTAAAAACCTGATTGTGAAACGCAACGAATCCATACAATCGCTGACGTTCCCTCATGCAGAATTCCGGCAGGGCCAGCGGAAATTTGCCGGAGCAGTATATCAAACCATCAACGAAAAAGGAAAGCTTTTTGCGCAGGCTCCGACCGGAATAGGCAAAACGATTTCGGCCTTGTTTCCCGCGGTAAAATCGCTGGGTGAAGCAAAAGCCAGCCAACTAATTTATTCCACCGCTAAAACCATAACCCGCACCACTGCTGAAGAAGCATTTTCTCTGATGGCAGACCATGGACTGAATATGTCCTCTGTTACATTAACAGCGAAGGATAAAATATGTTTTCAGGAAAAAACAATCTGCCAAAAGGAATACTGCGAATTTGCAGATGGGCATTATGACCGGATTAATGCTGCGATTATGGACATCATGGAAAATGAACAGCAAATGACCAGACCGGTTATTGAACAATACGCCAAAAAGCATCGGGTATGTCCATTTGAATATTCAATGGATCTCTCGTATCTGACCGATGCCATGATCGGTGATTATAATTATGTTTTTAATCCGAGAGTAGCAAGAAAACGGCTGGCTGGAGAGCAGAAACGCTCCACAGTTCTTCTGGTGGATGAAGCGCATAATTTAGTTGACCGCGCGAGGGATATGTACTCAGCAGCGATTCAAAAAGCTCCCTTTCTTGCATTAAGCAAGTCAGACACGGCTCCGCTATTAAAAAAAGCTGCAAAAAATGTAAATCGCGCCTTTTTAGACATCAAAAAGAAGTGTGGAGAACATCAATATGCCATGCTGGAGGAAATACCTGCTGAATGGAAAGACTCACTGCTTCACTTTTATGAACAGGCTGAGGAGCAAGTAAAGAACGGTGCTGCGGATGAAATTATCATTGATTTATATTTTGCAGCCCAAAGAATGCTTCATGTAATTGAATCCATGGACGAACGGTTTTACGTTTTAGTAGAAAAGAGAAGCAGTGATGTGATCGTTAAAGTAATTTGTATGGATCCGTCGCTGTTTATTAAAGAGTCAACCAAGTCCTACCGGGCAAGTGTTTTCTTTTCAGCCACCCTGGCTCCTGTTCAATATGTGCGTAAGATGCTGGGTGGTGAATCAACTGATTATGGAGTTGCCATCCCCTCTCCTTTCAATAAAGAGCAAATAGATGTGAGAATCTATCCTATTTCTACGAAATACCGCGATCGGAATCACACCATCAAAGAGATTGTGCGTGCTATAAAACAGGGGGTTGAAGATGCTGAGGGGAACTTTATTGTTTTCTTCCCGTCTTATCGCTATATGCAATCAGCTGTAGCAGAATTTCAGCTGCAGGTGGAACCCGGCCGTTATGAACTGCTTATTCAATCCATCAACATGAGTGAGGAGGAGAGGGAGGCGTTTTTGCACTCTTTCAAACATGAGCAAAGAAATATAGTAGCGTTTGCTGTGATGGGAGGCGTCTTTTCTGAAGGAATTGATCTGCCGGGAAATCAGCTGTCCGGGGTAGCTGTGGTCGGAGTGGGGCTTCCGCAGCTGAATCCGGAACGGGATCAAATGAAAAAATATTTTCAGCAGCAGGGACATAATGGCTACCATTACGCCTATGTGTACCCTGGAATCAACAAAGTGCTTCAGGCAGGGGGACGTTTGATCAGAACTGAAACCGATCATGGAATTCTGCTGCTGATCGACGACCGTTTTCAAACCAGTCTGTACCAGCAGCTCCTGCCGGAGGAATGGAGAGGACAAAAAAGCATCCAGAACCCGTGAAGGGTCTGGATGCTTTTTAGTTAATAATATTTTTTACCCGTCCAACCTGGCCGTCTTCCAATCGGACCTTAATGCCGTGAGGGTGATTGGGTGATTTCGTAAGCAAATCTTTTACGATTCCTCTTGTTAATTTTCCTGATCGCTGATCCTGCTTTAACACAATATCAACTTCTATCCCCGGTCGGATAGCACTTCGCTGCTGGCCCGTCATGCGTTAACCTACTCTCTATTAAACGTTTGTTTAATCATAACACAGTTAATAGGAGAAGGTTGATGACTACATGTTAGCCAGCAGTCTTTTTGAAATTTGTTCAAATTCATCTCTGCCAATTCCAGGCGCAAACTCTTCAGGAAGATCAGACAGATCAGGAACCGGAGCTCCTTCCGGAATACCTTCCTTAACAATAAGCTGCTGTCCGTTGCTTGGGTTGGTTCCTTTCCAGATTTGATTAATATCTTTATAGTCCCCGTCACTCCAAGTAAACAGGACGTTGCCCACTCCCTGGTCTTCATACTTTCTCGCATGATCAAAGACGCGGTTGTCAAGGCTTGGAATTGGCAGCATTTTTGTCATATCAACACCAGTCGCGATTTCCAGCGCCTTGGCATAGGCAAGGATATGAACGCCTCCCCGGACAAGTAAATAGCCGATCATTTCACGCGCTGTAGGATGGTCCGTCATTTCATAAACACGCATTTTGTGTGTTCTGGCGCCAACTTCAAGAAAGAAGTTATGAAGAAGATCCAGCACTAAATTTCCGCTCGAGAATACATAATCCCCTCTCCATGGATTCCCCATTGAATCACCGGCAAGCGAGGTTTGAGCTGTGGCGATTAAGGAATATGTATTCCTTACATCTTTGCCGTTTTGAAGCGGGGTAAGATCGGGTTCAGCAGTAAAGGAGGTCCCTCTTTGCAATATATTTATGGTATTACTGACAAGCTCAACGTGACCGAATTCCTCAGCTGTTATACTTGCCACCAGATCATAAAAAGGTTTTAGTTTTCCTTTTTGCCGAAAATTAAATGACTGGTACATATAGTTATTGAGAGTGGACATCTCACCGAATTTTCCGCCTAAAAGCTCCTGAACTGCAGCTGCGGCATTCGCATCACCATATTCTGGAATAGGCAGCTCAATAGCCAGCCTGTTGACACGCTTAAACATAAAATTCCCCCTCTGCATAGTCCTCCTGCTATGTGTATGTTTCCATAGCAGTGGATATGAGGGAGGATTTTTTTAAGAAGGGGAGACCCAGATAATTTCCTGCGTTCTTATAAAGAAAGGTGTCTGATTGATTTCGACGACAATATGATCAGGCAGCACGTTTGCAAGAGTACCCTGAAGCGAGTTGCGGGTTGTTTGTACCACAATGTTTTTCCCGATAACAGAAGTCAATGTTTGATAAACATATGGATCATATACACTTGTTAACTGAACTGGCTGTTGTTGACCATTCATAAACACACACCCCTTATTAGCAATTACTTTACTATATGAGGGGTGTTTGGGATGGGTGAATCATCCAGATGGAGAAGGGATGGCAAATTACCGGTCCTGTTATATTACTTGTAATTACTGTATTTGGGGAAATAAAGGCGAGGTGGTGACGAAGAAACGACATTTAAATAGAAAATAATTAATAATTATACATTTGTAAAAAATAAATCAGGAGTTGGCAGTTGGATAAGTTATTTTAATCGATGAAATTTTTTCAGTACCTGAACTGAGGTTAAACGTTGAATTGAAGAGATTCTAATGAAAAATATGCCTGTCCACTGCAAGCTGATGCAGAGAATTTTTGTCTTGATTGAAAGAAAAAACAGCCCCATTTCGATATGTGAATTCCTTGACAGTATTGTATAGTTAAAGAAATAATAGAAAAAGATCGAATTTTCATTCTTTTATTGATTATTTATGATAACGCTTTCAATTGGAGGAAGGAGGAAGAGACTTGCTGGTATGGATTTTTGTGTTTATTACCATTTTTTCCGTGTTTCTGGGATTGAAGCTGCAGCGAAAGAGGCTGTTTGCACTTCCGTTGCTCGCCATTGCGGTATTCATGCTGATCGAGATTATAAAAGTGCCGCTGCCATTATGGGATACAATAACATTTATTTTTGACTTAAAAGGCTAGCAGGGAAAGGGGAGAAAAGGAAATGAAGAAGATTGATAAAAAAGTAGCTGATTCCTATTTTCGCACCAGGACAACGTTAATTATTATTTATCTGATCATTGGTTTTGCCGTATCGTTTGGTGTTGTTTTGTTTGCTGAACCTCTCTCGGACTTTACGTTTAATGGATTTCCTCTTCACTATTATATGGGCGCGCAGGGGGCAGTGCTGACATTTATTATCCTGCTTTTTGTTAATGCCATCGTAAGCGACCGGATTGATAAAAAATACGGAATTGACGATGCGCGCAATGAATCCATTGGTTCGGGCAAAACGATCGATCACTAGAATATAAGGAATAGAGATTAAAAGTACGCATGACTAAGGGGGAATACGATGGATACACAGTTTATTGTGTCTCTGGCATTTATCTTAGCGACATTTGGATTATACATAGGAATTGCTATTTACAACCAAGCAAAGGAAACTTCGGACTTTTATGTGGCTGGCCGCGGTGTGCCGCCTATTTATAATGGTATGGCCATTGGAGCGGACTGGATGAGTGCGGCTTCATTCATTGGAATGGCAGGAACGGTTATGATCATGGGCTATGACGGCCTTGGTTATATTATGGGGTGGACAGGAGGATATCTTTTGCTGACTTTCCTTCTTGCTCCGCAGCTTCGTAAATACGGACGATATACAGTTCCTGAATTTATAGGGGACCGGTATGGAAGCAACGCTGCAAGGTTGATAGCTGCTTTTGCTACGATCATTATCAGTTTCACTTATTCCATAGGGCAAATGTCTGGTTCAGGCGTCGTAATAGGCCGTCTGCTGGAAGTGGACTATCGGATCGGGACGATTATTGGAGCAGGGTTAATCGCATTTTATGCTGCTCTTGGAGGGATGAAAGGAATCACCTGGACGCAGGTAGCCCAGTATATCGTATTGATCACAGCCTATCTGGTTCCGGTTATTTTTATGTCCCTTCAATTGCAAGGTAATCCGCTTCCCTGGATCTCCTACGGAAATGTTCTGGAGGAAATGAGGGTTCTTGATCAGGAATTGGGAATATCGGAGTATATCGTGCCCTTCACCGAAGGAACGAAGTGGCAGTTTTTAGCGCTGATGTTTACCCTGATGGCCGGAACGGCAGGACTGCCTCATGTTATTGTTCGGTTTTATACGGTTTCCACTATGAAAGCAGCTCGCTGGAGCGGAGCATGGGCAATTCTTTTTATCGGCCTGCTTTATTTGTCTGCTCCTGCCTATGCTGCCTTTTCACGGTTTATTTTAATGACTCAGGTTGCCAATTCTCCTATTGATGCACTTCCCGCCTGGACAAACTCCTGGATCGATACTGGAATGCTTCAGGTGGCTGATACAAATGGAGACGGGGTATTGCAATGGACAGAGCTTCAAATTGCCAATGACATTGTGGTAATGGCCACTCCGGAAATAGCGAACCTGGGGGTTTTTGTAATCGGATTAATGGCTGCAGGAGCAATGGCAGCTGCACTTTCAACAGCAGGAGGATTAATGATCGCCATTTCTGCTTCGCTTTCTCATGATATTTATTACCGTTCAATCAATCCGAACGCAACAGATAAAAAACGTTTATCCGTTGGGCGCTGGTCAATTGTAATTGCTTCATTAGCAGCAGGAGTAATTGCCTTAAATCCTCCGGGTGCGATTACCCAGATTGTTGCCTGGGCATTTGCTTTGGCTTCAGGTTCATTCTTCCCGGCTTTATTGCTTGGGGTATGGTGGAAACGATCCAATGCAGCCGGGGTTATATCAGGTCTTGTAGTAGGATTAAGTGTAACGCTTGGTTACATTTTTGCTGCCAAATACGGCGGATTTACTATTTTGGGAATTATCGATACGGGAGCGGGTGTTTTCGGAGCTTTCGCAGCGATCTTAACAAATATTATTGTCTCTTTAGCGACTAAGCCGCCATCTAAAAAAATTCAAGAGGAAGTACAAGATTTGCGTTATCCTGAGCAAATGACATATCGGGATGGAGAGGTGTGGCTGGATGACGGAGAAGACGTTCCGCCAACCAAATGACGGAGAAACAATAAAACAAATCACCAGGAAAACACCATTGTTTTCTGGCAAAAGCGACAGCGACTTTGAAAAGATCTATGAACGCTGTGAAGAACGACAGTATGATAAACGGGCTATTATCGCTCATTCCAAAAAGAAAAGAGAAGGCATTCTGCTCATTACCTCCGGCCTGGCGGAGGTTTACGCATCAGGCTATAGAAATGAAAGAGAAGTACTGGAACTCGTCGGTCCTGGTGAAATTGTGGGGCTGGGTAGTTTGAGCACAATGCTACAGCCTTCTGAAGAGCAGACAAACACAGTAGAGATCCAAGCGTTGGAAACAACGCTTGGATTGTTTATTCCATATGCTGTGCTGCAGGAAATTTGGGAGGTAAAAGAAGTCCAATCCTATTTTCTTGAAAAGGTCATTTTTCGATTAAAAGAGGTCTATCAATCTTTAACGGAGCAGCTGCAGCAATCGGGCTGGATGGAAAATCAAAAGCAGGTGTTTAAAAGGGTGCAGGATATGATGTCTGCTCCGCTGCTGACTCTCCCCGACACCTGTTCAATACAGGACGGGATTCAGTTTATGGCACAAAACCGCCTAAGTGCTGCGGTTTGTCTGGACGCCTCCAATACACCAGTCGTAATCTCCATGAGAGATGTAATAAAAGCAATGGCAGACAATAAGCCGCTATCTGACGCTCTTGTCACCTTGGCGGACCATCCGGGTACTGTGCTGCATCGGTCTGATTACTATTACGATGCGTTAAGCCTGTTTCAGCAGCATCCTGATTTAAGGCATATAGTCGTCGTCGATGATCAGGAAATGCCCGTTGGAATGCTTACTTTATCAGATGTATTAAAACAGCGTCACCGTTCGATCCAGCAGGTAATGAAACAAATTGACCTGCTGTCAGAGGGTACTGCGGAGGAAATATCGGACCAATTAAAACGAGTATCGGATCAGCTTATTGAGGACAGGGAAAGTGTGAGGCTGTTAATGGCGACAATGACCCCTCTGTTTGACCAGGTCGTTACGAATGTTATCAATCTGGCACAGCAGCTCTTGTTCGAAGAAAATGGACAGCGTGCTCCATGCGAGTTTGCATTCTATCAAATGGGCAGCGGCGGCCGTGGGGAACAATTGTCGATTACCGATCAGGATCATTTTCTCGTTTACAAAGAATCCAGTAATCTCAGTAAGGTTTACTTTGAAGATTTAAGCAATAAAATAGTTGATTTGCTTGAAGCCTTGGGGTTTACACGCTGTGATGGAGATATGATGGCCAGCAATCCATTATGGAGAGGATCAGTTGAAGAATGGCAGCCGCGTATTCGGCGTTTCGCCACCCGTTCTACCCCGCAGAATATTCTTTACTCCTATAATTTTTTTGCGATGAGACTTGTCTATGGTCCCAACTCTTTACATCAGTCGTTTATCGGTGGCATTCAGGAAGAGTTAAAATGGTCTGGGGTTTTGCTCGTTCAAATGGGAAAAGAGCTAAGAAATACCCTTATTCCCTCGTTAGATCACCGAATTCGGTCATTTATAATGCGTGATGGCAAGGAAATTGACTTAAAAAAAAGAGTGCTGTTTCCATTCCATCATACCCTTCAATTAAAGGGACTGCAGCACCAGATTGTGGAGGGCTCAACCAATGACCGGTTGGACAGATTACATGAGCAAAACCAGATAACAGACATGATGGAAGAAGTAAAAGAGAGCCTGGACTTCATCTTATCTATAAATCTCCAGCAAAAGCAGAAGGATGGAACCTCCCGGGTAATCATTGACGATATATCATCAAGAGAAAAAGCGCTGCTGTCCAGAGCGCTGACCGTGCTGCGGGAATTCCAGCTTATTGTACTAAGAGAACTAGGGGTTTAGGAGAGGAGTTTATCGATGGCGATCTGGTCCAAAAAAACATTTCAAAGTCAAATAAACAGTGAAATCCCTCTTTCAACACCGCTTGATCAAATCAATCTGCTTGTAGTAGATACCGAGACTACTGGTTTTGCGGTCGGGAAGGATGACCGGCTGATTGAGGTTGGAGCTGTACCTATATGCAATCTTCAAGTGAAAGAAAAAGAAATTTTCCAATCATATGTCAACCCCTGCAGAGATATTCCAGAGGAGATTACTTCTTTAACCTCGATCCGAAACGAACAGGTTGTTCATGCACCTAATGCATTGGAGGCTATTGAAGAGTTATTTGCATTTGGCAGACAGTTTGGTGCGAATGGGCTTGCAGGTCATTATATTTCCTTTGATCTTCTCGTCCTGAAACATGAACTGAGAAGGGCTGACTTCAAATTTCCTCCACCTGCAGCCATTGATACCCTGGATTTGCTGGCGTTTTTAGTGCCCACTTGGGAAATGAAGGACCTGGCCTATTACGCCAGTGTATTCGAAACAAGAATGTACGAACGGCACAGTGCGACAGGGGATGCATTGACAGCTGCCTACCTTTTGTGTGAGTTATTCCAACGGGCCAAAGAACGGGGGAGAACAACCTGGGGCGATGTGCTGGAGCTTTCATCCTTACGCTGAAAAAAGGATGGAGGTAAATATGCTTTCTGTGGTTTTAAATTGATTGTTATGCGGGAATAGTTTCTAGGGTGCATTGAAATGTACTAGGAAGGCTCGCCTTGCGGGCACGAAGAAAGGAAACTGTAAGAATGTCAATTGAAACCATTATGAATGAATGGGAAGCTCTTCGTTCAAAAGTATTTCCCCATGAACAATTAGATGATTTATATGCAGATCTAATGATTCGAATGGAAAAAATGTATGAAATACCAACTATCATCACAATGGAGTGGGAGGAGCAAAATAAACCTGTCAGTACGCTCTACAGACTGATTGCCAGCAGCCGGCTGATGGAAACATAAGAGCAGCTGGTTTGATACAGTTGATATATAATCTCATTACAAGGTTTATGATAATGTTTGTTATTAAAAAGGCTGGGACAAATGTCTCAGCCTTTTTTACCGGTTCACTGCGCTTTTTGGCGGACGGTTTCCGCAGGGACGGCGCAGTGCCTAATATTTTAAAGCAGAAGCCAGTTCATTGAAGTAATCAGCAATGACGCGAAGACCCTGGTCAAAATTTTCAAGATGGAAATGCTCATTTGGAGCGTGGAAGTTTTCACCTGGAAGTCCAAATCCCATCAGCACAATTGGTTTCTGTAATATTTGATCAAATACTGCTACGATCGGGATGGACCCGCCGCCTCGAATAAACTGTGTTGGAACGCCGTATACCTTTTCATAAGAGCGCCCGGCCGCCTGTATTGCAGGGTGGTCGTATGGGGTTACATAAGGTGCTCCCTTATCAAAGGGTGTAACGGTAGCCGTTACGCCTGGTGGTGTATGGGCGTTCACATGTCTGGTCAGCAGCTCCACTATTTCATCAGGGTCCTGATTAGGAACGAGACGGCATGTGATCTTAGCGTGAGCCTCATTAGGCAGGACTGTTTTTATGCCTTCTCCCTGAAACCCGCCCCACAAACCGTTAATTTCAAGAGTTGGGCGGACCCACATACGCTCAAGGGTGGTATGGCCGTGTTCACCGAATAATTCATTTACTGCAAGCTCTTCTTTTAATGCCTCATCGGAAAAATGAAGCTCCTCATAAGCAGCTTTTTCTTCTTCCGTCAAACCTTCCACTTTGTCATAAAACCGGTCAACCTGTATAACACCGTTTTCGTCTCTGAAAGAATCCAATAGAGTAACGAGTGCATGCAGCGCGTTTTGTACAGCGCCCCCATACAGCCCTGAGTGAAGATCTCCCTTTGCGCCTTTTAAATTAATTTGAATCCCTGCCAATCCGCGCAGTCCGTAGCAGATAGCAGGTCTTCCTTTTTCCTGCATTCCTGTATCTGAAATGACAATGACATCCGAGGAGAGGAGCTCCTGATGTTGTTCAACAAACGCCGGGAGGTTCACACTGCCAATTTCTTCTTCACCCTCGATTAAAAATTTAATGTTTACAGGCAGCTCACCCTGCGTTTCCATGATGGCCTCAATGGCTTTTAAATGCATAAATGTTTGTCCTTTATCATCTGTTGCTCCGCGCGCATAAATTTTATTATCACGAATAGCAGGTTCAAAGGGAGGAGTTTCCCAGAGGTGAAGCGGATCAACGGGCTGAACATCATAATGTCCGTAGATTAAGACAGTTGGTTTATCTTTGGCGTGCAGCCACTCTGCATAAACGACCGGATGACCATCTGTTGGATAGAGCTGAATGTTTTCCATGCCGATCTCTTCAAGTGAGCGCGTAACCCACTCAGCCCCTTTTAATGTGTCTTCCTTATGCTCAGATAAGGAGCTTACGCTTGGAATCGACAGCCATTCTGTTAGTTGTGCTAAATGCTTTTTACGGTTACTCGTGAAATAGTTTTCCAGATTACTGTTCATTGATCATGTCTCCTTCTATTAAAATATTGACAGCAGAACACAAATGATATATGATGATGGTTGATTGTTTTACGAGAGTGACGAGAAAGTGCAGCTGTCCTCACCAGCTGCCCAAAGAAAATTTATATAAAGGTCTGGACTTATAAGGCCTGAATGACTCGCTTCAAAATGCGAGATTACTGAGCAGTAAAAAATCGTTTGACACCGACAATAGGCAATAACCCTCAGGAAAGTGCCATCATGTAAACACGCATGAACACAGCATACCACTATTTTCTGCGTATCAAAGGATCCTTCCATGTTTTACTTCTTATCGGTTCACGTTGCATGAACCCTTTCAGACCAAAAATATCCAGATAACTGTAAGTATGGCGATTCCATACAGATAGTAATGTCTGATTCACACTGGCACGGTCGAGGAGCCGTAAGGACGAAAGAGAGGTAGGGCTTTCGTTGTTTTAGGTATTATGTAAGTGCTCACTCTCGTAAAATCAATCAACCAATTCATTCTTCTTAACTTTACCTCTACAACCCTTCTTAAGCAATAACCTCCAATAAAACCTGTCTAATTATCATCATTTATGTTTAAAATTATAAAGTACATAGAAAAAGACTAAGATTTCAAAATGTACAAGTGGAATTTATACGCCATTTAGTATACGCTATTCATAATCAAAAACGTAATTATTATCAGGAGGAATATAGTTGGAATTTATAGCCATAGCTTTTTTGCTTTTTGTATCATTTTTTCTTTCAGGAAGTGAAACCGCTCTAACAGCAGTGAATAAAATGAAGGTGCAAACCCGTGCTGAAAAAGGAGACGTCGCTGCAGAAAAACTATTAACTACAGTGGCAAAGCCGGACAAAATGATTACCACTATTCTGATCGGCAATAATATTGCCAATATTATGATGCCGACACTGGTAACGATTGTTGCCTTAAACTATGGATTCAATGTCGGAATTGCAACCGGTATTTTAACAGTAGCCATCATTGTATTTGCGGAAGTCATTCCAAAAACGATTGCAGCTACTTTTGCTGACCGTGTTGCGTTTATTGTAGCCCCTGCTATTCGGCTGTTAATGGTCATCTTAAGTCCTATTACTTTCTTACTTTCGCGTCTGACAAATATCGTGATACGTATTTTATCGAAGGGACATATAAAAGAAGCAACCATTACGAAAGAGGAACTGCGTACCATGGTTGATATTGCTTCAACAGAAGGAACCTTCTTAAATGATGAATCACTTCGAATTAAAGGCGTGCTTGATTTCCAGCATAAAGATGTAGGGGATGCAATGAAAACGCCCCGTGTGGATATCGTAGGCATGCCTGTGGAATTTACGTATGAGGAAGCAAGGAACCATGTAGTGGATAATCCATATACCCGATATCCTGTATATAAAGAAAATATGGATAATATCGTCGGAGTCTTTCATTCCAAGCAGGTGATCGAATGGTCGATGAACCCGGAACGCCCCTTCAGTGAGTTTATAGACGATGATCCTTTATTTACTGTGGAATCAACCTCTATCGAACGTATATTTAAGCGCATGCTGCAAGCAAAGAAGCATTTTGCTATTGTGCTTGATGAATATGGCGGCACGCTTGGCATTATTACGCATGAAGATATCATTGAAGCGATGATCGGTCAGGAAATATCAGATGAAAACGACGATGAAGAGGAAGTCTGGATTGATGAACTGACAGACAAACATATTATCTGTCACGGAAAACTGGCTATTCACAGGCTGAATGATGTATTTAAATTAAAGCTGCCGGAAGAACAGGATGTTTTAGCAGGATTTGTTCTGAAAGAATTCGGCCATCTTCCTGAAGAAGGCGAAGAATTCGATTACCAGCATCTTAGGTTTAGTATCATGGAGATGGAAAAAAATAAAATTACCAAAGTAAAGATCGAAAAACGTATGGTAGAAGGACAGGAAGTAAAAGGTGAAACTGAAAAATCTAATTAAATAATGTACAGCGACTGCCTAGTGCAGTCGTTTTTTTTGCCAATAAAGAAATGTGAACATAGTAAGATAATTTGGAATAAAATAATAATAGAACAGTTTAAGAGCAGGTTGTCTGCTTGACGTATAACCGAGTGGTGTTATAGGATTAACAAAATAAAGTGAATACGCTCTTATCAAGAGAGGTGGAGGGATTGGCCCTATGAAGCCCGGCAACCGCTGAAGTTTTTCAGAAAGGTGCTACATCCAACAGGAGAAAAATCCTGGAAGATAAGACAGAAGCATAGCGCGAAACTTCTTCTGTCTAAGGAGAAGTTTTTTTAGTTTCTACTATAAACAGGGCGGCAGAAAGTAATTCAAATGGAAAAGGGAGAGTGTGTGAAAATGAAGTATGGTTTTTGGCTGCCGATTTTTGGTGGATGGCTTCGCAATGTTGAAGAAGAACATATGCCGCCAACATTTGATTATGCAAAAAAAGTTGTGCAGGCTGCTGAAAAATGGGGGTATGATACCACATTAATCGCCGAACTTTACTTGAATGATATAAAAGGACCAGAGCGGGATTCGCTTGAAGCATGGTCCACTGCAGCAGGTCTTGCAGCTGTGACAGAAAACATAGAAATCATGACAGCGATTCGCCCGGGATTTCATAATCCGGCGGTTGCCGCAAAAATGGCGGCAAACATCGACCAGATCTCCAATGGCCGGTTTACACTGAATGTCGTTTCTGCATGGTGGGCGGAAGAAGCCAGGCAATACGGAGGTGCTTTCACCGAGCATGATGAACGATATGACCGTACAGAAGAATTTCTCCAGGTGATGAAAGGTCTTTGGACCGAAGACACCTTCAGCTTTAAAGGGAAATTTTATGATTTAGAGGGCACAAGGCTGGAGCCAAAGCCGGTGCAGCGCCCTAACCCTATTCTGTATGCTGGAGGTGAAAGCCCAAGAGGGAAAGAAACAATCGTTGACCATTGTGACGCCTATGTTATGCACGGCGGAACTCTTGAGGAAATTGAGCTTAAAATAGATGATATGAAAAAACGCCGTGCAAAGGCAGGGAAAGCCGGGTTCCAATCCTTTGGAATGGCAGCTTATATTGTCTGCCGTGATACAGAGGAAGAAGTGCAGGCTGAACTGGCACGAATTACCGACGTTAAAGAATTAAGCGCATATGCGGGATACGATGACTTTATCAGCAAGTCACAGCTTGAACAGCAGGTGGAGCTGATGGATTATTCTGTTTCAAATCGTGGCCTGCGTCCCAACTTAATCGGAACACCTGAACAGATTGCGGAACGCATCATTGAATTTGAAAA
This sequence comes from Jeotgalibacillus sp. S-D1, assembly GCF_004358665.1. GTDB lineage: Bacteria > Bacillota > Bacilli > Bacillales > Jeotgalibacillaceae > Jeotgalibacillus. The sequence continues at coordinate 690,926 of NZ_SMZR01000002.1, read as the reverse complement.
GGCAGGTCTCAATTTGCTTTTGCTTCAATTTTCACCTCAACTGGAGGAAATGGAACGTTTTTCACAGCAGGTAATGCCGCTGGTGGAAGCAAAACGTAATGGCAAGTAAACCAGTGAACAACCGAACCACTGTAATGGAAGGGTGTAAGGATAATGAGTAAAGTATATATATTGCATGAAAATGACGATTGGACCATTCATTTGACAAGACGTTTAGATGAATTAAACGTGCCATATGAGGCTTGGCATTTAGATGAAGGAATTGTTGATTTGACGGAGGAGCCGCCTGAAGGTGTTTTTTACAGCCGCATGAGTGCATCTTCTCATACGAGAGGCCATCGCTATGCACCTGAATTAACCCAATCTGTATTGGCATGGCTTGAAAGACATGGCAGAAAAGTATTTAATGGCTCAAAGGCGCTGGGTTTAGAAGTCAGCAAGGTCAATCAATACATGGCGCTCGATGCCTGCGGGATAAAAACGCCCAAAACGATTGCTGCTGTCGGGCAAAAACAAATTATTGAGGCTGCTGAGAAGCTTGGGGAAACATCATTTATCACCAAGCATAATCGTGCAGGAAAAGGGCTGGGCGTCCAATTATTTCATTCGATTGAAGCCTTAAAGCAATATGTGTATAGTGAAGACTTTGAACTTCCGATTGACGGGATCACGCTAATCCAGCAATACATTCAAGCACCTGAACCTTATATTACGCGGTGTGAGTTCGTAGGCGGCAAGTTTGTCTATGCGGTTAGAGTAGATACATCAGAAGGCTTTGAACTTTGTCCTGCAGATGCCTGCCAAATTGGAGATCTTCACTGTCCGGCTGGAGAAGCAGCAGAAGAAAAACCTAAATTCCAGGTAGTCGAGAATGTTGAGAATCCGCTCATTGCTAAATACGAATCCTTCCTGTCTGACAACGAAATTGCGGTAGCTGGGATTGAGTGCATCCGTGATGTGAACGGAACCATTTATACGTACGACATTAATACAAATACGAATTATAATGCTGAAGCTGAAGCGGAAAATGGCATATACGGCATGCTGGAACTGGCAAAATTCCTGCAGCAGGAGCTTCATAAGCAGGGATTTATTCCTGTCCTCCACTATTAAAAAAACGATCTCCTTTATTAGGGAGATCGTTTTTCATTCAGCTCAAAAAGCTGAGAATTTCACTATTCACTTTTTCTTTTTCTTCAAAGACTAACCCATGTCCGCTGTTTTCAAAAGCGATCACTTCTGCATTGGTAATATCCTCGGCCAGGAGAGGTGCAAATGTGTAGGGGCAAATATCATCAAATTTACCATGAAGGATGAGGGTAGGAACATCAATTGCCGCAAGATCAGGGCGGCTGTCCTCATCGCGCAATGCTTTAGCGGAATGGATCGTTCCGTGTGCCGATGCCTCTAATCCAAGTGAGCCAAACCATTTTCTGAACGGTTCAGAAGGCTCCTGATGAAAGAACTTTTCGCCAAAACCGGTTAAGAAAGCTGGACGGTCTTTTTGTATGCTTGCCATCATATCATCCACTTCCACCGCTTCAATACCCAGTTCATAATCATCTGATTTTGTAAATTTAGGTGCTGCCGGTGCCAGCAAAATCAGTTTGCTGATTTGAAAAGCCTCGTGACGAGCCATATAGCGAATGGAAATGGGTCCTCCCATTGAAAATCCGGCAAGAACAGCATTTTCAAGCTGTAAATAGTCTATAACTGCACGAATATCATCTGCATGCCGGTCATAATCATAACCCGTCCAAGGGCGGTCTGATTTTCCGTATCCCCTCAGATCAATTCCAATAAAACGATAGCCATGCTTTGGCAGTTCATTCATTTGATATTCAAACATTTTATGATTAACCGGCCAGCCGTGAATAAAGATTATGGGCTGTCCTTGTCCGATGTCTTCCACGAAAAGGTTTATATCTTTTTCTACTTCAACATAATGTCCCATTTTAAGTTTCCTCCTATAGTTTTAATTCTCGATATTGAGATAGTAAACAGTACCCGTTTTTCGAATGGAATAGTCATCCTAACTGTCATGAATTTAAATCAAAAAAAATTGATGTAGCAGTTGACGGTTATAACCGCTTTAGCATATACTTTATATATCAAAAAAAATTGATGTATAGAAGGAGTGGGAACTAATGAAGGAAACAATGGATCTAAAGCCAATACCCTCAACATTTCAGCAATTTGAAAAAAAATTTAAAGCATTGGCAGATGAGAAAAGACTCCATATCCTGCATCTGGTCCAAAAACACCAGTCTGTTTGTGTCTGTGATTTAGCAGAGGTTATTGATATGCCGCAGTCAAAATTGTCCTATCATTTAAAACAGCTTTTGGGTGCAGGCTTTGTCAAGGTAGAGAAAAAGGGGACATGGAACTATTATTCCATTAATGATGTTGAATTGAACCAAATTCTCTCCCCGGAATTATGCTGCTTGTTTAGGAATGAGGATAAATGCTGACAGCATTTATTTTAGGTTATACATCAAATTTTTTTGATGTATTAGAAAGGAGAGAATACAGTTGGCGTTTCTTCAAACATTTTTATGGATTGTACTGGAGCTTACTGTACTATTTGTTGTCATTTCGTTGGCCATCAATGCCTTACAATCCTGGATTCCTTATGAGCGGATTGAACACTATTTAAGGACTAGTTCCTCAATAAAAGGGGGAACAATCGCAGTTCTGTTTGCTTTTATTACTCCTTTTTGTTCCTGTTCGACGATTCCGGTCGTTGTAAACATGCTGAAAAATAAAGTCCCATTTGGATTAACGATGGTATTCCTGTTTGCTTCGCCCTTACTTGATCCAACGATCTTGACCATTATGGGCGTTATTCTAGGGTGGAAAGTGACATTCATTTATATGGCTGTTACGTCTGTTTTTTCTATCTTAATTGGTTTTTCTCTTGAAAAATTGGGTTTTGAGCGTTATGTGAAAAAAGTAATGATGGAAGGGTTCAATCAGCATGTAAAAGAAGCATGGAATCTGAAAGGGGCATGGCTTGAAACTAAAAAGCTAATGAAATCGGTTTTGCCCTATTTATTAATTGGTGCGGCAATTGGAGCTGGTATTCATGGTCTTGTGCCAACTGAGATGATTGCTGCGTATTTCGGGCATGATGCCTGGTGGTTAATTCCTGTAGCGGCTGTGATAGGAATTCCTTTGTACATCAGGCTTTCCAGTATGATTCCGATATCTCAGGTGCTGTTAGTAAAAGGAATGGCGTTGGGGCCGATTATGGCTTTACTAATCAGCTCAGCAGGAGCAAGCCTCCCTGAGGTGGTATTACTAAAATCAATATTTCAAATGCAGCTCGTCATTGTCTTTATTGCATCTGTGCTGTCAATGGCCACATTATCAGGGTTTATTTTCTATTTACTTTAAAAGGGGGTGCAGGTAATGCTTAAGAAAATAATAAAAGTTTTTAAAAAGGAAAAAAAAGATGATTGCTGCAAGATTAAGATTGTTGAAGAAAAGGATAAAGAAAAAAGATAAAACGGAAAACGCCCTTTCTCGTAACGGAGAAGGGCGTTTATCTTCATGTTAGCTATGCCTGACCATCCTATGCGGATCAATAACAAACTTTTTTGAAGCCCCGCCAATTCTAAAATGTCCAGATTTATGAAGATAGCATTCGAAACATGGGTAAGCATGACTGATATCGGTGGATAATAAGAGCGATAGGGGGAAGGATGAATGCTTCGAGGGGGCGGCTGACCGATATAACTGGAATCATGATCGATAAACAGGGGGAAGTGATCGATATAATCATAGTCATGATCGATAAAACACTTTAACAATCAAAGAAGTTAGATATATCTTCAAACATGAATGATATCTTCAGGATCATGTGCGATAAAAGAAGAAACATGATCGATAAACAGAAAAAGTTGACCGATAAAACTCCTCCGCCCCGCCTTGCCCTGCCTCACCTCATCGCATCCCGCTCACTCACCACCCGGCACTCAAATACAAGCGCAATTCTTCCCATAAAAAAAGCCCGTCTGCTAAAACGGGCTTTTTTATCGATTAACAGCAATCACTATCAGGCAGGCCCATCATAACGATACCGCGGCCTTGGGGGGTATCCTGGACATCGAGTGTGATATTTTCCGCCAGTATGAGGATTTGAGGGTCGATGGCTACAGAGATCGTATTGACGGTTTGCATCACATCATTTTCCTCAGGGGAATCAAGTGCAAGCCCGAGCTGAGGTGCTCCGCATCCTTGTCCGGCAAAGAACACACGCACATTGTTTGCATCGTGCTGGTCAAATAAATCGCGAAATGCATCGCGGGCAACATCGGTAATAATCATAAGAATCGGCTCCTTTATGCTTTAGTTGGATAAAGACGTTTTAATACGTCCATCATTTCACTTTTTGGCGCAATCTCTGGGCGTATGGACTTCGCTAATTTTTCAGCCTCTTCAATTGATGAGGCTTTCTCATATTCTAACAGCAGTGCAGTCGCAAGGGTACCGGTTCTGTTTTTTCCGCCGCTGCAATGAAAATAGACTTTCTTTCCTTCATCAACTGCATTCTTAACCGTTTTTATCGCCTGTTTCACGGACTCGTCCTGGTGGCTCTCGTCGTCCACAATCGGCAGGTGAATGCGGTTTGGGGCAGGATGGTGCTCTTTGTTTTCTGAGCGCAGATCATAAACCACGTCAATTGTTTCTTTTGTGTTTACTGCTTCAACGTCTGCTGCGCCACCGATCCAAATGCGGTGATCGATTAATGATTGATAATTGTTACTCATCTAAACACCCCTTTTATTTTGTAAGTGAAACGATAGGGGGTTAATTCTGCCAGGGAATTAACGCCGTGTTTTTTGCAAATTCCTTTTTCACTTTATGGATCCAGTTTTTTTCTGCTTCTGCTCTGCTCATTAAGATCGGTTCTTTGGACTGGGCAGCTAATAGTGATTGATTAATCAGCCACCAGGAGGGACTAATGCCTGCCCTTATGAGATCCGTTTGCAAGCGCGAAGCTTCCAATACGGGAGTTGCCTCCGCTAAAGTCACAATCGCGATACTGGTCTTGAGCGGATCACGTAAAGTTGGGAGCAGCTGTTTGATGCTGTCGGGTGTTTCTTGCGCTGTCATGCGCTCAACTTCTTTATGATAGGATTGTGCCGCATCCAGCAACAGCAGTGTATGGCCGGTTGGTGCAGTGTCAATGACGATAAAGTCGTGACGTGTTTGGGAAACGATTGAAGCAAATGCTTGAAAAACCGCTATTTCTTCAGTGCATGGAGAACGCAAATCTTCTTCCAGATAATCCCGTTCTGATTGAGATAAAGAGGCGGCTTCTGCTAAAACCTGTTCGGTATAGCGGGCAATTTCTTTTTTTGGATCAATGCTGCTTATATGCAGGTAAGGAGAGTCTTCGTGCACCATCCCCGTAATATGGTCAGCAGGATCGGTTGTCGTTAAATGAACCGAATATCCCCTTTGAGCTAGTTTGGAAGCAACAGCAGCTGCCATTGAGGTTTTGCCGACTCCGCCTTTTCCCATCATCATCAAGACGCGTTGATGATTGTTGATAATGGACTCCACATAGTCATCTAACGTATTTAAATCCCCGATGGTCTCTTTTTTGTTAGTATCTTCAACAGGCGGCTGACTCTTATTTAGAGAGAACCAGTCCCGCAAAGAGTCTGCGCCGGTGAGGGAATGCGCAACAAAAGGAAGCTTATAGACTGCCGCATCGGTGCTGTTTATAGCACCAGCTGCTTTGCGCTGCCGTTCATAAAAGGCCAGGGCAACAGAATCATTTGTCTGAAGGTCATCCAGCCAGCCATTAACGATCAGGTGCTGGTTGGTCATTCCAATCTCCATCAGTTCTTTTGCTGCTCTGTTCGCTTCATTTATCGCAGACAAGTCAGGGCGTGTAACGAGTATAAGCTGTGTTTGATTCGGATCTGCCAGGGAATCCATGCTTTTGCTGTAGGCAGCCTTTTTTTCCTGCAGACCCGACAACGGTCCTAAACAAGTTGCGCCATGTGTGCTCGCATCAAGAAATGAACTCCATGCTGTTGGCAGCTGAAGCAGACGAAGGGTATGACCGGTTGGCGCTGTATCAAACAAAATATGGTCATAATTAGATGTGATGACTGGATCCACAAGCAGGGAGGTGAATTCATCAAATGCGGCAATTTCTACCGTGCATGCACCCGATAATTGCTCTTCCATGGATGAAACAGCATCATCAGGAAGAACACCTCGATACGGCGCGATGACTGATTCCCGGTAGATTCTGGCCGCCTCCTCCGGATCAATATTGCAGGCATCCAGTCCATTTACTGCCGGAACATCTGTCGGCTCACGGCCGACTTCAATTTCCAGTACATCCTGTAAATTAGAAGCAGGGTCAGTGCTTACAAGCAGAATTTTTTTCCCCTGATCGGCAAGAGAAATGGCAGTAGCACAGGCGGTTGACGTTTTTCCGACCCCTCCTTTTCCAGTGAAAAATAAAAAAGGAGTTAATGATGCAGAAATTGGATCAAATCGTTCAAACATAATCGCACCTCCATTTCGTCAAATCGATTTTAAGTCAATAGTGAGTTTGGGTTTCTTTTGTTCCAGATCTCCGGTTTCAAGAGAAAAATGTTCTGCCAGCTCTTCATTGGCAGGATAGCCGCCGGCAGCAGCAAAATTTCCATTAATAAAAACGAAGGGAAGAGCATCGGCTCCTTTAGAGTGAAGCAGTTTTTTCACTTCATCGTTCTCGATAAATGCTGCGGGGTCGTTAGCAAGATTATAACGTTTCACTGCAATTCCTTTGGTTTCCAGCTTATGAAGAGCTGAAGCGATTCTTGTAAGCTCAGGATCCACACCGGGACCGCAAACCCCCGTGCTGCAGCACATGGCAGGATCATAAATAGTAATATCAGCCATTTTAAAAAACCTCCCTGATCAATAAGTAAAGCCAGTTCACACGAAAAAACTTGTGAGCTGGCTATTTTGTTTTAAGCTATATTTATTTTCCCGTTTCAGCAAATTCCTTTATTCTTGCACCAATCTGATCACGGACGGTTTGGAAGACTTTCCATTTTTCTTCTGGAGTACCTTCCGCTTTCGCCGGATCATCAAATCCCCAGTGCTCACGTCTCAAATGAGGCGGAGTAGTCGGGCAGTGGTCTGCGGCATGTCCGCAAAGTGTCACAACAAAATCAGCGTTGTTTAAGATATCCGGATCAATCGTATCCGAGGTTTGGTTCGAGATATCGATTCCAACCTCATTCATTGCTTTCACTGCATTTGGGTTCAGGCCATGTGCTTCAAGTCCTGCACTTAGCACATTCCATTCATCGCTGAGATACTCTTTTCCGAATCCTTCAGCCATTTGGCTTCTGCATGAGTTACCGGTACATAGAAAATAAAGTGTTTTTTTAGACATAATTAATTGCTCCTTTTATTATTTATAGAATAATGATCAGCCATAAATACAGGCCGATTAGTGTGACAAGCAGGGTAGGGATGGTGAGAATAATTCCGACTTTAAAATAGTATCCCCAACTAATGTTAAAACCTTTTTTGCTCAGTACATGAAGCCATAAAAGCGTGGCTAATGAGCCGATTGGTGTAATTTTCGGGCCAAGATCAGAGCCGATGACATTGGCATAAATAAGAGCTTCCCGAATAATACCTGTGGTGTTGGTTTCCTGAATGGCCAGCGCATCGATCATGACAGTCGGCATGTTATTCATTACAGAGGACAAAATGGCGGCAATAAAGCCCATGCTGATCGTAGCAGCAAATAATCCCTGCCCGGCAGCCATTTCGATAACATCTGCCAGTACACTTGTCAGTCCTGCATTTCGAAGGCCGTACACTACAACGTACATGCCAATGGAGAAAAACACGATGGCCCACGGTGCGTCCTTGATTACTTGTGTAGTGTGAACGGCAGGGCTTTTTCTCGCGATCAGCAGAAATACGATGGCGATGATCCCCGCAATAATCGATACGGGAACGCCAGTAAATTCACTTGCAAAGTACCCTGCTAAAAGGACAGCCAGAACTCCCCAGGATAAGCGGAACATCCGCGCATCCTTTAGTGCTTCCTGCGGCTTGCGCAGCTGGCTCATATCATAATTTTCCGGGATGCTCTTACGGAAAAACAGCCAGAGAACAAGCAGACTCGCACCAATGCTGAAAAAGTTTGGAATGATCATCCGGCTGGCGTATTCCGCAAATCCGATGCCAAATACGTCAGCGGACACAATGTTAACCAGGTTGCTTACAATAAGCGGGAGGGAGGCGGTATCAGCAATAAATCCGCTTGCCATAATAAACGGCAGAATCATCGCTTCTTTAAAATTAAGGTTCCGGACCATTGCGAGCACGATCGGAGTCAGAATAAGCGCCGCTCCATCATTGGCAAAAAATGCGGCCACTAATGCGCCGAGCAGCGTTACATAAATAAACATTTTAATGCCGCTTCCTTTTGCGAATCGAGCCATATGAAGGGCGGACCATTCGAAAAATCCAATCTCATCTAAAATTAAGGAAATAATAATTAACGCAACAAATGTTAATGTGGCGTTCCAAACAATCGACGTTACATCAAGCACGTCCTGCATCGTTACTACGCCGAGCAATAGGGCAATCAAAGCTCCTCCACAGGCCGACCAGCCGATTCCAAGGCCTTTTGGCTGCCAGATCACCAGCGTTAACGTGGCTAAAAATATGATAATTGCTAAACTAATCTCTAACACATGCGACACTCCTTAATGCTTATTCACAGGAAATTCGTTTTCCTCTTTGAATAAGGTCTTCTAAATGATGGTCTTGCACTGGAAGATGATGAAGGACGTTTTTAACCATTTCATAGCCTTCAAATTCTTCATTAAGAGAATAGACAATCCATTGCCCGCGCCGCTGTTCTTTTATCATGCCAATGTCCTTCATTTTACGGACATGCTGGCTGATTGAAGGCTGGCTCATGTTAAAAATCTCAACAAATTCGCAGACACAGCAGTCATGATCTGCTAAAATACGAAGCATCGTTAAACGGGTTTTATCACCCATAAGCTTCAGGGCAGTGGCGGCTTTATCTATTGAAAGAGCTTCTTTTGCGATCAATTCAAATCACCTCCAAAAGGCAGTCTGTTCATTTCAGTTATCAGTATATAGGCATATGCTTATATACGCAACTACTTTTGATCATCTTTACAAGCTTGTAATAAAGTACTGAGATGCAATTCGATTTTTTAGTAATAAATAAAATAGTGGGGGCAGAACATGACACAAACAATCGGTTTTATAGGAAGCGGAAAAATGGCGCAGGCAATGATTGCCGGCATTGTACGGTCAGAGATCGTTCAGCCTGCAGATATTATTATTACCTCCAAGACAAGTGAAACAAGAGAAAAAACAGCCCAACAATATGGCGTGCAAACCGCTTCATCAAATAAGGAAGCGGCAAAAAAGTCAACGATCTTATTTTTAGGAATTACACCTGATCTGCATTCGGAAGTGATCGCTGATATTCGTGACGAGACAGCAGACGATACGATTATTGTGACGATCGCAGCGGGAATCACCACCGCTGATATCAGCCGGATGTTTGGCAGGGCAATGAGTGTCGTGCGCACGATGCCAAACACGCCTTCTTTAGCGGGAGAGGGCATGACAGCCGTTTGCTCCAATGATCAGGTTAGTGAAACAAAACTTTCTGGTATTTGTGACATTCTGTCTTCCTTTGGAAAAGTGGAAGTCATTTCAGAAAAATTAATGGACGCCATTCCATCCATCAGCGGATCATCACCTGCCTATGTTTACATGATGATTGAAGCGATGGCAGATGGGGGCGTCAAGCAGGGACTTAAACGCGATCAGGCCTACCGTCTGGCGGCGCAGGCTGTCCTGGGTGCTGCTAAAATGGTGCTCGATACAGAGCTTCACCCGGGCGTGCTGAAGGATCAAGTGTGCTCACCAGGCGGTGCAACGATCGAAGCTGTTTCAACTCTTGAAAAAGAACAGTTTCGCGGAAGCATCCTAAACGCCATGGAGAGCTGTACAAAAAAAGTAAAAGAGTTAGGCTCCAAGTAAAATGGATTCCCAGTACAGCTGCATGCTGTTATTGGGAATCCATTTTTTAGTGAGCGTTATTCGGCTATTTCCTTGACGGTATGAATGACCTGAAGCGGCTTATCTGCCGGACCATTCAGTACCTCTCCATCAACCGTGAAACGGGAGCCATGACATGGGCAGTCCCAAGACTTTTCTGCTTTATTCCAGTTAACTGAACATCCGAGATGAGTGCAGGTAAGGTCAACAGCATGAACCATTCCATCATCATCGCGGTAAGCACCAATATTCTGGCCGTTCCATTTCACGTGCGAGCCTTCACCTGCAGGGAGCTCCTCAAGCTTTATAGGCGGCTCCTCGATTTTACCTTTGACGAGATGTTTAGCTACATCAGCATTGATAGATATAACTTTTTTCAAAGCAGGATCAGCATGAAAACGGCTCGGGTCAAATAGATCAGCTGAAGATGTAGATATTCCAAGAATACGTTCGCTTAGAAGATGAGCGGCCATTGTACCCTGGGTCATGCCCCATTTTCTGTAGCCGGTCGCAACCAGTACGCGGGGGTGACGGTTTGAAACGGCACCAATATAAGGAAGCTTATCAAGTGTTGTGTAGTCCTGAGCGGACCAGTGATAGGAGAAGTCGACAGGTCCGATTTGCGCATGAGCAAATTCACGCAGTGCTTCAACATGATGTTCCGTTGTTACCCCTTGCCCGGTCGTATGCCGTTCTCCTCCAACAATGATGCCGCGTGACCCATCATAGGAAAAGAAGCGGATGGAGCGAACAGTGTTATCGATGGATAAATACATTCCTCCAGGGTCCGGTGCGCTCCACTTTCCAGCCAACAGATAGGAACGTTCTGCTTTCATCTTGGCAAAATAAAGACCAAGTCCGTCGTAGAAAGGGAAATGGCTTGCGATTATAACATGCTGACAGGTTAATGCATGACCGCTTTCCATAATGATTTGTATTTCATCTTCATCTTCCTGCAAGTCAGCTGCTTTTGTATGTTCATGAATGCGGCCTCCCATCGCGATAATTTCCTCCGCCATAGCAGCCAGGTATTTAACAGGATGAAATTGTGCCTGGTTTGGCATAACCAGTGCACCCTTACACGGAATGTCAAAAGGAAGCTTGGAAGCTGTTCTAAATGGAATATCAAGTTTTTGATAGGCTTTTTGTTCGTTTTCAAGCTGCTGCATGCTTGATTCGGTGCCGGAGTAGATCCAGGCATCCTGTTCCTCAAAATTGCAATCCCATTTTTTTTGACTGACTGTTTGGCGTATCCATTCAAGTGCATGGTCATTGTGGTCATAAAAACTTCTGGCGCCTTCGATGCCAAAATGCTGGATCAGTTCATCATAAATGGCTCCATGCTGGGCAGTTATTTTTGCGGTAGTATGGCCGGTCGTCCCGGAAAGCAGTTCGCCTGCTTCTACTAACGTAACCCGTACACCTTTTTGTGAGAGAAGGTATGCGGCTGTAATTCCGGTTATTCCTCCGCCGACAACAACGACATCGGTTGCCCGGCTTTCCTCAAGGCATGTATAGTCAGGAAGCTTGGCTGATTCTCTCCAATACGCTTTTTGCTGGTATTGCTGGTTCATGTATGATCACCTTTCTTTTTTTGTCATTTCAATAGTATGGCGGTATTTCGGGAAGTTATAAGCAATCCAATAAAAACCTTGGGCTGATTCAGATAAATAAAAAAGCTGCCAAATCCATTTTAAATGGATTTGGCAGCCTGTATAAATTATTGATTATTAGCCCATTCTTCTACATTCCAGGTGGTTGTAGCCCAGTCTTCATAAAATTCGGGCTCATGGCACACAAGAACAATCGTTCCTTTATAGGCTTTCAGTGCCCGTTGTAGTTCTTCTTTTGCCGTAACATCAAGGTGATTGGTCGGCTCATCAAATAACAGCCAGTTGCTTTCGTGCATCATTAGCTTGCACAAACGAACTTTTGCCTGTTCACCGCCGCTTAATTGATTCATCTGGCGGGTAATGTGTTCGTTTTTCAACCCGCAGCGGGCTAGTGCAGCACGAACCTGGTTTTGTTCCATAGAGGGGAACTCAGTCCAGACATCTTCAATCGGTGTAATCGATTTGGCTTTCAGCTCCTGCTCAAAGTAAGAAGGGAAGAGGAAGTCGCCGTGAATAACTTTTCCGTTAAGAGGCGAAATTTTCCCCATGATCGTTTTAAGCAAAGTGGATTTACCGACTCCGTTTGCACCAACTACCGCAATTTTTTCGCCGCGCTCAATGGTTATATTAATCTTAGGCATAAGCGGCTGTTCGTAGCCGATTTCCAGATTTTCTGCTTCCATAACATACCGGCTGCTTCCGCGTGACTCTTTAAAATCGAATGTCGGTTTGGCTGCCGTTTCAGGACGGTCAATCCGCTCGATCCGGTCCAGCTGCTTCTGACGGCTTTTGGCGCGTCCGGTTGTGGAGTAGCGTGCTTTATTTTTTGCGATAAAGCTTTCCTGCTTTTTAATGAACTCCTGCTGTTTTTCATAAGCATTAATATGCTGGTTTTTATTCAACTCTGCAAGCTCCAGGAATTTTTCATAAGTAGCTGTGTAACGATTCATTTTAGTGAATTCCAGATGCAAAATAATATCAACGACGCCATTCATAAAGGACGTGTCATGTGAAATTAATAAAAAGGCATGCGGATAATCCTTCAGATACATCGACAGCCAGTGGATATGTTCAACGTCCAGGTAGTTAGTCGGCTCATCCAGCAGTAGTACTTTTGGTTTTTCCAAGAGCAGCTTTGCAAGCAGAACCTTGGTACGCTGACCGCCGCTGAGTGCTGCAACGTCACGGTCAAGTCCAATCGCATCAAGACCAAGGCCTCGCGCAACCTCTTCAATTTTTATGTCGAGCGTATAAAAATCTCCGGCATCCAGCGCATCTTGAATTTCCGCCATATCCTCAAGCAGCTGCTCCAGTTTGTCCGCATCAGCATCTGCCATTTTTGACGTGATGTCATTTAATTCTTCTTCCTTTTTAAATAAAGGAAGGTAGGCGTCACGAAGCGTATCCCGCATCGTTCTTCCAGGGGTCAGTCTTGTATGTTGATCCAGGTAGCCATAATGCGTACCCGGAAGCCATTCCACTTTTCCTTCATCGTGGATCAGTTCGCCCGTTAAAATACTCATCAGCGTTGATTTCCCAACCCCGTTGGCTCCAACCAGACCCATATGTTCGCCATCTAAAAGGCGAAACGAAACATCCTTAAAAAGCGTGCGGTCACCAAATGTGTGCCCGACCTTTACTACATTTAACAAACTCATGTTAATCAATTCCTCCGATATTTAAAAAGATCTCATTCCATCATACGTTATTTTGACGATTCCTCCTAGTATAATTCATTTAGTTGATTTTTATGGAGGTGGTTTTCTTTCTATTTCTTCTCCAAGGATCACCACTTATTTTAAATGCAAAAAGAAAAATGACCCTGTTTTTTACAGAGTCATTTTCCTTTTCAATTAAAAAAAGAAGAGCCGATATAAGACAATAAAAACAATGCACCTATTATTCCAATAAAAACAAAATCCCTCTGTCCAACCGAAATTTTACGGTACCAGTGTGTTCTTGGTTCTCCGGTAAAGCCTTTTGACTCCATTGCGATGGCTGTTCGCTCTGCTTTGCGGATTGCACTCGCCAGCAAAGGGATGATAAAACTCTTCCATTGAATAACGCGTTCCTTTATCGTGCGCGGACGGCCGACACCGCGAATCTGCTGGGCACGCTGCATGATTTGAAACTCTTCTTTTATTAATGGAAGAAACTGATACCCGGCCATTATTCCGTAGGCAAGACGGGTAGGGAGTTTCAGCTGCTGCATAAGGCTCAGCATAAAATAGGTCGGCTTCGTTGTCAGAACAAATAGGAGTGAAAGAGCTGAAAAAGTAATCACCCTCATCCCGAGACCTGCGCTTCGCAAAAGGGATTCTTCCGTCAATCTGAGCCAGCCCCATTCAAAGATCAGCGTTTCCTGTGCCATGAGTGATTCATTGGGAAACAGCATCGCGGTCCAAACATAACCGACCGCCATAAAGACAAACGGGGCGGTTAATAAACTCCATACCTTCCAGGAGGTTTGGGATAACGTAAACGTCATCAGGATCAATCCAACCCAAAATATTAAATAGAGAACGGGATCTAAAAAAAGAGCAAGCACGAAAACAGACGCCAGCACAGTGAGCAGTTTTACAGAGGGATTAATGGTGTGCAGCCACATGCTGAAAACCTCCTATCCATTGCTGAAGCCTGACAGATGGGGGTAGGAGCAGGCCGTGCTGCTTAAGAAAGACTTCACCTAAATCCCACATCGCATCTGCAGTTCCCTGAAATTTTATTTCTCCATTGGAGAGGAGGATGGTTCGATCAGCTAACCGGTGAACGAGCTCCATATCATGAGTGACGATCAAGGTTGTTTTTCCTTCCATCTGACGCTGTTTCAGCATGCGGACAAGATTCTTCATCGAATGCGCATCCTGGCCATAGGTTGGTTCATCAAGCAAAAGGATATTCAGATCATCAATTGTCATTCCGGCGACACTCAGCCGTCTTTTCTGCCCCTGGCTCAAAGATAGAGGATGACGGTCCTCATATCCGCTCAAACCAATTTTCTGAAGGGTGGCTTGCACCCGCTGTTTGATCATATCGGCATCCAGTTTTTTCACCCTCAGACCAAACCCCACATCATCTACTACAGTATGCTCCACAAATTGATGCTCAGGATTTTGGAACACATAACCAATTTCGCTTCGAATCTCCTGATTGGCATACTCTTCAACAGGACGGCCTTTTAATGAAATCGTTCCCTCGTAATCTGGAAACAGACCGGCAATCAGCAGAGCCAAAGTGCTTTTTCCTGCTCCGTTATGTCCGCAAAATGCCACGGTTTCACCTTCACGTATCGTAAGGGAAATATCTCTTAAAATAAGATGTTCCTTTACAGAGTAGCTAAGATTATTTACTTCAATTACGGGAGGGGACAAGCTTATTTCATGTTTTACTGAATCCTGCTTTTGTCTGATTCTGTTCACTTGCTCTTCTGTTATTCTTTTCCTCCATTCCTGCTCGTTAACGGTTAAGCCAGCCTGTCCCTGCTGCAGTTGAATAAAGAGCGGCAGGTCAATCGTCAGCTGATCAAATACTTCGTAGCGTTGGGTGAGCGCTTCTTTTAATGGTTGATTTACCTGGATGGAGCCCTCTGAGTCAAGCAAAATTGCACGATTCATCCATTCAACCCATCCATTCAAATCATGATCAATTACTACGATGGTTAAATCCAGGGTGCGCTTTAATTGGGCTAAACACTGAATAAGCTCCAAGCGGGATAATGGATCGATATTGGCGAATGGTTCATCAAGCAATAAGATGTCTGTTTTCATTGCAAGAAGGCAGGCAAGTGCGACCCGCTGTTTTTGCCCCCCGGACAAGCTTTGGATGACGCGCTTTTCATAGCCTGCTAACCCTGTCTGAAGCAGGGAAGAAATGATTCTGCTTTTCATTTCTTCCCGGGGGAGATGAAGATTCTCCAGCCCGAATGCAAGCTCTTCTTCAACGGTAGTCATGCAAAATTGGCTTTCAGGATCTTGAAACATCATACCGATGTGCTTGGATACGGCACCGCTCGTCCACTCGGAAGCAGGGGTGCCAAACCAGTGAATAGAGCCTTCCATTACACCACTTCCGTTTGCGGGCAGAATTCCGTTCATCAGCATCGTAATGGTGCTTTTTCCAGCTCCGCTTGGTCCGGCAATCAGGACACCGTCGCCCTGATGTATGGCAAAGGATACATTATTTACGACAGGATCAAGTTCTTCTGAATGACGGTAGGACACTCTGTCAAACGAAATTACCGGGGAATTAAGACGCTTTGGCATGGAATTCCCTCTTTTTATCGCGGGCAATCGCGTAGCTGTTCAGCACGCCCGTTTGATACAAACCATCAGAAATCCATTTTCCGAGCAGACCGGCTAAAAGTGCACCGCTTGCCAGGCGGATGGCAAACATCATCGCCACATAACCGGGATCGAGGGCACCGTAGCCTGAAATAAAGTAGCCCCATATAAAACTTGTAACTGAAGACCCCATACCAGCAAGCATCAATACCCATAACCCCCAGCGTTTATATCGGGTTGCGGCAAAGACTGCTTCAGCTCCAGCTCCCTGTATCATGGCGGATACAATCAGCATCGGCCCGACTGCATTGCCTATGAGCACTTCCACCGTTCCTGCTATCGTTTCTGATAAAAAAGCAGCACCGGGACGGCGGAGTATGTATGCAGCGATGATCGATACAATAAACCAAATTCCAAAAATCCATTCATATCCGATTGGTCCCATGATACCGGCCATGACATTTCCCACTTGAAAGAATGCGAGATAGACAACCGCAAATACCACCGCTAATACAGACAGCACAATAATCTCAGAAAGCTTCCATTTTGCGGTCATTTAATTCGTCTCCTCTTTATGAGATGGACTGTTTATGCTCATATTAACCGTCATGACGATATGGGAGCTTTTGCTTTGCTGCGCCTGTTGAAACGCTTCTTCTAAAGTGTTAAACACATCATGAATATCGCCATGCAGCCCGCTTGCGTAATGAACACCTTTTTTTAGGGTTCCGTGCTTTTGGGCAGTGTCGACCTGAGCCATGATTGTCGCCATATAATCTGAATCACCCATCGGGTAAAGAGCGAATTGAGAAGATACATATTGTTTTAAATGTTTGATCGCTGGTTCGTTTAAACGGACATCGTCCTCTGCCATATAAGAATCTCCCTCGGTGTCTCCCGGACAGCCGATTGAAAAAGTTGCGTTTAGAGCGACATGTGCACCTGTTTTTGATGTGTGAAGAACCATTGCCTTCACGACGTCAAACACATGTTCTTCACGTCCCCGTACACAGGTGCTGACGTCATCTGTGAAACGCCAGGTTTTTGATGTATCTACTTCCTCGATGGCACCTTTAATCAATGAAACAAACTGATCAGTCATGGGATGAAGAGAGAAGCGGCAGCCCGCAATTCTGCTTGTACCGCACGAAATTCCCGTTTCTGGTGTAGTGAATGATTGAGTGTCTGACATACTAATATTCCTCCTGATGATTGTTTTAGACAAAACAAAAAGCTGCATCCCGGAAAGGAAAATGCAGCTTCTTCATCATCAGTTAAGGTGGTTATATTGAGTGATGAGTCACCACACTTCCCCACGCCAGTATTACCTGGATCGGGTAATGAGGGATCGGAACATTGCAGTTCTCATCACAGCCCTTTCGAGCACCCCTAGTGTATCGACTTTCGTATGCAGTTTGTTTGTCAGGTTCATCATAAAGGTTCGTTTCGATCTTGTAAAGAAGAAAAGATATTCCAAAGGCAGAGTAGTTGCCCATCAGGCACCATCTCTTTATAATCGGTTTTACATGCAGGAAAATCGGAACGGTTCAAAAGGAGGGAATACGAAATGAAGCAGCAGAGTACACAGCTTGGCACTGAAAAAATACCCAGATTAATGCTGCGTTTTTCAGTGCCTGCGTTTATTGGCATGTTTGTGATGGCCCTATATAACATTGCAGATACTTTTTATATCGCAAGAGGGGTTGGAACAACAGCTGTAGCTGCGCTATCTATTTCATTCCCTCTTCAATTAATTATGACAGCTTTTGCAGCAGCAATCGGCATCGGTGGCTCATCTATTATCTCCAGGCGGCTTGGGCAAGGAAAGTTAAAAGAGGCCAATGAGGTTTTTGGCCATGTCGTGTGGCTTGTCGGGTTAATGAGTGTTCTCATGGTTATAACGGCACTGACTTTTCTCGATCCGATCTTAACAGCATTTGGGGCAACCGCTGATGTGCTGCCGTTTGCCAGAGAGTATATGTCGATTATTTTATACGGCTCCCTTTTTCAGGCCTTTATGATGTCGAGCAACAATATCGTTCGTTCAGAAGGAAACGCAAAGATCGCCATGCTGACCATGATCATCTCAGCAGGGTTAAATATTGTTCTGGATCCGATCTTTATTTTTGTACTTGATATGGGAATAGGAGGAGCAGCAATTGCTACTGTTATCTCACAAGCAGTTGGGGCAGTGTGGATTTTCCTTTATTTTTGGACTGGAAAGAGCTCTTTAACCTTTCGATGGATCGGTTTTTTCCCCAAGCCGAAAGTGGTCAAAGAAATTATCGCCATCGGCTCCGCCACCTTTGTGCGCCAAGTGGCAGGAAGCTTTATGTTTATTGCTGTCAATTGGATGCTTGTGATTCACGGAGGGGAAACCTCGGTTGCCATATACGGGATCATCAACCGTATCATGATGTTTGCCATTATGCCGATGTTTGGAATTGTGCAGGGTATGCAGCCGATTATTGGCTATAACTTTGGAGCAAAGCTTTACCACCGCGTCAGTGATACGTTAAAGCTTGGCATCATGATTTCCACTGGCATTGCCGTTTTCGTATGGGGAGCAACCATGCTTTTCCCAACAGCAATGATGTCCGTTTTTTCCACTGATTCAACTGTCATTGAGGACGGGGGAGAAGCCATTCGCTGGATATTCCTTGTCACACCGATTATTGGTTTTCAAATGGTGACAGGCGGCTTGTATCAGGCGCTTGGAAAAGCAAAAATATCCTTTATTTTATCCATGGCGAGACAGCTGATTTTTCTTATTCCGTTAGTGCTCATTCTGCCTGGATTTTACGGGGTGATGGGTGTATGGATTGCTTTTCCTATTGCTGACATTTTAGCATTTCTTTTATCGCTGTTTTTTGTATGGCGTGACCGTCAAAAACTGTTTCAAAAAACACCCTCCCAGGCCAGACTGCGGCAGGCAAAGGTTAACGGATAGAAATAAGAGGATAAGGGAGAGAGGCATTTGCTGCACCATATAGAACTGTATGTTTCCCAATTAGATCGGTCTAAAGAATATTGGAGCTGGCTGCTTTCGGAACTTCAATACGAGAAGTACCAGGAGTGGGAGCAAGGATTCAGTTTCAAGTACAAAGAGACCTATCTTGTCTTTGTTCAGGTGGAGGATGACTTTAAGTCTGCGGGTTATCACCGAAAACAAATCGGTTTAAATCACATAGCCTTTCATGCTTCAAACCAAACACAGGTGGATCATTTAAGGCTGCAAATGAAAAAAAGAGGATATGGTCTCCTGTATGAGGAACGGTATCCCTATGCCGGGGGGCCGGATCACTACGCTCTGTATGGGGAGGACCCAGACCGGATAAAAGTGGAGATTGTGGCTCGTAAATAAACCATTGTCTGGATAAATACAAAGGCCCTCACGAAGATGATGTTCGTGAGGGCTTTTTTTGCCGAATCAGATAACTGGCCATGCTCCTGTCATCAGGGGTACACGCGACAGCAGGCCATCGCGCATCTGGACCGATAAAACCGAAATAGTGATCGATAAAGCGTCAAACATGATCGATAAAAGTGGGAACATGTGCGATAAATCGTCGTCAAGTAGACACCAGACCGATAAATGGTGAGAGCAGTTAGATAAGTTGCCAAAGATGATCGGTATACTCGCTGAGATGTTCGATAAACCGAAAAAGGTGATCGATAAATGGCCACGCTTCTGGCCATGCATCATGCTCCTAGCCATACCCCACAGTCTCTTTTAAACTCTTGCGTCTGTTTAATCATAATCCCGTTTAAACATGACTTCTTTCGGCACATCCGTTCCTCTTGCTCCCCTTAGATCAATTTCCCCTGTTTCAGTAGGGTAGAAGATAATAAAGGTTTCGGGATTTGCTTTGGCTAGCTTTTCAGGAACCCGGTCAAGCTGCGGATGCCATGCGATCGTTCCTTTTCGTGCACTCATGACAATGACCAGGTCATTTTTACGCAAAGAGTCAACCGGCTTTTCATACAGCTCCTGCCAGGATTCAAGACGATGGAGGTAGGTGGTGACTTTGGGCTTGGCTGACGAGAATAGTTTTTCGTAGCTTTCCACCTTGTCCCGGATAATAAGGCATTCTACAACACAATTAAGCTGAACAGCCATTCCTTTGACAATTTTTATAGCATCATGCGTTCCAGGTTTTTGATGTGATCCTTTTGGCAAAATAAGCACAATACGGTCTGTTGTATTCAATGGGTGTCCCAATTTTACAATCATCGCCCGCTCGTTGGTGTGATCCAGGAAATTATCAATAATGCCTCCAAAGAGCTTTGACTGTGACGATTTTTCACCTTTCCAGCCTGCAATAATCGTGGTGATTCTCTCTTCCGCTACGGCACGCTCGATCCCTCGGCCGATATTGCGATCCACTTTAATAAGGGATCTGGCGGGAATATTGGCACCTGCTGCATAAGCGATCGCCTGCGTGAGCATTTTTTCAGCTGTGGCTACTTTGCCTTCAACTGATTTAACATCTTTTTGCACAACGCTAAGCGGATAGATAGGTTCATTTGACAGCTTGGCCTGTCTGACAACAAATCCTAAATCAAGTAATGTTTCCGTCGTTTGAGGATTTGCAACTGGAATTAAGATGCGCTCCGGCCGGTCATCCTGTCCCTGCTCTTCTGTCACTTCTTCACTAGCCAGTCTGCGTCCATACTTTTCAGTTAAATAAGGACCCAGTATGCAGGTGAGCAAAATCATGACAATGACTGCGTTAACGGTTGCCTGATCCAATAAATTAAGATCATACCCGACCAGTGTAGCGGCTAATGTAGCGGCAGCTTGAGGGATGGTAAGCCCTATAATGACGCGGTTTTCATCAGACGAGTATTGATAGATTCGGCTGGTAATAATACTTGCAAGGCTTTTTCCAACCAGCACTGAACCAATAATGCATGCTGTTATAACCCAGGCATCTGGATTTGAAAACAGTACTGATAAATCCATCAGCATGCCGACAGACAATAGGAAAAAAGGTATGAATAGAGCATTTCCAGTAAAACGAATGCGGTTCATTAACGGACCGTGATCATAAATATACCGATTAAGCGCAAGCCCTGATAAGAACGCACCGATGATCGGCTCTAATCCTGCTAAAAGTGCCAGGCTTCCAGCAACAAAAAGGATCGTTAAAACGAAATTAAATTCCATTTGTCCTTCATTATTTGAATTCCTGAAAAACCATCTTGCCAGGAATGGAGCGCCTACTAATACAATAGCTGCAAAAAGCAATGTAGAAAGAATTAGTTTAATCCAAAAACCTATTGTCGCATCACCGGACGCATATCCGGCTACGGCAGCAAGAATCAGCATTGCCAGAGTGTCTGTCATAAGCGTTCCGCCTATGGCTGTCGTTACGGCCTTATTTTTTGCTACACCCAGCCGCGAAGCAATCGGGTAGGCAAGAAGGGTATGGGAGCCGACAATTGATCCTAAAAGGATGGCTGCAGCCCAGTTAAATCCTAAGTAGAGACCGACTGATGTACCGAAAATCAATGGAATGAAAAAGGACATCAGCCCAAAAGAAACACTCCGTTTTCTGTATTTTTTAAAGCCATCAATGTCCAGTTCAAGTCCGGCGATAAAAATAATAAATAAAAGACCGACTGTACCGAGAAGCTGTATCGTCTCTCCTCTTTCAAGCAGCCCAAATCCATTGGGGCCCACCGCTACTCCAGCGATGATTGGGCCTATAATACCTGGGATTCGCAGCTTGCTCATGATAATTGGAGAGAGTAAAAAAATTATAACCGCCATTCCAAATACTAAAACCGGCTCCTGAAAGGGAAGCGACATCATTGAATAAGCACCTTCTCTCCATTTAATCTAAAAAATATTTTTGATTATACCACAGAACAAGGGTGGAGGTTTTGCTTAGCCCATTAATCACAGCACCCCGGCAGTTCCCAATCTGGTCAAATGCAGCTGATACGATGGGGCTGCGCTGAAAGAGTCACTACAAGGTGCGGGTTAAATTGCAGAGAAAAGCCGGCGTCCATTTTTCAATATGAATGGACGCCGGCTATGATTTTCAACCTTCTCTTTATTATGTCTGCTGCTTTTGTCTTAATTCGCTAAGCTCAGCTTCAATTCTTGTGAGCCTGCTGTCTGCAGAAGAAGGGTCAATGCCAAGCGATTCAAGCTTTTCAAGGTCATCCTGTGCACGAATATACTCCATCTTAAGCTCCTGGATTCTATCTTCAATCTCTCGTTGATTCAACGTCAAATCCCCCTTATGATGCGAAAGTTGTTTCCTAGTCTAACGAAATATTGGAAGATTTGCAAAAAATTCTGCTTTCTCATACATAAGTTTCAGTCCAGGGGGGTATATGGTAATAGAAAGTTTTCGGAAAATTTAGAGGATTTAATGAAGAACTTGTCGAAATACAGTTGTACAACTTGTTTGTGTTGAAGTCAAAAAGGGGGGCTGTACATATGTTTAAGCCTTATGAATCGGATCATTTTTTTGATGAAATGCTGCAGCAGAACGGTACAACCAAACTGCATTATCAGGCATTTCACAATATGATTAACCAATTTTCAGCAGAGGAATTAAGGGAAAAGCATGAAACGGCACAATTAAGCTTTCTTAGACAGGGCATCACGTTCACAGTCTATAACGACAATGTAGGAACGGAGCGAACCATGCCATTTGATTTTATTCCGATCATTGTGCCGCCGGATGCCTGGTCGAACATTGAAAAAGGAATGAAACAGCGTGCGGAAGCACTGAATTTATTTTTGGAAGATGTGTATAAGGAACAAAATATTTTAAAGGATGGTGTCATTCCGCGGGAGCTGGTGGAACAAAATCCGAATTATTACCGTGAGCAGGTCGGCGGGGTTGATATTCCACTTAACAATCATATTTTTTTAGCGGGTATTGATCTTATTCGCGATCAGCAGGGAACCTACCGGGTGCTTGAGGATAATTTGCGCAATCCGTCCGGAATGTCCTATGTCTATCAAAACCGCTATGTTATGCGGCAGGTTTATCCTGAATTTTTTAACCGCCACAGCATCCATTCATTGGAGCATCAGCTGTCTAATATGCACGATGCGGTCCTTGCACATGCGCCGAAAAATTGTGGGGAAGAACGGGATCCGAGAGCTGTGCTTCTCACCCCGGGAATGTATAACTCAGCTTATTATGATCATGTTTTCCTGGCACAGCAAATGGGGATTGAACTTGTTGAAGGAAGAGATCTGAAGGTGCGAAACGGCATTGTTTATATGAAAACAATCAGAGGACTTCAGCAGGTGGATATTATTTATCGCAGAATTGATGATGAATACCTTGATCCGCAAGCGTTTAATCCAGATTCAACTTTAGGGGTTGAAGGATTGCTTGAAGCTTACCGTAAAGGAAATGTAGCCATTTTAAATGGCATAGGAAATGGCGTTGCCGATGACAAAGCGATGTATGCCTATGTGCCTGAAATGATCCGCTACTACTTAAATGAAGAACCGCTGATTCCTAATGTGGATACCTATTTTATGCGTAATGAGGAACAGAGAAGGTGGGCGCTGGAACGGCTGGACGAACTGGTAATCAAAAATGTTGGGGCTTCAGGCGGCTACGATATGCTGATTGGTCCGCATGCTTCTGAAGAAGAGATAGCGATGTTCAAAGAAAAGATTCTGGAAAATCCCAGCCAGTACATTGCACAGCCGACAATTCAGCTTTCCCGCGCTCCGGCCTTCCAGGATGGACGTTTTTATCCATGCCATGTTGATTTGCGCATATTTGTCATGAGGGGCGACGAAACCCATGTCCTGCCGGGTGGCTTGTCCCGAGTAGCCTTAAAAGAGGGATCCTTAGTAGTGAACTCATCTCAGGGCGGCGGAGGAAAAGATACCTGGGTACTGAAAGGAGTTGAGAATCATGCTCAGCAGAGTAGCTGATTCCCTTTACTGGATGTCCAGAAATATTGAACGGGCTGAAAACAATGCACGGGTGCTGGGAGTACAATTAATTCAAATGCTCGAAGCTTCCTCAGAAGATTCCCTCGCAAAATATGACTGGGAGGCCGTCATCGAAATTTGCGGCTCCTTATATGAATTCAACCAGCTGTACGATCATTTTTCGATTAATAACGTGATTGATTATCTTGCATTTTCAGAGGATAATGGCAGCTCTATACTAAGCTGTATAAAGTTTGCCAGGGAAAATGCACGCGTCACTCGAGATATTATTCCCACTGATTTGTTTGAGGTTTGGAATGACCTCTATTTAGAGAGTTCCAATATTTATATTCCGGCAGGATCTCTCAGGGAGGTTCACCATTTTATAAAGAGAGTAAAAATAGCTTCATTAACCTCTCAGGGAGTGATTGAATCATCCATGTCCCGGGGCGTTCCATACCGGTTTATTAAAATTGCAAAATGGCTTGAACGGGCAGAAAAAACAACCCGTATTTTAAATGTCCTGAGTGAAAAATCATCGCAGGATGCAGAGCGCGCAGACGGCACGAACTACTATTATTGGCGGTCAGCACTGCAGCTGCTGAATGGGTACGATGAATATTTAAAAAAATACCCTCCGAGAATGTACGAAAAGGATGTACTGACTTTTTTGGTCACAGATTATGCTTTTCCACGATCGATTCAGTATTGTATGGATCATGTCAGGGAAGCCATTATTGCCCTTGAAGGAGGCAGGGTGTCACATTATTCCTGGAGAATGTATGCGGCGCTCGACCGATTGATGGATGATTTTGATGAAATGAAGCTTAAATCTCTTGATGTCCATCAAATAAGCTCATACCTTGATGAATTTCAGGATCGCTGCAATGATATTAGTGAAGTATTTTCACAAACGTATTATCTTATTGAGCCTTCGCATGTGCCATGAAAGGGTGGCAGAAGGATACTGGCCACCAACGAGAATCACCTAAGAGGACGTGAAAATGGGATGAAATACCACATTGAACATACCAATACCTTTCACTATGAAACTATTGTTGATCAAAGCATGAATGATATCCGATTAAAACCGAGAACAGACGAATGTCAGAGACTGTTATATTACCGGTCTGAAATTACCCCGGCCTCCTTAACAAAGGAATACATTGATATTTGGGGCAATAGTGTGGAATCGTTTTTTATTGCAGATTTCCATAAATCGCTGGAAGTAAAAACGATCTCAACGGTGAGCATACAAAAAAGTCCGTTCATAGGAAGAATTGATTATTCACCTGAAATGCAGTCTATTTTTCATTCTGATCTATTTAAAAGCCATTATCTGGCTTCTCTTAATCAAACAGCGTATACATTTATGGAACAGCAGCAGGTGGATAAAATTGTCCAAGAGATCGGCGATACGGAAAATCCGGTGCAATTTTCTCTTGACCTGATGAAATATGTCCATGACATGTTTACGTATGATGGTGAAGCAACTCATGTAAATACGAGAGCAAGTGAATCGGTTGAAGGGAAAAAAGGTGTCTGCCAGGACTACGCCCATGTGATGATTGGAGTCCTGAGAGCCAGAGGAATTCCGGCAAGATACATTAGCGGCTATCTTTATGTAGGAGAAAACTCTGCACTTGTTGGTGATTCCGCGACTCATGCATGGGTTGAAGTGATGGTTCCGGGTATTGGCTGGGTCGGGCTTGACCCAACTAATAATGTAGAAGCGCTGGAAAATCATATTCGTGTAGGAGCAGGCAGAGATTACGCAGATGTCAGTCCTCTTCAAGGAGTATACAGAGGCGGACAGCACACGCTGGATGTGAAGGTTAGTGTAAAGTTGATTGAGCAATAGAGAAATGACGCCCTTCTAGCACGGGCGTCATTTTTAAGTGATTTTACTAAGCATCAAAATAAATGTAAATCGAGGAGAGAGATATGATAAATAAACGGACTGCGCTTGTTATTGGTGCTACAGGGCTAGTTGGACAAGAGGTTGTAAAAGAGCTTTGCAGCAGGGATGAATATGGCGAAGTAAGGATCATTTCCCGCAAGCCAATTGAAATGGAGCATGAAAAGCTTACTGTCAGCATCATCGACTTTAATTACCTGGAGGGTTCTCATATCGGTGTGGCTGATGATGTATTTTGCTGTCTGGGTACGACAATGAAAAAGGCAAAGTCTAAAGCAGCTTTCAGGCAAGTGGATTTAGACTTTCCATTACAATTAGCATCACTTGCCAAAAAGAATAATGCGAGGCAATTTCTGGTCATATCGGCTATGGGAGCGGACTTATCGTCGACGTTTTATTACAACCGTATTAAAGGACTGATGGAAGAACAATTAATTGAGCTTGATCTGCCTCATCTTCAGATTTTCAGGCCTTCCTTGCTATTGGGCGACAGGAAAGAGTTTCGTCTGGGTGAAACAGTTGGAGCAAAAGTAATGAGTGCTATGAGCTGGGCGCTGGTCGGTCCTTTAAAATCATTAAAGGCGGTGAGGGCAGAACAGGTTGCACTGGCAATGGTGGAAGGTGCGCTGGCACCTTCCGTAGAAAAAGTGAAAATTCATCTTTCATCCGACATAGAAAAAGTAGAAAAGCCGGCACTTTTAATAGAGAAAAAATGACAATTGAAAATGATCCTTTCAGCCGTGCAATAGAAAACGAAACACAAATTCTTTTCCTCTGCCTCAACTACTGATAAAGTATAATTTAAGATTTTTGTATGGAGGAAAGAAGGTGTCCAGGATTGTTTGATTCTTTATTATTCACTGTAATGCTTGTTGTATTTTTAGGAATATTATCTCAATGGGTCTCGTGGAGGGTACGGCTCCCCGCAATTGTGGTTATGTCTGTAGCGGGTATAGTCGTTGGACCCGTACTTGGAATTATCAATCCTGAACAGGAATTTGGAGATCTTTATGGCCCCATTATTTCAATGGCCGTTGCGATTATATTGTTTGAAGGAAGCCTGCAATTAGACTTTCGAGAAATTCGTGATTTGGGCAAACCGGTGATGAGAATTGTAACCATTGGTGCCTTCATCGCTTGGGTACTGGGGTCTCTTGCAGCCCATTATGTAGCGGGATTATCACTGCCTGTGGCATTTGTGATCGGTGGATTATTTATTGTTACCGGTCCTACCGTGATTCTGCCATTATTGAGGCAGGCAAAGCTGAAACCCCGCCCGGCGAAAATATTAAAATGGGAAGGCATAGTGGTAGATCCATTTGGTGTCTTGCTTGCGCTTTTTGCTTTTCATATTATCCTTTTCTTCGTTGATGAGAAGGTTACATTCATGACGCTGCTGCTGTTTTTTGCTGCAGCCATCTTTGCAACCATTTTCGGCTGGGTATGCGGAAAAGGAATGGGCTGGATGTTTGAAAAAGGGTATATACCTGAATTTCTGAAATCACCTGTCCTTTTTGCTGTGGTCCTGCTTTGCTTTGCGATTGCTGATGAAGTGATGCATGAAACCGGGCTGCTGTCTGTAACCGCGATGGGAATTACGATGGCGAATATGCATATTTCATCCATGAAAGATATGAGGCACTTTAAGGAAAATATTTCGGTGCTGTTGATTTCCACTATTTTCATAATGTTAACTGCGTCACTGCAGATTGAAACGTTATTTGAAATTTTTAATCCAGCCATTATTGGGTACGTGTTGTTGATGTTATTTTTTGTGCGGCCATTATCGATATGGCTTTCCACGATAGGTACAGATTTAGCCTGGCAGGAAAAAGCATTGGTTGGATGGATTGCACCGCGCGGAATTGTGGCGCTGACGGTTTCAGGCTATTTCGCTTCCGTCCTTATTGGAACAGGTTTTGAAGATGCAGAATTATTAACGGCATTAACATTTGCACTTGTCTTTGCGACCGTATGTGCTCATGGATTTTCGATCGGATGGGTTGCACGTAAACTGAAGCTTGCCAATGATGAAGGACCAGGCGTAATGGTCGTTGGCGGAAATCCGTTCACAAGAGCGCTTGTAGCGGTGCTTGTGGAAATGAAAATTCCTGCTGTTTTAATCGATTCGTCGTGGAGAAATGTGGCAGCTGCCAGACAAAATGGCCTCCCGACCTTCCACGGGGAAGTGCTCTCTGAACAGACGGAATATCAGCTGGATATGACGCCATATGAAACGATTATTGCAGCAAGTCAATCGGATTCTTATAATTCGCTTGTATGCTCTACCTTTACGCCTTCGTTTGGACGTAAGCATTTATTTCAGGTATCGACTGAAAAGAAACAGGATGCGGATTTGGACGGTCTTACCCATAGCGTGGGGGGCAGAGTATTATTTAATGATGAAACCAGCCTCCATTCGCTAATCAGAAGAATCAATGAGGGGCATGTTTTTAAGAAAACGTCGATTACTGAGCAATATAGCTATGAACAGTATAAAAACGAAATCAGCAAAGAAGATTTAGTTGTAGGTATTCTCAAGAAATCAGGCCATTTTGAACCGATGGCGAAGGATTCTGAAATTGGAATTGAAGCAGGAGATACGGTGCTCAGACTATCTTCTCTTACAAAAGAAACAGAGAAAATTCAGCAGAAATCTCAAAAAGCCAAAAGAAAAAGCAATGGTGACTGATCAAGATTAAATAACGCTTTAAAAGGGGCCGGTTAATTTCCGCTCCAATGAACCTAAGCTAGTAGATTTTCAAGGGGAATGAGAAAAGAAAAAGCTTCTGCAGACAGCAGAGGCTTTTTCTAATGCCCATGCCAGTCTCATTAATGGTCAAATGACTTTTGATTTTAATGGCTCATGTTATACTTTTTATAAGAAGAAATGGACATGAAAGGATTTTGATGATGAAAAAAACGATCGTATTAGCAGAAAAACCATCCGTTGGCCGCGATATTGCACGCGTGTTAAACTGCCATAAAAAAGGCAACGGATTTATTGAAGGAGAACGCTATATTGTGACGTGGGCGCTTGGGCATCTGGTCACCCACGCAGACCCTGAAGGATATGGAAATGACTATCAGTCATGGCGGCTGGAAGACCTGCCGATCCTTCCGGACCCGATGAAACTTGTTGTTATAAAGAAAACAGGAAAGCAGTTTCAAGCTGTTAAGCAGCAGCTGTCACGTCCAGATGCAGGTGATGTAGTGATTGCGACAGATGCAGGACGTGAAGGAGAACTGGTTGCCAGATGGATTCTCGAAAAAGCGAATGTGAAAAAACCGATTAAACGCTTGTGGATTTCATCCGTAACAGATAAAGCCATTCAGGAAGGGTTTAAGAATCTGAAGGATGGCCGCAGCTACGAGTCCTTGTATGCATCTGCAGTGGCGAGGGCAGAAGCGGACTGGATCATGGGGATCAATGCTACGCGCGCACTAACAACCAAATACAATGCGCAGCTTTCAACAGGCCGGGTTCAAACCCCGACGATTGCAATGATTGCCATGAGGGATAAGGAAATCAATGAGTTTAAGCCTCAATCATACTTTGGAATAAAGGCAAGGCTGGATGGACTTACTCTTCAATGGCAGGACAAAAAGTCAGGTCAAACCAGATTATTTGATAAAGAAGCGGTTGAAAGAACCCTTGATACATTAAAAGGAAACCAGGCGATAATAAAAGATGTCAAAAAGACACCAAAAAAATCGTATGCACCTGCACTATATGATTTAACAGAACTGCAGCGTGATGCACATAAGCGGTATTCTTTTTCGGCGAAAGAGACTCTTTCAGTCTTACAGCGCCTCTATGAACAGCATAAGCTTGTCACCTATCCAAGAACAGATTCCAGATTTTTAACTGAAGATTTAGTTGAAACATTGCCAGAGCGCTTGAAAGGCATGCAGGTTAAACCTTATGCAGCACATGTAGCTAAAATCCTGCGCAAGCCGGTTAAAGCAAACAGCCGCTTTGTGAATGATTCAAAAGTATCGGATCACCACGCCATTATTCCGACAGAGGAAAGGCTGCTCCCTGACACATTAAGCGACAAGGAATGGAAGCTGTATGATTTAATTGCCAATCGATTTCTTGCGGTACTAATGCCTGCTCATGAATATGAGCAAACGAATATCACAGTACAAATCGCGGGAGAAACTTTTTCGGCTAAAGGAAATATCACTACCGTTACAGGCTGGAAAGCCATTTTTGACGATTATGACAGAGAGCAGGATCAGCAGCAGGAAGCAGATCAGTCCCAGCAGCTGCCAGATGTAAGGCAGGGACAGAGCATATCAGTTAAGTCAGTTGAAATGACAAAAGGAGAAACGAAGCCGCCTGCACGTTTTAATGAAGCCACCCTTTTATCAGCTATGGAAAATCCAAAAGCGTATATGAAAAATGAGAAAAAAGAACTTGTTCAAACACTTGGAGAAACCGGTGGATTAGGGACGGTGGCCACACGTGCTGACATTATTGAAAAGCTCTTTAACAGCTTCTTAATTGAAAAAAGAGGAAATGATATTTTTATTACTTCAAAAGGAAGACAGCTGCTCGATTTAGTTCCGGAAGAATTAAGATCGCCTGCCTTAACGGCCCAGTGGGAGCAAAAGCTGGCAGCCATCGCAAAAGGTTCCCTGAAACAAAGCGATTTTATCGCAGAAATGACCAATTTCACAAAAGAAGTTGTCCGCACGATTAAAAACAGCGACGCAAAATTTAAACATGATAATGTTACCGGGACGCATTGTCCTGACTGCGGGAAACTGATGCTCGAAGTAAAAGGCAAAAAAGGAAAAATGCTTGTTTGCCAGGACCGGGAGTGCGGTCACCGGAAAAACGTGGCAAAAAAAACCAATGCCCGGTGTCCGAATTGCCACAAGAAACTTGAACTGCGCGGAGAGGGAGAAGGGCAGACCTTCAGCTGTGTCTGCGGCCATCGTGAAAAACTGTCGGCTTTCCAAAAGAGGAGAAAAGAATCCTCTAATAATAAAGCGGGTAAACGGGATGTAGCCAATTACATGAAAAAACAAAATAAAGAAGAGCCGGTTAATAGTGCACTGGCAGATGCTTTAAAAAATTTAAAGCTTTAAAGAAAAATGCGCTTCAGCCGGTTTGGCTGAAGCGCATTTTTTTATTGGGTGTCAATCTCCCGTGCTGCCCTGCTGTAAAAAACAGAAAAAGCAGCAGCGGTCAGGATAGCAAGCAGGCTTAAGACTAGAAAGAGGTTGCTGTAAAGTACATTTGACCCGTTTGATGAGAGGATATTCAACTTTGTTGTAACACTCTGAATTTCAAGCACACTGCCAAAAATGGCGCTGGCAAATGCGCCTCCCATAAAGTTTAAGAGATTAAACAGGCCAATTCCCACTCCGGTCTGTTCAGTTGACAGAGTTGTTGTGAGCAGGTCGGCTGTTGAGCTTTGGATCAGCGGAAAGCCGATATAAGCGACCAGCATACAAAGCGAAATAACCAGCGCGCTGCTCCCTGCAAAAGTAGAGATGAGCAGACAGCCAGCAGCAATCAACGTTAATGCCACTTTTACAACAGGCACTCCGCCTTTTTGATCAATGACCCGTCCGCCGTACTGACCGAGGATGCCGCTCACAATGGCTCCAGGGAAAAGAACCATCCCAATGCCGATGGTCGATAACGTATTCAGGTCACGCAGCATAATCGGAATAACAAAAATCAAACCGAACAGGCAGGCGGTTCCAAAGAAGCTGGAAAATACAGTTACCGTATACCGTTTGTTTTTTAATATAGAAGGCTGAATAAAAGGTTCCTGCGCCTTGATAGTCCGCCAAACAAACAGAATGATAAACAGGACAAAAACAAGCAGCATGAAATAATTAAATGTCGTGATAAAAAACAACAGGCTTGCTACAGAAACAGCGATCAGTCCTGCGCCAAGTAGATCGACAGAACCATAGCGCCGTTCCTCGCGCGGAAGCCATTTTCTGAACAGAGGGATTGAAAGAGCGGCAAATACAGAAAAAATAAATAAAAACCGCCAGTTAAAGGCTCCTCCTAAAACACCGCCCAAGATCGGTCCCACACCGGAAGCGAAAGCGACTGTTGATGCCACATAGCCAAATACTTTCCCACGGCTGCTGGGCATAAAGCGGGAAGGGATAATAAAAGAAAGGGCTGGAATACTTGCGCCTCCCATAGCCTGCAGAATACGAGCCAGAATAAGCACCTCAAAGCTTGGTGAAAGAAAGCCAAGCAATGCTCCAAATGAAAACAATGCGATGCCGACAGTAAACAGGGTCCGGATTGGAAAGAGATCTGCCAGTTTCCCGTACATCAGCGATCCGATCGCAAAAACTAAAATATACCCGGTCATCACCCAGCTCACCTGAGAAGGGGATAAATCAAAATCTGCTGAAATATCCGGGATGGCAACGTTAAACATCGTGCCGTTCATCACAGTAAAGGCCAATATTAAACAGACAAGAAAGGTTAGTTTCTTTTTCTGAGCCTCAGGGACTTCTTTTATCGTTTCTGATTTTTTATGCATAGAGTACCACCTTCATTTCCTAAAAACCTATTTTTATCTATAGTCGTAAAAATTATTTCGGGGATCAAACTAATCATAGGTTTTTTGTGATGGATCTTCAACCTAAAATGTTTGGATAAGCTATAATAAAACTATTCAAACAACGGGATGGTGGTCGATTTGGTTAAGAATCAAAAGGGGAAAACAAACGCCATGCGTCAGCTCGATGCTGCTAATATTTCCTATGGCATCATTCATTACGACGAGTCAGACGGACAAAATGATGGCATTTCAGTAGCCCGTAAGACTGAGAGACAAACAGATGAAATTTATAAAACCCTTGTTACACAATCTGCTTCGAAACAATATTATGTTTTTCTGGTGCCAGTGGAAAAGGAGCTGCACCTAAAAAAAGCGGCCCATGCGGCAGGTGAAAAGAAAATTGACATGATCGCTGTTAAGGACCTGCAAAAGGTAACGGGATATGTAAAAGGGGGATGCTCTCCCATCGGAATGAAGAAAAAGTACCCCACTTTTCTGGCAAAAGAAGCCTCATCTTTAACGGCTGTACTGGTTAGCGGGGGGCAGGTAGGCAAACAGATTGAGGTAAAGGTAGAGGACCTGCTTCTGGCAGCGGAAGCAGTTTTTGCGGATATAGTACAGGAATAATCCCGATAACGCTCCAGGCAATTTTTTGCTGCGCCATTAAACGGTTTATCCCTCTTTAGATATGACGAGCATATTTGGTTGTTTTAGGAATGCTGAGCAGGGTATTCCCTTTATAAGGATGTTTTTATAAAGGAGGAACAAGTAAATGGGCAAAACAATTTTTATTACAGGGGCAGGAACCGGTCTTGGTAAAGGAACAGCAATCGGTTTAGCAAAAAAGGGGCATCATGTCATTGCCTCGGTTGAAGTGATTTCTCAAGTGACAAGCTTACGTGAAGCGGCGTCTGAAGCCGGAGTGGAGCTTGAAGTGATTAAATTAGATATTACAAGCAAGCGGGATCAGGAGCTGATTGCGGAATACGACTACGATGTATTCGTAGCCAACGCAGCGATTGGTGAAGGCGGTCCGATCGCTGAAATTCCGGTTGACCGTGTGCGACGCATTTACGAGACAAATGTTTTCAGCACACTTGAGAACGCTCAAATAGCTGCCAGAAAATTCGTGGAGAAAAAGCAGGGTAAAATTATGTTTCTCAGTTCCATTGTAGGAATTGTCGGCATGCCATATCTTGGCGCATACGTTTCCTCCAAGCATGCAATCGAAGCCATTGCGAAAACGATGAAAGCAGAGCTTGAGGAATTTGGCGTCCAAGTGGCAACCATTAATCCGGGACCATTTGAAACTGGATTCAATGACCGGATGTTTGAAGAAAGAAAAAAATGGTACGACCCTGAAAAGAATTTTACACCGGAGGAATCGTTTGACGATTTGAGGCAGCTTCTTGATCAGCAATATCCCCCTCAGGACATGATTGATAAAATGGTCGAAGTTATTGAAGCTGATCACCATGCCTTCCGTACCGCCTTTCCGCAGGAAACAGAGGATATGATGAAGCAGGAAGAAAAGGACAAGTGGGAAGAGAAAGTATAATATGTATTTTAATACTAAGACCCCGGCAGAAGGCACTTTTTATTCGTCCTTCTGCCGGGGTCTTTTGTGCTTTTTAGTGGATTCAGCAAAGGGAGACTATAGGATTCACTGCATGTAAAAAAGCTGCCATGGGCATCAGTCCGGTTTTTATCCTCTCCTCTCCATGCTAATGATCTTTCATGAGTTGGGAAATCTGTGCGAAAATGACCAAATGAAAATTTATTTAATAGAATGCGATATTTACATTTCTGTTCTCTCATGATAAATTTGGACTTTCGTAAGCGGTTTCAAATTAACACGTTAAGGGAGGAAAGTCATGTGGATCTTAGACAAAAAATAGGGCTGCTGCTTGGTCCTTCATTATTCGCCATTTTATATTTTATCCCGTCTCTCACCGGTCTTGGGGACGAACCGAGAGCTGTGCTTGCTGTAACCGCCTGGGTGGCTGCATGGTGGATCACGGAAGCTATGCCAATTCCGGCGACATCTTTATTGCCGATTTTTCTGCTCCCGATTACGGGCGGTGCAGAGGAAAGAACAGCAACGATGGCTTATGCCGACCCTATTGTATTTATGTACATGGGTGGTTTTACGATCGCACTTGCTATTCAGAAGTGGAACTTACATAAGAGAATTGCCATGTTTATTTTATCCTTTGTCGGGACTGGCAGTCAGCGTATCATTCTGGGCGTTATTATCGCCACCGCCGGGCTGTCGATGTGGATCTCCAATGCGGCGACTGCTCTCATGATGCTCCCGATTGCTCTCGCATTAATCACTGAAATTAAAGAGAAAAACTTTTTGGATGAACAATCTCTTCAGCGCTTCGCTAAAGGATTGCTTCTGTCAGTGGCTTACGCAGCATCCATCGGCGGTCTCGCAACGATTATCGGCTCGGTGCCAAATGCCGTATTTGTCGCTGTAGCGGCCAACAGTCTTGACCGGACTGTGACGTTTTTTGATTGGTTTTTATTTGGGTTTCCGTTGACACTCGTGTTACTGGTCTTCATGTATTTTTATATAACGAAGTTCCAATTTAAAGTTAAGAATCAAAAGGATATCTCCTCCGACTTCGCAAAAGAACAGCTGAGGGAGCTTGGACCAATGTCATATGAGGAAAAAGCCGTGTTAACAGTGTTTTCTGTCGTCGGTTTGCTATGGATGACAAGTGGATTTCTTCCAGCGGCGTATGCACTTTCCGATACATCCATCTCCATGATTGGTGCGACCTCCATGTTCCTTTTTCCTGCCAAACAGGCAAAAGGAGGATTAATGGTCTGGAAGGATATGAAGGAGCTGCCTTGGGGGATTCTGCTTTTATTTGGGGGCGGATTATCGCTTGCAGCAGCATTTGAGTCTTCGAATTTAACGGGTTGGTTTGGCGAGCTGTTACAGGGGCTGGGGTCGCTGCCATTTATCCTCATCCTGATTGCTTTAGCTGCAATTGTTCTGTTTATGACAGAGATCATGTCTAACACCGCCGTTTCAAATATGCTTATCCCAATCAGTATCGGACTGGCACTGGGCATTGGTGTTGAACCTTACGCAATCATGGGAATCGTCGCTCTTAGTGCATCCTGTGCTTTTATGCTGCCTATTTCGACACCGCCAAACGCTGCTGTTTTCACCTCGGATTATTTAACAATTAATGATATGGTGAAAGCAGGGTTCTTTATGAATATTTTAGCGATTTTTGTCATCGTGCTGTTCGTTTATTTCTGGCAGCCAATTGTCATGCAGTAGGCAGTTTGAAATTCTTTTTCTAGTTATCTATGTTTACTAGCTTTATCAGCGGGTAATATTCTTCATGTAGACTAATTTAGGAGGAGATAACAAATGAGCTTATTTTACAAAGAATATTCAAACGATGAAGAAGTTGTAAATGCCGTTAACTCCGTTAAAACAAGAGGCATTAATGAAGATACCATTTACGTGATCACTCACGATGACGACCGCACAAAACGTGTGGCAGGCAACGCAGATGCAAACACAGTCGGCGCTTCTGATGTAGGGATTGCTACAGCAGCGAAAAACGTGTTCCGCAAAAAAGGCGACGAGCTTCGTGCACAATTCCAAGAGCTTGGATTCACTCCGGCAGAAGCTGAAAATCTGGAGGACAAGCTGGATCAAGGTAAAATTATTGTGGTGATCAAGGACGCACCTGCTGGTTTTGCGATCTAAGATAATTAATACAGGATGCCCTTATGAACAAGAGACTTGTTCATAAGGGTTTTTTTGTGCAGATTTTTTATGGTGACACCCTGGATGCTTGCCAGTTCAGTCCCTTTACCATCTATCACCCAAACAGCCTCTATTTTTCTGCAGTATTAAAATAAATTAATCGAAGCGGCGGGCCGTTTTATGTTAAAGTATGAAAATAACAATTTAGCTAGTCGAAGAATTAACTGGACTGAAAGAAGGAATGGCAAATGAAACGGAATTATGGACTGCGCTGGATTTTTTTCTTAGCGGGACTCGTGATATTAGCACTTGGAATCACCATGACGATAAAGGGTCAAAGGCTCGGCATTAGTCCATGGGATGTGCTGCATGTTGGCTTGTTTCAACAATTGGGTTTGACGGTTGGAACCTGGTCAATTATTATGGGTTCCCTTATTTTATTGGTGACTTGTTCACTAACGAAAAAGCTTCCCAGAATCGGAGCTATTTTAAATATGCTGCTAGTCGGCGTTTTTATCGATCTTTTTAATTGGCTGCTTCCAGAGCCTTCTTCACTGGCAGGAGTTATCTTTATTTTTGTCCTCGGCGTTGTGGTAATGGGTTACGGCGTTGGAATCTATGTAAGTGCGGATCTTGGGGCAGGTCCGAGGGACACGGTTATGATGATGGTCGTTGAAAAAACCGGCTGGGGGATAAGCAGAGTGCGAAGAGGAATTGAATTAGTCGTATTAGCTGCAGGGTTTGGCTTAGGCGGGCCAGTTGGAGTGGGAACACTGATTACGGCTTTCTTCGTTGGCTCCATCGTACATCTTTCTCTTCCTCAAAGTACGATCCTTCTTCAGCGGCTGATGGACAGGGAAAATAAAAATCACGAACAGCAACTGGCATCAAAAAAAGCGTTGTAAATAGAAGACTTAAGGAGAAGCTGATTTTTATCGGCTTCTTTTTTAAAGGCAAAGGGTCTAATGTCCAATCGATCTGCTTGGAATTATGCATATGATTAAGGTAGACTTACAGAAAACAGAAGGATAGACAGGAGTGGTTTGGTGTTCGATTTCGTCCGCACAAACGAACAGCAGTCAATGATCGAAACAATTGAAGCATTAATCCCTGCATTTAAGGAAAGAGAACATAATCTTAGTAAACTGAATTCATATCCTAAAGAGAATATAGAGGATTTAAAGAATATTTTTTATCATTCCTTGACTCTTCCAAAAGAATTTGGAGGAGCTGGCGGAGACTTGTATACGCTCGTTTTAGGACAGGAACAAATCGCCAAAGGAAGCGGAGCAACCTCACTATCTATAGGGTGGCATGGGGGAAGCTTGCTTGAGTTCAGTGAGAAACGGAACTGGAACCCTGAGGTGGTTTCCTGGCTGGCTGAGAAAATAAGAGCTGGTGCTTTAATCAATACAGCAGCGACGGAAAAGGGTGCAGGAAGCCCCACTCGCGGAGCGCTGCCAATGACAACTGCAACCGAAAAAAATGGGAAGTGGACAATATCAGGTGAAAAATCCTATACTTCACTTGCTCCGCTCATCGATTATTTCTTTGTGACTGCAACCATTAAAGAGACGGAGGAAGTGGCAACTTTTGTTATACCTCAGGATACGGAAGGGGTAAGTATTAAGGAAACCTGGGACAGTGTGGGGATGCGGGGAACTGCGAGCCATGATTTAGTATTGGAAAACGTAGAAATACCAAAAAACTATCTCGTAAAAAAACATGACGCCGAAAATAAATCCGCAGCACCTGGCTGGCTGCTTCATATTCCTGCCTGCTATATCGGTATTGCTGCAGCTGCGCGGGATGAAGCCGTATCCTTTGCAGCTGATTATGAACCGGCTTCTCTTGGTGAACCAATCGGGTCTCTTTCCACAGTCCAGCAGCAAATCGGCGAAATGGACATTGAGCTGCTGAGTGCGCGCCAAGTTCTTTATCACACAGCGCTTGCCTACGATGAAGCATTAGAGAAAGATGAGGTGAAAAACCTGCTTCAGTCTGCAAAAGTAAAAGTAACGAACGCAGCGATTGATATTGTAGACAGAGCAATGAGAATTGTCGGTCCTCAGGCAATGTCAGAATCAAGCCTCATGCAGCGCTATTATAATGACGTCCGCATGGGTCTTCATAACCCGCCGATGGAGGATATGGTTAAAAAATCCTTTGGAGACAAAGCTGTAAAACATCCTTAATTGGATGTTTTTTTATTTGAATCGAATAGAAGGAATAAATCAACATATACATGGTCAAGTAGGACTTTAAAACGGGGGGATGAAGTATGACTGGTAAGATTCGTCATTATTTCGCTGGAGGAAATACCGCGAAAGGATTCCACCACTTCTTTGATTCAAATCTTTCTTCTCTGAATCGGCTTTGGATTTTAAAAGGCGGACCTGGTACAGGCAAGTCCACGCTGATGAAGCAGATCGGCCATGCCTGGCTTGAAAAAGGATATAATATTGAATGGATTCACTGCGCAGGTGATCCTGACTCGCTGGATGGCATGATTATTCCAGCATTAAAGATCGGTTTGGTGGATGGAACGGCTCCCCATATTTTAGAACCAACAGCGCCAGGTGCAAAAGAAGAATATGTGAATCTGGGGCAGGCATGGAACCGAAAGAAGCTGGAGAATCATGTGAAAGAAGTGGAAAAGTATAATAAAGAGATTGAAGGGTGTTATAAAGAAGCCTATCAAACCTTTGCTGAAGCATTAAAGATTCATGATGAATGGGAAGAAATTTATATCGGCAAGCTGGATCGTGAAGCGGCTGATAAGCTGGCGAAAAGCTATATACAAAAGCTTTTTGGTGAAAGTAATGATAACAGAAAAGCGGATGTTAAACACCGTTTTTTAGGTGCTGCCACTCCTAAGGGTGCAGTCGATTATGTTCCAAATCTCACCTATGAGCTTCCGAAACGTTATTTTATAAAGGGAAGACCAGGCACTGGAAAATCAACTTTTTTAAAGAAAATAGCGCAAACCGCCGAAGACCGGGGGCTGGATGTGGAAATTTACCACTGCGGCTTCGATCCGGGGAGCCTGGATATGGTCATTGTACGAAAACTCGGGTTCGCCATATTTGACAGTACTGCTCCTCACGAGTACTTCCCTGAGCGGGAGGGAGACGAAATTCTGGATACGTATGAAGAAATTATTCAAAAAGGCACAGATGAAGAAAATCTGCACCAAATAAAAGAAATACGTGACCGGTATAACGCTAAAATGAATGAAGGAACAGCCTGCTTGAAAAAAGCGAAGCACCTCCATGATGAATTGGAGTCCATTTATATTCAGGCAATGGACTTCAAGAGAGTAGAACAAATTCAACAGGCAATTCACACCCAAATTGAAGAGATTGCAGAGACGTAATAGTAGGTTTTAGTTCTGGGACAAAACTCTATAAATTAAGTATATTGAGCCTATTTTAATTGCAAATATGAGGTGAACGGAGCGGAAGGTGGCGACTCCGGCAGGATTTGACTCCGCTTGAGACCCCGAAAGGCGAAGCCTGAGGAGGGCTAAAGCAGAGTCCCTGCGGAAAGCGTCCACCTGAAGCGCAGTGAACCGCTAGAACAGATTGAGACACATTTGTCCCAGTCTTATTTTTCATTTTGCAGAATATTTTCCTTTAATTATTATCCTGTAAACATTGGAACGCCTAGGTTCATTGGAGCGGAAGGCGGCGACTCCTGCGTGATACAGCGGGAAGGGTGAGCCTCCCGCCACGCGGAAAGCGTCGCCTGCAGCGAAAATGAACCGGTCTAGGATGTCTAGGGTCTCATTTTACAGGAATTCTTGAATTTTCCATTCTACCCAGCCTGGATGCTGTCTTTAACGCATCGATTGCAAGAGCTGCTGGTAAGCAGCTGCTTCATCAGCCTGACCAGTTTCCCGGTAAAGAGTCGACAGCCATTTTACAGGAGATGGGTCCTCAGGATTCAATTCCATTTCATAACTGAATGAATCAATGGCTTCCCGGTTTAAGCCCAGCTGATAATAAAGTTCACCGGCAAGTGCCTGTTGATTTGGATCTTCCGCATATTTGAGCAGCTTCTGAACCCGCTGATAAATTGGCAGGTTGCATTGCACCTTTTCAAGAGGTTTTAACCAGTCCACAAGATAAGCCAGATTATGAGTTTTACTTAGTATCGGGATGCAGGCGGTCAGAATGGAATCCAACTCATGTTTGTTCTCTTTTAAAATGGGAATGAGTGCCATACTCAGCTGTTCGATTGGAAGTTGGTTATCCCAATTTACTTTTGGGATGGCTTCTTTAATGTTTCTGCTGTCTTGTGCTGACAGGTCAAATGGATGGTGGATAAGCGTGGTCATTGCTTCCTCCCAGGCAGAAATTCGAATGCATTGCCTAAATGCCGCCTGATGGATCACGCTGTGTTCTGAATCGGCCATTCTAATAAGAATATCCTTTAATTCATGCTGCGTGAAATGATGTCTGGCTGTATCTAAAAATAAGGAAAAAGAATCCTCGGTCGTGTTCAAGTACTGCTCCTCATAAAGAAGAGAGAAGGATGCAATGGAATAAGAGGGGTCATTCCCAAAGGAGGACATCCATACCGAACGGTGTACCGGGTGCTCGCGATTTTTCCACAGCTTCCATTCAAGCGTGGAGCGGTCATGCTGCAAGAGAGACTCATCATTCAACTCATATTTTTCATGGTAGGACGAAAAGCTCGCATCGTGTTTTGTGCTTGCAATCCACTGGTTTTCAGGAAATGCTTCCTCAAGAGTAAGCAAAACCGAGTAGGCTTTTCCCCATTTTCCATCCCTGCGGTAGTCGTAATAAACATCCCGCATCACTTTAAACAGCTTGTCACCTTGAATTAATGAATCCATACAGCGGAAAATCTGCGAGACCTCGATCGGGGTGTAGCGTCTTTTTGTAAAGGAAAGCAAGTCAGTTAAAGAACGGTTTTTAAAAGTTTCGTTTTGCGATACCAGCTTATCAACCACGGGATGTGGACATAAAAAAACAATTCCTTTTGTCAGCGCCTGTTCAAGATAACTGCTCCGTTTTGATCGGGTTATCTTTTTGGCGGCAAGGAATTGTTGCCGATAAAAATATGCGTGATAAAGATCTCCAGTGGATGAAGTGGCTTCCAAAATGCTGCAGGGTGAATGGACAGCCATCCGAATTGGAGTAAGCAGGGTTTTGCGATTTCCTTTTTCCATCAACGTAATTGTGGTCAAATGGTTCATACGAATCCCTCCCTTTAATACTTCTACCATAACATATCAACCCTTCCGAGTATAATCATTTCCCAGAAAGAAATGTTGAAAATACACACATAATATCCAATATTATCTATAAAAGAAGATTTTGATCAGGTAATGCTGAATGAATCTGCTGATTATATAGAAATGATAGGTGAAGCATGAGGGAAGAGAGTAATGCCATGCCGGAACCCGCAGCCTCAGCTTAAGAATAATTGTCCATATGAAACAAACATGTTAAACTTACTATGGAATAAAGAGCTAATAAACAATAGAATTTTGGTTATACTGTTTACGTCAGAAGGACATTTGTCTGATTCAAACCAGTTTAGGAGGAATTATCATGGCGAAAATCTTAGATCAATTTTTAAAAGATAACTTAAACGATTTAAAAGAACGCGGATTATATAACGAAATTGATCCCGTTGAAGGAGCAAACGGGGCAAAGATAAAGATTGGGGGAAGAGAGCTTATTAATCTTTCTTCAAACAACTACCTCGGTCTTGCAACGAATGACCATCTAAAAGAAATCGCAAAAAATGCAATTGATAAATACGGCGTAGGTGCAGGAGCTGTTCGTACGATAAATGGAACGCTTGATCTTCATGTTAAGCTGGAGGACAAGCTGGCTGAGTTTAAAGGTACAGAAGCGGCTGTTGCCTATCAATCCGGGTTCAACTGCAATATGGCAGCTATATCAGCTGTAATGGATAAGAATGATGCGATTTTATCTGATGAATTAAATCATGCTTCTATTATTGATGGCTGCCGCTTGTCACGGGCAAAAATAATCCGGTTTAATCATTCAGATATGGAAGACCTCCGGGCGAAAGCGAAGGAAGCAACAGAATCCGGGCAATACAATAAAGTAATGGTTATCACAGATGGAGTTTTCTCCATGGATGGAGATGTTGCCAAGCTTCCGGAAATTGTGGAAATTGCAAAAGAGTTTGATTTAATTTCCTATGTAGACGATGCACACGGTTCAGGTGTTATGGGAAAAGGGGCTGGAACTGTTAAGCACTTCGGTTTGGCCAAGGAAGTTGATTTCCAAATGGGAACACTTTCAAAAGCAATTGGTGTTGTTGGCGGGTACGTCGCAGGAACACAGGACCTGATCGATTGGCTGAAGGTCCGTTCGCGCCCATTCCTTTTCTCAACCGCCCTCACACCGGGGGATACAGCAGCTATCACAGAAGCACTGCAGATGTTAATTGACAGCACGGAGCTTCACGACAAGCTATGGGAAAATGGCCGTTACTTAAAAGACGGGCTGAAAAAGATCGGTTTTGACATCGGAAACAGTGAAACGCCTATCACGCCATGTATTATTGGTGAAGAAAAGCTGACGCAGCAATTCAGTAAACGCCTGAGCGAAGAAGGCGTTTATGCAAAGTCAATCGTCTTCCCGACCGTTCCGCGCGGTACAGGACGTGTTCGCAATATGCCAACAGCGGCTCACACAAAAGAAATGCTTGATGAGGCATTAGCAGCCTATGAAAAAGTAGGCAAAGAACTAAATATTATTAGTTGAAAATAAAAAAATCCAGCCGGAATGCCCTAACGAACAAGAACATGTTCGTTAGGGTATTCTTTTTTTACAAAGAATCATTTTTGTATTACGCCGTAAAATAGTAAAGCTTAGGTTACCTTGAAGGGGAAATTAAGCTGTCCCTTTTAACTGACCC
Organism: Jeotgalibacillus sp. S-D1; assembly: GCF_004358665.1. Lineage (GTDB taxonomy): Bacteria > Bacillota > Bacilli > Bacillales > Jeotgalibacillaceae > Jeotgalibacillus. The sequence goes on along the minus strand of NZ_SMZR01000002.1, from coordinate 647,885 downwards.
TGTCCCTTTTGCAGCATGCAGAAAAGTTGATTAAGTGGAGAGGAAATCCTGGGAAAAATAGATTCGTAAAAAAGTAAATTTTCTGATTTGTCCTCCCGGTATAAACATTTTTATTTGAATATGTTAAATTATAAGTATATAAAAACATCAACGGAACAAGGTGTATTCTCTACGAGGACACTTGTTCTTTTCATAGCCAGTCATTTTACGTATACATGCAACTAAGGAGGACATCGGAATGAAACGAATATTAGTAACGGGAGCTCTTGGTCAAATTGGATCAGAATTAATCGTGAAATTAAGAAAAGAATATGGTGCCGAAGCAGTTATTGCATCAGATATCCGTTCTGTAGATAATGAAGTCGTTCACGGAGGACCGTTTGAAATACTTGATGTAACAAACGCCAACCAAATGGCTGCAGTTGCTCAAAAGTATAATGTTGATACGATGATGCACATGGCTGCATTGCTTTCTGCACGGGCAGAATCAAACCCTCAGCTTGCATGGAACTTAAATATGGGCGGACTGGTTAATGCTCTTGAAGTAGCGCGGGAGCAGAAGCTCCAATTTTTCACACCAAGCTCTATAGGTTCCTTTGGACCTGATACACCTAAAGAAGCGACTCCTCAGGACACGCTGCAGCGTCCGACAACAATGTATGGCATCAACAAAGTGGCAGGAGAACTTCTTTGCGACTATTACCACAGCCGCTTCGGCGTGGATACAAGAGGGGTCCGTTTCCCTGGATTAATTTCATACGTTACGCCTCCAGGCGGCGGTACAACGGATTATGCCGTGGAGATTTATTATGAAGCTCTGAGAACAGGCCGTTATACCTCCTTTATCGACAAAGGTACATACATGGATATGATGTATATGCCGGATGCACTTCAGGCAATTGTTGATTTAATGGAGGCTGACCCATCACGTTTAAAACACCGAAATGCGTTTAATGTCACGGCAATGAGCTTTGATCCCGAACAAATCGCAGCAGAAATAAGAAAACATATTCCTGCTTTTGAATTAAATTACCAGGTCGATCCTGTTCGCCAGGCAATCGCTGAAAGCTGGCCGAATTCCATTGATGCCACAGCTGCCATGAGGGAATGGGGCTTTAAAACAACGCATGATCTGTCTTCTATGACAGAAGACATGCTGCAAAAACTAAGAACAACCATCATGAGCTAATTAACAGCCCGCTTGAACAAATTTGTTCAAGCGGGTTAATCTATATCTATTTTATAAGAAATTGAAATTAGCCCTTTTATTCACAACATACACAACTTTCTCATCTGAATATATAAAATTTTCTGCTTATTTAATCCAGCATCATTCGACATGTGACATCAATATGGCATATACTTTGGGTATGAAAAAGAGTAAATGAAGAAGAAATCGCGGCCGGGGAGGTGATAAAGCTGTTACAGTCTTACGTAATATCTCAAATGAAAGTATTATTGGGACTTTTTATCTTACTTTTTATTATAGAAATGACCCTCGTTATTGCAGGTTTAAATGGGCTGGTGCCAACGGATGTCTATATTGCTTCTGAAATTTTTATAGCTCTTTTAATTGCCGTGACAGGATCCATTATTTTCTATCGATATCGTAAAGTGAAGAATTTGTTTGTGGAAATGGAAGAAGAAGAACTGAAAATGACAGCTCTTATTCAATCCATGCCAGATTTTGTGTGCTTTAAAGATGGCGAAGGACGGTGGATAAGAACCAATGATTTTGGTCTGGAACTTTATGAGCTGGAAGAAAACCAGTATATAGGAAAAACAGACCGGCAACTTGGGGAATTGAATCCTTTTTTTAAAGACGCCTTCGACTACTGTGCTACATCAGATGAAGAAACATGGCAGAATGCCGAGACGGTCCGCTGCGAGGAATCCTTCTACATTCCTTCAGGAGAACTTAAAACATTTGATGTGATTAAAGTGCCTATTTTTTTTAAAAATGGACAGAGAAAGGCACTGATCACAATCGGCCGTGATATCTCCCAGCAGAAAATCGCTGAAGAGCGTCTGGTAAGGCAGGAAAAACTGGCAGTTGCAGGTGAACTGGCAGCAGGGGTAGCCCATGAAATAAAAAATCCGTTAACGAGTCTGAAAGGTTTTGTTCAGCTCATGAGAGAAGCACCTATGCTGTCAAATGAAAACATAGGGGTAATGTCTTCAGAAATCGATCGCATCCATTCGATTGTAGAAGAGCTGTTGGTATTATCAAAACCCAGAACACGCCTGGAGGAATCGTTTTCCATTCACGCTGCCATAGAGTACGTACTAAATTTAATGAAGCACCAGGCAATGGATAAAGATGTTACGCTGCACTTTGAGAAAGCTGAAGCAGAGTTTGATCTGGTTTTGGGCGATCGCAATCAGCTGGTACAGGTGATCATCAATCTTGTGAAAAATGGAATTGAAGCGATGAATGAAGGAGGCAGGCTCACGATAAGAAGCAGGAATCAAAAAAGTTTTATTGAAGTTTCAATAGAAGATAAAGGCACTGGTATTTCAAATGTAGATCTTGAGCAGTTAGGGCAGCCGTTCTTTACCACGAAACCAAAAGGGATGGGCTTAGGAATTACGATCTGTCACAAAATCATTCATGAACACAGAGGCCAGCTTACTTTCCGGAGTGAATTAAACAAGGGCACTACAGTGCAGATAAAGCTCCCGCTATACAAAAAAGAAGAGTTTGGGACATAACTGCAAAAGGCATATTAACCGAGTTAATTTAATTGAAAACGTGAGGTGAACGGAGTGGAAGGCGGCGATTCCTGCAGGATTTGACTCCGCTTGAGACCCCGAAGGGCGAAGCCTGAGGAGGGCTTAAGCAGAGTCCCTGCGGAAAACGTCTGCCTGAAGCGCAGTGAGCAGGCAAAAGAGGATGAGACAAATTTTGTCCCATCCTCTTTTTTGTTTTTTATTCTGTTAAAAAAGTAAGTGTGCAACACCTGCAATAATCGGCAGAGTGATAAGCGTACGCAAAATGAAGATCAACACGAGATCAATAAATGAAACAGGAATCCGTGATCCCAGAAGAAGTCCCCCAACCTCGGACATGTAGATCAACTGAGTAACAGAGACAGCCGCGATTACAAACCGGGTCAATTCAGAGGGGATATCTTGTCCGATAATTGCTGGCAAAAACATATCCGCAAAACCAACAACCATTGTTTGTGCTGCTTCTGCTGCATCAGGTATTTGAAGTAATTCAAGAATTGGCACAAAAGGAGCACCAAGAATAACAAATGTGCTGGTCTTTTCTGCAAGAATAAGTGCAATCGTACCAAAAGCCATAACCACTGGAGCTACACCCATCCACATATCCAAAATGTTTTTGCTGCCATCAACAACAAATTTTTTCACACTGTTGTTTCGTTTAGCGGCAGCCAAAGCCATTTCAGTGCCATGCTGCATGCGGCTTTTGCCATCTGGAATTTTTTCAAGATCAGCATCTTCCGCAGCTTCTGTGATATACGTTTTCTTTTTAAGTGACAGAGGCGGAATACGCGGCATAATAAAAGCAGCAACAATACCCGCAAGTGTAACGGTCAAATAGAAGGGTACAAAATAGCTGCCCAGTCCAATTTCTTCAATCACAACAATACTGAAGGTGATCGATACAATCGAAAAGGTCGTACCAATAACAGCAGCTTCACGCTTGGAATAAAAACCTTCTTCATATTGCTTGCTGGTCAGCAACACGCCAATTGTTCCATCCCCAAGCCACGAAGCGAGTGTATCAATGGAGGAGCGGCCAGGCAAAGTGAAAAGAGGGCGCATAATTTTCGCCATTAACGAACCGAACCATTCAAGCAGTCCAAAATTTAATAATAAAGGCAAAAACATTCCGGCGAACAAAAATACAGAGAATAATACGGTTAATAGTCCGCCTTCTTCAAGCAGTAATCCGCCTGTATCTGATGACCAAATATATTCTGTGCCTGAGCCGCCAAGCTGTAAAAGGGTAATAACTGCAAAGACAGCAGCCACCACGCGGACGATGACCCAGAACCAGGTTACAAAAAACAGGTTATTCAAAAAATCACTGTTCATAATAAAAGTTGGTTTGCCCAACCGTGCCAGCAACGTTAGTAAAGCAGTCAGTACAATAATAGATGTCATGAGAGCGGGAATAATATTTCCGATTCCATCCTGAAGCAGATTGGATAAAATAGCGATTGGAATCGTAACAGACCCATCTCCGGATGGGAAAGGAGTCATAAATAATAAAATCCCAATTATGGATGGGATGATAAAGCGCAAATAATCTATAGATTTAGGGTGTTTCATACTTTCTCTCCTTTGATTTTAGTAAATAAAATGGAAATTTTATTTCCTGTATAAAAATAAGACATATTCTATTTTAATTCACTCCCTTTACAAAATCCAATGTTTTTTAAATATACCCTGAAAAAAACTTGTTAAGCCTTACTACTACTATAACTGTTCCTTCTCTAACATTTCAATAAATGTCTGAAAAATATATTATATTCAGAAAATAAAATTTTAGTTAAAAATAGGTGTAAAGTGTTGTAAATCGGGAAATAAATAAAAAAAGAATAAATGAGGTGGGTCATATTGCGTTCCCTTAACAAATTGTCTGATGAAAAACTGATTGAAGCCTTTGAAATGGCCATAGAAAAGGATCTTTCGGAAGATTTTATAAAACTTCTCGAAAGCGAAATTACATCAAGAGAATTAGTGCAATTAATAAGCTAAACAAACATGGTGATTCAATTGCCATGTTTTTTATATTGATTAAGAAATTGTAAAGTTAAAACACTGTAAGGGCTTCCAAAAAGTAGGGCATGATACAATAAGGAACATTAAAAGAAGAAAGGTGACGATTATGATCAAATTAATGGCTTCAGACATGGATGGAACACTCCTAAATAAGGACCATATCGTTGGTCCTGAAAATATAAAAGCGATTAAAGAAGCACAGGCACATGGGGTGGAAGTGCTCGTGGCAACCGGTCGGTCGTATCAGGAGGCAATGATTCCTCTTAAACAAGCCGGCATTATCTGCCCTGTCATTGCGGTCAACGGTGCGGAAATACGTAACGAAACCGGAGAACAGCTTTTTGTTAAAGGCATCGATAAGGAAATGGCGAAGCATACGGCAAAACAACTTGAAGAACTCGATATTTATTTTGAAGTGTATACAGATCAGGGAACCTTTACAAATGACAAGGAGCAGGGCATTCAGCTTTTGATTGATATTTTCCTTACTACTAATCCCGATACGCCTCTTCCACATGTTCACACTGAAGCAAATAACCGCTATGAGGAAGGGCATATAGAAGTGGTTGAAGGATATGAATGCATCTTCAATGACAGTGCTCAAACCGTTTTTAAATTCTTAGCTTTTTCATCAAATCCGGAATCACTTGAGCAGGCAAGAAATATTCTTGAAAAGCTTGATGGGCTGGCGATCAGTTCTTCTGGGAAGGAAAATCTGGAGATCACGAGCCTTCATGCTCAAAAGGGCCTCGCGCTTGAATGGTATTGTGAACAAAAAGGAATTTCCCTAAAGAACGTCATGGCAATTGGAGACAATTATAACGACATTTCCATGATGAAAAAAGCTGGTTATGCTGTAGCAATGGGAAATGCACCTGATGATATTAAAGAACAGTGTGCTCATATAACTGCCACCAACCGCGAGGACGGTGTCGCTAAAGCGATTCAGCAGCTAGTTATGGTTCCATCATCCTAAATAGATTTAACACGAATTTGATCGCCAGCATGGCGGTCTTTTTTTTTGGAAAAATAGTTTCCAAAGTAGTATCATTATGTAACATCTGTTATACTATATATATAACAAGCGAATAAATTTGCAGAAAGGAGTATGCTTTGTATATTCATATTGATTTAGAAGCAGAGGAACCAATATACACGCAATTAAAAAATCAAATTATAGCGGGCGTTGCAAGGAAGGACCTGCTTTTAGGAGAGAGTTTACCGTCTGTTCGCTCAATGGCATCAGATTTAGGCATTAACCTGCATACCGTAAATAAAGCTTATCAGCAGCTAAAGCAGGAAGGTTTTATTTTAATTCACAGACAAAGAGGCGTAGTCATTAACCCGGAAGGAATTCCTCAGGCGAACGATGAGTATCGGAAAAACCTGCAGAAAAGCTTGCATCCACTAATCGCAGAAGCCGTTTGCAGAGGGGTTAAAGAAGAAGAGTTCAATAAGATGGTCAAAGCCATTTATGAGGAGCTTAACCATATAAAGGAGGATCACGAATGAATAGTTTGCAAATAGTCCCTTTTTTATTGTTTGTTTTCATTCCTGTCTTTATTTCTTTCATGTTTATTCCATATTGGACACGAAGAACGGAGAGTTTTGGCGTTTCGATCCCGGAAGCCGTTTATGATGAACCGTTGCTAAAATTGATGAGAAAACGTTACGCACTTTTGTCAGGGATTCTAAGCATGATCACCATATTGATTTTTTTATTGGCAGCAGGACAGCTCTCTATGGATGAACAAACATTAAGTATAGTCATTCTTGGAACCGTCGGCTTTTACATGCTGGGGGGCTTTGCAATTTATTTGAAGTTTCATTTTGGGATGAAGCGTTTGAAATCTGAAAAAGCATGGAACAAAGAAAAATCACAGCAGGTGTGGGTCGATACAACATTTCGTGATGCCCGTCCTACTTATTCAAATCTGTGGTTTATCATTCCCTTTTTCATTGCTGTTGGCACTTTGTTATGGACCATCCAGCTCTATGAGCAGATCCCCCAAAGAATTCCAATGAAGTATAATTTTGAAGGGGATGTGACCAATTGGGCAGATAAATCGTACCGTACCGTCATGATTATGCCGGTGATGCAAATTTATTTAACCCTTCTGTTCCTATTTGTAAATGTAATCATAAGCAGAGCCAAACAGCAGATCAGTGCCGAGCAACCGGAACGATCAAAAAAGCAGAACCTTATTTTCAGAAGAAGATGGTCTGCCTTCATCATCATAACCGGCACAGCTTTAACCGCAATGTTCTCACTGATTCAGGTAGCGAATGTCTATCCCGTCAATCAGCAAGTACTTGTTGCTGTTCCATTAATTTTCAGCATAGGTGTACTGATCGCAAGTATTCTGATTTCTATTACGACCGGGCAGGGGGGAAGCCGTGTTCGTACTCATGGCGGAGGTGAAAGTGCAGTGATCGACCGTGACGATGATCACTATTGGAAATTAGGGCAATTGTATTTTAATAAAAATGATCCAGCTATTTTTCTTGAGAAGCGATTTGGAGTGGGCTGGACGGTCAACCTTGCCCGACCTGTGGCCTGGGTGGTTTTTATCGTCATTATCTTATTGGCAGCAGGCATTCCCTTCCTGCTTGGAGCTTAAATAAACAGTAAATACTGGAGAATTCAACTTAAAAGATGAACAACTTCTTAGCCGAAGTGTTCATCTTTTGCTTATTTGGGCTGCCATAAACAACATTTTGCAACTTATGATAAAATATGATCAATGAAAATTTTCTAGAGCAGGGAGAGTTAATGATGAAAAAAGGCGTAATCAGTTTAGGTGAAGCTTTAATCGATTTTATTCCTTTAGATGAAACCAATAGCAGCTACCATAAAAGTCCAGGCGGGGCTCCAGCGAATGTCGCAGTGGGTGTTTCCCGTTTAGGCGTGGAATCACATTTTATCGGCAAGGTTGGTCAAGATGTACTGGGCCTGTTTTTAAAGGAAACATTAAATACATATGGGGTTAACACGGAATCAATGATGCTCACAAAAGATGTGAGAACTGGTGTGGTTTTCGTCACACTTGCTGAGGATGGTGAACGAAGCTTTGATTTTTACATTACACCAAGCGCAGATCGGTTTTTATCAGAGGAAGATCTGAATGAAGAGGTATTTGAAAAATCAAAGGTATTTCATTTCGGATCAATTTCCCTGATAAGTGAACCCTCCAAAGGCGCAACGATCAAGGCAGTGGAGCTTGCACGAAAGCATGGCCTAATTGTGTCGTACGATCCAAATCTGCGGTTAAATTTGTGGGAGAGCCCTGAAGAGGCAAGACGTACCATCGTTTCTATGCTTGATAAGGTCGATGTACTGAAAATCTCTGAAGAGGAATTGGAGTTTTTAACCGGAACTTTTGATATAGAAGAAGGGGTGGCTGTTCTCCAGCAATACCCTATCCCGCTGATCCTTGTCACTCATGGATCAGAAGGAAGCTATGTGTATACAAAAGACGGTCACACCCATGTTCCTGCTCGAAAAGTAACAGCTGTTGACACTACTGGAGCTGGGGATGCTTACGTGTCAGGTGTTTTATTTGAGCTTCATTCCTATGAAGGGGACATCAATGCCATTACGCTTAACGATGCTGTTCGAATGGTTGAAGTGGGCAGTATTTCAGGTGCACTTGCAGCCTCTACCAAAGGTGCGATGACTGCACTTCCAACGTTTGAAGAGGTTTCTGGCTATTTAAAAGAAAAATAAAAAGATGCCGGGCGCATACAGCGCACGGCATCTTTTTTACGTTTTATACATACCCCTGGTCCCAGCGGTAGTTGTAAAAGCGTTCTTGTGTAACCCATTTAACTGCCTCAGGGTCCTGTTCTGCAAGACGTTTTTCTAAATCCTCCAGCATCCAGGCAGTTTGAGAAATATGAGCACGCATGGTATTTAATTTAAGATCACGAACCGCAGAGACATCGTGAACCACATCGGGCTCCCCAAGCTCAGCCTGGGTGTTATTAGAGAAAGCCACACAATGCAGTTTTGGTCTTAGCGCTTCAGGCATCCGTCCAACCGCACGCACAACTGCACGGGCAGTTGCTTCGTGGTCAGGATGAACACAATAATCCGGATAGAATGTGATGACTAATGAAGGATTGACTTCATCGATTAATTTTTTTATCATGGCAGTCATTTTTTCGTCATCCTCAAACTCAACGGTCTTATCGCGAAGACCCATCATGCGAAGATCGGTAAGACCCATTGCATTTGCAGCACCCTGCAGCTCTTTTTTACGGATAAGCGGCAAGGATTCTCGGGTAGCGAATGGGGGATTACCAAGGTTTCGTCCCATTTCTCCAAGCGTCAGACAGGCGTAGGTTACACCAGTCCCCATTTGAAGATGTGTTGCAATCGTCCCCGAAACGCCGAACGCTTCATCGTCCGGGTGCGGGAAAACGACAAGTACATGTTTTTCTTTAACAATCATCGTACGGTCCCCTTCCTGAAAAATCGTCAAACAACCTATTCAAACGGAGTTTCGCTAATTTGCAATGCAACAGCAAGCTTGCCCTGATGGTCATGTCCGGCCATAAGCAAACGTTTGTTTGAATCCAATTCAAAGTGCGTAATGCCTTGTGCATAGATCCATCCGAGCTCCAGCTTCAGACCAACTCGTGACGGAGCATCACCAATAATTTTACCAAGCTCATAGCGCACTTTGGCATTTCTTATAAAACATCCTGCGTTAAAAAACGCTTCATCCACATGAGTGGCATAGGAACCATTCGTTGTTTCTAAATGAATATAGACATCCTTTCCCGCAAAGCGGTCAATCAATGTCTGTACCTCTTCAATATTGACAGGCTGCATAAAGAACCTCCTTATCCACATACATACATTCTATTCTTTCTATATTACTCGAAATAAAACAAGAAAGCGAAAAAATGGATTGTGATGATGGGAGCACATGTTTAATGCTTGCGTGGGAGCGGGGAGGGAGGGCGATGTGGAGGCGGATGTGGGGGATTTATCGTACACGTTTATGGTTTTATCGCACAACATCGGGAAGATATCGCCCATCATTTGGATTATATCGATCATATTTGAAAAGATATCGATCAAACCTCTCCATTTCGCAAATATATCTAACCGGTTTGGTGATTTATCGTACATGTTTGGGATTATATCGCACATGTTTTTGTATATATCGGTCTGCGGGGGATCTCGCAGGGACGTAGTGAGGTTAAGGTGAGCCGGGGGCGATTTATCGCACACATATTCCGGTTTATCATACAACATCGGGAAGATATCGCCCATCATTTGAGTTATATCAATCACATTTGAGAAGATATCGATCAAACCTCTCCGTTTCGCAAATATATCTAACCGGTTTAGTGATTTATCGTACATGTTTCGCATTATATCGCAAATGTTTTTGTATTTATCGGTCTGCGGGGGATCTCGCAAGCCAGAGGGGACGTAGCGAGATGAGCCGGGAGAGCAAATCTTTCCCCATTTATCGTTACCCGAGAAATCCACAAGCGCATAAATAAAAAACCGCTGCTCCGAACATGAGCAGCGGTTTCGTTATTTCGTTGGATCTTTAATGCGTTTTTCGTTACTGCTGTCAGGATTGTAACCCTGTTTGTTTTCCTTTTCAGGTGTACGGTCTTTTTCAAGCGGGACTTCTTCATTTTTTGAAATTTGTTCCTTGCGCTGTCCGGTGTAGAAGCCTACCGCGATCATAGCTATAATCAGCGCGATGACACCTGCTCCAACAGCAAGCCCTGTTGAGTCCGTAATGAACGAAAAACCAAGAAATACACCGATGCCTATTGCGAGAGCAATTACAAAATTAATCATATCTTCACCTCATAGCAAAGCTTTTACTTTCTGTATTCCTTAAAATGAGGGATTTAAACGTATTACTGAGATATGTTTTTAAAAATGGCATATTATGCCTTAATGGATTGCTCTTTAATTTCGTTTTTTTCAAATCGAGTAAAGGCACCATGCATAACTGGACCGACATATTCATTTAGTTTCCAGCCGTGGTGAATGGCTGCTGTAACAAACTGCTTGGCGTTGGTTACGGCTTCTTTTACAGCCTGGCCATTAGCGAGGTTTGCTGTGATGGCAGCGGCAAATGTACAGCCTGCTCCATGGGTGTATGTTGTTTCTGCTTTTTCAGCTTCAAGGATAAAAAATGTTGTGCCATCGTAGAATAGATCAAGTGCTTCTCCATGCTCCAGCTGCTTTCCGCCTTTGATAACGACTGATGCAGCTCCGTAATCGAGAATTTTTTTTGCAGCTGATTTCATATCCTCAATTGAGTGCAGAGTACCTGTTCCAGCGAGCTGTCCGGCTTCAAATAAATTAGGTGTGACAACTGTCGCGCGGGGAAGCAAATACTCCTGCATAGCGCCCACTGTTTCCGGATAAAGCACTTCGTCTTCGCCTTTACACACCATTACGGGATCAATCACTACTTTTTGAACACCAGAACGGTCAATGGCTGAAGCGGCCGTCTTGATGATTTCGACTGAACCCAGCATGCCCGTCTTGATGGCATCAACACCAGTAGAAAGAGCAGTGTCCAGCTGAGCATTTAATGTTTCAATTGGCAAAGGGTGGACATTGTGATGCCAATGGTTATTTGGATCCATTGTTACGACAGTGGTTAAAGCCGTCATTCCATATGTGCCATGTTCCTGGAAGGTTTTTAAATCTGCTTGAATTCCAGCGCCTCCGCTTGTATCTGACCCGGCTATCGTCAATGTTTTCATTAATGTCATGATCATTCCTCCTAAAGATATGCGTATTCGCATTAATTCGTGTTTATTCTGTTCTTATCATAGCATGGAAAAGCCTGTATTTACATTATTCTGATCAACCGGGCAAGGGAGAGAATTTCCTGGGAAATATCTCGTCGTATAAAAGGGAAATAGTAATGGATTTGTCTGAAATATGGACAGCGGTGTGTCGGCCATTTACGTGCCTGCAGGTATAGGTTTCCATTAAACGACGTTTTTCGTATAATTAATAGAATGTGAATGGTATAGAAAGGGGAGGGGCATATGACTGTTTTTAATTCAGGCGGCGCTTGGATAAGCAATCACGTATCCCATACTGCTTAATATGGTTATGAAAATGGGGAAATCAATATTTTGGCTTTGGCGCTTAAAATATGTATTGCTTGTCCTGGTACTTCTGGTCCTGCTTGGAATCAGTATTTTGATCTCGACCGCATGGCTTTCAGGGGACAATACAGAACAGGAATCAGAAGCTTTTGTCGAACAAATTAGAGATATGAGTTCTCTTGCCACCTCTCAGGCATACGTTAAAGCGGTAATAGAGCAAACGGATAATCAGTTCTTCGGGCAAAATATTTCTATTAATCTGCCTGGGACCCAGCGCCGTTTATTGCTTGTGGTACCGGGTACTGTTTTAGCAGGAGTGGATTTAGAAAAAATAACTGAGGACGATGTACGTCTTGATGCAGAAGCACAAAAGATTGAAATTACGATCCCACGCTCCACACTTTTACAGGACCCTGCGATCGATTTGGGAAATATTCAAGCTTTTTCTGTAGAAGGTTTATTTAGGAGCAATGTGAATTGGGAGGAAGGCTTTGAGATTGCCGCTCAAGCGCAGGATATGATAAAGGAAGAAGCAACCGACCAGGGTCTGCTCAGTCAGGCAGATAAAAATGCTGAGCGGGTATTAAGTGAATTCTTCAAGCTTGCTGGTTATGAAGCCACGATTCTATTCGAGGATGAATAAAGAATGGAAGAGGTGAAAGCATAATGAAAGAACTATTTCAAAATGATTGGCAGCCTCTTCTTGAAAAAGAGTTTTCCAAACCTTATTATCAAGAGCTTCGGGCATTTCTGAAAGAAGAATACACGGAGGAAACGATTTTTCCTCCGATGGATTCTATTTATCAGGCGATGTATAATACATCCTTTGAGAATGTAAAGGTGGTTATTTTAGGGCAGGATCCATATCATGGAAAGGGGCAGGCTCATGGCTTGAGCTTTTCTGTACAGCCTGGTGTGAAAATTCCCCCTTCATTAAAAAACATTTTTAAGGAACTTGCAGACGATATGCAGGTTCCAGTACCTACAGATGGTTACCTTGATAAATGGAGTAAACAGGGAGTATTATTGCTAAATACGGTCCTTACCGTCCGCGAAGGGCAGGCGAATTCTCATCGTAAGAAGGGATGGGAAACGCTGACGAATGAAATTATTCATTTGGTTGGCCAGCGTGAAAAACCGACTGTCTTTATTTTGTGGGGAAAACCTGCTGGATCAAAAAGAGAGCTGATCGATGAGAATGTGCATTGTGTGCTGACAGCACCGCACCCGAGTCCGTTATCTGCTCATCGGGGCTTTTTTGGAAGCAAGCCTTTTTCGAAAGCGAATAAATACTTGCGTGCAAATGGAATCGATGAAATAGATTGGTCGTTGGAGTAGACGTTTTTTGTGCTTTTGGACATCAATTTTATTCATTTAAACTAATAAGCAGCAATGAAAGGAGAGTGCAGCAATTGAATATCTCACATGAAAAGCTGCTGGCCAAGATTGAACAACAGGTTGGACAGGCAAAACAAGCCCCCTCATCACAAATGAGAGAGCATCTGCATGCCATTAGAACGTTATGTGATTTGGCCTTGGATGAACCGTCAGGCGGCATTTCTGCCCAACGAATCGAACCAGTTCAGCCTTCGTCGGTGTATCAGGCTCCTGTACAACAGCCTGTTTCCATGCAAAAGGACAAGCCTATACGAATGGAAGATGGTTCGAATGGAGATTCATTATTCGATTTTTAGGGTTAACTAATTGAAAAGAAGGGAAGTTGTTTACAAATGAAATTATTTATAATTATCGGGGCAATAAACGCCTTGCTGTCAGTAGGTCTGGGAGCATTTGGGGCACATGCGCTGGAAGGCCGTGTGGAAGCGAAGTACCTCGATACATGGAATACTGCTGTTCAATATCAAATGTTCCATGCCACAGGTATTCTTATTATTGGCATTCTGATGGGGAACCTCCCGGCGACCGGTCTTCTCAGTTGGGCAGGCTGGCTTATGTTAGTCGGCATCATCTTTTTCTCAGGCAGTCTGTATATCTTAAGCCTGACAGGGATCAGTGTCCTCGGTGCCATCACACCGATCGGCGGCGTAGCCTTTTTGGCTGCATGGGTGTGCTTGATTATTGCTGCAATGAAGGTTCTTTAAGAAAAACAAGACAAATAGACCGCTCTCCATTAATGGGGAGCGGTCTTATTCGTATAAATTAACGTGGGGAGTATTGCGCATTTGCTAATGGATATGAGTACTGAATTTCGCCTTCAAATGTAATGTAATCCAGGTAAATCATCGGTAAAATGTAGCGTAATCCGCTTTTTGGGTCGCTTAAGATAATATGATCACGGCCGGCGGCTTCCACAATTCCTTTGAAAATCTTTGCATTCCACTCGCGGTTATTTTCAAACGTCATGTATACTGTTGCCGGTTTGCCGCGATTTAAACGCAGGATATTTTCAATATACGACTCCTCGTTTGGAAGCTGGCCTCCTGAACCCTGACCCTGAGTGAAGGTTGGTGTTTGTTGGTAGCTTTGAGTGGGATAGGAGTAGCTTGGGTAGCTTTGCTGCTGCGTTGGCTGATAATATGGGTAGGAAAAGTTGGATCCAGACTGGCCAGAATGAGATGAGGGGTTTGATTGCATGGGCTGCCCCTGTTGTGTTGATTGACCTTGCTGTGGTTTTTGACCACTGTTTGATGAAGGATTATTCATCAATGTTCGCCTCCTTGATGTTTCAAGTCAAATAATGAAAAATGCATTAAAAGACGTCTGGGCAATCCTGCTGGGTGGGAGCGAAAAAGCAATGCGATTTAAAACGTCCTGTATTCCACTGTCCATACCACTGGGCTGGACAATCACCCTCTGGACGGTAAAACCAAAGTCCGTTTGTAGCCGGGTGGAAACGCTCGCCTTTTAACACTCGTCTGGCAAGCTGCTTATCTCTTTCTCTTGCCCGCTGATAAAAATAACCTTTGAGAGTAGCTTCAAAACCTCCAGGCCGCTGAAAAACCATTTGTTCAATGGTACGAACATCGGTAAAGTCCATGCAGTCTACACGGGCCCGGTTAACCCCCACATTTCCTACCATCAGCATTCCGAGTTCTCCATCACCTTCAGCTTCAGCACGCATCAGCCTAGCCAGCAAGTCAACCTCCTTCTCGTTATGTGCAATTACCGCCACATATCCTCACTCCTCCCCCATCGCTAATCACTATATGCCTGACGGAGACAAGATATTCACTTAGAAACAGGCTTTGTTAAAAGTGGATATTGATTTTCTGTGAAGGTGTTCAGCAACAAGCCGCATCTGAGCAGGAGTCTCACGCCTTCAGTTCCAAACAATCATCTGCAAATAACAACAGCCGAGTTTAACAGAACTTAAAAGAAAAAAGCCGTGCCCCTTATATAAATGGGACACGACTTAATGTATGGGCAAAAATTTTTTTTATACGTGTAAAAATTGAGGAAGGTCTTCATTTTCAAGTAAATTGCCCACGTAGAACGAACCGAATTCGCCATAGCGTGCACTTACTTCATCAAAACGCATTTCATACACGATTTTTTTGAATTGAAGAACATCATCTGCATAAAGCGTGACGCCCCATTCCCAGTCATCAAAACCAACCGAGCCGGAAATAATTTGCTTAATTTTACCTGCGTAGCCGCGGCCGATCATTCCATGGTCGTACATAAGCTGCTTTCGTTTTTCCATTGGCAGCATATACCAGTTGTCATCGCCTTCACGCTTTTTATCCATTGGATAAAAGCAAATATGCTTTGATTTAGGCAGTTGGGGATACAAACGGGAACGTACATATGGATTTTCATATGGATCCTCATCTGAATCTTTCGAGCCATAGCTTCCGAGTTCAACCACTGATACATAAGAATAAGTTGGAACTGTAAATTCAGCGATTGTCAGCTTGTTGAATTCGTTTTCCAAATGATTCAATTCTTCCATAGTAGGTCGTAAAATAAAAAGCATGAAATCCGCTTTTTGCCCCACAATAGAATAAAAAGAATGACTGCCTTGCTCTTCGTTTTGAACCACATCAAGCTTTTGGAGGAAATGCTGAAATTCAGCAATGGCCTGCGTGCGTTCATCACTTGTCAGGCGTTTCCAAGAGGTCCAATCCATTTTACGAAAATCATGAAGGCCATACCAGCCATCAAGCGTTGTTGCTGCTTCATTCATTTATCGTCACTCCTTGAGAATTACTTAAATACCCATTGCCATCATATCATAATTCCTTTTTACGCACTCCCGCCATGATTACAGTTCAATATTTAGCCATTTATTAAATGGAGAATGCATTGAGGCAAGGGGATGACATTGGTATAAATTATCCGAAAAAACAAACATCTCATCTGTAAACGCTGACATGATGGCTTATCCTTGAATTCTAACAGAGATGGGGTATGCTAGCGGTAAAGACGTTTTAAGGAGGTCGCAAAATGAGCGATTTATTTACAACACTAACGGAAAAAATTAAAGGACAAGATACACGGATTGTATTTCCTGAGGGACTGGACGAGCGAATTCTTCGCGCTGCGAGCCGTTTAGCAGCAGAAGGTATATTAACACCGGTCTTAATCGGAAATAAGGATGAAGTAGAAGCGAAAGCGAAGGAAATGAATGTGACGCTTAACGGAACTGATATTTTAGATCCGGCATCATACGAGCATATGGAAGAGCTTGTTCAATCCTTTGTGGAACGCCGTAAAGGAAAAGCAACAGAAGAAGATGCACGCAAAATTCTTTTGGATGAAAATTACTTTGGTACCATGCTGGTCTATACGGACCGTGCACACGGCCTTGTAAGCGGAGCCGCACATTCTACAGCGGATACCGTTCGTCCAGCTCTTCAAATTATTAAAACAAAGCCGGGCATCAAAAAAACATCCGGCGTGTTCATTATGGTGCGCGGAGATGAGAAATATGTATTTGCCGATTGTGCAATTAATATTTCACCGGACAGCCAGGACTTGGCAGAAATCGCATTAGAAAGCGCGAAAACAGCTCAAATGTTTGATATTGAACCTCGTGTTGCCATGCTGAGCTTTTCGACCAAAGGTTCAGCTAAGTCTCCAGAAACAGAAAAAGTGGCAGATGCCGTTCATATTGCCAAAGAACAGGCTCCTGATTTAGCTTTGGATGGGGAATTCCAATTTGATGCAGCATTCGTTCCCTCTGTTGCCAAAAGCAAAGCGCCGGATTCAGAAATAAAAGGGGATGCCAATGTATTCGTTTTTCCAAGTCTTGAAGCTGGTAATATCGGATACAAAATTGCTCAGCGTTTAGGCAATTTGGAAGCAGTAGGACCTATTTTACAAGGTTTGAATGCGCCGGTGAACGACCTTTCCCGCGGTTGTAATGAAGAGGATGTTTACAAGCTTGCACTTATTACAGCGGGGCAAGCACTATAATAAATCCAACAAAACCCCTGCCATCATTAATTGGCTGGGGTTTTGCTGCTGATTTGCTCAAAGTGGAAGGGTTTTATGGTATAATCTGATCAGTTTGTATGGCAGAGGAGATCGATGAAAGATGGAACAGGGTAACTCACTGAAACTGCTGCATCAGCCTGTATGGCGGGTCATTGACCAGTCAAGCCTGGGACCGATGTTTGAAGGCCTCCAGTCTTTTGCTATGGATGATACATTATGTACATCGGTGGGAGCGGGAGAAGCACCAGCAACAGCGCGTGCCTGGGTACACCATGATACAGTGGTGCTCGGTATTCAGGATACGAGAACACCCTATTTGCAGAAAGGATTAGATGTGCTCGGGCAAGCTGGATTTCGTTCTATTGTACGAAATTCCGGAGGACTCGCGGTTGTCCTTGATGATGGGGTCTTAAATATTTCGTTAATTTTTAGTGAAGATGAAAAAGGAATTGATATTAATAGAGGATATGAAGCAATGGTGGAGCTCGTGCGAATCATGTTTTCGGATTTTGATGCAGAGATTGAAGCCTACGAAGTAGAAGGTTCGTATTGTCCCGGAAGCTATGACTTGAGTATTAATGGACTGAAGTTTGCAGGTATCTCACAGCGCCGCATCAGAGGCGGTGTAGCTGTGCAGATTTATCTGTGCCTATCAGGCAGCGGCAGTGCCCGAGCCGAATTAATTAAACAGTTCTATGAGCAGGCTGTTCAGGGTGAATCCACAAAGCACAAATACCCTTCTATTAAACCAGAGGTAATGGCCTCCTTATCGGAGCTGCTGAATACGCCGTTAACCATCGGGGATGGAATGCTTCGCTTCTTGCAATCTCTCAAGAAGATTAGCGGCACCATCTCTGCAGGACAGCTGAATGAAAAAGAAGCCTTGCTTTATGATGGCTATTTTTCAAGAGTAATTGAAAGAAACCATCGATCATTAGCTAAATAAAAAAATCTGTCCAACTGGGAATTTTCAGCCAGCTGGACAGATTTTTTTAATTAGTTTTCTACTACTTTTTCAAGATTGCCATTGCGGTCCATTTTAAAGGAGTTGCTTGGCATTTCTTCTTCGTCAAATAAGATTAGCTTTCTGGCACGGTTCATGATCTTCATCAATGTTTCATAGTCTTCCTGCATGGTTGTTTCTTGATCTTCGAGTCTTTGAACCTGAAGCTCAAGCTCTCTGCATTGATCCCGCAGGATGCGATTTTCGTTTAAAGCACGCTCAAGCTGACGTTTTGCCTGAGCATCCTGTCCGCGATTTTGCCCCATCTGCTGCAGGTAAGCAATGACTACCTCAAGCGAAAGGGAAGATACAGGTGTCTGCCTTGCTGGCTGCACCTCTCTTTCTCTTTCACGGTAAGGCACATATGTTTCTTCCTGGGAAAACTCGTTGTGATATTCTGTTTCCGCAGGTTCGTTTGCAGGTCCCTCTGAAAATGGTAAATCGATGGACTGGAATTCTTCGATTGATGGCATCTGTGGCTGATAAAGTACTTTTTTCTTGCCGCTTTGCTCCTTGCCCAGTAATCGATGACGCTGCTTGCGCTGTTTTTTTGCTAAATCAAGTGCTTTCTCATATTGCTGGCGAACAACAGCATTCCAGCGAAATCCGCAAGCCGCTGAGGTGCGATTTAGTTTGTCGCCTACTTCTTCAAATGCATTTAGTTGAGTGCTGCCTTCACGCACGTGACGTAACACAGTGTCTGCCAGTACCAAATCGTCTTCTTCCATCCAAGCATCTTGTCGTTGTTTCATTCTATTCACTCCTGTTCCATGAATCTTTCATTTGGACATCTATCCATATCGATATTTTCTCCGAATTAAAAGAATTTCATACATCAGTGGTTAATAGAAAAGTAAAACGATTGTCCATTTTGGTATTTATCTTGAAATAAATACGTCAAATCGGTACAATGACTGGTAGTGAATAAACGAGACTCACGAGGAAAGGGTTGCAGACAAATGGCAAACGAATTCCGTGTTTGCGACGATTGTCAAGCCGTTGATCTTAAGACATTGATTCCAAAGCTTAAGGAAATTGATCCTGATGCTTCCGTTGATATAAGGTGCCAATCTTATTGTGGTCCAGGCCGTAAAAAGACGTTTACCTTTGTCAATAATCGCCCTGTCGCGGCATTGACAGAAGAAGAACTTATGAACAAAGTCCGCACAAAGTTAAAAAAATAAATACATCTAAATGATTCCAGCATCCCATAAGCGGTGATCACTGCCTGGCCAATTCGGTCCAACACAAAATAGATCGCTGCTGCCGGAGCTGGTTTTTTGTATGAAGGCAATAGCGTTAAAATAAAAATACAGTAAGTTAATAATGATGAAAAAAATAATATATCATCTCAAAAATTGAGATGCCAGTGTTTAAAAATAGTTTGAAATTGTCAAGTAGTGTATCGAAAAAAATAGCCGTTATAATAAGATTATGACGCTCGAAAAGAGGGAAACGTATGGCGTACTCCACGAAAAAGCTGCAAGAGGAAAAAGTATTTAAAGATCCCGTTCATCGCTATATTCACGTTCGAGATCAGGTTGTCTGGGATTTAATCGGCACAAAAGAATTCCAGCGTTTACGCCGAATTCGCCAGCTCGGAACCACCTACTTGACGTTTCATGGAGCAGAGCACAGCCGCTTTAATCATTCACTTGGCGTTTATGAGATTATTCGGCGTATTGTGGATGATGTTTTTGCACAAAGACCGGAATGGGACGAAAGTGAACGGCTTGTCTCTCTTTGCGCTGCACTGCTGCATGATCTTGGCCACGGACCATTTTCACATTCGTTTGAAAAAGTCTTTGATCTCGATCATGAAGCATTCACACAAGCTATCATTCTGGGTGATACAGAGGTAAATCAAGTACTGAAAAGAGTTTCGTCCGAATTTCCTCAGAATGTATCTGATGTCATAGCCAAAACATACGAGAACAAACAGGTCATCAGCCTTATTTCAAGCCAGATTGACGCTGACCGCATGGATTACCTTCAGCGGGATGCATATTTTACAGGGGTAAGCTACGGCCATTTTGACATGGAACGAATTTTGCGGGTTCTTCGCCCGAGGGAAGATCAGGTAGTGATTAAATCCAGCGGAATGCATGCTGTTGAAGATTACATAATGAGCCGTTACCAAATGTACTGGCAAGTGTATTTTCATCCAGTAACAAGAAGCTCAGAGGTTATACTGACAAAAATTCTTCACAGGGCAAAAGAATTAAGTGAAATGAATTACAAATTTGCTTATGAGCCTTACCATTTTGTATCAATGTTTAATGGAATCGTGACACTCAAGGATTATTTAAAGCTTGATGAGTCTGTCATTATGTATTACTTCCAAATGTGGGAAGAAGAGAAAGATCCTATTCTGCGAGATTTATGCAGCCGTTTTATGAATCGTAATCTGTTTAAATATGTTGAATTCGACCCGTCAAAAGAATACAAGAAGCTAAACGAACTCGAAAAACTCTTCCAGCAGGCAGAATTAAATCCTGATTATTATTTGGTAGTGGATTCATCGTCTGATCTGCCATACGACTTTTATCGTCCGGGGGAAGAAGAAGAACGTGTTCCGATTCATCTGATGATGCCAAGCGGAGAGCTGAGAGAGTTATCAAGACAGTCCGATATCGTAGATGCGATTTCAGGCAAAAGAAGAACCGATCACAAGCTTTACTATCCAAAGGACTGTGTGACAGATGATTCAACACATAAGGAAGTAAAAGCGAAAATTAAGACCATTCTTGGCATTGAGTAAATCAGGTGATGGCAGTACAAAGGAGATGTAAAATCTATGATGAAGGATCATGCAAAACTGATGCAGGCCTTTTTCGTCTCAGGGGAGATTGTCGGACGAAAAAAGCTGCAGAAGATGATATATATAGCCAAAAAACTATCATTCCCTTTTCATGAAAAATACCAATTTCATTTTTTTGGGCCCTATTCAGAGGAACTGACACTGCGGGTGGAGGAGCTTTGCAATATGGGTTTTATCACAGAGCAAAAAGAAAAAAAGAGCGGATATACTCAATACCGTTACGGAATTACAGAAGAAGGACAAGCTTTTCTGGACGCCCAGAGCACCAACCCAATGCCCAGTGTTGAAGCTTGTTTGCGCGACTTAAATGACCAGTCTTCAAGATTTCTGGAGCTCGTTTCAACCATGCTGTACTTTGACGGATTGCAGGAGAAAGAATTGATCCAGAAAGTCCAAAAGGTCAAAAGTAAACAAAACTATACGGAAGAAGAAATCAGCGAGGCTTTAGCGTATATAAAGCATCTTTCTACTGTTTCTTGATTCAAACGATCATCGCATGCCAGGCGATGATCGTTTTTTTTTTGCTTGACGATTTGCAGGGGCAGTGGCGGCAGAGGTTGTGGCGTGAGTGCCATCAATCGAAGCCTGGACGTCTCGAATCCGCTGGTATGGAGGCTGAATCGAAGCCTTGCGCCCGGCAATCCGCCCCTTTCCGCCATCAATCGAAGCCTTCGCTCAGCTAATCCAAGCCTCGGGTCCAAAGACCTGCCCCGATTCGCGTCCGTTTAACCCGCATCGCGAAAGCTTAATTCAAGGGATTTCCACAAGCCACAAAAATTTCCATGAATGTTTTTGATCGTTTTTGATACTTTATGATTGATTTTTGAAAGCGTTCTCTTTATAATGAAAATATAAACGGGTATTGGAGGCAGAAATAGTGCTGACAGATGAACGGTTTTCCCTCATTTTAGAGCTTGTAAAACATCATGATATCGTGAAGATCCAAGAGCTTGTTCATTTAACGGGCGCTTCTGAATCAACGATTCGCAGAGATTTAACTGAGTTGGAAAAAAAGAAATTCATTAAACGTGTACACGGCGGGGCAAAGCTGTTAAAAGGGAAGCTTCAGGAAGCAAGTGTTCCTGAAAAATCATCCAAAAGCCTTCAAGAAAAGAAAAAAATCGCTCAATATGCTGCATCCCAAGTGGAAGAGGGAGATTGCATTTTCATAGATGCCGGGACGACTACCCAGCAAATGATCGAGTTTCTGCCAGATAAAGAGATTGTTGTCGTAACGAACGGTTTAATGCATCTGGAGGGATTGCTTTTAAAAGAAATTAAGACATATGTAATCGGCGGTGTCATAAAGCCGCGTACCAACGCAGTGATTGGACGGGGGGCCCTTGAATCAATGAACGCTTATCGCTTTGATAAAGCTTTTATGGGGGCAAACGGGGTCCATCATGAGTTTGGGTATACAACTCCTGATCCGGAAGAAGCTCAGGTGAAGCAGCTGGCTATGACTCTTTCCCGTGAAACATTTATTTTGGCGGACGAAGGGAAGCTGGGGGAAATTGCATTTTCAAAGTTCGCAGAAATGAAAGACGGCACGCTGATTACGAATGAATTGGACGATGATGTTCAGTCTCTTTATAGAAAACAAACGAAAGTTAAGGTGGTGGGTTCATGATTATAACGGTTACGCTTAATCCTTCAGTGGATTATGTTGTCCGCATTAATGAATTAAATATTGGTTCATTAAACCGCACGAAGGATACCGCTTATTTTGCCGGCGGGAAAGGCATCAATGTTTCACAGGTGCTTCATGAACTGAAAGTTTCCAGTGTAGCTACTGGCTTTGTCGGCGGCTTCAGCGGAAGCTTTATTACAGATTCCCTGGCTGAAAAAGGCATTAAAACAAATTTTATTCATGTGCAGGAGCCAACAAGAATTAATGTAAAACTTAAAACCGGAGAAGAAACGGAAATCAACGGAGCCGGTCCTGAGATTTCTCCTGAAAGCCATCGTGCACTGATTGATTTGCTGGATCAATATGGAGCAGGCGACACCCTTGTATTAGCTGGAAGCATTCCTTCTTCGCTGCCTTCTTCATTGTATGGAACGCTCACCATGAAAGCGGCTGAAAGAGGATTGAAAGTCGTGATTGATGCAGAAAAAGCATTGCTGGAGCCGGCTCTTTCATCGCCGCTTTATTTTATAAAACCAAATCATCATGAACTGGGCGAATATTTTGGCGTTGACATTACCACGGTTGAAGAGGCCATCACCTATGGCAAAAAGCTATTAAGCTACGATATAGAAAATATTATGATTTCCATGGCTGGCGATGGTGCGGTCTTATTGACCAAAGAAGCCAGCTACCGTGCCCAGGTGCCAAAGGGTGTGGTGAAAAACAGCGTAGGCGCCGGCGATTCATCGGTAGCCGGGTTTTTAGCCGGAAGAGAAAAAGGTTTATCCATTGAAGAAGCATTTCGCCTGAGCGTTGCAACTGGTTCTGCTACAGCATTTTCAGAAGGGCTTGCCACGGCTGATAAGATACAAAAATTGGTTTCACAGGTTTCCATTCAAACACTGAACTAAAGGAGGGTTTACGTTGAAGATTACCGATTTATTAACAAAAGATACGATCGAGCTGAATCTGCAGTCAAAAGAAAAAGCCGGCACCATTGAAGAAATGGTATCCGTTTTAGACCGTGCGGGGAAATTGAATGATAAAACTGCCTATCAAAAAGCCATTCAGGCAAGAGAAGATCAAACAACTACCGGAATTGGAGAAGGCATAGCCATTCCTCATGCAAAGACGGAAGCAGTAAAAGAACCTGCCATTGCATTTGGCCGTTCAACAGAAGGCCTGGATTATGAATCACTGGACGGTCAGCCCGCTCATTTGATCTTTATGATCGCAGCATCTGCCGGAGCAAATGATACACATCTACAGGCGTTGAGCCGTTTATCTGTGCTGTTATTAAAAGAAGAAGTTAAGCAGGGGCTGCTGGATGCGAAAAATTCAGATGAAGTTATTGCGCTTCTTTCTTATCATGAGGAAGAAAAAGAAAGACAGGATGCAGCTGAAAATGAAGCGAACGAAGCTGCAGAAAAAGAAAGTGAAACAAACGAGGCGCCGGTACCAAGCGGAAAGGTTCTTGCTGTAACAGGCTGTCCTACAGGAATTGCCCATACGTATATGGCAGCTGATGCACTGAAAAACAAAGCAAAAGAAATGAATGTCGATATTAAAGTTGAAACAAATGGTTCAGATGGAGCAAAAAATATTTTGACTGCTTCAGATATTGAAAAAGCTGTTGCTATTATAGTGGCTGCTGATACAAAAGTAGACATGGACCGGTTTAAAGGCAAACATGTAATTGAAGTGCCGGTAACCGATGGGATTAGAAAGACAGAGCAGCTGATAACGCGCGCTGTAAATCAGGATGCGCCAATTTACCGTGGATCAGGATCTTCTTCAAATGAGGAAGGAGAAGAAGGCGGCGGTGGAAAAGGCCGTTCAGGTGTGTACAAACACTTGATGAATGGTGTTTCCAATATGCTTCCATTTATCGTTGGTGGAGGAATTTTAATCGCTGCATCCTTTGCTTTTGAGGATCAGCTTACAGGAGAAAGATCTCCTTTTGGTGATATTTTAAGCTATATTGGCGGAGACAATGCGTTCTTCTTAATTGTGCCGGTATTGGCTGCATTTATTGCGATGAGTATTGCTGACCGTCCTGGTTTTGCACCGGGTATGGTGGGCGGTTTAATGGCTGCTACAGGCGGCGGAGGCTTCCTTGGCGGTATTATCGCCGGTTTCCTTGCAGGTTACATTGTAGTGGGATTGAAAGCATTATTTAAAAACCTGCCGGCTGTGTTTAATGGCTTAAAGCCGGTGTTGATTTATCCTTTACTTGGTATTTTAGCTACAGGTTTAATAATGTATTGGGGTGTTCAGCCGCTTAGTGCCATCAACACCGGCATTACAAATTGGCTTGGAGGACTTGGAACTGGAAACCTGGCTCTTTTAGGAATTTTACTTGGCGGAATGATGGCCATTGATATGGGTGGACCAATCAATAAAGCAGCCTACGCTTTCGCCCTTGCAGTGGCAGCGGATGGACAATTTGGGCCTCAGGCTGCGGTAATGGCTGGAGGTATGGTGCCGCCGCTTGGAATGGCACTTGCTACAACATTATTTAAACGCAAATTCAATGACCAGGAGCGTAAAACAGGTGTATCTGCTTACTTCCTTGGCGCATTCTTTATTACCGAGGGAGCCATTCCTTTTGCGGCCGCAGATCCACTGCGTGTGATCCCATCAGCGGCGGTAGGTTCAGCTATTGCTGGTGGTCTTACACTATGGTTTGATCTTGCATTGCGGGCTCCGCATGGCGGAATCTTTGTTTTCCTAACACTTGAAGACGGACTGATAAGCGTCTTGCTTTACACACTTGCCATTGCGATTGGATCCATTGTGACAGCAGTTATGGTTGGTTTGTTAAAGAAACCGGTAGTGACGAAATAAGTGATCAGTAACCAAAAGAGCATGGGACATAAACAATAGATATATAAATTGAGTTAATTTTAAAGAAAACATGAGGTGAACGGAGCGGAAGGTGGCGACTCCTGCAGGATTTGACGGCAAGCTGAGACCCCGCAAGGCGAAGCCTGAGGAGGGCTCAGCGCCGTCCCTGCGGAAAGCGTCCGCCTGAAGCGCAGTGAACCGGTTTGTAGAGGTTGAGACACATTTGTCCCAACCTCTTTTTTATTCTTCGTCGCTTAACCGTTTGCCGCCAACACCGTAATGATTTTTGCTCATTTCTTCAATGAATACTGCTACTTTTTCAGCCGGAGCGCCTGTTGTTTCAACAACTGCAGCCGTTACTTTCTCTACCAGTGCTTTTTTTTGATCCTCAGAGCGTCCCTCGATCATTTTTACTGTTACATAAGGCATATGTGTATTCTCCTTTCTAATAAACTTTCAGCGTCGTATGTACGATTCAAAATGTGATACAATCGAATCAATCAGCCGCTGCTTCTTTAAGTGTAAACGACCGACATAATAACACAAGTAAGATGCGCGCAAAATTGGTCGTATGAAAGGAAGTTGAAGCGTGTTTACATTATTTAATAACCCCGAGCAGCTCGTGTATATTATTATTACACTGTTAATTGCCTTCACGCTGCATGAATTGGCTCATGCCTATACAGCTTATAAATTTGGTGATCCTACAGCCAAAAATCAGGGAAGATTAACCCTGAATCCCATCAAACATCTGGATCCGATCGGTACGATTCTGATCTTTATTATAGGATTTGGGTGGGCCAAACCTGTTCCGGTTAATCGATTTTATTTTAAACGGCCCCGGCTCGCGGGTGTGCTCGTTTCAATTGCCGGCCCGCTGACGAACCTGGTCCTTGCTTTTGCGGCTCAGACTGCTTATATTGCACTGGTGACAGCTGGGGTTCAAGTTCCTTTATTTGTGACAGGTTTATTGATGACCATGATCAGTTTGAACATTTTGCTGTTTGTGTTTAATTTAATTCCGCTTCCGCCGCTTGATGGATATCGGATTATTTCAGATTTGGTACCTAATCGAATCAGACCCAAATTAACGCAGTATGAACAATATGGCGGACTGCTATTTTTAATCATAGCCATTACGCCGCTGAGCAATTATACAATTACCCCCTTATTTAATACGACCATTCCTGCAATACAGCAGTTTTTTGGAATGATCATTGCAGCAATGCTGGGATTATAAGATTGAGGAGTGAATCAGGATGAGCGAAAAAAAGAAAAGTATCGGTTTCAATATTATTAAAAACGACCCAACTGACGGACATGGCGGTTTTGGTATTGGTGCGCTCAGTTTAGATAATGTTTCACCCGTTATTATAGATGTAGAAGAGGGGCACGCTGAAATAGATGTGGGTGCAATGCACGCGCGTTCAAAAGCAGAAAAGGGTGTTAAATTTACCCAAAATCGTGAGGACTCTGAAGGCGGTAAGCAGTTTTGGCTTGTGTGGGTAACCATCGATCGCAAGCAGGAGGGCCCTTATTATGCGGGGGTTACCGCCTGTGAAATGGTTGTGAATCGTGAAAAACGCCGCGGCTATAAGCTGCTGCCGGAGCATGTGAATTTAATGGACAAATCCATGAAACGAAAGATCGTAGTGGAGAAAATGGATGAAAAGTCGAAGAGGGTACTTGCCGAATTTTTACAGGCTCACAATCAGGATATGTGGACGAACTCGGACCCTGTTCTTCAGAAGGCACTCGAAACAAATTAATAACAGCAGGAAACGCGTGAACAAATTGTGACGTTTTACTCAAAATTGGCATCCTTTATTGCCCAAATTGTCGAAACGGAGTACACTACTAATACAGTTGCATAAATGTGTAACTAGGACAAAAAAACCCCGAGGCCGCACACCCCGGGGTTTTTTATTTTATCTTTTAACAAATAAGTAAATGTGTTTGTTTTCCGACCGACCGATATAATCAAAAGGTTGAGTGATATTTTGTAAAAAGTGATCGATATAAAGGAATAGCTGATCGATATATTGCCGATAAATAAGAAGATGACCGATAAATGAGTCATGTTGATCGATAAAACAGTAAAGACATAAGATAAATGCCTGGAAGTGATCGATATACACAATAACAGGTTAGATATCCCGACCATTCCGCCTCCGAGGAGAGCGCCAACTAAATTAAAAAAACTCACGAACAAAAAACCTCCGTTAAGGGAAATCCCTTTTAACGGAGGTTTTATGCTTTAAAACCATCTTTCCAGCCAGTTTGCATCTGCTTCGTCTATTTCTTCAGGTTCTTCAGGCGGGGTCATAACCGGCTCTCCAGGAGGCTCGATGTCAGGGTTATCGGAACAGGCTTCAAGCGGTTCTGTTTTCTTTAGAAAATATGCTTTTCGTTCACCTTCACAGGCGTCACCTGCAAGCATTCCTGAGTGCGGGTCCATGCTGACAGCCACAACGCCATCTGGGGGAACGAGGTATTCTTCTTTTGTGCCTTCAAGTGCTCTTTCCATAAAACGGATCCAGACCAGCTTTGAAATAGCCTTATCCTCATTCAGGGTTATTTCCTGTGAATCATCGTAGCCGGTCCAGATACCCGCCGTAAGAGAAGGGGAGAAGCCGATCATCCATTGATCTGTATTGGTTGTCCCTGATTTTGCCCCGTATTCTCTTGATTTCTCATTTAACAGCGTAATGCCCGTTACGGTTGAATAATCGTTTAAGGCAGGGTCGAATGTTCCTGTCAGCATATGTGCCATGACAAATGCTACCTTGCTGTCGACTGCTTTTTTCGGTTTTTCTTTATGCTCATAGATGACTTCTCCATCAGCTGTTTCCACCCGTCTGACAAATACGGGTTTTGTCCGTTTTCCTCCATTGGCAAACAAATTATAGGAATTCACCATTTCAAGAGGCATGACCTCGGAGGAACCAAGAGCTGCTGCTGGACGGCTGTCTATTTTTGAATGAAGACCGAAGCGTTTTCCCATTTCTTCAAGCGCATTATTACCTAAAAATTGATGGGTTTTGACCGCAAAGATATTATCAGAAATGGCGATTGCCTGAGCCAGTGTAATCGCTCCGTTCGCAAATTTATGATTAAAGTTTTCCGGAGTATATTCACTTCTTCCATCATCATAAGTGAAGGTTGTCGGTTCACTCGCCATCGTAGTTGCAGGTGTGAAACCGTGCTCCAGAGCGGCGGTATATAGGATTGGCTTTATTGTGGAGCCCGGCTGACGCATTGCTTGTGTCATGCGGTTAAAGGGACTCTTTTCATAATCACGACCGCCTATCAGCGCCTCCACATAGCCGTTATCTGGATTTAGGGCCGCAAACCCAACTTCAATTTGCGATTTCTCTGGCACAACCTCTTTGACCACATCTTCTGCAATTTGCTGTTTAACAGGATCCAGTGTTGTGTAGATTTTCAGGCCGCCGTATTTTAAATAGTGAGGCTCGAGCCCAAGTTTGCCTTCAAGCTCTGCCCATACTGCATCCTGGAAATAAGGGGCAATATCTGCTGTGGAATGCGGGTGATTCGCTTTAATATCAAGCTTTTCATCCTTAGCAAGATCCGCCTCACCTTCTGTAATGGATCCGTTTGTTACCATCGAGGATAAAATGAGCTCCTGACGTTCCTTTGCATCGGCAAAATGGTCAACCGGTGAATAGCCGGATGGTGATTTTGGAATGCCGGCAATCATTGCTGCCTGAGCAAGTGATAAATCCTTAGCAGGCACGCCGAAGTAGAATTGACTTGCGGCTTCAATGCCATAGGAGCCGTGACCATAGTAAATAGTATTAAGATAGCCTTCTAATATTTTTTCTTTATCATAGTTCCATTCTAAACGAACTGTATAGAGCGCTTCATTCAGTTTTCTGCTCCAGGTTTTATCATGTGTCAGATAAAGATTCCTCGCATATTGCTGCGAAATTGTACTGGCCCCCTGCACTTTAGCCATAGCTTTCACATCCGCAACCACAGCACCTGCAATCCGTTTATAATCAAAGCCTTTATGGTCATAAAACTTGCGATCTTCAATAGCCAGCGTGGCATTAATTAAATCGGGCGCAATCTTATCAAGAGGCTGCCAATACCGCTTTTCACCCGTATGATGTTCGCCCATTGGTTTATCATCAATGGAATAAATAAGTGTAGACTGGCTGACTGCGATCGAAGGAGGACCAGTTGTTTTGGCATAGATATAGAGACTGATTGTGGCAAGGCTCCAGATCCCGGTAAAAATGATAATGGACAGGAGTCCATATCTTACCGGCCGTTTCCATCTCTGTCGTTTTCTCCTTTCCAATCTTCCCATAATTTCCCCACTCCCGATTGTCTTTTATTCGTTAGTATGAGCGCAATGACAAGATTTTAAACGCCACTTTTTCAAGAGCATGGATTGCAGGCATCCTTATTTTTAATTCCGTCCGAAAAACCATTATATTTTCGACAAATCTCTTGTAATTTTACTGTTTATCTCTATAATTTTGTCATGTGTGTTTTTTATTTTTTAAATGTGGAAAACAGTGCATAACTAATGATAAACACATTGCTAACTTTCGAACAATGATGGTCTTTTAAATATAGGTTAAAAAGGAGAATAAAAAATGGCAGGTTTTTGGTTTACAGAAAAACAGACAGAAAACTTTGGAATTACAATGAAGGTAAATAAAACGCTTCACACAGAAAAAACAGATTTTCAGCATCTGGAAATGGCAGAAACAGAAGAGTGGGGCAATATGCTGTTTTTAGACGGCATGGTAATGACTTCTCAGCGTGACGAATTTGTTTATCACGAAATGGTTGCCCATGTACCGCTATTTACTCACCCGAATCCTGAAAATGTACTGGTAGTAGGAGGAGGAGACGGAGGCGTGATCCGTGAGGTGCTAAAGCACCCATCTGTGAAGAAGGCTACGCTGGTTGAAATTGATGGCAAAGTAATCGAATACTCAAAGAAATATCTTCCTGAAATTGCAGGAGATCTTGAAGATGAACGCGTGGAGGTAATCGTAGGCGACGGCTTCATGCATATCGCGGAAAGCGAAAATGAGTTTGATGTCATCATGGTCGATTCTACAGAGCCGGTTGGCCCGGCGGTCAATCTTTTCACAAAGGGATTCTACTCAGGAATTTCAAACGCGCTGAAAGAAGATGGAATCTTTGTTGCACAGTCAGACAACCCTTGGTTTAAAGCGGACCTGATCAAACAAGTGATGGGCGATGTAAAAGAAATTTTCCCGATCACCCGCCTTTATACAGCGAATATCCCAACGTATCCAAGCGGCCTGTGGGCTTTTACAATGGGTTCTAAAAAACATGATCCGCTACAGGTGGCAGAAGAACGCTTCCATGAAATCGACACGAAATATTATACGAAAGAGCTTCACAATGCTTCCTTCGTGCTTCCTAAATTCGTGAAAGATTTAACGGAATAGGAGGTCATTCCATGCGTTTTGATGAA
Organism: Jeotgalibacillus sp. S-D1; assembly: GCF_004358665.1. Taxonomy (GTDB): domain Bacteria; phylum Bacillota; class Bacilli; order Bacillales; family Jeotgalibacillaceae; genus Jeotgalibacillus. The sequence continues at coordinate 616,837 of NZ_SMZR01000002.1, read as the reverse complement.
GCATATTCAGGAAATGTATTTATTAAAAGCCATCCGTCATATGAGGATGCTCAAGCTGTCATTTACGGCATGCCGATGGACTGGACAGTCAGCTACCGTCCGGGATCACGTTTCGGTCCTTCCCGTATTCGCGAGGTTTCAATCGGTCTGGAAGAATACAGCCCGTATTTAGACCGTGAACTGGAAGACGTAAAATATTTTGATGCCGGGGATATTCCGCTGCCTTTCGGAAATCCATACAAGAGCATCGACTTAATTGAAGAGTATATTGATGGATTAATGGAAGACGGGAAATTTCCGCTTGGAATGGGCGGCGAGCATTTGGTATCCTGGCCGGTCATGAAGGCAGTTGCCAAAAAGCACCCGAATCTTGCGATTATCCATATGGACGCGCACACAGACCTCCGTACAGATTACGAGGGAGAGCCGCTTTCCCACTCAACGCCGATCCGTAAAATCGCGGAGCATATCGGACCGGAAAATGTCTATTCGTTTGGCATTCGTTCAGGGATGAAAGAAGAGTTTGACTGGGCGAAAGAAAACGGTATGCATATATCCAAGTTTGAAGTGCTTGAGCCGTTAAAAGAGATATTGCCGTCACTTGCAGGCCGTCCTGTTTATGTGACGATCGATATCGATGTTCTCGATCCGGCACATGCACCTGGCACCGGGACAGTCGATGCCGGGGGCATTACCTCCCGTGAACTGCTTGCTTCGATTCATGCCATTGCTGGATCGGATATTCAAGTAGTCGGAGCAGATCTTGTAGAAGTAGCTCCCGTTTATGATTCTTCCGAACAGACAGCAAACACAGCAAGCAAGCTGCTGCGTGAAATGATCCTGGGATGGGTGAAATAAAAAAATTCTGCTGCCGGATGATTATCCGGCGGCTTTTTCAATATCCTGCCGGGATTTCCCGGATCTGAAAGTAATAATTTTCCTGAAAAAGGGCAGTACTGAAAAGAAAGCTGCTCCTGTCGAATCGTGCATTGCTTTTCAGACAAAACCTTTTTATAATGGAAAGGTTAGAAATTACGAGCGGCTTATGGACACATAAGGCTGGTTAAAGGAGTGGGAAAGTGGAAAACTCAATTCCAGTAACAATCAAACTGACAACCGTCATTACCCAGACAGATGGTTCGAAGGAAGAGTTTACACTGACTTCGACCGGCGAATGGATGACGAAAAATAATATAGACTATTTAAAATATGAAGAGTCACAAGAAGAAGGCACGGTCCGCACGATTGTTAAGATGGAAGAAAGTCAGGCTGTTATTTTACGAAGCGGGGCTTTAAAAATGCGTCTTGCCTTCAGACCGGGCGAGCATATGATGAGCACGTATGACAGTGAATATGGCACTCTTTCTTTGCTGACTGATACAAAAAAATATACCCATCGCATCCCATCAAAGAAAACGGGTGAATTTCATGTTAATTACAACCTTGAAATGGCAGGCAGTCCGGTTGGTAATTATGCGATGACGATCGAATACAAGGAGGCGGGACAATCATGACAATTGTTTCTACAGTACAAGATGCGGTAAAGCATGAAATTAGAGCAGCCGTGGTAAAAGCAGGGCTCGCAACGGAAGAGCAGCTGCCGGAAGTGATCTTGGAAACACCGAAAGATAAAGTAAACGGAGATTTTTCTACCAATATGGCCATGCAGCTGGCCCGTATTGCTAAAAAAGCACCCCGTGCCATAGCAGAGGGAATTGTAGAAAACTTTGATTCTTCAAAAGCATCCATCGAAAAAATTGATATTGCAGGACCCGGATTTATTAACTTTTACATGGATAATACCTACTTAAATAACCTTATCCCGGCCATTTTACAAGCTGGAGAAACGTATGGGGAATCCCTGGTGGGAGCAGGACAAAAAGTGCAGGTCGAGTTCGTATCAGCGAATCCTACCGGCGATTTGCATCTTGGCCATGCGCGCGGTGCAGCTGTAGGTGACTCGCTTTGCAATGTGCTGGATAAAGCCGGATATGAAGTGTCGCGTGAGTACTATATTAATGACGCTGGCAATCAAATTCACAATCTGGCCCTCTCAGTAGAAGCACGTTATTTTCAGGCGCTTGGAAAAGAAAAAGAGATGCCGGAAGACGGTTACCAGGGAGCAGATATTATCGGCATTGCCAATACCCTTGCGGAAGAGTTTGGCGACCGCTATTTAAATGCTTCAGAAGAAGAGCGCTATGAATTTTTCCGGTCGTACGGATTAAAGTATGAGCTTAAAAAGCTGCAAGATGATCTTGAAGCCTTCCGTGTTCCATTTGATGTGTGGTTCTCTGAAACCTCTCTTTATAAAAGCGGAAAAATCGAAGATGCGCTTAACGTATTGAAAGAGCGTGGACATGTCTATGAAGAAGATGGCGCAACATGGTTCCGTTCAACGGAGCTTGGCGACGATAAGGACCGTGTGCTGATCAAAAATGACGGTTCATACACCTATCTGACTCCCGATTTAGCTTACCACCGTGATAAATTTGAGCGGGGCTATAATAAAGTAATCAATATTTGGGGCGCAGACCACCATGGCTATATTCCCCGCATGAAAGCTGCCGTTGAGGCATTGGGCTATAATCGTGATGATCTGGAAGTAGCTGTGATTCAAATGGTTCAGCTATATAAAGACGGCGAAAAAATGAAAATGAGCAAACGGACAGGTAAGGCAGTAACCATGCGTGAATTAGTGGACGAAGTTGGCCTGGATGCCGTACGCTACTTTTTTGCCATGCGCAGCGGCGATTCACATATGGACTTTGACCTTGATCTGGCGGTTTCACAATCCAACGAAAACCCAGTTTATTATGCACAATATGCCCATGCGCGTATCTGCAGTATCCTGCGTCAGGCCGAGGAGCAGGGCATAAACCTTGCAGTTGATGCTGATCTATCCCTGATTGGGACAGAAAAAGAAGTGGATTTGCTGAAAAAGCTGGGCGATTTTCCGCAGATTGTAGCGGATTCAGCTCAAAACCGCACACCGCATCGAATTTCTACTTATATTAATGAAACGGCTTCAGCGTTTCATAGCTTTTATAATGCCAATAAAGTATTGGATGCAGAATCTCCTGAACGAACAAAAGCCCGTCTGAAGCTGATTGAGGCAGTCCGTCAAACCATTCAAAACGCCCTTCAGTTGATAGGCGTTGAAGCACCCGAAAAAATGTAAAACTTTTACGCCCACAGCAAATGAAAAATGCTGTGGGTTTTTTATGTATTAATTTTAAGAGTAAGAGGGTAATGAAGGGGTATGACCACCATTAAAGAGGATTTTTACCTGACATTATCGAAGTAGTAGTTACAGGAGGGGAAGGCATGAACGTATTATCGAAACACTTAACGAGAGGGCAAAAGATAGCGATTAATTTATTTATTCAACGGGAAGCCCGGCCGGTGGATCGTGCGTTTCATTTATTCCGCCAGGGTGAAGGCAGCCATGAGGACGTAATTCTTGCTTTGCATGCCTATCAGAATCCCGATGGTGGATTTGGACATGCATTAGAGCCGGACAGCCGGCTAATTGATTCATCCGTGTTAAATACAACCGTGGCACTTCAATTTTTAGCGCAATTGCCGGTCCAAAGAGACCATCCCATGGTAAAAAAAGCACTGGATTATTTAATTCATCAATTTGATCCTGCAAGCGGACGCTGGCCGATTGTGCCTGCAGCCATTAATAACGTTCCGAGAGCGCCGTGGTGGCAGGTAAATGAAGAAACAGGGGAAACCGGATTTGAAAAAACACCAGGCAATCCAGCTGCTGAAATTCTTGGCTACTTTCATTATTTCCGGGAGGCAGTGCCGTCTGATATAATCGAAAAAACAGAAGCGATCGTCATGAAACGTTGGGATGAAATTACTGTATGGGAAATGCATGAGGTTCAATGCTACTACATGCTGGCAGAACTTACGGATAATGAAGAAATCAAACAGCGAATCTACACAAAAATAAAAGACCACAGCGAGGATATCTTCATGCTGTCAAGGCAGCAGTGGGAAGGCTACGGGCTGCAGCCGATCGCAGTAATTAAACAAACGCAGTGCCCGCTTTATAAAGAGCTTGAAGAAGTAGTAGAAGAAAACGCAAATTGGTATGCTGAAAAGCTGACTAAAGGCGGGTTCTGGGAGCCATCCTGGGAATGGGGACAATATCCCGCCGAATGGGCACAAGCAAAAAAAGAGTGGTGCAGCTATTTAACAGTCATGGCATGCCACCCTCCAAAATATTGAATTATCACCATTTATAACGATAGAACGTGTCTGTCAAAAAACGTGACAGATGCGTTCTTTTTTGATAAAATTAGCACCGACCCTTCTTATTCCGAGTATATTGGTAAGAATACTTTATAATGAATGGAGCGTGCCAAAATGGGTCGTGAATTTGTAGATATTTTTGATGAATGGGTAGATACGTATGATGATTCCGTAAACGGTAAGGATGAGGAGTATCGAGAAGTTTTTGCCGGATACGATGATATATTACAAAAGGTAGCCGATGAAGCCCGCGGGCTTACTGTAGAGTTTGGCGTTGGCACAGGCAATCTGACTGAAAAGCTTTTGGCAAAAGGATTAACCGTTTTAGGTGTTGAGCCAAATAAAGCCATGAGAGACCGTACACAAGCGCGTTTTCCTGCCAGTAAAATCGTAGATGGAGATTTTACGAGCTTCCCTTTACCTGAACAGCCAATCGATACATTTGTCAGCACCTATGCATTTCATCATTTGACTGATGAAGAAAAAGCGGAGGCAGCTGCGCACTATGCGAGCATTCTCGCCTCAAACGGGCAGGTTGTTTTTGCAGATACGATGTTTAAAGATGACGAGGCACGTATCAATCAGTGGGAGAAAGTCGGTAAGCAAGGATACAAAAATCTTCTTGAAGACCTGCAGCGGGAATACTATACAACGCTGCCGATTATGAAAAAGATATTTGAAGAAGCTGGCTTTGCGATTTCATTTACACCGCTTAATGACTATGTCTGGCTGATTCACGCAAGAAAACAAAACTAGATTGAAGCAGAACCGCTATCTCTGTACAGCGAATAGATGAAGCATTAAGATAAAGATAATACTAAATTTGCTTAAAGGAGAGAATCGATTATGACAAAGAAAATGAACGTTGAAAGCTTTAACTTAGACCACACGAAAGTAGCAGCTCCATATGTAAGACTGGTAGGCGTAACATCAGGACACAATGGGGACGAAATCCATAAATACGATGTTCGTTTTAAACAGCCAAACAAGGAGCATATGAAAATGGATGGACTTCATTCCATCGAGCATCTGATGGCAGAAAATATCCGCAACCATATGACCAATGTAATCGACATCGGTCCAATGGGCTGCCAAACAGGATTTTATTTATCTGTCATCAATCACGATAACTATGATGAAGTACTGGATGTTTTGGAAAAAACATTAAATGATGTCCTTGTAGCAACTGAAGTACCGGCATGCAACGAAGTTCAATGCGGCTGGGCTGCAAATCACAGCCTTGAAGGAGCAAAAGAAATCGCCCGTGATATGCTTGCCAAGCGTGATGAGTGGAAGGACGTTTTTGGTGAGGAAGCGTAAATGAATGTAGCAAAAAATGTTCAAGAATTGATCGGAAACACACCGATCGTTGAAATAACCCATATAGAAATTCCAAATAATGTCCGCATTTTTGCGAAACTGGAGTTTTTTAACCCGGGCGGGAGTGTCAAAGACCGCCTGGGGGTAGAGTTAATCGAAGATGCAATCAAGCGCGGAAAACTGCAGCCCGGGGGCACGATTATTGAACCGACCGCAGGCAATACCGGTATTGGTTTAGCCCTTGCTGCAGCAGGGCGCGGCTTCAAAGTAATCTTTGTTGTACCGGAGAAATTCAGTGTTGAAAAACAAACATTAATGCGCGCGCTGGGAGCAAAAGTAGTCAATACGCCAACTGAAAAGGGGATGAAGGGTGCTATTGCCAAAGCGGAAGAGCTCGTCCTGGAAACGGAAGGATCTTTTTCCCCTGCCCAATTCGGCAACCCCGCAAATCCCATGACGTATTATAAAACAATGGGACCTGAAATTTGGCGTGATATGGACGGAAAAGTGGATGTATTCGTCGCTGGAGCCGGAACCGGAGGAACCTTTATGGGCACAGCCCGTTATTTAAAGGATCAAAAAAGCGATGTAAAAACAGTCATTGTGGAACCCGAAGGATCAACCATAAACGGTGGTGAATCAGGACCGCATAAAACAGAAGGCATCGGCATGGAGTTTCTTCCGGATTACATGGATCGAAGCTATTTTGATGCCGTTCACATGGTTTACGATACAGACGCATTTAAATGGGTAAAAGAACTTGCTGCAAAAGAGGGGCTCCTTGTAGGCAGCTCATCCGGTGCAGCGTTTCATGCCGCTCTCAAAGAAGCGGAAGTGAGTGCTCCCGGCACCCATATTGTCACCGTTTTTGCAGACAGCAGCGAACGTTACTTAAGTCAGAATATCTATGAAGGTGGAAAGTAAATATGAAACCAAAAACGAAACTTATTCATGGTGGGATTTTCGGCGATGAAGCAACTGGCGCTGTATCCACACCGATTTATCAGGTTAGTACGTATAAACAGGACGGAGTAGGCAATCTGCGTGGGGGATATGAATATTCCCGCACAGGCAATCCGACTCGCCATGCATTGGAAGAACTGATCAAAGATCTTGAAAACGGAGTAGCAGGCTTTGCCTTTGGCTCTGGAATGGCGGCAATGAGCTCGGTGATGATGATGTTTGAAACCGGCTCGCATATCGTGCTGACAGATGATGTATATGGCGGTTCATACCGTGTCATGACTAAGGTGTTAAACCGTCTGGGCATCACCTCTACATTTGTAGACACAAGCAACCCGGCAAATGTTACAGCAGCCATTCAGGAAAATACCAAAGCAGTCTTTATCGAAACTCCGACCAATCCTTTGTTAAAAGTAACCGATATTTCAGCGGTTTCTGCAATCGCAAAAGAACATGGACTGCTGACAATAGTAGATAACACATTCACAACACCATACTGGCAGACACCAATTGATCACGGTGCAGACATCGTGATTCACAGTGCGACTAAATACATTGGCGGCCACAGTGACGTAGTAGCAGGACTTGTCGTTGTCAATTCGACGGAGCTTGCAGAACAGGTGCATTTCGTACAAAACTCAGTCGGCGCCATTCTTGGACCGCAGGATTCATGGCTGCTGATTCGGGGATTAAAAACGCTTGGCATCCGCATGGAAGAGCATGAGATCAATGCCAAGGAAATCGTTGCCTTCCTGGAAAAGCATGAAGGAGTTTCAAAAATCCATTATCCGGGAATCAAGTCTCATCCTGGCCATGAGACCGCTAAAAAGCAATCACGTGGCTTCGGAGGAATGATTTCATTTGACGTTGGAAGTGCAGAAAAGGCAGCTCAAGTACTGGAAAAAGTACGCTATTTCACCCTGGCGGAAAGCTTAGGTGCAGTAGAAAGCCTGATTTCCTTGCCTGCACGCATGACTCACGCTTCAATTCCAGCAGAGCGCCGTGCAGAGCTTGGCATTACAGACGGCCTGGTACGCATCTCAGTAGGTATTGAAGACATCGAGGATTTATTGGAAGATTTAGAGCAAGCTTTAGCTTAAGCACGCTGGGTTTTATGAAAAAAGTCGCCATGGGGGCGGCTTTTTTTTCTGTTGTGCGGTTTTTGAGGATGGGTGTGGGGTGTGGGCATGTGGCTTGTGAGGCTTGGCAGACAAATAGCAACCCAGACCGATATATTCAAAACATGTTTGATAAGTGAAAAAAGATGTTAGATAAAAGCAGAAAGATGATTGATAAGCGGACGGATGTGGAGATGATAGTAGATAAACATGTAGATGTGATCAATATCCCGGCCGGCCCTGACGTTCATCGTCGTCAGCGTCCAGAGCTGCTGCACCCAAGCGTTCCCATAACTCATCACGAAATCACCCGCTTGCAATCCAATCTCACATCAATTATAATAAAATCAAATATCTCGAATTCAAGATAAAAATAGAGGAGTGTTCACAATGAACGTAACAGGAATTCACCACGTTTCGGCCATTACGGGTCAGGCTGAGGAAAATTATGATTTTTTCACACGGGTTTTAGGCATGCGTTTGGTTAAAAGAACGGTAAATCAGGATAATACATCGTCCTATCATTTATTTTATGCCGATGCTGTCGGGAGTGCCGGTACGGATATGACCTACTTTGATATTCCGATGGCTGGGCGTACGTATCCCGGCGTTTCCAGTATTTCAAATACAGCATTTCGTGTTCCGACGACTGATTCGCTTCATTATTGGAAAGAACGATTCCAGGAACTTAACGTAAAACATGAAGAGATCCAAAAACGTGCTGGCAGGGATACGCTGTATTTTGAAGATAACGAAGGATCCCGTTTAATGCTTGTGGCTGATAATGGGGAGGCGGGAGTTGCGCCGGGTATTCCGTGGACAGGTGCTGAGATTCCAGAAGAGCATGCGATTGTGGGGCTGGGTCCTGTGACGCTGACAGTACGTTACGCTGACCGTACGATTGAAGTGCTTGAAAAGGTGCTTGGATTTAGAAAAGCTGGTGAATATCCTTCTAATGCGGGCGATTTTCCAGCTATTCAAGTGATGACAGTAGCAGAGGGAGGAACGGGTGCTGAGGTGCATATTGAGGAACGTCCGGATCTTCCGCCTGAGCGGCCTGGACGAGGCAGTGTTCATCATGTGGCATTCCGGATTCCAACGTATGAGGATTATGATAAATGGGATGACCGCCTGCGGAGCTTTGGGCTCCAAACATCTGGTGAGGTGGATCGTTTTTATTTCCGTTCGATTTATTTTAGAGAAGCGAACGGCATATTGTTTGAACTGGCGACCGACCAGCCGGGATTTGCAACGGATGAGGACATGGATCAGTTAGGTGAATCTCTGGCACTGCCGCCATTCTTGGAGCCGAGACGGAAAGAAATTGAAGCGTCTTTGCGCCCGCTTGAGATAAAAAAATAAATGGATTCAGCCAGCCTGAAGGGGAACACGTCCTTCAGGCTGGTTTTTTTCCATTTATTAATATTTTTAAATATTTTCGTGCGGGATAGTCGAACTTTCGATATAATGGGAATGAAAAAACATTTAATACGGACGGATGAAGGTGCTCTTTTTTGCAAAGAGTTAAAAGGGAAGCTGGTGAAAATCCAGCGCGGTCCCGCCACTGTATATGGGAGTGAACTGCCAAACCACTGTAGCGATTGCTATGGGAAGGGGCAGCCACGCATAACCATGAGCCAGGAAACCTGCCTGCATTCACCACACCAAAAAGCCTACGAGGATAGGTCGGTGTTGCAGACTTCGTCATATAAGCGATTGCTTGTGCGATTACGTTGCAACCCAACATCTCCTGCTGGTGAGATGTTTTTTTGTGTTCCAAAAACGAAAGCGGTATGAAACCTGTACCGTGGAGTGAGCAGCTTTATGTTCCCCCCAATTACATAAAGGTTGGCGTGGCGGTTTACAAACGGGCACGTCAATCACTGCTGCTTCAACCAAAAAGGTAGATCGAAAGCTTAGGAGGAAGAAAAAATGAATAATTGGAAATGGCTGATCAGTTTAGTGGCAGTGCTGGGGCTCCTTGGAGCCTGCAGTGACTCAGACACAGCAAATGATCAGGACAACAATACAGAGCAGGCAAGTGAAGAAACCGATGTTCAGGGAGAAGCTTTTCCTGTAACTGTAAAGGATGCAACAGGCGAAGAGATTACGATAGAGGAACAGCCTGAAGCGATTGTTTCGATGATTCCAAGCAACACGGAAATCGCCTACGCACTCGGCCTTGATGAGGCGATTGTGGGTGCATCGGATTACGACAACTATCCGGAAGAAGTCAATGATGTAGAGAAAATTGGCGGTCTCGAATTTAATGTGGAAAAGATCATATCCCTGCAGCCGGACTTAGTGCTGGCTCATGATTCCAATGCAAACCAGGATGCAGGACTTCAGCAGCTTAAGGATGCGGGCATTAAGGTTGTGATGATTGAAAATGCCACGGATTTTAATCAGGTATACGAAACCATTGGCATGATTGGAAAGGTCACAGGGAAAGCAGAGGAAGCAGAACAAATCGTGACAGATATGCAGGAAGACTTTGCAGAAATTGAGGAAAAGGCAGCTTCAATTGAAGAGGGCGACCGCAAAAAAGTAATGGTTGATGTGTCCGGTCTTCCTGAAGTGTATGTGGCTGGAAATAATACTTTTATGCAGGAAATGCTTGATTTGATTCAGGCTGATAATGTTGCCAAAGATCAGGAAGGCTTTGTCATGCTGTCAGAAGAAGAAATTGTCAGCCGCAACCCTGAAACAGTTGTTTTAACATATGGAGAATTTGTTGAAGATCCAATCGCTCAATGGAGCAGCCACGGCGGCTTTAGTGAAGTGGAAGCTGTAAAAAATGAAGATCTTCATGTCGTGCCATCAGATCCAGTTAATCGCTCTGGTCCAAGATTAGTAGAAGGAACACAAGAGCTTGCAAAAGCCATCTACCCGGACATATTCGGCGAATAGGATTTGGTTTGGATATTTACTTTCATCGATTTTTCTGTTCGTCGCTTTTTGTTTAGCGATTACACTCGGATCGGTGCAAGTGCCTTTAAAGGAGATGCTCCAGATTTTTTGGGGCACTCTTTTTGGTACTCATGGGGAAACAAATGAAATGATGAAAACGATTGTAATTGATATACGGTTTCCCCGTGTAGTGCTGGCAGCTTTAGTTGGTGCATCCTTGGCGATTGCGGGTGCATCCTTTCAAGGCTTGCTGAAAAATCCATTAGCAGACCCCTACACACTTGGTGTTTCTTCAGGGGCCTCTGTTGGGGCTGTTATGACGATCTTCTTAGGGTTCACGATTCCTGGTCTTGGAAACTTTACTTTGCCGGTTGTCAGTATTTTAGCAGCACTTTTAACCCTGATAGCCGTACTTGGTTTTGCGCGTTTTGTGGAACGGTCGATGAAAATGGAAACGATTATTTTAACAGGCATCATTTTCAGTTCATTTTTAGGTTCTATTCTTTCGCTTATGATTGCGTTAACTGGAGAAGAGCTCCGTCAGATTATTTCGTGGCTGCTCGGCAGTGTATCGATGAGAGGCTGGGAGTACATCCGCCTCATTGCACCATTTTTTATACTGGGCTCCTTTCTCCTTATGTGGAATGCTCGCGAGTTAAATGCCATGGCGTTTGGCGAGGAGCGTGCGCATCATTTAGGGGTAAATGTCCAGGTTAGAAAGTATTTTGTGCTGGCTTCAGGCTCAATGCTTACGGGTGCTGCAGTTGCCGTTTCAGGCACCATCGGATTTGTGGGGCTAGTGGTGCCGCATATGGTCAGAATGGCATGGGGAGCGGATCACCGTCACGTCCTGCCGCTGTCTGTTTTAAATGGCGCCAGCCTGCTTATTTTATGCGATTTAGTGGCTAGAACCATCGTTGCCCCTACAGAGCTGCCGATTGGTGTTATTACAGCGCTGCTTGGTGCGCCGGTATTTGGATTGATTTTGATTAGACAACGCAGAGAAAGAAGAGGATAAACATGCTGAACGTGAAAGAGGTGAGCGGGGGATATGGAGAGCACAATGTTGTACATGATGTATCCTTCCAATTACAACAGCAGGAAATCCTGGGCATATTAGGTCCAAATGGCAGCGGGAAAACCACCCTGATGAAAATGATCAGCGGGCTGCATCCTTTAAGCGGAGGAGCGATTTCATTTAAAGGACGACCGCTCAGCGACTATTCTTCAAAGCAGCTGGCCAAGGAAATGGCGGTTCTTCCGCAGCTACACAGCCATGCATTTGATTATACGGTCCGTGAAACTGTATCGATGGGAAGGTATCCTCATCAAAAAGGAATGTTCGCCCTGTGGACGGAAAAAGATGAAAAAGCTGTAGTGGAGGCGATGGTGCAGACAGGTGTGCTGTCCTTTGAACATCAGTCCATTCAGGAGCTTTCCGGGGGAGAAAGACAGCGGGTGTTTTTGGCGCAGGCTTTAGCCCAGGAGCCGAAACTGCTGCTGCTTGATGAACCGACCAACCACCTGGATTTGTCCTATCAAAAGCAGCTGCTGGATCTATTAAAAGACTGGACGACTACTCATCAGTTAACAGTCATATCCATCTTCCATGACTTAAATGTTGCTTCACTTTATTGTGACCGGCTGCTGCTGCTTCATGAAGGGAAAACAGTAGGTCTGTCTTCACCGGGGGACGTGCTGAAAAAAGACATCGTTGAGCGGGTTTATCAGGCGCGTGTCCATACACAGGCCCACCCGGAGCTGCCAAAGCCGCAAATCACGTTGCTGCCGAACCATGGCCGTCACAAACAGGATTTGATTAGAAAAGAGCAGTTTCATGTGTCAGCCGCACATGTGCATTTTACAGCTGAACAGCCCTTAAAATCTTTATCCTCGGCTGTGATTGGAGCGGGTCTCGGATGGCACCGCCATTTTGTCAACCGTCATGTGCCGATGGATTACAGCTGCGATGACAGCTATAGAGATATGTGCGACTATGCCGATCAACATGGCTGGAATTCCTCTGACACAGTTGGAATGATGACAGCTGTGATGGTGGAGGATGTGGTGATACGAGAATACCATGACGATGATTTATCAATTGTGATTGCAGTGACAGCCGGCGTAGGCAACGCTGTGGATGTTTCATTAGCGCATAAAAGAAAGCAAAAAGAGGCGATAGGTACCATTAACAGCTGGGTATTTATCAATGGGAAATTATCGGATGAGGCATTCATTCAGGCGATGATGACCGCAACAGAAGCCAAGGTGAAGGCGCTGCAGCATGCAAAAGTAAAAGACCCTATTACTGATACCCTTGCAACAGGTACTTCAACGGACAGCCTGCTGGTTGCCTCGACCCAATCAGGTCCTTTTGTACAATATTCCGGCACCGTTACTGCTTTAGGGAAGCTGATTGGCCGTGGGATATTTGAATGCACGGCCAGTGCGATCGAGTCCTATTGGCATCGAAAGAAGAGTCAATAGCCTATGCTGCTTATGCATGTAGCGGCGATGACCGCAGCAGTTATGATTGACCGTGTTGTCGGTGATCCGCCAAACTGGCCTCATCCTGTCAGATGGACCGGTTCATTGATCTCTATTTTGGAAAAACGCCTGAACAGAGGAAGGCACCGGCGGTTAAAGGGTGTCATTCATCTGCTTGTTACTCTGCTGACTGTCGGTTTCAGTACGATGGCAATCGTTTATTTTGCTTATCAACTGCATTGGGCTGCGGGATTTGTGATTGAAGTGCTCCTCATCACTTCAGCCATCGCGCAGAAAAGCTTAAAGACAGCAGCGCTGGAGGTTGTGCAGCCCCTTGAACGTCAAGATATAGCGCTTGCCAGGAAGAGGTTATCATGGATTGTCGGTCGTGATACGGAACATTTAACGGAATCACAGATTGTGCGCGGGACGATCGAAACGGTGGCGGAAAATACCAGTGACGGCATTACAGCCCCTCTTTTCTGGGCGTTTATCGGCGGAGCACCTGCTATATGGGTGTACAAAGCCATCAATACGGGCGATTCCATCATCGGCTACCGAAATAAACGTTTTGAAGAGTACGGCTGGGCTACTGCAAAACTTGATGATGCAGCCAACTGGATTCCAAGCAGGATCACTGGCTGGATCATGCTGATCACACGCCGCCCCGCCTCATCTTTGACGAGAAAAAAACTGGCCCGTCTGCTTCCTGGTGAAGCAAAAAAACATCCAAGTCCGAACAGCGGATGGGGAGAGGCAGCGGTTGCGCTCATGCTAAATATTAAACTTGGCGGCCGAAACACGTATCAAGGCATTGTGTCCGATCGTCCAGTAATGGGGGTGGGGAGCGAACGGCTGCTTCCAATGCACGTGCATCAAGCGGTTCAAATGATGAATCGGTCTGTTTTATTGTTTATGGCAGTCTGCTGGCTGGGAGGAATTATCTATGTATTTACCGGCTCATGGAGCTAACCCGCATTCATTATACAAGGCCATGGGAATCCCTGTACCTGAGTCCATCATTGATTTTAGTGAAAATACGAATCCGCTTGGACCTCCTTCTGTGATTAATGAAAAGTGGATGGAGTGGCATTCGGCAGTTTCGTCCTATCCGGATCCCGATGGAGAGGATTTGCGGCATAAGATCGCTGTCTTTCATCAAGTGGAGCCAAGTCAGGTTCTTCTTGGAAACGGAGCAGCAGAATTAATGATGGTGACGGCGAGACTGTTTGAAGGCAAACAGGTGGGTATCATTCATCCTGCCTTTAGTGAATACGAGCGTGTAATCAAAGCGAATAAAGGGATTGTTCACCACTTTTATACCTCTGAGCATGACAACTGGGAAGTAAATGACCAGGAAGTAATGGAATTTCTTACAAAGGATCGTGCGTTGTTTATTTGTAATCCATCAAACCCTACAGGAATGGCGGTTTCTGCTGATGTTTTATCAAAGTGGATTTCTCATGCAGCACAAACCGGTGCCACGATCTTACTGGATGAAGCATTTGTTGATATGATGGGGGAAGAGCATTCAATGAGCGGATATATTGGGAGCGATCACCTGGTAATCTTTCGATCTATGACAAAAATGTTTGCCATTGCCGGTTTGCGCCTCGGCTACATGCTGGGAAGCGATGAGACCCTTGATAAAATAAAGCAGTGGCTCCCACACTGGAATGTGAACGCGCTGGCCCTTCTTTCTGGGCAGGCAGTTTTGGAAGATGTATCATTTCAACAGATGACCAGGTCCTATATAAAAAAAGAACGCATCCGGATGGTTCAAGCACTGGAAAAAGCGGGCGTGAAAACCTCTCAAAGTGAAGCGAATTACTTTTTACTGCAGCCGGCGGACGCAGCAAAAACACCCCAGCTGTTTAAGCAGCTGTTGAAAGAAGGCCTCACATTACGGCATACTTATAATTATAAAGGGCTCGATGGCAGGTGGCTTCGGGCAGGAATTAAAACAGCACAGCAAAATGACCGATTAATCCAGGCGGTGACAAAATGGCAGCAGGAAGAATCATCACCGTAATAGGCGGCGTAAGAAGCGGGAAAACAAGCTGGAGTGAGCAGGAAGCGGCTTTTTTGGCTGAAAAAGAAAATAGCAGGCTGGTTTATCTTGCTTCCGGTGTAGCGTTTGATAAGGAAATGATAGAACGGATCGAGCGCCACCGGGCAGATCGAACAGGCAGGTGGCATACCGTCGAACAGCCGGTTGGACTTTCAGCAGGAACAAAAAAGCTGCATGCAAACGATGTGGTTCTCTGGGACTGCCTGACAACCTGGCTGACAAATGAGCGCATGCATTGCGAACCTGCGACTGAGCTTGAAGAGGCTGCTTTTCAAACCTATATACATACTGAATTATCAGCCTTTATCCACTGGGCAAAACAAAATCTTTCAACCTGCATCATCGTTTCCAATGAGGTGCTGCACGAACCGGTTTTCAAAGATGGAATGACAGCACACTATCAAAAGCAGATCGGAGAGCTCCATCAATGGCTGGTGACGGTCTCTGATGTGGCGGTGGAAATGGAAGCGGGCATCCCATTGATTCGAAAAGGAGAGTGGCAAGTATGAAAGGAGTAATGCTTCAGGGAACGTCTTCAGATGTTGGGAAAAGCCTGATCGCCACCCTTTTTTGCAGATTGCTGGCTCAGGAGGGAGTGAAAGTAGCTCCATTTAAATCACAGAATATGTCCAATAACTCTTATGTCACCTCAGATGGACTGGAGATAGGAAGAGCCCAGGGAATTCAGGCGGAAGCTGCTTCTATTCAAGCGACCTCGATGATGAATCCGATTCTATTAAAGCCGCAGAATGATCGTTCAGCAGAGGTAGTGTTATTTGGAAAGCGCTACGCTTCTTTTGAGGGAATGGACTATCGCAGAGAGTTTTATGAAATTGGCAGAACAGCCATTCAAACCGCCCTCGATTCTTTACACCAAGAATATGAAGCAGTCGTAATTGAAGGCGCGGGAAGTCCGGTTGAAATGAATCTTCAATCAAGAGAGCTGGTGAATATGACGGTTGCTCATATGGCTGATGTGCCTGTTATCTTAATTGCTGATATCGAAAGAGGTGGCGTATTTGCCAGTATTTCGGGGACGCTTTCACTTCTTTCTGAAAATGATCGTGCACGTGTCAAAGGCATTATCATAAATAAATTCCGCGGAGACCGTGCTCTTTTTGAAGATGGAGTAAAGTGGATAGAACAGCATACCGCACTTCCCGTTTTAGGTGTGCTTCCTCATGTGGATGACCACGGAATTGAGCAGGAGGATTCACTTGGAACAGCGGCTGCTGCAGCGGTTAAACAACAAACCGGGAATGCTTCGTTATCCGTTGCGGTCATACAACTTCCTTATTTATCTAATTTCACAGATATAGAGTGTTTAAGAAACGAGACCGACGTAATCGTAAAATGGGTCAGAAAACCCGAAGATCTGCCTGAAAAACTGGATTTGCTCATTATCCCAGGAACAAAAAGCTCCATTCACAGCCTGCTTGAGTTGAAAAGACTTGGCTGGCATGACTGCATTACCGGGCTTCATTCAGCGGGAATCTGGATTATGGGGATCTGCGGCGGCTTTCAAATGATGGGGGAGGAACTATCTGATCCGCATGGAATAGACACTGGCATCAGGCACTCGAGTGAAAGAGGATTTGGACTGGTGCCCTCCTGCACTGTTTTTCATGAAGAAAAGGAAGTAACCGTTCGAACAGGATTTATCCTGTCTGAAAAAAGTGAGCCTGCGGTGAATATCAAAGGATATGAAATTCATTTAGGGAAAACGGTCATGAAGGAGCAGCCTGAGCTGCGGCCATTTTTAAAGCTGGAAAATGGGGAGACCGATGGGTGCTGGTCGTCAAACAGACGTTTGATTGGAACCTATCTCCATGATGTTTTCAGGGAGCCTGAAGCAAGAGAATATATATTAAATGCGATCAGAAAGTCGGCTGGTTTGTCAGAAGCAGCTGCAGCACGATCAGAAGCTGATGTATTTGACGAGCTGGCGAAAAACCTTAAGCCCCACCTTAAATGGGATAAAATCAGGGAAATTGCAGGGCTGTAGCATGAAAATGAAAAGACCAATCCATTTCGCAGAGGGCTTTTTGCTGGCCATACAATTTTTCACCATCATGCCTGTGCGAAAACAAATCGACATGAATGATCGCACCGTTCCATGGATGGTTGGATTTTTACCGGTTATCGGACTCCTAATGGGGGCATCCATACTGGCAGTTATGGGACTTGCCCAGCCGTTTTTATCTCCAAGTCCAGTGATCATTGCTTTGTGGATCTGGGTTGCCTCTATCCTATGGACAGGCGGATTGCATCTGGACGGCTGGACTGATGTCAGTGATGCATATTTTTCCTACAGTGATCATGACAAGCGGCACACTATTTTAAAAGATCCCAGGGTAGGAGCCTTTGGGGTGTTATCTCTCATTGTGCTGCTGGCTGTAAAAGGAATTCTGTTGTATGATATAGCCTCTCAATTTGGGGCAGCCGGGTTTTGGCTGGTATGGATTCCGGTGTTATCGAGAACAGTGATGGCGCTGCTGCTAATCAGGATGCCGCTGGCAAAACAGGACGGCATGGCTTTTTTTCTTAAAAAATCTGTAAAAAAAGAACAAGTATTTATACCCCTGCTATTAGCAGTTGTCTCGCTTCTTGTACCGCTTCTTTTTTATCCCTTCGACTGGCAGCTGGCCGGTTTGCTTTTGATTGGCTCAGTCGCTTGGGCTGCTCTATTTATTCGTTTTGCACAAAATGAATTTGGCGGGATATCAGGAGATCTGCTGGGGGCTTGTTTGGAAGGAGGAGAATTATGGAGTCTGATCATGGTGTGGTTTTATCTCTCTATCGTCATGGGGTAACTGCGGAAAATCAGCAGAAGATTTATATTGGCTGGACGGATGTGCCGGTAGCTGCTGAAGGAATTGAATTGCTTCAGCAGACGAAACATTTTCGTCCGGAGGCAGAAAGAATTATTGTCTCAGATTTAAAACGCTGTGTGGAATCAGCTGACTATTTATTCCCTGATCAAAAAAAGATCTACAACAAGGATTTAAGAGAAATTCATTTTGGAGAATGGGAAGGACAGGCGGCAGAGGCATTAATGAACAGGGAGGACTTTTCAGGGTGGCTGAAGGACCCTGAAAACATGCAGCCCGAAAATGGTGAATCATTTCAGGTTTTTTCAGCACGTGTTCACAGTGCCTGGGAGTGGATTCGGGAATGGTGCTATCAGGACGGCGTTGACCAGATTGCGATTGTTTCGCACGGTGGTCCCATCAGACAGCTGCTGGTTGCGCTTGCTCCGGAATCAAAGTCCTTTTGGGACTGGAAACCGCTTCATGGTCAAGGCCTGACGCTCTATTGGGCAGATAAGGATGCGTTCAGGAGGGGTGAGAGATGCACTTCATTATCGGCGGTGCCTATAACGGCAAGAGAAAATGGGTAGATGAACTCCTCGAACAGGATGACATTTCTGATGATAAGATCATTGTTTTATCAGGCAGGGCTTCAGAGAAAGAGTTAGCCAGTTATCATGTGGTCGTCTGGAGCAGGACAGAGAGCTGGATTGAAGCGGGAATGAAAGGGACGGCTAATAAGGAAGCGATTGTGGAGCATTGGAAAAATGAAGTAACAAGATTGCTTGAGTGGGAGCAGGGGGAAGAAGGAAGAAAACTGCTGATCATCGGAACAGACCAATCTAAAGGGGTCGTGCCGATGGATAAAACGGCGAGAGCTGCACGCGATGTCACAGGATGGTGTTATCAATACACCGCACTGAAAGCGGAACGCGTTACACGGGTCTGGTATGGTATTGCAGAGGAGTTAAAACAGAAGGAGGAATCGAGATGAGAATTTACACACGAACAGGGGATAAAGGTCAAACGAGCTTAATAGGCGGACGGGTGGATAAAGATGATGTCAGAGTGGAGGCATATGGAACAATTGATGAAGTCAACAGCTTCGTAGGCCGGGCGGTAACAGAATTGGATGCAGGTCTGTTTCCCGATGTATTGGAGGATCTGGAATCGATTCAGCATGAATTATTTGATGCAGGCGGTGACCTTGCGAATGTATCATCGCGTCGTGAATGGAAGCTTGATCCAAAAGCAATTGAACAGCTTGAAACCCGGATTGATCAATTAATGGAGGAAGCACCTGACCTGGAGCGCTTCGTGCTGCCTGGAGGTTCAAGTGCCTCGGCATCTCTTCATATTGCCCGCACGATTACAAGAAGAGCAGAAAGACAAGTGGTATCACTTGCTAAGCTTGACCCGAATCTTCCTGCTGCCCCACAGCAATATCTAAACCGACTATCCGATTACTTTTTCGCTTGTGCACGTGCAGTCAATGCCCGCGAAGGAATTGCAGATGTGGAATATGTTCGAAGCGCCAAGGTGTTCCGGACAGGCAAACGCGCACCAAAAGCAGAAGAATGAAACCTTCTGACACAGGAAGAAATGCGCTGGAATGGTCATTTGGCGAGGCGGCTTTGGTTGTGACGACAGATAACAGCGGAGCAATAGGAGAAAAGGAGGCGGATGAGGTTCAGGTTCCTTATCCTGTAGCATCCTATTTTTCGTTTCGCTCCGCTGTACTCGACAGCCTGTCTGCAGGAGCAGTTCCCGCAGCCGTTTTAATTCATAATTTCTGCGGACATGAGGCATGGAAACTGCTTGAAGAAGGTGTTCAACAGGGAATTCACGAGCTTGGTTTAAAAGGAATTTCTGTAACGGGATCAACAGAATCCAATATGACCATGAATCAATCTGCAATTGCTGTAACGATCATTGGCCATCAAAAGCGTTTATTTTCGCTTAGCAGTGAAGACGAAATTGTATGGTCTTTAATAGGAGAGCCATTAGTAGGCATGGAAGTGCTGAATCGAAAACAATGCATAGCCCCCTTGAACCAGCTTATGGATCTATTTTATGACAGTGAAACCGCCGTTTTTTGGCCGGTCGGTTCAGGAGGGATAGAGTATGAATGGATCAGGTTATGTGAACAGTTTAAGCTCCCAAAAATCAGCGTACCTTTTGAGCAGGATCTTTACAAATCAGCTGGCCCTTCCACCTGCGTCATCGTTGGGAAAAAAGTGAAGAATTAAAGCAGGTGGGATATGGTGCGTGAAATCCATTCTTTTGCCGATGCACCTATTCCATCTGGTTTCAGGTGTTCTTTTGTCAGAATGGTTGATTGCTGCAAGTCCTTTTCAATGCTGGTAACGACCCTGTTGATAATTGTATGGTCATGCGTGACGACGTTAATTTCATCGTTAATCAGCAAGCTGCGCCGGTCGAAATTCGTGGTTCCGATATCGCATATTTTTTTATCAATCAGCACGACTTTCGCATGGTAAAAACCATTTTGGTATTGATAAATGGCAGCACCTGCATCCAACAGTTCTCGGAAATAATGATAAGAGGCCGGCTGCACCAGCACATGATCGGGATTAGCGGGAACGAGGATCGTCACATTGATTCCTGATTTAATACGGGTTTTTAAATCCTCAAACAACTTGCTTGTCGGAATAAAATAAGGTGTCCCGATAAAAATGGATTGCTCTGCCTGTTTAAACAAACCAAGCATAAATCCTTCCATATTGACAGGCTCCGAAGGGACAATTTGATGCTTGACCGTATTTTTTTTATTTTGGCTTTCAACAGCAGCTACCAATCCATCCACTGAGTCAGGGAACTCTCTTTTCCAGTCAATTTCAAACTCATTTAATGCATCCTGAACACCTTCTCCAGTGAACCGCAAATGATAATCCCGCCAAGGAGAAAGAACAGGGTCAAGATTGACATACTCCCGGCCGATATTAAATCCGCCAATATGAGCGATTTCCCCGTCTATAACGGCAATTTTACGGTGATTTCTCCGTTGAAGCGAGAAGAAGGATCCTTTGTATACAAGCGGCCTGCTAAGCCCGATTTCAATTCCTTCACGCTGAAGAGGCTTGAGCCATTGTTTCATTTTTTTGCTGCCCAGAGCATCTGCAAGGATTCGAATATGAACACCTTCCTGGGCACGTTCTTTTAACATGGTAAAAATTCTTCGTCCTACTTCATCCGGTTCAATAATATAAAATAGAAGACATATCGAATTTTTTGCCTCCATAATATCAAGCTCCAACGCCTTCATCCAGGCGACCCCATCATCATAAAATTCAAAATTTCCTTTTCTCCATGGATAAACAGAGGAATTGCGCTGACGTTTTAAGGAACGCATACCAAAGATCCAGTCCAGTCTAAGCCAGACACAAATGAAAAAAATAATACCTAAAAATTTTACCGACTTCATCACAAAACCTCCTATTCATACCATTTAGCATGCCCAGACCTTTAAAATTGAAAGCAATAAATTTATTATTTGAAATAAAAGTCATTGACTGAATGCTCATTCATAATATAATGGAGATAGACAGAATTTTTATAATTCGACAGCAAAGGGGAGGAGTGCATCGATCATGGGGAGTACATTGCTGATTATCAATTGGATTGCGTTCATTTTTGTAACCGCTTACGCAATTTATTTGTTTGGTTATTTAGTGAAGACACGGTATGAATTTATTAAGCTCGGCAAGAAAACGGAATTTGATAATAACGTCAAAGTGCGGATGAAAAAATTTATTGTCCAGGTGTTTGGGCAGAAAAAACTGTTAAAGGATAAGAAAAGCGGTATTATTCATGTGATGTTTTTTTATGGATTTTTACTGGTACAAGTTGGTGCAATTGACTTTATCTATAAAGGACTGGTGCCGGGAGCGCATCTGCCGCTGGGAATTTTTTATCCTGGATTTACTTTCTTCCAGGAACTTGTAACACTTATGATTCTGGTAGCTGTTGCATGGGCGTTTTACCGCAGATACATGGAAAAATTGGTTCGCCTGAAAAGGGGATTTAAATCAGGTCTTGTGCTGATTTTTATTGGCGGATTAATGCTTTCCGTATTAATCGGGAACGGAGCGGGAATTGTCTGGTTAAATCATGATCTTGTCTGGACTGAACCGGTAGCATCAGCTATTGCGGCAGCAACCGGCTGGATGGGTGAAGGCGTGGCGGTTGTCCTGTTTTATATTGCATGGTGGGCCCACCTGCTATTCCTTCTGGGATTTTTAGTGTATGTGCCGCAATCCAAGCACGCCCATTTAATTGCAGGACCTGCTAATGTGTATTTTAACCGCATTGACAACCCTGGAAAGCTCAAAAAAATTGATTTTGAAGACGAAACACAAGAAACATATGGCGTTGGAAAAGTAACTGATTTTAATCAGCTGCAATTAATTGATTTATATGCCTGTGTGGAGTGCGGCCGCTGCACAAATATGTGTCCTGCGACCGGTACCGGGAAAATGCTGTCGCCGATGGACCTCATCACAAAAATTCGTGATAACCTGACTTTTACGGGGGCGGCAGTTACCTCGCAGTCCCCGTGGGTGCCTGTGCCTGCATTTGCAAATGCGAAGGGCAACCAGCTCGCAGCCGCAGCTCAGGAAGGCGGACAGGAAGCAGCGTTTGATATGTACCACCCGAGCTTAATCGGGGACGTCATCACAGAAGAAGAAATTTGGGCCTGCACGACCTGCCGAAACTGTGAAGACCAGTGCCCGGTTATGAACGAGCATGTGGATAAAATTATCGATTTAAGACGTTACCTTGTTCTGACAGAAGGTAAAATGGAGCCGGATGCACAGCGTGCCATGCAAAATATTGAGCGCCAGGGGAATCCATGGGGCTTAAACCGCAAAGAGCGTGAAAACTGGCGTGAAGCACGTGAGGATGTAGTCGTGCCGACGATCAAAGAAATGAAAAAGTCAGGCGAAGAGTTTGAATATCTTTTCTGGGTTGGTTCGATGGGGTCATTTGACAACCGAAGCCAAAAAATCGCCCTCTCTTTTGCTAAATTAATGAACGAGGCTGGCGTGAAGTTTGCTATCCTTGGCAACAAAGAAAAAAATTCAGGCGACACGCCAAGACGTCTTGGCAATGAATTTTTATTCCAGGAGCTTGCCACTGCGAATATCGCGGAGTTTGAAAAAAATGAGGTCAAAAAAATTATCACGATTGACCCTCATGCATACAATATTTTTAAAAACGAATACCCTGACTTTGGCCTAAAAGCGGAAGTATATCACCATACCGAGATTCTGGCAGAACTTGTGAAAAAGGGACGTCTGAAGCCAATTCATGCTGTGGAAGAGAAAATTACGTTCCACGATTCCTGTTACCTGGGAAGATACAATGAAGTGTACGATCCTCCTCGTGAAATCCTGAAAACAATCCCGGGCGTCACGCTCATCGAAATGAAACGCAACCGCGAAAACGGCATGTGCTGCGGTGCGGGCGGCGGATTGATGTGGATGGAAGAAGACAAAGGACATCGCGTGAACGTAGCACGTACAGAGCAGGCACTGGAGGTCGAGCCTTCTGTGATCTCATCCGGCTGTCCATACTGCCTGACCATGCTGTCCGATGGAACAAAAGCGAAAGAAGTTGAAGAAGAAGTCGGCACGTATGATGTAGCCGAACTCCTAGAACGCAGCGTCATCGGTTCACCAAAAGAAGCTGATATTGCCTAAAAAAAGCAGGTTAAGTGAATTTCCTTCACTTAACCTACTTGTTATGAAACTATGAAATCGCTTACAATAAAGAAAAGCGGAAGGCGCTCGTTCAGCTGCGAAGAGCATAAGACGCGTCGGGCAGGCGGGCGTAATTTGCCCGCAGGTCCGTCGAGGCTTATGACGCAAGCAGCTAGCGCCTGCAGCTGGCCAAAGAAAAGCGAAAGGCGCTCGTTCAACTGCGAAGAGCATAAGACGCATCGGGCAAGCGGGCAATGGCTGATATATCGATTAAACATGTTCCTTTATCATTTTCACAAACCAGTCAAAAAGGACGGACCATGTCCTTTTTCTTTTGGCATTACCTTGAGCGAACGCTCAGTCAACAATTCAATGCAAAACAGCAATTTAACATATGAAAAAGGGGAGAACAAACATGGGGAAAACGGTTATTTTAGACGGAGCACGGACACCATTTGGTAAATTTGGCGGGAGTCTTGCATCTTTTTCAGCATCTGATTTAGGGGGAACTGCGATTAAAGAAGCCTTGAATCGCTCGGGAGTAAAGCCTGAAGAAATCGATGAAGTAATTATGGGTACTGTGTTGCAAGGCGGGCAGGGTCAGATTCCTTCAAGACAGGCGGCACAAAAGGCAGGAATTCCTTGGGAAGTGAAAACCGAAACAATTAATAAAGTATGTGCCTCAGGCATGAGAAGCGTAACGCTTGGCGATCAGCTGATTCGTTTAGGGGATGAATCCGTCATCGTTGCCGGCGGAATGGAATCGATGACAAATGCTCCTTATTTTATGGATAAAGCTAGAAGCGGATTCCGAATGGGCGATGCGGCAGTTAAGGACATGATGGTGCATGACGGCCTCACCTGTTCATTTAACGGCGTGCACATGGGAACCTACGGAAATTCAACTGCAGCGGAATTTGAGCTGTCGCGGCAACAGCAGGACGAATGGGCATTAAGAAGTCATCAGTTAGCTGGCGGCGCCATTGAAAAGGGAATTTTTGCAGAGGAAATTGTGGCTTTGGAAGTGCCGCAGCGCAAAAAAGATCCGATTAAAGTCCAGCATGATGAATCACCGCGCAAGGATACATCAATTGAAAAATTAGCGGGACTTCGTCCGGCTTTTGATAAGGATGGCACAATCACTGCTGGTAATGCCCCTGGAATCAATGACGGTGCATGTGCAATGGTCTTAATGAGCGAGGAGCGTGCAGCGAAGGAAGGAAAAACACCGCTTGCAGCAATCCTTGGACATGCCGAGGTAGCAGTTGAAGCAAAAGATTTCCCGCAAACTCCTGGTCTTGTTATCAATCGTTTACTGGAGAAAACAGGTTATAAGCTGGAGGACATTGATTTATTTGAGATTAATGAAGCGTTCTCGGCAGTTGCACTGGCAAGCTCGAAAATTGCCAGCTTAGATCCGGAAAAAGTGAACGTAAACGGTGGTGCAGTCGCGCTTGGCCATCCAATTGGAGCAAGCGGTGCGCGCATCATTTTAACACTGGCTTATGAATTGAAACGTCGCGGCGGCGGACTTGGCATTGCTTCGATTTGCAGCGGCGGCGGTCAGGGAGATGCTGTACTGATTGAAGTAAAGGGATAAGTCAAACTGGTAAACAATCAGATTTTCAACTAAAGGAGAAGATACGATGAACATACAAAAAGTAATGGTAATCGGAGCTGGACAAATGGGCGGAGGAATCGCTCAGGTGTGTGCTCAGGCAGGCTACGACGTTTACTTAAATGATCTAAAAGATGAGTTTCTTGAGCGCGGAATCGTTAATATCACTAAAAATCTCTCACGCTCCGTTGATAAAGGACGTATGACGGAAGAGGAGAAGAATGCAGCTTTATCCAGGATTATACGCTCAACGGACCTTCTGGATGCTGCTCATGCAGACATCGTCATCGAAGCAGCGGTTGAAAATATGACGATCAAAACAGAGATATTTAAAAAACTGGACCAAATCGTGCCAGCCCATACCATTTTGGCTACCAATACATCATCACTTCCTATTACAGAAATCGCAGCAGCAACAAAGCGACCAGACAAGGTAATCGGTATGCATTTTATGAACCCTGTTCCTGTGATGAAGCTGGTCGAGATTATCCGCGGCCTTGCTACAACGGATGAAGTGTATCAGGCAGTTGAATCGATGACGGAGACATTAAAAAAATCACCGGTTGAAGTAAATGATTTTCCGGGGTTTGTATCCAACCGAATCCTCATGCCCATGATCAATGAAGCCATCTATACATTATTTGAAGGCGTCGCTACAAAGGAAGCAATCGATGATGTAATGAAAATGGGGATGAATCATCCCATGGGCCCGCTTCAACTGGCTGATTTCATTGGATTGGACACCTGTCTTTATATTATGGAAATTCTTCATGAGGGCTTTGGGGACAGCAAATACCGCCCATGCCCGCTGCTTAGAAAGTACGTGAAGGCAGGATGGCTTGGTAAAAAGACCGGACGCGGTTTTTATGTGTACGAATAACATCAAGGGGGAACGGACATGGAGCTGCGCTTTACAGAAGAACAAACAATGATGAGGAAAATGGTTCGGGATTTTGCACGTGAAGAAATCACACCATTTATCGACCGAATGGAACAGGGAGAATTTCCGAGGGAAATCGTTAAAAAAATGGGCGAACTTGGATTAATGGGAATTACTGTTCCTGAAAAATATGGCGGCTCTGAAATGGACTTTATTTCTTATATTATTGCGGTTCATGAGCTGTCTAAAGTAAGCGCTGTCTTAGGCGTGATCCTGTCTGTTCATACCTCAGTTGGAACCAATCCAATTCTTTATTACGGAACAGAAGAACAAAAACAAAAGTACGTTCCCAAGCTTGCTTCCGGGGAACATCTGGGTGCGTTTTGTTTAACCGAGCCCGGGGCAGGGTCGGATGCAGCCAGCTTAAAAACGAAGGCTGTTAAAAATGGGGATCACTACGTCATTAACGGCTCGAAAATTTTTATTACAAATGGCGGAGAGGCTGATACCTATATTGTATTTGCGATTACGGATTCTGCTGCAGGAAAAAGCGGCATCTCTGCTTTCATCGTAGAAAAGAAAACGCCAGGATTTATCGTAGGAAAAGATGAAGAAAAGATGGGTCTGCATGGCTCAAGAACGGTGCAGCTGACCTTTGAAGATATGAAAGTGCCGGCAGAAAATCTTCTTGGAAAAGAAGGGGAGGGCTTTAAAATTGCTCTTGGCAACCTTGATACAGGACGTATCGGCATTGCGGCTAAATCACTTGGAATTGCAGAAGCTGCTTATGAAGCGGCAGTAGGGTATGCCAAGGAACGGGTGCAATTCGGTAAACCGATCGCACAGCAGCAGGGAATCGGTTTTAAGCTTGCTGATATGGCAACTGCAACAGAAGCGTCCCGTCTGCTTGTTTACCAGGCAGCATCCCTGAGAGCAGAAGGAAAGCCTTGTGGAAAAGAAGCCTCTATGGCGAAATTGTTCGCATCCACCACGGCGATGAACAATGCCATTGAAGCAGTGCAGGTATTTGGAGGCTACGGCTATACAGAAGATTATCCGGTTGAGCGCTATTTCCGCGATGCCAAGATTAGTGAAATCTATGAAGGCACCAGTGAAATTCAACGAATCGTTATCAGTAAACACGTCACAAAATAACCCGGCATCAGGCTAAGGAGGAAATAAAATGAACTTTACATTAACCGAAGAACATAAAATGATTCGCAAAATGGTTCGTGATTTTGCAGAAAAAGAGGTCGCACCGACCGCTGCAGAACGTGATGAAGAAGAACGCTTTGACCGCAGCATATTCAACAAGATGGCTGAGCTTGGCTTGACTGGCATACCATGGCCGGAGGAATACGGAGGCATCGGAAGCGACTATTTAGCGTATGTCATTGCGGTTGAAGAACTATCCCGCGTATGTGCTTCCACAGGCGTAACGCTGTCAGCCCATCTTTCTCTTGCAAGCTGGCCCATCTTTAAATTTGGAACAGAGGAGCAGAAGAAACATTATCTAAGTGCACTTGCTCAGGGAGAAATGCTTGGCGCATACGGATTGTCAGAACCGGGAGCAGGTTCCGATGTGTCCTCGATGAAAACAAGAGCTATAAAAGATGGAGATCATTATATCTTAAATGGCTCAAAGGTATGGATCACCAATGGCGGAGTCGCAGATCTGTATATTATTTTTGCTGTAACAGATCAATCGCAGGGCACGCGCGGCATGAGCGCATTCATCGTTGAAGCGGGCTTTGAAGGCTTCTCGGTAGGGAAAAAAGAAAAGAAACTCGGAATTCGTTCTTCGCCAACGACTGAACTTATTTTCGATAATGTAAAAGTTCCAGCTGCCAATCTTCTTGGAAAAGAAGGAGAAGGGTTTAAGATTGCGATGATGACACTCGATGGCGGACGGAATGGAATCGCCGCTCAGGCAGTGGGCATTGCCCAGGGAGCGATGGATGCAGCGATTGAATACGCCAAGGGACGCGAACAATTCGGCAAAACGATCCTTGCCAACCAGGGAATATCATTCAAGATCGCCGATATGGCTACAGGCATCGAGGCTTCCCGTCTGCTAACCTATCAGGCGGCATGGCTTGAGTCCGAGGGACTGCCATATGGCAAAGAATCCGCCATGTCCAAATTATTTGCCGGAGACACAGCAATGAAAGTAACAGTTGAAGCCGTCCAAGTCTTTGGCGGCTACGGCTACACGAAGGATTATCCGGTTGAGCGCTTCATGCGTGATGCTAAAATCACTCAAATCTATGAAGGAACACAGGAAATACAGCGTTTGGTTATCGGGCGTACGGTCACGAAGTAAAGGATTAGAGGAGCGACCGGTAACTGTTTGACAGTTTGCAAGAGGGGAGAAGTGTCTCGCGCTGGTGCAGGTGCAGGTGGATATATCAATCGGGAAAACGCATATATCGATCAAGTTTTCCGTTTTATCGATCACTTCTTGAAGGATATCGATCAACATCCTTAATATATCGGTCAATGCGGGGGCTGAGGTGAATATATCGATCACATTTGAAGATTTATCGAACATCTTTAGCGGGATATCGATCAACATTCCACATATATCGTTCTGACCACCCGCCGCCCACCGATGACCGTCCACCCGGTTAGCTGACCAAAATGCTGCCGCAACCGCTTTCTGACCAACGAAATAAGATCATTTATGTATAGAAAGGTGGCTGATGTGCTTGGATAAACGACGTGAAGTGCAGTCGTCTGTCAAGGATGAACGATTAGTGGAAATGCGTCGCGATCAGATGATTAAAGGAGCCGTATCGCTTTTTAAGCAAAAGGGATTTCACCGGACGACCACACGGGAAATTGCGCGGGCGTCCGGCTTTAGCATCGGGACACTGTATGAATATATTCGGGCAAAGGAAGATGTGCTGTATCTTGTTTGTGACCGGATCTACGATGAGGTGCGCGCCCAGCTTTTGGCAATGGATTTGAACGCGGGAACCATCAGCAACTTATCCATTGGAATCGCGCATTATTTTAAAGTAGTGGATGAGATGCAGGATGAAGTGCTGGTGATGTATCAGGAGGCAAAGTCGCTGTCAAAAGATGCGCTGCCTTATGTATTAAAAAAAGAACTTGAAATGGTCCAGATGTTTGAAACCCTGATCCAGCAATGTGTTGAGAAAGGCGAACTGCATATGGATCCGGAGCAGGTGCATTTGCTGGCTCAAAACATTTTTGTGCAGGGACAGATGTGGGGCTTCAGAAGATGGGCGCTGCATCATGCCTATACGATTGATGAGTACATTGAACGGCAAACAGATCTGCTTTTACGCGGGGTAACGGGGTATAAAACAGTGAAATAAAAGGGGGAATAAGCATGGCGATCAACGAACCAGTAATTTACAAGCCGGCAAATCCGGTTCGATTTGTGACCGCATCAAGCCTGTTTGACGGGCACGATGCATCGATTAATATTATGCGGAGAATTCTGCAGGCAAGCGGAGCAGAGGTAATTCATCTGGGCCATAACCGCTCGGTTGAAGAAGTGGTGAATGCAGCGATACAGGAGGATGTTCAGGGGATTGCTATATCTTCTTATCAGGGAGGGCATGTTGAGTATTTTAAATACATGTACGACCTGCTGGCTGAACGCGGCGCACCTCATATTCGATTATATGGAGGCGGCGGTGGGGTAATCATTCCACGTGAAATAAAAGAGCTGCACGAATATGGTATCGCACGCATTTTTTCTCCAGAGGATGGGCGTCAGCACGGACTTCAGGGCATGATCAACCAAATGCTGAAGGAGTGTGACTTCTCAACGGTGGATGCTTCGATGACCAGTCAAATAGATGAGCTCAAAACAGCGAAGCCGCCAGTGGTATCAAAGTTTATCTCACTTGCTGAGTACCGCATGGAGGAAACAGAGCAAAAGGATCAGTGGCAGACGATCATGGAGGAAGTAAAGGCTGTAGGAGGATCTGCGCCTGTTATAGGGATAACCGGTACCGGTGGAGCGGGAAAAAGCTCACTGACCGATGAATTGATCCGGCGCTTCATCAATGAAATTCCAGAGAAAAAAATAGCCATCTTATCCATTGATCCGACCAAGCAAAAAACGGGCGGTGCGCTGCTTGGCGACCGTATCCGGATGAATGCGATTTTTTCTGATCGTGTGTATATGAGAAGTTTGGCAACACGGGGGTCCAAAAGTGAGCTTTCACTTGCTATTCGTGATGCCATTGCCGTTGCAAAGGCAGCACAGTTTGACCTGATCATCGTTGAAACGAGCGGGATTGGACAGGGAGATGCTGAAATTGCTGAAATCTCGGATGTATCTATGTACGTGATGACGAGCGAGTTTGGCGCACCTTCCCAGCTTGAAAAAATCGACATGATTGATTATGCAGATTTGATAGTGATCAACAAATATGAACGTAAAGGTTCAGAGGATGCAAAGCGCCAGGTTCAAAAGCAATACCAGCGCAGCCACATGCTGTTTGATCAGGACCTGGATGCGATGCCGGTGTTTGGAACAATTGCGTCACAGTTTAATGATGCTGGAACAAACGCTTTGTTTGCAGCATTGATCGGTGTGATCAATGATAAAACAAAGCTTGAATGGGCGACTGCCTTTTCAACAAAAGCAAATGTTGAAAAACAAAATGTGATTATACCGAATGACCGGCGTTATTATTTGCGGGAAATCTCTGAAACAGTGCGCCGCTATCACGATTCAGCAGAGCAGCAGGTAAAGCTGGCACGCCGCTTTTTCCAATTGGAAGGCTCGATTACAGCGCTGCAGGAGAATAATGAGGAACAGTCCGCAGTTGCAACTCTGGAATCGCTAAAGGAAAACGTGTGGGAACAATTGTCCAAGGAGTCAAAAAAAGTGCTGGAAGGCTGGCAGGCTCAAAAGGAATTGTATGCACAGGAGCAGTTTACAACGAAAGTGCGTGACAAAGAGATTGTGACAGAACTGACAACTAAAAGCTTATCAGGGCTATCCATTCCGAAAGTGGCGCTTCCTAAATATGAGGACTATGGTGAGATATTAAGATGGGTTTACAAGGAAAATGTGCCTGGTTCCTTCCCTTATACGGCAGGGGTATTCCCTTTTAAGCGTAAAGGAGAAGATCCAAAACGCCAATTTGCGGGTGAGGGTACGCCGGAGCGTACGAACCGGCGATTCCACTATCTGTCAAAGGATGATGATGCAAAGCGTTTAAGCACGGCATTTGATTCTGTCACTCTTTATGGGGAAGATCCGGATCACCGCCCGGATATTTACGGAAAAGTCGGAGAAAGCGGCGTCAGCATATGTACACTTGAGGACATGAAAAAGCTGTACGCTGGATTTGATCTTTGTGCGCCAAGCACTTCTGTTTCAATGACGATCAATGGTCCTGCACCAATCATTCTCGCCATGTTTATGAATGCTGCAATTGACCAGCAGGTTAAGGCAAAAGAGGAAGAGCTTGGCCGCACGCTGTCGATGGAAGAGTTCACAGAGGTTCGTGAAGCGACCCTTCAGGTGGTTCGCGGAACCGTTCAGGCAGATATTTTAAAAGAGGATCAGGGACAGAATACGTGCATCTTCTCAACGGAATTTGCTCTGCGCATGATGGGCGATATTCAGCAGTATTTCATTGATCATAAAGTGAGAAACTACTATTCTGTGTCTATTTCCGGATATCATATTGCCGAGGCGGGTGCTAACCCTATTTCCCAGCTCGCGTTCACATTAGCGAACGGCTTCACCTATGTAGAATATTATTTGAGCCGGGGCATGGACATTAATGCCTTCGCTCCAAACCTTTCTTTCTTTTTCTCAAACGGACTGGATCCTGAGTACACAGTAATCGGCAGGGTGGCCAGAAGAATCTGGGCTACGGTTATGAGAGACAAATATGGAGCAAATGAGCGCAGCCAGAAGCTCAAGTATCATATACAGACGTCAGGCCGTTCACTCCATGCGCAGGAAATTGACTTTAATGATATCCGTACGACGCTGCAGGCGTTAATGGCTCTGCAGGACAATTGCAATTCCCTTCATACTAACGCGTATGATGAGGCGATTACGACACCTACTGAAGAATCAGTCCGGCGGGCAATGGCCATTCAAATGATTATTACCAAGGAGCACGGCTTAAGCAAAAATGAAAATCCGCTTCAGGGGTCATTTATTGCAGAAGAGCTGACGGATCTTGTAGAAGAAATGGTGCTGCAGGAATTTGACCGGATTAATGACCGCGGGGGCGTTTTAGGTGCGATGGAGACGCAGTATCAGCGCGGTAAAATCCAGGAAGAATCCATGTATTATGAAATGAAAAAGCACACCGGAGAGCTGCCAATTATTGGAGTGAATACCTATTTAAATCCGAACCCTCCTTCTGAGGAACAAATGGACAGCATGGAGCTTGCACGAGCGACAAAAGAAGAAAAGGAAACACAAATTAAAAACCTCAGAAGCTTCCAAAGCACACATGAATCAAAAACGGAGGAAGCGCTTAAGCGTTTGAAGGATACCGCCATTTCCGGAGGCAATCTATTTTCTGAGCTGATGGAAACGGTTAAAGTTGCGAGTCTAGGTCAAATCACCCATGCTCTTTATGAAGTTGGAGGGCAATACCGGAGAAATATGTAACTTATTGTAAATAACAACCTGGCGCACAGAATTTTATGCGTCAGGTCTTTCTGTTTCGGTTATAATAAAGGTATACTAAAACCGATCGGAACTGGAAGTGAGCAGATGGCGAGAACGTTATTTTTTTATGGAACACTTATTTTAATTATCGTCATCACCTTTATCCTGTACAATCGAATGCTTGGAGCAATCCCTCTTCTGCTTGTGTCTTTTATTCTGTACTACATGGCATACCTGGAGTCGAAAAAAGAACAAGTTAAAAGAAAGCTGCCGAATGATAAATTCGTTAAATAATAGGGTAGGTATGGCAATTTCCTTGTCACTTTGGTTATAATGGGTAATATGCTTTCAGAGATTATGAAGATTTATTTTACTATAGGAAGTATACGCACATATTTGATTAAAAGGAGTGCAAGGAATGGAACTTAAGAATCGTTCAAAAGAAGAACTTCGTGAGTATTCTTTTATTGAAGTGACACATTACATGCTTGTCGATCGTCATGCTACGATGACATTCAAGGAAATGTTAACTGAATGGAAGAAACTTCTCGGTATTACAGATAAAGAAGCAAAAGCCAGAATGGTGCAATTTTACACAGATTTAAACGTGGATGGCAGATTCATCTCCATCGGCGATGATCAGTGGGGTCTTCGTACGTGGTATCCGCTTGACCAGGTGGAGGACGAGCATGTTACAAGCGAAATCCAAACCAAGAAAAAAGCGAAGAAATCGAAAAAGAAAAAGCTTGCTGAAGAAGATCTTGATTTCGACGACTTGGATGACGAAGAAGATGATCTTGTATACGATGAGCTTGATGACGACGTGGAAGACGTTGACGATCTTGATGACGACGAGGATGAGGACTTCGAAGAAGAGCTTATCGACGATGATGACTTCGATCTTGATGATGAAGACGATGAAGAAGAAGAGGAAGAGGAAGAATAAATCCTCTTGCGGAGGCGATCAATCATTGCCTCCGTTTTTTTATGAACAAATCATGCGAAAA
Organism: Jeotgalibacillus sp. S-D1; assembly: GCF_004358665.1. GTDB lineage: Bacteria > Bacillota > Bacilli > Bacillales > Jeotgalibacillaceae > Jeotgalibacillus. Next base: position 583,036 of record NZ_SMZR01000002.1, on the reverse strand, counting down.
GTTCGTACTTTTTCAAGTTTTCCATCAATTGATTTGTTCTTGACTATTTTTTTATAGATGGTAGTATTTTATTTGGGCTCCTTGAAAAAGGAACAATCGCATATATTCGCGCTCCCTTGCGTTTTTTAACGTAGGAGGGGGCGCTTTTTGTTTTTTAAAAGTCAATTTTTATCATTGTTTTTTCACTTTATACAATGAAAAATGATTGAATTCCCTCTATTAACGACAGGCTATGGAGGCCTATATATATCCATACTAGATGTAACATTGAAAGGAGAAAAAGCATGACAAAGTATATTTTCGTAACAGGCGGCGTTGTTTCGTCCCTGGGAAAAGGAATTACAGCAGCATCATTGGGACGTCTTTTGAAAAACAGAGGTCTTAACGTAACCATTCAGAAATTTGATCCATACATTAACGTGGACCCGGGAACGATGAGTCCTTATCAGCACGGAGAAGTTTTCGTAACAGATGACGGTGCTGAGACGGATTTGGATCTTGGTCACTATGAGCGTTTTATTGATATTAATTTAAATAAATACAGCAATGTGACGACAGGAAAAATCTACTCTACTGTACTGAAAAAAGAGCGTCGCGGAGATTATCTTGGCGGAACAGTTCAAGTTATACCGCATATTACGAATGAGCTGAAAGAGCGGGTTTTCCGTGCAGGACGGGAAACGAATGCAGATATCGTTATCACTGAAATTGGCGGAACAGTTGGGGATATTGAATCACTTCCATTCCTTGAAGCCATCCGCCAGATCAAGAGCGATGTAGGCCGGGACAATGTCATGTATATTCACTGTACGCTTATCCCTTACCTTAAAGCAGCAGGAGAAATGAAAACAAAGCCTACTCAGCACAGTGTGAAAGAACTGCGCAGCCTGGGTATTCAGCCGAATATTATTGTTGTTCGTACCGAAATGCCAGTTTCGCAGGATATGAAGGACAAAATCGCCCTTTTCTGTGATATCAATGAAGCTTCTGTTATTGAAGCAACAGATGCGGATACGCTGTATGCTGTTCCGCTTGCTCTTCAAGCACAAAAAATGGACAGCATTGTATGCGAGCATTTAAAGCTTGATGTGCCTGAGCCTGAAATGACAGAGTGGAATGCACTCGTTGACCGAGTTCGCAATCTTTCGGGTAAAACAAGAATTGCTCTTGTCGGAAAATATGTGGAACTGCAGGATGCTTATATTTCAGTCGTTGAATCCCTAAAGCATGCAGGTTATCAGTTTGATGTGGATGTAGAAGTAAAATGGCTAAATTCAGAACTTCTAAACCGCGAAAACATTGAAGAAGAATTAAGTGATGTAGACGGGATTCTAATCCCAGGCGGCTTTGGTGATCGTGGGATTGAAGGTAAAATTGAAGCGATCCGCTATGCACGTGAAACAAAAACACCATTCTTCGGCATCTGCCTTGGCATGCAGCTGGCTTCTATTGAATATGCACGCAACGTATTAGGCCTTGATGGCGCGCATTCAGCAGAAATTATGCCGGAAACGCCGCACCCGATCATTGACCTTTTGCCTGAACAAAAAGATATTGAAGACCTTGGCGGAACACTACGTCTAGGCCTGTATCCATGTAAACTGAACCCTGGAACAAAAGCCAATGAAGCTTACAGTTCAGAGGTCGTTTATGAACGTCACCGTCACCGTTTTGAATTTAATAATCAATACCGTGAACAAATGGAGAAGGAAGGATTCCTATTCTCAGGAACAAGCCCTGACGGACGCCTGGTTGAAATTATCGAACTGGCAGATCACCCATGGTTTGTAGCATCCCAATTCCACCCGGAATTCACATCACGCCCAACACGCCCGCAGCCATTATTTAGAGACTTTATTAAAGCGACTTTAAAATAAAAGCGGAAACAGGCGTTTAGGGGCGACAAGCACAAGGTGAGTGCTGACAGAAGGCTGTTCTTTGCCTTCAGTCAGCGCTTGACTTGTGACCTCGAGCCCCTGCCTGTTGTAGCTGGATAGAGTAAAAGCGGAAACAGGCGTTTAGTTCCGACAGAAGTAAAAAAAGGACAAGCCGCGGCTTGTCCTTTTTAATTCCTATTTAATACTCCTCAACCATTTCGTCCAGAGTAAATTTCACGCCATGATATAAATACAGAGCGGCCATTAAAGAAGGAAACCCAAATCGTGCGCCGGATTCATCAGGCAGCAAGCCTTTCACAACCTGTGTATTCAGGCTTACTTCAGCCATTGAGACAACGTCTTCTTCAGCATCTTTTACTGTGCCGCATATAACAGCGAATGGCACATCCTTTTCATTTAGCTGTTTAGCCAGAGCGATTGCGGCTTCATCTGTGGACCGCCTGGTGATAAGCAATACCCGATCCGCGCTGTCCGCCATTTGGCTATCCGTCAATTCATGTGCATCCTTCATGGTTTCTTCACCAAAAAGCGCCTCCGAAACAATCCCATGCATTTCATCAAAACCTTTAATGTAGATTTTGCCGTCTCCCACCGCTGCCTGTGCAAGCAGACGTGCAGCATCTTCAATAGCCAGCTCTTCTTTAGAATGTACTCTTGAAAAAAGCCCTGTTAGCTGAGTCGTAAACATTTTCAACATAAATCAACATCCTTTCTATAAAACCGTTATTATAAGACCTTTTGTCGAATAGTGTAACACGATTTATCGTGTTATTTTGCAACAAAGGAAGGAACTGTACAAGATCTGTAGAATGTACCATAATAAAGCCATAAAACAGTAAAAGTTTTACTTGATAGATAAAAAAGTCTAAACGTGCTAATGAGGTGGAAAAAATGGAAGAAAAAATATTGATTGTAGACGATCAGTTTGGCATCAGGATATTGCTAAACGAGGTGCTGAATAAAGAGGGTTACAAAACCTTTCAAGCAGCAAATGGATTGGAAGCACTGGCTTTTCTCAGTGAAGAGCCGGATCTTGTATTGCTGGATATGAAGATCCCGGGCATGGATGGTATTGAAATTTTAAAAAGAATGAAGATGCAGCGGGAAGATATCCGTGTAGTGATTATGACTGCTTACGGTGAACTTGACATGATCCAGGAAGCGAAAAAATTGGGTGCGCTTACACATATCGCGAAACCATTTGACATCGAAGACATTCGTCAGGTGGTTCGGAAATATTTACAGCACGCATAGAAACGTCGCGAAAATAGCATGAATTGTGTTACTTTTCACAAATAAGTTACAAACGTAGTCAAAAGATTATTCTTTTGATATGATACTAAATGAAAATAGTTGTTGTAAGGATTGAATATGGGTATTATATTCATGAGCTACAGCGTGCATAGAAGCTTTCAATCACAAGGAGGAGTTACGATTATGCCTTTAGTATCAATGACAGACATGCTAAACACAGCAAAAGAAAAAGGTTATGCTGTAGGACAGTTTAACTTAAATAATCTTGAATTTACTCAAGCAATTCTTCAAGCTGCTGAGGAAGAAAAATCCCCGGTTATCCTTGGAGTTTCTGAGGGTGCTGCCCGTTATATGAGCGGCTTCAAAACAGTTGTTAAAATGGTAGAAGGTCTTTTAGAAGACTTAAATATCACAGTACCTGTTGCGATTCACCTGGATCACGGTTCAAGCTTCGAAAAATGTAAAGAAGCGATTGATGCAGGATTTACCTCTGTAATGATCGATGCTTCACATGGTCCTTTCGAAGAAAACATTGAAGTTACTTCACGTGTTGTTGAGTACGCTCACTCTAAAGGCGTTTCAGTTGAGGCTGAGCTTGGAGTAGTAGGCGGACAGGAAGACGATGTTGTAGCAGATGGCGTAATCTATGCAGATCCAATCGAATGTAAAGAGCTTGTTGAACGTACTGGCATCGATACACTTGCACCTGCACTTGGTTCAGTTCACGGTCCTTACAAAGGCGAACCAAACCTTGGCTTCAAAGAAATGGAGCAAATCGGTAAGGAAGCGCGTGTTCCAATCGTACTTCACGGCGGAACTGGAATTCCTACAAAGGATATTCAAAAAGCAATTTCATACGGTACAGCAAAAATTAACGTTAACACTGAAAACCAACTTGCTTCAGCTAAAACAGTACGTGAAGTACTTGCTGCAGACGCTGATGTATACGATCCACGTAAATACCTTGGACCTGCTCGTGAAGCAATTAAAGCGACAGTAGCTGGTAAAATGCGTGAATTTGGTTCTTCAAACCAAGCATAAATTAATCGATCTCAATTTCCAATTAAAAAGGAAAAGAGTCATATCATAACGAAGGCTGACTCAAGAATACGAGCCAGATGCCATCGGATTTGGACAAGCATGCACAGCGTGTTATCCTGGTTCAATGGAACTGGCTGGGTTCGAGTCAGCCTTTTCATTTGCTTATCCAATTTTGAAAATTTGAACAATCATACTAACCAAGGGAGATGGGATCATGAAATTTTTTATTGATACTGCTAATATGGAAGAAATCAGAGAAGCGCACAGCTGGGGAATCGTGTCAGGGGTAACTACGAACCCGTCGCTTGTAGCAAAAGAAAATATCTCTTTTCATGATCGTTTAAAAGAAATTACAACACTGGTGGAAGGCTCTGTCAGTGCGGAGGTTATTTCGTTAGAAGCAGAAGGCATGATTGAAGAAGGTTTGGAACTTGCAAAAATCGCACCAAATATCACCGTAAAAGTCCCCATGACACCCGATGGACTAAAAGCAACTGCAGCATTTGCCAAGCAGGGAATTAAAACAAACGTTACGCTTATTTTTAACGCGAACCAAGCCCTGATAGCAGCAAGAGCAGGAGCTTCATATGTATCTCCTTTCCTTGGAAGACTGGATGATATCGGACATGATGGAATGGAATTAATTAATACTATCTCTGATATCTTCGCCATCCATGATATTGATACAGAAATCATCGCGGCATCTATTCGTCATCCTCAACATGTTACTCAAGCTGCGTTAAATGGAGCAAACATTGCAACATGCCCAATAAAGGTTCTAAAACAGCTGTTCCATCACCCGCTTACAGATGCAGGAATTGAAGCATTTTTGAACGATTGGAACAAAACGAAATAAATTTTACCTATTCTCATATTTCTTTCACATGTTTGGTAAGAAGTGTGCGCACACTAACGTAAAAGTCACCTCAGAATTTTGTGATTAAGATGGCTTTGACATGTACTTAATACAGCGGGCACATAAAGCATCTTAATGGAATAGCGGAAGGAGCTTCAACGATGGAGAAATTAAAAATTGAAGGGGGCCACCCTCTAACAGGCAAAATTAAAGTCAGTGGAGCCAAAAATAGCGCGGTAGCCCTTATTCCCGCAGCCATTTTAGCTGATTCTCCAACAGTGATCGAAGGACTTCCTGAAATTTCAGATGTCCAGACATTAAAAGAACTGCTGGAGGAAATTGGAGGGGATGTAACCATCAGTAATGGTGAGATGCATATCAATCCTGATGGCATGATGGCGATGCCACTTCCCAATGGCCGGGTAAAGAAACTGCGCGCTTCCTATTACATGATGGGAGCAATGCTTGGCCGATTTAAAAAGGCTGCAATCGGCCTTCCGGGCGGCTGTCATTTAGGTCCTCGCCCGATCGACCAGCATATTAAAGGTTTCGAAGCACTTGGAGCGAAAGTAACCAATGAGCAGGGAGCACTTTATTTGCGTGCAGATGAGCTTATCGGGGCACGAATTTACCTCGATGTTGTGAGTGTAGGAGCAACGATCAATATTATGCTTGCTGCGGTTCGGGCAAAAGGGCAGACGATCATTGAAAATGCAGCAAAAGAACCTGAAATTATTGATGTCGCCACCCTGTTGAACAATATGGGGGCAAAGATCAAGGGTGCGGGAACAAATGTGATTCGGATAACAGGGGTGGACTCACTAAAGGGTACACGACATACGATTATTCCTGACCGGATTGAAGCGGGTACATTTATGATACTTGGCGCAGCTGCAGGAGGCGGTGTAACGGTTGAAAATGTAATACCGCTTCACATGGAATCATTGATTTCGAAGCTACGTGAAATGGGCGTCCCAATCGAGGTCGGTGATGAGGAGATTTACATTGGAAAATCGGATGATCTTCGTTCTGTAGATATCAAAACTCTTGTTTATCCTGGCTTTCCAACGGATCTGCAACAGCCGCTCACCAGCCTTTTAACGAAAGCCAAAGGAACAGCGATTGTAACCGATACCATTTATTCAGCGCGGTTTAAGCATATTGATGAATTAAGAAGAATGAATGCAAATATTAAAACCGAAGGCAGCTCAGCTATTATCTACGGGCCTACTATCTTGCAGGGAGCGCGCGTGAAAGCATCCGATCTTCGTGCGGGTGCAGCCCTGATCATTGCCGGCGTCATGGCAGAGGGAATCACCGAAGTGACGGGTCTTGAGCATATTGACCGGGGCTATAGCGATCTAATTGATAAGTTAACAGGCTTGGGCGCTGTCATATGGCGCGAAAAAATGACAGAAGAAGAACTTGAACAGGTGAATAATACGTAAATTAGTATGTCACATTAAGGGTTCAATGTGTTATACTTATTCCCGATAATACATTGTTAAGGGGATGGGTAACATGGAACGCAGTTTATCAATGGAGCTTGTACGTGTAACAGAAGCAGCAGCTCTCGCCTCAGCCAGATGGATGGGGAGAGGACTGAAAAACGAAGCAGATGACGCAGCAACTACTGCGATGAGAGACGTATTCGACACCATTCCAATGAAGGGGACAGTTGTAATTGGAGAGGGAGAGATGGACGAGGCACCGATGCTCTATATTGGTGAAAAACTTGGAACAGGCTACGGCCCCCGGGTTGACGTCGCTGTGGATCCTGTTGAAGGTACGAATATTGTTGCATCAGGCGGATGGAACGCGATTGCCGTTCTGGCAGTTGCTGATCATGGAAACCTGTTAAATGCACCTGACATGTATATGGACAAAATTGCGGTAGGCCCTGAAGCAATAGGACAAATAGACATTAATGCATCAGTTCTGGACAACTTAAAAGCTGTTGCACGAGCTAAAAATAAAGATATTGAAGACGTGGTGGCAACTGTATTGAACCGTGAACGCCATGCGAAAATCATCCAGGAACTGCGTGACGCAGGAGCAAAAATCAAGCTTATCGGGGACGGCGACATTGCTGGTGCCATCAATACAGCATTTGATGCAACCGGTGTGGACATTTAATTTGGTTCAGGCGGCGCACCCGAAGGCGTTATTGCAGCGGTCGGCCTAAAAAGCCTGGGCGGAGAAATCCAGGGAAAACTGCTTCCTCAAAACGATGCAGAAGCCGATCGATGCAAAGCAATGAATCTGGACGTAAACAAAATTCTTCTTATGGAAGATTTAGTGCGCGGAGATGACGCAATCTTTGCAGCAACAGGCATTACAGATGGAGAGCTCCTGAAAGGCGTACAATTCAAAGCTACATACGGAGCCACCCACTCACTCGTCATGCGGGCAAAATCCGGCACCGTCCGCTTCGTCGAAGGAAACCACAGCCTAAACAAAAAACCGAACCTGGTTATGAAATAACTAAAAGCGGAAGCTGGCGTTTAGGGGCGACAAGCACAAGGCGAGTACGAACGGAAGGCCGCTCTTTGCCGTCCGATCGTACTTGACTTGTGACCTCGAGCCCCTGCCCGCTGGAGCTGGATAGAGTAAAAGCGGAAACAGGCGTTTAGCTCCGACAGACGTAAGGCGATCTGCCAAGCAGGCGCTTTTTGCCTGAATGGCAGAGTGACTTACGATCCGAGGAGCTGCCTGTTGGAGCTGGATAAAGTAAAAGCGTAAGGCGCTCGTTCAGCCCCGACAAGCATAAGACGCGGTGGCCGGGTGGATGCTCTTTATCCACTTGGCCAGCGTGACTTATGACCTCGAGGGGCTAGCGCCTGGAGCTGGATAAAGTAAAAGCGGTAGGCGCTCGTTCAGCCCCGACCTCAAAAGGTTATTTTTACCTATTTAGTAAACCGTCTTTTAACAGTAGGATCGAAAGTCCCTCGTACTTTGAACGTGATCGTTACTAAAGCCACCCAGCTTAAAAGCTTCGATTTGTAAATATATACATTCGAGGCTTTTTTCTAATTAATTCATTGCTTGTCGACACAATAACAGGTAAAATGATGATGGTTTATAAGATCTTCATGTTTCTTCAACGTTTCAAAATCATTCAACCTCTTTTCTTCTAGCAACATGCCCTTATCCATTTCGAATAATCAACCAATAGAACGTATGGCTAGAGAACAGAAAATATAAAAAGTGTGGTGTCCTTATGGAAGAGTTAAAAATGTCGTCGCTTGATAATATGAAGCTTAAGGAATTATACGAATTAGCCAAGGAATATCGTGTTTCCTACTATAGCAAACTGACAAAAAAAGAATTAATTTTCGCTATATTAAAATCCCGTGCAGAACAAGAAGGCTTTTTCTTTATGGAAGGCGTCCTTGAAATCATTCAATCTGAAGGATTTGGCTTCCTGCGCCCGATTAATTATTCGCCTAGTTCAGAGGATATTTACATATCCGCATCTCAAATCCGCCGTTTTGATCTTCGTAATGGAGATAAGGTATCAGGAAAAGTGCGTCCGCCTAAAGAAAACGAACGCTACTTTGGCCTGCTGCACGTAGAAGCGGTAAATGGAGAGGACCCTGAAACTTCAAAAGAACGAGTTCATTTCCCGGCACTGACGCCTTTATATCCAGACCGTCAAATTAAACTGGAAACAGAGCCGAAGTCTCTTTCGACGCGTATTATGGACCTTGTTTCGCCGGTGGGATTTGGACAGCGCGGACTGATCGTTGCGCCGCCTAAAGCAGGAAAGACGATGCTGTTGAAGGAAATTGCCAACTCCGTTACAACGAATCATCCAGAAGCGGAGCTTATTGTACTGCTGATTGATGAACGTCCGGAGGAAGTGACCGATATCGAACGTTCAGTGCAGGCAGACGTTGTCAGCTCAACTTTCGATGAAGTGCCAGAAAATCATATTAAAGTAGCAGAGCTTGTCCTTGAGCGCGCGATGCGTCTGGTGGAGCATAAGCGTGATGTAATTATCTTAATGGACAGTATTACTCGTCTGGCACGCGCATATAACCTGGTTATACCGCCGAGCGGCCGTACACTGTCAGGAGGGATTGACCCTGCTGCGTTCCACCGTCCTAAGCGTTTCTTTGGTGCTGCACGGAATATTGAAGAGGGTGGAAGCCTGACAATCCTGGCCACAGCACTTGTGGATACCGGTTCACGGATGGACGAAGTGATCTATGAAGAATTTAAAGGAACGGGCAACATGGAACTTCACCTCGACCGCAACCTTGCAGAACGACGCATTTTCCCTGCGATCGATATTAAGCGAAGCGGAACGCGTAAAGAAGAGCTTCTTGTACCGGCAGGACATTTGGATAAACTTTGGGCGATACGCCGCGGGCTTTCTGATTCCCATGACTTCGCGGAGCGTTTCCTTCGTAAACTGCGTCAGTCAAAAACCAATGATGAATTTTTTGTCACATTGACAGAGGAAATGAAAACCCATCAGTCCAATGGATCATCCAGAAACAAATAAAACGTGTATTGCCTAACAGTAAACAGGCTGATATAATGTAAGCTGTGTGCTTGAAAAGTAATCAGGTGCATGCTAATATAGTAAGTACTTACTCTGTTCCAGATGGTTCAGGGCGGAAGGAGATGAAAGAGATGAGAGCAGGAATTCATCCAAATTACAAAATCGCAAAGGTTTCTTGTACTTGCGGTAATGAATTTGAAACTGGTTCTGTGAAAGAAGACATTCGTGTTGAGGTTTGTGCTGAGTGTCACCCATTCTACACAGGACGTCAAAAATTCGCAGCAGCTGATGGCCGTGTTGATCGCTTCAACAAAAAATACGGTCTTAAAGAACAGTAATATCAAAACAGGCAAGAGAAATTGTCTTGCCTGTTTTTTTACGGCAAAAATGGGAAAAATAAAGAGGGAAATTGACGAATTAGGTCAATATTCCCCCTTGTTCCCGCTAAACGAAAAACGTAAAATGAAAAAAAGATCAATGGTAAAATCGATGAATGACTCCTGTGCATAACTAGTATCAATGGAGATCATTCTTTTCTTTTTTATACATAGAGCGTTGATATAGAGTGATTTAGTGCTTTTTTATGAATGGATTTAGATCCTCACATTGTACAAAAGCAACTGCAAGGAAGGAGCTGTATTTCTGGTGTATGTAATGAAACAGACGGGTTGGGTTGAAGTCATTTGCGGCAGTATGTTTTCAGGAAAGTCGGAGGAGCTGATCCGGCGGGTAAGAAGGGCGCAGTTTGCGCGTCAGCATATATTAGTATTTAAACCGAAGCTTGATGACCGGTATAGTGAAGAGGCGATTGTATCGCATAACGGTGCTTCCGTTATTGCTGTTCCTGTTGAAAGCTCTTCAGAAATCCTGGACCTGGTGACAACAAAAGCTGATCTGATTGCAATTGATGAGGTCCAGTTTTTCGATAACGGCATCATTGATGTAGTAACTCAGCTGGCAGATCAGGGATACCGTGTCGTAACCGCCGGACTTGATCAGGATTTTAAAGGTGAACCATTCGGTCCCGTTCCCCATTTAATGGCATTGGCTGAGCAGGTAACCAAGCTTCAGGCAGTTTGTGCAGTCTGCGGATCACCAGCCAGCCGTACTCAGCGTCTGATAGAGGGCAAACCGGCCGGATATGACGATCCTATCATTTTAGTTGGTGCATCAGAAGCATATGAACCCCGCTGCAGACATCACCATGAAGTGCCAACCGGCGTAACGGTTTCAGGGGAAATGTCCAGGAAATAAAATTATGATTAATGGAAAAAAGCGCTCAGCAGATACGGGTGCTTTTTTTGTTTATAAAAATATAAAATACTAGTATAAAATGCTGTTAAGTTGAATGAATGCAGTGCAGGACGCATAAAAAGGTGGAAAGAATGCGACAATAAGTTCATCCGTTACTTTGCCAGTATATACGTTTCGACCCTGCTGGATTTTTCCTGGGGGGTAAAGTTGAGGACTTCTATATACTCGCCCGCCCATTTCCACTAAAATCATTGTCTACCTACCGGCCATCGGATATACTATCTAGAGAGGTGAAGAGAAATGTTCGATCGATTGCAGGCGGTAGAAGACCGTTATGATAAATTAAATGAAATGCTTAGTGACCCGGAAATCGTGAACGACACGAATAAACTGCGCGAGTACTCAAAGGAACAGTCTGATATGACTGAAACTGTGGAGACGTACCGCCAATATAAAGAAGTATATCAGCAGCATAAAGAAGCCAGAGAAATGCTCAACGAAAAGCTGGATGCTGATATGCGCGAGATGGTTAAAGAAGAGGTTAGTGAATTAGCAAAAGAAATTGAAGGACTTGAAGACAAACTTCATATTTTACTAATTCCAAAAGATCCAAACGACGATAAAAACGTTATCATGGAAATTCGCGGCGCGGCTGGCGGAGATGAAGCTGCTTTGTTTGCGGGCGATCTTTATCGCATGTACAGCCGATATGCAGAATCGCGCGGCTGGAAAATTGAAGTGATTGAAGCCAGCACAACAGGTGTGGGCGGATATAAAGAGATCATTTTCATAATCAACGGAAACGGTGCTTATTCCCATATGAAATACGAGAATGGTGCTCACCGTGTCCAACGTGTTCCTGAAACGGAATCAGGCGGACGTATTCATACATCAACGGCAACAGTAGCCTGTTTGCCTGAGACAGAAGAAGTGGAAATCGAAATTCATGACAAAGATATCCGCGTGGATACCTTTGCTTCAAGCGGACCGGGCGGACAATCGGTTAATACCACGATGTCAGCCGTCCGTCTTACACATGTTCCTACGGGGATCGTTGCATCTATTCAAGATGAAAAATCCCAAATCAAAAATAAAGAAAAAGCCATGAAATTATTGCGTGCTCGTGTTTATGACAAGTTTCAGCAGGAAGCGCAGGCAGAATATGATGCAGTCAGAAAATCTGCTGTTGGCTCCGGTGATCGTTCTGAACGGATTCGTACGTATAATTTCCCTCAAAATCGGGTGACAGACCACCGAATTGGTCTGACGATTCAGAAGCTCGATCAGATTTTGCAGGGTAAAATGGATGAGGTTATCGAAGCGCTGATTATGGAAGAGCAATCAGCTAAAATGGAGTCCATGAATAATGGCGAATTTTAAAATTTTTGAGGCCCTTAATTGGGCTTCTTCTTATTTAGAAGACTTTAATCGTGAAAAGCATGGGGCGGAATTATTGCTGCGCCATGTACTTCAATTGGATTATACGGCTTTTTACACGAATATCCGTGAAGAGATGAAAGAAAGTGATGTCTATCAGTTTAAAAAGATGATCGAAGAACATGCTGCTGGCACGCCGGTGCAGCATATTATTGGTTCTGAATCATTTTATGGACGTGATTACATTGTCAATTCCCATGTGTTAATTCCCCGTCCTGAAACGGAAGAACTGATTTATTATGGACTAGAACGAAGTGCGGGCATTTTTGCTAAAGGTCAGTCATTACATTGCGCAGATATCGGAACAGGCAGCGGTGCCATTGCGATTACGTTGAAGCTTGAGCGCCCATCCTGGCAGGTCACGGCTGTTGACATTTCATCCGAGGCGCTGGCGGTTGCAAAAGAAAATGCAAAGAAGCTGAAAGCTGAAGTCCAGTTTGCTCAAGGCGATTTATTAGCTGATTTGGATGCCTCAATGACATTCGATCTGGTGCTTTCCAATCCGCCATACATTCCACACGGGGACCTGGAGGGCATGTCTGATATTGTGGTGGATCATGAACCGCATCAGGCACTTTTTGCAGAAGAAGAAGGGCTGATTTTGTACAGAAGAATGTGTGAGCAGCTTCCTGAATTCATGAATCGGCCGGGGATGATTGGGTTTGAGGTCGGAGCTGGGCAGGGCGAACAGGTTGCCGGTTTATTAAAAGCATCTTTCCCAAAAGATGAGGTAGACATCGTATTCGACATTAATGGAAAAGACCGCATGGTTTTTTGTCGTCTTTTACCTGATGTTTAAAAAAGCAATAGTTCGTCCACAATGACGTGTATCAAAGCATGTGGGGGAACGACGATGAAAACAAAGTGGCTGATCGCAACAATTCTATCAAGCTCATTATTATTGCCGGTCCAGCAGGCAGAGGCGAATGAACATCAGGACATTCGTTTTCGGGTACTGGCCCATAGCGATGAGGAACAGGATCAAGCAATAAAACAAACGGTCTATACACTCGTTCAGGAACAAATTCTTCAAACGCTTGCAGGGGAACAATGGGATAGAGAAGATCTGATTCAGCAAATGGAGAAACATGTGGGTGACTGGGAACAGCTTGTCCAGCGGAAATTAGCAGAAGAGGGCATCTCTTACTCAGCAACTGTGCGCTTTGAAAAACACTTGTTTCCACAGAAGAAAACAGACGAGCAGGTGTATGAGGAAGGACTTTTTGATACAGTTATTGTGACATTGGGAGAAGGTCAGGGGAAAAACTGGTGGTGTTCTATTTTTCCGGATCTTTGTGGAGAAGTGCTAATAAAAAAAGCAAAAGCAGCTGACAAAAAAGACGACAGTGAGTGCGAAACCGACTTATCCCCAGAAAAAGATTTATCCAGTGAAGATGTGGAAGTGGAATCCTATATTGTTAACTGGTTTCACAAAGGATGGGATTGGATAACAAATTAAAGTGAAATGAGGATAACCGTTCAATTATTCACAGAGTTGTGCACAAAATGAACAAAGTTATACACAGTTTGTGGACAACCTCCAATTATCTGTTGATTAAAAAGAGTATAATATACTAATAATTTGAGAGATGTCCTGATAAATTAAGAAAAATCCTATACTAAATTAATAAATCGATTAAAAGTAAAAATAATTTGGGAGATGATTCACATGAATACCACGCAGTGGAGTGTGGATAAAAATGTGGATAAAATTTTGAAATATCCACAGATAGAACAGGCAGCGCAATTATTACGCGAAGGAAAAACAGTTGCCTTTCCAACAGAGACAGTCTATGGCCTTGGGGCAGATGCTACAAGCGACCAGGCTGTGCAAGGGATTTTCGAAGCAAAGGGAAGACCCTCCGATAACCCTCTAATTGTCCATATCTCCTCAAAAAAACAACTCCATGATATTGTTGAACATGTGGATAACCAGGCCGGGAAACTAATTGAGCAGTTTTGGCCAGGACCTCTTACACTCATTTTCAAAAAGAAAGAAGGAGTGTTTTCTGATTTGGTGACAGCAGGTCTGGACACAGTAGGAATACGTATGCCGGATCATCCTGTCGCGCTTTCGATCATTGAAGCAGCCGGAAAACCGATTGCCGCACCAAGTGCCAACAGAAGCGGGAAACCAAGCCCTACCTCAGCTGACCATGTGTATCATGATTTACACGGCCGGATTGCAGGAATTGTGGATGGCGGAGAGACGGGGGTAGGAGTAGAATCCACAGTGCTGGATTGCACAGTGACGCCTCCGGCTATTTTAAGACCTGGCGGGGTTTCTTACGAAGAGATTGTGGAATGCATTGGATATGCTGTGATTGATCCGTCTGTTGAAGAACAAATAGAAAAGCCGAGATCTCCAGGTATGAAATATACTCATTATGCTCCGACCGCCCCGCTTTTTGTAACCAAGGGCTCAGATAAATGGCTGCAGGAAACCATCATCTCCTTTCAGCAGACTGGAAAAAAAGTTGGCGTAATGGCGACAGTGGAAACCATCAGTCATCTTCATGCGGACTTTTTAGTGGCTTGTGGAAGTGAGGAAGACTTATCAACAACCGCGCATTCCCTGTATGACAGCATTCGCGCTTTCGACAATGAAGCTGTGGATATCATTTTGGCCCAGAGCGTTGAACCAACCGGTATAGGCGCTGCCATAATGAATCGTCTGGTTAAAGCAGCAGGGCATAAGTGGCTGACGGAAAATGAATAAGATGAAAACGTCTCTTTTATCTATAGAGGCGTTTTTTACATAATAATGAAAAACATCCGTAAATTGAGGGTGATCAAGTTCTTCATTTCCTCCAAAGAGCATAAAGTCAATGTAGGAGCAGGGGAGAGGGGGATTTGGTGGACCTCATTGTATGGCTTGCGGTGGGGCTGGGAATGGATGCTTTTTCAGCCAGTATTGCGATTGGTGCTCAGGGGATTAAGGAGTCCGAAAAATGGAGCGGCAGCATATTAGTAGGCATTTTTCATGTTGTCATGCCAGTTATCGGAATTTTAATAGGAGGCATTCTCTCTCAAACAGTCAGCTGGGTGGGAGTTGCATTATTAGTTGCTGTTGGACTGCAAATGATTCGCTCGGGTATGATCGGAAGAAGTCTCCCTGTTGTTATGATGACATGGACAAGATGGTTCGTTTTTGCGATTGGTGTCAGTGTAGACAGCCTGTCGGTAGGTGTTACCCTTGGAGTTACACATACAAACACCTGGATAGCTGTTGCGTTGTTTGGAATTTTTGCGACCATTATGACCAGAGTTGGTCTTCAAATAGGACAAGTGCTCAAGCATACAGTAGGCAGATACAGTGAAGTGATAGGCGGAAGTATTCTGATTGGAATTGCGATACGGATGATTGTGGGCTGACCATTACATAGAAAATGGCTCACTGGACCTTGAAAGCAAAGGTCCTTTTTAAATGGTAGAAAGATGTAAAGATACCGGCACTTATGTTGATGACGAGAAAAAATCAATTAATCGAAAAAAGAGCACCGGCGTTACGCGGTGCTCTTAATCAGTTATTCTCTGAATTCCACATGGCGCAGCAGCACTTCTCCATTTTGCACTTCTAAATCGAAGCTCGTGGACCCTTTTTCCAGCTCAAGGGTGTACGTGCTGACTGAAAGAGTTTCAGTGGATCCGTCATTTTTCCCAAGATAAACCTTAAATGAATCGTCCTTATTGGTAGTACCGTTTACATTAACTTCTTGGTTATTTTTCCCGTACAAATAAAAGGTGTAGGTCCCATCGCTTGGGGCAGAAAAATCAAACTGTACGGAATCTCCTTTTTCAAGCCGAAGCAAATTGTCTTTTTCCACAGCTGATTCTGACTCCATTTCTTCTGCATTGATTCGATAAATGGCAGTTGAATCTCCGGACGGCAAAGGAATGGGTTCTTCTAAAGCTGCCGGCTCTCCGAATTCCGGGAAGCCTTGAGCATCGAAGGTAAATGGCTGCATGCGTACGTTTCTTGTCCAGCCCGACCCTTCCGCTTTGGCGGCATGATAGACAATCCAATCTTCTTTCCCGTCAGGTGATTTTGTAAAGGATGCATGCCCGGGACCAAAAACCCCGTTACCGCTTTTAAAAACAGGTGTATCCTTTTTCGCCCAGGAAGACGGATCAAGCAGATCATCTCCTTCAGCAGCGGTCAAAACCCCAAGATTATAAAAATCACTCCAGCTTCCACTGCCGGAATAAACAATGTGAATTTTATCCTCGTGCTGTAGGATCTGCGGACCTTCATTAATAGAAGGAGAGCCCCCGCCTGTTTCCCAATCATATTCCGGTCTTGAAAGCTCAACGCGTTCACTGTTGATGGTAGCTGGATCAGACATGCCTGCGATGTATATGTACTGACTGACATTTTCATCGCCCTCCCAGCCGGACCATACATAATACAGTTCATCCTGCTGTTGAATGACTGTACCGTCAATGCCCCATTTATCAGTAGAATCAGTAATTTGACCAAGATCGGTATAATCCGAGAACGGATCGTCTGTTTCAGATTCCAGTACGAACATGCGGTGTTCCGTTCCGACTCCGCTTGCCGCGTAGTAGACATACCACTTTCCATTGATAAAATGAATTTCCGGTGCCCAGACATTTTGACTGTTCGGCGTCCCGTATTCTGGCTGCCAGATCACTTTGGATTCAGCGTTGGCAAGGGAAGCGGGATTATCCGTCTTCCAAATGGTCACATTAAAGCCGGTCGTTTGAGTGTAAATATAATAGTCTTCATGTTTGACCATCCACGGGTCCGCACCATCAGGCAAAATGGGATTATAAAAGTCTGTTTGTTTTTGAGGGGAAGAACCACTGGTAAAAGCATAGACAGCTCCGCCAATTGCAATGACTAAAAGAAGCGCTCCTGTTACAAAGATCGACTTGCGTTTCACGTATTCATCCTCCTTTTAAATGTGAAATGCCAGTCCGCGGTGCCAAAAATGCAAGGACGGGACTGGCAATATAATCGATGAAGCCTAAATGTAATTACTTAATGCCGGACTGTGTAATTCCTTTGATAAACGACTTTTGTCCGATCAGGAAAACAATCAGAATAGGGATGGTGGCAATTGTTGTAAGTGCCATCAATTTTCCATAAGAGGATACGAAGCTTCCCTGCTGCATAATCGCAATTCCTGTTGTCACAGTCCGCATATCAGGAGTGCTCGTAACAACTAACGGCCACAGGAAGTCATTATAAATGCCCATAAAAGTAAAGATCGCTAAAGTGGCAAGTATTGGCTTTGCAGAAGGAAGGACAACCTTAATAAAAATTTGCCATTTATTTGCCCCATCAATTCGTGCTGCCTCTTCCAGCTCCTTAGGAAAGGCTCTGAAAAATTGATACAGGAGGAATACACCAAATGCGTTTGCCGAGTAAGGCAAAATGAGTGGTGCGTACGTATTTAGCAGCCCGAGATTGCTAAATTGCTGATACAAAGGCAAGAAAGTAATAACCCATGGAATCATTAAGGTACTGACAAACAGCGGGAATAACACTTTCTTAAAAGGAACATCCAGTCGGGCCAGACCATATGCCGCCATGGAGTCAATAATCAATACGATGGTTACTCCAGCGATGCCGACGAATAAAGAATTAAACATCCAGCGGAAAACAGGAACGGTCTGATCTAGCAGCGTGCTTTTATAATTATCGAATGTAAACTGCTGCGGCAGAAAAGAAGCTCCGCCAATTGCTTCAAAATCGCTTTTGAAAGAAGTAGACAGCATCCATAAAAGAGGAGTAATAAACAAAACAGCAAGGACAGAAGCGATCACGATTAACAAAATTTTATTTCTCTTACGCATGTTCATTCCCCCTTCCTTTTTTGCCTCTGCTTAATAGAAACTGTCCGACAGAAATGCTGATCATAATTAAAGACATCAGCATAGCCATAGCGGATGCCACACCCATTTGGCGCAGCTGGAAAGCTTGCTGCACAATGCCCATTAATAATACTTCTGTTGAATCGCCAGGACCGCCGCCTGTCATTAAGTATGGCTGACCATAGACATTAAACGAAGCGATGGTAGAGGTGATAATTACAAAGATCATAATCGGGCGAATAGATGGCAGTGTAATGTGGATAAACTTTTGGAAGCCGGTAGCGCCATCAATGTCAGCTGCTTCATACATTTCTTCAGGTACTTCATTTAATGCGTTAATAAAAATGATCATATTGAATCCAATGGTCCACCAAACCGTTGCAATTACGATGGAAATCCAGGCATACGGAAGTTTCGTTAACCACGGAATTGCGTTTAGACCAAGCGCCTGTAATGCATTATTCATCAAACCTGAGTTGGTATCTAAAATCCACAGCCATAAAACAGCGATGATCGACACGGAAATGGCATATGGAAGAAAGTAAGCAGTTCTGAAAAAACCGCGAATTTTTGAAGGTAAGCTATTGACGAGCATCGCAAGCAGTAGACCGATGACAACCAATAGAGGCACACTATAGACAACAAATTGTAAGGTGTTCGTTAAGCCATTAAGAAAAATTTTATTTTCGGATGTACCCGATGTGAAGATCTGTGTATAGTTTTCGAAACCGACGAAAGGACGAATAGGTGAGATTAAATTCCAATCATGGAAGCTGATATAAATTCCATAGATTAGTGGAGCGACCAGAAATAAAATAAACATCACTAAATAGGGTAAAACAAACAAGAATGAGGTAAAAGCAGATAGTTTTGATTTAGATTTCATATTAATACCTTCTTTCTTTTTCGAGCTAAGATAAGGAAGAGGCAAGAGTCAGACTCTCACCTCCCAATCATTCTATTGTAATCTGCTTTTTGCTTCTTCTTGTGCCTGCTCCAATGCTTCCTGCGGCTCCATAGAACCCAGAAGAACTTCATTCACTGCACTGTATAGAGGATCAGAAAGTGGTCCCCAGTTTTCAACTGCTGGTGCAAATTGAGCATAATCAAATTGCTTTGCTACCTGCGGCTGCTGCGTCATTTCATTAAATTCGTCACTCTCATAAACAGCTTTTGAAACAGGGGCTTGACCGGATTCAGCCCACGCCTGGCCATTTTCACCCGCAAAATTCAAGAAGGTCGTTATAGCTTCAATTTTTGCTTCATCCTGTACAGTTTCCGGAATTACAAAGTTATGTGAATTAGCAAATACAGCGTCCTGTTCGGTTCCAAGCTGCGGTACTGGCGCTACTCCGAAATTGATATTTGATTCTTCGAATTGGTTAAGCATCCAAGGCCCGTTCATATGCATAGCGCTTTTCCCTTGAAGGAATAGCGTCAACTCTCCGTCCTGCTGAACATTTTCAGGTGATACCTTATGTTCAAAAATCAGGTCTGACTGGAATTGAAGTGCTTCAACTGCTTCATCAGATGCATAATTCACTTTTCCGTCCGAAATCAATTCTCCACCGTTTTGATAAACGATGGTAGGGAAAATAAATTGCTGCGGCCACAAGGTTGGAACGGCATAACCCCATTCGCCGTTTTCAGCATTGGTTAACTGTTTTGCCATTTCAACAAATTCTTCACGGTTGGTGGGCGGTGCTTCCGGATCAAGACCGGCAGCTTCAAACATATCCTTATTGTAATAAAACATTAATGGGTGGATATCAAGTGGGACCCCATAAAGAGCTCCATCAACTTCAACGCCGTTCCAGGCAGTTGGATGATAATCTTCTTTATTTATTGTATCGCCCAGGATCGGTTCCATATCCTTTAAGATGTTTTGATTGGCATAAGTGGCAATTTGATCTCCGTGCATGATCATCAAGTCGGGTGAATCCTCCTGCCCGTTTAAAGACAAATCAATCGTAGTATAGTATTCGGATTGAGGCACAATTTGCAGATTGACTTTAACATCTTCTTGTGAGCTATTAAACTCATCTACGATTTCTTTCATTTTCGGTCCATCGGGTCCTGAAAAGGGTGCCCAGAACGAAACGGTCTGAGTACTGCCGCTGTCAGCGCTTTCATTTTCTCCGTCAGAATTACTGCAGCCTGCAAGAGCAGCTGCAATTCCAATAACTGTAGCCATCGATAGTAAAGATTTTTTAAACATCGTATCCCCCCAAGTAATATTTTAGTTAATGTTTTCGAAAGTATTAACTAAAACAAACTTACCCAATCCTTACAGTGTTGTCAATATACAAATCTTTTGAAAATGATGACAAGTAGTATTTTTAATAGTTTTTTAAACATTAAAAAGCCTGTTTTTAAGCGTTTATTGGTTATTTTATTAAATAATTAAAAGAATGAAAATAAAGATTAGAACTAGTTTTAAGATATATTTTAGTAAAATAAAAGATATTTTATCGTTGACTTTAACTAAAATGTTAACTTAGAATAGAATTGTAATCGTTTTCTTTCTTAAAATTCATTTTTTATTTATATAAAGGAGGGTGAGCATGAAACTCCATACATTAGAACGCTCATTTAAGGAAATTTTCAATCAGGATCATGAACAGTGTTTTTTTGCTCCGGGCAGAATTAATTTAATTGGCGAGCACACGGATTATAACGGGGGAAAAGTTTTTCCTTTAGCAATTACGTGCGGTACATATGCGTTAGTAAAAAAACGAAATGATCGCACCATTCGTATGGCATCCCTTAATTTTAAAAGAGAAGGCGTAATAGAAGGGTCACTGGATGAATTAGCGTTTGGAAGTCAAAAAGGCTGGATTAATTACCCGAACGGGGTGGTGAAGCTTCTGATCGATAGCGGCCATGCCATTGAAACGGGATTTGATGTGTTGTTTTACGGAAACATTCCAAATGGAGCAGGACTGTCATCCTCTGCTTCGATTGAACTGGCAACGGGTGTCATGCTTCAGCGATTGTTTGATATTGAAATCGACCGAATTGAACTCATTAAACTGTGTCAAAAAGTAGAAAATGAGTTCATCGGCGTAAACAGCGGCATTATGGATCAGTTTGCTATCGGCATGGGAAAAGAAGGTCAGGCCATCTGGCTTGATTGCGAGACACTTGAGTATGAATACGCTCCGATTGAACTTAAAGAGGAACAAATTGTTATTATGAATACAAACAAACGAAGAGAACTTGCTTCTTCAAAGTATAATGAAAGAAGAGCAGAGTGCGAGCAGGCACTTGAAAGGATTCAGCGGAAGCTGACTGTTCAATCGCTGGGTGAAGTTTCGCTCGATGAATTCGCCAAAGTTAAGGATATGATAGGAGATGCGCTTTTGGCTAAGCGTGCAGCTCATGTTATATCAGAGAATGAGCGGACAGAAAAAGCGCTTCATTTTCTTAAAGCTGGCAATCTATCAGCTGTGGGTCAGTTAATGAATGAATCTCACCGCTCTTTAAGAGACGACTATGAAGTGACAGGCAAAGAGCTGGATACGCTGGTTGAGCTTGCATGGAAGCAGGATGGTGTAATCGGAGCCCGTATGACAGGGGCAGGATTTGGCGGATGTGCCATCGCGATTGTAAAAACGGAGGCGATCGATCGGTTTATCCAAAATGTTGGCACTCACTATGCAAAGGAGTGCGGAATTGAAGCAGAATTCTATACTGCAAGTGCGGGGGAAGGCGCCCATGAGATCATGAAAGAGAAGGCTTAGCCGAAGCTTAATTAAGGGTATGGTATGACCAGAAGGAGGCGTTAGGATGATCTCGATAACAATATGCGAAATTGCACAACATGAAGGTAATCAGATTACCGAATACAAACTAAAAAACAACAACGGAATGGAAGTGCATGTTTTAAACTACGGCTGCATTATTACAAAATGGACGGCGAAGGATCGGCATGGCGAGTACAAGAATATTGTTCTTGGCTTTGATGAATTTGAACCGTATTTAACCCAGTCTCCATATTTTGGGGCTGTCATTGGCCGGGTGGCCGGAAGAATTGACCAGGCAGCATTTACGCTGCAGGGGGAAACGTATACGCTTGAAGCAAATCAGGACAAAAGCACACTTCATGGCGGTGAAAAAGGGTTTGATAAATTTGTATGGGACGTTTCAATCGGAGAGGGACAGGAATTGATTTTCAGCCGGACAAGCGTACATTTGGAAGGTGGATTTCCAGGTAATTTAGAGGTGAAAGTCATCTACCGGCTGCTGGATGACGATACGCTTGAAGTTCAGTACGAGGGGACGACGGATCAGGCAACGATTATCAATATGACCAACCATTCTTATTTTAATTTGCGCGGTGATTTTGATGAGCCGGTCGTTAACCATGAACTTCAGTTGAAATCAAGCCGTTATCTCCCGTTGAAGGAAGATTTGATTCCCACAGGAAAACTTGCTCATGTTGAGGGTACCGCCTTTGATTTTAGAGAGCCAAAAAAGATTGGGGATGGAATCAGATCCGCTGAGGAGCAAATTAAAATTGGCGGAAATGGCTTTGACCATCCTTTATCGCTGGATGACAATTTCAATGAAGAAATTCAATTGATTGAGCCGGTTTCGGGCAGAAAGCTGACGATTGAGACGGATCAAAAATCCGTGGTGCTTTATACCGGAAACCAAATGGATGATGGCTCAGTCATCAGAGGGACAAAGGCTCAAAAGCATATGGCGCTGTGCCTTGAAACTCAAAACTATCCGAATGCAATAAATGAACCGGATTTTCCATCCATTGAATTGCAGCCCGGTGAAAAATATTCAGCGAAAACTAGGTACATATTTACAGTCAGTTAGCATGTGAGATAAAAAGCGCATGAATCCAGTGTAAAAGGAGTGTTTTTAATGTTACGAACGGAATATCCCCGCCCGCAATTTCAGCGAAAAGAGTGGAAAAGCTTAAATGGTGAATGGAATTTTACATTTGATGATCAGAATATCGGCATGAAGGAGCAGTGGTATCAAAATGCTGCCGCCCTTACGGATAAAATCAATGTGCCATTTGCCTACCAGACAGAACTGAGCGGCATTAATGATTCTTCTTTTCATGATGTGGTCTGGTACCAAAGAGAATTTGAGGTGCCTGATGATTGGAAAGATAAGCGGGTGATGCTGCATTTTGGAGCAGTCGATTACTATGCGAAGGTTTTCGTGAACGGACAGCTTGTCGGCGAAAACGAAGGAGGGCATACACCTTTTTCCTTTGATATCACGCATGTGTTAAAAGACAGCCTTGCTTCTGTTGTGGTAAGAGCGGAGGATCCGTCTCGTGACGAAACAATCCCGCGCGGGAAGCAATTCTGGAAAGAAGAGATCGAATCGATTTGGTATACCAATACGACAGGTATCTGGCAGCCGGTGTGGATCGAGCCTGTTTCCGATTCTGCGATTGAAAAGCTGCGCATGACACCGGACCTTGATCAGGGAGACGTTGAAATTGAGCTTGATGTCTCTCCTCAAGCTGTTAAAAAATTGGTTGAGGTTAAAATTGAATACAAGGGTGAGCTGATCAGCCATGATTCCTTCCGTTTAGTTGAAACCTATTTAAAAAGAAGAATCAATGTATTCGGCAAACATATATTCCACACAGGCTTTCATCACGAAGGAATGACGTGGTCACCTGAAGCCCCGAATTTATTTGATATTACATTTGATATAAAAGAGGATCAAACAATCGCAGACTCAGTTGCTTCTTATTTTGGCATGAGAAAGATTCATACAGAGGATGGGATGGTTTATCTTAATAATAAGCCTTATTATCAGCAGCTGGTGCTGGATCAGGGGTACTGGAGAGAAGGACTTCTCACAGCGCCAAATGATGAGGATTTTAAAAAGGATATTGAACTGGCAAAGGAAATGGGCTTTAACGGCTGCCGGAAGCATCAAAAGGTGGAGGATCCGCGCTTCCTTTATTGGGCGGACAAGCTAGGCTATCTTGTTTGGGGAGAATGTGCCGCATCTGCATTTTATTCAGAACGGGCAGCCAGCCGTCTGACTGAGGAATGGACCAAGATTATTGATCGTGATTACAATCATTCATCCATCGTGGCATGGGTACCGTTAAATGAAAGCTGGGGCGTTCAAACGATCCGCTCTGACAGCAAACAGCAGCATCATTCACAGGCGATGTACCACCATATTCACGCCATGGATGGCACGCGGCCGGTCATTTCAAATGATGGCTGGGAGCAGACCGTGACCGACATTTGTGCGATTCACAATTATAATCACGGTACAGTTGAAGAAAAAAGTAAAAGTGCTGTATTTAAAGAAACACTCGAAACAAAAGAAGTGCTGCTTTCTTCACAGCCGGCTAAACGAAAAATTTATGCCAACGGCTTTGAGCATCGGGGAGAGCCGATTATCCTGACGGAGTTTGGCGGAATCGGTTTTGAAGTTGGTGGAGACAACGGCTGGGGTTATACCTCTGTTAAAAATGAGGAAGAGTTTGTCGCCGACTACCGCAGAATTATGAATGCCGTCTACAGCTCAAAATCACTTCATGGCTATTGCTATACTCAGCTGACAGATGTGGAGCAGGAGATCAACGGAATCCTGTCGTATGACCGGGAACCAAAATGCGACCTTAAGCTGATCAGAGAAATTAACACACAATGGCATAACGAAATCAAACAGTAATGAATGCGAAAGGGAGGGACCAGCAATGACCATTCTTGTTACAGGAGGAGCAGGCTACATTGGAAGCCATGCCGTGCTCACACTAAAACGTCAAAATAAAGATGTTGTCATTATCGACAGCCTGCAGACAGGCCATCAAGGAGCAATTGATCAGGACACTCCTTATTACGAGGGGGATCTTCGTGACAGTGAATTTCTGGACCGTGTGTTTTCTGCTCACAGCATAGATGCGGTGATTCATTTTGCTGCCAATTCACTGGTGGGTGAAAGCGTAACAGACCCGCTTAAGTATTACGATAATAATGTTGGCGGGGCGATTTCACTGCTGCAGGCAATGAATCGTCATGAGGTTAAAAAGATCATATTCAGTTCAACGGCGGCAACCTATGGCGAGCCTGAGTCCGAACTGATCGATGAAAACGATCCAACCGTCCCGACCAATCCATACGGTGAAACCAAGCTGGTGATTGAAAAGATGCTTAAATGGGCGGGGAACGCCTATGGAATTCACTCCATTTCACTCCGTTACTTTAATGTGGCAGGCGCCGATATGGAAGGTGAAAAAGGGGAGGATCACAACCCTGAAACGCACTTAATTCCAATCGTTCTGCAAGTTGCCCTTGGGCAGAGAGAAAAAATCAGCATCTTTGGCAATGATTATCCTACACCGGATGGCACATGCATAAGAGATTATATCCACGTGCAGGATCTGGTGGATGCTCACCTGCTTGCTCTGGACAAGCTTGAAAAAAGCCCGCAAACAGCTGTTAATAACCTTGGGAATGGCCAGGGCTTCAGTGTGATGGAAGTAATTGAAACAGCCCGTCGCATTACAGGTCATGACATTCCGGCCTCTATCGAAAAACGCAGAGAAGGTGACCCTGCCATGCTGGTTGCTTCCGCTGAAAGAGCTGGAAAAGAACTGGGATGGAGACCGAAGCATCCTGATTTAGAAACGATTATTCAAAGCGCATGGCAATGGCATCAAAGCCACCCAAACGGATATACAGCGCGTACCTGATACATGATCACGTTCATAAAGGAGGGTTTCTGTGTCAATCTCGATAGAAATAGAACGTCTCATCCAATTTGGCCTGCAGCAGCAGATGATTGAACAGGCGGATACTGATTATGTACGAAATAAACTTTTGAACCTGCTGCATTTAGATGAACCGGCCGAGACAGCAGCGCCTTATGAGGAGCTTGATTATCCGGTTGAAATTCTCGACAATATTCTAAATTGGGCAACTGACAGCGAGGAGCTCAAGATAACCACTATTCATGAACGGGATCAGCTGGATGCAGCAATCATGGACTGTTTTCTCAAGCGTCCTTCTGAACTGAATGCTGCGTTTCGAGGACTGTATCTTACTTCTCCTGAGAAAGCGACCGATTATTTTTACCGGCTTTCTCAAAATGTTAACTACATTAAAACAGATCGCATCGCAAAAAATGAGCATTGGTATAGTGAAACAGAATACGGCAATTTAGAAATTACCATCAATCTGTCAAAGCCGGAAAAAGATCCGACCACGATTGCCGCCGAAAAGCTGGCAAAAGCAGTCAGCTATCCGCTGTGCTTATTATGTAAAGAAAACGTTGGCTACGCGGGAAGAATCAATCATCCGGCAAGAACCAGCCACCGTGTTATTCCGGTTACTCTGTCAGATGAAAACTGGTTTTTACAGTATTCACCTTATGTCTATTATAACGAGCACGCCATCGTGTTTTCAGCAGACCACCGTCCAATGAAAATTGAAAAAGAGGGATTTGGCCGGCTTCTTCATTTTGTCGACCAGTTTCCGCACTATTTCGTCGGCTCCAATGCTGACCTCCCGATCGTTGGAGGCTCGATTTTAAGCCATGATCATTTCCAGGGAGGAAGACATGATTTTCCGATGGCGATTGCGCCTGTTGAACAGACCTTTACCATCAATGGATTTGAGGACATTGATGCTGGAATTGTAAAATGGGCGATGAGTGTTATCCGGTTAACAGGAGATGATAAAGACCGTCTGGTTGAGCTGGGAGATAAAATTCTTTCTTCCTGGAGGGATTACAGCGATGAGTCTGTAGCCATTTTTTCTCATTCGGACAACCATATCCCCCACAATACCATTACGCCTATTGCCAGAAAGAGGGAAGGAAGATTTGAGCTCGATCTTGTCCTTCGCAACAACCGGACAAGCGAAGAGCATCCATTTGGGATCTTCCACCCGCATGATGACGTTCACCATATTAAAAAAGAAAATATCGGCTTAATCGAAGTAATGGGGTTAGCCGTTTTGCCCGGCCGTTTAAAAGAGGAGCTGTCCTTGCTTGCTGAATATATTGTTCTGCAGGATATGGAGGGGGCGGCGGTCGACGAAAGAACTGGAAAGCATGCCAGGTGGGCAAATGAGATCGCAGCAACAGAACCTGATATTACGCAGGATAACATCCACAGCATTATTCAAAAACATGTAGGGATGGTTTTTGCCCGTGTTCTGGAAGATGCCGGAGTATTTAAACGTGATTTAGAAGGGCAGGCGGCTTTTGCGAAGTTTATGAAGCAGCTTAATGAATAGAAGGATGATGGGGTGAAGAAGGGAGCAATGAATGCTCTCTTCTTTTTTGTACTGTTTTTGCTGCTTAGCTCTGGAGAGGAAGTTTATTTTTGAGAAAAGGGAGAATATACTTTTACTAAAATATTAATTGACAAAGCTATTAATTTTTACTAAAATTTAAACTAATGTAAACGATTACACACCGAGTTAAGTTTGCTGGTTTCTATACAGAGGCTAACTGTGCAGTACATATAAAATATGCTTTCTACAGAAGAAGTAATTAATTAATTAATTGTAAGTCCGGGGAAGAGTACAGCGAGAGAAACACCCCAATAAAGGAGGAAAAAGAATGTATGTAGGTGTTGATTATTATCCTGAGCATTGGCCGGAGGAAATGCTTGAGCAGGACTTAGATGGCATAAAGGAACTTGGAGCGAATATGATTCGCATGGGTGAATTTGCCTGGCATTTAATGGAGCCGAGGGAAGGGGAATTTGATTTTTCCTTTTTTGACAAAGTGATTCAAGAAGCCAAGAAACGTCAGCTGTCCGTTATGTTTGGAACACCAACAGCAACTTTTCCAGCCTGGCTGGCCAAACTGGATCCATCCATTTTATCAAAAGATGAATATGGTCATCCAAGAGCCTTTGGTGGAAGGCGCCAGTACTGCTTCAATTCTGATATTTACCACCGTTATGCTTCAAGGATAACCAAAGAGTTGGTAAAGCATTATGCCAATGAACCGGCCATTGTGGCATGGCAAATTGATAATGAATTTGGCCATGAAGGCAGTGATCTGTGTTTTTGTGAGCAATGCCACACGAAATTTCAACTTTATTTAGAAGAAAAATATGGAACTGTTAATGAGCTGAATGAACGCTGGGGAACCATCTTTTGGGGACAGACCTATAATGATTTCGCCGAAATACCCCTGCCAACTCCTACCGTGACCACTCATAACCCGTCTTTAAAATTAGATTATGCACGGTTCAGATCGGCATCTCTAAATCGATTCGCGCATGATATGACAAAAATAGCAAGGGACCATCATGCTGCTCATCAGCAGGTAACAACAAATGTTTCGGGAGGGTTTTTCGATAAGTGGTTTGATCATGCAGAAAATGTCCGGCCGATGGATTTTGTTTCCTATGACAATTATCCTGTCTGGGGCGGGCTCACAGAACCCGTTTCGCCTGCAGAAATTGCAATGACTCATGACTTTAACCGCGGATTAAAAAATCAAAACTACTGGATTGTTGAAGAGCTGATGGGAGCGCAAGGCCACAATGTGATCGGCTATCTGCCGAGGCCTGATCAGGCAAAAATGTGGTCGTACCAGGCATTTGCCCACGGCTGCTCCAATATGCTTTATTTTAGATGGCGGGGCATGACAAAAGGAGCAGAACAATTCTGTTTTGGAATAGTGGATCAGGATAACCGGTACGGACGAAAGTATCAGGAAGTGCAGGCTGTATTTCAGGATATAACCAGTCATGAATCAGTCGTCAATGCGCCAATCACTTCTGACATTGCAGTGGTCTACGATTACGACAATATCTGGTCCTGGAAATCACAGATTCAAAGTTCCGGCTTCGATTTCACGAATGAACTGTTGAGATTGTACACGCCCTTTTATAAGCAGAATGCATCCATAGATGTCATTCCTGTAAATAGGGCATTTGATTCGTATAAGATTTTGCTCGTTCCCGCTCTTCAAATGATTGATGATGAGCTGGCAGCACGGTTTAAGGCTTTTGCTGAAGGTGGCGGCACCATTCTGTTTTCATTTAGAGCAGGATTAAAGGATAAAGATAATAATATCTACTTAAGCCGTACCTTGCCTGGTGCTATTGCAGAACTTGCCGGTATTCATATCTATGAAACAGAGGCGCTGGCAGCGTCGCAATCAGTACCTGTGGTAGATGCTGCAGGCCAAAATGAAATATGCGAAGGCAGTGTCTGGCGGGATTTGATTTCGCCTCAGACCGCACAAGTGATGTATCGTTATAATGACAGCTTTTATCAGGATAAAGCTGCCATGACAAAAAATAAAGTTGGAAAAGGCAGCGTTTATTACCTGGGCACCGGTCTTGGAGAAGACAGGCTGGTTCCGATAGCAGAAGAAATGCTTGTTCATCATCAAATCTGGCACAAAAAAACTGCTGATGGAGTGGAAATTGCACGCCGTTCAGTAAATGATGAAACGTATGTCTTTTTACTGAATCATACTGCAGAACCTCAGCATATCGACCATCAAACATTAGCACCTTTTGAAAGTAAAGTGGTAAAGTGGAGGTAATGAAAAAGGCTTCACTATAAACTGATGGATAGGATTAAAGGGGTACAAGCATTCATCAGGAACAACAGGCGGGTGGTTAACATGGCAACACTAAAGGATATTGCGAAAAAAGCAGGGGTCTCACTTGCAACCGTATCACGGGTGTTAAACGAGGATGCAAGTTTATCTGTGACCAGCGAGACGAGAGAAAGAATTATTCAAATAGCAAAAGATCTGGAGTACCGCACCGTAAAAAGACGGTCGCTTCAAAATAAACAAAAAGCGATGAAGATTGGGCTTGTTTATTGGTATTCAAAAGAACAGGAAATTGCGGACCCTTATTATTTATCCATACGGCTGGGTGTCGAAAAGGCAAGCCTGGAACGCGGAATTGAGCTTGTGAAGTTCTACAAAAGTGATGAGATCTTCTCCGGCAAGCAGGAAAGCCTTGATGGAATGATTGCGGTCGGCAAGTTCAGTTCCCAGGATATTATTAATTTTAAAACATGGACAGATAAAATGGTGCTGGTTGATTTTTCACCTTCAGATGATGTAGATTCGGTCGTCGTGGATTTCAGGAAAGCGATGGAGGAAGTGCTCCGGCATCTTTTTGAGCATGGTCACGAACGGATTGGCTATATCGGAGGGCATGAATATGTTCAGGGAAACGAGCCAATCAAAGATGAGCGGGAAAATACGTTTTATGAATATCTGACCCTGAATCATTTATTTAATGAGGATTTTATGTGGACAGGAAAATTTACTGCTGAGGATGGCTACACACTAATGAAGGAAGCGCTGAAGCTTGAGAATGGTCCGACAGCATTTATTTTAGGGAGCGATTCAATGGCGATCGGTGCCATGAGAGCCCTTCATGAACAGGGAGTGCGTGTTCCGGAACAGGTATCGATTATCGGCTTTAATGACATCGAGATGTCAAAATACCTTCAGCCATCTCTGACAACGGTCCAGGTGCATACAGAATTCATGGGTGAAGCAGCTCTGGATCTGCTGTTCGATCAAATCGCATCAAAACGGGAGATCGCCAAAAAAATCGTCATTCCAACCAAGCTGCTGATTCGGGAAAGCAGTGGAAAAGTTTTTCAAAAAAATAACCGAAAAGAAGAGATATCACAATAAGTGATATCTTTTTTTACATTACTAATTGTAAAAAACAAGTAAAATAAAGGTTAGAAGATGAAAGAGGTGACCATATGTTAATTATTAACAATATCGAAAAGCATAGTGAACATGCGGTGGTTTTTCCTCCCTTTCGTTTAGAGGTTGCTCCAGGATCAGTGGTCGCCATCCATTCAAGCACGAATGTACGTGCTGAGTTAATGGACTTATTTACAGGAGCAAAGCCAGTGATGAGCGGGGAAATTATCAGCAATGGCGAAATGGTACATAGAAACAATCCGCGTTATTTTGCTGAAACCGGTATTTTATTTTTGGAGGATGGATTATATGAACGGCTGAAGGTTAAAGAGCATCTGGATTTTTTTCTAACTATTTATGGTTCAACAGTAAAGCTTGAACAATTGATGCAGATCATTCATTTAGAAGAAAAACGAAATGTGAGGGTATCCCTCTTATCCTATTCAGAAAAGAAGAGAATTCGATATGCACGGATCCTTATTCAGCAGCCGAGTACGGTCATTTTAGAGGAACCGGATCAGAATGTAGACCTTGAAACGAAACGAGTCTTTCTTAATATAGTTAATATGCTGAAACAGCAGAAAACGAGTGTGGTCATTTTAACAGCTAATATGGAAAGTGCACTGCTCGCTACAGAGAGTGTGTATCGGCTTGATCATACAGGGCTGACAGCACTTGATGTAAAACCGGAGCAGGAGGGCGAGCTCGTTGAAGAAAATGGGCAGGAAGAGCCAGCATCTGTTCAGCCTGTCCGCTTTGAAAAAATTCCAACCAGGGTAAATGAGAAAATTGTTTTGTTTAACCCTCCTGAAATTGACTTTATTGAGAGCAATGAAGGGCAGTCAAATATAAATGTTAAAGGAGATATCTATCCATGCACCTTTACGTTGAACGAGCTGGAGCAGCGATTGCTTCCGTACGGATTCTTCAGATGCCATCGTTCCTACATCGTGAACCTTCAAAAGGTAAGGGAAGTTGTTACCTGGACACGAAACAGTTACAGTCTTGTCCTCGATGATGCCTCTCAATCTTCCATTCCATTATCCAAAACGAAAATGGCCGAACTCAAGGAAATGATTGGGTTAAAATAAGCTTCATTCACCGTTCATTTAGCTCCACTCATTGAAGAATGCCTCCTTTCACGGGGAAACGAATGCACTCTGCCCATGCTTTTTATACGATAGGGTTAGAAAATCGTCAGCAGCAAATTAAAGGAGGAGCTCAATGGAAAACATCATTGAAGTGAAAAATGCAGCCAAGTTATTCGGAAACGAAACAGCCTTGAATGACGTTTCGTTTCATGTGAAAAAAGGTGAAACATTTGGATTTTTAGGGCCGAGTGGATCAGGAAAAACAACCACTATTAAAATTTTGACGGCTCAGCTGAGACAAACATCCGGGGATGCTTATGTTTTTGGCGTTCCAACCGAACGTTTGAAAGAAAACAAGTATCGCAAAAAAATTGGCGTACTCACTGATAATAGCGGTCTCTACAGCAGATTATCGATTTACGAAAACCTGAAACTCTTTTGTGATTTATACGATGTCCCACCCATGCGAATTGATGAAGTGCTTGCGATGGTTCAGCTGCAAAATGAGCATAAGAAAATCGTATCAAAATTGTCAAAGGGTATGCTGCAGCGTGTCACGCTGGCAAGAGCATTTCTGCATAAGCCAGAACTTTTATTTTTAGATGAACCGACCTCAGCACTTGATCCGGTAAACTCCAGGCATATCTATAAAGGTCTTGAGAAGCTGAAAAGTGAGGGGACAACAATCTTTCTCACAACTCATGACATGGATGAAGCAGAAACGCTGTGTGACCGTGTTGCTTTTTTAAATAAGGGGTCGATTCAACTGCTGGATCAGCCGAAAAGGCTGCGAAAACAATTCAGCAACGGAACAATTCGAGTGGAGTTAATGGATGGAAGAGAGATTTATCTTGACCGTGGGCCTGATGGAGCGGAGGAATTATATGAATATATGAGTGCGGGGATGGTGGAGTCGGCCAATTCAAACGAACCGACACTTGGAGATATATTTGTAGAAGTGACAGGGAGGAAATTATCATGACTTTTTCATTGAAACGCTCACTTGCTATTTTTCGGAAAGATTATAAAGATGTTTCAAAAAACCTCTATGTATCAACTACGGTTCTTATGCCCTTGATTTTAGCTGCGGTATATGGGCGGACAGGAGTAGAAACAGTGGAAGTTTACTTTCTCGTATTCAACCTGACATTCACGATGGTAGCGGCCTATGTGCAGTCAGCATTGATTGCTGAGGAGAAAGAAAAAAACACCTTGCGCGGCCTGATGCTGTCCCCGGCCACCACGGCAGAAATTTTGGGAGGAAAAAGCATGCTGAGCTTTCTCGGCACGCTTATCGTCCTGGTGATGTGTGCATTTTTCATGGAATACCAGCCGGGTAATCTGCTGATTATTTCGGTGGCATCACTGATTTCAATCGTATTTTATATAGGCATTGGCACACTTATTGGTCTGTTAACACGCTCGGTGATGGAAGCTTCTGTCGCAATCCTGCCAGTTGCCTTTTTCTTTTCATTTGTTCCGTTGGTTAAGCCTTTTATGGATGAGTATCCGATCTTAAAGGCAGTGAACTTTTTCCCGAATTTGCAGCTGATTGAATTGGCAAATCAAATTGAAACAGGCGCAGGATGGGGAGACAGCTGGAGTGCGATCCTGATCATTTTGGGGTGGACAGTCGTGATAACGAGCTTTGTGGTAGCTGTGTACAATAGAAAAATGGTAGACCATTAATAAAAGAGGCATCTTTAGTCAAAAGATGCCTCTTTTCGATTATTTTCCGGGAAATAATTGCGGGTGTGATTATTTCTGCAGTCACTGGAAGGTTGAATCATGATTTTATGCAACTTTTTAAACCAATCTGAGCATAATGGTAGTGAAAGAAAAATCGAAAGAATTGTAAGGGATTCCATTTGGCGAAAAAATTCCTGTTTTATGATATGATTAGCATTAGATCATGTACAGTCTAAACGACATCGTACGGGAGGAATTTAAAGATGAACATCCTGTTTGTGTGCACGGGAAATACATGCAGAAGTCCGATGGCAGAAGCCATCTTACGACATAAAAACCTTGATGATACAGATGTCCGCTCAGCTGGAATATTCGCTATGGATGGCGGGCAGGCCTCACCACAGACGCAGCAGGTTTTGGATGAAAATGGAATTAAGCACAATCACCAGTCTCACTGTGTAACACAGGATGATGTTCACTGGGCGGATTATGTGTTTGCCATGACCAGTGCCCACAAGGCGATGCTTGCAGAAAAATATCCGTTTGCTATGGATCGTATTTTCACGCTGAAGGAATTTGCAAGCGGAATGGGGCTTGACGTGTCAGATCCATTTGGCGGTTCTGTGGATATGTATCGAAGGACCTATCAGGAACTTAACCAGCTGATGAACGGGCTGATTGCCAATATTGAAAAGCAGAAATTGGGATACTAAACCTCAGGAGGAAGATAACATGAAGGTCGCATTAGCATCAGATCATGGCGGAATGAATTTGCGTAAAGAAATTGGAGACGTGCTGACGGAGCTTGGAATCGAGTATGAGGATTTCGGATGCGGCTGTGAAGGCTCAGTTGATTATCCGGACTATGCATTGCCTGTTGCCAAAAAAGTGGCTGGCGGCGAGTTTGATCGCGGTATACTGATTTGCGGTACCGGTATTGGCATGAGCATTGCTGCAAATAAAGTGAAAGGGATCCGCTGTGCGCTGGTTCACGATACATTCAGTGCGAAAGCGACCCGTGAACATAATGATACCAATATGCTTGCGATGGGCGAACGCGTCATCGGTCCTGGTCTGGCACGCGATATTGCCAAGCTGTGGCTGACAACTGATTATGAAGGCGGCCGCCATGACAACCGAATTGGCAAAATTACAGAATACGAAGCACAGCAATAATGGAAGGGGGGATTTCGATGCAGGAGGAATTAAGGGCTATTCTGGATGAATACCAGGGACAAGCCCAGCTAAAGCCTGGTCAGCTGTTTGTCATCGGATGCTCCACCTCAGAAGTTGTTGGGAAACGAATCGGAACCTCCGGAACCGATGATGTAGCTGCTTCCCTATTTGAAGGATTTACCCGGTTCTCAAAATCAACGGGAGTCGATATTGCGTTTCAGGGCTGTGAACACATAAACCGTTCTCTTGTTATGGAGCGCAATGCAGCAGAAAAGAGAGGCTACGATGAAGTAGCGGTGATTCCGGTTCGAAGAGCAGGTGGCGCTATGGCATCCTTTGCGTACCGGAATATGGCGGATCCGGTCATCGTTGAACATGTAAAGGCGCAGGGCGGCATTGACATTGGCGACACGTTTATCGGCATGCACCTGAAGCATGTTGCCGTTCCGGTGCGCGTTTCCACCCGCTCTCTTGGTGAAGCACATATCACACTGGCCCGTACCAGACCCAAATTAGTCGGCGGTTCAAGAGCGGTATATGAACTATAAGAACAAATAAGAGCGTTGAGCCCATATTCGGGCCCAGCGCTCTTTTATAATACATGAAGGGAAAAATCAAGATCGGCCTGAAGATGCGCTTTCATTAAGCGCTCTGCTTTATCCCCGTCACGCTGTTTGATCGCCTCATAAATATCCTGATGCTCATCAATTAAATAGGGACGCTTATGATAGACGACCGTTTTTCGAAATAAGTAAATGATTGATTGCATTTGATCAATAATATTGATCATCACAGGGTTTTTGCTCGCCTGTACAATTAAATCATGAAATTTTTTATTGGCCTTCATAATTTCTTCCACTGAACCGGTGCGCCCAATTTCTACGCACTGGGCTAATTGCTCCAGTTCTTCCTCAGTCATGTAAGCAGCAGCCGTTCTGACTGCATGTCCTTCTAAAATCATGCGGACTTGAAAAAGGTGGCGTAAATCGCTCTCAGTAGGTTTTACCACCCGTTTTTTCTTTATTAATCCTTCTTGCTCCAGCCTTCTGATTGCTTCACGGACAGGCGTCCTGCTTACGCCCAATTCCTCTGCCAGTCTTTCTTCTACCAGCTTCGTTCCGCCTTCCAGCTCACCGTTTAATATTTTATCTCGAATGGTTTCATATGCAATCACATAGGCAGATGTTGCTGATGGATTTGTCATGTTTAAGGGCCTGCTGTACGTATATCGATCAGGATCAATCGTTTGGCTTTCAGCAGCCGCACCTCCTTCGTTTTAGGGGTTGAATCCTTCGTAATCCTACTTGTAGTATAGCGTGAAATAGTGAGGAGGGAAATAAAGGATTGGCATATTAGTGTGAACGAATAATTATTTTTGTATACAAAAATAAAATAATTGTATACAAAATAAAACAAAGCGTGTACAATCTCATTAATGAAAGCGCTTTATGAATGGGCGTAAAAGTAGAAAAGGGGTTTTAAAAATGAAGATTGGTTTTATCGGACTAGGAATAATGGGCAAACCGATGGTGAAAAATTTACTGGCCGAAGGCTATGATGTAACGGTTTATGATCTTAATACTGAAGCCATTCGGGAGCTGGAATTACGAGGAGCAAAACCGGCAGGCTCGCCTGCTGAAACATCCATCGATAAAGAGCTGATTTTCACAATGCTGCCAAGCCATCCTCATGTTGAAAGTGTGGTTTTTGGAGACGAAGGGGCAGTTCAAACCGCGCAGCCGGGAGCGATCATCGTAGATATGAGTTCAATATCACCGGTGTATTCAAAACAGTTTGCTAAAAGCCTGGGTCAGAGAGGCATCTTTTTTATGGACGCTCCTGTCAGCGGCGGTGAGCCTAAAGCGATTGACGGTACGCTTGCCATAATGGTTGGCGGTGAGAAAGATGTATTTGAAAAAGTATATCCGGTTCTTTCGGCTATGGGAGAACAAATCGTGTTAGTAGGAGAGACCGGCGCCGGCACTACAGCTAAATTGGCGAACCAAATCATGGTTAATGTTAACATCGCCGCTATGTCAGAAGCGCTTGTGCTGGCTGCAAAAGCAGGAATTGATGTAGAAAAAATGTACCAGGCCATTCGCGGAGGTCTGGCAGGAAGCGCGGTATTGGATGCAAAGGTTCCCCTGATTCTCGAACGCAACTTCATCGCCGGCGGGCGGATTGACATTAATGCCAAGGATTTGAAAAATGTCTTAGATACCGGCGATGCGATCGGGGCAGCATTGCCGCTTTCAAGCCAGGTGCATGCCATGTTTGAAGAAATGAAAGCAGAAGGAAAAGGCGCTGATGATCATGGGGGGCTGGTTCAGCATTATGAAAAGCTTGCCAGCGTAACGGTGCAAAAAGGAGTGACATCATAATGAGCAAAACGAAGGAACATATAAAAAATCTGCCAACACTTGATTCTAGGGCGATTGATCTGGCATTTGCTGAAAGCTACGAAACATTTAATCATCAAATAGTCGTTCTGGATGATGATCCGACAGGCGTACAAACCGTTCATGGTGTGTCCGTTTATACGGATTGGGATAAAAAGACGATTGAAAAAGGCTTTAAGGAAGAAAATCAGCTGTTTTTTATCCTCACCAATTCCCGTTCATTTAGTGAGCAAAAGACTGAAAGAGTTCACCGTGTGATTGCACAGCGGGTTAAAGAAATATCAGAAGAACTGGGTAAGCCATTTCTGCTGATCAGCCGGGGGGATTCTACGCTTCGTGGACATTACCCGTTAGAAACGGCTGTCATGAATCAGGAACTTGGAGGAACGGACGGCGAGGTCATTCTGCCCTTTTTTGAGCAGGGCGGACGTTTAACCATTCAAAATACTCATTATGTTGAGCAGGGAGAGCAGCTGATCCCTGCCGGTGAAACAGAGTTTGCTCTTGATCGGACATTTGGATTTGACGCAAGCGATTTAACTCAATGGGTGGAAGAAAAAACAAGCGGTCAGTTCAAAGCAGAGGATGTAGTCACAATCAGCCTGGATACGATACGTGCATTTGATCTGGATAAAATAGAGAAGCAGCTTCTTGGCGTTGAAGGCTTTAATAAAATTGTGGTAAACGCAGTTGAAGAACAGGATGTGAAGATCTTTTCCATCGCACTAATAAGAGCGCTGAAAAAAGGCAAACGATTCATTTACCGGACAGCTGCCACCTTTACTAAAATTATTGGCAATATCTCATCGCGCGAATTACTGACACGTGATGAACTGATCCAGCAGGATTTACAGCACGGGGGGTTGGTGGTGATTGGTTCTCACGTTCAAAAAACCACCGAACAGCTGGAAGAGCTGATGACTCTTTCAACACTTCGATATATTGAATTTGACTGCCATTTAGTGCTGGATGAAAACAGATTTGCAATAGAGGTTGACCGGGTGAAAAAAGAAGCGGAACAGGCTATTTCTTCCGGGACTACAGCGGTTATTTATACACGCCGGGAACGTTTGGATTTAGGAGATGGAATGAAAGAAGAAGAGCTGGCGTTATCTGTGGTCATTTCCAAGGCTCTTACAGACATTGTAAGAAGATTAGAAGTACAGCCGAATTATGTAATCGCCAAAGGAGGGATTACGTCTAGTGATGTTGGAACGAATGGACTGCAGGTAAAACGGGCATTGGTCAAAGGTCAGGTAGCCCCGGGAATCCCTGTGTGGGAAACGGATGAAGGCAGTACATTCCCCCACATTCCTTATGTTATTTTTCCAGGGAACGTTGGACAGGCGGATACACTTAAAAATGTTGTGCAGTTAGTAGAGCAAAAACAAGGAAACTAACATTGAAAAAATGGGGGGAATGGATATGTTAACAGGGAATATGTTGATTTTGATCTTCTTATTATCTTTAGGGGCGCTGTTCTTTTTAATTTTAAAAATTAAGCTGGAGCCATTTTTAGCACTAATTGGAGTAGCCCTTGGAACAGCCCTGGTTATCGGCATTCCTGTAGCAGACGTGCCCGTGATTGTTACGTCCGGTTTTGGGGCAACACTGACAGGCGTTGGTATTCTAATAGGATTAGGGGTTATTTTCGGGCAATTTCTCGCTGCCTCAGGTGCAATTGAACGAATTGCACAGGCGGTTCTGCAGGTATTCGGTGTTCAAAAATCTCCGGCCGGTTTAGCGCTGACAGGAACGGCCGTATCCATTCCGGTTTTCTTTGATGCCGCGTTTGTTATTTTAAGCGGATTGATTAAAAGCCTGTCCAGGAAAACAGGTATTTCGATCGTGACTTTTGTAACGGCGTTGGGAGTTGGCTTGATCGTTTCACACAGCATGATTGCGCCGACACCAGGTCCGCTTGTGGTAGCAGAGAATACAGGGTCAGATCTTGGTCTTTTCATCTTATATGGGATCCTTTGCGCAATTCCTGCCACACTCGTTGGCGGGTACATGTACGGAATGTTTATCGGAAAGCATGTGAAGTCAGGTGTTTCACTGGATGAACAGGAAGAGGAAATAGCTGTTGCAGGCTTGGAAGAAAAACCGCGTAAACAGATTAGTACAGGCTTATCTTTTGCCATGCTCGCTTTGCCAATTCTATTAATTCTGGTCAATACGGTGTCTAAACTTTTTATTACAGAAGGGGTCTTTGCAACAACACTAGCTTTTATTGGAGATAAAAATGTAGCACTTTTTATTAGTGTAATAGTCGCTGTTTTTGTGCTTAATCCTTACATTAATAAATCGAAACAGGAATTATATACAGAAGCCATAAACTCAGCGGGACTGATTATATTGGTCACCGGAGCGGGCGGAGCTTTTGGTGCAGTGATTAATGAAAGCGGTATCGGGGACCACCTGATTACAACGATGCAAAACTGGAGCATCCCTGT
Source organism: Jeotgalibacillus sp. S-D1 (assembly GCF_004358665.1). GTDB lineage: Bacteria > Bacillota > Bacilli > Bacillales > Jeotgalibacillaceae > Jeotgalibacillus. The sequence continues at coordinate 543,480 of NZ_SMZR01000002.1, read as the reverse complement.
CCTGCTGCTGGCATTCATCTTTTCCCAAATTCTCCGTGCCTCACTTGGATCTGCCACAGTTGCGCTGGTAACAACATCAAGTATTATGGGACCGCTCGCAGGTGAACTGGGCATGGCACCAATTCTTCTTGGTCTTGCTATTTGTGCAGGCGCAGTTGGTTTATCATTACCGAACGACTCAGGTTTTTGGGTGGTAAATAAGTTTGGCAGGCTAACCATTCCCCAAACATTGAAGGCATGGACAGTTGGCGGATTCCTGGCAGGATTGACTGCTCTATTAATGGTTTATGTGCTGAGCATTTTCTCAGGAGTTTTACCTGGACTATAAAATATCAAATGAATACCCTTACAAAATGAATGTTTCTATAAATCTAGTTTCCCCGTCTATGAAAACGTGATAAGATGAAGATGATTTTTGACCAATGACGGGAACCGTCCCGAAGACATGAGGGGGAGCACATACAATGAGTAAGATTCAACAGCAGGATCAGGCATTGTTCGAAGCGATGCAAAATGAATTGAAGCGTCAACGCACGAAAATCGAGTTGATCGCTTCTGAGAATTTTGTAAGCGAAGCAGTCATGGAAGCACAAGGATCGGTATTAACAAACAAATACGCAGAAGGATATCCAGGCCGCCGTTACTACGGAGGTTGTGAGCATGTAGATGTAGCAGAGAATCTGGCACGTGATCGCGCAAAACAGATTTTTGGTGCAGAGCATGCCAATGTTCAGCCGCATTCAGGTGCACAGGCAAACATGGCCGTTTATTTCACCATCCTTGAGCCGGGCGATACGGTATTAGGCATGAACCTATCCCACGGTGGTCATTTAACGCACGGAAGTCCAGTTAACTTTAGTGGACAGCTTTACAATTTTGTTGATTACGGTGTTTCAGAAAAAGATGAGCGAGTAGACTATGAGGATGTTCGCCAAAAAGCATTGGAGCATAAGCCGAAGCTGATTGTGGCAGGAGCAAGTGCTTACTCACGCACATTGGATTTCGCGAAATTCCGTGAAATTGCAGATGAAGTTGGCGCTTATCTGATGGTTGATATGGCGCATATTGCAGGTCTGGTAGCAACCGGTGCTCACCCAAGCCCTGTTCCACACGCTCATTTTGTTACAACCACTACACATAAAACACTTCGCGGACCACGCGGCGGCTTGATTTTATGTAAAGAAGAATTCGCTAAAAAGATCGACAAATCAATCTTCCCAGGAGTTCAGGGCGGACCATTAATGCACGTTATTGCAGCAAAAGCTGTTGCATTTGGTGAAGTACTTGAGCCATCTTTTAAAGAATACTCAGAACAAATTATTAAAAATGCCAAAGCAATGGCAGAAGCCTTTAAAAAAGAAGGCGTCGATATTGTATCAGACGGCACAGACAACCACCTGGTGCTGGTAAACCTTCGTTCTCTTGAACTGACAGGTAAAGTAGCTGAAAAAGTATTGGATGATGTCGGTATTACAGTAAATAAAAACACAATTCCATTTGATCCGGAAAGCCCGTTTGTAACGAGCGGCATCCGTATCGGAACGCCTGCTGTTACGACGCGGGGCTTCAAGGAAGCAGAAATGGAAGAAATCGCATCCATCATTGCTTTCGCTCTTAAAAACCACGAAGATCAGGCGAAGCTTAATGAAGCAGCTGACCGTGTAGAGGCAATCACAAGCCGTTTTGCTCTTTACGAATAAATCGCATGCTCAGACCTGAAAAGCAGAGGGAAACCCCTCTGCTTTTTCTTGTGATTACTAAAAAAGAAAGAGGGGGTCGTAAATGAAGCCCGTTAGCCAGGAAATTCAAAATTTGTCCATTACATCCCTGGAGTCAACTTTTAATAAACTTTCTAATGCTTATAGAAGTATGACGGAAAAAGGTTCTAACACAACTCTTGTAAAAAAGAGACAAAATGCAGTGGGAATTGGTATAGAAACCCTCAAAAGTACCTGGAATGGGGGAGATTTTTGCTATGACAAAGAAACCATATTAACTTCAAAAGAAGTTATGCAAGAGATGATTCCATCTATTGAAAAACAAATAGCAAAAGCAAAAGAAAGCAGTTCTCAAAAAACATTAATCGAGCGCCGCCTAACTGCGCTTAAATTGGCGATCGAATCCCTGGAGAACCGCCTTTGAAATGTAGAAGCTTTCTGGCTTGGACTTGGCCCGCACCTTGAGGGAGTTTCGGGAATCAAAACACCCGCTGTCAGCAAAATGTAGAATGTCTAAGTTTAAGTGTATAACTTTTGATGGGAAGTGTAGGAGTTTTGGAATGAGATGTAGAAGCTACCTCTTAAACGGTAGAATATTCATGTTGAGATGTAGAAATTTCCCGCTTCTATGCTGCAGAACTTCATTCGTGCGGCCCGCAGGCCAGGAAGGAGCCTCTCTAACATAAACGCTAAATTAGGCGATATCTTGTCAATTCCAAAGAAGTATGGTAACTTTCGTAAGGATTTGCTTTATAATAATAGAAGGAAAAAAATCAAGCTTTACATAAAAGGAGTGCTAGCTGTGGGAAAAGTGTATGTATTTGATCATCCGTTAATTCAGCATAAGTTAACGCATATTCGTGATGAGAGAACGGGGACGAAGGACTTTCGCGAGCTCGTTGATGAAGTTGCGACACTGATGGCGTTTGAAATTACCCGTGACCTGCCATTGGAGGAAACGGATATCAACACACCAGTAAGCAAAGCCAAAGGAAAAATTCTTTCTGGTAAAAAACTTGCGATTGTGCCGATTTTGCGTGCGGGAATCGGAATGGTAGATGGCATTTTGAAGCTGATTCCAGCTGCTAAAGTAGGACATGTTGGACTTTATCGTGATCCTGAAACACTGAAACCGATCGAATACTACGTGAAGCTTCCGTCGGATGTGGAAGAGCGTGATTTCATTTTAGTTGATCCAATGCTTGCAACAGGAGGATCTGCAGTAGAGGCGATCAATTCTCTAAAAAAACGCGGAGCTAAAAGCATTAAATTTCTATGCCTTGTAGCAGCACCGGAAGGCGTGGAAGAAATTCAAAAGGAACACGATGATGTAGATATTTATATTGCGGCACTTGATGAAAAATTAAATGAAAAAGGCTATATTGTTCCTGGTCTTGGTGACGCCGGAGACCGTCTATTTGGTACAAAATAAACAGGTGAACGCCAGGGGAGGGACATCATGACGAAGCGCATAAAAGTGATGACGATTTTTGGAACAAGACCGGAAGCGATTAAAATGGCCCCGCTTGTGCTTGAATTAAAGCAACAAAGTGATTTTTTTGAACCAATCGTAACAGTAACGGCTCAGCACCGCCAAATGCTTGATCAGGTAATGAGTATTTTTGACATTACGCCGGATCATGATCTGAATATCATGAAGGACCGTCAAACGCTTATCGATGTTACAACCAGAGGGCTTGAAGGGCTTGACCGGGTAATGAAGGAAACAAAACCGGATATCGTATTGGTACATGGCGACACAACCACTACGTTTGTGGCAAGCCTTGCTGCATTTTACAATCAAATCGCAGTAGGACATGTTGAAGCCGGCCTTCGCACGTGGAATAAGTATTCGCCATTCCCGGAGGAAATGAACCGACAGCTCACCGGTGTGATGGCAGATCTTCATTTCTCACCAACCGATCAGTCTGCTGAGAACCTGATTCGTGAAAACAAACCGGAATCCAGCATTTTTGTCACGGGCAACACGGCGATCGATGCTCTTTCAACAACTGTGAAGGAAAACTATTCAAGCGAAATTCTGACAAACCTCGGAAACGACCGTTTGATTCTATTAACAGCACATCGCCGTGAAAACCTGGGTGAACCGATGAAAAATATGTTCAGAGCGATTAAACGCATTGTAAATGAGCATGACGATGTGCAGGTTGTTTATCCTGTTCATATGAACCCTGCTGTGCGGGAGATCGCGCAGGAGATCCTGGGCGGGGACAAGCGTATCCATCTGATCGAACCGCTTGATGTCATTGACTTTCACAACTTTGCATCAAAAGCCTACTTAATCCTGACTGATTCCGGCGGCGTGCAGGAAGAAGCTCCGTCACTGGGTGTACCAGTACTAGTGCTACGCGATACCACGGAACGTCCGGAAGGAATTGAGGCAGGCACACTGAAGCTTGCCGGCGTAGAAGAAGAGCAGATCTATACTATGGCAAAAGAGCTTGTGGTGGATGCATCTGCACATGAAAAAATGTCGAAAGCGTCAAACCCATATGGAGATGGAAAAGCGTCCAAACGTATTGCAGATGCGATCCGTTTTCATTTCAATCAGCTGCATGAAAGACCGGCCCCATTCAGGGTTGAAAACTAGCAAAAAAGCACCTCTGGAGCGTCTCAACCAGAGGTGCTTTTTTCCAATTTATTGTGGTGTTAAAAATACGGATGAATGACTAATCGTTCATTTGGATGAACGGGACATTGAGGTCATTGACCTTGGAGAAGTCAGTAATATCAATGGTTGGAGATATCTCATTAAGAAATTTGAAGGTGAATAATTTCAAGCTTAAAAGAGCGTTTTGTCCAAAATGTGAACTCGCTGACTTCCATTTGTGATGTTATGAACTTTTTGTCGAGTACTCGTTGACATACAATAGTGCCTATTGTATGCTTTTAAAGGGTATAATGATAAGGTTTTCATAGACTCGGATGAAAAAGAAATTTTCGTCGGTATATGGTCTTTTTTTTGCCCACAAACCCCAAATCCATTCTCAGAATGTGAGGATGCGCTCATGCGTCAACAAAGACGTCCGTACCAAGCGATGGCACTTTACTCTGCCATTCTGTCACAACTAGCTGGTTCCATGCTGGTCGGTCTTTTCGCCGGAAGGTGGTTAGATCAGAAATGGAACACAGAACCGCTGTTTTTGATCATTGGCTTACTTCTCGGTTTAACAGCAGGGATCTATGCCATGCTTCACACAGTGAATCACTTCAACTCAGGAGAATAGTAGAATGCCTGACCTAAAACAGCATTTCCAACGGTATACCAAGTACATATTATACTTGCTATCCATCTTCGTCATTGGCTGGGGCTTTACTCCCTATCCATCCATTTTTCTTGGTCTAATACTGGGAACTTCTCTCAGCCTTTTTAATCTTTGGCTGATTAGAAAAAGAATGGAGCGGTTTGACCGCGCAATTGATGAAGGGAAAAAAGTGCGCTCACTCGGAACGTTTTCACGTATGGCCTCGGCTGGGGCAGCAGTGCTGATTGCGCTGGAATTTCCGGAATTCATTCATTTGATTTCCACTGTTATTGGATTAATGATGGTTTATTTCATCATTATGATAGATTATTTTTGGCAACAAACTATCCTACATATGAAGCGGGAAGAGAGGTGAAATAAATGAATCATGAAGCGCCATTGCGTGAATTTTTGGGGCTGACCTTTAATCTCTCCAATGTTCTGATGGTGACAGTTGCAAGTGCAATCGTGTTCCTTATCGCAGTTCTTTCGACAAGAGCACTCGCAATGAAGCCAACTGGTATGCAAAATTTCATGGAATGGATCATGGATTTTGTGCGAAATATTATCAAGAGTAACATGGACTGGAAAACGGGTGGAAGTTTTCACATTCTCGGAATTACGCTGATTATGTATGTTGCAATTTCTAACTTTTTAGGGTTGCCATTCGCGATTACGTATAACCACGAGCTATGGTGGAAGTCACCAACCGCAGATCCGATCATCACTATGACTCTTGCAGTTATGGTAATTGTCTTAACACACTACTATGGCATCAGAATGAAAGGCTTCAATGAATATGGAAAAGACTTTTTCCGTCCAATGGGTTTTCTTTTCCCGCTGAAGATCATTGAAGAATTTGCAAACACGTTAACACTTGGTTTGCGTCTCTACGGTAACATTTATGCAGGTGAGATACTTCTAGGATTACTTGCAGGCGGCTTGGCAACAGGTTTATGGGGAACGCTCGCAGCAGTAGTCCCAACACTGGCTTGGTTAGCATTCTCTGTCTTTATCGGCGGAATCCAGGCATTTATTTTTGTAATGTTAACGATGGTGTACATGGCGCACAAAGTGAGTCACGACCATTAATATATTTCCTGTTCAGTAAATGAACAAACCCATTTTAATAAAAAACTATTATCCAAAACAAGGAGGATTTTCCCAAATGACAGGTTCAATTGGTCTTTTAGCAGCAGCATTAGCAGTAGGATTAGCAGCACTAGGTGCAGGTATCGGTAACGGAATGATCGTTTCAAAAACAGTAGAAGGTATCGCTCGCCAACCAGAAGCTCGCGGTATGCTTCAAACAACAATGTTTATCGGGGTAGCACTAGTTGAGGCCGTTCCGATCATCGCTGTTGTTATCGCGTTTATTGTACAAGGACAGTAATTTTCCAGAGGGCGAAGATCATTTCTTCGCCTTTATCATGAAAAAACACAAATTCCAGCCAGACTATAATCTTTCTTTAATAGGAAGAAAGATAAACCATACATCGTATTTTGATCGACTCTTGAAGGGAGTGAAACGAGCGTGTTCACACTTGATGCATTAATTTTGGGAGCAAGTGATGGCTTTAACGGTGGAGATATTCTTTTCCAACTGGTAATGTTCCTTCTCTTGATGTTCCTACTTAAAAAATTCGCATGGGGTCCATTAATGGGCATCATGAAACAGCGTGAAGAGCATATTGCTGGTGAAATCGAATCAGCTGAAAAAAGCCGTGTTGAAGCTAAGCAACAATTGGAAGAGCAGCGTCAGCTTTTAAAAGAAGCTCGTCAGGACGCACAGGAATTGATCGAAAACGCACGTAAGCAAGGCGACCTTCAGCGCGAAGAGATTATTACTGCCGCTCGTGCAGAATCAGTGCGCATGAAAGACGCTGCATTGCGTGAAATCGAGACAGAAAAAGACCAGGCAGTTGCCGCACTTCGCGAGCAGGTTGCCACTCTATCTGTTCTGATTGCTTCGAAAGTGATTGAGAAAGAATTGACACTTGAAGAACAGCAGCAGCTGATCAACGAGACAATTGCGAAGGCAGGCGATCTGCGATGAGCAAATCAACGGTCGCAAATCGTTATGCCCAGGCTCTTTATGAGCTCGCTCTACAAAACGGACAAGTAGATACAGTTGAAGAAGATCTGCGCGTAGTACGCCAGGTTTTCCGGGATAACCCTGATCTGGCTCTGCTTCTTCAATCTCCAAAATTAACAAAAACGCAAAAGAAACAGCTGATCCTGCAATCGTTCAGCGGACTTTCAATCTACGTGCTCAATACGCTTTCGATGTTAATCGACCGCCGCCGGAACACTGAAGTAGCAGCCTTGGCTGATGCCTATATTGAATTAGCGCTATCGAGCCGCGGAACAGCAGTAGCTCACGTATATTCTGCAACAAGACTAAGCGAAGCAGACCAGGCAGCATTGTCTAAAGCATTTGCTGCGCGTGTTGGAAAACAAAGCTTACAAATTACTAATAATGTAGATCCATCGCTGCTTGGAGGATTACGCATCCGCATTGGAAACCGTATTTTTGACGGTACCATCAAGAACAAGCTGAAACGTTTAGAGCGTGAATTGAAGCGATAAGATTTTCAAATTGAGGGGTGACATTCATGAGCATCAAAGCTGAAGAAATCAGTGCGCTGATAAAACAGCAGATTGAGAACTATCAATCAGACATTCAAGTAACAGAGGTTGGTACCGTAATCGAAATTGGTGATGGTATTGCTCGTGCTCATGGCCTTGATAACGTCATGGCTGGAGAGCTGGTTGAATTCTCTACTGGTGTTATGGGTATGGCGCAAAACCTGGAAGAGAATAACGTAGGTATCATTATTCTTGGACCATACCGCGACATCAAAGAAGGCGATGAAGTTCGTCGTACAGGCCGTATTATGGAAGTTCCAGTTGGCCCAGAGCTAATCGGACGCGTAGTAAATCCACTTGGACAGCCAGTTGATGGTCTTGGTCCAATCGCAACATCAAAAGCACGTCCAATCGAAAGCCCGGCACCTGGTGTTATGGCGCGTAAATCCGTTCACGAACCATTGCAAACAGGTATCAAAGCGATTGATGCACTTGTGCCAATCGGCCGCGGACAACGTGAGTTAATCATCGGTGACCGTCAAACAGGTAAAACATCTGTTGCCATCGATACAATTTTGAACCAGCGTGATCAGGACATGATCTGTATCTATGTTGCGATCGGGCAAAAAGAATCAACGGTTCGTGGTACAGTTGAAACGCTTCGTAAGCATGGAGCACTTGACTACTCAATCGTTGTAACAGCATCTGCGTCACAGCCGTCACCGTTGCTTTTCCTTGCTCCTTATACAGGAATCACAATGGGTGAAGATTTCATGATTAACGGCAAGCATGTTCTTGTTGTATATGATGATCTTTCAAAACAAGCGGCTGCTTACCGTGAGCTGTCGTTGCTCCTTCGCCGTCCTCCAGGTCGTGAAGCATATCCTGGTGACGTATTCTACTTGCACAGCCGTTTACTTGAGCGTGCAGCGAAATTAAATGAAACGCTTGGATCGGGTTCAATTACGGCTCTTCCATTCGTTGAAACACAAGCAGGAGATATCTCCGCTTATATCCCTACAAACGTTATCTCGATCACAGACGGACAGATCTTCCTGCAATCAGATCTATTCTTCTCTGGTGTGCGTCCAGCGATCAACGCCGGTCTTTCTGTATCACGTGTTGGTGGATCCGCTCAAATCAAAGCAATGAAAAAGGTAGCTGGTACACTGCGTCTTGACCTTGCAGCATACCGTGAGCTTGAAGCATTTGCTCAGTTTGGATCAGATCTTGATAAAGCAACACAAGGAAAGCTGAACCGTGGAGCCCGTACTGTAGAAGTATTGAAGCAGGACTTGAACAAGCCGCTTAAGGTAGAAAAACAAGTTATGATTCTTTACGCATTAACACGCGGACATTTAGATGATATTCCAGTACAGGATATTCGCCGTTTTGAAAACGAATTATTAAGCTGGTTGGATTCAAACCACACTGAGGTGTTGGATCATATCCGCACTACTCAAGGTCTTCCTGAAGACCAGGCAATGGTAGCGGCAATCGATGGATTCAAAAAGACGTTTGCAAAAAGCGAATAAGCTTTAAAACAAACGGCAATGAAAGAACCATTTTGATCAGTGAGTGATCTACTCGCTGGATCCAATTTTCAACCAAAAGGGTGGTGAGAACCAATGGCATCGTTACGCGATATAAAAAACCGAATTACTTCGACGAAAAAAACAAGTCAAATCACAAAAGCGATGGAAATGGTATCTGCCTCTAAATTAAGCCGTGCAGAGTCGAATGCAAAAGCATTTGTTCCTTACATGGACAAAATTCAGGAAGTAGTAGCATCCATCGCGGTGGGCGCAAAAGACGCAACGCATCCAATGCTTGTATCACGCCCTGTGAAGAAAACAGCTTACTTAGTCATTACTTCAGACCGCGGACTGGCCGGCCCATATAATGCGAACGTATTGCGCGCAGCTTATAACGCCATCTTAAACCGCCACAAAAGTAAAGATGAGTATGTTGTCCTGACTGTCGGCCGTGTTGGCCGTGACTTTTTCGCGAAAAAAGGGATTAACATTATCGATAGCATCCTTGGATTACCAGATCAGCCAACCTTTGCTGACATTAAAGAAATTACGAGCAAGGCAGTGGGCATGTATGCAGATGGAGCGTTTGATGAGCTTTATATGTACTACAACCATTTTGTCAGTGCCATCTCTCAAGAAGTGACAGAGAAAAAAGTTCTTCCTCTGACTGATGTAGCCTCTGTGTCAAACAAGCTATCTTCATATGAGTTTGAACCATCTGCTGAAGCCATCCTTGAAGTGCTTTTGCCACAATATGCAGAAAGCCTTATCTACGGCGCTCTGCTTGACGGCAAAGCAAGTGAGCACGCAGCACGTATGACAGCAATGAGAAGTGCAACTGATAATGCGAAAGAGCTTATCGATTCGTTATCTCTATCATATAACCGCGCCCGCCAGGCAGCGATCACACAGGAAATCACTGAGATCGTCGGCGGCGTAGCAGCACTGGAATAGAAGCAGATGCAGGCTTTCAAGCTGTAACGCTTGGACCTGCGGAAGCTGAGAGTGAAGGCTGAACTTCTTTAATCGACTATAAATACAGAGATATCGATCAGGTTTTGAGATTTATCGATCATATTGGACAGTTTATCGATCATTTCCACCGATATATCGGTCAAAAAACCATTTTTGAAGAAAATATCGAACATACATCCAATTTTATCGATCACTTTATACCACTTATCGATCATCTCCTGCATTTTATCGTTCACACCAACGTGAAAAGAAGCTTTCAGCTCAATCACGATTACGTACGATCGTTTTTGTAAAAGCAAGCTAGGAGGGAAAAACATGAATAAAGGACGCGTTCAAAAGGTAATGGGTCCGGTTATCGATGTTAAATTCGATAACGGCCAGCTGCCTGAAATTTATAACGCTTTAACGGTACCGGTCGGCGTCAATGGCGATACGACACTAACGTTAGAAGTTGCTCTTCATCTTGGCGATGACGCAGTGCGTACGATTGCCATGTCCTCTACAGACGGAGTTACGCGTGGCGCTGAAGTTATTGACCTTGGGGCACCAATCTCTGTACCTGTTGGTGACGTAACACTTGGCCGCGTATTCAACGTACTTGGAGAAAATATTGACCTTGCGGAAGAATTGGCGCCGACAACTCGTCGCGACCCGATTCACCGTTTAGCGCCAACATTCGAACAGCTTTCAACGGATACAGAAATTCTTGAGACAGGCATTAAGGTTGTTGACCTTTTGGCTCCTTACATCAAGGGTGGAAAGATCGGTCTTTTCGGAGGAGCAGGTGTTGGTAAAACAGTACTAATCCAGGAATTGATCAACAACATCGCTCAAGAGCACGGCGGTATCTCAGTATTTGCCGGCGTTGGAGAGCGTACTCGTGAAGGAAATGACCTTTTCCACGAGATGACAGATTCAGGCGTTATTAAAAAGACTGCCATGGTATTCGGTCAAATGAACGAGCCGCCTGGTGCACGTATGCGTGTAGCACTTTCAGGTCTTACAATGGCTGAGTACTTCCGTGATGAGCAAGGACAAGACGTTCTTCTTTTCATTGATAACATCTTCCGTTTCACGCAAGCAGGTTCTGAGGTATCAGCACTTCTTGGCCGTATGCCATCAGCCGTTGGTTACCAGCCGACACTTGCAACAGAGATGGGTCAGCTGCAAGAGCGTATTACTTCAACAAATGTTGGTTCTGTTACATCGATCCAAGCGATCTATGTACCAGCCGATGACTATACGGATCCAGCTCCGGCAACTACGTTTGCCCATTTGGATGCGACAACAAACCTTGAGCGTAAGCTTTCGGAGATGGGTATTTACCCGGCGGTGGATCCTCTTGCTTCGACTTCACGTGCATTGTCACCTGAAATCGTTGGAGAAGAACACTATGCAATCGCGCGTGAAGTACAGCAAACACTTCAACGCTACAAAGAACTTCAAGATATCATTGCGATCCTTGGAATGGATGAGCTTCAAGATGAAGACAAACAGATCGTGTCCCGTGCACGTCGTATTCAATTCTTCTTATCTCAAAACTTCCACGTAGCAGAGCAATTTACAGGTCAAAAAGGTTCTTATGTTCCAGTTGCTGAAACAATTTCTGGATTCAGAGCAATTCTTGACGGTAAATACGATCACCTTCCTGAAGATGCATTCCGTCTAGTTGGACGCATCGAAGAAGTAATCGAAGCTGCTAAAAAAATGGGCGCAGAGGTATAATTAGGGACCAGGAGGGGAAAAAATGAAGACCGTTAAAGTCAGTATTGTCACTCCCGATGGCCCTGTGTACGAGTCTGATGTGGAAATGGTAAGCACAAAAGCTCAAAGCGGAGAGCTTGGCATATTGCCAGGGCACATCCCAATGGTTGCCCCGCTTGAAATCGGTGCGGTTCGTCTGAAAAAAGAAGGACACATTGATTATGTAGCTGTAACAGGCGGTTTCCTGGAAGTTCGTCCTGAGCAAGTAACCATTCTTGCGCAAGCTGCAGAGCCGGCAAGCCAAATTGACATTGAACGCGCGAAGGAAGCAAAGCAACGGGCTGAAAAAAACCTTCAAGCGCAGCAGGACAACATTGATTTCCAACGAGCAGAATTAGCATTAAAACGTGCAATGAACCGAATTGAAGTAGGTCAGCACAGCCGTTAATTCTTTTATGGTGAAAGCAGTTCATCCTATGGATGGTGGGGACAGCATCTGCAGTTATAAAAAGAAATTTTCAGGGCGGAAAATGGTCCTGAAAAAAACTGAGTTGTAATCAGGTGCTTTATACCCGATAAGCAAGCTGTTTTTATTAAAAACCTAATACCGGCTTTTATTCCGGGGTTAGCTTAAGAGCTGCCGGAGTAAAAGTTGGTATTTTTTCTTTAACGGAGGGGGAATTGGACTCACCGTTCAAAAGTCTATTTATCCTACAAAAGAACCAATTTTATTAAAAAAGTCAAAAACACGGACAAATTCTCATTAAAATCACAGAATGCTTTGGTACACTATCAAAGTTATCTAATTGGAGGCTCTTGATATGGTTTCTTTTGGACAACAGGCATTGCTCAGCATGCTCGTTAGCCTGGCATTTATTGCGGTAACATTCTGGGCATTACAGGGACTGCTCATAGATAAAGCGATCCGGGCAAACCGGATTATGCAGGCAAGAGTGCTGATGATCCTGTTAAGTATTGCTATTGGCTCGACTGTCGCAGACTTTTTCTTATCCTATTCCACATGGTCGCAGCAGCTGCCTTTACTATGGTAAAGAATATGTGAACAATGAAAGCTCTTACATTCAAAATATAACAATTTATTATGAAATTTAGCGCTTTTGAGCTATCAATTAGTTGCAAAATGGTTTATTTTTATTTAAGAGTGGAATAAATCAACCATCGGGTTATTACAGCTGTGTAACAAAAATTCTCTAAGCTCTCTGTATATAAGAGAACAGTCAGAAGCATTATGTAGAGGGTTTTTTAGCCGGTAAATAAAGAAAAGACTTGATTCTCGGCAGGAATTCGACATCTGGTCTTCGACAATTAAAGGCAGTACATGACCTTTTTCTCTTGTATTAAAGAGTTTCAGAGTGATATGATGAATGATGTTTTAGTTTACTAATAAGCAAGATAACTTGGCTTATGAAACTCATCTGATGGCAATTACTTAGTCCTGAGATAATAAATGAATGAGGGTGAAGTGAAAGCAATTTTCACTTCAGTCACTAACGTTGAATATGAATAGTAGTAATAGAATTAAGACGCGGAGGGGAAATCACTTGGAAAAAATCATCGTACGTGGCGGTAATGCGCTACACGGAACAGTTAAAGTGGAAGGGGCGAAAAACGCTGTTCTTCCTATTCTTGCAGCAGCTTTGTTAGCCAGTGAGGGAAAGAGCACGCTTTTAGATGTGCCTGCTTTATCGGATGTAAAGACAATTAACGAAGTACTTCGTTTTCTAAATGCAGATATATCTTATACAGTTGAAGAAAATATGGTGGTTGTGGATGCACAGCAGAAGCTTGAAATAGAGGCGCCATTTGAATATGTACGTAAAATGCGTGCATCAGTTCAGGTTATGGGACCGCTTCTTGCTCGAAATGGCCATGCACGTGTAGCACTTCCAGGCGGCTGTGCAATCGGTTCACGTCCAATCGATCTTCACCTGAAGGGCTTCGAGGCAATGGGTGCAGAAGTAACAGTTGGAAACGGATTTATTGAAGCAAAGGTTGACGGCCGTTTACAGGGCGCTAAAATTTATCTTGATTTCCCAAGTGTGGGAGCAACAGAAAACATTATGGCCGCTGCTACGCTGGCAAAAGGCACAACGATCATTGAAAACTGTGCGAGAGAGCCTGAAATCGTAGACATGGCGAATTACATGAACAAAATGGGTGCTAAGATTAAAGGTGCCGGTACCGATACGATCCGTATTGAAGGAGTTGAAAGCCTCCACGGTGCAACTCATAATATTATTCCTGACCGTATTGAAGCCGGAACATTTATGGTTGCAGCTGCGATTACAAACGGAAATGTACTGATCGAAAATGCAGTACCTGAGCATTTAACATCTGTTACAGCTAAATTAAAAGAAATGGGTGTTTCCGTTGAGGAAGAAGGCGAAGGCCTGCGTGTAATCGGACAGCCGAACCTGCGTTCAGTGGACATTAAAACAATGCCGCATCCAGGATTCCCAACAGATATGCAATCTCAAATGATGGCACTTATGCTTCGTGCTCAAGGCACGGGTGTGATTACTGAAACTGTATTTGAAAATCGTTTCATGCACGTGGAGGAATTCCGCCGTATGAATGCGAATGTTAAAATTGAAGGACGTTCAGTTATAATGAATGGTCCTAGCGATCTTCAAGGCGCTGAAGTTGCAGCAACTGACCTGCGCGCAGGAGCTGCGTTGATTCTTGCCGGACTTGTGTCTGAAGGCTACACACAGGTAACGGAGCTTAAGCACTTGGACCGCGGGTATGTTAATTTCCATACGAAACTTGTGGCACTTGGCGCAGATGTTGAGCGAATCACTGAAGAGGTAAAGGTAAGAGAAGAAGAAGCCGTAAGAGTTTAATCTGAACTTATTTTATCCTACTGCATGAACTACTCTCATACTATTAGACTTATTAAGCAGTATACACACGATCAGTCGTGAGTATACTGCTTTTTAGTGCAAAAAAATAATTTATTAGTTTGAAAGACAAGAATAAACCGGGTAGGCTGGTTCATATAGTTGCTCATGAAGGTCAAAGCTCATTTTCTGTGCTTTTAATGCTCACCCAATCCCTGCTGGCCATATGCAGAGATACAAGAGCAGCTGAGAGCAGATTGGGCTATTGTTCTATTTCTTTTTCCGGTGCCATAGAGTTTCATGAATGCAGAGAAAAGAGGAGGGAGACATTTGAAGAAACAGAAGTCGCTATTGATCATCTCTATAACGTACATGTTATTGCTGCTGCTCATACCAACAGTCGTACTTCTCCCATTTTCAAGCAAGGAGCCTGAGCAGAAAGACGTAAACGCTGATCAATCAGAACCGAAAGAGAGCAAAAAGGAATCGCTCGACTACACGGTATCGGTATTTCGGGATCAGCTGGGGGAAGTGGAAGAACTTGAACTTGAATCCTACGTAGCGGGTGTGGTGGCGAGCGAAATGCCGGCAACCTTTGAAGATGAAGCATTAAAGGCACAAGCACTCGCAGCGAGAACCTATGTGACCCAATTAATTGCAGCTGGTGGAGCAGCAGATCTGCCTGTCAAAGCAGACATCACCGATACAATCGCCCACCAGGTATATAAAAGTGATGATGATCTGAAAAAATTATGGAAAGATGAATATGAAAGTAAAAAATCAAAAATTAAAAAAGCAGTGGAAGCAACAAAAGGTGAAGTGCTGACGTATAAAGGAAAGCCGATCACAGCATCTTTTTTTTCAACAAGCAATGGATGGACTGAAAACGCAAAGGATTATTGGGAGGAAGATGTACCGTATCTTCAATCCGTTGAAAGCGGCTGGGACAAAGAAGTAGCGCCGGATTTTATTCATGAAACCACGATCACGGTCGCTGAATTTGAAGAGAAACTCGGCATTAAGCTAAGTAAAGGTGAAATAGGCACGGTCATGGAACGTACCCCCGGCCACAGAATTAAAACGGTAAGTATTGCAGGTCAAACCTTTAGCGGCAGGGACATCCGCGAAAAACTGGGGCTGCGCTCTACCGACTTTCATTGGACCCAAAAAGGCGATTCTATCCTGATCCAGACAAAAGGGTATGGCCACGGGGTTGGAATGAGCCAGTACGGGGCAAATGGGATGGCGAAGGAAGGAAAAAACTACAACGATATTGTCATGCACTACTTTAAAGGAGTGGAAATTGCTTCAGTGGACTCGATTCTGCCGTCAATCGTTGCTCAACGTTAGCCCTTTTTTAACCAAATGGGCTTAAGACAGCTGCCCATTTAAAAAACGATCAAGCACATTAGCTTGATCGTTTTCTTATTTTTCGGACCGGATCCATGCTTCAAAAGCGTGCATCTTCTGCCCAATGTATCCTTCTTTTTTGACAAAATAAACCCGCTGAATCAGAAGATAGACGACAAGGACCCCAAGCACGTCTTTTACAGCGTCTACAACGGTCGCAGAGCGCCACGGAACAAACGCCTGGTGTATTTCATCAAGAAAGCCGTAAAACGAAGCGAAAACGGCTGCTACAACGTGAGTCGCGACAGTCAGCTTTCCGTTAACCAGTAAAGCCAGAATAAATAGAAGATGCAGAATGCCAAACTCAATTAAATGCATCGACTCTTTAAAAAATCGGTCGACCGAATTTGACGGCAGTTTTACAACAGCATCATCCGGCATACTCGACAATGTCCAAATTAAAATCATATATAGTAAAGGCAGAATCATACATAACCGTTTAATCCACTTTTTCATCCAGCCGTTCCTCTCCAGGTTCTTCTAGTGGGATTGTACCATGCCAGAATGTTTGTTAAAGAAAAATTTTGTGACAATGTATAGAATTTCCTTTAACCGTTCACAATGGTTGCAGAGGTGATGAAAATGAACAAGGGAGACAAAAATCAATCTACCCTAAAATCAAATTTCAAAGGTTTCATGAAAAAACGCTGGTCACTGCCACTTTTATACCTGGCATGTGCTGCGATCGTCGTTTCAACTGTTTTTGTGCTGCAAGATGATAAGGAAGTTGCTACAGTCACGGAGAATTTCACCACGGAGCAAAGCACAGACTGGACAAAAGATCCTTCTGGTGAAGTAAGCAAAGTCAATCAGTCAACGGAAAAAATGGCACTGCCGGTAGTAGACGCTTCTGCAATTACAATTAATCGTTCCTTCTATGATCAAAATGCATCTGCCGAGGAACAACAGGAATCTCTGGTTGTAGTGAATCAAAACTACTATCCAAACCAGGGGATTGATATTGTGCAAGATGGAGAGTCTTTTGAGGTTGTTGCTGCGATGAGCGGAGAAGTTAAAGTCGTTCAGGAAGATGAGTTCATTGGCAATGCAATTGAAATCGAGCATGCTGACGGTTTAGTGACAAAATACCATTCGGTAAAAGACATCACGGTTCAAGTGGGCGACGCAGTTAAACAAGGCCAGCCAATGGCAACTGCAGGCACAAGTGAGCTTAACACAGATGCAGGCACGCACCTTCACTTTGAAGTATTCAAAGATAATGTAGCCGTTAACCCGACAGATTTCGTAAAACAATAATTCAATAAAACGAACCGCATAATTCAGTTACTGAATTGTGCGGTTTTTTTGTGCGGCTGAATGGGGGTTGATTTCCGCTGAAGGCACTCGCTTTCCGCGGGGCGGGGGTGAGCCCTTTTCAACGCTTCGCGCTTCAAAGGTCTCACCTCTCCCGCTACATCCCGCAGGAGTCTCGCACCTTCAGCTCCAATCAACGGTGTATCAATTAACAATAGCCGGAATTAAAACAGCTATAAAATTTGGTAAATAACATAGTCTTATCCGCTTTAAATCTCATTTTAAAAAAGAAAAATGACCCTCCTGAGTCATTTTTCTTTTTTATATCACATCGAATTATGCAAGATTAGGTTCATTGCAGCGGAAGGCGGGGACTCCTGCGGGTTGCAGCGTGACAGGTGAGACCCCGCAGAGCTGTAAGCTCGAGGAGGCTCACCGCACGCCCCGCGGAAAGCCTCCGCCTGCAGCGGAAATGAACCGGCCTCATTTTAGAGGTTTTTCAGTTCACTTATCTTAAAGAAGAATCTACATTCTTTTTACAAGCTTCCGGTTTCGTTCTTTGAATACATCGTTATGCGAAGAGACCATTGCGGCGGCATTTGCGTCTGGTGTAATGTATTTTTTGGCCTGGTTCACCGCATTTGCGGCATCGTGGAAGGCGCCCATTAATAGATTCAGCTTGCCCTCGTGCTTAGCGATGTCGCCTGCAGCATACAGCCCAGGCACCGACGATTCGCCTGCTGCACACGCTTTGATAAAATAATCATCTGCCATTTCGATGGCAAGCTCGCTATTTTTAATCAGTGAAGCGTCAATATCATAGCCGTGATTAATAATGACATCATCCACATCCAGATAGCTCGTTTCATTTGTGATGCTGTGTGTCAGTTCAACACGTTCAATGGAATCATGCAGCGGAGAAGCATACAATCGGCTAATCTGCGTGTTCAGCAGGCAGCTGGCTGAACTTTGCATCAGCTGTCCGATTTGGGCTTCATGCCCTTTAAAATTGCAGCTGCGATGCGTAATATATACTTTTTTTGCGATTGGTTCAAGCTCATTCGCCCAGTCAATGGCGGTATTGCCACCGCCTGAAATCAGCACAGTTTTATCCTTGAATTTATTCAGCGACTGAACAGTATAGTGCAGGTTTGACACCTCAAAGCGTTCTGCCCCTTCAATTTGCAGCTTTTGCGGATTTAAAATGCCGCTTCCTACCGCCACAATCACTGTTTTGGACAGATGGATTGTTCCGCTTGCAGCTGCCACTTCAAAATTCCCGTCCCGGTCTTTTTTGATTGAGTCAACTTTTTCATTTAAATAAACAGATGGGTTGAAGGTAAGACCCTGTTCGATCATCTGTTCCGCCATTTTTGCCCCGGTTACTGGGGGCATTCCACCAGCATCCCAAATCATTTTTTCAGGATAAACATTTACTTTTCCGCCTAAATGAGGCTGGTATTCAAGAATTTTTGTTTTCATTCCGCGCAGTCCGCTGTAAAAAGCAGAATATAAACCGGCAGGACCTCCGCCAATAATCGTTACATCGTATAGATCATTATGCATCGTTGTTCACTCCTGATTTTTTTTACCCTAAAACATATATGGTCGTTGAACTGGACAATAGTGATTCTCATTCTCATTTACAATCTACGATTATTGTAGCATAAAAGCAATTTAAATTGTGTTGACAATTTAATTTTATGGGGATATAGTTTTAATTACTGATACTGATAATCATTATCATGAATAGTGTTAAATTACGCAGGGAGGCTCTCCAATGGTGCGTCTATATACAGAGGACATTTCGATTGGGTATGGCGAACAGCCAATCGTTAAGAATTTAAGCATACAAATCCCCGACCAAAAGATCACGACCATCATCGGGGCAAATGGATGCGGCAAGTCAACGCTTTTAAAGGCCATTACACGAATTATTTCCCATCAATCAGGGTCTGCCGTGCTGGATGGAAAACCTATTATAGAGGAAAGCACTAAACAGTTAGCAAAAAAGATGGCGATTTTGCCCCAAACCCCAGAAAGTGCAGCAGGGCTGACAGCTGGGGAACTCGTTTCCTACGGCCGCTTTCCTCACCAAAGAGGTCTGGGAAGGTTGACAAAACGCGATATTGAAGTGATTGACTGGGCGCTAGAAGTCACAGACACCATTGCGTTTAAACATCGCCCTGTTGATTCATTGTCGGGCGGTCAGCGGCAGAGAGTGTGGATTGCCATGGCGCTGGCGCAGGAAACGGACATCATCTTTTTAGATGAGCCGACCACCTACCTGGATATGGCACATCAATTGGAAGTGCTTGAGCTTTTGCAGCGGCTGAACCGGGAAGA
Organism: Jeotgalibacillus sp. S-D1; assembly: GCF_004358665.1. Classification (GTDB taxonomy): domain Bacteria; phylum Bacillota; class Bacilli; order Bacillales; family Jeotgalibacillaceae; genus Jeotgalibacillus. Next base: position 523,822 of record NZ_SMZR01000002.1, on the reverse strand, counting down.
GGGGCGGACCATCGTAATGGTGCTGCATGATCTTAATCAGGCTGCACGATTTGCTGATTACCTCATTGCCTTAAAGGACGGGGAAGTTGTAAAAGCAGGATCCTGCGAGGAGCTTTTGCTGCCTGATATTCTGAAAAAAGTGTTTCAGATTGAGGCAACCATAGGACGAGATCCTCTAACCAACAAACCGATGTGTTTATCATACAATTTAATCAAAGGAGCTTAATTTTCCCCATGAAAAAAAATCTTATCATCCCATTCTCCATATTTGCTGCGCTTGTACTTGCAGGCTGCAATTCAGATACAGACACTTCTTCAGATGAACCGGCTGCAGAATCAGATACCATTACATATGAATCTGAAAACGGCCCCGTTGAGGTTCCGGCAGATCCGGAGCGCATCGTCGTTCTATCTTCATTTGCAGGAAATGTTCTTGCCCTGGATGAAGAACTTGTGGGTGTTGATTCCTGGTCAAAAACAAGCCCGAACTACGAGCTTGAAGGAGTCGAGGAAGTAACGGCGGACAATCTTGAAAAGATAATTGAGCTTGATCCCGACTTAATCATCGGTTTATCAAATACGGAAAACCTTGAGCAGCTGCAGGAAATTGCTCCTACTGTAACCTACACATACGGAGCGCTTGATTATCTTGAGCAGCATGTTGAAATCGGGAAGCTCTTAAATAAAGAAGAGGAAGCAAAGCAGTGGGTGGAAGACTTCCAGATGCGTGCACAGGAAGCAGGAGAAGACATTAAAGCTGAAATCGGAGAAGATGCAACGGTTACCGTCATTGAAAACTTTGATAAGCAGTTGTATGTGTTCGGCGACAACTGGGCCCGGGGAACAGAAATCCTTTATCAGGAGATGGGCCTTGCAATGCCTGAGAAGGTGAAAGAAATGGCTCTGGCAGATGGCTTCTATGCTTTATCTGCAGAAGTGCTTCCTGAATATGCAGGCGACTATTTAGTGATCAGTCGCCCGGCAGAGCAGGATAATTCATTTATGGAAACGGAGACCTACAAGAATATTCCGGCTGTTAAAAATGGTAATGTATACGTAGCCGATGCAGAAAGATTCTATTTTAATGATCCGATAACACTGGATTATCAGCTGGAGTTCTTTAAAGAAAATTTCTTAGGAAACTAACAAAAAAGGCTGTAGATTCCCTGCAGCCTTTTTTGTATGAAATGAGTGAAAAGAATGAATCGAGAACGTGCTATAGCAATCAAATTCGCAGCAGGCGCTCTGGTGTTACTCATTATGTTTGCTGTTGCCGTGACATTAGGGGCAGCCGATACCACCCTCTCAGATGTGTACCGGGCCATGTTTACCGGCGATCGCAGCTCCATTTCGCTAGTGCTGATTGAAATCCGTTTTCCACGGGAGGTTGCAGCGGTTGTGGTGGGTGCAGCTCTCGCTGTTGCAGGTGCAATTATGCAGGGAATGACAAGAAACCCCCTTGCTGATCCGGGGCTTTTAGGATTAACAGCAGGAGCCAACGCAGCACTGGCAGCTGCTTTTGCATTGATTCCCGGCATTAATTATATGGGCATTGTGCTGGCGAGCTTTATCGGGGCAGCAGTTGGTGCAGGAATGGTGTTTGGCATAGCTTCCATGCGCCGCGGCGGCTTTTCACCCATCAAGGTCGTGCTGGCGGGTGCTGCTGTGTCAGCGTTCTTATTTGCGATCGCTGAAGGCATTGCGCTGACATTCAAGCTATCTCAAAATGTAGCACAGTGGACGGCGGGAGGGCTGATCGGCACGACGTGGAGTCAGCTTGATTTGCTTATTCCAATTACTGCAGGCGGCATTGTGGCGGCCATTTTATTTTCTAAACAGCTCACGATTTTAAGCTTAAGTGAAGAGGTGGCAATCGGACTGGGCTCACGAACAGGACAGGTTAAAGCGGTATTTTTTGTGCTGGTCATTATTTTAGCCGGCTCTGCTGTGGCGCTCGCAGGGAATTTTGCCTTTGTAGGTCTTTTGGTGCCTCATATCGTCCGTGCGATCGTTGGAACAGACTACCGCTTTATCCTGCCGATGTGCGTGCTGATCGGCGGAGCATTTATGCTGTTTGCTGATACCGCTGGACGCCTGATTAATGCCCCGTATGAAACGCCCGTTGCGGCAATTGTGGCACTTCTCGGGCTGCCATTCTTCTTATATGTTGTACGGAAAGGGGTGAATATGTCGGCATGATTCATCCATCATTACTTAAAAAACAGCGGCTGCTTTTGATTGCTTTTCTTCTGCTGACAGTAGCAACCATGGTGATCAGCCTGGGCTTTGGTTCTTCTTCGGTGTCCTATAGCCGCATTATCCCTACTATAATGGGGAATGGCCAGTTTATTGATGAGTTTGTTTTATTTGAACTCAGGCTTCCTCGAATGATTGTGACCGTGCTTGCCGGGATGGCGCTTGCTGTATCCGGTTCTGTGCTGCAAAGCATTACAAGAAATGATTTAGCGGATCCGGGGATTATTGGCATTAACTCTGGTGCCGGTGCCGCAGTAGCCATCTTCTTTTTATTTTTGCCAATCGAAGCGGGGGCATTTACGTATATGATTCCAGCCGTTGCCTTTGCGGGTGCTTTTGTAACAGCTGTTCTCATTTATCTATTTGCCTATGACCGGAGAAATGGCCTTCAGCCAATTCGCCTCATTTTGATCGGGGTGGGGTTCTCGATGGCTTTATCAGGCTTGATGATTGTCTTGATTTCATCTGCTGAGCGTGAAAAAGTTGATTTCATTGCCCAGTGGCTGGCAGGCAACGTCTGGGGAACAAGCTGGCCGTTTGTCTATGCTCTTCTGCCATGGCTCTTGATCCTGGTGCCGTTTGTATTATACAAGGGGCAGAGGCTGAATATATTAAACCTGAGTGAACCGGTTGCGATCGGGGTGGGAATTGGCGTTAACCGGGAACGGATTGTGCTGATGATCGCAGCTGTAGCGCTTGCCGCTTCAGCTGTGTCCGTAACAGGCGGCATCGCATTCGTTGGGTTAATGGCCCCGCATATTGCGAAATCTCTTGTCGGCCCGCGTAATCAGCTGTTTATTCCATTAGCGATGCTGATTGGCGGCTGGCTGCTGCTGACCGCTGACACGATCGGACGGAACAGTATCGAACCAAACGGCATTCCGGCAGGTGTGGTAGTGGCAGTTATCGGGGCACCTTATTTTGTCTGGCTGCTGGTAAAGAAGTAAGCCTTTTTGCTGAAGGGATTTCAAGCCTTTGGCAGCGGATTAAATGGGAAAGAAAACGAATTCACAATTCTTTCAAAAAGTTCGCATAGCCCCCGTACTTGCCTGCATATAATGGGACAAATGGAGGGGGTCACTCCCCTGGATTGTGATCCCCTGTGGGAGGCCGGAGCATTGCACGACTACATCAGGGAGAGAACGCTCTTGGTTGGTAAGCATATTGTGGAGACGAGACAAACCGTACGCGTCACTGCCAAAACCTTTGGTGTGTCGAAGAGCACCGTGCACAAGGATCTGACCGAGCGACTGCCTGAACTTAATCCGGCATTAGCCAACGAAGTTAAACATATTCTAGACTATCATAAATCGATTAGACATCTACGGGGCGGGCAAGCAACCAAGGAGAAATACAAAGGATAAGAGGTTATGAATCAAACATCTGTTTGGTTCATGACCTCTTGTCTTTGTTGTGGTAATATATACTTATTGGACTATGCTTGCGTGCGTAAAATATGCGGTGAGCCCTATCTGGTCACGCATTACATACATATAGAAGCTGATCGGAAGCCATTAAAGTTAGGAAATAAGATCGAGTTTTGCCGTCTGGGAAAAGAAGAAGGGAGCAAATAGAAGAAATGTTTGCAAAAGATATTGGAATTGACCTTGGTACTGCCAACCTATTGATCCATGTAAAAGGAAAAGGAATTGTGTTAAACGAGCCATCAGTAGTGGCGATTGATAAAAATACCAACCGTGTTCTTGCAGTGGGGGAAGAAGCGCGTAACATGGTGGGGAGAACACCCGGCAACATCGTCGCGATCCGGCCGCTGAAAGACGGGGTTATCGCGGATTTTGATGTGACAGAAGCCATGCTGAAGCATTTTATTAACAAGTTGAATGTAAAAGGGTTCTTATCAAAGCCTCGCATTTTGATTTGCTGTCCGACAAATATTACAAGCGTTGAGCAAAAAGCGATTCGCGAGGCAGCAGAAAAAAGCGGCGGTAAAAGAATCTTCCTCGAAGAAGAGCCGAAGGTGGCAGCAATAGGGGCAGGAATGGACATTTTCCAGCCAAGCGGCAATATGGTTGTTGATATTGGCGGAGGCACAACCGATGTAGCGGTTTTATCCATGGGCGACATCGTAACTTCTTCTTCAATTAAAATGGCCGGCGATCAGTTTGATGCAGAAATATTAAACTATGTAAAAAAAGAATATAAATTGCTCATCGGCGAACGGACAGCTGAAGCGATTAAAATAAATATTGCGACGGTATTCCCGGATTCACGCCATGAGCAAATGGATATTCGCGGGCGTGATATGGTAAGCGGCCTCCCTCGCACGATTTCAATCACATCAGGTGAAGTCGAAGGAGCCCTTCGTGAATCCATTTCTGTAATTGTTCAGGCAGCAAGAAACGTGCTGGAGAAAACACCGCCTGAATTATCAGCAGATATTATCGACCGCGGCGTTATCCTGACAGGTGGCGGAGCCCTTCTTCACGGCATTGACCAGCTGCTTGCAGCAGAGCTTAAGGTGCCTGTTTTTGTAGCAGAAAATCCAATGGACTGCGTAGCAATTGGAACAGGTGTAATGCTTGAGCACATCGACAAAATTCCTTACCGTAAATTAGGATAAGCAGCATTTTGGCCGGCCGGGTGGCTTTCGTATGTCCGTCAAATGTCGGATAAACGAAAACCATCCCGAATAGCCATGCACATCCTGAAAGAATACAGGTATAATAGGTTGAAAGAAGAAATGATTTCCTGATAAAGAGGTGACGGAATGTTCAGAGGGTTTTATACGGCAGCAACCGGCATGATCGCTCAGCAGCGTCAAACCGAGCTGTTGACAAACAATATGTCCAATATGAATACACCTGGTTTCAAGGCGGACCAGTCATCAATGAGAGCATTTCCCGACATGCTGCTATCCAGTCTTGGCGATGCAAAGACCCCGTTCAAACACAAACAGGGTATGGGTAACACGCCAATCGTCGGCGCTTTGAACACAGGTGTATATATGCAGGAAACCCTCCCCCTCTTCACTCAGGGTGACGTCCGGGAAACCGGTCTCGCAACGGACATGGCAATTGTTCAGGGGACCATGCCGGTCAACGAAGAAACAGGTAAACAAGGCGCTGTTTTTTTCACTGTTCAAGGGACGGACGGCGAAGTGAGATTCACCCGAAATGGCAATTTTACACTTGACGCCCAAGGATTTTTAACAACAGCTGACGGCCATTATGTGCTGAATGCAACGGGCAGCCGCATCGAATTGGAAAGTGACCAGTTCAAGCTTGAAGAAGATGGCCGGATTATAACTGGAGACCGGGAAACTGCACGATTGGGCATCTCCTATTCAGACGATCCACAATCGCTGGTGCATGAAGGGAACGGCTTGTTCAAAGCACCCGAGGATGCAGAGCTGGCGGATGCATTTGGACAGGCTGACCAGCCATTTGTGATCCAGCAGGGTGCCCTTGAGCGCTCAAATGTGGACAGCGCCCGCACGATGACAGATTTAATGTCCTCATACCGTGCATTTGAAGCCAACCAAAAGGTGCTCCAGTCCTACGATCGAAGCATGGAGAAAACGGTAAATGAAGTTGGACGCGTGAACGGATAATCCTGCAGAGAGCAGAAAGTGAGGAGCATCACATTGATTCGAAATTTAGTTACAGCCACTAATACGATGGGACAGCTCCAAAAGCAGCTGGACGTCATTTCACATAATATAGCGAATTCAAATACTGACGGCTACAAACAAAGCACTGCTTCCTTTTCATCGCTGCTGACGCAGGAGTTTCAAAACCAGCGGGGGGACAATGCCATTCGGCAATCCCCGCCTGGCATCCGGCTTGGAAACGGGGCCAAAATAGCCCAAATTCAGCTTGATGGACAGCAGGGAAGCCTAAAGCGGACCGATCGGCCATTGGATTTTGGATTTACAGCACAAAATCAATACTTTAAAGTACTGGTACAGGGCGATGAAGGCATCCAAAAGCAGAACTTTACCCGTGCCGGCGCTTTTTATTTCTCTCCGGTCAATGATAATGAAGTAATGCTTGTTGACGGTCAGGGAAATGCCCTGTTAAATCAAAATGATGAAGCCATTACATTTGAGGGTCCGGTTGACAATATACGCTTAACTCAAAATGGCACTCTTTTGGTAAGTGCGAATGGCAACGAGCAGCAGGCGGAGCTCGGGATTGTGACCATTCAGCGTCCTCAGTTGATGGAGCGTGTATCCAGTGTGTACCTGGGACTTCCGGATAATCTGGATGAATTAGGTGCAGAGCGCGGTGATGTGCTGGTGCAGGCTGAGGGAGCTCTTCGCAATCAAATCGGTCTGGAGCAGGGCTCACTTGAGCAATCCAATGTAGATCTGTCAAAAGCCTTTACTGATATGATGGAAGTGCAGCGCAATTATCAATTTCACTCAAGAGCAATCTCCATTTCAGACCAAATGTCCGGTCTTGTAAACGGAATGCGTTAAAGGAGTTTTAAAGATGAATGAAAACAGCTCGTCAAAGAAAGAGCAAAAAGCAGCCCCAGTACAGGGTCCGGAAGAAAAAGGTAGCAGTAGACCAAGATGGGTGCAGGTGCGCCTATTCCCGATTCTTTTACGCGTGATCATTGTGCTTGCTTTAGCAGCGGGCAGCTTAACAATCGGCCTCATGGTCGGCTATGGCATAATTGGCGATGGAAAACCGCAGGATGCCTTGAAAAAAGAAACATGGACCCATATTATTGATATTGTAAAACAAGATACAGAATAGACTTAACAGGGGGAAGACGGCATGTTGGATTTACAGCAAATTAAAGAAATCATTCCACATCGTTATCCATTTTTACTTATTGACAAAATTGTGGAAATTGAAGAAGGCAAGCGCGCTGTTGGCATTAAAAATGTAACGGCAAACGAAGAGTTTTTCAATGGCCATTTCCCGGACTATCCGGTAATGCCAGGCGTTTTAATTGTAGAAGCATTAGCGCAAACAGGCGGAGTCGCCATGCTGATGCAGGAAGAGCATAAAGGCAAGCTTGCCTTTTTTACCGGCATTGATAATTGCCGTTTCAAACGTCAAGTCAAGCCAGGCGATCAGCTTCGTCTCGAAGTGGAAATTGTTCGCATTAAAGGCCCGGTTGGCAAAGGAAAAGCAACCGCTACAGTAGACGGTCAAACAGTCTGCGAAGCAGAAATTATGTTTGCCCTTAAATAAACCCGTAAAAACGAAAGCAATGGCTTCTTGCCCTGCTTTCGTTTTTTATTATCTCCAAATAAAAGTACATAATCCTCCTTTCTCTGGAGAAACTACCTGAAGACCGGTATCAGGTCATCAAAATTCGAAAGGAGTGGAATCAAATGAATAAATTTGTGAAAATTGCAACTGGTTCTATGCTTGCTGCTGCCCTAATGGTTGGCTGTAACATGAATGACGACAATGCAAACGACAACAACGAATCAATGATGGACGATGCTGTAAACGATACAGAAAATGACATCGACCGTGACCGTAACGAAATGGATAACAACGGGAACATTGATACGTATGACAATGGCGAAAACAACACGAATGACGACAACAACGACATGAATGACATGAATGGCGATAACAAAGAAGATGCCGTTGAAGATAACGTTGATCGTGAAGACAAAGACAAAAAAGACGAGTAATAAAAACTCGAGGGGGGAGCCATCCTCTCTTACATACAAAAGCCCTGGCTCATGTGCAGCCAGGGCTTATTATAATTAAATTAAATTAAATGCATCAGTTTAACGCCGTGATAATTCGATTTTTTCATTAGGAACGATCGTGTCCAGTTTTTTTGAGTGCCTTCGAGTAAAAAATTGTAGTTGAAATACCAAAATTGGTGCCATTTAAATTTTATACGCATATGCTTGCCCTCCTGTTGTTGTACTGATGATCCATTTCCTAAATGTTGTACCTTTATCATAACGGCTGATTATTTATACAGTATTAATGGATTATTAAGGAATTGTAAAAATTGGTGTTGGTGCTTGTGCGGGCTTGGAGTTCTACATTTTAAATCGGACATTCTACAGCCCGAGCGTGAGCTTCTACCTTTCAAACTGGAACTTCTACACTTCACTCCGGGAGTTCTACATTTCCCGGTCGACCTTCTACATTTCCCAAAAACCCCGCCATCTGGGTCTCACCACTTAAACAAGTTTCAGCTGGATCAACTTGCTTGGAAGCTGGTTTGTCTTTTCCTACGTGCTGCGCACAAGTTCTACACCTTATCTAGAATATTCTACAGCCCGGGCGAGAAGTTCTACCCTTCAAACCGGACCTTCTACACTTCGCGCCGCGCGTTCTACATTTCCCAGCCGACCTTCTACATTTCCCGTCCACCACCCCGTCCATCTAAGTACCGCCACTAAAACTTAATTGGTCTCGATATATTAAGGGTAAAAAAGATATTTAAAAAGACTAAGCTATATAAACAAAAGAGGTCCCACATCTTGATAAGGGGACCTCTTTTTTGTATGCGATTTAAACTACTTTGCACGTAAAATAAAACTGTTTAATGACCGCTCATTTTCATTTGATCCATTCATCAGTTCATAATAGGTGGTTGCGAGGGTTTGAATCATCGGCGGGACGTTGGCGAATTCTTTTCGAATGCTATTGGCATAACTCATTTCCCACTGTGCATCCTGTAAATAGGTAGCATCAACGATCCCTTCTGTTTCGATTTGAAAACCTGCCTGATTAAGTAGTTGGCGAATCTGGTTTTTGTGAAACAGGTTTTGAATGTTTCCATCATTTTTCACGAAATTTGAGTGCAATGCCAAAATGGACGCTGCACAAAAATGAGACCGCTGTGAAAGATGAGTAAAATCAATATCCCACTCTGCGATGCAAATGCTTTTTGCTATTTTGCGTAATTTCTTAAAAGAAAGGAGTAAATCTTCAGGTCTTTGAAAATACCATGAGCTATGAGAAAGCACAGCAACATCAAATTGTTCACTTGATTCAAATAATTCGACATCCATTTCAAAATGGAAGGTAATACGGTCGCCCAATACAGAACTTTTTATCTTGTCTGTTGCTTGTCCTAATGTCTTTGGTGCCCCATAATGACGACTGGCACTATCTAGAGCGATTACCTTGCCGGTTTGTCCTGCTGCATCCGCTAATGCTGCCGTTGTATCACCTTGTCCACAGCCGATTTCCAGTACACTCATTCCTTCTTTAATACCAAATGCTTCGGTTAAATTCAGGCGGTGCTGCAGCTGAATCTGCTGGATTTCATCTTTAGCGAAAAGGTTATATGCAAACAAGAAGGCTTTTGTTTTGTTCGTTAACTCAACCACTGTCATTTCACCCCTTGCAAATTATTTTTTAATGTACTAAAAAAGAGCCTAACGGTTTTACGGTTAGGCTCTGATATATCCTTTATACCTTCTTCAGCCGCGGCTTGGCTTTCATTTGCTCCTTGAAGGCATGAACGAGGTCCGTGCCCTCTAAGTCGGAACCTGAAACCAGGTGGTCGAGAAGTTCTTCTGCGTATTCGTTTCGCTGGTTGCGGAGGTGGCCGGTGAACAGGACGCTCATTTTGTCGCCGATTTGACGAACGTCATGGACATGGGCGAATAGGGATGCTGGATCATTGCGTTCACTTGAAATGACCGCACGAACCTCCAGATCTTCACGGTTCTGCTGGATTCGTTTGAAGAAATCAATTTTTTCGGCTGGTAAAAAAGCCTCCAGAATCCATGTTTGTTTTTCATCCTCTTTATTGATAATCAGACCGTCAACCAGGTTAAAGTCACGTATGGAATCATTTTCGACAATTTGAAGCTTTACCAGCTTAAACGTTTTCATCCTAAAGCCCCCTTCGGTTGGGTTGTTTACTTATTATAACATATTCAAATTTGTGAGAAGGGGAGAAACAATTGAAAATACGGATCTTACCTATTTTTCGACAAAGCATATTTTGAAAAATATAATTAATAGCTAACAAAAACAGCATTTCACCTCCGCTGATAGCCATCAAAACGCGAAAGTGCCGCTTTTACAGAGCTGAAACCATCAGGTATGATGAGCTTACCTTAAAGAAAGGAGGCACATCATGATCAATCAAGTTACGCTGGTTGGGCGGCTGACACGGGATCCGGATCTTCGGGAAATCGGCAATGGAAAGCATGTTCTGTCTGTGACTGTAGCGGTCAACCGTCCGTTTAAAAATCAACTGGGTGAGCAGGAAGCTGATTTTGTACGTTGCACGATCTGGAACAGGACGGCAGAAACGACTTCCCAGTATTGCACAAAGGGCTCGCTAGTTGGTGTCACTGGCAGAATTCAGACAAGATCATTTGAAAAAGAAGGGAAGCGGCAGTACATGACGGAAGTTGTGGCTGAATCCGTCCGCTTTCTGGAACCGAAACGCTCCCCAGAATCATCTTCATCTTTTTCCGCAGTCGCAGAAACTCTTCATGTAGAAACCATTCAATAATATACCGTTCCATTCCACTCATTCCTCTTAATAACAATGGCGCAGTACCCACTCCGCAAGACCATCCATTCCGCTGAATCTGGTCATCCTCCCCGGCTGCCAGGCTCTGCTCCACATACTTAAAGCCCCAGTCATTCCCTGACCGGGGCTCTTTTTAAGGTGACAGCACTAATAAATCTTCAAGCTCCTGATTGGAAAGCTCGGTGATCCACTGGTCGCCTTTTATAATTTCTTCATTTAGCGATTGTTTTTTCTCTAGCATAAGGTCGATTTTTTCTTCAATCGTACCTGAGCTGATAAATTTATGAACATGCACAAAACGCGTTTGGCCAATTCGGTAAGCGCGGTCTGTTGCCTGGTTTTCAACCGCAGGATTCCACCAGCGGTCATAGTGAATAACGTGATTGGCTGCGGTAAGCGTTAAACCGGTGCCGCCCGCTTTAAGCGATAAGATAAAGATTGGAAATTGTCCATTTTGAAATTGTTCGACCATTTCATCACGGCGATTTTTCGGTGTGGAGCCATTTAAAAATGGAACCTTTACGCCGTATTGCTTTTCAAGCACCTGCTTGATCATATTCCCCATTGAAATGTACTGGGTAAAGATGATGGTTGCTTCTTTCGCTTCCATGATCTGCTCTGCCAAATCCATAAGCTTTAGCATTTTTTCGGAACGGTCCACAATCATCTCAAGCTCCGGATCGATTTCCCGGAGGAAAAGAGCCGGGTGGTCGCATAGCTGCTTGAGGCGATTTAACATCTGCAGCACCATTCCTTTGCGTTCAATGCCGCTTAGGGTTGGTATTTTTTCGAGTGTTTCTTTCACCAGCTGCTCATAAAGGGAAGCCTGCTCAGTTGTTAGTGGGCAGAATTCCTTCTGCTCGATTTTTGCAGGCAGGTTTAAGCCGACTGCAGGATCGTTTTTGGTCCGTCTGAGAAGAAAAGGACGTATCCGACCCTGCAGCTTTTTCGTTAAGGCTTCTGAGCTGTCCCGTTCAATCGGCACTACATAATGCTGGCGGAACGTTGAAAGGGAACCAAGGTAGCCGTGATTGATAAAATCAAATATTGCCCATAGCTCAGACAGCCTGTTTTCCATTGGTGTACCGGTTAAGGCAATATGGTGCTGTCCTTGCAGCTGGCGGATCGCACGTGATTGCTTGGTGTGCGGATTTTTAATATTTTGAGCCTCATCAAGCGCAACAGAAGCCCATTGAATGGACGAGAGCTCCTCCTGGTCAGCATGGCAGAGCCCATAGGAGGTAAGAACGACGTCCTTTTTTTCAATTGCACGGCTGAAGCTTTTACCCTTTGCTCTGCTTGGTCCGTAGTGCAGATGCAGTGAAAGGGAAGGGGCGAAGCGCTCGATTTCACGCTGCCAGTTTCCAAGAACAGAGGTTGGACACACGATTAAAAATGGTGCCTCAAGCTTTTCCTTATCCTTCACATGGAGCATATAGCTGATCAGCTGAATTGTTTTGCCAAGACCCATATCATCCGCTAAACAGGCTCCAAAACGGTTGGAGCGCAAAAATGTCAGCCAGCTGTAGCCCTGCTGCTGATAGGGACGGAGTGTTCCTTCAAGACCTGAAGGAGGTTCAACGAGCGGGATTTGACCGACATCGCTTAATGAATTCAGCATGGATTTCATGGAACGGTTCAGTTCATATTGAATGTGTAAATCATCGGCTTCATCATGGAGATCGTCAATGCCTTCTGCATGATCAAGTTCCTGCTCCAGCAAATCGCGCATGCGGATGCCCTGTTTTTTTGCAGCGGACATAGCCTGCTGAATGCGGGCAATTAAAGCAGGGTCCAGCGCCACCCAGTCGCCGTTGATTTGTATAAAGCGTCTTTTTTCACTGACTAGCGCTTCAAACTCTTCATCGCTCATGTCACTGCCGTTAATCGATACCTTCCAGTCGTAATCGACCAGCGCATCAAGCCCAACAAAGGATGGACGGTAGCTGCGGTCGCCTTTAACGGCCGCCTTTAGTGTAATATTGGATTGCTGAATTGACTTCCACCATGAAGGCAGCAGGATTTCAACATCCAGTGCCAACAGCTTCTGGCTTCCTTCTGTTAAAAACAGCCAGGCGCGTTCTTCTGCCATTTCTGTCTGCCAGATGCCTTCATCTTTTAAATACGGAATCAGGCGCACCCATCTGGACAGCTCGCGTTCAATTTGATCCTTTTCCTTTTTCCACCTGTCGGGAAGCGAGCGTTCCAGCGGAAGGGAAAGCTTCAAATCATAGATCCAGTCTGCCCGGCGCTGATCGCGTAAAAATGGCTGCATCGTCCATAAGCCGTCCTCAGACATCGGCTCTTCAAAGCGGATCCCGAACCGGTAAGGATGGGTCAGGTCTTTTTCCTGCACCCAGTCGGCCCATTTTTCTTCATCAAAGTAAGTCGCTAAATCCTCTGCCGTTAGGGCATGGTTTTCATTAAAAATTCTTTTTGCCAGCCCCTGGCTTCGGTGATGATGTTCAAAAAAGTAGGTGATTGCCTGCTGATACCATTCATTTACCTGACCTATGGCTTCTCCATCCAGTGAATCGGATTCTGCATTGGTCATATCGAGCCACTCTGTCCAGAAATCATCGCTCAGCGTCATGGTGAACTGGTCACCATTGGCTGAATCCTTATGATGCCATTCATCCAGCCATTTGCCTTCTGTTATCCATTCAAATAAGAGAGGAGCGGCATCATAGTAGAATTGTGCAGAGGGCGAAAAGTCCCATTCGATGCGCCCGTGAAAGCTCGGCTGCGCAAACAGGGTTAAAATGGCCCAGCTGTCCAGGATAACGCTTCGGTCAGGCGCCTGTGGATGCTGCTTTGTCATGGTGCCGTGATAGCTTTCTTTATGCCACAATAAAAGCTGCTTCTGCCAGGTGTTGGGCAAAAGCGGCTCGCCATCCTCACTGATGACGCGAAGGGAAAAATGACCGTCAGTCAATGGTGTTACGTCAATCAGTTGATTGTCACTCTTCCACATGAATCAGTTTCCCCCTTTTGCATTCTTCGTGAAACGCGCGCAGCCGTTTATGCTGGTTTAAAGTCGCCTGGAAGTAATGCTCCCATTTTTGCGACTGGTTGCTTTGCTGGTAAATCTTTTTCAGCTTCTTTAAATAGCTGACCGCTTTGCGATAGGTCTCGCGCTGCCTTCCAGCAATCAGGGACTCAATCCACTGATGAAGCAAAGGCACGGCAAACTCCGGCCGTTTATCAATCAGCTGTTTAAAGCCTGCAAGCTCGAGCTCTTCAGGCGAGAACTCAATCCAGTGAACGAGCTCAACCCATTCTTTATACTTTCCTGCGTCTAAAAGCAGTGATCCCAAATGTCTTGCACTATAAGGCAGCAAAGCTTCATACACAGCGATCGTCGAGTCGGGCGATTGCATGCGAAGCTTTCCTGACTCAAGCTTGCGGATTAGCCAGGTTGAAAAGGATCGTTTCTCTGAATCCGTTATAAACAAGGCCAAATAGCCCGGAACCTTTTTTGGAAGCTCCTTTAAAATCGTTACGGCTGCTTCCATTCGGTCATCCCACAGCATCCATTCCATCCACCGTACAGCGTGCGGTACAACAGATGGAGGGGATAGACGGAATTGCTCCTTCCACAGGTCGCTCTTCATTAACAGCAGGGCAAGACCTGTACGGGCAAACAGGATTTCATCGGTTTCTTCCTCAACCGCTGTAATGCGTTCAAGCTCCCGTTCCCGCCATGCCTTCGAGGTGAATAGCTGAAACCACAGCAGGGAGTAAGCAGCATAAGAAGTGGAAGAAGAAAGCTCCCCAAGCAAAAGATGAGACCCGGTTCGAAGATCTTCCAGGAACGGGTCAAAGGCAAAGGGACGTGCATATACCGCGAGATCAGACATCGCATCTTCCATGCTTTCTAAAATATGCGCTAAATGATCAATCACGTCTTCATTTCCAAGGAGTGCTTCATCGTAGGATTTCACACCCTGTGATAAATAAACAAATAACCAAAACATTGTATGAAGCTCATACAGCGGCTTCCACTCTTTTTCCATTGGCGTATGCTTTTGAATCGTTAATTGTGCGTTCTTAATATAATGGTCAAACAAAAATGGCTGTTCAGAAATATGGCTGTATTGCAGATGTGAAATCGACTGCTCAACCGTTGCTTTCCATGATTCAGGCGTTTTGTTGACCTGCATCATCGAAGGCTTCTGGTTTCGCCATTTTGATATCCATTGGCTCACACTTGAGGTCTGCTGATAAAACTTAAAAAACACAGCCATTCGGTGACGGCACCATTGCTCGTCAGGACAGCTGCAGCTGCTTGATTTTGAAGGATCAAGTGAGATGCGGACATTGACCTGATACACATCGCGCACCTTTGCACGCAGCATATTCATCGACTGATCATAGCCTCCATCGTACACCGTACCCTGTCTATATAAAAAAAGCCCTTTTTGAATCAGGCGTTCGTCTTGTTGATTGGACGGCACAAACTGTTGAAAAAGCTTGTTCTCCAGCTGTTCCATCCCGTTCGTAAATGATTGAGACTGAAAACTCATCGCATACCTACCACCTTTAATAATCAAAAAAACGTACCTTTTATTATACTATATTTTGCCCGAAAAACGAACTGGCAGGTGGAAATTAACCGGAATTTGCATCACTTCCCGCATCTTTTAAAAAAATCCGGAGTGAATTTCTTGCCGGATACATGTCTGATACATTACGCAATAAGATAACAGTAGCTTGTTTAATCAGCTTGTAAGGAGCGGGTTATGATGAAATTTAATTTTCACATGCATGAAGACCTCCCTAAGCTTTCCTGGTGTTTAAAAATGGAGAAGGATCAACCGCTGATTGAGGTTTCACATGGAAAATGGGTGGAAGCAAACGCCCGCTTTTTTATAGAGGGCACCTGGAATGGTGAATTTGATCAGGGAGATTTTGATCATGCTGAGACGGTTATGGGGAGCGGGGCAGCGATAACCGGTGATACGCTTGTTGTTTGCACGCCTTCTCATACAACAGAATGCCTGTATTCCAAAAAAAAGAGGACACTCTGTGGTTTTCCAACTCTCTTGCATTTGTTCTGGAAGCATCTGGATCTTCATTAAGCATCAATTATCTAGATTATGAAAATGACTTCCTAAGTATTTCTGATGGGATAAAAAAATATCGTGATCACATTCCCTTGAGTGACAGCAATACTGTTCATATCCACTACTTTTTGAATCTCAGCATTAATCAGAATCTTGATATAACCAAGGTTTCCAAGCCTCTGCCCCCATCATTTTCTGATTATCACGATTACAAAGGCTATCTTTCGGAAGTTTTAAAGTCACTTGCGCAAAATGCGGCAAGCTCAGAGCGAAACGTTCGCTATTCACCAATCGTATTCAGCTCAAATGGCTATGATTCGGTTGCCTGCGCCGCTTTAGGGAGAGAAATAGGCTGCACCGAGGCTGTGGTGTTTGAATCCAAAAGAAAAAACAGATCCGACAGCGGCAAAGAAGCCGTTTTGGCACTCGGATACGAAACAATTCATGAAAAGCATGAACTTGATTATTTGAAGACGAACTGCTCAGAAGAATTTGTAGCAGGAGGGGAGTTAGGGACCTCCATCTTTTTCGCTGCCGCAGAAAAAGAGCTGGAGGGTAAACTTCTGTTAAGCGGGGTTCACGGAGATAAAATATGGGATCGAAACTGTCAAACGGCTGGAGAAGACATCATACGCTCCTTTTTTCCGGATACGGCAAAGACCGAATTTCGATTACGTGTCGGCTACCAGCAGATACCCATTCCTTTCATTGGTGTACTTAATCATCGGGATGTCCACCAAATTTCAAATTCAGACCAAATGGCCCCATGGTCAATCAGAGAGGAATATGACAGACCTATCCCGAGAAGAATTGCAGAAGAAAAAGGGGTGCCGCGGGAAGCGTTTGGTATTGAGAAGGTAGGCGGAGCAGCAAGCAGCCTGCGCTTTTTAAGCCTCGGCTACCTGAAAAAAGTCATGCCGCCAAAAAGCTTTGAGGATTTCAAACAGTATTATGAAACAAATAAATCCCAAAGGAAAAAGTCCATTCATTATTTCATCCGTTTCAAATTGTATTCCATCTACTGTCTTACGGTGTTTTTAAATAAGCTGCATCTCACAGTCTTCGAACGAATCATGCGGGTGAATAAGTGGAACAGAAAATATACCTGCAGCCCCTGGGCGCCGTCGTTTCTTTTGCATTGGGGAGTGGAGAAGCTTGGGAGGAAATACAGTGAGGGGTTAATGAATTTTAAAAAATAAACTGGAAGGTTTCCGATACTATAGATGTCCATTTGATTTAGGTAAGTAGTTCACCTTAAAAGCCTTAAGAAATGCTTTTTAGAAGCATTTCTTAAGGCTTTTTATGTGGTCGAAAAATGTTTTTGTTAATTAATTATTAATATTACATATTAGTAAAAATTTGTTACAATTTTACTCTTAATGTATTATAATGGAATTCAAAGTATTAATTAAGGTTAAATTAGGGGGATGTAAAACAAAAATTTCAGTCATTAACTATTTTTGGACATGTCTTCAGTAGCACATACCTGTGGAAAATACATGTAATATTAAGGAGCAGACCGGTGGACATACTATTCACTTTAGCTTTAATTGGATTTTTGACAATTGGGGTTATTTATTTTGCCAGATTAATCATGAAAAAGAAACCGTACCATTTACAACACGGCATTAGCGCAGGTATTCTCCTTGGATTATCAATCGTTTTGTTAGCGATCTCTGTTACGAATTCGGATGAGAAATCAATAATTGAATTAGAAGAAAAGGCAGTAAAATTAGAAAATGTAAATAGTGATTTAATGTCTCAAGTAGAAGATTCTCAAAAGATAGAAGCGGATTATGAATTGGAGCTGGAAGAGGCAAAGGGTAAGCTGGCACCTTTGCAAGAGAAACTGGATTCAAATAAAAAGGAATACGATTCACTTATGGATAAAAATAAAGGAAAAGATTCATTGATTGAAAACTTAGAAGAAAAAGTGGCGACCCTTGAAGAGAATGTGGAGTCATTAGAAACTGAATTGACTACAGCTAAAGAAGCTGCTGCAGTTGCTGCAACAAGTTCTGTTTCTGAATCATCTACGGCGTCTGCTGACACAGGTGCAGGGCGTAAATTCCAGAATTGTACAGACTTAAGAACTGTCCACCCAGGTGGAGTTTCTTCCGATCATGCTGATTATCAGCCAAGTATGGATCGTGATAAAGACGGCTGGGCTTGCGAATGATAAAATAAAAAACTCCGGGTAGCAGTGTCTATCCGGAGTTTTGCGTATTAGGAAAAAAATCAACGGTGTATATATCTGGCTCCAAAGTAAGGTTTCTTTAACCTCATGTCTGGATTGGGGGATGAAGAAGCTTAGGAGGAAATACGAAAAGGATACTCCAACGGCTCATTTTGCCCTGAAGTACCCTTTTTTCCAATTGACTACCAAAATGGATTTAGTTACTTGGTCCATCACTCATCGGCATTATACGGATTAACATGCACAAACACTTTCTTGATCTCCCGATGCTTCTCGAGCAGCGTTTTTTTGACCTCTTTTGAAATCAAATGGCCCTCTTCCACTGTTAATTGAGGATCAACGCCTACTTTAATATCAATGACAATATAATGGCCGTGTGTCCGTGCCAGCAGCTCGTCGACTCTTTCCACCCCTGTAATGGCTGAAGCGGTTTTTATAAAAGGGCTTGTTTTATCTGTTTCAAGCACCTGCTCCATCATAATTAAGCTGGACTCCTTCGCCAGGGAATAGCCTACTTTAATGACCAGCAGGGAAACGGCAATACCAGCGATAGGGTCTAAATAGACCAGGATCGGATAATTGAAGCTGTCACCGATAATCGCTCCTGCTACACCGATGAAGGCAGCGACAGAGGAAAGAGCATCTGAACGGTGATGCCAGGCTTCTGCTAATAGAGCGGAGGAGTCAATTCTTTTTGCCAGCCTGAACTTATATTGAAACATTAATTCCTTTGCAACAAGGGAAATAGCGATCGCTACTAACGCAATATTGCCAGGGGAGACAGGGGGTTCACCGAAAAACACCTGGGAGGAAGAAATGGCAATTTCAATCCCTACAACAATTAATAGAATCGCAACAATAAAGCTTGCGATATTTTCTGCTTTTCCATGGCCATACGGATGCTCTTCATCCGGCGGCTTTTGCGCCGTCCGAAGCCCCATCAAAACAGCAAAGGATCCTGCCA
Source organism: Jeotgalibacillus sp. S-D1 (assembly GCF_004358665.1). Classification (GTDB taxonomy): domain Bacteria; phylum Bacillota; class Bacilli; order Bacillales; family Jeotgalibacillaceae; genus Jeotgalibacillus. The sequence continues at coordinate 504,888 of NZ_SMZR01000002.1, read as the reverse complement.
CATCAGAAGCTGAGTGTGCGGCATCTGCGATTAGTGCCCGACTGCCGGAAATCCACCCGACAACACCCTTCAGTATGGTTAAAAGTATATTTAAAATAATGCCAATCCAGGTTGCGAATCTGGCCTGTTTAAAACGAGTATCCATTTTGTACACCACCATTATCAATCTATAATCCAAAAAGAGTAACGCTATTTATCCTACCAAGTGAACCCTGTGTGGGTCTATAGAAACCTTTTTGTAAGCTGCAACCTTTGTTTCGGCGAAGAAAACAACCTATATATCCGGAACAATGTTGCACTGAGGCAATAGTAAATTTATAGTTGCCAATGGGGGTAATCTTAACTGTCCTCATGTAACCAAAGGTAAAACTATCCACCTTTCTTTGACCAATTATTTGTGCACCCAACTTTTGTTTCTTTAGTAAAAAGGATTCTGCACACCAAAAAGAATGTCCTTAGAATAGGGACATTCTCTTTGCACACAATAACTTTCGTCTATGGGGCTGAGGAAGCTGCTGCCTGATCAGCTTTCACACAATCGATTGCCACAACGAGTGCAATCATGAGGGTTTCCATCTCTTCATCTGCTATTTGAATCTTATAGCTATCCCCCCAGCTTAACCATTCTTTGCTCACCTGGCCTGCGATTTTACCATGCTGTAAAACTTGAAAATCCATATCCCACCAATTGCCGTTTACTGTAATGCCTGCCGCATCAATAGAATATTGTGCTTTTAAAAAAGAAAATTCCTTCTGTATGGTTAATACCTCTCGACCATCTACTTCAACAAAAAACTTTGGTAAAAAGCTGAACGTCTTTTTCGTAATGAGTGCTACTTCATTTCTAGCCGTATTCATAATGGAGAAAGTCTTTGGAAGTTGCATAAAACTACCCTCCACATAATAGACATCCTTCTCCTCCTGATCCTTTACAGTAAAGCTCCCATTAAGACTGAATACTTTCTGCTTAATATAAAGCTGCTTCATCCTTACACCTCCCTATTCCTAAGTCCATACATTACTTACGTTTGAAATGGACAGTGGTTGCAAACTTTTACATTAATAATTGTTCCAAACAAAAACGCCTTTTGGTTCACCGCTATTACCTCTTTCAAGATCTAACGAATAATGTATGCTTATTTCTTTACGAATGAAAAGGAATTTAATGTTAAAATAAAGAGGCGAATTTATACAACGCATAGTCCAGAGTGAGCGTCAGATGGGATTTTTAAAAACGAGGTGATCTAATGGATATGTTTATTATAATGTTACTGGCAATTGCAATAGGGCTCGTTGTTCTATACATTTTACCGCTATTATTTATATACAAGAAATATCTAACATATATGAACATACATAAGATACGTGAACTGCTTAACAGAATATATCCAGTGGAGTTAATTAAAGTTGAATCTGTAACAGATGAGATGTTTCGATGCACTGCTGAAGAAGGTGTTTACTTTGCAAGGATTACAAACTACAAAAGCTTTGATGAGCAATTAGAAGAAGTTCATTATACGGATTTCTTATTTAAAGAAGGATTTGGTGTCTCGCCGACAATTGCTTCTATAAATGGTAATGTTGTAGAAAAGATAACGCTGGAACAAAATGAAATCTTAGCTGTTCTTTATAAATCGGCACCTGGTGAACACCTATCAAGGAATCAGTGGGATGCAGAGGTATTAAAAGAAGTAGGTCGGAAAATTGGTAAATTGCATCGTTTGTCCAAAAAGTTTGAAGAAGTACATGAAAGTAGATCGATCAATGATTGGCATGATAACGAGGAATATGCCTTTCTTAAATATATACCGGAAGAGGAATCTGTTATTAGAGATATTGCTGAAGAGGTTTTATCCACTATAAAAACAATCCCTAAACATAAATCAAATTATGGGTTGTTACACGGTGATTTATGTTTAGAAAATATTCTCGTTGATAAAGGCTTGAATTTGACCATGATTGATTTTCAAGATTGTGAGAAGCATTTTTATATATTTGACTTAGCAGTTCCCATATACAGTGCGTTGGAATATTCGTTTGTAGGTGGAGGTAACATCGGAGAATATGGACGAAGTATTACGAAAGCAATCATTGAAGGTTATCAAGAGGAGAATGAACTCTCCTCAGATATGGCAGATAAACTTCCTCTATTTATTAAATTAAAAGAAATATTTGAATACAGTTTAATGCACATGTATTGGGATAAAGAACAGCTAACTGAAGAACAAATAAGAATAATGAACCATTTTAGAATGAGGATTGAACTCAATCATTCCATTCTTAATATATAACTGCAGTACATTGTGGCACTAACAGATGCATTCCTTCAATAAGGAATGCATTTTTCTTTGTCAACGAAAAGGGAATTAATGTTAAGCTAAACAAGCAGTATCGTTTAACAGCATAATGAATCATGTTTTATTTTTAAAGGGATGTGGAACGATGAAAAGGCTTTTAGCAATAGCAATATCAGTGATTATATTTGCGACCAGTTACTCTTGGATTTCTTATGTGCCGAGTTCTCAAAGGGAACCTAATGTTTATTATTTTGGTTTTATAGAGACGTTTATTTTTGTCGTTATTTATGCTGGTCCAATTTATTTTCTGGTTGGTTTACCTCTTTCAATCTTTATTGATAGGTTAATTGCTGGTGTTACAAGAAAGTCAAAATGGGCAAAATACTTTGTTGGATTAGGTTTTTATTCATTAGTTGGTGTCCTTGTTGGCGTTATTTTTCTTATTATTTTCATTCAAAATACCTATCAATTAGATGTCATTATAATTTCAGCATACGGCTTTGTTGCTTCTAATATTTACTTTCACTTGTCATTATTACTATCAACAATAATAAAAAAATAGAGATTTAATCTTTAGCAAATGGGCGCATTCCTTCAAAAAGGGATGCTTTTTTCTTTGTCAACGAAAAGGGAATTAATGTTAAAATAAAGGGGCATTGAAAAATTATGCATTACATAAGAGATAGATGGGTTTTAATTTGATGGAAAAACGTTCTTAGGGGGTAGTTAAATGAGTGGTTTTTTAATATTTCTTATGGTTTTTTTTATTGCGGCTGCAAATATTATTGCAGTTATTTCCTACAAAAAAAAGAGAAATCTTTACTTTGCTGCTTTTACAATCTTATTATTAGCAGCTTCATTTGGGGGGATTGGTGGTGCAGCAGCACTTTTGGTTATTCATGATCCTTTCGCAATCTTTTACGGGTTACAAGTAGCATACTTTTTATTAATAAATAGTATTATTGCTTTTTTTATTGCCATTTTAGTAACCATAATTAAAAAATACAACAACAGAACAGCGTGAGGCGTGATTTACGCCCATATTAAACTAACTGGTGCGATAGCTACCATGGTTCAGTTAACGGGAAAGCTTAGTTGAAGAGTAATGTGTAACACTTGTGTACAACTTGAAAATAAAGGAGCAGTAGAGTCTAAGGAATTCAGCAATATACGGGAAAATATGGTTGAAAAGAGGAGTATGGATGGTCGTTGAATTTTTATTGCCACTGTTACTAATAATAGCTTCTGTTTATTGGACAATGAAAGTTCCTTATTCAAAAAGATTTCTACCAATTGTTATACTTATTTTATTAGCAATTTTAGTCTTTATAGTTCCTTTAATACTTGCATCTTTGGATGTGATTAGTGGAGGTTTCGGTATAGCAATTATAAGTATTTACTTTTCTGTTTCACTGGTCGTTGGTACCTTAGTAAACCTTATAGTGGTTTTTACTATAAAGAAGAGATAACCGTAACAATTATAGCTCAATTAGAGTAGCTGCTTCTTTCGCCTAACGGGGCAGGGCAGGTTTGTTTAATAGGGGTTAAGTAAACTATCGTTATTCTTCTGGAGGGATAATTTTGAAATTAGGACTTAAAAGGGATGAAGTAAGATTAGTGGATTACACACCTGAATGGCGCGAAGAATTTATTAGAGTGAAAAAAGAAATAGCGGAATACACAAACTTCGAAGAAAATCGCATTCAGCATATTGGCAGTACAGCAATTAAGGGTATGTCAGCAAAACCAGTAATAGATATATTAGTAGGTGTTGATGACTTGAGTAAGGTTGATGAATCCTTCCTTAAAGATTTCAGTAAAATAGGTTTCTTGAGATTGAAAGTAGAGAGACCTGGAGAAATTGTATTGGCAAAGTTTACTGATGATACATACGAAGAAAAGACACATTTTATTCACTTGGTTGAATATCAGAAAGAACTATGGGTAAATCTGGTTTTCTTTAGAGATTATCTAAATTCAAATGAAACCGCCAGAAAAAAGTATTTAGATATAAAGATGGAATATCTAAAAAACTCATCAAAAGGAGTAAATGAATACACTGATTTCAAGGAAGAGTTTGTTAAAAGTATTTTTGAAAAAAGAAAAATCTAAAAATGTGTATGTTGAGCTAACGAGAACCCAACGAGTTTATAGATATAATGCAAAAAGGAGCGTTCAGTTCCTTCACTCATACACATCAATTTGTTGAAGAGACTGGAGAAACTCTAATGATAGACACTTTTGAATATGGATCCCCCTTTAGCATTTTTGGCATGATAGCTGACAAGTTATTTTTGGAAAAATATATGGAAAAATTTATAATCTCTCGTGCTGAAGAATTAAAAAGAATTGCTGAAAATACAGATAGCTTATTAAATAATCGGTAGCATTTCTTCAATAAGGGATGCTTTTTTCTTTGTCAGTAAAAAGGAAATTAATGTTAAACTAAAGGAGCATGATAGTGCAATAAGAATTCTTATGTACTTTAGTATAAACAGGAATTATAGAGGTGAAATACAACAAAATGAAAATTCGACTTACAGATTATAATAATGGTTGGGTTCGAATGTTTCAGACTGAGGCGGAGTTTCTTAAAACAATATTTTGCGAGAACATAATAAAGTGTGAGCATTTTGGGAGTACTTCAGTTCCTGGAATGAAGGCAAAACTGTAATCGATATGATGTGTATTGTTAAAGACTTAGAGAAGGTTGATATCTTCAATAATCGAATGAGATTTTTCGGATATGACGTAGCTGGGGAATGGGGGATTACAGGTAGAAGGTTATTTAGAAAAGGCGGGGATAGTAGAACTCATCATATTCATTTTTATCAATTTGATAACCCTGAGATTGAACGGCATTTAATTTTTCGAGACTATCTGAGGACTCATCCTAAAGAAGTAGATAAGTACAGTCGTTTCAAAGAAGACTTAGCTCAACGGTACGAAACTACAAGGGAATACAGTCCGGCAAAAAAGAATTTCGTAAGTGAGATGGAACAAAAAGCACTCCGTTGGTTTTCGGAAAGTTAGAACATGGATATTCTTGAATAAATGTACTTAAACAAACGGGTGCAAGTATTGACTATCAATAAAGGATTTTAAACTCTCTTTTACTTATTGAAAAACGGTCATGACCTTATAGATGGGGGAATTAGAATGTCCACTGATATTCTTAACCAAAACAAAAAAAGCTGGGATAAAGTAGCGCATCATTTTAACGGGAAGGATGCATTACCTAGTTATGGTCCTTTTGCACAAACTGAAGATGAGTTACGACTATTTGATGGAATTATAAATAAAAAAGTTCTTGATATTGGTTGTGGAAGCGGTCATTCATTAAAATACATGGCGGGTAAGGGTGCCAGCGAACTATGGGGTATTGATTTATCAGAGGCTCAATTAAAAACAGCAAAAGAAACGCTCAAGGGTCTAGAAGCCAATTTATTCTGCTCGCCAATGGAGGATGATATTGGAATACCTCAGCAATATTTTGACGTAGTTTACTCGATTTACGCTATTGGCTGGACTACAAAACTTTCAGCTACGTTTGAACTTATCCATTCATATTTGAAGCCAGGTGGTTCCTTCATATTTAGTTGGGATCATCCTTTATATGCTCATTTGAAAAGCCAAAATGGGCAAATCTATCTTGAAGGTGCATATCAGAATGAAGGGGTAACAAAATACCCGAACTTTAAGGGAGAAGAGGCTCCAGTTGTAATTCCAAAAAGAAAGATGGCAACTTATATAAACGAGTTAATAAGAGCAGGATTTACAATTGAGTCCGTCATTGAAAGTGATGTTTCAGCCAATTTAGATGCAGTAAGTGAAGAGGTTTCAGATCGATATTACTCTTTATACAAGGCAAGGAGATTTCCGACAACTATGATTATCAAATCGATTAAAGGATTACCTCTCACGGGGCAGGATAGCATAAGAAGAAACAGGTAGTTCCTAAAGAATTTAAATTAATTATTCCAAATCAGAATAATTCAGAAAGATTAATTAATAGGGAGCTAGAAGATGAAAAATAAAAAAAGAAATAGAGACGGTTTTAAAGATACCCTAATTGAACTAATTGGTGAGGTCGTTTGGAACATCTTAATGTTTATACCAAGATTGATAATTCGCTTAATAAGTAACATTTGGTGAAGCAGTTACTCAACTTGGACTATGACGCTGACTGTGAAAAGAACAATCAATTTTATAAAAGCGGTTGAGTTATTGGTAATGCCTGTATTTAGGTGAAATATTGAAAAAAGGGGGTTTTTAATTGAAACAGAAATAGGAGAAAAGGGAGGGAATGGCTTGGAAGCTAACATACTAAATTTTTTGAAAAAAATCACGAAAGTTGAAAGAGGTCAAAAGGTTGTACTTGGAATAGATGGATTAAGCCGTTCTGGTAAAACAACATTTGTAAGAAACATTAAACAATATATTCATGACAAAAGTATTTTGATTTGTATTTTGCACATAGACGATTACATTGTAGAGAGAAAAAGGCGTTATAACACTGGTAATGAAGAGTGGTATGAGTATTATAGTTTGCAATGGGATGTTGAATGGCTAAAAGAGAATTTATTCAAAAGACTAAAAAAAATTAATGAACTCGACCTTCTAACTTATGATTATAGTTCTGATACACAAAAATCACAGAAAGTCATAGTACCTGATACTTGTCTAATAATAATTGAGGGAGTATTTTTACAAAGAAAAGAGTGGAGACATTTCTACGATTTTATGATCTATTTGGAGTGTTCAAGAGAAAAAAGATTTAATCGTGAAAGTATTGGTACACGGAACAACATTGGAAAGTTTGAAAAGAGATACTGGAAGGCAGAAGATCATTATATGAAAATAGTTTCACCAATGGAACAAGCAGATTTAGTAATTCAGAATTAATTTAAAATAAATGATTGTGAAAGGTTTGAACATGAGAGATATTTCTGTGTAAAGTTATTAATCCTTTTAGAAAATGCTTTTTTTTGGAATGCTTTCGTCTTTATCATGGATCAGGTTAAACATCACAAGAACAACGTTTAAGACCAGAAAAAACACGAATACAGTCAACACTCCATAGACTGGGGGCATATAGCCGGGATTTAAAATCGTCACCCCAATTAACCCACCAATAGTTACGCATAAACTTCTAAATGCGATTCTCCATTTAGAATAATTGAAAATCCAGTTCGATTTCTTGTACCAATTCATTTCATCTCACACTCCATTTTTGTTTGGATGGTAAAACGACAATTAATGTACAGGGTTCACAGTAGATCATTTCTTCAATAACTATAACATAAAAAAATTGGTAAAATTTTAAATGTTTTATACATATATGGAATCTGTATCCCTTGTTAAACTAAAGGGGCAGTAGGGGACGAACAGGTTTAATGGACACGATCAAGTTCTACCAGGTCAATAACAAAAAACACGGTCGGATGTAAAATCCAACCGTGTTTTTCAGTTGCCTAGGTCTACCCTTCCAACTGGCCTTCGTTCTCCAAATCCTTTTCCAAAGGAAATTCAAGCCGGAAGATAGTACCCCGGTTTTTAACAGAAGACACATGAATGCTGCCGCCATGGAGCTCGGCGATGGCGCGGGCGATGCTCATGCCCAGACCTGCGCCTTCTGTCTGCTCGTCTGTGTTTGTGCCGCGGTAGTAGCGTTCAAAAAGATGCTGGACCGTTTCTTGGTCCATTCCCGCACCGTTGTCAGAGATATTGACAATGGCTGATTCCCCCTGTCTGCTGACTGAAGCGGTGACGCATGTGCCCTTTGGGTTATGCTTGATGCAGTTATAGATAAGGTTATCGAGCATTCGCTCAAACCAGCGTATATCTGCTTGTATGAAAACAGCTGAATCTGTGCCTTCATAGTTGAAGGAAACATCCTCAAGAGTGAGGTCATTGATAAATTTAAGCATAATGCCACGCACAAGTTTATTCAGATCCGCAGGCTTCAGCTGATGGGGGAGCGACTGGTTTTTGAGCTGGAAGGCAAGGGAGAAGTCCTCAATGAGGGCCGTCATATAATCTCCTTTTTCCGTGATAAACCTCCCCATGTCCTGAAGCTCTTCTTCTGTCCAGCGGTACTGTCCGCTTTCAAGCAAATAGGCATAGCCCTGGATAGTGGAAAGGGGTGTCCTTAGATCATGGGAAATGCCGGTCATCCACTCTTCACGCGTACTTTCCAGCTGATCTCTTTCCTTGTCAGCAGCAGAAAGCTTTTCGGCCATATCGTAAAAAGCACCGATTACTTCTTTGTAAAGCTTGTACCTCAGGCGCACCTTCCCATTTTTCTTAAAGACTTTTTTGCGCTCTTTTTCTGTCAGTACTTCCCCGTACTTTTCGTAGCCCATCCTTTCAAGCCAGCTCGTGAAGAGAAGGAGGGGCTGGCTGTACCTTAAGCCCTGCCAGAAGGAAATGCCTAACGTTAATGTGAGCAGGACAACTGCGAGGATTATGATGAGCCTTATCATTTCGGAAAGAATGGAGAAGGCCACTGGCTCTTCACCTTGCTTGGGTGTATGCAGAATCCAAGTAAGACCAGATTTCGGATCAATGTATATCGTTGTGCTGGTTTCGAATTTTCCTGGTGACTTTGTTCTGACAAGTACATCCAACGGTTTGTAGTATTCTTTCATCATTTCAGACCCAGTCGACTGAATAACTTTCCCTTCCTGGTTTACTACATGGATGGTGCCTTCCACTTTCTCCAATTCCCTTTCCAGCTTCATAAGATTTTCACCGGAGATCCTGCCGTTGCTTGAATACAATGAAAACCAGTGCTGGAGGCTTTCCCGCTCATTGTTGTCATATCCGAGCATATAAAAATATGGCTCTTTAAAGGTGGTGTCGACTTGGGAGTAGACATAGAAACCTTCATAATGGTTCGTTTTTTCAATCTGGAGAATCTCGCTGACTGAGTATGAGTCAGGCAGGAGTTCAGGTGTATTTTCTGACCCGATGACGTCTCCTTCCATATCAACAACCTGCACCCAGAGATTCCGTTCTTTGAGCTGTTGTTTCCACGCATCGCTGATGGTTGCCTTATTTTCCTCGATCTTCGTATCAATTGCAATGTTTTCAAGGGCGCCGGCTGGGAAGTTTTGCTTCATTGCTTCTCTGTTTAAATGCGTCAGAAGCACAAATATTAGCACCAAAGAAATAATCCCGACTAACACAATGATGGAAATGAACTGAAGTGAGAAGTGAAGAGCCAGCCTCCGACGGAGTGACTTCAACCCTTTTTCTCCTTGATCAGCTTGTAGCCCAGCCCACGCACGGTCACAAGCAGTTCAGGCTGGCTCGGATCTTTCTCGATTCTTTCCCGAATTCTTCGAATGTGTACAGTAACGGTATTGTCATCCACAAAGCTGTCAAAGCCCCATACAGCATCAAGCATCTTCGTCTTAGAAATGACGGTATTCGGATGCTCGCACAGATACTGCAGCAGGAGAAATACCTGGGCAGGCGTCTGCACGGCTTTGCCCTCGACGATCAATTCCCCTGCTTCTTCATCCAGGATAAAATGCCCGAAATCATGCTTTCTGCCAGTCTCTTTTAAGGAAGGAGAAGGAGCCTGACGCCTGAGCCTTGCCTTAATCCTCGCCGCGATTTCAAGCGGGTTGAAGGGCTTGGTAATATAATCGTCCCCGCCGATCGCAAACCCTGTCAGTACATCAAGGTCGGAGACGCGTGCTGTCAAAAAGAGAATATAAGCATTGGAGATTTCTCTGATTTTCGGGCAAATAGTGAAACCGCTCTGTCCAGGAAGCATGACATCAAGCACTATGATCTCAATGGGGTTACGGGAAACGCACTCAAGCGCTTCTTCTGCAGTATAAGCTGCATGTATATGAGTAAATCCTTCTTTTCTAAGAACGGTTTCGATTAATTTTACGATTGATTTTTCATCATCCACTATTAAAATTTCTGAATTCTCCATTTTTATCCACCTCGGTAAATATCGTAGCACATAAACCTTACCAGGATATTAACAACTTTTCAGAAAGTTTATCAGAAAGTAAACTTCTGTTTCTTTAAGAGAAATAGAGGCGGACTATACTGAGAAATAGAACTTAAACTTCCAATTGGCAGCACTGGGAAAATAAATTAAACGCTGGAAATTAATAAATCGGAGGATGGATACTATGTCAAAAGAAAAAAGATTTAAAATGGAAAATGCTGCAGCTGAAGGTGGATCATTTAAGAACGTCGACAGCACCAAACCGTTTGGTGCGCACCTCCGTATGAGCTGGTGGAAGCCACTCGCAGTCATCGTTGTGCCGTCGCTTTTGATGGTGGTCCTGCAGGTCTTGCTCTACCAGGTCGTTGGTCTCATTGAGGGCAGCGCAGATCCTATGTCACCCACCTTAACACCGTTGAAGTTTCTCGCCGCCAACGTGAGCATAGCCGCTACAGGTGTACTGTCGATCTTGCTCCTCGTCTGGATCGCCAAAGTGCCGTGGCGCAGCCTGATCAGCTCACCACGAACATTCGACACACGACGCTTAGTACAGTACCTGATCGTGGCGGCAGTGCTGGTGGGCGTCGGGATCGTTGTGATAGCGTTGGTCGCACCTGAGGCCCCGGGATGGTCGACCTTTGGTTTCACTGGCACAACGATTGCCATGCTGGTGATCACCTTCTTGACCACTCCTTTACAGTCCGCTGGTGAAGAACTGATGTATCGAAGCGCCGTAATGCCGGCCGCTGCGTCGTGGGTGCGTTCAGTCCGCCCGGCCTTATTCCTCGGGATCGGGGTCTCCAGCCTTCACTTCGCGGTGATGCACGGTGCGTTCGACCCTTGGTTATTTGGATACTTATTCGTGATCGGTGTCTCGACAGGGCTAATGACGATCATCAGCCGCGGCATCGAGGCGTCAATCGCGTTCCACGTCGCCAACAACGTCATGATGGGCACCGTCAACACGCTCATGGCGGGTGGCAAGGTATACGCCCTGGACCGTTCCACTGAAACGGGAGATGCGTCCCTGCTCATCCTCGTCGCCGTCAACGTCGCCATGGTCGCGCTTGTTTGGATGCGCGAACGGCGAGCGAGGTAAGAAACTTTTTTGAATAATGATATTGGAACCCTATGTGGATTAAGAAAGGGAAGATTAATAATGAACCCAACAATAAATAAGGAACGAATGAATGTGATTGATTTAATTAGAGGGTTTGCCTTGATTGGGCTTCCTTTTGTTAATGTGCTTGCTCTTTGGAGAACAAACGTTAATTTATCAGGAACGCAACAAGATATTTTGGTTCAGCGTTTCTTGTATTTGTTTGTTGAAGGACGCTTTTACGCTATATTTTCCTTTTTGCTCGGATTAGGATTTTGGATTTTCTTATCCCGGGCGAAAGAAAAAAGTGACCATTCATCTGCCCTTTTTATTCGTCGTATGTTGGTTTTATTTGTAGTAGGAGTATTACATCATCTAATATATCCTGAAGAAACCTTGCTAATCTATGCAATTATGGGGCTTCCTGTTTTTTTTCTTGATAAGGCTCCAAAACAAATTAACCTAATGGTAGGTATAGCAGGGATAATTATAGCGAGTTTTATAGGGAATAAATTCTTGGCTATTTTCCCCTTTATACTATTGGGTCTGGCGTTTGGGCAATATCGTGTATTTGAATATTGTATAAAAAATAGAAAAACGTGGACTATGGTTGCTGTTATTTCATTTGTTGCAACTAGTATACTAGCCGTTTTTCTTTGGCAACAAGCACCTGACAATGGATCGGTAAAACGTATGGAAGGATATGAGTTATCGGAAGCACAAATCGATTCGAATGTTGCCTTTTATGAATTTACAGAATTGTCCTTAGCATTTGCTCCGGTTTTCTCTGTTTGTTACGTCAGTTTTCTTGTTTTGCTCGAACCCCTTTTCGGGAGAATGTTATCACCATTAAATGCATTCGGACGAATGGCGTTTACAAATTATATTGGTCAAACCATTATCCTGATTATCATTGCAATGTTTATTCCAGTTAATAAGGTAATTCCATACACGACTGCAACGATTACATGTCTCCTTGTAGTGATATTGCAAGTGATAGCTTCTTCGTATTGGCTTAAATATTTTAAATATGGACCGTTAGAATGGCTTTGGAGATGCGGAACTTATGGAAGGTGGCTTTCGATACGAAGTTGAGCAGATGTAACAAATTCAAATTAAAAGATGAATAATTATATTTAAAGGAAAAGTTCATCCTGATAAAGAATATTAAAAAAGAATAAGTTAATTGCTATTACCATTAAGGGAGGAATGGAATTTATGGTCAAAAAACTGATCGTCGGCGACGCATCGCATGAACTGTCTACTACTCGCCGCATTCTGGAACGATTGCCCGAAGACCAAATGTTGTGGAAACCGCATGAGAAATCGATGACACTTGGCGGGCTGGCCACGCACCTGGTCAACCTGCTAAACTGGCAAGTCGCGATTTTGCAGTACCCGGAGTTCGATCTTTCAACCGTGCCGCTGAGGCGGGAGCCTTTGGAAAAACGCGCTGACGTGCTGGAGGAGTTCGATATAAACGTCAGCAAGTTGGAAAAGCTGCTCACCGAATGCGAAGAGAAAGCGCTCGGCGAGGAATGGATTCTGCGCCACGGCGACCGTATCATCCTCCGAGAGCCGCGGGCGACCGCGTTCCGCACCTTCGGATTAAGCCACATGGTTCATCACCGAGCGCAACTCGGGGTTTATTTGCGGCTTCTCGATATTCCGGTGCCGGGCATCTACGGCCCCTCTGCCGACGAGGAATAACTAATGAATCAAGTTTCTCATCCAATGATCGCCAAAAAGTCGTAGCCCACCGGCATGAAGCGGGATACACTACTATAATGGACAAGAAGGATTATACTCCTTGCTTACTAACATTTGAGGATTCTTAATTGAATAATACCAGTTAATATCAGCTTTTTTTATTTAAGAAAAAGTCGCTTTTCTTTAGTAAGAAGGCGTCTTTTTGATTTGCCCCTACATATAAAGGGATTAGATTGTGTTAAGGTGAAAAAATTGTGAAGATTATCACTCAAACTAACGGGAGCGATTGTTCAATAAGAGCTTCCTAAGTTCAGCAACTCAAGCAAAATAATTAGCAGGACTAGTTCCAGAATGAAATAAAAAGGGGAAAGAATGATGAAGACTGTTCGTAATGCTAAACTTGATGATTTAGACAAAATAGTGGGCATAGATAGTGAAATCACTGGCAATACGAGCAGATTAAACTATTTTAAGACATCTATTGAGCTTGGAAATTGTATAATTGCCAAAAATGATAAGGATATAGTAGGTTTCTTAATCTACGAAACAAATTTCTTTGATTGCGCTTTTATATCACTCGTTATAATTTCACCATCTAACAGACGAAAGGGATTTGCAAGTTTACTATTGGATTATATGATGAGTAAGTCTCCTACTACCAAAGTCTTTTCTTCCACTAATCGTTCTAACATTAGTATGCAGAGAGTATTTGATTCAAATGGTTTCATTCAAAGTGGGAGAGTTGAAAACTTAGATGAGGGCGACCCAGAGATTATATACTTCAAATCTAAAGAATAATTATTTTACTAACGGGTGCGTTGATTCAGGAAGGATTAACCCCCTTTTTTGTTGAAGTCCTTATTGAACAAACGAAGCAGGTTAGTATTTGGAGGTAAACATGGACAATGAATTAAAGTCACTAATTTCTGTTAATATAGATGGTCTAAAACTGCATATAAATATTATTGGTGACGGAGAAGCTATTGTCTTCCTTCATGGGGGTCCTGGAAGTGAGCATCAATTTTTTCTTCCTCACGTTTTACCATTAGCCCAAAAATTCAAATTGGTTTTATATGATCAAAGGGGATGCGGTAAATCAGAACACGCTAAAAATAATAAATATTCAATGAAAGATGAAGTAAAGACATTAGAATTATTACGCAAAGAATTGAAGTTGGAAAAAATGAACTTATTCGGCGAGTCATGGGGTTCAATGCTAGCTTTACTTTATGCAACAACATACCCGGAAAGAGTTAATAAAATCCTTCTAACTGCTGCCATAGGAGTTACGGAAAAAGGATATAAAATTTTTGAGAAAGAACTTTTTAAAAAAATCTCCCTAAAGGATAAAATAAAACTCTTTAAGTTAGATAAAAAAGTGAAAAAAGGTTCTGGAACTTATGAAGATATTTTAAATATTCTGGACCCATACTATGTATTTTCAAGCGATAGTTTAAATAGGAAAGAGAAGTCAAGCATAAATAGCATTGTGAATAAATTAATAGCAGATGATATAAAAAAGAACTATAACTTAGAAAACAAAGTCCATAAATTATCAACAATACCAATATTAGTCGCACAGGGAAGTCATGATATTTTAACACCAGCAAAAATTAATGAATTAATAATAAAATACATACCTCATGCAAAATTAACTGAAATTAAAAATTGCGGTCATTGGACTGTTGTCGAGAAGCCAGGCAAGATGAATATGCTAGCAGAAAATTTTTTTAACTCTAACCTTTTTAACTAACGGGAGAGAATGTTCAATAAGAGCAGTCGCTTCTTGTGCTATTCGACAGGTTAGTGCAAAAAGGATAAAGTATTCTTAAGGTAAAATACAAGCAGAAAATTGTTTAGTTTTTGTTCAACAAACGGTCCACTTAAGGGAATAAGGATTGTTTTACTAACTTTCGAGACTGGAGAGAGTAGGTAGTTTTATTGTTTAAGGTAGCAGTATATTTGGTACACGGATTGATATTCATATTGGTAGCTCTAGTCGGTATAAGTCCAATGCTTAGCATTGCTGCACCAGACCCCGGACAAGACCAAATTTATAATTTGGTTTGGGGTTCAATGATTGGAATTTTTATAATTCTTGTGTTGGTATCTGCTTTTGTACAGTTAAGGATTAAAAAAGGTAGGGTGTTTTTAATATCCGTAGTAGGTTTAATTGCTTTTTTTATTCTCACTTATCAATACATATACCCTTTCGTTTTAAATTTATTTTTAGAATGAACAAGGTAATAAATGTTTAATTAACGGGAAGCATTCCTTTATGAAGGGATGCTTTTTTCTCTGTTACATAAAAGGAAATTAATGTTAAAATAAAACGCATGAGTATTGGTACTAATTAAAAGTAGTTGGAGGTAAAGTTATGTGGGTAATGTTTGGGGTTATTGCAATAGTAGCAACTAGTATAAATCTTTATATGTATATGGCAGGAAAGGATTATAAGCTTGCCATGGCGCTGGGTTTATCATTTACAGCCTTAACACTTTGTGCAGAATACAGTCTAGTGTCGGATTGGGTAGAAGTGGAAGATTGGGGAGCTTTATTGGATGTAGTACCCATTATGGAAAGGGCATTATGGCTTTTGACAATTTTTTCTATCCTCCTAAACATAGCACCTATACTTTTAGAACGAAAAGGTAAGAAACCTTGACTTATAGGCACATCATTTTTTCCAAATTAAAATGTAAGTCATTGTGTATAACTAACGGATGCATTTGTTGAGTAAGATAATAAATCAAAAAAAGAACTTCCTAAAAATCGGAAGTTCTTTTTTATAATGTTTATATTAAACTTTAACAGAGCCCATTGTGACCTTCACGACACGGTTTTTGGTAAGAATTTTGATATAATACAGAAAAAAGAAGACGTTCATCTTCTTCTATATTATAAAAGTAATGGACATATTATCAGCAGCAATTTTGCAGATTATTCTTCTCTACTGATCAGGACCTTGAAACTAACCGGCAAAGGCGTATATCTTCTTCTTAGCGTAGTTTCTTCATAGGTTACGTAATCGAAGCCCTCATTATCATCTGAAACAAAGGCTGCGCCCTTTCCAGTCACTAGTTCTCCGAAACCTGGCTGACAATAGCAGCACCCGGATTGAGGAAGCTCTAGTACTGTGATGCTGCTGCCGCTATAGGGGCCGGTACTGACATTTTTGGGTTTTAATTCAGGCTTAAGCTGAACTCGAAATAATCCTGGATTATTTGGGTCAGATATTACGTTGAAAGCATATTGACCGTTTGGTAATCTGGTTCCAGACTGGATATTTCCTGCTCTGTCGATCCTTCCTGAAATAAATTCAACTACAGTTTCACC
The DNA here is from genome assembly GCF_004358665.1 of Jeotgalibacillus sp. S-D1. Lineage (GTDB taxonomy): Bacteria > Bacillota > Bacilli > Bacillales > Jeotgalibacillaceae > Jeotgalibacillus. The sequence goes on along the minus strand of NZ_SMZR01000002.1, from coordinate 488,471 downwards.
AAAGGAACTTCCAGGAAGACCGAACCCAACGTTGACTGGTTCATCAATTATAATAATAACAGGAGCTTTATTTTGGTCCACTACTCCAAATGGCCGATCAAAGGTAATGGTGTAGGAAGCAGTTCCTTTCTGGTGAGATACTCTGAAACCTTCTCCGGAATAAATCGTTCCATCCGCTCTGATTACCCCGGAAATCGTTCTCGCGGAAGTAAAAGGAAAGGTGCTTAGAAAATCAATTCCAAACGCACTAAAAGAAACGGCCTTCTCTAGGAATTTGTCCCCCTGTGTTATGGTGTAAAATAATGTGCTCTCATTGAAGACCCTGATATTAACACGTACTGCTTCACATGGAGCTTGGCAGCATGCACTGCAAGAACTGCAACCGCCCGCGCATGGATTACAGGATTTTTTGCAGCATGAACTAATGTCTTTACAGCCCCAAAGATCATGATAGCCTGCATCCTTACCACCACACTGACATTGACTACTCTCTCGTCTGCATGGACACGGTTTCTCTTCTTTTCTTTTGCAATTACATTCACAAGCTTTCATTTGTCCAAAATGATTCTCTTCAAACTGACACATATACAATCTCCTTACCTTCGTTTGGTTTTCCCTTGAGATGTTCTCAAAAGATATTAATATAGTATGCAAGTTTACTAGAGTAAGATTGTGCATAAGAATAGAGTCATATAAAATTTATTAAAGAGAGAAAGTTTTCGTTTTCTTAGTTTTGATAAAGATAACAATGACTTTATTGGGACAACAAGCCATGAGGGGATTGACTGAAATATTCCTAAATGTGAAATTGGATACTGGGTAAACACTATATTTAGCGGTAATGGATATAAACTAGGGGGGATTATATGGATGTTTTCGCAATAATGGGGTTTATTTTTGGGATTATGGGATTCAATTTCGGTATAATTGCTTTTACGACTGTGTCGAATAATAGGAATAATGTAAAAGAGCTTGAAAAAAGAATTGATGAGTTAGAAAAAATCGTGAACAATGGCTCAAGTTAACGAGTGCTTAGCTTACTCAATTATTAAAACTCCGGATAGACTTCCCTATCCGGAGTTTTTACGTATTAAAGAAAATTTATTTAGGTTTCATCCTCTGCAATAAACTATACCCAGCATAAGAAATCACAAATATAAAGGGCGTATACAACAGGTTCCAAGCCAGGGTTTCTTGAACCTCCTCCATATGAAGAAAAGAAATGATCTGGTCGATGAGACTGATAAAAAATGGGTGAATGACATAGATCCCTACTGAGTTTGCGCCGATTTTATTTAGAAGTGGGACGTTTAGATCCGGCTGCTTTAACGCGAGAAACAAAATGGCGACAGATGCAGGGAGGGTAAAGATAAAGTAATTGCCGCCGATCTCTGCCCCGTACGTTTCGATGAGCATCACATTTTCCCCGATTTGCAAGAAGGAGAAAAATAGAATGGAAGTGATGATGACAGGCATGGAGACCCTTACTTCCTTGCCGGCATGCTGCTGGGAGATCCAGTAGCCGAGTGTGACGTATAACAAGCTGAAAAAGAAGGGATCCCTTGTTTCAAGCAGCAGAGGGGATTCCAGAAAAACCGAGTACGACTGTCCGAACAGGCCGATCGTGTGCAGGACAAGAGCTGCAAGGAACAGAAGCCCGACTTTATTAAACCTGATCGCAAGAAACAGGAACAGGGCAGCCCAGATCAGCGCGGCTAAATACCACAGCTGATAACCTGTTGCGATATCCAGCCCATAAAAAACGGCGGAAGGAGAGATGTTGCTTAGCTGATTAAAAAGCTCTTCCACCGCATCCTTGTTGTCTCTATAAGACTTGAAAATGGTCAAAAAAATGTCGTAGACAAAATAAAAAGCCGTCCAGACGAGCAGGATTTTCGTGAGCTTTACAAGATATTTCTTTTGGTAAGCAAACGTTAGCTTGTCGGAGGTTTTTTTCTGCCCGATCAAATAGCCGGCGATAAGAAAAAACAAGGGCACGGCAAACCGTGAAAACGTATTGATCAATAAATCGATATATTCGCCATTAATAGCATAGGATGAATCGCTGCTAAACGGTCTGGTATGTATACTGACCACACAAAAGATGGCAAAGAATTTTAAAAAGTCCAGAGAGTCATTTCGCTGCATAGTAGGATCATAATCTCCTTTGACATGGGATGATAACAGATTAATATATGTTTATGTATTCGTTTTCAACATATTATCATAAATACGTTTTCCTATGATAAAATTTAAGCGACAGAAAACGATGACATAAGTAAAGGATGGTTCTGAGAAATGAACATACTTACATTTAATCTGCGGGTTGATCTTCCTCAGGATGGGGAGAACGCCTGGCGTTTTCGATCTCAAAAAGCGGCTGAAGTAATAAAAAGCCATAAACCGGCCGTTTTCGGCACCCAGGAGGGCAAGCGTCACATGCTTAAAGATCTGGAACGGGATTTGGGTGACTATGGCTGGCTTGGCGGGGACAGGCGCGGCGGGAATGAGGACGAGTTTTGTGCGCTTTTTTATCAGAGAGAGCGGGTCGAGGCAGTGGATCATGGACAGTTCTGGTTATCTGAGACACCGGAAGTGCCGGGCAGCATCAGCTGGGAAAGTGACTATCCGCGTATTTGCACATGGGCGGTATTTCAACTGAACGAAAATCGGGATAAAAAGTTCATCGTATACAACACTCATTTGGACCATATTAGTCAGAAGGCCAGAGAAAATGGGATTCATTTAATAGGGGAAAAGATAAAAGAGCATCAGGAAAAGACGAATCTGCCGATTATATTAATGGGTGACTTGAACAGTGAGCTGGAAAATGAGGTAGTCCGTTTTCTCAGAGGTCAAATACCGCTAAACGGTTCAACCATAAAATTAAAAGATGCCTTTGAAAAACTGGAGGAAGCTCCTGGCAGAACGTTTCATGGATTTCAGGGCGGTTTAGATGGAGCGCCAATTGATTATATTTTTACCACACTGGATATTGTGGTGAAGGATACAAAAATTGACCGCAGCAGGGCGGAGGAAGGGTATCCTTCCGATCACTATCCGGTTATAGCAGCGGTAGAAATCATGCACGATTAATAAGTGGCAGCGTCAGTACAATCCTGACGCTGCCCCAGACAAAGATAGACGTTACATAGGCGTTTCTACGAGTTTCTTTACTTCAGAAAGATTCAAAGTTTTTCCCATGGCCCACATGAGCTTCGTTAACAAAGCTTCTGTGTTCATATCATTAGATAGAATGACTTTGCTTTGATCGATCAGCCGTCCTACCTTATAAAGAGATAAGTCAGCACCTTCCTCCAGGCACTGCGTAGTGATAACGATGATTTTGCCTTCCTGGATTAAATTCTGGACGGTTTTGGAGATGTCCCGCCCCAAAAAAGGAAGGCCTCCGCTTCCGAAGGTTTCGATAATGACGCCTTTAAATTGATCTTTGATGGAATCCAGAATTTCCGGTTTGACCCCGGGGTACAATTTAAATAAATGAACATCCGTACATAATTCCGTTTCCAATCTTAGTTCTCCCGCCACCTTGTCAGGGAGCTCCATATTTTGCTGTATTTGATTTCCTTCAATATAAGCAATATATGGGTAATTGATGCTTTCGAAGGCGTCATAACTTTCTGTTCTCATCTTGACTGCTCTTGTGCCTTGGATCACTCTGCCGCCAAACACCACAAATACTCCAGCTGCTCCCTGAGCTGCATACGTAACTGCATCTGATAAGTTTCTGACACCGTCCGTTTTTTGAGCATCGATCGGCTGAATCGATCCGGTTAAAACAACAGGTTTTTGTAAATTGGGTAAAAAATAAGATAATGCAGCTGAAGTATAAGATAAGGTATCGGTACCATGTGTTATGACAAAGCCGTCATAATGATGGTAATGATCATAAACCGCTCTCGCTATTTCTCCCCAGTGCTCCGGCTGCATATTTGTACTGTCTATATTCAATATTGTATCCGTACTTAGTTCCACATCGCCTTCATTTAACGGCAAGTAACTGATCAATTCCTCTATAGGGATTCCTGGAATAAGCCCTTCATCAGTTTGTATACATCCTATCGTTCCGCCCGTTGATAATAGAAGAATTTTTTTCATGATCTTTACCCCTTTGTAGTAATAAGAGTCAAAAGCATTACGTGAATTTTGTCCAGTTTACCATAACAAGCAGCAAAAATTTTGGTGTGAACCAAAATTAAGCTATACTAGTTAATGGGAGGATTACCAAATGAAATTAATTAGACTCACTCAGCTTCGAAAAGAGAGAAAGTGGACGCTTCAAGAAACAGCAGATCAATTAGGGATTGCCAAAAGTACATATGCAGGTTATGAATCGGGCTACAGGCAACCTTCTTTAGACTCGCTTATTAAATTGGCCGATATCATGGATACATCAATCGATTACCTATTAAATCGTATTGAGGACAGCGAGTCTCCTATGAATGTTAAAACGATTCATTTAGATCAATTCGACCAAAATGAAAAATGGGAAATTCATTTGGATGATGAGTGTTTGACTAAAGACGAACTGAATGATTTCATTGCTTTTGTTCGAGCGAAAAGGCTGGTAGAAAAAAGCCAATCAAAGCACACTTAATACTCCAGGACTAGTCATTTTATATGGATCCAGGATTCGATTTAATTCTGCATCTGTCAGTATCCCTTCTTTTAAACACACATTCCTGATCGTCTGCCCTGTATAAAGCGCTGTTCTGGCGATTTCAGAGGCTCTTTCATACCCAATATAAGGGTTTAAGGCGGTTACTACACCAATGCTATTCTCTACATTGTTCATCATCACGGATTCATTTGCCTTAATCCCTTTAACGCAATGATCTGTAAATACTCCAAAACCATTTTTCATAATTTTAATGGATTCAAGTAAATTAAAGATGAGGACTGGTTCCATTACATTTAATTGTAACTGTCCTGCTTCAGAAGAAAGACTGATGGTTTGATCATTTCCAATCACTTGAAAAGCAATTTGATTGATGACTTCTGCCATCACCGGATTTACTTTACCAGGCATGATTGATGAACCCTGCTGGCGAGGCGGAAGATCGATTTCATTCATCCCTGCCCGAGGCCCGGAAGCCATGAGGCGAAGGTCATTCGCCACCTTGGACATATTCAGCATGCAGGTTTTCAGATGCCCCGAAATTTCAGTATATAAATCTGTATTAGCTGTTGCATCAACTAAATTTTCTGCAGACACTAAAGGATATCCACTTATTTTACTAATATTACGCACGACTCCGCTGACATAATTAGGATCCGCATTCACCCCTGTACCGACTGCCGTTGCACCTAAGTTGATTTCATATAACTTTGCAAAGGAGCTGTTGATCCGTTCAATGTCTCTGCCAATCATTCTTTCATAACTTCCGAATTCTTGTCCTAATCTTATAGGTACTGCATCTTGAAGATGGGTTCGGCCTACTTTAATCACAGAATCGAATTCTACTGCTTTCTCCATGAAAGCATCTTTCATTTTACGCATCGTGGCCAGCAGCTCGTCCAATTGTGAAAGGATGGCAAGATGAATAGTCGTCGGAAACGCATCATTGGTAGATTGGGACATGTTCACATGGGTATTAGGACTAAGATAGGAGTAATCCCCTTTTTCCCGTCCCAATATTTCTAAAGCCCGATTACATATTACTTCATTCGCATTCATGTTTATGGAAGTTCCTGCACCTCCTTGTATCGGATCCACGATGAATTGATCATGGTGCTTGCCATTAATGATCTCAGTAGATGCTTTTATAATAGCATTTCCCAGCTGGGATGAAAGACGGCCAGTTGAAATATTCGCTTCTGCTGCTGCTTTTTTCACCATGGAAACGGAGGTGATTAAAGATTCATGGATGCGATAGCCTGTAATCGGGAAGTTTTCAGAGGCACGTAAGGTTTGAATGCCATAATATACATCCATAGGAATCTCTTTAGCACCGATGAAATCTTTCTCAACTCGACTGGTTTTCACTTTATACATAATGTAACCTCCTGAAATATAGTAGTTGATCCTTAAAACATGACATCAAAATTACATAGATATTCGCTGCTCTCTTTTTCGATATCCAGATTGAAATAGTGAACGACCTCTTCCATTGAGTTGTATTTCCCAAGATAAATCATTAACTTCGATAACAGTGCTTCTGTATTCATATCATTTGAAATGACTATATTATTTCGATCAATTTTGCGTCCTACCTCATATAAATCTATGTCAATTCCTTCTTCTAAACATTGAGTTGTCAGAACCACCACTACTCCTGACTGGATCAGCGCTTTAATTTCCTGAGTTAAATCCACTTCGTAAAAAGGAATACCTCCGCTTCCAAAACACTCAATAATGATGCCTTTATAATTACTGGAGACAAATCGAAAAATCTCCTTATTTATCCCTGGATAAAGTTTAAGAACAAAAACATCTGGACATAACCGGGTTTCTAGTTCGATCCCGCGGTCTTTCCTTATTTCTTCAGGCTTCGTATGATAAGTGATATAAGAATTATCTACATAAGCGACATATGGATAGTTAACGCTTTCAAAAGCATGTTTGCTTTTTGTTCTTAATTTCACAGCTCTTGTTCCTTTAATTACACGCTTGTCAAATACAATATAGACCCCGGCTAATCCTTCAGAGGCGTAATGCACAGCATCCATTAAGTTTCTTTCTCCATCTGAATTCACCAGTGAAAGCGGAATTTGAGAACCCGTCAACACAACAGGCTTGTTCAAATGTAATAACATCGAATCCAAAGCTCCCGCAGTATAGGCCATCGTATCGGTACCATGAGTAATAACAAAGCCATCATATTCCTCGTAACGGTTGTAAATAATCGTCGCCAGTTCAATCCAATGGTTTGGATAAATGTTTGTACTGTCTAAATCCAGCGATACCGTACAATCCACATGACAGTTGAAGCGGCTCTCCAAAGTCCCAATCATGTCTTCAGGACTCAGTCCAGGTTTCAAACCTCGCTCGCTCTCAATCGAGGCAATCGTGCCGCCCGTACCGATAAGAAGAATTTTTTTCATCTATAAACCATCCTTTCCCTGCATGATGTATTTCTGTTGCTATTTAGCCATTTGTTTAAGTTCTTCTTCTGAATCCGTTGCTTTCCCATCAGGGGTCGTGTACCAAATGAATTTTCCGGTGTATCCGTAAATAATAACAAGTGCGATCGATACAAAGCTCATCCACATAAATGGAAGATAGGATAAAGTAGAAACACCCAGTATGCCTGCCATAAAAATCCCGTTATCAGACCACGGAACCATACCTGATGTCATCGTGCCGCCAACCTCGGTATTTCTCGATAAAACTCTTCGATCGATGTTGAGCTTGTCATAGCTGCTCTCCATAAGCTTTGGAGTGAGGATTAAAGAGACGTACATGGCACACCCGAAAATGTTAGTGAATAAGCCGGCAAAAATCGTTGATACGGATAAGCTTCCTGCGTTTTGGATTTTATCCACAAAAGCATTCATGATTACCGTTAATACACCAACTTTTTCTAACATCCCTCCAATACCTAAACCAAGAATGATTACTGCGATTGAAGCAAGCATTCCGCTGATTCCGCCACGGTTAAGCAGGTTGGTAATGAATTCGGAACCCGACTCCAAACGAAATCCGCTGTAAGCAGTTTCAAGTGCAGGTACGAAATTAGTATCTTGGAAAAGAACCGCCCACACGACTCCCACCAATGCTCCAAATGAAATAGTGGGGATGGAGGGTTTTTTTAAAACTAACAAGCCTATAACAATCAGCATTGGCATCAGCATGAGAGGACTAATGTGAAACGCAGCATCCAATTCACCCATAATAGAATCGATCCTGCCTAAGTCAACGCTGCCGCTGCCATAATTGAATCCCGCAATGGTAAAAAGAACCGCAGTAATTAAAAATGCCGGGATATCCAAATACAGCATCGATTTTACGTGGGATATAACATCGACTTTCGACATGGATGCGGCGAGTACCGTACTGTCTGAAAGCGGTGACAATTTATCGCCGAAATAAGCACCGGACAAAACTGCACCTGCTACTAATGGAAGTGGAAACCCAAGGCCTTCTCCAATTCCCATCATTGCAATCCCAGCTGTTCCAACCGTTCCCCAAGAAGTTCCTGTAGAAAGGGAAGTTAACGCACAAATAATTAAAGTAGCCAGCAAAAAGATGGATGGATGAATGAAGTCCAAACCGTAATAGATAATGGTCGGAACAACGCCGCCAGCAATCCATGTACCAATCAGAGCACCTACAGCCATCAAAATAATGACAGCTTCTAATCCGTTTGAAATACCCTTAATGATCGATTCTTGCAATGAATCATATGTAAAACCTATCTTCAAACCGAGTATAATGACGATAAACCAGCCTACAAATAATGCGAGTTGAATAGGCAGATCAAAAACAGCTGTAAAAGAGAAAACGACAGCTAAAAATGCCATTAACACACAACAAACTTCCAATAGAGACGGTAATCTTGGTTTAATCAATGAAATCTCCTCCAATTATCTTTATTTAATTAAGATAAGTACGCGATTCGAGAACTTTCTCCATCATAATAACACAATTAAAAGAATATTAAAGTTTTTTTTCGCATTTCGAGAATATTGACCTTTTACTCTCTTTTACTAGTTAGTTGAGGATTATTGGTACATACAATAGATAATGGGATAGGTCGAGGGGGGATATTCTGAAGTTTTCATTTTAAAATTCGTTGATAGTTAGGGGTCAGAAAATAAGAAAGGGGACCTGTTAAGAGAGACTTTTAGCAGTTGCATTTCCAATACTTTCAAAAGAAATTCCAGAATAGGTCTATCATTTTCACCTGCACTCATATATACTCTAAGTGAAATTGAATAGCGATAACTAGGGGAGTCCAATAAGCTGGGCTGAGAATGAAACGCGTTGAAGTTTCTTGACTCTTGGGACCTGATCTGGATCATACCAGCGTGGGGAAGTTAGCACAGTCTTCAATACAACACTACTTCTGCATATAAAATCTGCCGGTCCACCACTTGTGGGCCGGCTTTTTTGTATCGTTTTGCAAGCTTTTCCACTGGTTGTGTTCTGAATCTCGTCCATAATTTTTTTAAAAAAAGGAGAGATTAATGATGTCAAAAAATTCATTACACGAACAAACCATTTCCATTATGTCCAGTTTCCCGGGTAGTAAAAAAGTATATGTGAAAGGTTCGAGACCTGACATTAACGTACCAATGAGGGAAATTGAATTAAGTGCGACAACCGGCAGTTTCGGAGAAGAGAAAAATCCTCCGGTAAGGGTATATGATACAAGCGGTCCTTACACGGATTTGAATCATTCAGTTGATATTACAAACGGTCTTCCTGCTATTCGAAGTACATGGGTTCATGAACGGGCAGATGTTGAGGAGTATAAAGCCAGAGAAATCAAACCTGAGGACAATGGATACAAAGATAAAAATGACCCTCGTGCCCATCATAATGTTTTTCCAGCTCTAAAACGCAAACCGCTGCGTGCAAAAAAAGGGAAAAATGTTACGCAACTTCATTATGCGCGGAAGGGAATCATTACGCCTGAAATGGAATTTATCGCTTTAAGGGAAAATATGAAGCCTGAATTTGTGCGTGATGAAGTCGCAAATGGCCGGGCGATTATTCCTAATAACATAAACCATCCCGAATCAGAGCCTATGATCATAGGACGTAATTTTCATGTGAAAATTAACGCAAATATTGGCAACTCGGCTGTTTCATCTTCCATTGAGGAAGAGGTTGAAAAGATGACATGGGCAACACGATGGGGTGCTGATAATATTATGGATTTATCTACCGGTAAAAACATTCATAAAACACGCGAATGGATTATTCGAAATGCGCCGGTTCCAGTTGGCACAGTCCCTATTTATCAAGCACTTGAAAAAGTAAATGGCGTTGCTGAAGACCTTACATGGGAGATTTATCGTGATACGTTGATTGAACAGGCAGAGCAGGGTGTTGATTATTTCACAATTCATGCAGGTGTTCTTTTGCGTTATGTTCCGTTAACAGCAAAACGGTTAACAGGAATTGTTTCCCGTGGAGGATCGATCATGGCTCAATGGTGTTTACACCACCATAAAGAAAGCTTTTTATATACGCATTTTGAAGAGATCTGCGAAATAATGAAATCATATGATGTTTCATTTTCTTTAGGAGACGGTTTACGTCCAGGATCTATTGCAGATGCGAATGATGAAGCACAGTTTGCAGAATTAGAAACACTTGGTGAACTGACAAAGATCGCCTGGGAGCATGATGTGCAAGTGATGGTCGAGGGACCTGGGCATGTTCCCATGCACCTGATAAAAGAAAATATGGATAAACAACTGGAAGTGTGTCAGGAAGCACCATTCTACACACTTGGACCTCTTACAACAGATATAGCGCCAGGTTATGATCACATTACATCTGCAATTGGAGCTGCAATGATTGGCTGGTATGGCACGGCTATGCTTTGTTATGTAACACCAAAAGAACATTTAGGTTTGCCGAATAAAGATGATGTTCGTGAAGGGGTTATTACATATAAGATTGCCGCCCACGCTGCAGATTTGGCAAAAGGTCATCCAGGAGCTCAAAAAAGGGATGATGCCCTTTCAAAAGCACGTTTTGAATTTCGTTGGAGAGATCAGTTTAATTTATCTTTAGACCCTGAACGGGCAATCGAATATCATGATGAAACGTTACCTGCAGAAGGTGCAAAAACAGCCCATTTTTGTTCCATGTGCGGACCGAATTTTTGCAGCATGAGAATCTCGCAGGATATCCGTAACTATGCAAAAGAAAATAATCTCGATACGGAAGAAGCGATTGAAAAAGGGTTGAGAGAAAAGGCAGAGGAGTTTAAAAGAACCGGGGGGAACATATATCAATGATTTTAATGGGAGGCGATGCGAATGAACGTCCAAAAAATCGAATCGGAAATTACGCGAACGAAAACGCACCTTTCCTTACTGGAAAAAAGTTTAGAAGAGCTCCAGCGAAATTGTGATCATCACTTTAAAGGAGATCGATTTTACGAAAAATGTACAAAGTGTAAAAAGGTGAAAATGTTATATTATTAAAACGAAAATTTATCAGCATTAAAACTCTCTTTTAATTGCAACGATAAGGTGAACGGAGCGGAAGGCGGCGACTCCAGCAGGATATGACGGCAAGCTCTGAGACTCCTTATGGCGAAGCCAAAGGAGGCTCAAGCGAAGTCCCTGCGGAAAGCGTCCGACTGAAGCGCAGTGAACCAACTGCAAGAGGCCGGGACAAGTTTATCCCAGCCTCTTTGCTAATTATTTCTAACACTTATTGAGAAAATACTCCTTTTAAAGCATCTATATAACGCTGATAATAGGCTTCAACATTGTTCAGCAGCAATAATTCAGTATATAAGTATACTTTCATATTAAAGTTGTTGAAATCAATCGCAGTAAGCTCTTGTATTCTTTTGATTCGATAATTCAAGGTGTTCGGATGGATGAACAATTCATTAGCGGTTTGTTTACCCTTTCCGTCATTCGCCAGAAACACTTCAAGTGTACGGAGCAAATCGGTCTGTTTCTTGACATCATTTTTGATCAAAGACAACAGGTCATCACTATAATAATCCTTTGAGGTGTTTTTTTCATAAAGGGTAGGCAAGTATCGGTAAATCCCCAATTGAGCAAATTCCCGCGGCATCGATTCAGGGCGCGGACTGATGAAGTTTGCGGTCTCAATGACCTCTGACGCTTCCAAAAAGCTCTTTCTCATTTGATTTAACGAGGTGTATTCCTTACCCACACCGATCAGGAAGTTATAAAATTGATCTTCACCTGTTTGTTCTTTCACCTTTTCGACTAAATTTCTGGCTAATTCCAGCGAAGAAAGGGGCTTATCTGCATTGCCGTAAAGAACGAAGATCACCTGATATTCCGTTGTCAGCGTATAAATATTTGCCTGGAAGCTGGATTCGTGGACCAGTCTCTCCAGATGGTCGAGCATAGGTTTATACTGTGGTGATATGATCGAAAATACGGCTACAGTAAACCGTTCCGGCAATGTCAGATTGACCAGGGATGCACCGTGGCGCAGCTGGCTTTCGCTTCCATATTCGTGCTGCAGGAGATGCCACAATACCTCCTCTTTTTTGCCTTTTTTGACATTGGCTTTAGCGTAGATATCATTGATCAGGTTCCCGAGGTGAGGAGAAATCTCTTCTAGGAAAGCTAAATCTTCCTGTTGGAGAAGATGACTGGATTCCTGGACCCAGATATAGCCCATTGTATAGCCAAGATACTTTGCGGCAATGACGACACGTTGATGAAACCCTAATTCTTCCATCGCTTGAACCCGGATCGGATCCGATTGTTTTTCGAGCCGGTGCACAAGGCCTTCTTTTTTCAGTCGGTTAATGATAAAGATCGGACATTTTTTTGTCAGGATCGTCTTTTGCTGCGTTTGATCGAATTTATCGAAAGAGGAACTGTAAGATATCAATTCAAAATTTTTGTTTTCAATGATTACTGGATTGCCTAATTTTGAACTAATCAATTCCGTTGCTTTATGGATATCGTCCGCTTGGAGAATCAGATCTTTTGCTTCCATAGGAATCTTACCTTTCCGAAAGAGTTATGATCCCTATTATAGCGTTTAAATCATGAATGAAAAACTAAAAGCTCCCCCATATAGGGAGAGCTTTTATAAGAAGCATTTTATTCTTCGTCCATAAATGGATAGGCAATCTCTGTCGTTGGATTAAAGTTTTCTTTGATAATACGAGGACTTGTCCAGCGAATCATGTTAAAGATAGAACCTGCTTTGTCGTTTGTACCAGAACCGCGGGAACCGCCAAATGGCTGCTGGTTGATTACCGCACCTGTTGGTTTATCATTGATATAGAAGTTTCCAGCTGCACCAGATAAGCGGCGTTCAAGGTGCATAATGGCCTGGCGATCCTGTGCAAAGATTGCGCCTGTCAATGCATACATAGACGCTGTATCTACTGCAGTCAATGTTTCTTCTAATTGGTCATTTTCATATACATAAATCGTTAAGACCGGTCCGAAAATTTCTTCTACCATTGTTTTAAAGTTTGGATTCGTTGTCACAATGATTGTCGGCTGAATGAAGTAGCCAACTGAGTCATCATACGTACCGCCTGCAATGATTTCTGCTTCATCAGATGCTTTTGCATATTCGATGTATTCTGTGATTGAATCAAAAGCTGGTTTATCAATCACAGCACCCATGAAGTTTGTGAAGTCCTGAATGTCGCCTACTTTCAGCTTAGCCGTTTCTTCGATTACACCAGCCTTCACTTCTTCCCACATGCTTGCAGGGATGTATGCGCGGGAGGCTGCTGAACATTTTTGACCCTGGTATTCAAACGCACCACGAACAAGTCCGGCTACTACTTTGTCTGCTTGTGCAGTTTCGTGCGCAAATACAAAGTCTTTTCCCCCAGTTTCCCCAACCAGACGAGGGTATGATTTATAGCGTGTAATGTTTTCTCCTACCGTTTTCCAAATGGTTTGGAACGTATCTGTTGAGCCGGTAAAATGGAATCCGGACATACGAGGGTCTGTTAAGACGACTTCCGATACCTGTGACCCACGGGAAGGTACGAAGTTGATAACGCCTTTTGGCAACCCTGCCTCTTCTAAAATACGCATAAAGTAGTAGTTTGACAGGATGGCAGTTGTTGCCGGCTTCCAGACGACTACGTTCCCCATCATGGCAGGAGCAGATGGCAGGTTGCCGCCAATTGCTGTGAAGTTAAATGGAGAGATCGCCAGGACAAAACCATCCAGTGGACGGTACTCTAAACGATTCCAAATGTTTTTCACACTATCCGGTTGGATTTGGTAGATTTGATTCGCATAATCCACGCCAAAACGTAAGAAATCGGCTAATTCCTGTGCAGCATCAATTTCAGTTTGAATCGCTGTTTTAGATTGACCAAGCATCGTAGCAGCATTGATTACGTCACGGTATGGTCCGGAAATTAAATCAGCAGCTTTTAAGAAAATGGATGCACGGTGTACCCATGGCGTATTTGCCCATGATTCCTTTGCAGCCATTGCCGCTTCTACAGCATCACGCAGCTCTTTTTCTCCGGCTTGAGAAGAGGTTGCCAAAACATGCTGATGATTGTGCGGCATAACCACTTGTTTCACGTTATCTGTCTTTATATTTTTGCCATTAATAATGACAGGGATCTCGACTTCAGTGTTCGATTGGCGGTTTAATTCTGCCTTTAATGATTCCTTTTCTTTTGTACCCGGAGCATACGTATTACCAGGCTCATTTTTAGGTGTTGGGATCTTGAAAATTCCGTTACTCATTTTACTTCATTCCTTCCTGTTTAACAAAGATGTATTTTTCTTGCTTTACTTGCTGAATAATCCTTTTAATGCAAACGAGACATTTGCAGGCCTTTCTGCGAGACGTCTCATGAAATACCCGTACCAATCCTCCCCGTAAGGCAGATAAATACGGACTTTATAGCCTTTTTTCAGAAGATCGGACTGCAATTGATTTCTCATTCCATAAAGCATTTGAAACTCAAAGCGGTCATTCGGGATGTTATGTTCTTTCACTAAATCGATGGTGTAATCGATCATCGCCTCATCATGGCTTGCTACAGCTGTATAATGGCCGTTCAGGAGATGCTTTTTAATGAGATGTTTCAGATTTTCATCCACCAGATGTTTTTCCGGGAAAGCGACTTTACCCGATTCTTTATATGCACCCTTCACAAGCCTGAGATAAGGAGCGAATTGGTCGAGATCGTCTAGATCCTTGTCTGACCGATAAAGATAGGATTGAATCACTGTCCCAATATTTTCGTACTTTTGTCGAAGTATTTTGTAAATTTCAAGGATGGCATGGCATCTCGAGGAATCTTCCATATCAATCGTTACCGTGATACCGCTTTCCTTTGCCTTGGATAAAATCAATTCCATATGTTCCAAAACAAGGTCCTGACTGATATCCAATCCCAAGGAGGTCAGCTTCACTGAAATTTCAGAGTCCAGCTGATGACCAGCTATCGCACTGATGCTTTGAAGACACTCTTGAACATGTTCCCGTGCCACATCGACGGAATTGACATATTCACCAAGGTGATCGACTGTAACCTGGAATCCTTCCTGGTTCAATTGAGTAATCAAAGGAATCGCATGTGAAAAGGCTTCTCCCCCTATAATCCTGTCAGCCCCAAATTTTGATCCCCACCGTTTGGCCATTCGATCCAAAGACTTGTTGTTGGAGAGGTACAAGAAAAAGCGCTTACTTATGGCTTCCAAGATCACCACACCTCCTTTTCATTTGTTAACAAAATTATATCGATAATGGTCGACAAGAAGCAACGTGCTCCAGCCACAATAATTGCAGTGCTGATTTATGATGTGAACACAAAGCGAATAGATGGAAGATGTAAAATGCACAAGCATGGGGGGGAGAGGTCGAACGGAGAAGGTCGTCTCAGGAGGCCAGCCGTCAGATTTGTTTGGGCTATTACAATAGAACGTAAAAATCCCGGAAGAGCCTAGCACTCTCCGGGATTTATCTATCATTAATACCCCCAATACCTCTGCTGATAGGGCTGTGCATATGGGTATTGCTGGTAGGGCTCACTTGCTTGCTGCTCGGGCTGATCCTCTCTGCTGCAGGTGTTCGTTGGTCCGATATACGTTGACGGCTCTACTGGGGCAACAACCTGCTTCCATTGATTTTCATCCATACAATAGGTATGCGCCATTACATTGGCAGGGGTGAATTTTAATATGTCAGATCCTAAAACAACTTCCGGAGTAGGGGCATCAAAGATTGCCAGCAGATGCGTGTTATCGACTGCAGCGATTTCATAATGCCACCAGCCCTGCGGTACATTTGCCACCTGGCCCGGTGTAATGGCGAAATTCAAGAATTGTTTTGTGAAAGGGTTCAGCATCGAGACAGTCGCAGCGCCGGAAATGCAATATACCAGCTCTGATGCATTTTGATGATAATGGGGTTCGACCACATTGGAGGCACTAAGAAAAATATCAAGCAGGGATGAATTTCCTAATGTATTTAACTGTTTAACTCCTAAAACATTAATTATGTTATTGCTGTCCTTTATAAATAGGGGGCTGCTGTTTACATCAAATGCAAATTGAGCAGACGGAGAGGAGTAATCAACGTTTGTCATCAACATAACCTGCCTTTCACCTGGGTGATGCGCCTTATTTTCACATGGTATGCCCAGGCTGGGTGATTGGTGTTTGTTCACAGGGCATTAAGGAACTCTCTAAAAGGGGACCGGTTAATTTCCGCTGCAGGCGAGGCTTTCCGCGGGGCGTGCGGTGAGCCCTCCTCGAGCTAACGCTCTCCGGGGTCTCACCTGTCACGCTTCATCCCGCAGGAGTCCCGCCTTCTGGTCCAATTAACCTAAGTGGTTTTATTAAAATGATTCTGCACAAAAAAGCCCTTACGAACTAAAATACGTTCGTAAGGGCGAAGGCTTTTCATTATTTCGGGATCGCGCCAAGCAGCACATGCTTCCAGTTCGTGCGTTTGTCCAGGTAGTCCCAGTTGTCAAAGTGGATGCGGTCCATCGTCATCGGTGTGATATAAGGAGAGTAGTAGCGCTCCACCTGATTGGGATCCATTACGATCCATTCGTCCGCTTCAAGATTTTCGTATACTTCCTGACGGTCTTCTGAGCGCATGCCAAGATTGGTCTGCCGCTGCTCAATAAAGCCGGCAGGGGACATGGCATAAACCCTTTTTTTATCCTCAACGCTGAGAATTGGCACGGTGGTGGCATCAAGGACTTCATCAGTCACAATTTCATTTACAACCTGCTGCCCGATGAACCATTCTTCGCCAGCATCCTCCAGGTCAATGTCGATTGGATACTGACTTTTTTCGCCAAGTTTCGGCTCTTTTTCGGGAAGCTGCGGATTTGCCACTACTGCACCATCAACCGTACTGTTAGCGACCGGAGATGTAACCTTTGCTTTTAGACCGCCCAGCACAATACGCGCCTCTTCATCCGTCAGCAGGGAGCGGGACGTAAGATTATTCGCATAAACCGTGATCAAAGGATTTTCGGTGCCTGGGGACAAATGAGCAATTTTGCCGTCAACATCACTTTCCACTGTAACAGTGGGGCTTTCTTCCAATCCGGCAATCAGTCTTTCATACTTGGCTTCCTGCGCTTCAAGGCGTGCCACTTCAGTTTCCTGTTCACCAATTTTCTGGTTCAGCATCGACCGCGTCTGGTCAATCGTCGAATCAGAAACATCAATTCCAACCTCAAGCTCAATCGTAACCGCCAGCTCCTCGTCATCTAAGGTGCTCGTTGGACGGGAATCAGTGGTTGTTCCGTTGGAGGTAGCTGTTGTCAGCTGGCTCTCAAGTGATTCAAGTTCCGTCAGATAGGATTCAACTGCGCTGATTTCACTTGCCAATTGCTCAGCTTCCGACTCAAACAGCAATCTTTGTTCCTCTAAATCTACTACCGTATATTCATATAAAGGAGTGCCGGCTGTAATCACCTGGCCTTCTTCTACTAAAAATTTTGAAAACATGCCCAGCTGATCTGAAAAATACAGATGCTGTTCAGTTGCCGTGTGAACGACGCCATTTTTTATTAAGGTTTGCTGCAGATTTTCTGTTTTTGCTTTTGTCTGGTCATGGACGAGTGAGGTTCGGGCAATGGATGTAAAATCGTGTTTAATCAGATAAAGGTTCATGCTGACAAAAAGGAAAACAAGCATAAAACCGATAATCCATTTAAGTTGTTTGTTCACGTAGTCTGCCTCCTTTAACTAAACAATAATTGGTGGAAATGTAGTGTGGCAAACGCAGCTGTGATTGCCCAAAATGATAGATTCATAATGAACACAATCAAAATAACTGCCCACCATTTTAATGCTGTCACGTAACGAAGAGACAGAAACTGCCAATACATCACCCATATCTTGAATATGGAAAAAGAGGCAAGAAAATAAACCGTCCATTCATGATTCACGTACATTTGAGCGATTACACCCCATGAAAAAGGAGAAGACACCCAGTCAATTCCCTGGAGAACCATAAGGGCAATAAAAGACACCTGTTCCAGCAGCAGAATAAAGAGGGGAAAGATCTGCAGGGTGACGATTCGACGGTACGAATAATCGCGGGCTAAAAACCAGAAAAGCAGTGCAGGTATATATAGAAGAATTGCGACATATAAAACCCCTAAAGCAATTCTGCCTAAGAAAAAATAAAACCGCTGTAAGTCATAGGTTAGTCCAAAAGAAGTAATGAATTGACCGGACCAATCCTGCGTCTCTAAGCCAATCCAGCCAGATACACCGAAAATAAATGCACTAAGTATAAAAATTGTCATAATATGTTGCCTAATATGTAGGAAAGACTCATTGGTTTTCCAATTCTCTAGAAAAACATAAGGATCTTTTAACCCCCGGAACAACTGAAACTTCATAAACGGACCTCCCATATTCACTTGCTTCTTCCATTGTAAAGAAAAAAGAGAAAGTTGTCACTGCTAGAAACATTTTCAAGTGAATTGTCATAAATAGACGAATCGCACATAGTTATTAAGAAAGACACAGAAAGGAGAAATTATTGCGAAAATTAAATATTAAAACTACACGCCAGATGACAAATCAGTTAAGATGAAGTTACAGATAATTAAATTTGGATGAAAAAATTCAGTTCGGGCAGTACTGTAAAGACACCTGTAAGAAAAAATTTATGCTTTTAAAGCCCGTAATATTGGGAAAACAACAAGATTTGACAGAAAAACTATATGACAAAACCATAGAAATGCTTTATTATGAAGACTAATCACTAATTTTCATAATTTTCAAACAACAGGGAGGAATTTTGATGAGTACATCAGTAGAGAAATTCCAAGAGCTACAACATGAATTTGAAGAAAACCTGGAGCGAAGTCTGGATCAAAAAGAAATTGATTTTCTAAATTGGCTGGCAAACAAAATGCCCGATGAAGATTTTTCTTTGGAACGACTCAGCAGCTAATTATAGGGGCCGGGGTCGTCCCTAATACATATAAAAACAAACGATCATAAAAACCAACAAAAACATGACAAAATACACAGAATTTTATAAAAAATGATAGAAAATTCCTAGTGTGTTGTAGTATGATAAGAAAGTAGTTAAAATTGTCGTTTTTGGAGGTTTTTATGATAGAGTACACAGTGCGTTTAGAGGGTATAGCCACCACTTATTTACCAAAATTAGAACATGATTATCTGGAATACAAACATCTTTGCAATATCCAGCTGCTGCATGAGCGTTCGATCCTCAAAAATCTTCATACTGTCTTATTCAGGGAGCACTGTGCCAGTCTGGTCAGCTGCAACGCACAGCCTTTCATTGAACAATCCCACATTTATTCCTACGAGCTTGTCCTTCACAAAAATAAAACCTTCAGTATCTACACAATTATAGATTTAAAAGAAAACAGCTTATCGATTCATATACCGCAACCACCAGAAATAAAAGCAGATCGCCTTAAAACGATTATCCATCATTGCTTCCAGGACATCCTTTGTGGTCTGTCCATAAAGGACCAGTATTCTGTCGTCTGAAAAACAGTTCCTATGGCTCGGTTTGAAGTTTTGATAGAAAGGTATAGTACTATCAATAAAATGCAAACGGAGCGATGAACGTGGAAACACATGAATTCAAAAACGATCACTTGGCCGCCCTTTTGGAACAAGCCCACAAAAAAGGTTCAGAAGAAGAGCTGACGATGGCAGAAATGGTAGACTGGCTGGCACAGGAATTAATTAAATAGTTTTTAAAGAACCTGCCACTATTCGTTGCAGGTTTTTTTTGTGCGCTCGTTTGGGGCTGGGGGGAGTTGAGGTTCTACATTTAATTCGTGAACTTCTACAGCCCGTGCGCGACCTTCTACACCACAAACCATCCCTTCTACACTTCGCGGAGCAGCTTCTACATTTCCCATCCACACTTCTACATTTCCCGGATCGAACACGCAAGTATCTTCCCTTAAATAAGTTTCAGTTGCACTTATTATGTCCACTACTGGTTTGTCTTTTTCTACTCATTGCTCCGCACAGGTTCTACACTTCAAACCAGAACTTCTACAGCCCGGGCGTGAACTTCTACACCACAAACCATCCCTTCTACACTTCGCGCTGCATCTTCTACATTTCCCGTCCACACTTCTACATTTCCCACCTGTTCCATCACTAGATTCAGAGAGTATTGACTATAAGGGGCTTATGACGCATATGATAGAATTATCTAAACAATCAGGGGTAAGGGAGGATGCTAAATTGACGGGAGAAAACAAGAAAAATTTACTATATCTTGTATCAGGTCCAGTTGGGGTAGGGAAGTCCACCACGTCAAAAGAACTCGCTCGACGTGTGGAAAAATGTATTCTTATAGAAGGAGATTTCATCCTTCATACATTCAATTACGGCTCAGAAGCTTCATGGGAGGACCGGGTGCGTCTATCGTGGGAAAATATCCTTCTTATCACAAGAAATTATATTCAGCATGACTACAATGTTGTCATTGACTTCGTTGTGGAAGATGAACTGGAGTGGTTTCGCAACGAGTTATCTGATTTAGAAATAACGTTAAGATATATAGTATTAACAGCGGAAAAAGAAAAAATATTGGAGCGGATACAGACGAGAGGGGATATTGAGTCGCTCGACCGTTCTTTGTTTCTATTAAATAAATTGGGAACAGAGCCTTTAAATCAACCTTATCTATTTGATACGACTTTCAAACAGACGTCAGAGATTGTAGATGAAATGATCGGTGACACCAGATTTATATGTAAATGAAAATCAGTTTAAAATATAAATATGAAAAAGAGTGAGCTAAAAGTCTACACAATAGTAGATTTCGGCTCATTCTTTTTATGATCCTAATAATTTGTTAGCAGGGTCAGCTAAATAATAACCTAACGCCATAAAAATGAAAAAACTGGCCATTACGAATGCGTTAAGAAGAATAAGCCAAATGTTTTTGACTAAAACTCCAAACGTTACGCCTATAGGGCCTATAATGAAGGTTAACATCCACCAGGGACTGGATATCTCAAATACTATATTTGGAACCCAGAGAAGCATTCCCAGGAGAAAACAAAGAATAGATAATTTAAAATGAGTTTTCTTATTCACTGTACGAATCACTTCATTTCAATAGATTTTAGTCAAAATTGTTGTTCATCTTCTTCTGCTAAACTGTTTTTTCCAATATATGAAACCTTAACATATTAATGGATAGTAAACCAACACAGCCGAATCCATTTGATGTAGTAATTGGTTGTCTATTTCACTCAACCCATCGAATGAGTTCTACATTTCAATTTGGACATTCTACAGCTCGAACGAGAAATTCTACACCATAAACCAGCCCTTCTACACTACGCATCCCACTTTCTACATTTCCCAACCACCCTTCTACATTTCCCGGCTCACAAGCCACCTTCCTCATGGATATTTCATCCTCTTTTCACCCGCAACTCTCTCATTTCTTTTCTTGTAAAAAGGGTTTTATACAAGTTTAGAGAATTTTTTAGGGTAAGGGGGAATGCAGAGTGAGAGAGATTCGTCCAGAGCGGCAAGCGAGGCCAAAGCGGAAGCGCGGCTGGTGGAAGAAGTGGCTGTTGGGTGCGTTTGGGGCGCTTGTGGTTCTTATTTCCGGTGGGTTGCTTTTTTTGAATTGGTACATTGGGAAGTCGCTCCCCATAATTGAAGGACAGCTTACGGTGAATGTGCTTGAAGCGGGTGTTACTGTTATAAGGGATGAAAATGGTGTACCGCATATTGAGGCAGAAAATGACGCGGATCTTTATCGTGCCCAGGGGTTTGTGCAAGCGCAGGACAGGCTTTTTCAAATGGATCTGGCCAGACGGCAGGCAAGCGGTACGCTTTCTGCTGTGGTTGGAGAAGGGGCTGTATCAACTGATAAATTTTTTCGTACCTTCAGTCTGCGTCATGCAGCGGAAGAGTCATACGATGGTTACGGTGAGGAAGCCAAACAGGTACTTGCCTGGTATGCAGAAGGCGTAAATGCGTATATGGATGCAGCGAAGGAAGACGGGACGCTGCCTTTTGAATTTGCCGTACTTGGCTATCAACCGGATCAGTGGAGTGAAATCGATTCGCTTACCATTGGTAAATATATGGCGTATGACCTGGGCGGGAATTGGTCGACGCTTGCGTTCAGGCATTGGGCAGTACAGGAGTTTCCTGAGGAAAAATCACGCGAGCTGTTTATTCACTATCCGGAGGATGCGCCGGCGATTATAGAAGCGAACCGAAAACACAGCGTCCAGGTGGCAGGCGCATTTGAAGACGCGCTGATTCCGCCGCCGTTTAACGGCAGCAATAACTGGGTGGTGTCGGGGGAGCGGACGGAAAGCGGTGAGCCGCTGCTTGCGGATGATCCGCATCTCGGGTTGAGCACTCCTTCTATCTGGTATCAAATGCATTTGACATCACCAGAACAAAATGTAAGCGGTGTCATATTTGCCGGTGTTCCGGGAATTATTCTGGGTCACAACGATGATGTTGCGTGGGGCGTTACGAATGTTGGGCCTGATGTGCAGGATTTATATATTGAACAGCAAAATCCGGATGATCAAACCCAGTTTTTATACGAAGATCAATGGCTGCAGGGGGACATTCGTGATGAACCGATTGAGGTAAAAGACGGAGAGACGGTTGATTTTCAGGTCACCACTACCCGTCACGGACCGATCATTTCAGATTTGATGGAGGATGATTCAAACACGTTATTTTCCATGCAATGGACGGCGCTTGAACCGACACTTGAGCTGCAGGCTGTGCTGAATATGAACAAGGCAGTGAATTGGGACGAATTTGAAACAGCGTTGGAGGACTTTCACGCGCCGGCCCAAAACTTTGTGTTTGCTGCCAAGGATGGCACCATTGCTTATAAGGCGAACGGCCGAATTCCAATCCGTGAGACAGGAAACGGAGAGCTCCCTGTCCCGGGTGATTCAGAGGAGTATGCTTGGACAGGGTATATTCCTTACGATGAATTGCCGTCTGTTGTGAATCCTGAAAGCGGTTTTATCGCAACGGCGAATAACGAAGTTGCGGGGGGTGACTATCCTTACCATATCACCAACTTCTGGGCCCAGCCGTACCGTTATATGCGAATAGAAGAGGTGCTCGCACAAAACGATGCAGTCACGCCGGAGGATATGATGGCGCTGCAAATGGATCAGAAGAATTTGTATGCGCAGGAGTTTTTAGCAGACATGATCGCAGCGGTGGAGGCAGGAGATGGCGGGGAAGAATTTGCCGATGAACTAACCATTCTGAAGGAATGGAACCAGATCGATGACAAGAATGAACCAGCACCGCTTTTGTTTCATTTGTGGATGAAGGAGCTGCCAGCGGTATTATTTAACAAGCAGATCCCTGCTGATGTGCGTGAATTATTTGGCGGTCAAAACCATATTACAGATCAGATACTCCGAGCTTCATTTAAAGGAGAGGAAGGAGCGTGGGTAAGGGAATACGGTGGAACCGGTAAATGGTTAACCGATTCACTCGCGCGGGTTCACAAGCGGCTGGAGGAGGACTTTGGCGAAAAGAGTGAAGAGTGGCAATGGGGCGATTACCATCAGGTGTACTTTGAGCATCCGCTGGCAGGTGCCTCGCCGGTGTTAAGTTGGCTCTTCAACCGGGAAGATCCTGTACCGATCGGCGGCAGCCAAATTACGGTGCAGGCAGCTGCGTATGGCAGGGACGGAATCGCGGACCACGGAGCCGCCTGGCGTTTTGTTGCTGACCTGAGTGACCTGGCAAAAGCCTATCATATCGTTGGCCCCGGCCAATCCGGCCACGTCAAGTCCGACTGGTACCATGACCAGATCGATGACTGGGTGGAGGGGGAGTATCATGAAACGTCGGCCGATATGGAGCAGGTCGACGGCACAGTGCTCGAGTTGCTGCCTTAAATCATATAAAACCTGGTTTTTGAGTGATCGGAGACCAGGTTTTTTCTGTTCATTAAAGCGGGTCTCACCAAAAAATTAACCTATTCAGGACCTTCACCCATACAAACAAATTGGACCTACATAGTCTATATAGAGTGTAAAAACTACTCAAACTATTTATTGGAGGTGTTATGTATGGGTTACGGCGGATATGGCGGCTACGGTGGCTACGGCGGCGGTTGTGGTGGCGGATTTGCTTTAATTGTTGTGCTTTTCATTCTATTGATCATCATTGGCGCATGTATGTGGGGCAATCACTAATCACCTGTAATTAACTCACCTTCACGTTTGGTGTGAAAAAATTATTATGTCTTTATATGGACATATCTATAAACCCTGTCTGTGAGCTTAGGCTTGCGGGCGGGGTTTTTCTGCTTGAGAGCGTGGCTAGCGGGGGTGGGAGCGGGAAATGTAGAAGCTTAGACGGGAAATGTAGAAGGGATGGTTTGAGGTGTAGAAGGTTGTGCTTGGACTGTAGAAGTTCTGAATTGAAGTGTAGAACTTGTGCGGAGTAGTGGTTAGAAAAGGACAAACTAATACCAAATAAATTGGAATGCGTCTTAATAAAGGGTAGTGGTAGTAACAGAGTGGCGGCGTGGGTGGGAAATGTAGAAGTGTAGACGGGAAATGTAGAAGGTGGAGGGCGGAGTGTAGAAGGGTTGGTTTGTAGTGTAGAAGGTCACGCTCGGACTGTAGAATTTATTAGTTCAAGTGTAGAAGTTTGCCGAGGAGAAGGAAAAAGACAAACCCGGAGCGAAATAAATAGCACGAACAGGAAAGGAGTTTGATAGATGATCAAAAAAGAACGCGCCTTACCCATCAGATTGCGCCAGCTTATGGCACTCGCGGAGAGGATTGATCCTAGATGGCCGGATTTGAGCAAAATAACGAAGGATCTGTCCAATCAGCAGGCAGGCTACCATGGTGAACAATACCTCGACGCCATCACATCTCCCTTTTTATCCCCCCATTTTCACACCTTTCGCGACCTCAAACTATCTGTTTTTCATGGGACAGAGACGATTCAAATTGATCAGCTGCATTTAACCCCTCATTTTGCTTTAATCATTGAAGCTAAAAACATTACTGGAGAAATTGAATTTGAACAGAAGTTCAAGCAAATGCGCAGGATGAAAGATGATGAAGTACAGTATTTCACCAACCCCACCCTACAGGTTGAACGTCAGAAAGAAGGCTTGCAGCTGCTTTTTGATGGGTGGGGAATTACACTTCCTATCTATACTCAGGTGGTCTTTACCAGCTCAAATGTCTACTTTACGGTAACGGATGAATATGAAGAGGTACGGGATACGGTCTGTAAATCGGACCAGATTACTTCAAGGATTAGACGGATGCTGTTACAAAACAAAGAAACAGTGCTGACGAAAAGGCAGCTTACCAGTCTTTGTTCAAAGCTGCTTTCGTTAAACGTACAGGACGAATGGCGCTCTGTTGTCTCACGTTACGGACTGGAGGAGTGGAGTATTCAGAAGGGAGTTTGGTGTGTGGAATGCAAAACCTTCAGTATGGTAAGAGGCAACCGTTCCTGGGCGTGCACCCGCTGCAACAGATGGGATCGCCACGCGCATCAAAAAGCGCTGGATGATTATTTCCTGCTGATGAGTCCCTCCCTAACTAATAGAGATGCCAGGGCGTTTTTAGGTCTGGATTGTAATAGGACAACCCATGGTTTGTTGAAAGCAATGAACCTTAAACATACAGGAAAAACTTATAATCGAGTTTATCTTAGTCCGTTTCATCGGATTGGTGGAGCGGGGGAAGGGTAGGAAGTTTAGAACTTCTGGTGCGGAAGGTAGAAATAAAGGTTTCTACTGGAGAAGTTCATATCTTCAAATTCTTAACATCCGAGGTGATGGATATGCGTCTTTTTGTGTTTTTATGTTTAGTGTTGGTAGCTTCTAGTTTTTTTATAAACTCTTTATTGGAAAACGAAGCGATTACAGTCACGCTAAATGTTGTCATTATCGTTTTAATTTTGATTGGTTCAGTTTATTTAAGAAAACAAAAACTTACTAAAAGCTAATTAGATATGAAAAGAACACACCGAGCAAGCAAATGAATAGCTTGCTCGGTGTGTTTTTTTGGGTTTATAAATCGGGAAATGTAGAAAGATGTTTGGGAAATGTAGAAGGTCGGGCTGGGAGTGTAGAAGTTGCGGATTTAGATGTAGAAAGTTCTAGTTGAAGTGTAGAAATTCCCTGATTAGGTGTAGAAGCGCGGCTCACGGTGCCGTCCTTGTGCTGGCAGGTCCACTCTACAAAAAAGCCCGAAGCGATTATCGCTTCGGGCTTCGAATGCTTTATTCTTTATTGTTCAACTGCTTACGTTTCAAATTCTCCATGTAGTCCATACCCAGCTTGGTGAGCTGGTAGTGCATTTGGCCGTCGTATTTGAGCTTCTCTACCTTTGGACGGGAGCGACTTAGGGCGATTTGGACGGCTTTTGGTGAGTAGGTGAATGAGAATTGTTCGTGCAGGATAATGTAGACATCTTGTGCTGATAAATGGGAGAAATCGAGCTCCTTCTTGTATAAATAAAGAATGCTGAGCGCTTGATCCTCCAGGCGTTCTAACAAAGTCGGATTCGGGTTATTCTCCAGCTGCAGCTCTTCAAGCGTAAATGCCAGGAGCTCTTCTTTTCGATCCGAACGTGCTTTCATGCCGATGGTGTTAATGGAAGTTTCGGTGGTGCTTTTTTCTTCTGTGTTGACGTTTTTAATGTAGTGGACGCCCGATTCTGTGATTTCGTAGATCTTTTGAAGCTCAGCTAAACCGGATTCTTTCAGGTACCCTTTTTTCACGCAGGTATGGATGCTCAGATGAATATTGTTTGGAACGGTGTGGCGGGCATCACGGAATTGTTTACGAATCGATTTTGCGGTAAAGGACGGCTGACGTTTAAATTGAAACAGGTAGAACGCCATCGCAAGGGTGTATTGCCATTCCGAGTGCAGAGGCAGTCCATTTAAAAACGCCTGGATGTCACGATGTTCAACTGACGAAGGCTCTGGTGCAGCGGCAGGGGGCTGTGAGGGAGCAGCAGTTTTTTCCTCTTTATTCTCCTGTACAGCTGGCTTCATGGAAGGCTCGCGTGTGATCTTAAAGGGTGCGGCTTTTTTTTTATCTTCATCCATCAGCTTGGTCAGGTAAGTGGAAGCGACGGCTTCATGATGGGAAATGAACGATTCATTTCCGGAAACAGAGTATTCAAAGTCTTTATAACGAACACTAAAGTGAAAATCATTTTGAGTCATGGAAAACACTCCTTAATTAGTAAACTCATATAAGATATAGTATGTATAGAAATAGTATAGCCCTTTTGCAACAAGGACACAACCATTTTTGTTCTCAATAAAGAACTATTTTGTTTCCAATTTCTTCTTTAGTAGTTTGAACAAATAAAGAACTTTTATACGCATAGCAGTGATTAAAGGCGCAAAATTGTTTGAGCGCTGTGTGAAAAGGACATATACATATTAAAGAAATGGTTGCTGGGAGGAATACAACATGATGTTGAATCCATTAGGACAAATGTTATTTATGGATATAAGTAAACGACTGCGTGATTTAAAATGGACGGTTAATGACCGTGACTTTCATAAAGAAGGACCTATTAGTGAAGCGGCGTATCATTTGCCAAAGATGCTGGTTGAGCGTGAAGGCGATGCCGAGCTCGAAAATGAGATAGCCGTACTAACCTATGAAGGTTCACGGGAGCAGTTCCTGCAAAACGAACTGGACGGAATCACGCTTGCCTTCAATAAAAAAATGTTAGAAGCGCTGGGCTTACAGAAATCGATCAGCAGCATCAAAGGCTTTCAAACGAAAAGTGACAGCGAAAAGATTCAGTTTTTTGTTGATAAACCATTTGCTGATGATGAAGTCCAGCAATGGCTGGAGGAGCTGTTTGGGAAACTGTCAGCCAGGATGGAAGAGATCTATGGTGATGAAATCAAAGACATTCCAATCGTTCTTCTTCCAACGAAGCTGCAGGAGCTTCCTACAACTGCAGATAACTAAGCCATAAAAACACCTCTCGACCTTCCGTAAATTCGGATAATCGAGAGGTGTTATTTATCGGTACCGTTCATCTGCTTTTACTTCAACTTTCCAATTGCGGAAGGTAAGCAGGCCGACGATAAGAAAAACCAGGAAAAATTCGATTATAAAGCTTTCATTAAGAGAAGGAGAAAATAGTCCGGTAAATAATTTTAACGAAATATAAACGGCTAAAACCCCTGTCGAAGCGAGACTTAGTACGTTAAGGAATTTCACAGCTGTGATACCTCCTTTGTAGAATAGTGAAAATCTATATGTTGGTACCTAAAACGGTTCAGTGACTGCTAAGAAATTTTGTCTGCCATTGGCTTGGTCTGGAAATGAGCGGCTCAATCGCCGGAATAGAGGATGTACACGAGTGAACAGAGGGTTTGAGCTGGACAGATACATAAAAGCTTCGTTCATGAACTGCAAATCCAAAACGTAATTCTCTTTGCACACGCCACGCCTCCTTATGTCTAAATCTTACTATCTAAAAACCCCAATTCAACGAAATCGACAGAATTTAATGGTTTTGTCATTTAAATAAAATATTGTGATATACACTTGTATAAGTGCTTACATAATATGGACAAATAGGAAAAGGAAATTGTAAAAGGAGGAGCAAAATGAAGATCTATCGATTTCACAAATAAGCAGGTAAGAGGATAACAAAGTATCAATCTGATTTTGTGATGTCGCGTATCATTCAAACGGATCAGGCAGCGCGAATAGGATGTATGCATTTAGAAGAAAACGGCGTAATTGGCTATCATCAAGCCGTGGTGCCGCAGCTGTTGTTAATTATAAACGGTGAAGGAGTTGTTCGTGGCGCGAATGATAAGGTCGAAAGTGTACAAAGCGGCGATGCGGTATTTTGGGAGAAGGGTGAATGGCACGAGACGAAATCAACTGCAGGACTAACGGCGATTGTTATTGAAAGCGAAGTCCTGACGCCTGCCTCATTCATGTCTCAAAGGTAAAAGGGCAACGTGTAATGTGGACTGGATAATTTTACATTCCTAAAAATTCGACAAATAATTTATATTTTATGTTTACGGTGATAAAGTAAGGGGTACAATGTATTAGTTTACTAGACTTAGAGACTCCGATTGTCCAATGAAAGGATGTACAGCATGGCCATACAAATTGAAGAAACACTTGAATATCTAACCGATACCATTCTGGCTCACAAAGAAGACCTCGCTATGACAATTACAGAACAACAAAATAATACGTACTCAAATCTAAAAAACCTTACCAATACCCTTATCCCCCTAAGAGTTGAATTAGTGACACTATACGCTGAAGCACTATCACTTGAGCCTGTTCAGCGTGAAGAAAAGATCCAAAAATGGGGCCTTGAAACAGGAAGAAAATGCGCGGAGCTCGGCATTTCCTTAGATGCCATGCTAAAAGAGGTCCCTCACTACCGCAATGCCATCGGAGAACTTATTAAAGAAGAAGCCCTGAAAAAACAATACTCACTTGAAAAGTTTTATGAGATTCTATCTGTGCTTGACCAGGCCGTCAATGACGTGGTCTATTTTTTCTGTCTGCCATTTGTTGAAGTGCAGACCAATAACTTAAAAGCCTCACAGGAGCAGATGCTTGAAATGTCTGTACCTGTCGTACCTGTAGACAACGGCATTGCTGTGCTGCCATTAGTCGGCACCATCGACACCCACCGGGCCAAGCTCGTCATTGAAGAATCACTCACTCAATGCCTGGCTCTTAATATAGAAGAATTCGTCATCGACCTATCAGGCGTAGCCATGGTCGACACCTTCGTTGCCCAAAAGCTTTTCCAGGTCATGGACTCTTTAAAACTAATCGGCGTAAAACCAAAGATCAGCGGCATCTCACCTGAAATGGCTCAAACGATCGTGCAACTTGGACTGGACTTTAAGGAAGTGCCGTCGTATGCCACGTTGAAATCGGCTTTAAGGGAGATTGGATTTGAGCGTCGGATGAATTAATGAGTATAATTAACGATCAATTAGAAATCAGTGTGGGTTTCTGATTGGTCGTTTTTTGTTGTCGAAATCCCCAGTGTAAAGAATTATTTACAGACAATTAACAAAAAATAGACAAAAAACCCTTTCAAATTTACTATGATCTGTTATATAATGCTAGTAATCTTAAAAACTGGAGATGTATGTGATGGAACTTCAACATGTATCCTTAAACAAGGATGCACTAATCCAATTGCTCACTGACGCCCACCAAAAAGGCAGCGAAGACTCCATTACACTTGGAGAAATGGTGGAATGGATTACCCTGCAATTACAGAGCGCTAGCATAGAAACTCGCTGAAAGGGCGGGTTTTTTATATGCGTATCTATTCAGCAGAAATTGTCTAATTTTATCGAAAAATATCTAATTTAAGAACTTTGCCCTAGGTTATTATGTTAGACTTAAATTATTCACAAATAAGTACATATTTATATATTATTTTATCCTAATTTTACAAATCTTTTATTCAAACTATCTATTCATTCATAGAATTCTGTGCTATTATTCCTTTGTAGGTAAAACATGTATAGTTATGTGGTATTAAGTCGGCTCCATTCTACTGATGATTTTGCGTTTTAATGGTAATGTCTCCAATTCCACTATCAAAGGAGGCACTCGGTCACACTGTGGGTATAAACGAAAACGTTTGCCTTAGACTCAATGTCAATGGTGTGTTGTGAGGGTGGGTTCAATGCCCATTATATTTTAAATAGAATAATAGATGATAAATATCTAATGAAAGGGCATACATAGTGTGTATTTTCGTTAGATATTTATTTTATGTGCAAATAAAACTACCTAATTTGAAAGGGGCAAACCTATGTCTTATAAAAAACGAGTAGCTGGATTAATGATGATTGATTCCTTGATTGTGATTCTGTCCATTTTTATTAGCTATTATTTATTACTTCCTTTTGGCAATAATTATTCTTCTATTTTATTGCCAAGTGCCATCGGTCTTCTTTTAAGTCATCACTTTTTTGCATATCGTTACGGTCTCTATAAGAAAGTCTGGCAATACTCCAGTATGAGTGAGCTAGTAGCCATTATGAAGGCAGTATCTTTTTCGATTTTAATTGTTGCCGTATTACAGCTAGTTTTGGCTAGCTCCTTATATACCAGAACATTATCTATTACTTGGATGATGCATATTCTTTTAATTGGAGGTTCCAGATTTGCTTGGAGAATGTATCGAGATACATACATTAAACCAGATCCTAATCGCAAGCGTGCGCTAATTATAGGAGCAGGTGCAGCAGGCACTACAGTGGCAAGAGAATTAAAACAAAAACAGCATTCTGAACTTCAACCAGTAGGGTTTATAGACGATAATTTTACAAAGCATAATTTAGAAATTATGAATATACCGGTTTTGGGCGGCGTAAAACAGATAGAATCTATTGCAAAAGAATATAAAGTAGAACATATAGTTATCGCTATTCCTTCTTTAAGTAGAAGTGAGATACAACGTATATATGCGGAGTGTGCTAAAACGTCAGCAGAGACTAAAATACTTCCATTTTTAGAAGATATTATGACTGGGAAACTTGAAGTGAGCCAAATTCGCGAAGTTCAAGTGGAAGACTTACTTGGAAGAGATCCAGTTGAATTAGACTTAGAAACTATCTCTAAATCTCTAGAAAGCAAAACAATTCTTGTTACTGGAGCTGGGGGTTCAATTGGTTCAGAAATTTGCCGTCAAGTAAGCAAGTTTAATCCAGACAAGCTGATTCTGTTAGGACATGGTGAAAATTCCGTTTATACAATAGACATGGAACTAAAAAATATATATGGCAGTAAAATTAAAATATTGCCTATTATTGCAGACGTGCAGGATCGTGACCGTATCTTTTCTATAGTAAAGGAATACTGTCCTAGTGTAATTTATCACGCTGCAGCACATAAACATGTTCCATTAATGGAGTTTAACCCAATTGAAGCAGTTAAAAACAATATTTTCGGAACAAAAAATATAGCAGAGGCTGCCCATGAATATGGAGTAGAGAGTTTTGTCATGGTATCAACTGATAAAGCAGTTAATCCTCCGAATGTAATGGGAGCTACAAAACGATTTGCAGAAATGATTGTACAAAATCTTGCAAAAGAAAGTAAGACTAAGTTTGCTGCTGTTCGTTTTGGAAATGTATTGGGCTCTCGTGGTAGCGTAATTCCTTTATTTAAGAAGCAAATTGAAGCTGGAGGACCAGTAACAATAACAGATCCTGAAATGACGCGTTACTTCATGACGATTCCTGAAGCATCCAGACTTGTTATCCAAGCCGGAACACTTGCCTCTGGGGGAGAAGTCTTTGTTTTAGATATGGGAGAACCAGTTAAAATTGTTGATTTAGCAAAAAACTTAATTCGTCTTTCTGGTTATACGGAGAATGAGATAGAAATTAAATTTAGTGGAATTCGTCCAGGAGAGAAACTGTTTGAAGAACTCTTAAACGAGGATGAAATACAGAGCGAAAAAGTTTTTCCGAAAATCTACGTTGGAAAAGCTATGCCACTTAGTAAATATGAACTTGATTATGTTATCCAAGAGCTTTTAGAAATGAAACGAAAAGAAATGGTGGATACATTGTTAAACGTAGCAAACCGGAAAGTTGTTGGAGAATTACTAATTGGTCAAAGAAGCTCTTGATTGCTTTAAAAATTTTTTATAAAAAAGTTTAGTGTGTACCTACCTGACAGGGTTATATTTAAGGTTGGTACATTTTCTTCGAATCATGCTTAAAGCTATTTAAAAGCATGATTCGAAGTAGCTATTAATTAAATAATACAATTTTAGTAGGTTAGTAGTTGATTAAACAAAAATAAAGGAAGTCTAATTAAGTCCTAACCTTACTAAAGTACAATTAATAGTGCTAGCGAGTGGAACTAAATTAGAGTAAAGGAGTTTTAAACTTATTATGAGCTATAGAAAAGTTAAGAGGTTATTGGATGTTGTTTTATCTTTGATCGGTTTGATAATCCTTTTTCCAGTTTTGTTAATAGTAGCTATTGCTATTAAAGTGGAATCAAAAGGACCAGTAATTTTTCAGCAAGAACGACTTGGTCTAAATGGAGAAGTATTTAAAATATTTAAGTTCCGTTCGATGTGTGTAGGCGCTGAAAAGAGTGGAGTATATGAAACAAAAGGAGATGCTAGGGTTACTAAGGTTGGGAAATTTATTAGGAAAACCAGTATCGATGAATTTCCCCAATTTGTAAATATAATAAAAGGGGATATGTCAATAATTGGACCTAGACCTACTCTAACTTATCATCCTTGGCCACTTAAAGAATACACTGAATTACAAAAAATAAGATTTAAAGTTAAACCCGGTGTAACAGGATGGGCTCAGGTAAATGGACGTAAGGAAGTACATTGGGATAAAAGGATTGAGTATGATGTTGAGTATGTGAAAAATCTTTCCTTTCAGTATGATATAAAGATATTCTTTAAAACAGTCTTAAAAGTACTAGCAATGAAAGATAATGTAAACGTAGGTGAAACTGCAAAAAAATAAAAAGGTGAAGGAGTTTAATATAGTTACCATAAAAGAAAGAAGGAATTCCAAATGGCTTTAAAATTGATGTACATTACAAATCAAGAAAATGTTGCAAAAATAGCAGAAAAAAGTGGGGTAGATTGGATTTTCATTGATCTTGAGATTAACGGAAAAGATCTACGGCAAGGCCATTTGAATACAGTTATATCAAGGCACAGAATAGAAGATGTTAAAAAAATTAAAAGAGTATTAACCAACTCTGAATTACTTGTTAGAGTTAATCCTATATTTGAAGGTTCAAAAGATGAAATAGACCAAGTAATTAATGATGGGGCAGATATTGTAATGCTTCCCTTCTTCAAGACAAAAAATGAAGTCGAGCTCTTTGTTAGTTATGTAGACGGCAGGTCCAAGGTTTGTCTTTTGTGCGAAACATCAGAGGCAGTAGAAAATATAGATTCGATTTTAAATGTAGAAGGTATAGACTACATTCATATTGGATTAAACGATTTACATCTTAGTTATAATATGCATTTTATGTTTGAACTGTTAGCAAACGGAACAGTCGAAAAGCTCTGTAGAAAGTTTGATGCTGCAGGGATTCTTTATGGTTTTGGCGGTATAGCGCAACTCGGACAAGGGATTCTTCAGGCAGAGAACATTATGGCTGAGCATTTTCGTTTGGGCTCTAGCATGGCAATATTATCTAGAAGTTTCTGTAATATTAAAAAAAGTACTGAGATTGAGTTGGTCGAAGATATATTTAAATTCGGAGTTAATGAAATAAGAGAGTTTGAAAGTCATCTGATGATGAAGAATGAAAGTTTCTTTATAAACAATCAAAAATTTGTTAAGGATAAAGTAATGGATATTGTGTACACCATTACGAGGTAGGTCCTTAGAAGAGAGATGTATAAAATATGAAACTTTTACTAACCGGGGCATTTAATTATAGTCAAGATCAACTAAATATCTTAAATTCATTAGGATATGAAATTATATACATTCAAGATGAAAGAGCCCCCTTACAAATAGATGTTTCTGATGTTTTTGCTGTGGTGTGTAATGGTCTGTTTCTCTATAATGACATCAAGAAATTTAAGAACTTAAAATTTATACAGCTTACTAGCGCTGGATTAGACAGAGTACCAATAAATTATATAAAGGAGAAAGGTATAAGTCTTTTTAGCGCTAAAGGAGTTTATAACATTCCCATGGCTGAATGGGTCGTACTTAAGTTATTAGAGATATATAAAAAAAGCAAACAATTTTATGAGGCGCAGCGTGATCATAAGTGGGAAAAACAGCGGAACTTATTAGAGTTAACTAATAAGAATGCTGCTATTATTGGCTTTGGTGATGTAGGGATAGAGGTTGCTAAAAGGCTTAAAGCATTTGATGTAAATATTTTTGGTGTGGGAAGACGTAAGGTAGAATCTCAATATATTGATGCTTACTATCTTATCGAAGACATTGATCAGGTTTTACGAAAAAGTGATATTGTTATTTTAACAATACCTCTGACTGAGGAAACAAAATATTTAATAAATGAGCAAAAAATAAAAAAAATGAAAGATAATAGTGTTCTTATTAATGTTTCAAGGGGAGGGGTTATAGACGAAGAAGCTATAATTGAATCTCTTAAAGAGAAGAAATTTCTTGGAGTTGCCCTTGATGTATTTGAGCAAGAGCCACTTTTTAAAGAAAGTCAGTTATGGAATTTTGAGAATGTGATAATTACGCCTCATAATTCTTTTATATCTGATAAGACAAATAAAAAATTATTTGAGAAAATTATTAAAAATTTGGGTGATTATCAAGGAAATTTTGGTACTTAATCCATATAAGAGGGTGCAAGTTCTTGAAGTTTATATTAATTTCACCAAAAAATAGGACAGTTTATAATTTTAGAGGGGATCTTATAAAAGACATAATCTCTAATGGTTATGAGGTTATAGTTACAGGGCCTAATTTAGATAATATAGATAAAATTACTGAATTAGGTGCACGCTTTGAACAAATTCCATTAGATAAAACAGGACTTAATGTTGTTGCTGACATTAAATACTTATTTAATTTGATCAAGCTTTTTAAGAGAGAAAAACCAGATGTGACATTTGGATACACTATAAAACCTGTAATCTATGGTAGTATCGCTGCTAAATTGGCGGGTGTAAACAATATTAATTCTATGGTAACTGGAGTTGGTTATGTATTTACAGCAACTACAAGAAAAGCAAGAATTATTAAGTTTTTTGCAAGTATACTTTATAGATTAGGTTTTAGTTGTGCTGACACAGTCATCTTTCAAAATAAAGATGACCTGCATGAATTCACAGAACTTGGATTGTTAAACAAAGGGAAATGCCAGTTGATTGATGGGTCTGGCGTTAATATGGAAAAATTCTTGGCTGCTGAATTTCCAAAACAGCTTACTTTTTTTATGCTCTCAAGAGTGATGTATAGTAAAGGAATTCGAGAATACCTAGAGGCTGCAAGAGAAATTAAATCAAACAATAAAAATGTGAGGTTTATGTTACTTGGTGCTATCGAAAATATGCAAGATTCTATGTCGAAGGAAGATTTAGAAACATACATTGATGATGGGACCATTGAACATTATGGGGAGACAAATGATGTTTTAAGTTACTATAAGATGAGTTCTGTCTATGTGCTTCCTTCTTATAGAGAAGGAACTCCTAGAACGGTCTTAGAAGCAATGGCAGTAGGGAGACCTATTATCACAACAGATGCCCCAGGATGCAGAGAGACTGTAATTGATGGAAAAAATGGATTTTTAATTGCTCCTAAAAGCACAGATCAACTAGTCGAAAAGATGCAGCTTTTTATTAAAAATCCTAATTTGATAAAACAAATGGGTGACTCTAGTTATGAACTCTGTAAAAAAAAATATGATGTAAAAAAGGTTAATAAAAAAATGCTTTCTTTTTTAAAAATTAGTAATGAAGGAGTTAATTAAATGAATTTATATACAGCTTTAAAAGACAAAAGTGAAAAACTTTCAATAATCGGACTTGGCTATGTTGGGATGCCAATTGCCGTAGCATTTGCAAAAAAAGTGAATGTAATTGGGTTTGATGTAAACGAAGATAAAATATCGATGTATAAAAATGGAATCGATCCCACTAAAGAAGTAGGAAATGAAGTCATTAGCCAGTCCACGGTAGAATTTACTGCTAATGAATCACGGTTAAAAGAATCAAAGTTTCATATTGTTGCAGTGCCGACTCCGGTAAGAGATGATCGCACACCTGATTTAACACCTGTAAAAGCTGCTAGCAAAACTTTGGGAAGAAACCTAACTAAAGGAGCAATTGTTGTGTTTGAATCCACTGTCTATCCTGGAGTAACTGAAGATGTTTGTCTTCCAATTCTTGAACAGGAATCTGGATTAAAATGTGGAGAAGACTTCTTTATTGGATACTCCCCAGAAAGAATAAACCCAGGAGATCAGGAACATAGACTTGAGACGATAGTTAAAGTTGTTGCAGGAATGAATGAAGAGACACTTGATACAATTGCAAAAGTTTATGAGCTTGTTGTTGATGCTGGAGTACATAGAGCAGAGTCAATAAAAGTTGCTGAAGCGGCTAAAGTGATAGAAAATGCTCAGCGTGACATCAATATTGCATTTATGAACGAATTATCAATTATTTTTGATAAAATGAATATCGATACCAACGCAGTACTTCGCGCAGCAGGAACTAAGTGGAACTTTCTTAAGTTTTCTCCTGGCTTAGTAGGAGGACACTGTATCGGTGTTGATCCATATTACCTTACGTATAAAGCTGAACAAATGGGCTATTATTCACAAATTATTCTATCAGGACGTAAGATCAATGACGACATGGGGAAATACGTTGCTGAAAGTACAATTAAAAAAATGATTAAAGCTAACATCCCTATTAATGGCGCAAAAGTTGCAATTCTGGGAGTAACCTTTAAAGAAAATTGCCCTGATGTTAGGAATACAAAAGTGATAGATGTAATAAATGAATTAAAAGATTATGGTATAGAGGTTGTAGTTAACGACCCGTCAGCTGATAAAATAGATCTTTATAATGAATATGGATTAAAAACAGTTGAATTGAATGAAATTAATGATGTGGACGCTGTAATTGTTGCAGTTCCACATAAAGAATTTAAGAATATTTCAGTAAATCAACTTGCGGATTTATATAAAGTAATTGATAAGCCCTATACGGAGGTTGCTGCCAGTTTAGAAACTTATAATGGTAGTATGTATAATAGTGAATACCAAAGAGGTAAAGTTTTAGTAGATATTAAAGGATTATTTAATAAAGTAGATTTAGAACAAAATGGATTTATTTATTGGGGGCTATGATAGTGGGTTATAAAGAATTAAAGTTCCCTGAGCAGTCTGTATTCCTAGTAACAGGCTGTGCAGGATTTATCGGTTCAAACTTGGTTGAAGCCATTTTAAATATGGGATATAAAGTACGTGGTTTAGACAATCTTTCTACAGGATTTTATAAAAATATTGAAGAATTTATAGCACATCCAAATTTTGAGTTTAATAAAGGGGATATTAGAGATCTAGAAACATGTAAACAAGTTACTAAGGATGTAGATTTCGTTTCTCACCAGGCAGCGTGGGGAAGTGTGCCGAGAAGTATTGAAATGCCATTATATTACGAAGAAGTTAATATTAGGGGCACATTGAATATGATGGAGGCTTCTAAAATTAATGGCGTTAAGAAGTTTGTATATGCTTCTAGTTCTTCAGTATATGGAGACGAGCCAAATCTTCCTAAAATTGAAGGTAGAGAGGGAAATGTATTATCTCCATATTCGTTAACTAAAAAAGTTAACGAAGAATATGGACGCCTTTATAAAGAGTTGTATAACTTAGACACTTACGGTATGAGATATTTCAATGTGTTTGGGAGAAGACAAAATCCTGAAGGTGCATATGCGGCTGTTATCCCAAAATTCATTAAACAATTAATGAATAATGAACAACCAACGATTAATGGCGATGGTAAACAAAGTAGAGATTTTACGTACATTGAAAATGTAATTGAAGCAAATCTTAAGGCATTAGTTGCTCCGAGTGAGGAAGCTGGAAAATCTTATAACATTGCTTTTGGTGGTCAAGAATTTTTAATAGATATCTACAATTATTTGAAAAAATCATTGTGTAAAAAGATAGACCCGAATTTTGGACCCGATCGAGTAGGAGATATTAAACATAGTAATGCTTCAATTGCTAATGCAAAGAAATCATTAGGTTATAGTCCAGATTGGAGTTTTGAAAAAGGAATTGAGGAAGCACTTGAGTGGTACAAAAAGAATATATAATTTGATTGTTAATAGGATATAATAATTGAATTTTGTTTCAATTTAGTAAAGAATTCGGTTTCTTACTTAAAGTTAAAATAGCTCTATGTGTAATTCTAAAGGCAAGAAGTATAGTTAAGTTTATTAAAAGAAGATTTATTCAATATAGTTATAAGTGCTTAAATTGTTATAAACTAATTTAATATACTTCATTAAGTTTTAAGTTATTAGATATATAGGCATCTCTGCTTTTACTATAATAAATAATTTTCATTTCTTTAATATATAGTATACCAATGTTTATTACATTTTAATTTATTGTTATAAAGCACGGTTTAAAGATTGTGTAATAGAAAGGAAATTGAAAATGATTATATTTTTGGTTTTTTGGGGATTTAATACAGCGAGTTATATTTAACATGAGAACTTTAAAAAATATAACTTGGCTTTTTACTGCCAACTTAATAGTTTCATTAACTAAATGGCTGATGTTAGTCATTATTGCTAGGACATTAACTCCAGAAGCAGTTGGTGCATATTCTTTAGCATTTGCCTTAGGTGCTCCAATTACTTTATTAGCTAATATGAAATTACGTTCATTATATATTACAGAAGAAAAAATTAATTTTAGTGATTATATGTATACCCGGTACATATTTAGCCTAATAGCTTTTATTATTTTATTCGTCATAGGAACACTAATATATCCAAAATACTTTTTGATAATTATGTTAGTTGGATTAATTAAGATATTTGATTTGCAATCTGATTTGTATTACGCACTTCCACATAAAAAGCAAGATATGAATTATATTGGTAAATTGTTGATTACAAAACATTTGAACTCTTTGTTAGCTTTTCTTATAACTATCTTATTTACTAGAGACCTTGCAATATCTTTATTAGTACAATTAATTTTTCAAATACTATTTTTATTTTTAATCGAGAAAAGAAAAATTACGAAAATTTACAAACCAATAATAGGAAATTCGAAATTAGAGGATGTTAAGAGAGTAATACTATTAGGAATTCCTTTAGGTCTTGTACAAATGTTATTCTCTTTAAACACCTCTTATTCTCGATATCTTCTCGAGTTCTTTGAGTCTGCAGAAATACTAGGCTAT
Source organism: Jeotgalibacillus sp. S-D1 (assembly GCF_004358665.1). Classification (GTDB taxonomy): domain Bacteria; phylum Bacillota; class Bacilli; order Bacillales; family Jeotgalibacillaceae; genus Jeotgalibacillus. The sequence goes on along the minus strand of NZ_SMZR01000002.1, from coordinate 448,377 downwards.
TTTTCTGCAATGGCATATATATTAACAGTTGGAAACATGTTAGTGAATGCAGTTTCACAAAATTTCTTACCAATTTTATCGAAATTAATTAAAGAAAAGAAAATCGCTGCCTTCAAAAAATATGTTTTCTTTAAATTATCTATTTTTTCAACTCTCATAGGTGTTTTTACGATACTTTTTTCATACTTTATAGGTGAAACTTTTCTTACTATAGTTTATGGAATCGAATATGCTAAATACACGGATATATTAATTTTAATGAGTTTTGCCCTATCGATTAATTTTATCAGCTGGAACTTCGATACTGCCTTACTAGCAATGAGATATATAAGTGTTCAACTCAAGATTTCAATTATAGCTCTGATTGCTAATGTATTTATCGGATATTTTTTAATTAAAAGCTTTGGTATACATGGTGCAAGTTATACAATAATTATTATAAATAGCATACAACTTTTATTAAGAGGATGTTTTGTTTATTTAAGGATAAGAAGATATGATATTTAGACTGTTAAGCGAGGTATACTATGGAACATATTTTACTACGTAAAGGATTATTTTATACTATATTATCAATTATGTCCTTTATTGTATTACTAACCAATGATTTCAGATTAATACTTGTGCTTTATATTATTGTGTTAATATTTTGTCTTTTTCTAGTGAGATGTATTTTGCATCATCCATTTGTTTGGTTTTTGCCATTCTATTTCCTTTTTACATGTTCAGAAGCTTTTTTAATGTGGTTAGAAGTAGTGCCTTATAATATAAACATTACATTAGCTCTTAAAGGCGGATGGATTGGTATGTTTGTATTTTTGATAATTATCAATCCAAAAATAGAAAATTATACAAATATAAGCAACAGACAAAATAATAATTTTATCTTTAAAGTGATATGGTATATCTCCCTGATATTAAGTTTTGTATCTTTAATTTCCATAACTTCTTCTGGGGTATCAAATAAAAGAGAGATTAACATGCAATCTGAACAAATTTTAAATTCATCTTTAAGTTTTAGTTTATTGTTGTTAAGTTTTGCAGTTATTGTTGCTATGAATTTGTTAAATAAAAAAGATTTTCCATACAAATTTGTTATTTTTAACATTGTATTTATATTTTTCGCTTTTTTAGTAAACGGAGAAAGAGATTTGTTTATGAGAATAATCTTAATTACTATGATGCTATTTACTATTCTGTATATAAGGATAAAACCTGTATACATAATATTTTTTGGAACCATAATGATGGTTATGATTCCCTTAATGCATAATTTAAAAAACTTTTGGTTGACTAAAACAACAAATGAAACTTTGTCCGGTAATATAATTGTGGATATTTTATCTGGTTTTAAGTCTGCTTCCGAAAACCTTTTAATAGTAATTGAATCTAATCTCCCATATAAAAATGGTGAAACTTTAATTTGGGATATATTAAGATTTTTTAGTAAGAACCACTATTCTACTACGGAATGGTTTAATCGAATGTTTTTTCCAAACACTGTTGCTACAGGAGGGGGAAAAGGTTTTTCTCTTTTAGGAGAAGGTTACTTAAACTTCGGAATTGCTGGCATGGCTATTTGGATGGTAATTCTAGCACTTTTTATCAAGTTTTTATATGTGTATAGTAATAAAAATTTCATAACACTTCTATTGTATATTCTCTCAATGCCCGCATTTATATATGCGTTACGTGCCGATTTTTCTAACATGCTATCTGGAACCATAAAGCAAGCGTTAGTACCTTTAATATTATTTTATGTTTTCTATTGGATATTGACTCAGTTGCTTAAAAAAGATATATCTTCAAAGAAAATAACTCTTTATGATAGGTGAATTTAAAAACCAATAACATATTTTGTAATATTAAAGGTGGGTTGTGTATGAAAGGCAGACAAATTTTCAAGAAATATAAGATAATAATTAATATTTTTGAGACTTTAGGTAGATTATTACCAACTTTTATGTGGAATCTATTATGGGTTTCAGTAATTAATTCTGAATCGAAATTATCATTATTTGTAAGATATTTATATGTGAGAAAATATAGTGCAAGTTGTGGAGATAATATCTATATTGGGCAGGGAGTTATTATAAAAAATATTCAATACTTGGAGTTAGGATCTAACATTAGTATTCATGCTTATTCATATTTAGATGCAGCAGGCCGAATTAATATATATAACAATGTTTCTATCGCGCATCACTCTTCCCTAATTTCTTTCGATCACACTTGGGAAAATTCAGAGATACCTATAAAATACAATAAAGTTGTAAAAGGCAAGATTTTAATTAATGAGGATGTTTGGATAGGTTGTGGGTGTAGGATCTTATCAAATGTTACTATAGGCAGCAGAAGTGTTATAGCTGCTGGTGCAGTTGTAAAGAATGATGTAGTTTCTAAAACATTAGTAGGGGGTGTTCCTGCTAAAGAAATAAAAAAAATATAATGAAGGGTGAAGTAGATGGAACTGGTATTTGTACACAGTCACATTTTTAAATATGACAAAAATAAACGAGTGTATACTGATGGTAAACTAACATATCAAATGTGGGAGAACAGGTATTTAAAACATTTTGATAAATTAAAAGTTGCAGCAAGAGGTGTCGAATACGAAGGAGATAATTTAAACATATCGAGTGGGTCAAGAGTAAAACACTATATACTTCCAACTTTATCGAATGTTGCACGCCGAAATAAAAATCTAAGGATATTAAAAGAAGATTTAGAAAAGATAATAGAAAATGCTGATGCAGTTGTAGCTAGAGTACCAAGTGGCCACGCTTATCATGCAATAAAAATTGCAAAAAAACTTAAAAAGCCTTATGTTATTGAAGTTGTAGGAGATGTTTTTCCTGCTTTGTGGAATCACGGTAAAATTTTAGGTAAAATTATTGCCCCTATATATTATTATAAATATAGAAATATTATTAAACATTCTTCTTACAATATATATGTAACAGAAGAGTATCTTCAAAAAAAGTATCCTTATAATCATTCTGCAAAGATAATAAATGCTTCTAATGTTGAAATCTCATTAGTACCTAAAGAAATACTAGAAGAAAAATTAAGAAAAATAAAATTGATGCATATAAATCAAGAGTACAATATTGGTTTAATTGGATCATACTCTTCAAAACAAAAAGGTATTGATACTGCTATTAAAGCCATTAAAAATTTAAGTAAACAAGGTATTGATTGCAATTTGCATATATTAGGTGATGGGGATAAATCATGGTTAATTGAATTAGTAAAAGAACTGAATATTGAAGATAAAATACATTTTTCAGGTAGCTTGCCAGGCGGTGAAAAAGTATTTAATTGGTTAGATTCTATGGATATATATATACAGCCTAGCTTAACAGAAGGGTTACCTAGAGCATTAATCGAGGCTATGAGTCGCGGACTTCCCTGCGTTGGGTCATCAGTAGGAGGTATTCCTGAACTAATTGATAAAAGGTTTATTCATGAACCAAAATCATCAAAACAATTAAGTGATAAAATAAGAAATTTGTTAAGAAATAATCAATCTTTGGAAGAACAATCTATAAACAATTATAATAATGCTAAACAGTATACATCAGAAGTTTTAAATACTCGTAGAGACGAATTTTGGAAAAGTTTTATTAATACTGAGTTAAAAAAACATACTTTTACTGATGGGGACTTAGTCTAATAATATAAATTCACTAAGAGTCGGTGAAATGTAAAATAGGTTAACTATTTTTCGTTATTTCACCAATTCAATTATTAACCGAAAAAATTACAGTCTATAATTTATTTTAAAACTACATACATTTATAAATTTGTTAATAGTTGATTTAAACATTTTATACTTTTGTATAATATATAAAGAAAGGAATAATTAAATGAGCAAAGTTAATAAAATTAAGAGTTTGTTAGATGACAACCCTCAATATCAAGATGCATTATTTAGTAGAGGGTATCTAATTACATCTAAAAATATTAAACAACTAGACCTTTATCCTTTCTATAATAATTGGAAAGTATTTAATGAAATGCCGAAGCTAAACATGTATGTTCATAACAAACAACAATATTATAGTTATGAAGTTAATGGGGTTTATTCTTTACTTATTGGAAATGCATATAATCCATTTACTATGCAAAGTAATGAGAGCGACTTACTTAAAGATTCAATTGAATGTTATTTACAAAGCGAAGAAAATTTTTTAAACAAGATTAGTGAATTCACAGGCATACACTTAATAGTTGTTATAGATGGTGATAAATTAATTGCAGTTCAAGACTGTTCAGGAATGAAATCTTGTTATTTTGGAAAAGTAGATGATGAACTTTATATCACATCTCATCCGCAACTAGTTGGTGATATATGTAATTTAAGTGTAGATTCTTTTGTAGAAGAATTGACTAGCTCTCGCAGTTATAATATAGGTAACAGACATTTACCAGGTAATATTACTCCTTATAAAGAATTAAAAAGACTAGGTGGTAATACATTTCTAGAATATAATTATAGTTTTAAAATTAAAAGATTCTATCCTCTTAAACCACATAAAGAAATAAATACAAATGAAGAGTATGAAGAAGGGATAAAGAATATTTATCAAATTATGCATCAAAGCATGGAAATAACCTCAATAAAGTGGAATAAGCCTGCAATTTCGTTAACCGGAGGTACTGATAGTAAAACAACACTTGCATGTACTAATGGCTTATATGATAAGTTTTCTTATTTTAGTTATCACTGTAAACCTTCAGAAATTATTGATGCAAATGCAGCACATGAAATATGCAATGAAATTAATGTTACACATGATATATATTCAATACCTGATAATAATGAGGAAATTAAGGATTTTGATATATTTAAAAAAATAATTGACCATAATACTTCATATTTTAAGAACACGGCAGATCATGAAATTAGAAAAATGATTTACTTATATAATTTAGACAAATTTGATGTCGAGGTAAAATCTTGGGCTTCCGAGACAGCTAGAGTATTTCTTGAAAGAAAATATGGACTAAAAATGCCAGAAGTACTTAGTGAAAGACACATGAGTATTTTTCAAACTAGATACTTTTTAGTTCCAGGGTTATTAAAGAAATCGGATAATATTTATAAAGGCTTTTTGAAAGAGGTAGACCTTGAAAAACCTCTTTTTAATTTTGAACATTCTGATCTGTTTTATTGGGAAGTAAGGATGGGGGCTTGGGGAACTTCAGTCGTTTCTTCTTTTGATTTATGTCATGAGGTAACTATACCGATGAATAACAGAAGATTACTTGAGATGTTTTTAAGTTTTTCACATCAAGATAGGAAATCTGACAAAGTTCATAATACTCTAATAGAAACTGCTAATAAAAAGATAGCTAATATGAATATATATATACCTAATAATTATTTTAAATCTTATCGTATATGGATTGAAAAAATATATTATCATTATAGAACATTACTATATAAGAAAAAATAAAGAGTTTCTACTATAGTTTGTGTGCATTTCTTTGAACAGAGTAAAATTGTTAGTTTATAGACATCAACTGCTCTTTTAGAAAGGCTTTTGATGTCTTATAATTTAGCTTTCTTTGGCTGCATTGAAAAATCTCTCCACTAGCTTTTCATGGTTTCAAACAAATGTTAATTGAAGGATAAACAAACAGAATATTCAAATGAAATAAAGCTCTAGTCCTAGAATGAATGGGACTGATTGGGAGACACGTCCAGTCGCCACTGCACGTATGGGAGCGGATGTAGCCATGATTGGCTGTGTCGGTCAGGATTCATATGGTGAAGAGTTGATTAGTCTTCTGCAAGCTGAAAATATAAATGTAGATGCTGTGATGAAATCAGATGAGGTCAGTACGGGCATTGCTCAGGTTACTGTAGCAGATCAGGATAATTCAATCATTGTCGTTCCGGGAGCAAATCATTCTATCACCAAAGAATGGATTAATCAGCATATCCACTTAATTCAAGCGGCTTGAGATTGTTACGTATGCCGCTTCTTGTGCCAATCGCTATCATGTGCCTGTTATCTTGAACCCGGCCCCCGTACAAAAGCTGCCGTCTGAATTACTTTCTCTTGTGACTTATCTCACACCGAATGAAACGGAATTCTCTTTTTTAAGCGGGAGATCTGCTGAAACTGGTCTTGCGATTGATTCCCTTCTGACTCGGTTGCAGAGAGCGGTCATCATTACGCAGGGTGAAAAAGGCGTAATTTATAAGGAGAAAGCGAGCAACTCCCAGACAAGTCTCCCCGCCAGTTCTGTAGAAGTCGTTGACACAACGGGTGCAGGAGATTGTTTCAATGGAGTTCTTGCAGCCAAGCTCGCCCAGGGTGATACACTCGAACAGGCTATCCAGCATGCGATTACTGCTGCAGGAATATCTGTCACAAAGCATGGGGCGCAGACTGGAATGCCTAGGGTTTAGGTTTGTTAAAATAGAACTCTATCAAAAACTCTTCAGAAGTAGATTTGAATTATTTAGCATGACGCGATATCTCGTTAGTAGAGGTGTCGCGTTTTTTTGCGTTCGCAATTGAACTTCCCATCTTATAACTTTACAATATAGGAAAATAGTAGAAAACAAGGGTGTGGTGCAATGTCGCAAACGGTCAGGTATGATGCTGCTGCGCTTCAGGGTGCGATGGAGGAGCGGGCGGGCCAGTACGAGACGTTTAGAGGACAATTAATGGTGTTAAAGGACAAGATGACGGCTGTTACAAATCTGGGTGAGGCCTTCGAAGGGAAGGCAGCTAACTCGATCAAATCCTTTTTCAAAGCGCAAAGTACCATTGTTGACATGTGGATTCAGTTGGTCGATCAGCAGATCCTATTTATGAATGATGTAGGAGCGATGGCAGAGGATCGAAAGCTTGGCGGTTCGACCTATGTGGATGTGCCTTTTTTAGAAGAAGAGCTCGAGACGGCGCATGTAAGAACAATGGAGATGATCCAGAAGCAGCATAAGGACCTAGCTGGGGTATTGGCTGAGGTCAATGATTTGGTTGCGATTGAGGCATATTCCACAGCTGAAATGGAAGCGTCGTTAGAAGACGCGAAAAATAAACGTAATGATACAATAGAGACGCTAGAGGAATATGATCATGCGTTAGTTTCTGAGTATAATCAGTCAATGGAATCACAGGAACTGGTAGACAGTTTACTGGATTCCTTGATTCAATCCACAAGTCAAAATGGCGTTATAACTACTGTTTCTTTTAATGCTCATGCTTTTGAAAACAGTGAGGCATTTAAAAGTATTGAAGGAGCCCGGGGAAGAAGCCTGGCATACATAAATCAAAAACAAGAACAGCAGAAGTTACGGGAAGCCAACGCATCAGCTGCTGCGCTTAATTTCTCCGAAGTGAATGGCATGCAAACTGCTTATTCCGGAGCGAATAGTGGAATCATGACACCGGAATTCATGGCTTCGAATCATGGTCCACTTTTCAACATGATGAACCCGAATCGTCTCGATCAAATGATCAGCGCTGCCTATCTCCCTGTCACATCCAGCACACCAAAAACCCATGCAGAAAAACAGCTGGAAGACCTGCTGGCACAAAAAGGGATTCAAAATGAACCAATAACAGAAGAAGAGCTCGCGGGACTTAGAGCATATCTAAGTGACCCGGCAACGATCGAGTCCTTTAGCTCATCGAACCCTGGTGACGCAGTTGAAAGAGATTACCCGGATCCGACTTATGCCGATATGAGAAAAGTACTCGGAAACCCGAATTCTGATGTAGGGATGGAAGCAGGAGGCCATTATGTTGTTGGTGGCATAAAGTTTCTATTCGAAGACATCGCCACCCTGCTAAACCCAGACTCCACCCCATCTGAAGTAACCATGGCCGCCATGTTCACCTTTTTCAAACCTTTGAAAGCCGCGGATAAAGGGTATGATTTGGCTGGTGCGGGGAAGAAGGTTGAGGATGCTGGGGATGTGAGGAAGGGGTCGGAGGTTGACTCGACTAATAGAACGGATAAAGTTGTCAATACCGGAACTGATACTGTATTCAATAGTTATAAATATTGGGATCGAACAATAGAATTTAAAAATGTAAAAGTATATCAAAGAAATGATATTATAGATCCAAATTTAAAAGATGCGCGTGGGAGAACTAATGCAGATAGAATGAAGAAGGGTTTAGCACCTTTAGGGCCGGATGGCAAATCAATTAATTTGCACCATACCACACAAAGAAATGAAAGTTCAATTGCAGAAGTGACTAGTACATTCCATAAAGAGAATAGTAATATCATACATATTAACCCTAATACAATTCCCTCTGGAATTAATAGAAAAGAATTTAACAAATGGCGATCTGATTACTGGAAGGAAAGAGATTTAGATTTTTAACGAAGGAGGAAAAGCAATGAGTATAGAGTCATACCATCAAGCTAAGGAATTAATTAAGAGGAATAATGAGTTAGCAGACTTTGTGGGAGGTTGTTCTATTGACCTAATTGAGAAAGCACAAGATAAAATTGATATAATCTTTTCGGGAATGTATAGAGATTATTTGAAATCATTAGGAGCTGGTAATTTTGGATCTCAAGAGGTTTATGGGATCATTCACGATGACTTTGAAAATTCTTCAGTTCCAGATGCTATTTGGTTTACATTATCTGAAAGAAGAGAAATAAATTTACCTAACCATCTTCTTGTTATATATGATACTGGTAGTGATGAGTTGTTTTGCTTGAATTACCGTGATGTTAATGAGCGAGGTGAGCCTAAAGTGGTTTCTTATTTACCTGGCATAGATTTAGCTCAGCAAAAATACGAATTAATTGCTGAGGACTTCGGAGACTTTTTATTAGATTTAGTTGAGCAAGAGATTGAAGGAATATGACTAATTAAGGTATAGAGAATAAAAAGAAGCGAATGGCAGCGATCTATTATGACTCGCTTTTGTATGATTTATGAAATGATATTGGATCTATTAGGGAGCTTTGAAATGTATATTCAGTATGATGAATTTGACCTATTAGAACTTTTTTTAAAAGAACCGATTAGTATCTCGGGAGATATTAACTCCGGAGAGCTAATTTATTCTTATAGAAACGTTGATAGTTTTGAAATAGTATTAACTATGGATGTTTACAGACAAGAATGTAGTTTAAGCATTACTTATAAAGATGCAACCATATTTACTGAAGATTTAAAAAATGTTACAAGTATCATAAAGAAAGAGACTGAATTGTTCATTTATCTGGATAAAGACCCTAAATTGAAAGTGAAATTTTTAAATCAAGTTGGAGTAGAACTTCTTTAATAAGAGTGTCTAAAATAGATAAACCCCCAATTGGAGCACTTCTTAATGTGTCTATCCTTTGGGGGTTATTTCAAACCAGAGCAAGCTGGCTTTTTCAAAGAGTATTGTGATTAACGAACTTCAGTAAAGGTTGAGAACTTTGCATCCTCCAACCCTGGTGACGCAGTTGAAGGAGATTACCCGGATCCGACTTATGCCGATATGAGAAAAGTACTCGGCAATCCCAATTCTGATGTAGGGATGGAAGCAGGAGGCCATTATGTTGTTGGTGGCATAAAGTTTCTATTCGAAGACATCGCCACCCTGCTAAACCCAAACTCCACCCCATCTGAAGTAACCATGGCCGCCATGTTCACCTTTTTCAAACCTTTGAAAGCCGCAGATAAAGGCTACGATTTGGCTGGTGCGGGGAAGAAGGTTGAGCATGCTGGGGATGTGCGGAAGGGGTCGGAGGTTGAAGGGGCTAGTGCTCCTGAGAAAATTGTCAAAAATGCTGAGGATGTTGTGTTTAAACAAAGTTCTTTAGATAAGGCATTCAGCAAACACAAAAATGATTTTGGGAGTTACCCTGATGGAAGTAAATCTAGTGTAGATCTATTCAAAAATGATGTTTCAGAACTTATAAATACTGGAGTTCAAAAGCAAGGGAAATATAGAAATATAGAAGGAACACATATTTATAATGAAACTACTAAACAGTGGACTTTTATTAACTCAGACGGAACATTAAATACAGCTTTTAAGTTAAGTGATAAACAGGTGGCCTATCTAATTGAGACAGGAGTGGTTAAATAGTGAGACTAGTAAATACTTATCTTTCTAAAGAAGAAATGAAAAAACAAGAAATTGATCTGATATCAAAATTATTTAATAAGCACTATTCTGAAGAAATTGAAATAAGTAACTATAAATATGATGATCGAACGTATTATGAAACTGATTTTGATTTAATGGAGATAGAATTTGAACAGAAGACTATTTATAAAGAAATTAATAAATTGATTGAACTTCATGAAAAAGCCATTCAGTTAATTAGTCAAGATGTAGAGATCATTATTGCTAACGACGATACAGATGCTGAAATTCAGGTATTTGAAAATAATAATAATGATGTTTCTGGATTTGGATTGTTTATTACTAAAAGAAAAATCCCTGAAATTAAACCCTATTACACTTCTACTATTTGCAATGCTTATTTGAATTTCGAACATGTTAGTTTTGGTGTTATGTTTGAATTGGACTGAATATACCTCCTCTTTGCAGCGTTGTACATCCACTTGTTTTAAAGGATTTTAGTTGTACAAAATCATCAGCAGCATTATGATCGTTACAGAAGGTGTGTTTGATTGTGAAGCTGGCACATCTTTAGGCGAGAGGAGGATGCTTATGTTTAAGAAGTTTATAAAAAGCATTTCGAAAAAACTCAAGGACCACGGCAGCAGCGGGCGAAGAAGGGATTATCGTCACGGATCAAGCAGTGGGAAGAGGCGCAGGTATAGCGGGAGCAGTAGCAGCAGCCGACGTGGGCGTGCCCCATACTCTGGCTCACACCACTATAAAAAGAAAAGACACTATTCCAGAAGCAGCTAATTGTAATGTAAATAATGTGCGAAAGACTCCGCTGAACGGATATGAGGATCAGCGGAGTTTTTTTTTAGTTTTGTAAAGAAAGCACGTTGATTGATTTCTCCATATCTGCCAGGATCTCTTCACACTGTTTATAGGGATGTGTAATTTGCAGCAGCCTTTTGAGCAGCAGTGTTGTGTGGGGATGAAGGCAGAGCTCCTCAGTCCACGGGATCCCCTTTTTTATTTCGCCTTCATAAGACGAGTAAAGAAGAAACAGCAGGAAATCTCCCAGGTCGAAAAAATCATCTTGTGCGAGCTGTTCGCGCTGCTTTTGATTCTTGCTGTCTGTGTGCAGGTTGCTGGCCAGGCCAAAGTCTATCAGGTAGACATCGCCATTGTGTAAGAGCACATTGGGAATTCTGATATCGCTATGAAAGACACCTTTATGATGGATGTAGCAGACGATCGCGGTCAGTTTTTTAGCAATTTGGACACATTCCTTCTCGGTGTACTTCTGCTTTGATGCAAATAATGTATCTTCTACGTTCTTCCCTTCAACAAATTCCATCGAAAAGAATCTTTCATCCCTGTATGAGAAAGTGTCTATTAATGCGGGAATCCCTTTATGGTTAAGCAGCCGAAGAATCGCAGTCTCCTGAGCATAATTTTCAATGTTTTCTTTCCTCTTACTTTTGCGCATTTGTTTCACAACGCATCTCTCACCTGTTTTCAGATCCCGGCATAAATAAATAATCCCATAGCTCCCATTCTGCAGCACTTTTTCAATTTTATATCGTTCCCCCAATATTTCATTGATCGAATATTGATGGTCCAGAATTTTCTGCCGTGCTCTTTTGATCAACCAATGTAAAGCCTCCATACGCACCTCTGTGTTTTTTTGTTTTATCATATCAAATTAGAATAAAGGGGGTGTGATAAATTCGGGAGGAGATGTATTACGCGATACACGACATCTCACTCCAAAGATGTCATGCTTTTTACTACCTTCAAACTTGGACTTCCACTCCTCAAATTGCCTATACTGATATTAAAGAGGTGAACAACATGATTCGGATTTTGGCAGTGGATGATGATAGGCGGATGGTGGATTTTGTGGCGGGGGAGCTGCGGCAGGCGGGGTATGAAGTGGTGAAGGCGCATAATGGGGATGAGGCGCTTGCGCTTTTGGCGACTGAAACGGTTGATCTTGCGGTAGTGGATGTGATGATGCCGGGGATGGACGGTTTTTCGCTTACCCGCATCCTGCGTGAGGAGCATGGGGTGTCTGTAATTTTGCTGACCGCCCGTCATCATATTGAAGATAAGGAACGCGGGTTTTCTGCCGGGTCCGATGATTATCTGGTGAAGCCGTTTGAAGCAAAGGAATTGCTTTTTCGGGTGAAGGCGGTGCTGAGGCGGTATGACCGGTCGATGGAGGAGCCGCTGTCACTTGGGACGCTTCACATTGATCGCAGGAGTTATGAGATTCGATCTGAAAACGGGACGATGCTCATTCCGTTAAAAGAGTTTGAACTGCTGTCGCTGTTTGCTGCCAATCCACAACAGGTATTGTCGCGGGATCAGATCATCGAGCGGATCTGGGGACTTGATTTTACTGGAGATGAACAGACCGTGAATGTACATATTAAGAGGCTCCGGGGTCGGCTGATGGAGTTTGCGCCTGATGTGAAGATTGTGACGGTGCGGGGTGTCGGATACAAGATTGAGGTGGCACGATGAGTTTATATGTGAAGTTTATCTGGTTCACGTTTATGACGATGCTTGTCAGCAGTCTGATTGGCTTTTTTGCCATGAATATTTATTATGATTTGAATTTGAAACAGGACAATAACGACAAAAATTTAGCGATTGCCCAGTCATTTGCGTCCTTTGTAGAAGAGGGACCTGCCGAGCGGGCGGATGCTTCACTTGAACTATTGGGTGAATCAGGCTATCAGCTATATGTAACCAGCGGAACCGAGGTGCTGCGTTATGGGGGGAGCTACCGGAATGAGTCACTGGATGAAGAGGTCATTTCACAGGTGTTAAGTGGTGAGGAATATAACGGAATACGTGATTTTCCAAGAGAAGCGTTTGTCACAGGCTTTTTCGCCAATGAGCTTCGCAATACGGTTGGCGTTCCGGTTGAGATTGACGGGGAAACGTACGCCTTATTCCTGCGGCCGAATATTGGGCTGCTGTTTCAGGAGCTGCACTGGTTGTTTGGCGGATTAGCTGCAGGAATTGTGATCCTGAGTTTTATCGGGATGACGATCGTTGCGCGCTTTTTAATTACACCTATTTCCACGCTGACAGTCGCGGCTGAGGAAATGACAGGGGAGTCGTTTGACCGGCCGGTTCTGATCAGACGGAAGGATGAGATCGGAAGACTTGCAGACCGTTTTGTTGCCATGCGCGCTCAAATGGAGCGGTCCATCAGTAAGCGAAAAGAGTTTGTGCATCATGTATCGCATGATATTCAGTCTCCGCTTCATACCATTCAGAGCAGCCTTGCCCTGCTTGAAAAATCTCCGATACATAAACAAAAGGAGATTCAGGAGGTCATTGGGGAGGAGGTCAACCGGATCTCTCTTTTAACCAACCAGCTTCTGACGCTGGCATCGTTTGACCAGGAAGAGCTGGAGACCTTTGAAAGGGTGACAGTGGGCAAACAAGTGCAGGAATCGGTCGAACGTCTCCGTTATGTTTTTGAGGAAAAGGAGCACGCGGTCACGATAAAAGCAGAGGACGCAGTCGTTAAAGGAAACGCGATTTTATTGCAGACGGTTTGGGAAAACCTTTTAACCAATGCGGCGAAATACAGTGACCCAGGCGGCATGATTTCGGTAAAGGTCTGGGTTGAGGGTGCTGATGTGGCGGTACGCGTTAAAGATAATGGAGTCGGGATGTCTGAAACGGAAATTGAGCGGGCGTTTGACCGTTTTTACCGGGCAGATGAAGCGCGCGCTCAAAAAGGGTCGGGGCTTGGTCTTTCGATCGTAAAAGAAATTATTGATCTTCATCAGGGAGAAATTAGAATCGAGAGTACACCTAATGAAGGAACACTTGTAGAAGTGAGGCTTCAGTCCATCGATTAAATTGTTACCTGCCGTTCATCTTCCGTTCATGTAGGGTGCTTATGCTGTAAGTATCAAGCAGGACGGAGGAATTAAGATGAAGCTGGCATGGAAAGAAATGACGAGAAACAAAACAAAGTTTGTGATTTTAGGATCAATTATTTTTCTTGTAAGCTTTCTTACATTTATGATCTCAGGACTGGCAAATGGATTATCACAGGATAATGCATCGCTTATAAAGGATCTGCCGGACGGAACGTTTTTAATGAGTGAGGATGCAGAAGAAACCGTTACTTATTCAAGAATTGATCCCCAAATCCAGGAGAAGGTTTTGAGTGATTATCCAGAGGCGGTAGGCCTCTCCATTCAAATGGGCTTTCTGAAAGATAATGAAGAGAAGCAGCAGAGTGTTGCCTTTGTTGCATCAACCGGTGCTTCTTATTTTGAAGAACCGGCGCAGGGAGAAGTCTTTTTAGATGAATCACTTGCTGAAGATCAATCAGTGGGTGAAGAGCTGCTTCATGAGCAGTCGGATATGAATTTTACTGCAGCCGGTTTTGTTAAACAAACCACGTATAGCCATTCACCTGTTGCGTTTATCTCGCTTGAAGATTACGAGAAAATGTTCCGGGCTGAGGAGATGCAGCTATTGTTTGTTCCAGGTGAGGAAACCGTTCAGGCAGCAGGACTGCAGTCATTTTCGAAAGCGAATTTTCTGGATTTAATTCCAAGCTACAGCGCCGAGCAGCTGTCATTGAATATGATTGTATGGTTTCTTGTGGTGATCAGCGGTCTGCTCTTTGCGATTTTCTTTTATATGATGAATGTGCAGAAGATAAAGCTGTACGGCATATTAAAAGGAATTGGTGTGAAAACCAGCACACTGTTTAGGATGATGTGGATGCAGATGATGGCGATTGCACTTGTTTCATTGGCACTTTCAGCTCTGTTAAGCCAAGGATTTACCATGATTGCACCAGCCAATCTGCCATTTAGTCTACCGGTGGAAACGACACTTCTGCTTTCAGTGGTCTTTTTAGCGGTTGGATTTGTCGGGGCGACGCTGTCCGGCATCCAGATCAAAAAAGTTGAGCCGTTGCAGGCGATTCAGCAGGGAGAGGTGTAAGTATGCAGATCAAGGACATCAGAAAATCATTTCGCAGCGGGGAAACGGTGGAAGAGGTGTTAAAGGGAGTCGATATCACGCTTCACGAGGGTGAAGTGACAGCACTCGTTGGAACATCGGGCTCGGGAAAAAGCACGCTGCTGACGATCGCAGCAGGTCTGCAGTCTTCTTCGGACGGCAGCGTGCTCTTTGAAGGGAAGGATCTGACATTGATGAACCAGGAAGAGATCCGGCAGATTCGCGCTTCGGCGTTTGGTTTTGTGTTTCAATCTGCGCATCTTGTTCCTTTCTTAACCGTCGAAGAGCAGCTTTCCCTTATGCTTGATGTGGCGCACTCTGCGCTTTCAAAAAAAGAGAGAAAAGCGGCGACTGCGCAAATGATTGAACAGGTTGGGTTAACCCATCGGAAAAACGCCTATCCTGCCTCTCTTTCAGGAGGCGAAAAACAGCGGGTAGCGATTGCACGCGCACTGGTTCATCAGCCAAAGATCTTATTTGCCGATGAACCAACCGCCGCCCTTGATTCAAAACGATCACATGACATCATGAAACAGATCCAGACGCTCACCAAACAAATGGGCATTGCTGTTTTACTCGTGACGCATGATGAGGAAATGCTTCAGTATGCGGATAGGGTGGTTGAGATGCGGGATGGGGTTGTGGTGTAGAAGGAAACCATCCACTCAATAGAAATTAATAAACCCGCT
The DNA here is from genome assembly GCF_004358665.1 of Jeotgalibacillus sp. S-D1. GTDB lineage: Bacteria > Bacillota > Bacilli > Bacillales > Jeotgalibacillaceae > Jeotgalibacillus. Next base: position 432,620 of record NZ_SMZR01000002.1, on the reverse strand, counting down.
AACAGTAAATTGACTGCTAGCGGGATTTTTTGAGTTAAAAATTATAAGAAATAATAAGTAAAATGGAATCCGCGATTTCTTAATAGGTTCAGTAATTTAACTACCTCCCAAGCCATCCTCCATCCACAGCTGCTAAATGACCATGTACATAATTGGAAGCTTCCGAAGCTAAATAGACGACAGTTCCTTTAAAATCATCGGGTTCTCCCCATCTGTCTGCTGGAATTCGGTCAAGAATCTGCTTGCTTCTGATTGGGTCGCCAATTAAGGCGGTGTTCATGTCTGTAGCAATATAGCCCGGGACGATCGCGTTTACATTGACACCCTCTTTTGCCCATTCATTGGAGAGGGCTTTTGTGAGTTGTGCCACACCGCCTTTTGCTGCTGCATACGCCGGCACGGTCAATCCTCCCTGGTAAGAAAGGAGGGAAGCGGTGTTTATGATTTTGCCTTCGCCTTTTGCAACCATATGACGTCCTGCCTCCTGGCATAATAGCCAGACCACTTTTAGATTAATCGATAGAACATCGTCCCAATCGGATTCAGCGAAATCAACGGAAGGCGACCTGCGCTGAATCCCTGCATTATTTACTAATATATCAATTGTTCCGAATGTCGAAATGACATTGGGAATAGCCGATTTCACTTCTTCTACCTTTTCAAGATCGCATGGAATAATGGAGCACTTTCTGCCGAGCTGTTCAATTTGTTCCTTCACATCCGTCTGCTCAGGATTCCGCTGAAGGATCGCAATATCTGCTCCGGCCTCTGCAAGAGCGATTGCCATTGACCGTCCAATCCCACGGGTAGCCCCCGTAATAGCAGCTACCTTTCCAGTTAAATCAAATAAATTCTTAGCCATATGTATCTCTCCTTATTGAATTTTTTTGTTAGTCTATCATTCCATTAAATGAAAACTCAGCCTTTATTTTATATATAATGTTAATTATTATATATAATAATATGAGTCACGACAAGACCCCTACCTATAATTAGATAGAGGTCTTTGTTTTGCGTCTATTTTTCAACCATTTTCATAATATGTTCCTTGAAAACGACTTTCGCTTTCTCTACATCTTTTTCTTCCAGCGTTTCCACAAGGGCTTGATGGTATTGGTGGACTTCCTCTGGAAGGATCTGAACCTTGGGATTCAATAACGTGATGTATCTGCGGATATGATTCGTTAACATTCCCCAAATTCGTAAATACACTTCTACATTGGACCACTCAATGATCGTTCGATGAAACTCCATATCCAGCTGCGACTGGACTGCATAATCCTTCTCCGCGTATTTCATTTTGTCCACGATATCGTATAACTCACCAAAATGTCTTCTGGTCAGCTGGGGGAGAATCAATTCAATGGCATCTGTTTCAATCTTCGCTCTTAATGAAAACATATGATAGATTTCAACGGGATCAATTTCAGATACAAAGGCACCCCTGTACTTAATCGTTTTAATGAGCCCTTCTTCCTCTAAGCCCCTAAGTGCCTCTCTTACTGGCACCTGACTGATCCCCAGCCTTTTGGCCACTTCTGTTTCCACAATCCGGTCGCCGGGCTTGAGCTTAGACATAATAATATCCTCTCTCAGTTTCTCTTTCACTTCATCTTTGAGGGAAATAAGCGTATTCACTTTTTTGGTTTTCGACATCTCATACAGTCCTTTATGACGATTAGATTTTATAAGGTTATATATAATGAATTGTATTGTATATAATGTTGGGTTGCAATGGGGAAGCGTTGGGACGGTTTTCGCGGCTTCTTTTATCAATCGTTTTGTTACATGTTCATTTATATGATTATTATCAGAATGTTTGGATATTTATGTTAAAATAAATTGAACATGTGAAGGATTTCAATTTAGTTTTCGATTTTTTGGTTTGGTGATCGATGTATGAATAGAAAAAAAATGATTTAGGAGAGATGATCATGATATTTCTATGTATGGGCTATTTTAACGCTGAAAAAATGCATGCACGACCAGCAGCAGAGATTGAGGCTTTGATGGATGAATGCCAGCCGCACACTGAGAAATTATATCAAAGCGGTAAGGTGCTGCTTGATGCAGGTCTGGAGTCAGAGACCAAAAACTTGCGTCGTGTGGACGGTAAGGTAATCGTCACAGATGGTCCGTTCACAGAAACGAAAGAGTTGATTGGCAGCATATTCATTTTTGAAGCAGAGAACATGGATGAAGCGATTAAGCTCGCCTCTATTCATCCGACAACACAAGTAAATAAAGGCGAAGAATTTGGGTGGCGCATCGAGATTCGCCCTGTCCATACCTTTAAGAATGACTAATAAGGTACCATAAAATCGAACTTAACTTTTCATCAAGGAGATGACTTTATGGCGAGTAGTATTCGGATGGTTCAGGACGTTCTTGAAAATTACAAATCTGCCGTTTATGAAAAAGATGTTGAAAAATTCCTTTCTGCCTATGCTGCTGATGTACATATTTATGACTGCTGGGGGAACTGGGAGTGTAAGGGTATTTCTTCATGGAGAGACAATGTAATTGAGTGGTTTGATGGTTTGAGTGAGGACGGATATGTATTAAAAGTAGCGTTTAATGATGTAACGATTGAGGAGAATAATAATCTTGCATTCGTACATTGTGCTGTTACGTTTGCTGCTTACAAAGGCGAACATGAAGAGAAACATCGTCAAATGACAAACCGTTTTACATTTGGCTTAAAAAATACAAATGAATCCTGGCTAATAGTACACGAGCATTCATCATTGCCAGTAGATATGCAAACTGGAAAGGGTTTGTTTAACCTAAAATAATAGAGTCTATTTTATGTCAAAGTCTGGAGCATTTCTTCAAGAAGGAGAAGTGCTTTTTTTATTGAATAGTTGAATGTGCAGGTTTTTAGGATAACGTGAAAAAAGGAAAGGGGGAAATGAACATGAATGATCTTAAATTGATTGAAACATACAAAAGCTTTTTACAAAAATATTCTCCTGAGCAGCTAAGCCATATACCTGAGCAGGGGGTCTGGTCTATCGGTCAAATGTATGACCACTTAATTGTTGTCGCTCATGAGTATCTGGACAGTGTTGAAGCTTGTGCGTCAGCTGTTGGAGATAACAAGCAGGGAAAGACGGAGTTTGGAGATTATTTATTTAACATTGGTGGATTCCCGCCTATTAAAATCACATTACCGGACGAACTTAATACCCCGCCGGACAATACAAAAAGTAAAGAGAACCTTTTGCTTGAGCTCGATCATCTGATGAAAAGAATGAGCGAATTAGAGGTGAAAGCAGAAGGTACAAACCCAAACTTCAAAGTTGAACATGGGGGTTTTGGCTGGCTAAATGCACAGGAGTGGTTTGCTCTTGTTGGAATGCATTTTCGTCATCATCTCCGTCAGAAGAATGAATTAGATCAAAAACTTTCGCTAAAAACAAATATTCAGGCAAATGAGGGTTAACCAGGAGGAGAAAAAATGATTTTAGAAGCTGTTATGCTACAAGTTAGACAAGGAATGGAAGAGGAATATGAGGAAGCATTTCGAGAGGCTTCAAAAATTATATCATCAATGAGAGGCTACATAACTCACGAATTACAACGATGTATGGAAGCTAAGGGAAAATATTTATTGTTGGTGAAGTGGGAAACATTAGAAGACCATACAGTGGGATTTAGACAATCCAAAGAGTATCAAGAATGGAAAAAACAACTACATCATTTCTATGACCCATTCCCAACAGTTGAACATTTTGAAAATGTCCCTCTTTAAAGATTATACAACTAACGATGAGCATTCCATCAATAAGGGGTGCTTTTTCCTATTTAAAAAAAGGAAATTAATGTTAAATTAAAGAGGCAAGTTTGTTCATTAAGAAATCACAAAAGGGAGATGCACATTAGTATTATTACACAACATAATTAAAAATATATGGAGGTATCGTTATGTGGATAATATTTGGAGTAATTGCAATTGTAGCAACTTTTATAAATCTTTATATGTATAAGGCTGGAAAGGATTATAAACTTGCTATGGCGTTAGGATTATCATTTACAGCATTAACACTTTGTTCAGAATACAGTTTAGTATCTGGGTGGGTAAAAGCTGAAGATTGGGCAGCTTTATTGGATGTAGTACCCACTATGGAAAATGCATTATGGTTTTTGACAATTGTTTCTATTTTATTAAATATAGCACCTATACTTTTAGAACGAAAAGGTAAGAAACCCGCAATTTCCTGACCAAACTGCGGGTTTTAACTTTGCAAAAAACAACTGTCTGTTTATAACACTGGATGAATTATTTTGGGAAGAGCCAGATTAATGAGGTAAATAAGCTGAGACTACAATCGCTGTGGTGTCAGTTTTTTGTTTGGAAAAAATAAGAATTTCATATAGACTAGTTTGATAAAAAAAGAGAGTTTCTTTATACTGTGTAATTAACATATATTTTACAGTATTTTAATACATAAATTGGAGTGTGAGAATTGAATTTTATGTTTGAATTCGAGTGGAACACAATTGAAATGGTCTGCACGGCGACAGCATGGGCTATCCTTTGTTTTTGGATCATCCATATGTACAAAAAGCATGATCCGGAGAAGCGGCCAAAAAAAAGAAAAATAGTTGTCATTTTCCTGGTTGGGCTGTTTTCCGTGTCAATAGATTTACCTGTATTTGGTGAAATGATTTCAATTGCAATTTTACCGATTGGTTTAGCGGTTGCTTATACTGTTCTTAATAGGAGCAGACGATGGGAGGTCTATAGCAGGTATGCCTGGAGCGGATTTGCAGCCAATTATTTATTCATGGTCACCACACTTGTTGCCGCTTTTCTTTCGTCACAACTTTATCCTGAAGGGGAAATTGAAACCTATCTGGATGATGTATCGGGGGCAGAATTAATCACTATTCATCCCTCTGCAAAAGAAAGTGAATTTAACGCGGAACAGTTCGAGGAGGATGTATCAGGTTTTGAACTTGAAGATGCTGATGTCATTGGCTGGTATGAAGAAGTGATGGAACAGGAACAGGATTTAGAGACGAATGAAAGAAATCAGATTAAAGAAAAATTTCCTTATCTGATTACTGGCATTGAATCGAAAGAAGGAGACAGTGTTCCGGTATACTTAGAAGCTGACGGAAAAGGGATGCTCCTGAACACGAAGGAAAATCAATATTATTATCGTTCTGAATCAGCTTCTTTTCTGAAGGAAGGAGTGAGTGAGGAATGAGCCGGAAGCAAAAAGGAATTCTTGTATTAATTCTCGCATGTATCATTGGGATCTCCGTGTATTTTAGCCAAAGAATGGTGGTGCCGGATGATTTTCTTTCCGAGCAAGAGATTTTGGCGGGCTTACCCTTGGAGAACCTGGATAAAGAAATTCAGGACATCATTCAAATCGATGAGAAAACATATTTTGTCCCTTACATAGCAGATGAAAACGTATATAGCACCAGCATTTTTAAGTGGCTTGATGGAAAATGGACGAATGTCAGTGAAAGTACCTGGGCAGGACCGCTTTTATTACAGGCAGATTCTGAACCTTATGTTTTTTGGAACATTCATCCTGGTGACAATGTAGAAAATTGGGAGCTTTATTTTCTATACAGCCGTGACTATTCTCTTTCCTATCCGGGATCCGAGGACGAAAAAACATTTTACATGCCACACATTCAGGTAAGTGAAACGATTAGTAAAGGAGAGGAGAGTTATGGCTACGCTCCGCTTCCAGTGGAATTAAAAAACACTGTAGAAGCTGTCACAACCAACCCGAAATCACCACCTGAGACATTATCATTTTCAATGAAATATCCACTCAGCTGGCAGGCTCACAACAGCGAAGGGGAAGCAGTGATACTTGAAAAAACCCGGCAATACGGCGGTGGAGGCAGATACGGTGGAGATTATGTGTCGATGCTGAACGAACTGATTGAAGAAGAGTTGGAATGAATATATCTGAACCTGACGTAAATTTCGTCAGGTTCTTTTTTTGTATTCTGGTTCTTATTGAATAAAAGAAAACCAATAATAAATAAAATTATTATATATTTTTGTATAAGTTTACTTTACTTTTATAAAATTATACATATAATATAATGTAAGAGGTGATGGCCATGAAGAAAGATTTTGGTGATTCAATATCAAATAAGGTTTATGAATATCGTGTACTTGCCAGAATGTCTCAGCAGGAATTAGCAGAGCAAGTCGGGGTTTCCAAACAGACCATCTTTGTAATGGAAAAAGGAAATTATGTTCCGACTCTGTTGTTAGCTTTTCGAATTGCCGATTTTTTTAATGCTGATGTAAACGATATTTTTACTTATATGAGAGGAAGGGATCAAAATGAAAATTAACTCCAGCTCAGAAGTTTCTATTGCATTTTTTAGCCCCTTAAAGTCCTGGGCAGAACAATCTCCCGGAAATTGGAATGTTCTACTTGGCAGTGGTTTGGTATTGCTTTTAATCGGTGGGATTCTAACCTATGTATTTCAAAAAAAATTGGGTAAGGCTGACGAAAGGACATTGCAAATATCGTTAAAAAGTACGCTCATTATGTTATGTGCAGTGATTTTGTGCGACATGATTTTCCCTAAAGAATATATGTGGCAAATTTTCTTCCTATTTAAATATTCCATTGCATTCCTCGCTTCAGGCATCTATCTGGCTGTTCGATATAAAAAAGATTTTATAAATTGAAAAACTCAATAAGAAGATATACCTGTTATGTTCAGTCGTTCAACAACCGGACGTTTTTTAGTAATGGTTCAAAACAGGATATTCTCGTTGAAAGCTGAAATTTCCAGTATCAGACGCCTATTGAAATTCAACCGCATAAGTCAGCTATTGATGTTTTACTATTTAGCCGCCAATCACCATATTTGAATGATGATTGGTGGCTTTTTATTAGCGTTTTTTGTCTGATTAATTAATAAGAATTTTATTGGTATAGCATGTCTGCCTAAAGCTTCCAACTTCACAACACAACAAATCCTTTTGTGATATACGAAAATTACATCCGTATTACACCAGCCTGTAACATCTTCCTGTCATTCACCCCACTAAACCGACCAAAAGAGCAACCAGCCTTACCATTAAGACAATTCCTCTTCTAAATATTTCAGAATATTGTAATATTTAGTTGCCCGGTCAAATAACCCAGAAGGAAGTGTTGAGATGGAATATGTGAAACCTGTTGTGAATGTAGAGGAAATGACTACTGTAAATGAAGCGATTACCTGGACGATTGTAGCGTTAGCAGCCATTGTTGCTGCTGGAGGATATGCTGCTTGGTGTACTGCAAATGGAGCAAATTTTGCAGGTTCATATGATCAAGGAAATGGCCAGGTTTCAATTGGCTGTGTCTATCCGTAAGTTCGCATTGCCTGTTAAGATCATTCTTTCTTATTGAAGAGGACACGTAGACCGGGACTCTTCTTTTTTATTCAGTTAAATAGGAGGAAACGTCAAATGAAGATAATCAACGTTCAGCAGGTTAGCAAGCATTTAAATGGACAGTGCATCCTGAATAATCTTTCTTTCTCTGTTGAAAAAGGAGAAGTGGTGGGACTTTTAGGGCCCAATGGTTCAGGAAAAACGACGCTCGTTCGATTGCTGCTGTCGATGATGGCTCTTGAGGAAGGGCAGGTTCACATTTTTGGCAAATCGATAGAAGAGCATGCACTCCAGATAAAAGAGCAGATGGGCGTTGTACCAGATACAGATGAATTGGTAGGGGATTTAACGGGGCTTGAGTTTTTGCATTTTGTGGCATCCATTCGCAGAATTCCAAAGAAAAAAGCCAATGAGGGAATTAAGGGATGGCTTGAGTTATTCGGCCTGGAGTTTGCACAGCATCAGCTAATTGAATCGTATTCCCATGGAATGAAAAAGAAACTGCAATTTATTTCGGTGCTTCTTCATGAACCGAAGCTGATTATTTTTGATGAACCAACCAATGGATTGGATCCGGACATGATCCTATTAATGAAGGAAATACTCAGGCAGTTGAGCAAGAAGGGTGTCAGTATTTTGTTGACTACCCATCATCTTCATTTTGCCGATTCTCTTTGTAATCGAGTGTTGTTTATCAAAAATGGACAGCTTCTGAATGCTTCCCATTCCCCTGAATTGTTGAAAAAGGAGTTTGGTGCTGACTCGCTTGAAGAGGTGTATTTGAAGCTGACGGATCTTGGAAAGGAGAGGACCCGTTTACATGAACTCATGGCTGATTGGAAAAATGATAATGAGGACGTGGAAGAATCGCTATTGGAGCGCAGTTAAAAAGCAGCCGCTAATGATTGTTTTGCCGCTGTTGCTGCTTGCGCTGATGAGTTTTGGTTCGTTTCATACCTATACCAGTTTCAAGCAGCAGCTTGGTTTGGACAACCAGATGCTTTCCATTGAATTATTTGCCCAGTTTTTTGGCAATGTATCGACGTTTGCATTTTTTGTGATTGCAGTTAGTGTGGTGCTTCTCTGGCAGTGGCTGATGGTGGATGAGCTGTATGACAGGGTTCTCATCTATTTGCCTGTCGATTCTTCCAGCTGGAGGCTTGGATTGCTTGTACCGCTTCTTTCTTTATTTACTTTGTTTATTAGTTTTCTGATTGGACCGATTGTGTATTTGTTTTTTTCTCATGTCGAAATTCCTTTAGGCTGGATGGCATTACTAATTATATTTTTTACATTTTTGCTTGCTCAAGCGGTGCTGCTTGGACTCTGTATTCAACAGCTGACGGTAGCCATCAGTCATTGGATCAGTGAACCGTCTGCGACATCCTTTACAAAGAAAACCATTCAAATGCTCTCCTTTTTGACCCTGGTTCTTGTGGGGGGATTAATTGGTTTTGTATCCTTCGAGTTTAATCTTGGTGTTAATCAGTACTTACCCGGGGGCCTTTATCAGTTTCTTTTAGCAGGTTCTGAGCGGGCGGCTTATTCCCTTTTTCTTGGACTCAGCGGCTTCTTGGGATATGGCTTCTTACTTACAGGTGGCTTGCTTGTATTGTATCGAATAAAGACCCCTCACGATAGCAGTTTGCCAAATCGGTCTTTCTGGTCATCGCTTGGCGTGTTGGCAAAGCCGACCTTTTCTCTTTTCCTGGTCACGCTGAAACGGTCCGGGAGAGATGTGCACACTGCTTTTTATACGCTGCTGTCCATCAGCTTGTTTTTTTTACTGGCTCTCTCTATTCGAATCAGCGGCTGGGAGATGTACAACGGATTGGTGCATGAGCTATTCATTTACATGGTTCCGATTTTACTGGCTATTTATCCAAACCAGGCTTTTTCAAAGGAACGAGGCTGGACGGAATACCGCCTGTCTCTGCCGTTTCAAGCGAGCGTCTTAATCAGGGGGCATCTGCTTTTTTATGTTGGGGTGCTTACAGTCATCACCTTGCTTCTTCATGCAGGATTTTCTCTTCTGCTGGTACGTGATGGCCAATTTGGTTTGACTGGCATCTACAGCGCCACTCTTTATATATGTGCCTATTTAATTGGTTCCATATTTCCAGCGAAATTGGAGAAGGCAGGGTCGAATCTTCAGCAATTGATTTTATTGTACATAGCAGCTGGTACTGTATTATTCGTTTATCATTCATTTTCGCTTTCCATGATTTATTACGTAATCGGACTGGTGTTGTTTCTTATCGTTAGCAGTAAGATCCTTATCAGCAGACAAAAAAGGGAGGTGTTAGTATGATCTCACCTCAATCGATTCCTTTTTTTCCTGAAGGGGTAGAGTTGAACAATCAGTCTCTCGCTCTGGTAGATACGCAGCTTGGGGCAGCTCATCCTTTGAATCAAGTGAGCTGTGCCCTATTGGAACAGGTAAATGGTGAGAGGACGATCAGGCAGATCACTCAACAGCTTTCTTTTCAATATGGATGGGATGAGGAGGAGGTAGAAGGAGACTTTCTTCAGCTCATTGCACAGTTAAATGGCTTTTATCTGGTAAACATCAGAACCCCTTTTCAAATTGGTGAAGCCGTTAAACAAGGGATGGTATCCTTTCTCTATTTTACAAGAACGCTCCAAGGTGTGAGGTGGGAAGTGAAGAAACGATTTACCCCGCATAAAAAGAATTCGGTTTCTTTATTAATTTTCCTTTTAAAGGTGATGGCTCAGACGTACAGTCCGATGATCGCGTCATTAGGCCTGGCGGGCATGCTGATTGCACTGATCCTTCCTTACACATCTTTTCTGGCGGGCTTGACGCTGCCGTTGTTTTTCCTACTGTTTTTTACTGTCCATGAATGGGCTCATATCATCGTTTTTGAAAAGCTAACAAAGCACAAACTTCCATATTTTTTAGCAACGCGAAGGGGAGCCTTTCAATTTGTCCGGCCAAGAATTGACATGAAGGGGGAACTGCTCGTGTCCTTTGCCGGTCCGCTTATTCCCTCTGTCAGTGGTGTTGCTCTTTCCATTGTCTTATATTTCACATCGATGCCGATTTGGCTGTTCCTGATCCTTGTTTTCATAGCTGCTAATGGATTGGTGCACCTTATCTCTTACCTTCCTTTTGCGGAAGATGGGAAACGAATGAAGGAAGCGGTACAGATGAACAAATTAACTCAAAGTCAGGAGGTTAAGTCATGAAAAAGCTTATCTTCGCTTTTATAACCGGGATGATTTTAACATTGGTGATTACTGTCATTCTATCGTTAGGATACGGTGTCTACGGTGATGCTAATCGTTTACCATCCCAGCATTTTCATTTCTTTGGCAAAACAATTCTTCAATACAATCTTCTTGAGCCAAAGGGACACATGCTGAATTTTGGTTATGGTTTACTTATCATTAGCGTGCTCGCCGGTACTGTAAATGCCGGATTGTATTATTTGTTCAATCGGCCTGGGGCTCCTAAAATAAAGCCGCGTACAATAAAATAATAGAGTCAGTAATAGGGTTAAGCCTAATTATTTCTTCTGTTTATTGAATAATGAAACAATTTTTACAATAGATTTTCTTTATTTTTATTCATAAAACGTAAACGAAATCTCTTAAAATAAAGAAACAAAAGATTAATTATTCGAATTTATGATATACCTATTCATAATAGGTATAAAATCCTATTTCAAATAAATTAAAACTAGTCTACTCTTTAATTGAATAGACTAGTTTCCATATTTTGAAAAGGAGTGAAGCAGATGGTAAGTGAAAAGCATGAAGGTCTTTCAATCGAAATGGACAAATTAATCATTGAACAAAAGAAAAAAGTCTATTTTATCAAGTTGAATACCATAACTTACATTGAAAGGGAGCTAAGACAAAGCTATATCCTGACTGAAGACGGCCAATCCTACCGAACCTATCAATCCTTAAAACAAATCGAATCTTTATTGCCAAAAGAGATATTTTTCCGTACTCACAAGTCCTGCATCGTCAATCTTCACAAAATAAAAGAAATTGAGCATTATTCAAACTCCACTTACATCGTCAAATTTAACGCAAAAAAGCAGACAGCCTATATCACAAGAGAACGTTTAAAGACAATGCTTCAATGCCTTTCTAAAAATTTGTTAACGGGCGCTGCAACAAGCTGATTTTTTATGGCAATTTTCCGAAACGTTTTGGATTTTGAATGTAGCGGTTCTATAACTTTCTTGAATTGTGTGCGATTATGGTGTTTGTTAGCTGGTTTACCACAAGTATCGTAAGCTGTAAAAATGGAAAGACAGGTTTTATTAAGAGTACTGTACTCATTTTGTTGGGCATTTCAGGAATCGTTATTTATGGTTACCTATATTTAATCTAACGGGGGCGAAAGCAGTGGTATGCATATGTTATTAAGACTATTTTTTATTTTAGCAGCTTTATCTATTCCAGTTTCTATTTTGTTCAATCAAGAAGCAGCTGGAATACTAACAGCTTTGCTATTTATGCTTTTAGGTGCATATTTTAGTAAGCCAAGGTTTAAAAGTCAAAAAAATATTAATGAATAGATGTATCTCGATACTGAGTTTTATGGGTATAGGGAGGGCGCATTCCTTTAAGAGGGATGCTTTTTTCTTTGTCAATGAAAAGGAAATTAATGTTAGACTAAAATGGCAGGTCAAATAATGGTTTTTAAAACAAATTAAGAGGAGGATCTTTGTGGCGCATTGCACTAATTGTAATTATAAATGGAAAACAAAAGATGTTTGGCTGCTCGGATTTTCTAGAAGGGGTAAAAACTGCCCAAGCTGTAAAACCAAACAATATATTTCATTTAAAGATAAAGGTCCGCTAATAGGTTTAGGATATTTAAGTGGAACGATTGCTATACTTCTTGTCATTCTTTTTCCATTCTTCTTCAAGTTGAGTGATAGAGATGAAACAAGCTGGTAGTTTAAAACTAGCAGCATTGAAGATAGGAGGTACTGTATGGTATGGATAAAAGCAGCATTATTTTCCCTAATTGTGTTGGTTTTAAATACAATTATTAAGGTCATTTTGAGGAAGTTATTCAAAATAGAGAAAGAAAGGAAATTCTTTTTTTCTTACAACCACATAAACGAATTGCATAGAAAAATCGATTGGGCTGTCAGGCTTACTTCTATGATTGTATCGATCGTTATCATGACCCTGGTCATAATCGAAGATCATTCGGTAAACCTGATGCTTATTACATGGATTTTCTTAATAGTATTGGATTACACAGTAAGCGTCTTTTTTGAATGGAACTATTCTCAGAACCCCAAACAATCTATTTTAACGATTAGCGAAGGGAGTCTATTTATCATTGTCTTAGTTATCGTCCTGGAGTTTGATTTGCTTTTGTCCTTATCTTAATATTCCATAATGCCTGCAGGAAGATCTATGCAGGTTCTGCAGGCACTATAATTTAAAGCTCTTCTGCTTGTTTCTCATTAAACCGATTAGAAAAACAAGGATAATTAAACAGTAAAGAGTAAACCAGTACATTGTCCAGCTTGTCGTTACGAAGTTACCGAAGTCCATAACCGTCTTATGCAGATGGTTGCTCATTGCCCAAATCAGAACACCAATAGGGATAAGATAGGGACGGTATGTTTTTGATCCTGATACATGCTTTAGCCCCATCATGACTACGAGGAAGCATGCACAAATTTTAAAGAATAATCCTATCATCCACGCGATGGCAAGCAGGATTTCAACTCTTTCGAAAACTATAAGGAAATCAATATCCCGTAGGACGGAATACGTTGGGTACGTTTCTCTAGCCACTAGATAGGTCCCCTCATTTCCAATGATAATTAGTACCGTGATGACTAATACAAGACCTCCTGCAGCAATGCCAGATAAGTAGACATGGATGAGCTTTTCTTTTTTCTTCACGTAATGGAAAAATGAACCTGTCAGTAATACTTCAATAAAAGGAAAGCCGAGTGTGGCATAGGCACCTTGAAAAATAGCTGAAGGTTCTGAATGAAAGATAGGCTTCAGTTCAAATAAGGTGAAATCCTTGGTCATCAAAATAAGGGAAAAAAGCGTGAGAAAAATGACGATTGGGAAGAGTAAATCATTCAGTAGAAACAAATTTCTTACGCCTAAAACTGCTGAATACATGATGATGCCAATTATTAGAATCTGAAACGTCCAGGGGTGTGAGTAGGGAATGACGCTAGCTACCATAAAGTTACTTAAATTTCTTAGGACCATGGCGGCAAGATGAAGAGCGTAAAAGATAATCAATAAATTCATCAAAGTACCGATCCATTTTCCGGCTGCCCGGTTCATTAATTCGAATAATGAAGGATAATTATACTTTTTGAAAAGGAAAATGTAGAGCAAGTTCAACATTAGTCCTATGATTAAAGCAAGCAGAATCGATATCCATCCATCTTGTTTGGCTGAAACTACGGTCAGGGCAGGAGCCATGAGAATAGAGCTGAATATGACGAAGTTAACAACGACCATAAAAAATTGACGTTTTGTGATTTGAGTATTCATCATGGACCTCCAAATATGCCGTAGTAAATCGGTTCAAAGACAGCCTTTAGTCCTTCAGTTACAGGGAAGACCGGCTGATCATAAAGGTAACCGAACATATAGACGAGGGAAAACAGCCACACACCAGTAATGATAAACTTTTCTTTTGGCTTTCGTTTATTGCCCTTCATTGTTATCCACCCTCGAACCTGGAGACTCCAGATAAATGTTCACGTCGGTTTCGATCGACATGTTTTCATATAAACTGCTCCAGTCGCCCTTCATTTTTTTCCACTCATCGGGCTGCTTCCGGGCTAATTGGTTCTTAATCCCATAGTAATCCAGCTGGGATTCCTTGGCATTTGTGAGGGCTGTTTGTAAGGAATTTTTGATATCCTCGTTTATTATTGTTTGCAATTCATTGACTCCTTGCTCGGTGGACAATTTAATTTTGCACGAGAGTCCTTGTAAATTAATGTGTCCCTCTAACTGAACGGAATAATTCAGATGATTATTAACGATCTTTGGTTCTGCTTTGACCTCAATTTCTTTGAGTAAGAAACCAATAGTTCCTTGATCTTCAGGGCATTTCACCGTATAGGATTTTACATTTTTTGTTTCCTTGTTAATAATCGACCAGGCAACCGAATCTTTAAAGGAGAGCCAGTTCACTAAGTAATCTCTATCAAATAAGGCTAATCCCGTTAATTGTATTGCATTTTTGTTCCCTTCGATTTCATTTAAGGCTTCTGTATTAGTCGAGCTTTCCTGTTTATTTACTTTTTCGACACCCATTACCACCGGATCCCTGTCATCGCCGTACCGCCATCTAATGAAATTTTCCAGTGTAGTGCCATTTTTCAGGCTTAAGTTTCCTCCAGTTATTCTTGTAAGATTCTCTATATTTTTAGTGGAGGAGGGATCAAGAGGTGTAAATGTATTCAATACTGCAGCAGCAGTCGTCTCTTTAATAATGAAGAGTAAGTAACTATCTCTGATTTCATAATGCCGCTCAAGAAAATCGGAAACTTCATGAATTCCACGTTTTCTGGCAAAATCTTCACTAATGAGGAGTGAGGATATATGAGAAAAAAACAGCTTTCTTGACAATAAGTCCCTGCCGTTAAATACGGCTTCAATTATATCTTCACCTTCACTTTCAAAGGTATAGCTTTGTGCTTGACTGGCCCCGCCTCCCCCGGCTTCCCCGCCGGCTTGAGCTTTAGGGTTTACTGCTTGAAATGTGACAATGACCGTATCGTTTTCTCCCAGATCTACCCCCATCCCTGTTAGGATCAGCAGTTCGTCCAGCTCTTTCTGTCCGCTGCATCCCCCTAAGAGCATAAGAATTGTTAAGAAGATAATGGAGTATAATTTCATTTTAAAACCTCCCCGTTTCTTCTCTCTTTACGTTTGCTCCACCATAATGGAAACCGTAAAATGGTATCCTTCTGCTTTTTCAAAGAAAAAGGAGCGAATGGGGCCATGTAAGGCTGTCCCAGTGATTTTAATGAAACAAGATGTATGCAGATTACCATCGTGAATATGAACATCCCGAAAATACCTGCAAAAGCTGCGAACAGCATCAATATAAAACGCAGCATACGATTGGAGCCCGCAATGGAATAATAAGGGTTGGCGAAGCTTGATATTGCCGTAAGAGATACGACAATTACGATAGCTGGAGATACAAGGCCCGCTGAAACAGCGGCTTCTCCGATTACAATGGCGCCAACAATCGATACAGCAGGTCCGATTGGCCTCGGCATACGTATCCCGGCTTCTCGAAGAATTTCAAAAACACCCTCCATCACAAGGGCTTCCATGAGTGCCGGAAATGGCAGTCCCTCTCTCTGTGCAGCTAAACTGATTAACAGATCTGTTGGAATTAATTCCTGATGGTAAGTCGTAAGTGCAACAAAAGTCGCCGGTAACGCAAAGGCGATCCAAAAAGCTATGAAACGAATGAGACGTAAGAAAGTCGATAAATCAAAGCGATTGTAATAATCCTCTGCAGTCTGGAAATACGAAATTAGTGTGGCGGGTCCGATTAAAGCAAAAGGAGTGCCTTCCATCATAATAGCTAACTTACCTTCAGTAAGTGCAGCACAGACAACATCCGGCCTTTCCGTATCAATCAGGGTAGGAAAAGGCGAATATCCTTTATCTTCAATCAATTCCTCCAGCATTCCGGTTTCGAATACCTCTTGCGTTTTACAGTCAGTGATCCTCTGACAGGCGATATTCAACGCTTCTTCGTTTACCAATCCTTCAATATAAGTCACGATGACAGTCGTTTGGGTGACTTCACCTACTATGAACGTTTTAAATCTTAATTTAGGGTTGGTAATCCTTCTTCGTATCAACGTTGAATTGATCGAAAGAGTCTCAACAAATCCTTCCCTGGGTCCTCTTACCATCGTTTGAGAACTTGGTTCTTCAATGCTCCTCGTTTCCCAGTGCTGATCCGAAATCAAATATGCTTCTCTTCCATTGTGTACAAATAAAATGACATGACCTCTCAGAAGAAATTGAATCATTTCTGAAAATTCAGTCGTAATTTTTAATTTTTTGGGGGTTTGGATATGTTGTTTGAAATCTTTAATTACGCAGTCTCTAGCAGAACCATTCTCTTTGAACCAGTCCATAAGTGGAGGAATCACGTTCCGCTCAATGTCTTCCGTACTGATCATTCCCTCAATGTAACATAAAGCGAAAGCTGTATTTTTAAATGAATATATTTTACTTGTGAAGTCAAAAGGCTCTCCAAGAGATTGTTTAATTTGATTGATATTTTGTTCCAAATCTTTAGAGATGACCAAACTCTGGTCTGTTTGATTAGGAGGGGAGGTGTTGTTGTTGGAGCTGTTCCTTCTCAATAGACTTCCTCCTAGCACTTTTTTTATCCATTGTGCCCCAATCGAAAGGTTTTATACTACTTTATGTAATACGATGAGATAGCTAATGGAACGGGCATGAAGATGCGCAATTGGGTTGGCTTAAAAGTGAGACATCTTGGGCGATTTAACAAACTGCTTTCTTTTGTTAATAGGTATAATTACTTATTTTTCTTTTTTGTAAAGTAGAAGGTTGCCTGTCTGAAGACCCTAAATTTAAACTATAGGAAAATAGTAGAAGTGAATAAGGAAGTGAAGCGATGTCTCAAGCGATTCGATATGATGCTTCGGCGCTGCAGGATGCGATGGAGGAAAGGGTTGGTCAGTATGAAACCTTCAAGGAGCAGCTGGCGGTGTTGAAGGAAAAGATGGTGGCAGTAACGGCTTTGGGTGAAGCGTTCGAAGGAAAAGCGGCCGAGCGCATTAAGGGATTTTTTAAGGCGCAGAGTGTGGTCGTGGAATCATGGATTCAGTTTGTTGAGCAGCAGATCGCTTTTATGAGAGATGTGAGTGCCATGGCGGATGACCGGGAGCTCGGGGGCAAAACGGCGATCGATGTGCCGTTTTTAGATAACGAGCTGCAGACGGCTCATGTGCGGTTGACGGAGCTGGTCAGACGGCAGCAAAAGGATCTGGCGAATGTTTTAACGAGCGTGAATGATTTGATTTCGCTTCAGGCTTATTCATCTGAGGAAGTGGAGCAGTCGCTCGAGGAAGCAAAACAAAAGCGCTGGGATACGGTAGAAGCCGTCGAAGAATACGATCACGCGCTGGTAAGTGAGTATGCACAGTCAGAGGAATCGCAGATGTTGATCGCAGGGTTGGTCGATGCGATGATGAATGCCACGAGTCAAAACGGTGAAATTACGCCCATGTCCTTTAACTCGCAGGCTTTTGAAGCGAGTATGCCCTATCAGGTGAAGGACGAGGTTCAGGAACGCAGCATGGATTACATAACCTATAAGCAGGAGCAGCAGGATGTCCGTGAAGCGCAGGCCAAACAGGCAGAGCTTGACGCCCGACCATGGTATGAAAAAGCTTGGGATACGACTACTGTTTTTGTTGGAGAGATCAGTGGGTATTACGACAGCAAACGTGCAACCACAGGCATTGATCCTGTTACAGGTGAAGAACTTACAGCTACTCAGCGTGCGACTGCCGGAGCATTGGCAGCGGCCGGATTTATTCCAATCGTTGGATGGGGAGGCAGGATCCTTAAAGGAGGTAAAGCTGTATACAATACGACTAAAGGAGTTAATGCAGCTACTCATTCTTTAGATGCCTATAAATCTACTAAAACATTAACTACACTTGAAAAGTCCGAGTTTGGATTATATGGTCTTGTCAGTGCCAATGGGATGAGTGAATACATCATTGGGCGTGACCTTATGGGTAATGAGCTTACTGATCAGCAACGGAATGCGAGTTTGCTTCAAAGTGGACTGTTGCTGGGTGGCAGTGCATTTGCTTTACGAGGGAAAACTTATGTGGGCCAAGATATGAAAACAGTCTTAAAGAAAATTCCTGCTAGTCCGCAACTTGTAAGAACTCAGTTGAGAAATACGAGCGGGAGTTTAAAAGCCCTTAGTGAACGTATGGCTGCACTCAATATTCATAAAAGTGTAAGACCTGAACAAGTGGTCATGTCGAATGGGCAGAGATATAATGTTATGGATGTGGAGAAGTCTTCTCTTACAGAAGGATTAAAAAGATCAGAGTTAAGTACAGTAAATAAGGCTATTATTCCAAGTAAATATTCTACTAAGATAGATGATAAGGTAACTATTATAGAGAAGGCTGAACTTCAAAGTTGGATTGCAGAATCATTTACAGACGGCGTTTATCGGACGGTTAGAACAAATGAAGAGCTCATCTTCTATAGAACATTTGGTGGAAAAGCGAGAGCTGAAGGAGGTTTTGTTAGCACATTGCCAGCTCAAAATAGGATTCAAGCAAAAATTGACGCTGCGCTCGTTCCTTCTTGGGGTAACAGTAAAGCTTCTGAAGCAGTTATTAGAGTACCGAAAGGACAAATACTAAACATAGGGAAAGTAGAACAGCAATTCACAGAATCTGGTACTATATTACAAGGAGGGGCTGATCAAATTTTAATGCCTCTTAACTGGCCTTCTGAATGGATAATAGAAACGCGTAGTGTACGTAGTAGATAATAAAAAACGAGAGGTTGTTAATTAATGGAAAATAAAAGTGGTAATAAAATTACAGAATTAGAGGATCAAATTCAAAAGGTTATTGTTATGTTAGAGGAAGAGAATCATCATAATCCTAACTCAATGGTAGAGTTGTTGATAAAAAGGTATAGAAATGCTTTTGATATAGTAGAAAAAAGTAAGGATTTATCAGAGCTTAGCCCATCAGACTTTCATATTATTGGTGGCACTAGGGCATACATTGATAGCAGTAGTAATTATGATAATCCTGTACTTGAAGAAATGCACAAAACAGAACAGTTAGTAAAAAAAATATAATTATAATGAATTTGTCTTACTTCTAAGATTTTTGAAGGCTAATTTTAACATTTACTACCTATAAGCTTCCACAAATGATGTCAGGTTTATCGTTCACCATATTTTAAAAAACCACATAATAGTTTAATAACATGTTCTGTTTGAAGCAAATTCAATTTAACATTGCTTTTCGTAAGACAATTAGCACCCCAAAAAGCTCAGAGCCAAAAATAGCCCTGGGCTTTTCAAAGTTAGGGTATAGACGTACATAAGCACTGATTAGTAAAACAAGATTTAACTATTAACTATGCCTATAATCAGTTTGAATTCGGAACGCTTTTTCTTTTGTCGTTTAAAACCTTCTTTATAATCTGCTATTAGAACTGTTTTACCAATCTATATTCTCAAATACCAAGAATGAAAATTTATTGGCCCCTTTGTCCCTTTTTCTTCATATTCCGTCCCGTCTTGTAACTCTGTTTTAGTCCTAATTAACCATGAGTTTCCTATCCCAACCTCAATGAACTTCATCTTCACTTCACCTCTAGCACCTGTCAAATTACAATAAGAAAGGACCAAAAAATGGCCCTTTCATAATGAAAGATTCTAACCTAACACTCGGTTACATTTTTGATAACTGCCATTTCCTTGCCGAACCTATCCCCATTATCAACAAATCCCAAGCTGGAGTATAAATTATGTGCTCCAAAGTTTTCAGGATGATAACCTACGACAATTCTTTTTACATTAGGTAATTTAGCCATTTCTGAAATCATTAATTTAGTCGCCGCTTTACCTATCCCTTTGCCTTGGAATTGCTTATCCACCATTATTCTATAAACCCAATAACCATCAAGTTCTTCTTGCACAGAATTATACATCAAAAATCCAACTATCTTATCTTCTGCATAAATAGCATAAAGCTTTAATGTAGGTTCAAATTTAGACTGAGCTATTGATATAGCATTGGGCTCCATATATTTTTCTTGTTCAGCTGATACCATTAGTTCACAACAGTCGTACCAGTTTTCTGCATTTAGCTCTATAATTTTCACGTTTTCCGTACTCATAAATTTCCCCTTCCAAATTCGGGGAAACGCTAAAAAACTTTGTTAATTAGTCGTTATCCCCATGTAGTCATTAATAATATAATTTTTTATATTTGTCATAATGAACGCCTCCTCTAACAACTATTGTCTATATCAATGAACTTTAGACTAATTAATTATTCTATGTTTACTCTTAAATTCCTTCTAATAACAATTTTCTTTGTTATCGAATTAAACTGCTTCTAAGCATTATGAACGATTTCATGTGGTTAAAATTGAGTCAGAGAAAAGTTCTCCTATACAATTGAGTTTACTATTTTATATGAGTTATTGAAGACTAATTTGGGGTATGAATACTATACTAGAGGTTTCCCATTTATCGGATGTTGGGTAGTACATAATATAGTATAAATTAGCAGCATGAAACACTTAAGAAGGAAAGTCCCAGTTGATTACTTAGAACGCAGATCTTTGGAGAGGCTCACCCTCTCCCCATGGAATATGAACGCCGCCTTCAGCGACTGAGATGTGGGGAAAACATAGAGAAGTGAAAGGGAGTATAAAATGGCTGAGACAGAATGGACTATACATAAGGTTATGCGTCTGAACAAGATTCAATTGGTCCAACTCAATCTTATCATGCTGGTGTTTTTAGTTCTATTTGCTTATTTAGCGAAGAGCGGTGTTTCGTTTTCCGTCTTATGGGGCTTATGTTGCGCATTACTCTGGCTCACTGCAGCTATGATGTTCTACACGCTAAAAACTGGAAAAACAATTGGTACAAAGGCGATCAGGCGTGTGGAGGAATTTTACAAAGACCATTGGGGAGAGAAGCGCTGGAAGCGAAAAAGAATGACAGGGGCTGTCTCCCTCAGTATTCTATCTATTATTTTTACAGCGTTTTTGTTTGTGATAGATTTTAACTCTGCAAGATTGGACTCTTTCAGTCCTTTTTCCTCATTAGTCGGGAGTTGGATAGGAATTAATGCAGTGGAAATTTTTAGAATTAGTAATTTGAAAGGGAAGGTTCCGGTTAGTTAAGCATTAATTAATTGGTCAGTTGATAGGAGCCGAGGTACCTTACTCTCGTTCGGTCTCCAACCTAGTTAGAGCAACGCCTATGTAAGACGCTGCTCCTCTACCTTACTGTGTACTAACTTTTTTATCCCGGGTTAGAAGCCATTTCACCGTGCTTAACCCCTATTACAGCGGTAAGTCCTTCCGCTTAAAGACAAGCATTCCAATGAAATAGAGGACAAAGGTTAGCACCGCCAGAAGAACTAATTGGCCCCCATAGCTTTCATTTTGAACGATGGCATTTGTGTCGTAGAGAGTGATGATCGTGACGTTTTTGAGGAACTCCAAGCTGTCACTCATGCCAGATAGAATATTGGCTGCATAGAAAAACACGGCCAGACCTGCACCCAGGGCGAGAGATTGACTTGAACGGTTGAATAAGCAGGATGCGAAAAAGGTGATTCCGCTGATTGCCAGATGCAATAATAAAGAACCTGCTGTGAGCGCAAAGAATTTGGCGACTGGCAGTTCTCCGGGTTGAACGATCTCGGCTACACCATACCCTGCAGCAAATACCAGCCCGAACATGACCACCAGGGAGGACACAAAATAAACGGCGCTTGTAAACGTATACTGGCTTCTTGTGATAGGCGTTGACAAATGATAAGCCATGCTTCCTTTATCCACCTGGTCGGCTATCAGCTTATTCCCCATAATAATCGAATAGATGATGCCAAAGATGAGGGCAAAATTCCCGAAATATTGATTGGCGACAAAGGCAATGAGGGTGGTGATATCACCTAACGGATTTACAGGAGCATCCATGCTTGCCTCGGCAATTTCCTGCATCGTTTCCGGAGTGAAAATACTCATAACAACCCCAATTAATAAAATGAGGGCTCCTGTGATGATGGAAAATAGTTTCCCATTCGTTTTTATTAAATGGATAAATAAGGGCTTACTAAACATGGCTGTAGTCTCCTTCTTTATAATAATTCATAAAATAATCTTCGAGTGAATACTCCATCTCCCGTATAGAAATCACATCTCTTTTCGATAACGCCCTCAGCAGCTCATTGATCTGAAGGTCCTCTATTTCTAACGTGAGATGCAAAGCTTCTTCTTGTATTTCACTAAGAATAAACCCTTCTTTCTGGAAATCCTGAAGGTTTTGAAGGTCCCGAAAGGTTATTTTATATGTGGTTCTATCAAAATTCTTAAAATCCTGAGAATTCATAGTCGAAATTAATTTTCCGTGTTTTATCATCGCAATACGATCGCATGTCCCTTCAATTTCCTCAAATAGATGAGACGACATCAGAATGCTTTTCCCCTTTTGTTTTTCCTGATGAATTAATTTTACAAATACTGATTGCATAAGTGGATCTAAGCCTGTCGTCGGTTCGTCAAGAATCAGGATCTTCGGATCGTGCATAAAAGCACATACAATCCCAACCTTTTGCTTCATCCCTTTGGACATTCGCTTAATGAGTGCTGTTGGATCCAAGTCAAACATCTCGATTAATTGATGAGCCTTCGTCATATCCTGTAGACCGCGCATATTCGCAGTATGCTGAATGATCTGTGTACCCGTCATGTTTGCAGGAAAAGCAATTTCTGCAGGTAAATAACCGAGATGCTGCTGAATCTCTTTTGCTTGCTTCCAGGTATCTAAGCCTAAAATCGCAGCCTTTCCGCTTTGTGGTTTAGTGAATCCCAATAGATGACGGATGGTCGTTGTTTTGCCCGCACCGTTAGGACCCAGAAAGCCAAATACCTCACCTTCTTCTATTTGAAAAGAAACATCAAAAATTCCCTTATTGTTTCCGTAATTCTTTGTAAGCTGTTGAATTTCTATAGCTGGCACTTTCAATCATCCTCCCTTTTAATATCCGACAACGTGTCGTATGATATAAGTGTATGATGCATCAAAGGTGGGATCAACCGACATTGTTGCCTCTAATGTCGGATAATGGAGATTCAAAGGGGGAAGTAAGCATGAAAAAGAACCCAGCAATTACGGCGCAAACAAAACAAAATTTAAACCAGGCCTTCTGGGAGCTTTACTGTATGAAGCGAATTGATAAGATAACGATTAAGGAAATTACGATGAGAGCGGGATATAACCGTTCTACATTTTATGAGTACTTTTCAGATGTGTATGATGTGCTGGAGCAATTAGAGGAGCGTTTGATTGCCAATCTTCAAGAGCTGCCCGTCCAGCAGCTGTCCTCTCAAAAGGATCCATTTCCGCTTGAAGCACTGGTCAGCATGTTTTCACACCACAGTAAATATCTGGTGGTCCTGCTGGGAGATCAGGGAGATCCAGCCTTTCAGGGCAAAATCAAAGCCAGCATGAAGCCCATGATCAAAGAAATCCTCATTGCCCAGGGAGCGAGAGACGACTTTGAACTGGAATACACATTGGAATATGCCCTGTCAGCCATGATCGGTGTGCTGCGTTATTGGTTTAGTCAAGAAGAGCCACCATCCATTGAAAAATTAGTGGAGCTGTTAACGGAGCTTTCAGATGAGGGAATTATGAAGAAATTGATTGGGATGTAGATTAATTTATTGAAGTTAAAGGAGTGGATGGGTTATGACTGATGAACAAATTTTTGAACAAATGAAATTGTGGCGTAAGTGGACTGTAGAGTTTCTACGCACAATTCCTGAAGAAATAGCAGACCGAATTCCACCGGGTCATAATAACAGTATTCGCTGGAATGCCGGGCATATCTTAGTAGGATGGGATAATACAATGTTTCCAGCTGTTAATGAGAAGAGACAAATGCCTCTGTCTTATCATTTGCTATTTCCGAGTGGCAGTAATCCAGGAAGTTGGTCAGAGCAACCTCCATCACTGGATGAAATAATAAAGCACCTGGAACAACAACCCGTTTATATAGAAAAGGCGTGTAAAAAATACGTCAATTCACCACTTCCAGCGTCTTTCTTAGGTTTAAGAACAGTAGGTGATATGGTTATTTTTCATATGAATCATGAAAATCTACATATGGGGATAATTAAAAGTATGAAACAATTGCTTTTAAGCAAATAGCACAAGAAATATCAAGAATTATAATCTAATTCCTCATATTATTAATGTAGGAGGGATACAAATGAACATTTTTTTACAGCTGTTGGGATACAGTTAGGTCATAATAGTAGCGGGAAATGATGACAACAGCATTGGTCTAAAGCATAAAGGATTGACATAAAAAATGAAAATGGTATGCTTTATATATCAAATATAACAACTACAAATAAAGGTGATATGCCACTATGAATATTCCGCTATATGAAAAAATTTATAACTCTATAATTGAGCAAATTAAAGAAGGAGTGTTAAAAAAGGGTGACAGAGTTTTATCTGAAATGGAATTAGCCGAAAAATTTAATGTAAGCAGAATTACTTCCAAAAAGGCGTTGGATAAACTTGCCCAAAATAATATTATAGAAAGGATAAGGGGAAAAGGGTCTTTCATTGCACAAGATCATCCAACCGTAAATCAAACTGATCTTTCCAAACCGAATAATTCCTCGAATATTAAATTGGTCGCGCTAATCATTTCTGGATTTTCAGATTCCTTCGGATCAAACCTCATTAAAGCAATCGAGGATATGTGTATGCGAAATAATTGCAACTTGATTATTCGATTGACAGGAGGAGACGTTAAAGAAGAAGAGAATGCAATAAAAAGTCTTGTGGATTACGGAGTGGATGGACTCATTATACATCCAGTTCATGGTGAAAACTATAACGTAGAGTTGTTGAAGCTGGTTTTAGCGGATTTTCCGTTAATTCTAATTGATCGTTACTTAAAGGGGATACCGGCAAGTTCAGTATGCACCGATAATCAGAAGGCAAGTGAAGTGTTAACCAACTATCTATTTTCTTTAGGACATGCAGATGTTGGATTTTTGTCGTCTTCGCCTGATGGCACATCTGCAATTGAAGAAAGATTAAAAGGTTTTAATCTTGCCTACTCTAAAAAAGGCTTAATCTTAAACCCGAACTTTCACCTTAATAATCTTATTTCAAATTTACCTCAAAATCATTGCATAGATGGGAAGAAAAAGGATTATGAAGCTGTTAAACAGTTTATCATAGAAAATCCTACTGTAACTGGTTTTAATGTTTGTGAATATGACTTAGCGCTTATACTTTTAAGGGTTATTAAAGATTTAGGAAAAAAAATCCCTGAAGATTATTCAATTGTTTGTTTTGATTCTCCAGAAGACATTTTTAATCAAGCGGAATTTACACATATACATCAAAATGAGCAAGAAATGGGAAGGAAGGCAGTGGAGTTTTTATTGAAGCTAATACAAGGTGAAAAAATACCAAAACACACCGCTATTGAGTTCGCTTTAGTAGAAGGTAAGTCCACAATGAGCAGGCGGAATTTAGGGCATTCAAAAAATAATAAAAAGTAAACAATCCTTTTAAAAATAGGGATTGTTTTTTTTATTTACACTGAGTTGATTTAGTCATCGTTAAAAAGCATCACCTGAAAGACAATCAGGAATTAATAATAATTTTAAATATTCAGGATATTATAATAAATTATGTTGACATATACTATATATGACGTTAATCTACTAATATACCATTTAGTATATCAAGTAATACTTGTTATACCATTTGAGTTATTTGTCTTTTATATTTTTTAATAAGAAATGTAAGCGCTTTAATTATTCTAAGCATCATTGATTGCACATCATTTCAAAGGGGAGTTAGACCATTATTATTAAAAGGGGGATTAAAATGAGTAAAGGGAAAAAGAAGATGAAATTTGAGTTATTTATTTTTGTGTTCATATTATCAATGCTACTCGCAGGCTGTTCGTCGGGTTCTGGTTCAAGTGGATCAGGAGACGGTCAAACGACTGTAACCTTTTGGCATTCATTAACTGATACTACTGGTGATGCTGCCGAAGCCGTTATTAAAGCTTTTGAAGAACAAAATCCTGATATCAAGATAAAGGCTGTTTATACTGCTAATCAAGGGGAAGGACAAAATGAAAAACTGCTTACAGCTGTCTCAGGAGGAAACCCGCCTGATGTTGCTTATTTTGACAGATTTGAAATTGGCTCATGGGCAGATCAAGGTTCGTTAGAAGATTTAACAGAACTCGCTGAGGAAAGTGGAATTACCAAGGATACATATTATCCTTTTGCTTGGGAGGAAGCCAGTTATGATGGGAAATTGTATGGAATGCCAATTTCCACTGATTCCCGACTCGTTTATTTTAATATAGACCATTTCAAAGAAGTAGGATTAGATCCTAACAATCCTCCAGAAACAATTGCGGAATTAGAAGATGCCGCGGAAAAATTAACGATCAAGGATGGCAAGCGATTCGAAAGAATTGGTTTTATTCCTTGGTTTGGACAAGGCTGGTTATACGGTTGGGGCTGGGCTTTTGGAGGAGAATTTTATGACCCGGAAACAAAGACTGTTACTGCAAATGATCCGAAAATTGTAGAAGCATTGCAATGGATGACGGATTTTGCCCAAAAGTATGATGTCGAGGACATTGCTGGTTTTACTGATTCACAAGGAGATGGAGCAATGGATCCTTTCTTAACGAACCAATTAAGTATGAAGGTAAGTGGACCGTGGGAAGTTTCGGCAATAGAAAAGTTCAATCCTGATTTAAACTATGGAGTTTTCCCAATGCCAACGCCAAATGGTGAAAATCATACTACCTGGTCAGGGGGGTGGTCTGTAGTCATACCAAAAGGTGCGGAAAATAAAGAAGCTGCATGGGAATTTATGAAATTCTTTAGCGGGGAGGAAGGACAAAAAATATTTAGTGAAATTGCTAGAGATTTCTCTGTTATCGATTCTGTGAATGAAGAGCTTGGTTATACAGAAGACCCGATTTTAGGGGAATTTGTTAAAATATTGCCTGTTTCTAATAATAGACCTGTTATGACGCAAGGTTCGCTTTATTGGAATGAACTAGCTAGTGCAGTAGAAAATGCCACACGAGGGAATGGAACACCGGAAGAGCTATTAGAAAATGTCACAGAAAAAGTAAATAAAGAGCTTAATAAATAGGTTTGTGGGAGGGGTTCATCCTCTCCCTTTTTTAGAGAAAGGGGAGATTATCGTGAATGGAAATGCACAAAAGTTAGACCCGATTAAATCTTCTGAAACACCGTATGAAAAGCAGTTAAAATTAGTTCCGAAAAAGAAGAAATCTAAATGGAGCAACTATAAATATGGGATATTATTTGCTTCACCTTGGATTTTAGGTTTACTGATTTTTTACGCGATTCCATTATTTTCATCCATTTATTTCAGTTTTACAACTTACAGTATCCTTCAGCCGGGTGAATTTGTTGGTTTGCAAAATTATAAGGATCTATTATCCGATTCTTTATTTTGGAAATCTGTGTATAACACAGTGTACTTTGCCGTATTCTTTGTCCCTTTAAGTATTATTTTTGGAGTGGCGCTTGCCATGATGTTGAACATGAAAGTAAAAGGGATGGCTATTTACCGGACCATTTTTTTCTTGCCTACCCTCGTTCCCCATGTAGCCCTTGCCGTTTTATGGATGTGGCTATTGAATCCGGGGTTTGGTCTTGTAAATGGTGTTCTGAATACGTTTGGCATTGAGGGTCCAGCCTGGCTTGGAAGTGTAACTTGGTCAAAGCCTTCCCTTATTATCATGTCACTATGGGGCATTGGACAAGCCGTGATTATTTATCTCGCTGGCTTAGGTGACATACCAGAAGACTATTATGATGCTGCGAAGGTAGATGGAGCGAATTGGTATCAGAAGATGCGCCATATCACGCTGCCTCTTTTAACGCCTGTCATTTTTTTTAATCTCGTTATGGGAATTATCGCAGCATTTCAGCAGTTCACTTTGCCTTATACCTTAACTCAAGGACAAGGAACACCAGCGAATTCTTTAACCTTTTATGTAATGTATTTGTACGACAATGGATTTAAATTCTTTAAAATGGGCTACGCATCTGCAATGGCTTGGATTTTATTTGTCATCATTATGGCATTAACTGCTTTGGTGTTTATTACATCTAAACGATGGGTTCATTATCAAGGGAAATAAGGAGGGAAAACGATGGATAGCACGAAGAAAAAGAAGCTTGGTCAATATTCAGCACATATTGTTTTAATTGTTGCATCATTTTTCTTTTTGATTCCATTTCTTTGGATGGTATCGACATCATTAAAGCCTTTAACACAAATATTTACATTCCCGCCTGAATGGATTCCCGAACCAGTTATGTGGAGCAATTACATTGATTCTATGACCTACATACCCTTCTTCACTTATTTGAAAAATACCATAATTATTACTGTTTTAAGCACACTCGGTGCGGTTATTTCATGCCCCCTTGTTGCTTATAGCTTCGCCAAGCTGAGATGGCCAGGGAGAAATATACTATTTATCATTACTATTGGAGTGATGATGATTCCTGGTCAAGTAACGATGATCCCGCTGTTTCTATTGTTTGAAAAATTAGGAATGGTTGGAACACATTATCCCTTGATCATACCCGCCTTTTTCGGTGTACCTTTCTACATCTTCTTACTAAGGCAATTTTTTATGGGTTTGCCTGATAGTTTAAGAGAAGCAGCAAGAATGGATGGAGCAGGAGAGTTTAGGATTTATTGGCAGATTATGCTTCCTTTAGCTAAGCCTGCTGTACTGGCTGTAGGGTTGTTTCAATTTATGGCAAGCTGGACCGATTTTATTGGCCCATTGCTTTACTTAACCGATTCTCTTCAGTACACACTATCACTTGGGCTGCAGCAATTTCAAAGTCAGCGAGGCTCAGAGTGGGGTCTGATGATGGCCGTTTCAACCATGATGACCCTGCCTATTATCGTCCTATTCTTCTTTTTACAAAAAACATTTATTCGAGGTATTACCTTCAGTGGAATTAAATAACACTAAACTAATTTGTAGGAGGTTTTGGTATGAACAGAAAAATAGGAATGAGATTATCTCCAAATATAGGTGCTGAGGGAATAGAGGCTGCAACTGCCTGGGCTTCTGGCATTGGGATCGATGTAATAGACGTTCCATATTACAACGAAGAGGTTAAAGCTGTTTTAGAGAAAGCCGGGCTTGAAGTTGGATCCATAGACGGGATAGGTGCTGTGGGGCAAACCAAGCTATTAAGTCTGGATGATAAAAGCCGCTCTGAGGCAGTTGATGCTTTATTAAATCAAATAACAGAGGTGGCTGAACTTGGTGCAAGAGTCATCTTTATGTGCTTGGTTCCTGACGATCTTAACATGTCTCGCAAGGAAGCTTTTGAGATTTGGAAAAAGTCATTTCCTAGCATTGTCCAACATGCTGAGAAGCATAACATTTACATCGCGCTGGAAGGGTGGCCTGGACCATCTCCTCAAAACCCAACATTAGGCTGTACACCTGAAATGCTAAGAGAAATGTTTAAAGTCGTTCCTTCAAATCATTTTGGGATTAATTATGACCCGTCCCATTTAGTTAGACTTGGAATCGATTATAAACGGTTCTTAAATGAATTTGCAGAAAAAATCAATTACTGTCATGGAAAAGATACGAAAATACTACAGGAAGAATTATATGAGAGTGGGGTCATTCCATCTACCTTTGGTTCACATTACGATTTTTCTGAAGGGTCCTGGCGGTACACAATCCCAGGGCAAGGAGATGTGGACTGGGCAGAGATTGCAGTGCAATTAAACAATATAGGATATAAAGGTCCTGTCAGTATTGAGTTGGAAGACCATTACTATTGGGGTTCCATAGAGGCAGAGCGTGAGGGGATCGTTGAAGCAAAAGAACATCTTGAAATTCATTTTAAAAATAAAGCAATAGTGGGGGAATAAAACATATGTCTAGAAAAGTTAAGATCGCTATTATCGGTTGTGGTGGTATTGCTAATGGAAAACATATGCCAAGTTTATCTAAACTCAAAAATGTCGAGCTCGTCGCATTTTGTGATGTACTCCTCGAAAGAGCTAAAAAAGCAGCCACTGAATATGGGATTGAAAGTGCGAAAGTTTACGAACGTTATAACGAACTGCTTGAGGACAAAACAATTGAAGTTGTGCACGTTTTAACTCCTAATGACACGCACGCTGAGATTTCTATTGCAGCACTTCATTCTGGCAAGCATGTCATGTGTGAAAAACCGATGGCGAAATCATCAAAAGAAGCTCGTCTAATGGTCGAAGCTGCCAACCAATCTGGTAAGAAACTGACCATTGGATATAATAATCGATTTCGACCTGACAGTCAGCACTTAAAAAAAATATGTGAACATGGTGATCTCGGCGAGGTTTATTTTGCCAAAGCTCATGCCATTCGTCGTCGTGCAGTTCCCACTTGGGGAGTATTTCTTGATGAGGAAAAACAAGGGGGTGGCCCGCTAATCGATATTGGTACGCATGCCCTTGATTTAACGTTATGGACCATGAATAACTACAAACCAAAAACAGTAATAGGGTCATCTTATCATAAATTAAGTCAGAAGAAAGATGCAGCAAATGCATGGGGACCTTGGGATACAGAGAAATTTACTGTTGAAGATTCTGCATTTGGGTTTATCAAAATGGAAAATGGCGCAACGATTGTGTTGGAGGCGAGTTGGGCCCTTAATTCTTTGGAAGTTGACGAAGCCAAGTGTTCTTTAAGCGGAACAGAAGGTGGAGCGGATATGAAAGACGGTCTGCGAATAAACGGTGAAAATTTTGGGAAGCTCTACACAACAAATGTGGACCTTGGAGGAGACGGCGTAGCATTCTACGATGGCAAAACCGAATCAGATGCAGATCTGGAGGCCCGATTGTGGATTGATACGATTCTTAATGATACTGAACCAATCGTCAAGCCGGAACAAGCATATGTTGTAACCCAAATCATAGAAGCGATTTATGAATCAGCAAAAACGGGTCAAGCTGTTCATTTTGAAGAACAACCTGTGTTCAGCGCACCTGAATTATAGATGTAATTAATAGAAGGGAGCCTTCATAACCAGTTGTTTTAATCTGTTATAAGGAAGGAGCAAATAAATATGATTAACATAGGACTGATAGGAACTGGGAGTATTTCTAATTTACACGTGAAGCAGCTACTGGATACAAACGCTGCTACGCTTATAGCGGTTACAGACCCTAACCCTGACAATCGAGATACATTGATCAATCGTTTCAACTTGAGAGGAGTAGCACAGTTCAGTGATCATAAAGAGATGCTAGCGCAAGTTTCTTTGGATGCAGTGATCATTTGTTCTCCTCATACTCTCCACTTTGATCAAGTAATGGATGCTATCAGTCATAACTGTCATGTACTGATTGAAAAACCAATGGCTTGTTCGCTGGCAGAGGCAGAGCAGCTCATTGAGGCTGCAGAAAAAGCGGAAATAGTCTTACAAGTATCGTACCAAAGACATTTTGAACCTGCTTTTCTTGCTATTCGGGATGCTATTTCGAATGGGGCAATTGGCAAACTGACGTCTGTTACAGCATCTGTTTACCAGGAATGGATCCAGTTATCAGCTGATACATGGCGTCAAAATCCAAATTTATCAGGAGGAGGAATGCTCATGGATTCGGGAAGCCATATCATTGATGTGCTTTTATGGACAACCGGATTAAAACCAATTGAAGTAGAATCAAAGTTGGAGCAGCGTGGTTCCAAAGTAGAAATTGATTCAGTTACCACCATTCGATTTGAGAACGATGTGATTGCAGGTCTTACGATCATTGGAAATGCACCGTGCTGGCATGAAACCTATGTATTTTGTGGGGATGATGGTGCAATCTTTTACGACAATGGAGATATAACTATTCGTAAGCTCGGACAACCTCCAATCAAACCAGTACTTTCTCACCAAACAACAAATTCAGATAAGAGCTTTATCAATTCGATCCAAGGACATCATGATGTTCTCGTCCCAGGAGAGTTCGCAAAGGAAGTAGTAAGACTAACAGAATGGATCTATCAATCTGGAGAGTATGAAGTAAATGTAGTCAGATAAGGACTTGTTACCTGAATCAAAAAGTTCTGTAGAGGAAATAGCTCTACAGGACTTTTTGTCGTGCTCTCAAACAAAGTTAATAAAATAATAGCCGATATCAGTACAATACTAATGTTCGATACAAACAGAAGATTGCGTGAGATATTGGCATTTTGCTGGTCCTGCCATCTGGTAGGTTTAATGCCGCTTAACCAGAAGGACGACCACTGCTGAGAGAAGGATGAAGTTAATGTTTACTAGCTGGGTCTCAAAGCTAACTTCAATATTGCTGGAAGTTAATTTTAAGAAGTTCAATCAAAGAAAAAAGAGCTATTCCGGTTTAGAACAGCTCTTTTCTAATATAGGCTTGTTTTTATAAGGAGGGGAGAGGGTTAAGCGAATCATGCCAGCCATTTGCCTATTTCTTCTCCCATTTTCACCGGTCCTGTTTTCCCCGTAAAGGCTAAGACATCTTTTGGAAGACAGATGACGACTGTTGATCCGAATGAGAAATATCCATATGGATCTCCCCTGTGAACGATACGGTTGGTATTGGTTCTTTCAATTGAATTTACATTTAGAGCCCCGACCATGACGTGGGCAAATGAATACCCTGACGCTTTAAAGTTTGTCACCATACGAAAATTTCGGGTTAATGGGCGAAGTCCATATCGCAGGCCAAGTTTGTTGACCGGCGCTGCTTCTTTTCCCAAGGTGTATACATTCTCAACCTCCGCATCTAATGGAACGTGAACTCGATGATAGTCCACTGGGCTTAAATAAAAGATTAAAACCTGACCTCCTGCATATTTTTCCGCTTCTTTTTGGCTGCCCAACAGTTCCGCAACAGTGTATTCCTGTTCTTTTACGATAAACGTGCTGTCTTCAGTCAAATGATCGACTACAGATAAAACACCATCACAAGGGCTGATGAAGGCATCTGCAGATTCTGCAATTGGACGCACATCAGAATTCAGTTCCCGTGTAAAGATATCGTGAAGTGATCTAAACTCATGGATTTCTTTTTTCGCTTCCTGTAAGTTCAGCTTATATAGTTTTGCAAATGAACGAATAAAAGGTTTGCTGGCTTTTGACTGTGCAAACTTTCTTAATAGCTTTGCCATAATGGGATGTCCATTTAATTCAAAAACTTTTCTGTAAAAACGGGTCAAATTCAATCTCTGTCACTTCCTTTATGATCTTTAGGCTCCGGTAATAGCATTTGTATCAGTGTCACTTTCTGGTTCTGATCTGAAGGTTTGTTGGAAATGAATTTGCTGAGAAGTTCATTCATTCCTTTATTTATTTCTTCAAGCTCTGTATGTGTCAGGTGCAGATCCAGCTGGCTGTAACCGAATGGGTCCTTGGACAGGTCAGGGTTGCTAAGAAGATAGCTTTTGGCTTGTCCTGTAACATTGGACAAGAACGTCATAAGAATTTTTAAATGCTCTTCTCCGGACATCTGGGTCAATTCCTGAGGCGATAAAATTGGCTTTTCTTTTTCAAGAGCAAAAGTTCGTTCCATTGCCCCGCGTATTTTCTTTTCCTCCACTACATAAATCAGCTGATCTTTTTTAAGGATATTTAAATGCCGATAAAGAGTTGCCTGGGGGATATCTGCTATCCATTCCTTCAATTGATTTACCGTTGCAGGTCCCTTTGAAAGCTGCTGAATGATTCGTAAACGGATCGGGTGTAAAATCAAATCTATTTTTTCATTCGTCATGGTTTCAGTCCTAACTTTATTATTATCAATAATGATAATAATAAGATGAATGATCGTTAGTGTCAATTTTTATTTGAAGAAGCAGTTTCTTTCTTGCAAAGGAGAGATGCTGAAGACAGGTCAAAAGCAGAGCGACTGATAAATCTGGTAATCTATTTTTCATATCCACAAACTTTCTTCACAATTCATTGGTAAAATGGTTTAGTTGAAATGATTAGTAGAGTCGATTAAAGAGATTGTGTGGAAGGGAATTGGGGTTATGGAAGATAAGAGAGAAAGTAATCATAACGATGACCATGCACGTTACCGCAGTGTATGGCGCTGGCATTTTTATGCAGGGCTTTTTGTGACGCCATTTTTGGTGATTTTGGCGGTGACTGGCGGGATTTATTTATTTAAGCCGCAAATCGAGGCTTCATTATATAAGGATTATTATGAGGTGGAAGCATCCTGGGAACGGCAGGCGGCATCTGAGCAGCTGGCTCTTGTCCGCGCTGAATATCCAGAAGCGGCCATTACGACGTATCGTCCGGGAGAAGATGAGGCGAGGTCCAGCGAGGTAGGAATTGCGACTGAAGAAGGATCTGCGACGGTATTTGTTGATCCTTACAAAAATGAGATTATAGGAGATTTGAATGCGGATGACCGCATTATGAATAAGCTTGAGGAAATTCATGGGGAATTGATGGCAGGAACAGTTGGAGACAGGATCGTGGAACTGGCTGCCTCCTGGACGATCGTTCTCGTAGTGACGGGGCTATTTTTATGGTTTCCGAGAAAGAAAAGGCCGTACGGTTCATTTTTACCTAAGAGAAAAGCAAATAAATCGGTTCGAAGACGGGATCTGCATGCCATCCCAGCTTTTTGGATTGCCGGTGGCATGTTCTTTTTGATTATTACAGGCCTGCCATGGTCAGGATTCTGGGGCAATAATTTTCAGCTTCTGGCAACGAACACAGGAGTGGGCTATCCGCCATCCACGTGGCTTGGAAGTGCACCGGAGTCAATTACAAAAACAGAAGATATCGCTGATGTTCCATGGGCTGCTGAAAAGATGGAGGTGCCGGAATCGGAAGTGGTACAGGGGTTTGTGCCCTTAAATGTTGATGAAATGGTGGAGATCGCAGAGCAGCAAAACATTCATCCAACGTATACCATCAGCCTTCCTGCCGAAAAAACAGGGGTGGTCACATTGTCCGCATATCCACCGCGTGCTCAGGATGAGTTTACGATTCATCTGGATCAATATTCCGGTGCCGTGCTGGCAGACTATCGTTTTGACAATTACGGTACCGTGGCTCAAGCGGTTGCGATGGGCATCACGCTACATAAAGGATCTCAGTTTGGGCTGCCGAATCAGTTGTTCAGTCTGCTCATTTGTATGGGGATCGTCTTTGTAGCGTTAAGTGGTTTCTATCTCTGGTACAAGCGAAAGCCGAATCGCGGAATGGGGGCTCCAAAAGGACTGAGTGCCCGAAAAGTACGATGGTTTTTCATTGCTCTCATTATTTTAGGGCTCATTTTTCCGCTGGTCGGTGTATCGCTGCTAGTCGTTTGGGTCATCGATCGCTTCTTGATTCAGCGAATTCCACCATTGAAGAAATTCCTGAATGCATAAGGAAAAGGAGGAAAAGCGATGAAACGAATCGTACTGGGGGGAATGACGGCTCTGGCATTGCTTGCAGTAAGCGGGTGTGCCGTGCGTGAAGACGTAGCTGAGCTGTATAAACAGGAAAAACCGCTTGAAGCAGATATTGTGCTGCCTGAAGCTTCAACGATTGGAGAGGAAACCATCGAAGTGGTCTTAACACGGGAAGAAAAGCCTGTTGAGGGGGCGGATTTTGTCCACATTGAGATTTGGAAACAGGATGGAACCGCCTCGTTTAGAATGGATGAAATGCAACCGGCTGGCGATGGCGTGTATACGTATACTCAATCATTTTCAGATGAGGGGTTATACTACGTCCAGCTTCATGCGGGACATGGTGGTCAGGTCATTATTCCAAAAAAACAGATGATCGTTGGTGAATTGACCGAGGAGGACCGTGCGTTTTTAGATGCGGGAGAAGAGGCACCTGCTGTTGAACATGGGGATCATCATTAACTGTACGCTGTGTCAGAATAACTTCTGGCACAGCGTTTTTCATTCATTGGTCATAATAATATGCTAAACGTTTTATTAAACTTTAGATGGACTCTTAACAGGAACAATCAACCCAACTAGTCCAATCACAGCAAACAGAACAAAGCTAAAAGGATAAGAAACAGCCTGTATGGTACCGCCGGCAATAAAAGAACCAATGGATTGGCCCAGTCCTAAGAATAAAAACGACAGACTGACGCCTAATGATGGCAGATTTGTAAAAATACGCGTTGACCAAACAATGAAAATCCCAGTCATAAAGATATACGTTATGCCAAATAAAATGGCTGAAGAGTAGATGGGCAAAGCAGCAGGTATCGTAATAATGCCGACAGCGACCATCATGAACAAGAGTGTAAGACGATAAGACACGCTAAGGCCAAATTTGTTTATAAACCCTCCTGCTGCTCCGCCAATAATCCCCGCAACGCCCATTAAGACCCAAAACAACACACTTTCACCATTACTCATCGAGTGAACTGCAGTTAAGTAGCTTCTCGAAAATGTCCAGAAAATAGAAGAACTCACTCCTGCAATGAAAGAAGCTGCCAATAAAAACTTAGCCTGTTTTATGAAATGAAACCACTTTGGCTTATCTGTTCTGTCAGCAGCAGAAATCCTGGAAGGGATGCTCTTGGTATTCCAAACAGTAACAACCAAAGCAATGACGGCAAAAAGAATAAAGGAGAGTCTCCAGTGTTCGGTGAAAAAGAGTGCAATAGGACAAGAAACGACAAGTCCAAAACTCGTTCCGCTGTTCATCCAGGTGTTCCCTCTGTCTTTATCCTTCTCTTTCAAAGAGGCTGCTGCTACCTGAGCATAGGCAGGCGAGGCCCAACCGCTGCCAAGCCCGGCAATAAAGGTGCTGCATGCTAAAATATAAAAACCAGGCGAAAAAGCAATCCCTAGTAAGCCTATAATTGCGCTCAATCCAGCGAATTGAATGACTCGAAATTGACCGCATTTCTGGATTAAGTAAGAAGAACTCAACAGGGCTAAACAGTAGGCTGCATAAGCAGTCGATCCTACAAACCCCGCGTTGCTTTCTGTTAGGTTTAATGATTGGGATATTGGCGGCAAAAACAATCCAAAGCTGAAACGGGCAAATGCGAACGTGACACCGATCATCGCAATCCCAGGCAGTACATATTTCCACATCGCTAAACCTCCTTCAATAGATAGAACGATCATTCTATCTTAGGGGTTAAAAAGAAGTAAGCGAAGGATTCTCCCTGCTTACTCTTTAAACAGCGTTTCGGTCATGTTGTTTAGTTCATTGGCTACATCATCTACATCAAGAACTTCAGCTAATGCAGTAGCACCCTCAAACAGCATGGCTAATTGAATTGCATGCTTTTGAGAAAAGCCTAATTCAAGGAAATACGAACGTAATGAATGTTTGTGAGCAACTGCCTGATTAACAATTTGTTCATTTTCAAACGAATACTCTTCCTTTGCTCTTAAAAACATACAGCCATTCGTTCCGTCAGAGCGCAGCCATTGAATATGTGATTGGGCTAATAACTGGGCATTTTGCGCTATATCTCTAGTGCTTTTCCCCGCAACTGCCGCATCCAGAAATGAAAAATATCTTTTCTCGCGATTATTCAGCACTTCCAAAATCAGTGCTTCTTTAGAATCAAAATGATTATACAGCGTCATTAAAGCAACGCCTGCTTCATTTACAATACGCTTAAGGCCAATGGCATGAAATCCATTTTCATAAAATAACTTTTCGGCATGCTCGACTAAATCCTGTCTCTTTTTGCTCATTACACAACCGCCTTAGATAGAATGATCACTCTAAAACTAACATACGATTACGCAGGTTGCAAAAGTTATGTTCAATAAATATTTTTGATCACTCAACCGTGAAACGCCTAAACCCCTCAAGCTTCTCCTGCCAATACGCACCATCCAGACTTGAGATCTGCACACCGCGTCCATCATTCGCGTGAATAAACTGATTGTTGCCGAGATAGATGCCTACATGTGAGATGCCGACTTTATACGTGTTTTCAAAGAAAACTAAGTCTCCAGGCTGTGCTGCATCGACAATATGGGCACGTGCATGCTGGTCTTCTGCATTGGTACGGGAGAGGCTATAGCCTGCTTCCTTAAATAC
Organism: Jeotgalibacillus sp. S-D1; assembly: GCF_004358665.1. GTDB lineage: Bacteria > Bacillota > Bacilli > Bacillales > Jeotgalibacillaceae > Jeotgalibacillus. The sequence continues at coordinate 394,315 of NZ_SMZR01000002.1, read as the reverse complement.
ATAATAGATAAACCCGCTGCAATCAAACCCATCCGGTGTGGAACCGCCCCATACGTAAGGGATGTCGAGTTGCTGCATTGCAATCGAAATGACGTTGTTTGAGCCGGGCTGGCTGCCGGCAGAAGATGCATCTGCAGAGTCAGGGCCAGCAACGTTTTCATTAACCTTTAATTCCTGACCTGGTAAAATGAGCGTGCTTGTAAGCTGATTAATTTCCATAAGGCTTTCTACTGTCATATCATTTTTATTTGCAATTGAAAATAATGTGTCTCCAGCCTGCACCGTGTGGATTAGGTGATTAGAAGAGGCAGCAGCACCAGCATTTTGGCTTACTTCTGCTTCAGACGCGATTCCTCCAAACAATGAAACTAGAATAATGGTTAATAGGACTCCAGCTGTTTTCATCTTAACTCCTCCAAAGTGGTAAATAGTGAGTAAGATTAGTATAGCCAGGATTTAGGGGTTTTAACGGAGGGGATGGAAGTTGATGGTAATCATCAGTTTTCAGATCCGGGCGATTATCCTCCTTTAATCAAACGGAATCATTGTCCTTCTATGTTTCTCTAAACGAGAAAGAGCACACGAAACCATCGTGTACTCTCTTTTTTCATATTGGAAACGGATCCAGCGGTCTGTCGAGATACCGTATAGGTGAAACGGTATATTCATAACATAATTGAGTCGTTCTCGCTTTTTGGGTCGTGGCTGTGCTGAAGGAGCAGGAAGCCGTGATATATTGCTCGTTGCGAAAGGTGATAATTGATTTTTTAGAGTGGTCTGGGTGAGGTTTGATTTCTGAGATGTGGTCCAGGAAGATCCAACTGTTTAGATCATGCTTGGGTGAATGGGTAGGAAAGGCATACAGGTAGGTAAACGGATCAATAATGAGAGGGATTTTGTTGCGGATGGCCAGGGTATGTTTCGCTGCTTCCAGTCGTCCACTCATCTTGCTGCCTCCGCGCAGGCAGGCTTCTTCTAGTAGTTCCGTCATTGTTTTCTGTGAATAATATGTACCTTTAACATCGTAAATCACAGTTTGATAAGTAAGGTGAAACGCCTGCTGCATAGCAAGTGTGGTGGAATTGATCCGATAATCGTTATTTGGTAAATAAGTCATTCATCCTCCTCCTTCTTTGTACCTATTATACGATAATCTGTTTAAAGAAAAAACACTTTTTTGAACATTTAGAATTAATTTTTCGCTTTTTCTTTGGAGATAATCGCATTTTTGGAAATTGTGCACCTTGGGATTCCTTTAGGCGGGTTCTACACTTTAAATCAGAATTTCTACAGTAGGGGCATGAACTTCTAAAACTCTAACCATCCTTTCTACACTACGCAAGCCACCTTCTACACTCCGCAAGCCACCTTCTACATTTCCCGCCAAACCAACCCCGCCAATCTAGGAGGTTTCCCCATAAACTTATTTACTGCTGGTTTGTTTTAAACCCCTCCGCACACCTTCTACACTTAAAATCAGAACTTCTACAGCCCGAACCCGAACTTCTACACCACAAACCATCTCTTCTACACTACGCAAGCCACCTTCTACATTTCCCGTCCACAGTTCTACATTTCCCACTAAACCCGCCCCGCCAATCTGGCAGGTCTCCTCATAAACATAAGCCAGGCGCACGCAATAAAAGACGTCAAAAAAGCCTGTTCCTCGCAAAGGAACAGGCTTTTTATTATTGATAGTTTACAACTGCCGGGCTTGGGTCGAGTTTTACAACTTCTTCCGGCGTCATGACGGGCTCGTCTTTATCATAGAAAACTTTAAAGCCGCCATATTGGGAAGGTTTGTCGCGTACATACTTTTTATACAGTGACATTTTGTCGGTGGAATTTCCCCAGCCGTCAAAGTTAAGCGCAACCTGAACGTTTTCGGTCGGCTGGATGGCATCTTTATTCGTCAGCACATCCTCTGTAAACTGATGAACGAGTAGGAACTTATCAGGCAGATTGTTTTCCTCGGTCAACTGGGAAATGTATTCAACGGCTTCCTGAACTTCCTGGCCATTGACCTGGCCGAGGTCTTCACCCGGCACTTCTCCTTCATCCACCTGGAATTCGGTATCGATTGCCAGGTGGACGTTCGGGTGCTTGAGCCATTTCTCAATGCTTTGCACCTGGTTCATTACGGTATCGGTCCCAAGCTGGATATCAAGAAGAACAATCGCATCGTGCTTCTCTGCCAGGTTTACATACTCCTCAATTTTTTCATCGGGAAGCTGGCTGACGTACGTTCCATCGGGACCGGGGTCGCGGTGGGCCATCGTTGTGATCAGTTCAATTGTTGGAATGGCCGGCCGTTCCGGATCAGCATCCGAGTATTCCTGTGCCTGTTTTTTCAGCTGTTTCATAAATTCCTCTGGCTCAAGAGTCCCGAGAATCCCCATGTTTTCAGATAGAGGGGTGCCGTAATAAGCAACGAGCCGGTGATCCTTCAGCGGGCCGTCTGTCTGATCCTCCATATCCTTCGACAGTGTTTCACCTGGAGGAACTTCACGTGCCGGGTCTCCGCCTAACGCCATCTGCTGTTCCGGCATGCTTTTCAGCTCCTCCTCAGATAAACTTTCCTTTAACGGAACAGCATCTTCAGAGGGGGTCAAGGCCTGGTAAGGCGGCTCCGGTTCCTTCTCCTTGGGCTGGGTTTCTTCATTTTCTTTTTTCGGAGCATCTTCCGCCTCTTTAGAAGTCTGCTGGGAACAGGCTCCGAGAAGCAAAATAATTAAGGCCGCTGACAGCAGCCATATGGTTTTTTTCATAATGCTTTCCACTTCCTTTTCAATCAAAATATTGGGTTACTAGGAACAATCTAGCAGTAATCCTAACATAATTTTTAATCGTTTAGGCTGTTGTAATCAGATTGAAATCGAATCATAAAAATTGCATCGATTTTAGGAGTATTAGAGATTTTTCAGTCAGATTGGCATGAACCCTCTTGTACTATTACCACAAGAATGGTTGAGCTACACGATGTAATGTAGTTTTTTTAGGATTTAATTCATTATGGCAAAATAACAAAATTCCATTGAAAAGATGCTACTGCTCAAAATGTGTCATCGATTCCATGGAATTTTTTACGTTAGAGAGAACAGGAGGAGCGGAGCTTTGTCAGGGCTCCTTTTTTCCACTTTTTCACCGCAGACAGACTTACACCTTCCTGCTGGGCAATTTCAGCAACGGTGAGCTGCTGCTTAAAGGTGAGCCAGAACCATTTTTGCTGGGTGGGTGTCAGCAAGTTGGCGAATTCAAGGAGTGTTTCGTGTTCGAACGGCTGGTCAGACTCCCCATCATCACGCATTTGCCAAAACTCCTCTGAACGCACCGTTTCTCTTTCTTTTCGCTTGTTATCTCTCCGCATATAGGTAAGCATGCCGCCCCGTATGCATTGATAAGCATATGGGGCAAAATCGCCCTGCGCGGCATCAAACCGTTCCCACGCCTTCCATAATGAAAGCATTCCTTCCTGGATATACACATCGTGGTCCTGGCGGATATTCAGCTTTTTCAGCATATGAAAAATCATCGGTTCAAACTGTACAAATACCTCTTCAAATGTGTTCATTGTTTTCTCCCATGAAGGAGACGCGCCTGCCAAGGTTTTCTCGAGTGAGTTCAGTGTATCTGCAACGGGTGAGGGGATCGAATGAGGGTTTAGGCTAAATGAACGTGATAATGGAAGCATTTTGTGTGAATCAGCAGCTGCCCGGAGAAAACGGGTGTACGGGAAGAGTGAATGAGGGTATTTAATAAATGGTGCTTAAGCGACTCATTGAGCATTGTTTACATAATGAATTAATTTGTAAAGATGGATGAAGTGTTTAAAACGAAATGACCTCAGCATTTGACACTGCAAATGCTTTCTTTCTTCCATAATAAATAATCAGTGATCGCTTTTTAGTATCAAGAAAGTGAGCCGCCTTGATGTGTTCTTAGTTACAGCGTCTCACTCTTCCCAATGCATATTCCAGGAGTCGAAGTCTACTCCCAAAAGAACCTAAGCATTCCAATGTTTGCAGGGTCACAGGTCAGCCTAAATGTCGGTTTCTCCAATCCGCATAAAACTCTTTAATCGTGAGATGTATGCCCTGGAGCGCAAGCAGAATTAAGTAAAGCATCATCACAGTAGCAATTTCTCCTGTGAAAAAAGCGATAATTGCAATTCCGATTATCCAAATGAAAAACATGGTTTTATTCATAGAGGTATCTCCTTTTATCTTAATGTTAAGCAGGCTGGTGTAAGAAGCTGGTAAATAAGATACGTTTCTTGTTTGCAAACAGCTTCATTTAGATTAAAAAACTTTCATGCTGTATGATTTAGCGAAGTAGGTATATTTCCTTATTTTAAATATTTTTCATTTAGAAGGTTGCCTGTCTAAACCTTCCAACTTTAGACTATAGGAAAATAGTAGAAGTGAATAAGGAAGTGAAGCGATGTCTCAAGCGGTTCGGTATGATGCTTCGGCGCTGCAGGATGCGATGGAGGAGCGGGTTGGTCAGTATGAAACCTTCAAGGAGCAGCTGGCGGTGCTGAAGGAAAAGATGGTGGCAGTAACGGATTTGGGTGAAGCGTTTGAAGGAAAGGCGGCCGAGCGCATCAAGGATTTTTTCAATGCGCAGAGTGTGGTCGTGGAGTCATGGATTCAGTTTGTTGAGCAGCAGATTGCATTTATGCGAGATGTGAGTGCCATGGCGGATGACCGGGAGCTCGGGGGCAAAACGGCGATCGATGTGCCGTTTTTAGATAACGAGCTGCAGACGGCTCACGTGAGGTTGACAGAGCTGGTGAGACGGCAGCAGAAGGATTTGGCAAATGTATTAACGAGCGTGAATGATTTGATTTCGCTTCAGGCTTATTCATCTGAGGAAGTGGAACAGTCGCTTGAGGAAGCAAAACAAAAGCGCTGGGATACGGTGGAAGCCGTCGAGGAATACGATCACGCGCTGGTGAGTGAGTATTCACAGTCAGAGGAATCACAGATGCTGATTGCAGGATTGTTCGATGCCATGATGAATGCGACGAGTCAAAACGGTGAAATTATGCCCATGTCCTTTAACTCGCAGGCGTTTGAAGCGAGTATGCCCTATCAGGTGAAGGATGAGGTTCAGGAACGCAGCATGGATTACATAAAATATAAGCAGGAGCAGCAGGATGTCCGTGAAGCGCAGGCCAAACAGGCAGAACTCGATGCCCGGTCCGGTCTGGAAAAATTCTGGGATGGCACCAAAACCTTTGTCGGCGAGTTTTCAGGGTATTATGATAGTCAGAGAGCCTCAACAGGGATCGATCCCGTTACCGGCAAAGAACTCTCAACCGCCGAACGCATCGCCGCCGGCGGCATGGCAGCAGCCGGCTACATTCCGATTGTCGGCTGGCTAGGCCGAGGAGCGAAAGCCGGAAAGGCGATTTATTCCTTGAATAAAGGAATGGATGCCGTTGATACGACGCTGGGCGTTTACAAATCGACTAAGTCGATGACGTATGTGTCGCAGGCGGAAAAAGGGATTTATGGGATAGTTGCGGCGAATGGGATGTCTGGTTACTTTTTGGGGCAGGATTTGCTTGGGCATAAATTAACGCCTGAGGAACAGCAAGCGAGTCTGATGATGGCTGGGTTCTTGCCGCTTGGTGCTGCTAGGGCTGTTAGTGGGAAGATGTCTGATGTCTCTGGTATAGTTCAAAAAAATAACAGTCCTGGTGCCGTAACTTCCGGGTTTAAAAATCATTATGAAGGAAATAGTAAAATAGCCAAAGAAGTATTAGATACAAAACCTAAAAATTCACCTAATCCAGATAAATGGATTAAAAATGGTGGTAAAATTACAGTTGAAGAAAATGGAACTTGGATATACCACCATTCTAATGGACATTCGGTAAGATATAATGATGGTTTTCCAGATTTCAAAGAAGCAGGATTGGTAAAACAAGAAGTAGATATTGGAGAATTTAAGAATTATAAACATGATTTTAAGAAGGCAGACGACCTTGCGCCTTTGGGACCTCGAGATGCTCAAAGCAACACGTGGCATCATCATCAAGATAAAAAAACTATGCAAGAAGTTAATAAGGAAATTCATAAAGACTTTACTCATAGAGGCGGAATGGCATTAAGGAAAAGAAGCAATAGAGAGGAGAAATCAAGTGACAATTAGATATTTTAGAAATGGAAATATAACTAACATAAAAGACTTTGAAAAAAAATATTCTGTGAATATTCCTGAAGATTATCGTGAATTTTTAGAGAAACAGAATGGTGGGATTGTAGAAAAAAACGATCAAAACGTTATCCCTGTTGAAGATATTTCTGAAGAAATAACTATTGATGTTTTATTTGGATTAAACACTGGGAGTGCTGCTTCTAATGTAGATACTTGGATGGATAAATTAAAAGATGATTTACTAGATGGTGCAGTAATAATCGGAGATGACATTATGCAAGGTCTTATTGTTATGATTTGTGAGGGGGAATTTTCAGGTATCTATTATTGGGACGATGCATACAACTTTGAAGAATCCGATGATAATGAAAATACTTACTGGATAGCAGACGATTTTAAGTCATTTATTAAAAAAATAAATTAGTTTTTTGCTATGAAAATAATAGTTCAATATTAATTATTCTAAATGAAGATTGGAATATATAGCGTTCCCATTCCCTATGGAAAACCTTGAAAGATTATAGTCTCAAAAAGTTTTAAATTCAGAGTTATAAATAGGTTTATAGATTGTCTCAAAGCACTGCAGAAATGATTACTGTAGTGCTTTTGATTTTGGATAAATGGATGGAAAGTGTCTGTAATTAACCGGAAATTTGTCGCAATTCTCATCGTTTGGAGTGAAATTATGGTAAAAGAATTCGAAGATTATTTCACTGAATTACAGGCTGACATGGTTTCTATTTGTTTAGAATATTTAGATGACAAAGCAAATATGGTTTACATTTATTGTTCGTATGAAGAAGGATTAATTTCAAGTGATTTTTTTTATAAAATAAATGGAAAAGTTCTTGAAAGACACAAATTAAATGACGCTATTGATGAGGAAGATAATGAGAGGGAAATTTCCTATAATGTATCTATTGAAAGACAACGCGGTGTTATTAAAATTATAAATAAAAATATTGAGGAGATTATACATTTATGTAAAAAATATAATCGTGAAATGCCGTCAGAAATGAAGCTCATTTATAATGTTGACACTAATAAGCTAAAAGCAAATTATAAATATGATTTGGTATATTCAGATGATCCTATTAAAACAGCAGATGACATTTCCTATGAATGGTTTGAAAAAGTTCAAGAGGAAATTTAGGTTCTCCGTTTTAGGTAATGCTGTGAACACTGATTATAAATTAATATTCTGGAAAAAATCTTGAATAAATTTATCTAAAAAAGCTCCGCTGAAATATTATTTCTGCAGAGCTTTTCGTTTTGAGGTAATTCTGATTGTTCGGGCAAAGTTGGCACCAAAACCATAGCGGGATGGTTTTGCCGAGGGGAAAAAGCAGGGAAGGTAAAACTCATTGAATAAAGGAATGAACGCGGTGGATACGACGCTGGGTTTCTCAAATTGGAGGTTAGAGGAGAATGGAGCAACAATTAGATCAAATGTGCCCTATAATAGCAGAGCATCTTATAGGTATGATACCTGATGGTGAATGGTATCAAATATACTTGTATGCCGAAATATTGGATAGTTCTAGAGAGATATATTTTTATTTCAATAACTGTGAAGATGGGGATTTTATCTATTCTCATGATATTCCGGAAAGATATAGTGTTGATGAAAAGATATATGATGACTTGTTATTAGAATTGCAAACAATGTTTTTTAAATTAAGACAAGTATTCATAGAACATGATCAAGAGGCTTGGACAAATTTAACACTAACTTTACCGTACCCTGGAAAGATAAATATAAATTATAGTTATGAAGATGTAATAAACTCCAAACTATCTTCAACTCAACGTCAAATGATTTTTGAATATAAACATTTAGGTTTATTACCTCAAAGTGAGAAGAATATACAGTTTGTACAAGATTTTTTAAGTGATTTAGATGAACAGAAGAAACAATTTGATTAATCAATAAATTGCCGATAAGTTAATGTTCATAAACCCTCCGTTTTCAAAAAATAAATGTTTGGGATGTATTTAATGAAAATTAAGAGAAATAGCATTCTTCAAAACCCGACTGATAAGAGAATAAGTGCATTTGAAAATTATTGCAGAGTAACACTACCAACTACTTTTGTCGATTTTATTGAAAGTTACAATGGCTCAATACCTATTACTAACAATTTTCCACATGAAGATTATGAAATATTAATCGAGCGTTTCTTATGTTTATTAAACAACCCCCAAGATGATGATGAAAATGGTTGGTATGATATAGAAGTTGTTCTTTCACAAATAGATACACGCTTGACAGATAATGAGGATTTAATTGGAGCAGAGCTAATTCCCTATGCGGAGTTATTTGTTGGGGACTATGTTTGTTTAGATTTTAGAGAAAAAAAAAGATCCTTCTATTGTGGTTTGGTTTCATGAGGAATCAGAAGAATTTGATCCAGTAACTAGTAAAGTAGCAGAAGGATTTAACGAGTTTTTAGAAATGTTAAAAGAATAATATTTTATAAAAAAATAAAAGCACTGCTGAGTTTAATTATTTCTGCAGTGCTTTTATTTTTTTGAAAGTCAACCTTTACTCATTAAAGCAATTACGCTCTATAATTATCAAGGTACGTTGACGCAAACAGATTAACTCTGTTGCTTTCAAGTTCCCGTGAAGCACGCGAAAATTTACTCAATACAAAGGAAAAGACGCAGAAAAGGAAAACCAGTTAATCCAGAATATCCAGAAGAGTTCTAATTGAGAGGAGAATACAAATGAGTAAAATTGCTATAAAAATATTAAGCGCAATAAAATCTAATGATTATCTTATTCTTACAAAAAAATACACAGGGTTAGGTCTATCAGAAATAAAAAATAGAATTGATCATAATGACTTAATTGTAGAAATAGATGCAAATGATATAGAAGAAATGGAACAACTAAAATTATATATTGATAATGTTAATAAATTGGGATTGGATGTAAAAATTTTAGACAGCGATAAATTCGGTGAAGGAGATTTTAACTACAGAGAAATTACTTATGAAACATTTACAAATAATATCATTCGGATAAAAGAAATTAGAGAAGAACTTCAAGACTATGATGACATGATTTCGGATTAATCTTTATATATGAAAAGGATTTTAATAAAGTTAGTGGTAAAAATTAAAAATTACTATAGTGCTCTAAAGGTTAAAAATAATCTGTAGAGTTTTTTTTATGGGTGAAATTAAATGAAATTGATTGACTGGTGATAAATTGCTATGCTATCAAAGAAGATGAAATATAAGAGTCGATTTATAAAATCACTTATGAAATAAAGGAAAGGTTATTACTTCAGATAAAATTATAGAATTTATGGTTTCAATCGAGTAAAAATAAAAGCCACAAGGATCTGGAAATTCTGATCCTTGTGGCTTTGTATTGTATTCGAGGTGTTTGCTAGGGAAAATAAAATTGGAATAACGGTCTTGACCTCTAAGGTATCCTCGTTTCAAATTCACATTAATTTATTGCGATACTCTTTTGGGGTACAACCGAATGTTTTTTTGAAGATTTTAGTAAAGTGCTTAGAGTCAATATAACCAACCATCTCACTAACCTCGTAATTTTTAAGAATAGGGTTCTTTAATAGTTCACATGATTTTTCCATTCTGACTTTCGTGATATAGGCTGAGAATGATTCACCATTAATTGTTTTAAATAATTGACCAAAGTAATGCTCACTTAAATGCACACGTTCAGCTAGATCTTTTAAGGATAATGGTTTCATGTAATTTTGGTTAATATAGGATTTGCTGCTAATGATCAGACGTTCTTGGTGAGTATTATACGAATCATTCTTCTCAACGATTTCAGTACCGGATTTTTTGGAATTTTCCTGCTGGATTTTCTTTATTGCATTGAATAGTTCATCTGTGTCAATTGGCTTGAGAATGTATTCTTTCGCGTTATAGCGTAATGCCTTTTGAGCATACGAAAAATCCTCATAACCACTCATAATAATAACCTTTGTATTTGGATGGTTTTCATAAATGTATTTTGTTAAAGTAAGTCCGTCCATATGTGGCATTCGAATATCTGTTAATACAATGTCAATGCCTTCATTCTCAAGCCAATAGATTGCTTCTTGACCGTTTTCTGCTGTGCTTACTACATCTACGTTCATTTCCAGCCATTCATCCATTGATCGTAAGCTATCCGATATGAACCAATCATCATCTACAATAAGCAGTTTATGCATTTTTTCCCCCTGCCACTTTCGGAATTATTATTTTTATGTAGGACCCTTTTCCGAGATCGCTGTCTATACTCACCCCATATGATGGACCGTAATGGAGTTTGAGTCTTGTCTGAACATTAAAGATCCCAACTTTTCTTTTGTATTTAGTAAGCTCCTCGGATTTATATTGTAGTTGTTGCTGAATTTTTTCTAGAGAGAGTGGATCTATTCCTATGCCATTATCAGTGACGGAGAAGATGATGGTCTCTTCTTCTTGGTATCCTGTAATGGTAATTTTTCCATAACCTAGTGGATCAAGTCCGTGCACAACAGCATTTTCGACAATTGGTTGCAGAATCCACTTTACAGTCATATGATTTTCAATCTCTGGATCTATGTTTAGTTCATAATCAAGCTGGTTCCTCATCCTGAATCTTTGGATTTCTAAATAGTATTTTGTGTAGGTCATTTCTTGCTTTATTTGAACTTCTTCTTCAAAGGAACTAATACTTAATCGTAATAAACGGCCTAATAGAACGATTAGACGGCTGATCTCTATTTCCTTGTTTTTCCTAGCTAAAGAATTAATCGATTCTAATGTATTATAAATAAAGTGGGGATTGATCTGTAATTGCAGCGCAGTAATTTCAGCTTGCTTTTTTAATTTTTCTTGAAGAGTGACAGAATGAATTAACTGTTTAATTTGGGTGAGCATGTGATTAAATCCATTGGCCAGTTCTCCAATTTCATCTTTAGAATTTGTAATGAATTCTTCTTCGAAGTTTCCTTTTTCTATCTCATACATTTTCCTTCGCATTCGGTGAATTGGACTAGAGATTCGGTGGGACACAAATAATGAGGCAAAAATACATACAAAGACACTAATAATAATAGTCGAGTAGGTAATTAATTTCATATCAAAAACGGGTTTGTATAAATTATTAATAGAAAAATATTCTACTATCCACCAATTCATGTGAGGGATAGATTTTTTGAAAATTAGATATTGTTCTTCATCCTTTGCTGCAATCGTTGATCCTGATTTTTCTTTTTCTACGAGGTCAAATGGGAGTATGGAAGAGTCTGCATGAGGAACCACATATCCTTCTCTTCCATAAATTAAACTGCCTGCGATATAAGCGTCATCAGTGTTTTGGTTAAGAATTTCAGAGATAAGATCACTTTTAAAATCGATAATGATATAGCTTGATGTCCTGAGTTTATTATCCCACGCACTCAACACAAACGAATAAACTGCTTCATCCTTATCATTTCGACTGTAATCCCTTGTATGTGACATGGATATTTGAGGTGTATGAGTGTTTTCCAATGCTTGAAACCAATCCGATTGAATAATGTCAAATGCACTTTTATTGCTGTCAAAAGAATAATCGTAGTAATAGAGATACCCTTTCTCATTAATCATTGTGATTCCTTCAAAATCAGGAAAAATCTTCTCTATACTGATCAACAGGCGATCAAGTTCTAAATACAACTGCTGGTGTACATCAGGATTTGAGTTTTCACTAAACCTGGAAAACAGGTTATTAGAAGTAATTCCATCACTCATTCGATTCAAATCATCGTACATATTTTCTAATGCTGTTAACTTATGGCTGATTATATAATCAGCGTGAGTGTTCAAATTATCTGTCATGCTGGATGAAGCTTTTTGGTAAGTTATCCAACCCACTATACTTAGAGGAATGACAGAAATTAATAACAAACAAAGTAATAATTTGAAAAATAATGAATGGAAAAACCCCATTAAAACCCACCTCGTAAGCGCTTCCAATATTTTTTCGATTACTATAGCACACTATCCACTTTTTGCCCACCTTTCTACTAGATTGACCATCTTGTAAAGAGATTCAAAAGATTTAGAATTATTAGTAAGCAAGTCACATGTGATGAACAAATAGAAAGAGGAGGGTTTGAGAATGTCAGGGAACAAACAATTGTTATCTTTTATTTCGTTGGTGTTACTTTTATCCATTTTTATGGCAGGCTGTCAGTCGCCATCAGCAAGTCCTGGAGCGGGAAACGGGGAAGAGGAGGCAAAGGCAGAAGATGGAGACAGCAGCAATACATTAAGTCTATTAATCCCCAATTATTATAACAGCGTTGAAGAAGAGCAGTGGTCATTGGTAATTGAAAAGTTTAAAGAGCTTCATCCTGATATTGAAGTGCAATTAGAAACGGGAGATGTCCGTGTAGAGTCGGGAAGTTTAACATCTTTGCTTCAATCAGGCGTTAACACACCTGATGTTATCTTAATGAATTCAGGTCCAAGTCGTATCTCCGTATTATCAGAGGCAGAGCTGATTCAGCCGCTAAATGATCTATATGAAGAAAATAGCTGGAAAGAGGCTTTGCGTGAATCTGCTTATCAACTGATTGCAGGTGAAGAAAATATGTATGAAGTGCCTCATATGATGGATGCAATTGCTTATTTTTATAACAAAGATGTTTTTGAAGAGAACGGAGTAAACGTCCCTGCTTCAGAAAAGGAATTTATGAAAGCGCTTCAAAAGTTAAAGGAGAATGATGTTGCTCCCATTACTATTGGTGCCCGTAATGGTTATGCCATTGGCTGGCTATTTGGCATCATGCTTGAGTCAGTAGCTGGGACGGAAAAAATGGAAGAGGTATTATATGGAGATGGAAAATGGAACGATCCGGAAGTCTTGAAAACTGCAGAGATGCTCAAAGAATGGGTGGACAGCGGTTATATTTCAAAAAATGCTGTCACGTTAACAGAAGCTGATTCCAAGTTTGATTTTCTAAATAAGCAGTCAGCGATGTATCCAGGCGGGACCTATCTAATTACAGAGCTTGCTGAACAAGACTTGCAGGATAGTGTTGGATTCTTCATGATGCCATCATTTATAGATAATCAAACAGCAGAACCTACTGGCGGGATTGGGCAATCATGGGTGATCCCTACAAAGGCAGACAATCGGGATACGGCAACTGTTTGGCTCAACTTTATCCTTTCACAAGATTACGTAGAGACGGCATATAGTTCTCCTGATTATAACTTTATTCTTGCCTCAAGCATTTCAACAGAGGTTGAGCCAGCTGGCGATGTATTAAACGATGCCTCACAAGAATTAGAACAAGGATCCAGTTATAACCCCAGTGTTTTCATTGGTGTAGAAACTAAAGAGGCATATTTCCAAAACCTGCAGGGGTTAGTTGGTGGTCTGGTCACTCCTGGAGAAGCGATGAACAACATTGAAGCAGAGGCTGAAAAAGAACGTAGTGAGGGCAATTAATAGGAACCAAAATGAAATAGTAATAGGGTCTGGAGTAGAAAGGAGCAACGATGGCCCTATTCCATCAGGAAGGAAGAATAGATATGTATACCAATGAATCTTCAACAATTATTGGAAATCCTGTACTGGACAAAGAAAGGATAAAAACAAAAAGAAGAAGTAAGGTAAAGAAAACACTTACCGCACTATCTTTCCTGGCACCAGCATTGCTGCTATACATTATTTTTATGCTCTATCCTATGCTTGATGCAGTCCGCTACAGCTTGTTCGATTGGAATGGATCTTCCACTACAATGAATTTTGTTGGACTTGAAAATTATTTACAGCTAGCAAAAGATGACATCTTCCACAAAGCGCTGGGACATAACTTATTGTGGGTCGTACTTAGTTTGGTTTTAATGGTTCTCCCAACATTAATTCTTGCTGTTTTGATTAGTAAAGTAAAGTATGGAAAAACATTTTTCAGAGCTGGATTCTATCTCCCAAGTGTTCTTTCGTTAGCTGTTGTAGGCGTTCTTTGGTCTAAAATCTATGATCCTGCTATGGGGCCGATTAATAAACTATTAAGCTCGATAGGCTTAGGCTTTTTAGCAAAAAATTGGCTTGGTGAGCCGGCTTTTGTAATCCCGGCACTTGTTATTGCGAGTACGTGGGCTTTCTACGGTCTGTATATGATCCTATTTTTAGCAGGCTTACAGAACATTGACTATCAAGTGTATGAAGCTGCCGATCTTGATGGGGCTGGACCGATAAGAAAGTTTTGGCACATTACGGTCCCTAGCCTAAGAAACACGATGAACCTCGTTATCAGTATGGTCATTATTCATGCATTAAAGGGGTTTGCTCTAATCTGGTTAATGACTCAAGGTGGACCATTTTATATGAGTGAGGTCGTTTCTACCTATGTCTATAAAGCAGCTTTCAGTATGAATCAGGTAAGTTATGCTTCAGCTGGAAGCGTTGTGCTCGGCATCATTGTTATTACCTTTACAATCGCCTTTAACTATTACAGGGAAAGGAGTGAGGCATAGTGACGACCCTTACAAAGAAGAAAGGCATTGCTCAAATAAGTATTTGGATCGCACTTTCTCTCCTATTGATCATTATCATTTCGCCTATTTTTTACGCGGTCCTTGCCAGCTTTAAAACGAATATAGAGATCTTCACTTCGCCTTTTTCACTTCCTAAAAACTGGAGCTTTGATAATTTAATCAATGCCTGGCAAATAGGGAATTTTCAAAAATACTTTTTAAATAGCGCCGTTATAACAGTTGGCGGAATGGTGATTGTTGCACTTGTCGCATGTCCTGCCGGATACGCTTTTGCGCAATTAACGTTTAAGGGAAACAATCTACTATTCTACTTAATTCTGCTTGGAATGGCATTACCGGCTCAAGCGATTATCATACCAATCTTTTATCAACTTCGCTCAATGGGGCTGGTGGATACATTAACTGGTGTAATTCTGGTTTCTGCGGGATTAGCACTTCCTTTCTCTATCTTTTTGATGCGTAATACATTCCGGGATGTTCCAAAGGAATTACGAGAATCTGCAACTGTTGACGGAGCAGGGGAATGGAGAACTTTTTGGAGTGTCATGCTCCCATTGGCAAAGCCTGGATTAGTTGCATTACTGATCTTTACATTTATGAACATTTGGAATGATTTCCTGCTTCCTTTAGTTCTGTTGATGTCTAAGGATAAGTTTACCATTTCATTGGGGCTGTATTCATTTCAAGGAGAGATGGCTACAAACTATGCCTTAATTTTTGGGGGAACGGTCATCAGTATGATCCCAAGTATTATTGTGTATTTAATTTTTCAACGATCTTTTGTGGAAGGAATGTCAAGTGGCGCGAATAAATAGAGTCATTATGTTTTCCTCTAAGATCTTTAGAAAGAAATGGGGCAAGACCAGTGTAGCTGTCTTTACAATGGCTTGCTCGTGCGATCGAAATATTTCGTGTAATTAAACTTATTAGAAATGGAGTGTTCAAATATGAAAAAACTAGCGACTGCAACTATTACGGATTTAAATGAAGAGAAACACTTGCTTCCGATGGAGTGGGGGGGAATTCAATGGCTTTGTGGCGAAGAAATTGATCCTGATTGTGAGATGACATTTGGAATGGTCTTTATTAACGCAGGAGATTCTAATCCACGTCACATACATCCAAACTGTGAAGAAATCATTTTCGTCTTATCAGGGGAGTGCGATCACACACTTGGAGATGAAAGTTACCATTTGAAACCTGGAATGATGCTGCGTATTCCTAGAAATATTCCGCACAACGCAACTGTTACCAGTTGGGAGCCTTGTCGAATGATTATTGCGTATTCTGCACCAGATAGAAAAACGATTGGCGAATAATACGTGTAAAGAATAACAAAAACATGTAGTGGGGGAATTAATATGGAATCGATCCAATTTAATTATGAATATACGAACAAACTTAAGGTCGGCTTTATTGGTTGTGGAGCTCATTCATTTAGAAATGTGTACCCTACCTTTGATTATGCTCCGATTGAGTTGGTTGCCGTATGTGATTTAAGTGAAGAGCGTGCTGAAATCTATCGAAAACGCTTTGGTGCAAACCACACATACACGGACTATAAAGAGATGTTGATAAAAGAAAATTTGGACGCTGTCTTTGTCGTTTTAAACTTTGATAAAAATGGACATCCGCTATATCCAAAAATCCTGCCGGATATTATGGAAACAGGTATCCCGGTATGGGTGGAAAAGCCAATTGCCTATACAGCAAAAGAAGCTGAAACACTGCTTGAATTACAATCAAAAACGGGCGTACAGGTCTTGGTCTCGAATAAACGGTACTTCTACCCATCATTTGCAGGTGCAAAAAAAATCATAGAGAAAAAAGAGTTCGGTGAAGCTGTTTCCGTTACAGGACGCTATCCATTAACATTATCACCTTTTAATGAAGAAATTGGTGAACGAACTGGACTGCACTGGTTTCTGGATATCTGTCATCCAATGTCCGGTCTTCATTATTTAATGGGAGATGTAAAAGAGATGTGTTTTATTGAAAATCAGCCAAGTGGAAATGTCCAGACGCTGCTTCAATTTGAATCAGGAGCCATCGGCAGTCTCCACTTGCCGTCTACTCAAGCTGAGACTAGTCCATTTGAGACGTATGAAGTGATTGGAAACAAGGAAAATGTAGTAATTGAAAATGCGATTCGTCTTGCTTATTACAAAGGGAAGAAGGGCAGCGGGGAATATGGAAAAGCTCCTTCATATATTGGTGACAACCCGGAAGATGGTCCAGTCATTTGGGAGCCGGAATTTTCTTTAGGTCAACTGTACAACAAAAATCTCTTCCTGCAGGGGATGGTGCAAAGTGTAAACCATTTTGCTAGTGCAGTATTGAATGACAAAGCAGTAGAAAAAGCCACTCTAAGAGACTCTTGGCATTTAACGAAAATATTCGATGCGTATAAAAACAATAAAGCTGGAAAATGGATTCAATTATAAAAGGAGGGTGACTATGAAATTTAGCGTGGTTACGGATATGTTGGGAAAAGAATCTTTTGAAGAAGCCGTGCAACATGCGAAACAATTAAATTTTGATTATGTGGATCTTCGTGCAATGCTGGATGGAGATACAATTGACACTATTTCCATTGACAAAGCCAAGAAACTGCATCAATTAATTCGAAAATACGACTTAAAGGTATCCACCTTAAGTTCTTGGGCAGTTAATCCTTGTACATTTTCTGGTGAACCAAAGTACAACAACAAAGATGAAAATCATCATCAGAAAATGAGGCAAGTTCTTGATCGTCTTTTAGATTTGGCTGATGCATTTGATGCTACATACATTCGCATTTACCCTCTACACCGGAATGAAGGGTTTGATCAGTTGTCGGAAAATGAAAAGGAACTAGAGTATAAATATAATGCTCAAATCTTAAAAGGACACGCTGAACATGCTCAAAAAAGAGGAAAAGTGCTGCTGGTTGAAAATGAACCGCCAACATTGGCAAATACAGTTGGCGAACTTGCGAAGATCATGGAGTATGCTGATCATCCAAACTTAAAAGTAAACTGGGATATTGTAAACGGCTGGCGTGCAGGAGAATATCCGACTCTACAACAATATGAAAAAATAAAAGGGAATGTACATCAAGTCCATATTAAAGGGGCTTCAAGAGTCATTAATTCTTCCACTAATGACAACCCTCATGGCCTATTTAATAACTTTACGATTGCGGGTCAAGATGATTTTGATCATGAAGAAATTATGAAGGCCCTGTTAGCTGGGGATCCACACGTTATTCTTACCATTGATACTCATTATCCTTCTTTTTATCAGCAGGATAAAATTGGAGAAGTTGAAGTCATTGAGCGGACGAAAGAGTTCTTTGAAAAAACGTTAGCCTGAGTAACGAGGAGGATTCCTATGAAAAAAATAATGATTATCGGATCTTTGGATACAAAAGAAGAAGAATTTTTATATGTAAAAAAAGTAATCGAATCCGCTTCTATTGAGACTATTTTAGTGGATACAGGGATATATGAGTCCTCGGTGCCGGGCGATGTTACTAATCAGGAGGTAGCTGCAGAAGGCGGCTTTTCATTACAAGCTCTTCAGGAAAAGAATGATAGAGGCGAAGCAGTCACGGCAATGGCCACAGGTGCCGGGAAAGTTGTACAGCGCTTTTTAAATGAAGAAAAGCTTGCAGGGATATTTGGAATGGGTGGTACAGCAGGTACGACAATCGCTGCAGAAGCAATGAAAGCTGCACCAGTAGGCATGCCAAAGATGATTGTGTCCACGGTTGCTTCGGGAAATACTAGACCATACGTAGGAGAAAAAGATGTTACCATGATGTACTCTGTGGTGGATATCGCTGGCCTTAACAGCTTATCAGCTTTAATTCTACAAAATGCGGCTAATGCGCTAGTGGGAATGGTCAAAGGAGTAAATTCTAAAAATAAAATGCAAAAGAAAAAGCCAATGATCGGGGCTACCATGTTCGGTGTGACGACCCCTTGTGTCACGAACACCAGAAAAATCCTAGAACAAAAAGGATACGATGTATTAGTATTTCATGCGACTGGTACAGGTGGAGACGCGATGGAATCTTTAATTAATGATGGATTTATTGAAGGCGTAGTGGATATTACCACGACGGAACTAGCCGATCAATTAGTGGGGGGCATTTTCAGTGCAGGGGCACATCGGGTTGAAACAGCGGGTAACAAAGGTGTACCTCAGGTCGTTTCGGTAGGTGCCTTGGACATGGTGAACTTTGGTGCTCCGGAAACTGTACCTGAAAAATTTACTGGTCGTACATTCTATCAGCATAATCCAACTACAACATTGATGAGAACTACAGTAGAAGAAAATGAAAAGTTAGGAGTCATCCTTGCTGAAAAAGTCAACAAATCCACAGGCCCTTCAATCGTTGTTTTTCCGAAAGGCGGGGTGTCATTGCTCGACCGTGATGGACAAGCTTTTGATGGGATCGAGCAGCGAAATGCCCTATATAATGGAATTAAGAAAAACCTGAGAGAAGATATCTTATTTGTGGAAGTGGAGCAAGACATCAATGATCCAACAGTCTCTACTTTGATCGCAGAAAAATTACTATTATTAATGAACAAGGGGGAATAGAAAATGACAGTTTCCAGAGAAGACGTGTTAAAACGTCTTAACGACAATATTTCCAGTGGACGTGTCACAATCGGTGGCGGGGCTGGAACAGGATTATCAGCAAAGAGTGCGGAGATGGGCGGGATTGATTTAATAATTATCTATAATTCAGGTCGCTATCGGATGGCAGGCCGCGGATCACTGGCAGGGTTAATGCCATACGGAGATGCTAATCAAATTGTTGTTGAAATGGGCAATGAAGTACTAACTATTGTAAAAGATACACCGGTTTTAGCTGGGGTATGTGGGACTGATCCATTTCGCGACATGGATTATTTTCTGAAAGACCTTAAAAACATGGGCTTTTCAGGTGTTCAAAATTTCCCAACCGTCGGGTTATGCGATGGTCAATTCCGTCAAAATCTTGAAGAAACCGGAATGGGCTACGATTTAGAAGTTGATATGATCCAAAAAGCTCATAACTTAGGATTAGTAACCTCACCATATGTATTCTCTAAGGAAAACGCAATTAAAATGGCACAAGCTGGAGCAGATATTCTGGTTGCACATATGGGGCTGACAACAAAAGGAGCCATTGGAGCCCATACTGCTATGAGCTTAGATGAGTCTGTAAAACGAGTGCAGGAAATTCACGATGCAGGAAAATCAGTTAATGAAAATATTATTGTCCTTTGCCACGGAGGACCGATTTCTGAACCTGAAGATGCAGAATATATTTTAAGTCGTACAAACGGCGTCTCAGGATTCTTTGGCGCTTCCAGCATTGAACGACTTCCCACAGAAATCGCAATCTCTGAGCAAGTACAAAAATTCAAGAATATTACGACTGAAAAAAGTAAGGCAACTAATAGGCTTTGATGAATTTTTGAAAGTCGACATTAAATTTTAATATCCAAAAGCTCTGCAAAATTAATCATTTCTGCAGAGCTGTTTTATCTTTAGAATTGCTATCCCACCCCCTCAATACAACTCCAACTCACCCCGCAGCACCTTCTGAACAGCCGCAATCGTTTCTTCCGGGATCACATAAAAGTAAATGCCGTTTATGTATTTGTTTGTGCCGGCATCGAGGCTTATTTGTTCGATGTGGTCTGCTGCCTGGCGGTAGTCGTTTTGGATGTCGATCAGCTGGTTGAAGGTCAGGTTGGTTTTGACGTTTTCTCCGAGTGATTGCAGGATGTCGCCTGTGTTAAGGATCGTTGACAGGCTGCTTCCCTGACGAAGGACAGATTGGATAATTTCACGCTGGCGCTCCTGCCTGCCAAAATCACCGTCAGGATCGTCCTGCCGCATGCGAGTGTAGGACAATGCCTGCTTGCCGTTAAGAACAAGGTCGCCCACTGGAAAACGGTAGCCGCCTGACTCAAAAGCCAGGGAATTCGTTACTTTTACCCCGCCTAAGACATCGATCATATCTTCAAAGCCTTCCATGTTTACCTTTATATAATAATCAAGTGGAATATCGAGCATGTGCTCAACGGTCTCCATCGCCATTTTGACGCCGCCATATGCATAAGCATGGTTGATTTTATTTTTGTCGCCCCGCCCCGAAATCTCGGCATAGGTGTCTCTTGGGATGCTGAGCAGGGTTGTTTTTTTCTTGTCTGGATTCACCGTCAGGACAATCATGGTGTCGGATCTGCCGGCATCCCCCTCCCGTTCGTCAATACCAAGCAATAAAACAGAAAATGGATCTTTTTCATCAAAGCTCACCTGGTCGTCGCGCTTAGCTGACACATCGCGGTCTATAGGAGAATGCATGTCCTTGGAAGCTGAATGGAGGGAATGATACACCACAAAGAAACAGCCTGTTCCGGTTACAAGCAAAAAAACTAAACTCACCAAGCCCCATTTCACCCAGCTGCTCCTGATGTCAAAGCTTATTCTCTTCATCTGATTCCCTCGCTTTATGTTCGTTTTACTTCTTATCATATAAACGAACAGGATAAATCAGAATGAAATTTTAAAAAGCAGCTATTTTCGAATATAGTTCCGGCGGGATTTCTTAAGCAGGATAGACATTAGGAAGGTCCCAAGGAAGGGAATAATAGCAAAAGCCATAAAGGCAAGTGATTGAATAATCAGTCGCTGGACAGCTCCAGTTCCAGTTAGTGAAAGATAACTTAATAGATAAGACCACAGGAGGATTAAAAAGAAGGGAGAGGTGAAATACAAGAACAAACGATAAAAAAACGTATACACGGTCCCATATCTCGTACGGCCAAAAAAGAAAGCCAAACTAATCACCAGAGCATTATACACACCCATAATAAGATAATCTGGCCCATCATTGCCCGCCAAATAAAACAGCGAACCGCCAATTATGATGACAAGCAGAGCGGTAGAGGCAGCCTTTTTTCCTTTCCTGTCATCAATAGGAGGTTCGGATTTCCAATTACTATTTCTCAATTAATTCACAGCCTTTCTGTTTACCATTTCTAGTCAGATGCATCCAATTTTATGGACTCCGCTTCATATGAACTGCCATCATCCTTCTTTCTAAAAACCTTCACTGTCACCAGATTATCATTTGTCCATTGAATATCGAAATAATCAACCGTTGTTAAATCAAATGAATCGAATTCTTTATATTTCTCTAAAAGGTTTCCATATTCCCCGTAGTAAATTCTAAATGAATGATAGCTATACGTATACATGATCTCATTGTCTTTTAAGTCTTGAGGGGCAGCACGTTTTTCCATCATTTCCTTCAGTTCAATTATATGAACCTGATTAGGGGACGCTTTAGTAAGGATAGAGAATCCCGGCTCTACTGTGAAGTTATTTTTCTCTTCCCCCATTTCCATGCCATTCGAGCACCCAAACAAGCAAATGAGGATCCCCATTAAAACTAGTATTTTTTTCAAGAAATCAACACCCTTTTTTAATCTGACTAAATCTATTAAACTGTAGTAAGATTGTATAATTATATCAATAAAAGTATAATTTGGTTTTTGATGAAGAAGGGGGGTGCGATAATGAGCGGAAATTATGGCAAATGGTCAGCTATATTAAGTATCGTTTGTGCAGTAACTATTTTTTCTTCCTACGCCCTTGCTCCAGACGAACCCCGTGGCGGGATGGTTGTATTCTTACAAATCTTATTTTTCACTTCGATTATCACGGGGATACTCAGTCTTATCACCAGTTATCTGGCTTTTAAAGCAAATGAGGAGGGGGTTTTAAAGAAAATTGCTCCTATCATCGTTTTGGTTATTTTACTCGTTTTTGCTGTTTCATTCATTGGAATTGTTGTGAGCTTTATGTAGCCTTAGAAGGTTATGAACGCAGGTTGTTAGAATGAAACATTTTCTTATGATTAACGTAATAACAACCAAGGAGATGATTACATGAGTCAAGAACGAGAAAGCCCTGAACGAAGAAGAGAGAAAATGCGGCAGGAAGAATTAAAAAGAAATCCTGGCGGCAGTTTTCAGGGCAGCGGGTTGACTGATCTTGTTGGAAGTCTGGGATGGAAGGGTACTGGAATACTCATTCTTGTTATCATTTTTGCATTTATCATTTACTCTGTGTTTTTTCTTTAAAGGTTTTATGATTTAGACGACGTTTAATTGTGTGACGAAAATTAAGAAAGGAGATTCTTGATGGAACAGTACACAGGATTTTTCTTTACCCTGGCGGTCATTTTTATCATCGTGGTCTTCAATAAATACATATTTTGGTGGGTTAAAAGCATTATTATTGCTTATTATGGGGTGGTTGCCTATTTTTTTATTACCGTTAAAAACCGTATCGATCAAGAATATGAAGGTATTCTTCCTGTTCCTGAGGCGTATTGGGAGGAGAACACAAATTATGTGGGCACAATATCCAATTATCTGTTTTTGCCCTTAATTGGAATCCTCCTCTTTATCTATTACAAATGGGTCGCCAACGCCCGCACCAGGAAAGCTAAAATACTTATCTTGCTTACTATAATTCCCACCGTTATTATTTTTATTTTATTTAGCTTCTTTTTTTCATTTTCGTATGGATATAGACCTTGATTTAATGACCTTACTCCGTGTATGCAAGCCTCTTTTTCCTTCCAGTAAATGAAACTTTTATAAAAATTAATCGTAAGAATACTAAGAGAAACTTTCATTATTTTGAGGTGAAGCAGACGTGTTGTGGGATAAACCGAAATGCACCCGTTGTGGCAAGGAGATTCAGGGAGATGACGTCGTTTTTATAAAAATGCGTTATCCAAAGAAAAAAGGATTTACTGAGATAAAAGCATTTTTAAGAAACGAAGGGAAATTTATTTGTGAGGAATGTTTCCCAATATTGGACAATACATAAAAGTTTGAGGGTGTATATTTTGAAAACGTATATTGTTTTATTTATTGTTGTTGCGTTAATGCATACTATTACGCTGGTAAATGTAACGCTATTTAACGGGGAGTGGAACGGGATTGTCCTGCTTCTTTCAACGATCTTATTTTCCCTTTCTATTTTCTATTTTGGAATAGAATACCGGGCTTCTAAAAGCAGAAGCAGTAAAGCATAGCTGCAAGAAAAAGCTACAGAAGGCGACCAAATTTTGGTGACCATCTGCAGCTTTTTTTCATTACGAATGATCTGTATAAATCATCACAAAATGCAAGACCGCGGGCTGGGAGTGTGTATTGATGTAGCCATGTGGCTGGTCTGCATGAAATTGAATGGAGTCATACTGCTCCAGCTCATATAAGTCATCCTGAACCTTCACCTGTACGTTCCCTTCCATCACCGTGACATATTCAATAACGCCGGGCTGGTGGGCATCTGCCAGGTATTCACTTTGTGGCTTCAGAAAGGCCCTGTGGGTTTCAATTGAGCCGTAGCCTGAGGTGTTGAACATCGGTTCAAGTGTGAGGGCTTCGTTTGCGCTTAACACTTTGTTTCCTTCATTTTTTTTTGAAATCACTACATCTTTTTTTTCAGTTAGCAAGGAAGAAATAGGGATAGCAAGGCCATTCGCAATTTTCCAAATCACTGTTAAAGAAGGGTTTGCCTCGCCTCTTTCAATTTTACCGAGTGTCAGCTTGCTCACATCGGTTATCTCTGCAAGCTCCTGTAAACTGATTCCCCTAATTTTTCGGATTCCTCTAAGCGTGAGCCCTACTTGTTTTGCCAGCTTCTCCGGATCATTCATATAAAAACCTCTCAATCAATTCGCTATTGCAATTCCATAAAAAGTGAAATAGTATATTATACTATACCATAAAATAATTATAATATACATATTGAAAGGGAGTCCTTTGTTATGAGAGAGGTAGGGCTTGGCATATTATCCTCCATGTTTTTTGCTGTTACGTTTATCTCAAATCGCTCAATGGAGTTATCCGGAGGAAGCTGGATGTGGAGCGCATCCCTGCGATTTCTTTTTATGCTGCCTTTTTTACTGGTGATTGTACTGGCGAGAAAAAATGGCAAGCAGGTGTTAAAAGAGCTAACCAAAAATCCGAAGCAATGGGTGCTCTGGAGCTTTGTTGGTTTTGTTCTTTTTTACGCACCGCTCACCTATGCTGCATCGTATGGACCGGGGTGGCTGGTAGCGGGCACATGGCAGTTTACAATTGTTGGTGGGATCTTGGTGGCGCCGCTGTTTTTTGCTAAAGGGACTGTGAGACAGACGATCCCAAAAAAAGCACTCTTTATTTCCTGTATGATCCTGATCGGCGTCATCCTCATTCAGATGCAAAAATCAAATGAGCTGCTGCCATCTCAAATGGTCATCGGCATTCTTCCGGTCATTGTTGCTGCCTTTGCGTATCCATTGGGAAACCGGAAAATGATGGAGCTTTGCGATGGCAGGCTTGATACCTTTCAGCGGGTACTGGGCATGACCATTGCGAGCCTCCCCTTTTGGATTCTCTTAAGCATTATTGCGCTCGCTGACGCTGGAGCCCCCAGTTCAGGCCAAGTGATTCAATCCTTTATCGTTGCGCTGTGTTCAGGCGTGATCGCCACAACCTTATTCTTTATTGCAACCAACCGGGTACGCCACCATCAGGGAAAGCTTGCCACAGTCGAAGCAACCCAATCAACCCAGGTGCTATTTGTCATCGCGGGAGAAGCACTGCTTATGACCGCTCCTTTACCAACTGGAGTGGCTTCAATCGGAATTTTCTTTATTGTGGGCGGGATTATTTTGCATACGGTTAATATGAAGAGGATGAGTGTGGGGAAATTGCAGAGTAATTAGAAATAGTCAATTTTAGCTATATGGAGTGAAGGAATATGCCTGAAATATTATCATCAAAGAAGTTCATCCCGGTTTATTTTATCGTTGGTACTTTATCTATCATCTTTTTTTGGATGTTGGATTTTCCATGGCTATCTATTATGTTGTTATCTGGCTCGTGTTTTATTCCTGGTATCGTTTTTTTGGGTCTGCATGAGGAAGAGAAATAATGGGTTATGGGTGCGCGCCAGGCTGACCGATAAAAGTGAAATGTTGATCGATATAGTGAGAAGCATGATCGATAAAAGTGGAAAGATGTTAGATAAACCGTCATAAAAGAGTTCCGTGAACGATATACGGAGCAAGAAGTACGATAAGCTATGAAAGATGATCGATAAACTGCCTGCGATGATTGATAAACGGAAAAAGATGTTCGATATATGAATAGGCGAGTGGACCGCGGCTCGGCATCGGCTGCTACTGGCACGCTGCTATGGGCCCCGAACCAGGCTGACCGATAAAAGTGAAATGTTGATCGATATAGTGAGAAACATGATCGATAAAAGTGGAAAGATGTTAGATAAACCGTCATAAAAGAGTCCCGTGACCGATATAAGGAGGAAGAAGTACGATAAGCTATGAAAGATGATCGATAAACTGCCTGAGATGATCGATAAACGGAAAAAGACGTTCGATATATGACCAGGACCGCCGCCCGCAGCTAGGCTTCTCTCTGCTCCGAGCGAGATCCACGGACCGCGCATGATCCTCGCTTCTGCAGAAGGTTCAAATACAAAAAAGGCAGTTCCTCAAACATTGAGGAACTGCCTCTTTTTATCGTCCGGCTGTCGACTCACGCTCAATTAAAACCGTCGGCAGCAAAAGCTCAAACAAGGGCTCGTCTGGATGATCGATCCGCCAGGAAAGCTGTTCGACGGCTTTTTTTCCGTAGAGTCCGAGATCGATGCCCATTGTGGTGATTTTTGGGGTTGAGATTTGGGACAGCTGGCCGTTGTCAAAACTGCAGACGGAGGCTTGCTGTGGTATTTTTATACCGTCTTTTTGCAGCTTGGAAAGAACTAAGAAGCCTAAGCCGTCATTCACGCAGAACCAGGCCGTGGGCTGTTTTTTGGCTTGGCTGACAAGCTGATTAATGTCTTCCTCTTCCTCATTCGCATGAAGAAACATCACCTCAGGATCCGGCTCAATGCCGTTTTCCCTTAATGCTAGCTGATACCCTTCCCACCGTTCCTGATAACTTGGAGAGATCTCAACATTTCCAACAAAGGCAATGGACTGATGTCCGAGCTCAAGCAAATGCTTCACCGCCTTGTAGGCGCCAAATCGGTTGTTGGTCAGGATCGCATCCGCCTGAATGAGGGGGTGGTGATGGTCAATCATGACGGTTGGAATTCCTGTTGCAATGATTTTATTTATATACTCGTTGCTGATATGAGAAAGAATTAACACCCCATCTACCGAGTTGTTTTGAATAAAGGGAGGCAGGATCAGGTGTTCTTTTGCGTGAGCGCTGATGGAATGAATAAATAGATTCATCCCGCGGTTAATCGCTTCTTTTTCTGTGCTTAAATAAATTT
Organism: Jeotgalibacillus sp. S-D1; assembly: GCF_004358665.1. Classification (GTDB taxonomy): domain Bacteria; phylum Bacillota; class Bacilli; order Bacillales; family Jeotgalibacillaceae; genus Jeotgalibacillus. Next base: position 367,282 of record NZ_SMZR01000002.1, on the reverse strand, counting down.
CTCCAAAAAATCGTTTTTGAGAAAAAGCGAAATCAGAGGCGATAAGACCGATGTTTTTCAGCGGGCTTGCCCCATTTTTGGCTGTTTTGTATTGGTAGCCAAGCTCTTCAGCGGCTTTTTGAATCAGCTGGCGGGTGGACTCACTCACGCCCGGCTTGCCGGAGAGTGCCTGTGAAACAGAGTTCTTCGATATTTTTAGATGATCGGCTATATCCTGCATCGTAATTTTTTTAGGCATTATTGATTGATCAACCTTTCCACGTGGGGTTCAGAATGTCTATGTGCTTACATGATAAATTATAAGGACAAGTATGTTTGTAACGTTACAAATTAAATATAAACGATAAATGTAAAATAGTAAATTAAATCCACCTAAAATTTCTGAAAATTTAATTGACTTTATCTAAAAGTAATGTGATAATTCATTTGTAATCTAAATAATAACGTTACAGAATATAAAAATAATGTTTGTAATGTCAACGCTCGTGCAGTTGTTCAATCGGGGTCAATAAAGAATGATACCTGAATTCTTTTGAGAGCGAAAATGATAGCGCTGTCAAATGGATTCGGATAAAAAATTAGGGGGCTATTACATTGAAAATGAAAAAAACATCTCTGTTTCTATCCACGTCTATACTTGCTGCTGCGTTAGCAGGATGTTCGACCGGACAAGGTTCCGGTTCTGAAGATGGCGTCACAACGATTGAATTCTGGGCAGCTCCCAATCCTACTCAGCAGGTTTACTGGGAGGAAATGGCTGAAGCGTTTGAAAAAGAAAATGAGGACATCAAGGTGGAAGTGAGTCCCATGAAAGAAAGCCCGACCTCTGAAGCCGGCATCCAGACAGCCATTGCCGGAAAAAGTGCTCCAACCATGTCTGAAAATATCAACCGCGGTTTTGCAGCCCAGCTGGCTGAAAGTAAAGCATTGGTTCCGTTAAATGAAATCGAAGGGTTCGATGAGCTTCTGCAAAATCGAAGCATGGAAGAGACCATTAAAACCTGGAAGTTCGCTGATGATAATCAATATGTGATGCCGATCTATTCAAACCCTATGCTGTTTGGCTGGAGAATTGATGTACTGAAGGAAGCCGGTGTAGAAGAAGTGCCGAAAACGTACAGTGAGATGCTTGAGGCAGCGGATAAATTAAAAGAAAAATTCCCCGATAAATACATTTGGGCAAAAGCTGATCTTGCTGATCCAACAGCCTGGAAGAGATGGTTTGATTTCTTCATGCTGTATGATGCAGCTTCTGGAGGCAACAACTTTATTGAAGGAGATCAATTTGTAGCCGATGATGCGGCAGGAATTGAAGTGCTTCAATTAATGGATGATCTTCGTGAGAAGGATGCCCTTCTAACGAAGCAGGCAACGGATCCGTTTGAAAGCGGGCTTGGCGTTTTCACTGATATCGGTCCTTGGACGTTCAGCTACTGGGAAGAAAAATTCCCTGAGATGGTTTACGGGGAAACCTTTGATCTTGCACTGCCTCCAGTTCCGGATGATGTGAGCACTGAAAATGTGAATACCTTTGCGGATACAAAAGGGATCGTCGTCTATGCTTCGGCAACAGAGGAAGAGCGTGCAGCAGCGATGGAATTTATGAACTTTGTTTATTCGGATCCTGAAAATGATTTGACGTGGCTTGAAACAACTAAGCTGCCGCCTGCCCGTGATGATTTATCAAGCAATGAAGCCTTTGCTTCGTTCTTTGAGGAAAACCCGGAATTAAAACCATATGCAGATGCCATTCCAAATGCCATTCCTTCTATTGATAATGCGAAATACAATGAGCTTCAAACGCATATTGGCAGCATGGCTGTAAATCCAGTTGTGGAAGGGACCATTTCTCCGGAAGATGGCTGGGAAGAAATGAAACGCGCCATAGAAGGGGAGCTGAAAAAATGATGAAAAAAAGGTTTAATGGGACGGGCTGGCTATTTGCCAGTCCCTACCTTTTTTACGGGATCATTTTTTTCATCATCCCGCTCATATGGTCCTTTTATTTAGCGTTAACGGACTGGAACCTGATCGCACCTGTTTATGAATTTATAGCTTTTGATAATTTTATTGAAGCGGTACAAAACCCGGGTGTTCAGGCTGCTTTCTTTGTCACCTTTAAATTTATGGCTGCCTTTGTTCCTATGGTTATTGTTTCTTCATTGGTTGTTGCGCTTGTCGTTCATGGACTGCCAAGATTTAAAGGGTTGTTTTTAATCGGATTTTTCCTGCCATATTTGGCATCAGGGGTTGTATCGTCTCTTATTGTAAAAGGACTGCTTTCTTATAACAGCTCGATCAACGTGGTTTTGCGTGACAGTTTCGGGCTTGACATTGACTGGTTAAACTCACCGCTGTCTGCCTTACTGGTGGTCGCAGCAATTATCGCCTGGAAATTCACCGGCTACTATGCATTAATTTTGACCGCTGGATTTGAAGGCATTAACAAAGAAATTTACGAGGCAGCTGCCATTGATGGAGTGACTGCATCACAGCGTTTCTTTAAAATTACGCTGCCTCTTTTATATCCTGCTTTATTTACGACCTTGATTCTTTCCATAGGGGTATCATTTGGAATCTTTACCGAGGTGTATCAATTAACGGGCGGCGGGCCGAATTATGCAACGAATACCTGGCAGATGGAGATTTTTAATCAGGCATTTACGAACCTGAATGCCGGCTATGCTTCAGCTGTTGCGATCATTGCATCCGTTGTCACCTTTGTTGCGATCTTAATGATCCGAAAAATTCTTGAGGTTTGGGGGAAACGTAATGGTTGGGTCTAGTAAAGGGCTGTTATTCCGCTACATCATTGCATTCGCCTTGCTCAGTGTCATGGTGTTTCCGTATTTATATATGGTGTTAAATTCGTTTGCTGCCTGGGATCAGGTGGATAAAAGCATCATCCCGAGCAGTTTTTCATTCAGATCCTATGAATGGCTGTTTACAGGAGGAGAAGGGGGTACATCAAGACCCTGGATCCGGTCCTTCTTTAATAGTGTCATCGTGTCGAGTGCTTCCACGGCATTAATGATGGTGTCCGGTGCCATGGTGGCCTTTGCGCTCGCCAAAATGAAGTTTAAAGGCCGTGCGTTCATTAATAACGCTGTGTTATTTCAAATGTTTTTCCCGGCAATTATTTTGCTGATTCCCACCTTTTTGATCGTTCAAAATGTGGGAATGTATGATTCGTATCTTGCGATGATTTTACCGAAAGCATTGAGCTTATGGGCTGTGTTTATGTACACGAACTTTTTCCGGGCGATTCCCGATACATTTATTGAATCTGCACGCCTGGATGGTGCCAACAATTTTCAAATTTTGCTTAAAATCGTACTGCCGATGTCCAAGTCCATTACTACCGTCATCTTCCTGTTTCTGTTTATGGAACGCTGGACTGAATTATTGTGGGACATGATCGTTGTGAGAAGTGATCATATGCTGACGCTTAATGTGTTACTGTCTCAAATGTTTGGCCCTTACGGCGGTTATCCGGGTCCTTTATATGCGGCATCCGTAATTTTAACAGTGCCGATCATTATCCTGTTCTTATGCTTTGCGAAGCAGTTTAAAGAAGGCATGCAGTTCACATTAAAATGATGAATGGTTTGGAGGAAAAGTTAATGAATATGACCGTTAAAACATGCGCTGTCCTGTTAGAGGAATTCAAGAAAAAGGAGCAGCCTATACAACCCAAAAAGCTCCTGTTTAGCGGAGTGGGAACTAGAGATGTTTATAATATTGCTGCACCGTTTGAGGATGCTGGCGAATCCGTTATTGCCGGCAGAGTGGAAGCGCGTGACAGTGAAGAATCAGAGGTAGTTTTCTTTGTGGAGCGCGAGGGTCAGTGGGTGCCAAGAAAGAACGCACCGGTATTGAAATTGCAGGATCCTTTTTGGACAAAAATAGCGGGAGAGCTTGTGCTAGGAGGGGTTGAGACCTTTCCGCATCCAACGCTTGAGAATGCTCTTGGCTGGCGGACTGTTTTTTATAAAGGAAGTTCGGTTAATGAGTTGAAGGCATTTGCCAGCGGACCGGACGGGATGAAAGACCTGAGGCTGATTGAGCTTAAGGACGGCACGATTGGCGTACTCACAAGACCCCAGGGCGTCAAAGGGGGAAGAGGCAAAATCGGTTTTACTGTGATTGCTTCTGTTGGGGAATTAACGCATGACGTGATCAGCGATGCACCTCTTTTAGAAGGGCAGTTTGCTGAAGGTGAATGGGGCGGAGGTAACGAGGTTCATGTGCTGTCAAATGGGTTATTAGGTGTCCTCGGCCATATTGCATGCTTTGATGAAGAGGGGAACAGGCATTATTATCCGATGGTTTTCTGCCTGGATCCACGAACGAACCAAGCAACAGTAATTGAACTGATCGCTGCCAGAAGCAACTTTTTAGAAGGAGCTGCCAAACGTCCTGATTTAGTGGACGTGGTATTTAGCGGAGGGCTCGTTCGCTTGGAGGACGGCACTGCTAAGCTCTTCGTTGGAACGAGTGATGCGGAAGCGCAGCGGATTTCAATGAGTGACCCGTTTTTACCTTATGAGAGAAAGGACAGGATTGTATGAACGTCTATCGCTATGAAGAAAACCCGCTTGTCACACCTGCTGATGTAAAGCCTCACCGGGAGGATTTTGAAGTAATCGGTGCCTTTAATGCGGGCATTGCAACTTATAAGGGGGAAGTGATCATGCTCTTAAGAGTAGCGGAACGCCCCATTTCAACCCATGCTGATCGTGTAAAGTCACCGGTTTTTAATGTTGAAACGAATCAGCTGGAGATTCTTGAGTTTGAATTAAATGATCCAGCCTATGATTTTTCCGATCCGCGCATCATTGTGGAGCAGGGGGAGGATCAGTTTCGTTATCTAACATCGCTCTCTTACTTGCGCATTGCAAGAAGCAAAGACGGCCGTCACTTTACGATTGACGATGCTCCGTTTATCTATCCTTCTACTGCTCTTGAAACATACGGCATTGAAGATCCCCGCATTACTCAAATGGGAGATACGTATTATATATACTTCAGCGCTATCTCAAAGTCAGGAGTTGGCGAGGTGCTGGTGTCGACCACTGATTTTGAATCGTATGACCATCATGGCATGATTTTCTGTCCTGAAAATAAGGATGTGCTGATTTTTCCTGAGAAAATAAACGGAAAATATTATGCCCTTCACCGCCCCGTTCCAAAAAGCAAGGGTGATCCGGAAATCTGGATTGCAGAATCTGATAATCTGCTTTACTGGGGCAACCATAAGCATTTGATCGGGCTGCGCGACGGAATGTGGGATAATGGCCGGATCGGCGGGGGAGCTGTTCCCATCAAAACCGATCAGGGATGGCTTGAACTGTATCACGGTGCATCGAAGGATAACCGCTACTGCATGGGCGCTGTGCTGCTCGATTTAAAGGATCCATCACAAGTAATTGCCCGCTCTGAAACACCGATTCTTAAGCCGGAAGCCTCCTATGAAGTGGAAGGGTTTTTCGGCAACGTTGTGTTTTCATGCGGAGCAGTCGTGGAGGGTGATGTTGTGAAAATGTATTATGGCGTCGCCGATACATCGATGGCTTGTGCAGAACTAAGCCTTAAGGAAATTCTTTCTTCCCTCGTTTATGTGGAGGAACCGAGCAGACAGGTGTAGGAAGCTGATAGAGGAGTTTGATATAAAAAAAAACCATTCCACCGTGTAAAAGGCCGGTGAAATGGTTTTTTTGTCTTTTAAACGAGGCTGTTGATTTCCGCTGAAGGCGCTCGCTTTCCGCGGGGCGGGGGTGAGCCCTTTTCAACGCTTCGCGCTTCAAAGGTCTCACCTCTCCCGCTACATCCCGCAGGAGTCTCGCACCTTCAGCTCCAATCAACGGTGTACAACTAAGAATAGTCGAACTGAACAGAGCTTTGTAGCAAAAACTACAGCCACCAAACCGTCCTTGAGCCAGCTTGAACGCCTGCACTGAAAAAACAAGAGCTCAGCTCACTTGCTATTTTTTCAGGTAACTTGCAAATAATAAGTCTATAAGGAGCATTAAAGTGGATCTTGCTGTAATGTCGTACCCTGCAAAGTTCACCTTTTCAACGGTCATACTCAAATTCGTTTTAACGATTTTTCCCAAAGTGGAATCAGATGAGTTGGTAATGGCGGCAGTATCGACGACTTGATAGGACAGCTTTTCTGCAGCCTGAATAAGCGTTTTGGTTTCACCGCTTGTTGAGATGAAAAACACCAGGTCATTCGGTTTAACCATATTCGGAAGGAGATCGATCATATGCGATTCATACGTATAGTAGGTTTGTTTGCCGGTCTGCATCAGAAGTTTGCTGAAGTACTCCGCCATCATTTTTGACAAGCCGACTCCGACAATGATCACTTGTTCTGCTCTTTTGATCCGATCACTTAAATTTTCCAGCTCGTCCGGCTGGATAGTATCAAATGCGCTGATAAACTCCCGCTTATACAGCTCGATCGGACTGTCGCTGGATCGCTCCTGTTGCTGGGAACTTTTTTTCAGCATGTACTTTAACTCAGAAAACCCCTCGAGTTCAAGCTTGTGGGCCATTCGTATAATGGTCGTGGTGCTGACGGCATTAACCTTTGCGATTTCAGTGAGCGACAGATGCATGGCGTCCTGCAAATGCTGATCAATATAATAAAGCACCTGTTTTTCAGTTGATGTTAATTTTGCTAAATGATTGCCAAACTGATCAAGTATTTTCCCCATCTGTGTTCCTCTTTTCGATGCCATTCTTTCCTCAAGTATAGCATTCCCATTTTCATTCTGTACAAATATACAGAGACTGTACAATTGACCTGGCCTTTTATGTGATAAAACTATAGATAGCAGGTTGAAAGTGCTTTCATAAAGATTGAGTTAAAAGCTCATGATAACTAAATGCACAAATTTTATTAGAGCGGAAATCAACATCCCAGCTTAACAAACCATGAAAAAAAGACAGGAGTGAGATTCATGCAGCTTAGAAATATGACACATCCAAACTTAGTATTGTTTGATGTTGAAGCTCATACAAAAGAACAAGTCATTAAACAGCTTATTTCAGAGTTGAATAAAGAAGGATACCTGGAATCTGAACAGGAATTTTTGAAAGCGGTTTTAGAGCGGGAAGAAATTTCTCCCACTGGTCTTGAAAGAGGGCTTGCGATCCCTCACGGAAAATCGACTTCTGTAAAAAAAGCGGCATTTGCTGTTGCACGCTTAAATACACCGTTAGCAGGCTGGGAAAGCATTGATCCAACCAATCAGGTTCAGCTGGTGTTTTTAATTGCCATTCCGGAAAGCGAAGCAGATTCGACCCATTTAAAAGTATTATCGACATTAAGTACAAACCTTATGAAGGATGGTTATTTAGAAGGGTTAATGGCAGCCGAAACGCCAGAAGCTTTTATGAATCGTCTGGATGAGGAAAAAGTAAACGAGCCTGCAGCCGATCAAACGTTTACCAAAACGGTTGTCGCGGTTACGGCCTGTGCAACTGGAATTGCCCATACGTATATGGCAGCAGAAGCGCTTGAAAAAGCAGGAAGAGAGCTTGGCGTCCGTGTGGTGGTTGAAAAGCAGGGAGCAAGCGGCATCGAGGATGAACTGAGTGCTGATTTGATCAAAGAAGCAGATGCGGTCATTTTTGCGACTGACATCTCTCCTAAAAATAAAGAGCGTTTTGCAGGCAAGCCATATGTGCAGACAAGAGTGGCTGAGCCGTTAAGAAAAGGAAAAGACATGGTGCAGAATGCGCTGAATAATCCTGATGGCGTGGTGGAAAAAGGGGAAGCAGACGACATGTCTTCACCGGCATCATCTGGCGGAGGATTTTTCAAGGATGCTGTCCAAGCGGTTATGACAGGAATTTCCTATATGATTCCCGTTATCGTTGCAGCAGGATTAATGATGGGAATTGCCAAGCTTGGCGCGATGCCATTTGGTCTTGTAAACGAGCTTGGAGACCCGCAGTACGCGACTCATTCAAATGAGCTATTTGTTATCTTGCATCATTTAGATAAGTTTGGTGCATTAATCTTTAAGTTTATGTATCCGATTTTTGCCGCATTTGTTGCTTATTCACTGGCTGACCGCGTAGGATTGGTCGCAGGTTTCATTGGAGGCGCCTTTGCAGGGGGACTTCACCATACATTCTGGGGAATTGAAGAAGGCATTCCTTCAGGTTTCCTTGGCGCTTTATTTCTTGGTTTGGCAGCCGGCTACATTGCCCGCTTCCTAAATCAAAAAATCCAGCTGAACAAAAATTTCCAGGCGATGAAACCAATGTTTCTTATCCCGGCCATCAGTGTACTTTCAATTTTCTTCTTAAACTTTTATCTCGTCGATCCGATGTTTGGCGGCTTAAATGTATTGCTGCGAAATTGGATTGAATCAGCTCAAGGGACAGGGGATGTTGTCCTTGCGTCAATCATAGCATCCGCTACCGCATTTGATTTAGGGGGACCAATCAACAAAGCTGCCGGCGCCATTGCAATTGGACTTGCAGCAGATGAAGTGTATCCTTTAACTGCCCGCGTGCTTGCGATTGTTATTCCGCCGATCGGACTTGGTCTGGCGACGGTTATTGATAAATTTGTTGTCGGCCGCCGTGTATTCCCGGCAGATCTTCGTGTAGCAGGAAATACATCACTGCTGCTTGGGTTTATCGCGATCAGTGAAGGAGCGATTCCGTTCATGCTGCGCAACCCGCTTATTACGATTCCAATCAATATCATTGGTGCGATTTTAGGTGCTTCAACAGCTGTATTACTGGGAGCTGTGCAATGGCTGCCACTTCCGGCAATCTGGGGCTGGCCGCTGGTTGAAAACCTATGGGCTTATTTACTTGGATTGGTTGTTGGTGCAGGATTTATCGCATTTGCCAATATCTTCGTCCGCTTTTCCCTTGAAAAACGAAAAGAACGGAACGCATAACATAATAAGGGGTGCATCTTGAAAAAAGATGCTCCCCGTTTCTTTTACTGCAATCACGATTTGGGAGGAACTTAAAGATGAAACAAAAAAAAGTATACGTCGTACCGCATTCCCACTGGGATCGTGAATGGTACTTTACAATAGAGGACTCAAACCTATTACTGGTTGAAAATATGGATCGACTGCTGGACGTAATGGAAAACGATCCTGCTTATACGGGATATGTATTTGATGCCCAGTCGTCTATATTAGATGAATATCTAAAGATTCGCCCTGAAGAAAAAGAAAGATTGAGCAGGCTGATTTCAGAAAAACGCATTTTTGTGGGACCGTGGTATACACAGGCTGATTCCCTGCTTGTGAATAAAGAATCGCTTATACGGAACCTTCTCTATGGCACAAGAATTGCAGAGAAGATGGGACACAGCATGAACATTGGCTACCTCCCTGATATCTTTGGTCAAAATACGTATTTGCCTTCTATTTTTAGTGAGTTTAATATCGACTACAGCGTGTTACAACGCGGAATTTACACCGATCAACTAAACGGGGATCTGAATTTCATCTGGCAATCTCCTGATGGAAAACGCGTTAAAGCCAATAATATCTTTTATGGCTACGGACCGGGCAAATTTTTATCGGATGACGACACGTACATGAATGAACGTCTTCTGCCTATTTTAGAGAAGCTGGAAGATCTAAACCAAAACACGGACCATCTGCTGCTGCCTGCAGGAGGAGATCAGGTGCTCGTACGCGAGCATTTCCCATCGACTGTTGAAGCGCTAAATGAAAAAGATGACCGGTATGAGTACGTTTTATCAGACTTTGAAACCTTTATGGAAGAAACGTTTGATTATGAAGATCGATTTACTAACGTGATCGAAGGTGAGCTGATTGCTACCCAGAAATCACGCATTCACAATACGATTCGGTCTCAGCGATACGATATTAAAAAGTTAAATGCCATGGCTGAAGAGAAAATGATCTATCAGCTTGAGCCGCTTGCCAGCATCGCAAGTTCTCTTGGCATTCGCTATCCTGGCAAATGGCTTGATGAAATGTGGAAGATGCTCTTTGATGTTCATGCCCATGACAGCATTGGCGGCTGTAATTCCGATGATACGAACCGGGAAATTGTGAACCGCCTGACGAAAGTAATCCGTTTGGCTGATGGCTGCCTGAATTTAATTAAAAAGCAAATGACGCAGGCGGTTAGCAATCAGACTGGAAAGGATTCCATCCTCATGCTGTTTCATCTGCTTCCAAAGCGTTTTGAGGGGTCTCAAAAAGCAGTCATTTTCACCAAAGAAAAAGCGTTTACTGTTAAGAATCTGAGCGGTAATTTGATCGAAATGGACTTGCTGAACCAGGAATATATGAGCGGCGGAAAACTCATTGTAGTAACAGCTGACGGAGAAAAAGAAGTGGATGCACCGGGGTATTACCGGAATGAAATTTTGCTTCAAAATCTTTCACTTCCGTCGATGGGGTATGAAGCTCTTGAAGTTATTGATGGTGAAGCGGCAGATGAAGCCCTTATTGAACGTGAGGCTGCGGATTCCATTGAAAATGATTTTTTACGTGTATCAAACGAAGAAGGAAAGCTTCATTTGTTCGTAAAATCGACTGATCAGACCATTTCAGACTTCGTTCACTTTGAAAATGTTGCAGACGCAGGGGATTCATACGATTTCTCTCCACTTGAAAACGATGAGCCGATCCTTTCAACAGAAGCTCATTCCGTTCGCGTAGAATCAAGAGCGGGAGTCGAGTGGATGGAGGTCAAGCATACACTTACTGTTCCGGCTGATTTGGATAGCCGCTTAAACGGTGAAGAGACGAAGGAACTGACGATTGTATCTCACCTTGAACTGCGGAAGGGCGAGCCGTTCATGCGTGTATCGCATGTGATCAATAATGAAGTGAAGGATCACCGTGTAAGAGTGCTGCTGCAAACATCTGTTGAAGGGGCAGGTCATTCATTTGGCGATCAGGGGTTCAGCTTAATACAGCGTCCAACTGAAAATCCGTATATGGAAAATTGGAAGGAACAAAAGTTTGCAGAAGCGCCGGTACCGATCTATCCACTTGAAACCTTTGCAGGAGTAAGCAGCCCAAATGGCAAGGCTGCCGTCATCACAAAAGGCATCAAGGAGTACCAGGTTGTTAAACGCACTGGTGAAATCGCGCTGACACTGTTTAGAAGCGTCGGACTGCTTGGAAAAGATAATCTTGCATGGAGACCGGGAAGGGCGTCGGGGATCAACAATAAAGTTGTGACCACCCCAGATGCCCAAATGCAGGGTGAAATGATCTTTGACTATGCGCTGCACTTTTCAGAAGGCGGCAATGAAGAAGAATTGTTCTCGATTGCAAGTCTATATAATGATCATCAGGCAAGCTACCAGAAGCAGAGCCTGAACTCATTTGAAGAGCGTCTTGACCGCTTTGAAATTCCTTATCCAATCAAGGAATTACCGCCTGTGTTCAGCTTATTCGAAACAACAAATGACCAGGTAATCTTCAGCTCAATGAAAAAAGCTTATGACGATCATGATCTGATTGTTCGTTTATATAATCCGACGAGTGAAGCACAAACCATTCATTTAACAAGTGAGCATATGCAATCAATGGCTGTGGCGAATTTAAATGAGAAAAATGAGCAGCAGGTAGAAAGTGATGTAATCATTCAGCCAAAAGGGTACGTAACCCTTAAACTTCGCACGAAGGAGCAGATAGTATGAGTTTTTCATTCCAGGCGGAAAGTCTGTTAAAAACCATATACGGTGATGAGTACAAGGATGGCTATAAAAAACAAATCGAGTCCTTAGTAGAAAAGTGGAAGAAAGAAAACTGGAAAGAAGTATCGTCGGTAACGGAGCGGAATGTCTATCTGATTACGTACGGTGACATTGTGCAGCAAAAGGACGAACCTGCGTTAAAAACGTTAAATACTTTTCTTACTGAACACGCAAAAGAAGAAATAACCGATGTTCATCTACTGCCAATGTTTCCTTACACGTCCGATGATGGCTTTTCAGTGCTGGATTATCGTACGATTGATCCAAAGCTTGGGGACTGGAAGGATATTGAACGTCTGTCTGACAGCTACCGGTTAATGTTTGATTTTGTAGCGAATCATATGTCCAAATCAAGCGAGTGGTTTCAGGGTTATTTAAAGAACGACCCGAAATATCAGCATTATTTTGTTTCACATGATGAAGAATTTGATGCTTCAAAAGTCGTCCGGCCGCGTACCAGTCCCCTAATTCATGAGTATGAAGGCGGAAAAACAGCCTGGACAACCTTCAGTGAAGATCAGGTGGATGTGAATTTTGCCCATTTCCCGGTCCTGCTGGAAATGACGACAATCCTGCTGGAATATGCACAGCGGGGTGGAACGAGCATTCGTCTGGATGCCATTGGCTTCATGTGGAAGGAATCAGGGACGAGCTGTATTCACCTTCCGCAAACCCATGCAATTATTCAGTTATGGCGGGAGATTCTTGATGAACTGCAGTTAAAAACGCTGCTCATCACGGAAACCAATGTGCCGCATAAAGAAAACATCAGCTATTTTGGAAACGGTGAAAATGAAGCGCATATGGTTTATCAGTTTTCACTTCCGCCGCTTGTGTTGCATTCTTTCACGACACATAACGCAGAAACCATGAGTCATTGGGCTAAAACGATTGATAAAGTGTCTGATAAAGCAACGTATTTTAATTTCCTGGCCAGTCATGATGGAATTGGAATGAGACCGACAGAAGGTATTTTAAGTAACGAAGAACGAACGGTTCTTGCAGACAAGGTGCTTCAAAATGGCGGCCGCGTAAATTATAAGAGCAATCCGGATGGCACGGAATCGCCCTATGAATTAAACATTAATTACATGGATGCCCTGATCAACCAGGGGGAAGATCAGGAGGAAGACATCCAGGTGCAAAAAATGCTCGCTGCCCATTCGATTCTCTTTTCTGTCATGGGTGCCCCGGCAGTTTATTATCATTCTCTTCTGGGTTCCGGGAATGACTACGAAGGGCTTGATGCATCAGGCATTAATCGCCGCATCAACCGTGAGAAATTTGACTATGAAGAGCTTGTTGAACAATTGACAACCTCCTCGAGAAGACAAAAGGTATTCAGCGGGATGAAGAAACTAATTCGTACGAGACAAAATGAGTCAGCACTTTCTCCGTTTGCCAAGCAGGAAATTCTTGACCTCGATAAGCGTGTCTTTGCCGTGCAACGTCATAATGAAGAGACAGGCGAAGAGCTTGTATGTTTGGTTAACACATCCAACGAAGAGGTTGATGTTTCCGTTCCATACGGCGGGCGGGATCTTTGGAGCAATGGAACGGCCGGAGCGATGGTTCAGCTGCAGGCTTACCAATTTGTTTGGATTAAAAAGAAATAAAAGATAAATAGAATGAAGCTGATGATCGGTTATGCCCTAACTGATCATCAGCTTTTTTAATGCAGTTTTAAACTTTTTAGCTTCAAGATTAAAGCGTATAAACACTTATCTATATCATTACCGCAAATGGTTATGAGAAACTATTTGGACCCGCTTTATGAAGTGATTTATACAAGGGGATAGAGTAGTAATTCTACTAACTCAAAACTGCATAAAAAAAGAAAAAGGGTCATTTACAACCTTTTTCTTTTACTGTCGCTATCAGTTTTTAACTATAATTCTATCAGTCTTGCTGCAGAGAAATTTGTTGTATTGTTGCTTGGCAAATTCGCTTTAATCGTGCCTGGTACAGAGCTTTGCATTAAAATTTCCACCTCGTCCCCAGCTGCCAGCTTTAATATGGCCGCTACTTGTACAGCGTTGGCAATTTCAACTCCAGTTCCCCAAAAATCATTATCTCCAGCTTCATACGGAGTTTCATTAATATTAATGCCAACCCGTGCCCTGTAATTCTGATCAAAGCTTTCCGGTTCAAATGAGATCGTTCCGGTAATCAGATAGATTCCATCCTTTTTGGGACTATAAACAGAACGAACCGGCCGATATTCATGATTCAAGTCATACTCTTTATCGTAGAAGAAAACCTTTGTTTCCTCATTTGCTTCCACCTGCTGGTCTTCATTTGAAACAGCCCGAAAAGCAGAAGGCTTTGTAAAAAATTTAAACATTTTTTCACCCCCCATTTTTTCATTGAGTGCCTGAAACAAGATCACTCTCATTATTCTATGCAGCTTATAAAACAGAGAATGGGAATTCTAGTTAAATAAATAGAATACCTAGTAAATTGCTAGAAAAAGAACGTGTATTTCATTGAAAAAGCACCGGCTCTGAATAACTGCGTATTAACTTATCTCTTCATTGATACGTAATTACACAATCCTATCCTCCTTCCTCTTCATAAACTAATACATGGAATGGAGATGAAAGAAATGGAAAAATACCTGAAATGGTCTAAGGAACCCTATGGCGGTGAAAAAAATCCGCCAAAAGATCCGGTAACTCCCCTTGCAGGTGATTGGCCGCTGGCGTTTTTAAAACGGAATAAACGGGGAGAATTCTTAGATCCGGAAGGAAGAAGGCTGAGCTTGCCCATTCTTCACCCTGATCGTATTGATTTTGGCAAAGAGCTCAAGGCCGTTCAGCACACTTTAAATAATTTAACACCTGAACAAGAAAATATCGGTATTTTTTACGGTACAGGTGTTCCAACGAAGCAGTGGACTCCGGTTATTGACCGTTTAATTGATTCCTACGGGATATCTCCGGTCTACGCTGCAAGAATCCTTGCCGCTGTTCAAATGGCGATCAATGATACGATGATTGTAGTGTGGGATCTAAAATATAAATGGGATACAGCAAGACCGATTCAATATGACCATTCACTTGAACCGTTGCTGTGCACTCCAAGGTTCCCATCTTATCCGTCCGGCCATGCCAGTATGTCAGGCTGTGCAGAGGTGGTGTTAAGCTATTTCTTCCCTAAAGAAGCATCGAAATTAAAGAGATTCGCAGAAGAAGATGCCATCAGTCGTCTTTATACAGGGGTTCACTTTCCGGTCGACAACGATGAAGGACTTAAGCTTGGAAGATCTATCGGGAACAGCATTGTCCAGCATTTGCAAGACCAGCGTGTCATGGATGGGGCAATCGATCAACCGCAGGAAACGTTTAGAAATGCCGACTTTTTTTCCGCTGAATTTAATCAATTTATCCCGTATGATTTTTCAGCCGATTGTACCTCCAATGTGAGATCAGGAAAAGAATTTTCACAAAGACGTATTGCTCCTGATTTTACAAAATCCGGCCCATCCAAGCCGAAATTGTTTTACTAGCCTTTTGCTTTTATTCACCGTAAGAACCGCTCGATTTCATTTAAAGAGCGGTTTTTCACTGTGTTTTTATGCTTGTTGACGGAACTATCAAACGGTTTTTTAACAGCTGAAGGTGGTTGTTAAATTAAAACAAAGCTGCTGTGAAATACTTCTAATCCAAATAGCAGGATGGATGAAAATCATTTCTACATCTTCCAGTATGCTTAAAAAATATTTTTTATAAAAACGCTTGCAATCTTTTAAACTTGTCTATACAATAATTAAATGCAAGCGGTTGCACATACAATGAGTATTTAACATATCAATATTACATATTTAATGGAGGATGGACATGAAACTTTTTGGGTCGTTTGATTTTTGGCAAAAATTCGGCAAGGCGCTGCTTGTAGTCGTAGCGGTTATGCCGGCTGCAGGTATAATGATATCTTTAGGCAAGCTGCTTGCGATGATGACTGGAGACATCGTATTAATGCAAACGGTTGCGCGGGTAATGGAGGACATCGGATGGGGGATTATCACCAATTTGCATGTACTTTTCGCGGTAGCCATCGGGGGATCGTGGGCAAAGGATCGTGCTGGCGGTGCGTTCGCTGCATTAATCGCCTTTGTACTGATTAACCGGATTACAGGTTCGATCTTTGGGGTTAACAGTGACATGCTTCTGGATCCTGCCTCTATGTTTACACCTTTATTTGGTTCTCAATTGGCAGTAGGAGATTATTTTATTTCTGTATTAGGCGCACCAGCGCTCAACATGGGTGTTTTCGTCGGAATCATCTCAGGTTTTCTTGGAGCTAATCTTTATAATCGTTTTTATAACTTTAATAAACTGCCTCAGGCACTTGAATTTTTTAATGGAAAGCGGTTCGTTCCGTTTGTTGTCATTGCCGGTTCTGTTGTGGTTGGTATTTTATTGTCTGTTATCTGGCCGTTTATTCAAGGGCTGTTAAATGACTTTGGACAGTGGATTGCAAGCTCGCGCAACACAGCGCCGATTGCAGCACCGTTCATTTTCGGTACATTGGAGCGTTTGCTTTTGCCATTTGGTCTTCATCATATGCTGACGGTTCCAATCAACTATACAGAGCTTGGCGGAACCTACACGATTTTGACAGGGTCGAATGCAGGGAGCACCGTTTCAGGCCAGGATCCTTTATGGCTGGCATGGGTAACTGATCTGTACAATATGCTTCAGCAGGGAAATACAGCCGGTTATCAGCAGCTGTCTGAAGATGTTGTGCCTGCACGTTTTAAAGTAGGTCAATTTATTGCTTCTTCCGCTGCCTTAATTGGTCTGGCACTTGCGATGTATTTAAATGTTGATAAAGAAAAACGCACGAAATACAAATCAATGTTTTTATCCGCTGGTCTTGCGGTATTTTTAACCGGTGTAACAGAGCCGATCGAATTTATGTTTATGTTTGCTGCACCGCTTCTTTATATTGTCTATGCAGTTCTGACAGGGGTTTCATTTGCTTTGGTTGATCTGATTGACCTTCGTATTCATGCGTTTGGTTTTATCGAGTTTTTAACAAGAACGCCGCTCATTGTAAACGCGGGTCTTGTTGGCGATTTAGTTAATCTGTTGCTTGTTTGCGTGCTGATGTTTGCGGTCAACTTCGGCGCTGCTTATTTCTTGATTAAACGCTTTAATTTCCCGACACCAGGACGCGCAGGGAACTATATTGAAGAAACGACAGACGTATCATCTGCACCCTCAAAGTCAAAAGCCGGTATTGCAGATGACGGATCTCTTGCCGTTTCGATTATCGGGCTGCTTGGCGGGGAAGAGAATATAGAAGAGGTGGATGCCTGCATGACACGTCTTCGCGTTACAGTAAAAGACCCGGAAGCTGTCGGAACAGAAAAACAGTGGAAGGAAAAAGGAGCACTCGGATTAATTATGCGGGGCAAAGGGGTTCAGGCAATTTATGGACCAAAGGCTGACGTATTAAAATCCGATATTCAAGATCGATTAGGAGCTTGATCATATGCGATTACTAACACTTAACTGTCACTCATGGCACGAGGAAAACCAGTTGGAGAAGCTTGATCTTCTGGCTAAAACAATTGTAGAAAAAGAGTATGACGTCATTGCACTCCAGGAAGTGAGCATTAAAAAAACGTCCAAACATGACGACTCGGCACCAGACGATCACTTTGGCAAGGTATTAATGAAGAAGCTGAAGGCGCAGGGATGCAGTGAGTACGATATGGCTTGGACATTCAGCCACTATAGCTATGGCAGCAATGAAGAGGGACTGGCGATCCTATCCAGGATGCCGATTGTGAAAACAGACCGCTTTTTTATTACAGCTTCCCATGATCCGGATCAATGGAAAACCAGATCAATTGTCCGGGCGACAGTGGAGCTGGATGGAAGAGAAATCGATTTGTATTCCTGCCATCTTGGATGGTGGAGCGATATGGATGAGCCTTATAAAGACCAGGTGGACCGTCTGATTGAAAAAATGGATCCAAGCCGCCTGTCCATTTATATGGGTGATTTTAATAATGATGCCGGCATTCGTGATGAAGGCTACGACTACCTGCTGCAGCAGGGATTGCACGATACGTACACACTTGCTGAAGAAAAAGACAGCGGCAAAACGGTTCCAGGCAAAATTGCGGGCTGGGAAGAAAACGACAGCCAGCTTCGCATTGATTTTATTTTAACGAACCAGCCTGTTGAGGCTTCTTCTTCCCGCGTGATTTTTAATGGAGAGAACAGACCCGTGGTTTCAGACCATTTTGGGGTGGAAGTGGAATTGAACGCATAAAAGAATGGCAATTGATAAGTCCTGTGGAGAGATCGTTCTCTGCAGGTCTTTTTTTGTTGGCTTACATTCGCAGAAAATAATTCTTTCATATTTTGGTCATAATAACGGTTTTCATTTAAATACATAATTCAAATCTGTATGGAGAACCCTAACTAGATAAAAAGATAGCGGAAGGGTGTGAAGGGTAATGAGGAATGAGAGGTTCGGATTCCAGCAAATGTTAACCTCTGTTCATTTGCTCATTTATTTAAATTCACTCGAAACTAATGAAGTAGTAATAAGAAATAGGATGCTGGAGATTAATGAGACATGAAAAAAAGACCATCGATAAAAAAAAGGAGAACAAAAAATGATGTGAATTCAGGGATCTCTTCTGTAGATCAATCAAATCATGAATCAGTAGAATGCATCAGTTCATCTTTATCAATGAATATTGAAAGCATTAAGAAAAGAACCGGCCATAGCCCGGATATTAAATTTAGAAAAGTGGATATTGGCAAAAATTCAGGTATGAAATCAGTAATTGTGTATGTACAAGGGTTAGTTGATGAGATAACTGTTACCGATTTTATTATTGAGTCCATAATGAATAGTCCCAGATTTAGCAGCGAGATTATGCCGCAGGAGGCAATCGGAATTATTTCAGAAGAAGTGGTATCCATGGGCGGCATAACGACGGAGGAAAAATGGGATTCTTTATATTTATCCTTACTGTCAGGCGATACAGTCATTTTTGTGGAAGGTTCAAATGTGGCCTTAATTGCCAGCACACAAGGGGGAGAAACAAGATCCATTCAGGAGTCCACAACTAATACTGTTGTACGTGGACCAAAAGAGGGATTTACCGAATCGATTACAACTAATATTGCGATGGTACGCCGCATTATTAACAACCCGGACCTTTGGGTAGAATCGATGAAAATTGGTTCTGTAACGAACACAGACGTGTCAATTATGTACATAAACGGCATTGCCGAAAAAAAGATCGTAGGGGAGATACGCAGCCGTTTAAAAAAAATCAATATCGACAGTGTACTGGAGTCGGGCTATATTGAGCAATTGATTGAAGATGGAACGATGACCCCTTTCCCGACACTTCATAATACAGAAAGGCCAGATGTGGTGGCAGGGACCCTGCTTGAAGGAAGTATAGCCATTTTTGTGGACGGAACGCCATTTGTTCTGCTTGGCCCAGCGTTATTTATCCAATTTTTTCAATCACCTGAAGATTACTATAATCGTTTTTTTATTGCGAGTGCCACGCGTTTTTTGCGTATTTTTGTTTTTATTATTTCTTTAATTGGACCTGCACTCTACGTTGCTGTCACAACATTTGATCAATCTATGATCCCGACGCAGCTGCTCATTATGATCGCAGCACAGCGGGAGTCTGTTCCTTTTCCGGCTATTGTCGAAGCGCTCATTATGGAAGTAATGTTTGAAATATTGCGGGAAGCAGGGCTCCGAATGCCTAAAGCCATTGGTTCAACGATCTCAATTGTTGGTGCCCTCGTAATCGGTCAGGCGGCTGTACAGGCCGGTATCGTGTCACCAGCTATGGTCATTATTGTATCTATTACCGCTATTGCCAGTTTTGCAACTCCTTCCTATTCTATGGCCATATCAGCCAGACTCCTCCGCTTTGTGTTCATGATCAGCGCCGCAACATTCGGCACATATGGCATTATCATGGTTTTTATACTGGTGCTTGTTCACCTATGCAGTTTGCGTTCATTTGGGGTGCCTTATATGTCTCCTCTTGCTCCGCTTATTCCTTCAGAAGTGGGGGATACCGTTGTTCGAAGACCTTTATCGGGACGTAAAGCAAGACCAAAATTAACAACAGCTGATAACAAAATACGCGAAGGAGAACATCAAAAACCACAAGCGGCCAAAGACACTGGAATGGTGAATGCTTTTTATCAAAAAAGGGGAAAAAGGGGATCAAAATGAATCGTACCATTTTTTTCTTAATTGTAATTGGAACAATCCTGTTGTCTGGCTGTTGGAATAAAAGAGAACTAACGGATATTGCGGTGGTTTCAGCGCTGGCGATTGATAAAAACGAAGAAGGAAAATATGTAGGCACATTTCAAGTAATTAATGCAGGTAATATTGCTTCCGGAGAGCAGGGAGGCGGTGGAGAAAATGCGCCAATCAGGGTCTTTTCTGCTACAGGTGAAAGCCTAATTCAAATGTCCAGGAATGCAGCTGCAAAAATGCCAAGACAGCTTTTTTATGAGCATGTAAAGCTTTTGGTCATCAGTGAAGAATTAGCAAAAAATGAAGGCATTAATACAATTTTTGATTCCCTTGATCGTTCTCCAAATTTTCGAATTACCACAAGGGTTGTGCTTGCTCGTGATACGGAAGCAGCCAATGTTGTTAAAGTGTTGACAGCGATTGAAAAACTGCCATCAGAAGGGATTATTAAAACGTTAAAATCTGCTGAAACCATGCAGGGGGAAACTGTTACGGTTGATATTCATGCCATAATGAATGCCCTCAGATCCCCAGGAAAAGAACCGGTAATTAGCGCCTTTACATTAAAAGGGGACGAAAAAAGTGGAGAAAGAATACAAAGTATTCAAAGCACGACACTGGATGCAAACCTGCAGGCGAAGGGTATTGGTGTTTTTAAAGAAGGAAAGCTCATTGACTGGCTGGAGGATGATGCAGCGAGTGGGACGGTATGGGCGTTAAATAAAATCCAGAGAACGGTGATGACGCTTGATTGGGAAAATGAAATAGATGCGGTTGCTTTAGAGGTCATCCGTCAAAATACCGGTGTAACTATTGAAATGATATCAGGAAAACCGAAAATTTCGATTGAAATCCGTGCTGAAGGCGATATTCGTGAGGTTAAGAATCAATTGGACCTTAGCCATCCAAATATATTGATGAACATTGAAAAGAAATTAGGAAAAAAATTAAAAACAGAGATTGAGGATGCAATCCTTCGTGCCCAGGAAAATAAAAGTGATATCTTCGGTTTTGGGGAAATGGTTTATCAGGACTATCCGGAGGAATGGAAAAAAATCAAAGCTGATTGGCAGGATGTTCACTTTCCTGAACTTAAAGTAGATGTAAAGACAGATATTTTTGTCCGACAAACTGGTTTGCGAAATAAACCGTATTTTTCTGACTTCGAATAAAATTGTTATCGAAAAGGGTGTGAATCTCCATGGAAAAGGCAAAGATCAGCAGCTATCAGCTTTTTGTCCTTATGGTCTTGTTTCAGCTGGGCAGCGCTTTGCTGGTACCGATCGGCATGGAGGCAAAGCAGGATGCCTGGTTGGCCATTCTCATGGGGATGACAGCTGCTTTTATCTTGATGTACATCTATGATGGACTATATCGATACAATGAAGGCAAGCCGCTGACGGAATTTTTGAAGGATATCCTTGGTAATTTTTTAGGCAGGTTCGTAGCTTTTTTGTATGTGCTTTATTTTGTTTATCTCGCCGCAAGGGTGCTGCGGGATCTGGGCGTAGCTCTGCTGACGTTTGCGTATCCCTTTACCCCCTTATTCGTAGTGAACGGCATATTCATTCTTGTGGTCATTTACACGGTTTATAAAGGAGTTGAGGTTATAGCAAGAACAGGCGAGCTGCTGGTTGTGTTAGAGTTTCTGCTTGCTGTAACCTTCATTATTCTAATTGTTGTATCCGGCTTGATTCAAGTCTCCAATCTAAAGCCTGTTCTGGAAGAAGGCGTCTTGCCAGTGATCAAAGTGGCTTTAAAAGAAACGGTATACTTTCCATTTGGAGAAGTAATTGTATTTTTAATGATCTTTCCTTATCTAAAGCAGCCTGAAAAAATCAAAAAAGTCGGTATAGGATCCATCGCGTTAAGCGGGATATTTTTAAGCTTATTTATGGCGATCAACATTAGTGTTATTGGCATTAATTTAACTGCACGATCACACTATCCTCTTCTTACTGTCATACAATCCATTGAATTAACGGGGTTCTTGGAACGGCTTGACATTTATTTTTTGGTTTTATTGGTGATTGGCATGTTCTTTAAGATCAGCGTGTTCGCTTATGCAGCTGTGACTGGGGCAGCAAGTGTGTTTTCAATAAAAAAGCCTTCGCGACTTGCCTATCCGATTGGAATGGTTATTTTACTGTTATCCATCGTTATTGCGAGCAATTATTCAGAGCATATATCAGAAGGGGTAAACATTGTGCCGCTTTACATCCATCTCCCCTTCCAAGTCATCATGCCGCTTTTCCTTCTGGTGATTGCTTCATTCAAATACAAGAAGAAAAGTAAGACTGCGGATGAAAAGTGACAAATCTTAGAGCGGAGTGTGAAGAATGGATGTACTCGGAATTTCTGTCCTGATTTTGCTGCTGTTAATTGGCTTATCTTTAGTATTGGATCTCATGGTGGGACTCCATTTCAGAACGTCTGTGATTCATGTATTTAATCCTTTTCTGGTTATGGAAGTGCCTGAATTAATAATCTTCTTTTTTTTAATGATTGCTCCTTTTGTTTATTGGTTCATTAAAAAAATCAGGAAAAGCAGAGGGCAAGGGTAAGTAAATATCATGGAGTAAAAGTCCTCTATTGAAGGGCTTTTTTTATTGGCATGATGCACAGGATTTGAAATATTAATAAAGAAAGGAGAGGTGCCGGATGCTGAAGGTATTATTGCTGGGTGCAGGGACAATGGGCTCGGTTCATGCGAGAGCATATAAAAGTTTGGGCAATGTTGAACTGATTGGAATTGTGGATCGGCAGGAAGCGAAGGCCGGAAAATTATCGGCGAACACCAGCGCCAAAGTATTTACTTCCTATGAAGAAGCGGTAGCAAAGCTCAATGCGATCGATGTGATTGATATTTGTCTGCCTACTCATTTACATAAGGAATACGTGATGAAATCGATTGGAATCGCCCGCAATATCATATGTGAAAAGCCCTTGGGATTGAATGTAACAGAAGCCGGTGACATGATAGCTGCCTGTGAAAAAAACAATGTACGGCTTTTTGTTGGACATGTAGTCCGGTTCTTTCCCGAATACAAACGAATTCAATCGCTTCTAAAAAAGGGGAGCATCGGTACGCCAGCCGTTGTCCGCACAACGAGAGGCGGTGCCTTTCCAAGGGCATGGAAAAATTGGTATGGGGATTTTGAAAAAAGCGGAGGCTTAATTTTGGATTTGCTCATTCATGATTTTGATTTCCTCCGGGCCTGCTTTGGGAACGTTGAAAGAGTATATGCCAAAAAACTAAATCGCGAGGATGCTGTTGGAGAAAACATTGATTATGCGCTGGTGACGATCCGTTTTCATAGCGGTGTGATCGCGCATGCTGAGGGGACATGGGCTCATCAGGGATTTAGTTATGGCATTGAAATAGCAGGCACAAAGGGCATTATTGACTACAACAGTGCGAAGAATGCACCTTTAAAGCATCGTTCAAAGGGGAAAAAGATGGATGGAGCAGCCGTTGAGGTGCCTGAAAGTCCTTTGGCATCAAGTCCTTACCGCGATGAGCTGAAGCATTTCATTGATTGCATAGTGAACGGGAAAGATCCAGTCGTTACGGCTTATGACGCCTTGCACGCGATTGAAATTGCCATGGCTGCTCTTACTTCATGTGAAACAGGGCAGCCAGTCACCCTGAGCACTGGCGAATTAACCAGGGGGAATGAAATATGAAGATTGGCATTATCAGCTTTGCCCATGGTCATGCTTACAGCTACGCCAACATCATCCGAAAGTATAAAGGACTGGAACTTGCAGGCGTGTTTGATGAAGATGAATCAAGGGGACGAGCGGTAGCCGCCCATTATCACACTGCATTTTATACCAAGCTTCATCATCTGCTGGCTGCTGATGTGGATACGGTAATTGTGACCTCTGAAAATTCAAAGCATGCACAGCATGTCATGGCTGCAGCTAAAGCAAAGAAAAACA
The DNA here is from genome assembly GCF_004358665.1 of Jeotgalibacillus sp. S-D1. Lineage (GTDB taxonomy): Bacteria > Bacillota > Bacilli > Bacillales > Jeotgalibacillaceae > Jeotgalibacillus. Next base: position 343,332 of record NZ_SMZR01000002.1, on the reverse strand, counting down.
TCCTTTGTGAGAAACCAATTGCGACCACCGCTGAAGATGCCAAAAACATGATTGCCTGCTGTGAAGCAAACGGCGTTCTTTTGCAGGTTGCTTTTCCAGTTCGATACAGCACGCCGATTAAGCGCGCAAGAGAGATTGTTCAAAAAGGAGGACTGGGGAAAATTTTGGCAGTAAAGGGCACCAATCGGGGAACCAATCCAGGGGGATGGTTTCTCAATAAAGCCCTATCTGGGGGCGGTGCGGTAATGGATCATACGGTTCATGTTGTGGACCTGCTCAGATGGTTTATGGATGCTGAAGTAAAAAAAGTGTATGCGGAGATAGATCACTTAATTGCAGACGAAAAAATTGATGACTGCGGAATTGTTACCATGGATTTAGATAATGGTGTTTTTGCCACGCTTGATTGCAGCTGGTCAAGAAATAATCATTACCCAACTTGGGGGGACGTAACACTTGAAGTGGTGGGCACGGAAGGAACACTTGGTGTAAATGCCTTTGACCAGAAAATTGATGTATATTCCGATACCGAGGGTGCCAGCTGGAAATACTGGGGTGATGATATGAATGAAAAGATGATCCTGGATTTTGTGGATGCCATTAAGAAGGGCAGGCAGCCATTTGTAACGGGGGATGACGGACTGAAGGCATTGGAAGTCGCGCTGTCTGCTTACCGGTCGTCTGAAAGCGGCCAAACAGTTCTAAATAGCTGAAGAATACAGCCAGTCCGGAAGAGTTCATTTCTTCTGGACTTTACTGTGATGTCCAATTTATTTACGTCTTCACCTATTCAGACTAACGGTCTGATCGCTGATTATAGTAATATGGATAGGTAATAGAAAAAATTTACCAAAAGATAATGCAAAAAGATACGATGCATTTGCTGTTGCTGTTGCCACTTATCTGGATGACGCTTCTGATGCAAAATGATTTGAGTGCTCACACAAAGCTGCTCTTAGTTTAGCCTATTTTCAGAGAGGAAAATGGAAGATGAAACTTGCATTCACAACATCGGGCTGTCCGAACTGGAATCTGGATACACTATTATCAAAAGCAATCGAATACGGATATGATGGAATTGATTTTTGCGGCTACATGGGAGAAAAGGATATTTTTCAATTGCCGATCTTCACAACGGATCTTGCGGCAACAAAGAAAAAGTTCCAGGAAGCTTCAATAGCCGTTTCGTGTTTTTCCAGCTCAGCCCAATTATTTACCAACTCAAAAGAAGAACTGGCTGCTCATCTTGATGAACTGAGCCAATATGGCCGTTTATGCCATGAATTTCATACGCCCTATATCCGTATATTTGGAGGCGCGATCGGTGATACAGACCGTCGGGAGGCGTTGGCTGTTGTTTCGGAGAATCTAAGCGAAATGCTTAAAATAGCAGAGCAGTATCAGGTTTTTCTGCTGCTCGAAACCCATGACGATTGGACTGATAGCGAGTTTATAGAAGACGTATTAAATCTCACTGAATCCAATTACCTTCATGTTATCTGGAACATTCATGAACCTTACCGCAAAGCAGCCGAAACACCGGAAGCTTTCTGGGAGAAGCTTGGGAAACGGATTAAGTATACCCGCTGGAAGGACTCTTTTGAGAACACAGAGCAGGCAAGTCAGTTTTGCCTGATGGGCGAGGGCGATATGCCGTTTACCCGCTTTTATCAGCTGTTATTGGAAAATGAGTACAAGGGATATTTTGCGATTGAATGGGATAAAATGACGTACCCTGAACTGGCAGAGCCTGAAATTGCCTTTAAACAATTTGCTGAATACTTGAGAGAATTAAAAGAGAAGATGGAATAAGCAACAGACCTCAAACTAGATGAGGTCTTTTTTTATTTTTGAAATGCTCTCAGATAAAAGGGAACAATTTAACTGTGGTTTTTGACAAATAACTTTCCTGCTTTACGGTAACAATAACGTATGTCGCAAATCTAAGAAGGTTAGGTGGAACCATGTTTACGAATGAATCACATCCTGAAGACGAAGTCGTTTACGTTATCATTCGCAATCCGCACGCACAAGGCGTAGCCAATGTACAAGAAGCAACGGTTGTTCAGAACCCCGAGAAGCCGGGGGAGAAATCCTTATTTATGTACGATACTTATTATCCTCTTACAGAAGATGTCGCGGTCTACCACTCAGCTTATGATGCGGACAACGCATTTCGGGAAGCATTTGGATTAATTCAGTCAGACTTCCCGGAAACGGAGAATTTTTATGGTTAAGCCATTTGTTCCCCAACTGGTATATGTTGAGCCGCGTGCATTGGAATATCCTCTTGGAAAAGAACTGTATGAGAAGTTTAAAAAAATGGGAATTGAAATTAAAGATACGACATCCCATAATCAAATTCGAAATTTGCCAGGAGACAATCATTTTCAAAAATATCGTGTAGCGAAATCCACGCTGGTTATTGGTGTCCGTAAAACGCTGAAGTTTGATACATCAAAGCCGTCCGCAGAATATGCCATTCCATTTGTAACGGGGTGCATGGGTCATTGTCATTACTGCTATCTGCAAACGACGATGGGAGACAAGCCGTATATCCGCACCTACGTGAATACAGAAGAAATTTTTGATATTGCTTCTGAATATATGAAAGAACGCATGCCGGAGGAAACCCGCTTTGAGGCATCGTGTACATCCGACATTGTCGGAGTCGACCATTTGACGCACACTTTGAAGCGGGCGATCGAATTTTTTGGTAAAACAGAACATGGACGTCTCCGTTTTGTTACGAAATTTGCTCACGTCGATCATTTACTGGATGCAGAGCATAACGGACGCACCCGTTTTCGCTTCAGCATTAATGACCACTATATTATCAAAAACTTTGAACCTGGAACATCCCGCCTGGATGAACGGATTGAAGCTGCCGTGAAAGTAGCTGAAGCGGGTTACCCGCTGGGCTTTATCATTGCGCCGATCTATTTGCACGAAGGCTGGAAAGAAGGCTATGGGGAAATGATGGAAAAGCTCGCCTCAAAGCTTCCGGCATTTGCAAAAAAAGATTTAACCTTTGAAATGATTCAGCATCGCTTTACCAAACCTGCCAAGCGCGTCATTGAAAAAAATTATCCCATGACGAAACTTGAGCTGGATGAATCCGCAAGAAAGTGGAAATGGGGACGCTATGGCATTGGCAAGTATGTCTATCAGGACGATGAACAAGAGCAAATAAAAGATACCCTGACCGGCTACATCAGAGGTTTGTTTCCTGAAGCGAAGCTGGAGTATTTTACTTAAGTGAAAGTACCGCAGTAAAAATGGATAAGCTGTCTATTTCTTTAAAAAAAGACCGGTTCATTTCCGCTGCAGACGGACGCTTTCCGCGTGGCGGGAGGTGAGCCTCCCTGATGCTGCCGCATCATTGAGTCTCACCCTTCCCGCTGTATCACGCAGGAGTCGCCGCCTTCCGCTCCAATGAACCTAGACGTAAAAAATTTTCAAGGCAACTAAAAAATATCATTCTACAAACGAAAGGATGTCCTCATTCATGAAGACATTCTTTTTCTAATTTTATACCGATCCATAAAATTGAAGTTGACGTAATGATTCCCTTCTTCTATCATTCAGTTATCATATAGTTTTGATAATTTAAAACTTTCTATCCACTTTAAAGAGAGGATTGTTTGTTTTGCCTGGGGGGAAATGAGGATGAAAAAAGAGATTTCATTTAAAGTGGCCATTATTCCGTTGATTGTCATGATTGCGGTAATGGCTTTTACGATTGTGAAGCTTGAACAGGGTCCGCATATTCCGCTAATTGTTGGAACGTGCACCGCTGCGCTGGTTGCATGGCGCTGCGGATTTAACTGGAAGGAAATTGAAGAATCGATGTATAAGGGAATCCGCCTGGCATTGCCAGCTGTCATTATCATCATTCTTGTCGGATTAATTATTGGCTCGTGGATAGGCGGAGGCATTGTGGCAACCATGATTTATTATGGGTTAAATATGATTACGCCATCATTTTTTCTCGTATCCATAACCTTAATTTGTGCTGTTGTCTCACTGGCTATCGGCAGTTCATGGTCGACGATGGGCACGATTGGTGTTGCCGGGATGGGAATTGGGCTCAGTATGGGGATTCCTGCGCCAATGGTTGCGGGAGCAATCATATCAGGCGCTTATTTTGGTGATAAATTGTCACCGCTTTCAGACACAACGAATCTGGCATCGGGCCTGACAAATACAAACCTTTTTGTCCATATTCGCCATATGCTGTACACCACTGTACCAGGTCTTGTAATTGCACTCATCGTTTACGGATTTTTGGGAAGAAGGTTTGGTCAGTCCGGTGTCGATACAGCAGATATTGCGCAGACAGTGAGGGTTCTTGGTGAAAGCTTTGTCATCTCACCACTTTTACTGCTTATCCCGCTCACCGTTATTGTATTGGTTGCAAAGAAAGTTCCGGCTATTCCTGCCCTGATTGTGGGTATTTTGCTTGGCTTCATGGCTCAGGTCTTCATTCAGGGCGGTTCTGTTACTGACGCTGTAGGAGCTCTTCAAAGCGGCTTTGTGATTAATACGGGAAATGATATGGTTGATAATTTGTTTAACCGGGGCGGCTTGGACTCAATGATGTACACCGTTTCCATGACCATTGTGGCAATGACGTTTGGCGGGATTTTAGAAAATACCGGCATGCTGAAGTCGATCGTGGATCAGATTTTAAAGCTTGCCAGATCAGCCAGAGGCTTAGTTGCGTCAACCGTTGTTTCCTGTTTTGCGACGAATGCCACCTGTTCGGAACAATACATATCGATCGTTATTCCAGCAAGAATGTACGCACAGGCCTATCGGGATCACAAGCTTCATTCAAAAAACCTGTCCAGGGCCATTGAAGATGGAGGAACATTAACCTCCGTATTCATTCCATGGAATACATGCGGGGTATTTATCCTTAGCACGCTTGGCATTCATGCCTTCGCTTATGCACCTTATGCGATTTTAAATTTAGTCGTTCCAATTCTTTCTATTATTTATGCCATGACCGGTTTTACCATTACGAAACTAACAGAAGCTGAATTGGTCCAGCTGAGGCAGGAAGAGGAAGATACGAAAACTGCTTAAATGTCGGGATGGAAATGTGGCAGGGATGAATCAGGAATTGTTAAATATTTTTGCTGTAATGAATCTGGCCTTTTAAAATAATATGTTTAATAGAAACGAAGTAATTGCATATAAGTAGCCCTTGCGGACAAGAGATTATTCGCAAGGGTTATTTTTTACAGACTGTGAAAAATTTCTAAATTTGGCTCAACTCCATTGCTATTATCCTGTGAACCTAGTATTCTTTATAAAGAACAATCACCTGAAGTAAATGGCTTCGCCGGGGTCGTAAAAATAAATGTTTAGGTTGTTTTAAAAGGTGTTCAGGGAGAGTTTGAAAAGATGAAATCAAACAAGCGGGGGCTTATCTATGAAACTTAAATACAAGTTCGATTGCAGAATCAAAAAGAAACATCGATACAGTATCTACACAGGCCGATGTATTGTCTGCAATAAAAAGAAGCAGGATCACACCCAAAAAAAAGCAAAGTCTCATTCCGCGTAGCTTATTTATTTTAGGTGGATTGTTCGTTAATAAGAATTTATCTTTTAGATATAAATAGGCGTGGTTATCAAATGTATTATTTCTGGTGCCTATAAAAAAAGAGTGTTCCATTATGGAATCACTCTTTTTTTACTTTAAGCCGCTTTTATTTCTTTGCTGTTTTGGTGCAGCTTGCGGTATTTGCTGATTTGAGCAACGTACCACACCAATACAATGAAGGTTAATGAAAATCCAATGGCCATTGAAAGACCCCAGTCTAAACTCAATCCTTCAGGTGCATAGAAGATATAGGTGCAAACCACGCCAGTCATAAACATGGCCGGAATTCCGCAAATCCAGTGGAACCGGTTATTTTTTAATAAGTAAACCGTTCCTGTCCAAAGCATTACGGAAGCTGCGACCTGGTTGGTCCAGCCAACGTATCTCCATAAAAACGTATAATCAATGGTAGCCATATAGAAGGTAGGGATGGCTACAGGGATCGTAAGAAGAAGAATGATCAATTTATTATCAAGCTTGAAAAACTTCGATACAAGCTCTGTAAAGATCATTCTTGATGAACGTAATGCCGTATCGCCGGTTGTGATTGGCAGGATAATAACTCCTAATATCGCCAGGATGCCGCCAAGTGTTCCAAGAAGTGAAATGGAAATTTCATTTACCACTCCAGATGGTCCGCCTGCTGCCAGCGCTTCCTGCAAACCGCCTGTACCATTAAAGAATGTCATCCCGGCAGCTGCCCAGATTAGCGCAATAATGCCTTCAATAACCATTGCGCCGTAGAAAATTTTTCTTCCATCCGATTCTTTTTTCATGGTGCGGGCGATGATTGGGCTCTGCGTACTATGAAACCCTGAGATGGCTCCGCATGAAATTGTCACCATTAAAAGCGGCCAAATCGGCAATCCGCCCGGATGAAGATTTTCGAATGTAAGATTTGGGATCGGTTTGTCTATAAACAAAAGTGCGATTCCAATGGATATTGCCATGAACAGCAATATACCGCCAAGGATCGGATAAATCTTGCCGATCACACGGTTAATCGGCAGAATCGTAGCCAGTAAAAAGTAGCTGAAAATAATGATTAATGAGACCGTGAAGCTTAATGGTGTCAGCTGGGCAATTAATTGTGCCGGCCCTGCCGTAAAGGCAGCCGCCACAAGCATCATCAGTACAAGTGATAAAAGGTTTATAAATGCTTTCATTATATTTCCTAAATAGCGTCCGACCAGTGATGGATATTGAGCTCCGCCATGTCTCATTGACATCATGCCGGAAAAATAGTCATGCACACCACCTGCGAAAATACATCCAATGACGATCCAGATAAAAGCGGCGGGTCCATATAATGCACCTGCTACTGCTCCGTATATTGGCCCTAATCCTGCAATATTAAGCAACTGAATCAGGTTCCCCTTCCACCAGCTCATCGGAACATAATCAAGATTGTCTCTTTTGGTATAAGCAGGGGTAGATGTTTCATCGTTAATGACAAATACTCGCTCAACGAATTTTGAATAAATAGCGTATCCGCCAATTAATAATACAATTGCTGCAAAAAATGTTAACATCTCATTTCCTCCTGCTGTCTGGGTATATGTTTATTGGATTATAGGGAATCTTAACACTTAATCTATCAGATGAAAATAGATTTTTCTGAAAAAATCTATAATTTAGTTAATTGATGCGTTTTCATTTTCTGCTAACTTAAATTAAGAGGTAAGTTAGGTTGTTTTTACCATTAAATAGGTTCTGCAAGATAAATGCGAGTAATCTATAAATATCAATTAAATGGTATATAAATTAGTTTGCATTATGGGGACCTGCGACTATGGTAAAGATTCTACATTTAAATTTGTACATTCTGCATCCTGATCTCGACCTTCTGCACCTTAAACCATCACTTCTACACTACGAGCTTTATTTTCTACATTTCCCGCCCGCAAGCATTTCCAGTATTTCGAAGCCTGAACCAACTATTGACTTTACAAAAGTAAGGAGGTATGGTTTCATTTAGTATGTAAATCGTAATCATTACTATTTATGTTGAATGAGGGTGGTTGTAATCAAGCATGAAGTTGATTTTATAAAATTTAACCCAACACAAAATATGACAATTCTTATTACTACTAACCATCCATCCGAAAGCGATCAGGAAATCGCTTCAAAAATCATGTCCTATGATAACGTCAATGCGGAACAAGTGGGCTTCATAAAAAAACCCAACGGCACGGAGGCTGAAGCCCGTTTAAAAATGGCAGGAGGTGAGTTTTGCGGCAATGCCTGCATGTCATTGGCTGCATTTATTGCAAATGAAAAAGGAGTAAAGGAAAAAAATGAAATACTGTTGGAGGCTTCAGGTACTTCTTCAATCATCTCGTGCCATGTGGAAAGGAATGAAGATAACTTTGACTGTCTGCTCAATATGCCTTTGCCTGAAACGATAGAACCAAGAACGATTGAGTACGAAGGGGAAGAAATGGAAATGACCGTCGTCAGGTATCGTGAATTTTTACATATTGTAATAGAAGTGGATCAATTTAACGAACGGTTGAGGAATAAAATGGAGGCATTAGCAAGATTACTAGGATTAACTCCGGGTGCCAGTTTAATAGGAATATTATTATACAAGTCAACGACCAATGAGATGGCTCCGCTCATGTATGTTCCGGGTCTGGATAGTTTGATATGGGAGAGGGGATGCGGCTCAGGCACAGCCTCCATTGGAGCCGTTCTTGCCTGGAAAAAGAAAGGAATGATTACTGCTGCTATTAAGCAGCCTGGCGGGACTATGAAAGTAGCTGCTGATTATTTTAAAGAGAAGGTAACCTCTCTAACGATTGAAGGTTCCGTAGGTATGGTAGCCAAAGGTAAAGCGTTTATTACTATTTAACGACTAAGTTGAGGTGACTTTAGATGAATGCGACAGAAAATTTTAAGGGTTCCTTACATCCTTTCTCAGAAAAATTTAGTGAATTAACCGAACAATATGATCAGCGTGAAGACAATAGTTCAGACTTAGAAACAGTAATTGATGACTATTCAATGTTTATAACCAATAAGGATAACAGCCGTAAATGGGAACAGTTAGACCAGCAGGAATTCAGCGAAGTGAATCAGCTGGCAGGAGATTTAAGAAGAAAATCCGCCATATGTGTTGGAATAATGGAGAAATATCGTGCCCGTAAACTCTTGGAGGGAAATGAGGAAACGGTTGATTATTTCAGAAATATAGAATCTTGTATTGAAAGAGAATTTGGCAGTTTTCAACTTAATGCGAACTCTAAAGTACTGTTGGTAGGTTCCGGTTCATTTCCGATGACAGCATTGCTTATTGCGAGGAGAACCGGTGCAGAGGTTGTCGGGATTGATATTGATGAAGAAGCTGTTGAGCTCGGACGGCACGTGACAGGGAAGCTTGGAGAAGGACTGAATATCAGATTGGAAGAAACATCAGCAGAGAATCTCGACTCAATCAGGGATGTCACCCACATCATTTTCAGTTCAACGGTTGAAAGCAAGTATGATATTTTAGATCAATTGTTTGCGCTCACAAATGATCAGGTCGTGGTAGCAATGAGATATGGCAATCAGCTGAAATCCTTATTCAATTTCCCTCTCAGGGAAGTGGATGATCGAAAATGGGAGCTGGTGGAACAAATTTTGCGTCCGCAGCACATTTTTGATATTGCGTTATACAAAAAAGCTTCACTTGTTTAGTAGAGAAAAGGAGGAGCATATGAGTGATTTCAAACGAATCCTGCTGGTAGGAACCGGTCCGGCATCAGTCCAGCTGGCCCTAAATATGAAAAAAAACCGGAATTGCTATATCGGAATGGCCGGAAGAAGATCTGTCCGCTCAGAAGATTTTTTTTCCTCTCTTATAGAAAATGACCATCTGATCCGGGTAAGTGTTCAAAATGAAAAGCACCGTTCTATGGAGGGGGAAACCTCTGTTGACCAGGTGTTTTATGGGTACGAAACCATACAGGGTAAATGGGATACCATTATTCTGGCTGTCACAACAGATGCTTATGTTGAAGTAATGAAAAAAATAGCTAATAAGGTTTTACAGCAAGTCAGTTGCATCGTGTTAATTTCCCCGACATTCGGATCAAATAGCTTAATAAGGAATTATATGAAACCCATTAATTCAAATACTGAAATAATTAGTTTTTCAACCTATTTAGGTGATACTCGGTGGATGCATGGAAGTCCTGCTCATCATGTTTTAACAACAGCAGTTAAAAAGAAGGTTTCAATAGGTACGACGCACTTTCCATCAAAGAGTGTAGACTTCCTGCGTGAACGATATGAGCAGTTTGGTCTTAGTTTAGAAGTGATGAACTCTCCAATCGAGGCAGAAACAAGAAATAGTTCTTTATATGTCCATCCAGCCTTATTTATGAATGATTTTTCATTAAATGCAATCTTTGACGGTGCAGAAGCCAAAAAATATGTGTACAAGCTTTATCCGGAAGGGCCAATTACGCAATATTTGATGCGCGATATGCTGGCCCAATGGAAAGAATTGATGAATGTTTTGAAGAAATTAGATATTAAAAGCATCAATTTACTTCAATTTATGGTCGATGATAATTATCCGATAAGGAAGGAAAGTTTATCAAGACATGATATCGAAAACTTCGAACAATTCGATAAGATCCATCAGGAGTATTTATTGTATATACGCTATACCTCATTGTTAATTGATCCATTTTCAGAACCTGATCCGAACGGGCGATACTTTGATTTTTCTGCTGTTCCAATTCGAAAAATCTTTGTTAATCGAGAAGGCGAATTAGATATTCCGAGAATGCCTAAAGAAGATTACTATCGCTTGAAAATCATACAAGGAATTGCTAAGCATTTAAAATCAGATTGTCCAACAATAGATAAATTGATCAGGGCATACGAAAGTAAAATCAATGAAGCTGCTAAGTCTCATAAAAATGAGAAATTGTCTAATGCATTTGCTGTACAAAGCTTTGAGGAAGATTTGAACATGATTTGCAGCGAATTAGGACGAATTAACGTGTAAACGAAGACGAAGCGGGCAAGGATTATTAGAATGCTTAAATCGTAATCATTATGATTTTTTTGGTAAAGCCAAACTCTGTTCTGATTTATCAAGTGAAATTTAAGCTATTTCAAGTTACGAGATAGCTAAGGGAGAGAAATCTGTTGTCAACAAAAAAACTTAAATTAGCCGCTCAGCTGCTTTTGGCTCTGTCTGTCCTGTTAGCCTGCTCTGAAGAGAATTCTGATACTGATTCATCCGATAATCCAGAAGAATTGGTTTATGCAACATCCAAAGATATCAATGACATGAACCCGCATTTATATACAGGGTCCATGCCGGCACAGGGAAAGATATATGAATCATTGGTTGAAAATACAAAAGATGGGATCAAGCCTTTGCTTGCTGAATCATGGGAAGTCTCTGATGATGGCAAAGTCTATACGTTCCATTTAAAAAGGGATGTAAAGTTTCATGATGGAGAACCATTTAACGCTGAAGCTGTGAAACAAAATATTGAAGCAGTTCAAAACAATGCAGAAAAGCATTCCTGGATTAAGTTATCTACCAAAATAGAGAAGGTAAATGCAGTTGATGAACATACTGTGGAGTTAGTACTGTCAGAAGCGTATTATCCGACCTTAATTGAATTGTCAATGACCAGACCTTTTGTATTTTTATCTCCAAAAGATTTTAAAGATGGAGAAACGAAAGATGGGGTAACCGGCTATAACGGTACAGGACCATATGTTCTTACGGAACATAAAACAGATGAATATGCCGTTTTTGAAGCCAATGAAAACTACCGGGAGGGCACTCCTGAAATTAAAAAAATAACATCTAAAGTGCTCCCGGCTGGTGAAACAACTTTTCTGGCTTTACAAAAAGGCGAGGTGGATTTTGTTTTCACAGATGATCGCGGGGCAGACAGTCTTGATGTGGAAGCTATGACTCAGTTAGTGGATTCTGGTGATTATCAGCTTGTTCGAAGCGACCCAGTGAACACAAAAATGATTGTAGCCAATAGCAGTAAGACTGATAGTCCGGTAAGTGACACGGCAATTCGTGAAGCCATTTGGCATGCAATTGACCGGAAAACGATTACTGAAGAGCTTTTAAGCGGAGCAGAATCAGAAGCTCATACATTATTTTCACCTAATGTTGAGTATGCTGATGTCGAGTTGGAAAAACGCGGCTATGATTTAGAAAAAGCGAAGGAGATTTTAGAAGAAGCGGGATGGAAATCAGGGAATGGAACGGGGAATAGAACCAAAGATGGTCAGGAATTAACGATGAATCTTTATTATGACAGCAATTCACCCTTCCAGAAAATACAAGCTGAATTTATCCAGGCTTCTGTAAAAGAGATAGGGCTCCAACTGGAGATTATCGGTGAAGAATCTACTTCAATTGCTAACAGAAGAGCGACTGGTGAATATGATCTGCTGTTTAATCAAACATGGGGATTAGCTTATGACCCGCAGAGTACAATTTCTGCTTTCACGTCGGATTCTTCGTATTACCATACGACAAGCGGGATCTCGAATTCCGACGAACTCTACAGGAAAGTTGAAGAGGTTATGGTATCTACAGATGAAAAAACGAGAAAATCTTTATATGCAGATATTTTAACGACGGTTCATGAAGAAGCAGTCTTTATTCCAATTTCTAATGGCAGTGTTACAGTCGTAGCTCCAGATAACCTAACAGGAATTTCATTTAAGCAGACACAATTTGAACTGCCGTTTGAGCAAATGAGCTTTGAATAAGATGTAAAAAGGATAGGATAAAACGAAGAAATTGTAGAAGTTTCTAAAGGAGACCGGTTCATTTCCGCTGCAGGCGGCGCTTTCCGCGGGGCGGGGGTGAGCCATTTTGATGCTGCGCATCTTCAGCGTCTCACCTCTCCCGCTACATCCCGCCGGAGTCGCCACCTTCCACTGCAATGAACCTGCGTTTTTGCTGCTTTTTGGGTAATCAAAAAAAGTCAATGGTCCTGTATGGATAATTAGAATGCTCTCATGAAAGTTTGTCGCGATTTTATCCAGCCCTCTTTTTAACAGGTGATTGAGTGTATTTCTGCAGAAAGGAGATTTTCTATGGCAAGCTATATCCTGAGAAGGATCCTTATAATGATTCCTTTGCTTATCATCATTTCATTTGTAACGTTTGTTTTGATTAATCTTTCTCCCTTAGATCCCGCTGAAGTGGTACTGCAATCGCAGGGTGTCCCCCAAATCACTGATCAATTAATTGCTGAAACGAAAGAAGAGTTTGGGATGGACAAACCTTTTCTCGTTCAGTACTTTCACTGGTTTATAAGCTGCTTACAATTAGATTTTGGTCATTCGTATGTTACGGGGAAACCGGTATGGTCATTAATTGGTCCGGCTTTTCTAAATACATTAAAGCTAACAGTCGTGTCATCAGTGGCTATTATTGCCTTGTCCATATTGCTGGGGGTTATTTGTGCGGTGAGAGAAGGAAAAATGATAGACAAATCAATCAGAGGGGTTTCATTTTTTTTAACAGCGATGCCCTCCTATTGGCTTGCATCCTTAATGATCTTGTACATCTCAGTCAAATTAAACCTATTGCCTACAAGCGGCATGAATTCGTTTAAGAGTTATATTTTACCGGTGGCGATTATCACCATCAGTTATGCAGGAATCTACTTTCGAAATGTAAGAACTTCCATGATCAACAACTTAAATGAAGATTATGTTCTCTATGGGAGGGCTTGCGGGCTGTCGGAAAAGAAAATTACGATTCATATTTTAAGAAATTCTCTGCAGGTGGCTATTTCAATCTTTGGCATGGCTGTTCCCATCATTTTAGGAAGTACCGTTGTAATAGAAAATGTTTTTGCGTGGCCCGGGTTAGGAAGTTTGAGTATTCAAGCCATTTTGAGCAGAGATTTCCCCATCATTCAAGCCTATGTACTTGTACTAGCGACAGCGTTTGTCATTTTTAATACGCTTTCTGACATTGTAAATGCTGTGATGAATCCTAAATTGAGGAGCAATCTTTAAATGAAATTCTTGAAGAGTATAAGCCAGGATAAAATAGCTGCCATCTCCTTCATTGTGATTGTCCTAACGATGATCATTGGAACTTTTGCTCCTTTGTTTTCTCCTCATGATCCAAATGGCGTGAATATGGGTCTTCGATACGCGCCACCCTCCTTAGAGTTTCTGCTGGGAAATGATCATTTGGGAAGATGTATTTTGTCCAGAATTATTTTTGGCATTCGTCCCAGTATCCTTTGGGTTTTAGGTGCATTAGTCATTTCAGTTTTAATTGGAGCTGTTTTAGGGTTTTTGGCGGGGTATTTTAGAGGAAAAGTTGATGCTATCATTATGAGAATTTGTGACATTATGCTGTCATTTCCAGGATACGTGATGACCTTAGCGATTATTGGAATTTTGGGAATTGGTCTAGGAAATATATTAATTGCCTTTATTATAGTGAAATGGGCGTGGTTTGCCCGGGTTATCAGAACTTCGGTCATGCAATATTCCGAATTGGAGTATGTAAAATTTGCAAAGTCGGTTGGAATTAGCAATCTAACAATCATTCGTAAACATCTAATTCCGGTTACCTTTGCCGATATTGCAGTCATTTCAAGCAGCTCAATCGGGTCAATGATTTTACAAATTTCAGGGTTTTCATTTCTTGGTTTAGGGATACAGGCACCGAATGCTGAATGGGGAATGATGTTAAATGAGGCAAGGGGCGTAATGTTCACCAGTCCTGAGCTAATGTTAGCACCGGGTTTAGCTATTATTCTTGTTGTGTCAGCTTTCAATTTTTTAGCTGATTCACTCCAAATCATTTTAAATCCTAAATTATCGCGCACAATAAAACCAAAGAAAAATTCCCCGTTTTCAAAAATCAAGAATCAGGAAAAAGAGGTGGCCGGCTGACAATGAATCTATTAGAAGTTAACAACTTAAAGGTATGGGATGTTAACACCGGAAAGGAAATTATTGTTAATAGCTCCTTTCATTTAAAGCAAAATAGCTGTCTGGCTATAGTCGGGGAAAGCGGCAGCGGAAAATCAGTTACGTGCAGGGCGATTATGAAATTAAATAAGTCTTACCTCCGTCAATCTGGAGAAATTCTGTTTAAAGGAAAAAACATACACGATCTTTCTGAAAAAGAAATGAGAAAGAAAAGGGGAAAAAACTTATGTATGATCCTTCAGAACGGCATGAGTGCATTTGATCCTTCGTGTGTAATTGGCATTCATTTGAGAGAAACCCTGGCTGAGCATTTTAATTGGAGTAAAAAAGAAATGTCAGGGCGAATGAAAAGCGCGATGGAAAGTGTCATGTTAAAAAACCCTTTAGAAATAATGAATAAATATCCTCACCAGTTATCAGGGGGAATGCTGCAGCGAATTATGATTGCTTTAGCGATTGTCTTAGAGCCTGATATTATCATTGCAGATGAACCAACCACAGCCTTGGATGCCATCTCACAGTATGAGGTCATTGAACAATTTAAGAAATTGCGGGAAAGATTAGGCTGTTCAATGATTTTTATTTCTCATGATTTAGCGGTTGTAAAGAACATTGCTGATGAAGTTCTGGTGATGAAAGATGGAGAAATAGTTGAGAGAGGCAAGACGGCAGAAGTTTTCTCAGAACCACAGCATGACTACACCAAGTATTTAGTCTCTACCAGACAGGTTCTCAGCAATCATTTTAACAGAATAATGGAGGGTGAGGCGGTTGTTGTTAACAGTTGATGGTGTGGAAAAATCCTACAAAAAAGGCGGAATGTTTTCAACCAAAAGCCAGCTCGTTTTAAAGAGTATTAGCTTTGAATGTAAGGATGGGGAGTGCCTCGGTATTATCGGGGAAAGCGGCAGCGGAAAATCCACCCTGGGACGTTTGATACTGGGGATTGAAAAGCCTGATCAAGGAAAAGTATTGTTTGATGGAAAAAGTGTTGAGGACAGGAATATTAGAGCTGGTAGTATTAGTGCTGTTTTCCAGGACTATAAATCTTCTATAAATCCATTTTTTACTGTTGAAGACGCCATTATGGAACCCTTAACGAATAGTTTTAAAGATGATAAAGAAAACCAATTCAGGGTTGATACACTGCTAAATCAAGTTGGCTTAACACCTGCCTTTAAAAACAAGTATCCTCATGAGTTATCAGGAGGAGAGGTGCAGAGGGTGTGTATTGCAAGAGCCATCTCAATTGAACCCAGCTGCATCGTGCTGGATGAAGCGATCAGCTCATTGGATGTATCTGTTCAGATGCAAATCTTGACCTTATTAAAAAAGCTGAAAGGAATCTACAATATGAGCTACATTTTTATCACGCATGATCTGCAGGCGGCAGCCTATCTATGCGACAGAGTCATTATTTTTAAAGAGGGTCAAATTGAAGAAACAGTCAGTATTGAACAGTTAAAGGATGTTCAATCCGATTATGCAAAGAAATTATTGCAATCGTTGATCACGTTTTGACGGACTGCTTAATCTAACGAAACTGTACAGGTTTGGAGGAAAAAAGATTGTGACTGGAGCTATGTCTTGGCATTTTCTGCGGTTGTATTTGCTGGTGCTTCTTTATTTTAGCGCCAATTCGATTCTGAATGTGATTATCCCATTACAAGGGGAAGCGTTGGGAGCATCGAATACAACAATCGGGCTAATTATGGGAGCCTATTTGTTTACAACGATGTTTTTCAGACCGTGGGCAGGTCAAATTATTCAAAAGTACGGACCGGTAAAAATACTGCGCATCATCCTTATTATCAATGGATTTGCTTTAATCTTATACACGGTAACCGGACTTGGCGGCTTTCTTGCTGCCCGCATGTTGCAAGGAGTATCAACAGCTTTTTTTTCAATGGCACTTCAAATTGGAATTATTGATGCATTGCCAGAGAAAGATCGATCTCAGGGAATATCACTTTATTCGTTATTTTCATATATCCCCGGAATTATTGGTCCTTTATTGGCTTTGGGTATTTGGCAAGAAGGAATGGGGTATTTTGCGGTCGTTATGATAGCAATTGCCATTTTAACCGGGGTTTTTGGTTACAGTGCCAAAATGGATAGATCAGAAACGAAAGATTCTGCAAAAAGTGCTGAGTCCAGTGGAAATATGTTTAACTCATTTAGTCAATTAGTAATAAATCCTCATTTATTTAAATGCAGTGTACTGATGCTGGTTGGTTCGGTTGTATTTGGCGCAATTACGATCTTTATCCCGCTGTATGCTGAACAGGTGAAAGGTGGAAATGCTGGGATCTTTCTCATGTTATTGGCTGTGACTGTTGTTCTTTCACGTTTTACTTTACGAAAAAAAATCCCTTCAGATGGAAAGTGGCATTCTTCATTTATGATGGGGACAATGATCCTTTTAGCGGCAGGGGCGCAATGTGTAAGTTTTGCACTAAGTGGCGGCGTTCTTGTTTTTTATCTAGGTGCCGTTTTAATGGGGATCGCTCAGGCAATTCTCTACCCGACTTTAACCACGTACTTAAGTTTTGTTTTGCCTCAGATGAATCGAAATGTGCTGCTTGGTTTGTTTATAGCAATGGCTGATTTAGGCGTCTCGCTGGGCGGTGTGATGATGGGGCCGCTGGCTGATCTTTTCTCCTATTCCGTTATGTATATGATTTGCGCTGTTTTGGGTGTGATGATGTTCTTCTTTGCCTATGACCGGCGCAAGATTTTTGTTGGATAAAGCCCTTTGTTAGCCGGATGAAAAAATTGAATATAGATAAAAAGTGACCAAAAGATAAGATCCTTTGGTCACTTTTTGTTGTGTTTTTTATCAATGGAGATGTCCAGTGATTTTTAGGTGGCTGATTTTGAAAATAGATTTCCCTGAAAAAATAGTTAAATTTATACTTTTTCACATTTATCTTAAGTAAATAGGGTTTATTTTCCAATATATATGAGTGAAACTATAATTTTTAATAATTAATAACTATTATTGTACTAGTAAATAAATTAGTTTCCAGAGAATAACGCTGAAACCCAAACTACCATGGAATAAACTGTGTGCACAATCTTCAACGATTTGGAATATTTTAAAAAGACTGCAAAGTTATAAGACGCATGGAAGGACGATGAAAATAGTTTATGGAAACAATTATATTTATTGATAGCAATAAATCTGGTTCCAGCAGAGAGGCAATAAGAGCCGCTTACAACCTCGGTTTTTTTACCGTTTTATTAACCCCCAGAGAGCGCTTCATTAAAAACAGAACGGATTTCCCTGATGTACATCATATGATTCTTACTGACATAACTGATTTTCAAGCAATCAAAAATAAGATTACAATTCTGACTCAACAAGGGAAAAAAATAGCAGCGATATTGAGTTTTATCGATCCCTTCGTTCATGTCGCAGCCAAGTTGAGCAATGAGCTGGGTATTACTTCTTTTTCGTCAAAACCTTACGAGATCATGGAAAATAAACGTTTAACACGAGAACATTTACAGGGGCTATCTGTGTCCCCAAAATTCACCATATTTTCCAAGGATGACTCTTTAAATGCGTTTCTAGTGGATAATAAAGAACGATTCCCACTCATTGTCAAATCAGCTGTCTCAACCGGCTCGAAGGATGTGCTGTTTGTTGAAAATAAAGCTCAGTTGGAGAAATCACTAGATGCATTGTTTTCGAAAGGATACGAGGAAGTTTTAATAGAAGAATACCTAAAAGGTCCGCAATATTTAATTGAAGCTTGTGTGTTTAATGGGGAGGTTCATGTTGTAGCGGTCATTCAGCAGGAAATAACATTTGCTCAACGTTTTATTGTTACAGGTTATTGTGTACTTGAAAATCTGGATGTTGAATTTTCAAATGGTATCTATCAAACGGTAAATTCTATCATTAATGCATTTCAATTGAAAAATGGCTCCTGTCACCTTGAAATGAGATTAGTAAATGGAAACTGGAAACTCATTGAAATCAATCCTCGTATTTCGGGTGGAGCAATGAATAGAATAATAGAAGTAGCATATGGCATAAATTTAGTAGAAGAAACAATTAAAATTGCGCTGGGACAAAAACCAAATCTAGAAAAGAAGCATCGTAAGTTTGTTTATGCCCACTATTTGACAAGCTATGAAACAGGGACATTAATAAAAGTAACCGGCAAGAACCGCTGCGCTATGATGCCTGGAATAGAAGAGGTCTTCATTAAGCCGAAAAAAGGTAGTTTTCTGCATCCTCCTTTGTCCATGGGGGACCGATGCGGCTATATTATTTCAGCCGCTGATTCCAAAAGTGAAGCCATTCGTCTTGCGAACGAAGCTGCAAAAGTCATCAGGTTTTATATAGAACCATATATACAGCCACTTTAAAAATTTAAGAAAAAAATCAATTATTTTAGCTGGAGGCTGAACACAAATGACCCTGATTGGGATGCTGCATCATCGTGCTGACCCTCGAAAAGTAAATCGCGCTTATACTTTTTCAGTGGTGGCAAAAGCTGAAGGTGTGGATTTCTTCTATTTCACACCAGGTAATGTAGATGTTGAAGAAAATACGATAAAGGGAAAATATTATGATAATGGGGAGTGGCATGAAAAACTCTACCCATTTCCAGATGTAATCTACAATGCGAGCCCGCCTTTTTCTGAAAAGGCAGAAGCCATTATTGATTATTTGTATGATCGAATTCCTTTTACAAGTCATTCTGTGGGTGATAAGTTCAGTGTTCAAAAGCGCATTGAACAAGGGGGAAAATTTAGCCACCATCTTATCCCTACGAGAGACTTGGATAATGAGGATACATTATTTGATATGCTAGATTTATATCATAATGTTGTCGTAAAACCGATTGCCGGGCATCAAGGTAAGGGGATTTTTCTAATAGAAAAGAAAGATCAAGAAACCTTTCTGGTGAATGAGGGAGGAAATCTTCAAACTTATTCCCGTGAGCAGCTTAGGTATTTGGTGGAAAGCAGAATGAACGAAAATATCTACCTGGTTCAAAAGTTTATTACCTGTTTAACCAAAGCAGGGAATGTATTTGATTTCAGACTGCATGTGCAAAAAGATGGAAAAGGAGAGTGGGTCGTCACAGCCATTTTCCCGCGTATTGGTCCTTTAGAATGTATAACTTCCAATTTAGGAAGTGGCGGTTCAACTGCTTATTTAGAGGATTTTTTACAAAAAGAATTTGAGGATGAGTGGTTTAATATTAAGAAAACACTTGAATATTTTTCAATTAACTTTTCTAAGCACTTTGAATCGCTTTACCATGATGTTTTGTTTGATGAACTGGGTATTGACGTTGGAATCGATAAAAACCACAAAATATGGTTGTTTGAAGTGAATTGGCGGCCAGGGGCTCCGATCATTTATAATTTTGAATTAGACTTAGTAAGAAACTTTATCCATTACGCAAAGTATTTAAGTGAAATTAAATAGATAGAGGATATTTAAGTGTTCGGGTTTTTATCGATCATGTTTTCACATTGGTCGTACAGTGTTTGGGATATTTCAATCATGTTCCACAATATATCGGTCAGTCTTAGACATTTTTCATTCTCCGTGCAATCATTCGCTTTTTATCGATTAAGTTTCCTGCTATGTGGAACAAAAGTCCATATTTATCACTAATGTCCATATTTTATCGTTCTGCTTCAACAAAAAGGTGACCTCAAGTTAAAAACTTTTGGTCACTTTTGTTGTGTTAAAGGAATATTGAACAATTCTATAGGTGCGATATTACTGGGCAATTAAGCCAAACGGTTTAAATAAAGCCCTTGTACCAATGTTTCTCCATGTTACGGTTCCGTCTGTTACAGTAGAGCCCGCAGTTGTTGGAAAGGCAGGAGGAGTTGCGCCTGACGTTCCGGTATTTTGTGCCTCATACACGTATATGCCATTAAAAATTTTTGATGTTATCGTGTAACTCCTTGATGCCTGCCATGCGTTGTTCGTGCTTATGCCAGCTCTGACGTTAACCCATCCGATATATCCGCCAGCTGTGACATTAGTATTGTAAACGATTTGACCAAGAGAATAGGTCCCTGTTGAAGGCTCAGCCGCCGAACTCAGGGTGAGCACTTTTTTATAAATTTCTAAACTGCCAAAGGCCGGTGCAGGCAGTGACGTAAATCCGACAAAGGAAGTGTCAATTAACACAGCAGAGTAGCCGGCATTGTTTGCACTGCTGCCTTCCAGCACCTTGAATTTTGTACTGTCTGATAAATTCAGTACGGAGTTTTCGATGACAACCTTTCTGGGCTGTTTAATATCGCCCCCTGAACCGTATTTTAATAGAACAACGTTGTTTGCTACTGAAATGTCAAGCAGACAGTCGCGCATATACAATTCATAATTTCTCGGCAGAACTCCTGCATTCAGGGAGTCCTGGGCTCTGTTATCAGCGGAGATAAAAAATGCCGGCTTGGAAAATAGGGGGGTCAGAATGATTCTGCAATCATACAGGGAGGCTTTACTGGTCACACCGCCGATTGTTACGTTATTAACGTATCGGCCGCCAGCTTCCAGATTCGTGTCCTGCAGGGTGCAATTGTGAAACGTCAGACTGCTTGATTTTGTCAGATCGGCCACCTGGAATGTTATATTACAGCTGAAAAATTTACAGTTTTCAAACTCCAAATCGTTATACAGATTTACGCTGTTAAAAGAAACAGATCTGAATATATTATTGTCAATATAGTTGGTGGAACCAATAGGCTTTGTTAAAGCAAAACGATAATGAGAGCCAAAGTTAAAATCCTCAAAGGTATTGTCTGTACATTTTTTGATATTTAAAAGCAGGGTGGTATACGTTGTGCTCAAAGCCCCAACCAGGCTTTTTGTATAGTTTCCGTAAAATTCAATGTTTCCGGTTAAATTCATGCTTTCCAGATAGAATTTGTTATCTTTTATAACAATCATCGTTTTATTAACAGGCTGGAGGGACAAAGATTGGGCGTAAACGACGTTGCTGCTGAAGATAATATGTCTTTCCTGCGTTGCGACACTAGGGGCTAGTGAAAAAGTTCCCTGGTACAGAACATTGCTGTCAATAACAGAACTTGCATTATTGTAGATTCTGATTCCGTTAATTTCACTGAAGATATTACCGGTAACTTTAATATGGTATGCACCAAGCAAGACTCCATTAAAACCGGAAAAGATATGGTTGTTCTCCACTGCTACAAAATTACAGAAGCTGTCTTCAAAGTTTATGGCATATCTTGTGGAGTCTGGGAACAGCGGTACATTTAAACCTGAATCCATCCCGTTATGATAGATCTTATTGTTTTGGATATACGTAAAATCTGCTCCGCCGCTAATGCCGCCTCTATGATTATTATGAATTTCGCAATGGCTTATTTTAATATTGTGGGACTGAGGCTTGGTGATGGCATATTCAATGCTAATGGAAGTCTGGTCAGGTGCCTCATTTCTAAACTGTATTCTGACGTAGGCGGCATCCAAAGGGACCGTCACTGTCTGAAGGTAAACAGCCGTCTTTCTTACAAGTAAAACATCGGCTGCATTGTAAAACAGATACTCAAACGTTTTGTTGGAAATAAGGGGAATGCGCGTGTAGCCGCCTGCTGTTCTCATTTGCAGCTGTTTATGCTCGCCTTGGATGATGGGGAACTTATTTGAAATATAAGCCCCTGGCACGGTCTGAACAATTGTGCCGTTGGCATCCGCCAGACCGGGATAGGCAATTCTGCTGGCAGCGGTCGGGTTTAATATCCACGTCCCGATGTCAGTGGGGTAGGCTCCAATGATAATCCCATCTCCCATGAACATTGACACATTGACGCTTTCTACCGAGCAGAAACGATTGCCCCTGTTAATATTAATCCCATACGTCTGCTCCATTCCTTTCTCGGAATTAAATCCTGAGCCGGTATCTGTGAAACTTCTATTTGGGATGTCGCCGATGATTGTGCCATTTTTCACATGAGCATTTGTACACTCATTGAGCTGGATAAGGCTTCCAGACAGCTTCCATACCGGGTTGGTTGTGGCTTTGTCGAAAGGATTTCTGTTAATCGAATCATATAATACTTCAAAAGTCGATCCATTCATATCGAGCGTTTGGTTGCTGAATAGATTGATTGAAAGTCCTACTTGCTGGTATGGCTCATTTCCAGTTGGCGACGAGTTTGAGTAGCAAAAACTATAGGTGCCTCTTGGAACTATCACATTAAAAAAACCTTGACTATTAGCATAAGCAAGTGCCTGGTTAAACCCGACAACATTGTTATAGGCAATTGTCCACGTGGCTAATGAGTAAGGCGGCTTTCCAAATGACCCCTGTTGAATACCCCATCGTTCCAGCTCTACTACATAATTAGACATTTTTTTCTCCTTTTTTATTGTATGGAAGATAAATGGCTGCTAGTAATCTTCATCTTGAATTCTACTTTTTCTACCTTCCTATTAAATATCTTATGAATGTCTTGAATTAAAAGTACCTTGTTTTGGTGGGCGGCGTGCTTAAATTACGGGCTTTATGAAAACTTTAGCAGGGGCGTGATTCGGTGATTCGGTTTTATCGCATATGATTTTGTATTTATCGCACAAATTTCGGGTTATATCGGTCATAATAGGACATATATCATTCTGAGTGCGACAATTTGCTTTTTATCAAACATGTTTTAACATTTATCGCACATGTTTCGGACTATATCGATCAATTTTCGAAATATATCGTTCAGGGGAGGGACATTGAGGTGTCGTTCCGAGGTTCGATTTTATCGCACATGATTTCTCTTTTATCGTTCTACTCAGTCATACTGCTTCAAACAACCCACATTTCTATCAGAACTCCATCTCCCGCTTAATTTCATCCAGCCCTTCCTGGATCCACGCCTTGTTTCCCTGATTGATTCCCTGGAGTACATACTGTAAATGATCAAATGTAACGAACAGGGAAATTTTCATCAATCGTTCTTTTATATGGATTTCCCCGCTATGGGCCAGCAGCTTGGAGGTGAAATCCATTCCGCAGTCCTCCAGAATATAGAGATATTCGTAGTCTGGATCGCTGATTCTGAGATCTCCAAAATCTATAATTCCCGTAAGGCTGCTGCTTTTAGGATCAACAAGGTAATGATCCGGTGATAAATCAGCATGGATGAGCGCAGGAATGTATTCTTTGTAATGAGGATTTGTGAAATAAGCTTTGAATCTCGAGGAAACATAGTTTTGGGTGCGTTTATCAAGTAGAGGAAAGATCTGCTCCAGGACCACTTTGTGCAATTCCGTGAAAACGGCAGCAGGATCAAATTGGGGGACACCAGCCTGTTTTGCCACATCCACAGGGAACGAACGGACTTCTCTTATACAGCCTGCCAGCTGATCAATGAGATGGTTCTTTTTATCAGCCGGCAGTGCTTCAAACCCCTCTTCTTCTAATATAACGCCGGGCAGCAGGGGATAGCCGGTAAAATAAAAACCGTTTTGCTGCTTTCCAATGTAGGTAAATTGAGGTATAGCTGCTGTAATATGAGGGCTTAAAAGCGGCAGCATAGTTATTTCTTTTTCCAGGTCCACGGAACCTGCTGCGTTTTTAGGAAAACGAAAAACCCAGCTGTCATTGACTTTGAGTGCGACACTCATCTGGCCTTCTCCAAGTATTTCTACCTTGTTTATGGTGAAATCAGGAAAATTTCTTTTGATGTTATTTGTAAAAAACTCCATCGCAGCAGGCTTCATATGAACTCCTCCATGATTTAATAATAGAATGTGCTATTTGGTTTCTGCACCTAATTCCCTTCCTAATTCTTCGATCGATTGATTAATCCGCCATACATAATAAAGGTGGTGAATCAGATCGCGCTGAGACTCGGATCTAATGGGAGCAAGCCGTTCAATTTGTTCGCGTTCATGGTCAAGGCTGTGCATCAGTCCATCGTGTTCGGCCGTTTTCAGCATTCGAATTAAGGTTTCAATATTATGGTCGAGCTTTTCTTCCATATTCTTAAATACGTCTACCAATTCCTCCGGATACTCAAATTTCTTGCGATAAGCAGAAGCAATCAAATGTCTGGCATTGTAATTAATGGCGGTTAAAACGGTATACCACCGGGTCATTTCTTTGTGAGTCGGCGATCCCGGCCGCTGATAAAGGGATTGAGCTTCTTCCCTTATTACCTGGAGCTTTTGAGACAATGCAAACGCACTTTCGGACAGCTCCTTCACATTCACCTCTTCCCTGAAGCTTCTTACATACTCGGTTACATATGGTTTAAGTTCAGTTAAAAACTCATTAATGCTTTCAGCCACTTTTGCTTTTGTTTTCTTCGGAAATACAAACGTAGATACGCCGAGGGCGATCGCAGCTCCAGCGATGGTATCGGTGACGCGTGCAGTGATAAGGGACAAGGTGATCCCGCCAAGTAAGATATCGTACATAAAGGCAAGCATCATCGTAATAAACATGCTCATTAAGGTATAGGAAACGGTAAAAAGGTAGAACGCAAGAAATACCACTAAAAAGATAAGAATTACTTCAATAAAAGATTGACCGGAAAATAGTTTTGCCAGCGCAAAGCCAATTACCGCTCCAATAATTGTTCCGAGCGAACGCTGAAATCCTTTTGTGTAAATTCGGCCGATGGATTCTGTTCCGAGCAAAACAAGAAATGCCGTTAAAAGAACCCAATATGGCTGGGCGGGGGAAATGATTTGACCGATGATAATAGCAAGGATTCCGGCAATTAATGCCTGGTAGGCTTTTTTTGTAGACGGCTTAAGCTTTTTCTCCTTTTCTGCGGGAGGACTCTGCTCTATTTCTTCCTTTTCTTCTTCAGGTTCGTCATCCGGTCTATTTGGCGAATGAAGAGACTGCTGAATCGTAATCGCTCCTTCAATCACGTGGTTGGCAATCGATTCGATCCGCCGTATTAAAAAGACCCATCCTTTAGGCTGTTCTTCCTTGTCCAACAATTCAAGAATGAGCATCCGAAGCATTTGTACTGCTTGTTCCGCCTCTTCTAAATTTTGCTCCTCGTATTGCGGAGCCAGTACCTTTGCATCACGAAGAGATTTCGTTACCCATATCAACAGACGCCTGATTTCATCAATTTCGAGTGCCTCTGCTTTTTTTAGACTTCTCATGGAGTCGGTCAGCGTTTCAATGAGCATGCCGGTATCAAATACG
The DNA here is from genome assembly GCF_004358665.1 of Jeotgalibacillus sp. S-D1. Lineage (GTDB taxonomy): Bacteria > Bacillota > Bacilli > Bacillales > Jeotgalibacillaceae > Jeotgalibacillus. The sequence continues at coordinate 317,604 of NZ_SMZR01000002.1, read as the reverse complement.
TATAATCTCAGCTGAGCTGGTTTTAGTCCCGGCCACATCTCCTGCACGTCTTCATCTCTGATATAACCGGAGACAATAATTGCATATTCACGGAGCCTCAGTACATTTTTTTGAAGAGATTTTCTCTGCTTTTTTGTCATATCCCTACGCTGCATGCCCTGCAGCAGGAGATTAAATGTCAGATTGCTCTGGTAATGAAAGGAGCGAATGCTTTGCTTCAAGTTTTTCGAGGTCCGTTGAAATAAAATGAAATTCAGCACGTAGGTATAGCCAACTCCAATCCATATGCCCATAAAAAACCAGGGCAGCTGGCTGCTTGACAGGGTCAATACGGAGGACAGGTAAACCATCATAAAAGTAATCATAAAAATAGAAAAATACCGGGATCCGTAACGGGTAAAATAAAAACTGCTAAAAATACTAAGAACCATTAAAATGTCTATATAATAGGCATTGCCTGCCAGGGACGAACCAATGGTGATGCCAATCATGGCAGCGACACCAAGAAGAAGCGTCGTCCGTTTCATCTTTTTCTTCGTATTATCCATCACAATCATAATTCCCAGCATTCCGATCATGCCGGATACAATGGCGGGTGTGATCAGGGTGTGGCCTGTTGCGCGCATGATCAGCAGTGTGGTAAATAATGAAACCATTAAACTGACGGTCGCTCTGGCCGCTTTGTCCAGCCTGATACGGCCGGGGTCAGAAGCTAAAAACCTCCCCATCCAATGCTGTGTAAGTTGAATATATGCCACCTGTATCACCTCATTCTTTGTGAATAATCATTATTTATAAGATTATCCTCGTTAAAGTATCCTTTTAAATTAAAATATCATTTTAGATAATAAGTATATATTTATTTGCCTGCCAAGCAAAACCACACCTGCATAATTGTACAGGAAAAGTCGGGTATTGCCTTTCCTCAACTGATATTCTATTGATGAACAGGAGGTCGATCAATGGAGACACTTGGAAACATGAATGAAGCATTAAGTTATATAGAAGATAATCTGAAGGAAGAAATTGATATCAAAAAGGCTGCAAGGCTTGCTTATTGCTCAGAATATCATTTTAAAAGAATGTTTTCTTTTCTGGCCGGCGTTACGCTGACAGAGTATATTCGCCGCAGACGCCTGACGCTTGCTGCGATTGACTTAAACTCAGGCAATATGAGAGTGATCGATATCGCACTTAAATACGGATATAGTTCGCCCGATTCATTTACAAGAGCCTTTCAAATTCTGCATGGCGTGACTCCATCAGAAGCCAGGAAAAAAGGGCAATCGTTAAAAGCATATCCAAAAATGACTTTCCAGCTGACAATTAAAGGGGGAGAAGAAATGAATTACCGAATTGAAGAAAAAGAGGCGTTTCGAATAATAGGGTTGAAAAAAAGAGTTACGCTCATTTTTCACGGAGTAAATCACGAGATTGCTGCTATGTGGAATCGTTTGGATCATACAATGATTGAGGAGTTGAAGATGCTTTCTAATGTAGTCCCTGCCGGATTTATAAGTGCCTCAACGAATTTTTCCGAGGGAAGGATGGAGGGAAGAGGCGAGCTTGATCATTATATAGGTGTGGCCACGAATAAAGAGTGTCCGGCCCGCTACTCCTCCCTGGACGTTTCCGCGTGCACCTGGGCTGTATTTGAAGCGGTTGGGAAATTTCCGGGAGCCCTGCAGGATGTGTGGGGACGTATTTATTCTGAATGGTTCCCTTCCTCAGGCTTCGAACAGGTGGAGGGGCCGGAAATATTATGGAATGCAGACAAAGATACAACATCTGAGGCTTTTCGAAGTGAAATTTGGATACCTGTCAAAAAGAAAGTAAATTAAGCTATTCATTAAGAACAGAGGCTCAATTCACATAACTCCAAAAGTTATGTGAATTGAGCCTATTTTAATTGTAAAGATGAGGTGAACGGAGCGGAAGGTGGCGACTCCTGCAGGATCTGAGGAGGCTCAAGCGAAGTCCCTGCGGAAAGCGTCCACCTGAAGCGCAGTGAACCGGTTAGAAGAGTTGAGACACATTTGTCGCAATCTCTTTTTTTGTCGAAGATTCACGCCAATCAGCCAGTGTGCTACTATTACCTGAAGTAGATGAAAATATTTCCACTCAGTGAGGGAAGGAGGGTGAAATATAAATAGAAAAACAGATCGATAATTGAAACTATGAATCTTGCATTATTTTTACTCGGGAAAGAGCTGCTCTTCTATTGGACACAGTGTTAACCGTTAGCCCTAATTTTTATACAACCTGTTACTTATATTAAAATCAGAATATTTAGTATAATTTTTCTATTCATTGTTTTTGAAAGTCTGCTTTTTTTGAATCTATCAGCTTAAGTAAGAGAGTACTAGTGAATGGATTATCTGGCTCATATCGACGAAAGGGGGGCAGAGATTCAGGCTATAAAAGCGTATTGGACCTCGTTAAATAAGTTTATTTTAAGGGAGGCAACAAGAAGATGCTGAAAATAAATGCAGAACGTTTAAATGGCAGAATCAGTGAATTAGCCAAGATTGGAAAAATAGGTGAGACCGGTGTTTCACGGCTGGCTCATTCAAAAGAAGATAAGGAAGCGGTTTTGAAGGTAAAAGGATGGATGGAAGAAATAGGATTAACTGCGAGAATAGATGATTTTGGAAATTTGATTGGCAGATGGGATGCAGCGGAAACAGCTGACCAGAAAATTCTCATGGTGGGCTCCCATATCGACTCTCAGCCTTACGGTGGAAGATTTGACGGGGCGATTGGCGTGCTCGGGGGTTTGGAGGCGCTTCAGACCATGAAAGAAAACAACCTGACACCGTCGCTTGCCATCGAGCTTGCAGCCTTCGCGGACGAGGAGGGCAGCAGATTTAATAAGGGGCTGTTTGGCGTAAGAGGAATACTTGGCAGGCTTGAGGACGGGGAGCTCGAGCGCAAGGATAAAAATGGTGTAAGCAGAAAAGAGGCTTTACTGGAATTTGGCTGCAATCCTGATAAGTTCAAGGAATCCGAATATGACACGTCACGTATTTCATCTTTTTTGGAGCTTCATATTGAACAGGGACCGGTTCTCGAGGATAAAGGTGAAGCCGTTGGGATTGTGACAGGCATCTCAGGACCGTTATGGCTGACAGTTGAATTAACGGGTCTTGCCGGTCATGCAGGGTCTGTGCCAATGCCCATGCGCCAGGATGCCCTTGTTGGTGCAGCCAAAGTAATTATCAAGCTGAACGAACTGGTTAAGGAAATCCCCGGGGCTCCAACAGTTGGAACAGTCGGAAACCTGGAAGTTTTTCCGGATTCCAGAAATATTATACCGGAAAAAGTAACATTTACTGTTGATTTGAGAGACATAGATGAAAAACGCAGGGACGAAATTGAAAATGCCTTACATAGAGAGCTTGACGAAGTTTCAAATGAAAATGGCTTAACGTATAACATAAGGGAAGATACCAGAAATGAGCCGCGGTTCTGCAGTGAAAAAATCATGGATATCATGCGTGCAGAAAGCAAAGAAATGAATCTGCAGCCCCCTGAATTAATGAGCGGACCGTTCCATGACTCTCTGGCCATGTCGTATGTCTGTGATTATGGAATGATTTTTGTCCGTTCGAAGGCCGGGATCAGCCATAATCCAAAAGAATATTCCTCCCCTGAAGATATCGCGTTGGGAACGGATCTTCTGTATAGAACCATCGTTAAAATGGCTGCTGAAAGTACGAATGAAAACAGCCGGGCAGATGGACGTGTGTCCCATGAGTAAACGGAAATTTACGGCCATCTATTGTATTACAGTAACAATTCCTTTTCTTATGCTGATCTTTCCGTTATCAGAAATTGGGAACCGGGCTACACCTCTCGTATTTGGTTTGCCTTTTTCATTTTTTTGGGCGATTCTTTGGATTTTAATCACGTTTACAGCGCTGTTATTTATTTACCAGATAGACCCGGCTAACAGAGAGGAAGGTGATCAGTAATGCCCCATTGGCAAATCGCATTAGTTATTATGATCGGTTATTTGGTTATTGCTCTTCTTATTGGTGTTTTAGCAGGAAGAGGAAAAGATTCAAGCTCATTGGATGAATTTGCAGTAGCAGGAGGAAAGCTGGGGCTTGTGGTCATGTGGTTCTTAATGGGCGGCGCAGTATTCAGTGCGTTTTCCTTTTTGGGAGCCCCAGGCTGGGCGTATGAAAAGGGTGCCCCGGCATTCTATATCATCATTTATACTGCTTTTGCCATTCTTCCGTGGTATATTATCGGTCCGAAAATCGGGAAAATCGGTCAAAAGCATAAGTTATATACCGTATCAGCTTTTTTGAAGCAGCGTTATCAGAGTAAAGTGCTCGCTATGATTGTCGGACTCATTGCACTGCTTGCTTCCATCCAGTATTTGGCGACTCAATTAACCGGAATGGCCCATATTTTTAATATCATGACAGAGGGCAGAATTCCTTTTTGGCTGGGCGGGTTATTAGCTTATGGCATCGTCGTAATTTATGTAGCCACTGGCGGCTTGAGAGCAGCTGCCTGGTCGGATGTATTTCAGGGGCTGCTGATGATTGTAATCTCATGGGTAGTCGGCCTGGCCATTGTAAACCAACTGCATGACTCAGTGGGAGGTATGTTTACCAATATTGTTACGGAAACACCAGAATTTCTGCAGGTTGGCGCTGAAGGATCGAATATGGGGAAGGTTTCATTTACCACCACGATCCTGGTTTCTGTCATCGGATTTCTCATGTGGCCGCATCTGTTTTCCAAGTCCTATGCGTCAGATGCGAAAACGATTAAGAAAACGGTTCTGGTTTATCCGGTATTTGCACTTTTCCTGATTCCTCTGCTTCTTGTTGGTTTTGCCGCAAAAGGAGTAGTCGATCCAGGGATGCTGGACAGCCCTGATACCGTATTGCCTTTTCTGATCACCACGGTCATGAATTTGCCTGGGTGGGTCTACGGGCTTGTTGGAGCGGGGGCTTTGGCAGCTGCCATGTCATCAGCCGATGCCATCACCCATAGTGCATCTTTAGAGACAACAGACGGCATTGTGCGGAATATATGGGGTGATTTATCGGATAAAACAGTACTTCTTATTATGCGTGTTGGCGTATTTATTATAGGGGGACTAGCTTATTTTATCACGATTTTTGGCGGCCAGGGATTGGTTGCGCTGCTGCTTGGCGCTTATGGAGCCATCGTGCAGTTTGCTCCCGGTGTGTACAGCGCCCTCTTCTGGAGAAGAGCGACAGCTACGGGTGTTGTCGCAGGGCTTGTTGTTGGAACCGCGCTTAATTTCTATTTTCAGCTTGTGGTGGTTACGACTCCGTTTGAAATTCATGCGGGAATTCTGGGCCTGGCTGCAAACATTGTCATCACCATTGTTGTCAGCCTGCTCACTAAAAAACAGGTAAACGCTGAAGTGGAAGATTATATCCGTGCTTCTTAAGGCAAGCACTCAAGCAGCAAATTGGAAGGAGTGATTCCATGAAAGCAGACATTATTCTGCGAAATGGCGAAGTGATCACGGTCGATCCTGCTAATCAAATCCATGAGGCAGTGGCAGTAAAAGACAATAAAATACTGGCAACAGGTACAAACGGGGAAATTGATGATTTGTCTGATGATAAAACCCAGGTTATTGATTTGAAGGGGAGATCATGTCTGCCGGGCTTTGTTGATGCTCATCTGCATCTTACCATCTATGGCACAAACCTGTTGGGCGTCAGCTGTATTGCACCGCATATCCATTCACTCCAGGATATTTTTGCGGATTTAAAAGAGAAGGCCGCTGCAACCAAAAAGGGAGAATGGGTGCGGGCATGGGGGTTCAATGAGCATGAAATCGAAGAAGATCGTTTTCCTACAAGAGAAGAACTTGATTTAGTCTCAACCGATCATCCGATCGTCATTATAAGAGGGTGCAATCATACTTCTATCGCCAACAGTAAAGCACTTGAGCTTGCAGGCATTCACAATCAATCAGATGATCCCCCTGGCGGTCTAATCGAAAAAGATGGTTTCGGCCGTTTAACAGGAAAATTGATAGAAACTGCACATATGAACCTGTTTAAAGTAGCTGCTTTTAATAAAACGGAGCTTAAAGAGGCGATGAAACTTGCATCTGATGAATTTGTCAAAGCTGGAATTACAAGCATACACGATGCTGGAGGCTATGGATCGGGTCCGGAAATTTTATCGGTAATGGAAGAGGGAATAAACGCTGGGGAGATAAAGGTCCGCGTGTATGCCATGATCGGATCCTTGACCGATTCAACATCCTTTATCCGAACAATGGTCGATGCAGGAATTGTGACAGGAACAGGTGATGAACGCTTTAAAATTGGTCCGGCCAAGCTGTTTACAGATGGAAGCAGCACTGGACCGACAATCGCGACGAGAGAGCCGTATACAAGTGATCCCGAAGATTATGGCATCCAATATTTCAGCCAGCCCGAACTGAATACCATCCTGGGTGAAGCCCATGACAAAGGATACCAGTTAACCGCCCATGCTCAGGGGGACCGTGCAATTGAAATGGTGCTCGATTGCATTGAACATGCTTTAGCCAAAAACCCCCGGGCTAATCATCGTCACCGCATTGAACATGCGGGGATCGCTTCACGTGATCTGCAAAAACGCATGAATGAGCTGGACGTGGTCATTGTACCAAATCCCGCTTTCATGTATGTGAATGGCGATGCTTATCTTAAGCATTACGGGAAAAGAGTGGAAGTGATGTATCCTGCCCGGGATTACATTGATGCTGGTATTCCATCTGCCTTTGCTTCAGATTCACCCGTAGTCTCATGTGATCCGCTGCTGGGCATCCATGCTGCAGTCAACCGAAAAAGCAGAAGTGGACAGGCAGTCGGCACAGCTCAGCAGGTGGAAATCTTAGAAGCTATCAGGGCCTATACATATTATGGTGCCTATGCCAGCTTCGATGAAAAGGTAAAAGGGAGTCTGGAAGCTGGAAAATTTGCGGATCTGGTTGTGTTAAATGAAAGCATCCTGTCTGCTGATAAAGAAAAAATAAAGGATATTCAGGTTGATATGACAATGATTAATGGAGAAGTTCTGTACGAAAATCTTTTTGCTCATTCATTGTAAATGATGCAAGAAAACCCCTTCTGCCCGTCAGGAGGGGTTTTTGTATAGAGATGCAGCGCAGAAACAGAAGGTTATGAATCTATCTAAAAAATCGTTTGTTATATGTTAATATAAGATATATTTGTATTTATAAGGAAATTTGTTCGTTTGGAAAAAGGTAGTAGGAAAAGGGGCAGGATGATGTCAAAAGAACGGTTGCTTGGTATTTTAATAATGGTATTAACGCTTCTTACAGGAATTCTCACCTATCATATTGCGCTTTTAGGAGGGTATAGTATTCAAAAAGGCTCAATTCTTCTATTGGTGGTAATTTTTTGTGCAGGTCTCTTGCTGGTTGTGTGGGAAAAAATAACAGCCAATAGTAAAGATGTAAAGACGTTCATTTTTCCCTTTATGCTTATTATTACTGCATTTTATACATCTTTGTCATCATCCTTTATTAGGATGGATTAGAGTTTTTTCATTCAGACAGCCGTTATTTGGCTGTCTTTTTTATGTTTTTTACCAATAATAATTAAATGTTTTATCTTAGAAAAAATATAAATATTCAAAAATAAATGTTAAAAAATTACTTAGAGGGTATAGCCTGACTAAGGAGGCGATAAAATGGAAAAAAAGACTAAAATTGCGGGACTGATTACGGTTGCTTTTTTGATTACGGGATGCCAGGACTCAGAGAGTGAGGGTAATTCAAAGTCTTCAGAGTCTAGTGAAAATGGGAGTGTGGAAGTTGTAGAAACTGACGATCATACAGAAGCTGATAATGAAAGCGGGAACAACTCGGACACTGAAGATGGAACATCTGATGGTGATGGTATGGATACTTCAGATGAAGTTTCTAATGATGAGGAGAGCGACACAGACGTTTATGGTGGATCTCAGAAAACTCCTGATTATTTTATTGATACTCACGTATTTAATCATGAAAGCGGGTTATATACCGCATATGCTATACACCGCGATGAGAATGAAGAGCAAGCACTTTCACCTGAAGAACGCCTAGAAACATCACTTTTAAATAATGATCCGTCTGAGCAGGATATTCTAAGTTCATATGCTGAACTATCATCTGAATGGCCTAACCTATCCATCCATTTTAATGAAGAAGGAAATGAATTAGCTGCAACTACTGCACAAAGCAGTCTATTCTTTGATGCTTTATTTGGGATCAGTGATCTCTATGGAATTGAAGAAATTACATTCTTAAATCCTGAAGGTGAAAAGGATATGACAGTAGCTGAAAGAACAGTCTACGAATCTATCACAGTTAAAGATGAAAGAGGTTTAACGCGTGGCTACTATACGATTTATGACGAAGGATTAGAAGAAACGCTATTTTTGCCCGGTGGTGAGTTAGAGGAGCATGTAGTAAACGGAAACGATGAACCGCTCTCTTTCCCGGAGACAATTGAAGCGATGAGCTCAGTAGATCGTCCTGATGCGTTCTACTCGTCAGCAATTGTTGAAGGGATACAAATTGTCGACTCATCCATTACAAATGGTGTTGCTACGGTACAATACACAATGGACGAAGAGATAGTAACTGATGCGGATCGGACTGTATTTGAAAATGCCATCCAATTGACGGCACTCGACTTTCATGCGTGGGAAGTTGAAATAATGAATGATACATTGAAAGAGAGCAATACGTATCCGTTGATAGGTCAGTAAATTTGAAGCATGGAAACCAGATTCAAATTAGATCAAAAAAGAGCACCAATTGGCGCTCCAGCCGTTATTCGGCTGTCTTTTCCCGGGTACCGGTCCACTGATCGAGTTTATATGCCTTAATGGCAACTTCCAGCGCCAGCCTGTTTTGCGGCTCCATAAAATCTTCTCCAAGAATGGTTTTTAATAGTTCCAGCCGGTTGTATAATGTCTGACGGACGATAAATAGCCGATCAGCTGAATTTTTAACTACGCCGCCGCACTCCAGAAAGACCGTCAGTGTTTCAAAAAGCTTATTTTCCATTTGCTTGTCGTAATCCATTATTGGCGTTAAATAATCCTGAATATAGCGTTCCAGCTGCCCGCTTTTTTTCAGCTGGATAAGGAGCCTGTAAATGCCCAAATCATCATAAAAACAAGCATCTGTTACAGAGGCACTCTGGAGCTCAAATGTTTCCTGTGCTTCCTCATACGCCCGGCTGGCATACTTTATATCGTGGTAACTCATGCTTATTCCGCAGGTGCGTTGAGAAAAAGCTGGAAAATGAACTTCTTTCATATCAATAAGAGTATGTATGATCTTTTTAAATAAATCTTTTTCCCGCATCACTTCGGAAGGGAATGCTGCAATGACTGCGATCTCACTTTCTGTTATGGAAACGGCGGGAAACAGTCCGTGGTTTTTAAAGAGCAGCCTGATCATCATGGATCTTCTTAATCTGGTTTCTTCCCAATCTGTGCCCGTATTTTCCATATCGTCTGTTTTAATAATGACAACTCGATAGGCTAATTTGTGACGATGCACAGGTATATATAATTGGAGATTCTCAGAATTATAGGAGCGTCCATTCAACACTTTTTGGACAAACTGGTCCTCCAGATTTTGTTTCCGTTCTTCGATTGTCCGGTTCCTCAATAATATCTGTGTGATGGCAAGAGCTGCACGGTCCAATATCAGGAATAAGAATTCATCCGCCATTTCACCCTTAGTCTGCAGGCATAAGTGCCCCCACACCTGTCCAAGTCCCCTTACAGGCATCATGGCGAAGGAATGCTGATCAACTGTAAACATTTGCTGTGCTGACAGATTGGAGTTGGTATTTTGCAAATATAAACGGATGAGACTGTCCTTCTCTTTGGCGCTGACAGGGTAATAGAATGGCTTTGATTCATTAGTGATGAACAGAGCGCTTTCTTTAAAATGCTGATGAAGCTCCTGCAGGATTTTTAAAATGCCATTTGGAGCCATGGACAGCTCGATAAACTTATTGGACAGCTTGTCCAGCTGAGACAGAATTTCATAGTGTTTATTCGTAATCAGCGCATGAAGATCCTGTGTAATATCAACAAATTTGACAATCTCGTCAAAAACAACAATAGGAAAGTCTTTTTTGTTTGCCAGCTCAATGATTTCTTCCGGTACTTGTTGAATATAGGCCCCCAGTTCAAAGCATATGCAGGCCGTATTTTTTTCAATCAGCCTCTTAACGTAAGCAAGCTGTGTATCAAGATCCAGTCGAAGCCCCACACCTGTGGACAAAATGAGTTCACCGCCATTTATTAGCGATTCTACCTCGTCTACCTCCAATATATGCGACCATTTGACCTGTTTATGGAGTCCGCCGGCCCCGGCAACTACTCTGGCAGAATTGAATGTATCTCGAAGCAGTACGTCCCTTACGGTAAGATAACTGGTCATTCAATTATTCTCCTTTTCGTTATGTAAAAAGTTTAACGTAAATAATTGACAATATGTTAAGTGAAAATAGTCAAAATAGTTAGTAAAATAAGTATGAAGTGTTAAAAGAATCGAGTCAACTATTTAATTAGAGGGGGATCTTTATGGATACAGTCCAAACGAAAAAGAGAACGCTTTCAAATTTTATTAATGGACAATGGGTAAAATCAAATACGGAAAAATACGAAGTGGTGCCAAATCCTGCAACAGGAGAGAAGCTTGCAGAGGTGCCTTTTTCCACAGCGGAGGATCTGGAGAAAGCGGTGGAAGCTGCGAAGAAAGCATTCCTTTCATGGAAGAAGACCCCGGTTCCCCAGCGGTCAAGAATCCTGTTTAAGTACCATCAGCTGCTGACTGAAAACTGGGAGGAGCTTGCGAAGCTCATCACAGCAGAAAATGGTAAAAACTACAATGAAGCCTATGGAGAAGTCCTGCGCGGAATTGAATGTGTTGAGTTTGCTGCGGGGACGCCAAGCTTAATGATGGGACATCAGCTGCCTGATATCGCAACGAATATTGAATCGGGCATGTATCGCTATCCGGTGGGAGTAGTCGGAGGAATTACGCCATTTAACTTTCCAATGATGGTGCCCTGCTGGATGTTCCCTCTTGCGATTGCAAGCGGAAATACTTTCATTTTAAAGCCTTCTGAAAGAACGCCACTGCTGGCAAACCGTCTTGGCGAACTTCTGCAGGAGGCAGGTCTGCCGGATGGTGTCTTTAATATTGTGCATGGGGCTCATGACATCGTAAATGGCATTTTAAATCACCCGGATATTCCTGCGGTTTCTTTTGTAGGCTCACAGCCGGTAGCAGAATACGTTTATAAGACGGGCACATCTAATGGCAAAAGAGTGCAGGCGCTGGCAGGTGCTAAAAATCATACGATTGTGATGCCTGATGCCGATATGGATGCGACTGTAACAAACGTCTTTAATGCGGCCTTTGGTTCGGCAGGAGAAAGATGTATGGCCTGTTCGGTGGTTGTGGCAGTTGGAGACATTGCAGACGAACTTTTGACCCGCCTGAAAAAAGAAGCAGATAGCATTACGATTGGTGATGGATCGAAAGAAGGGGTTTTTCTTGGACCTGTGATCAGAGGAACCCATAAAGATAAGACTCTCGGATATATCGAATCAGGTGTTGAAGACGGAGCAACCCTTGTCCGCGATGGCCGGAGTGATGATGTCTCATCTGAAAACGGCTATTTCGTCGGCCCGACGATTTTCGATAACGTAACGCAGGAAATGAAGATCTGGAAAGAAGAAATCTTTGCCCCTGTACTCTCCGTAGTAAGGGTGAATAGCCTGGAAGAAGCGATTGCCTTTGCCAATAAATCGGAGTTTGCCAACGGTGCATGTCTTTTCACAGACAGTGCCAAAGCAATCCGCCAGTTCAGAGAAGAGATCGATGCGGGAATGCTGGGCGTTAACCTTGGAGTGCCAGCCCCAATGGCGTTCTTCCCATTCTCAGGATACAAAAAATCCTTTTATGGGGATCTTCATGCTAACGGCCGTGACGGAATTGAATTCTACACACGTAAAAAAATGTTAACACAAAGACATTAAATTTCAGCAGGCAAACAGCGGGACAGCGTGAGGAATCCGATAATAAAAAGCAGAGGTGAAGCGTTATGACGAGCCTGAAAGAAGAATCATTGTCATTAATTGAGAAGGATAAAAAAAATGTATGGCACCATATTTCTGCATATAGAGATAATAATCTGCCGATGGTGATTGAAAATGCCAAAGGCGCCTGGATCACGGACCATTTGGGAAATAAGTTTCTTGACGCCATGTCAGGCCTTTGGTGCGTGAACGTCGGTTACGGCCGGGAGGAACTTGCAAAAGCAGCTTATGATCAGATGCTTAAGCTTGCGTACACGCCGATGACGCAAAGCCACCGTCCTGCTATTGAGCTGGCGGAGAAATTAAATGAAATGCTTGGCGGCGAGTATCAGATTTTTTATTCCAACAGCGGATCGGATGCCAATGAAGCTGCTTTTAAGATGGCCAGACAGTATCATCAGCAAAATGGAGAGCCTTCACGGTATAAATTTATTTCCCGTTATCGGGCCTATCACGGAAGCTCCATGGGTGCGCTGGCAGCAACAGGCCAGGCATTGCGCAAATATAAATATGAGCCCCTGGCTCCAGGCTTTTTACACGTAGCTCCGCCGGATACGTACCGCAGACCATCTGGGCAGTCAATTGAAGAATACAACGAACAGCGCGCAAAAGAATTTGAAGAAAAAATTATCTGGGAGCAAAAAGAAACCATCGCAGGAATTATTATGGAACCGCTTATTACAGGCGGCGGCATTCTGATCCCGCATCCTCTTTATATGGAGAAAGTCCAGGAGATCTGCACGCGCCATGGCGTCCTGCTGATTGTGGATGAGGTCATCTGTGGTTTTGGACGGACAGGAAAAGCATTTGGCCACCAGCATTTTGGGGTTAAGCCTGACATTATCACAATGGCCAAAGGATTAACGAGCGCCTACCTTCCGTTATCTGTGACCGCCGTCCGCAAAGACATTTATGAAAAATTTAACACGGGGGAAGAAAACAGTCATTTCCGCCACATCAACACCTTTGGAGGAAATCCGGCTGCCTGTGCAGTGGCGTTGAAGAACATCGAGATCATGGAAAATGAAAACCTCTTTGACCGTTCAGCAGAGCTGGGGAACAGGCTCCAGGGTGAACTGGCAGAATTAAAGGAACATCCATTTGTCGGGGACATCCGCGGACTCGGTTTCTTAATGGGGATTGAGATGGTGGAAAATAAACAAACCAAAGAACCGGCAACACCGGAGCGGGTAGGGAAAATCATCGGCGACTGCAAAAAAAATGGCCTGATTATAGGGAAAAATGGAGATACGGTTGCAGGGTTTAACAATATCATCACACTCAGCCCGCCTCTTTCCTGCACGGATGAGGATGTTGACTTCATTATTTCCGTATTAAAAAAAGTATTCAGCGAAAATAAATAATTTTTTATGAAGAGGTTAATCACTTCAATTTCGATAACCCCCTCACCAATAAAGGTGACGGGGGTTTTTTATGGTAATCAGAGCGGTTCACGAAAGGGCAGTGACAGATATTTAGGTGTTTAAAATTGGAATTAGAGTTGCATAATGGTTAAATTGCTGAAATAATCTTCAGTAAAAAGACGGTAATCCAGGAGCGTATAGAAGATGATTATTATGATTAACGGAGCATTTGGCGTGGGGAAAACGACAGTTTCAAATATGCTTGCAAATGAAATCAAAGACAGTATGATTTTTGATCCCGAAATCATTGGCCAGGCGCTTCGGCATATGCTGCCTGAGAAAATAAAACAGCAGGAGGCAGCGACTGGAGATTTTCAGGATTTCAAGCTATGGAAAGAACTCACAGTCAAGTCAGCGAAATCGATCATTGATACCTATCAAATCAACCTGATCGTGCCGATGATGTTGCGAAAGCAGGAATACTATACTTATTTATTTAATGGTTTTAAGGAGATTGATGATCAGACATTCCACTTTTGTTTAACTGCCAAACAGGAAACGATTTTTCAACGGCTGCAAAAGCGCGGTGAGGAAGAAGGCGACTGGTGTTTTCAGCAGACAGCAAAATGTCTGCAGGCCTATGATGAGTTTGATTTTAGTGAATACATTGACACCGATGATAGGAGTATCGATTTTATCGTCGATACGATCATGGGTAGGATACAGCGTTTAGTGAGCTAATGCAGGCAATGGAGATGTTTCCTAATTTCTGAAAAGAGTAAAAAACCTCACAAAAGGGGGAGTATCAAATGAACTTCATGATTTGGTTTCAGGCGATTGTTAATATTGGGCTGCCGATTTTTTTCTTATGGAGACTGTATAAAGCTGATTATGTGAGCAAACGTCTCTGGATTGTTGAATGGGTATCAATTGCGATGTTTATTGGATACATATTTGTGCTGAGTCCATGGCATATGTTTATCTATTATTTCCGCTACCTTTGGCTGCTGCTCTTTGTCATTGTCTCAATCATTTCTTACAAGCGCATCAGGGACATACCAAAGAAAGGTCCGGAGAAGGATGGAAGCTACAAATTCTCAATCGGACTGAGTGCAGTTTTAGCTCTGTATTTCGGCTTGCTAATGTCTTTTGGGTTATCGGGGTATATAAATAAAGATCATGCTGAGGCAATCGAGCTTGATTTTCCTTTGAAAAATGGCGTTTATTCTGTCGGACATGGTGGAGCTCATACTTCGATCAACTATCACCATTCACACGAAAGCCAAAAATATGCAAATGATATTCTTCAGATTAATTGGCTGGGACTGCGGGCAAACGGTCTGACCCCGTCCGAGCTTGGACAGTATACAATCTATGAGTCGCCCCTCTACAGTCCATGTACAGGAAAAGTCACAGCGGCGGTTGATCAATATGAAGACATACCGCCTATCAAAACAGAATCTGAAGTAGAGGAACCTGCTGGTAATCATGTGATAATCAGCTGCAAAAATGCCGAGGTGCTGATCGCTCATATAAAACCAAACACAGTTGCAGTTGCAGAAGGTGATGAGGTAGTAAGCGGCGACCTCATTGGAGAAGTAGGAAATACCGGCAATACGACAGAGCCGCATCTCCATATTCATGCGGAAAGAGATGGAGAGGGGATACCAATCACTTTTGATGGACGGTTTTTAAAACGAAACAGCCTGGTTTTTAACTAATTGGATTATACGCAAAAAAAGAGACGCATCGATTGGCGTCTCTTTTTCTATTGCTTCGCTATCCCTAGTTTTTCGGCATTTTTTCGGTAAGCTCCGCTTTCTTTAAATCATTCATAAGCTGCTCTTTTACATCATACGCATGGTACATTTCATTTTCGATCATGTATGTAGCAACTTTATGATGAAGAGCAATGGCTTCATCCAATTGTTTTTTCAAGACTTCATGAATTTCGGGCGTTGCTGTCTCGGTTATGGCAACTGCATAGCTTCTTACTGCCGCCTTAGTAGAAACTAATAAATCTGCAGCGATCACCTCGTCATTAATTAAGTCTCTATTGCTGATTTTGTCTAATAATCCAGCCATCGGTTATCCCTCCTTTATGTTGCGGTTCCTTTTTCAATAATCTCACTTAATTCCTTTACTGCTTGTTGAGATGACGCAGCATCTTCCTGCAGTAAATCTTTAAGTCCTTTATCGGAAGCAAGCCCGCGCATAAGAGTTGACTTGGCCGTGCTGGCTGATCGGATCGTTAACATCTCATGTACTTCAAGAATTTCATGTACAGCATATCCCACTGTCTCCACCTCCAAATAGATGTAGTATTAATACATGTATTTCCTCAAACCATTTAACTGAAACTTTTTGTATAGAAATTAGGTTTTTATGCCTATGAACCAGTGTTTAAATGGAATTTGTGCTAATTTTCATTGTGTTGTGCGGGTGTGGTTGTGCCGGTGGACATGCCCGTGCTTGTGGCCCCCTGACCGATATAATGCAAAAAGTGATCGATAAAGTGAAACAGATGATCGATAAACGCGGCCTGACCGCCGTTTCCGTGCTTTCCTTACCACAAGTGTGTGGACGTGCCCCCTTGACCGATATGATGCAAAAAGTGATCGATATCTGGTGAAAAGTGATCGATAAAACGATGAAAATATTAGATAAAAGAGGATGCAGAGGGCATGTGACCGATAAAAGTCTGAAGTTGATTGATATCTCGCAAAAGGTGGTAGATAAAAGTCTGGAAGTGATCGATAAAGTGGTAAAGATGATCGATAAACGTGGCCGTTCCACCGTTTCCTCGCTCCCATCATCCCAAGTGTGTCGACGTGCCCCCTTGACCGATATCATGCAAAAAGTGATCGATATCTGTTGAAAAGTGATCGATAAAACGATGAAAATGTTAGATAAAAGAGGATGCAAAGGCCATGTGACCGATAAAAGTCTGAAGGTGATTGATATCTCTCTGAAGTTGATCGATAAAAGTCCAATAGTGATCGATAAAATGAAAAAGATGATTGATAAACGCGGCCCGTCCCCTCGTTTCCCCGCTCCATCCATCCCAATTCTGCGCCCGTCCGCTCATTTCCACCCGATTGCCTACCCATCCAAAGGTACTAAATGCCGTTTCCATTCCATGTTGTACATGATAGAGTGATTCGACGGGGCTTCATAAGATTTCACAATGCTGAATGAAGTGATAAACTAAACCTATACTATAAATACATAAACGAGAGGCTATGCGATTGCTTCTTATGAGAAAGGTGCACAAGAAAATGAGTTTATACAAATTAACACCGCTTTTTCAACAGCGAATTTGGGGAGGGAGGAAGCTTGAGTCAGAATTTGGGTATGACATTCCTGAGGGCCCGATTGGGGAATGCTGGGGAATTTCAGCTCACGCTAATGGCGAAAGCTTAATTGAGACCGGTCCTTATAAAGGGAGAAAAATTTCTGAACTGTGGTCAGAGCACCGTGAAGAAGTATTTGGACATTATGAATTAGATGCTTTTCCGCTGCTCATTAAAATTCTTGATGCAGCGGCTGATTTGTCAGTACAGGTTCATCCAAATGATGAGCAGGCAATGAAACTTGAGGGTGAGCCTTATGGCAAGACAGAGTGCTGGTATGTGCTTGATGCGGAGCCTGGCGCTGAGTTGATCATCGGCCATACTGCTTTAACAAAAGAGGACTTTATACAAAAGATTGAAGATGGGAATTGGGATTCGCTGCTTCAGAAAAAACCAGTCCAAAAAGGGGATTTTGTTTTTGTGGAGAGCGGTACGATTCATGCGATCGGGGCAGGAATTATGATTCTGGAAATTCAACAGTCGAGCGACACGACATACAGAGTATATGATTTTGACCGTACAGACGCAGAAGGAAATAAGCGCGAGCTTCATATTGATAAAGCTATTGAAGTGTCGAAGATTCCACATGAGGAGCCTTTTATTGAAATTGTTGAAGAGGAGGTTCCTTCCGGCATTAATAAGCGGCTTATTGATACGGCTGAATTTAAAGTCTGGCATCATAAAGTGGCATCAGGCTTTGAAGTAGCGGATGCGGATCATTTTCGTCTGCTGAGTGTGATCGAAGGAAGCGGCAGCATTTTATCTGGTGAATCAGGAGAAAGAGTTCCGCTTTCA
This sequence comes from Jeotgalibacillus sp. S-D1, assembly GCF_004358665.1. Taxonomy (GTDB): domain Bacteria; phylum Bacillota; class Bacilli; order Bacillales; family Jeotgalibacillaceae; genus Jeotgalibacillus. The sequence continues at coordinate 299,954 of NZ_SMZR01000002.1, read as the reverse complement.
AAAGGAGATCATTTTCTTATTCCGAGAAAGAGCGGCAAGCTGTTTGTTGATGGTGATATGGAATGGATTACAAGTAAAGCATAATGGGTTATAAAGAGCGGGACGTGTCTTGTGCAAACAGGAGTGCGTCCTGCTCTTTTTGGTTCTACCTGTCACTGCCTGTTTGTAAAATGTCAGTAGCCGTAAATGCAAAGGAGAATGCCGGATGCTTCTTTTCCTATCCAAATCATGCACGCTGTGCCGCCGAAAAATTAAGCCATTAACTTTGTATAAAAACGAAGCAGGCAAGTCTGTTAAGGTTTGTGATCTATGCAAGCCCTATGCAGAGAGAAGAGCTTATCGAAAAGTAATATGATTTAATTTTGAAGGAAGGGGGTGGAACAAAACAGCAAAAAGTATATAAGAGACTATTTTCTATAAGAAAATGAGGTGAGCGGAGCGGAAGGTGGCGACTCCTGCAGGACATGACGGCAAGCTGAGACTCCGCATGGCGAAGCCTGGGGAGGCTCAGCGCCGTCCCTGCGGAAAGCGCCGCCTGAAGCGCAGTGAACCGGTTAAAAGAGGTTGAGACACTTTTTTGTCCCAGCCTCTTTTTTTAAGTTTAAGGCCTTTAGTACTGATTTGTCAGTATTTATCATAAATTAGGCTGAAAATTGCTAGGTAAATTCACTTATTTTTACTTTTTTTATAAAATATATGTAGAAATATGTTTAAATTAAAAGAATAGTGAAAATATATACTAGGCGTTTTCTATACATATAGAGGAACCAGTTTCATATTTTTGGAGGGGGACATGGACATTGATCAGAAAATTGGCATGCGTTAGTACATTTGCTCTAGGTGCGTTGTTAGCCGGCTGCGTAGGCGGCACAGGAGGAAATTCCTCTTCAGAAAACGGAGAAGAAGGAACGATCAGCTTTATTCACTGGCGCGGGGAGGATAAGGCGGTTTTTGATGAATTAATCAGCAAATTTGAAGAAGAAAATCCTTCAATTAATGTAGATATGACAATATATCCTTCTGAACAATATCAATCTACTGCTCAAACTACACTGCGAGATGGGTCGACTGGAGATGTTTTTACTAGTTTCCCTGGTTCACAGCTGGAAATTATTAATAAAGCGGGATTGTTTGAAGATCTGAGTGATGAGGCCTTCATCGACCAATATGAGCCGCAGCTGATTGAATCCGGCCAGGCAGATGGCAAACAATTGGCAGTTCCGCTTCAGCTGGTGTTTAACCAGCCGGTTTACAATAAAGGAATTTTTGAAGAACTTGGACTTGAGCCGGCCACAAATTGGGAGGATTTCCTTGCTTTATGTGAAACGCTAAAGGAAGCGGGCTATACACCGATTGCATTTCCAGGCTCTGATATTGGTCCGGGTCAGTTTATGAATCCGATGATGATGAATAATGCCCCAAATGAAGATGTTTTTGATCAGCTAATGGCGGGCGAAGCTTCTTTAACGGATGATTGGTGGGTAGAAACACTTGCTCAATTTAAAGAGCTGAATGATAAAGGGTACCTCAACAAGGATGCTCTCGGTACGAACCATTCTGCTGCTATTTCACAAGTAGCAAGTGAGGAAGCGGCTATGCTTGCAACTGGTTCTCATGCAATGGCAAGCATTAAAGAAATGAATCCTGAAATTGAATTAGGATTGCTTGCTCCAATTACGACCACGGAGGAAGAAGCGAAGTGGGAAGGAATTCATACTACGACCTTTATGCTTGCAGTAAATGCTAATTCAGAGAAGAAGGAAGCTGCTAAAAAGTTCGTTGCTTTCTTATCGGAAACAGAGAATGCAGAGCAATACGCAAATGAAACAAGCCAGCATGTAACGGTCAAAGATGTTGAGTATGACTCAGAAGAGCTTACATCGACCTCTGAATGGATTGACCGCAATACAAGGTTTCAGCCGCGTTTCTTAATTCCTAATGCAGACGTGGAAAAAGCAGTGATCTCTTCCATTCAATCGGTACTAGGAGGAAAGAGTCCTGAAGAAGCTGCCAAAGAAGCGCAGCAAATTGTAGAACAAAACCTATAAGCTTTCTGATGGACCGCAATCAGGGAATAGAGCCTTTTTCAGGCATATTCCCTTTTTACGCCTTTAAAGGCTTGCAGGATTGATTTCGTTAGGGGGACCTCCATGAATTTTCGTAAAAACAAATCACTTTTTCTATTCCTTTTACCGGGCCTGATTTTATATACGATCTTTTTTATCGTGCCGACAGTCAATGCCCTCATTTATTCTTTTACTGATTGGGATGGCATTTCCCCTGAATTTAATGTTGTGGGAATCGAAAACTATGTGCAGCTGGTAACCAATGATTCTATTTTCCTGAAAGCATTTGTGAATAATATTAAATTCATGTTGTTTGTGCTCATCTTTCAGACATTATTTTCACTGATCTTTGCCATGTTTTTAATAAAAAACACCAAAACGAATATATTTTTGCGGGCTCTCTACTTTTTCCCGACAATCCTGAGCTCAGTGTCGGTGGCCTTTATCTGGACTTTTATTTACGACCCGAATATGGGAATGTTAAATAGCGTACTGTCAACGCTGAATCTGGATTTTTTACAGCAAAACTGGCTTGGTAATGAAAATATAGCTATCTACTCCATTGCGGTTACACAGGTGTGGTTCCATACGGGTCAGATGCTGATTATCTTTGTTGCCGGTTTGCAGGCAATTCCAAAGGATTTGTATGAGGTGGCGGACATGGAAGGAGCAGGCAGGTGGAGTCGGTTCCGCTTTGTTACATGGCCAATGATTGCTCCTTCGGCAACGATTGTTATGGCTTATACCACGATTCAGTCCTTTAAAGCATTTGACTTAATTTTTGCGATGACACGCGGAGGTCCAAATTATTCCACTGAAATTTTGGCCACGCTCATTTACTCGACTGCTTTTAGAAGCTTTGAATTCGGTTATGCGTCAGCGCAATCCGTCTTATTTATGATCGTCATTGCCGTTATTACGGTCATTCAATTCAGGCTGCTTCGCGCAAGCAGGGTGCAAGAGTGAAGGGAGGGGTACAGGTTTGAAGACGATAAAATACATATTGGTTATAGCTTTTGCCTTAATGGTCATCATTCCATTGATTGCTGTTATATTTACAACGTTTAAGTCAACTGCTGAAGTATTTTCAAGTATCCTAGGATTGCCGGAATCGTTCAGGGTAGATAATTATATCTCGATCTTTGTCGATCAGCCTATGGCCCGATACTTTATGAACAGCGTAATTGTGACGCTGTTTTCAGTGGTCTTTACACTGCTGTTTGCCAGCTTGATTGCCTATGCGGTTACACGTATGTTTGGCTGGATTGGCGTTGTGTTCTTTTCATTATTTACATTTGGTATGATGGTGCCTGCTCAGGTAAACATGATTCCTCTTTATCAATTGGTATTTGATTTAGGTCTGACGAATAGTTTACTTGGGTTAATTCTCGTAAATATTTCGGTTACGATGCCGGTTGCGATTTTTATTTTAAGCGGTTTTATGAAATCCATTCCAAAATCTCTGTTTGAAGCAGCAAGAATTGATGGCGGCTCCGAATGGCAGATGTATAGAAAAATAGCGATCCCATTATCGATGCCGTCCCTGGCGGCTACTGCTATCTTCCTGTTTGTTATGCATTGGAACGATTTGCTTTATCCGTTGTTATTTATCACAAAGAATGAATACAAAACGTTGCCGCTCGCACTGCTGGAGTTTCAGGGAGAGTTTGCAACAAATTATCCGATGCTGTTTACAGGCGTCATCATCGCTTCGGCACCAATGGTCATTGCTTACTTGTTCCTGCAGCGCTATTTTGTGGCAGGTATTACCGCGGGCTCTGTGAAGGGATAAACGAATTAAGCCCTGCTCTTTTTTAGAGCGGGGTTTTGTCATTTTGTATGATAGGATGAATAGAATTCAAGATTAGGAGGAAAAAGTATGCCAAAGACACTTTTATTTGTCGGGGACAGCATTACCGAATGGGGGCGGCACGAAGATGCCAGAGGGATTGGATCAGGCTATGTCAATGAGATTTATAAGGACCTCTTTTCTCGTTATCCGGACTGGACCGTTTTAAATCGCGGGGTGTGGGACGACCGGATTGATCATCTTGAAAAAAGATGGGAAAAGGATGTTTTGGCAATTGATCCTGATGTGCTGTCCATTTCGATTGGTGTTAACGAAGCCTGGCATCACTTTGACAAACCTGAGCTGACACAGGTGGAGCCTGATCAATTTGAGGAAATCTATCACAGGATCCTGCAGCAGCTCCATCCTAAAACTGCGCTGATTCTAATGGAGCCTACCATCATTGAAGAAAACCCGAGATCCAGAGGAAATCAGCTGCTCATGGAATATGTTGAAATTGTACGCAGGCTTGCCGCGCAGTATGGTGCAATTCTAGTGCCGGCTCATGCTGTGTTTATCCGTACACTGCAAAAAGGCAATCACGCTGCTTTGACGACTGACGGGGTCCATCTGACAGATGAAGGAAAGAAACTGCTTGCAGATGCATGGAAGAAGGCAGCCGGTGAAATTGTTTACTCAAATGAATTGCCTGCGGGAAGAAAGTAAAGAATAAACGCAAAAATCAGACCATGTACTTGAAGAATATGCTACGATCATAAGATAGAAAACGCTTTCTAGTTGAACAGGAGGAATTTGTGTGACAAAGACTCTACTATTTATTGGCGATAGTATTACAGAGTGCGGCAGGCAGGAGGATGTACGGGGAATTGGGACAGGCTATGTGAATGAACTTTACAAAAAAATAGTGGCGACCGATTCATCGTGGGAAATCCTAAACCGTGGTGTGGGCGGTGACCGAATTACTCATCTGGAGGAGCGATGGGAGCGCGATGTCCTTTCATTTAACCCGGATGTCCTGTCGATATCCATTGGTGTGAATGATGTGTGGCATCAGCTTGACTGGCCGGAACAGTCACAGGTTGATCCGCCTTTGTTTGAAGAGGTCTATCAACGGCTTTTGCAGCAGGTAAATCCGAAAACCAAGCTAATCCTGATGGAACCGACAATTATTCAGGAAAACTACAATTCCAAAGGAAACCAGATGCTTACACATTATGCAGCCATTGTCCGTAAATTGGCTAAGCAGTACAATGCCATTCTTGTTCCCGCCTTCAGTGAATTTATGAATGCGATTGATAAAGGCGATCACGGCAAGCTTACCACCGATGGCGTCCACATGACAGATGAAGGAAATCAGCTGCTGGCGGCTGTCTGGCAAAAGGCTGTACCTGCTCATGTTCTATTTGACCTTCCTTTGAAAGGAACAATTTAAATGAATACTGCCGGTGTAGATCTTGGGGGGACACGCGTCCGAGTAGGGGTCATTAATGAAGAAATGAAAATTATGCATTGGGAGGAAAGAGATTCTGAGGTGGCGTCAGGGTCTGATCATACGTTATCGATTATTATTTCCATGCTGGAACGGGCAAAGGCCAAATTTCCTTTTCAGCGGATTGGTATATGTGCACCGGGGCCGCTCGACCACAAGCTTGGTGTTCTGCTGGATCCGCCGAATCTTCTGAACTGGGGTTATATTCCGATTACAGATATGCTCCATACCCATTTCGGACTTCCTGTTCTGTTATTAAATGACGCCAATGCGGCAGCTCTTTCAGAAGCTTCAAGCGGATCAGGGCGTGAGTATGAAAGTGTTTGGTTTACTACGGTCAGCACCGGGATAGGAAGCGGCTACGTGCATCAGGGAAAACTTATCCAGGGGGCGAGAGGCTGTGCCGGTGAGATCGGCAACATGATTATTGTGCCTGATGGGAAAGTTCATTCCAATATGAATCCAGGGGCCCTGGAAGCATATGCTAGCGGCACCGCTTTAACCAAGGTGAGCAGAGAACAATACGGCTGGGAAAATGGTGCCCGAGAAGCCATAGAACGGGCCATTGCAGGCGAACAGGACGCAATCAAACTGATTGACCAGACGCTTACTTATATCGCCATTGCTTTAGCGAACGTTGTACATACTGTAAACCCAGCGATTTTTGTTATGGGCGGGGGCGTTATGACCCACCATTCCTATTTACTGCCGATTCTTGCGGCAAAAACAAATGAACGCGTTTACGAAAGTCTGAAAAACTCTTTTGACTTTGCTTATGCAGATCATGGCACAGAAGCTGGCGTTTTGGGTGCGGCGATTTATGCACGGGATGTTGCTTTATGAGGCAAATTATTTTAGAAAGCTGGCACATAACGAAGGGGCTTAACGATTAAATAAGGATGGATATAATTATGGATTACAACTTTATTTCTATAGTAGTTGTCTTTGTTATTATGCTGATCATAGGATCTATTCTAAATATACTCTTTAAGACAGCCAGTAAAACAAATTGGATTATAACATTGCTTTTTGCCATTTGCTTTTCAATTATATTTACAGCCGTATTTAATTCTAATTGATAAGATATTGATCGAAGACATCCTTTATTGTTTGCTCAATGTAGCTATCGGGTGTCGTTTTGTTATTGCTAATCATAATTGTGTTTAACTGAACTTGGAAGTTACTTGGTATACAATCACCTTTTTTCATCAATATAGATAGGAATCACGGTCAGCATTGGATTATACATATGGAATAAGGAATATTACCACGAACATGGTCTTTGGAAGCGCTCTCGAAGTAAAGGTTGTAGTGCCCTGGCTTGCTGAGCCTTTAAAACTTAAAGTTATTTATCCAGCTTTTGTGAACCGAATAGAAACCCAATAATAGTTGAAAGGGTGATCCATTGAGCAATCAAAAACTTTTTATACTGTCTATGGCAATAGTCATGATATTGGCAATTCCATTTGTACTTTTTGTTGAGCGTGGAACTTGGTATAGCTTTATTGGATTTATCTGTATAGCTTCTATACCTTACTTCATTAAAACAAAATTTGCGAAGACGAATGATCAAGATAAATAGAATAGGAGGGAAAGGGTCTTAGGAATTAGGCACTTTCTTTATTTACTTTACGAATCCAATTGCACTAGAAATAGAATGGCCTTATTGGGATCTTGCTGATAGGTCGGTCGATTGTCAATTTAAATTATCAAACAAAATAGTTATCCATAAATTTTTAAAAAACCTCATGACTCCACAAAGTTATGAGGTTTTTTATTATAAAAAAGTGACTCTCCCTATTTCAGAAAGAGTCCAAGAGGAGATGTATCGTTAACTGTAGTGCGATTTTATCGAATGTGTGTTTGTTTTAAGGAATTATCTTTCATGATCTCGTATAGATTTAATCATCATGTTTTTCGAACGCATCAGTTCATGCAAGACTATCTTCTGATACGTTTTAGCTTTTTCTTTATCGGCAATATAGTAAAAAATGCTCTCTTTACGCACATTACCCTCTTGGACTTTTTTCACACGTTTTAGAATGCATTCTGCCGCCATCTCATGCAAGGATCGGTAGATACTTTACCCTTTAGTAACCTGGGCATTCCTATTTTTCGGTGAAATTCAAATTAGAATGATAACTTAAAAGAAAAAGAGTGAGGTTAGGACATAACTCCTTAAATCATGTAAATTTAGTCTGATCTAATTGTAACGACTAGGTGAACGGAGCGGAAGGCGGCGACTCCTGCATGATTTGACGGCAAGCTGAGACCCCGCAAGGCGAAGCCTTAGGAGGGCTCAGCGCCGTCCCTGCGGAAAGCGTCCGCCTGAAGCGCAGTGAACCGGTTTGAAGAGACTGAAACACATTCGTCCCAACCTCCAACCTCCTCTTTTTTAATTTTTGATAAATTAAATTTATTGAAATTATTTTAAATTATGAATTTTCTACAGATCTTACTTTTTATTATGAGATAATGAGTTCATATGCTGCATTTTTATTATTACATAACTTTTTAAAGTGAAAGGATGATTGAAATGGCTAGGAAACTGAAGATTGGTATTATCGGTTGTGGAGGAATTGCGGAAGGTAAGCATCTTCCATCACTGTCGAAGCTGGAACAAGTTGAACTTACTGCGTTCTGTGACATTATTGCAGAAAAAGCAGAGAAGGCAAAAGCTGAGTATGGCGGAGAGGATTCAAGAGTATATGAAGATTACAGGGAATTATTAGAAGATCAAAAAATTGACGTCATTCATGTTTGTACGCCCAATAGCTCCCATGCTGAAATTACAATTGCTGCCTTAGAGGCGGGCAAGCATGTCATGTGTGAAAAACCAATGGCAAAAACGTCAGAGGAAGCCAAAGCGATGGTGGAAGCGGCAAAACGCACAGGGAAAAAGCTTACAATCGGTTATAATAACCGTTTCAGACAGGACAGCCGGCATCTAAAGGCAGTGTGTGAGCAGGGTGATCTTGGTGATATTTATTTTGCAAAAGCGCATGCAATCAGACGAAGAGCCGTTCCTACCTGGGGTGTGTTTTTAGATGAAGAGAAGCAGGGGGGCGGACCGCTGATTGACATTGGCACCCACGCGCTCGATTTAACGCTTTGGATGATGAATAATTACAAGCCAAAAGCGGTGCTTGGCACGACATATTTTAAACTGGGCCAGAAGAAAAACGCAGCAAACCTGTTTGGTTCGTGGGACCCTGAAAAATTCACAGTAGAGGATTCAGCATTTGGGTTTATTACGATGCAAAATGGTGCCACGATCTCGCTTGAATCAAGCTGGGCACTGAATACCCTTGATGTCGATGAGGCTAAATGTTCGCTGAGCGGAACAGAAGGCGGAGCGGATATGAAAGAGGGGCTGCGCATTAATGGCGAAAATCTTGGTCAGCTCTTCACGACTAAAGTAGATTTAAATGATGGAAATATTGCCTTTTTTGAAGGGGAGCAGGAAACAGAGGCTGATCTTGAAGCAAGGCTTTGGATTGACAGCATTATTCATGACACACCGCCGCTGGTAAAACCGCAGGAGGCTTACGTGGTTACACAGATTTTAGAGGCACTCTATGAATCAGCTAAGACGGGTAAAGCCGTTTACTTTGATGAATAAATTGAATTGAATTAAAAATGTTTAATTGACTGGGGCTGCTTCCTTTTGAAGCGGTCTTTTTCACGTGAAAAACCGGCTATGCAAGAAGCTTCTTTTTCAGTTTCTGCAGTAATTTGTCGAAAAGCTTCGATTGCTGGTTTACGCAGTCTGCTTCAGGGCAAACATAGGAAATATATAGTTACTAAGGCGGTGTTTATTTGGATATCTTAATTGCGCTTATTCCTGCGGTTATGTGGGGAAGCATATTGCTCGTTGCAACAAAGCTCGGAGGGGAACCTTATAATCAGGTAGTTGGGACTACCTTTGGTGCATTAATATTTTCTATCGTTGTATTCTTTTTTATCTCTCCCGAATTTACCTGGACAGCTATCATTGTCGGGTTTATTTCCGGTCTGCTCTGGTCTTTGGGTCAGATGAACCAGTTTAAAACAGTCACTCATTTAGGTGTCTCGAAAACATTGCCCATCTCCACCGGACTGCAGCTTGTTGGAACCTCTTTATTCGGGGTGCTGGTCTTTGGCGAATGGTCAACCACGATGAAGCTGATTATTGGAATTTCAGCTCTTGTGCTTATTTGTCTGGGCGTTGTTTTTACCTCCTATCAGGAAAAAGAGGAGAATGGAAATGATGGAAAAAGTCCGCTTAAAAAAGGGATTCCATTGCTTCTGATTTCCACTGTCGGGTACGTCGGCTATGTCGTTATCATTCGCTGGTTTTCAATAGATGGCTGGTCAGCGATCCTGCCGCAGTCTGTGGGGATGGTAGTTGGAGCCATACTTTTAAGCATCAAAAGGAAACCATTTAATAAATATACAGTTCGTAATGTGATACCGGGATTAATGTGGGCTGCAGGTAATCTTGCTTTGCTCCTTTCCATACCAAGAGTAGGAACGGCCACCAGCTTCTCCTTATCTCAAACGGGAATTATCATTTCCACACTCGGGGGCATTTTCTTACTGGGAGAAAAGAAAACGAAAAAACAGCTGGTGCTTGTCATTATAGGATGCGTACTGATCATTGTCGGCGGTGTCATGCTTGGATTTACGAAAGAATAGGAGGAAATGGGATGTACAATGAGTTAGAGGGAAGGGTGGCAATCGTCACTGGAGCTTCAACAGGATTAGGGAAAGCGATCGCTATACGTTTTGGTGAAGAAAAAATGAAGGTAGTCGTCAATTATTTGAATAAAGAAAAGGAAGCAAAAGAAGTGGCAGATCTGGTTAAGCGTGCAGGCGGTGATGCTGTAGCTGTTCAGGGTGACGTATCTGTCGAAGAAGATGTTGACCGTCTCATCCAATCAGCGCACGAGCAGTTTGGAGCATTGCATGTCATGATGAATAATGCCGGCATGCAAAAAGAAATTCCATCACACGAAATGACGCTTGAACAGTGGAATAAAGTAATCTCTGTAAACTTAACGGGCACCTTCCTTGGCTCAACGAAAGCAATTGCCTATATGCTGGAGCATAAGATTAAAGGGTCTGTCATTAATATGTCGAGTGTTCACGAAGTAGTGCCATGGCCGCATTTTGTTCATTATGCATCAAGCAAAGGCGGAATGAAAATGCTTTCCCAGACGTTGGCACTTGAATATGCCGGGAAAGGAATCCGTGTAAACAACATCGGACCCGGGGCGATTAATACGCCGATCAATGAAGAAAAATTTGCTAATGAGCAGGATCGCAATGAAGTTTTATCAATGATTCCAATGAAAGAAATTGGGGAACCTGATCAAGTGGCTTCCGTCGCTGCTTTTCTGGCCTCTGATCAAGCAAGCTACGTAACAGGAACCACCTTGTTTGTTGATGGGGGCATGACGCTGTACCCCTCTTTCCAAGCCGGAAAAGGATAATAAAGTAAGCGCCTCTTTACAAAAAGTTATAACTGTACAAAAGAAGAGTTATCCCTTATCTTCTAAGTAGTACCTCATTCGATGGATTGGAGGCAGGGGCATGTTAAACAAAATTAAGAAATTAATGAGTGATCCCAAAGTACAGAAAACAGTAAAAGAAAAAGTAATTCCCATGGTGAAAAAAGAAATGGAAAAAAGAAAAGGGAATAAACGATAATTGGTATAAGCCAAGCTGATCCTTCCAGGTCAGCTTGGCTTTTTTAAATACTGACCATTCTGAGCGTAATGCTATAAGAATTACTTATGCTGCTGCACCGTTTTAATGTAATTAACTTATTGCTTGTCAGGCCGTAGTATACAAGTAGAAGGTTTTAAAGGGGGAGAGGTTACAAATGCAAACAGACATAAAATTTAGAATAGCGACCGAGCAGGATTTGAATCGAATTGTAAAAATGCTGGCTGATGATCCTTTAGGAAGTAAGAGAGAGCTCTATGAGGAACCGCTTCCGGATGGCTACATAAAAGCATTTAATGCCATTTCATCTGATCCGAATAATGAGTTAATCGTCGCCTATCGTGAAAATGAAGTAATAGGCGTTCAGCAGATTACATTTACACCTTATATCACTCATCAAGGGGCATGGAGAGCGACGATTGAAGGCGTTAGAACATCTTCTTCTGAGCGTGGAAAAGGGATAGGGAAGGAACTTATACGCTTTGCAATTCAGCGCGCAAAAGAACGCGGGTGTCATTTGGTTCAGCTCACAACCGATAAAAAACGCGAAGACGCTTTGCGTTTTTATGAACATTTAGGTTTTGTGGCATCGCATGAAGGATTAAAAATGAAGCTATAAGAATGTTTCTGGAGCTGTGCTGCCCCATATTTAACCCCTACAGAAAAAGGATTTTGCAGATTCATGGAGAATTATAGAATTATGAATAGGACGCCGTGCACTAAGTGGCACAGGATAATAAAATTTTATGTAATGGAGGGTCTCCAATGTTGAAGTTATTTGAATACAACTGGCAGGTTCGAGAGGATTGGTTTGCCTGGTGTGAAGCAGTACCGGAAGAAGAATTGTTAAAGGACCGGGTTGGCGGTGTGGGAAGCATTTTATATACGCTCTTCCATATTATCGATGTCGAATACAGCTGGCTTCGGGGACTGCAGGGTAAGCCTGACCTTGGAGAGCCGCCATTTACAGCGTTCGCCAGCTTAGAAAAAATTAAGAGCCTATCAAGACGCTATCACGATGAAATAGAACCTTTTGTGAAAGCCTGGACCAGCGATATGGACTCCCTGATTTTTTCAGAATCCAATTCAGAAGGGGAGACGGAAAGCTTCAGGCACGGAGAGGTAATGCGCCACGTCATTGCTCATGAAATTCACCATATCGGACAATTATCCGTGTGGGCCCGTGAAGTGGAAAAACAGCCGGTCACAGCAAACCTTATTCGAAGAGGATTGTATGATAAAGAAATGGAGACCAGCTGAGACGGGCTTCTGCCAATTCATTACGATCAGAGGATAATTTCAATTTGAGTTCTTCATAATGAAAGCCGCTAAAAAGAAGATTAATTTTTGATCTTCTTTTTAGCGGCTTTCATTTTACCATCACCGCGCGGTAGAATCTCCGATAATTCAATCTGTTAAAATGTTTCTTTTTCAAATCCTATGACTCTAACTCACATCACTAAAGAACAAATAAAAATTTCTATTCTATCTTTCACAAGAATATAAATATACATAAATGATATTACAGAGATCATCTAAAGAATTATTATTCAAAAAAAGGATTTTTTTAAAAGCAGCTAGAAGGGATGTAGCAGGATAGAAAAGATGATGAGAGGAGTGTATAAATGGAATCAAAGGATAAACGATTTATTGTCGAGCAAAAAGAAGGGTATACGCCGGAGATTGGCAGACTCCTTTCCATGATGGACTACGTCCGATTGACGACGCTTGAAGAGGTGGCCGATTTAACTGCTGTTGAGCTTGATTACCGCGTAGAGGGAAGTGGCAATTCAATCGGGTGCCTGCTCTATCATATGGCCTGTGTGGAAGAAGTCTATCAGATTATGACTTTTGATAACCGGCATCCAACCGATGAAGAACTGCAAAAGCTGGAATCTGGGCTGGGTCTTGGGGAAAAGGCACACGAAAAAATATATGGAAAAGAGATCGAATTTTATAAGGAACAATTAAGCCTGGTTCGGGAGCGAACGCTGGAGCGGTTTAAGCATAAAGAGGATGCCTGGCTGGATGAGGTCTCGCCGTTTGGTCCCAATCACTTTGCCAATAACTATTTTCGCTGGTTTCATGTATATGAAGATGAGCTCAATCATCGGGGACAGATCCGTCTGATTCGCAAACATGTAAAAAGAGTACAGGAAAGCTGAAGGAAGCCGGCAAATCGCCCGCCTCTTTTGTCCAGCACACGGTCAGCTATGAACTCAATATGTTAGAACCAGCTATTTATATCCGCTTTTTCAGAATGATTGCTTAACGAAAAAATTAACAATCGCAATTGAAAGAGGTCATGTTAATGAATGCTGGAATTGTGCTTCGTTTCAAAGCTTTCATGATTGATTATTTATTCATTTTAGCTTATTTGATTGGACTCTTTCTTGTGAACCTGCTGCTGTTTCCATCCCTGAAAGAATTATTTAACGGCTCCCTCATTAAAGCTCAATTTTCAGGTTTCTTACTGGTAACCCTGCCTGTGTCGCTATATTTTATTATTAGCGATTCGGTAATTGGGGGACAGTCTTTTGGGAAAAAGAAAACCGGAATCCGTGTGGTTGATGACAAGGGGGCAGCTCTTTCCGTGCTGCATGGAGCGTTCCGGACCATCCTGAAATTTTTACCCTGGGAGCTGTCGCATTATCTTGTATACCGGTTGATTTATACGGCTGGCGGGGAAGTCCCACTAAATTATTACCTTATCGGAGGTCTCGTTTATGCGCTCATGTTTGCCTATATTTTGACGGCCATTTTTACGAAAAAAAAGAGATCCCTGTACGATTTAGTGGCAAAAACTCAGGTTATCAGGGTTTCTTCCAGCTGAATACTGTTTACAATAAATGCTTTTTATGGGTTTTGAGCGTCGGCAGTAAAGGGAATAGATTACCAACTGCCAACTAATTTGGAAAATGGTTCTTGATGCGCGCAGTTGGATGGAGGAATAGGCATGCAAAAGGAAAAAAAGCAAGTTCGCATCGGCATGATTGGTTATAAGTTCATGGGGAAGGCTCATTCCCATGCATATCGTGATGTGCCATTTTACTTTGATACGAATGTGGAACCCGTTATGCAGGCCATTTGTGGACGAAATGAAGAAGCGGTTAAAAATGCAGCGCAAAAAATGGGCTGGAACAGTTATGAAACGGATTGGCGCAAGCTGATTGCCCGCGATGATATTGATTTGATCGACATTGTAACGCCAAATAATCTCCACTCAGAAATTGCCATTGCTGCTGCTAAAGCGGGAAAACATGTATTTTGTGAAAAGCCTCTCGCCATCACTCTTGAAGAATCGAAGGAAATGCTGAAAGCGGCTGAGGAAAACAATGTACTTCATGTCATTAACCACAACTATCGTTTTACTCCTGCTATGCAATGGGCGAAAAAGATTATTGATGAAGGAAAGCTTGGAAAGATTTATCATGTCAGAGCCAAGTATCTGCAGGACTGGCTGATGGATCCTGACTCCCCAATGGTGTGGCGATTAAGCAAAGAAGTAAGCGGATCCGGCGCCCATGGCGATCTGGCTGCACACAGCATCGATCTTGCCCGGTTTTTGGCAGGTGAATTCAAGGAAGTGTGCGGAATTTTGGAAACGTTTATAAAAGAACGTCCCATGACAAAAGAATGCACATCAGATGAAACATCCGGCAAGGTGGATGTAGATGATGCAAGTCTGTTTCTTGCCCGATTCGAAAGCGGGGCAGTAGGCACTTTTGAAGCCACACGCTTTGCCGGAGGAAACCGAAATGGAAATCGAATTGAACTTAACGGGGAAAAAGGGTCCATACGGTGGAATATGGAAAAAATGAATGAGCTTGAGGTTTATCTCCATGAGGATGAGCCTGGTCTTCAAGGCTTCCGGTCGATTCACTGTACAGAAGACGTTCACCCATATGCCGGTAATTATTGGCCGCCCGGTCATATCATCGGCTATGAGCATACCTTTATTAATTTAATTGCTGACATGCTGAACGCAATCGATAACAGGGATAAGATGGAGCCTAATTTTGAAGATGGGGTTCGCAATCAGGCAGTGCTTGCTGCGGTGGCGGAGTCATCTGAGACAAAGGCATGGGTGTCGATTGAAGATCTGATCGATTAATAAGTTGTATTGAAAAGGTGGCAGGCAATAATGGATAAAATGATTATTTCTCAGAAAAAGGGACGGTTCATTTCCGCTGCAGGCGGCGCTTTCCGCGGGGCGGGGGTGAGCCACTTTGATGCTGCGCATCTTCAGTGTCTCACCTTTCCCGCTACATCCCGCTGGAGTCGCCACCTTCCGCTGCAATGAACCTTCGCTCAATAGCTTATTGGGTGATCTGAAAAAGACAATTGATTCTGAACATAGATAAAAAGAAGGCTCTCACAAACTTTTGTTGTGAG
Organism: Jeotgalibacillus sp. S-D1; assembly: GCF_004358665.1. Taxonomy (GTDB): domain Bacteria; phylum Bacillota; class Bacilli; order Bacillales; family Jeotgalibacillaceae; genus Jeotgalibacillus. The sequence goes on along the minus strand of NZ_SMZR01000002.1, from coordinate 284,485 downwards.
AGCCTTCTTATGGGGGTTTGTCCTATCCTCTTTTAGTTACAACAACTCAATTAAACCGGACCCCAGCCGGTCATCACAGCAAAAACCAGCATGATAACAGCGATGACGGTCCATATTAGCAGAAGGGGAAGCATCCATTTTGTCCACTTGATCCAGGAAACGCCTGCGACGGCCAAACTTGCCATCAGCGGTCCTGAAGTAGGGAAAATACTGTTCGTAAATCCATCTCCAAATTGATATGCCTGCACAGCAACCTGTCTTGTAACACCGATCATATCTGCCAGCGGAGACAAAATGGGCATGGCGATCATGGCCTGGCCGCTGCCGGATGGAATCAGGAAATTCATTCCTGCATTTGCTGCAAACATGCCAAGAGCTGCAAATACAGGGGAGAGCCCTGTTAACGGTACGGATAAGGTGTGCACAAAAGTATCAAGAATCGCCGCATTTTCCATGACAATTAAAATCGCTCTTGCCACGCCGATGATCAACGCCCCATACACCAGTTTTTGGCAGCCATCTAAAAAAGTGATGGCAATCGTGTTATAGTTCATCCCTGCAACGGCCCCAGCTACCAGACCGATAATGATAAAGAACGCCGCCATATGATCAACCGTCCATGCATATTGAATCGTGGCGAAAATAAAAAACACGAGCGCAATGCCAACAGAAGAAAGAATAATTTTATGGCGGACGGTAAACGGAGCCTTTAAGTCCTCCCCGTCAGAAGAGCTCGAATCCAAAACGCCAATCAGGCTTTTTGAAGGATCCTCTAACACTTTTTTTGCATATGCCCATGTATACCAAATGGTAACTCCAACGATCGCGACAAATGCAATAATGCGCAGCAGCATGCCTGAAAATAGCGGAACTTCCGCGATCGATTGTGCAATTCCTACTGTATAAGGATTGAGAAAACCTACATTAAAACCTGCGAATGTCGCGCCAAATGTGATCGCCACTGCCACAATGGCATCAAGTTTAAGGGCGCGTGCAATGATGACGCCGATTGCCACAAAAGGAATGACGGAGTTTGCAACAGCACCTACAGCTCCCCCGATGGCAAATAACAAGGAAACGAAGGCAATCAGAAAAAATTCCTTTCCTTTTGTTTTTTGTACCGCCCGCAGAATTCCTCCCTTAATGGCCCCTGATCGTTCAATTACTTCAAATGCTCCGCCTGCAAATAAAACTAAAAAAATCAAACCTGCTGACTCCACCATTCCTGCCTGCAGTGCCAGAAAAATGTCCATGAATCCTGTAGGATTTTCACCGACCTCACTATATGTCCCTGGGATGACCCGCTCAACCTCATCGACCATCTCCCGATCAAAAGAACCGGCCGGAACAATATAGGTGGCGATGACGGCCATTAATAAAACCAAAAATAAAATTACATATGTATCGGGCATCTCCCATTTTCTTTTAACCGTCTGTCCGGAGGGTTCTTCCTCCTGCGTTTGTTCCGTCTGTAAACTCATATTCATTCCTCCAATTCATTCCTCCATTTTACGGTTTTCATCCATCACTCCTGAACGATTCGTTTCACCTGCCTTAATAAAAATTCCCATTGTGAAAAACAGATGCTGTATATTATATAATTTTTATTGATTATTTGCAAAATTTGAAAAAATAAGGCGAATCATAGGGTACATACGCATTCTGATACCAATAGTAAGCTTATTTTCATTCGTTCCTTCCGTTGTTTGGGAGGAATAAAAAGACGAATTGGATCTTACTGGATGGTGAGGATTTATTTTTATGTATACAAACAGAACATTTGTTCTATAATATAAAGAAAGGAGGGAGCAAAGTGAAAAATCATATGTTGCGTGCAATGGAGAAAAAACAGGTGGTGGAAATGATCTACCTCGCCAACAGCGGAAAGATCAGCCAAAGGCGGATCACCGTCTTAAAAGTAAACGATCATTCCATGGTCGCCTATTGCTTTTTACGCAAAACTCAGCGCACCTTTTCCTACAACAACATTCTTTCCTTTGTTTCTGTGATTCAAAAAGAAAAAATGGTGATTTAACGAGGAGGTCTTTGACATGTTAAAAGACAGAGGAAATATAAAATGGCAGTCGGCCATGATGTTGCCTGAATACGCTAAATTGCTAAGTGAAGCCCGAGTAAATTATGAAAAAGCGGAGAAGCCTGTCATTGATGAACAGACCCTGCACGACATTGAAATTAGTATTCATGAAGCAATGGAATACAATTTATTAACTGAATATCATTATTTTCAAGATGGATCCACCCACTCCGTACAGGGTTTTGTGTATTTCATTGATTACAATGAAAGGCATTATCGGATTAATGATCTGAATCAGCAAAAGGTCATGATTCCTTTTGATATCCTAACCGCAGTAAACGTACTAAGTGATTGTATTCAGTTAGAAGAAGAGTAGGTGAGGACGATGGATTATTCAGTTTACCCCAAAAGAGTGTATGCATGTGTGGATATGAAGTCTTTTTACGCAAGCTGCGCAGCGGTTATGATGAATCTTGATCCTTTAACCTGTTACCTGGCAGTTGTCGGAAATACCGATGCACCCGGAAGTGTCGTGCTTGCAGCGTCACCGGCATTAAAAAGGGACTTTAATATTAAAACCGGTTCAAGATTGTATGAAATCCCTACTGGTCTGGGGATTCATATTGTGAATCCCAGAATGCGGGAATTTCTTGAAATGTCCGTTGAAATTACGAAATTATACTGGCGGTTTGTCCCCCCGGAATTCGTTCATACCTATTCAGTGGATGAATCATTTCTGCGGCTCGATCAGGTGGAGAGTCTGTGGGGCAGCCCCGAAAAAATTTCACGCATGATTCAGGAAGCCATGTTAAAGGAATTTGGGCTATTTTGTACCGTTGGAATAGGCCCCAATCCGCTGATGAGCAAGCTTGCCCTGGACTTGGAAAGTAAAAAAGCGCCAAATGGAATTGCGCGCTGGGAATACGAAGATGTTCCGCAAAAATTATGGACGGTGCGGCCTTTATCTGAAATGTGGGGCATAGGCCGCCGTGTGGAAAAAAGATTGAACCGCATGGGGATTTTTTCAATCGGTGAATTAGCGAATCATCAGGTGGAAGTGCTGGAAAAAGAATTTGGCGTACTTGGCAATCAGCTCTATTATCATGCATGGGGCATCGATTTAAGTGATCTTTCCGGGGCGTCGACCACTCAAAAAAAACCCCAGGTAAGCTACGGGAAAAGCCAGATACTGATGCGTGACTATACGGATCCGGAGGAAGTGAAGCATGTCATATTGGAGATGTGCGAGGATGTCGCCAAGCGGGCGCGTGATGCACGCAAAGCCGGCAGAACCATCAGTCTGGGAATTGGATACAGCAAGGATGAATTTGGCGGAGGGTTTTCACGGGAAAGAAGCTTAGAGAATCCGACGAATATTACAAGAGAAATCTATCAGGTATGCTTGGGGCTGTTTGGTGAGTTTTATACTAATAAAACAGTCAGAAAGATAAGCATTACCCTTTCTTCTATAGAAGACGATACCAATATGCAGCTTGATTTATTTAATGAACGCAAGGCGAAGGAAATCGAGCTGGGCTACACGATGGATGCGATCCGCAATAAATACGGCTCAAAAGCCCTATTGAGAGCGGTCTCCTATACACCGGCAGGAACAGCTTTAAAGCGGGCAAAATTGATTGGCGGCCACAAAGCGTAATCATTCAAATTATTTTTCGCTTAATTTACATCATTTCAGATGCGAGGCATAGATATAAATGTTTCTAAAATGAAATGGAGTGAGGATATTTGGCAATCGTTTTAAAGAAGAGCTATATTTACACGGTACGTGCAGGGGATACTATTTATTCGATCGCACGAAAGTTCGGAAGCACGGTGGAGGCGATTGAGCGGGCCAATCATTTATATGAACCGGTGACGGATCCCGGCTTGATTTTCCCCGGAGATGTACTTGTAGTGCCGAGTTTTGCCACAACCCCAAAAGTGACCTATGTGGTCGAAGGCGGCGATACGGTTAATAAAATTGCTGCGGTATTTACAGCATTCGGTGATTTGATTGCCGGGATTAACGATCTTGCCGACCCCAATCAGATTACCGTTAATCAGGAATTGCTGGTACCTGCATTTGTCTATCAAGTGCAGCAGGGAGATACACTTTCCACCATTTCCCGAAGGTACGGGATTTCTGTGGCAGCTATCACCAATGCCAATGAGGGACGGCCAGGTTTTCAGGCGGATCTTGTCTGGCCGGAATATCATCTGATTATTCCTTTGCCCACTTCTTTAAATATCGTTGTTTGGACGCCGCTGCCGGGAACCAAGGTCGCAACAAATCAAAAGCTGGAAGGAAAAGCAAGATCCTTTGAAGCCAGTGTTTTATATCAGCTGAGAGATGCAAATGGCGTGATTGTTTCGAATGAGCGTTTTACAACAGCTGATGAAGGGGCGCCTAAGTACGGTAACTTTACAGCCGCTGTGCCTTTTGATAAGACTCCTACTGCAACTACGGGAGAGCTTTGGGTTTATACACGCAGTGCAGAGGATGACAGCATCCGGGACTTGGTGAAGATAAAGGTTTATTTTTAAATAGGTCAGGGACGATAGAGGTAGATCGCAGGTAGCACTCTTAGCAGTGCTATTTTTTTTATTCATCGCAAAATAAAAAGGACCGAAGTCCGGGTGGGAAAAGAACAATTAATTATAATCCCATAAAATTCTCCATTCTCCATTATCCTCTGCCACATATACTTCCTGTATAAAGCTGAACTTTCCATACTTCCCCTGATACGTTTGAGTAACAGTGAATTGATACGCAGAGTCAACAGGCGGCAGGTCCTGTGACATGCTCCATCCATCGATACGATCGCCTTCTATTACGGTAAATTGAAAGGTTTCCGCTCCAAAATGATTAATAAAAACATGGGCCCGATCCTGGATAAATGCTCCCTTTTTCCATCTGTCCTTCATATAGGGGTGGAGGAGCTCCCAGGAATCGGAAAAATCGCCATCCTGTTCAAGTGTATAGAAAGTATTGACCAGCTTTTCAGTTTGATAGCCCGCGGAGAAAAAATTGAAAGAAATATTCGTTAAAAAGCCAAGCAGGACGAAAACAGGGACCAATATAAGAAGCATAAGACGTCTTTGCCGCTTTCTCCTCATACTTATCACCCTTTGCCCAAAGGATTTATTCTTATAGGATATGTGAAAAAAAGAGGTTTATTATTGAAGGGAGAAACAGAACAGGGTCTTGTGTAAATTATGGAAATTAGCAATGATAAGGTATCAGGCAGAAGGTGCAGTTTAGTTTATTAATACCAGGGGGGACAAATGTATATATCTAAATTGGACGGTGAGCATCTTACAGACAGTCAAATGACAAACCTGCTATTTACGGGAATAAGGGATAATAAGAAATCTGGAGATTGTATTTTTGTTGCAGGCAGCATTTCCGCTGTTCAGTACCGTTTACCCAAGGCAGTGGAGCTTTACAAAAAGGGGAGAGGAAGCAAGATTCTTTTTTCCGGAGGTGTAAAGTGGGAGGGAACTCATTTTACCGAAGCCATCACCTTAAAAAACGAAGCCATAAAACTGGGTGTACCAGAAGAAGACATTTTAATTGAAGATCAATCACTGCATACATTAGAAAACGTACTCGCTTCCCTTCTGGTACTGGACCGCGCATTCCATCTGCACAATATTGACCGGCTTTTGGTTGTTACCACCTCCTATCATATGAGGAGGCTGCATTTGACATTAAAAACCTATATGCCAAATTGGATTAAGTTTACCCTGTGTCCTGCTAACGATGGAATTACAAGAAAAGATAATTGGTTTCTCAGTGAGAGCGGGAGAGAACGGGTTCAGACAGAGTCTGTAAAAATTATCAACTATGTGAAAAAGGGCGCACTGGTCGATGTAAAACTCAAAATTTAATATTGAGGTGTGGCAATAAGTTATATAAATTGCTTGGTACAAGGCTTGAGGAGGAGCAAGATTGGAAATCCTGCTATTTTATTTTGCTGTGTTTATACTGGTTTCGTTAACAGTCTTCCATTTAATTAAGCTTGGGAGAATAGCTTATCGTAAGGGGGAGATAAGTCGCCTGAAGTGTAAGAGGCTAATGCTATTCTCGATTGCCGGAGGATTAATTTTTTATGTGATCTGTTTCATGGGCGTTCAATTATTCTTTTCGATGAATGGATAAAAAGGGTTCAGTTATAGAGCTGGATCTTTTTTTGTTTTTAAAAACTTTTCCAGTAAGTGAGTCGTCTAATGATTTGAAAGGGGGGGTGGATGTGGAAGAATTAACGGCTGCGGTAATTGAAGCAGAGGATAAGGAAGTGCTTATCGATGAAATAATGAATAGGCATGGACAGGAAATTCTGCAGCTTGCCTATTCCTATGTACGCAATAGGGAGCTCGCTGAGGATTTGACACAGGATATATTCGTTAAATGCTTTAGTGCTCTTCATACATATAAAGGAAAATCGTCGTTGCGGACCTGGCTATGGCGAATTGCGATCAATCATTGCAAGGACTACTTAAAAAGCTGGTACAACCGGAATGTCACACCGTCTGACCAGGAGTGTTTTGTCACATACTCACAAAAAGAAAGTGTTGAACAATTGGTAATCCGGCAGGATGAGGATCAGCAGCTGGTTCTTTCTGTGATGGAACTGCCGATGAAATACCGGGAAGTGATTTATCTGTTTTATTATGAAGAATTGTCTATTAAAGAGATTGCTTCTGTCATTGAAGTGAAAGAAAATACAGTAAAAACAAGGCTTAGACGAGCAAAGGAACTCCTAAAAGACAGATTGGAGGAATGAGAGATGGAAGACCGTTTAAAAAGGCTGAAAAAATCAATGGACAGCAGCTTTGAGCAGCTGAATTTTTCAGCAGAGCATCGTAAAAAGATCCATGAAAAAATTAATCAAACACATGAAATACAAAATGATCCTTTTGTGCCGGTGCTTCAGTTGCTTATTACAGAAAAAACGGGTTACGAACTGACGCAGCTGCTGCGGGCAAGGGGCATTCGGCGATTCGAAAACAATGAAGGCTCTCTATACACGCTTCTTCATCGTCTTGAACAAAAAGAGATGGTACAATCCAGCTTCGATCGTTCGGGAGATAAATATTATCAAGTAACTGAAAAGGGAAGAAAAGCTTTACAAAAAGAAGATAAAAGCATGGACAAAAAAGCATTTGCCTTAAAAAAATTACTACAGGGGTGAAACACGGTTGAACAAAAAAAGTGACCTCTTCTTAAAAGAAGTGACAAATAATATTAAGTCAAAGGAAGCAAAGCGCTTTGTTTCGGATGAACTGCGTTTTCATTTGACGAAAGCAAAGAACACCTGGAAGGATAAGGGGCTAAGTGAGAATGAGGCTGAAGACAGGGCGGTTCAGCAAATGGGAAACCCGTCGAAGCTCGGACAGGAATTAAATAAGCTTCACCGCCCAAAAATAGACTGGTTCATTCTCATTTTGCTGGCAGCGGTATTAGGACTTAGCTTCGTGCCTGTTTTGTCACTGGGAAATGCAGGCACGATGGACGTGAACCATTTCCTTATGAATAAAGGCATGGTTGTCATTCTTGGCACTGCAGTAGCGTTAGGTGTAATGGTAATTGACTTTAGAAGAGCTGAAAAACTGGGCTTTTTATTTTATTTTACCGGGGCAGCCATTCTATTAATGATTCACTTTTTTTCTAACAGTTACATCAATGGCCAAGCGTTTATTCAAATTGGTCCAATTACCATTGAGGCGTTGATGGCTCTTCCATTCTTTTATCTTGCCTGGGCTTCATTTTTTGCTGACAGCAGGCTGAAGCTTTGGCAGCTTGGGCTGCTGTACTTACTGCCTCTTTATCTTTTCTTTCTGCTGCCAAATCTCACTGCACCATTTTTGTATTCCGTGATGGTATTCATCATGGTCTGGTGGAGCGGAATGGTCAGAAAAAATAAGCTGCTGATCACTTTTATACCGTTAAGTGCCGTGCTTATAGCAGGTCTGTTTTTTTGGTACAGGGCCGAAGAATATCAGTTGAACCGGATTATGGGATTTATGAACCCGCAAGCTCAATCTGAAGGGGCTGGATTTATCTATATAAGGCTGAGCGAGCTGTTTTCAGCTGCTGGCTGGTTTGGAGCAGAGGGAAATGCTGAATTTATTCCGGCTGCTCATACTGATTTTGTTTTTGTCAGTTTAACCTACTACCATGGTTATTTATTTGCTTTAGTTCTCTTAATGATTCTGTCACTTCTCGCTGTGAGGATGCTTGGGATAGCGAATAAGTTAAGCGGCTTTGGCAAGTTGCTTGTAATCGGGGCCATGACGCTGTACCTTGTGCAGCTAATCTTTAATATAGGAATGGTCCTTGGTTTTCTCCCGATCACCTCTATTGCTCTGCCTTTTATCAGCTATGGACTAATGCCCACCATGTTAAATGCGTTCATGATCGGAATTGTATTAAGCGTTTATCGCCGTAAGCATTTGTTATCCCCCGGTTTTGTGTAAGTCATCGAGACTGGTCAAAGCGGGGAAAAGAAATTCTCTTAAAGCAACCGTTGAATTCCTGCTCCAGAATATGAGTTTTGCAAGCAGCCCTTATGAACATGTCTTGTTCATGAGGGCATTTTAATGATGTTTTATTCCTCAATCTTTTTTAATAATTTTATATAGCGATTTGTAAAATAATTAGTAAAATTTCCTCTTTTTGTTTGTTGGTCTAATTTACTATACTAGTAATTGGTAAATGTTAAAATTGGTCGGCAGAAGAATCGTTCAGCTTGATTAGGTGGACAGGTATGGCGGTGACATAGATGATGGAAAGTGAACGGCAGCATGGCATTAATTTGCGAAAAGAAGGCAAGCTTCAGGAATCAAATCAGTTATTCTCAATGCTGCTGCGTGCGTCTCCAAACGATGCATTTCTTAACTATCAATATGCGTGGAGTTTTGATGCGCGGGGAGAGGAATCAAAAGCAGTTCCCTATTATGAACGTGCAATTGATCTTGGGCTGTCCGGTAAAGAATTAGAGGGAGCAATAGTGGGACTGGGGAGTACATTCAGGGCTCTTGGCGAGTATGAAAAATCGAAGGGCATTTTTGTAAAAGGGCTGGAGCTGTTCCCCGATAATCGAGCTATTCAGGTGTTTTATTCCATGACTTTACATAATTTAAATGAACACCAGAAAGCAATGGAAATTGTGCTGTCCTGTCTGACTGAAACGACATCGGATGAAGAGATCTTGAATTATCGAAAAGCTATTAATTTCTATAAGGATAAATTGAACGACATTTGGAAATAGAACAGCACTGCAGCCATGACTAAAAAACGAGTCAGGGAGGAATTGGTGATGATTCAAATTGAAAAAGCAAATTTAACCCATGTTCAAGGAATATCTGCTGTGTGCGCTGCAGGGTACCGTGCAACGTACAGTGACACACACACAAATGAATATATTGAAAGAGTGATAAAAGAGTTTTACGATCCTGTAAGAATAGCGGTGGAAGTAGCGAACATAAGCAAGGACTGGGGCGGTTATTATGTTGCGTTGGATAATGGCCATGTAGTTGGTGCTGGCGGCGGGGGAATGATTAGCGATAGTACAGCAGAAATTTACGTATTATACATGGACCCCTCAAGGCGCAATGAAGGGATAGGAACTAAGCTGTTAGATGCGATTACCAATCGGCAAAAGGCGGAATTTAATGCAAACGAGCAATGGGTATCGGTCCAAAAAGGAAATACAAAAGGGATTCCATTTTATGAAGCAAGAGGTTTTCATTTAAAACATGAGCAGAATGGTTATGCCAATGAAGAAGAGGAAAACTACATTTCCTTAAGATATTTTCGCAAAATATAATGTTTGTAGCTGCGCAGAACAATAAAAAACAACCCCTTGGAAGACAAGAGGCTAGAAAATGTCTGAATGCATAAGCTTTATTATCCAATGGCTTCTCACATTTTCGGCTGCTAACTAACGTCCCTTGCGTTGGGTGATTTGTTTTCGGTCAAATTCTCTTATTGTGGAACTGGATGCAAACGGGATGAGCTGCTCATGCCGGTTAAATTCAGTGGAGTTTTTTTCCTCAACAGGTTTTTCGGCAATTTGAATTTCTTCCTGAGACGCTGCGGCTTCTTGAAATGCAGTTGCTTCCTGAAATGTTGCCTCTTGAGACGGTGCTGATTCTTGAAGAGGAGTCGATTGTTTCATGCCGGCTATCCAGGTCTCGAAATTATACGTTCCTCTATCAATGATGACGCAAAGATCTTCAAGTGAACTGGTCAGCTCAATTAAGCATTCCAAACCGTTCCGTAAAACAACGCCCCGTTTCCTTGCTTTTTCAATGGAATGCATCAGTTTGTAAGAGCTATCATGATAATTAAATTCAATATAACAGCTGTTGCGATCCCAATTAAAATTAAAATAGTCAATTTTCAACTGCTTCATCACTATCGTCAGCTTTTTTTCACACATACTTTGCTCGGAATGAGGCATCCGTTTAAATAGACTATTCATGAACATACGATTCGCCTTCCTTCTATGTTGTCTAGTTTTTGGTTCATAGTGCCTTATAACATAACTTCGACAACGCATATAAATTTCCTGTAAAAATCGTTTAACAAATATCGTTGTTTTCTTTCAAATAATCCCATAATTCGACTTATTGTCAATGAAACAGAGGATTGAGAGAGTTTAAAACCGCTGGATGAGTGGAGTCAAGAAAGTTGAGGTTCGTTGATGTGAAGAATTTGGGATTAGCAGGTTTATTATTCATACTTGCAACTTTGTTTTTAAAAATATCCGGACTCATCAGAGATATGGTATTCGCTTTTTACTTTGGCACCAGCATTGAAGCAGATGCTTATACCATTGCTTTCACATTTACCAATATCGTTATTCTATTTTTGAATACCGGCATGAAAAATGCATTGGTGCCAACTTATATGAATGCCCTGGAAAACAGAAGGGGCGCCTATCATTTATCACAGGTTATGAGAAGCACGGCCATTGTCAGCTTAGTTATATCGGCGCTTGGAGCGGCATTTGCTCCTCTGTACATTCCGTTTATTTATTATGGATTAGATGAAAAAGGAACAGATATTGCTGTTTTTGTTACGATCATTTTCTTTTCCTCTATCGTTGCTGTAGGCATGAACGCTGTACTTGAGGCTTATTTTGACGCGAATCACCGGTTTGCTATTTCTGTTGTGTCACAAATCCTGGTGATGGCATCTTCCATTACAGCAGCCGTTTTCTTTGCTTCAACGATTGGCGTCTACTCTTTGGCTTTCGGATATCTTGCAGGGACGATTCTGTCTTTACTATTGAAAATGCTCTTTTTTGTACCAAAAGGAACTTACTCATTAAGATGGAAATTTGACAGGAAAGAGATTCGTTCTTTTTATCTTATTTTTATTCCTGTAGCGGTTACTGCAATGATAGGACAGATTAATTTAACCGTTGATCATGCCTTTGCAAGCCCCTACGGCAAAGGGATAGTGAATTATATAACTTTTGCAAAGAACCTGGTTCACTTTCCGCAAGCAATTATTGCCGTTACCATTGGCACCATGATCTTCCCAATGCTGTCCAAAGCGCAGACTTCCAACAATAAAAAATTATTTAAAATGGGCCTTCAAAGAGGAATATCAACCATGTCGCTGATATTATTTCCGGCGTTGGCCGGCATGGTCTGGCTAATGCCCGGTATTATAGAAGCCATTTATCAAAGAGGAGCGTTTACAAAAGAGGCAACAGAAGCGACCACAACCGTTGCTTACTATTACATAGGATCGGTTCTCTTTTTTAGCCTGCAAACCGTTTTAAATAAGGGCTTTTATGCGATGAACAAAGGGCAGGTTATTTTCAGGATAGGCATTTTGTCGATCCTGCTGAATGGTATATGTAATTATATCTTTACGAACATGATGGACAGTTATATGGGGATTCCATTGGCTTCTTCTTTTGTGGCGTTCATTTACTTTATAGCAAGCTATTATCTTTTTACAAAATTAATGGATAAATCCAATCAAAAAGAATTGATGATGGACCTGAGTAAAATATTGCTTTCAGTCTTGTTTATGCTAATAGTTTTATGGTGTATTCGTCCCTTAACGGCTTCTTTGCCTAATCTGGTTGAAATCGCGGCGGTTTCAGCAGCAGGAGCTGCCGCTTATATCGGAGCTGTTTTTATGCTCAGGGTATCAGCCGTCACATTTTTGATATCTGTATTTATAAAGAGGAAAAGCATCGAATAAAACAATTAATTCAAATATTTGGTTTTTTATTCTCGCAAATGCTACTCTTAATCTATTAGTGAGAGGAGTGATGTGAGATGAGTTTGTCAATTCCAGAGATTACCCTGAATGATGGTGTGAGCTTGCCGGCGGTAGGACTTGGTACATATAAGCTTAAGGGAAATGAAGGGGTTAATGCGATCAATCATGCAATCGACGCAGGCTATCGGCTGATTGATACGGCTTATAATTATGAAAATGAAGGTACCGTTGGTGAAGCTGTACGGCGCAGTTCCATTGCAAGGCAGGAACTAAAGATTACTTCGAAATTACCGGGCCGCTATCAGGAGTATGATAAAGCAGTTACGGCTATTCAGGAATCTCTGTTTCGGGCAAATCTTGATTATTATGATGTATTTCTTATTCATTGGCCGAATCCAAAACAGGATACGTATGTTGAAGCCTGGCAGGCTTTGATCGACGCAAAAAAATGGGGACTGATTCGTTCCATTGGAGTTTGCAATTTTTTGCCTGAACACTTGGAACGGCTGGAAAAGGAAACTGGTACAAAGCCAAGCGTAAATCAAATTGAACTGCATCCGTTTTTTAACCAGGAAGAGCAGCGGTTATGGCATAAAGAAAATGATATTCGTACACAGTCTTGGAGCCCATTGGCAAGAGCAAACGACGTATTGCAAAACGCCACAATCCAAAAAATTGCGGATAATCACAATAAATCGATCTCTCAAATCATTTTGCGCTGGCACTATCAATTAGGAGCCATCTCGATTCCTAAGTCCTCTTCGCCAAAAAGGCAGCTGGAAAACATATCTCTTTTTGATTTTTACTTAGATGAAACGGAAATGAATATTTTGAGTCAACTGACACGTCCGGATGGCAGGATTAATAATCAGGACCCTGCAGATTATGAGGAATTTTAATAACCAAGCAATGCCCTCACGAACAAAACATGTTCGTAAGGGTATTTTTTGAACTGAATCATTCTTTTCTCTATAACGTAAAAGCGGAGTCAACTCGTCCCCTTTTCAGCGATTTGTTAGTCCCGTCGTATACCCGTCAATTTTAACTTTTAGAGAAGCATTCCAAATATGGGGCTATTATTTTATAATTGAAAAAATGAAGTAAGGGGAACTTGCCATGGATAAAATAAAGACAGATCGGCTGTTATTGAGAGAATGGAAGGTCACAGACAGCAGCGATCTTTACGAATATGCGAAAAGTGAGCTGGTAGGACCCAATGCAGGATGGAAACCGCATAAAAATCAAGATGAAAGTAAAGAAATTATTCAAATGTTTATAGATGGAAGAGATACCTATGCGATCGAACTCATTGCAGAAAACAAGGTGATTGGCGGCATCGGGCTCCATAGCAGGAAACCGGATGAGAGCAAGAACCATCTAAAACAAAAAGAAATAGGATACGTTCTGAATCCTGCTTATTGGGGAAAAGGGTATGTTCCAGAGGCTGTTAGAGGGGTGCTGAGCCATGGTTTTACAGAAATGGATCTTGATGTAATCTGGTGTGGCCATTACGACTTTAATCATAATTCTAAAAGAGTAAATGAAAAATGCGGATTTACTTACCAGTTTGATAAAAAAGTCATACTGGATCGGCTGGATGGAAGAGAAGTGAAAAGCATGTATTACAGTTTTTCGAAAAGCGATTTTCAAAACTCCAAAGAAGGATAACGGCAGCTTTGGGTCTTAACTTTCATTCAATCGCAAAAGGAGAAGCACGCCCAGCATATCAGCGTGTTTCTCCTTTTACGTATATACCATTTTATATTTCACTTTTCATTTCCTGCAGCAACTGCATGCCCCGTAGAAATTCCTCTTCCGAAAATTCTATAGCGGTACGGAGGATTAGCTTGGCGCGTTTTGGACCCAGATCTTTGATCAGCTTTGCCATTTCAGCATCAATGTCTGCAGATTGACGCGTCATCCCATCTTTTTCAAGTAATTCAGATGCAGGGATGTCAAGAACACTTGATAGCTTGAGAATCGTTTGGGTATTCGGAATTTGTTCACCGGATTCATATTTTTCAATCGTTTTCATGCCGAGTCTGGCCTGCAGGGCAAGTTCATGCTGAGACATCTTGCGTTCCTCGCGCACTCTTTTTAAATTTTCACCCAAATATGACATGCTAAATCCCTCCTGGTTTACTGTCTTCTATCTACTTATATTTTATCATTATATGGAAAAAAAGCCCTGACATTCCGTGAGCAAATGAGTAAAATATGTGAATTTTCTGGTGGTTCTATTTCTCCTCCCTTATCAATGGAGTGATGGAAATGCCCTCAAACTCATACCAAAAAAAGGCGTCATTTATGTATAGAACGGGTATAATACAAGTGCAGAAGTTGCCGGTTAACAGATAACAGAACAATCAATTCTTTCATATATCTAAACGTCAAAAAACACTAAAGGAGATATCATGACACAGAAAAAAACTGGAACAGAAACAGGTTGGAAGCTTGATAACAGCTACGCCCGTTTGCCACAGGCATTTTTTACAACACTGAAACCAAACCCTGTCAGTTCGCCAAAGCTGGTTATTTTTAATAAACGGCTGGCCGCTTCCATGGGATTAAATAGCGAAGCACTCGAAAGTGAAGAAGGGGTTTCGGTTCTTGCAGGAAATAATGTTCCTGAAGGGAGCCTGCCAATTGCACAGGCCTACGCAGGGCACCAATTTGGTAACTTCACCATGCTTGGAGATGGAAGGGCCCTGCTGATTGGCGAACAACTTACCCCTTCGAATAAACGCTATGATATCCAGTTAAAGGGTTCAGGCAAAACACCGTATTCGAGAGGGGGAGATGGACGGGCAGCGCTTGGTCCTATGTTAAGGGAATATATTATCAGCGAAGCGATGCACGCACTTGGAATTCCTACTACACGGAGTCTTGCAGTTGTCATGACAGGCGATATCGTCATTCGTCAGACTGCGCTGGCTGGTGCTGTGTTAACACGTACAGCTTCCAGTCATTTGCGTTTTGGCACATTTGAGTATGCAGCGAGGTGGGGCAGTGTTGATGACCTTAAAGCACTCGCCGATTATGCACTGGAACGCCATTATCCGGATATTGAAGAAAATGAAAACAGATATCTTTCCCTGCTCCAGGAAGTGATCAGACGCCAGTCGGACTTGATTGCTAAATGGCAGCGGGTCGGTTTCATACACGGCGTAATGAATACGGATAACATGACGATCAGCGGTGAAACCATTGATTATGGGCCGTGTGCTTTTATGGATAAGTATGATCCGTCCACTGTCTTCAGTTCCATAGACGTGCAGGGGCGTTATGCGTATGGCAATCAGCCGATGATTGGCGGGTGGAATCTGGCGCGCTTTGCAGAAGCGCTGCTGCCGCTGCTTCATGACGATCAGGAGCAGGCAGTGAAAATCGCTCAGGAGGCCATTTCTGAATATCCAGCTATCTATGAGCGTCAGTGGTTAATTGAAATGAGAAAAAAACTTGGTTTATTTAATGAAGAGTCAGGAGATAAATCCCTTGTAGAAGACCTCCTTGATTTAATGAAAAAACATGAGGCTGATTATACCAATACGTTCCGGGCATTGAGCTCTGAAATAAATGAAAAAAGCGGACTTTTTGACACTGAAGAATTTTCTGAATGGCATCAGCGCTGGCAGGAAAGAACAGGCAGACAGTCTGAATCAAACGCCTCATCCCGCCAGCTCATGCAGGATAATAACCCTGCTGTCATCCCCCGCAATCACCGCGTGGAGGAAGCGCTGTCCGCGGCAGTGGATAAGGAAGATTACGGTGTAATGGAACAGCTTATTCAGGTTTTAGCCAATCCTTATACACAATCACCTGAACAGAAGGACTACTGCACAGGATCTGACCCCTCACATGGCCCATACCGCACCTTTTGCGGAACATAAAATAACATAAAAACCACTAAAGCGGCTGTTCCGCTTTAGTGGTTTTTAATTTTGAAGAAAAACGAGGAGGAATCTGCGCATTCCATAAGACTGGCATACAAATACGAAAAAAGGTTAATTGCTGTCTCATGATTAGTAATTTGAACATACATTAATCGTGGTGTGTTTAAATAGATTAATTATTATGTGTGAAAAGGAGAAGAGGATAATTCATATCTGAAAGCCAATTTAACATTAAATAATATATAGGAAGAGGAGGGATTAAATTGTTTGGAAACGTGTTGGTCACAGGCGGAGCTGGTTTTCTGGGATCTCAGCTCGTTAAAGCATTGATACCCAAATCAGACCATATTTATATCCTTGATAATTTATCCACTGGTACGAAAGCAGCTGTACCTGCAACAAATAAAATCACATTTTATGAAAATTGCATAACAGACGAAGCGGTTTTAAATAAAATTCTTCCAAAGGTTGATTATATTTTCCATTTTGCGTGCAAAAATCTTGTCCTGTCTGTTCATAATATTTATGCTGATTTTCATACGAACGTCTTTGGAGGCTTTACGCTGCTGCGCAAAGCAAAAGAACTGTCCCCGCATCTTAAACGATTTGTCTATGCTTCAACTGCTTCCGTCTATGGAGATGCGGAAATACTCCCTACTCCTGAATCGTACTATAATATTAAACTGCCGTATTCAGCGAGCAAATTTACAACAGAGCATTACTGTGATGTTTATTTTAATATGTATCAAATGCCTGTCACTACATTAAGATTCTCAAACGTCTATGGTCCGGGCCAGCTCATTTCTAATCCTTATTGCGGAGTTGTCGCAAAGTTTTTTGATTCAGCAAAAAACGGCCTGCCTTATCAAATATTCGGGGACGGAAAACAAACAAGGGACTTTACTTATGTGGAGGATGCCATTGATGCTACAATCCTTACTGCTGTATCAGACGCTGCATTAGGACAGAAATACAATGTTGGAACCGGGAAAGAAACTAACATATTACAACTAGCCTCAAGTATCAAGCAAGTAACAGGCACTCAAGCACTCACAAATGACTTTTATCCGGAACGTAATGTCGATGTCGTCCAGAGAAGGAGTATGAAAACGGCTAAAATTAAACAGGAACTGAACTGGATAAATAAGCATACTTTGACCGAAGGACTTGAGAAAACAAAACAATGGCTGAAGGAAATGTAAATATATAAACCTTATATGGAACACGACTGAAATAGGCAATATTATCATTGCGTTGGTTATAAATCATTAGGTTAAAAAGATTTTTAGTCAACACGGATGAACAATTAGTGGGCACCCTCATCGAAGGATGAAGATGCCCACTAATCTTAGTATGTTTAATTTCAGTTAGTGTAAATATCCTTTATTATCTTACTGTTAACAACTGCATCATGGTATTTTTCAGAATAAATCCGGCTGTTTTTGCCGATTGCAGGCAGCATATCAAGGTTTTTTAGAATGGTTTCAAGTGTAGCTTTAATTGTATCCGGATTTGCCGATAGTATTGGCAGATCCTTTGGATAATGACTTTTCATATCATCCGTTATCCAGCATATAACGGGTTTTCCTAGAGCCATCGCCTCCACACTGAATAAGCCATAGCTTCCAATATGAAGCTGATCAATAATTAAATCGGCCTTTTTATAAATTTCCTTTGCCTCCTGATGAGATAACCCCTGGACAAGCTTGAATTCGAATTTGTAGTCTGCTTTTAGATTTTCTACCGCTTCAAGTATATATTTTGTTCCCTTAATTGAGGGAGATGTTGGAGCATGAACAAGTAAGGGCAGTTTATTTTTAGATGGGTTAGCGTCAGAAGGGTATTGAGTTAAATCAATCATAGAAGGAACGACGTGAACCTGTTCATAGTAGTCTTTTACATAAGGAAATAATTCATAATCTGGAATAATGCAATGTTTTATGGAGCTTGATAATGATTTAAGCTTTTCGATAATTCTTTCCTCATTCCGATCTTTCACAAGCGCATATGGATTCGTGCGAAGAGCTAAGGAATGCATTCTGACATCACTTCCCCAGTGATGCATAACCATTGGTTTCTTTACTGCCTTTAAAATAGGAAGATCTGAATAATTGAACGTAAGGGTAGTGCCAAAGTGGAAATGAAATACATCGTATTGATTCATGAGTTCTACGGCTAACTTTCTTAATTTTGAGTTTAGGGCAGGCGTGCTTCTCTGATTGAGTAAATTTAACGTGTAGTCAGAGGTGTAGTCCAGATAATAAGGATAATAATTGATGGATTTTGAATTCACATTATGCGTGGATAACCCCTTCGAAATCGCATGCATTTGGTTTGCGATCTCAATCGATCCATGCAGAACATTTAATTTATTTGGATCTTTTTTTTGATCCTTGAAAAATTCGGTTAACAGTGATTCGTATACTGGATTAGAGGGGTAATCAGCGGCACCTCTCCAAATCCACAACCATGATTGATCTGCTTTCCCTTTAATTGAAGAGAGAAGTGCTTGAACTAAATATTTTTCAGTTACTTCATTACCATTTGGGTCCTTTTCAATAATATTTTCGTTTATTTCGGATACATTCCCGATGTTCAGCAGGCTTAATAATTTTGCAGTCAATTTTTCCATGAGGGCCTCCAATTTGTTTATAGTTTTTCTAATAATAACTGGCTATAAAGAACTGAAGGAGTAATATTTCTTTCACCTTGCTGATCAGCAGCGGCTTTCCCTAACCCCCAGCTAGCAACTAATACATATATTTTGTTCGATGCTCTAATTTGAACATATTATTTAGCATGGAGATTATGAATAGTCACTTGCATGTAAAATGATAAATTGCGGATCGGTATGTAAGCTGTACTTTTAGCATGCTTCCAATATAATTTTCACCCAAAGGTTCATGGTTTTTCATGAATCTTTTAAGTAATGGGAAACTGTACAAGCCCTCGAATCATACAATCTATTCGATGAGGAAAAATTGATCAGATCTTAAAATTTCTCGAAAAAGGAGAATGAAAATGGTATCAATCAGTTTATGTATGATCGTAAAAAATGAAGAAGATGTGCTTGCCCGCTGCCTGGATTGTGTGAAAGACATTGTTGATGAAATCAATATTGTTGATACAGGTTCAACTGACAGGACAGTGGAAATTGCAAAAGAATACACTGACCGTATATTTCATGCTGAATGGAATGGTTTTGCGCCAGCCAGGAATGAATCGTTCAGTCATGCGACCAAGGAATATATTTTTTACCTGGACGCAGACGATATTTTAACTGAAGAGGATCAAAAAAAACTTAAAAAGTTAAAAGAAACACTGGATCCCGCAGTGGATTCTGTTTCAATGTTTTACAATGCAGGTACAGACGAATTTGGCAATGTTACGCTCCAATACAGAAGAAACAGGCTTGTAAAGACAGCTAAAAATTTCAGGTGGGAAGGGGAGGTACACAATTACCTCAATGTTTCAGGGAACATAATCAATTCAGATATCGCCATTACTCACAAAAAAACAGGCCATTCTGTTGGACGAAATTTAAATATTTACAAGATGAAACTTGAACGAGGGGACGTCTTTGGAGCACGTGATCATTTTTATTATGGCAATGAGCTTAGAGAAAATGGACATTACGAGGAAGCAATTGAATCCTATACAAAAAATATTGAGATGACAGAAGGCTGGGTTGAAGACAAAATATATGCCTGTATCAACAGGGGAGACTGCTACCGTTTCCTCGGGGATTTAGATAACGAACTTAAATCTCTTTTCCATTCCTTTGTCTTTTCCAAAACACCAAGGGCTGAAACGTGCAGCAGGATTGGCTACAATTTTCAGAGAAAGAAAGAATTCCAATCCGCCATATACTGGTACACACTTGCCACACAGATCGTGCCGGATGAGAACCGCTGGAGCTTCAGCTATCCTGCTTATCATACCTGGTACCCGCATCTTCAGATGTGTGTTTGCTATGACCGGATTGGAGAGGCGGAGAAAGCATATTTCCATAATGAAGAGGCCAGAAAGTATCGTCCAAATGATAAAAGCATATTAAGCAATAAAGCTTATTTTGATAAAAAGTTAGGTAAAACGGAATAAAATGATCTTCGCAAGAAACCAAATGACTGGTGTGCAGACGGTATTAAACCGCGCTCATGCCAGTCAATTTTTATTTGGAATAAAGTGATCAAAAATTGTAATCCATAACGTTCTGCTGTATAGTTTATTTATATGAAAATAAGAGGACGGTGAGAATAATGGGGAGGCGTTAATACGGATCGGAAAGGTTGCAAAAGTCAGTGGTCTTTCAACCCGTACGATTGATTATTATACACAAATGGGGCTCTTGCCATATACCCGTTCAGAAGCGAATTACCGTCTTTATTCAGAATCGGTGTTTGAGAAAATCAAACATATCCAATACTTAAAAGAGAGCCGCATGACGCTTCCTGAAATAAAGAAGATATTGTCTGAGTCAAATAAAGACCTTTCAGTATCCCAGCTGGATGATGTGAATGAAGAGCTTGAGCATCTGGAAAAGAAATTAGAATCGCTGAAATCAGCGATTGAGCATGCATCTCCTGAGGAGAAGTGCTATGTAGCAAAGGAATTACAGTATAAAATGGTTCCGGTGCTGCACATGATATCAACATTATTAAGTTAGATAAATTCGGAGGTGAATCCCCTTTTTTAGGGGAACTTATTGGACAGTATATTGATTTTAAATCTTGTTTTGGTGGCAGTATTAATTGGTTTAACAGCTTTTTTTGTTGGATCAGAGTTTGCGGTTGTAAAAGTCAGGATATCCCGGGTTGATCAGTTAATTGCAGAAGGAAACAAAACGGCACCAGTTGTTAAAAAGTTGGTAACGGATTTGGATTACTATTTATCTGCATGTCAGTTGGGGATTACGGTTACCGCTCTTGGACTTGGGTGGCTTGGGGAGCCGACAGTGGAAAAAATTCTGCATCCTTTGTTTGATGACATCGGCGTCCCAGCGTCTCTTTCCACAATTATTAGCTTTGCTGTCGCTTTTGCTTTAGTAACATTTTTACATGTTGTAATTGGTGAGTTAGCGCCAAAAACACTGGCAATTCAATATGCTGAAAAAATGACCCTTCTGCTGGCTCGTCCATTGTATTGGTTCGGGAAAATTATGTTTCCTGCCATCTGGACATTAAATGGATCCGCCCGGTTACTGCTTCGTGCCTTTGGGGTACAGCCTGCCGGTCACGAACAGGCCCACTCTGAAGAAGAGCTGAAAATTATTATGACACAAAGTTATCAAAGCGGAGAAATTAATGAAACAGAACTTTCCTTCATGGAAAATATTTTTGCATTTGATGAAAGAGTAGCGAAAGATATTATGGTCCCTCGTGTTCAAATGGAAACATTAGACCTTTCTATGGATATGGAGCAGATTTTATCGATTGTAGATGAGCACCAATATACTCGTTTTCCTGTTACGGAGAATAATGATAAGGATCATATTGTAGGTTTTGTTAATGTTAAAGAAATGCTGACCAGTGTGGTGAAGAATCGTTCTTATCAGTTAGAAAACGGTCTGCATCTTATCGTGTTGATCAATGAGCAGACACGTCTTCAGGATGCCATGTTAAAAATGCAGTATGAGCGCGTTCATATGGCTTTAGTGATTGATGAGTATGGAGGTACTGCAGGTTTATTAACACTTGAAGATATCCTTGAAGAAATCGTCGGTGAAATAAGGGATGAGTTTGATGAAGACGAACGCCCTGATATTGAAGAAGCAGGGGAGCTTCAATACAATATTAATGGACGTTTGCTGTTGGAAGACCTGGAGGATCGGTTCGGTATCGAATTTGAAAATAAACAAGAAGTTGATACAATTGCCGGCTGGCTGCAGCATCACATGGAAGAAATTACTGAAGGCGATGAAGTGCTGAGTGATGAAAAGCATAAGTGGACAGTAAAAGAAATGGAAAATCATCAGATACTGGTTGTGCGTTTAGAAGTTTTACCAACGTAAAAAGTAAGAACTTATTTTGAACAGTTTTTGTTCAAAGTAAGTTCTTTTTTTAGGCCTTGTTAATGAGAAACATAATGAAATTTTTAATTATTTCCCGTTAGCTTCTTTTATAACAGCATGAAAATATTTATAGTATAAAGAATGCTGCGTTATAGACGGAGGTGAATTGAATTTGTCTGCCATCAGCGTCAACTGGGATGGAGCTATCGTGAAATTATCATGGATTCAAACGGCGAAGCTTCCGCCGGGAGAATTGATCACGAGTGTTCATGGCTGTTGCTTTCAAGAAGAAAAACTGCTTTTCGTTCATTTAAATAAAAGAGGATGGGATTTGCCGGGAGGTCATATTGAAGAAGGTGAAACGCCCATTGAATGCTTGAAGCGGGAAGCGTTTGAGGAAGGGTATGTTGCTGGAGACTGCGATATTCTTGGCTATATCTGTGTTGACCACAGTGAAAATGCGCACTGGGAAGAAACCGGTCCTTATCCGAGAATAGGGTATCAGGTATTCTGCAAAATGAAAATAGAGCGGGTCTTTGAATTTAAAGCTGAGAACGAATCATCAAAAAGGATTTTTATAAATCCAGATGAGTGTGAAAAATATAAGCCTGATTGGAATGAACTCTATCAGGAAATTCTTGAGTGTGCTTTAATCTGACATATGGGAGAGTTGATCGTGGATATTAGATTGGATGATTTAAGCGGATCACAGGTGGAGGGACTGCTTACGGAGCATCTTCATCAGATGTCGCTGCACTCTCCGCCCGGAAGCATTCATGCGCTGGATGCAGAGGCACTGAAAAAACCGGATATTACATTTTGGAGTGCATGGGAAGGATTAGAATTAGCCGGATGTGGAGCGCTAAAGGAACTGAATGAAAAGCATGGAGAAGTAAAATCAATGCGGACTTCTTCCCTTTATTTAAGAAAAGGGGTAGCCAGAAAACTTCTGCAGCATATTCTCGCAGAAGCAAAACGCCGGGGGTATACGCAAATCAGCCTGGAGACAGGGTCTATGAAAGCTTTTGAACCAGCCAGAAAACTGTACGAAAGTTTTGGTTTTCATTATTGTGAGCCATTTGCTGATTACAATGAGGATCCAAACAGTGTATTTATGACGAAGGAATTGTGAGATTGCCAGGTTACTTGCAATCTCTTTTTTTATTCAATTTTGAATGTTAGCTGTCGGTAATGAACGTGAAATTTTTAAATTTCAATAAAACACTTCTTTTTACCTACAAATTACCAGATCAATAGTATACTATAGAAATAAGAATAATTTGTCAGAAGGAAGGGTACCCAGTTGAAATTTACTTCTATACTTATCACCTTGCTTTTCGTGTATGTTTTAGTACCTGATTCACAGGTTCAAAGTGCTGCGGGAAGCTCGAGCGAAAGCGGCAAGGCAGCTATTATAAGCAACGAATCATTGAATTCTTCCAAAACACAGTCAACGGGGACCTTTTCAATAAGTGAACTAAACAAAAAAATGACAACACATGAATCCCTCCCTTTGGAAGCCTACAGAGTCGATAAACGGCTGATGTTTGATCCTAAATCTGCAGATGCTCCTTTATCCGGCATCAAGAAAAACCAAAACATTTTACCTTATAAAGTTGGTGATAAGAAGAAGTTTTGGGTAATAAATGATACGAATAATGAAGATTATCAAATTGAGGCGGTTTTGAAATACAGCGGTCAGCGCGGAGAAATCTGGGTACATAACAATGAAATAACTTCGGGACAGGCCAAGGAAATGGGCAAAGAGTTTGATCAGAACATTTATCCTCTTATCACGAAGAATTTTGCCAGGGAATCAGATGTAGATCAAAACAGCAGGGTATCGATCCTGGTGTTTGATATTCAGGATGGATTCAATGGCAGCGGCGGCTATATAGGCGGGTATTTTTATGCCAGGGATCTATACAATATGCCTTATTCCAACCGTTCTGAAATTTTTTACATCGATACCTATCCGTCCATGGGCTTTACAAAATCCTCTTATGATGTAAGCAATGCCTATTCAACTATTGCGCATGAATTCCAGCATATGGTGAACTTTAATCAAAATGTCCTGGTGGAAAAAGGGGAGGAGATGGAGGTCTGGCTGGATGAAGCGTTAGCCATGGCTGCTGAGCATATGTATTTAAAAGAGCCGCTTTCAGACAGGGTCAGTTATTATGAACGTTCTGCTTCCATCCCAAGGGGCCATTCTCTTCTAAACTGGGATTATGAAGGAGACGTTTTATCCAACTACTCGCTTTCTTACTTATTTGGCCAGTATTTTCGGATCCAAACCCAGCAGGGCGACTCCATTTACAAGGAATTAATTGCAAACAAAAAAAGTGGGACAAAAGCGTTGGAGGAGATTATTCAAAAATACATTTCTTCCAATAAGTCACTGGGAGAATTTTTAACCGATTTTCGCCAGGCGCTTTATCTCAATGAATCGGGCGGCTTATACGGCTTCCGGGGGGAAGACGGACTGTCAGCTGTTAAAAGCCGCAGCTATACTGGTTCTTCTCCTCATTCTCTCAGAGGCGGGGGAGCGATACAGATTCCGGTAACTGATCCATTTACACAGCCGGCTGATAAAGGTTCCTCAATTGCATACCGGGTAGCCTCCAAATCAGATCAGGATACTACAGCTCCCGCTCAGCCAGTCGTACATGCTGTAAACAGCGAGGCGGAAGCTGTCACCGGATACGCAGAGGCGCTTTCAACCGTTACAGTAAAGGTTGGTAAAACAGTGCTTGGCACTGGCAAGGCTGCAAGCAATGGAGCATTTACAGTATCGATTGTTAATCAGGCGCCAGGTGCTGTTTTATCTGTGATTGCAGCCGATAATGCGGGAAATCGCAGCAAAGAAAAAAAAATTACAGTATCAAATGCAGATACTGAAGCCAAACGGATTGCCGGAAAGGACCGTTATGAAACAGCCGTTTCGATCTCCAAAAATGGATGGAAAAAGGCGGAAACGGTGGTTTTGGCTACTGGTGCGGATTTCCCTGACGCTTTAGCCGGAGGTCCGCTCGCTTATAAAGAGAATGCACCTATTCTTTTAACCAGAGCATCCAGCCTTCATGCACTGACCGAAAAAGAGATTGAAAGATTAGAAGCAAAAAAAGTGATTATTCTCGGCAGCAAGGGAGCCGTGTCACAGGCAGTGGAGAATCGTCTGAAAAGTAAAGGACTGACCGTTGAGCGAATAGGGGGGCTGAATCGTTTTGAAACAGCAGCACAAATCGCTGAACGGCTGCCGTCTGAAGAGGCAATAGTGGCCCAGGGATTGAACTTTCCTGATGCCCTCGCTGTTTCTCCCTACGCAGCGAAAAATGGCATGCCAATTCTTTTAACCAGAGCTGACCGGGTGCCAGCTGAAACGCTCGAAGCTTTAACCGGTAAAAAGAAAACCATTGTGGTGGGCAGCACCGGCGCTGTAAGCGACCCCGTAATGAAGAAGTTCCCTGCCCCTGTAAGGTATGGAGGGGCAACGAGGTATGAAACGGCAAAAGCGATTACAACAAATCTTTTAATGGGGAAGGAACAGGCATACGCTGCAACAGGAACGAATTTTCCTGATGCCCTTGCAGGTTCCGTCCTTGCAGCGAATCGGAATGCGCCTATTCTGCTGGTTCGTGAAAAGTCCATTCCGGCACCAACAAAAGACCTTCTTAAAAGCTACTCAGCTTTCACGATCTTCGGCAGCCAGGGCGCTGTATCAGAAGATGTGAAAGAGGAACTGGACAAGGTGCTGAAGAATAAATAATTTCAAAAAATCACATCTGCAAAAATGCAGATGTGATTTTTTATTGTGTAAAAAGCAGTCTCCCCAGACCCTCCACCACAAGCAGCTGATACAGATAGTAAATCCCGAATAAAAGGCTTACTGTCCCTGCGGCTTTACTGAGCATTGTCTGCCACTGCAGCGTGCTTTTCTTAAAGGTAAAAGGAATTCCGATTAAACTGGTGAACACCAGCATCCCGGCGCAGGTGCCGATGCCGAAAACAATCATGTATAGGCTTCCTTCCCACAGCGTATCGATGGTACTCATTACAAGCAGCACCATCGCTGCGCTTCCGGCAAGTCCATGAACAAAACCAATTCCCATGGCTTTTGCGTAGTGGGTGCCGTTGCGGGATGACGTTACTTGATTTTCTGTTGAACGGATTGCGCGAATTCCGAGTACAATGAGCATTACGCCGACAAGTGATTCAAGTGTCAAAGCGGTGGTTTCTGAAATCGCAGCTTTAAAACCAATAACGATAATGCCGCAAATCAGAAGTGTGATCGTGTGACCAATCCCCCAATAAATGCCTGCAAGAGAAGATGTTTTCATTGTGCTGCTTCGGCTTGCAAGGGTGGATACTGCGATAATGTGGTCTGGTTCAACTGCATGCTTTGCCCCAAGCAGCAGGCTAAAAAATAGAACAGAGAGTAAGCTGACTTCCATTTTAATTCCTCCAATTTTATGTAAGAAACAAGTAATGTTTATATGTGATTAAAGCTTCAAAACGTTTTTCATCCGAAGTGCTAATCTGATTTGTAGAGTAAAATCCGGATCTTTTATTGGGATGCCCAGTAATTCTTCGCATTTTTCCAGACGATACACGACCGTATTACGATGCACGAATAATCGTTTGGCTGTTTCTGAAATCTGGCAGTGTGTTTCCATATATACAAATAAAGTCTGTAACAGTGTTTGTTCTTCATCTAGATTATCGAGCTTTAATTGCTGAATCGTATTATGGTAGAAATCGGTTAAATCCTTTGCCGGCAGCAGTCTCAACAGTTCATTTACGTCTTTGGATCTGTAAAAACTGATGGAGGAAGGCCCGCTTGTTAGTTTATTGGTATCAAGAGAATCACGAGCTTCTTTAAAGCCTTGTGGCACAAACAAAACATTATGACATATGTGGCTGACACCAAAGGAGATCGTTCTGCCATACTTTCTTTTTATCCCAATTTGAAGTTTTTCTAAAAGTGAAGAAGAAAACGCCTGAACATCTTTAACGGCTTCTTCAATTTCGATTAAAAGAATGATCGAGTCACCTTTTGTGAACAGGTGACACGGAGCACCGAAGGGTAACAGACTTTTCTCGAAAAAATCATGCAGTGTATCCATTTGATCTGGACTTGCGGACCGCTTCCATCCCTCTTCGCTAAAATCAAACCACCCTGCCGCACAAATATATTTCTGCTTGAAGGGCAGGTCAAACTCTTTTGCGCGACTAATCGTTTCCTCATCATTTGAGAACCCCCGGTCAATAAAGTGCAAGAAGAATTCATTCCGCATTCTTCTTGTATATTGTTTGACGGCGTCTTCTCTGAGAAGTTCGAACGAAATCACATTCAGGGCTTGTTCGATTGCCAGCAATTTAACTCTTTCTGAAGATTGCACTGGTCCGAGAATAACTAAAAGAGCCATTTTTTTGTCGTGGCTTACAACAGGAAAAAGGGTAATTTCATTTTTTGTTTCCAGAATGCTAAAAGAGGTAGAAGTAGTTTTTGGCAAAAGAAGATGGCCGCCCTGTGTTTCCCAGTCATACAGCGGGGCAGGCAGAGCGCCGCAGTTTTTTTGACCTTTTAAAGGCGTTAAATAGGGTGTGGTTAAATAGGTTGTATGACCAATTAATTCCGATAAATGTTCAACACATGCATTCAGTCCTTCTCCGCTTAAAATATGGGCTGAAAAAATCTTGTGCATATCAATTGCATATCGCAGTTCATTCGTTTTTTTATCCAGTATGATCGATAAAATCTGATTAACCGTGTCGCCCAACGACTGTTCATTGGACATTTCTATAATCGGAAAATGTAATTCATCTGCAAGAATAAGAGCTTCCGGTGGGAGCTCGTGCAGGAATCGTTTGGTTTTTATCCAAAGGGAGGAACACCCCTGCATCGCCATGTGCCGAATGAGCTCAGTCAGCTTATGCGGCTGGTCTTTCAGATGATAACCGGTCGTAACGAGAATGTCATTGGTTTTTAAATAAGGAAGAATATCAGGCGCATCCATCGTGGTAGCATGTGACACTTCATTTCTCAGACCCTCTTTGCCTGCCAAAATCGTCAGCCGGTCAAATGGAGGATGGGTTAATACTTCTTTTAAAAGCATGTAAATGCCTCCCGGTGATTAGTTAAAGTGTATAAAAACAAATAGAAAGTTTAGCAGATATGACAATGATAATCCTCCTGAAAATCAGTAAGATTCTAGTAATGAGTTATATGTTACATTTTATCACATGAAAAAGAAAGAATTAATTTACTATTCTTTTATTTTTAGGAAGGAGGGAAAAGATGGCTAAATCACAAACTGCTCATAAGAACCCGGCGGCAATAGAAAAACCGGGAGAAATGATTGAGTGGCTGGCTGGATTTGGTGCAACTCCAAGTGGAGGGGTGACGAGACTTCTTTATACAGCGCCCTGGCTTGAGGCGCAAAGAGCATTGAGAGATTTGATGGCGGCTAAGGGCTTATCTGTTTGTTTTGACGAAGTGGGTAATCTGTATGGAAGACGTATGGGCACTGTGCAGCCGGATTCAGTTATTTTAACAGGATCACATATTGATACAGTGATTGAGGGAGGTAAGTTTGACGGAGCGTATGGCATTGTTGCAAGTTTATTGGCGATTGATCGGCTTTTTAAAAAGCATGGACCGCCGTTAAAAACGATTGAGGTTGTTTCTCTAGCTGAAGAGGAAGGGAGCAGATTTCCACTGGCGTTTTGGGGATCTGGCTGGATTACTGGAAGGTATTCACTGGAGATGGCTGAAGATCTATACGATCGGGAAGGGGTATCTCTGCATGATGCGATGCTTTCCGCAGGGTTCGGCAAGGAGCTGCAGCGTGAAAAAAGGTGTGTACCTGAGGCGTTTGTTGAAATTCATGTGGAACAGGGAATTGTTCTGCAAAAAAAGAAAAAGGACATTGGCATCGTAAGTGATATAGTGGGTCAGCGAAGATATGCTGTACGAATTAAAGGTGAAAGCAATCATGCCGGTACAACCCCTATGAGCATGAGGAAGGATGCCGTAAAGATAATGGCAGAATTAATTCTGCTTGTTACTGGACAGGCGGAGAAATATAGTGATCTTGTTGCGACAGTGGGGAAAATCTCCGCTAAACCAAATATGTCCAATGTGATTGCGGGCGAAGTGGAATGCACGCTGGATGTGCGTCATCCTGATTCTGCAGTTTTGGATTGTATGGAATGGATCATACGGGAGTTTGTGCAAAAGCAGTTTCAATGCGGGGTAGAAATGAAGGTGGAAGAGTGGATGAGGGTGGAACCTGTGAAGCTGGATGAAGCGCTTGGGCAGATTGCATGCAGGCTGGCTGACCGGGAAACAATCCATTATGAAAAGATGATCAGCGGAGCGGGTCATGACGCGCAGGTGTTTGCTTCCTATTGCCCGGCCATGCTGATGTTTGTGCCCAGTGAAAATGGAATTAGTCATTCTCCTGAAGAATGGACAGCAGAAGACGAATTAGAGAAGGGCATTGAAATGATGATGCTCCAACTTTATAAGCTCGCTTATGAATAAGGGGGAATTAAGTATGTATAAAGATTTAAACACGCCAATCAGAACAATTTTAACACCTGGCCCTGTAGAGGTGGATCCCAGAGTTCTTCGTGTGATGTCCGCTCCAATTCTTGGGCAATTTGATCCGGCGTTTACGGATATTATGAATGAAGTAATGGATATGCTCAGAAAACTATTTAAAACGGACAATCAGTGGGCTTTTCCTGTGGACGGCACTTCCCGTTCAGGCATTGAAGCAATGTTATGCAGTGTGATTGAGCCGGGAGATCGTGTGCTTGTTCCGGTGTTCGGGCGCTTTGGGTATTTGCTGATGGAGATTTGTGAGCGCTATGGTGCAGAGGTGAAAGCGATTCATCAGGAGTGGGGGGCAGTTTTCGATCCCAAGGCAGTTATACAGGAAATGGATGATTGGAAACCGGATATTGTCGCGATGGTTCACGCGGAAACGTCTACCGGCTGTATGCAGCCTCTAAAAGAAATTGGGCAGGCATGCCGCGAGCGCCATCTTTATTTTATTGTGGATGCTGTCGCATCGGTGGGAGGAGTAGATGTCAGGGTGGATGAGTGGTTCATTGACGGGTTAATTGCCGGAACTCAAAAATGCTTGTCTGTTCCTGCCGGGATGTCACCTCTTACATATAACGAGAGAATACAAAAGCGGATAGCGCGAAGGAAAAAGGTAGAGCGCGGGATTGCAACAGAGGAAGAATTACAGCAAAAAGCAGCTACGTTTATTAAAAGTAATTACTTTGACTTAAGTATGCTGCAGGATTACTGGGGACCCCGCCGTTTAAATCACCATACGGAAGCGACATCTATGCTTTATGCGCTGAGGGAAGGTCTTCGGCTTGTTCTTAATGAGGGGCTGGAGAATCGATTTGAGCGCCATAAATACCATGAAAGAGCATTAGTGTCCGGACTGAAGGCGATGGGTATGGAGTTATTCGGGGACACTTCGGCCAAGCTTCCTACTGTAACCTGTATTAAAATTCCGGATGGTGCAGATGGCGATTCTGTCAGGCGGATGCTACTTGATCAATTTGGCATTGAGATTGCCACCTCTTTTGGTCCGCTGCATGGGAAAATTTTGCGGGTTGGCACAATGGGGTACAGCTGCCGGAGGGAAAATATTTTAACTTTTTTGGGGGCATTCGAAGCGGTGTTGATCCGTCATGGCATTTTGGTTGAAAAGGGAGCCGCCTTGCAAGCTGCTCTTGATTACTATACTAACGAAAATAAACTGAGTAATTAACTTATATTCCATTTTAATCCATATGGAACAATCCCAAAAGCCATCCTAATTTATTGGGATGGCTTTTTATATGTTAGGTTATATAACGTGATTTAGCTTATATGACGAAAAAATGATTATTTTTTGTATATAATGCTAGTGAATTAAGATAAATTTGTCTTGTATGATAGAAAACATAACATGAAAATAGAAATGAGGAGAAAAAATATGGTATCATTTAAATTAGCAACGAAAGATCAAAAGGGCAGCCCGCAGCTAAAGCCATCTGAGCCAAAACAATTCATGCCTCATGTTTATGTCATTCTATTTATCTTTATCGTACTGGCTTCTCTATTAACGTACATTGTTCCTGCGGGTGAATACGAACGGATTCCGGGCCCGGAAGGACGAACAACCATTGATCCGGCTTCTTATCAGACGGTCGAATCAAATCCTGCAGGTATTACAGACTTTATGGTGGCAATTCCAAATGGACTGGCAGGAGCTGCTGAGGTTGTGTTTTTTACCTTAATCATTGGCGGAATGTTTATGGTGCTGCGAAAGACCGGCATGATTGAGTGGGGAGTAAGTGCTTTGACGAGACGTTTTTCTTCAAAAAGTATGGCAGTCATTCCGGTATTGATGGTTGTTTTTTCTGTTGTGTGCAGCTTAATCGGAACGCAGGAGCTAAGTCTGGTGTATATACCTGTTATTTTACCTTTGCTGATCGCACTGCGTTTTGATTCTGTAACAGCAGTGGGCGTTGCATTGGTCGCAACAACTGCAGGTTTTACAACCGGAGTTTTAAATCCGATTAATACGGGGCTTGGCCAGCAGTTAGCTGAAATTCCCGTTTATTCCGGAATCGGGTTAAGGGCAGTGGCTCTTATTCTGATCATGACAACGGGAATTTTATATGTCGTTCGGTATGCCCGCAAAGTGCGTCAAAATCCCAAATTGAGCCTGGTTTATGAAGAAGATGCAGAAAAAAGAAAGCTTTATCGTAAAACGGATGATGCTAAGCCTTTTCAAGTGACAAAACGCCAAAAAATAGCTGCAGCTGTAACCGGTCTGTTTTTTGGAGTTCTAATCTATGGCGTTCTTTTTGAGGGATGGTTCATGCTTGAAATGTCTGGTCTGTTCATTCTGATGGGGATCACTGCAGGTCTTATCGCAGGCTTGAATACGTCTCAAATCTGTGAAGGTTTTAACCAGGGATTCCGCGACGTGCTGGTAGGAGCAATTATTGTCGGTATAGCCCGTGCGGTTGCTGTCGTGATGGAAGATGGTCAAATTATGGATACGATTGTCTACGGTCTCGGTATTTTTGTAGGTAATTTCCCGCCTGTATTCAGTGCGGCGGGTATGTTTTTTACCCAATTGCTATTTAATTTTGTCGTTCCATCAGGAAGCGGACAGGCCCTTGTCACCATGCCGATCATGGCTCCGCTTGCTGATTTGCTCAACATGACGCGACAAACTGCGGTTCTTGCATTTCAACTGGGAGATGGTCTGGGGAATATTTTATTTCCTACTTCAGGTTACTTTATGGCAGCATTGGCACTTGCGGGCGTTTCTTGGGGGAAATGGGTGAAATTTTATCTTCCGTTATTTGGGATATGGACAGTAATTTCAATCGGCTTGCTCGTGTTTGCACAGCTTACCGGCTGGTCGTAAAAGCAGGAAGCAAGACATCTTCAAAAATTTAAATACCAGTATTCGACAGACAAAGGGTGAACCAAATGAAACTGACTGCAAGAGAACAGGAGAAACTGATGATTGTCGTGGCCGCGGATCTTTCCAGAAGAAGGCAGCAGCGCGGCCTCAGGCTGAATTATCCAGAAGCAGTAGCAATCATTACTTATGAAGTGCTGGAGGGGGCGAGAGATGGCAAATCAGTATCCCAGCTTATGCAGGAAGGCCGGAAGATTTTAAGGCGTGAGGATGTAATGGAAGGGGTTCCCGAAATGATACCCGATATTCAAATTGAAGCAACATTTCCGGATGGCACAAAGCTTGTGACCGTTCATGATCCGATTGTCTAACTAAAGGGGGGATGCTTGATGATACCGGGAGAATACCGCTTAAAGCAGGAACCGGTCGTTTGCAATGAAGGTTTAAATGAGATCGTTATTGATGTGAAAAATAAAGGGGACCGCCCAATTCAAATTGGATCTCATTTTCATTTTTTGGAGGTGAATGAGTCACTGCATTTTGACAGGGAACGATCTTATGGCCGTCATTTAAATATTCCCTCAGGGACGGCGGTGCGTTTTGAGCCAGGGGATGCAAAAAAAGTTAAGCTGGTGCCGTTTCGTGGAGAAAGAGAAGTATACGGCTTAAACAATAAAGTGAATGGCCGCTTAGACGGGGAGAGTAGCTCATGAGTTTTCATATGAACCGTGATCAATATGCTGATATGTTTGGTCCGACAACAGGTGATCAGATCCGACTCGCTGATACGACACTTTTTATTGAAGTGGAAAAGGATCTAACCCGCTATGGGGATGAGGTAAAATTTGGCGGCGGCAAAGTGATTAGAGACGGGATGGGACAACACCCGAAAGCGCTCGACGAAGAATCGGCAGATACCGTACTGACAAACGCCTTGATTGTTGACTACACAGGGATTTACAAAGCGGATATCGGCCTATCTGCAGGACGGATTATGAAAATAGGGAAAGCAGGGAATCCGCTGCTGATGGATGGGGTCGATATTGTCATCGGAGCATCAACCGAAGTCATCGCAGCTGAAGGAAAAATTGTAACCGCAGGCGGAATCGATGCCCATATTCATTTTATTTGCCCTCAGCTGATTCAGACGGCAATCGAATCCGGTGTAACGACGATGATCGGCGGAGGAACAGGACCTGCAACAGGCACCAACGCCACTACCTGCACACCTGGTGAGTGGCATATCCACCGAATGCTGGAAGCTGCAGACCAATTCCCGGTCAACATCGGTTTTCTTGGAAAAGGGAATTCCTCAAGTGAACGGGCACTCGAGGAACAAATTGAAGCGGGGGCAATCGGCTTGAAGCTTCATGAAGACTGGGGAACAACTTCCTCCTCAATTGATTGTGCCCTTACAGTCGCAGACCGGATGGATGTTCAGATCGCCATTCATACTGACACATTAAACGAAGGCGGTTTCTTAGAGGATACACTGAACGCTATCGGGGACCGGGTTATTCATACCTATCATACAGAGGGAGCGGGAGGAGGCCATGCCCCGGATATTATCAAGGCTGCATCTTATCCCAATATCCTGCCTTCTTCAACGAATCCAACAAGACCCTATACAGTAAACACAATAGCTGAACATTTAGACATGCTCATGGTTTGCCACCATCTTGATCCGTCAGTTCCTGAAGATCTTGCTTTTGCCGATTCCCGCATACGAAAAGAAACGATTGCAGCGGAGGATATCCTGCATGACCTGGGGGTTTTCAGCATGATCAGCTCCGACTCCCAGGCAATGGGGAGAGTTGGAGAAGTGATTTCACGCACGTGGCAGACAGCGGATAAAATGAAGCGGCAGCGGGGGGCATTGTCACCAGGAGAAACAAGTGACAATGCAAGAGCCAAACGCTACATTGCTAAATACACGATCAACCCTGCGATCACACATGGCATTTCAGAAGAAGTTGGCTCCATTGAAGAAGGGAAATGGGCTGATTTAGTTATTTGGGATCCTGCATTTTTTGGAGTGAAACCCGATTTAATACTTAAAGGAGGATTCATTTCCTGGTCTGTGATGGGAGACCCGAATGCTTCCATTCCAACTCCTCAGCCGGCTTTGTATCGTCCTATGTTTGGGGCTTTTGGAAAAGTGACAGGCAAAACCTCGATTACGTTTTTATCAAAGGCAGCATATGACAAAGGGGTTCACTCAAAGCTTGGACTGCAAAAAGTGATCAGACCGGTATCAGGAATCCGTCAATTGACAAAGAAAAGCATGAAATGGAATGGTGAAACCCCTGACTTGGAAGTTGATCCACAAACCTATGAGGTCAAGGTGAATGGAGAGCTTATCACCTGTGAACCTGATGAAATTGTTCCTATGGCGCAACGTTATTTCCTATTCTGAGCTGAGGTGATAAAAATGATAATTGAAGAAATTCAAGGCAATATCAATTCCAGCGATCTTAAAGCCCCGCATATTGAACGTGTATTTATGAAAAGTGACGATCTGTTAAAGCGGGTACTCCGGGTTAAAACAGATCATGGAAATGAGATGGGCATTCGTTTAAAAAAGAAAAAAGAATTAAAAGACGGCGATATCCTGTATCAGGACGAAAAAAATATGATTATTATTACAACGATAAAAGATGACGTGCTGACAATAACTCCAGATTCGCTTCAACAAATGGGGGAAATTGCTCATCAAATAGGGAATCGGCACACACCTGCCCAGTTTGAAGAAAATTCGATGATTGTTCAATATGACTATTTGCTCGAAAATCTGTTAGGAGAACTTGGCGTTTCTTTCAAGCGGGAAAAGCGGCAAATGAAAGAAGCATTCCGTCATATTGGACATTCACATGAATAAGTTATTTTATTTTTTGCAGCTGTGTGACTCACAATTTCCCTCTGGTGCTTTTTCTCATTCTTTTGGATTAGAAACGTATATCCAAAAGGGAGTGATTCACGACACTGAAAGCTTTGAGGAAGTATTAAAAGCATACGTATTAACGCAGTTGTGCTATACAGAAGGGCTGGCCTGCAGAATAGCTTATGAAGCCGTCCACCAAAAGGATGAAGACAAGCTGTTAAAGCTCGATCAGGAATTATATGCCCTCTCTTTATCAAAGGAAAGCAGAGAAGGTGTAAAAAGAATTGGGCAGCAAATGACCAAACTTCTGGTGACGCTGTATTCTTCAGAGCGGCTGAACTGGTATCAGCAGTTGATTCGCAATAAGGAAGCGAATGGGCATCCTGCCATCGCCTTTGCACTTGTTTGTCATTATTTAGAAGCTGGTCTGAAGGAGGCTCTTCAGTGCTATCTGTTTTCAAATGTGACAGCGATGGTGCATAACGGAGTGCGGGGGATTCCGATCGGGCAGACGGATGGACAGAAACTGCTTATATCGATACAACCTATTTTACAGGATACAATCCAGAAAATTTCAGAATTGACGGAAGAGGATTTAGGCGCTGCATCACCTGCGCTGGAGCTGGCGCAGATGCAGCATGAATCACTTTCTGTGCGCATGTTTATGAGTTGAAGGAGGAGTTGCAAGATGAAAGATCCGATTAAAATTGGTGTGGGCGGTCCGGTTGGAGCTGGTAAAACGCTGTTGGTCGACAGGCTGACCCGTGCTTTGCAGGACGAGCTGTCCATGGCGGTTATAACTAACGATATTTATACAAAAGAAGATGCCCGTTTTTTAATCGAAAATGGCATCTTACCTGAGGACCGTATCATCGGTGTGGAAACCGGAGGGTGTCCTCACACGGCTATTCGTGAAGATGCTTCCATGAATTTTGCTGCAATTGACGAGTTAATGGAAAAGCACGAAGGCCTGGATTTGATTTTTGTGGAAAGCGGCGGTGATAATCTTGCCGCGACGTTCAGTCCTGAGCTAGTGGATTTTTCTATTTACATTATTGATGTTGCTCAAGGGGAGAAAATTCCCCGTAAAGGGGGGCAAGGGATGATCAAATCTGATTTGTTTGTGATCAACAAAACGGATCTTGCTCCGCATGTCGGGGCAGACCTGAGTGTGATGGAGCGGGATACGCTTGCTGCCCGGGGGCAAAAACCCTTTTTCTTTACAAATTTAAAAACAGAAGAAGGGGTCGATGAGGTCGTCAGCTGGATTAAGTCTGAGGCTTTCTTGATTGGATTGAATGGCTGAAGAATACGGGGTACTGAAAATTCAAGCAGAACGCTCAGGTTTGAAAACGGTGATCCGGGATCAGTTTTTTAATGGCGTTTTAAAAACGACCCGTCCGGTGTATCAAAAGACAACCCCATTAATGTATATGATTCATGTGGGCGGGGGCTATGTGAAAGGAGACCGCTATGAAACAGCTGTCAGGCTGGATGAAGGATCGACTCTAGCACTGACGACCCAGGCTTCAACCAAAGTATATAAAACGCCTGGCGGAAAAGCCTCTCAGTCCTTTCAAGCCGAACTGGGGCCAGACTCCTGCCTGCTGTTGCGGCAGGATCCGTTGATTGTATATGAAGACGGCTGCTATCATCAAAAAATTCAGTTCGATATGGCTGAAACTGCGCATCTGCTTTACAGCGACATTGTAACGCCCGGCTGGTCGGGGGACGAGAGACTTTTTCCGTATGAAGAAATCAGAAGCGATGTGAGTGTTTTTATTAACGGCAGGCTTGCAGTGAAAGACCGCTTCCTGTTTCAGCCCGGCAGTTCACCGCTTTCTGCTCCGCTTTTAATGGAGGAACATACACATATGGGTACGCTTTTATTGGTTTCACCCCAGATTACTGCTGACTTCATCGAGGTTTTGCAAAGGGAATTAGGTGAATCAGATGAAGTGAAAATTGGAGTTTCACAGCTCCCGGTTTCCGGATTCTGTGTCAGGGCCCTTGCGGGTGATTCAGGTTCAATCGAAGATTTATTTGCTGAAGTGGAGAAGCGTCTCCATGGGGAATTTCCCCGATTTCCTCTTATGCGATGGAGGAAATAAGAGGTGAGTTGGTAAAAGTGTCTGAACTAAAATGGAGATACGGGCTATTCTTCTAAAAAAGGCCGGTTCATTTCCGCTGCAGACGGACGCTTTCCGCGTGGCGGGAGGTGAGCCTACCTGATGCTGCCGCATCATTGAGTCTCACCCTTCCCGCTGTATCACGCAGGAGTCGCCGCCTTCCGCTCCAATGAACCGACGTTCAACTGTTATAGAGTAGTGAAAATAATGAAAATGATTCTGCGCAAATAAAAAATGTGTTCATGAATAAATTTCATGAACACATTCCTTTTGTCATTTATGAGTTATGTTTCTGCCTCTTTTACATATCGCTTAATCATTAAATGAGGAGTTTTAAAAAATGTTCATAAGCATTTATATTTTACAAAAAAGAGGTTGGGACTTAATTTCATAAATCATTAAAATTGTGTCTGTCCTAATCGCACGATGAGGTGAACGGAGCGGAAGGTGGCGACTCCTGCAGGATTTGACGGCAAGCTGAGACCCCGCAAGGCGAAGCCTAAGGAGGGCTCAGCGCCGTCCCTGCGGAAAGCGTCCACCTGAAGCGCAGTGAACCGGTTAAAAGAGGCAGAAACACATTTATATCAACCTCTTTATACTTATTCCTTACCCTTCTGCTGAATATTCATTTTTCATATTAACGGCATCATTGCGCAGTGTCCATGCGGTGATTTGAAGTTCTTCGTATCCTTCTGCAAAAAGAGTAGAAACTCCTTCATCTGCAAACATTCTGGATGTAAATACTGCTTCTCCTTGATTAACAAAAATCTCAACCGATGAATGGTCTATAAACAGCTGGAGGCTGTAAAGGCCGTTTGGGAGGAGGCAGCTTCTGCGCTCGGTCTGGCCGTCAGCATAACTTGGTCTTTCTAGCGTCAGCAGTTTGCTTTGCTCGTTAAACTGCAGCGTCATATTGTCAAAGAGAGTTAGTTTTTGAATCTTCCCATCCACTTGAACCTCAGATGCCCGGGAAATGGAGGCTGTATGCTGTTGCTTGCCAGATTCTTTAATGGTCTGTGTTGTGCGAAGCTCTTTCATTTCCTCTAAAGGAATCTGAAAAATGGTTCCATCGATCAATTTTAACTCCCGGGGCAATGTCATTTGGTGCAGCCAGCCTTCCTTTACGGTTGGCTGCTTAAATTCATTCTGATCCGGGACGCCCATCCATCCAACTAAGATCCGGCGCCCTTTGTCATCCAGCGTTGTCTGCGGCGCATAAAACTCAAACCCGCGGTCCAGTTCGACAAAGTCTTCATGTGTAAATTGAGCAGAATCGTAGTTTAATTTGCCGATTGCGTAGCCGGACTGATATTCGTTGTTATACTGAATTCCATCAGAGGCAATCCCTTGAGGTGAGAATAATAGAATGTCTTTTCCGCCGAGTTCAAATAAATCAGGACATTCCCACATGTAGCCAAAATCATGGAAGGGCTCCTGATTTGCGTGACTTAAGATTCCCCTGTAAGTCCATTTTTCCAAATCATTTGATTCTAAAAATGCAACAGAACCCGTCTCTTCTTTTGTTTGGGCTCCGATGACCATATACCAGTTATCCTTGTGCTGCCATACTTTTGGGTCTCTAAAATGAGCCGTAAACCCTTCTGGGAGTTCAACTTTCACTCCTTTTTTCTCAAATGTTCTTCCATCAGTACTTTCGGCCACACACTGATAGCTTTCTCGCTGGTTTTGCTCATTTTTAACATTTCCCGTATAGAACAGTGTTAATTTATCGTCTGATCCGATTGCGCTTCCTGAGTAACAGCCGTTTTTATCAAACCAGTCGCTTGGGGTTAAAGCGATTGGCTCCAAGGTCCAGTCTGTCAGATTTTCTGAGCTGAAATGGCCCCAGAACTTAGCGCCATGAGCTGTGTCAAAGGGCATCCACTGAAAAAACAGGTGATAGATGCCCTTCCATTGAATCCATCCATTTGGATCATTTAACAATCCGGCAGGAGGAGCCAAATGGTAGGCGGGAAAATAGGGATCCAAGCGGACGGTGCTGGATTGCTTTTTTACAGCTGAATAGGCTTGTTGTTTTAATTCTTCGTTACGGTTCATATCACAATCTCCTTTATAATAAAACTCAATGAAAACCGGTTCCCTTCTGCGGAACTCAGCAGCTGTATTTAACAAAACCTATAATAAAAGGAGACCCAGCAATTACTCCGGGTCTCTTTTTAGTTTACTTATTCTGATCAAGCATTTTATCATTGAAGCCGAACAGGTAGGTTAATGCAAAAGCAACACCGACGGCAACAACATTTACCAGGATATAGCTGAAGATTTGTTCGTTCAGGTATAACAAGGTTCCCGGGATTACGGTGATTGCCATTCCGGTAGCCTTAAGGTTAAGAATTGAAGCAAGAAAGCCTGCAGCTCCTCCGCC
The DNA here is from genome assembly GCF_004358665.1 of Jeotgalibacillus sp. S-D1. Classification (GTDB taxonomy): domain Bacteria; phylum Bacillota; class Bacilli; order Bacillales; family Jeotgalibacillaceae; genus Jeotgalibacillus. The sequence goes on along the minus strand of NZ_SMZR01000002.1, from coordinate 244,445 downwards.
GATCAATCCCATAACGAATGGCTTCATATAGCGCAGGTTAACCCCGAAGATCGCCGGCTCTGTAATGCCAAGAAAAGCAGATAATGCCGATGGATAAGCTAATGCTTTCAATTTCTTTGAGCTTGTTTTTACAGCCACAGCCAGTGCAGCACCGCCTTGAGCTGCGATAGCTCCTGTGATAATCGGGTTAAACGGGTTGAATCCCAGGTTCTCAAGAAGTTGAATTTCTAAGAAGTTAAAAATATGGTGAATCCCTGTGATAACAATAATTTGGTTGGTAAAACCGATAATCAATCCACTTAAGCCAAACGGCAGGTCCAGCAAGTACAGCATTGCTGTAAAAATGCCATTTTCAGCAGTGTGTAGAATTGGGCCTAAAACAAACAGCGATAATGTAATCATCACGAGTAATACTAAGAATGGAGTCAGGATTAAATCCAGTGCCTCTGGAATTTTTCTGCGCAGAAGCTTCTCAAGCTTGGCTCCGACTAGTCCGGCAAAAAACGCTGGCAGAACCGACCCCTGATAGCCGACAATCGGAATGAAATCAAAGAAATAAATTGGATCAGCTGCCCCTTCAGCAACTGCCCATGCATTTGGCAGAGAAGGGGATACCAGCATAAGTCCCAGAACAAGACCAATAATCGGTGTTCCTCCAAATACCCTGAATGCTGACCATGCAACCAGCGCAGGGAGGAAGGCAAATGCCGTGTCAGTCAGTACCTGTGTGAATAGAACCAAATTCTCCGGGACGCTGTCAGGTGTTAAACCGAACCATCCCAAAACGGCTTCTTGTAATAACAGCCCACGTAGTCCCATGAAAAGTCCTGTAGCAACCAGAACAGGAATGATAGGCACGAACACGTCTCCAAATACTCGAATTGCACGCTGGAAGGCCGTTCCCTGCTTAGCGGATTCTTTTTTAATATCTGATTTTGAACTGCCTTGAATCCCCAGTCCCTCAACCGCTTCAAATACCCGATTGACAGTGCCTGTCCCAAAAATGATCTGATACTGGCCGGAATTATAAAAAGCACCTTTCACTTTTTCTATGTTTTCAATTGCTTCTGTATCCACCTTTTCACGATCATGCACCATCACTCGCAGCCGGGTGGCACAATGGGCGATGGACTGAATATTTTCTTCGCCTCCAATCGCCTGTACAATCTGCTTAGCTATTTCTTCATAAGTAGCCATTCGCAATTCCCTCCTCTTAATCTATGGTTGTGTAATCGATTCCATATATAATAAAAATATAAATACTGCTTAAAGCAGTCATTTTTTGTGTAATCGATTCCGCAATCATTAAATAAAAAATGAAAGCGCTCTTATCAACTGTTAAAAAAAGAAAAGATTATGTGTGGAATCGATTACATAACCTTTGTTGATTAGTACTATACACTATCTCTTATAATCAGTCTATATGTTTGTATGAATTTTTCTTTTTCCTTTTTCTTTTTCATTTGAGCAAGCAGGAGCTGTGCTGCTTTTTCTCCGGCTTCCTTGTTAAAATAATCTACAGTTGTAAGAGAAGGGCTGATGTGTTTAGACATGGTAGACGCCCCAATGCCGGCAACAGCTATATCATCAGGTATGTTAAATCCCTGCTCCCGCAAGTACTCCATGGCACCTATCGCCATGCGGTCTGTCACTGCAAAAATAGCAGATGGCAGTTCTCCTTCGCTATTTTTAATTATTTTTTTTGCGCATTCATATCCGGATTCGATGCTGAAATCCCCTTCTGCCATCCATTCTTCTTTTATCGACAGGTTGTATTTAGTCAATGTATCTAAATAGCCCATCCGACGAAGCTTTCCAACAGATGGATCTTCTTCTCCAACACCAATAAAAGCTATTTTTTGATGGTTATGACTTACCAGCATATTTATTACATCTGAAGCAGCATGATAGTCATCATAAACAATGGATGTGACTCCTGGCAGATCCTGCCCCAGAGAAATAAAGGGAAGTCCGGCAGCCTCGATCGTATCGGTCAGCTGCTTATTTACATTGGTGGCGAGCAGGATAATTCCATCTACATGGCGGCTTTGCAAAAGCCTGATATAGTCAATTTCCTTTTGTTTATCCAACTCAGTATCCGTCAGCAGAATCTGAAAATCTTTTTTCGCGACAACTTCATTGATGCCGCTCACTACCCGGCTGGCTGTTTCCGTGCTGATTTTCGGAAGTATAACCCCGATAACCCCGGATTTCTTTGTGCGTAATGATTTAGCAGAAAGACTAGGAATATAGCCGGTTTCTTCTACAACTCTCATAATTCTTTTTCGAACATCTTCACTGGCATACCCGTTATTTAAAACACGGGAAACGGTTGTGCGGGAAACATTCGCCATTTTTGCAATATCATTAATGGTAGTCATTTATCGCACCTTCCTCACGTAATCTACCACATATTTTAGGGTAAATTCTTCGAAATGTCTATTTAACTAAAAGCTTAAGACTCTATCAGGTTAGTCACACTTTCCTCTTTTTTCGCATAAACTTTATGGTTACCCCCCGAAAAAAGGGGGGATCGTGCAAAAATGGAAGGGAAGAGATGAATGAAAAGGGCGTCAGATTTAGTTAGAAGGCATTGGTTATCCATTAGTACATTCCTGGTTACCGCTATTATTGTGTTTGTAGCTGGATATTTTATCGTTATGCTTCAAATGGAGCTGGATAAAGCAAATTCGGAGAAAGCGGAATTGCAGTCTGAGATTGAGTTTTTGACAGGGAAGGTTGATAGAATATCCAATGAGAATACGGCTCTGCATGACAGAAAAAGGAAAATGGCTCAAAAGTTACAACGAGCTAAGCCGTGGTTTGAGTTAACAAAGAAGCAGCAGGAAAACAAACTGGCTGAGGCTGCTTTAAAAGCAGAGAAACTAGAAAGACAGCAGAAAAAAGAACAAAAAGCGGCTAAAGCAGCCCAAAAAAAAGAACAGCTGAATAACCAGAAAAAATTAATCTATTCAGCAGGATACTATCAAGTGGGCCGCGACTTAAAACCAGGCTTATACCATGCAATCGCTGTTGAGGGAAATGGAAATTTTATTGTACAATCTCCTGATGCCCTAAAAGTAAATGAAATGTTTGGAACAGACAGTGACGATTACATTGATACCTTTAAAAACATTCAATTAAAAAAGGGCGATGAAATCGAGATTAACCATGATTTAAGTATACAGTTTATTCCCCGGTAGCCCCTCAAGCTGCATCCGATTTAGGGTGCGGCTATTTTTTATAAAATTTGCTTTGTTAAATATAGGTGTTGATTTCCGCTGAAGGCGTTCGCTTTCCGCGGGGCGGGGGTGAGCCCACTTCAGCTCCAATCAACGGTGTACAATTATAGACAGACCTTTTTAACGAGTTAGTAAATTAATTAATAATTCATTAAATTTAAAAAACAGGTTGAAATTAGTAAAAATTGGTGTTTTAATAGGGGAAAGATAGAACTTGTCAGATATGTGATGTCTGAAAAGGGCAGGTGGGGGTCAACGTGATTATAGAAAAGATTTCAACGAAGAAAGTTTCTGAAATGGTAGCAGAAGAAATTGAGAGATTAATTGAAAAGGGGGCGTTTGAGCCTGGTGAAAAGCTGCCGTCTGTTCGCGAGCTCTGTGAGAGTCTGGGTGTCGGCCGTTCAGCAGTCCGCGATGCGATCACGACGTTAAGCGGAAGGGGAATTGTCCACGTTAAACAGGGAGAAGGAACCTATATTTCTGAGTTTGACCCGTCGAAGCTGTTTAATCAGCGATTAATGCTGCCGAGCTCAAAGGACATTATTGAGCTATTTCAGGTTCGTAAGATTTTAGAAACCGGCATCGCTGAAAAAGCAGCTATCCATCGTTCAATGGAAGATCTTCAAAAGATGGAGGAATGCCTTTTAAAGCAGTCAGTAAATAATTGGGAGTCTGATTTGCACTTCCATTTAGCGATGGCGCGATCAACTGGGAATGAAATATTAATTCAATTTATGCAATTCATTTCTGATGCCACTAAAAAATCGATGATGGATTTTCATCATTATATTCAGCAAAATTCATCAACGGTTGATAAAATTCAACAGCAGCATCAGCAAATTTATGAAGCAATCAAAAATAAAGAGTCAGTTCATGCGCATCGTTTAATGAAAGAACATTTAAATTTTGTGGAAGAGGAACTGTTGGAAAGTCATGTCCTGCAGGAGCGAAAAGGTCCGTAAGTGAAATGGATGGAGGTGTGGTTTGTTGCTGGTTAAAGAGGTAGTTAATGAGCTTAAGGCACTAATTCCTGAGGACCGGATGGAGGAGCGGAAAGAAGAGCTTCATCCACTGGGCAACACTGGTCAAATTTGTATATACCCAGTCACGGAAGAGGAAATTTCCGCTGTTTTAAAATACGCCGATGATCAGGGGAAAAAAGTTCTGGTCGAAGGCGGGGGAACTAAAAGAGGCTTTGGAGGGACTGCAGAATCGGCTGATATCCTTCTTTCGATGAAACGATATACAGGTGTGACAGAGCATGAAGCCGGTGATATGACACTTAGTGTTAAAGCGGGTACAACATTTAAAGAAATACAGGAGTTTTTAAGCAAGTATAAGCAGCAGGTATCGTTGGATCCGGCCTGGTCTGATTTTGCAACCATTGGAGGTATTGTGGCAGCAAATGAAAGCGGTCCCAAAAGACTCGGGTATGGTTCATCCCGTGATGTTGTGATCGGACTTCGAAATGTGTATCCCGATGGTACGATCATCCGTTCAGGCGGCAAGGTTGTTAAAAATGTAGCTGGATATGATATGAACAAACTTTTTGTAGGAGCGATGGGAACACTCGGGATCATATCTGAAGTAACCGTTAAGCTTCGTCCGCTGCCAAAATACGAAAGTCTTATTCTCTTATCATTTGAGGAAAAGCACTTAGATGGTTTAAGAAAATTTTCAAAAGAGCTTTTGGATTCTTCACTGGAACCCGTTGCGCTGGAACTCTTAAATCCTTCCCTGTCAAAAAAATTAATAGGTGAATCTTCGTACACGCTGGTTATCGCATTTGAGGATGTGGAAAACGCAGTGCATTACCAGGAAGAGGCTGTTAAAGCCCTGCTGCCTTCTGACATAAAAATGAGGGTGGCGGCGCAAAAAGAGGCGCAGAAATTTTGGCAGCTTTTTTATACCATCAGCCCTAATGGAGCCATTGGGGACACAGAAAAAATTGCCGCACTGAAAATCGGCGTCATTAATCTCACAATTTTGGATGTTATTAAAGAAAGTCATTATTTGCAGGAATCTTTTCAGTTGGAAGTTGATGCTCATGGGGGAGTGGGACATGGGCTGGGGCAATTAATTCTAAAAGGCAAAAGTGAGGACCTTACAGGTGCCATCTATCATATAAGGGATTTTGTCCAAAAGGATGGTGGATATGCGGTTGTAAAACACTTGCCGCTTGCTCTGCGCAAAAAAGTGAATGTCTGGGGGGACAAGCCCTCTTACTTCTTTCTTTTAGAAGGAATAAAATCCAAAATCGATCCAAACAAAACACTCAATCCTAAACGATTTATAGGAGGGTTATAACGTGAGACAAGTGGAAGAAAAGCCAAGTCCTGCATGTACCTCCGCCAAAAGCTTAAGCAATTACCTGTGGAGTGATCATCCAGACGAAAATAAATGGGCCGATTGCACGCATTGCGGCATGTGTCTGGAATCCTGTCCCACCTATGAACAGACAGGACAGGAGCAGCATTCACCGCGCGGCCGTGTCCATTTAATAAAATCCGTGGCCGAAGGAAAGCTTGAGGTAAATACTCAGTTTATGGATCCGGTTTATGCCTGTCTTGACTGCCGTGCTTGCACAACGGCGTGTCCGGCCAACGTGGATGTGGGCGGATTAATAGAGGAAGCCCGCGGACAGATCCGTCAGGCGATGCCTTTGACAGGTTGGAAGGGAAGCGTCAGCAAACTGTTTTTAAAAGGATTATTTCCCCATCCTAATCGCTTGAATTCACTTGGCAATGTGCTGAAATTTTATCAAAAAAGCGGTATGCAAAAAGTGGTTCGAAAATCAAAATTGATTAATATTATGCCGGATCATCTAGTTGAAATGGAATCGATCATGCCGAAAGTAGATACTTCGGTTCGTAAAAAATACAAAAATGAAAACGTTATCAAATCCACGCAGCCAACAAAAAATGAGGTAGCCCTGTTAACCGGCTGTGTAATGGATGTTATGTTCAGCGATATCAATGAATCTACGATTAATGTACTGACAAGAAACGGAAGCGATGTAAGCATTCCAAAGAATCAGACATGCTGCGGAGCACTGCATGTTCATGCGGGTGATCGCGATACCGGACGCAAGCTCGCTAAGCAAAACATTGAAGCGTTTGAGTCATCGGAAAAAGTTATTGTGAACGCGGCAGGTTGCGGATGCATGCTTCAGGAGTATGGTGAGCTATTCAGAGAAGTGGAACCGGAATGGCATGACCGTGCTGTTGCTTTTTCCAAAAAGGTGGAGGATGTTTCAAAGTACCTGCATGATACCGGATATAAAAAACCTAAAGCAGCCCTGAATAAACGCATCACTTATCATGATGCCTGTCATCTGGCGCATGGTCAGGGAGTTCGTCGGGAGCCGCGCAATATACTGCTTGATATTCCCGGTGTTGATATGGTTCATATGCCAAATGCGGACCGCTGCTGTGGAAGCGCCGGTATTTACAATATAACAAATCCGGAAATGGCTGGTGACGTGCTGGAAAGCAAGATGAAAAATGTGCCTGATGACGTTGATATGATTTCAATGGGCAATCCCGGCTGCATGCTTCAAATGGCGATCGGCGTACAGAAATATGGAAGGAACCAAAAGATTGTTCATACGGTTCAACTGCTCGATTGGGCCTATCAAAAAGAGGACGGCGAGGTGGCGGACAATGGCATTTAAAGGCATTAAAACAAAAGACCGGCACATCCAAAATTTGGCCGGGATCGTCGATGGTTCACGATCGATCCTCTACCATAAAGAAGATCTTATTGCTTATGACTGCGACGGCTTTACCATTCATAAGCATTTGCCAAAAGCAGTCGTTTTTCCGAAGAATACAGAAGAAGTAGCAGAGATTGTGAAATACTGTGCCAAACATCATCTTCCTTTTTTGGCTCGCGGAGCAGGAACGGGACTCAGCGGCGGGGCGGTCCCTTTAAATAGTGAAGTGGTCATCAGCTTAGTGCGAATGAAAAATCTTATCTCGATCGATCTCGAAAACAGGCGCGCTGTAGTGGAGCCGGGCTTTGTAAATTTAAAGCTGACCAACTCGATTTCTGATAAAGGCTATTATTATGCACCGGACCCGTCAAGCCAATACTGCTGTACGATTGGCGGCAATGTTGCAGAAAATGCAGGCGGCGCTCATTGCCTTAAGTATGGTGTCACAACCAACCATATTCTTGGATTGGAGGTTGTGCTGCCGGATGGGGAAGTGATTGAACTGGGGCATAACGGCATCCCCGATGCACCGGGGTATGATCTGCTCGGTTTATTGACAGGTTCAGAAGGAACGCTTGGCATCGTTACAAAAATAACCGTCCGTATTTTAAAAAATCCTGAAGCTAAGAAAACAGTGCTCGCTTATTTTGACCGGGTCGCAGATGGAAGTCAGGCTGTATCCGATATTATCTCAGCAGGCATTGTACCGGCAGCACTGGAGATGATGGATAAAACAGCAATTGAAGGTGTGGAAGCAGCCGCGTTTCCTGTAGGACATCCCAAAGATATTGCTGCGGTTCTCCTTATTGAAGTGGATGGCATCGCTGCCGGAATTGACGAGCAGATTGCCCAGATTCTTGAAGTATGCAAAAACCGTCATGTACGGGAAGTAAGAGAGGCTGCAAATGAAGAAGAGCGGGCAAGATGGTGGGCAAACCGGAAAACCGGGTTTGGTGCCATGGGTGCAATTTCTCCGGATTATTTAGTTCAGGATGGGGTAATTCCCAGAAGCCGGCTGCCGGAGGTTCTCGATCGGATCGAAGAGATCAGTGCAGAATCCGGTCTGCGAATCGCCAATATTTTCCACGCGGGGGATGGCAATCTTCACCCGCTGGTACTGTTTGATGCCCGAATACCGGGACAGACAGAAAAAGCGATTGACGCTGGAAGTGCCTGTCTTCAGGCATGTGCAGATGCAGGAGGTACGATAACCGGAGAGCATGGTGTCGGCATTGAAAAAAGAGAAGAGATGCGGTTTGTTTTTAAGGAAGAAGAAATAACCGCACAAACCAATATACGCCAAGTCTTTAATCCGGATAATCTCTTAAATGCAGGAAAACTGTTTCCAACGCCAGGGCGCTGCGGCGAGGTTAAGAAAGAAATGAAAGAAGCGCTTTTGACTCAATAAAATACTTGATCAGTTAATCAACCCCATTATAAGGAGGAATAAACAAGTGGAAAATTATATTAAAACGAACAATCTTCAGGTGGCGGATATACTCTATGAATTTATTAACTCAGAAGCATTGCCAGAGAGCGGACTGGAGCAAGAAGAATTCTGGTCAGGCTTTTCGCAAATTGTTACGGACTTCACACCGAAAAACAGAGAGTTGTTGGCTGTACGGGAAGAAATTCAAACAAAAATCAATAACTGGCATCTTGAGAATAAGAGCTTTGATTTCAATAATTATAAAGCTTTTTTAGAAGAAATTGGTTATTTAGAGAAAGCTGCAGAAGACTTTCAAATCACTTCAGATGCAGTAGATGATGAAATCGCAGTACAAGCCGGTCCTCAGCTGGTGGTTCCTGTAAACAACGACCGATATGCCATTAATGCAGCAAATGCCAGATGGAGCAGCTTGTATGACGCCCTTTACGGCACAGATGCCATTAGCAGTGAGGGGGGAGCGGAGGCAGGAAAAGAGTACAACCCTGTGCGGGGAGAAAAAGTAATTCAGTTTGCCAGAAACTTTCTCGACCAGGCAGCGCCATTACTGTCCTCTTCTCATAAAGAAGCCGTGCAGTACCGCGTTGAGAATGGAAAGCTGACTGTTACATTGAATAATGGTGACGAAGTAGGCCTTGAAGACGAAGAAAAATTTTGCGGTTATCAGGGAGAGCCACAGAAACCTTCAGCTATATTACTAAAGAACAACGGTCTCCATTTCGAAATTCAAGTGGACAGCAGCCATCCAATTGGCAAAAACGACGACGCGGGTGTGAAGGATATCTTAATGGAAGCGGCCCTCACAACGATTATGGATTGCGAAGACTCCGTGACGGCAGTAGATGCAGAGGATAAAGTGCTGGTATACAAAAACTGGCTGGGGCTGATGAGAGGCGACCTGACCGCGGAGTTTACCAAAAATAATAAGACAGTCAAACGGACACTGAACGCCGACCGCAGTTATCAATCACCACAGGGAGAGGAATTTTCTCTGCCGGGACGCTCGCTGCTGTTTACAAGAAATGTCGGCCATTTAATGACAAATAATGCAATATTGGATGAAAACGGCGATGAGGTTCAGGAAGGAATTATTGATACGGTTGTAACCAGTCTGCTGGCGATGCATTCATTGCTTGGAAACGGCCCTTATCAAAATTCTTCTAAAGGATCTGTTTATATTGTTAAGCCAAAAATGCACGGTTCAAAAGAAGTGGCTTTTGCCAATCAGCTGTTTGACCGGGTTGAGGATCTGCTCCGGCTGGAGCGCAATACACTTAAAATCGGGGTAATGGACGAAGAGAGAAGAACGTCATTAAATCTGAAAAACTGTATTCGCGAGGTAAAGGATCGGATTGTTTTCATTAATACCGGATTCCTCGACCGTACAGGCGATGAAATGCATACGTCAATGGAAGCCGGACCGATGATTCGTAAAAATGAAATGAAAGCCTCAAAATGGCTGGCGGGCTATGAAAAATCCAATGTCATTGCCGGACTCTCAAGCGGGTTCCAGGGCCGTGCCCAAATTGGCAAGGGGATGTGGGCGATGCCTGATCTGATGAATGATATGCTCAAGCAAAAAATTGGTCATTTATCTGCAGGAGCTAATACAGCCTGGGTGCCGAGTCCAACTGCTGCAACCCTGCATGCCCTCCATTATCATCAGCTCGATGTCACTTCCGTTCAAAACGAACTGGCAAAAGAAACGGCTGACTACCGGGATGACATTCTTCATATTCCAGTAGAGCAACATCCTGCCTGGAGTGCGGAGGAAATTCAGCAGGAGCTTGATAACAACGCACAGGGGATTCTGGGTTACGTTGTGCGCTGGGTCGAACAGGGAATTGGCTGTTCGAAGGTACCGGATATCGGCAATGTTGAGCTGATGGAGGATCGTGCAACCTTGCGCATTTCCAGCCAGCATATGGCAAACTGGCTTCATCAGGGTATTTGTACAAAAGAGCAGGTAGAAGAAACGCTGCGACGCATGGCGAAAGTGGTCGATGAGCAAAATGCAGGTGATCCTTATTACATGCCGATGGCGGCTGATTATGATCATTCTGTTGCATTCCAGGCTGCATCTGAGCTTGTGTTTGAAGGATACGCCCAGCCAAGCGGCTATACAGAGCCCATTTTGCATCGCCGCCGTTTAGAAGCTAAGGTTAAATACGCAATTAAACAATAAAACAGCAGGTGCATAACAAACAGGGCATCGACTGCAGGATGCCCTGTTATTTCATTCAACCAAAACATGCGATCTGAAAGGAGAAATAATATGAAATTCATTCGATTTAAAGCACAGGACGACAGTATTCATAAGGGCATTATCACAGATGAGGGCATAGATGAAATAAAAGGGGATATTTATGGGGAGTGGGACTATACGGGAACTACATTCGCCCCTCGTGACATCAGTCTTCTTGCACCACTCGAGCCGAATCAGATTATTGGCATTGGAGCAAATTATGTAGCGCAAGAACAGGACTTACCAAGCGAACTGCCTGAAATTCCTGTATTTTTCTTTAAACCAACTTCGTCTGTTATCGGACCAAATGAAGAAATAGTGATTCCAGAAGGCATTAATCAAGTGAAATTCGAATCTGAATTAGCCGTTGTTATTGGGAAGGAAGCCAAAAATATTGCTGAGTCCGATATTTTAGATTATGTATTTGGCTATACAGTCGGAAACGACGTGACAGCGCCTCAGTTTTTCCATCAGGATGGGCATTGGACAATTGGCAAGTCATTTGACACCTTTACACCGCTTGGTCCTGTCATTGAAACAGAGCTGAATCCGTTTAAAGTAAATGTAGAAGCAAGATTAAATGATGTAGAAAAACAAAACAGTTCAACGAACTTAATGATCATTCCTATTCTCCGAATGATTTCCTACCTTTCAAATGTTATGACATTAAAGCCGGGTGATGTCATTTTGACAGGAAGCCCAGTTGGAGCAGAGCTTGTAGGACCGGGAGATGTAATTGAATGCAGTATTAAGGAAATCGGGGCTCTTGAAAATACCTTTGCAGAAGCAAAACTGGGAGCTAAAATCCGCTGATAAAAAAGCCGGGGGGGATACTGTTCAAAATCAGCACAGCCGAATGGTACAGCCTGTCTATGACCAGTTTTTTCACAGATAGTGAGGAAGGAGTGAGGTTGTGTTTGATTTACAGGTGCTTGGCGATCAAATTGTGACGGAGATTTCTTCATTAATTGACCAAAGTGTAATTGTGACGGATAAAAACGGTTATGTTATTGCGAGCAAGGATCCAGACCGGGTCCATACGTATCATGAAGGCGCCGTTGTCTCCATGGAAAATCTCCAGGAGCTTCATATTACAAAAGAATCCTGTGAAAAGCTTCAGGGAGTAAGGCCGGGAATTGTTCTGCCGATTATTATTTCTGATATACCGATTGGTGTGATTGGCATAACGGGCACCCCTTCAGAAATTGATAAGTATGCAAAGCTTGTGAGAAAAGTTTCTGAGCTGTTTGTGACAGAGTTCATTATGCGTCAGCAGAGAGAGCGTGTATTTCGTGAAATCGAGTTTTTCGTTTTTGATCTTTTTATGTCAGAAGTCTCCATTGAGTCAGTGAAAAAACGAGCGACTCTATTAAATATTGATATTTCCGCCTACAATCGTGTGGCTGTCATACAGACCAGCCGACAGCTGGAGTTTTCTGAGATTGAAGATTTGCTCCATCTTCAAACGATCCATCCTGAACTGAAAATTGCCCGCTGGGGGCTTGAGAAGCTTGTGCTGCTCATTCCCAATATAACGAAATATCAGTTGCAAATAGGGCTGGACTGTTTTGCAGGTAAGGTTCAAAAGCTTACAAAGCAGCAGGTGAATATTGGAATAGGGGAAGAAAGGGTGTTTTATCTTCTTCCGGAATCCTTTCAGCAGGCGGAAATGGCAGTAGAGGTTTCAGCGAGAAAAGGCAAAATTGTTTTTGAAGAAGATTTAAAGCTTGAACTGCTCTATCATTCTGTCCCAAAAGATATTCGCAAGGAGTTTTTAGATCGAACCATTGCACCGCTTTTATGTGAGAAAGAACTTCTGCATAACCTGGAAGTCTGGCTTCAAACACAGGGATCATTGCAGGAAATTGCCGATGCACTGCATATACATAAAAATACGTTGAAATACCGTCTGCATAAAATTGAAACGATGCTTGATATTGATTTAGCAGACAAAAACGATGTAACGATGATCTGCACAGCAGTCCATATGCTGGCTAACAATTGATAGGGCTGGCAAAGCAATAAGAAAAAGACTCTGCACCCCAAATAATATCCTTCACGAATAAGCTACTTGTTCGTGAGGGGTATTTTTTTAAAATTGTCTTTTTAAACGAGGCCGTTGATTTCCGCTGAAGGCGTTCGCTTTCCGCGGGGCGGGGGTGAGCTCTCTTCAACGCTTTGCGTTTAAGAGGTCTCACCTCTCCCGCTACACCCCGCAGGAGTCTCACACCTTCAGCTCCAATCAACTGAGTCAAAATATCAACAGGCGAGTTTAACAGAACTTATTATTAAAGCAGTTTTACTTCCAGTCTCTTTGTTCGATGGAACAAAAATGAAGAAAAATTGATGGGTAAATCTGTTACTTATTCCATAGAAGTCTGATTATTTAACTATTAATATATATGTAAGCGTATACAAATTAAAAGAGATGATAGATTTTGAGCAATTTAACAGATAGATAGGGACCGTAGTCAAGCCCTAGCACAGGGGGATTGAGGGAATGAAGAAGCGTATAATTAACACGTTTGCAGCGATAGTCGGACAGGAAAATATCCGTTATTCACAAGCACAGCTGCATGCTTATTCATATGATGCAACAGCCAATTTTCAGTCAAAGCCGGATCTGGTCGTCGCACCGGCAAGCACCGAGGAAATCGCGGAAATCGTAAAACTTTGTGCAAAAAAACAAATTCCAATCGTCTCACGCGGTTCCGGAACCAATTTAGCAGCTGGAACGGTGCCGACAAACGGCGGAGTAGTCATTTTGTTTCATCGCATGAATGAAATCCTCGAGCTTGATCAGGAAAACCTGACGATGACCGTTCAGCCAGGAGTGATAACGCAGGACATCAGTGTACATGCAGAGCAGCATGGACTTTTTTATCCTCCTGACCCAAGCTCCATGAAAATCTCCACGATTGGAGGGAATGTCAGTGAAAATTCCGGCGGTCTTCGCGGTTTAAAATACGGGGTGACGAAGGATTATGTGAAAGCATTGACCGTGGTCCTGGCTGATGGTTCAATCCTGAAAACAGGAGGCAAGCTGGCCAAAGATGTGGCAGGGTACGATCTGACATCTTTACTTGTCGGATCAGAGGGTACGCTTGGCATCATCACAGAAATCACATTGAAGCTCATCCCGCTGCCTGTTTATAAGAAAACAGGCATTGCCTATTTCAACTCGTTGGAGGATGCGGCAAAAACGGTTTCTTCGATTATTGCCCATAAAATTATTCCAGTTACACTCGAGTTTATGGACCGCGGCACCATTGGGGCTATTGAGGATTTTATGAAGATGGGTCTCCCGCGGGATGCTGAAGCAATGCTGCTGCTCGAACAGGACGGCGATGAAGAGCTTGTGGAAAGGGATATTCAAAAGATGATTGACATAGCGGTGGCAAAAGGCGCAACTTCCACCTCGATCGCAGCTTCCTCTGAAGAAGCAGATGTATTAAAAGCAGGCAGACGTTCTGCTCTTTCAGCATTAGCCAGAAAACGGCCAACCACGATCCTGGAGGATGCAACCGTTCCGCGCTCTGAAATCGCTAAGATGGTACGGGCGATACAGGAAATAGCCCAAAAATACAATGTGCAAATCAGTACATTTGGACACGCTGGTGACGGCAATCTTCATCCAACCTGCTTAACGGATATTAGGAACAAAGAAGAAATGGAACGGGTTGAAAAAGCACTGGAAGAAATATTCGAAGCAGCAATTCAGCTGGGCGGGACGATCACAGGAGAACATGGCGTAGGGGAAATGAAAGCTCCTTATCTTGAATGGAAAATCGGGGAAAGTGGAATTCAGGTGATGAAGCTTATCAAGCAGTCACTTGATCCTCAAAACATCATGAATCCTGGAAAAGTGTTTGCAAAAGCTTCAAAGAAAAGGCTGGTGGTTCACAATGAGTAGCGGTTTGCAAAAACGAATGCAGGATAGCTTCCAGGAACATGTAAATGAAGACCTGATTATGGATTGTATGCGCTGCGGCTTTTGTTTGCCTGCATGCCCTACGTATCTTTCAACCAACTATGATGAAACGCACTCCCCCAGAGGACGTATCGCCCTGATGAAAGCGATGAGGGATGGGGATGTGGTGTGGGACAGCTCAGTGGAAGAAGCGTTCGATTTATGTCTGGGCTGCCGGGCATGTGAACCGGCTTGTCCTGCAGGAGTGCAGTATGGTCCTCTCATTGAAGAAACAAGGGCAGCCATCCTGCATGCTAAACCCCAAGGAAGTAAAGAAAAAATCTTACGAAAAGGGGCATTTGACGGGGTATTCGCCGATCAGGATAAAATGCAGAAAACCATTAAACTGGTTCAGCTGTATCAAAAATCAGGCCTGCAAAAGGTAACAAGGAAGTTTGGTTTTCTGACGCTATTTCCTCCATTTATGAAGGAGATGGAAGGCGTGCTGCCAGCGATTGAAAAGAAAAAAGAACGTAAGCATTCGAACAACCCTAAAAAAGCGACAGTCGCTTTTTTTACAGGATGCTTAATGGATACTCTTTTTCAGGAAACGAATCGAAAAACCATTGAACTGCTGGAATGGCTGGGTGCTGAAGTCATCATTCCTGAAGAACAGCAGTGCTGCGGAGCCCTGCATGGCCATAGCGGTGAACTGGAAAAAGGAATGCGTAATGCACGCGCGAACATCGATGCGTTTGATTCAGATGCTTTCGATTTCATCGTGAATAACGCAGGAGGATGTGGTGCGTTTCTATCTGAGTATGAACAGCATTTAAAACAGGACCCTCATTATGCAGAAAAGGCAGCCCGGTTCACAGAAAAACAAATCGACATTTCTTCACTGCTTATCAAGCTTGGATTGAATGAGGACTTAAAGGAAATGAAAGCAATTGATGAAACGGTCGTTACCTATCAGGATTCCTGTCACTTGAAAAATGTAAACAAGGTGTTCCTGGAACCCCGCACCCTGTTAATGGATGCACCCGGCTTTGAATTTAAAGAGCTGATTGATGCAGGAAGCTGCTGCGGTTCGGCTGGAATATACAATCTCCTTCACCCCGAAATGGCAAGGCGCATACTTGATGCCAAAATGAACGGGGTGAAAGATCTGCAGCCGGCTGTAATCGTCACATCAAACCCGGGCTGTTTGATGCAGATGCAGGTAGGCATTCAGCGGGAAGGGCTGGATAAAAAAATGAAGGCTGTACATATCGTTGATTTTCTCTATGATGCTATACACAAGAATCAGATGAGTGAGGTGAGTCCGGCGTAAGAAATGGAAGTAACATTGTGCGACGCTTTTAGTTAAGGCATGTTCTTAGCCAAGTTCCAACTATGAAAGGGGAAAATTTATGAGTACTGGAATGCTAGCTTTTTTATCTCTTTTGCCCATTTTAGCTGTTGCCATTTTCTTAGTCGGTCTCAGATGGTCCGCCAGCAAGGCGATGCCTATTTCTTATTTGGTTGCCATCGCATTAGCCCTGTTTGTATGGCAGATACCGGGTGCTAATGTTGCTGCTGCGTCCATTAACGGACTTGTTGTTGCCGGAACATTACTGTTTATCATATTCGGTGCAATTTTACTGTTAAATACCCTGCAGGAAAGCGGCGGAATCAAAACGATCCGGCGGGGATTTACCGACATATCGCCTGACCGGCGTGTACAGGTTATTATCATTGCGTGGCTATTTGGCTCCTTTATTGAAGGCTCTGCCGGTTTTGGAACCCCGGCTGCAGTCGCTGTGCCGCTTTTGGTCGGTTTGGGCTTTCCGGCCATGGCAGCCGTTGTAGCAGGAATGGTCATTCAAAGCACACCAGTTTCTTTTGGAGCTGTTGGCACGCCTATGCTTGTTGGTATACAAACCGGACTATCAGCTGATGCAGGAATTACGGACAATTTTCTTGCTCTTGTGACGGTCATTGGGGGGCAGGTGGCGATCCTGCATATGATAGCAGGCACCTTGATTCCTCTCTTTGTAGTAGCATTAATGACAAAGTTTTTTGGTAAAAACAAATCGTTCACAGAAGGGGTGAAAATGTGGAAGTTTGCGCTATTTGCAGCTTTTGCCATGACCATTCCTTATGTGCTGGTTGCCAATTTATTAGGGCCTGAATTTCCTTCATTAATTGGAGGGCTGGTCGGATTAACCGTTGTTGTTCTCGCTTCAAAAAGAGGATTTCTTATGCCTGCTGAACATGAAACTTGGGATTTCGAGGAAAAGTCAAAATGGGATCCTGAATGGATTGGAAAGCTGGAAATTAAAGAGGTTACACATAAAAGCGGAAATATGACGATGATGCGTGCATGGACACCTTATATTTTGATTGGGGTATTTCTGGTTTTGACAAGGTTGACAGCGCTTCCGGTTATGGGCTGGCTACAGTCGTGGACGGTGCAGTTTGAGAATATTTTTGATTCGGGAATTACAGCAAGCTTTCAGCCTTTGTACCTTCCGGGAACGATTTTTATCCTGGTTTCTCTTATCACGTACTTTCTGCATGGAATGGACACGAAATCATATAAGCGTGCATGGGTGCAGTCCGGTAAAACAATGATTGCAGCTTCGACTGCTCTGGTCTTTACCGTTCCCATGGTTCAGGTATTTTTAAACTCAGGCGGCGGAGCGGCAGGGTATGATCAAATGCCTATTGAACTGGCAAATGGCGTTGTCGCATTGGCAGGAGATTATTGGCCGTTCTTCTCTACCTTTATTGGCGGCATCGGAGCTTTTATTGCGGGAAGCAATACTGTCAGCAATATGATGTTTGCGCTATTTCAATATGATGTCGGTTCACAAATGGGCGTTAATGCTACATGGATTGTAGCCCTTCAGGCTGTGGGCGGAGCGGCTGGCAATATGATTTGCGTACACAATGTTGTAGCGGCTTCAGCAGTAGTGGGACTGGTTGGAAAAGAAGGAGCCATTATTCGAAAAACGTTGTTCCCATTCTTTTACTATGCATTGCTTACAGGATCGGTAGGATATTCAATCGTCTGGTATGCAGAAAAAGGGCTCTTTAATCTTGGCAGCTTTATTGCAGCACTTATCGCTTTTGCTGCCATTTATATTATTGCCACCAACAAAAAAAGAGCAAATTCACTTTCTGTCACTCCTCAAAAAGAAATCAGAGTAGCAAAATAGCATTTCTAAATAAATGAGCCATACAAAAGCCTGGAGAGAATCCTCTTAGTTTTTGTATGGTTATCGCGTTACATTTCAGCCAGGAAAGGATATCAAAAAATGAAAACAGAGCTGCTGTATGGAAAAGAAGGACTGCCGCTGACGCTGCCAGATGGTGTGTTTTTAGTCGAACCTATCAATCTTGCAGGTCTTGAAAAGGACAAGGAAGCAGTGATGAATGCACTTGAAAATCCAATTGGCACACCCCCGCTGAAGCAAATGGTTAAGGCTACAGACAAAGTGTCCATTGTCATCAGCGACATTACAAGACCGACGCCAAATCATAAGTTGGTGCCCTGGCTCATTGAAGAGCTTGACCATGTGCCGTATGAAAACTTTGTCATTATTAACGGGACCGGCACCCACCGTGATCAAACGAGAGAAGAGTTTATCGGGATGCTCGGAGAGTGGGTAGTGGACAATATCAAAATTATTAACAATAGCTGCCACGATAAAGATACGCTGGTTAACCTGGGTAAAAGCACATTTGGCTGTGATGTTTATTTAAACAAGGACTACGTAGAAAGTGATTTCCGCATCGTAACCGGATTTATCGAACCGCATTTTTTTGCCGGCTTTTCAGGAGGTCCTAAAGGAATCATGCCTGGAATAGCCGGGATCGAGACGATTATGACCTTTCATAATGCAAGAATGATCGGCGACCCCCGCTCCACGTGGGGCAATATGACGGATAATCCGGTGCAGAATATGACCAGAGAAATCAATCAGTTATGCAAGCCTCACTTTATGTTAAATGTCACATTAAATAGAGAAAAAGAGATTACCAATGTTTTCGCAGGAGAACTTTATGAGGCTCATGATAAAGGATGTGCTTTTGCAAAGGAGCATGCGATGATTCGGTGTGATAATCGATTTGACGTCGTCATCACATCTAATTCAGGCTATCCGCTGGACCAGAATTTGTACCAGGCTGTAAAAGGAATGAGCGCCGCTCACAAAATTGTTAAAGAGGGCGGGGTCATCATTATCGCGTCGGAATGCTCAGATGGTCTTCCGAGCCATGGTAACTTTTCGAAAATATTTGAAATGGCAGATAGCCCGGAACAGCTCCTTTCGATGATTAACAATCCAGAATTTAAAATGTTTGATCAATGGCAGGTTCAAAAACAGGCCGTTATTCAAATATGGTCGGATATTTACGTTTATTCAAAATTAACTGAAGAACAAGTGGCTGGCGCCATGTTAAAAAACAGTGAAAGCATTGAACAGACACTTGAGAAACTGAAGGATACATACGGGGAGGGGATGTCAATCGCTGTCATGCCGCTTGGACCTCTTACGATTCCATATGTAGAAGAATAAGAGAGAAGGAAATACACATAAAGGAATGATGCGCAGTGCTGAGTGATAAATACAGTAAACTTCAAGCAATCTTAAGGGATATGAAAACAGTGGTTATCGCCTTTTCAGGCGGTGTGGACAGTACATTTTTGCTAAAGGCGGCTGTTGATACGATTGGGCGGGAAAATGTTTTGGCAGTGACAGCAGATAGTGAAACCTACCCGTTTGAGGAATTGGAAGAAGCAAAAAAGCTTGCCATTCTAATCGGAGCCAGACACGAAATTATTGAAACATCCGAGCTTGCCATAGAAGGCTACTCAGAAAACACAGCGAACCGCTGCTATTTTTGTAAAAAAAGTCTATTTGAACATCTTGTCCCAATCATGAATGAACAGCATTATCAAAACATGGCGTTCGGCTTGATTGCAGACGATCTCGGTGAGCACAGGCCGGGAACGAGAGCAGCAAAAGAATTTAATGTAAGGGGACCTCTTCAGGAAGCGGATCTGTTCAAAAGTGAAATTCGCGAGTTATCCCAGCAGATGGGACTGCCTACCTGGGACAAGCCATCCTTTGCCTGCCTGTCTTCCCGAATTGCCTATGGCGAAGAAATTACCATGGAAAAGCTGCGGAAAATTGACCGGTCGGAACAAGCAATTCGATCAATTGGCATCCGGCAGGTGCGTGTCAGGACCCACGGGGATATTGCCAGAATAGAAGTTGAAGCTGAAGAAATGGCCACACTAATGGCCCATCATCAGGAAATCACACAGGAACTTCAAGCGCTTGGTTATACCTTTGTAACAATGGATTTGACCGGTTATAAGAGCGGAAGCATGAATAAAATACTAGCGACTACAAATTGAGACAGCGGGTGATGAAATGAATAACTTTGAAGACTTGGGATTTTGTAAAGTAGATTATGACAGGGAAAATCGCACGGGGTTTCCGGAAGTAATCTATGGAGAAGGAAAAACTGCCGGGCAAATTAAGCTGATTATGGAAAAACTCATCGCAAAGCATGGAAAAGTAATGGTTACCAGAGTTGATCAGGAAAAAAGCAGCGAGCTGTTGGAAGCATTTCCTCTGGCGCGTTATGATACACAATCCCGCATTCTGGCATATGGTACTTCAGAAGTAAGGTTTGGTGGTGAATTGCTGGTGCTGTGCGCAGGAACTTCAGATCTGTTTGTCGCGGAAGAAGCAGCTCTGACTGCGGAGTGGATGGGCTGTAAGGTTAGAAGAATATATGATGTCGGAGTAGCTGGAATCGATCGGCTGCTAGCGTATCGAAGTGAGATTGAAGAAGCGGATGTACTGATTGCCGTCGCAGGAATGGAAGGCGCTTTGCCAAGCGTAGTTGGAGGGTTGGTGCAGCGACCTGTAATCGCTGTTCCCACCTCGATCGGATATGGTGCTCACCTGGAGGGAATAACCCCGTTGCTGGCAATGATGAGCTCCTGTGCTTCAGGGATGAGTGTTGTGAATATTGATAATGGTTTTGGTGCCGCTTATCAGGCAGCAATGATTTTAAAGCTGGTTTCGGAGGGGGTAAATCATGAAGTTACTTTATCTTGATTGTCAATCCGGAATCTCGGGTGATATGACACTCGCTGCGTTAATGGATGCAGGAGCTGACCTTGACTATATCCTCAAACACCTGTCAACACTGCCCATTGATTCTTTCACAATGGATGTAAAGCAGGTTGATAAAAGAGGAATATCTTCTAAGATGCTGGATTTGCAATTACAAGAAATTGACTCACATAATCATCATGACCATGACCATGACCATGACCATGACCACCATCACCATCATCGGAAAGCTTCTGCTATTCTGCAAATGATTGAAGAAAGCAGCCTGCCTTTGCGTGTGAAAAAGAGAAGTAAAGCGGTTTTTGAAGTTATTGCTGAAGCAGAAGGGAAAATTCACGGGATGGATCCAAAAGACGTTCACTTTCATGAAGTTGGAGCGATGGACTCGATTATTGATGTGATCGGCGTATGTCTGGCTCTTGAAAGCCTGGCTGTCGACCGGATTATCTCCTCCCCGGTGCCGACCGGTTATGGAAAAATCAACATCGCACATGGACTTTATCCTGTCCCGGCTCCAGCCACCGCTGAGCTGTTAAAGGGTATCCCTTTAGCAGACTTTCATGTTGAAGGAGAACTAACCACGCCAACAGGTGCAGGGTTCGTAAGGGCATTAGCGGATGAGTACGGGCATATGCCTCCTCTTGCCATCGAAAGCATTGGCTATGGGGCAGGTAAAAAAAATTTCAGCCATCCGAATGTCTTGCGAGTGCTTTTGTTTCAGCAGACAGAAACTCTCCCGCGGGAAAAAATCGCTGTACTGGAATGTCAGCTTGATGACTTCACAGGGGAAGCCCTTGGTTTCACCATGGAAAGAGTATTAGCAGAGGGTGCTTTGGACGTTTATTTCACCCCTGTATCCATGAAAAAGAGCAGGCCGGGAACATTGATTACGGTATTGGTAAAACCAGAAAAAGCGCTTGAAATAGAAGAATTATTACTGCGCGAGACAAGTACATTCGGTGTTCGAAAATCTGAATGGTCGAGGCGGATTCTATCAAGAGAATTTAAAAACATAGACACTTCATTTGGAATCATGACAGTTAAACTAGGAAAACTCGAGGGGCAAGTAATAAAAATCTATCCGGAATATGAAGACGTAAAAAGAGCAGCAGAGGACAATAATTGCTCATTCAGAGAGGTTTATTTGTCTGTTCAGCAACAGGCTGAAAAGGAAGAAGTTATGCTTTAGAAATCTGTTTAAATACCATTTACCAGGAGGTTTCCTTATGAACAGCAGCCCTATTCAAAATCAGCTCGGGACAGTCTTTATACCTGTAAGCGATATTAATAAAGCAATGCAATGGTATTGCGATCTTTTAAGTATTCCTGCAGACGGGGAAATCCAATTCGGTCATCTGTATGTCTTGCCTATGAAGGGCACAGGGGTCGTCCTGGACAGTAAAATTTACTCGGAATCTGCTATATTCAATACGCCAGCATTTCATTTTAACACTGAAAATATCCAGGCAGCGTATCAGTTTGTGAAAAACAAAGGAATTGAGTTAACCAGCGATATTGAACATGAACATTATTTTAATTTGAAAGATCCGGATGGAAATCACTTAATGGTCTGCAGATGCTAAAAGGGTGATTGTAAACAGTTATTAATATGGAGTTAACAATCTTTACTCTTCTTTACAATATATGTATTAAAAATACTAATATGAATCTGCTAATCTAAAAACAGATATCGTATTTAAGCCTAATTGACCATATGGTTATTTTCCATAATTGGTTAAAATATGAATATCATCAACGATTTTACATACTGCTTTTCCAAAATACTAACACGGAGGGATTTCATTGAAGGTTTCGAAAAAGGTAGTCGGGGTTTCACTGGCACTTAGTTTAGCTGTGGGTTCATTATCGATTGATACAGCTCCCCAAAGCGTAGGGGCTAAAAAGGAAGGACCAAAGGTAGATAATGTAATCGTATTGGTAATGGATGGGGCAAGCTCAAGTGCTACGACTTTGGCAAGATGGTATAAAGGAGAGCCATTGGCGATGGATCAAATCTTAACCGGCGGCGTTCGTACATATTCAGCTGACTCAGCAATTACAGACTCGGCTCCGGCCGGAACAGCATTCGCTACTGGCAATAAATCAAACGACAAGTTTGTTGGCGTTCTTCCGGAGGTCATTACTTCTCCCGGAGTGGATCCATCATTAGCGGATGATCCATTTAAACCTGTAGCAAATGTTCTTGAAGGGGCTAAGCAAAACGGCAAAGCAACTGGTATTATATCAACTTCCGAGATTCAGCATGCGACTCCTGCCGCGTTTTCTTCCCATGCAGCTAATCGAAGTGAATATGATAATATTGCTGAACAGCAAGTCTATCAGGATATGGACGTTATTTTGGGTGGAGGAAAGAATTCTCTAACGACAGAAGATAACAGCGGAACAAGAAAAGACGGCGAGGATCTGCTGTCAGTTATTGAGGACCGTGGCTATGATTTTGTGGAAAATCGGGATGACCTGTTAAGTTCTAAATCCAGCAAGCTTTGGGGCTCCTTTGCACCGGCTCAACTGGCATATGATATGGATCGTGAAACTACCAATCCTGATGAGCCAACGCTTTCTGAAATGACAGGAAAAGCAATTTCCACTTTATCTAAGGACAAAGACGGATTCTTCCTGTTTGTTGAAGGCAGCAAGCCTGACTGGGCCGCCCATGCAAATGATTCGATCGGAATGATCAGCGATATTTTAGCCTTTGATGAAGCGGTGGGTGAAGCAATTGAGTTCGCCAAAAAAGATAAGCATACAATGGTCATTGCTGTCTCTGATCATGGAAACAGCGGGATTTCAATTGGCAATGAGAACACAACCAAGACGTACTCTAATACTCCCGTATCAAATTATATAGATCCTCTTAAAGAAGCAACACTGACATTGGAAGGTGCGATGAAGCAGCTTGAGGAAGATCGGTCTAACTTAGAAGAAGTAGCTGCACTTTATGGTCTTGCCGATTTGTCGAAAAAAGAAAAAAGAGCGCTTAATAAATCGGAAAATCTTCAAAAAACGTTTGTCGAACTCCTCGCACAACGTGCTGATATCGGCTTTACCACCGGCGGACATACAGGAGAAGATTTATTCTTATATTCATACGGACCAGGTAAACCGGTTGGCTTTATTGAAAACACAGATGTAGCTCACTCGGTTGCGTCAGCATTTGGTTTTGATTTGAAAAAATTGGACAAGCAGCTGTTTGTAGATGCTGAAATCGCATTTAAAGCAGCAGGCTTTACTGTTAAAAAAGATGTTACCGATGAACAAAACCCTGTTCTGGTCGTAACAAAGGGCAAGAAAACAGCTGAATTTCCTGTTAATAAAAACGTAGTCACAATAAACGGCAAGGAAAAAGAGCTTGATAGTGTAACGGTCAGCACAAAAGGGGATTTCTTTGTTTCTAAAGAAGCGGTAAAGCTGGTTAAAAAATCCAAATAACACATATTTGAGCGGGAGGTTTTTCTCCCGCTCTTTTTTATTTAGTTTAATTATGTTATTTTGAGCTTTAAGATAGCGAACCTGATTAATAAGGGAAGTTTAAGAGATAAAGTGATAAAGAAGAGTATTGAAACAGTTTCTGAAGGACCATATCTAATCCTGGAGATTGGAATAATAAATAAAGTAGGTGTTTACTGTTGAAGATCGTTATTGCTCCAGATTCATTTAAAGAAAGTATGACTGCTAAAGAAGTATGCGCTGCCGTAGAAGCCGGATTTCAAAAAATCCTGCCCGGTGCCGCTTATGTGCATATGCCAATTGCAGATGGCGGTGAAGGAACGGTTGAATCCATTGTTGAAGCAACTGGCGGTGACATTGTTACGGTAGAAGTATCCGGACCGCTGGGGGAGAAGGTACCCGCGTTTTACGGCATCACAGGTGATAACAAAACAGCTGTTATTGAAATGGCTGCAGCTTCCGGTCTCCATTTGGTTCCTCGTGAACAGCGGAATCCTTTAATCGCCTCTACACGCGGTACTGGGGAATTAATCAAAGATGCGCTTAATCATGGAGTTGAAAGAATCGTATTGGGACTGGGCGGATCAGCGACAAATGATGGCGGCGCCGGAATGGCTCAGGCTCTCGGTGCAAAACTGCTAGATCATAATGGTGTAGAGCTTCCGCAGGGAGGCGGGCTGCTCGGTGCTTTGCATTCAATTGATGTATCAGGCCTCGATTCACGTTTATCTTCAGTAAAGATTGAGGCAGCGTGTGATGTAACCAACCCCCTGACCGGCCCTTTCGGAGCTTCAGCCATTTTCGGTCCGCAAAAAGGGGCAACCTCTGCAATGGTGAAAGAGCTGGATGACTGTTTAAAGCATTTTGCAGACACGATTGAGCAGGAGCTTGCCATTTCTGTCAATGAGCTGGCTGGAGCAGGTGCAGCTGGCGGACTCGGTGCCGGCATTGTGGCCTTTCTAAAAGGAGAATTAGTAAGCGGCATTGATTTAGTGCTCGACGTGATTAAGTTTGAAGATCAAGTCAGGGATGCAGACCTTGTCATTACAGGAGAAGGAAGAATTGATTATCAAACCGTACACGGCAAAGCCCCGGTTGGTGTTTCGAGCCGGACAAAGCGGGCTGGAAATGCATTCGTCATTGCTATAGCAGGAAGCCTGGGAAATGGTGCAGAAGATGTCTATGACTATGGCATCGATGCCCTGTTCAGTATTGTGAATGGCGTTGCAACCTTGGAGGAAGCATTGTTGAATGGAAAGGAAAACGTGGAACAGACTTCGGAAAATATTGCACGGCTTTTAAAAATGAAAGCCCGCTAATAACATGAATTTATGACGATGCTGGCGCCTTGATCCTAAAACGATTAAAGCGCCAGCATGTTTATTTTACAGAATAAAACATCTTTACTGCTTAATCAGAGAGATAGTTTAGGGCATTGCGGAAAATGGTATATACATAAGATGAGAATTTTCTTATTTTTTCGACATAAACTGATGAAAGGGAGCTGTTATCCATGCAAAAGGAAGCATTAATGGATCATACACCCCGCAGTCCCCGCGGAGAGATGTCGACAAAAGGATGGGTATGGACTTTGCTGCTCCTGATGATTCCTCTGGTGAATCTTGTTTTATTAGCGGTCTGGGCATTCGGAAGGGAAGGTCAGAAAAAAAATTATTCCCGGGCATCGTTCATTGTGGCAGGTATCCTTTTAGCTATTTGCGGCATGGTTTATCTTGCATCAATCATACTGGGATTTAGTCTGAATTAAAGTGAAAAGAGCTGTCTGGAGATTAGTGAAAGCCGCTGATCTTCGGCAGCTTTTTGATTTGTCAGAAGTTCTTTATTTTCGACCAATTATTTACCGGGAAATAATTTTGAAGAAGGAATAAACGTTGCAAAATGCTAGGCAAATAGACTTGTTTAATTATTTTTACATAAAACATGTTGTTGGGAAGTACGGGGGAGCGGTATCATAGAAAGGTAAGAATATTTTGTGAAATGGGAGGGTTTTATTTGAATGCTAGAATGAGATTTTTTCTTATGTTTGCTATAACATTTTCACTTGTTTTTTCTTCGTCTAACTTAGCCGTGGAGGCAGCTCCAACTCAGGCCCCTGAAAAGACCGGGTATGTCACTGGCGCACAGTTTATTACAGAATTAGTAACACTATTGGATATTGATCTGCAGGACGCAGAGGATTTACCATTCGATGACGTAAAAGCAGAAGATGCACCTTTCCTGGAAGCCGCCTTAAGAGTTGGCATCTTAGATGAAAAATTGGCCGCGAAATTTGGTCCGAACGAAAAAATAACGCAAGAGCAAGCATATGTATTTCTCATCCGTTCTTTAAATCTGAGAGATAAATATTCAAAAAGCAATCTGGCTCAATTTAAAGACCGCCACGCATTTAACCCTAATTATATAAATGAACTGTCAGCCGCAGCAAAGCTTGGACTTTTGACTGCAAAGAATGGAAAGACCGCACATCCAAAAAAACCTCTTAACCACAAAGATCTTGATTCTATGCTCGAACGATATACTGAGAACTTTGATTTTCAGCCAATTATCCATACGAATGATCTTCACGGAAGAATTCAGCACAATGCGGAGCTGGGTGAACTGGGTCTTGCAAAAGTAGGAACAATTGTTGACACCGTAAAAGAGAAAAATCCGAATGCCTTACTATTTGATATGGGAGATACCTTGCACGGAACGGCTGTTGTAAACAACTTTCAAGGTTTACCTGCAATCGAGGCGCTAAACGCACTTGAATACGATGCAATGGTCCCTGGCAACCATGATTTCAACTTTGGCAATGAATATTTGCTTGAAGCAGCTGAAAATATGGATTTACCTGTCATTTCAGGCAATATTTTAAAAGATGGAAAACCGTTTCTTGATCAGTATACGATTGTTCAAAGAGGCGGCAAGAGCTATGGGATTATCGGTATGACTGCAACTGATACAGCCGTTAAAACAAGTCCTAAAAACATTGTCGGCATTACGTTCCAGGATGAGGTAAAGCGCACGCAGGAGCTTGTGAATAAAATTAAAGATGATGTGGACCATGTCATTCTTTTATCTCACTCCGGATTAGAAACGGATGAAAACATTGCTAATCAAGTAAAAGGTGTGGACCTGATACTTGGCGGACATAGTCATGATACGGTAGAGACACCAAAAAAATATCGAAATTCATACATGACTCAAGCATTTGAATACGGCAAAGCACTGGGTCATACCAACCTGATTTTCCATAAGGATAAGTTAATCGGAGTGAATGGATTCCTTTACCGGGACAGCGAGGATAAGGAAGGCAGAGAAGATATTGATTCTCTCATTCAGCCCTATCAGGAAGAAGTTGATAAACTATTAAATGTAGTCATTGGCTCAACGGATGTTAAGCTGGAAGGGGACCGCCGCCTGGTCAGAACACAGGAAACGAATCTTGGCAATTTAATTGCTGATTCTATGCGCGCAACATTAGAAACGGATATCGCCCTGACAAACGGCGGAGGGATACGCGCAAGCATTGATGAAGGAGAGGTTACAAGAGGCGACGTTGAACAGGTGCTGCCATTTGTCAACACACTTGTGCAAATAAATGTAGACGGGGCAGCTATTAAAGCAGCTCTTGAACACTCTGTACGTCTTGCTCCGGCTGAAAATGGAGGTTTTCTTCATATCTCAGGCATGAGCTTTACGTACGATCCTTCTTTACCTGCAGGATCAAGGGTGAAGGAAGTTCTTGTCGGCAGCCAGCCGCTGGATGTTAATAAACAATACACAGTTGCTACAAATGACTTCACAGCTATCGGTGGAGATGGTTATGAGATGTTCGGCGAGGAATTAATTGAATTTGACAGCGGAGAACTTTTAAGTGCCATTTTGATTGAAGCGATTAGTTCAGGACAAGAGATTCCTGAGGTAGAAGGACGTATTATTGCAGAATAATAATAAGACATTGTTATGAGATTGGTAGAAACTCAGTAAATCTAAAAATAGATGCCCTTGCGAACAACAAAAATTCGTAAGGGCATTGTTTTGTGTGAAATTATTATTAACTAAGAGTTAAGATTAGGCTGATAACGTAAGAAGCGAACTGTACATTTTAATATACTAAGATAACAGAGAAATAGTTTCCTTAATCAGGTAATAACTGGACTACCCTTGTTTTTATCTCATAAAAAATGTATATTAAAAAGGAAAGAATATCTTGTTTTCGATTAAAAAGGCAAACCTGTTGAAAAACCGGGACGCAAAGTTACAGATCTAATGTGTATATGCACGATGATGGCTGTTCTGCCGAAAATACTGGATTTCTTGTATTTTGGGAGGGAAGACGAATGGAGCATGTTAGTGAGTTGCAGGTAAGTGGGTGCTTTCACACATGAAACTTAAATATTGGTTTGATTGCAGAATAAAAAGGAAGCACCGGTACAGTTTTTATACGGACAAGTGCATTGTGTGCGGTAAAAGAAAACCTGCTTCATCGGGTAGAAAATCAGGTTAACATTATATAAATATATTTAATCCTTTGATCAAAACAGTGATCAAAGGATTTTTTTGATATCTTTTAATATAGGTGGCGTGTCATAGGAATCTATTTTTAATGGAACGATCATTCAAATAATTCATATACTACTAATAAAAGAGTTATAGAGAACAGACAGGGTGGTTTTTTAATTGAGAAAGCTTTATAAAAAAAAGATACATAATGCCAGGGTGAAAGGAGCGCTATTTAGGCTCCTACCATTTTTAGCGTTTTGTGGAGTCATATGGTATTCCTCTTCACTGACATATGACCAACAGAGTCTGATTCCTTTTTTAAACATTTTCTTGTCAGAAAAGGAACTATTAATAGGCTTTTTGGATGGCATTGAATTTTCTTATGGGGGATCCATTGTTAGTATCTCAGCAAGCGGCTATGCGGGTTTTATTGAATTCTTTCTGAGAAAGTTTGCCCATCTGTCAATTTTCTTTATGATTGGTTTATTTCTGGGCAGCTTTCTATTTTACTTTATTCAAAAATTATGGCTTTCTTCTCTTTTTACACTGCTGTTTATTGTTCTATTTGCAGCGCTGGATGAATATCGCCAATATCTTACAGGAGGTAGAACTCCTTTAATGGAGGATGTTTTTTTAGATACGATCGGAGGAACAGCTGCCATTATTACGTATTGTATTTATCGAATCAATAAGAAGAAAAAAGACAGATAGTCATCTGCCTGTTTTCTGCTAAATTTGGTAAAGCTCACGGTTTAAGTACTTTTTTAACTGCACAAGTCAGAATATCTACGCCTTGTTGAAGACAGGAATGATCAAACGTCATTTTCGGATGATGGAGGCCTGGAGAAAGATCAGCTCCCAGTGCGAGCATGGATGCTTTCAGATGCGGACGTTCAATGGTATAGAAATGAAAATCATCACTCCCGGGTGTAATAATTGGTTCTGCAAGCATATCTGTTCCCTGTGTTTGCCGAATAGCGTAGGCAAGGATATCTTCTGCTTCACTTGAAACCTCTGCTCCGGGAGTAAAATCAATCCATGAGCCCTCAATTTTCACACCGTAAACAGATCCTATGGAGTCCATGCATTGCTGAGCAAGGGTTTGAAGTCCTTTTAAATCCCCATTGGTCTGGGCCCTTGCATCGATACTGAAGGAAGCTGTTCCCGGAATAATATTTGGGCTTTTACCGCCTGCCATAAATTTAGTCATCTTAATTGAGTGGGGAAGCATTGGAGAAAGCCTCAATCGGTTGAGCTGCTGCTGAAGCATCATCCCTACATCAATCGCATTTACTCCCTGATGCGGACGTGCTCCGTGAAAATCATCTCCTTGAATTTTCCCTTCAAAGAAAATAGCTGCACCATGACGAAGAGAAGGAGCTGATTGCCCTAAAGGTAATTCTTCTTTTGGTCTTAAGTGCACGCCAAATAAAAAATCCAAATCATCTGCAGCACCTGTTTTTATAACGGATAGTGAACCGTTTCCCTGTTCTTCAGCAGGCTGAAAGAGGCAGCGTACAGTGCCTTTTAAAGAGGCTTCCTCTTTTTTTAAGGCGGATAATACACCTAAACCAATCGTCATGTGAGCATCGTGGCCGCATGAATGATTAGCCTGCATTTTGCCGTCCACTTCCTGCCATAATGCATCGATATCCGCCCGAATGCCAACGACGGGTTTACCCGAACCAATCTGTGCTGTCAGCCCAGTGTGATTTGGAAAGCGGACAACGTCAATATTTTGAGCTTTTAATAGTGTTTCAAGATAATCGGTGGTTTTCACTTCTTGAAAACTAACCTCCGGGATTGAATGAAGTGCTTCAAAGGTTTTTATAAGATCCATTTCCATCGCTTCCTTTCAGAATAATATAGCTGCCTAATACTTAGAATAATAGAGTTTAAGGTTATGTATTATATCCTGTATTACCATACGCTTTATAATAATTCAGCGGTCTCCTCTTTTGCTGCCTGGATATGAAACTAGTATAACAGGTTATTCTTTATGTAATTGGAATGTTTTACATATTGCTGGGGTGGTAGTAAAGTAAACAACATAAAGTTGCCCAATATAGGCAGAGAAGACAGGGAAGTGGTCGAATGATTCGTATACTGGCAGATGAGAAAAAATGAAAACAGAAGTAATGGCGGGAGAACAATTTGAAGCTAAAATGGCTTGGAAAATGCTTGGCTGGCTGCTTATCGCGCAAATTCTGGTTGCATTGGTGGGGAGGGGACTGGCTCCCATTTCACCTTTTATAGCAAGTGATTTGAAGCTGACAAACGCACAGGTTGGACTGCTTCCTTCAGCTCTTTTCGCAGGGCAGATGCTTGTAAGTATTCCATCAGGCTTGTTGGTTGACCGGATGGGAACCAAAAAATTATTGTTGATCACATGTTTAGTATTAGGAACTTTTTACACGGCAGCTGCTCTGTTTAATTCCTATGTGCTCATATTAATTTGTATTATTATTGGCGGAATGGCTTACGGAACCATGCATCCTGTAACGAACAGGGGTATTTTATATTGGTTCCCGCAGCGTCGGCGGGGAATGGCAATGGGAATTAAGCAGATGGGCATTACGTTTGGTTCTGCCCTTGCTGCAGTCGTGCTTCTGCCGCTCGCTGCTGTAACCAGCTGGCGCTTGGCATTGGCCACGGGCTGCCTGTGTTTGATAGCGGTTGGCATACTATCTTATTTTAACTATCAGGAAAGCCCTGTACAGCCTAAATTCAAAGGTGGCAAGCCAGATACTCTGCTAACACAAATTAAAAGTATCGCAAAATATCCTCCGCTCCTTTTAATCAGTTTAGTTGCATTTATTATTAACGGATCACAAATGAGTTTAAATATTTACTTGTTGTTTTATGTAGGGAATGAGCTGCTTTTTGGCCTCGCTATTGCCGGGACTATGTTTGTAATATCTGAAGCAGGAGGCTCAGCTGGCCGGATCGTTTGGGGGACCATTAGTGATACCTTTTTTGGAGGAAGCCGTTTTGGGGTTATGTTTATTCTTACGCTGCTTGCATTCAGTGGTTCGCTGTCGATGATATTTCTTGAAGCTGATACGCCTGTATGGCTTTTGGGTATGCTGATTTTTATTTTCGGATTTGCGGTTTCCGGTTTTAACGGGTTGTGGATGAATATCGCAACTGAGCTCACACCTCCGGAAAAAGCCGGCTTGGCGAGCGGTTTCAGCTTAACAATTGGTTCGATGGGGGTAATGTTTCTTCCTCCCGTATTTGGATGGATTGCCGATTTAAACGGCAGCTTTGCAGCGTCCTGGCTTTTTATGGCTGGAATGATGCTGCTGGCCATATTATTGCTGCTGGCATTAAGAAGGCTACGAAAGTATTGATATAAACTGTTATAAAAGAACTATTTTAGTTGTAAAATGATAGTATTATTTGTAGAAATTGCTCTCTTCCTTTACTATTTAATCATATGTATGGGTACAACCTCATGGGATTGGAGGAGATGAATAATTGAAAGATCAAGAATTTATTCTCACCGTTCAATATTCAAATGATCAATACTCTGTTCAAGGCTCTCAATCGGTTATCGAACATCATATTAAACAAGTTTTTAATCATTTAGCTGCTCTAAATGCCCAGCAAGCAGATGAAAAAAAGATTCACATCGACATCGGTTCGCCTTCACCCGAAAAGCGTATCAATGGTTCAGAAATCATAGAGTCACTTCCTATTGCGCTATCTGAATCACAGGAACAGCAGCTGCAGTCGATTGTTGCCGATGTTCAGCCAAGTGCTGAGTGGCTGCACGTTTTATGTTTTTCTTATTATCTCTCGTATTATTTGAAAGAAACACTTATTACTGCTAAATCGATCAATAATGCGTTCGACCATGCAGCTGTGATGCAGCCGGGCAATATCCATTTATCCATTTTTCAATGCGTTAACAAAGGCTTTCTGCAGTTAATTGGGACTTCTTGTGGAAAGCAAATTTATCAAATTACATATGAAGGTAAAAAGCATATAGAAGAACGAATTACATATAGCGAGAAATGCAGGAATGAAGACAGCACTTTCTTGCGGTACGAAACAGAGGAACAGAAAAAGCAGGCAGAATATTTTATACAGCATATTAAGCCGGAAGATTATGACGCTATTAAAAAACCTACTAACTTCGAACACAAGCTCCTTCTTATTTTATATTATTTATATGAAAAAGGGATTTCAAAGCCGGTTCGAACGGCCATGATTTATCAAATTCTTGTTCAGCTGTTTCAATATAAGGATACACAGCGAAGCGTGCAAACCGCTTTAAGCAGAGCTCGCCCCCTGGTTATTAAAATAAAGAAAGATAATAAAATTTATTACAGACTAACTAAAGAGGGTCATGAGTACGTAAAGAGTCTGGTATAAAAAGAAAAAACCAATCCCGGATGGGGGTTGGTTTTTCCTTTATTAAATATCGAGATGATCTTTTAAAGCTGCCTGAATCGTATTTAGTTCTTCTTCAGGAACAATATAGTAATAAACGCCATCGATTTTTTCGCCTACTCCATTTTCTATTGAAGTCTGCTCAAAACTGGAAGCTGCTGCACGGTATTCTTTTTGAATGTCTACCATTTGATCAAATGAAAAATTGGTTTTAATGTTGCTGCCCAAGGCTTTGAAAATGTTTCCATAATTCCATAAGGAGTTAATGCTTGCACCTTCTTTAATGACCCCCTGAATAATTTGGCGCTGTCGTTCCTGGCGGCCAAAGTCTCCGTTTGGATCATCATAGCGCATGCGTGAGTAGGATAAAGCCTGTTTGCCATCCATGGCTAATTCGCCCTCAGGAAACGAGTATCCGTCATAATCAAAAGATAAATTATTGTTTACTGTTACACCGCCTACGGAATCAACAATATCTTCAAAGCCTTCCATGTTCACTTGTACATAATAATCAATCGGTATATCCAGAAAATTTTCGACTGTGTCCATGGCCATCGGAATTCCGCCAAATGCGTAGGCATGGTTAATTTTATCTTCTGTGCCTTTTCCGACAATTTCGGTCATGGTGTCACGGGGGATGCTCAGCATTTTCGTTGTTTTTTCTGTCGGATTGACAGTCATTACAATCATCGTATCTGATCGTCCTGCATCATCTTCGCGTTCATCCACACCCAGCATTAAAACTGAAAATGGATCTTTTTCGTTAAAATTAACTGAATCACTTCTTTTTTGTGAAGCTTCCCGTTCTATTGGCTCATGCATTTTCTCAGTTGCAGAAGTTAGAGATTGATAGATAGTAAATAAATAGGCCGCTAATCCAATAACCACGATTGAAAGAGTGATCAGTGTCCATTTCAGCCACTTTTTCTTTTTACGAGTTCTTTTTTTACGCATTCACTTTGTCCCTCATTTCAGAATTGTCTAATACTAAACATAGCATGTAGCAGAAAAAAAAGGAATATGACCTTAAGAAAATCCACAAAAACTTTGTCAAAATAAAGTAAATTTTAGCGGGTGACTGCAAGGTGCAGTCAATTTTTTCACTGTTCAACCATAGCAGGTATTCATGGGATAAAATGCTTATCAGGCATACTGAAACTAGATACATTGATGGGATATGGTACTTATTAGAATTTATAATAGAACATACGTTCTGATAGTGGTATAATTAGGATGCAGCCCAGCTTTAAAGAGGCGGCCGGCTACTTCCCATAAGGAGGGAGGTGGTAGAGGTGACCGTATACGAAGCAGTGAGTATAGTGGGGCAGTATAGTATTATTGCGATCAGCGTGCTGACACTGGTCGTATCACTGATGATCAATCAAAAAAAGAAATAACCGTCCCTCTTTGGCAAGGATAACGGTTATTTCCTGATAATCTGATTCCGAGCCAGCCGTCCTTTAAGAAGCTGCACTGGAAGTGGGGTGTTCACAGCACCCCATTTTCATTACTACTTATACTATAGCGTTTTTATACAGAAAAATCCATGCTTTCATCTCATTATTTTAAGTTTACAGTACAATTTTAAATTAGCATAAAAGGTTTAAAACAATCAAGAATCATCCTCTGATTCTTGTAAATATCGCCATTAGTGAGAGAAGTATATCCTCCGCCTGCCTTGCAGTAACTCCAATCATTATCATTATCCCTAATAATTGTTAGTTGTTAGATTAGAAATTAGCTTGACGCATGTTTTTTTTCATGTAAATATATCTAATGGAAGAATGCTGTTGAAAATGCACGATTATTGTTGAATTTAACCGAAACGTTCTTCACCATTCAATCATCCATTCGTTTCTCTTTAATGGACACTCTTAAAAAGATTGAGGTCATTTTTATGATAAAAGAATTTAATTTTCTTAGAGCATTTGCATGTTTAAGTATTGTGCTTCTGCATAGTACTACACAGTTTGGAAGATTATCCGGTTATCCGGAAGGAGATTTATTTCATATTGTTCGAATCTTTCTTTGCTTTGCTACACCTGTATTTATCGTACTATCAGAAATCATCTTAGCTAATCGCTATAATAAAAATTTGCCAAAGGGTTTCTTTGGGAAAAGAATTAAGTGGATTTTGTTTCCCTTTTTATTCTTTGCTGTTGTTGATGCACTCGTTCGCAATTATTTCAGCCCTGGGGTGGATGTGCCGCTGAAAATATTCAACAATATCTTTATGGGCTCTTTTATTGGCTGGTTTATCTTAATTATTTTCCAGTTTTACATTCTTCATTATCTGGTCGTAAGATTCAATCTTTCGATGAAATGGCTTCTGCCTTTCAGCTATGTGGTGATGTTTAGTTATTTATGGGCCATCACACTCGATCTGCCGATGCTTGGCAGCAATACAACATTGCTTCAACTGCCGTTTCTGGCATGGTTTGGCTATTTCACAACCGGTTTTGTAATCGGAAAACACTATAATAAAATTGCAGCATTTATGAAAAAGTACTGGTGGAGTATTCTTCTTCTGACAGCACTTTCAGCATTGATCATTGTATACAACTATTTCAATGGACTGACAGCCGTCAATTCAAGAAGACTTGATCTGTTCCCGTTCACTATCTCTTTTGCACTTATGCTATTAATGATTGGCAGAACAATCAGGCACTATTCTCTTATAAATCTGATCAGCGGTCTTTCTTTTGGAATCTATCTGCTCCATTGGCAGATCCAGCGATTCGTCGCAGAGGACTTGGTTCAATTATTCGATAATCGTTATTTACAGCTTGGTTCGATCTTTGCAGGAACATTAATCATAGCTGCAGTTATTATAAAAATTATTTCGCTGCTGCCTTTTGGAGAGTTCATAATTGGAAAAGTAAAAAAACGTGAACGACAACCTAAGGAAGAAACGTTGGAAAAACGTTTAGCATCATAAAACCCTCTCCTCTTATCATTGTGAGGGTTAAGAAAAAGGTATAGCATCTAATCGAAGGCCGGTTAATTTTCTCGAACTAAAGCTTCCGCCAAAAGAAGCGATAGGGGAAAATAACTTATATACTAAAAAATAAAGCCGCTGTTAATTCCTTAAGAATGGAACTAACAGCGGCTTTATTTTTTTTAAATGATATTGTGTAAAATTACAAGGTTGTAAGTGAACCAAGATTTTCGATTCTATTAACTCCAGCCATTCGGAAGATGTCGGGCTTTGACTACACCTTCAATGTTGTGTAAACGGCTTAGGATGTCCTCCGCTTGATCTTCAGAGAGCTTATTGTCAATGTCAATTAACGTATATGCCCAGTCTCCGCGGCTGCGATTCAGCATATCTGCAATATTAAATTCACGTTCGGCCAGCAGCGTAGAGAATTGCCCCACCATGTTCGGGATGTTTTTGTGCATGATGGTGAGCCTGCCTGGTGAAGTTAATGGCAAACTTACATTTGGCAGGTTGACAGAATTGCGAATGTTTCCAGTTTCAAGAAACATCTTTAACTGACGGGCAGCCATAATTGCACAGTTTTCTTCTGACTCCGATGTTGAAGCGCCCAAATGGGGGATGGCAACAACATTTTCAAGACCAAACAATTGGTCATTTGGAAAATCAGTTATGTATTTGCCAACCGTTCCATTCTCAAGCGCCTCTATAAGAGAAGGTTCATCAACCAGTTCACCGCGTGCAAAATTTATAAACTGAATGCCTTTTTTCATCGCACGAAAAGCTTTTGTATCAATAAAGCCAGTTGTTTTTTCTGATAACGGTACATGGATGGTAATGTAGTCACAAGAAGATAAAAGCTCTTCCAGCTGATGAACACGCTGAACATTCCGGGAGATGGTCCAGGCGACATCCACTGATACAAAAGGGTCATAAGCCATAACGTCCATATCAAGTGCCAAAGCATCATTTGCTACGATTGAACCGATATTGCCCAGCCCGATAACACCAAGTTTTTTACCGCTGATTTCGTGACCAATAAACGCTTTTTTATTGGCTTCAACCTGTCCTGCTACGTTGGTGGTGCCTGCTAGTGTTCCGGTCCATTGAATTGCCTCGAATAAATTTCGTGCACTGGCAATTAAACATGACAGTACAAGCTCTTTAACCGCGTTAGCATTTGCTCCTGGAGTATTGAAAACGACAATGCCGTTCTCTGAACAGTTATCCAGTGGAATATTATTTGTCCCGGCACCTGCTCTTGCAATGGCCTTAACGGATGATGGAATTGTTTGACCGTGTAAGGAATGGCTTCTCAGTAAAATACCATCGGGATTTTGAACGGTGTTAATTTCATATGGATCCTTTAATAAAGAAAGTCCTGCTTCTGCAATCTGATTATAGGTCTGAATCTGGTATGCCACGATGAATGTCCTCCTCAGTTTGATGTTGCTGAAATCTGTCTCTCAAAACCGGCCATAGCTTCTACTAATCTCTCTACACTTTCAAAAGGCATTGCGTTATATAAACTGGCACGCATTCCTCCGACTGATCGGTGCCCTTTTAATTCAACCAGCCCATTTGACGAAGCATATTGAAGAAATGCTTGATCAAGCTCATCACTTTCGGTTTTAAATGGGATATTCATTAATGAACGATCCGCTTTATTCACCGGTGAATAAAAAAGAGGTGATTGATCAATTGCTTCATAAAGCAGTGAGGCTTTTTTTCGATTTCTGCTTTCAATTTCTGCTACGCCACCAAGTGACTCAATCCATTCTAACACAAGATTCATCATGTAAATTCCAAAAGTTGGAGGAGTATTATATAACGAATCAGCTTCTACATGAGTAGCATAATTCAGCATGGAAGGGATATTTGGATCTGCATTGCCTACCAAATCCTCCCGAATAATGACCACTGTAACACCCGACGGACCTAAATTCTTTTGAGCACCTGCGTAAATAACACCGTAATCCTCTACATTAATTTTTTCCGAGAGAATACTCGATGAGAGATCTGAGACGACAGGGATGGAATCTATTTTTGGCACGCTTGAAATCCGGGTTCCTTCTATAGTATTGTTTCCGGTGATATGAATGTAAGATGTTTTTGAAGAAAGGGTTGATTTTGAGAAATCTGGAATAGAACGAAATGAATCATTTTCTGATGTAGCAAGAATTTTCACATTTCCTATCTTTTTTGCTTCCTTTACTGCCTTTTTTGACCAGGAACCTGTGATTAAATAAGCAGCTTCGTGATCTTTTTGTAACAAATTTAATGGAATCATAGAGAATTGTAATGAAGCACCCCCCTGTAAAAAAAGAAT
The DNA here is from genome assembly GCF_004358665.1 of Jeotgalibacillus sp. S-D1. Classification (GTDB taxonomy): domain Bacteria; phylum Bacillota; class Bacilli; order Bacillales; family Jeotgalibacillaceae; genus Jeotgalibacillus. Next base: position 206,104 of record NZ_SMZR01000002.1, on the reverse strand, counting down.
TTTATAGGAATCAGGAATTTCTAATAAATTTCTAAGTCGGCTTTTTGCTTCTTGAAGAATTCGTTCAAACGCCTTCGATCGATGACTCATTTCCATAACCGACATTCCTGAGTGGTGGGTGTTTATTAGCTCAGATTGTGCTCGCTGCAACACTTCTAAGGGAAGTGCAGAAGGTCCAGCAGAAAAATTTACTACGCGATCCATCTTTAATCAGCTCCTCTATTTCTCTCCAGATTTCCTTATAGTATGAAACATTCTTCACAAAGATAGGTTCTAGTATAGTTCTCCAGTAGACATGTGTCAATGAGAGGAATACATAAAATCACGTAATCTAATTGTTACTAGATTCTAACTCTATTGACACTATTTTGTCATGTGTAGATGATATGATAGGCACTGTTAATGAAAAGGAGGGCTTCATTTCATGAAAAAACAAATCGTTACATTAACAGCAGTAGCAGCACTAACAGCAGGCGCAGCAGGTCAAGCGTCAGCATCATCAACCCACACAGTAGAAAAAGGAGAAACGCTGTGGGCGATCTCTCAAGAAAATAACGTCACGGTTCAAGAACTAACTGACTGGAATAAACTATCATCTACTATCATATACCCTAGCCAGCAACTAAAGGTCAGCAATGACGTTGAGGAAAAATATTCTGTAGTCAGTGGCGATACATTATCTAAAATCGCTCAAAATCACGATATTTCTCTTGAAGAACTCATGAGCTGGAATGGTTTATCCAGCGATTTAATCTTCCCTGGAGATCAACTTGTTGTAGCAGGTGGATCAGCTCAGGAAGCAGCCCCTGCAGAAGAGGCAGCACCAGTTGAAGCGGCCCCTGCAGAAGAAGCAGCACCTGCAGAAGAAACCGCCCCTGCAGAAGAAGCAGCACCTGCAGAAGAAGCGGCTCCTGAAGAAGAAGCAGCACCGGCTGAAGCACCAGCAGAAGAATCAGCTCCTGCTGAAGCAACACAGGAATTAACCGTAACAGCAACAGCATACACTGCATTTTGTAACGGTTGTTCAGGTACTACAGCGACAGGCATAGACCTGCGTGCAAATCCTGATCAGCGTGTCATTGCAGTAGATCCTAATGTAATTCCACTAGGTTCAAAAGTATGGGTTGAAGGATACGGAGAAGCGATCGCTGGAGATACTGGCGGAGCAATCAAAGGAAATAAAATTGATATCTTCATTCCTTCTCAAGAAGAAGCACTTAACTATGGTGTACAAGAAGTTCAAGTGAAAGTTCTTGATTAATTTACAATAAAATAACCTGCTTTTACGCCACTTCCTAAATGGGAAGTGGTTTTTCTTTAATTAACCTGCTTCATAATTCAGAATAAAAAAAGTTTTATATTATTATAGCATACTAAATTAACCCTTAACTGGGGCGATGGAGAAGAAGCGGATGGACGTGTTGTACATTGGAATTGAAATTACCAAGTATTTTCCCTTTATCTTTCTCATAAAATGTATGATAATATAATTAAATAACTGAATATTCCCACTAATAATGTAAGGGGGAGGGTACTGTGCTGCTGATGATCAAAATGATGAAACCATTTTATACACTCCAGGAAGGCAATGATCTTAAGCTTGTTTTTGCGTATCAATATTTCTCCGTTGTTAAAGGTAACGAAGTATATCAGTTTATTCCCGTTGAATCGAACGAAATTCGCATTAATTTAAAAACAAAACAAATCGACAATTTAACGGATGTATTTGTTTTTCAGCGTGGAACAAGAATTTTCCGCATTCCTCTATTTCAGCTGCTGCAGATATCTGATTTAGTGGATCATTTAAAATCCATTACGACTTTTTACGTACAGCAGGTTAAGTCGGATATTGAAGAAGAACAGTATAACGAAGAGATATATCATTTGGAAAAACAAAATATTCACCGATTAATTGATAAGGCGTTGCAGGATGGAGACCGTGAATTATTTATGAAGCTGACTGATCGGCTGCTGACAGAGGAGGCTGCGCTCTAATGTCACAGTTAGTAATGCCATAGCCGCTTACTGCGCTCAAAGTTAGGACAAAAACTTTGAACGTGGCAGGCGGCTTTTATTATGGAGAGATAGTTTTTTACAAAAAAGTACCGCCCATTAAAATGGACGGTCAATGAGAGGGTATTGCTGGGTCATTTCATATTCTAAGTGTAAAATAGTTTAAAACTTTCGTCTATTGGGAAAATTCAAGCGGTCCCTTCGCTAGGAGGCCAAATGACTTTGCCACCTTGCTGAGAAAAACCATCTGCTGATAAGGACGATCCAGTTACAAACCCGCTGCTGATCAACAACGTAACACCAAAAGCGAGTGAGATTAATGTTTTAGTAAGCTTCTTCATTATACATTCTCTCCTTTTCGACCAGTCTTCTCCATTGGTCGTAATAGTGTTTAGCATTAACTATGTCGTTTTCTCCGCTATAATAATCAATAATTTCCTGAACGATTTCTCTTGCTTCGTCATAGTAAGAATTTTTGATTAAATAGGGATATAACCATTTTATCGCATATTTGGTGCCTTCGACTTGGGAAAATTGGCTTTTTTTATAGAAAACAGCATAATGGAAAAAGAATTTACCTTCTAAATTTAAACTTATATCATGCAGTTGTTGAAGTTTCCCTTCCCATTCCTGTGTAGTGTGATTTGTTCTGTAGCCAATTTCAATCCAGCCAAGCAATGCCACTGCATAATAATCCGATCCGGGAGGAAGTACTGATAATGCCTCTTCAAACATTTTCTTTGATCTGATATATTCTTTAGATTGCAGTAAACATCTTGCATAATTGACCAATGTATGAGGATAAAACTTATCTTTAAAGAACAGCCTGGTGTTTCTGAGAAGTGGCTCATAAATAGCATTTGCTTCAGAGAAAAGACGTAATTTCATATAATTAATGCCTAAAATCATTTGGACATAAATGATCCGGATCCAGTTTGAATCATCTTCAAAAATTTCGTATGCTTTCTTTCCAAACATCACACCAGCTTCGGGCTGATTGAGTCGGCTATGTGAATGCGATAGTAAGTAATACGCTTCACCAATCCAAAAACGTCCAAGAGGAAGCGGATTTTGAAGGAATTCCGTTATTAAACGAATTGCCGCTTCACTGTCGTTTTCAATACTTGCGTTAATGGCTTTAAAAATAACGTAGATATTTTTTTCAACACTGGTAAACGTGGTTTTTATTCTCTGAATTACTTTAAGTGTTTCTTTTACTTTGTCATGTGATTTTTTCCAGCAGTAATACCGGTATATATAAAGGTGGTAGAGGTTTACATAATCGCTCGTTTCCATATAGTCATGCTTTTGGATGATCTCATTAAATAATATGTCGGCCCGGTCGCCATCATGCATAAAAATTGAAAAAATAAAATCATGCAGCAGATCGTGGAGCTCTTTCATTCTGCTATGTTCCTCTTCCAGCCGCAAATTCAGCCGTTTCAGAAGCATATTGAGCGTGTCCTCATTAGCTGTATACATATTGGTTTCTATTTTGCTTAAATGGGAGGTCGAGCATATTCCTTCTGCTAACTCTGTTTGAGTTAACCCCTTTTTTGTTCTGTAGTACTTGATGATGGAGCCTACATTCACTTTTATCGTCCTTTCGATTATAGAATGGCAGGGATTAGTCATGACGTATAACTCGGAGTGAAGATTGCTTGAAGTGAGAGCAGGGGCTTTAATTTTACAGCCTTTTTAGTGATAATATCATATATTGGAAGAACATTGCTATTCCAGATTAGTAATGTTCTATCCTGCCTGTATTTATTCACCTGTATTAATACGACATCTGATATTAATGTAAACCTGTAAAGGCTTTAAATCTCAAATACTATTATTTTCAATGGAAGACTACACAACAAATAAAAAAGCTGTTCCAACAATCGATATGGATGATCGATTGTTGAAACAGCTTTTTATAAGTGTAGCTTAATAAAAACGTTTGAAACTTTCAAATTTAGATTTCCAGTACGAATTACTTAAGCTTGTAATTTGCACACCGTCATCATTCGCATGGATAAACTGATTATTGCCTACATAGATACCAACATGTGAAATACCGCTCTTGTATGTATTTTCAAAGAAAACCAGATCCCCGACTGCAGGGCTGGAAACTTCATAGGAACGTGCGTGCTGACCTTCTGCATTTGTACGGGAGATGTCTGCCCCGGCTTGCTTATATACGTAATAGATAAATCCGCTGCAATCAAAGCCGGCTGGTGAAGAGCCACCCCAGGCATATGGTACCCCCATTTGATTTTTCGCAATGCTCACTACGTTATTTGATACATTTCCGCCGGTAGAAGGTGCAGATGGAGCAGGAGATGATCCCTGATTGCTGCCGCCTTTAATTGATAACTTTTGACCGACTCTAATCAGATCTGAAGATAAGTTATTCCATGATTTAAGATTTGATACGGTAACTTTATTGTCTAACGCAATTCTTCCAAGAGTATCACCTGAACGAACCGTGTATGTAGATGATGTGCCCGGCTGAGAAATAGATGGAGATGGCGCTGGAGTTGATGGTGCAGAGCCTCCAGATAGTTTAAGAGTCTGGCCGGGATAAATTAAATGACCGCTGATATTATTAAGCTGTCTCAGTGTGGAAAGTGTCATATTGTTCCGCTGTGCAATCGCGCCTAAAGTATCGCCTGATTTTACTGTATACGATCCCGTGCTGGAAGAGGGAGTTGAGGGTGATGCTGAGCTTCCAGAAATCTTTAATACTTGATTTGGGTGAATAAGATCTGAAGACAGGTTATTTAGACTTTTTAAACTGCTAATCGAAGTGCTGTACTTATTGGCGATTTTCCATAATGAGTCACCCGAGGTTACCTTGTGGGTGGTGCTTGCTTCAGCTTCGTTATCAGCTCCATAAAAAGATGACAGAGCAGCTGTAGCGGCGATAGCGAACATTGTTTTTTTCATACGTCACTCTCCTAAAAATTAATTTGCAGAAAAATAGTTAACTAGATACGTTCCCCACGTCATGTGGCCCAATTCATTGGGATCGTTTTCCTCTGTTAAATAGTTTTTCAGATCTTCATCGTCCATTGAAGGCCAGTCGGTCCAATGATTTACATACGTAATGTCATACTCTTCTGCTGCTTCCCGAACAGCTTCAACCTGCTGTGGATAAAAGGTAGAGTCATAGAGTGGCTGTGACGGCAGAACGAACATACTTGCTTCAGGATAAAGTGAAGTAAAATCTTCCAGGAAGCTACTAGTATAGAATACTTGATCTTCAGAAGAAAGAACACCATTATCCATAAGAGTCGGCAGCTCGTACAGCACTATATCTTCGTCATCCAACTCAAAACTTCCTTCTTCAAAAGCTTTAAACCATTCTTCCGATGTGCCATCATTTGATATAACAGAGAAATTAAGCGTTGTCTCACTGTAAATAGAAGAAAGCTCGTCCTCTACGATCGTTGTCCAGTTCTCATCCGAAGACAGTGCTGATGCAGAGGCTACGAATGTTATATCGACAGGTTTTTCGCTTTCTTGATTCTCTACCCACATTTCGATGGTTTTAACAGGAAGCTGTTCAAGATTTTTTTCTAAATCAGTCTTTTGTTCATCAGCTGCTGCATTAGTTGATTCTGTTGATGATTGATCTGCGGGATGAATTTCTTTCGGTTTTTGGCGGAGCATATCTTCCTGAGAAGCTACCCATATGCGGTTTCCTATGAAAATAATGGATGCACATACTAAAAAACATAATACAATCAATATTTTTCTAATCATATAGGTTAAAACTCCCTTTGTAAAATGATATAAAAGTTGTGGTAAATATCCGATTATTATTATATAAGATGTTGTAATTGAATGGTAGGTAATTTGTAAAAGTTTGACGAATTATGAGAAATAGTACGTATTCCACTTAACCGTTATGCTATAATGAGGTGGTTATTTTTATCAATGTCAGGAGGAACCACCAGAATGGAAGAAACTATTAGTTTAAAAGAATTATTTAATACGCTTAAAAAACGTATGCTTTTGATTATTATGATCGCATTAATCGCTGTTTCAGCCAGCGCTGTTGTATCTTACTTCTTTATTACACCTGTCTATCAATCCTCTACACAATTACTTGTCAATCAAGAGCGGACAGAGCAGCCAAATTTAAACGTTTCTGATATTCAAGCAAACTTGGAATTGATAAATACATATAACGTAATTATTAAAAGTCCGGTCATTCTGGATAAGGTTTCTGAACAGATGAACGGCAAATTTTCAGCGGCACAATTAAATGAAAAAATTACTGTGCAGACTGAAAGCGAATCACAGGTCGTAAATGTGTCAGTCCAGGATCCTGATCCTCATGTAGCTGCTGACATTGCAAATAGTACGGCGGCAGTTTTTCAAGAAGACATTGTAGAATTAATGAATGTAGATAATGTAAGTATTCTGGCACCTGCAGAAGTTAAATCCAGTCAGGCGCCTGTAAGTCCGCAGCCTATTTTGAATATGGCCATTGCACTGGTTGTCGGTTTAATGATCGGTGTGGGATTAGCGTTCCTATTAGAATACCTAGATAATACAATCAAAACAGAACAGGATATAGAAAAAACCCTGGATTTGCCACTCCTAGGCGTCATTGGAAATATTACGAGCATTGTGGAAGAAGATCCAAAACCAAAGAAATCACGAACTGCAGATGTAAGGAGTGAGCGATATGGCGGGTAAAAAAAATAAAAATAGTGAAATAAAAAAAAGAAACCTTATTGCGGAAGTAAATCCAAGGTCTGTTGCATCTGAACAGTACAGAACAATTAGAACGAATATCCAATTTTCAGCCATTGAAGATGATATCCGAACAGTTGTTGTTACTTCTTCAAGTCCAGGGGAAGGTAAGTCCACAACCGCTGCGAATTTGGCAATCGTTTTCGCACAGCAGGGAAAACGAGTTCTTTTAGTTGATGCCGATATGAGAAAGCCAACGGTTCATTTTACATTTAATATAATGAACACGCTTGGGTTAACAAATGTTTTAACGAGACAATCTGAGCTGGACGGTGCAGTCACAAAAACAGAAATTGAAAGACTGGATATTCTGCCTTCAGGTCCTATTCCTCCTAATCCTTCGGAGCTGTTATCTTCCCGTGGCATGACAAGTTTTATTACGGCAGCTAAAAGCGTCTATGATCTAATTGTATTTGATTCTCCGCCCGTATTAGCGGTGACAGATGCCCAGGTGTTATCTCATCAATGTGACGGGAGCATCCTGGTTGTCCGATCCCGTATTGCTGATAAGGAAAAGGCAGTTAAAGCGAAAGAACTGATGCTTTCTGCCAAGGCGAGAATATTGGGCGTTATTTTAAATGATAAAAAAATGAAGAGTAACGATGAATATTATTATTATGGAAATGGTTAAATCGGAGGTGGGAGCGTTTGATTGATATTCACTGCCATATAATTCCTGGTGTTGATGATGGTCCGATTGAGGATTCTGATACACTCGACATGCTTGAACACGCGATTGCAGATGGCATCACGGACATTATTGCGACTCCCCATCATCGCAACAGGAGCTACGTCAATGAAAAATCAGATGTTCTTTCTTCTGTGGACAAGCTAAATTCACTTATTCAAAAAAAATCTCTTCCTATTAAAATTCATCCGGGACAAGAGATCCGGATTTATGGGGAAATAGTAGAGGATTTTGAGCAAGATGAAATACTCACTTTGGCTGGAACATCAAAATACGTTCTAATAGAATTGCCGTCCTCTCAAGTGCCGGCCTATACCGAGCGGGTCCTGTATGACATGCTGGTAGCTGGTCTTGTGCCGATCATTGCTCATCCAGAACGGAATTCAGCCATTATTGAGGATCCGGAAAAGCTGTTTCGGCTAATCAATCAAGGGGCTCTTTCCCAAGTAACGGCTGCAAGTGTGTCAGGTGATTTCGGGAAAAAAATCCAACGGTTCTCAATCGAACTGCTGGAACATCATCTAGCCCATTTCGTCGCTTCTGATGCTCATGACACTGTCCGTCGCGGTTTTACGATGAAAAGAGCACTTCAAGCGCTGGAGAATTCCTGCGGAAATGATTTTGGCGTGATTCAAAATGCAGAAAACCTATTAAATGGCCTTCCGATCGAAATTAATCCACCGATAGAAATCCAGCAAAAAGGATTTTGGTCAAAGCTTTTAAACAGATAATCAGATTAAAACCACTATGTATAAAAGCATAGTGGTTTTCTGAATTTTCTCTAATCTGTCTTATTATCATCACCTTCGTCACAAAAATGAAATTTGCAATGTTTTTGGGGAGGATATATTATTAGTCCTGGGATATGCTGATAATAAAGTATCCAGAAATGAACATGAAGGAGAAACGTTTATGAGAAGTACATCTCGTAAGGTTGCCCGAGTATCAAAAAGAATACTCATAAATAAAATCAAATCAACTCGTTCTTCACTGGTCAAATTGATCAAAAGTGAAGTGTCAGCTAGTGAAATTAAAATAGAAAATAGTATTTTAACAATAAGCGGCGTGGCAAAGTTCCTTCATCTCGCGGATCTAAGCGTGAAGCCTTTGACGATGTCTCTAGTTAATCCGAAAACCAAAGAAGCGTTACTCACAGAAGAAGTGACGATTGATACTCTTTTTAATAAAATCCTCCCTGGAAGCAGATCTGCTTTTACTGTCGCATTCGATTTAAGCAGATTGAGCGATTTACAGGATCATGATGTCAAATTTAATGTCATTCTTAATTTTAATGGCACTGTTCAGCGTTCTCACAGGCTGTACGTTCCTGTCAAAGCAGTTGAGGACGATTTTATAAACAGTTATATATGTATAGGAGACACTCTTTTTGCTCCTTATCGCACTTCTTTTGGCAATTTGAGCATCAATGCTCTTTCAAGGGAGAATATAGAGATTGCAAAGAATCTCCCAAACAAAGTAGAGCAATACGATCTGACAAATGGCCGGCTTCATTTGAAGGGGTGGGTGGATACAAAATTTCTCGCTTTTTTCAACCAGCAGTTCGATTTATCTGTCGGCATTAAACGCAGAGGCTCACATAATATTTTTTTCCTGCCAATGGATATTGTTGGAGAAAAATGGAGTGTTGAGGCTGATCTAACTGAGCTTGATCTAACAAAAGGGATTTGGGATTATTATATCTGTCTTAAAGATCAAGAGACAATCTACCAATATAGAATGAAGATATTTGAAAAAACGATTTTTAATGAAAAAAGAGAATTTTTCTATCCAACTGATAAAGAATCTCTTAAAGGTGTTCACTACCGCACTAAACAAAAAGGGTTATCAATTAATATAAAACCGATTTTGATCACTTCTGATGCACTCGATATTCATCTTGATGATGATACGATTCATTTTCATGCTAAATTTAAAGAAAAACGGATGCGCTTAGCAGAGGATGACGTACTTACTTCTATGTCGCTTTTCCTGCGGCAGCGTGATTCTGATGAAGGTATGTCTATTCCTTTAATGTACGAACAGTCAGAGAAACAATTTACCGCTGTATGTTCCTTTAAGTACGCAGACCTTTTACATGAACCTACGCCTGTCAAGAAAATTTGGGATGCTTATATAGAGGTAACCATGAACAATGAATCAAGAAGGTTCAGATTAAAGACAAACCAGAGTGACTTTACCAAAACATCAAGAAAAACATATCCTGTAGATGATTCTCTCTATGCGATGTACTTTTACCTGACGATCTATAAAAGGCTGTCAATTACGTATTCTTTGGTGCCGCTTAAAAGAAATGTGACGAGCTTCAGGTTTGACAATCTGGATCTTATTCTTAAAGGTTCCGCTTATATTGAAGGTTTGCATCAGGCGGCTGAAAATGAAACAAGAATCGCAGTACGCAACAGGGTAACTGAAGAGGAAATCATCTTTCCTGTTTCGAGAGTGATTTCAAAGCTGCAGTCTATTAGAAATTTTCAGCGAAAAGAAGATCATGCCAATTCAATGTTTGAAGCACGTATTTCCTTAATTGAGCTTCAGCAGCTGATCGTTTCATCTAAAGATATTCTTGATTTTTATGTTGAGATAAAGAATGAGAAGATCATCAGAAGAGAAAAGATCGGGCTAAAGGAATATAACTACTTTAAAGACGATGTCCTTGCTTCCACTGACTTGCAGTCGAAATATGAACAAATTAATATCAGTTATTGTTTAACAATTACGCCAAGAGGGAACTTAAAAGTTGAAACATTTAAGATGGATAAAAGCTATAGCCAGTATTTAAAACAATCAGTAGACCAGGAAGAGATTTGGCTGATTGGGGAAAGACCGGATACTGCACAGGATACCGGCTACCATTTCTTTAAATACTGCAGGCTGACCTACCCTGATCAAAAAGTTTATTATGCGATAGAGGAAGGGTCCCATGATCTGAAAAACATTGAGTATTTGGGGAATGTCCTAATCTCAGGTTCACCAGAGCATTTTGACATTGCGTCAAAAGCGACCGTCTTGATAGGATCACATGATTTTGATTATTTCCTTCCATTTAAAGGAATCCAATCGGCTAATTATAAAGATACAGTAAAAGTGTTTTTACAGCACGGAGTTCTAGGCAGAAAAATGGTGGAGTACAACAAAAAATATTACAAACAGCCGTTTGATATTTTCTGTGTAAGTTCAACCGATGAGAAGACGATGGTGATGGAACAGCTTGGGTATGATGCTAAGGACCTGAGAGTAACTGGATTATCGCGATTTGATGAGCTTCTCAAAGACCACAATCCCAAAAGAGAAATTCTGCTCATTCCAACATGGAGGGAATGGTTAAATACCACAGATGCGCTGCTTCAATCTGAATATTTAAGCAGATATACGAGTTTCTTGAAAAACCCTGAGCTCATCCGCATCCTGAAAGAAAATAACTTAGTATTGAATTTTTACCCGCACTACAGAATGCAGCAGTTTTTTGATGAGTTTGGGACAACATTTGATGAAACCATTCGATTTATTCGCCTGGGCGAAAAAAATGTACAGGACTTATTGAAAGAAAATAAACTGATGATTACCGATTATTCCAGTGTATCGTTTGACTTCACTTATTTGAGCAAGCCGGTTATCTACTACCATTTTGACCGTGATTCGTTTTTTAAAGGCGGCATCATGCGTCCATTTGAAGAAACATTTCTAGGGGATATTGCCAATAGTGAGGATGAACTAATCCATTTCATTCGGGAAAGTATCGAAGCTAACTTTAAAGAAAACGAAGAAGTGAAAAGCAAAAAAGATCTGATCTTTGACAGGGTGGATCAACTTAACTGCCAAAGAATATATCAGGAAATAACGAAAGAAAGAAACGCCAAAAGATCTGAATAAAATCTATTCAGATTTTTTGGGTTAAAAGGGAAAAAGTAAGATATTTCTATTACTGATAAAAAATAGAATTGCAAGATTGGTAACTTATTTTAATGGGATACGTCTAATTTATATGATCTACTTTATTTTACCCGCCAATTAATAAGTAAATATTAATATAATGTAAAAAAATGATTAAACTGAAAGAGGTGCTCACTATGGGGAAAACAAAAACGGTACTCACTTATGGAACCTATGATTTGCTTCATTGGGGCCATATTAACTTATTAAAACGAGCAAGAGAATTAGGAGACGAGTTAATTGTTGCTTTATCAACAGATGAATTTAATAAACTGAAGCATAAAGATGCCTACCATTCCTATGAACATCGCAAACTGATTCTTGAATCCATTCAGTATGTAGATAAAGTTATACCTGAAGACAATTGGGACCAAAAAATATCAGATGTAATAGATAACAAGGTTGATATTTTTGTAATGGGCGATGACTGGAAAGGCGAATTTGATTTTCTTAAAGAATATTGCGAAGTAGTTTATTTAGATCGTACAAATGGTATTTCAACAACCAAAATTAAAAAAGATTTGCTAATAGGAACGAAAAATGCATGATTATTGATGTGATCAAAACGCTTTATTTAGCTCTTTTTAAAATTGTATTTTCATTTTATAATATGCAGCCGCTGCAAAAAAAAATCGTTATGTATGTTACCTTTCGACAAAATGCTCATTACATTTTACAAGAATTAAAAAAGCGCCCTGATTCAATGGAAATCATCTTGATTTGCAATCGAACTTCTTATGAAGGCCTGCTTGAGAGGGATGATAAACGGGTCAAGCTTATATCATTGGAAGATAAACGATTATACTTTAAAAGAATTTACCATTTGGCAACAGCCAAGCTGGTGGTTGTTGACAACTATTTTGCATTTCTGGCTGTTTCAAGTTTTAAAAAAGATGTAGAATGCATTCAAATCTGGCATGCAGCAGGTGCTGTTAAAAGTTTTGGTTTGGAAGATAAAAGCACAACTGAAAGAACAGCTATTTCATTAAAAAGATTTCGTCAGGTTTATAACAGATTTACTAAGATCGTTGTCGGCTCAGATGAAATGGCCGGGGTCTTTACAAAAGCATTCGGTTTGGAGAAAGATGTGTTTCTTCGAACTGGAATACCAAGAACTGATTTATTTTATTCTGATAAAGAAAAAGACAAGATACGTGCATCTTTTTATAGGGACTACCCACATCTGGCAGACAAAAAGATTGCTTTATATGCACCAACTTTCAGGGACCATCCCGATCATCAAAATCAATTGGATTTATCATTTCTTCAAAAAGAGCTGGGTGAAGAGTATTTCTTTATTATTAAATTCCATCCAGTTACAAAACAATCCATTATTCTGCCGGAGCAATCAGGCAGCTCCTTTTTGCTGATTGATGCAGACTACGATGTAAATGAACTGTTGCAGGTTACTGATGTGCTGATAACTGATTATTCTTCCATACCATTCGAGTATTGTCTATTAGGTAAACCGATGATTTTCTTTGCATATGACTTAAAGGAGTATAGTAAAGAACGCGGTATATGGGCAAATTATGATCAACTCGTGCCTGGGCCAGTAGTTACGGATACAGAATCACTCATTGAAGCGCTAAAGCAACCTGCAGAAAGTGTTCCGATGCAGCGTATTAATATGTTTTGTGAAGAATGGAACAAGTATTCAAAAGGGTATTCCTCCAAAAATCTGGTTGATTATATGCTGGAGAAATTATAGAAACCAAAATAGTAGGTGAAGGTATGTTGGTGAAAAAAAGCATTGCGAAAGCAAAAGGTCTTGTATCTAAAGTTTTCAAAAGGCTGTTTGTACTGTTTGGAAAGCTTCCCAGGAAAAAGAATGTCATTATTTTTGAAAGTTTTCACGGGAAGCAGTTCAGCTGCAATCCCAGGGCAATTTATGAGTACCTGCTTGAAAACCATCCTGAATTCGACATGTACTGGAGCATCAATAAAAATGAACGTAAAAATTTCGAACACGAAAACATTCAGATACTAACCCGGTTTACGCTTAAATGGGTATACTATATGGCTACGGCCAAATACTGGGTTATCAATGCCCGTCTTCCATTATGGATGAAAAAGCCGCATAATACCGTTTACATTCAAACATGGCATGGCACGCCATTAAAAAAATTAGGCATTGATATTGCTGATGTTAAGATGCCCGGAACTACCACTGAAAAATACAGAAAAAATTTTACAAGGGAGTCTGGCAATTGGGATTATCTAATTGCTCCAAATAAGTACTCCGCTGATATTTTTAAGCGGGCATTTGGTTTTAATGGAAATATGCTGTTAAGCGGATATCCAAGAAATGATGCGTTATACAATAAAGATCATGCTGAATTCACCAGGGAATTTAAAGAAAAAAATGAACTGCCGAAGAATAAAAAAATCATTCTTTACGCTCCTACATGGCGTGATGATGAATATATAGAAGTAGGAAAATATAAATTTTCCTTAAAAATGGATTTAGAAGAAATGCGCAGGAAGCTGGGCAATGATTATATCATTTTACTGCGTATGCACTATTTAGTGGCTGATCAGCTTGATATTGAAAATTATAAAGGCTTTGCTTATAATTTCTCTGATTACGATGATATTCGTGATTTATATATCGTGTCAGATCTGTTAATCACAGATTACTCATCCGTATTTTTTGACTATGCAAATTTAAACCGTCCGGTTATTTTTTACGTATATGATATAGACAAGTATCGTGACCAGCTCAGAGGTTTTTATTTTGATCTGGAGCTTTCTGCACCCGGCCCGCTTGTCAAAACAACTTCAATCTTGATTGAAGCAGTAAAAAATACTGAACTTGATGAAAATAAGGAAATAAATCATTCATTTTATGATAAATATTGCGATTGGGAAGACGGAAATGCTGCAAAACGAGTAGTAGATGAAGTTTTTTTTGACAGTTCTCCTTCCGAACGCCAGTGATGGGATGGTACCAATGAAAGCTTTAATAACCGTAATTAAAGAGCAGATCGATCATTTTTACTTGATACAGCGACTTGCTATGTATGAAATAAAAAGCATCAACAACAACAATTATCTGGGATTGGCATGGGAACTGCTCAACCCTGCAATACAGCTCAGCATTTACTGGTTTGTATTCGGTTATGCCATCAGGAGAGATGAACCTGTAGAAGGGGTTCCGTTTTTCCATTGGCTGTTTGCAGGTATGCTTGTTTGGTTTTTCGTACAGCCGGCACTGCTTCATGGTTCAAAATCAATTTATACCAGAATAAAAATGATTGCCAAGATGAGCTTCCCTACCAGTGCGATCCCAAGCTTTGTGATGTTTTCCAAGCTCTATCCACACTTTATTTTACTGGCAATTGCTATTATCATTTTTCAATTTACAGGTTCGCCAATCTCGATTTATTATTTACAGCTTCCGTATTTCTTATTTGCAACCGTCGTATTAGTGTTTACAATTAACTTAATTACTTCGACGCTTGCAACGATTATTCGCGATGTTCAAATGATAGTTCAGGCTGTTTTGCGCATGCTGATCTATGTCTCCCCAATTCTGTGGGTTTCGTTCAGTCTGCCGGATTTTGTTCAGACAATCATGCGAATCAATCCGCTGTATTACTTGATAGAAGGGTATCGCGCAGCTTTCTTTAATCATAACTGGTATTTTATTGAACATTGGGATTACACTATTTATTTTTGGTCATTAATGTTTGTTTTATTATGGCTGGGTTCGATTCTTCATGTGAAATTCAGAAACCAATTAATCGACTTCTTATAATACAAGGTGAGGTAAAATGGAAAAATCAGTCATAGTAAAAGATGTTGCAAAAAGATATAAACTATATAGCAAGCAGTCCGAAAAAATGCTGGATCTTATTTTGCCTAAAAGTTTTGGAGAAGAATTTTTTGCCTTGAGAGGGGTCAGCTTCGAAGCTCTGAAAGGTGATGTTATTGGTTTTATTGGGGTCAATGGCTCAGGTAAATCCACTCTTTCCAACATTATCGCAGGAATTGTTCCTCCGACATTTGGCGGAGTAGAGGTGAAAGGGCAATCCGCTCTTATTGCGGTTCAATCCGGTTTAAATAATAACCTTTCCGGCCGGGAAAATATCGAGTTAAAATGCTTAATGCTTGGCTTTACGAAAGAACAGGTAAAAACATTGGAGCCTGAAATTATTGATTTTGCAGACCTTGGAAAATTTATTGATCAGCCTGTAAAAAGCTATTCAAGTGGAATGAAGTCGCGTCTTGGCTTTGCCATTTCAGTAACCATTGATCCCGACGTCTTAATCATAGATGAAGCATTATCGGTAGGGGATAAAGCCTTTGCTGCTAAATGTTTAGATAAAATGAATGAATTCAAGAAGCAGGGGAAAACTATTTTTTTCGTCAGTCATTCAGTCGGGCAGATGAAGGAATTCTGTGAAAAAGCATTATGGCTGGAGTTTGGAAAAGTTAAGGAATTTGGAAAAATTGAAGATGTAATGCCCAAATATGAAGCATTTTTAAAAGAGTATAAAGCGATGTCAAAAAAAGAACAAAAAGCTTTCAGGCAAAAGGGAGCCGATCTTCAAAGTGCCTACGATCCAACAAAAAATTAACCGTCAGGTACTCAATTTGAAAATGGAGTGTTATCCATATGAGTTCACAATATAATGAACCACCAACTGTAAATATTGTGGGATATAAATTTTATCGCCACTCCATGGACAAGCTCATGGAGGAGCGTATCCTGCCTAAGCTGTTAAATAAAGAAAAAAACTTTATCGTCACTGCAAATCCCGAGATTGTTATGTATGCAAAGAACAATAAGGGCTTCAGTTCGATTATTCAAAATGCAGATGTCATTGTACCGGATGGTATAGGCGTTGTGCTGTCATCAAAGCTGCTAAAGACGCCGGTTGAAGAACGAATAGCCGGCTATGACTTATTTTTACGTTTGCTTAAAGAAGCAAATCATTATAAGAAAAAGGTCTTTTTTCTAGGTGCTACCCAGGAAAATGTATCAAAAGTAGTTTCAAAAGTTAAAAACGAATATCCGAACGTAGATATTACAGGATACAGATCAGGTTATAATCTTCCATCAGATGAATCAATGGTCGAATTGATTAATGATCTTCAGCCTGATATTGTGTTTGTAGCATTGGGTTATCCCAAGCAGGAAGAATGGATTCATCATAATCTTCCTCAGTTTAATCAGGGTCTTTTTGTAGGTCTCGGTGGAAGTTTTGATGTTTACTCTGAAAATTTAAAACGCGCACCGGTTCTATTTCAGAAGCTATATTTAGAATGGCTGTTCAGGCTTGCGCAGGAACCAACAAGATGGAAACGAATGCTGTCAATTCCGCAATTTATGGCAATGGTTTTTAAAGAAAAGAAAAAAATTAAGTAAAAAGTACAAGTGGTCAGAACTTTTTTTCTCAGGAAAAAAGGTTCTTTTTTTTGAGAAAATAGGTACCGGTTTTTTATTACTATGCTATTATGAAAATTACTGTTATGGAATAGGGGATCCGTCTGTTTTAAGAAGGATGGGAGAATTAAGGGCGAAGTAAAGGGGAGAGCGGCTGTATGAATTTATTTTCATTTGGACGGAACAAGAAAAATGGTGAAACAGCAACTGAAGATAGAAAAGTGCAGACAAATGAAGAAAAAAAGCAGCTTAAGCGAAAAGTTGAAATGATGGTGGACGGGCTGACAAAATCCTACTCAACTGATTCAATTCATCAGAGCATAAGCCAGCAGGTAGATAAAAAGCGATACATAAATCCTACTTTGGAGCAATATAAACAATCGCTGCTGCAGAATTTGATTTATTTTTTAGAGGTCGAAAAAGAAATTAAACGGACACTATCCACGCTGCTCCACGGTGAAAAGTTCGAATCAGTTCAAGCCCTGGACCAGCATTTGCTGAAAATTCAATCCCGTGTCAGAAACGATATGGAAGAACTGATAACGGCTAATCATGACAAATACTATCATAAGTACCTGGCAAAGGATGAAGGGGTTAATGGGCTGGAAAGAGAATTTATTGACCATACCGTTCTCCACTCCTGGTACATAGACGCCTGTTTTTATTTTCAAAACAATGCACAGTGGGATATTTCAGAAGAGGTACCAAAACGCTGGGTAGTAAGTGAAATTGAACGCACCTTTATGTGGAAGCTTTCACAGCATCTGTACTTATATAACTTTGATCAGGAAAAAGATTATTAAACAGTCGAATCTATTAGGCTGTATAAAACAATAAAAGTTGCCCTAACGAACAAGATGTGTTCGTTAGGGCGTTTTTTGTTATGTCAATTATCCTATTCTCGGTTTAATTTAAAATACCAAAGCTTAGGTTTAATGGAGCGGAAAGCCTCGCCTGCAACGGAAATTAACTGGTCCCGTTAGAGATATAATTGGAAAATAAACCTTATTAATCTAAATGTAACCTAATTGTAAAATGCTAGTTTCATAGTTAATGTTACAATAAATCTCGTTACACTAACTTTATATTTGAAAGGAAGATACCGATTGTATAAGACTAAAGTTCTTTTATGTTTTGTGATTGTGATGATGTTCCTCTCGATCATAGAGATAGATCAGGCAGATGCATCAACCTATAATATCGACAGAATTTCAGGGGCGGATCGTTATGATACCGCTGTTAAAATATCCAAGGAACAATGGACAACCGCAAAAACAGTTGTTCTTGCTGTAGGAGATAATTTTCCGGATGCATTGGCTGGAGCTCCTTTAGCACATAAATTAAATGCGCCGATTTTATTATCAAGTAAAGACAGTATTAATAAAAACACACTGAATGAAATAAAAAGACTAAAAGCTTCCACAGTTGTGATATTAGGTGGTCCTTCGGTTATTTCAAAAGCGGCTGAAAAGCAACTTACGGATCTGAATATAAAAATCGACCGCATACAGGGTGCAAACCGGTCTGAGACCTCTGCTAAAATTGCCCAGCGCATAGGCGGTTCCAAAGCCATCGTTGTAAATGGCGCTACGTTTGCTGATAGTTTAGCAGTAGCATCTTACGCAGCTAAAAACCAGTATCCGATTTTGCTTACTGGTAAAAATGAAATGGACCCTTCCGTTAAAAAAGAGGTAGGGAACTATACAAGTACATATGTTGTCGGCGGAACGGCAGCAGTCTCAAAATCTGTTTATAATGCATTACCTAAACCAACCCGTATTTCTGGTAAAGACCGCTATGAAACAGCAGCAAAGGTGACGGAAACGCTCTATTCTTCAACCGTTTCAACTGCAACAGCAGCAACCGGTGAAGGTTTTGCGGATGCGTTAACAGGTTCTACCTATGCGGCAAATAAGAACCAGCCCGTGCTGCTGGTTAGAAAAGCTTCAGTCCCAGCTGCAGTAAGAGACGTATTAAAAAAGAAAAAAACGAGCAATATTGTGGTGATTGGCGGAAAGCAAGTGGTGCAGGATTCAGCATTTGATCCGCCTAAACCAATTAAAAACGTGGATACAGGGGCGGAAATTGTCACAACGGCAAAAAAATACATCGGAACTCCTTATCTATGGGGCGGTACCACACCATCCGGCTTCGATTGCAGCGGGTATTTGAATTACGTTTTCGATAAACACGGGATTGACCTTCCGCGCACGACAGCGGATATCTGGAGCAATGGGAAAAAAGTCAGTTCACCAAAAATCGGGGATATTGTCATGTTTGAAACTTATAAGCCTGGCGCATCTCACGGCGGAATTTATATTGGCGATAATCAATTTATTCACTCAGGTGACAACGGAGTGGAAATTACTTCATTAAGCAACTCCTATTGGAGTAAAGCATATATTGGTGCTGTTGATTATATTAATAAATAATGGTTTCAGTAAGGCTGCCTGAAAAAAAGGCAGCCTTTTTTATATGCTTTTTTCATCGAGTATTTATTTCGGTTATCAAATATTACAGAAATGTAATAAATTTCTCGAAAAATATTGACTATTCAGAATTGGTTATATAAAATTACATTGTTCGGATATATTTGGTAATGTGGGGTGAAATTTGTTATACGAGTGTAATAGATTTTAGTTTCATACATACTTAAGGGGGAAACGTACTTGACGAAAAAATGGAAGCGTAATGTAACCACTGCTTTGGCACTTTCACTGGCTCTTGGCAACTCTTCTTTAGCTCTTGGACAGGAAAACAACGAAGGCAAAGAAAAAAAGGATACTAATTCTGCTATTCCAGCCGATATTTCATCAAAAGTTCAGGCTAAACTGGCTAAGATGACAGGAGCCAAAAAAGGGAAAGTAACTGAAGATAAAGCCGCTATAAAAGAAAGTGAAGATGTGCGTGTCATTGTTGAATTGTCCGGGGAGACAGCTATTCAGTACGCTACTAAAAAAGGTGTTTTATATAAAGAATTATCCGAAGGCGAAAAAGACTCTTTTGAAAAAGATGCAGCCACCTCTCAAAAAACCGTTAAGCAGGCAATTGCTTCAAGCGGTGTAAAGGTAAATTATAAAAATGACTTCTCTGCCTCTTTCAACGGGTTTAGCGGAATTGTAAAATATAAAGATTTAGAAAAAATTGAAAAGCTCTCAGGCGTTAAAAAGGTGTATATTGCCAATGAGTACGAACGTCCTGAATTTGAGAAAGACATGGACACTAGCCATGAATTTATACAATCCTACCAAACCTGGGCGGATGCCAAGTATAAAGGGGAAGGAATGGTTGTTTCCGTTATTGATAGCGGAACCGATCCTACACACCGTGATTTCATCCTTAGCGACGGGGTGGAAGGTGAACTGACACAGGAAGAAGTAGCCGGGCTAAAGGCTGATTCCAGTGTTAAAGGTGACTTTTTTACAGAAAAAGTACCATACGGCTATAATTACTACGATTTGAATAATACGATTCGTGACACGGGTGCCGATGAGATGCCTCATGGAATGCACGTAGCAGGAACAGTTGCAGCGAATGGAGATACTGAAAACGGGGGTATTAAAGGGGTAGCACCTGAAGCACAGATTCTGGGAATGAAAGTATTCTCAAACGATCCTATGTTTCCTTCTACCTTCTCCGATATTTATTTAAAAGCAATCGATGATTCGATTAAATTAGGTGCTGATGTATTGAATATGAGTCTGGGGTCGACTGCTTCTTTCTATGAAGAGGAGTCACCTGAAGATCTTGCGATTACCCGAGCAGTCGAAAACGGTATTGTGTCAACTGTTTCGGCAGGAAACTCAGGTCATATTGGCCGCGGGTTTGATAATCCGCATTATGAAAATCCTGATATTGGGCTAGTCGGAGCACCGGGTCTGAATGCAGATACAATCCAGGTGGCTGCATCTGGAAATCAATTAGATTTCTATTCTCATACTGTTTCAGGTGAAGGAGTTCCTAATTTTGAAGGCTTTGGTATTGATGACTGGAGTGAGCTCGGTGAAGTGGAAGTAGTCAGCTTAAGAGGACTTTCCGGTAAACCGGGTGCGCTGGGTGCACCAGAGGATTATGCAGGAATTGATGTAACAGGAAAAGTGGTTGTCGTGGAGCGCGGCGCACTGACATTTGTTGATAAAACAATAAATGCAGCAAAAGCAGGGGCAGCAGGTATTATTGTTTATAATTCTACCAGTAATATATTTTATAAAGACCAGGGCGGCTGGGATATTCCGTTTATGAAGGTTGAGCGGGCAGCAGGTCTTGATCTTGAGGAAGCATTAGCGGATGGTTCATCGTTAACCATGGATGTAACCCAAAAATCACGTGAAGAAGGACCGGAAGTGGGTCGTGCCACTGACTTTACTTCATGGGGAGTAACTCCTGACCTGGAATTTAAGCCTGAACTAACAGCACCAGGCGGAGGCATCTATTCTACATTAAATGATAATAAATACGGCATAATGAGCGGTACGTCCATGGCAGCGCCTCATGTAGCCGGGGGAAGTGCTCTCGTACAGCAATACCTGAAAAAAGATACCCGCTTTAAAGATTATACAGCTGACGAGCGCACACGTTTGGCGAAGGCGCTCTTAATGAATACAGCCAATGTCATTGAAGACCTCCAAGGTCAGCCGTTTTCACCACGCCGTCAGGGTGCAGGTATGATGCAGACCTACGCAGCCGTTTCAACACCTGTTTTTGTAACGGATAAAGAAACAAAAGAAGCAAAAGTTAACTTGAAGGATTTTACTTCTAAAACAGTTTCTATGACATTAACAGCATCTAATCTATCAGATAAAGCTGCAGAGTACACGCTTGATACTTCTGTTCTTTCTGACACGTTTAAAGTAAAAGGTGGAGTCACTGTTAATGCGCTTGTTGCAGGAGATCTTGAAGGAGCAGTTGTGAATGGTCCTGAATCGGTCACGGTACCGGCAAATGGCTCTGTTGATATTACCGTTTCCCTCGACCTTACAAACGCAAAGGTTAAAGGCACGGATGCAGACGGCAATGAAAAAGTAGTCGATTTGCCTGAGGACCAATTTGTTGAAGGATTTGTAAAGCTTGTTTCAACCGATATTGAGAATCCTGATCTCGTTGTTCCATATCTGGGCTTCCATGGTAAATGGGACAATCCGGATATTGTTGATGAAATGACATTTGAAGAGGGAGACCGTTTCTACGAAAAATCTGTATTTGACAACTATTATCCAGAAGGTAAAGAATATTCAGATGTTATATCTAACGAATTAGAGCTCATAATTGACCCAATAGAGGTTGATGGGGAAACTGTATTCCCGCTATCACCTGGTAATCAGGACGGACTATATGATGATGTACTGCCACTGCCGGTCTTTATGCGAAATGCCAAAGAAACTCAGTTTAATGTGTTAAAAGAAGATGGCGCGAAGCTTAGAACTATTATACTGGAAAACAATATTCGAAAAAATTATTACGCAGCCAGCTTCCCTGCCTATGATCCGAGCAAACCAGAGGAATTTGAAATTCCACTTAAAGTTTCATCACGTACCTGGGATGGAACTGTGCAGAACAAGGAAGTTGAAGACGGCAAGTATTCCTACGAAATTAAATCAAGGGTAGATTTTGATGGGGCGAAATGGCAGTCGAAGAAAATTCCTCTATATGTGGATAATACCGCTCCGGAAATTTCTGATTTTGCTTATGACCGCGACACCAATACGTTGAGTTTCAAAGGTGAAGACGCGGGAGTTGGGATTGAAGGTTATATCGTCTATATTAATGATGAAGATATCCTGCCTACAGATTATATTGACTCTGCTACTACCTCCATAAAGCTGGATGATTATGGAATCAAAGCAGCGGATGTGGACGAAATAGAAGTTGTAGCTGTTGACAAGGCATTAAACTTCAGTTATGAAACAAACTATGCTGATGATACGACAGAACCAGTCATTTATTTAGACGATTCATCTCCGGAACCTTATAAACACTACAATACTAGAACTATAACTGTAGCTGGAGTTGTGGCAGAGGAAACAGCACTTGAATCCATCAAGGTGAACGATAAGGTAGTAACGTTTACAAAACTTGAAGGAGAGGATGAAGGTTTATACAGTTTCTCTACCGAAGTAACGGTTGATGCTGATGGCAGACATGACGTAATCATTGAAGCAACGGATGTAAACGGAAACTCCGTCTCTATTGCGCGCGGTTACTTTGTAGATACAGTTGCTCCGAAAATCGTGATCAATACAGACAAGCTGGTAAATAAGGCGACAGATAAAGTAGATTTGGACGTGTTATTAAGCGATAACTTCAATGAAGTTCAACTTTCACTTGAAGACGATGTATTGTTTAACAGCTATGGAGACAGCGAAGTGAAATATTTAGAGCCTTTTGAAGGCAAAGTGCCGGTAACAGTTGACCTGGCTTTAGGGAAAAATGAATTTAACTTCCATGCCAATGACAGCGCAGGCAATAAGACATCATACAAGCTGACCATTACACGTAACGAATCAGATTTGTTTGTTGAACGTGTATCCGGATCTGATCGTTATGTCACTGCGGTTGAATTAAGCCAGTCCGAGTGGGATTCAGCTGACACTGTGATTCTTGCTCGCGGCGACAACTATGCGGATGCACTTGCTGGTGTACCTCTAACGAAGAAACATGATGCACCATTGCTATTAACACGTACAGCTGCATTGCCAAAAGCTTCATTAGATGAAATCAAGCGTCTTGGCGCTAAAAATGTAGTAGTCCTTGGCGGTGAAGGAGCCATTTCAGCAGATGTGGTGAAAGTACTTAAGGATCAAGGAATCAAAGTAAACCGCATTTCGGGTAAAGACCGTTATGAGACAGCTGCTAAAATTGCCAGTGAATTTGGCACATCGAAAAATGCAGTACTTGTAAACGGACTGAACTTCCCGGATGCACTGTCAGTAGCGAGCTACGCGGCAGATCAAAACCTTCCGATTCTTCTGACTGGCGATAAATCAATGCCGAAAGCAACAAAAGACGCATTGGTGAAGCTTGGAGCGGATCGAACGTATGTAGTAGGCGGAAAATCTGTTGTACCGGATGCTATTGCCAATCAAGCTCCTGGTGCGTACCGCATCTCTGGTAAGGACCGTTATGCAACTTCACTTGAAGTAGCTAAGTTCTTTGGCCAGGAATCTGATACAGTTTACGTAGCAACAGGCACAAATTATGCCGATGCCCTTTCTGGTGCAGCTGCTGCAGCTAAAGCGAACTCCGGTTTATACCTGGTAGGAAAATCGGTATCGGATGAGCTTGGTGAGTACCTTAAGGATGAAGACATGAATTACGCTAAAGTTATCGGTGGAGCTAACGCCGTTTCTGATGATGTAATTCAGCAGTTAAACGATTATTTAGAGCAATAAATTTTTCCTCAGAACAGCTTGCAGCGCGCTTCTAATCAGGCGCAGTAAGCTGTTTTTTCTTTTGTAACAATTTTTACAGAATGTTTACAAAATAAATTGAAAGTGAGATAATATTACTGAGGTGTTAAATTTATGGAAAAAATTCTTTTGTGGCTCAGATCTTCTCATGTGATGATCGCTATGTTTATTATTATAAAACTTTATATTGTAAGGATCTTATTACTGGGCGATGTTAACCCTTTACGAATGGCTTACCTTGAACTTCCCTTTCTTATTGCCCTCTTTCTATTAATCTCTCTTTTATTCAGAACATGGTCCGCTTATTTTATGCTTTTTTTAAACGCACTTTTCTCATTGCTTTTTGTCAGCATGCTTTTATATGAGCGTTATTTTAATGTCATTCCGTCCTACTACGATATGAATCAAATGAGTCAGGCCGGCTCTGTTTCAGATACGGCTTCCATGCTTTTTTCGCCATTTGATTTGCTATTTTTTATTGATTTCATTTTAATAGGGGCTTTTGTTTTGTTCCAAAAGGGTACGAAAAAGCTGAAGAGCAATGTGCTTCAGCGAAAGATGGTAAGCATCCTGTTGATCTTTTGCCTTGCATTATCTTCTTTGCTGGTCTATCTGAAAATTGACGAGCCTTTGCTCGACTCTGGTTTATACGCAAAAGAACATGGTCTGATTAATTCACAATTATTACAGGCTTTCAGCCGGGCTGAGACTGTATCAGCGATGGGCAGCTATGATCCTTCCATGTCCTATGAAGACATTCTTGCCCTGAAAGGAAATGAATTAGTGCCATTTGAAGAGCAGAAATATTTTGGCGCTGCAAAAGATAAGCATCTAATCGCGATCCAAGTGGAATCACTTCAGGATTTTGTGATTGACATGGAGCTAAACGGACAGGTCATTACACCATTTTTAAATCAGCTGGTTGATGAAAGCTTATATTTTGATGAGGTCTATCAACAGATAGGTGCAGGTAATACATCTGATACAGAAGTATTATTTAATATGTCTGTATATCCGTCCGGCCTTGAACCTACTGTAAATGAAGTGCATAAAGGAATGGCTATTCCTTCACTGCCGCGTCTGCTTGGTGAACACGGCTATCATAGTTCTACTTATCATACAGATGATGTCACCTATTGGAACCGGGATCATTTATATCCTGCTTTAGGCTTCGACACATTTTATGATAAAGAGGTGTTAGGAGAAGAAGATGTGATTGGCATTGGCTCTTCTGATGAATATTTATTTGATCAGTCGTTGAATATTTTTGACGAGCTGTTAAAAGACAATGAAAAAATATATGCCAATGTTGTCACCATGACCAGTCACACACCATTCGTCATACCGGAGAAGTATCAGGAGTTAGATTTACCTCCTGAGTATGAAGACACACTGATTGGAAACTATCTGCAATCGATTCATTATACGGACAAACAAATTGAGAAATTTGCCCAGGGCCTTAAAGACAGAGGGCTGTGGGACGATTCCCTCATAACCATTTTCGGCGATCACTCGGGCGTACATGGCCAACTGCTGTTAGATGAAGATGTTTCACTTCTAAGAGAGTACTTCGGCAGAGGTTATTCCTTAGTAGACCGCTTTAATGTCCCGTTTATTGTAACAGTTCCCGGCGAAATTGAAGGAGAGCGCATCAGCCATACAGGCGGTCATATTGACATGATGCCAACAGTGTTAAACCTGCTGGGTATTACACCTGATAACATGACGATATTTGGACATAATCTGCTGGAGTATAATCACAACCTGTTGGGAATGAGGTACTATTTACCGCTGGGTTCCTTTATTAACAACCAGGTAATGTTTTCTGAGCAGTCAGCAAAACGGGACCAAAGAATGTTCAATCTGGAAACCTCCGCTGCTTATAAGACGGACGAAATAAAAAATCTTTTAGAAAATGCTTATAGGGAAGACAGAGAAAACGTCATGAAAATAATGGATGCCTCTGATCAATACCTGCTTCATTTATTTTCGGAAAGTTAATGAGCAAACTGCCCTCACGAACATTTACTTGTTCGTGAGGGCAGTTTTATTTAGCTTGAGGATTCTGTAAATTGACTGCTCAAGGGGCGCGGGCGGTGCAGGTGGGGGTTACGGTGGGTCTGCTCGTTTGTTGCTCCGTCGGTTCATACGCCGTTCGCTTGCCCCGTATGCCCAGACCGATAAAAGCGGAAATGTGATCGATAAAGTGAAAAAGTTGATCGATAAAAGTGAAAACATGTTAGATAAACCGTCGGTAAGGTGCTGTCAGACCGATATAAGGAGAAAGTAGTTCGATAAGTTGTGGAAGATGATCGATATATCGCAAGAGATGATCGATAAAACGAAAAAGATGCACGATAACTGGCTGGATTCCCGGACCTGCCCGGGATCGCGAGTGGCATTACTCAAGTCGCTTCGGCCCAGACCGATAAAAGTGGAAAGATGATCGATAAAGCGAAAAAGATGATCGATAAAAGTGAAATCATGTTAGATAAACCGTCGGTAAGGTGTTGTCAGACCGATATAAGGAGAAAGTAGTTCGATAAGTTGTGGAAGATGATCGATATATCGCAAGAGATGATCGATAAAACGAAAAAGATGTACGATAACTGGCTGGATTCCCGGGCCTGCCCGGGATCGCGAACGGAAAAGCAACAGACCTCCAGAACCTCCCACACACCATTAATTCTTTTCTTTTTAAAGGAATTAATTCAATATATATCTAGTAAAAAGATTATAAAGAACCATTTTATTATTTGATTGATTAGTAGGATAAATTCAATAGTATGATTAAAATATACTATTTTTTAAGAAAATCAGGAGGTCGTTATGAGGGAGATTAAGGTATTTATTGTTTCTTTGCTTCTTTTTTCATGTTTGTCTCTTACAGGGAAAGCTGAATCAGAAAAGAATATTGTTGTTATTGACCCGGGTCATGGCGGAATGTATTCGGGTACACTTGGATACTCGGGAGCTTCGACTGGTTATCATGAGAAGCATGCGAATTTAGAAGTTTCATTGAAACTAAGGAATGAGCTTGAAAAACGCGGTTATGAAGTCGTTATGACAAGAGAAACAGATCGTCATTTTGAAAATGAAAACAGAGAAGATTTAAAGGCCAGAATGGATTTTGCCAATGATTATGTAAAGGGTAAAAATGACAAGGCTGTTTTTATCTCCATACACCACAATGCCACAACTTCTCCAAGTTTCAGAGGGTTTGAAACCTATTACTTCGACAGAGATGAGGAAATTGATCCGGAATATCCTCCAGATCCCATGCAAATGATTTATTCGCCCGAAAGTAAAAAAGCTGCCAGGGCCATACATAGCAGTACGCTTGCAAATGCTCCGATTTCAGAAGGACGCGGAATGATCCCAATGGACTTTTTTGTGACCCGCAATGCACAAATGCCGTCAGTGTTAGTAGAAGTTGGCTATATGTCCAACCCTACAGAGGAAAAGCTGATAAAAGATCCTTCTTTTCAGCAGAAAGTAGCTACAGGCATATCAAACGGGGTAGACAGTTATTTTGATTTTTATGTTGTATATGATGAAAAAGATAACATTCTCTATACGAGTACTTCAAAAGAGAGTGCACTAAATTATGCCGGCTCAAGAGAAAAAGTGAGAGTAGTGTACAGAAAAACAAATGAAGAAATTTTTAACAATATTTCTCTTCGTTATGCTGTTCGCCATTCTTCCCAATCCTCTTTTAAGCATGATTTTAACACCGAAGAAGAGGCTATTGCTTTTGCTGAAGAGTGGGCGAATACCCGTGTGATAGACAATGAAGAAGAAATCGTGGTGTGGTCTAATTATTTAGAGCCCGATTACCAGGTAATTCATACAAGCAAGGGTGTAATCTACACAGGATATGATCGGAACTATGCCATTGAGACAGCCCAAAAAACACAAAACACCAGCGTTTCTGATCAAAAGACGGGCTATATTATCTGGTCAAATTATTTAACGAAGAATTTTGAAGTTCGTCATAAAACGAAAGGTGCATTAACAGGTTTCTACAGTGAGGAAGAAGCAATTGCTTATTCGGATTTGTGGAAAAACACAGAAGTATTTAATAAAAGCACAGGCAGTATTGTTCACAGTAATTTGGATCCTTCCTACAACTATACCTTTACATCTGATAAAGTCTCTGCACCGGACAGAATGCTGACATCAATTGAAGTGTCGAAAACACTTTATCCAAACGGGTTCAATTCGAATCATTCTGAAAAAACGGTCATTCTTGCGACGGCATTTCAATTTGCAGATGCACTTGCCGCTGGTCCATATGCAGCCCAGCTGAATAATGCACCGATTCTTTTAACACGGCCGGACAGAATATCTGCTGAACTTAAAAATGAATTAAAACGATTAAAAGCAAATAAAGTTACGGTTGTTGGCGGAACGAACGCAGTTTCGGGTCCGGTTATGACTGAGATTAAAAATCTTGGATATACAGTCGAAAGAATTTCAGGAAAAGACCGTATTGAAACCAATTTAAAGTTGAATTCAAAGCTTAAGAATGTAACTGAATCAATTGTAGTATCGAGTACCGATTTTCCTGATGCACTGGGTGCAACACCGGTTGCTGTAAATAATAATTCTTCCATTGTACTGGTAAATCCTAAGAGGATGACAGAACAAACGGCCAGCTATCTTCAAAATAAGGACGTTACCATTGTTGGAGGCAGCGCGGCTGTTTCACCTGAAGTGGAAGCACTTATTAAAGACAATATTGGTTCGGACCGTGTTGAACGGTTAGCAGGTAAAGACCGATATGAAACACTAGCTGCGGTTCTCAATCATTACCAATCTGACTTGCATTCAACGACTGTATTAGTATCAACGGGGACTAATTTCCCCGATGCACTGACAGCTTCGTCTTTATCAAAAAAACATGCTGCACCTCTTATTCTTACACGTGATCAATTACACCCGTCACTGGATGAATACATTTCAGCGTATGGAAAGGAACATGTAGTGGAAAGAGTGATATCTGTTGGGGGCGTCGTAAAAGAAGCGCCGCTAAACCGAATTATTCAATTGACGAAATAAGAAAGTGAAGGAGCGATCAATTTGAAAAGACTATTGTTTTTATTTGCTGCATTAAGCTTACTATTGGCTGCCTGTGGTATTGGATCCAATATTTCTGAAACAAGCAACGGAGAAGTATCAGAAGAAACCACTGAACCTTCAGCGAATGAAGCAGAAGTAGAGACGCAGGAACAAGTTGAAGAAAAGGAAACAGAAGTTGCTGAAGAGCAGGCAACTGCATCTGGCCAGGAAGAGATTAATCTGAACGACTACCGGCCGGCAACGGATAAGATCAGAACGTATGTGCAGGATGAATTTCAAATTACGTATGAAGTGGTTGATCAAAATGATCAATATGTACAGGAGTCCGTGAAATTTGGAGATGTCAGCTCACAGCATGTTTACCAGTGGGGAAAAGAAGGTTTCTCAATAGTCTACAGCGAAGAAAACCCTCAAAATGAAAGCAGTATAATTGAAGATTTTAAACCTGCTGAATCCCCAAAAGAGGCAGTATCGATTAAAAGCCAGGGAACTGGTGAAAGCGATAAATGGGATATGACCGTTTTAGAGGAAGAGTTGTCCGTTCCATATGATACTTTTCGTGATGATGTGATTATGATGAAAAAAACGGTAACGTCTGAGACTTCCGGTCAAAAAACGAGTACAATCCGTTACTATGCCCGGGATGTTGGCCTCGTTAAAGAGGTTATTGAAGTAGATGGAGAAAATGGCTACACGATCACTACGGAATTGGAAGAAATCACTGAAACCAATGAATAACCTGCCCAGGCTGGGACATCTCACTGAATGACAAAGAGAATGTCTTCATGAAATTATTTCATGAAGACATTCTTTATTTTGTCACAGCCCAATTTATATTCGGATTTTTAGTAAGCTGCCTGGGGGAAATTAGGTGTCACGAAACTGAAACTTAAACTTTACACGATTTATTTCAAAACAACTTTGGTTTTTCCCCGATTGTTTGGTATAAATAGATGAGTGCTATAATATATGGAAGTTTAAGAGAGGTAGTTATTTTGAAGTCTAAATTAGGTCTTGCCAGTTTGCTGTTTATTATCGCTTCACTTTTTTTAAAGATTTCCGGTTTGCTGAGAGATATGGTGGTTGCTTTTTATTTTGGTGACAGCTTTGAGGCGGGGGCTTACTTTGCTGCCTTTAATATACCTAATATGGTGATACTATTCTTGAATACAGGAATGAAAAACGCGCTCGTTCCTACCTATATAAATGCGATAGAAAAAAATCGGGGACCTTATCATTTATCCCAGGTGATGAAGGGCACGCTGATCGTAAGCGTCATCTTTTCCGTTATAGGTGCTGCGCTTGCACCGCTTTATATTCCCATGCTGTATCCAAACTTTAACGAACAGGCCACAGAAATAGCTGTACTAATCGCCATTATTTTCTTTGCATCCGTAGTAGCGGTTGGGATGAATTCAGTGTTAGAGGCGTTTTTTGATGCGAATAATCGATTTGCTATATCCGTCGTGTCCCAGATTGTTGTAATCCTTTCTTCTATCATATCAGCGATCCTCTTTGCAGAATCGATTGGTGTTTACTCCCTTGCTTTGGGTTATGCATTTGGTACTGTATTATCGCTTCTTTTGAAAACTCTGTTTTTTATTCAAAAGGGGACGTATACATTACGAGGAAAGTTTGACTGGCTGGAGATCAAGTCATTTTATATTGTATTCATTCCCGTAGCTGTTACGGTTATGATTGGACAAATTAATCTGACAGTCGATTATGTGTTTGCCGGAAGGTTTCAGGAAGGTGTCATTACCTATATTAACAATGCGAAAAATCTTGTTCACTTTCCTCAGGCCATTATTGGCGTCACGATTGGAACCATCATTTTTCCGTTACTATCAAAGGCCCAATCAACAAAAAATAATGAACTATTTCAAACCGGTATTCAGCGGGGATTATCAACGATGTGTCTTGTATTATTTCCTTCTGTTGCCGGGATGATGTGGCTGATGCCGAATATTATTGAGCTTGTATTTCAACGGGGTGCCTTCAGTGCAAGTGCAGCTGAAGCAACAACCATTGTAGCCTATTATTATGTGGGATCCGTCCTGTTTTTCAGTTTGCAGACCGTATTAAACAAAGGGTTTTACGCTATGCAAAAAGGACATCTTATCCTGACAATCGGCTCTTTCTCTGTTCTGTTGAATATCCTGTTCAACTATATTCTCACAGAAGTGATGAACAGCTATAACGGAATTCCGTTGGCGTCCTCCATTATGGCTTTCTTTTATTTTGCTGTAAGCTATTTCATTTTTACCAGACTGATAGGCGGATCCGGCCAAAAAGAAATGCTGGCTGAAATAATGAAAATAACAGCTGCTGTTGTTGTTATGGTAGGTGTATTATATTCTATTGATTTTTTCACCAGTACACTGCCCAACCTGGCAGAAATGATATTCGTTGCCATTGCAGGAGCGATTATTTATATTGCGGTCATTAAACTGCTGAACGTTAAAACCTTTTCTTTTTTACTATCAAACCTGCGCAGGAAATAAAGGAGTATTTTTATGAATATAAAAAAAGCGATGATGAGTTTAGCTGAACCTGTGATTAATCCGGCAACTAAGTTTATTTTAAAAAGACATTATAACCGTAAAAAAAACCTTACTCCGTTAGAGCCATCAAAGCATGTCCTCATCCTTGCTCCTCATATGGATGACGAGACGATTGGGCTGGGCGGCACAATATATGAATACAAACAGCACAACACGATTGTCCACTGTGCTTTTATCACCGATGGAGCAAGCAGCAATGGCGAAGTAAAAAGAGCGGACCTTTCTGCTGTAAGAAAAAAGGAGATTGACCAGGTAAAAGACCTGCTCGGTATTCATCACATTTACTACCTGGACACCCCTGATGGACAGGTGAAAGGAAATATACAAACAGAACAGGCCTTAAATCGGCTTGTCCAGGACATTCAGCCGGAGGTAATCTATACAACGGGATTTGTTGATGCACATCCGGATCATGTAGCGACTGCCGAGCTGCTATCCAGGGTGCTTAAACAAAATCCCGGATTGAACCCGCTAATCCGGCAATACGAAATTAATTGTCCCGTTCCGCCAGATGAAATAAACTGCATTATTGATATTTCATCATCGTTTCCAGTGAAAAAGGAAGCAACCAAACTATTCAAGTCCCAGATCATTGCATTCGACGGGTTTTTGGTGCTGTCAAAGGTGAAATCTCAGCTGCTGAAGAATTCATCTCCGGCGTATGTTGAAACATTTATTCAATCCTCCAGGGAGGAATTTATTTCTCAAACAGAGCAGCTGGAAACAAGGGCATATGCCTATCATTCACTATTTAAACAGGCAAACCGCACAGTAACCCTTCTGTGGGCAATTTATAAAAATATCAAGCTGAAGAAAAAAATTTATAACGAACGTACAGGTCTGTAAGAAGGCTTCAATTATTTGATTGGAAGGTGAATGTTGTTGGCTTTAAAGAAGAATGATTTATTATTTATACTTTCGGTTATCGTCCTGCTATTTATCGGAATGTTTTTAAATTTCTCCGTCGTTGGATGGATGATCACGCTTGTCTTTGGTGTTCTGGCCTTTGTAAGCCCGGTTTATGGTTTGACAATGCTCTTTATCTATATGCCTATCAGGCCATTTCTCATAGAATATAATCCAGCAATGCGGGCAATTGCAGATCTTGTCATTCTCATGTTGTTCCTAAAAGTAGTATGGAACAGCAGAAAAAACATTAAATCTCTTTTTGATTTCAAAGTTTTTGAATATGCTTATTTTGCTTTTCTGATAATAGGCTCTGTTTCCGCCCTGCTGATGGGCGTGTCCATTGTAGCAATTATTT
Organism: Jeotgalibacillus sp. S-D1; assembly: GCF_004358665.1. Taxonomy (GTDB): domain Bacteria; phylum Bacillota; class Bacilli; order Bacillales; family Jeotgalibacillaceae; genus Jeotgalibacillus. The sequence continues at coordinate 172,992 of NZ_SMZR01000002.1, read as the reverse complement.
TTCAAATTCGTGCGTTTATCTTGTTTTACCTTGTGTACTATGTTGTCAGACGGCTGGATATTCAAAAAGAAGATATACTCCGGCTGGCTTGGTCCATTATTGCGATCACCATCATTTTAATTGTACAGGGAATCGTTGAAAAGCTTTCGGTTCGGAGTGCATTTCTTCCATTAAGCTGGGAGCAGCTCCCGCTATCTGCAAAGAATCGAATCAGAATATATGGCATGCTGGGTAATCCCAATGTGTTTGGTATCTTCCTCTCCTTTTCTTTTGCGCTATTCCTGTACTTGCGCCGGTTGGTTCAGGGCAAACTGGTCTGGGGTCTGAATATTATGCTGGCTCTTTCAATGGGGCTACTAATCTTAACCTATTCCAGAGGAACCTGGATTGCGTTTGGTATCGCATTTTTAGTTTATGTAGTAGGAACTAGAAATTGGAAGTTGATCTTGTCTGTTTTGAAAATTACAGTTATCTCAGGAATTCTTGTCGTACTGCCTATTAATCTGCTTACCGATTATATTGAAAGCACTGAATCTGGCAGCACAAAAGTAGGAAATATTCAACAGTTTGATCAGGGAGGACAATCCAGTTTTTCTGAGCGGATCGGAAGTACTTTCAGTGATGAAACGATACAGGGCAGTCAGGGCTCTGGTCGGTTGTATATTGTAAAGAAAGGTTTCGAGATTTTTCAGGATCATCCTGTCATAGGAACTGGCTTTGGGACTTATGGAGACTCTGCCACATTAAGCCATGGTTCACCGCTTTATGAAAAATATGATGTACGGCCTAAGTTTTATTCTGACAATCAATATATTCAAATTATTGTTCAGACCGGCGCAGTCGGTGTACTGCTGTTTGCTGTATTTCTACTGGGAATGCTTATGGAATTATGGAAAATCAGAAAGCAGTCAAGATACAATATTTACATGATAGGAACGGTCCTGTCGGCTTATTTTATGGGAGTTGTCTATAATTTGTGGGAATCCGATATATTTGGTTTAGTATTTTTTGCTATGCTGGGTATAGCATTCCACATGAAAGAGAATGTTCATAAAAAATGGTTTGGATCGACAGGTAGTTAAAAAGTACTATTTTATTATAATTGAATAATTATATGTAGCAGTACCGCTGATATAACAGTAATATTGAAGAAGAGACATGAAAAATGTCTCTTCTTTTTTAGTTCTAAAGTATTGAAGGAGTGTGTTAAATGAAAGATAGAAGAATGACATTTTTACGTGAATTCCTGATGGGAATAGCTGTTTTATTAATTGCCCTTTATTTCACTGCCCCTGCAAGTGCCAGTAATCATGTACATGTTTTCCCTCAAGGTAAAACAAACTCAGAGATTGATCCTCATTTATCGATTAAAGTATCGAATAGCGAAAATTCATCGATAGAAATTTTTTACGATGGTCAGATCGTTTATGAAAATCAAGTGGAGATTGGAACTATCGAAGCTCTTTTGGAGACAAAAAAAGATGAAAAGCGCTTCTTTACGGTTATCAATCGATTACAAGGAACTGCAAATGTAATTAACTATACCGTTCTTGAAATAGAAGATAACAGCAGTAAAGAAATTTATACATCGCCATTTTATGAGCGTGCATCATACGAAATAGTTGATAATAATCTTCAAATTACCTATCCTTCATATGAAACAGATGATACGGCAATCGAACCTCAGCTGATGAAGGTCGATCAGTATACATATGGAAAAGGAGTTGAGCAGACCATTTCTGAAAAAAATGTATCTCAAGATAAACCGGCTTACTCAACCCATTCCAATACATCTAAAGCGGTAATTACAGGTTCAAATCCTTCACCTGCCCAAATTAATCAGATTTTGACTGAAGAAGCATTTAAAAGAAATATTCCGCCGGAAATTGTGAAGGCGATTGCTTTTCAGGAATCAAATATGCAGCAATATTGGAATCCTCAATCCGTGCCTGTCAGCCATTATCAAAACCAATGCACGCCAGAACGTGCGGCTGGCAACCCAAATTATTTAGCATGGGATGGAACCAATGTAAAGCTGGGGTATGACTGCATTGGGATCGGCATTATGCAGGTCTCAGACTGGCGTTTTATCGAAAATAAAGCGGATAGAGACCGCTATGTAGAGCGTTTGAAAAATGATCTTCGTTTTAATATTCAAGAAGGATTGGATATTTTAGAGGAAAAATGGAGGTTTGCCAATGCGCGCCATTCAGACGGCAAGCCGCTTATACCGTCTGTTAATGATAAGGATCGAAGAGTAATAGATAATTGGTACTTTGCTATATTGGCCTACAACGGAATGCTTTCTGTAAATGATCCTACTGCTTCAAACACCAGACCATATCAGGAAACGATTTATCATCACATCAGTATGTATGGTTTGATTGATGTAACGCCATTTCCTGTAAACAATTTAAAAACATACTTAAATCCGGGCAGTTCATTGCTTCGTTTTGGGCAGAATCAGTATGCTACGCTGAACCCGCTGACCGTTTCAAAAGCCCAGATAACATCTGGAAACGCGGTACATACGACAGAAAATGTGAATATACGCAGTCTGGGAGATGTTAATGCCATTGTCAGCCCGGGGCTGCCAAAAGGGACCCGTTTGACCGTACTGGACCGGCCAGTAAAATATCCAAATAACATTAACAATCATTATACTTTTATTCCGGTTCGCACGGAGGCAGGGCGTGAGGGCTATGTAGCATCAAGTTATTTAAATCCGACTTCACACTCTTTGGCCGGTGTAAATCGTTATGAAACTGGCGTCAGCATATCAAGTTTCGGATGGGAAAATCAAAATTCAGAAAACGTCGTATTAGGACGTGGGGATTTGCCGATCGATTCACTTACCGGCAGTGTTTTAGCTTCTAATAAGAATGCACCGTTATTATTAACGACTCCATCCACACTGCAAAAATCGATAACTGAAGAAATTAAACGGCTGAAACCTAAACGTGTTTATATACTTGGTGGTGAAGGAGCCATTTCAAAAGATGTAGCTAACCAGATTTCTTCCATGAACATAGAGGTTGTTCGTGTAATGGGAGCCACTCGATATGAAACGGCGGTTTCGGTGGCAAATGTTTATTCTCCTTCATCTGTAAATGAAATCTTTTTAACTACTGGTGATGAAAAATCACCTGACTCATTGTCAATTGCATCTTACGCAGGATCAAATTCAACACCTATCTTGTTAACAACCAAGAGCACATTACGAACTGAAGTTTCACGATTTATCGCTGCAAAAAATGTAAAAAAAGTAACGATAATCGGAGGGACTGGAGCTGTTTCAAGCACTGTTGAAACTCAATTGAAGACTTTGGGAGTTACTGTTGAGAGAGTTAGCGGTGCAGACCGTTATGAAACAAGCGTAGCGATTGCTGAAAAGTATTTCCCGGCAAATCACAATTTAACCAGTGTGTTTTTTGCAAGAGGAGATGTGCTTGTCGATGCTTTATCCGGATCAGCACTGGCTGCAAAATATAAAGCGCCTGTTATTTTAACAAGAAGCACCAGCATACCGGGAACTGTTTCAACCTGGTTAAACGGAATAAATGGAACACCGGTATTATTTTATTTAGGTTCCACCAATGTAATCAGCCCATCTGTCCGGGATGGGTTAGAAAAAATTGTGTTAAACTAGAAGCAGGAATTATGACAAAATCCGAATGTTAATCATTCGGATTTTTTGTAATTAAAACATTACAAAAACTTCGACAAGAATTTACATACGTATATTATAATGTTTGAGACTATTCATAAAGGTGAGTGGCGTTCATTGCTTAGAGGGTATAAACAAAACGATGAAATCAAAATAAACGAGTTGTTTTTTCGTGTATTTCAAACAAAAAGAAGTATTGAGGAGTGGAATTGGAAGTTCTCTAACTCACTAAAGCACCGTCCTCTCATTACTGTGTATGAAGAAGATGATGAAATAGTCGGGCACGCCGCCGCCCTTGTTTTTGAGGGAGAGATAGGCGGAAAACGGGCTTTATTTGCCGAAAGAATCGATGTGATGGTACATCCTGCCCATAGGGGTAAGGGGGTCTATCAAAAGGTCATTCAGCACCTGATGGAACAGTGCCAAAAAAACGGAATTAATTTTGTGTACGGATATCCAGCACCTAAAGCAAAAGAACTTTTTATTCGTTACATGGATGGCCGTGAAATTACTTATGTTCCGAGGCTGATGAAATTTTTATCACCAGGGAAACTAGTGATGGGACGTTTTGTCTTCTTTAAAAAAATAAGCTTTTTATTTACATGGATCGACAGGCTGCTAAAGAAATCAAAAAAAATCCCAGCTGACCTTACCGTTGAGCGAGTGTCCAGGGCCGATGCGAAATTTGATTTATTATGGGATAGAGCTGGCAAAGATTATGATGTATTATTAAAAAGAGACGCTGATTACCTGAATTGGCGATATTTTGAGCATCCAACCCGTAAATATGAAGTTTATTTGGTATCAACGGATAAAAAAATTATCGGTTATTTTGTTATAAGGAAAGAAACCCAGCAAAAAAACAGCCAGTCCATTAATTTCATCCATATTATTGACCTATTATGTGCTAATAACGGGCAGGATATTACACAAATAGTGTTGGGTATTCTGAGTAAAACAAACGAGGCAGATATTGTCTCTACATGGAGTCTTTCTCATACAAATCATTACAAAATCCTAAAGAGCAAGGCAGGGTTTTTTCATATTGGGAATCCTATGCCTCTTGTAGGCAAGGCACTGCATTTTGAAGAATTCACAGAGAATGTTTTTGATAAATCTGCTTGGTATGTGAGCCAGGGGGACGTTGATTCCTACTGATTGAAGGATGAATTGGAATTTAGTCCAAAGATTTACAGCTTTAAATAATACCTGTATAATTCACATTGGTTTATACGAATGGATAAGGAGTTTTATGATGAAGAAAATTTGTGTAGTAGGTCTGGGGTATATCGGATTACCGACATCCGTCATGTTTGCAAACAATGGATTCCATGTTCATGGAGTGGATGTTAACGAATCAGTAATTGATCAGCTGTCCAGAGGTGAAGTACATATTATTGAACCCGGGCTGAAAGAACTGCTGAATTCCGCGATCGAAAAAAATACATTTACCGTTTCCAATACGCCTGTAGAGGCTGATATTTATATAATTGCAGTTCCTTCTCCTATAAATGAAGACAAGTCAGCAAACATGCGTTATGTAGAAGAAGCGACGAAATCAATTGTACCTTACGTAAAACAGGGCAACTTAGTTATTTTAGAATCCACCGTGCCGCCGCGTACAGTAGAAGATATTCTAATACCAATTCTTGAACAATCCGGTTTAGCAATCGGTGATGAATTATATATTTCACATTCTCCAGAGCGCGTAATTCCCGGCAAAGTATTTACTGAGCTTGTGGAAAACGACAGAATTGTGGGCGGAATAAATTCCGTTTCTTCTGACATGACAGTGGAACTATACAAAACATTTGTAAAAGGACAAATTCACGTCACGGATGCGACAACTGCTGAATTAGTGAAAGTCATTGAAAATACCTATCGGGATATCAACATTGCTTTTGCGAATGAACTGGCAAAAATCAGTGATCAAATCGGGGTAAATGTTTGGGAAGCCATTAATTTTGCGAATTTCCATCCCCGTGTAAATATTCACCTTCCTGGACCGGGAGTGGGCGGACATTGCATCGCAGTGGATCCATGGTTCCTTGTTGAGAAACAGCCTGATCTTGCCAATATCATTCATTTGGCCCGGAACACAAATGATTCCATGCCTTCTTATACAGCAGGACGGGTAAAAGAAATCCTGGGTCAAAACGAGCTGGGAAAAGTTGCTGTACTTGGACTGGCCTTCAAAGCAAATATTGATGATATGCGCGAAAGTCCATCAATGGAAGTCGTTAAGCATCTGCGGGAAGAGGACATCGATTTTGTTGCTTATGATCCGCATGCAAGCAGGATCGAATTTGAAGAACAGGTGGCTTCATTTGATGAAGCTGTAAACGGCGCTGATTTGCTTCTAATCTTAACAGACCACCAGGTGTTTAAAGAGCTTGATCTGAAAAGTGTTCGCAAGCAGGTCAAATCTCCGGTCGTGTTTGATACGAAAAACTGTATCAGCCGATATCAATGGGAAGAAAATGGATTTAAAGTATACAAACTGGGTGATTCAAAAAACATTTAAGGCTCATCATTTAAGCGGATGATTGAATGACCAGGAGAGGCAGGACAGTAAGTATGAATTTGAAGGAAAAAATTCTTGGTGTTAATGTGACTGCTTTACCGATCGAAACCCTGCTGCAGGATATTGACCGACGCATTCATGATCGGGATCAAGGCAGAATCGTTGCTATAAACCCGGAGAAAATTATGATGGCTCAAAAAGATGAACAGCTCGCAAGGCTCCTGAATGATTCAGCTTATCAGATTCCTGATGGAGTAGGCGTATCGATTGCTTCTAAAATTCTAAAGGGATCGATCAGATGGCGGATTACGGGAGTAGGCATGATGGAAAAATTACTCCAGCAGGCAAATGAAAAGCAATATCGGGTCTTTTTCTATGGTGCAAAGGAAGAAACGGTTGTTAAAGCCATCTCCAATATTACACAAAAGTATCCTGCTCTTCAGCTGGCCGGTTACATTAATGGATATGAAAAAAATAATGAACTTGTTGTGGATCGTATTAATCAGGCTAAACCAGACATCGTTTTTGTCGCTTTAGGCAGTCCAAGGCAGGAATTATTTATGGAAAAACACATGCATCGCCTTTCAGCTACAATTTTTCAGGGTGTGGGTGGCAGCTTTGATGTTTTTAGCGGCAACGTAAAAAGAGCGCCTGCTTTGTTCAGAAAGCTCGGACTGGAATGGCTTTACCGTCTTTTAAGCCAGCCTTCCCGTTTTAAGCGTCAGCTTGCTTTGCCTCAATTTTTATTATTGGTACTAAAACAAAAATCGAAAAGGGCAGTAAGTTAGCATGAAGATTCTACATGTGATCAGCGGCGGGGAAACAGGCGGTTCCAAAAACCACGTTTTATCCCTTTTTAAAGGGAAGACGACAAATGACATGAAGCTGTTGGTATTTCAAAAGGGCAAGTTGTATGAAGAAGCAGTGAGCAGAGGAATAAATGTAACGTTAATGGAACAAAAAAACCGTTACGATGTCTTCTTATTGAAAAAATTACGTGCATTTATTGAAAAGAACAATATTCAAATCGTTCACAGCCATGGAGCCAGAGCAAACTTGTTTGTGCGGTTGATACATAAAAATATTTCTGCAAAATGGGTAGTCACTGTCCATAGCGATCCTGATTTGGACTTTATGCATAACCGTAAAATGAGCAGAGTATTTTCCGCATTAAATAAATGGGCGTTACCTAAAACCGATCGAATCTTTGCTGTATCAGACCGTTTTAAAACAATGCTAAAAAATTATGGTATTGCTGACAAAAAAATAGTCCCTATTTACAATGGAATTTCGTTTGATCGGGGAAAAATAACAACAAGTCGAGAAAAGTTTTCTTTAAATGAAGATGATTTTGCAGCTGCCATTGTCGCCAGACTGCACCCGGTAAAAGGGCATTTAACTCTTTTTAAGGCAATTGCTGAAATTAAAGAAAAAATTGATATTACCGTTCTTATTGTTGGTGAAGGGGATTTGAAAAACAGTCTCATCGCTGAAGCGGATAAGTTAAACATAAGTGAAAATATTCGTTTTTTAGGATACAGAACAGATATTGATGAAATCTTATCGACTGCGGATGTTTCCTTATTAACATCCCAAAGTGAAAGCTTTCCGCTGGTTTTACTTGAATCAGCGAGAGAAGAAACATCCATTATTACCACTGATGTGGGAGGGGTAAGAGACCTGATCCCAGACTCATCCTTAGGGTGGGTGGTGCCGGTTGAGGATCCTGAAGCATTAGCAAAAGCAATAACAGAAGCATTTTCCATGAAGCAGACCGGTGAACTTAAACTAAAGGGAGTTAAGCTAAGAAAATTTGCTGAAAACAAATTTTCGGTGCAGCAACTTCAGAAATCGATTGAGGATGAATACCGGAATCTAATTGAAAAATGAAACCTAATGGATCAGCAATACGTCTATAAGATAAATGAAAAATTTCGACTTTTTTCACTTTATTTTTAAGCATTGTTTCATTTCTTATGAATGATGGTATAATGAAGCAGGTAAACATAACGATAAAATGCAGAAATAGCAAGCAATCGGGCAGTAAAGGAGGTAAGGCATGTTATATGTAGCTATTGTCATGGCTTTTGTATTATCCATAATCTTAACACCAATAGTTAAAAGGTTTTCTATTGCTATTGGGGCCACTGATACTCCAGATGCAAGAAAAGTACACAATAAAATTATGCCTCGAATGGGAGGCTTAGCAATATTTATTAGTTTTATAATAGGTATTCTTTTCGTTTATCCGGAAGGGCAATATACCTGGCCAATCATTGTTGGAGCTTCAATTATCATACTGACGGGAGCGTTGGATGACCTATTTCAACTACCCCCAAAACTAAAGGTGCTTGGACAGCTTGTCGCAGCTCTAACCGTTATACTGTGGGGCGGAGTTCAAGTTGAATTCATTAACCTTCCTTTTGGAGGAAAGCTGGAATTTGGATATTTAGCCATTCCGCTAACGCTTTTGTGGATCATTGGTATTACGAATGCGATCAACTTAATTGATGGACTCGACGGACTGGCAGCCGGTGTATCTTCAATCGCATTAATTACTATTTCTGGTATGGCGGTAATCATGGGAGATGGTTATGTAGCTATCTTCGGATCTATTTTGGCCGCAAGCACAATAGGATTTTTATTATATAATTTCCACCCTGCAAAAATCTTTATGGGTGATACAGGATCCTTATTTTTAGGATTTATGATCTCAGTACTGGCTCTTCTTGGATTCAAGAATATCACAGTAATTTCCTTCTTGATTCCAATTTTAATTTTAGGTGTACCCATCTCGGATACATTTTTTGCGATCATCAGAAGAATTGTTAATAAGAAGCCGATATCAGCTCCAGATAAATCACATCTTCATCATTGCCTGCTAAAAGCAGGATTTTCCCATAAAGAAACTGTATTAGTTATTTACGGCATTGCTACAATGTTCAGTATGTCAGCCTTTATCTTTTCGCAATCAACTCTTTGGGGAGCAATACTGGTCATGACCGTTGTATTGATTTCCATTGAAATCATTGTCGAAAGCGTTGGCCTGCTCGGAAAAGAATATAAACCATTTCTAAACTTTGTAAGAATGCGCGGCAAATAGTTTAATAGAGTAAAGTGCCCTAACGAATATGTTCGTTAGGGTATTCTTTTTATACCAGGTCATTTTTTTATTTAACTGAAATTTGCAGCTTAGTGCTCCTGGTAGCTTCGTAGTCTAAGGCGTCGAAAATCGCCCTGATAGCGAATAGTAAACAATCCTCTTTTTGAATATGCTGTCGTTTGTAAATGAACGGTAAGGAAATATGAAATTATACTAAATTTTCTAACATATTTTTGTATTTATATAGCATATTTTCATTAGCTCCCTTATACTTTTAATTGTAATAGAATAGTAATATTTTCTAATACAACTACTACATAACAGGGAGAAGTGAAAAAATGAAGAGTAAATTGATTTTGGTTTCATCGATATTGTTAGGGGGAAGTTTGCTGGCAGGCCAGTCTTCATTTGCGGAAGGAGACAAACCGTTAGTGAAGAATAATGAAGGCATAAGTGTAAGCGATTACGGTGATGATATGATTTTTTATGAAGAAGAGCCTAATGACTCTTTTGATCTGGCTAATTCAATTGTTTTAGATGATGTAGCTGTAGGATCCCTGGTAAAAGATGATAAGGATTTCTATAAATTAACCATTGAAGGAGATCAGTCAATTCCTTTTGAAGCGGGTGCAGGAATAGAGGCTGAAGAAACAGAAAAGAAAATCCTAGTAGAGCTTTATGGTGAAGATCAACAGAAGATTGAACCTGCAGAAATCCATAAGGAATCAGATACCTATGGTTTTAGTGCAGAATTGGAGCCGGGGACTTATTATTTAGCTGTTTCGGATGAGAAAAATATTGATTCCGAACAGGAATACTATTTATATGCCTTCGGTTATTCTGAAGAACCGGTCGTATCAAGAATGTTTGGTGAAGATCGCTATGAGACGGCATTTGAAATCGCCAAAACTGGCTGGTTTGAAGATGAAACGCCTCATATTATATTGGCAACAGGATCAGAATTTCCCGATGCGCTTGCAGGTTCACCTTTAGCGTATGAATATGATGCTCCTATTCTATTAACAAGAAAAAATTCTGTGCCCTCAGCGGTAAAAGAGGCCATCGAATATTTTGGTGTAGAAAAAGTGACGATCCTGGGCGGGACAGGTGCAGTTTCGAAAGAAGTAGAAACCTACTTAAAGAAAACATTAAAGGTGAATGAGGTAACCCGGGTTGCCGGGAAAGACCGCTATGAAACTGCTGCTTTGATTGCTTCAGAGCTTCCTGGAAATGAAACGGCGTTTGTTGCAAATGGTTCGAATTATCCGGATGCGCTTTCTGTAGCTTCACATGCTGCTTCAACTGGCAGTCCAATTTTGTTAACGCGGGCTAACTCGGTGCCGGCTGCAACAACGAATGCTCTTGAAAATTATAATGACAGCTGGGCTATTGGCGGTACAGCAGCAATTAGTAAAGAGGTCTTCAAAGAATTACCTAGACCAAAGCGAATTGCAGGTAAAGATCGTTATGAAACATCGGTACAGGTTGTGCGTCAATTAAAGATGGATACTGACTTTGTTAATCTTGCAACAGGACAAAACTTTGCTGATGCCCTGACAGGATCTGTACTAGCTGCGCTTTATGATGAGCCTGTGCTGTTAACCAGATCAGACCGTTTGCCAACAGAACTTAAAGATTTTATTGTGGAAAAAGATGTTTACTATTTTACAATCTTAGGCGGTTCTGGTGCAGTAAGCTACGATGTGGACGATGAAATACTTTCTCTTTTTGAATAAAATAGCTAATAAACAGACAAAAAACCTGTAATCTCAGAATCTATGAGATTACAGGTTTTTTTTACCATTCAGGTTCTTCTGTGTTTTCTACTGCAGGGTGCTGAGAACCTTCTGCTTCAGGAGTCCCGTTAGGATCAGACATGCCCAGGTGCTCCTGCAAATCAGCACGAAGATTTGCAAGTTCTTCTTCATATGCTTCATAATAATAAATTCCGTTATATGTGACCGCTTCTCCTTCGAGGGTTTGCATATCCACTTTCAGGTCAGAGTTCGTTGCATAGGAGATAAAGGATCTCATATCTTCAAACTTCATGTTGGTCTTCATATTATTTCCGATCGCTTCTATAACATCTGAATATTTGCTGATTGAACCAACAGAAGTTGACCGGTCAAGAATTGCCTCCATTACTTCAAGCTGGCGTCCACCCCTAGCAACATCACTGTCATATGAGCGGGAACGTGCAAAAGCAAGGGCTTCTTCACCATTAAGCAGCTGACGTCCTTCCTTTAACGAAATTGCATTAGTAGAATCATCAGAGTTCATTTCTTCCATGTCAAAAGGCACTTCGACTTCTACTCCATTTAACGCCTCAACCACATCGATAAAAGCATAGAAGTTCATACGAACGTAGTAATCAACCGGGACGTCAAGCAGTCCTTCCACAGTTTCCATTGAAGCCTTTGGACCTCCAAAGGCATGTGCGTGATTTATCTTATCTTCAATGCCAACTTCAGGAATGTACGCCAGGGTGTCACGGGGAATACTAGTTAATTTAACAGATTTATCATCATTGTTAAGCGTAGCAAGAATCATTGCATCGGAACGGGAGGCACCGCCTTCAAATCCAGAAGCATTTTTGCGTTTATCACTCTCATCAACCCCTAAGAACAATATTGACACATGATCGACATTCGGATCGACAACCTCATCCCGTTTATCGGAGTTTTGAACTTCCTCATAGGATTCGTTGGCTACATCCTGGGCTTTAACATACAATGAAACGCTATATCCTATGGCTATGAATCCAACTAAGAGAAGGGGCAAAAGAATAATTAAAAATCTTTTTCTCAGCTTTCTCCCCTTTGATTTCTTTTTATACGTTTTTCTATCCATTTGATTGAATGGCTCCTTTGTAGGAAATTTCGTTTGACTTTCAGGGCATACGGACTAATATCAAAAAAAGAATCAGGTTTTTGAGCAAAAGATTTGCTTTTTACAGCCCGAACTCTATTTTACTCTTTTTCCGCATTTCAGTAAAATGAAACTTTGATTACAAATTAATTATTGTCGAAATAAGCTGAAATTTTTTCCTCTAAGTACACTTTTTCCCCTGACTTGATTATTGCCTTGCCGTTTGTGAGCTCCGTCATCCATTCGACAAACTGATCAAACTCTTCATCTTTCACATAAGATTCAATGGATACATCTTCTAAGTAATGAATCTCCTTTAAAGGATAGCTTGAGGAACGGATTTCATTTTCAATTTTACCAAGCCAAGTATAATCAATTACAGTGGTAACCAGACGGTTTAAACTGCGCCGGACGATGCCTGCTGCGTTAATGCCTTCGGTGGTTGAACGTCCATAGGCGCGAATTAGTCCGCCTCCGCCAAGTTTTATACCGCCAAAGTACCGTGTAACGACAACGACCGTGTCTTTTAAGTCACGTTTTTTTAAGACTTCAAGCATTGGGATGCCGGCAGTGCCTGTAGGTTCACCATCGTCATTTGCTTTTTGGATAAGGTTATGTTCACCGATCATGTATGCTGAGCAGTTATGGTTGGCTGATGGATGCAATTTTTTAATTTTTTGAATGAAATGCTGTGCTTCCTCTTCTGTTTCGGCACGGTTAACAGATGTAAGAAACCGAGACTTTTGGATGATAATCTCGTTTTCTGCAAATCCGCTGACTGTATAGTAATTAGTTAACATGATTAAAGCTCTCCTTATCAAATGAACATGCTATATTACACCATTATAACAATAATGAGCAACTTTCGTCATATTATGTCACGGTGAAATTAATCTGAAATCTCGTATGTGCCATTTGTAATGGAACTTTAATATCGTGACCTTATAACGATGTTATAATTAATTAGGTTCCGAAAAATTTAGATAATGTGCTATTTTATTATTGTAGTAAAGTAATTGATTTTAATGATATTCGACATCTACTGCGTTAAAAACATATATTACGCAGAGCTTTTCTTTTAACTGGTTTAACAGTATAATTTTAGGTACAAATATTTGGTATAGGAAAGGAGTCTGACGGGTGTCCGCAAATAGTTTAGATTCCCAAATGCTAGACAAAATTTTGGGTAAAATGATCGATACCGTGGACCAAAGTAAATCGGAAATTTTTGAAATTGGTGAGCAAACACGCAATGATTACGATGAGCTGGTAAAAGAACTGAGTCAAATTAAGGATAATATTACCACCGTCATATTTGAAGGAGACAATCTCGAACATCGCTTCCTTTTGTCACGAAAGCGTCTTGCAGAAGTTAGCCGTCATTTCAAAGACTTTTCCGAAGATCAGGTCCGGCAAGCATATGAAACTGCTTACGACCTCCAGATAAAACTTTCTGCTTACCAACAAGAAGAAAAACAGCTGCGCAGCCGAAGAGATGAGCTTGAAAGGCGTCTGCAAAGCATGTTGGATACAATAGAACGTGCAGAAAATTTAGTAACGCAAATATCCGTTGTTTTAACTTATTTAAACAGTGATATAAAACAGATGGGTGCTGCATTACAAAACGCTGAACAAAAGCAGGAATTTGGTATTAAAATAATTGAAGCACAAGAAGAAGAGCGAAAAAGACTTTCCCGGGAAATACATGATGGCCCTGCTCAGATGATGGCGAATGTACTCATGCGGTCAGATCTAATAGAAAAAGTATATAAATCTCAAGGTGCTGACCAGGCAATTGTTGAAATTCAACAATTAAAAAGCATGGTGAGATCTGCTTTATCTGAAGTGCGCCGCATTATTTATGACCTGAGACCGATGGCTCTTGATGATTTAGGTTTAATTCCGACCCTCAGAAAATATCTAAGCTCAATCGAAGAGTATAGTAATGGGACTAAGCTATCATTTGTGCAAATTGGGGAAGAATCCAGATTAAATCCAAAATACGAAATTTCAATCTTCCGATTAATTCAGGAATCCGTTCAAAATGCGCTTAAGCATGCAAACGCTACTGAAATAAACGTTAAAGTCGAAATCCGAAGCAATCTTATTTCAATAGTCGTTAAGGATGATGGAAAAGGATTTGACTCCGCTGAAAAAAAGCAGGGCTCATTTGGATTGATTGGAATGAAGGAACGTGTTGATTTACTGGCGGGCGAAATGGCTGTGCATTCCACGCCAGGATCCGGGACACTCATAATGATACAAGTGCCGCTATAATGGATTTCATATGATCAAGGAGGAAATTTTACATGACGAACATTATTATTATTGATGATCACCAATTATTTCGCGAAGGCGTCAAACGCATTTTAGATTTTGAAGAAACTTTTAACGTTGTAGCTGAAGGCGATGATGGCGCTCAAGTGATTGATCTATATGAAGAACACAATCCTGATGTGGTATTGATGGACATTAATATGCCAGAAGTAACAGGTGTAGAAGCAACGTCTAAATTAGTTGAACAATACCCTGATGCAAAAGTCATTATTCTATCAATCCACGATGATGAAAACTATGTATCTCATGCTCTTAAATCTGGTGCACTTGGTTATATGCTTAAAGAAATGGATGCAGATGCCCTGATTGACGCAATTAAAACGGTGGCAGAAGGCGGCTCCTATCTTCATCCTAAGGTCACGGTTAATTTAGTCAATGAATTCAGACGTTTGGCAGAAGCCGAATTCACTGGCAATTTCCAGCAGGTTGAAGTGCGCAGACCGCTCCATTTGCTGACGAAACGTGAATGTGAAGTGCTGCAAATGCTCGCTGATGGCAAAAGTAATCGCGGGATTGGGGAAGGCTTATACATTTCAGAAAAGACCGTCAAGAACCATGTAAGTAATATACTTCAGAAAATGAATGTAAATGATCGTACGCAGGCAGTAGTAACGGCCATCAAAAACGGCTGGGTAGAAGTACGCTGATATTTTACAATTCCTAAAAATAAAAAAAGGACCGTTGCCCTAAACGGTTCTTTTTATTTTTATAGAAACATAGATCTATTTGGAGAATTTTGCAAATTATTGCCTGGGAAATGTAGCAGCAGGATTTTGATTATGGGAGTAAAATTATACAGAAATAAGAAAACTACCGTTGATGAGTTCATCTCGGGTAGTTCGTTCTCTGTATTTTTTCGATTTTTGATTACTTTCTTCGGCGTGCAAAGTCGACAAATTTAAATTTATCCAGTCTGTGACGGGACTCTGTGTACTGAAAAATGGTGGTATCTTCTAAATGAACAAAGTTCTTTACCAGGACAATGTGGCTGTAGCCATCTACATCAAGCAATGCCCGGTCTTCCTCTGAAACGGGTTCAACTGTAATCTCTTTTTTAGCGTATGAAATATTCAAGCCCAGGTTTTGTTCCAGATGGGCATAGATTGAGTCACTGCATATTTCTTTTGTTAAAGAGGGGACATGTGATTGCAGGATCCAGTCTTTATCTAAAATAACACGTTCTCCCTGGATCGTACGTGCCCGCGCAATTTCCCAAACGAGAGCTCCGTGGTCACATTCAAGCTGTGTTGAAAGGATTTCGTCTGCCTCTGTTAAATCCAGTTTATGTACGGTCGTTTGGATG
Organism: Jeotgalibacillus sp. S-D1; assembly: GCF_004358665.1. Taxonomy (GTDB): domain Bacteria; phylum Bacillota; class Bacilli; order Bacillales; family Jeotgalibacillaceae; genus Jeotgalibacillus. The sequence goes on along the minus strand of NZ_SMZR01000002.1, from coordinate 157,190 downwards.
TTTCTGCCGAGCGACTGTTGAAGTTCTTTAAAGCTTACAAGACCTGAAACAGGAAATGACATCTTGCTGACATCAAGAACAAGAGACCCTTTACCCTGCATTTTTTGTATAAACCCATTTTGAGAAAGTAATGTAAGAGCTTTTCGGATTGTTTCACGTGATGTTTCAAATCTTTCACATAGCTCATGTTCACTGGGAAGCAGCGTGTTAGGCTCATAAACACCCTTTTCAATCTCATCGGAAAGCTCCTGAAAAATGTTCATATATTTGTTGGTTGTTGCCATATTGATCACCCTACCTTATTGTATCATAATGGGGGTTAGGAATTACGATTTAACAGGTAATTTTATGGATATTATAAGCGTGTAAAACAAGATGAAAGGACGGGACAAAATGAAAGCTATTTCTATAAAAGCAGCATTATGCGCCAGCTTATTCGCATTATTCATAGCAGGCTGCAGCAATGACGATACAGGAGAGAATACCAATTCTGCTCTGGATGGTCAATCGGGTGAAGGGCAGGACACCCATGTTCAATCAGAGGGAAATGAGGACGCTGAAAATTCAGATGTTGGGTTCGAATTAAATGAAGCAGGCGAGGTAGACGAGGCTGAAAATGTCCCAGCAGATGAGGAGAAGGCAATTTTAGAAACCTTTGATCAGTATATTTCTACTTTTAATGACAAAGACATTGATGGTTATATGAATTTGCTGTTAACCGGCGGAGAATATTTTAACGAACAAGAAGAAAGAGCAGCTCTGGAAGATGTGTTTAACAACTTTGATGTTAAGCGTGAAGTCGAACTTAAAACAATTAATAAATATGAAAAAGATCAGGCACAGGTATATTCCGATCTTCAGCTGACGACAACCGATCCTGCTAACGGAGCAGAAGCTAAGCGTACGGGACGTCAAATTACTGTAATGAAAAAAACAGATGGTGAATGGAAAATAGCATCCATTCATTTTATGGCGAATCCAGCCTGAAAGATATGAGAAAAACGGCCCCTGCAATCGGTATGAGACGAAAGCAGGGGCCGTTTTCTATGAATTTACTTATCCCGACAGTTTTTGCATACCTTAATAATGTCATTGTTTTCATTTCGATGAGAATACAATAGTTTAATTCCTGTCTTGGTACAAAGAGGACATGGGCCTCTATATGATGTTCCGGATTTTTTCATAGTGCGTTTTAAGCTTTTACCGCGATTGCTCTTCGCCATTCTCACCAATCCCATCTTAAGTGTTTCTTTATCTAATGATGAATTGGGATAAAAGTGTTGGGCATTTGGCTTGGCTTTAAAAATAATTTGGCTGACATATGTAAAAACCGCCCAATGGGGCGGTTTTAATTATTGGGTTTTGTTTATCGCTGCTGTTGAGTTATTTATGAAGTTAAATGAAAGACAATGGTTTCGTAAGGGCGCAATTCATATGATTCTACAGAGCCATTTACGTCTTTATAGTTTTGAATTAATGTATTTATTTTGCTGAATTCTTTAAATCGATCAGCTGTTTCCGGCGGCAGTGTAAAGTTTACAACATGCCCATAAAAATTATTTAATACCAGCAGGGATTCGTTTTGCGTGTTTCTTGTATATGCGAATATGGACGGGTCCTCCGCTAATAACAGTTCATAATTTCCTGAAGTCATAACTTCATATTCTTTTCGCAGGGATATAAGTTTTTGATAGTGGTAAAACACTGAGTCACTGTCGGCAAGTGCTGTTTCTGCATTAATTTTGTTATAATTTCCTGCCACTGGAATCCATGGTGTGCCTGTTGTAAACCCTGCATTTTGCTCTGTATTCCATTGTACGGGTGTACGCGAGTTATCTCGTGATTTATGCTTTAAAATCTCGATTACCTCTGAAGCCGGACGGCCCTGGTCAACAAGAATTTTATACATATTTAGCGATTCAACATCACGGTATTGATTGATCGTTGTGAATTTCGGGTTTGTCATGCCAAATTCTTCGCCCTGATAAATATAAGGAGTGCCCTGCATCATATGCATAGCCGTGGCGAGCATTTTAGCGGATTCTTTATGATATTCTCCATCGTTTCCATAGCGGGAGACAATACGCGGCTGGTCATGATTACACCAGAACAGCGCATTCCAGCCGCCGCCCTCATTCATGCCAATTTGCCACGTGGATAAAATGTCTTTTAATTGCAGGAAATCAAAATCAGCTACTGACCATTTTTCACCGTTTGGATAATCAACCTTTAAATGATGAAAATTAAAGGTCATACTTAGTTCTTCCCGCTCAGGGTTTGAGTATTTTATACAATGATCGATTGTTGTCGAAGACATTTCACCTACGGTTAACAGGTCATGCTTAGCAAAAACCTCTTTGTTCATTTCGTGCATGTACTCGTGTACCTTAGGACCATCTGTGTAAAACTTCCTGCCGTCACCATCTCCATCTTCATCCGGGAATGACTGATCTTTAGAAACGAGGTTGATTACATCAAGACGGAAACCATCTACGCCTTTTTCAGCCCAGAAGTTCATCATGTCGTAAATTTCACGGCGGACTGCATCATTTTCCCAGTTTAAATCTGCTTGCGTCACATCAAAGAGGTGGAGGTAATACTGGCCTGTTTCTTCATCCAGCTGCCAGGCATTACCTCCAAATTTTGACTGCCAATTTGTAGGCTGGGATCCGTCAGGTTTGCCGTCTTTCCATATATAGAAATCTCTATATTGATTGTCTTTTGATTTTCGTGATTCAACAAACCACTCATGTTCAGTTGAGGTATGATTTACTACAATATCCATGATAATGCGGATATCGCGTTTATGTGCTTCCTCGAGCATGTAATCAAAGTCCTTCATCGTTCCATATTCATCATGAATCGAAAAGTAATCACTTATATCATAGCCGTTATCATTCTGTGGCGATTTATAAGGAGGCGTGAGCCAAAGGACATCTACACCAAGCTCCTTTAAATAATCCAGCTTTTCTGTAATTCCATTCAGGTCTCCAACACCATTTCCTGTCGTATCATTAAAACTTTTTGGATAAATCTGATAAACAACTGATTTTTTCCACCATGTCTGGTCCATTATATATCGCTCCTTAGATTGTATTTCTGGTTAAAAGGGGGAGGAAACTGATTGAAAAATAAAACGTCCGCGAAGAGTCAGCGAACGTTTTTGGTTTTAATCGTCTAATTTCCCTTTTTTCACTAATAGTCCATAAAGCAGTGTCAGTACAAAAGGTACAATGATGACAATCGCCATACCAATTGAAAAGATTAGCCAGAATTCTTTTTGAATCGAGATAATTCCGGGTACGCCGCCGACACCGATTGAGTTTGCAAGTACAAAATTAGTTCCAAGCAATAGACCGGCAATGGCTGAACCAATCAATGCGCAAATGAACGGGAAACGGAAACGAAGGTTTACTCCGAATAATGCTGGTTCCGTAACACCAAGCCAGGCTGAAATTCCTGAGGAGCTTGCGAGACCCTTAAGCTTTTCATCCTGCTTTTTAGCAAAGAAGGTGAGGGCGAAAACAGCGAATGCTGCAGATCCCTGGGCGATATTGGACAGCGCAAGAATCGGCCATAAAAATGTTCCGTTAATATTACTTGAAATCAGCTGTAAATCCACTGGCAGGAAGGTATGGTGCATGCCGGTGATAACAAGAATTCCATAAACACCGCCATAGATTAATCCGCCAAGCCAGCCGAAATTATTAAAGATCCATATAACGCCATCTGCGAGCGCAGTTCCTGCTGCAAACGTCAGAGGACCAATGGCAATAAAAGCTGCTAATGATGTAACAAGAAGTGATACAGGAGCAACAACCAATAATTTAATAGAATCATGGACTTTGCGATTAAGGAATTTTTCTATTAGGGAATATAAGTAAGCAGCAAAGAGCACTGGTAATACCTGACCCTGATAACCAATGGATTCAACCGTCAGTCCGAATAAATTCCAGGTAGGAACCGTTCCTTCCCTTACAGCGTCCGGATAATCATAGGCGCTTAAGAGTCCGGGATGAACCAGGACTAGTCCAAGAACAATTCCCATGAGCGGATTTCCACCAAATCGTTTAACTGCCGACCAGCCGATTAAGGCAGGCAGGAAGTTAAAGGCGGCACTTGCGATAATGCTGATAACCCCGGCAAGATCAGCCCATTGAGGATACATTGCCACAAGTGATTCGGATCCAAATAATCCTTCTACGGTAAGCACGTTATTTAATCCGAGCAGCAATCCTGCAGTTACAATGGCCGGCAGAATTGGAATGAAGATATCTGCCAGTAATTTAACAGTTCGCTGCACTGGATTCATTTTTTTAGCTGCAGCATTTTTCACATCGTCTTTCGACACTTCCTGGATACCTGTTTCCTCTGCAAGTACTTTATATACCTTGTCCACAAGCCCCTGCCCAATGACAACCTGATACTGGCCGCTGTTAGCAAACGAGCCCTTCACGATATCAATGGCTTCTAACTTTTTCTTATCAACTTTGCTGTCATCGTGCAGCACAAAACGAAGTCTTGTCACACAATGTGTGGCAGAGTCGATATTTTCCTGACCGCCAATTGCTTCAATAATCTGACGGACCTGATCTCTGTTTACATCACTCATCTTCTGGCCTCCCGTAACCGTTTTCATATTACTAAAAATTGTCGTTACTCATCTATTCCCCACCAGACAAAAGATAGTCCAGTAATTCAATAAACAGCGCTTACATTACTTAGTCATCATAAACGTGTATATACAAGTTGTCAATCATTTTGATCAAGGATCTTCTGAGAAAAAGCATGATCCTATATACGTTCAGAATTCTGATCAAAGAGATGACCATACAGCTGTTTTACTCGCTCTGTGGAATGATGTGATCAACTGACTCTAAAAGATGGTGCATTCCAGCATGTATTGGGCTAAAATAAGTACTAGAGCTAATGCCGGGGAATGAGAAAGACCGTTTTAGAAATCTTAAAGCATAGATAGGAATGATTGAATGAAAACGGCAATTGTGACAGATAGCACAGCCTATATCCCAAAACAACTCAGGGACAAGCATTCGATTCACATGATACCTCTAAGTGTGATTATGGCTGGCAAAACGTATCAGGAAGAAGTCGATCTGACGACAGAGGAATTCTACCGGTCAGTTCGAACAGAAAAACAGCTTCCTACAACCTCACAACCTGCTGTAGGACAATTTGCAGCACTCTATGAGGAGCTTGCGGGTGACTATGACCATGTGATTTCGATCCATCTGTCCAGTGAGCTTAGCGGGACTTTTTCAGGTGCTGTCCAAGCAGGAGAAATGGTGGAAGGGATTCAGGTTTACCCATTTGATTCGGAAATTTCCTGTATGGTGCAAGGGATGTTTGTGCTTGAAGCGGCAGACATGGCAGAGCGCGGTTGCTCACCGGACGTAATTCTGGATCATCTGAACAAGCTTAAGGAGACGACAAAAGCCTATTTTATGGTTGATAGTCTGAGTCATCTTCAACGAGGAGGACGACTTTCCAATGCGCAGGCAATCATTGGAAGCCTGCTGCAGGTAAAGCCGCTGCTTCACGTAATAGATAAAAAAATCCAGCCTTTTGAAAAAATACGAACACGCAAAAAAGCAATGAAACGAATCGTTGATCTGCTTTCTGCGGATGCTTCAAAATACGATGAGCTTCAGGCTGTCATCATTCATGCCAATCGGGAAGAGGAAGCAAATGAATGGAAACGCGAAATTGAACAGCAGCTGTCTAATGTAACCTTTAAGATCAGCCACTTTGGTCCGGTTGTCGGCACCCACTTAGGAGAAGGTGCGATGGGACTGGGATGGATGATGAAAAAGTAAGAAGCAGAGAATGGTTGCATGCCGTTCTCTACCTGCTTCTTTAATTTTAAGGAGGTTTTTAATGGTAACTTCATCGCCCCTGTCAAAAGAACTCCGTTTAACTCTCTATGGTAAGCAGCTCCTTCATGATGAAATCCTTCAAACATTTACCCAGCAAGAGCTTGATCACCACTTTAATCATCAATGGATTAATTACACGCCTTCCATAACAAAGAATAACTACAGCATCATATGTCTTCGTTGCCATAATAACAGGAGATCCTTGTTTGCAAAGCATTATTGCTATAGGTGCAGCAGCGTATGCACTTACTGCCGTAATTGCATAAATATCGGGAAATCTTCTATGTGTCATCCCATAGTAAAGTGGACCGGACCTCAGAGTTCCTTGACAAAACCGCCAGCTGAGCCGGTTCTTCAATGGAACGGCACGCTTTCAAAGCCTCAGCAGCTGGCCTCAGAGCAGCTCATTACATCAATTCAAACGAGGCAATCCACATTGGTGCATGCAGTATGCGGAGCTGGAAAAACAGAAATTCTTTTTAAAGCGGTCGCATACTCGCTGTCCGCCAACCAGCAAATCTGCATCGCAACACCCAGGAGAGATGTGGTTCAAGAGCTTTTCCCCCGTTTTTTAAAAGCTTTTCCAACTACTCTTATCCAAGCTCTTTATGGCGGCAGCGCCGATCGAAATAATATGGCCAACCTCACAATTGCAACGACTCACCAGTTGTACAGGTATTCCTCTGCATTCGATGTCATGATTATTGATGAAGTCGATGCATTTCCATACACGATGGATATAACCCTCCAAAAAGCCGCACAAAATGCACGAAAGCCTGATTCGGCCTTAATCTATTTGTCTGCGACACCAAATAAGGCCATGCTTGCTGAAGTAAAAAAAGGGAGTCTTCAATCAGTCACCATTCCTGCACGATATCATGGGTATCCTTTACCCGAACCTCAAACCAAATGGATAGGAAATTGGAAAAAATCGATTGTGCAGCATCGCCTTCCCTACGCCTTTCAAAAGTGGCTTGAACACCGATTATCCAGTGATAAAACGATGCTCATTTTTTTAGCTGATATCGAATCCATGCTCTCTCTTGAGAAGATTTTACATCGCTTCACGTCAAAAAAGTTGTGCTCAGTTCACGCAAAGGATCCTGAACGATCAGAGAAAATAGAAATAATGAGAAAAAAAGAACTAAAAATCCTGTTGACCACTACAATCCTGGAGAGAGGAGTAACCTTCTCCAATGTGGATGTTGCTGTTTTGGGGGCTGAAAAAACGATTTTCACAGAAAGCGCTCTGGTACAGATTGCCGGCAGGGCCGGGAGAGACTATCGCCATCCTGAAGGCAATGTGACTTTTTTTCATTACGGACTTACTGAAGCTATTATTGACGCTCAAAAGCACATACGGATGATGAATCGACAGGCAGCAAAACAGGGGCTGTTGGCAGAGAGAAAGTCATGAGTCAATGCCTGATCTGTCATGTTGCTATTCTTCAGGAGATCTGCTGGAAAGACTTTTTTACACCGCGTAAAGCTGACACTCTATGCAATGCCTGCAGTTCAGAATTGAAACCCATTAACTTCAATGCTATCTGCACCGCCTGTTCACGTCCTTCCCCTCATACCATTCCTGCCTGTGCCGACTGCCAGCAATGGGCAAAGCATCCTCTCTATCATGGTGTCCTGCATCAAAACCGCTCACTCTATTCCTACAACCATCCTCTTAAGGAGCTGATAAAACGGTTCAAATACGACAGGGATTACTTAATTGCTTCATGCTTCAGCGCTAAACTGAATGCTGTCGTTTCATTGATGCCGCCTTATGACGTTATCGCACCCATCCCTCTCCATGACAAACGATTAAAGGAGCGGACGTTTAACCAGTCGGAAGCTCTCTTGATCGAAGCCGGATTAGCGTATGAAAATCTGTTAATCTGCAGCAATTTCTCAAGCAGTCATCAAGCGCAAAAAGGAAAGAAGGAGAGACACCTGACAGATAATCCATTTACGGTGAAAACCAGGCTGGAAGGGCAGTCCATTTTGCTGATTGATGATCTTTATACGACCGGAACTACGATCAGACATGCAGCTTATACCTTAAAGCAAGCAGGAGCTGGAAAAGTCTGCTCAATCACAGTGGGAAGGTAATGGTCATTATCATAACGGCAAACCTGTTAAGGGCACATGAAACTTTGTTTTTAAATTCCTCATGTGCCTTTAACTTTTCTTTACCTTGCCGATATAATGATTAACAGCACCTGTATAAAAGAAAGCAGGAGATTTGATATGAAAATAAACCCTATACAGACTCAACATGTAAATCCATATAAAAAGCACCTGACAAAAATCGATGGAATTGATGGCCGAAAAAACTCCCATACAGAGAAGGTGGAAATTTCACCTCAGGCAAAAGAAATGCATAACAGCAGCCGCATTCAGACTGAACGTCAGGAGATGATTAATCGCCTGAAGAGCAATTTTGAAAATGGAAGCATGAATCCGGATGCTAAAAAAACTGCTGCTGATCTGCTGAAGCATTTCCGTAATCTTTAATCTTTTTTAAAGGAGAATCATTTATTATGCCAAAGGCACTGGTTGAAACAATGGACAAGCTGGTGGAACTTCATGAAGGACTTTATGGGATTGCATCCCGGAAAACACAATCGCTCATTTATTCAAAAAGGGATGAACTGCAGCAGTTAGTGAAGAAAGAACAAGCTTTCCTGTTGGAAATTAGTGAATTAAATCAACAGCGTCAAAAACAGGCCGCCAGCTTAGTACCTGTTAAACCGGGAGCTGGTGTCCCCACTTTGCAGGAGATTATTGACGAAACTGAATGTGAATTAATGAAAAAAGAGCTGGAATTACTAAAAACCAGGCTTACAGAAGCGGTCATGAAGCTATCAGAGCAAAACAACCTAAACCGGGAACTTACTCACCAATCACTGCAGCTAGTGAGTACGATGTTAAATTCGATGCTTCCCAAACAAACGCCTTTTAACTATTCAAACCCCCAGCACAATCACAATTCTGCTTTGCCAGTAACATCTTTATTTGATTCTAAAACCTAAACGTATATGGAGGAATAATCATGGCATCCACCTTTATGGGGCTTGAAACGGCAAAGAGGGGATTAAACGCACAGCAAAGTGCTCTTTATATAACAGGCAACAACATTGCGAATGCAAATACACCCGGTTATTCACGCCAGCGGGTTACAATGTCCCAAAGTGAGACCCTTCAAATGCAGGGCTACAATCGTGTTCAAGGGATCGGAACAGGAGTAAATACGGAGGCTGTCAGCAGGCAGCGGGAAAGCTTTTTGGACAATCATTATCGTCAGGAAGCCAATTCCCTGGGATATTGGCAGACAAAAAGTGAATTATTGACCCGTATGGAAGACGTTATGAATGAACCTTCCGAGCATGGACTTTCCAATAGTATGAATCAATTCTTCAATTCGATAGCAGATCTATCCCTATACCCAGAAGATACAGGGGTGCGTGAGGTTGCACTTCAAAGGGGAATTGCGCTTGCCGATACCTTCAATAATCTTCATAATCGCCTTACTATACTCCAAAAAGACATAAAAACTTCTATTGATCATAATGTCCGCAATATCAATCAGCTGTTGTCTGATATTCATTCTTTAAATGACAAGATCGGAAAGATTGAACCCTCAGGGCAACTTCCAAACGATTTATATGATAAAAGAGATCAGCTTACTGATGAACTTGCACAATATATCAATATTAAAGTTGAACGGATTCCAAGCGGGGGAACGCCTCATGCTTCCGCTGCAGGCAAGTATACGATAAAGCTTGCAGACAAAGATAATCAGATTATTACGGACCTAATAGATGGAAATATTATGGGGATGAGAGAGCTGGCTATCCAGTACAATGCTGATCAAACCGGTGTACAAAGCATAATGATTAAAGGACCCCATAACAGCGAAACGTTTTCAGTAGAAAAGTATTCTTTATCAGGAGTCTTTTCCGGACAAATTGATGCGTTTGGAAAAGAGACTGCAGATTCTGATAAAGCAGTAGCCGGCACTTATCCGGACATGCTCCGCCAATTAAATGAAATGGCCTATACATTTGCTGGGAAATTCAACGAGCTTCAGAAAGCAGGATGGAGTTTAGAGGAAATTAAAGCAGGCGGTCAGCTGGCTTCCTCGGATTATTTCTTCGACATTTCAGCTCTATCCGGCAGCACGGACGCAGCGAAGGTGATACGAGTTCATGATCATCTGAAGGAATCATCGAACAGGATCGCTGCAGCGAAGGGGAATTTTTCAGGGGATGGAAGCAATGCTGTTCTGCTTGCAGGAATGAAAGATTTATTGCTTTTTGAAAAAGGATTCCTCCCGGACGATGAGGGCACAGCTTCACTTGCTTCTTATTATCAGGGAGTAATAGGGAAACTTGGTGTGGAGGCAGCAGAAGCGAACCGGCAGACAACACAGTCATCCATATTGACTGATTCGGTTCAAAATAAACGAGATTCTGTGAGTGCTGTTTCGATTGACGAGGAAATGACCGATTTAATTAAATACCAGCAGGCATACAACTCATCTGCAAGAATGATTACAGCAGTAGATGAAATGCTTGATCGCATAATAAATGGCATGGGGCTCTCCGGCCGTTAAAGGAAGGTGAAAGAAGTGCGGGTTACCCAATCGATGTTAACTAATCATACGATTCGTCAAATTTCGACCAGTTATTCCAAGCTGCAGGTATTGCAGGATCAATTGACCAGCGGCAAGAAAATTACCCGACCATCACAGGATCCGGTAACAGCAATGAACGGACTGCGGTACAGGGCTGAAATAGCGCAAAACCGAAACTATTTAGATCGTCATGTGGGCGAAGCCTATCAATGGATTGAGAGTGCGGACAATACTCTGGATAAAGTGAATCTGGCGCTGCAGCGCGCAAGAGAGCTGACAGTACAAGCCTCAAATGATACATATACAGATGATCAGCGATTTGCAATCGCAGCTGAAATTGATCAACTGACAGAACATATTGGGGCACTCGCAAATACGAAAGTTAACAATAAGTATCTTTTTAATGGCAGAGATACATCTGCTGCTCCATTCAATATGACATCTTTATCATTTGAACCCACGAATAACGAATCAATCGAAATTGAAGTAATGAAAGGCATAACCATAGGAGTAAACGTCAAGCCTTCGGACGCTTTTGATTCAACGATGTTTTCAGACCTTCAGGCGCTTTCCGCTGCTTTAAAGGAAGAGCAGCCAAACGGGAACATTTCATCATTTGTAAGTAAAATAGATTCGCATGCCTCCGATGTTATGCAAAACCGCTCCATACTTGGAGCAAAGTATAACCGTGTTGAAATGATGGAACAGCGATTATCCCAGGAGGAAACAGCTGCAGCCAGAATGATGTCGGAAAATGAAGATATCGATATGGAAAAAGTACTTATTGAACTAACTTCACAGGAAGCACTGCACCGCGCATCATTATCAGCAGGTTCACGAATTATTCAGCCTACATTAGTTGACTTTCTACGATAAGCTTTTCAATTTGAACCTGACAAGGAGCGAGCATCATGATTTATACAAAGTACCACGGAGAAGTGGATCCTGCCCAAAATTTACTTATCAATTTTAACGAAGGAATTCCGGGCTTTGAAAGCGAGAAGGCATTTCTCTTACTGCCTGTAGAAGAGAACAAAGGGTTTGAAGTGCTCCAGTCAGCCATTACACCAAATTTAGCATTTATCGTGGCGGATCCATTTGAATTTTATCCGGATTATGAGATGGAGCTGGATGCAGCGTCCATTGAAAAACTCAGCCTTACCGATTCCTCTCACGTATTATTAAAATCTATTGTTACATTAAATGCACCTTTTTCAGCCTCTACATTAAACCTTCAGGCTCCAATCGTAATCAATTCAGCTGAAAAAAAGGCAAAACAGTGGATAAGAAATGATAACCGTTATAAATCAAGGGAACCTCTTATGATAAAAGGGGGAAAATGAGATGTTGGTTCTGACACGCAAAGCAGGAGAATCCATTTTAATTGGCAGCGAGATTGAATTAAAAATTATTTCGGTCCAGGGAGACCAAATGAAAATTGGTATATCAGCCCCTAAAAATATTGAAGTGCTTCGAAAAGAATTAGTCGAAGAAATATCTGATTCAAATCGTGAAGCGCTTGAATCTTTCTCGAATTTAAGTGAATTGGTTGATTACAAGAAAAATAGTTAATGAATCTATAAACATTTAATTTTCTTTACCGATAATAACAGTAAGCAAAATAGAGTGCGGCCGCTTCTTGATTGCCTAAATTATTTTCGTGAACAAGGATGTTCGCGATCCATTCAGGGAGGAAAAGAATATGATTATCAATCACAATATTTCTGCTTTAAATACACATCGTCAGTTATCAACGAATAACGCTGCTGCACAAGGAAACATGGAAAAGCTTTCTTCTGGACTGCGTATCAACCGCGCAGGCGATGATGCTGCAGGTTTATCAGTTTCAGAGAAAATGCGCAGTCAGTTAAAAGGACTGGAGCAGGCCTCAAGAAACAGTCAGGATGGAATTTCTTTCCTGCAGACTGCTGAAGGTGCTTTAAGTGAAGTTTCATCTATGGCAACCCGTTTAAAGGAACTGGCAGTACAAAAAGAAAATGGCACATATAATACAGATGATGTAGAAAATATTAATTTAGAGATGGATTCTCTAGGAGCTGAAATCAATAATATTATTGATACAACTCAATTTAATGGTAAGAATGTATTTACAGAGTCTGTGAATATTACTGTAACGCAAGATGCAAGTGAAACACTGACAATCGCTGCAGCTGAACTTACAGGCACTGCTGCTTTAGCTTCCACCAGCACAGTGACGGAGATTGATACAGCGATTGGAGAAATTAACAAACAACGTGCTACATACGGTTCCCAGCAGAATCGACTTGAGCATACAATCAATAACCTCAATACAACTGCTGAAAACCTGACTGCTTCTGAATCCCGTATCCGCGACGTGGATATGGCGAAAGAAATGATGGAATTTACTAAAAACAACATCCTTTCCCAGGCATCACAGGCAATGCTTGCTCAGGCTAATCAGCAGCCGCAAGGCGTTTTACAACTGCTTCGTTAATTTGAATATAGTTAAAAGGATCCCAGTAATGGGGTCTTTTTTTATGAACCGGTTAATATCACATGGATAACGCCGATATATAGGTCAAAGAATATAAAGCCCTCCACAACCAGAAATCAGTTTTGAAGGAAGTGAATAAACGTGAGAATTGGCGGTTTAGCCAGCGGAATAGACACGGATTCAATCATTAAAAATTTAATGGCTGCAAACAGATTACCCTTGGATAAACTTACTCAGCAAAAACAATTCATAGAATGGCAGCGCGATGACTACCGGGATATTAATCGTAAGTTAAATGACCTAAGCAACATGGTTTTCGATACAGTGATGCGCGCATCAACTTATTCCCAAAAAAACGTGTCCACTTCCTCTCCAGATCTGTCAGTAAAGAGTATATCAGCATCAGCTGACCTGGCAGGAACGATCAATGTTGAGCAGCTTGCCCTTTCTGCCAATATGCGAAGTTTCGCAGAAGTGGAAGCAGACCCTGCTGCCAGACTAGGACCATACCAGGAGCCCCCGCAAACAGAAGTTATTACAATACAAGCCATTACTGCAGGCGGCGTGCTGGGTGAAGTGAAAACGATCGAGTTTGACCCCGCTGAAGAAACGATGCATTCACTTATAACAAAAATTAATAAAACCGATACGGTTAATATGTTCTATGATTCTTTCACAGGCAAAGTGTCAGTCACCGCAAAGCATACCGGCAGCATAGAAGGCGATGCTGAAATTAAACTAACAGGTGATTTCTTTGCTAACACGTTAAAATTAAATGCAGACAGTGATGCAGCAGCAGGCAGCGGCTCAGGAATGAAAGGACAAAATGTGAAATTCACCTTTAATGGCCTTTCAACTGAAAGACCTTCAAATTCTTTTCAGCTAAATGGCTTCGAATTCACAGTAAATCAAGCAAGCAATCAAAACATCCAGTTTAGTTCATCACCGGATGCGGAGAAAATTGGCGGCTCAATCATCAGATTTGTAAATGAATATAACACACTAATAGAAGATATAAGCAGCAGATTATCTCAAACCAGAAACAGAGATTTTCCTCCATTAACAAATGAACAGCGGGCAGAGCTGTCTGAAAAGGAAGCAGAGCTTTGGGATGAAAAAGCGAAAAGCGGCACATTGAGGGGAGACATGGTCTTAACCATTGCGCTTAGCAGGATGAGACAAAGCTTAAACAGTGCCGTAGCAGGTGCAAGCGGCAATCAATGGCTGTCAGAGTACGGCATAACGACCTCTGCGGATTACCGTGAGGGGGGGAAGCTTGTTGTTGACGAGGCTAAACTTACATCAGCAATAACAGCTAACCCAGCTGGCATACATGACCTATTCAATAAAAATGGTTCTGCTCCTTCTGAAAAGGGGCTGGGTGTGCTGCTTAGAGAAACCATAGGGACGGCGCGCAGCCAGATTATTGAACGGGCTGGAAGAGATGTTAGCGGACCTGCCACTTTTGCCATTGGGCGCAACTTATCAAATTTAGATCGTCAAATAACCCGTTTTGAAGACAGGTTAATCATGCTGGAAAACCGGTATTATAAACAGTTTTCTGCTATGGAAACCGCAGTTCAGCGGGCCAACCAGCAGTCTGCTTACCTGTTGAATGCTTTCAGCGGCGGGTCATAACGATTTTTAATGCTTTTTTGAACGCGGCTGCTGATTTCCGCTCCAATTCAGCGTGGTGCAATAGCCAGCATCCGAGTTTACTTTTTTAAAAAAGGAGAATTAAAATGGCGGTAACCAATCCATTCGCTGCTTATCAGCAAAATAGTGTAACAACAAAAAGCCCGGGAGAACTGACACTCATGCTTTATAACGGCTGCATAAAATTTATCGGCGGGGCAATAGAAGCAGTGGATCACAATAATATTGAAAAACGTAATGAATGCATCCAGAAAGCACAGAAAATTATTCAGGAGTTTATGGTTACATTAAATATGGATATCGCTTTAGCCGATAATTTAATGCATTTATATGATTATTTACATCAGCGTCTAACTAAAGCAAATATCGAAAATGACCGTATGATTTTAGAGGAAGCATTGGGAATGGTAACGGAGCTTAGGGACACATGGAAAGCGGCGGTCCAAATAGAACGCAGGAAAAAATTTGGGGCAGGCCATCAGGCATGAATGTGATAGAGGATTGTTTACATTTGACGCAATCTATTTATGAGGTTCTGCTTGACGATTGTGTAAATGAAGAAAAGAGAGATGAACGGCTCACCCGCCTGCAAACACTTTTGGATCGGCGTGAAGAAATTCTCCCGTTGATCCGTGACCCTTTTACTTTGGACGAGCAGACAATGGGAAATGAAATCCTCCGGTTAAATAATCTGATCCAAAGTGCCATGGTACAAAATAGAAATGAAATACAGAATAAAATCACCAGGCTGCAAGCAAGTAAATCAACTGTAAAAAAATATGTTGATCCGTTCGGTCAGGTGAATAAAGATGGTACGTTTTATGATCGAGTAAAATAAAAAAAAGATAATATATCAAAATCAGCTTGTATAAAACCGCCTTTCAAAAGGCGGTTTTATACATATTAATCGTATTAATAATATACTTAGTGATACCATAGGATTAATCTATATCTTTCCATTCAGGAGGTTCCTATGACGATCGAAACAATAAAAAAAGGATTAAATCGGCCTAAACCGTTATTCATAGGCGAGGATACAGCCATGAAATCAGCCATTCTTATTCCGCTCGTTCTGGTTAATAATGAGTGGCATGTTTTATTCGAAGTAAGGTCTCTCAGCATGAGGCGTCAGCCGGGCGATATCAGCTTTCCGGGAGGAAGAATTGACTCAGCGGATGCATCACCCAAAGATGCAGCGATCCGGGAAACGCATGAAGAATTGGGGGTTGATGCATCAAGCATTCAAATTGTTGGAGAATTAAGTCCTTTTATCCCGGCTTCGACCTTTGTTGTCTATCCCTTTGTGGCAACGATTGATGACCATCGTGCATGCCGGCTGAATAAACTGGAGGTAGAAGAGGTATTTACAGTTCCTGTTGATTGGCTGCTTAACCATAAGCCTTATAAGCATCTGATCCCGCTCCAGCCACAGCCGCCCACAGACTTTCCTTATGAAAAAATTGCGAACGGAAATCAATATCAATGGGGACTGAAAAACATGGAAGAGTGGTTTTATGAATATAACGGCTATACGATCTGGGGTTTAACAGCCAGGATTTTAAAGCATTTTATTGAAACCATTAAGAAGTGAACAAAAAAGCAGTCAGCTCTGCTTTTTTGTTCTTTTTTCTATTTCCTGCGTCACAATAAAGGCAAGATCTTCATTGCCGAATAAAGTTAACACGCCTAATAATGTTTCATCCGGAACTTCCCCCGCTTCCTCCTTAGGAACAGTTAAATCAATCGCTTCCTTTAACGACTGATTTTCTGACTGTGCAGGGTACGCCTCCAGATAGAGAGCTTTCGGATCCAATTCATGATTTACACACCATTGTGCAAATACAAGTATCATCATCTTTTCTTCTTTTTGATAGCTTTCTATAATAAAATCGTCCATTTCTTTGCCCATAATAAATCCCCTTTATTAAAGTAGTAGATTAATTATAACGAATGAGAGACGGAATTACATATTTATAGATGAATTAGCTTATATACAGAGGCCCGTTCAATTGTGATAGCAGGAAATAGTCCAGAATTACAGCTAAAAGGAGGAACGTCATGAAGCATTATTTCTTACTTATTTTATTATTCCTTTCGCTGTATTGTCTCTCAGCCTGCGATTCAGGTGAAAAATATCAAAGCAAAGGAAAAACAGAAGTTTTTGGAGACTTTAAGGTGACTGTAAATATAAATGAAGATAGCCAAGGGAGAACGGTATTGGGGGAAATTACCTACATGGGGAAAAAAGAAGAAGTAAGGATTTATCACCGCGACAGCCCCATTTACTTTACTGTCCGGATGGCAGATGGGGACTATGAATACATAGAAACAGCTGAAGGCCCATATCAAAGCACGGTGCTGAAACGAAATGAACCAGTGAGTATAAACAGCGGACTGCCGTTCTTAAATAATCTTGAGCCAGCCATGTATGAGTTTGAAGCCATTGCGTTGATTTCTGAATCAACTGACGAACCCATGAAAGAACTGAAAGTAATGAGGTCCGCTGTCGTAAGGGATTAATACTATAAGGGGTGTAAAACTTTTATAGTGTCCAATTAGTGGAAGAAGGACTGCTTTGTTAGCCATATACAAATGTTTCAGCTGGTTTTTAACCTATTTCGACAAAAAATGACGAAAACTCTTTATCAAACAAGACTTCTGCCTCCAATCTGTTAAAGAACCTATTTGTGGTGCCTGCTACAAAAGGTATCCCACCCTATTTTTAAGTGTTTTTAACATGACTTTTTTGAGCATGATTAGTGAAGAGAGAGCTGAAACTATTTCCTTAATACTCCATTATGCCAAATTTCGCCACGATCCCCAATAATTTTTACAAAAAATTATTAAAAATTTTACGCTTAAGCAGGAGAAAGGAGGGGTAGAGAAGAAATAGATAGTATAGCTTTGATTAAAGGAGGAGTTTACATGTTGAACTACAATATCCGAGGCGAGAATATCGAGGTAACTCCAGCAATCCGCGAGTATGTGGAAAAGAAAATTGATAAGCTAGAGCGTTATTTCAATGATACACCGGACGCAAATGTTCACGTCAATCTTAAGGTGTACAATGATAAACATACAAAGGTGGAAGTAACAATTCCAATGCCGCGATTGACCCTTCGCGCTGAAGAGCGTCATGAAGAAATGTATGCAGCAATTGACTTGATTTTAGACAAGCTGGAACGCCAGATCCGCAAACACAAAACTAAAGTAAATCGTAAATTCCGTGAAAAAGGAAATGAGCCTGAGTTCTTCGCTACAATTGTTGATCCTGAAAACGGCATTGAAACGATTGAAGAAACAACTTATGAAGACAGCGATAACGAAATGGATATCGTACGTACTAAAACCTTTAACTTGAAACCAATGGACAGCGAAGAGGCTGTTCTACAAATGAATATGCTTGGCCATAGCTTCTATGTATTTACAGATGCTGATTCCAATGGAACCAATATTGTGTACAAGCGTAAAGACGGCAAATATGGTTTGATTGAAACAGAAGCATAATAATATACTGTCATCAAGTCGTTCCCTTCTTTTAGAAGGGGACGATTTTTTAATTTTGAGCAGAGGCATGGTACAATCGTAGCTATCAAGAAAAAAAGGAAGTGCCAGGATGCAAGATGTAGGAAGAAATGAACCATGCCCATGCGGCAGCGGGAAGAAATATAAAAAATGCTGTTCAAAAAAACAGGTGGTATCCATACAGACACTTCTTGTCACGGAGCAAATGGATTTGCAGCTGCAATTTTTAAGCGAGGCAATGGGTCCAAAACAAGCCCTGTTTAAGGAAGATATCAGTTATGTATTAAATCATGTAACAGAAACATTTAATGAACCTCAGTTTTTAACTGTATACTTGTCATTTATTTTTGGTTTAAGAAAAGAAGACAGCACCACATATTGGGAAAATTTCCTGGAAGAAAAATCCACTGTCACGGAACGTCCGAGGCTACGGGAGCTGATGAAGCAATGGGCTTCGCCAAAGCCGGTGCTGGCCGAGGTCGTTTCCATGGATGAAGATATTCGGGAAATTATTATGAAGGATTTATTGGATGATCAGGAGTACACGGTAGTATTACCTGAATTCCACTCATGGTCATCAATTGACTTTATTTATGCATTGCTTATTCCTTTTGAAGAAAAATGGGTGCCTTACGGCTTTATGCTGCCAGCAGTTTACTCTCAAAATGAACGTGAACAAGTGATCGATCGCATTTCTCAGCTGAATATTGATAATATTGAAGGCGAAAACAGAGTTAATTGGCTTACTACTGAGATGAGCACCCGAATCATCAATGCGATGGTTGAACGGACAGAATCCCTGGAATCCGAAGGTGAATGGCTTGGTCAGATGGTCCAGGAAATTGACAAGGATGCACAAACCGAAGCTGTTCATGAATTGAAAAACTACTGGGACAAACAGGGGGATGAGGATTTATCCCTGTTCGCATGCCATATAGCCTCTAGCTATTTTGCAGAGCATGGCGAAAAAATCCGTAAACCACAACCTTATATTGCAGCAGTGTCTTATTTAATGGCCCAGCATGCTACCAACCATCCTATTACTCAAAAAGAAGCAGGGGAAGCGTTTGATATCTCTGCAGCTAGTGTATCATCAGCCGCACGGAAGATGGAAAAATGGTTTTTGGAAGAGTTAAGAATACTGCAGGACCAATCAAACTAGGTGATTAAAGAGGTAAAGCCAATGGGCTTTACCTTTTTTAGTCTCTTCAAATAGCTTTTCTTAGTACATTCACCCATTTATTTGCAATCGAACTTTCAAGTCTTACGCCCTCATTGTATGTACGGCAATCATACGATATTAAATGTATTCATCTCTTCCGGTTTCGCTGCCTTTTGTCCAAGATGCTTATAATCTTTGAGAAAAGGGTAAAAGAATGGTCACAGGCTGTTTTTTCAGTAAAGAGGTTATCCCCGGTGATATTTGGGATTTTCGCAGCTATAATAAAATACTTTGGTTACAACTGACCTGGTCGTCGCTGATCCTTCTGTGGGGCACTTTTCATAGCAGATGAAGCAGGACAGTTTTTAAGTACACATAACGAGTAGGAGTGATGAACATGACGTATTCAATCGTAGGATTTGACCCTGTAGAAAGAGAATGGGGTGTGGCAACACAGTCGAAGTTTTTAGGTGTGGGAGCGGTTGTTCCGCACGCGGTGGCAGGTGTAGGGGCTGTTGCAACACAATCCTATGCAAATACTACATATGGACCCGAAGGCATTGCCTATATGATGTCCGGCACGAGTGTTGACGAAACGTTAAAACTGCTGACAGAACCCGATGAAGACAGGGACTATCGCCAGGTAGGAATTGTTGATGCGCAGGGGAATTCTGCCACGTTTACAGGGGATAAGTGCTATGAATGGGCAGGTGGAATCTCAGGAAAAAATTTCGCGGTTCAAGGTAATATTTTGGTACCCGGAACAGTAGAAGCGATGGCAAAGACATTTGAGAGTGCGGATGGAACACTTGCGGAACGACTTCTTTCAGCACTCGCAGCCGGACAGACAGCCGGTGGCGATTCGCGTGGCCAGCAGTCCGCCGCTCTGTTGGTGGTAAAAGAAAAAGGCGGATACGGGGGTTTTAATGATCGGTTTATTGATCTTCGTGTAGATGATCACCCAACACCTGTTGAAGAGCTGATACGGATCCACCGCTTGCATCAGCTTTATTTTGCTCAGTCCAAAAAAGATCTGATCGTGCCGATTGAAGATGAAGTTGAAACAAACCTCGAGTATCAGCTCGTCCGCTTGGGCTATAAACGGGAAGGGATTACACTGCAGAGAGCTCTGCGAAACTATCTTCATACGGAAAATTTTGAGATGAGAAAGCAGGAAGACGGCTACATTGATTTAGATGTTTTGGACTATATGGCTCAATCTTAAAAAAACCGCTGAAATCAATTAATTGATTTCAGCGGTTTTTAATTGTGAAACGGTGAAAGTAATTTCCCCTTGAGCTTCGTTTAATCCAATATTAACCTGACTGGGAATGTGCCCATCTTGTACTGCTCGGGTTGAAATGGTAAGATAGATAGGTGAAATTATGCGGTTCAGATGCTGTTTTTGCATGTGAAAAATTATTCATTGTGATTATTTTAACCATAAGAAGGGCTGCGGGTAAGTTGGCAGTTGCCCTCATGGAAAGTAAGGGCTGCAAAAAAAGCCCCATCATAAAGGAGCGTTAACATGCTTGGAATTTTA
The DNA here is from genome assembly GCF_004358665.1 of Jeotgalibacillus sp. S-D1. Taxonomy (GTDB): domain Bacteria; phylum Bacillota; class Bacilli; order Bacillales; family Jeotgalibacillaceae; genus Jeotgalibacillus. The sequence goes on along the minus strand of NZ_SMZR01000002.1, from coordinate 136,304 downwards.
AACAAGGTGTTTGATGGAAATAAGCGTGATGTGAAAAAATTTGAAAAAGTAGCTGATCAGGTAGAGGCACTTCATACTGAAATGGAGCGTTTGCCTGATGCCGAGCTGCAAAATAAAATAGAAGAGTTTAAATCCCGCCATCAGCAGGGAGAAACGTTAGAAGACTTGATGGTTGAGGCATTTGCTGTTGTTCGCGAGTCAGCTAAACGTGTTCTTGGTCTGCATCCATACAGGGTACAGATTTTAGGCGGTGTCGCCCTGCATGAAGGGAATATTGCCGAAATGAAAACAGGGGAAGGTAAAACCCTAACTTCCACTATGCCTGTTTATTTAAATGCCATCAGCGGAGAAGGAGTCCATGTCGTTACAGTGAATGAATACCTGGCTTCCCGTGATGCTGAGGAAATGGGACGTCTGTACAACTTTTTAGGACTGACAGTAGGACTAAATCTTAATAGTTTAACAAAAGATGAAAAACGCGAAGCCTATGCCGCCGACATTACCTACAGCACTAATAACGAGCTGGGGTTTGATTATTTGCGTGATAATATGGTTCTGTACAAAGAACAAATGGTTCAGCGTCCCTTAAACTTTGCTGTTATAGATGAAGTGGATTCAATCCTTATTGATGAAGCCAGAACACCATTGATTATATCGGGACAGGCGCAGAAATCAACGCAATTGTATATCCAGACAAACGCCTTTGTCCGCAATTTAATAATGGATGAAGATTACACATATGATGAAAAAACAAAAGGCGTTCAATTGACAGAGGATGGAATCAACAAGGCAGAACGGGCTTTCCGTATTGATAATCTTTTTGATATTACTCACGTTACTCTGAACCATCATATTACCCAATCGCTCAAAGCCCATGTCAGCATGAAGGCGGACTTTGATTATGTAGTGGATGAGGGCAATGTTGTCATTGTTGACCAATTTACAGGACGTTTGATGAAAGGACGCCGATACAGTGACGGCCTTCACCAGGCAATCGAAGCTAAAGAGGGCCTTGAGATTCAAAATGAATCGATGACCATGGCGTCAATCACGTTCCAAAACTTCTTCCGTATGTACAAAAAGCTTTCAGGAATGACAGGTACAGCAAAAACGGAAGAAGAAGAATTCAGAAATATTTATAATATGCGTGTTGTATCCATTCCAACCAATCGTGAAATTGTCCGCGATGACCGGGCTGATTTAATTTTTGCTTCAACAAAAGGAAAATATATGGCGGCCATTGAAGATATTGCAGAACGCCATCAAAAAGGCCAGCCTGTTCTGGTCGGTACAGTAGCAATCGAAACATCTGAATTGATTTCCACGCATTTAAAACAAAAGGGCATCCCCCATAACGTGTTAAATGCAAAAAATCATGGTGGAGAAGCCCAGATTATCGCTGACGCAGGTAAGTACGGTGCAGTAACGATTGCCACAAACATGGCAGGACGCGGTACTGATATTAAGCTTGGCGATGGTGTTATAGAGGTAGGCGGACTTGCTGTAATCGGCACAGAGCGCCATGAATCACGCCGGATTGATAATCAGCTGCGCGGACGTTCCGGACGTCAGGGCGACCCTGGTGTTACTCAGTTTTATCTTTCAATGGAAGATGAACTAATGCGCCGTTTTGGCTCAGACAATATGAAGAGCATGATGGCCAGACTTGGAATGGATGATACACAGCCAATTCAAAGTAAAATGGTTACACGCGCAGTAGAGTCAGCTCAAAAACGGGTAGAAGGCAATAACTTCGACGCACGTAAGCAGCTCCTGCAATATGATGATGTTCTTCGTCAGCAGCGTGAAGTCATTTACAAAGACCGGTTTGAAGTACTTGAGTCGGAAAATCTGCGCAGCATTATTGAGCATATGCTTGAAGCAACTGTATTTAATGCTGTTGATTCTTATGCTCCAGTAACAGAAGAACAAGAGAAATGGGACTTGAAGGGACTGGAAAATTTCATATTTGCAAACCTTCAGCCAGAAGGCGAAATTGTTGAAAGCGACCTGGCTGGAAAATCAAATGAAGAAATGAAATCTCTAATTATGGAAAAAGTTACCCAACGGTATGATGAGCGTGAGAAAGAGCTTGAAGACCGCATACGGGAATTTGAGAAGGTAATCCTTCTTCGTTCCATTGATACAAAATGGATCGACCATATCGATGCGATGGATCAGCTTCGCCAGGGTATTCATTTGCGGGCATACGGTCAGATTGATCCGCTCAGAGAATACCAAAATGAAGGATTTGCTATGTTTGAAACCATGCAGCAATCCATCAATGAAGATGTAGCTAAGTACATTATGAAGGCAGAAATCCGCAGCAACCTTGAACGCCAGGAAGTGGCAAAAGGCCAGGCGGTAAACCCTAAAGAAACCGGCGATGCAAAAAAGAAAGCCCAGCCAGTTCGCAAATCAAATGTCGTCGGCCGAAATGATGCTTGCCCATGCGGCAGCGGCAAGAAATTTAAGAACTGTCACGGTGCTGTTCAATAATCAGCTTTAGATCTGACCCGCCATTTTTGACGGGTCAGCTTTCTTATGATATAGCTCTGATAAATTTGGCTGTTGTTAGTTGTACACTGTTGATGCAGCTGAAATCCGCAGCTGCGTTTAATAAAGCCATAGATTTAAAAATATTTTAATAAGGTGGACACATAAATGGAAATGTTTGAGGTAAAAGCAGAGTTAGAAAGAACAGCTAAGGTTTTAGCGGACTTCAGGGGGTCTCTTTGACTTAGATAATAAAGAAGCTCAGATTGCTGAAATAGACGAACGTATGGTTGAGCCTGATTTTTGGGATGACCAGCAAAAAGCGCAGGCGGTAATTAATGAATTAAATGCGTTAAAAGATACAGTCCATGGGTACAGAGACCTTTTAGAAACACAGGAAAACCTTGAACTCACGCACGAGCTGCTGAAAGAAGAGCCGGATGCAGAGCTTCAAAAAGATATGGTTTCTGAAATGAAGGAGTTCATTAAATCACTGGACGAATTTGAATTGCAGCTGCTTTTAAGTGAACCATATGATAAAAACAATGCAATCCTGGAGCTTCACCCGGGTGCTGGAGGCACAGAATCACAGGACTGGGGCTCCATGCTTCTCCGTATGTATACAAGATGGGGAGAAAAACGGGGTTTCAAGGTGGAAACAATGGATTACCTGCCAGGTGACGAAGCGGGAATTAAAAGTGTTACGCTAATGTTTAAAGGTCATAATGCGTACGGTTACTTAAAAGCTGAAAAAGGCGTTCACCGGCTGGTACGCATTTCGCCATTCGATTCTTCCGGCAGACGCCATACCTCTTTTGTCTCATGTGACATCATGCCGGAATTCAACGATGATATTGAAATTGAGATTCGTACTGAGGACTTAAAGATTGACACCTACCGGGCAAGCGGTGCAGGTGGCCAGCACATTAATACAACTGATTCGGCGGTTCGAATCACTCACTTGCCAACTAATACCGTCGTATCATGTCAAAATGAACGTTCTCAAATTAAAAATAGGGAGCATGCGATGAAAATGCTTAAATCGAAGCTCTATCAGCTTCGAATAGAAGAACAGGAAAAAAAATTAGCCGATATCCGTGGAGAGCAAAAAGAGATCGGCTGGGGAAGCCAAATCCGCTCTTACGTTTTCCATCCTTATTCAATGGTAAAAGACCACCGGACGAGTACGGAATCTGGTAATGTTCAAGGGGTAATGGACGGAGATTTAGATCCTTTCATCAACGCTTATTTACGTTCAAGACTACACCATTAAAACGAGTTTCTTCTATATTATAATGAAATCCTTTCCGAAATGGCTGAATAGATAAAATTCTATTCAATTATTCTCAGGAAAGGTTTTTTTATGTATGAAGAGTTTGACGGGATTATAATATACAGATTCTTTAATCCTTTATCACGCTACCGCTCTATTTAGCTAATATTCACAAACCTGATGCTTTCGTGCTATACTCTCAAGCATTGAACGTTAGCAGCGGAAGGAATGGACATCAAAATGAAAAAAAGAAATAGAGGCACAGCAAGTGCTCAAGCGGGTAAAATAAGCGTGGTACTTGATTATGGAAACATTATTTTAGGCTCAGTATGTGTAGCGATTGCCTTTAACGTATTTTTGCTGCCGAATGGAGTAGCTTCAGGCGGTGTCAGTGGAATTAGTACCATATTATATGGATTATTTGATTGGCGGCCTTCACTCGTGCAAATTGCATTTAATATTCCTCTTTTTATTGCAGGACTAATCTTTCTTGGATTTCAATTTGGATTAAAAACAGCTGTAGGCTCTTTCTTTTTACCTTTTGCTGTATTTCTTACAGAAAGCTGGGAGCCATGGACAGAGGATCCCCTTTTGGGAGCCCTATTTGGCGGGATTGGGGTAGGCGTTGGTCTTGGCATTGTGTTTCGGGGCAAAGCATCAACCGGTGGAACGGATTTAGCAGCGCAAATTATACATAAATATTCAGGCTTAGGCCTCGGAACTTGTGTGGCGCTGATTGATGGGTTGATTGTATTGTCTGCAGCTGCAGTATTTGATATTGAACGTGGTTTATATGCGATGATCGGACTTTATGTTACAAGTAAAACCATTGACCTGGTCCAAATTGGTTTGGGCAGATCCAAAATGCTGTATATTATTACGAATCGGCAGGAAGAGATCAGTCAGGCTATCTTTGATGAAGTCGACCGTGGTGTTACAAAGCTGTCAGCACATGGAGGGTACACAGACCATGAAAGGCCTATTCTAATGTGTGTTATCGATCAAACGGAATTTTCTAAACTGAAAAATGTCGTAAAAAAAATCGACCCCCATGCATTTGTGATTGTAAGCGATGCTTCCGAAGTGTTGGGAGAAGGTTTCAAACGGGCATAATAATGCTATAATTAATTCTACTTGTAAAAGCTATGAGGTGTATAAAATGAAAAAAGTAACTTTAAGCATCATGCTGGGTGCAACCATGTTTCTCGCTGCTTGCGGTGGAGGGGATTCAGGGGGTTCAGATACCTCTACGGAACAAATGGATCCTGAAAAGCTCTACATGGGCAAATGCTCAAGCTGCCATGGCGGCAACCTTGAAGGATCAAGTGCTCCAGAGCTTGCAAAAATCGGTGCAGAGAAATCGTATGAGGAAATACTTGATGTTATTCAAAACGGGCAGGGAAGAATGCCAGGCGGGATAGTAGAAGGAGAGCGTGCTGAGGTTATTGCAGAGTGGCTCTCAGAGAAGAAATAACCGCAAATTTAAAAAGTATCATTTCCTTAACTGGAAAATGATGCTTTTTTTGTTGCAGGGAAGAAATATAAATGTAATATAAAAAACGTTAACAAACATGTTTTGAATAGTTATAATACTCTTGTAGCAAAAATCCGAGCGTTTCTCCTGTATTTAGACAAATAAGATTTAATTCTATTTATAATCCTTTTACATAGAAGCTTATTATTGTCGAAATACACCTTTAAGAGAGCTATATCCAAATTTATAGATTAGGTGAGTATACATATGATCCAGATGAAAAAAGTGTATAAAAAATATTCTAATGGAATCATGGCCGCAAATGGCTTTGACGTTCAAATAAATTCAGGTGAATTTGTTTATGTCGTTGGTCCCAGCGGGGCTGGAAAAACTACCTTTATTAAAATGATGTACCGGGAAGAAAAGCCAACTAAAGGTACGATACTGGTTGATAATGTGGACATTGCGACATTAAAACCGAAGAAGGTTCCTTATTTAAGAAGAAATATAGGTGTAGTATTCCAGGATTTCAAGCTGTTAAACAGACTGACAATTTATGAAAATATTGCATTTGCCCTGGAAGTAATAGAGGAACAGCCAAAGGTGATTAAAAAACGAGTCATGGAAGTACTTGATCTCGTAGGGTTAAAACATAAGGCCCGCATGATGCCCGATGAGCTTTCCGGAGGAGAACAGCAGCGTATATCGATTGCTCGCTCAATTGTTAATCAGCCAAAAGTGGTTATTGCCGATGAGCCAACAGGTAATCTTGATCCGGAAACGTCATGGGAAATTATGAATCTATTTGAAGAGATTAATGCAAGAGGCACTACAATCGTCATGGCCACCCATAACCGAGAAATTGTTAACACAATTCGTCATAGAGTAATTGCCATTGAAAATGGAGTAATTGTTCGTGACGAGCAGCGAGGGGAGTATGGTTATGAAGGCTAGAACACTATCAAGACATCTTAGAGAAAGCCTAAAAAACCTTGCACGAAACGGCTGGATGACATTTGCATCTGTCAGTGCTGTAACTGTTACATTGCTGCTTGTTGGTGTATTCACTGCTTTAATGCTTAATATGAATAAGGCTGCAACGGATATTGAACAAGATGTAGAAATGAATGTATACATTGAGCTTGAATCAGGACAGGAAGAAATTGATTCACTCGAAGATCAAATAACCAGTCTGTCTGGTGTAGAATCGGTTGCTTATTCCTCAAAAGAACAGGAATTAACCAGCTTAATTGACAGTTTTGGCGAAGACATGGCGCTGTTTGAACAAAATAATCCACTGAGGGATAAATTTGTTGTAAAAGCCACCGACCCTCGACAAACTGAACGATTAGCCACAGAAATTAGCGATATTGAAAATATAGCAGATGTCGAATATGGCGAAGGAAAAATTGACCAGTTATTCGAAACGCTTGAAATAAGCCGTAATGTTGGCGCAGTTTTGATCTTTGGTTTATTGTTTACCGCAATGTTCTTAATTTCAAACACAATTAAGATAACAATTGTTGCGAGAAGAAGAGAAATTGAGATTATGAAGCTTGTAGGAGCTTCAAATTGGTTTGTACGGATTCCATTTATCCTTGAAGGTATCTGGCTTGGTATTATTGGATCGATTCTGCCGATTGGCATCGTAACTGTCCTGTACTACAACGTTTATGAATTCATGCAGCCGCGACTGCAAAATTCTTTTATTCAAATTCTCGAATTCACACCGTTTATCTATCAAATTAATGCACTAATTTTATTAATGGGCGTTGTTATTGGTATTTGGGGAAGCTTTATGTCTGTCCGTAAATTCTTACGTGTGTAAGATCAACTAAAAAGAGAAAATGCTAGATTCGAAGGGAGAACGTATTGTGAAAAAGTCATTATGGAGCTTGTCCATTGCAACAGCATTACTTATAGGCAGCGTTCCTGCATATTCAGGAACTGTTTCCGCAGAATCAATTAACAGTCTGGAAAACGAACAAAACAATATTAAAAAAGAACGTGAAGAGATTAATGGGGAAATCAATTCAAAGGATTCAAATATTGATAAAGTAATTGACCGTCAAAGCGAGGTTACTTCACAAATTAAAGAACTAGATTCAAAAATTAAATCTACAACAGCTGAAATCGAAACTGTTTCAGAAGAAATTGATTCTACAACAGCTCATATTGAAAAGCTGCGTGAAGAAATCGAAGTATTAAAGCAAAAGATTGAGGAACGGACCCTTCTTTTGGAAGAGCGTGCCCGTGCGATTCAAATGAGCGGCGGCTCAGTAAGCTACATGGATGTTTTACTTGGAGCGGAAAGCTTTGGCGATTTTATTGATCGTTTTTCAGCAGTAAACACGCTTGTAGAGGCTGATCGTAAAATTATGGAAGAACAGCACAGAGACCAAAAATCGCTTGAGCAAAAAGAAGCAGAAGTAAAAGAAGAGCTTGCTGCTTTAGAAGATAAAAAAGCGAATCTTGATAATTTAAAAGCTGAACTGGATGGCCAAAAGGAAGAAAAGAAATCACTAATGGCAGAACTTGAAGCTGAGCAAGGCAAGCTTGAAAAAGAAAAATCAGAACTTGAAGTAAAAGACAGCGAACTGAAAGATCTTTCAGCGGATGTAGAATCAAAAATTATTGCTGAACAAGAACGCCTTGCAGAACTTGCGCGTCAAAAGGAATTAGAACGCCAGGCTGAAGAGAAACGTCAACAAGAAGCGGCAGCGGCTGAAGCTGCAGCAGCGGAAGAAGCAGCTGCTGCTAAGCAAGCCAGTGCATCAGCATCTGCTCCAAAACAAACGTCTTCATCACCAGCTCCTGCCAAGCAAGCTGCTAAGCCGGCAACAAGTGCTGGAGCGTGGACAACACCGGCATTTGGTACGATCACAACCGAATTTGGTTATGATGTATTAAATGGCCAATCACGTTACCATTATGGAATGGATGTAGCAGCTGGAGTCGGAACATCAATCGTTTCAGCAGCAAGCGGATATGTTTTCCAAGCGAAAAGCGGCGAAAACGGCGGATATGGTAACATGATCATGATCACTCATAATATTGATGGAAAAACATACACAACAGTATATGCTCATTTAAGCAGCATTTCAGTATCAAATGGACAATATGTTGAAAAAGGCCAGTACATCGGCGGAATGGGTGACACAGGATTCTCATTCGGCTCCCATCTTCATTTTGAACTTCACGAGGGTGCCTGGAATGGCGCTAAGTCAAACGCAGTTAACCCGCGTAAATATGTTTCATTCTAAATCAACTAAACCGCCGTTATGGCGGTTTTTTTGTTGTGAATTTCTTGATTGATGCTGAAAGTAAGCGTTCATTGGGGGCATGTTCTGCATTTCCCGGCCGCTGTTCTACAATTCCCTGTCACTCTTCTAAATTTCCTGGCGGTTGTTCTACATTTCCCCGTCAATGTTCTACATTTCCCGGCCGCCATTCTACATTTCCCCCCCATCCACTTTCAACCCCCATCCGCATTAGATTTCATCCCAGTCAAAAATAATTTTGAACATCTATTTCGATCTGCCTACGTATACTCTTCCAACGGGATTGATTAAGGAAGGAGTTGCAGCATTGAAAAGATGGATTCAATCAGGGACTTGGGCATTTATCATGGGCGGGTTCGGATTTTATTTAATTTTAACGAGCGGGGGGATGATCGATGAGCCAGGATTCGAAAGGAGTGTGGCGGTCTCAAATGTACCGGTTGAAGCAAAGAACACTACAGAGGCAGCACCTGACTTCTCCTTGCAAAGTTTACAAGGAGAAACGGTCAAGCTATCTGACATGCGAGGAAAAACGGTTATCTTAAACTTTTGGACAAGCTGGTGTCCCCCCTGTCATGAAGAAATTCCTGAGCTTGAGAAATTTCAAGCTGACTACATAAAGGACCATCCTGATGTAGTGCTTCTGGGGATAAATCTGACACAGGAGGATCATGGCGAAGAAAAAATAAAAAGTTTTGTTAAAGCGAATCAAATGACATTTCCTGTGCTACTGGATACTGAAGGAAATGTAGCAAGAGCCTACACGATCCTGACGATCCCAAGTACGTATATCGTGGACAGCGAGGGAAATATAAAACAGAAAATTCTCGGGCCGGTGACAAAGGAACAATTGATTGAAGCAGTAGAACAGTGAGGGTTGTCCTTCTATATTGGACAGGTTCATCATACATTCAGTTGTAATGATTTATTAAGGGGGGATGAATGGTATGAGAAAGTACAATAAGCTGCTCCTGATGATTACATGTGTCCTTGTGGGAGCTGCTCTCTTTTTTGCAATAGAACAGATCTGGTTCAAAAACACCCAGGAACAGCAGGCCAATCAGCCTGAAGTGGAAGAGGCGCTGGCCAAGCTTCAAAAAGCACAAAACCTGATAAAAGACAGCTATGTGGAACAAGTGGATTCATCCAAACTTCTGGATGGAGCCATACAGGGGATGGTAGCTTCTTTGGACGATCCGTATTCAGTATACATGGATAAGGAAACGTCGAAGCAATTTGAGCAGTCACTGGATTCATCTTTTTCAGGGATTGGTGCTGAGGTAACAAAAGAAGGGGAAGATTTTGTTATTGTTTCTCCATTCAAAGGCTCTCCGGCAGAAGAAGCTGGACTTAAACCAAATGACAAAATAATCAGTGTTGACGGGAAAAGCGTACAAAGTCTTACCTTGTATGAAGTAACAGCTAAAATCCGTGGACCGAAGGGAAGTAAAGTTGAAATCGGCATTAATCGTGGAGACCGTGAAAAAGATCTGAAGATTGTTGTAAAAAGAGATGAAATTCCAATTGAAACGGTACATAGCGACCGGATGAAAACAGATAACGGCACAATCGGTTATATAGAAATTACCACTTTCGCTGAAGGAACCGCCAATGATTTAAAGGACGAACTTACGAAACTTGAGACAGAGGGCATTAATGGGCTGATTTTAGATGTCAGAGGAAATCCAGGCGGTCTATTGTCCAGTGTGCATGAGATTATGGATCAATTTGTCACTGGAAAAAAACCGTTCATGCATATTGAAGAAAGAACCGGTGAGCGTGAACCCCTTAAGTCTGTGTTAAAAGAAAAGAAAGACTATCCTGTTGTTACATTAATTGACGGGGGCAGTGCTTCTGCTGCGGAAATTTTAGCAGCCGGCATGCAGGAGGTTGAAGGCTATCCGTTAATCGGAGAAAAAACATTTGGCAAAGGCACCGTTCAGCAATCGTTTGAATTGGGCGATGGCAGTCAAATGAAACTTACAATGTCAAAATGGCTGACACCAAATAAACGGTGGATTCATAAAAAAGGAATTGAACCTACAATTGCTGTTAAGCAATCGCCTGTATATGGACTGGTGCCGCTGCAATCAGCTGTAGTTTTGAAAAAGGGTATGAATGATGAGAAAGTCGCTGTGCTGCAAAATATACTTAATGGTCTCGGGTACGAAGTGGATCGCACAGATGGCTACTTCTCTACGAGTACTGAAAAAGCAATTACTGCTTTCCAAAAGAAATCAGGCCTGAAAGAAAACGGAGAAGCAAATACAGCAACCCTGACAGAGCTCGATAAAGCTATTCAATCATACAAAGACAATCCAAAGAATGATCTGCAGCTGCAATCTGCTCTTCAATTTATCTCTGAGAAAGAGTAAAATTTCTCATGTAAGAGTCATGTTGAGTTTGATACAATAGAGACAATCAGAATCTTCCTTTCGAAAGGACCATTTGATGCTAAATGGTCCTTTTATTTACATTAGTGAATGCAGGATCTACATACCAGGAAACAGATTAGAAGGGTTGTGTTCAAAAAATGAACGAGTGGATTCAAGAAATCGGTAATGGGGCAGCAGCAGTATTGTTGAACCCTGTGTTTTATGCAGCCATAATTGCGGTTGTCGCGGCAGGTATTATGCGAGTAAAAAGAGAACGGAAAGACATTCGTATTGGAATGCAGTCATGGGCTGTAGAGTTGACCAGTTTGTTAGGCTGGGGTTTACTTCTTGGAATACTGTTTTCCGTAATAATTTTAACAGTTGGAGTGGAAATACCGCTTATCTGGATTTATACGGTAAGTCTTCTTATGCTCGCAGGCGTTCTGACCTGGCAGTTCCGTGCACTTTCTCCGGCCTTTGTGATTCCTTTGGCGGCCGGTATTGTTTATGGTCTGTCGTATCTGGATGTCACAATGCCGGCATGGATTCCTGAAACTGCTCAGGATCCAGGCGTCATTGGCGTTACAAGTATAATAATGGGTATTTTGCTTTTTGCTGAAGGTATATTAATGAGGGTAAATGCGCAGAAACGCACTTCACCGAGAATTATCCGTACGCCAAGAGGGTTAAATGCAGGAGCATTTTTTACGAAGCGATTGTGGCTGGTGCCGTTATTCTTGCTTGTTCCTGCAGGCAGTATTGAACCAATAAGCGGATGGTGGCCTGTCATTACTTTTGGTTCTACATCGTGGTCACTGATAGCAGTGCCATTTGTTATCGGTTTCCAATTAACGATTGTGCATGATCTGCCTGCTCCCGTTATTCGCCAGGCTTCGCAGGAGGTTGTCTGGTTAAGTGCACTTGTTACAATTGTGGCTGTAGCAGGCTACTGGGCTCCTTATTTATTCCTGGCAGCTTTTGTACTGGCTTTTGCCGGACGGGTTTTCTTAGCATTTAAAACCAGGGCGATATGCCGCCATTCAGGCTATCATTTTATGAACAGGGAAAATGGCGTAATGATTGTGGATATTATACCTGGCACTCCTGCTGATAAAATGGGATTAACAAGGGGAGAGGTTATTAAGAAATTAAATGGCCTGCCAGTAAAAAATGAACAGGAACTATACGCTGCACTTCAAAAAAATCGGGTTCATTGTAAAATTGAAGTGCTTAACCAGCAAGGTGAAATGCGGTATGTTCAGCGTGCGCTGCACGAAGGCCAGCATCACCAGCTCGGAATTATCATGGTTGAAGACCGTATGAGAGAATTTGCACCGGATAGTGCGTAAGCTTTTGCGTGATCTCTCCGGTATAACTGTAAACAATCGAAGGCGTGCATCTTCGATTGTTTATTTTTATTTTGTTTACCATTCTTAGCTTGTCCCAATTCCCTCATGGTGCTAAGATAGGCTAAATCAGATAAAATCGGGAGAGGATTTAATGGGCATTCACCATTATTTTAAAAGTTTATCAGACATGGAAAAATTGTATCGCTGTCCGGGGAAGTTTAAATACAATGAGCACACCGTTGCTGCCCATTCATTTAAGGTGACAAAAATTGCCCAATTCCTGGGGACGGTAGAAGAATACCATGGTAAAAACCCGGATTGGAAATCACTGTATGAGAAGGCGTTAAACCATGACTATCCCGAGATTTTTACCGGTGATATTAAAACCCCGGTAAAATATGCATCTTCTGAATTAAATCGTTTATTTAGCGAAGTTGAGGAAGAAATGACGCATAAATTCGTAAGGCAGGAGTTTCCTGCACCATATCAGGATATTTATTTGGAAAGATTTAAAGAAGGCAAGGATTCAACGCTTGAAGGGAATATTTTATCTGTCGCAGATAAAATTGATTTACTTTATGAATCGTTCGGGGAAATTCAAAAAGGAAATCCAGAGCCAATCTTTCTTGAAATATATCAGGAGGCACTTACCACAATTGTGAAGTTTAATGAGATGAAAAGTGTGCAATTCTTTCTTAGCGACGTTCTGCCGGATATGCTTGCAGAAAAATTCATTCCTCAAAGCGAATTAAGTAAAATAACCCAGAATCTTATTGCAGATGGAGACTGAAGTGCGTAAGATGAAAGCATGAATCGAGGTGATTGAATGGGCACAAAACTACTTCTGGCTATCTTTGCCCCTGCACTTTTAGTGGTTCTATTCACAAGGGTAACCTACAGCCGTTTTATTGCAATGCTGCTAACGATCGCATTGATTGCAGCATCGTCTTATAAAGGCTATGTTGGAAGTTGGCTCATCATTATCGTCGATGCCGCTTCTCTCACACTAGGCCTTTGGTTTGCCAACCGATATATGAAACAAAATAATGAAAAAATGCGCGGCGTTTCGTAAACGCCGTGTTTTTTTTTGCTGTCAATAAGAAAAGACATCCGAGTTTATTTTCATCAGGCTCTGTTTTGTTAAAGGATTCTATTCTTGCCAATATATTATACGAATATACGTTCTCTTATTGCTATCTTTTTAAAAGTCTGTTGTGGTAATATGGAAGAAAGTATTGCTAAGTTGATAATTTTTACGCTCTGCCTTGTTTGAAAGCAGGATAAAGGGTATGCATATAGAAGAAATGTAAGTAAGTTACGATGAAATCTGGGAGGCGTATTCATGGTGCAAGAGTTTGATCTTCAATCATTTTACAAGCCGGGGGGCGACCAACCGAAGGCAATTGAAAAAATAGTGCAGGGCATCAAAGATGGGAAAAAACATCAGACGCTGCTGGGTGCTACAGGGACAGGAAAGACGTTTACCATTTCGAATGTTATTCAGGAAGTAAAAAAGCCAACGCTTGTCATTGCTCATAATAAGACCTTGGCTGGGCAGCTGTATAGTGAATTTAAGGAGTTTTTCCCCAATAATGCAGTGGAATACTTTGTCAGCTATTATGACTATTATCAGCCTGAAGCGTATGTACCGCAGACGGATACGTTTATTGAAAAAGACGCCAGCATCAACGATGAGATAGATAAACTGCGTCACTCCGCTACATCCTCTCTTTTTGAACGGGATGATGTTATCATAATTGCCAGCGTTTCCTGCATCTATGGTCTGGGTTCTCCAGAAGAGTACAGTGAATTGGTCGTTTCGCTGCGTAAGGGTATGGAGATCGAACGGAATCAGCTCCTTCGCAAAATGGTGGATATCCAGTATGAACGAAATGATATTGCTTTTACTCGCGGTACGTTCCGCGTAAGAGGGGACGTTGTGGAAATCTTCCCGGCGAAAAATGATGAGCACTGCATTCGCATCGAATTTTTCGGGGATGAAATTGACCGGATCCGAATGGTGGATGCACTGACAGGCGAAATTTTAGGTGATCGTGATCACGTCGCTATTTTCCCGGCGTCCCACTTCGTTACACGGGAAGAAAAAATGAAAAAAGCAATCGCCAATATCGAAGCGGAGCTGGAGGAACAGCTGAAAGTTCTGAAAGAAGAAGATAAATTGCTTGAAGCACAAAGATTGGAACAGCGTACCCGCTACGATTTGGAAATGATGAATGAAATGGGCTTCTGCTCAGGAATTGAAAATTACTCAAGGCATTTGACCCTGCGTGAGGCAGGTGCAACTCCTTATACACTGATAGACTATTTTCCAAAGGATTTTCTTCTTGTAGTTGATGAATCTCACGTAACGCTGCCGCAGGTTCGCGGGATGTACAACGGCGACCAGGCGCGTAAAAAAGTATTGGTGGATCACGGCTTCCGTCTGCCATCTGCACTCGATAACCGGCCGTTAAAGTTCGATGAGTTTGAATCGCATGTAAATCAGGCGGTATTTGTATCAGCAACCCCTGGTCCTTACGAGCTTGAACATACACCGGAGATGGTTGAGCAGATTATTCGACCAACCGGACTGCTTGATCCTACAATTGAAGTACGTCCAATTGAAGGTCAAATCGATGATCTTATTGGGGAAATTCAAGAACGGATCAAAAACAATGAACGGACGCTAATTACAACCCTAACAAAGAAAATGTCAGAGGATCTAACCGATTATCTAAAGGAAATCGGCATCAAAGTTCAATATTTACATTCTGAAATAAAGACACTTGAGCGAATTGAAATTATCCGCGATCTGCGGCTTGGTAAATATGATGTGTTGGTTGGGATTAACCTTTTAAGGGAAGGATTGGATATACCTGAAGTTTCGTTAATTACTATTTTGGACGCAGACAAAGAAGGGTTCTTACGTTCCGACCGTGCATTGATCCAGACGATCGGCCGTGCAGCCAGAAATGCACATGGCCATGTTATTATGTATGCCAACAAAATCACGGATTCAATGCGCCGAGCACTTGATGAAACCGCTAGAAGACGAGAAAAACAAACGGCATACAATGAAAAGCACAATATTACTCCTGTTACGATTGATAAAAAGATCAGGGATGTCATTCGTGCAACTCATGCAGCAGAAGAGTCGGAAGAATATGTTTCACCAGCTGCCAAAATGAAGAAGCTTACTAAACCAGAGCGGGCAAAAGTGATTGAATCGATGGAAATCGAAATGAAAGAAGCTGCCCGGGCACTTGATTTTGAACGTGCGGCTGAGCTGCGTGACCTGGTATTAGAGTTAAAAGCGGAAGGATGACCTTTTAATGGCAAAAGATCAAATTATAGTACAGGGGGCACGAGCCCATAATTTAAAGAATATCGATGTCACAATACCAAGGGATAAGCTGGTAGTCATGACAGGCCTGTCTGGCTCGGGAAAATCCTCATTGGCTTTTGATACAATTTATGCAGAAGGTCAGCGGCGTTATGTCGAATCGCTCTCTGCTTATGCCCGTCAGTTTCTTGGTCAAATGGATAAGCCGGATGTAGATGCCATTGAAGGGCTTTCTCCTGCTATATCAATCGATCAGAAAACCACGAGCAGAAACCCGCGTTCAACTGTTGGAACGGTTACAGAAATTTATGATTATCTGCGCTTGCTGTTTGCTAGAGTGGGCCGTCCAATATGTCCAGAACACGGCATTGAAATCACTTCCCAAACCATTGAGCAAATGGTGGACCGGATCTATGAGTATCCTGAAAAGACCCGTCTGCAGGTATTGGCCCCAATCGTTTCAGGGCGTAAGGGTACACATGCAAAGGTACTTGAGGATATTAAAAAGCAGGGCTATGTACGTGTACGGGTAAATGGCGAAATGATTGATATCGGTGAAGAGATCGAATTAGACAAAAATAAAAAGCATTCCATAGAAGTTGTCGTGGACCGAATTGTAGTGAAAGAAGGATCTGAATCCCGACTGGCTGATTCGCTTGAAAGTGCGCTTCGTCTTGCAGATGGCAATGTAGTCATTGATGTGATTGGCGAGGAAGAGATCAGGTTTAATGAGCATCATGCCTGCCCGATTTGCGGATTTTCAATTGAGGAATTGGAGCCGAGAATGTTTTCATTTAACTCTCCATTCGGGGCGTGCGGAGAATGTGACGGTCTGGGTTCAAAGCTTGAAGTTGATTTGGATCTTGTGATTCCCGACCCATCGCTTACTTTGAAGCAGCATGCGATTGCCCCATGGGAACCGACCAGCTCCCAATACTATCCATCCATGCTCGAAGCTATTTGTAAACATTATAAAATAGATATGAACATACCAGTAAAGGACATACCAAAAAAGAAAATGGATAAAATCCTTCACGGCTCAGGAAAAGAAAGAATCCATTTTCGCTACAAAAATGATTTTGGTCAGGTTCGTGAAAACAATATTCAATTTGAAGGTGTGCTTCAAAATATTGAAAGACGCTTTCGTGAAACAAGTTCAGACTATATTCGTGAGCAAATGCAAAAATATATGGGACAGCAGGACTGCCCCACCTGTAAGGGGCATCGGCTGAAAAAAGAAAGTCTGGCAGTTAAAATTAATGATCACCATATCGGCCAGGTGACGTCTTTTTCCATTGAAGAAGCAAAAGCATTTTTCAATCGGTTAGATCTGACTGAAAAAGAAATGCAGATTGCCAAGCTGATTTTAAGAGAAATAAATGAGCGGCTTTCCTTTCTTGTAAACGTAGGACTCGATTATTTAACACTTAGCCGTGCAGCAGGTACTTTATCGGGTGGAGAAGCACAGCGTATCCGCCTCGCAACCCAAATTGGTTCCCAGTTGTCAGGGGTTCTTTATATTCTTGATGAACCTTCCATCGGTCTTCATCAGCGCGACAATGACCGGTTAATCGGCACGTTAAAAAATATGCGGGACATCGGCAACACGCTAATTGTGGTGGAGCATGATGAAGATACCATGATGGCGGCTGATTATTTAATTGATGTAGGCCCAGGGGCAGGCGTCCATGGCGGTGAAATTGTAGCAGCCGGCACACCGAAGCAGGTAATGAAAAACAGCAAGTCCTTGACAGGGAAGTATCTCTCCGGCAAAAAATTTATTCCGCTGCCCCATGAAAGAAGAAAAGGGGACGGCAGAAAGCTTGAGATCACAGGAGCAAAAGAAAACAACCTGAAAAATGTTAAAGTTAATATTCCTTTGGGTATTTTCACATCTGTAACCGGGGTATCGGGTTCAGGCAAGAGTACTTTAATTAACGGCATTCTTCACAAGGCCCTTGCCCAAAAGCTGCATAAAGCAAAAACGAAGCCAGGAGAGCATAAAGCGATCAAAGGCATCGATCAGCTGGATAAAGTAATTGATATTAACCAGGCTCCGATTGGCAGAACACCACGGTCAAATCCTGCCACGTATACCGGAGTATTCGATGACATTCGTGATGTATATGCAACGACGAATGAAGCAAAAGTGCGTGGATATAAAAAAGGGCGTTTCAGTTTTAATGTCAAGGGCGGGCGATGCGAGGCCTGCCGCGGAGACGGCATTATCAAAATTGAAATGCATTTCCTGCCGGATGTTTACGTACCCTGCGAAGTATGCCATGGCAAACGGTACAACAGGGAAACATTAGAGGTAAAATACAAGGGTAAAAATATTTCAGATGTACTTGAAATGACAATTGAGGATGGATTGTCTTTCTTTGAAAATATCCCAAAAATCAGCCGCAAGCTCCAGACGATTGTTGATGTCGGACTAGGCTATATTACGCTGGGACAGCCTGCAACCACACTCTCAGGTGGGGAAGCGCAGCGGGTGAAATTGGCCTCTGAGCTGCATCGCCGTTCTACAGGCCGTTCTCTTTACATTTTAGACGAGCCGACAACCGGCCTTCATGTAGATGATATTTCACGTTTGCTTGAGGTGCTTCAACGCCTTGTGGAAAATGGAGATACTGTTTTGGTTATAGAACACAACCTGGATGTCATTAAAGCATCAGACTGGATTATTGATTTAGGTCCGGAAGGCGGAGACCGCGGAGGAACAATTGTGGCTACCGGAAAGCCTGAAGACATTGTGAAGGTAGATGAGTCATATACTGGAAAGTATCTTAAACCAGTTCTTGAGCGTGAACGTGAACGTATGGCGGCCCGAATGTCTGAACGGACAGGTGAACCGGTTACGACTTCGTAAATGATTAATATAAAATCGGACTGTGAAACAGAGGCTTGCGCAATTATTGCTTAAAAGCGAATGTTGATCAGTCCTTTTTTATTCATTTTCAAGACTGAAAAAGGCTATACTATCCCCATAAGTACCATGTGGGTTCATTTCGTGTTAGACGATTTCAAATCTTTCATTCTTTAACTTATCAATTGAAACTTTTTAATCGATACAGTCGTATACCTTTTAGGAACGTTCAAATGAATTGGAACAATCATTTCAATATAAGGAGCGTGTTTGAGAGATGGAAAACGAACGTAAACGGATATTAAATATGGTCGAAAAGGGCACGATTACAGCGACTGAAGCATTAACATTATTGGAGGCTTTGGAAAATGAGTCTGGTCAAAGCAAGACCCAGACAACAAGCTCTACTTCTTACAGCCAGTCTACTGCTGCCAGTCAGGGTGAAGAACAGCCATCAAAGAAAAAAGATTTTCCATTTAATCTGGATGATTTTTTCCAATCAGATAAGTCTTCAGACAAGCAAAAGAAACCCGGTGCAAACTCTACAGATCGGATCATGGATTTTGTGCAAAATGCTTTTGAAAAAGTAAAGGGGCTGGACCTTGAGTTTAACATGGGTCCATCGCTTGAATTTAAGCACACCTTCCAGGCGGATGCCGGTGAATTAACGGACATTGAAATTAATGTAGCGAATGGCAAAGTAACGGTGGTGCCGTGGGATGAAAACTTTGCCAAAGCGGATTGCGATGTTAAAGTATACCGGTCAGATGACGAAATCAAAGCAAAAAATCAATTAAAGGACGCTGTTCTCTTTAATACACAGTATAAAAAATTACGCTTTATTTCCGACTTGAAAATGATAAAGCTCGACACAGTACTTTATGTGCCAAGAAACAGCTATGACCGCTGGGATGTCCGTTTGTTTAATGGAAAGTTCAATGGAGAATCAGCCAATGTCAATAAAGTTAAAGTGAAAACCGCCAACGGTAAAATCGAGCTTTCCAATATGCTGATCGAAAGAGGAGAACTGGAAACGGCCAATGGCGGCATAGAGGTTTCAAACACCCGTGCAGATTCCATCGATGCAGAATCTGTTAATGGCAAGGTTTCAGTAGAAGGTGCAGTTGATTCCATGGAAGTGCAATCGGTTAATGGAAATGTAACCTGCAAAACCTCTAGTACTTCAGCTCGTAAAATTGAAGCAAAAACGCTGGCAGGTTCAATCAATATTTATGTACCTGACAGTTTAAGCCTGGATGGAACACTGCGCTCTAATTTTGGCAGATTTGATTTGAACCATCGGGAAATGGATCATGTAGAGGAACGGGAAGAATTAATGCAGCGCAAGCTTCATTTTACCCGTGAAAAAGCTGACGGCTCAAAGCTTTATTTGTTTGCAGATGCTAAAACGGGGGCAGTTAGCGTTAGGCCTTATGAGGTGAAAAAGGACGATTCCAGCCAGGAAGGCACGGAGCCCGATTCTTCACAAGAATAAAGAAAAACGTACGATCAGGTATTTCTATACAAAAAATCCCGTGGTGAGCCATAAGCTCATCACGGTTTTTTATTAGCACGATGAATGTATACCGTTGTTTGGAACTGAAAGTGTGATACCCTTAAGCCAATCGCCTTCATTGGTCAGGTTTAACAAAGCCTTTTGATTAAATTAAATGAGACAAAATGTTTCCAAATGCTCCTATAATGGTATAGTCCTAAATAGGGAAAGCTACATAACAAAGAAAGAAGCAGGTGATAAGATGGAAACATTTATTAAGCGCACCACTTGGTTTGGACTGAGCGCAATAGGAGCAACCTTTTTAGGAATCAGTGTATTATTTTCCATACTGGGAATTTATGTGCTGGGTGTTGAAATAATGGGTCTATTTAAATGGATACTCATCATTTTTCTATTGGGCACCGGAATAATAGGCGGCCTGATTTCATTAGCCGCAATTGCAATTGGTTTAAAAATGAAGTTTTCTTCATCATCTGATAAAGAAACCGCTACGGAATAATTAGATCATGACATAAGAAAGAACAGCTGTCGCACTGACGCTGTTCTTTTTTGAGCCGTTCATTTTTTTATCGTTTTAATATTAAGACCTCTATTTGTTGATTATTCCTATTGCAGCATCAAATCCCGCGCTTCGAAGTTTTTTTACAAGCTCTTCAGCTCTGGCTCTTGTTGTAAATACCCCGGTTTGGACACGATATAACGGTTGTTCTTTTGGAAGGCTCTTTTTATGGGAAGGTTGACCGGCGTCTAAAAATGCGATAATCGCTTCAGCAATTATTTTTCCGCATTTTGCCCGAAAAGCGGGGGAAGCAAGAAGAGCTTTTTCTTCCTTGTTAGTCATAAAGCCGCATTCGATTAAAACTGCCGGCATATTCGTTTCTCGCAAAACATGGAAGTCTTGTTTTTTTACTCCGCGGTCCTTACTGCCTGTTTTTTTAATAAGAGACGAGTGGATAATTTGAGCAAGCTTTAGCGCTTTTTCTCCTTTTACTGAATGGATGTAGGTTTCGATCCCGCTTGCGGCATTCCAGCTTCCATTCCCAAATGCATTCGCATGAATTGAAATATAATAATGGGCACCTGCCTGGTTGGCTCGGTTCGTACGCTGAGCAAGCGGCACATCAAGCGCATCGTCATGGAGCTGAATGGTTTGAATAGAAGCTTTTTCTAAATGGAGTATGCATTCTTTTGCAGCCGCCCTGTTAAACGCATATTCTCTCATTCCATCAGGACTTCGTTTGCCAGCGGTTTCATACCCGTGTCCTGCATCAATTGCAATTAATGTCATTGTAAAGACCTCCCTTTCACAAGTAATATCGCTTGCTTGAAAAGAAAAGGACACCTTCTGAGGGATGTTTCGTTGATCTAATATAGTGAAACAATTTCCAAAGTGCTACAATAGAGAGTATGTGTAAGACAATTAAGATACATAGCTGAATGGAGTAGGAGGGTTATCGTGGCGAAGGTTACGACGAAGGATATTATAGAAAAATTTAAATTAGAACTGGTTAGTGGAGAAGAGGGCATACATCGTCCAATTACCATGAGCGATATCTCAAGACCGGGTCTTGAAATGGCAGGATATTTTAGCTATTATCCAGCAGAACGAATTCAATTGCTGGGCCGAACAGAAATGTCTTTTTATGAATTGCTTTCAAATGATGAACGTATCGATCGAATGACACAGCTGTGCACAGATAATACACCGGGGGTGATTTTGTCCCGGGATATTGATGTCCCGATTGAGCTGATTGAAGCATCGGAACGCAATCAGGTGCCAGTGATGAAGACAGCAGTACAAACCACCCGTTTTTCCAGCCGATTAACAAACTTCTTAGAAAGCAAGCTTGCTCCAACTACTGCACTGCACGGTGTACTGGTTGATATTTATGGGGTTGGTGTATTAATCACTGGTAAAAGCGGAGTGGGTAAAAGTGAAACAGCACTGGAGCTTGTGAAGCGCGGTCACCGTCTAGTTGCAGATGACAGCGTGGAAATCCGCCAGGAGGATACCGACACATTAATCGGTTCATCTCCGGAATTAATTGAACACCTTCTTGAAATTCGGGGCCTTGGCATCATAAATGTAATGACGCTTTTTGGAGCGGGGGCAGTTCGTAACCACAAGCGCGTTACACTTGTCATTGACCTGGAAATCTGGGACAAGGCAAAGCAATATGACCGCCTGGGTCTTGATGAAGAAAAAATGAAAATTATCGATACAGAAATAACAAAAATAACATTGCCTGTTCGACCAGGGCGAAATTTAGCTGTCATTATAGAGGTTGCAGCGATGAATTTCCGTCTGAAGCGCATGGGTGTAAACGCAGCTGAACAATTTTCAAACAGGCTTGCGGATGTCATTATCGAAGGAGAGCACGACGATATTTAATTAACGTTTTCGTGCTGAAAGGAGACAGAATATGCTGGGAACCATTCAACCAATCGATCCGATTGCAATCAGTCTTGGTCCGGTTAATATTGCCTGGTACGGGCTTATTATCGGTACCGGAATTATTTTGGGTTACATCTTAGCCAACAGGGAAGCCGATCGATTAGGCATGCCAAAGGATTTATTTGCAGATTTACTGATTTGGGCAGTACCGATCGCCATTATTTCAGCTCGTATTTATTATGTAATTTTCCAATGGGATTTTTATTCACAAAACCCGGAAGCCATTATTCAGATTTGGAACGGTGGTATTGCCATTCACGGAGCGCTGATTGGTGCTGTCGCCACTACGGTTATTTTCGCAAGAAGAAAGGGATTGTCTGCATGGAAGATTGTAGACATTGCAGCACCGAGTATTATACTTGGACAGATGCTTGGCCGGTGGGGCAATTTTATTAATCAGGAAGCTCATGGAGGCGAAGTGTCCCGTGCATTTTTAGAGGGTCTGTTTATTCCCGACTGGATCATTGATCAAATGTATATAGGAGTAAATGGAACGTTTGCTTATTATCATCCAACTTTCCTGTATGAATCGATCTGGAATTTGGCCGGATTACTATTACTTCTTGCTCTGAGGAAAGTGAATCCACTTAGGGGAGAATTGTTTTTAACCTATGTAATTTGGTACTCAATTGGCCGTGCATTTGTAGAAGGGCTCAGAACCGACAGCTTGATGCTGACGGAAACAATCCGTGTCGCACAGATGCTGTCTTTTGCATTAATTGCTGCAGCTCTTATTGTTATCATCTATCGACGTAAAAAAGGGTTATCAACCCGTTATGCAGATAAACTAAACAGCTAGGAGGGGTTTGATGACAAAACAGACCTTCGCAGAGGGGTTGAAAGCGGGATTACAGACAACGTGGACTCTTGGAAAGATCATTTTTCCTGTTACATTTGTTGTGATTCTTCTTCAATATACTCCCGTACTGCCCTGGATAACAAAATTAATTGCACCATTTATGAGTTTGTTTGGTTTAAGCGGCGAAGCGGCAGTTCCGCTTGTACTGGGTAATTTCCTGAATTTGTATGCAGGGATTGCTGGTATTTTATCGCTTGAAATGACGGTTAAAGAAGTATTTATTATTGCAGTCATGCTTTCTTTCTCCCACAATCTGCTTATTGAAACGGGAGTTGCCCTCAAGGTGGGGGTAAAGCTTTGGGTCGTGCTCGTAGTGAGGCTCGGACTGGCTTTTGTTTCTGCGATTATCATAAACTTAGTTTGGAGCGGCGGGCAGGAAATTGCCCAGTATGGCATGGTTCCCCAACAGCAGGAAAATGTTTCAGGATGGGGTTCAATTATCTTGATGGCATTGGAAAAAGCAGCATTCGGAGTAATTCAGCTAGCTCTTATTGTCATTCCGCTCATGATTGTCATTCAAATAATGAGAGATTTAAAGTGGCTTGACGTATTTTCAAGATGGATGGCTCCTGTCACAAGAGGTTTGGGTATGAAAGAAAATACATCGATGACATTGGTTGCGGGTTTAACGATCGGACTCGCCTATGGAGCCGGAGTAATGATAAAAGCTGTTCAGGAAGACGGAGTAAGCAAAAAAGATGCTACGCTTGCTTTCATTTTTCTTGTTTCATGTCACGCAGTAGTAGAAGATACATTAATCTTTATTCCCCTGGGCATACCCGTACTTCCGTTGTTTTTAATACGCATCACTACTGCGGTCGTGCTGACCATGGCAGTCGCTTATATCTGGAAACGCAATGAAGTACAGAAAGAAAGGAAGCTAGGCTATGAGCAAACGCATTGATACGGTGCTGTTTGATTTAGATGGCACGTTAATTGATACGAACGAGTTAATTATTTCTTCCTTTATGCACGTCTTAGGTCACTATTTCCCGGGAGAGTATGGACGAGAAGATGTTCTGCAATTTATGGGTCCTCCGCTTATTGAATCGTTTAAGAGGGTGAACCCGGGTAAAGTGGAAGAAATGGTCAATTTTTACCGTGCCTATAATATTGAGCAGCATGATTTACTGGTTACCGGCTTTAGCGGGGTAGAAGAAACGATCGAAGCGCTTCATCAGAAAGGCATAAAAATGGCTATCGTGTCCACAAAACGAAATGATGTCGTCCATAAAGGGCTTAAACTCATGAACCTGGACCGGTATTTTGAAGTTGTGATCGGCTTAGATGATGTTACCCACGCAAAACCCGATCCTGAGCCACTCTTGCTAGCTTTAAAAAGACTGGGATCAGAACCTGGAACAAGCTTGATGGTGGGAGACAACCACCATGATATTATGGGAGGAAAGAATGCCGGAACAAAAACGGCCGGTGTAGCCTGGTCTGCAAAGGGACGGGATTACTTGCAGGAGTATGAGCCTGATTGGATGCTGGAAGCAATGACAGACTTGCTGGACATTATAGGAGAGACTTCAGAATGAGACGCACGGAGCGTTTTTATGTAAATGGAGCAAATTCGTTGTGGCATATATATAAAACGATCCCGTTTTGGAAGGTCGTCCGCAATTTTATCGTCATCCAGCTTGCTCGTTACACTCCTTTTTTAGGAGTGAAAAACTGGCTGTACCGCACATTTTTGGGGGTGAAAGTAGGGGATCAGACCGCATTTGCTTTAATGGTTATGCTTGATGTTATGTTTCCTGAAAAAATATCCGTAGGCAGAAACAGCGTAATTGGCTACAACACGACAATCCTCGCCCATGAGTATTTAATAAGAGAATACCGGCTTGGGAAGGTAGAGATTGGTGATGAAGTAATGATCGGTGCCAATTCCACCATCCTGCCAGGTGTTAAAATTGGAAATGGAGCCATCGTGTCAGCCTGCACCCTTGTCCACAAGGATGTTCCGGCGGGAGCTTTTGTAGGGGGAAACCCTATGCAGATCATACGTTTAAAGGAACCGCATGAGCAGAATGAAAAAGATTCAATTTAATGGCCATTATTTTAATTTGTAGATCGTTCGTCCGCGGAAAGCGAAGGAATGGAGCTACGGCATTAAACTTTAATAACCATGAGTATGGGACAAAACCATAAAAAGAAGGCTCTCACCAATATGTCGTGAGAGCCTTCTTTTTATCTAGGCAGGATCAATCTCTTTTTTGTTCCCTATAAAGCCATGGAAAGCGCCGGTTCATTGCAGCGGAAGGTGGCTCACCCCCGCCCCGCGGAAAGCGCCGCCTGCAGCGGAAATGAACCGGCCTCCTTTATTTAGGTGCTTCTTTATGTCCCAATCTCTTTCATCTTAACCTGCCTTTTGAGAAGACAGCTTTGGTTTTCTTGTTCGTGTTTGCGGAAACGCCTGGAGTACTTTTTGTGAAACCAGTGCTGCAAATACTGCCAGAATTAAATCTTTTGGAACGAATGGCAGCATCCAGATCCATGTTAACCCGTAATGAAATCCATCTGGAGCGCTAAACCAAAATTTATAGGCCATGTACATCCAGTTTGTCCCGAGCCCGTAATTTATAATGGTTCCGATTATAGCTGCAGTTAAAAGTGTAGCATATGTTTTTTTATTATTGGTTATTAGTCCTGCGACCCAGGCAACAACAATGTAGGACAGTACAAAGCCGAAAGTAGGGCTTAATAGCGATCCGGCACCACCAGACCACTGAGCAAAAACCGGCATGCCTGCTAGGCCGATTAACGTATAGATGATCATTGCAATAGGTCCCCATTTTTTGCCTAATAAAATTCCCGCAAGTATACATACTACTGTTTGTAAGGTAACAGGTATATTGCCTATGACTAAAAGTGGAACGATTGAAGTGATATTTGCTCCAATTGCCATTAAAGCAGCGAACAGGGAAGCTAAAACCATTCCGTGTAGTGATGATTTAACCATGATGATCTTCTCCTTTGCGTTATGCTAGTTCGATTATAATGGCACAAATTAATTTTAGTCAACTTAATATTTATTTAGGTTAACTAAAATAAAATTCCATATCGGGGTGGTGCGGAGTCAAAAAGTAAAGTAAACTAACATTATATTATGAATTGTGCGAACGACTGAAACGATTGACGCCATTCTGACATGACAGTATTATTTCAATTTAATGTCATTAATGCTTTTGGGTTTATCTTTTTAGGAATATTCGTTACAATGCATTCTAGGCTTAAAAATTAAGAGAATCAATGATCCGAAAGGGGTTCACATTGTATGAATTTAAAGAAAATTTTATTGCCGTTCGCAGCAGGCGCACTTGCTTTAGGGTTGGCCGCTTGTAACGATGAAGAGGATAAGTCAGCAGAAGAACCAAAACAGGAAGAAGCTTCAAAAGAAGATCAAGCTGCAGCTGAAGAAAGCCAAAAGAAATTAGAAGAGCAGCAAGTAGATGAAAAAGAAGTAGTTGCTGTTGTTAATGATCAGGAAATCTTAGGCGAAGATTACAACGCAGCACTTGGACAAGTTCAAGGTCAAATGCAGCAAGCGGGACAAGACCCGACAAGCAAGGAAGCTGCAGAACAAGTTAAAACACAAACATTGGATACACTAGTTAATCAAACTTTAATTCTTCAAAAAGCTGAAGAAGCAGAACTGACGGCTTCGGAAGAAGAAATTGACGAAGAATATAATGCTTTTCAGGAACAATTTGGTGGAGAAGAAGCAATGAATGAGATGCTTGAAGCGGAAGGCATGAAACCAGAAGCACTTCGTGAGCAAATTGCTGAATCAATCAAATTTGAGAAATATATAAACGAAACAGTTCCAACTGAAGAAGTGACAGAAAAAGAAATTCAAGAATATTATGACCAGGCTGCAGCTCAATCAAAAGAGTCCGGTCAGGAAATGCCTCCTCTTGAGGAAGTAAGTGAAAACATTAAAACAGGCCTTGAGCAGCAAAAGCAGCAGGAAAAACTTGCTCAACATGTTGAAGAGCTGAAAGCCGATGCAAGCATTGATTTAAAAATATAAGATTAAAAACACCTTCCCTCTGCGGAAGGTGTTTTTTTGGTGAATTACATAAGCAGGAGAGGCGGGATCCCCTTTTTTCTGGAAAATAAAAAGCAATACTAACCCTTGACGTCTGTCCTCAGAATTAGTACACTACTAAATATCTTTATTTTACTACCACATTAGCGAACTAAAGGATTATTGTTTTACTACATAAATTACCGTCCAATTTAACATTCGTTTTGCTTTTTTCGGTTAGGGGTATCATGATAGGTAGTAAGAGTAAGAATTTTAAAACACTTTCAAGAAAGAAAGGGTTGTCGCGGAAATGTCAAAATTATTTATGTTTGAAAAACCGATGGGAATGCGGGATACGTTTCCTCATTTATATAAAATGAAAAAAAATATTCGTTCAAAAGTAGAAAATGAAATGAGCGCATGGGGATATCAGTTTCTCGAGACACCAACTCTTGAGTATGATGAAACAGTAGGAGAAGCATCGGCTATCCTGGATCAGCAGTTGTTTAAGCTTCTTGATCAGCAGGGAAGAACGCTAGTACTCAGACCGGACATGACAGCACCGATTGCACGTGTAGCTGCTTCAAAATTGTTGCAGGATCGCAATCCCCTCCGGCTTGCTTATTCGGCAAATGTTTTTCGTGCCCAGCAAAGAGAAGGCGGCCGTCCAGCCGAATTTGAACAAATGGGTGTTGAACTTATTGGTGATTCTTCTGTAAGTGCTGATGCTGAAACCATTGCTCTGCTTGTTTCTTCTTTAAAGGCAGCAGGGCTTAAAGATTTCACGATATCCATTGGACATATGGAATTTGTCCGGCAGCTGTTTTTGCAAATCGTCGGTACTGAAGACCGTTCTCAGCAGCTAAGACGCTATCTGTATGATAAAAACTATGTAGGCTACCGCAAGCATGTCGAGTCCCTTCCGCTTTCTTCCATAGATAAACAGCGATTGATGCGACTGCTGACAATCCGCGGGAATGGAAGCTCAATCGCAGACGCACGTGCTTTACTGGAAGGTGAGCAGGGAACAAAGCCTCTGGCAGAGCTGCAGGAATTGATTGAAGTGTTACAGGATTACAATGTGGAAGATTACGTTACGATTGATGTTTCGCTCGTAAGTCACATGAGTTATTACACCGGCGTGCTATTTGAGGTTTATGCGGACCGAGTAGGGTATTCACTTGGGAATGGCGGACGCTACAACCACTTGCTGCAAAAATTTGGTGCAGGGGTCGGAGCCACAGGTTTTGGCATACGCTTGGATTACTTAATGGAAGCTCTATCTCCTCAGGCTTCTGAAGAATCATCTGCTTTGATTTTATTCTCGTCAGAAAGAAGGAAAGAAGCGATGGAGCTTGCCAATGAATTAAGAGCAAAAAGTCAATCAGTGATCAGTCAGGATGTAAGAGGAGTAGCAGATGTTGACCGTTTCACTGCACAATTTAAGGATGTCCATTGGATTGTCGGACAATCTGGAAAGGCAGGAGGCAGAGCATGAAAGAATTAACGATCGCAATGCCAAAAGGAAGGATCTTCGAAGAAGCGTTAGTGATGCTGAAACAAGCAGGCTATAAGCTTCCGCCTGAATTCGATGATTCAAGAAAATTAATAATTGAAGTGCCAGAAGAAAATCTTCGTTTTATCCTGTCCAAGCCAATGGACGTGCCAACATATGTAGAGCACGGGGTCGCCGATCTTGGGATTGCAGGAAAAGATGTTATGCTTGAAGAAGAACGCGATGTTTATGAGCTGTTGGATCTTCAAATCAGCCATTGCTATTTAGCGGTGGCAGGATTGCCGGATACAAAAATGAATGAAGTTGCCCCACGCATTGCAACTAAATATCCTAATGTTGCATCTTCTTATTTTAGAGAGCAGGGCGAGCAAGTGGAAATTATCAAGCTTAACGGTTCTATTGAAATCGCTCCGATCATCGGCTTAACTGACCGGATCGTGGACATTGTTTCCACCGGGAGAACATTAAAAGAAAACGGGCTTGTTGAATATGAACATATTGTTGATATTACCTCAAGATTAATCGTCAATCCGGTCAGCTACCGAATCAAACATGAGCGCATTCAGGAAATGGTAGACCGTCTCGATCGTATTATTTCAAAACAATCTGTCCTTTAAGCAGGAAGACAGCAGTTATATCACGAATGGAAAGGAACAGCCCATATGGATATCCGATTTCTATCAGAATATGAAATCCCCCGCCCTTTGCTGGACCAGGGGACTGAAGAACAGCGAAAAAGCGTTCAATCGATAATAGAAGATGTTCGACAAAATGGAGACAGGGCAGTGCTGTCCTATACGTCTAAATTCGACGGAGCGGACCTGACGTCCCTATTAGTTGAAGAATCGGAAATAGATGAAGCCCTGCTGCAAACAGATGAGCAAACACTATCTGTATTGCAGGAGGCAGCAGCTAATATAACCGAATTTCACGAGAGGCAAATTCAGCAATCCTGGATGACGACGAAGGAAAACGGAACGATTCTGGGACAGAAGGTAACCCCGCTGGATACTGTAGGCATTTATGTGCCTGGCGGAACGGCCGCATATCCGTCTTCCGTTTTGATGAATGCAATACCTGCTCAGGTAGCAGGCGTAAGCAGTGTCGTTATGGCAACACCTCCCGGACCAGATGGGAAAATACCTGCTGGAGTTCTGGCTGCTGCAAGGCTCGCAGGAATACGGGTGATTTACAAAATGGGCGGCGCACAAGCTGTTGCTGCGCTGGCTTATGGAACAGAATCGGTTCAGCAGGTAGATAAAATTACCGGCCCCGGTAATATTTTTGTGGCACTCGCCAAGCGTGAAGTATTTGGAATTGTGGATATTGATATGATCGCAGGACCAAGTGATATTACTATTCTTGCTGATGACACGGCAAACGCTGGCGAGGTTGCAGCAGATCTGCTTTCTCAGGCAGAACATGGTGAACTCTCCCAGGCGAATCTGGTTACCACATCCCTTGAATTTGCCAAAGCGGTTTCACAGGAAGTGAATTTCCAATTGGAAAGTCTGCCTCGCAAGGATATGGCAGCTGTTGCTATTAACGAACACAGCAAGATCTATGTGGCTGAAAACATGGATCAGGCAATTGATGCAGTTAATCAAATAGCACCTGAGCATTTAGAAATTCAAGTTACGAATGCTATGGAAATGATCGGTAAAATACGCCATGCCGGAGCGATTTTTGCAGGCCGTTACAGCTCTGAACCGATGGGGGATTATTTTGCAGGTCCCAACCATACATTGCCGACAAGCGGTACAGCCCGTTTTTCGAGTCCGCTGTCTGTTGATGATTTTATAAAAAAATCGAGCATTATTGCCTACAGTGAGGCTGCATTTAGAGAAGATGCCAAAAAGGTGGCTCATTTCGCCAGACTTGAAGGCTTGGAAGCACATGCGCGTGCAGTAGAAGCACGTTTTTCTCATAAAAAATACGACTGAAGCGTACCTTTAGGGAGGTTCATTAGATGAGCAGCAAGAGAGAAGCATCATTTCACCGCAAAACCAATGAAACCAATATTAATCTATCTTTTTCAATTGATGGAGAAGGAAATTCATCCATCGAGACAGCCGTGCCGTTCATGACGCATATGCTGGATTTGTTCACCAAGCACGGGCAGTTTGATATGACGATTGATGCAAAAGGCGACACGGAAATTGATGACCATCATACAACCGAAGATATCGGGATCGTTTTGGGACAGGCATTGCTGGAATCATTGGGTGATAAAAAGGGGATTCGCCGTTACGGCAATTCTTTTGTGCCGATGGATGAGGCGCTCGCTCAGGTCGTGGTGGATTTGAGCAACCGTCCTCACCTTGAAATGAGAGCGGATTTCCCCACAGACCGTGTAGGTACATTTGATGTAGAGCTTGTTCATGAGTTTTTATGGAAGCTGGCACTGGAAGCAAGAATGAACCTTCATGTTGTCGTGCATTACGGCCACAACACCCATCATATGATTGAAGCCATTTTTAAAGCATTGGGACGTGCGCTTGATGAGGCGTCGTCAATTGATCCTCGTGTGAAAGGCGTTCCGTCTACGAAAGGAATGTTATAAATGATTGGGATCGTCGATTATGGGATGGGCAATTTATTCAGTGTAAGCAAGGCATTGGAGCGTCTGGGAGTGCCTTACATTATTAGTGATAATAAAGAACAGCTGGCTCACGCGGAGGGATTGATTTTACCCGGGGTAGGTGCGTTTCGTGACGCAATGAAACTTCTAAATGAGACAGGGCTTTCGTCATTTATTGTTGACCAGGCTCAAAAAGGCAAGCCTGTTTTAGGGATCTGTCTTGGAATGCAGCTCTTGTTCGAGGAAAGTGAAGAAAACGGATTACATACTGGACTTGGCCTGTTAAAAGGAAGAGCTGTACATTTTGACGGGGTGGATAAATCCGGTACTTCCTACAAAGTACCCCATATGGGATGGAATCGCCTTGTTTTTCATCATGAATCCCCTTTAACGGCTGGGCTTGAGGAAGAACATGTTTATTTTGTCCATTCGTACTATGTGACTGGCGAAACAAAAGAGTCTCTGATTGCATCAGCGGATTACTTTGGAGAAGTTCCAGCAGTGGTAGGGAAAGATAATGTTTTTGGCATGCAATTTCATCCCGAAAAAAGCGGCGACCTAGGAATGGGTCTTTTAGGGAACTACACTCGCTACGTGAAAAATATGGAGGTGCTGAAATGAGCTTCATGATCTATCCGGCAATTGATATGAGAGATGGAAAATGCGTCCGTTTGACACAAGGAGATTACAATCAGGAAACAATCTATGGCGATTCTCCTTTTGATATGGCGAAGCAGTTTGTAGATGAAGGCGCTGAATGGATTCACATGGTCGATCTGGATGGTGCGAAGGATGGAAAAAGGATAAATGATGAATATGTCCTTCGTGTAGTAAACGAGCTTCCTGCTAAGGTTCAGGTAGGCGGCGGTATTCGAACAGAGGAAGATGTTGTGCACTACTTAAATCAGGGTGTGGACCGGGTGATCATCGGAAGTCTTGCAGTAACCAACCCGGAACTGGTTAAGGAGTGGCTCGCTAAATACGGTGATCGGATCGCGATAGGACTTGATGCAAAAGATGGATATGTAGCTACACATGGCTGGATCGAAACATCGACATTGCGGGCTGTGGACCTTGGAAAAGAGCTTGCAGACGCTGGAGCAAAAACATTTATTTTCACTGATATTGCGACCGATGGCATGCTTACAGGACCAAATGTAGATGCGGTAATCGAGCTTGCAGAAGCAACAGGTGCCGAAATTATTGCTTCAGGCGGTGTGAGCTCTCTTGAGGATCTTCGGATATTGCAGGCCGTTTCCGGCAGCGGAGTGACAGGAGCTATCGTGGGTAAAGCAATCTACACGAATAAGTTTACTGTAAAGGAAGCCGTTGAGGAGGTATCTTGATGCTGACAAAACGGATTATCCCTTGTTTGGATGTAAAAGAGGGCCGCGTTGTAAAAGGAATCCAGTTTCTTGAACTGAGAGATGCTGGGGATCCGGTCGAGCTTGCGCGGGCTTATGATGAGCAGGGAGCAGATGAACTCGTCTTCCTGGATATTTCTGCATCCCATGAAGGGCGGGAAACAATGGTGGACGTGGTTCAGGACGTGGCATCTGAGCTTGCGATCCCTTTTACAGTTGGCGGTGGAATTAAAACAATTGAGGACATGAAAAGACTTCTTCGTGCAGGAGCGGATAAAGTATCGCTAAATACGTCAGCGCTTTTGGACCCTCACTTGATTAAAGCAGGAGCTGACTACTTTGGGTCGCAATGCATCGTGGTGGCAATTGATGCTAAATGGGATGAAACCATCGGCACCTGGCGTGTATATACTCATGGCGGACGAAATCCGCTCGATAAAGAAGCTGTGGCCTGGGCAAAGGAAGCGGTTGACCTTGGAGCGGGAGAAATCCTGCTGACCAGCATGGATAGTGACGGCGAGAAACATGGCTTTAACGTTGATTTAACGAAAGCTGTGAGCGAGGCCGTAACCGTACCGGTTATTGCCAGCGGAGGGGCCGGCTGTTCGGAGGATTTTACAGAGATATTTACTGAAGGAAAAGCTGATGCTGCTCTTGCTGCTTCCATTTTTCATTATGAGGAAACAAGCATAGCGGAAGTAAAAGCTCATTTAAAAGAAGAAGGAGTGAATGTACGATGACAATCGATATAACGCGCATTCGCTTTGATGAAAACGGCTTAATTCCAGCCGTTGTTCAGGATGCTGAAACATCAGAAGTATTAACGGTTGCCTATATGAATGAAGAGTCCTTAAAAAAATCTCTTCAAACGGGAGAATCCTGGTTTTACAGCCGATCCCGCAAAGAGCTTTGGCATAAAGGAGCTACAAGCGGCAACACCCAGAAGATTGTGGAAATGAAGCATGATTGTGATCAGGACTCCTTAGTGCTGCGCGTTCTGCCAAAAGGACCAGCCTGCCATACAGGAGAAACATCCTGCTTTTATGAAACCATATATAAAAATAACGACCTTCAGCCAGCAACTTTAACGGATATCTTGTCCACTCTTGAAAAATTAATTGCAGAGCGGGATGAAGAGCGTCCTGAAGGCGCGTATACTACCTACTTATTTGAAGAAGGCGTGGATAAAATTCTTAAAAAAGTAGGCGAAGAAGCTTCAGAGGTTATAATCGCTGCAAAAAATCGAGATGCAGAAGAGCTGAAGTGGGAAGTAGCGGACATGCTTTATCACACAATGGTATTGCTGCGTGAACAGCGCCTTCCATTTTGGGAAGTATTATCTGTACTACAGGAGCGCCATAATAAACCGGCGAAATAAATCGGACCGGTTCATCTCCTCTGGTCAAAGCAAAAATATAATCAGCACTAAAAAGGATGCCCTTTACGAATACGTTTCTAATTCGTAAAGGGCATCCTTTGTTTTTATGTCTAGTTTCCTTTACCAAATCAACTTGCTCCTATCATTAATATCACTTTGTTGAACATGGCCGTTGATTGCAGCACGAAGGCGCTCGCTTTCCGCGGGGCGGGGGTGAGCCCTTTTCAACGCTTCGCGCTTCAAAGGTCTCACCTCTCCCGCTACATCCCGCAGGAGTCTCACACCTTCAGCTCCAATCAACTAAGTGGAACTATTAACATTTGACAGATGACAGAGCTTTTTAATTAGTCACAATCTTCTTGTTAAACTCTATAGAAGCAATCTTTTGTTCCTCTGTTTTTTACAGTAACCAATTTCTATGAATTCATCCAGATAATTTCATACAGCCGTCAGTAAAAATATGCTATCATTGACTAGTTACTACAATGTTCGGAGGCTATACATGAAAAAAGGATCAAAACAAACGGAGAACATGGGAATACTGTACCCGTTTAATCCAACAAGTGAAAATTACTATCAAAAAGGTATGGCCAAGTATCAGCAGGGCCAATTAAATAAAGCATTAAAATATTTAAAGCGTGCACAGGAATTAGAGCCCGAAGAGCCGATGGTGCCCTTTCAGATGGCGATTATTGAAACGGAGATTGGTGAATTCACTCAGTCAAATGAGCGATTAAAACAAATTTTAACCACCCTTGATCCTTCAATGACAGAAGTCCATTATTTTATGGCAAATAATTTTGCCCATCTTGGATTATTTCAGGAAGCCTACAAGCACGCAACTGCTTATTTAGATATGAATGAAGACGGTGAATTTGTTGAAGATGCAGAGGATCTGCTTGAATTATTATCCCTTGAAGAAGATGAGGAATGGGACGATGACCTGGATCAGGATGAGCTGATTATGCATCAGGAAAAAGCAGGCCAGCTTTTGGCTGAAGGCAAATTTAAGGAAGCGATTGAGCTTCTTGAAGAAGTCGTTGAACGCTTCCCGGATTACTGGTCCGCCTATAATAATCTGGCTCTTGCTTATTTTTATTTTGGCGAAACCGAGCAGGCAACGGCGCTGTTAACAGAAGTGCTGAACCGCAACCCTGGCAATTTACACGCTTTATGCAATTTAGCGGTGTTTTACCATTATCAGGAGCGGACGGATGAATTGGAACAGCTGATGGATGCGTTGGAGCATGTCCGTCCATTTTTATTTGAACACCGGTTTAAACTCGGCGCTACGTTTGCACTGGTCGGACGCCATAAAAAAGCGTACGGCTGGCTTAAAAGTTTAGTGAAGCGCGGCTTTGAAGGCGATGCCGGGTTTTATTTTTGGCTGTCTCATTCTGCGTGGCACTCAGGCCATGAAAAGGTCTCTGCAGATGCATGGAAGCGTGTCCTCTCAGAGCAGCCTGATAAAGAAGGACTGGAACCGTGGAATGGCGAAAAAATAGAACGCAACGATATTCTGTCGGATTCCATGTACCCGGAAGAAAGAATGTTCGTATTATATAAAGATGCTAAAACAAACCCGTCGTCTTTAAACAATATTCCGGATTACCTTACGGCTATTGAACTGGAATACGCTGCCTTGCTTCGTTCAGACAAGATCCCAAAACCAAAAACTCCGATCGCCCGTGCTCATCAGGTGGCATGTGAACTGAGTCAATCGTATGATGTTAACATCCAGTCACATCACGGACTTTTTTATATGTGGTTTCATATTGTTTATTATGGCATGGAGGATGAATACAGGTTTAAAAATATAGCCGCCCTTTCTGCAGCAATTGAATACCTTTGGAAAAAAGTGCGGGCAGAAAAAGTAACTCAGCAGGAAATGGCTGATAAATACAATGTTACAGTTTCTACAATACGCAGATATATGGATGATTTAGAGGCATACTTACCCTAGGCAAATAATTGGACGTGTGTTCACCTCATCACTTACTATAAATGTGGATGAAGTGAAGACCACTGAAGAGTTTGAAAAGGAGTGCATTTTCATGACGGAAGAAAAAATTTATGACGTAGTGGTAATTGGCGCAGGTCCTGCTGGAATGACGGCAGCTGTTTATACCTCCCGCGGAAATCTTTCTACATTAATGTTAGAACGCGGCGTGCCGGGCGGACAAATGGCCAACACGGAAGATGTTGAAAATTACCCTGGATTTGATCATATTTTAGGTCCCGACCTATCAAATAAAATGTTTGAGCATGCTAAAAAATTCGGTGCTGAATATGCATACGGAGATGTCAAAGAGATTATTGACGAAAAAGAATACAAAATCATTAAAGCCGGTTCAAAAGAATATAAAGCACGTGCTATTATACTTTCAACCGGTGCTGAATATAAAAAGCTTGGCGTACCGGGTGAAAAAGAACTTGGCGGCCGGGGCGTCTCCTACTGCGCAGTCTGCGACGGTGCTTTCTTTAAAGGAAAAGACCTCGTTGTTGTCGGCGGTGGAGATTCAGCTGTCGAAGAAGGTGTTTATCTAACGCGTTTTGCCAATAAAGTTACCATTGTGCATAGACGGGATAAACTTCGCGCCCAGCAAATTTTACAAAAGCGCGCCTTTGACAATGAAAAGATTGATTTTATCTGGAATACAACAGTAAAAGAAATAAATGAAGAAAATGGCAAGGTTGGTTCTGTTACACTTGTTTCCACTGAAAATGGAAGCGAAAGTGAATTTAAAGCGGATGGAGCATTTATCTATATCGGTCTCGTTCCGCTGACTAAGCCTTTTGAACCGCTTGGTATTTTAAATGGTGAAGGCTATATTGAAACAGACAGCACTATGCAAACGAATGTACCGGGTATATTTGCTGCAGGCGATGTTCGTGATAAAACACTTCGCCAGATTGTTACTGCAACAGGAGACGGCAGTATAGCTGCACAATCAGTTCAGCACTATGTTGAACAATTGATGGAATCAATGAAAGTAACTAAATAGCAATTACCTCTTGCTTAATTGACGGCTAAAACTTTATTTAAACGTCATTCAGCTGTAACAGGCTTGCAACAAAGAAAGGGTATAGTTAGACCATAAGTAATTGACCCCCTTTTAGTTATATATTACTTGTTGGCACGGACTGATCTGGTCCGTGTTCTTTTTTTGCTTTTAGAGACTTTCAACCAGGCATTGCCCAAAAATACGTTTTCCTGCAGCTGCATCTAAATTGTTTGATCGAAAAAAAGCATGTATAATAAGATGAATGAGCTAAATTAAGCAGGTGATAAAATGCAACGGATAACAAATTGTGTTTATATAAAAGATAATCAGGCCCTGTTGCTGCAGAAACCCCGCAGAAATTGGTGGGTAGCACCAGGCGGAAAAATGGAGCCGGGCGAATCCGTTCGTGATGCATGTATACGCGAATATAGGGAAGAGACTGGCATATATGTTAAGAACCCGGATATTAAAGGGAT
The DNA here is from genome assembly GCF_004358665.1 of Jeotgalibacillus sp. S-D1. GTDB lineage: Bacteria > Bacillota > Bacilli > Bacillales > Jeotgalibacillaceae > Jeotgalibacillus. The sequence continues at coordinate 98,661 of NZ_SMZR01000002.1, read as the reverse complement.
TTTTACGTTTATTATTAAAGACGGAAATGAAGTTGTATCAGAATGGATGATGTTCACCTTCTTAGCAACGGAGGCTGATGGTGTCATAATGGATGAATCTCCGGAAGGAATTCTGCAATGGCAGCCGGTAGAAGCCATTCAAACGCTTGATATGGCAGAAGGAGACCGCCACATTTTAGATTATGTTGTGCACGGCAACCGGGTCATCTATGGTACTTTTACTTATACAAAGGATTTTAAATTATTATCGTACCGGCTGGATCCGGCTTAAACGCTATCTTTAAAAGGAGGGATTGTTCATGACGTCTGTAAATGATGTGGAGTTAGTCATTATTACAGGTATGTCCGGCGCCGGTAAAACGGTTGCCGTACAAAGCTTTGAAGACCTCGGTTTTTTCTGTGTGGATAACCTGCCTCCTACACTTATGCCTAAAATCTTAGAGCTGATGAAAGAATCGAGCAACAAGATGAACCGTGTAGCCCTTGTGATGGATTTGAGAGGAAGAGAGTTTTTTGATTCGCTTTTTAAGGCGCTTGACCATTTTAATGACTCTGATCATGTAACACCTCGTATTCTTTACTTGGATGCCGATGACGATGCACTGGTAAGACGCTATAAAGAAACCCGCCGTTCTCATCCACTCGCTCCATTAGGTTTGCCTCTTGAAGGAATTCAGCAGGAGCGCTATCTTCTTCAGGATTTAAAAGGACGGGCACAAACGATTTACAATACTTCCAAATTAAAACCACGTGAGCTGCGGGAGAAAATCCTTGCGGAATTTTCAGCAAATAAACAATCATTATTTACGGTCAATGTCATGTCCTTCGGCTTTAAATACGGCATACCAATTGATGCTGATTTAGTATTTGACGTGCGGTTCCTGCCAAACCCTCATTATATTGATCATATGAGACCTCAGACCGGTTTGGATGAAGAAGTTTCAACCTATGTAATGAAATGGACTGAAACTCAGAAATTTTTAGAGAAAACACTGGATTTACTGACCTTTATGCTGCCTCACTATAAACGTGAAGGCAAAAGCCAGCTAATTGTTGCTATCGGTTGTACGGGCGGCCAGCACCGGTCCGTCGCATTAACCGAGGAGATCGCCCGCTCCTTTGCAAAAGATTATCATACGCGTATTACCCACCGCGATATTGAAAAACGCAAAGGGGCAATCAGTTGACACTGCCGAATATACACGAGGGAAAGGTGGTAGTGATCGGAGGAGGGACTGGTTTATCCGTTCTCCTGCGAGGTTTAAAGAATCATCCTCTTGACTTAACAGCCGTTGTCACAGTGGCTGATGACGGCGGAAGTTCAGGGCGTATTCGAGAGGATTTGAAAATCCCTCCACCCGGGGATATTCGAAATGTACTGGCTGCTCTTTCAGATGTAGAGCCGCTCGTAGAAGAAATGTTCCAATACCGGTTTGCGAGTCAAAATGAATTAAGCGGCCACGCATTAGGCAATTTAATCATTGCAGCCATGACCTCCATAACAGGTGATTTTGCTCATGGTGTCCAGGAAATGAGCAAGGTTCTGAATGTAAGAGGCAAGGTGCTTCCATCTGCTAATCAAAGTATTTTATTATCTGCTGAAATGGAAGACGGCTCCGTAATAAAAGGTGAGTCTAAAATACCGTTTTCTGGAAAGAAAATCAGCAGGGTGTTTTTAACACCAGAACATGTGAAAGCGCTGCCTCATGCAGTAGAAGCGATCCAGGAAGCAGATATGATTATTATTGGACCAGGCTCATTATATACAAGTATTCTTCCTAATTTACTGGTAAAGGATATAGGCAAGGCTGTTCTCGCAAGCAAGGCCCCAAAAGTATACATTTGCAATTTGATGACACAGGCTGGTGAAACGCTCCATTACACCGCAGCTGATCACATCAATGCACTTTACAGCCATATGGGCGAGAATTTTTTAGATTATGTGCTGGTTAATAACGAGGAAATTCCGGATGAAGTAAAATCATTATATGATAAAGAAATGGCAGAACCGGTACGATTTGATGTCGATCGGCTCCAAAGACTTGGTCTGCAGGTGGTTTATGATAAAATTATAACGCATCATAATGGTCTCATTCGCCATGATACAGACCGGGTAGCTACAATCATTACAAAATTAATGTCAAAAAAACGTGATCAACTCGTTTGAACACAGGTTATAGGAAAGGCTGGTGAATGAGATGTCATTTGCTTCAGAGACGAAAAAAGAGTTGACTGGCATTGAGAATAACGTCTGCTGTGCGAAAGCAGAACTGTCAGCCCTTATTCGCATGAACGGATCTCTATCCTTCTCCAATCGCCTGCTTGTCGTAAATATACAAACAGAAAATGCAGCGATCGCCAGAAGAATTTACACACTCATTAAGAAAAATTACAGTATTCAGGTAGAACTTCTCGTACGGAAAAAAATGAGATTAAAAAAGAACAATGTATATATTGTCCGGATTGTAGAGCGGGCAAAAGAAATTCTTGAAGATTTAAAAATTCTTGGTGAAGGCTTTGCCATCAACCATGAGATTTCACCTTCTGTAATTGGAAAGAAATGCTGTCAGCGTGCTTATCTGCGCGGCGCCTTTTTAGCTGGCGGATCGGTTAATAACCCCGAAACTTCCTCCTACCATTTAGAAATTTTTACATTGTATGAGGAACATAATGAATCTCTTTCCAAGCTAATGAATACGTTTGGTTTAAACAGTAAAACCATTGAGCGCAAAAAAGGGTTTATTACTTACTTAAAAGAAGCAGAAAAAATTACGGAATTCTTCAGCTTAATTGGTGCACATCAAGCCTTGCTTCGCTTCGAAGATGTCCGGATTGTTCGTGATATGCGAAATTCAGTTAACCGTTTAGTAAATTGTGAAACGGCTAACTTAAATAAAACCATTGGAGCCGCCTTGCGCCAGGTGGAAAACATCCGTTTTATTGAAAGAAGTGCAGGGTTAGGTATTCTGCCTGATAAGCTAAGAGAAATCGCTGAATTACGTGTTGCCTATCAGGATGTTACCTTAAAAGAGCTCGGGGAAATGGTTTCCGGGGGGACAATCAGCAAATCCGGAATTAATCATAGATTGCGTAAGATTGACCAGATCGCTGAAAGGTTACGAAAAGGTGAAATGGTAGAGAATTAAGAATATGGAATGCGTTACGGGGTAAAGTGAGTAGTAAATTACTCTGCTATAAAACTGAATTTAGAGGGGGACGTTATATGAGGCAGCAAGACGTGACGATAAAATTAAAAACAGGTTTGCAGGCAAGACCTGCAGCGCTTTTTGTTCAAGAGGCTACACGCTATCAATCAGATGTGTTTATTGAAAAGGATGGAAAAAAAGTGAATGCCAAAAGCATAATGGGATTGATGAGCCTTGCGCTTGGTACAGGCACTACCTTCACCTTAATTACTGATGGTCATGATGAAGAAGATGCACTGCAATCGCTTGCATCTTTTGTAGAAGAAGCCCAATAGCTGATTGATCCCCGTGTGCAAATGACGGGGGTTTTTTACGGCTAAAAGCCCTCATATAATTTTCGGCTATCCCCTAACAAAAATAAATGATTGTTATAAACATAGCTAAGTAAAAAAACCCGCCAAATTTAATTGGCGGGTTTTTCTGTACTGTTTATTTTTTTTCTGTTATATCGTTACGTTCCATGATTTGATCAATCAGACCATAATCTCTTGCACGTTCAGCAGTCATGAAATTATCACGCTCTGTATCGCGTTGGATGGTATCGAAATCCTGACCTGTACGGTCTGCAAGAATTTGATTCAGCTTATCGCGAAGGAAAAGAATACGCTTCGCAGCAATATCAATTTCAGTTGCCTGGCCTTGAGCTCCGCCAAGCGGCTGGTGAATCATTACTTCTGCATTTGGAAGTGCGTAGCGGTGGCCTTTTTCTCCAGCTGCAAGAAGGAATGCTCCCATTGAAGCTGCCATACCGATGCAGATGGTTTGAACCTTTGGCTTAATGAATTGCATCGTATCATAGATGGCCATACCGGCCGTGATGCTGCCACCCGGGCTGTTGATGTAAAGATAGATATCTTTTTCAGGATTGTCTGCTTCAAGGAATAGAAGCTGAGATACAATGGAGTTTGCAACATTGTCGTCAATTCCGCTACCCAGCATAATGATTCTGTCTTTAAGTAAGCGGGAGTAGATGTCATATGCGCGCTCTCCCCGATTTGTTTGTTCGATAACTGTTGGGATTAAATTCATCTTAAATTCCTCCTTTTTGTCTTTCTAAATATGTATTTTCATCATACAACTATGGTCAAGAAAGGTCAAAGCATTTGCTCGCTTTTTTCTTTCTTTAACTATTAATACCATCATACCCATTCATCTATACGTTTAACAAGTCTTAGCCATTACAAATATGGTTCGACATTTACTATTGCATCTGTGCACTTACTCTATTATAATGATTAAGTGTCCTAAGCAAGACGGTTGGCAAAGAGCGCCAACCTGCCATCACGCCTTAAACTTTTCGGAGCTGGTCAAGCCGCTTCGGCTTTTATTTAATCGAGCTACGTATCTTAGTTTTGCCCTCGTGGTGTAATGGATAACACGTAAGATTCCGGTTCTTGAGATAGGGGTTCGATTCCCTTCGAGGGCGTATGCCGAAACCTTCACTGCATTAGCGGTGGAGGTTTTCTTTCTATATATATTTTTTTTTCAGGCTGAAAGCCCTGCCTGGTTAAAAGGAGCGATGATTGTGGAAGTTATTTTTTATACCCGCCCCAACTGTGGATTGTGTGATGAAGCAAAGCTGCTCTTAGAATTAGTGCAGGAGGACGAACCTTTTAGCATTGAGGAACGTAATATAGAAGAACGGGATGAATGGACAGAAGAATATGGACTGATGATCCCGGTCATAATAGTGGATGAAAAAATAGTACAATATGGCAAAGTTGATTACGTAACGTTAAGTAAACGTTTGCAAAAAAACACTTGACTTTCCTGCTTGAAACCTAATTAATTCCCTGTTATGATAAAAAATGTAGCAGGGATCTTTTTTTTACCCTTGTCGGGACAAAAAATGTCTACGAGGGACAATTATTGTCCATCTTGTTAGTATCCGGCAAATCAGGGAATAGTAAAAAAGATCAACACCAACTGATAAAGGAGCTTTTTTATGCCAACATTTATTGACATCCAAAAGCGATTGGTGCCCAACCTGCTTGATGATCTACAGCGCAAATATCATATATTGCGATCGGTTCGTTTTCTTCAGCCAGTCGGAAGAAGAAGTCTTGCTCAATCACTGGGCATGACAGAACGCGTCCTGCGGAGTGAAGTTGAATTCTTGAAATCTCAGGATTTGCTTCATGTTCATTCATCCGGTATGAGTCTTACAAAAGAGGGGCTTGAGATGTTGTTGCCTCTTGAACGCATGATGAATGAAATAGTGGGTATAAACGTAATGGAGGATTCTTTAAGAGAATTACTTGGCGTTAAACGCGTAATTATTGTACCCGGAAACAGCGATGACTCCCCCTGGGTAAAAGAAGAACTTGGCCGTGCGGCTATTAAAAGCATGAAGGCCTGTGTTGGTGAACATACTACTATCGCAGTTACTGGCGGAACAACAATGTCAGCTGTTGCAGGTATGCTGACACCGGATTTTGCCCCACCTGATACACTCTTTGTTCCGGCAAGAGGCGGGATTGGGGAGGATGTGCAAAACCAGGCAAATGTTATTTGTGCAACAATGGCCCAAAAGTCAGGCGCGAGGCACCGAGTGCTGTATGTACCTGATCAGGTCAGCCGGGAAATGTATGAAACCATTATGAAGGAACCGTCGATAAAAGAAGTGATGGCTTTAATTACATCGGCTTCGATCGTTCTTCATGGAATTGGTGATGCAGCCACTATGGCGAAACGCCGGAATACAAGTGAGGAAGATCTTCAAACGATTTTAGAAGGCAGGGCAGTCGGAGAAGCTTTTGGTTATTATTTCGACGTGCATGGCAAAATCGTTCATAAAGTGAAAACGATTGGCCTTCAATTAAAAGATCTGGCCACCATCCCGAATGTATTTGCGGTTGCAGGAGGATCATCGAAGGCAAATGCCATTCAGTCCTATTTTAAAGGAGCACCACAGTCTTCTTCTACGCTAATAACGGACGAAGGAGCAGCAAAAGAGCTTTTGAAAGGGAGATCTCCCTTTTAAAATAGATAATTAATCCCCAAACATTACTAAGGAGGAACTTATTCATGACAGTTAAAATTGGTATTAACGGATTTGGACGTATTGGACGTAACGTATATCGCGCAGCTTTAAACAACCCGGAGGTAGAAGTAGTAGCAGTTAACGACTTAACAGATGCTAGCATGCTTTCTCACCTGCTTAAGTACGATACAGTTCACGGAACATTAGATGCTGAGGTATCTGTTGATGGAGACGATATCGTAGTTGATGGTCACAAGATCAAAGTTCTAGCTGAAAAAGATCCTGCACAACTGCCATGGGGAGACCTTGGTGTGCAAGTTGTAATCGAGTCTACTGGACGTTTCACTAAACGTGAAGATGCTGCGAAGCACCTTGAAGGCGGAGCGAAAAAAGTAATCATCTCTGCACCAGCTAATGACGAAGATCTAACAATCGTAATGGGTGTTAACGAAGATAAATACGATGCTGGAAGCCACCATGTTGTATCAAATGCTTCATGTACAACAAACTGCCTGGCTCCATATGCAAAAGTATTGAACGACAAATTTGGTCTTAAACGCGGTATGATGACAACAATTCACTCATACACAAATGACCAGCAAATTCTTGACCTGCCACACAAAGATTACCGTCGTGCTCGTGCAGCTGCTGAAAACATCATTCCAACATCAACTGGTGCTGCGAAAGCTGTTTCTCTAGTACTTCCAGAGCTTGAAGGTAAATTGAATGGTATGGCTATGCGTGTACCAACACCTAACGTGTCACTAGTTGACCTTGTAGCAGAATTTGATCAGGAAGTAACAGCTGACCAAGTTAATGCAGCTCTTAAAGAAGCAGCAGAAGGTCCACTTAAAGGAATCCTTGCTTACAGCGACGAGCCACTTGTATCAACTGATTACAATGGTAATACTAATTCTTCAATCGTTGATGGTCTTTCAACAATGGTTCTTGAAGGAAACATGGTAAAAGTACTTTCTTGGTATGACAATGAAACTGGCTACTCAAACCGTTGTGTTGACTTAGCTGCTTTCATGGCTGAACAAGGACTATAAGTTAACCTGATTTTATAGTAGAATGTTTGGTTTTTAACCATAACATCCTCTATAATAAGAGGGGATAATGGGGAGCGGGGAAAAATCCCCCTCCCTTTTTTCAAAGTAACCCTCAACAACTACAAGGAGGCCTTTTGCAATGAACAAAAAGAGCATGAAAGACATTGAGCTAAAAGGAAAACGTGTATTTACCCGCGTGGACTTTAATGTTCCAATGAATGAAGGAAATGTGTCAGATGACACACGTATTCGTGCAGCACTGCCAACTATTAAACATCTTGTAGAAGCAGGTGCGAAAGTCATTCTTGCCAGTCACCTTGGCCGGCCAAAAGGGGAAGTGGTTGAAGAGCTTCGCCTGACACCGGTTGCAAAGCATCTTGGCGAACTTCTTGGCAAAGATGTGAAAAAAGTGGATGAAGCTTACGGCGACCAAGCCAAACAAGCTGTTGAGGAATTGCAGGAGGGAGACGTTCTTGTTCTTGAAAATGTCCGTTTCTATCCTGGAGAAGAAAAAAATGATCAGGAGCTTGCGAAAGAATTTGCAGCATTAGCTGATGTATATGTTAATGATGCATTCGGTGCAGCTCACCGTGCCCATGCATCCACTGCTGGAATTGCACAGCATTTACCTGCAGTTTCCGGACTGCTGATGGAAAAAGAGCTGGATGTACTTGGGAAAGCCCTGTCTAATCCGGAACGTCCATTTACAGCAATTATTGGCGGAGCGAAAGTGAAGGATAAGATTGGTGTTATTGATAATCTGTTAGACAATGTGGATAACCTGATCATTGGCGGCGGACTTGCTTACACATTCTTAAAAGCACAAGGCCATGAGATTGGTAAATCACTTCTTGAAGAAGATAAAATTGATTTAGCAAACCAGTTTATTAAAAAAGCAGAAGACAAAGGCGTTAAATTCTACATGCCGGTTGATATTGTTGTAGCAGATGACTTTTCAGACAGCGCTAATACAAAAGAAGTAGCTGTCGATTCGATCCCGTCAGACTGGGAAGGACTTGATATTGGACCGAAAACACGCGAGCTTTACAGTAATGTAATCAAAGACTCGAAGCTTGTAATTTGGAACGGACCAATGGGAGTGTTTGAACTCGAAACTTTTGCTAACGGTACAAAAGCAGTAGGACAAGCCTTGGCGGATGCAGAGGATACATACTCTGTCATCGGAGGAGGCGACTCGGCTGCTGCCGTTGAAAAATTCGGCCTGGCAGATAAAATGAGTCATATCTCAACAGGTGGCGGTGCCTCTCTTGAATTCATGGAAGGCAAAGAGCTTCCAGGTGTTACAGCCTTAAATGATAAAGAGTAGGCACAAACGACTGCTGTAACAGGCAGCTGATTTACAATGAATTGATCATGAAAGGACGATGAAAATGCGTAAACCAATTATTGCAGGTAACTGGAAAATGAATAAAACGGCTTCAGAAGCGCGAGCATTTACAGAAGAGGTTGCATCAAAAGTCCCTTCCAGCGATAAAGTAGAATCAGTTATTTGCTCTCCAGCGCTATTTCTTGAAAGCCTTGTGAATTTAACATCAGAATCACAGGTGGCAATTGGCGCCCAAAATATGCATTTTGAAGACAACGGAGCTTTTACAGGCGAGACAAGCCCTGTGGCATTAAAAGATCTTGGTGTGGACTATGTTATATTGGGTCACTCAGAGCGCCGTGAATTATTTAATGAAACAGATGAGTCTGTAAATAAAAAGACTCATGCTGCATTTCATCACCGACTTGTACCGATTGTTTGTGTTGGAGAAACAAATGAACAGCGTGAAAACGATGAAACAAAAGAGATTGTAGAAGGCCAGGTTAAAGCAGCATTAAACGGATTAACGGATGATCAGGTAAAACAAACCGTTATCGCATATGAGCCGATCTGGGCCATTGGTACAGGTAAATCTTCAACTGCTCAAGATGCTAATGAAGTTTGTGCTCATGTACGTTCTGTTGTGGCAGAACAATATTCACAGGAAGTAGCCGATTCAGTGCGCATTCAGTATGGCGGCAGTGTGAAACCGGCAAATATTAAAGAATATATGGACCAAAGTGATATTGACGGAGCACTGGTTGGTGGTGCAAGCTTAGAAGCGGAGTCATTCCTTCAATTGCTGGAGGCTGGGGCAAATGAGTAAAGCACCAGTTGCCTTAATTATTCTCGATGGGTTTGCTCTTCGGGATGAAATAAAGGGAAATGCTGTAGCACGCGCTAATAAACCGAATTTTGATCGATACTGGGCACAATACCCGCACAATACACTGACTGCATGTGGTGAAGCAGTCGGACTTCCGGATGGACAGATGGGCAACTCAGAGGTTGGCCACCTGAACATTGGTGCAGGACGCACAGTCTATCAAAACTTAACGCGCATTAACATTGGCATTCGTGAAGGAGATTTTTTCGATATCCCGGAATTCCTACTTGCGATTGAAAATGCAAAGCGCAACAACAAAGCTCTCCATATAATGGGGCTGCTGTCTGATGGTGGTGTTCACAGTCATTACAATCACTTATTTGCACTATTAAAGCTTGCAAAAGAACATGGCCTGAGAAAGGTGTATGTTCACGGTTTCTTAGATGGGCGGGATGTTGGTCCCACAACAGCATTAAAGTATATTAAAAACACAGAAGCTCAAATGGATGAACTCGGTGTCGGCGAGTTTGCGTCAATCTCAGGACGCTACTATGCAATGGACCGAGACAACCGTTGGGAACGTGTAGAGAGAGCCTATCGTGTTCTGGTAGATGGTGTTGGTCCGGCCCACCCGTCTGCATCAGAAGGCGTTGAAGCTTCTTACGAGCAGGAATTGCACGATGAGTTTGTTGTGCCTTTCGTTATTGAAAAAGATGGAGAGCCTGTTGGACGCATTGAAGACAATGATTCCGTTATTTTCTTTAATTTCCGTCCTGACCGTGCGATTCAATTATCATCTGCCTTAACAAATCCCGCTTTTGACGGTTTTGATCCGGGTCCAAGAAAACCCATTGATCTGCAATTTGTCACATTTACACATTACAGTGCCAAGGTTAAGGCACATGTGGCCTTTAAAAGCGAAGATTTAAAAAACACCCTTGGGGAAGTGCTGTCTGCTAATGGGCTGACTCAGCTGCGCATTGCTGAAACAGAAAAGTACCCGCACGTTACGTTCTTTATGAGCGGAGGACGTGAGGATGAATTCCCTGGCGAGGAACGCATTTTAATCGATTCACCTAAAGTCGCAACCTATGATTTAAAACCTGAAATGAGCGCTTATGAAGTAACGGACGCGTTGCTTGAACAGATTGAGCATGATCGTTTTGATGCAATTCTGTTAAATTTTGCGAATCCAGATATGGTTGGCCACAGCGGCAAAATGGAACCGACAGTAAAAGCAATCGAAACAGTTGATGAGTGTCTTGGCAAGCTGGTCGATTTAATCCATGAAAAAGGCGGACATGCTATTATTACCGCTGATCACGGAAACTCTGATGAAGTAACGACCTTTGAAGGAAGCCCGATGACCGCTCACACGACAAATCCCGTGCCTGTGATCGTGACAAAAGAAGGCGTAACACTTCGCGAAGGCGGAATTCTTGGAGACCTTGCCCCAACGATGCTTGATTTATTTAACATCGAACTGCCTGCAGAAATGACTGGCCGTTCGCTCATTAAAAAATAAAACCACTAAAAGGAGAGTTACTATATGCCATTTATTACAGACGTATATGCACGTGAAATTCTTGATTCACGCGGCAACCCAACAATTGAAGTAGAAGTTTACACAGAAAGCGGCGCATTCGGCCGTGCTCTTGTTCCATCCGGTGCTTCAACTGGTGAGCACGAAGCAGTTGAACTTCGTGATGGAGACAAAGGACGCTACCTTGGTAAAGGTGTTCTGCAAGCCGTTGAAAACGTAAATAATGTAATCGCACCAGAATTAATTGACAGCTTCTCTGTTCTTGATCAAGTGTCAGTCGATAAAGCAATGATCGAACTTGATGGTACAGAAAACAAAGGTAAATTAGGCGCTAATGCAATCCTTGGCGTTTCAATGGCTGTTGCACATGCAGCTGCTGACTACCTTGATCTTCCACTTTATCAGTATCTTGGCGGATTCAATGCAAAACAACTTCCAGTTCCAATGATGAACATCGTTAATGGCGGCGAGCACGCTGATAACAATGTAGATATCCAGGAATTCATGGTTATGCCTGTTGGAGCTGAAACGTTCCGTGAAGGACTTCGTATGGGAGCAGAAATTTTCCACGCGTTAAAATCAGTGCTTCAAGGTAAAGGTCTTAATACAGCTGTAGGTGACGAAGGCGGATTTGCTCCAAACCTTGGATCAAATGAAGAAGCCCTTTCAACGATCATCGAAGCAATCGAAAAAGCTGGCTACAAGCCTGGAGAAGAAGTTCTTCTTGCAATGGACGTAGCTGCTTCTGAAATTTACAGCAAAGAAGACGGCAAATATCACTTATCAGGTGAAGGTGTTGTAAAAACATCAGCTGAAATGGTTGACTGGTATGCTGAACTTGCAGACAAGTACCCAATCGTGTCTATCGAAGACGGTCTTGACGAAAACGACTGGGATGGCTTTAAACTGCTAACAGAACGTTTAGGCGATCGCGTACAACTTGTTGGTGACGACTTGTTCGTAACTAACACTACAAAACTTTCTCAGGGTATTGAGCAGGGCATCGGCAACTCAATCCTGATCAAAGTGAACCAAATTGGTACATTAAGTGAAACATTTGATGCAATCGAAATGGCTAAACGCGCTGGTTACACAGCGGTAATCTCTCACCGTTCAGGTGAAACAGAAGATGCAACAATTGCTGACATCGCTGTTGCAACAAATGCTGGTCAAATTAAAACAGGTGCACCATCACGTACAGACCGTGTTGCAAAATACAATCAGCTTCTTCGAATCGAAGACCAGCTGGCTGAAACGGCTCAGTACCTTGGAGCAAAAACTTTTTATAACCTACGCTAATTGCGTATCGTCAGGCATTCCGGCTGCCAGGCGAAATACAAAAAACCGTCAGTCCTCTCAGGCTGACGGTTTTTTATTAATTTGGCTTTGTTAAACCAGGATGTTGATTGCAGCACGAAGGTGCTCGCTTTCCGCGGGGCGGGGGTGAGCCCTTTTCAACGCTCCGCGTTTCAAAAGTCTCACCTCTACCGCTACATCCCGCAGGAGTCTCAAACCTTCAGCTCCAATTAACAGTGTACAAATATCAATAATCGAATTTAACAAAGCTATTAATTTAAATGTAAAAATTAATCTGTACTAACTGCACGTTTTGCAGAAACAGCTGAAAAGGTAATGGTAATTAGACAAAGCCCTGCAATAACAAGAAAACCAAGAATAATTGGCCACGGCTCTCCAAAGCCGTCGATTAATACCGTGCGCATTGCTTCAAATAAATAGGTTACCGGATTAATCGCTGCTGCTGCTTTCAGCCACTGTGCTTCAATCAGCTCATAAGGTACAAAGGTGGTGCTTAGAAAGATAAGAGGGAAAAAGATAAATGTTCCTGCCTGGGCAGATTGCGCATTTTTTGCACGTAGCGCAATACCGACGGAGTATCCGGCAAACGCCAGCCCCCAGCCGAGAGTTAATAAAAGAACGACGAGAACGCCCATAGCCCCTCCTGCTACCTCTAAACCAAGTAAAAATCCAACAGCAATAATCAAACCTGCTTGAATAACCAGCTGCAGCATACCCGCGATAATGGGTCCCAACACGATGGCAAGGCGTGAGGTCGGTGTCAGCAGAAGTCTTGAGAAAAAACCATTATCCAAATCCTTAACCAGCGCCTGCCCCGCACCGCCAGCACCACCAATCGCAGCCGAAACAATGGAAACCGGCAAAATAAACGCCAGGTAATTCGCTCCTTCAAAAGCAGGTAGGTTGGCAATTCCGCTCAAACCGGCTTCATAGACAAAAAGAAAGAACATACTGATGGCCAGGTTAGGAACAAAAATAAGCGGATTACGCAGAATAGTGATCAGACTTCTTTTCGTCATAACCAGCGTATCCATAGCAAAAGAGCTTTTGGTCTCATTCACTTGTTTCAACCTCCTTTTTCTGCTCCTTTGTCACTTGAATAAATACATCGTCAAGCGATGGAGGCTGAACATTTAGTTTTGACGGATGGAGCCCATGCTCATCAAGCGTACGGATCAGGTCCACTAAAATTGATGTGCCATTTTCGGCATAAATCGTTACTTCATTCTTCAGCAGCTCTGCGCTGTGTCTCATTTGATGGGCGAGCTGCTGTGCATGTACTGCCTTCTCATCCGTATCAAACTCAAGCAGAATCGCATCGAATCCAAGTGTTCGCTTTAACTCCTCCGGGGTGCCGGTCGCAACAATTTCGCCTTTATTAATAATGGAAATCCGGTCTGCCAGCTGATCTGCTTCTTCTAAATACTGAGTAGTCAAAAATATTGTTGTGCCTTCTTCTTTATTTAAACGTTTAATTTCCTTCCATATGGCTTTGCGGTTCATGGGATCAAGACCAGTCGTTGGTTCATCAAGAAACAATATTTTCGGCTGATGCACCAGCGTCATCGCCAGATCCAGGCGCCTGCGCATTCCTCCTGAATATTTTCCGCTTAGCCGGTAAGCATCATCAGTTAAGTCAACCAACTCAAGAAGTTCTTCTGCTCGGCTGCGTGCTGCTTTTTTTGAAAATCCAAATAACCGTGCCTGCAGTTCCAGCAGCTCAATTCCTTTTAAATCAGGATCGATGCCTGTCTCCTGCAGGGCGACGCCAATCTCAAGGCGGACCTTTTCGGGTTCTTTTTTTACATCAAAGCCTGCTACTTCCAGTTTCCCTGAAGTAGGTTTTAACAATGTGGTCAATAGCTGAACAGTGGTAGATTTCCCTGCACCGTTAGGACCGAGAAAAGCAAAAAATTCTCCATCACCAACTTGTAAGGAAACGCCTTTTACTGCCTGCACATTTCCTTTAAACGTCTTGACAACATCCTCAACATATATTTTACCGCCCATCTATTCTCACCTCTTCCGACATTAGTGTCAGTCACTTGCTGATTTTATTTTATGTGGAAAGCGGTTGTTTTACAAATATGAATGCAAGTTGTGAGTGAATTTTTTTTGAGATAGGGTATGTGATTGGCTATTTGGGCGGTGCAGCGTGGTATGACCGAAAAACATGAAATAGTGATCGATATATCTCCAAAGTGTTTCGATAAAAGGTGAAACATGATCGATAAACGCCAGAACATGAGCGATTAAACGAAAAAGTTGATCGAAAAATAATACACCGCCAACTGCCCAACCCAATTTGCCCTTGAACCCCACCAGCTATCCTTCACAAATCCCGCTCATCACTGCGAGCACACCAACCCCTGGCACACTAAAAGAAAGATTGTCTCCAGATGAATGCTGTGATAAAATTGATTCATTGTGATGTTCGTTGCAGGAGGTGGGACTCATGGAAACTTTATTAACAGTGTTGCTGGTTATTACATGTATTTCTTTGATTGTGGTCGTATTATTGCAATCCGGTAAAAGTGCTGGTCTATCAGGCGCGATCTCAGGTGGTGCTGAGCAGTTGTTCGGTAAACAGAAAGCGCGGGGAATCGACTTAGTATTGAACCGTATTACAATTGTACTTGCGGTATTGTTTTTCGTTTTAACTATTGCTGTCGCATTCGTTGTAAAATAATAAACACATGCCCTGATCAAAACACTATTGGTCGGGCTTTTTTTATTTGCATGGGGCATGCTAGGCAGACAGCAAACGTCTTTCATTAAACAGTACATTAGCATTTTGTCCGTCACTTTACTAAAATTAAAGTAATAATTGACTATACAGGAGTGAAAGATTCAATGAAACTAAATTTGCCAAAACCATTTACATTTGAAGGAGGAAAGCGGGCTGTTCTTTTGTTGCATGGATTTACAGGCAATTCGTCTGACGTTCGCATGCTCGGCCGCTTTTTGGAGAAAAATGGCTACTCTTCGCACGCACCTCATTATAAAGGGCATGGAGTTCCACCGGAAGAACTGGTGAAAACGGGACCTAAAGACTGGTGGAAGGATGTAATGAAGGGCTACGATCATTTAAAGAGTCAGGGATATGAAGAAATTGCTGTAGCCGGACTTTCTTTAGGGGGCGTATTTTCGCTTAAATTGGGTTACACTGTACCTGTGAAGGGTATTGTGACGATGTGTGCGCCAATGTACATAAAGAGTGAAGAAGTCATGTACAAAGGAGTTTTAGAGTACGCCCGCGAATTTAAAAAGTATGAAGGTAAAGACGAAGAGCAGGTCGAAAAAGAAATGAAAGAATTCGCTAAAACACCGATGGAAACATTAGCAGCGCTTCAATCATTAATTGGTGATGTGCGAAACTCGGTCGATATGATTTATACACCGACATTCGTGGTGCAGGGGCGCCATGATCATATGATTAATACTGATTCAGCAAATATCATTCATGATAATGTTGAAACTGATGATAAAAAACTTAAATGGTATGAAGAATCCGGCCATGTCATTACGCTTGATAAGGAAAAAGAACAGCTTCATCAAGATGTACTCCAGTTCCTGGATTCACTTGACTGGTCTGTTGAAAAATAAATAGATAAAAACGCTGCAGAGGAGGGGTTTAGTCAATGGATGAAAATATGAAGAAAATGATGGATGACCTGCTGGCTTTTATGCGGGATGAGGTGTACAAGCCTTTAACCGTTCAGGAGCTTGAGGAATCCTTTAAAATTGAGGATTCAGATGATTTTAAATATCTCGTAAAGGCATTAGTATTGCTCGAAGAGAAAGGGCGCATCGTCCGCACCCGAAGCAACCGGTATGGTCTGCCTGAAAGAATGAACCTGGTACGCGGCAAGCTTTCTGGCCACGCAAAAGGATTTGCCTTTTTAATCCCGGAAGAAGCTGATATGAATGATGTGTTTATTCCGCCAAACGAAACCGCCAATGCCATGCATGGCGATACTGTACTGGTGCGTGTATCAAAAGAATCTTCTGGCGGACGTCAGGAAGGCACGGTTGTTCGTATCATTGAACGCGGTGTGACACAGGTCGTTGGAACGTATACGGAAAGCTCAAATTTTGGTTTTGTTATACCGGATGATAAAAAAATGGCCAGTGACATCTTTATCCCCAAAAATGCAAGCAAAGGGGCAATAGAGGGTCATAAAGTCATTGTTCAAATTACAGCCTATCCTGATGGACGTAAAAGTGCTGAAGGAGAAGTTAGTGAGATTCTTGGACATAAAAATGATCCGGGAGTGGATATCTTATCTGTCATCCATAAGCATGGCATTGAGGTTGAATTTCCGAAAGAAGTATTAAAGCAGGCGAATGAAGTTCCGGATGAAATTGATCCGGAAGACCTGAACGGCAGACGGGATCTTCGTGAAGAAGTGGCGGTTACAATTGATGGTGCCGATGCGAAGGATCTGGATGATGCAATCTCACTGAAAAAACTTGATAACGGCAATTATCTTCTTGGCGTTCACATAGCAGATGTCAGCCATTATGTGACAGAAGGTTCACCGCTTGATGAAGAAGCCTATGACCGCGGAACGAGTGTGTATTTAGTTGATCGTGTTATCCCTATGATTCCTCATCGATTATCGAATGGAATTTGTTCATTGAATCCTAAAGTGGATCGATTAACGCTGTCTTGTGAAATGGAAATCGATCAAAACGGCGGTGTGATCAATCACGATATTTTCCAAAGTGTGATACGGACGAATGAGCGAATGACTTATGGCGATGTAAACTCGATCCTCGTTGATCATGATGAAGCGCTTATTGCTAAATATGAAACGCTTGTGCCAATGTTTAAAGACATGGAAAAACTGGCTGCTATATTGCGGGACAAACGTTTTGGACGAGGCGCAATCGATTTTGATTTTAAAGAAGCAAAAGTATTTGTAGATGAAGAAGGCCACCCAACCGACATAGGCATTCGGGAACGGTCAGTGGGTGAAAAACTGATTGAAGAATTTATGCTGGCTGCAAATGAAACAGTGGCAGAGCATTTTCACTGGATGAACCTGCCGTTTATTTACCGAATTCATGAGGATCCAAAGGAAGAAAAGCTGCAGCGATTCTTTGATTTTATTACGAACTTTGGTCTTGTTGTAAAAGGCTCTGGAAATGAAATTCATCCAAGAGCATTGCAGGAAATTATCGATGATGTAGCGGGCCGTCCAGAGGAAATGGTTGTTTCCACGATGATGCTTCGCTCTATGCAGCAGGCAAAATATGACGACAACAGCCTGGGACACTTCGGGCTTGCAACAGAGTTTTATACTCATTTTACTTCACCAATTCGAAGATATCCTGATTTGATTGTGCACCGTTTGATCCGTACTTATTTGATCAACAAAAAGGTCGATCAAAAAACACAGCAAAAGTGGAGTGACCGCCTTCCTGAGATTGCTGCCCATACATCCGGCCGCGAACGCCGTGCTGTGGACGCAGAACGGGAAACGGATGAACTGAAAAAAGCAGAATATATGCTTGATAAAATCGGGGAAGAATTTGACGGTGTTATCAGTTCAGTTACTAACTTTGGGATGTTTGTTGAACTACCTAACACCATCGAAGGACTAGTGCATGTCAGCTATATGACAGACGATTACTATCGTTTTGATGACCGCCATATGGCGATGATTGGGGAACGTACTGCCAATGTATTCCGCATTGGGGATGAAATAACGGTGCGTGTAGTCAATGTGAATAAAGATGAACGTGCGATTGATTTTGAAATTGTGGGAATGAAAGGTACACCTCGCCGTGACCGACGGGAAACGGCCCGAGTCATTCAAAGCGGAGGCGGACGCGGGAAATCCGGGTCTTCTGACAAGCGCGGCGGAAAGCAGCGCTCCGGCAGTGAACGTCCTTCGGTTGCCACTTCTGAAAAGAAGAAAAAGAAGAAAAACAAATTCTTCGGCGGAAACTCAAACAGTGCGAATAAAAATACTAAAAACCAAAAGAGCCGCAAGAAAAAGCGGTAGATATACAGGCGGGGGCGGCAGTGGAAGCACTGCCGCATTGCTCGCTATAAGGAGGAGCCACTAATGCCAAAGGGATCAGGAAAAGTTGTTGCACAAAATAAGAAAGCAAATCATGATTATTTTATAGAAGAAACCTATGAAGCGGGAATTGTCCTGCGGGGAACTGAAATCAAATCAATTCGCAACGGCCGTGTTCAATTAAAAGATTCATTTGCCAGAATCAGCAATGGCGAGGTTTTTTTAAACAATGCCCATATCAGCCCGTACGAGCAGGGAAATCAGTTTAACCATGATCCGCTGCGTGAACGTAAACTATTGCTTCACCGCCAGCAGATTAATAAGTTAATAGGAGCAACAAAGCAGCAGGGCTACTCAATCGTGCCGCTTAAAATGTATTTAAAAGACGGTTTTGCAAAGGTTCTTATTGGACTTGCAAAGGGTAAGAAAAATTATGATAAGCGGGATACACTAAAGAAAAAAGAAGCGAAACGCGAAATTGCCCGGGCATTCAAAGATAGTCAGCGGTAATCAAACTGGTTGAAAAAATTGCAGTTTATGTTATACTGTTAGTAGTCGCTCAAAGCGACAATGCAACTCAATCCCGACTTTTACCGGGAATCCCGTACAAGAAAAAGGATCATATCCTCTTTCTTCCTTGATCAAGGGGACGTTACGGATTCGACAGGAATGATTCGAGCTTGAGTCGCGAGCCGGAGGGATCGTCTTCGTCATCAACGTCAACACAAATAGTTAACAACAAACAAGATTTAGCTCTAGCTGCCTAATACGCACTTGAGGCCTCACCTGTCTATCTCCCATGTAGACCTGTATGAGGCTCACTTATCAGTGGGATACGCTGTTCGGCCACCATCTGAGGTCGACTGAAGAGACTAATCAGATTAGCCACTTGGACGCCTGTCAATCGGCATAAGAGCTGGCGAAATGCGAATTGATTGAATACGCTCGTAGACGCTTAAGTGTGAAAGTTTCTGGACGTGGGTTCGACTCCCACCGTCTCCACCAAATACATATTTGGTGGCAAATTGTTTTAAATCACATACTTTTGAAGTTATAAGAACTGCAGTCACTGACTGCAGTTCTTTTTATGGTTAAATATAATGTTTGCATCCTCCAATTTAAGAGTAAAGAAAACAATAGGAAAAATATGAATGGAGGAAAAAGCATGAATCAATTGGAATTTACAAAAATAAAAGTAAATGGCGTTACCTTACATACAGGAACAGCCGGACCTGAAGATGGTCCGCTTATTGTGTTATTGCATGGTTTTCCTGAATTCTGGTACAGCTGGAGACATCAAATTGAACCGCTGGTGGAAAAAGGGTACCGTGTGGTGGTTCCCGATCAAAGGGGCTATAATCTAAGCGACAAGCCTGAAGAGGTCAGCAGCTATCAGCTGGATGAATTAAGAGATGACGTTATTGGGTTAATAAAACACTTCGGACGTGATAAATCAATCATAGCCGGCCATGACTGGGGAGGAATTGCAGCATGGCATCTTGCATCGACCCGTCCTGAATTTGTTGAAAAGCTAATTATCCTTAACAGTCCTCATCCAGAGGTATTCAGCAAGGTTATAAGAAAATCACCCAGCCAGTTATTACGAAGCTGGTATGTACTATTTTTTCAAATCCCGCGTCTTCCAGAAAAATTGCTTCAGGCAAATGATTATGAGTTTTTGAAAAAATCATTATCGGGATCTGGGGAAGGGAATGCATTTAAGCCGAACGATATCAATAAATATACTGCTGCCTGGTCTCAGCCCAATGCGGTGCGATCAATGATTAACTGGTATAGAGGATTAAGCAGCGGTCTGCGGGATCAGGTATCTTTCCCAAACATTGATTTGCCCGTTCAAATCATATGGGGATATAGAGATTCTTTTTTAACCCTGCAGGTGGCTGAGGAAAGTGCTAAAAAGTGTGCCAATGCAAATGTGACACTTGTTGACGCAACTCATTGGGTTCAGCATGAACAGCCTCGTATTGTGAATCAATTCATTCTGGATTTTATTGCTAAATAACAAGATGTTTTTGGAGCCAGCCGATTCTGCTATCGGCTGGCTTGCTATGTTTTTGTGGAAAATGTACCTAAGTACTTTAAATGCAATGAATTTTATTATATAATTACGGGTGATGCAAATTAACAGGGTATGATTTTTAGATTTCCGACGGGTCAGTGAAATAGATATCGTTTTGCCTGTAAGGAAGGCAAACATTGAAAAGAGGGTTTATTATGATAAAAACATCCATTTATGGATTAACACTAGAGCAGCTTACACTTTGGCTAGTCGAACAGGGACAAAAGAAGTTCCGTGCAGCACAAATATGGGATTGGCTGTACAAAAAAAGAGTAACGGATTTTTCTCAAATGAAAAATCTTAATGCCGACTGTATTTCGCTATTAGAGGAACAATTTTATATTCAGTCATTGAAAGAAGAAGTGGTTCAAAAATCGGAAGACGGTACGATTAAATTCTTATTTAAATTGGAAGATGGCAATTTAATTGAGACGGTCTTAATGAGATTTAATTATGGTTTATCGGTATGCGTCACCACTCAGGTAGGCTGTAATATCGGCTGTACCTTCTGTGCAAGCGGGCTGCTGAAAAAAAATCGTGACCTCTCAAGCGGTGAAATTGTTGAACAGATCATGAATGTCCAGCATCATTTGGATAAAATGGGCAAAGAAGAGCGTGTCAGCCATATCGTCGTAATGGGTATTGGAGAGCCATTTGATAATTATACTAATATGATGGATTTCTTCCGCGTTGTTAATGATCAAAAGGGTCTTTCAATCGGCGCAAGACATATTACGGTTTCAACAAGCGGTCTTGCCGATAAAATTTATGACTTTGCAGATGAAGATATCCAGATTAATCTTGCCGTGTCACTGCATGCACCAAATAACGAGCTGCGTACGCAGATTATGAAAATTAATCGTGCTTATCCGCTTGAAAAATTAATGCCTGCAATCGATTATTATCTAGAGAAAACCAATCGCAGAATTACATTTGAGTACATTATGCTGAAAGATGTGAATGACCATAAGGAAGAGGCCGTTCAGCTTGCCAATCTGTTGAGCAATAAACGCCATTTATCTTATGTGAATCTTATTCCATACAATCCGGTTGATGAGCATAATCAATATGAGCGAAGCACCAAAAAAGCCATTGTTGAATTTTATGAAATTCTGCTAAAACGCGGCATTAACTGTGGTGTTCGTGTGGAACAAGGATCTGATATTGACGCAGCATGCGGACAGCTTCGAAGCAAACAGATCAAAAAAGACAAAGTAAAAGCGTAAAAGATTAGAACAAAACCTCCACATAGGTGTTTAGTTTCGGCTAAACCGTCCTTTTGGAGGTTTTTTTATATCATTATATTGTTCATGCTGATGAATATGTATGTAGGTGCAAAAAGTATACTGTCTGTTATAATGTATAAGGAGGTGGATGATATGTCACGAATGGATGATAAAGTGTTTAATTGTGAAAAGGAACTGACCCTTTCAGTTATTGGAGGAAAGTGGAAAATGTTGATATTATGGCATTTGGGGAAAGAGGGAACCAAGCGATTTGGCGAACTGAAGGCACTTATGCCCGGAATTACCCAGCGGATGCTGGTTAATCAGCTGAGGGAATTAGAAGAAGATGCCATTGTCCACCGTGAAGTGTATCCTGTGGTTCCGCCTAAAGTGGAATACTCGCTTACGGAGAATGGTGAAAGCCTGATGCCTATACTGGATTCTATGTATACATGGGGCAAGGATTATATGAAAAATGTTGTTGAAAAACAAATTGAACCTGAAAAACCGGCAAAATAAAGACGCAGTAGGTGGCTGGGACAAAACTCATAGAAAAGAATGTCCACATTTGAGGACATTCTTTTTGTTATGCAGATTCCTTTGAATACTTAGGTTCATTGGAGCGGAAAACGTCCGAATCGGTAATGAACCGGTCTTTAAAGAAGTAGTCAGTGTCTCTATTATATTCGTTTGCAGAAAACGTCGATGAAATGTAATAGAATTTGTCGTAAAGTCTTGTACAAAAAACACCCCAAAGCTCTTGCCATACGTATTCAACTACTGGAAAATATAAACAAGGACTTTAGAAACATCTTTCTGTCACAAATACTCTGAAAGTAATGTTCAAAAAATTTTATTTGCGGAGCTGATGACGAAATGACGGCTGAAAATAATCATGACATTGATGAGTGGATGGAGCTCATGTTTGAAGCAAAACAGGCTGGTATTGCAATCGAAAAGGTTAAAACATTTATAAATCAGCACAACAATATTCTTAAGGCAGCACTATATCCATCAAAGATACGAAATAATGTACGAAAAAACGAACCTCTCATTTAAAGGGGTTCGTTTTTTAATGAAGCGATTGCTATACTTTACTTAAACCGGCATTTAATCTCCAGTTCAAAAGGAGGAACGAAGTGAGACACCAAATGAAGGAATCCTTCCGCTTTTCATTCAAACAGCCGTTAGATGCTGTTTTTTCAATTACTGATGTCAGCGGAAAACAGGTCAGGACACCTGAGGGAAAGATGGAAGTTATGGACCTAAGTCCAAGGGGAGCGAAAGTCAGAACGGACTTGAGTATTCCTATTGAAAGAAATGATCAAATTGTAATCGCCATTACCTTTACATTAAACCATCAAGTTTATCGCTTTAAAGGTGAAATCGTATGGAAAAAGTATTTTCTGGACCACTATTTATACGGTCTCCATTTTCTGCATAATGAAGACAGCCATGAAGACATTGTAAAGCAGTTAAAGGTATATGTGAAAAATCAGAAAAACGCAATAAACCAGTCACCGAACTAAAAAATCCTAGATGAAATGTGTAAAGCCGCTGTTCCTTCCATTAATGTGGAATGAACGGCGGCTTTACTGTTTTGTAATTCTCTTTTGGAGGTATTACCAGGTCTCCTCTTTCGGCTGCATGCGTTTTAGATTGCCTTCACCGCAAATTTCCGCTGTCTTGGACCATCAAATTCACAGAAATAAACGCCCTGCCAGGTGCCTAACAGAAGATGCCCATCCTGAATGATTAGTGTCTGGGCATGACCGACGGTGCTCGTTTTTAGATGGGCAGCGGTATTTCCTTCCGCATGCTGATCGTCGGGATGATGCCAGGGGTAGATTTCGTCAAACCGCATCAGCATGTCTGTTTTTACGTCCGGATCAGCATTTTCGTTTACAGTGATGCCGGCTGTTGTATGAAGTGATGATACGACGGCAACTCCATCGCGAATGTTATTTGCCTGCAGCCACTCCTGAATTTCCTCGGTAATATCAATCATTTGATCCCTTGCGTCCGTACTTAAATGAAATATTTTCTGCATGATCCTCTGCCTTTCTATGAATTTATTTTGGCTCTTTTTTATTGTAACTGATTGAAATCCATAACCATATAGTAAAGGGGAGAGGTGTCAGTAATGAAAAGACTGGTTGATTTAACGCTGTCTAGCATTCTGCTTGTCGTATTGTTTCCCCTGTTTGTTTTTCTTTTCTGCATGATCTATCTGCGTATTGGATCTCCTGTGTTCTTCACCCAAATTCGGGCGGGGAAAGACGGAGAGGCGTTTACCATTTACAAATTTCGCACGATGACAAATGCGGTATCAAAGGATGGAAAATTGCTTTCAGATGAAGAACGCTTAACACCATTTGGACAATTAATACGAAGATATTCTTTGGATGAACTGCCTCAATTAGTGAATGTAGTGAAAGGAAACATGAGTTTTATTGGCCCGCGTCCCCTGTTAATGGAATATGTTCCGTTGTATAGTGCTGAGCAGAAAAAACGGCTGTCCGTCAAGCCCGGAGTAACTGGCTGGGCACAAGTAAATGGCCGGAACTCCATTAACTGGGAAGAAAAATTCTCCTTAGATGTGTGGTATGTGGAAAATCAGTCGTTTCGGTTAGATATGAAGATTTTTTTTATGACCATCAGCAGGGTAATACGGCCGGTAGGCATTAGTCAGCAGAATCAGGCAACAATGGAGAGATTTACGGGAACCAGGGATGATCAGACAGATGTTATAAACCAGGCTGACCTATCCACAGAGAAAAAGATAGTAAATGCGTATGGTCAATCAAAAATTGTTTATGAAGGAAAGGAAGAACACAATGAATGAAGATAAATTAAGCTTTTCACGTTTTTTCCAAATTGTATGGAAACGGTTATGGATCGTTATTATTTTTACTGTGGCAGCTGTTGTGTCAAGCGGGTATATTTCGTATCAGGTTGTTGAACCAACCTATGAATCAAAAGTGGATATATTAATAGCAGGTAAACAAGACAAGGCCAGCCCCATTTTAACAACTCATATTGATGATTCCCTAAAGCTTGTTACTACTTATCAGGATATTTTAATAAGCCCATATATCCTGAAGGATGCACAGAAAAGACTGAATAATGATGGTCATTCGATTGATTTTGACCGAAAGGATATCTCTACGTCCAATATGCAGGACTCTCAGATGATTGAGCTTAAGGTACAGCATTCGAATCCTACGGAAGCTGCAATGATTGCCAATGCCATTGCTGCCTCATTTGACCAGAAAATTCAACACATCATGAATTTGGATGATAAAAACGCTAAAGTTCTGAATAAAGGCACAGTCAGCAAAGATCCTGTTTTTCCTCAGCCTTTAGTGATTATGGGTATTACTTTCGTGCTTGCTCTCATTATCTCCATGTGGCTGATCTTCTTTATTGACCGCATTAGAAACAAAAAATAAGGATTACTATAGAAAAATCTGGAGGGAGAAGTGGATACCACAACTCTAGCTTGCTAAGGAGTTATCAAAGGTCATGCAGCCTGATAAAGAAAATCCTTCAATCCTATTTATTGTTACGGCATGCTCGGCCGTCGTATCTTTTGTCACCGGAATCTGGATCCGTAATATATTAGGCCCGGAAGAATACGGAATTTGGCTGATTTATTCGTTGTTTTTAGTCTACGGATATTATATGCAGTTCGGGATTCTCGATGGCTTCAGCCGGGATGTGCCAAGGCTGCTTGGACAAAGCCGCTTTAAACAGGCAAATGAAGTCAGAAGTGTCGTGTACACCTGGATGCTGATGTCTTCCGGGGGATCATTTATCGGTGCTGTCGTGCTGCTGATCCTTCCGCTGAGTATGACTGAAACAGTTATGGGGATTTTAGCCCTTCTGTTAGTCCCGTTTCAAAATATGGTTCTTTTTCATAATCACTATTTCTTAACCAGCCAGCGATTTAATAAGGTAGCTGTCATCCAGCTTTTTATTGGTTCCATTCAGTATGTGGTCATGGCTCTTTGTGCCGTATTCATGGGAATTTACGGCCTGTTTTTAGGCGTGTTTATTGGATGTATTGCCGCCCTTATTTACAGTCGTTCAAAGATGAAAAGAAAACTGCCGCTTAAATGGAATGGACCGCTGTTCAAGAGCATGCTCGCGTATG
The DNA here is from genome assembly GCF_004358665.1 of Jeotgalibacillus sp. S-D1. Lineage (GTDB taxonomy): Bacteria > Bacillota > Bacilli > Bacillales > Jeotgalibacillaceae > Jeotgalibacillus. The sequence goes on along the minus strand of NZ_SMZR01000002.1, from coordinate 72,913 downwards.
GCTTTCGCATCACACTTATCGGGATCCTGCTCAGCTTATTCACGACACTCGACCGCATCCTGATTTATACTTTTTTCGATTCGGCATCCGTTGGCCATTATGGGATTATTGCCTTTATTTTTCAAGGCATCATGGTGCTGCCAGCTGTATTTCATCAGGTTATGTATCCAAAAATTAATTTCCAGTACGGCGCTACAGGGGAAAAAAAATCGTTAATGCCAATCATATTGAAGCCTACCATTCTCTTGTCGTATGGCAGCCCTTTAATATTGGGAACCGCTTTTTTTGTATTCCCCTGGTTTGTGGGGCTGTTAATGCCTGAATACGTAAGCGGGATTTCAGCTGCCAGAATCGTCATTATTGGGTTGTTTTTTTATATATGGGCGATGCTTTATGCCCATTATTTAACGGTTGTGCATAAGGAATGGAGTTATTTGAAGGTCCTGTGCTGCGGGGTATTGATCAATGCGATTTTAAATCTTATGTTCATTCGTCTGGGTTTCTATATAGATGGGGTGGCGCTTGGTACAGCTATTTCCTACATGCTGTATCCGCTTATGTTAATGTTCGTGTGCTTTAAAGACATGGGGTTAAAAAAGATGGAGTATCTTCGCCATTTTTTTCTTATCCTGCTTCCCTTTGTTACGATGGTTTGCCTTCTTTTTGGCATCCTTTCTCTCCACATGCATTTCCTGATGAATATTGTTTTGTTTATGGGAGTGTACATCGTCTTTCTGTTCGCTTCTTTTAAGAAGGTTGATGTCCTTTCCTCCTTTAAACAGCAGGGAATTAAGCTGCTGGAGCACAAGCTGGCCAGTATTAAAAATGAAAATAAATAAGTCTTATGTTTGAAAGAATGGTAGGTGATCAAATGACATATAACCGATTTTTTACAGATAAACTTCAATGGCTGTACTTTTATATCGGCCTTGCCATATTGCTTGGTTTGATCGTTTCGTTTAGCAATCCATCTGTGCTGATCTATAGCGTAATCGTGCTTTTTTCAGCGCTTTTAGCTATTTCCTTATCAACATTTTTTCAGCATCCAACCGTGCTGATCAAAATTATATTAGCAGCTATATCCGTTCGGCTTATTTTATTGATTGGGTTAAAAATATACTCCTATCAAAACGGCCTGGATGGATTTTTTCCTGGAGATGTTGACGCTCTAAGCTATCATGGGGACGCGGTAAAAGCATTAGCCACGCATTCATGGTTTGATGCGTTAAGAGGCAACCTATCCTATACCATTTTCGTCGGTTTTTTATACAATTTATTTGGCATAGATATGAATATCCCCCAGCTGATTAACCTAGGGGCTTCCGTTATCATAGTGCCGCTGCTTTACGAAATTGGTGACCGTGTAGGCGGTAAGAAATTTGGATTAGCTGCAGTTCTGTTATGGACACTTTTTCCAAGTGCGATATTCTGGTCCATCTCTCTGTTAAAGGATGCATTTGTGGTACTCGGGATGGTCCTGGCAAGCTTTTTGGTTATTTCTTTGAGCAAGCGCAGCGTCCGGCTGAGCGATTTAATTATAGGAGCAAGCGGAGTTGCATTGATCAGTTATATGAGACCGCAATTTCTACTGGCGATCGCAATTCCAATCGTACTCTATATGGCTTTTCAGTTTCTTAAAGGCAGAGGAAGATTTGTTCGTAATCTTGTGATATTTGTTGTAGCTATTGGCATATTCAGTGCTTCCGCTGCCGGTGACATCGTGGTTGAAACATTTGGCAATTCAACATCGGAAGAGGGAGTTGACCGGATTAATGAAATAGCCTTGGAGGGAGGATCGGGAATTCATATCGTAACGTTGTTTCCCGCTGAAATCCGCTGGCTTATTCAGCTGCCATTTTCCATTTTTGCGCCGTTTCCATGGCAATGGCTTTCTTTCAGTCAGGGAATTTATGTTCTTTCCGCACTGGAAATGCTTTGCTGGTATTTCCTCTACTACTTCATATGGAAAAACCGCAAAGAAATTTTCTCAAGCAGCACCGGAAAAATCATTTTCTTTTATGCTTCATCCATTTTTCTTGCTGTGTCTTTCAGTTTGCCGAATATTGGATCGATTTACCGCTACAGGCTGGCAGCTATGGCCATATTATTGCCGCTGATTTTTTATAAAAAAGGTGACAAGAAAAAGAAAGTAGACTCCTCATGAGGAACAAAATTCTCTTTGTTACAACGATCGCACGGACAGTGGAAGCCTTCCTGATTCCTCATATTCAATATTTCCTTGATAAAGGGTTTGAGGTTGGGGTTGCGACAAATACAGAAAATGGACCTGTTGAATGCTTAACCCGTTTGGGTGTCAAGGTTCATCATGTACCTTTTAGCAGAACATTGATTGATTGGAACAATTTCAAGGCTTATAAAGAAATAAAAAGCGTGTGCAGGGACTACCCAATCGTCCATCTGCATACGCCTATTGCATCATTTCTCACCAGAATGGCATCAACAAAGAAACAGATTACGATCTACACTGCCCACGGATTTCATTTCAATGAAAATGAACATTGGAGCAAAAATCTCTTCTACAAGGCTATGGAAAAAATCGCTGCATTTAAAACAACCAAAATAATTGTTACCAATAACGATGACTTGAAAGAAGCCGGAAACTTATTTTCCGCAGCAAAGATTGATCATGTTCATGGAGTGGGAATTGATACGGACCAATTTTGCTCTGCTCATTTTTCCCAACAACATCGATACCAGATAAAAAAAGAGTTGGGGATTAATTCAACGTCTAAAGTGATTACGCATATCGCTGAATTTAATGAAAACAAAAGACAAATCGATGTGGTAGGTGCTTGTGAAAGGTTAAAGAAGCAATCTGATGACTTTGTCATCTTGCTTATTGGGAAGGGGAGCAACGAAGAATTAATAAAGGATGTCATTGAAAAGAAAAATCTGAGCAAATGGATAAAGTGCTTAGGCTTTGTATCAGATGTTCCTTCTGTTTTAAGTATTACGGATATCGGCCTGCTCGTATCGCTGCGGGAAGGGCTTCCACGCTCCGTAATGGAAATGATGGCGATGAAAATACCGGTTATCGGTTCAAATATAAGAGGCATCAGGGATCTGGTTGAGGACGGCAAAAATGGATTTCTTATACCGGTTAAATCTCCAGGACGACTTGCAGATGCCTGCTGTGAATTACTTCAGGATCAGGAGCTGGCTGAAAAGTTTGGAGAATACGGAAGAGTAAAAATTGAACAGTATTATTCCCTGCCCATCGTTCTTCAGGAAATGGAAACGATTTATCAACAATTATCAATAAAATAATCCTTCAGAATCAGGTGGTGTGAAGCTTGGCTAAAAACCTTATATTGTTCGGCTGCGGAGGTCACGCAAAAGTAATAATTGATTTAATTGAACATATTCCCCATTACAGGCTGTTTGGTTTAATTGATGATGACCCCAATCGCTCAAAGCATTTTCAAGGATACCCGATATTGGGTGATACTTCATGCATCAGCAAGATCACAGCACCTATTCATGGAGGTTTAATTGCGATCGGCGATAATTGGAGCAGAAAAAAAGTTGCCGATAAAATAAAAAGAGAAAACAAGGAATTTCCATTTATCGTGCTGATTCATCCAACTGCCTATATTAGTCCGCGGTGCGATATAGGAGCAGGTACTGTTATTATGGCAGGAGCAATTGTAAACAGCGACGTGAAAATGGGAGAGCATTGCATTGTTAACACCCTGGGTTCAGTGGCCCATGATACGGTCATCGGGGATTACTCAAGTGTGGGACCCGGTGCCCATTTAGGTGGAAATACGATACTCGGAATGAATACAGCGATTTCTATCGGCGCGCGCGTCCTGCATGGAACAACGATTGGAAGTCATACAGTGATAGGGGCAGGAGCTACCGTAACAAAAGATTTTGAGGATTATGTTGTCGCCTATGGCACCCCTGCAAAATTCATCCGAAAACGGGAGAAGGATGAAACGTACCTTTAATAAATGGCGGTGACAGGAAGTGGGAGGGACAAAATGAAAAAAATCGTAATGATGCGTTCTACAAAGTCCTATCTGCCGCAAATTGATGCATCCATTAACTATTTTAATTCAAAAGATCTGAACTATAAGCTTTACGATTCCTCAGCGATAGATGGGTTTACGCTTCGCGACTTTGACGCTGTCTGGACGTTTCCGGGGATCGATATACACGGTACGAAAGAGGTGCCGATTATTCAGGAATATGTCTCCTTATCTACTGGCATATTTCCAAAATTAAAAAATAAAATAAAACGCAGGATCAATACAGTTCCAGCTCTTCGTATTTTTTTAAATCAGCTGGTTGAATCTGAAATGAACTTTACAGACGGGGTCGAATCGCTTCAGCGGGACATGGGGGTGGACGATCTTTTTTTTCGTTTCCGGGAACAGGTTAAGCTGTATGACTGTGTTTATATTGGCTCTATGGCAAAGGAAAGAAAGACTGAAAAACTATTGCGGCACTTTAAAGAGCAGAAAGAAAAACGGACGATTTTAATGATTGGTACGGTCCCTGATCATATCCATAAAGAATTCGGTAAAGTGGAAAATATCATATTTACAGGGGATGTCCCTTATCAGGATGTTCCAAAGTATGCTTCACAGGCTGTTTACGGAATCAACTATATGCCCGATACCTATCCATTTAATTTGCAGACCTCAACGAAGCTATTGGAGTATTTAGCAATGGATTTGAAGATCATTACCACAGATTATCAGTGGGTAAACCAGTTCATGGAACAGCAGAATATGAATTTTATTACAATTAACGAATCCCTGGAAAACCTGGATACTCAGCTCGATCAAAGCAAGCCGCAAGGAATTTGCGAAGAGGCTGTCCGTGCATTCAGCTGGTCAAACATTATTAAAAATGCAGGCATTGAAGAGAAATTAAACCAATTGCTTTAGACATAGATTAATCAAGCGGATAGCGAGCCCCTTCAGCCTTTAGACTAAGGATGGACCATCCAAAGAAAGAGAAGTGAAAAAATGTATGGGGTCTAAAAATGAGCGAATCTTTCTTTCTCCGCCACATCTTGGAGCAGCTGAACAGCTTTATGTCGCTGAAGCGTTTGATACGAACTGGATAGCCCCGGTAGGACCGCATATTACCCGATTTGAAGAAGAAGTCGCAGATTATGCAGGAATCGGCGGAGCGGTTGCCGTTACATCTGGAACAGCAGCTATTCACTTGGCGCTTCGTGTAATTGGTGTCAAACGGGGAGATACTGTTTTTTGTTCGTCCTTTACTTTTGTTGCCAGTTCTAATCCGATTCTGTATGAAGGCGGCACGCCTGTTTTCATCGATTCAGAACCTGAGTCCTGGAATATGAGTCCTGCCGCCTTAAAGCGTGCTTTCCTTCAGGCCGAGGAGCAGGGGACGATTCCCAAAGCAGTTGTGGTGGTTAATCTATACGGACAAAGTGCTGATATGGATGAAATCAAAGCAATTTGTGATCAATACCAAGTGCCGATCGTCGAAGACGCCGCAGAATCACTTGGTGCTACCTATAAAGGAAAAGCGAGCGGGACAATCGGAAAGTTCGGCATTTATTCGTTTAACGGCAATAAAATCATCACCACCTCAAATGGCGGCATGATTGTATCAGAAGATTTGGCGGCATTAGATAAAATCCGGTTCTGGTCCACTCAGGCAAAGGACGGATCTGAACATTATCAGCACAGTGAAGTTGGATACAATTACCGTATGAGCAATATCCTTGCCGGGATTGGGCGGGGTCAGCTGATGGTGCTTGATGACAGGGTCGACGCCAGAAGAAATGTGTTTAAGCGATATGAGGAAGCATTTAGCGGCCTGAATGGCATTGAGTGGATGCCAGAGTCATTGTTTGGCAGGTCCACAAGATGGCTGACGGCTTTGACGATCGATCCCACCATCATCAAATCATCACCTGAACAGCTCATTGCTGCCTTAAACAATGAAAATATAGAGGCACGAAGATTGTGGAAGCCGATGCATCTGCAGCCGTTGTATCAACAATATGAGTATTTTCCTCACATAGAAAATGAAAGTCTGTCAGATAAACTTTTTGAAACCGGACTTTGTCTTCCTTCTGGATCAAACCTGACCCCCCATCAGCAAAATAGAGTGATTGATTGTCTGCTGCGTGAAATAAGAAACTAATTCCTCTAAACAGCCTGCTGCTGACGTATTTGAACCTGGACAAAACTCAATCAGTCTCCACCCTTGCACCTGAAGGAAAGAAAGGTGATCATGTGGACATTAAATCTAAAATTGAGCGCGAATTAAAGAGCTTCAGCTGTCTTTTTGAATGCCGGATTGCAACGGTTGGTACATCAGCCCGTGAATCCGAGCAATTTGCTGTTCTTCCCAGAAGATCGGCTTTAGGGTATGAAGCAATCAATTTTCTGGTTACAAGCCCCGAAAATGCGGCGCAAAGCTTTTCCCTGCTGGATTCTAACGTTCAATTCTTGTTTGTGGATATTGAATCGAAGAAGGAAATTGACTTAATGAGCATTGCCAAAAAAATTGTAAAAAAAGCTACCATTATAGCCTACAAGCCTAATGATACAACGCTTGAGGCGGCAGATCTGTTTTTGCGGCATCATTTTCATGATGATCTCGTCAATAAAAACATCATGATATACGGAGCTGGAAACCTGGGGTCAAAGTTAGCGCTGCGATTAGCTGAAAGGGGAAGCAATATTTATTTAAGCTCCAGGAATAATGATAAAACAAAAGAAATTGTAAAGACGCTGAATTATTTGCTCCCTAAATACTCCAAAAACTCAATTAAGCTGGTCACAGGGGATGAAGATCTTTTTTTGAAAATAGACAGCTTAATCTCTTTTACCTCCTCCTCAAATGTCATACCGCCTTCTTTTGCCTCCTATATAAAAAAAGGGGGACTTGCGCTTGACGGCGGAATCAACAATTTCAGTCCTGAATTTATTCTTAAAGCCAACGAGAGCACCATTACCTGCTACCGCCTGGATGTGCGGGCTGCTTTTCCGCATACAGTTCTTTATTTAATCGATTATATCCGTGACTTTTACACCAATATACAAGGTGAAGAAAAGCGCAATCAGACCAGACTGGTTGCTGGCGGCATTATCGGCAATGATGGTGATATTGTAGTTGACCGGATAAAAACTCCTGCTCAAATTGTCGGTGTGGCAAATGGAGTGGGGGGGTTAAAAGCAGAAAAAGACCTAACAGCCAAAGACCAGCAGCAGCTTAATGAAATTTTACAGCAGATTAATAAATATAAGCAGTAACAAAAAACCTCCAGTCCTCATTTATGAATCTGCATTGGATTCATAAAATTGTACCGGGGGTTTTTTGAATGGAAGAAAGAACAGCTGCTCATGTTATTCACAAATCGCCGTCGCTGTCAGACAGCTGAAATGAAGGCACGATTTCCTTTAAGACTATTTTTATATTAAGGTTGGCATTCTCATTTTCCTTAACTTGAATGCATTCCTCCAAGCGCTGTATATGTGCAGGCATATTGTAGGTTTGAATGTCGACCGGTTTGGCAATGAAAATTAACTCATGTTTCGATGAACTGTTTCCTTCTTCAGTGGAAAGAAGTTCCTCGTAAAGTTTTTCTCCAGGCCGCATTCCGGTGTAGGAAATTAATATATCTTTATCGGGTACAAGACCTGAAAGCGTAATAAGGTTTTTTGCCAGATCACTTATTTTAACGGGTTCTCCCATATCAAGAACAAAGGTTTCCCCGCCATGGGCAAGGCCGCCCGCCTGAATGACTAATTGAACTGCTTCAGGTATGGTCATAAAATATCTGGTCATATCAGGGTGCGTAACGGTGAGAGGTCCGCCCTCTAAAATTTGCTTTTTAAATAATGGAATGACACTGCCACGGCTCCCGAGCACATTACCAAAACGGACAACCGCATAATGTGTATTGCTTAGTGCGTTAATATGCTGGACATAAAGCTCAGCTATACGTTTAGTTACCCCCATAATGCTTGTCGGGTTAACGGCCTTATCTGTGGATACGAGCACAAATTTTTCAGCACCTGTTTCATGTGCGCATTCCGCCATCACTTTTGTTCCAAAAACATTGTTCTTGATCGCTTCAGTAGGGTTATACTCCATTAGGGGAACATGTTTATGAGCAGCCGCATGGAAGATGACCTGCGGTTTGTACTGGGCAAATACGCTTTGAATACGCTTGCGATCCTGAACGTCTCCGATAATAGGTACGATGGGTAATTCCGGATGCCGTTTTCTGAGTTCATTTTCAATCAGGTAAATGCTGTTCTCTCCGTGGCCGAGCAAAAGCAGCACAGCAGGATTAAAATCGGAAATCTGTCGGCATAACTCTGACCCAATCGATCCCCCGGCTCCTGTAACCAGCACAGTTTTATTTTTTAAGTAGCTTGATATTAACTCCAGGTCAAGTTCAATTGGCGCTCTTCCCAGTAAGTCTTCCACCTTAACTTCACGTATCGAGGTAGTGATCCGGCCGTTAATAAGATCATTGATACGCGGAAAAATTTTAACATCAATTTGATTTGATTTGCAAACATTTACAATATCTGCAATCTCGTGCCCCGGAGCAGAAGGGATCGCGATAATCACCATTTCAATGCCATATTTTTTAATGACTTTTTGAATATCATGGCGAGTGCCCACAACGGGAATGCCAAAAATCTCTGAATCAAATTTATCAATCGCATCATCAATTATTGCAACTGGATAAAGCGGGGAATTATGTGATTTTTTTAATTCATTAAGTACAAGTCTCCCAGCATTGCCTGCTCCTATAATTAACGTCGGTTTTCCATTCGTATTCACGGTTTCGTTTAATCCGTGAACAATCCTTGCTGCAATTCGAGCGAAGGATAATCCAAACACAATAAAAAACCAGCTTAAGATAAATAAGGTGACTGGGATGGAAAATCCATTAATCTCATGTAGAATGATCTGAGAACTCCAGCAAATTAAAATAGACAAAATTGAAGATTTAGATATGAGGTAAAAATCATGGTCGCTCACAAATCGCCAAAAGTTTTTGTACACATGGAAATATAGAAAACTTCCAATAAATGTGAGTGAGTAAAGAAGTGTTAAATATATTGCTTCTCGGGTAAATTCCATAAATGGAAGGCCGATGAGCAGATAACAGCTTCCGGTTACAGCGATAAAAATAATGACGATATCCGCAACTGTCGACAACAGCATTCGTGTATTACTTTTCAAAAGAACTCCCCCATCTGGATTTGTTAATCATCTTTTTTCTGCCTAGTTTCTCTCTGAATGTCGACGACTCAAGATCGAAGCGGTACATCCGTTAATTCATTCTAAAAACTAGTAAGCTACTTACTTTATATGATAAAAATGGCGTTATTGTGTGGGTTTTCAATAAAACGGGCAGAGTTAACTGCAGGAAAGGTGAAAACTATGTAAACGCTTTAAATTATTCTAATATCCATATATTCAGAATATTTATTGCGAATGATGTCAGAAGTTAGTATTATATGAAATACACAGTCTCGATTTACCTAAATCGTCTGACAATAGAAGTGTTGAAAGGATGAGGGCGATGGAAAGCAAGAAAGATTTGCGTATTCGCAGCAAAGTGATCAGTGAAGGTGTGAATCGGGTACCGAACCGGTCCATGCTTCGCGCAGTCGGTTTTAAGGATGAGGATTTTAAGAAGCCGATGATTGGAGTCGCCAGTACATGGAGCGAAGTGACCCCATGCAATATACATATTGATCAATTAGCCCAAAAAGCAAAAGCCGGAGCAAAAGACGGCGGCGGGGCTCCAATGATTTTTAACACAATTACGGTTTCAGATGGTATCGCTATGGGGCATGAGGGCATGTTTTATTCTCTTCCAAGCCGTGAAGTCATTGCAGACTCCATAGAGACTGTCGCTAATGCAGAGCGGCTGGACGGCATTGTCGCAATAGGCGGGTGCGATAAAACGACACCGGCATGTGTGATGGCAATCGCCCGCATGAACATTCCTTCTGTGTATGTGTATGGAGGAACGATTCAGCCAGGAAAGCTGAATGGAAAAGACATTGATATCGTGTCTTCATTTGAAGCAGTGGGACAATATCAGGAAGGTATCATCGATGATGAGCAGCTGTATAAAGTAGAATGCCATGCCTGTCCAGGTGCCGGAGCATGCGGCGGGATGTACACAGCGAATACAATGGCAGCCGCTGTTGAAGCGCTTGGCATGAGTATCCCGGGTTCTTCTTCCACTCCTGCAGTGAATGATTATAAAGAATCAGAATGCCGCCAAGCGGGTGAACTGGTTGTTAAGCTGCTTGAAAAAGAAATTTATCCTCGGGATATTATGACGAAAGAAGCATTTGAAAATGCCATAACGGTTGTGATGGTTCTTGGCGGTTCTACCAATGCCATCTTGCATCTGCTTGCGATGGCCCATTCAGCTGGGGTAGATTTATCATTGGATGATTTTGAGCGGGTTCGCCAAAACACACCTCATTTAGCTGATCTAAAGCCTAGCGGGAAATATGTCATGCAGGATTTATTTGAAGTTGGCGGTGTGCCGGCAGTAATGAAATTATTGCATGAACATGGTTTGCTTCATGGAGACTGCCTGACAGTGACTGGGAAAACAGTAGCTGAGAATCTAGCTGAAGTTTCTTCATTAAAAGAGGGGCAGTCGGTTATCCGTCCATTTGACGAACCATTTAAACCTAATGGGCCTTTGGTGGTACTTCGGGGAAATCTTGCACCAGATGGCGCTGTGGCTAAAATGTCCGGACAAAAAATCAGCCGTTTTGAAGGTCCGGCACGTGTCTATGACAGCGAGGCGGAGGCAACAAAAGCAATTGAAGATAATTTAATTAAAGAAGGCGACGTACTGGTGATTCGCCATGTTGGTCCAAAGGGCGGTCCTGGTATGCCCGAAATGCTGTCGATTACTGCAATGATTGTGGGCCGCGGATTAGGCGGAAAGGTAGCACTGATGACGGATGGACGCTTTTCAGGCGGATCACATGGATTTGTAATTGGCCATGTATCACCGGAAGCTCATACAGGCGGTCCTATTGGTCTATTGAAAGAAGGGGACATTGTTACAATTGACAGTGATACGCAGGAAATCAACTTTGCCATATCGGAAGAAGAGCTTGAACAGCGGGCAAAGGCATGGGTAAAACCAGCAGCCAAGCACAGAAATGGTGTACTGGCAAAATATGCTCACCTTGTTTCGTCCTCATCAAAAGGGGCCGTTACAGATCTTGATTTAGAATAAGCGGATGGATGCTGACCTCTCAAGCTCATTGAGAGGTCAGTTTTTTATTGCAAATATTAAATGAAGGGATTATCTATTAAATAATGATTACAGAGCAGAAGCGGCATAGAAGTGAAAAGAAAAGACAGGCAAATTTCTCGAGTTATCCCTAAACCTGTGGTTATATACTAAGTACAAGGTATTATTCTATTTAGGAGAGATGAAAATGAAGGTACAAGTCTGGTCGGATTATGTTTGTCCGTTTTGTTATATAGGAAAAAGAAAATTTGAAAATGCGTTAGCTGCCTTTGAGCATAAAGATCAGGTCGAGATAGTATACAAAAGCTTTGAATTAGATCCAGCTGCACCGCTTGATGCTTCGAAGGATATGTACGAAACTCTGGCAGGCAAATATGGCATGTCCATTGATCGTGCAAAGGAAATGACCAGGGGCGTTGCTCAGCAAGCGAAAGAAGTAGGTCTTGACTACGATTTTGATAAAATGAAGCGCACGAATACGCGGGATGCTCACCGGTTAACTCATTATGCCGCAGAGCAGGGGAAAATGGGTGAGATGACGGAGCTGCTTTTGAAAGCTTACTTTACTGAATCCCGACACATTGGGGAACATCAGACATTAATCCAGCTGGCTGAAGAAGCGGGGCTGGACCCTGCAGAAGCAGAACGCGTTCTCGGTGCTGAGGATTATAACAGCAGTGTAGAGCGGGATATTAATGAAGCATCACAAATTGGTGTAACAGGTGTTCCATTCTTTGTATTTGGCGGCAAATATGCCGTATCCGGTGCTCAGCCGCCTGAGGTATTTGCCGAAGTTTTGCACAAAGTTTGGGAAGAGCAAAACTCAGCCCCGCTTATCTATACTGGCAGCAAGGATGACAGCAGCCAGAATGACAACTGCAGCGATGGCTCCTGCAACATCTAATATCAAAAACCGCCAAACTGTTCAGACGGCAGCTTGGCGGTTTTTTCGTTATTAAATTAAGATACTTTATCGTGTTCTTTTCGGATTTCGTCCCAGCACTCTGTATTTTTGATGCCTAGCTTGCCAGGGCTGAAGGTTGGATCCAGACCTAGACCACGCTGCCGTTCGTAATCCTTAAGCGCTATAATGGCAATCTTACCTAAAAGAACAATTCCAATGATATTAATGATAGTCATCAACGCCATAAACACATCTGCCAGTGCCCAAACAAGTCCCAGTCCTGCATATGATCCAAACATAACAAGGCCCATTGTCAGGAAACGGTAGATATTTAAAGAAATTTTGCTTTTCTTAATAAATTCGATATTCGTTTCGCCGTAATAATAGCTTCCGATAATCGAGCTAAAGGCAAACATAAAGATTGCTGCTGCTACAAAAATTCCGGCCCAGTCACCGATTTGAAGAGCTAAAGAGCTTTGTAACAGCTGAATGCCTTCCAATCCTGAAGCCTGGTAATCTGTATTAACCAGGATAATAAAGGCTGTCGCCGAACACACAATCAGCGTATCAACATAAACACCAAGCGTCTGGATAAAACCCTGTTTCGCAGGGTGGCTTACATTGGCTGTAGCCGCAGCATTCGGAGCACTACCCATACCGGCTTCATTCGAGAATAATCCTCTACGGACACCTTGCATAATTGCTGCACCAATACCGCCGCCAAGCGCTTCTTCAAAGCCAAATGCATTGCTTACGATCAAGCCGAATACTGCCGGGATTTCAGAAAAATTCAATGCGATAACAACAATTGCAATCCCAACATATAGAAGAGCCATTACTGGAACAATGATGCTTGAGAAGTTTGCAATACGGTGAACCCCGCCAAATATAATTAAACCGGTTAATAATGTAACAACTCCGCCTACAACCAGACGATCAATGCCAAAAGCACTTTCAAATGCCAATGAAATCGTATTGCTTTGAACAGAGTTAAAGATCAAGCCGAAGGTTACGGCAATTAAAACCGCAAAGATGATGCCCAGCCAGCGTTTATTCAGCCCTTTTTCAATATAATAGGCCGGTCCGCCGCGGTAAGCCTGTCCATCACGAACTTTGTAAATTTGAGCGAGCGTGCTCTCAATAAAGCTTGTCGCACCCCCCAATAGTGCCACAACCCACATCCAAAACACTGCACCAGGACCGCCTATCACAATCGCAACGGCTACCCCGGCTAAATTTCCTGTACCAATTCTTGTTGCTGCTCCGATAGAAAAAGATTTAAAAGAACTAATGCTTTTCATTCCATCAACGACCACCGACTTGTCGCCCAGTACCCTGAACATTTCCTTCACATAACGAAACTGTACAAATCGGGTAGTAATCGTAAAGTAAAGCCCAGCACCTAGTAAAGCGCCAATCAAAATGTACGTCCAAAGAAAATTATTAACTGAATCAATGATTCCCTGCATTCCTACCACCTCTTCGTTTGAATTATCTGAATATTAAATAATATACACAAGGTTCAACTTGAAGTAAATAGGAGATTATAGGGAGTAAATCGCTTTCAAAATCCTGTTATAGCAATGATTAGTAAATTTTACTTAAAACCATGCAAATTATTGCACGATAATTTCCATAGACTATCTAAGTAAAATCCTGTATTTATGCCTTTTTAAACCCTTTTCCACCTAAATAATTACCATTAGATTTACGAAATAGTTTTTTGAAAAAAAAAATAAATTTTCTTTCGATTTTTAAAAACGAGCTTCTCCATGCGGGAAGCTCGTCCTTCTTTGAATCATTTAGTAAAGTAGGTTTCAATAAGCATGCGGTAGCGGACGTGGGTTAGATTAATCGGCTGCTTGCCTGCTTTAAAGAGCAATTTTTTTGTATTCGAATCTTCAAAGATGACAGTCCGCGTCAGGTAGGAATGAAACACGCTCATGGGTTCATTAATTACTTCGTCTTTTTTTGTTAATCGGCTCGAATCTTCCACAATCTCTAGCTGATCTACTCCACTGATTTCTTTTATCCATTCGACCACTTTTTTATTAGAAGGCGCTTCATTGTTGGCGATATGGTAAATGGTACTGGCTTCAGCATGAGCAACAGCGGCTGTTAAAACATCAACAACATAATTAACAGGCACCACATTATTTGACGCTTCTCCATTACTTAATAGATGAATGGTTTCATCTGCACTAATTCTGCCCCGGTCGGCAAGCTTCTTAATTAATCCCACAGCTTTTAATAAGCCATATAGTGCAAAGGTAGTGTCGGCTTCGCCTGTGTTGGAATCGCCGACAATGATGGCAGGTCTGAAAATACTAATGTTAAATTCATGTCTTTGTTCCCAAACAAGATGTTCTGCTAAGCATTTGCTCTCCTCATAGTCATTTACAAATTCCCGATCAGTGGAATGCAAGGTTTCTTCACTATAAGTATCCATTCCAAGAGTGTATGCAGTACTCACGTGGTAAAAGGAAGGAATGCTCAATTTTTTGGCAAGGCTGATTGCATGTCTGGTTCCTTCTACGTTAACAAAAAAAGTTTTATCTCTATCAGCAGGATTAAATGATAAAAAGGCAGCTGTATGATAAAGAATATCAATACGATTTGTCAGTTCAATTTGTGTTGCGGTTGCAAGGCCAAGTTCATGCTGAGTAATGTCCCCGGCAATAGGGTGTACACGGGAAGATTCCTCTTCTGAAATGTTTGCAAGGAATTGGTTTATTTTTTTCTCGCTGCGTATGATAGGATAGAGCGTATGCCCTTCATTGAGCAGGGATTTCATTAATTTTGTGCCAACAAAACCTGTGGCGCCTGTGATCATTATGTTCATGGGGATCTCCTTCAATAGCATTATTAAACTAGTATAGCAGATGATTATGTGAATCTTAAGTGAGACTTCAACAAACGAAGAGCGAAGTTCCAGTTAAATAGAGGTATAATAAAAAAAGAGGTGAAACACATGAAAGAATTTTTATCCTTAGGGATTTCAAAAGAATTAGCAAATAAATTAGAGGAACAAATGATTTTAACACCAACTCCCGTACAAGAAAAAGCGATTCCGCTTTTACTACAAAGCAAGGATGTATTAGTCCAGGCAAAAACAGGGACAGGCAAAACACTCTCTTATCTGCTGCCAATGATGCAAAAGATAGACAGCCAACAACAAACCCTTCAGGCATTGATTTTAACGCCAACAAGAGAATTAGCGATTCAAGTGACAGACGAGCTCAAGAAATTGCAGATTAGTGAAACGGAGCCATCCGTACTGTCGATATATGGAGGACAGGACTTAGATAAGCAAATTAAACGCTTATCACGCGGGGTTCAGATCGCCGTTGCCACACCGGGCAGGCTTCTCGATCATATGAGAAGAGAAACGATTGATCTTTCAACAGTCTCAAACATCGTCATTGATGAAGCGGACCAGATGTTTCAGTTTGGTTTTTTAGAAGAAGTTGAACATATCATTGAACAAACGGGCGGCGGCAAGCAAATTGGATTGTTCTCAGCTACCCTGTCCAAGGATATCCGTAAATTGGCGAAAAGACATATGACTTCTCCAGAGACTGTACAAATTCGCGATCAAGCGAGCATGGTTGAAGAAATTGAGCATTTTGTCATTGAAGTATCCGATCGGGAGAAGCTGGGGGCTTTATGTAAAACGGTGGATGAGGTAAGACCATTTTTAGGCATTATCTTTTGCCGAACAATCCGTAAAGTCAGCAAATTATATGGCGATCTGAAATCCCGCGGCTATCTGGTTGGTGAATTACATGGCGACCTGTCTCAGTCCAAACGGGAAAATGTCATGAAGCAGTTTAGAACAGCCAAGCTTCAGCTGCTTGTGGCAACTGATGTTGCTTCACGGGGAATTGATGTTGAAGGAATTACCCATGTATTTAATTACGATGTACCAGAAGATGTAGAAGGCTATATCCATCGAATCGGACGAACAGGAAGAGCGGGAGAAACGGGTGTTGCTTATACATTGGCAGCGCCAAAAGACAAAGACCTAATGAGGGATATCGAGCAGGGAATTCAATATGAAATCCCCAGAAAAACGGTCCAGGTTAATCCGGCTGATTTTGACAGACACCCAACTGGAGAAGAGACTACTTCCAACAAAGATTCCATGAGTGCAAAGGAACGCCGTGAGGACAAAATTGAAAAAAATATTAAAAGACAGCAGAGATATAAAGGCGGCCACACATCACCTAAACCTGCACAGGGCAAAAGAGGACGAAACAGATAAAAACAAAACACACAGCCGATTGCCGGCTGTGTGTTTTTTGCTTTACCCTTAGTCCTTAAGAACCTCCGGCTTTTCTTCTCGTATTCGCTACTTTTTTTGCCTGCTGGCTCTTCATTTTTTTTTCGTTTGAGTTTCCAGGGTTTTTGGCATTTGATTGCGCTTGATTTTTCTTATTTGCCAGCTGCTGTTTTACCAGATCCTGAAGGCTCACTTTCTTTTGTTCGCTCATTTTTTACTCGACTCCTTTTATATGCGGTATAAATAATTATAGAGGAAAGGAACTGGCAAAGGAAGCATGATTGTATTCTGTTACCTTTTTAATAATAAAAAAGCGGAAGAGATGAACAGCTGCTAAAATAAAAATATGAAAAAGATTAGAAAAACTGATCTAAATGTGCTCCTTTGACGTTTTCTTTTTATAGAAGATTAAAACTGTCCTAATTAAACAATACTTTTAAATGGGTGAGGTGAGAAAGTTGATGAAAAAAATATCAATAACCATAGGATTGGCATTAACCGTTTTCCTTATCAGTTATGGAGTAATCCTTGCGAACGAAAACTTTAAGGCCCAACCTGAGCCAAAGAGTACAGAGGAAAACAGCCAGTCACAGGGGGATGAAAAGCTGGGTTCTCTCACTGAAAAAATAGCAAAAAACACAGACGAAGAGTTTCCAATATTAGAGCGGGATCAGAAAAAATTCGAAGAGCTTGCTGTGGTTCAAGAGCCGGATGTTGAGCCTTTAACTCCCGTTGCACTGACGATTCCTTCATTAGACATTAATGCTGATATTATCAACGTCGGCCTGCTCGATGATGGAGCGATGGAAGTTCCTGAAAATGTAAATGAAATAGGGTGGTTCGAGCCCGGTGTTAAGCCAGGCCAAATTGGCAATGCGGTGCTTGCCGGTCATGTGGACAGCTATGAGGGGCCGGCTATCTTTTTCAATCTGCGTGATTTACAAGAAGGTGATGAAATAATCGTTACGGGAGAAAAAGGGGAAGAGCTGACTTTTGCAGTAACTTCATTGGAGTCCTATGCAACTGATGAAGCACCTATAGAAAAGATCTTTGGGACGTCCGATTCACGTAATTTAAATCTAATCACCTGCACTGGATCATTTAACCGTGATTCCGGGGAGTATCCCGATCGATTAGTAGTTTATACAGAGCTGGTTGAAGATGAACCGGAAGAGTTGGAGTACACTCCCACTCCACCTGAAAATGTTGAAATATCGGGCACACAGCTTTCCTGGCACGCAGTTCGTGACCTGGAAGTTGTTGGGTACAGAGTATATGAGGAGCTTGAAGACGGATCAAAAGATCTGATTGACAGTATCAGTTACTTTGAGCGAAAAAGCATAACTGTGGATAATGACGCCGGCTCATATTCCGTGACATCGGTTTCGGTTGATGGCAAAGAGTCAGAACATGCACAGATCAGTAATTGACAAGTAGAGCAGGATCATTTTAGTGATTTGGTTCAATGGTAAAATAAAAGAATAAGTTTACAAAAAAGAAGTCCAGTTCTCCTATGAATTGGACTTCTTTTTTAAGGTTAATTATAAATCATATTCTATATCATAAGAACTGCGAACGGTATTTATTGTTACAATGGTTAGAGTTAGATCAAAGGAACTGTTGATTTTTTTTTAGCAAATACGAATTTTTAGAGGTGTCTGATGACAAATAAAGCGAAATCAATAATATTGGATAAATTTAATATTACTGAATCAGATTTTTTAGGTTCGGGTATGGAAGCAGAGGTTTATATTTATGACGATGATAAAGTTTTGAAGTTGTATAACGCTATGTCCGATGCCGATAAGCAACAAAATCTAAAGGCATTCTATTCTGCTGTTCAATCAAACCCTTTAAACTACGAGCTTCCTTATATTTACGATGCCTTTGAAGAAAGTGGCATGTTAGTAACGATTGAAAAACGAATCAATGGCCGTAATCTGCAATGCATGTTTTCAGAAATAAATGATCAGCAACAAAATAAAATGATGGAAACCTATCTTTATGCAGCTATTGAATTGAAATCGGTTGAAGTAACATCTGCTCTTGAAGGTTTCACTTTATTTAATGATAATCAGATTTATTTACCAAAATTAAACAACTGGTATGATTTATTAAAAGAAATAATTTTTAAGAAACAAAACGAACTGGAATCTTATTTTAAAAATGATGTGGTTCATTACGATGCAAAAGTAAATCAATTAATTGAAATCCTCTCAATGGGTTACGAGGGTGAGTATTCTCTAATTCATGGAGACTTTTTTCCCGGAAATGTAATGGTTAATGATAGCGGAAAGATTACAGGGTTAATTGATTTTGGATTAATGACAATGTATGGTGACAACTTATTTGATATTGCAATCGGGTGGGTATGTTTTGATATGTATAATGAGCTAAATGCAAATATAAAGGAGAGGTATCTAAACATTATTATTTCAACTTTAGGTGAAAGCGTCAGAAAAAAATTGTATTTTTATGTTCTAATCTACAGCTTTATTTCTGCCAATTTTTATTCTCCTAATTGCGAGGATGGCCATTATCAATGGTGTGTTGATAACTTAAATAATACTTTTTATTGGAAGGGGATTAAAGAAATATTAGTTTAAACCGTTTAGTAGTAATTTGAAAAGAAAAAGTAAAAAAAGTACCGGCCCATTCCGCGAGCGACAAGTGCAGAAATGGACCGGTACAGCTATTTTAAATTGGGTTATAGCGTTTCTGAACGACTAAAATTGTCCAGATCTTTTTAATTCTTTGCCGCGTCTTCTGAATTTCAAAAACACGATGTAAAGCATTGGCACAATAACGAGTGTCAGTAAAGTAGAGAACAGAATGCCTGAAATAATCGTTACAGCCAGAGGTGTGAACAGAGCATCACCGCTCACAGCTACTGGAATTAATGCCACAATAGAAGTAAAGGCAGTAAGCAGGATTGGCCGGATTCGCACTCGGCCGGATTCAATTACTGCGTCTTTTACTTTCATGCCATCACGGAGACCCTGTTCGATAAAGTCAATCAGCACAACTGAATTTCGAACGACGATTCCGGTTAGGGAGACCATCCCCATCACAGCTAAGAAACTGATTGGCGTTTGGGTAACAAAGAGTCCGAGAATTGCTCCTGCAATTGCCAAATAGACAGCCACGAGCACTAATAAAGGCAGTGACAAAGAGTTAAATTGGAAGGCAATCAATACATATACTAAGAAAATGACTATGGTGAACAAAATAATTATTTCTGAGAAGAAATCATCTTGAGCTTCATTTTCTCCGCCGATTGTAAGGCTGTAATCACTGTCTGTCAGATCGCCGCGGACTGTTTCAACAATATCCGTTACTTTTGCTTCAAGATCTTCCACTTCCCCAGGGAATGCGCGAATCGTAATGGCACGCTCTCCGTCCTCATGAGGAATTCGTTGAAGCTGGGTTGTTTCTTCAGCAGTTACTAATTCATCCAGCGAAACGAGAGAAGGAGGACCTTCGGTTTGAGTTTGCGCCGGCAGTTCAATTTCAGCCAGATCAATCTCCTCACCCTGATCGACCGGATCGACAAGAAGCTTCATATCACGTTCGGTTACTCCGTCATCAAAGCTTGCCATTGGAATTCCTTCTGTGATTAATCGAATTTGCTGGCTGACTTCCTGAATCGTCAGACCATTCTCATTTAATGCGTCACGATCAGGCACATAAGAAATCGTCGGCTCTTCTTCCCCGATGTTATCAAGCACCAGATCGACGCCCAATGCATCAATCTCATCCATCACAGTGTCGCGAAGTGAAATTAACTGGGTTAATTCCGGTCCTGTAACAGTTACGGTTACGGGTGCTCCTGCCGGCGGCCCCTGCTGGATTGTTTCCATGAAAATAATAGCATCTGGATATTGAGCTCTGAGGTCTTCAGTCCACTCATCGATGAGTCCTTGTGCGGTCTGGTTTTCACGGTCAACCCGTGCAACAATCTGACCTGTGTAGTCCCCGGTTGTATCAAGTGAGCTGTTAAATAAATTCGGCAGCCCGGTGCCGGCAAAAATGGAAGTTTCTGATACACCTTCATCCTGCTGAAGAGTTGATTCAATCTCTTCCAGCGTAGACTGTGTTTCTTCAAGCGGTGTGCCAATAGGCAGTGTGACGTCAACCGTGACTTCTTCACGATCTGCAGCCGGGAAAAATTCAAATGGCGTCAGCACGACCAGTCCAAATAAAGCGGTCGTAATAACCAAACCGATTAAAGCAGTCCAAAAAGGTTTTTTAGATGTTTTAACAAGAATTTTATCAGCGTAAAAATCAGCGATCCAATTTAACGGTTTCCCAAGAAGACCTGGAGAATTTGATATTTTTTTATTTGATGCTTTATAAAAGCTGAAACGCATCATCGGAACAAATAACAGAGCCACGATCGTAGAAGCAAGGATCGTTGTAATTAATACCGTAGGCAGCGCCCGAATAAATGCCCCATTTCCTCCTGATAAAAAGACAAGAGGTAAAAATGTAAAAACAATCGCTAAAGAAGAGGTGATAATGGAGACCCACACTTCTTTTACTCCAGTGATTACTCCCGCTAAGGGTTTGTCACCAAGTTTAAATCTTCGTTGAATATTATCATTTACCACAATCGAGTCATCAACGAGAATACCCAGTGCAATGATTACACCGATAACGGAAATCTGATTTAGATCTACTTCTGCAAAAGGCAGAGGAATAATTCCGATCAATACAGAGAGCGGCACCGCGATAGCGACAACAATTGCTCCGCCAATTGTTAAGCCAAGAGCACTTGTAACAATTACGGCCAGCACAGCGATAGCCAGTGAAAGATAGAGTCCATCAAAAATATCATTTACCAAATTTGCCTGAGAATAATAAGGAACAAGCTCAATTGAGTCAGGCAGTGTATCTTCCAGTTCTTTCATTTTAGATACTACCGCTTCATCTACGCTTGGAATATCCTGTCCCTCATCCAAATAAGCAGTAAAAGAAACAGCGGGAGCACCTTCATAGGTGATTAAGTCCTCCGTTTTTTTTGGAGCCAGCTCAACTGTTCCAACCTCAGATATGGTTACAGGCTCTCCTTCAGGGGATTGGCCAACAACCACGTTTTCCATTTCTTCAACTTCTTCGTAGGATTCAATCTGAAGCTGATAAATGGTTCCTTCACTCTCTTGTTTTCCAAGAGGGACGGAATTGAATTCATTTTCAAATGCTGTTAATACATCAGGCACTGCAAGTCCGTTTTGGCCTAATTCTTCTGAATCAATTGTAAGGATGATTTCGGTTGGCTGAACACCTTTGACTGTCGTGCTTGAGACACCGGGGATCGCCGAGATTTCCTCATCCCATGTCTGCATGAGCGGTTCAAGATCTTCAAATGCTTCCGGGCTGTCACTTGTAAGCATATAAGATACAATCGGAAAATTGCCTTCAGCTTCTTTTACGGCCGGTGCAATTACTTCATCTGGAAATGAAGAAGCAGCGTCTGATACCTGCTGCTGGATAGAGGATGTAACTTCTTCCATATTAGCACCGTCTTCAACCGCGACGATAACGGATGAAAACCCCGCTGCTGACGATGAAGAAATTTCTTCGATTCCTTCAACAGAAGCCAGATTTTTTTCTATAGGATTGGTTACTGTCCGTTCCACAATATCAGGTGTGGCTCCGGGGTAGACTGTTGAGACAGAAGTAATATTAATAGCCGTCTCTGGAATTTCCCGTTGGGGCAATTGTAAAAAGACCATAACTCCAACTACTATACATAAAACAAATAACACCATAAATATCTTTGTTCGCTTCAAAATCCATTTAAACATTATACAGCCTCCCTTAATCATTTAGCCTGCTTTCGACACGATGCCGCTATGCAAAAGCAAGTCGATTTTTCCTTTGTATCAAACACATAATATGAGTTCGTTCAGTCTTATTCTTGCGGTTTTCGACAGTTGTGTCAAGAATTAATGTTTTTGTATGTGTTGGGAACGCAGATTTTTATAAATGCAGGATAATCAGCTGCTATGAGATGGGCGAAGAGGAAGGGGGGAGAAGCTTCATTCGAGGGTTCTGCATCTAACACAAACTTGTTCTGGCAAATCCTCAGCCAGCGAACTAAAGCCTTCACTTTGTCCGCAATTTTGGAGAGTTTCGAAAGGTTCTACAGCTTAGCTTAAGAGTTCTACATCTCAATTTGGTAGTTCTACACTTCAACACCAGAGTTCTACACCTCAGCGCAGAACTTCTACTTCTTACTCAAGTCATTCCCATTATCTGAGGTAGTAACGATTATTATTGACTTAAAAATGGATTTTTAAAGAGGCTGGGACATAACTCGGAAAGTTATGTGAATTTTAATAGCAAAGATGAGGTGAACGGAGCGGAAGCGGCGACTCCTGCAGGATTTGACGAGGCTTAAGACCACGCAAGGCAAAGCCTGATGAGGCTCAATCGAAGTCCCTGCGGAAAGCGTCCGTCTGAAGTGCAGTGAACCGGATAGAAAAGGCTGAGACACATTTGTCCCAGCCTTGAGGTATGGTTAATCCCAATCCACTTTAATTTTTGATAAAGAAGGAATGAGGTAATCGGATGTATCATTTAACGTTTTTCGCATGTCTTCATGTTCATGAACCGAAACACTTTTACAGCCGGCGGATCTTGCCATCATGGAATCAACGATGCTATCGCCGATCATAAGCAGCTCACCCGGTGGTATGGTAAAGTTTCGGCAGACTTTTTGCAGCATATCAGGTGATGGCTTGCCGTTTTTAACATCAGCCGGGGTAACGATAAAATCAACTTTATGCTGAAAGCCCAAAAGCTTCAAGCATTCAACAGTGCGGTCGTGCTGATCGGAAGTCACGATCCCGATTACATAACCTGCCTCTTTAAGTGCTTCAAGCAGTTCAACAGCGCCAGGCATTGGATGAAATGCCTTTTTTATATCTAAGGCAGCGTTGCTTTCCTCAAGTAATTTTGTTGCCAGTGCAAGGCTGGTAACCCATGGATTTTTGGTTAGCTGGTATAAAAGAGCGGTAATCGCAATTTTTTCTTCCTGCTCTCCGGCAATGGCCAATAACCCATGATGGTCAACCGTATCTCCTTCCACACCCATCATCTGATCCCATGTCCCGCTATGCTCAGGACCGGCTATTTTTATGAACCGCTTTTTCCTTTCCTCATTCAGCGCCAGCCAAAAAGGTTCAGCTTGAAAAAGTGTTCCATCTTTATCAAAAGCTATGACAGAAGCTGACATGACTTCATCATTAATTTTAATTGTTCTCGTTTTCAACTTATCTCACTCCATTCACGTTCAATAATAACGTTATGCTCGTATAAAAGGTAATGAAAAATCTATTATCAACCGAGTTTAACAGAGGTTTATAATTAAAAACGGCCGCTTGGGCCGTTTACTTTTGTTCTTCTAAAAATGCTGTCACTTGCTCAGGAGATTTGGCATTTGCGGAGTGAAGATGTGCCTTTTTTTGTCCGTCCTGAAAGATAAGCAGGCTGGGTATTCCCATTACATCATGATTTTCTGCAATCTCAGGGAGCTCATCTTTATTGAGTTCATACCATTTGTACTGATTATTGTCTGCAATAATTTCATCAATAAACATATCCATTCTGCGGCAGTCTGGACACCAGTCTGCTGTAAACTTAACAATCACCGGCTCACTGCCCTGTACTAATTCATTAAACGTTTCTTTATTTTTTATTCCCTGCATGTTCATCCCTCCCATTAATTGATCATAATCGTTTTAATGAAAAAGCGCAAAAAACATGAATTGTTTTTTGAAGTTGTCTTTAGTAAACATGGCTGTTAAATTCTGCAGGATCTAAAGCTGTGCAGTCGGTTAGATGTCCGTGTCTTCATCACAAAAATGTGACACTTTCAAAAAACTGCTGATAATGATTCTCAAATTCATTGACGGATGACTGTTTGTACTCTAGACTAAAAATAGAAAACAAACCGTAACCAGTCGTCCGATTTGCGAAGGAACATCCGATGAAAGCTGCTGCTTTTGAGGAGAGACAAAGGAGAATTTCAGGGTATGCTTAAGACTAATACGTTAACGCTCGGATATGGAGATTCCATTATTATAGAAGAATTAGACCTGTCAATTCCAAAAGGGGAAATTTCTGTTTTAATTGGCGGGAATGGCTGTGGAAAATCAACATTGCTTCGTTCGATGGCTCGTTTGCTGAAACCCCAAAATGGGGAAGTTATGCTGAATGGTAAGGAAATTAACCGTTATTCCACTCGCAAAGTAGCGCAGGAAATGGCTATTTTACCTCAGTCTCCGACAGCACCTGAAGGATTAACCGTCCTTCAGCTGGTAAAACAGGGCAGATATCCATATCAGGGCTTCCTTCAGCAATGGTCCAAAGATGATGAAGAGAGCGTACAGCGTGCGCTTAAAGCAACCCGCATGGAAGAGCTTCAGGATCGTTTTGTAGATGAATTGTCCGGGGGACAGCGCCAGCGGGCATGGATTGCCATGACGCTTGCACAGGACACAGATATCATTTTGCTTGATGAGCCGACAACATACTTGGATATGACGCATCAAATAGAGATTTTAGATTTGCTTTTTGAATTAAATGAACAGGAAAACCGTACGATTGTAATGGTGCTGCATGACTTAAATCTGGCCTGCCGGTATGCTCATAACCTTATTGCTGTAAAAGACCGCACGGTTTACAAACAAGGAAAACCGGAAGAAGTCATCAGCTGTGACATGGTCAGACATGTATTTGAAATGCATTGCCAGGTTACTACAGATCCCCTTTTCGGGACTCCGCTCTGCATTCCTCACGGCAAAGGACGATGCATTGTCCAGCAGACCAATGTTGCCGCAGCAGCAGGTCAATAATTCAGTAAAACCGTCTGAAGTAGGCGGTTTTTATTTTTATCGCCTTTTTTAAGTGTATACATTTTTTGTGATAGGGTCATGTTTCAATATAAGGTGTAAAGAGAGGTGGAGAGCTAGATGGAAACGAAGGAATTGAGTGATCAGCTGAAAGCGATGGTTGATAAATATTCAGAACTGCTCATAGGTGACGGGTCGGAGGAATCGGTTGAAAAGGTTACGCAGTGGATTCTTTACAATCATATTGCCAAACAAATGCCTGCTCTCGCAAAACACTGGAATTCACTTTACCCTGAGGGAAAAGAAGAAATGAAGAAAGTAGTGCTTGATATTCAAAAGAAAAATAAAGAATTGAAAGCTAAGGATACGAATGAATAAAATTTTCAATAAGAAAAGCCGGCTGCTCGCCGGCTCTTTTTTTATAATATTTGCTAATTTTAATGAACTGGAAGCTTGGAACTATCGCTTTTGGCTTTTTGAGCATTTTGCTGAAGAGTTGCAGGTGCCTCCGGCGTCGGGTTATACCAGCCCTGCTGTTTCATGACTTCATATAGTGAATGCTGCTGAGATTGTGTTTCTTTACAAATGGTTGACAGGATATCGAATAACGGCTGAGTGCTTGCCTCATTTAATGCAGTGGCATAACTTACGCCTAAATGTTTTTCTAGAATAAGAACATCTGTCGCCCAGTCCTGTTCGGTCATCATCGCAGGGGTCTGCATGCCTCCGCTTGTTTGAGTCGTAGATTGCTGCATAATGTTTTCCTCCTTAGTCGTTATTGCATTTGTCCTGCTGATTGAGTAGCAGATGCTGAAGATAGGTAATTGCTGATTGTTTCGTAGTGCTTCGTATGCATTTGGCACGCTTTTTCCATCGCTGCTTTTACTTCAGGGGTTTGGCAGTTGGTAGCTGCAAAATGAATTTTTTTGGCAGCAAGTAAATTCCAAGCCAGGATATCTTCAATGTAAAGTGAATCTTTTGTTGAGATAGATTGATTTTGCATAAGTATTGGACCTCCTTTAATAGTCACTATTACGTTCTCCAAAACGTTTTAAAATATACGCGGGATATTATATTCAAATCTTTTCACTAATGATAGAATAAGGTAGATTCGTGCAACGATTTTTTATTTTCAAAAAATAGAGAACGCTTGCAGGATGACTTTTAGATTCAGGGGGTTTAACATCATGGAACGAGTGATGCGTGATTTCTTTTTGTTCCTTTCTAAAAACAAGCCAATGACAAAGGTGGCTAAACAATACGGTCTGCGTTTTGGCGCTGCACGATTTGTAGCGGGTGAAACCGTCGAACAGGCAGTGCAGTCGATTCAGCTA
The DNA here is from genome assembly GCF_004358665.1 of Jeotgalibacillus sp. S-D1. Taxonomy (GTDB): domain Bacteria; phylum Bacillota; class Bacilli; order Bacillales; family Jeotgalibacillaceae; genus Jeotgalibacillus. The sequence continues at coordinate 46,257 of NZ_SMZR01000002.1, read as the reverse complement.
TTAAACAAAGAGGGTCTTTGCGTCACACTTGACTGTCTTGGGGAATTTGTGGATAACGAAAAAGAGGCCGGCGAGATGACTGCCCTTTGCATTGAGGCCGTTCAGGCAATCGGTTCTCATAAACTTGATTCACAGCTGTCTCTTAAGCTGACATCAATGGGGCTTGATTTATCGAAGGAAGTTGTTTTGGAAAACATGCGGAGAATTATGGACGCTGCTGTCGAAAATAACGTTTTTGTCACGATTGATATGGAGGATTACGAACGCTGTCAGCCTACACTTGATGTATTCAAACAGCTGAAATCGGAATATGATAACATCGGGACAGTAATTCAGGCATATCTATATCGTACAGAAGGCGATATCAAATCGCTTAACGATTATTCTCCCAACTTACGCCTGGTAAAAGGAGCATATAAAGAATCCTCTGAAGTCGCGTTTCCTGAAAAGCAGCAGGTGGATCAAAACTTCAGGGACATTATTAAGCTGCATTTACTTAATGGAAATTATACAGCGATTGCAACACATGATGATGCGATTATTAATTATACAAAAGAGCTGGTGAAAGAACATAATATATCCAATGAGCAATTTGAATTTCAAATGCTTTATGGCATCAGAGAAGAGCGCCAGCGTGAACTTCATAAAGAAGGCTACAAAATGCGTGTGTATATGCCATTTGGAACTGACTGGTACGGCTACTTTATGCGCAGACTTGCTGAGAGACCCGCGAATGTGGCGTTTGTGGCAAAAGGCATTATTAATCGATAGTGAGCAGGGGAATGATCGGCTGATCGTGTCAGCCGGTTATTTTTTGAAAATTTAGGTTTCTCTTATTGCGAAATGATGGAAAATCAATTATCATAAAAGAGTAAAGAGTGACGTATATTTTTTTATCTGAAAAATGAATGAGTGTTCATTCAAAAATCGACAACTGAGCAGTCTCATTCATTTATTATGTTTTAAGGAGGAATCTGGTTTGGTCAGACACATTCAGAAAGCGGCAGTTATAGGATCTGGTGTAATGGGATCAGGAATTGCAGCTCACTTAGCGAATATTGGTATTCCCTCATTGCTTCTTGATATCGTTCCAAACTCACTGACAGAACAGGAACAGGCAAAGGGGTTAACATTAAACGACCGGGCGGTACGCAACCGCATGAGTGAAAGTGCCATCAGCAAACTTTTTAAGCAAAAGCCGGCACCTCTATCTGCCAAAGATCATGCGATGCTGATTGAGGCTGGAAATCTTGAGGACGATCTTTCCCGTTTAAGCGAAGCGGACTGGATCATTGAAGTGGTCGTTGAAAATCTGGACGTGAAGAAAAAGGTTTTTGAACAAGTAGAAAAGCACCGTAAAGCGGGAAGTGTTATCAGTTCAAATACATCGGGTATTTCCATAGAAGCAATGGTTGAAGGACGATCTGAGGATTTTAAAAAGCATTTTCTAGGCACGCATTTTTTTAATCCGCCTCGGTACCTTAAGCTTCTGGAGGTTATTCCAACCCAGCATACAGATCCTGATCTTCTTACATTTATGAAAGAATTTGGAGAAAATGTTCTTGGCAAGGGGGTCGTCCTTGCTAAGGATACACCTAATTTTATTGCTAACCGGATCGGAACCTATGGCTTGTTGGTAACGGTGCAGGAGATGCTGAAGCGGAACTACACGGTCGGGGAAGTGGACTCTGTGACAGGACCCCTGATTGGACGCCCAAAAAGTGCAACGTTCCGCACATTGGATGTGGTGGGGCTCGATACGTTTATTCATGTCGCAAAAAATGTATATGATCAGGTTGATGGAGAAGAGAAAGCGGTTTTTGATGTTCCTGAATTTATGCTTCAAATGCGTGACAAAGGCTGGCTGGGAAGCAAATCCGGACAGGGTTTTTTCCGCAAAGATGGAAAACAGATTGCAGAAATTAATCCTTCCACTCTCGAATACCAGGAACGAAGCAAATTACGTGCACCATCTATTGATATGGCGAAGCAGGAAAAAGGACTTGCAAATAAAATGAAAGCGCTTATTTATTCGAAAGACCGTGCCGGTGAACTGCTATGGTCCATTTTGTCTCCAACGCTTCTATACTCTGCTCAGCTTCATGGTGAAATTGCAGACGATATTACATCGATTGACAAAGCGATGAAGTGGGGATTTGGCTGGGAGATGGGCCCGTTTGAAACATGGGATGCCATAGGGGTTGAACGCGCTGCTGCAAAACTGAAAGAAGATGGTGCCACTATTCCGGCGTGGGTTGAACAAATGCTGGAAAGCGGTCATAAGACTTTTTATAAAGAAGAAGACGGAGACTTATATGTTTATCACAATGGAACCTATCAGCTGGTTGAAGAAAACGAGAAGTCCATTAATTTAAAGCGCTGGAAAAAGAAAAATGGCGTCATTAAGAAAAATACGGGAGCAAGTTTAATTGATTTAGGTGATGGAGTAGCATTGCTTGAATTCCACTCCCCAAGCAATGCGATTGGCATGGATATTATACAAATGGTGAATTTTGCTGTGGAGGAAGTATCCAAAAACTATAAAGGCCTGGTAATTGGAAACCAGGGAAAAAACTTTTGTGTCGGTGCCAATCTTGCCATGATTTTAATGGAAGCGCAGGATGATAATGTTTTTGAAATTGAAATGGTCGTAAAACAGTTCCAGCAGGCGATGATGCGCTTGAAATACAGTTCCTTCCCGGTCGTTGCCGCTCCTTTTGGTATGACCCTTGGCGGAGGTGCCGAAGTGTGCCTGCCAGCTGATTATATCCAGGCTTCCCCGGAAACGTATATGGGTCTGGTTGAAGTGGGAGTAGGCTTAATTCCAGGCGGTGGAGGAAATAAAGAGCTGTACTTAAACTTCTACAACAGTTTGCCAAAAGGCGTGGACTTTGATTTGCAAAAAGTGGCAAATAAGGTGTTTGAGACAATTGCAATGGCTAAAGTATCGACGTCAGGAGCGGAAGCCAGAGACAATCACTTCTTAACGCAGGCAGATGGTATTAGCGCCAATGGCGATCATTTAATTTATGATGCCAAGCAAACCGTGTTACACCTGGCTGAAAATTATGCGGCTCCAATTAAACGGAAAGTTCCGGTTGTAGGTGAAACCGGGTATGCGACATTGCTATTAGGGGCGCAGTCGATGTATCATTCAGGATTTATTTCTGATCATGATTTAAAGATTGCTAAAAAGCTAGCTTACGTGATAGCTGGAGGCAAGGTGCCTTTTGGAACCGAAGTGGACGAAGAATATCTGCTTAAGCTTGAGAGAGAGGCCTTCCTGAGCTTAATCCAGGAACCTAAGTCTCAAATGAGAATGCAGCATATGCTTGTTAAAGGAAAACCGCTGCGCAACTGATGGTTGCAAACAACTATTTAAAAGGGGGAGCACAATGCGTGAGGCAGTAATCGTTGCCGGTGCAAGAACACCGGTTGGAAAAGCTAAAAAGGGAACATTGGCAAGTGTGCGTCCTGATGATCTGGGTGCACTGGCTGTCCGGGAAACATTAGTGCGGGCAGGAAATTATGATGGTGAAATCGATGATTTGATTATTGGATGTGCGATGCCGGAAGCAGAACAGGGGATGAATATGGCAAGAAACATCGGTGCATTGGCAGGACTTTCCCACACTGTGCCTGCCATTACAGTTAACCGGTATTGTTCATCAGGGCTTCAAACCATTGCATACGGAGCAGAGCGAATCATGCTTGGCCATGCCAGCACCGTTATCGCCGGCGGGGCTGAATCAATGAGTCTGGTACCGATGATGGGTCATACTGTCCGGCCGAATATTCGTCTCGCTGAAGAAATGCCGGAATATTATATGAGTATGGGCCATACAGCAGAAGAGGTCGCGAAAAAGTATGGCATTACCCGCGAAGATCAGGATGCTTTTGCTGTAAGAAGCCATCAGAAGGCAGCTAAGGCGCTAGCGGAGGGGAAATTTACCGATGAAATTGTTCCGGTTGAAGTAACGCTTCGCAGCCTGGATGCCAGGCAGCAGCTTCAGGAGCATACGGTGACATTTTCTCAGGATGAGGGAGTGCGGGCAAATTCCACTGTTGAATCACTAAGCAAACTTCGTCCGGCCTTTTCACAAACAGGCACCGTTACAGCAGGCAATGCTTCTCAAACAAGCGATGGTGCAGCAGCGGTTATGGTAATGGACCGTGAAAAAGCAGAGTCATTAGGGTTAAAACCGATTGCTAAGTTCCGATCCTTTGCAGTTGGCGGCGTTCCGCCGGAAATAATGGGGGTTGGACCGGTTGAGGCAGTTCCAAAAGCGCTAAAGCTTGCAGGCTTATCCCTTTCAGACATTGATTTATTTGAATTAAATGAGGCTTTTGCATCTCAAGCAATTCAGGTTATACGCCAGCTGGGATTAAACGAGGAGATTGTTAATGTCAATGGAGGTGCAATTGCGCTGGGCCATCCGCTTGGCTGTACAGGAGCGAAATTAACACTCTCTTTATTGCATGAACTTAAAAGAAGACAGCAGCAATTTGGTGTAGTGACGATGTGTATTGGCGGGGGAATGGGAGCAGCAGGCGTTTTTGAGATGATCAATTAATTTCACACCAAAGGGGAAAAGGGAGGAATTATTCATGACGAACGAAACAAAGGAAATGATTAAAGGCGGAAGCTTTTTAATAGAGGATATTGAAGCGGAGCGTGTTTTTACACCGGAGGATTATACAGATGAGCAGAAAATGATTGCAAAAACGACAGAGGATTATGTGATCAACGAAGTTATTCCGCATGTGGAACATATTGAAAATCATGAATTTGACCGGTCAGTTGCCCTATTGAAATCAGCTGGAGAGCTGGGATTGCTTGGAGCCGATGTGCCGGAGGAATATGGCGGTCTTGGACTGGATAAAGTGAGTTCTGCCTTAATTGCAGAAAAAATGTCAAGAGCGGGCGGATTCTCGATTACACACGGTGCTCATGTAGGAATCGGTTCACTGCCGATCGTCCTTTTTGGCAATGAAGAGCAAAAACAAAAGTACCTGCCAGCACTCGCTACTGGTGAAAAGATTGCTGCTTACGCTTTGACTGAGCCGGGTTCTGGTTCCGATGCACTGGGAGCCAAAACGGTTGCAAAGCTTAATGAAGCGGGAACACACTATGTTCTAAATGGTGAAAAACAGTGGATCACCAATGCCGGTTTTGCTGATGTATTTGTCGTCTATGCAAAAATAAATGGCGAACAGTTCTCTACTTTCATCGTGCAAAGAGACTTCCCTGGCGTATCAGTTGGAGCAGAAGAAAAGAAGATGGGCATTAAGAGTTCTTCCACGCGAACATTGATTCTGTCTGATGCAGAGGTTCCTGTCGAAAATTTGCTTGGTGAAGCAGGTAAAGGACATATTATCGCGTTTAATATTTTAAATATTGGCCGCTACAAGCTTGGTGTTGGTACAGTGGGAGGCTCTAAGCGCGCCTTGGAGCTTGCGGTGAAGTATACGAATGAGCGCCATCAATTTAAAACGCCTATCTCCTCCTTTAATTTAACAAAAGAAAAGCTGGCGACAATGGGCTCAAGGTTGTATGCAATGGAAAGTTCTGTGTATCGAACAGTTGGTCTTTTTGAAGACAGAATGAGCCAGTTATCGGATGAAGAAATTAAAAATGGAAAAGAAGTGGCGAATTCCATAGCGGAATATGCTATTGAATGCTCCCTAAATAAGGTGTTCGGTACGGAAACGCTTGATTATATTGCGGATGAAGCGGTACAGCTGCATGGCGGTTATGGTTTTATGCAGGAATATGAAGTGGAACGCATCTACCGGGACTCACGTATTAACAGGATCTTTGAAGGGACAAATGAAATTAACCGTTTGCTTGTTCCAGGAACCTATTTGCGTAAAGCGATGAAAGGTGAACTGCCGCTTCTTCAAAAAGCGCAGGCCCTTCAGGAAGAATTGATGACCATGATGCCGGAGGAAATCAGTGATGAGCCTTTGGCACAAGAAGCTTACCTTGTTAAAAATGCGAAAAAAATTGGCTTACTTGCTGCCGGTCTTGCTGCTCAAAAATATGGAAAAGCACTAGAAGCAGAGCAAGAGGTGCTTGTTAATATCGCGGATATCGTGTCCCTTGCCTATGCGATGGAATCTGCGCTGCTTCGTACGCAAAAAGCGGTCGCAAAAACGGGTCTTGAAAAAAATAATCAAAAAGTCTTATATACCCAAATTTTCTGCCAGGAAGCCTTTAATGAAATTGAAGGTCATGCAAAAGAAACGATTATTGCTGTAGAAGGCGGAGATACTCTCCGCATGATGCTTTCAGCTCTTCGGAAGTTCACACGCTACACACCTGTTAATTTAATTCCAAAAAAACGTGAAGCAGCAGGTAAATTAATTGCTGCAGAAAAATTTGTGGTGTAACAGATTTTCACTCCTGCCTGACGGGCTAATTCCGTCAGGTTTTTTTTTTTGACATTTTTAACGGAAGCGGTTATTATATTTCCAATGGATTAAACGTTTAAAAGTTTAAACATATAAACTATATAGGGGATGAAAAGATATGACAGTTCTAATTACAGGTGCGTCAGGCGGAATTGGTGAATCTCTGGCAGTCAGATATGCAAAGGATGGTCATCAGTTGATCTTAACCGCGAGAAACTTGGAACGGCTGAATCAATTAGCCGGCAAACTGACAAAACAATACGGAGTTACTGTTAAAACCATTCAAAGCGATTTATCTCAAAAAGGTTCAGCAGTGAAGCTGTACAATGAAGTAGTGGCAAGCGGTTTAACGGTGGAAACGCTAATCAATAATGCTGGAGTGGGATTGTTTGGGGAATTTCATAAAACGGATGGAGTAAAAGAAGAAGCAATGATTCAACTGAACATTACCTCGTTGACAGAGCTGACTAAGTTATACGGAAGCGACATGGTGAAAAAAAGGAAAGGTAAAATTTTAAATGTAGCTTCTACGGCAGCTTTCTTCCCCGGTCCTTTAATGAGCGTGTATTATGCTTCCAAAGCGTATGTAAAATCCTTCAGCCATGCTCTGTCTAATGAATGGAGGGAGTTTGGCGTACAAGTGTCGGTATTATGTCCGGGCCCTACAAGCACCGGGTTTAAAGATGCTGCTCAACTTGAGGAATCAAAATTGTTCCAAAAAGGAATAATGTCAGTGGATGCAGTGACGGAACAGGCATATAAAGAGTTTTTAGAGGGTAAAGAAGAAATTATTCCAGGTGCAATGAATCGCATCCAAGCCCGCTTTGGACGATTGATTTCCAGTAAAAAAGCTGCTTCAATTGTAAGGAAAACGCAAGAAAGAGTATAATATGGTGTATGAATAGAGGTGACAGCAATGGGAGAACAGGCCATGGAGCAATTACGTGCGTGCATTCCATTATTTCAGGCGTTAAGCGACACGTACCGTCAGGATATTATCTTACTTCTGACAAAACACGATACCATGACAGTAAATGAAATTACATCTAAGTTAACGCTCTCCCGTCCCGCCATTTCCCACCATTTAAAAATACTCAGGGAGCAAGGTATTTTAAAAATGGAGCAGCAAGGGACCCAGCGCTATTATTCTCTTGCATTTGAGGATGCAATCGAGCAGTTAAAGCAATTGATTATTACAGTGGAAGATCGCTGTTACTAACCTTATAATACAACTATGCTTGTCAAAAACAGATAGTGAGGTGCCATGATGACAATAATGTTTTACACATATCCAAAATGCGGGACATGCCGAAAAGCAAAAAAGTGGCTCGATGAAGCAGGCGTTTCCTATGAAGAAATTCATTTAGTCGAATCGCCCCCTTCAAAAGAGGAACTCCAGAGCTTTTATCAGAAAAGCGGATTAGATATTAAAAAGTTTTTTAATACAAGCGGGATGAAGTACCGGGAGCTTGGCTTAAAAGACCGTCTTGCGGAAATGTCAGATGAAGAAAAAATAGAACTGTTAGCGACGGATGGCATGCTCATTAAACGTCCGTTGACGACGGATGGAAAAACAGTCACCGTTGGGTTTAAAGAAGCTGAGTTTGAAGAAAACTGGAAACAGTAAAAGAAGAGATTCATCACTTGTGTTCAGCCATTGAATATGCAAAAATTAAGTTGTAGAAAAGCACGCAGATTGAAAGTGGAGGGAATAAAATGAGTTCACCTAAAGAGTTACGTTATTCTGAAGAACATGAGTGGGTAAAAGTAGAGGACAATAAAGTTCGTATTGGAATTACTGCTTTCGCTCAATCAGAACTTGGCGACATCGTATTTGTCGAGCTTCCAGAGGTTGGCGATGAATTAAAAGCTGACGAGCCGTTTGGCAGTGTTGAATCAGTAAAAACTGTTTCCGAGCTTTATGCACCAGTTAGCGGTAAAGTAGTTGAAGTAAACGAGGAACTTAGCGATAGCCCTGAATTTGTAAATGAATCTCCATTTGAAAAGGCATGGATGGTTGTTGTTGAACTTGATAATGCTGACGAGCTGGACGAGCTGATGAGTGCTGAACAATATGATGAAATGATTCAGGAAGATTAAGCGCTACATAAACGTTAAGCTGCTGCCGATAACAGGCGGCAGCTTTTTTATTCTTTCTGCGATGAATAAAGTGATTAACCTGCAGGAGGGAAGTGAATGCTAGGTGTACGCCTGGCAAAGGTTTATCGGTATAATCGTTTTAGTTATTTGCATTATTAAAAGAAACAAGCGAAAATAAAAGAAGCATCATATACTACTTTAATCAAAGGTTCGAAATTTTATTTTGCACTTGATTATTATGAATGATAGGGTGTGATTGGCAATGGATGATGGGAGCGATAAGGTCATCATAGTTGAAGGTACCTCGGATAAACGAAAAGTAAAACCGATCATTCGTGAATCGGTTGAAATCATTTGTACTAATGGAACCATCAGCTTTAACAGAATGGATGAATTAATTGATCAGCTGTCAAATCGGGATGTCTATATTCTGGTTGACGCAGATGAAGCGGGTGAAAAACTCCGTAAGCAGTTTAAACGGGAATTTCCTGATGCAGAGCATTTGTATATTGATCGTGCCTATCGAGAGGTGGCGACATCTCCCTCTAACCATTTAGCCTCCTTATTGTTAAGTGCAAATATCGATATCCATACAGAGTTTTTGGAAAAAAGGATGAATTTATAAATGATCAATGAATGGAACTTGGAGCTTTTGCAGGATAATCTTGATAATGAAACACACACAGCCCTTTATTTATATACACCGATGTGCGGTACCTGTAAGCTGGCTGGAAGAATGCTTGATATTACAGCTGCAACCGTTTCAGGCTATAAAATAGGGAAAGCAGATTTAAACTTTTCAGAATCGCTTGCAGAGGACTATCAAGTTGAAAGTGTCCCCTGCCTGTTAATTTGGAAAAATGGAGAACTGGTTGACAAAACGTATAAGTTTGAGTCAGTGCCAAATTTGTTTGAGAAAATGCAAAGTCACCTGTAACAAGCCATTTGTTATGCCGGTGGCTTTTTTGTTATTGATCTGCAGTGAAAATGAATAGGGGGTGTTGTAAGTGCGAATAGCATCTGCCAGGGCAGCAGGAAAACAATGGGTGCAAGAGCATGCCTGTTTGAAACCCTGGTTTAAAGGAGCTTATTTTACTGGTTCAACCGTTGGAAAGAGCAGCGAGGCGGAGCTTTCAAACCATTCGGATGTGGATATCGTTATTGTCACAACGCATGAGGAGCCGCCTTTAAAACTGGGAAAGTTTGAATATAAGGGTGTGCTGCTTGAGATTACTTATTTTTCATGGAATCAGCTATGTTCAATTGAATCGGTTCAACACTCCTATCATTTAGCGAATTCTTTTCGAACAGATACCATTATTTCGGATCCCTCTGGTGAATTGGGGGTGCTGCAAAAAAAGGTATCAGGCAGCTTCAAGCAAAAAACATGGACAACCGCTCGTTGTCAAGATGCGGTCAATAAAATCAGAGCTGGCATGAATACGGTCGATTCCGCTGCTCCGTTTCATGATAGAGTAACAGGATGGCTGTTTCCAACAGGTATAACAACGCATGTTGTTCTTGCTGCGGCCCATCAAAATCCTACAGTTCGTCTGCGGTACCCCGCTGCACGGGATGTGCTTTTCCAGTATAAAGAAGCGGGTCTTTATAACGAGCTGCTAACATTGCTCGGCAGCCATGCGCTGCCGCCACACCGTGCAGAACATCATGTAAAACAGCTCGCAAAAACCTTTGATGCTGCTGCAAAGTCAGCGCGTACACCGTTTTTCTTCAGCAGTGACATTACCGTCCAGGCAAGACCGATTGCAATAGATGGCAGCCTGAAAATGATTGATTTGGGCCTTCACAGAGAAGCGATGTTTTGGATCGTGGCTACATTCGCCCGCTGCCATAAAATTCTGGAAGCTGATGCTTCTTCTCAGATGCAGCGTTCCTTCTTTCCGGCATTTGAAGATGCCGTTACGGATCTTGGCATTACGTCATCTAATGATATTCACAATAGAAAACAAAAAGTGCTCGATTTCCTTCCGGATTTATGGAAAACGGCTGAGCTTATTATACAAAGAAACCCTGAAGTTACAGGTGAATAATAAGATTTATGGTAAATATAATTTTACGGAAATACCTTATTTTCCTAAAGGTGAGCTCAGACAAAAAGATAATCGAATATTTTTTGTTGACATAAATTTTATAACCATGATACTATGACTCTCGTACCTAAAAAACGCATTGCATAAACAAAAAGCAAGCGTTTATAAATTTCATATTTCAAAACTCTTATTTAGAGCGGTGGAGGGATGTGCCCGATGAAACCCGGCAACCGGCAATCTTTAGTAGATTGTAAGGTGCCAATTCACACAGGAAGATTTCCTGGAAGATGAGAGAAGGGACATTGTTTTTCCGCGCCTTTCTGCTCATTTAGCAGAAAGGCGTTTTTTATTTTCTACAAACAGGACACAGAAAGAAGGTGATGGCGTGATTACCATCTCAAATGCAAAAAAGCTGTTTAAAACAAAAAATGGCTCATTAACAGCGGTTGATGATGTCAGTTTAACAATTAAAGAAGGTGAGATATTTGGCGTCATTGGCTATAGCGGCGCCGGAAAAAGCACGTTAATCCGAATGCTGAATGGACTTGAACTGCCGACTTCCGGAACAGTGGATGTGAATGGAAAAGTAATCTCCGGTATTTCTTCTGGAGAGCTCCGCAAGGCAAGACAAAAAATCAGCATGATCTTTCAGCATTTTAATTTGCTGTGGTCCCGGACGGTTCGTGAAAACATCTCATTCCCACTGGAAATTGCTGGGGTAAGAAAAAACACCAGAGAAAAAAAGGTTGAGGAGCTAATCAAGCTTGTCGGACTTGATGGCCGAGGTGATGCTTACCCATCCCAGCTAAGCGGAGGGCAAAAGCAGCGTGTAGGCATTGCACGGGCGCTGGCAAACGATCCGGAGGTGCTGCTTTGTGATGAAGCTACTTCAGCACTTGACCCGCAGACAACAGATTCCATCTTGGAGCTGCTTGTGGATATCAACAAGCGACTGGGCCTGACGATCGTTTTGATCACCCACGAAATGCATGTAATACGTAAAATTTGTCATCGTGTGGCAGTGATGGAAGAAGGCCGGGTAGTGGAACTGGGTAATGTGCTCGACATTTTTAAGCAGCCAAAAGAACCGATCACAAAACGGTTTGTCCAGCAGGTTACAGAGCCTGAAGAAACGAAGGAAACGATTGAGCATCTATTAAATGACTACGAAGACGGGCTTGTGGTGAAGCTGGCATTTGTTGGCGAGTCTGCTGAGCAGCCGCTGATTACCACCCTTATCCGTTCCTTCAATATCAATGTGAATATTCTTCAGGGCAAGATTTCCCACACGCAAAATGGTGCCTATGGAACGTTATTCCTGCACCTCCGCGGTGATGTGCCAGAAGTTAAACAGGCAGTTGAGTATTTAGAAAAAGCCTCGGTCGGTGTGGAGGTGATCACCAATGATTGAACAATTTTTTCCAAACGTGAATTGGGATACGATGTTTGAAGCAACTTATGAAACGGTCTACATGACCGCAATTTCAGTTGCCATTACAGCAGTTTTAGGAATCTTGCTTGGCCTTCTGCTATTCCTAACTTCGAAAGGAAACATCTGGGAAAATAGAGGTGTTTATGCCATTACAAGTGTGCTCGTCAATATTTTCAGGTCGATTCCTTTCATAATCTTAATTGTACTGTTAATTCCATTTACCCGATTTTTACTGGATACAATTCGGGGGGCAAACGCTGCTCTTCCGGCACTGATTATCGGTGCAGCACCGTTTTATGCACGAATGGTTGAAATTGCCCTGCGTGAAATTGATAAAGGCGTAATAGAAGCAGCCCGCTCAATGGGTGCAAGTATGACGACAATTATATTCAAGGTGCTTCTCGCCGAATCAAAACCTGCGCTTGTTTCAGGAATTACCGTTACAGCCATTGCTCTTGTCGGGTATACGGCAATGGCAGGTGTTATTGGTGCCGGAGGGCTTGGGAATCTGGCTTTCCTGGATGGTTTCCAGCGAAGCAGAGATGATGTAACGTTAGCGGCAACAATTATTATTTTACTCATTGTGTTTGTCATTCAGTTTATAGGTGATTTCTTTACAAATCGCCTGGATAAACGGTAAAAATACATTACTTAAGGGAGATATGGATATGAAAAAGTGGTTAACAGGAGCAGTTTCAGCAGCAAGTATTTTGGTTTTGGCAGCTTGCGGATCTTCAGATGAGGAAGCTTCACTTGATGGTCAATTAGATCCGGAAAATCCGATTGAGGTGACAGTGGGTGCTTCAAATGTACCCCACGGTGAAATCTTGGAAGAAGCACAGCCATTATTATTAGAAGAGGGAATAGATTTGAAAATTGAGACTTATCAGGACTATATTCTGCCAAACACAGATTTGGATTCCGGTGAGATTGATGCAAACTATTTTCAGCACATTCCATATTTAGATTCTGTTTTGGCTGAAGAAGGAAATGACTATGATTTCGTCAGCGCCGGGGCGATACATGTTGAGCCGATCGCTGTATACTCTCAAAAATATGATTCACTGGATGAACTTCCGGATGGAGCAACCATTTTAATGAGAAATGCGGTTGGAGAGCACGGGCGTATTCTTTCATTATTTGAAAAAGAAGGCCTGATAAAGCTGGATCCGGAAGCCGACAAAGTGACAGCTACATTTGATGACATTGTAGAAAATCCTAAAAACCTGCAATTCGAAGCAGATTATGAAGCTTCACTTCTCGTGCAGCTTTATGAGAATAATGAAGGGGATGCTGTTGTAATTAACTCCAATTACGCAATCGATGCAGGCATCAGTCCGGTAAATGATTCTATTGCTCTTGAAAGCCAGGATTCACCATATGGCAATATTATTACCGTTAATAAAGGTGACGAGGATTCTGAGGCCATTAAAAAGCTTGTTGAAGTGCTGCGTTCAGAAAAAATCCAAAGCTTTATTGAAGAACGTTATGAAGGCTCGGTTATTCCTGTATCCGGTGAATAACAGCTAAATAAAGATGGGACAAAACCACAAAAGAAGGCTCTTACGAAAAAAATTCGTGAGAGCCTTTTTTTATCTATTCTGGATATTTTTTTGATCAGCCAATAAGGGATCAAACATAGGTTCATTGCAGCAGAAGGTGGCGACTCCTGCGGGATGCAGCGGGAAAGGTGAGACACTGAAGATGCGCAGCATCAAAGTGGCTCACCCCCGCCCCGCGGAAAGCGCCGCCTGCAGCGGAAATGAACCGGTCTCCTTTATAGCCTTCTTTTATGCTGGAGAATCCATTCTTAAAAATTGGGAATGGCTTATGGTTTCCTGCTCATACTATTACCACCACAAATAAAAGAGGTGTAGAAATGGAAGAGCATATTCATGACGAAGATGTATTTACATTAAAAGAAGCAATTGGTGAGTTAAGCAGCAAGATGCCAAACATTATGAAAACATACCATACCTTCACGGAGGAGTGCTTTAAACCGGGAGAACTTTCCCAAAAAGAAAAGCAGCTCATTGCTCTTGGGGTCAGTTTGGCTACACAGGATGAGTATTGCGTGCATTATCATGTGACAGGCTGTGTGGATCATGACATCACACCGGCTCAAATCCGCGAAGTAGCAGCAGTTAGTGCAGCTGTTCAGGCAGGAGCGGTTATGGCGCAGGCAGCAACTGAAGTTGAATGGACGCTGAATGCATTTGAACAAGAAAACGCACCAAATTAAAAAATCCAGATAATTGGGTTTAATGTAAAAATGGCTGGGTAAACACCATGTGTACATGAAAGCATGCCACGGAAAAAATCGAAAAGGAATGATTCATTATCCATAAGATCAATATGGAGTACACAGGTGAGATGGAAAAAGCAATGCAGGGTTCTCATGGGGTTGGTTACGAAACGTACATGAGAAAGCATGAAGTACGAATGGATGTAGAAATGAAAAGAGAAGAAGACTACAAAAAAGGGCAGCAATTAATTGCAGACCTTGATAGCAAACTGCACGGTAATATATAATAGAGAGTATTGAATGAGTCAGTGTTATTACACTGGCTTTTTTTCTAGTTTAGCCAATGCTGGGCTATATATTTATTTTATGACTTTCTTACGGTTATAATTAACGTCAGTAGGATTTGATTCTAGTTTTAATTTGTTATAAGATTAGAATGAGAATAAATTGAGAATGGTTATTCCATTTCAAAATTGTTTATAAACGGAGGTAATTGGGCTATGGCTTCAACATTAGTAATTAAAGATCTTCATGTTGAAATTGAAGGCAAGGAGATATTAAAAGGTGTAAACCTTGAACTTGATAGCGGTAAAATTCATGTCATTATGGGACCAAATGGAACAGGGAAGTCGACACTTGCTTCCGCAATTATGGGACACCCTAAATTTGAAGTGACAAAAGGCGAAGTTCTCCTGAATGGAGAAAACGTGCTGGAGATGGAAGTTGATGAGCGGGCATTAGCCGGTCTTTTCCTTGCAATGCAGTACCCAAGTGAAATTACGGGTGTAACAAATGCTGATTTCCTTCGTTCTGCTATAAACGCACGCCGTGAAGAAGGCCAGGAAATCTCATTGATGAAATTTATCAAAGAGCTTGATAAAAATATGGACTTCCTTGAAATGGATCAAAACATGGCACAGCGTTATTTAAATGAAGGTTTCTCAGGCGGAGAAAAGAAACGTAATGAGATTCTTCAAATGATGATGATTAAACCAGAATTTGGTATCCTGGATGAAATCGATTCAGGTCTTGATATAGATGCATTAAAAGTTGTATCAAAAGGAATAAATCAAATGCGCAGTGAAGACTTTGGCTGCCTGATTATCACACATTACCAACGTCTGTTAAATTATATTGAACCGGATTTTGTTCATGTTATGATGCAAGGGCGCATCGTAAAATCGGGTGGATTTGAACTGGCCCGTCGTTTAGAAACAGAAGGTTATGATTGGATCAAACAGGAATTGGGAATTGAAGACGAAACTGTCGGTCAAGAAGCGTAATCGTTAGGAGGATGAATATGACGACAAAAACGAATTTGCCGGTTGATCAGCAAGCTGTTGAGGCATTCTCTCAGAAAAATGGAGAGCCAGGCTGGCTGTCGTCCCTTCGATTGGACGCTCTTGCCAAAGCGGATGACCTTCCATTACCGAAGCCGGACAAAACCAAAATTACTAAGTGGAATTTTACGCAGTTTGCTAAACATACAGTAGACAGCGATATTTACAGCTCATTGGAAGATATGCCTGAAAGCATCAAATCATTAATTGATGTGGAAACACAGCAAAATCTTTATGTGCAGCGCAATAACACACCGGCTTTCCTTACGCTTTCAGAGGAGCTGAAGGAGCAGGGTGTTATTTTCATGGATCTATTAACGGCAGCAAAGGAGTATCCTGAGCTGGTTGAGAAATACTTTATGACAGAGGCTGTAAAAGTTGATGAGCACAAGCTTACTGCTTTGCATGCAGCATTAGTTAACGGCGGAGCATTTTTGTATGTGCCGAAAAATGTTGAAATAGCTGAACCAATCCAAGCAGTATACGTTCATGATGATACAGACGCTACATTATTCAACCACGTTTTAGTGGTAGCGGATGATAATAGTTCTGTCACATACGTTGAGTCGTACCTTGCAACAGACGCGGTTCAGGAATCAGTTGTTAATATTGTTTCTGAAGTAATCGCTAAGCAAAACGCACGTGTGGTGTATGGTGCAGTGGATAATTTATCTGCCGGTACAACAACATACGTAAACCGCCGGGGAACTGCAGGACGCGATTCCCGCATTGAATGGGCATTAGGCATGATGAATGACGGCAATACCATTTCTGAAAATATTACTAAATTAATTGGAGACAATTCATATGGTGATACCAAAATGGTGGTTGTAGGCCGTGGTAATCAAAAGCAGAACTTTACGACTAATATTACTCACTGGGGCAAAAACTCAGAGGGTTATATCCTAAAGCATGGCGTAATGAAAGATGCAGCTTCATCAATCTTTAACGGAATTGGTAAAATTGAATACGGTGCGACAAAAGCAAATGCAGAACAGGAATCACGCGTTCTTATGCTTAGCGAAAAAGCCCGTGGAGATGCCAATCCAATTCTTTTAATTGATGAAGACGATGTTACGGCAGGGCACGCTGCTTCAGTAGGACGTGTTGACCCAATGCAGCTTTACTATTTGATGAGCAGAGGGATTTCGCAGCATGAAGCAGAGCGTTTAGTCATACACGGATTCCTTGCGCCAGTGGTCACAAAGCTTCCAATTGAAGGAGTTAAAAGACTGCTTAGCGAGGTTATCGAAAGGAAAGTTCAATAATGAATGTAAATGAGATCCGCAGACAGTTTCCGATCCTGGATCAAGAAGTTAATGGTCATCCACTGGTTTATCTGGATAGCGCAGCGACTTCTCAGAAGCCGCTGTCTGTGATCCAATCTTTAAGTGAATACTACCATGGGTACAATGCGAATGTGCACCGGGGTGTTCATACACTTGGAACAAAAGCAACAGATGGTTATGAAGGTGCACGTGAAAAAGTCAAAAACTTTATCAATGCTTCCTCTTCGGAAGAAGTTATTTTCATGCGCGGCACGACCACTGCCATTAACACCGTTGCTTCAAGCTATGGCAGTGCAAATGTAGGTGAAGGCGATGAAATTGTCATCACTCATATGGAGCACCATAGCAATATTATTCCATGGCAACAGCTCGCTAAAGAAACCGGCGCCACACTAAAGTATGTTCCGCTGCAGGCGGATGGGACGCTGTCGCTTGAGGATGTCCGCAATACCGTTACACCTCAAACGAAAATTGTATCCATTATGATGGTATCCAATGTACTTGGAACAATGAATCCCATCAAAGAGATCACCCAAATTGCGCATGAGAATGGTGCAGTGATGGTGGTTGATGGAGCCCAGGCAGCGCCTCATATGAAAGTAGACGTACAGGATCTTAATTGCGATTTCTTTGCTTTTTCCGGTCACAAAATGGGCGCTCCTACCGGAATCGGCGTTTTATATGGTAAAAAGGCGCTGTTAAACAAAATGGAACCAGTTGAATTCGGCGGGGAAATGATTGATTTTGTAGGCTTACAGGAATCAACATGGAAAGAGCTGCCTTGGAAATTTGAAGGCGGAACACCGATTATTGCTGGCGCCATTGGTTTAGGAGCAGCGATTGACTTTTTGGAGGCAATTGGTCTGGATGAAATTGAAAAACATGAACACCATTTAGCAGCTTATGCGATGGATAAGATGTCTTCGATTGAAGGAATGACCATTTACGGTCCAAAAGATCCTGGTAAACGAGCAGGTCTTGTGACGTTTAATCTATCAGATGTTCATCCTCATGATTTGGCAACTGTGCTGGATTCAGAGGGGATTGCTATTCGGGCAGGTCATCACTGTGCACAGCCGCTGATGAAATGGTTAAATGTTTCATCTACAGCCCGTGCCAGCTTCTATTTGTACAATACGGAAGAAGACATTGATCGTCTCATTGCCGGACTTGTGAAAACAAAGGAGTATTTTAGCGATGTCTTTTAATAACTTAGATACCTTGTACCGCCAAGTGATCATGGATCATTATAAAAACCCTCGCAATAAGGGTGCAATTGAAGATGGAAGTGTTACAATTGATATGAACAATCCTACTTGCGGAGATCGCATTCATTTAACGCTTGACGTTGAGGATGGCTTAGTGAAAGAAGCGAAATTCGATGGTGAAGGATGTTCCATTTCAATGGCTTCTGCTTCTATGATGACACAAGTGATCAAGGGACAAACGGTTGACACTGCGTTAAATATGTCAGGGATTTTTTCAGATATGATGCTTGGCAAGGAGTACGATGATTCGATCGACCTCGGTGATATTGAAGCGCTGCAAGGCGTAGCGAAATTCCCGGCACGAATCAAATGTGCAACCCTTGCATGGAAAGCAATGGAAAAAGGTGTTAAAGAGGAAGAATAAAAGCGGAAGGCGCTCGTTCAGCTGTGACAGCGAGATTTATGACTCGAGCAGCTGGCGCCTGAAACTGGATAAAACAAAGGCTGAAGAAATATTTTTCTACAGCTCATTCCAAAAAGGAGGAATCACCATGGCGAAAAAGATGCCGGATGTGGGCGATTATAAATATGGCTTCCACGATAAAGACGTTTCAATCTTCCGTTCAAAGCGTGGACTCACAAAAGAGATTGTTGAAGAAATCTCACGCATGAAGAGTGAACCACAGTGGATGCTTGACTACCGTTTGAAAGCATTAGAGCAATTCTACAGCATGCCTATGCCACAATGGGGAGGCGACATGAGTGGGTTGAATTTCGATGAAATCACTTACTATGTTAAGCCATCTGAAAAAAGTGAGCGCAGCTGGGATGAGGTTCCTGAAGAAATCAAGCGTACGTTTGATAAACTGGGAATTCCTGAAGCAGAGCAAAAGTATCTGGCTGGTGTATCTGCACAGTACGAATCTGAAGTTGTGTATCACAATATGAAAGAAGAACTAACGAATATGGGAATTGTGTTTAAAGACACAGACTCTGCGCTGCGTGAAAACGAAGAAATTTTCAAAGAGCACTGGGGAACTGTAATCCCATCTTCAGATAATAAATTCTCAGCACTTAATTCGGCCGTATGGTCTGGTGGATCATTCATTTACGTACCAAAAGGCGTAAAAGTTGATACACCACTTCAAGCTTACTTCCGCATTAACTCTGAGAATATGGGTCAGTTCGAACGTACACTGATTATCGCGGACGAAGGCTCAAGCGTTCACTACGTGGAAGGCTGTACAGCACCTGTTTACACTACAAACTCGCTTCATAGTGCAGTTGTAGAAATCATTATCAAAAAAGACGCTTACTGCCGTTATACGACGATTCAAAACTGGGCGAACAATGTGTTCAACCTGGTAACGAAACGTGCAGTCTGTGATGCTAATGCAACAATGGAATGGGTTGATGGAAACATCGGTTCAAAACTGACTATGAAATATCCAGCCGTTATCCTTCGCGGAGAAGGCGCTCGCGGTATGACCCTGTCAATCGCATTAGCAGGTAAAGGACAGCATCAGGATGCAGGAGCTAAAATGCATCACCTTGCGCCAAATACCTCTTCAACGATTGTGTCTAAATCCATTTCAAAACAAGGCGGTAAAGTAACGTACCGCGGGATTGTTCACTTTGGACGAAAAGCACACGGTGCACGTTCTAACATCGAGTGCGATACACTAATTATGGATAACCAGTCTACTTCTGATACAATTCCGTACAATGAGATCCTGAACGACAATATCTCTCTGGAACATGAAGCGAAGGTTTCAAAAGTATCTGAAGAGCAGCTGTTCTATCTTATGAGCCGCGGAATTTCTGAAGAAGAAGCAACTGAAATGATTGTAATGGGCTTCATTGAGCCATTTACAAAAGAACTTCCAATGGAATACGCAGTTGAAATGAACCGCCTGATCAAGTTCGAGATGGAAGGTTCAATCGGATAAACCCTCAAAAGCCTTGGTATATAAGGAATATACCAAGGCTTTTTTGTGTGTGAATTAGTGTCAAACCTGTAAACCTTTATAAAGTGTTATTGGAGCAAACCATGTCCACTGATATGTGCCTTGACAGGAATAAAAGATCAGTTTATAATAAAAACTGATCAATCAATCAAAATAAAAAACAAACAATCAATAATCAAACATTTAAAGGCAGGTAAATAATGAAAAACAAACAATATTTAATCGCCGATGCACGCAAAGAACAAATTATTAAAGCTGCTATAGAGGTATTAAGAGACTATGGCTATATAAACACGAGCCTTTCTAAAATCGCCAGTAAAGCTAAAACGAGTACAGGACTAATCTCATATCATTTCTCAGGTAAGGAAGATTTGATGAATAATACTTTACTTTATTTGGCCGAACACGAGAAAGCCTCTATTAAGGAAAAAGTTGAAAAAGAACAAACGTATACGGGAAAATTAATGGCTTTTATAGAAGAGGGCATAGCCTATCGGGGCACGAAACGCGAAAATATCACTGCATTATTAGAAATTGTTTTTAATGTCCGCACACCAAACAATGTTCCTTATTTTAGGGTAGAAATGAATCCTGAAGAAGAGTTAAATGTTCTGTTAGAAGAGATCTTAATCAAAGGACAACAATCTAAAGAATTTAATGACTTCGATAGTAAAGTAGTAGCAATGATTATTCGAGGGGCAATTTCACTTTCAATGTCCTTACCTCAAAATGAAAACGATGTAAGGTTTGAAGATTACAGCGAAAAGGTGAAGAAGAACGTTTTAAAAATGATTAAATAGCTCTCCTTTATAAGTTGATGCATAACGAGTGCAATACTTTCTTTGCACTCGTAAATAGTAAACATTCATTGTTTCGAAGTAATATAATTTTTTTTACTTAAAAACTGATTAATTGATCAGTATTAAAAATACTCAATCAACAAATTTTATATTTAAGAATAATATACAGAAGCTTTTAAGGCCCCGTGTTACCAACATAATGTAGGGAGGAGATCCTTAAATATGATCAATTCTATATTGAAAAGCAAACGCCATAGAAAAATGAAAAAAGTTAAGGAGGGCGATGGTCATCTTTTAAAAAAGTACCGAATATGGAATATGTTCACACACTCATTATTTCATATAAAAATAATAAATGATAGAAATGGAAAAACAACAAAATATGCACTAAAATCCAGATATTTTACTGAAGAGCCGAGGGTTGATCTATACCGGGAGGGCAGGCATGTTGCATACTCCAAGCTTCCAGCCGTGCTGCCAACAGATCATGGCGTAATTGAAGTAACGACAACTTCAAGCGGAATTAGCGGCATTCATTATATTACTGATGAAGAAGACAGTTTTTCAGTATATCCGGAAAAACGTTCGATTAGAGGTTTTCGATGGTGGGTGCATAAACGATTTCCAAAGATTAGCGTATTTATTGGACTGATCGCTATCGTAACCTTATTAATTTCAATTGCCTTAGGGTTAAGCCAATTAATAGAAACCATTTCTGACATTCCATGGGTTACCGAAAATATTGGGACATTTGACTCTCCAATCAACCTATCAATTTGGGCTAATTTTGCGATAGGTATTGCAGCGGCTCTTGCTGGTACAGAACGGGCCCTTATGTTACGGAAACATTGGTTAATAGACATCGAGACTAGTACTTGGGGTGAAAATTAATTCATTGTTTATCAATGCAAACGAACAATTGGAATAATAAATGGAGTCAGAAAAAATGAATAACGGTCAAATTTCAAGAAAGGGTGAAGATTAATGCTAAAACGACTAATGGGCATATTTTGTTTGTTACTAATGCTTTTAGTAGCTGGTTGTTCAGACAATAACAATGAACCAGAACAAAATGAAGGATCAACGGGGCAAGATACCGATCAGGAAGCAAGTGGAACGGGTCTGGACTATGAAGGTGAAGGGGGATTTTTATGGAAAGTTGTTCATGGTGAAACAACCATATACGTACAGGGAACCATTCACTTGGGTCACGAAGACTTTTATCCTCTTGTTCCTGAAATTGAAGAAGCTTATGAGAGTTCAGATGTTGTACTTCCGGAAATTAATATGTTTGAAGCGGAAGTGAATGAAGAAGAAATTAATGATATGGCATTATTTGAGGATGACACGAATCTGCAAGACGTTTTATCGGAGGAGTCTTATACCAAGCTATCAGATATATTTGAAGAGAACGATATGATGTTAGAAGATTATGATGATTTTCAGCCGTGGTTTATAGGAACGTTGTTAGGCGAACTGAGTAATGAGCAAAGTGAGTTAGCACCAGAGTATGGCGTTGATTTATATTTTCTTCAACGTTCTTTAGAGGACAATAAAGAGATTGTTGAATTAGAAAGCATTGAAATGCAATATGATGTTTTAAGTGGCAACAGTATGGAAACACAAGTACAAATGTTAGAACATACTGTAGAGGCCTTTGAGGATATCGATAACTCGTTGAACCAGTTAGGATATAGTTGGATTCATAATGATACTGATGCTTTTGTTGATCAGCTGTCAGAAGGCCTTGGAAGTTATGGTGTAGAGTATCAACAACAATTGAATGATAACCGTAATGTAAATATGGCGAACAAGCTTGATGAGATCCTCCAAATGGATGATGGGCAGACCTACTTCGTTATTATCGGTTCAGCTCATGTTGTGATTGATCCAAGTGTACCAAGTGAGCTTGAAGAAAAAGGGTATGAAGTGGAACGAATCCATTAACAGATGTATTCATTTCTAATAAAAAGGAAGCTTCTTTCATATTCTGAGAGGAGCTTTTTCTTATTACATTCATTTTCGCTTAATCAAATTGTCAGGAAGGGAATTAAAGGGTTCGCATTGAAAGTATTAGGTAAATAATTTTTTATGAGGAGGAAATATGAACCTGGGCGCATTTTCTGTAAGCTTAACAGTTAAAGACATCTCCAAATCAAAATCTTTTTACGAAAACCTGGGATTTGAGGTGCTGGGAGGGGATATGAATCAACATTGGCTTATTATGAAAAACAAGGACTGCGTAATCGGCCTGTTTCAAGGAATGTTCGAAAAGAATATATTGACCTTTAACCCCGGATGGAATCAAAGTGCTGAAGAGCTGGATTCGTTTACTGACATTCGCGACCTTCAGAAGAAATTGCAAGCCAAAGGCATGAAGCTGCTGACTGAAGCAGATAAAACAAGTGAAGGTCCTGCAAGTTTTACAATTGAAGACCCGGATGGCAATCCTATTCTTATCGATCAGCACAGATAAAGTTGAGAATGGTATAGTTAAGTGCTGAAAATACATCTTTCTTATGAAAGGTGTATTTTTTGTCGTCTCACATGATTGCCTCTTTGTCTGCCTGATAAAACCAAGCTGTCTACTGGCTTTTTCTTTCAATGCATTATGATACAATGAAGGTACTTATACATAATAGCGGGTGATGAGATGATCTATATCGGGCTAACAGGCTGGGGAGATCATCCTGATGTTTATCAGGAGGAATCCTCAAAACGGGACAAACTAAAAGACTACGCTGGTCATTTTCCGATCGTTGAACTGGATTCTTCTTTTTATGCCATTCAGCCTCAAAAAAATATGGAAAAATGGGTAAATGAAACACCTGATTCCTTTCAATTTATCGTCAAGGCTTATCAGGGAATGACCGGACATCAGCGCGGCAAAATTCCTTTTGAGTCAGCAGAAGGAATGTTTCGTGCATTTATTGCGTCGCTTGAGCCAATGATTAAAAGCGGCAAACTGGGAATGGTGCTTCTTCAGTTCCCGCCATGGTTTGATTGTCAAAAGGAAAATGTTGATTATTTAAGATACTGTATAGAGCATTTACCTGACTTACCGCTTGCAGTGGAATTTCGCAATTTTACATGGTACACCCCGGAGTTAAAAGACAGGACCCTGTCTTTTTTGAAAGACAACAACTGTATTCACAGCATCTGTGATGAGCCGCAGGCAGGAGAAGGCTCCATCCCGATAGTGCCGGTCGCTTCAAATAAAGAAGCGACGCTTGTACGTTTTCATGGACGAAATGTGCACGGATGGACAAGTAAAGGCAATGAATCAAATTGGCGCGAGGTACGCTATTTATATAATTACAATGAACAGGAATTAATCGAATTAACCAGAATTATTAAACAGCTCGATGAACAGTCAAAAGATGTTTACGTGGTGTTCAACAATAATTCTGGCGGACATGCTGCCCAAAATGCAAAACAATTTATCCGGCTATTGGGTATTGAGTATCATGAATTGGCACCGAGGCAGCTGGATTTATTTTAACAGATGGAGATGAAAGTGAATGGAATGGGCAGTTTTAGTAGTAATTGGATTGACAGCTGGAGTCGTAGGCTCTTTGATCGGTCTGGGAGGAGGAGTAATTGTTGTTCCTGCTCTCTTATTTTTTGGTCCTTCAGCAGGGCTTCTCACAGGTATAACTCCTCAAACAGCTGTAGGGATTTCGCTTGTGGTGATGATTTTTACAGGTCTTTCCTCCACATTGGCATATATGAAAAGAAAAACAGTGGATATCAAAAGCGGGTTAATCTTTTTTGCAGGGAGCGGCCCTGGCACGATTGTTGGTTCCTGGGTAAACAAATCATTAACGCTTGATTCATTTCATCTGTTTTTTGGATTTTTTATGATTTTTTTATCGTTTATTCTCATGATTCGTAATAGAATTAAACCAATTGAGCGATTTAAACGTGCATCATATCAACGGCATTTCACCGATCCGCATGGAACGCAATTTCAATATGGGTTCCCGCCTGTTATAGGAGTTCTTGCTGCTTTTTCAGTCGGGTTTGCTTCAGGGCTTTTTGGAATTGGAGGAGGCTCTGTAATGGTGCCGTTAATGATCATAGCTTTTCTGTTCCCACCTCATGTAGCAGTGGGAACGTCGATGCTGATGGTCTTTTTATCTTCCTTAACCGGATCTGTTTCCCATATACTTCTGGGCAACGTCAACTGGCTGTATGTGCTTGCTTTGGCGCCGGGTGCATGGTTTGGTGCTAAACTTGGGGCATGGATTAATAATCGTTTACAGTCTGACAGGCTGGTATTAGTGCTGCGCATCATACTAATTTTAATTGGTATACGTTCAATAATAGAAGGAATTGTGTAACTGCAGAAAAGGAGGAGTTTCTCCGAATGATCGAAACGATTTATCTTTATCACACCAATGATCTTCATAGCCATTTTGAAAACTGGCCAAGAATTCGAGATTATCTACTTGCTCAAAAAAAACACCATGAAGAAAAAGGAGAGGCTGTATTTCTTTTTGATATTGGTGATCATGCAGATCGTTCCCATCCGTTGACAGAAGGGTCAAGAGGGAAAGAAAACGTACAGCTGCTAAATGAAGTCGGTTATGATGCAGTGACAATCGGAAATAACGAAGGCATTACTTTCTCCCATGAGGATCTTGATTCGCTATATAATGAAGCTAATTTCCCGGTTGTCGTCGCCAACCTTTTTACAGGACAGGGTAATCGTCCTCACTGGGCATATCCTGCATATATCAAAACGACCGCTAAAGGGACAAAAATAGGCATTGTGGCAGTTACCGCTGAATATCCAGCTTTTTATGAACGCCTTGACTGGCACGTCACCTCGGCGAAAGATGAATTAAAAGCGCAGGTTCGGGTGTTAAAGGAAAAAGTGGATATTATTCTTTTTTTATCCCATTTAGGAATTCGGGAAGATGAATGGGTAGCCGAAGAATGTGAAGATATTGATGTGATTATGGGTGGACATACTCATCATATCCTTGAAAATGGGCAGCTTCATGGAAAGTCACTGCTTGCTGCAGCTGGAAAATACGGCATGTATACAGGACAGGTTAAGATCGAGTTTGATCATGCTGATAAAAGAATATCCAAAAAAACTGCCAGGCTGATTGATACCAGCACGCTGCCCCCTGCAGCAGATGAGCATCAGCAGATTGAGAACTGGCAGTTGAAAGGAAAAGAGCTGCTTTCTTCCGTAGTAGCCACGCTGCCGAAGCCTTTATTGCATGACCCCTTACAATCTAATTCCCCCTTGTCTTCATTGCTGGGAGACGCTTTGATGGATTGGTGCAGCGCAGACTGTGCCCTGCTGACAGGAGGGTTATTGTTGGATGCTCTGCCTGCAGGTCCGGTGACAGAGTTCGATCTGCACCGCATTTTGCCTCATCCAATTAATCCTTGTATTGTAGAACTTTCGGGCAGTCAGCTGAAAGAAGTGCTGCGGCAATCTCAAAATGCGGAATGGCCAACCAGTGTGATAAAAGGGCTCGGTTTCAGAGGCACCATTTTGGGAACATTTATTTACAAAAACATCAGTTGCAATGGTCATCAATATAAAGTCAACGGTCAGGAAATTATTGCTGGCAAAAAGTATAAGGTGGCCACCGTGGATATGTTTACCTTTGGCTACTTTTTCCCTGAAATGCAGCGGGCGAATAAAAAATATTTTATGCCTGAATTTCTACGGGACGTCTTACAGCAGAAATTAAACCAGCTGGAGGCAGTGCATAATACCTCACTGACAAGCGATTCATAATTCCTTTTTCTTAAAATTAATAAACTTGAACACAATAAAGGAAACTCGTCCATTTCTTCGCATAGACTTAAGCGAAGGAGGGCGTTTTTTTGTGAAATGGAAAAGTCGAACGATCAGCCCTATGCCTATACGATATGTCTGGTTTATCTCCATAATTTTATTTATTGGCTTTACAATATTAGGATTATGGGTAATTAATGCAGGGGTAAAGCCAACGCTTATCAGCTATGCTGAATTTCAGACAAAGAAAATTGGTGCACTTGTTATTAATAAAGCAGTAAATAAAGAAATCGCAAATGTTATGGATATAAATGAAATTATTGAAAATGTACCAACCGACTCAGCTGAAATGGTCACAACCCAATTTAATACAGAAATTATAAATCGCGTTCAGGTTGAAACGACAGAACTTGTGCAGGAACACTTACGAGCGATTGAACGGGGAGATTTAAGTGTTCTTCGTTCTTTAACCGAGCTTGATATAGACTTGGAAGAATCGGAGGATATGGAAGGTATTGTTTATACGGTTCCATTAGGACAGGCAACAGGAAATGCTTTACTTGGAAATCTGGGACCTAGAATTCCAGTCCGTTTTCAGGCGGTAGGAAGTGTCATGTCCAATGTTAAATCAAATATTCGTGAATTCGGGATAAACAATGCGTTTGTAGAAGTGAGTATTCACATAACGGTTAATGTGCAAATCATCGTTCCTTTTGCGACAAAAGTGACCACAATTGAACAGGATATACCGGTCGCAATGGGATTAATCAGAGGACAGGTTCCTGAAATTTACAATGTTGGCGGAGAAGGAATGGCACCATCATTAGAGGTACCTATTTCCACTGAATAAGCACTTGATCAATAACTAAAAGACTGGTAGTATAGGATGGTAAAAAGAATAAACACCACATCATAATCCGATGGGGTAGAGGAGCAGATTTTAAGAGTACACTGTGTGAGGATGACAACGGAGATCACAGTCGAAAGGAACATCTGCCGAAATGATGACTATTTGTCAAGGTAGTATCATTGGGGTTATCTTAAACAAAGATAACACTCTCATAGCATGATGTTATTATGTTATGAGGAGCTACAGATCGTGATGGAGCATACATTACTATATAAATGGGTAATGGTAGAGACCTCTATCATTGCCCTTTTTTGCGTTTTTGTACAAAATGATATGCCCTCGATACCCTATCAAAGAATAAGGAGGACATTATGGAAGGAACATGGTTATCACTTTTACCCCCGATTATTGCTATTATCATGGTACTAATCACACGGAAAGTTCTTTTATCACTAGGAGCCGGGATTGTCACAGCAGCCTTACTTCTTGTGAGCTTTTCACCGCTCGGTACACTGGAAACATTGTGGCTGTCATTCAGCGGCGTTTTCTGGTCATATGGGGAAGATGGAGCTGCTGGAGAATTAAATCTGTGGAACATTTTCATCATGCTATTCTTAATCATTCTTGGTGTTATCACAGCATTTATTAATGTATCAGGAGGAACGAAGGCGTTTGGAGATTGGGCAATGAAACGTGTGAAAACACGTGCAGGTGCACAAGTATTAACAGCTTGTCTTGGTATCATCATTTTTATCGATGATTACTTTAACAGCCTGGCAGTCGGACAAGTAGCAAGGCCGCTTACTGACCGTCACAGAATTTCCCGTGCCAAACTGGCTTACCTGATTGATTCAACAGCTGCACCTGTATGTGTCGTGTCGCCGGTTTCAAGCTGGGGCGCTTATATTATAGCGGTTCTTGGAGGAATATTATCCACGCATGCTATTACTGAATACACGGCATTTTCTGCTTTCATACAAATGGTTCCAATGAATTTATATGTATGGGCGGCACTTGGGATTGTCTTTATTGTTGCTTTTAGAGGAATCGATTTTGGTCAAATGAAGAAACATGAAGACCGTGCGATTGAAACTGGAAAAGTATACGATGAAACAAAAGATATTCCCGGAGAGTTAAAAAATGATCTTCCTACCAGCAGCCATGGAACTGTCGGCGACCTGATCTGGCCGATTGTTGCTCTTGTGGTCGGGACGGTCTCAGCCATGATGTGGACAGGCAGTCAGCTCTACCGTGAGGAAACTGGAAATGCCGCTTCACTATTGCAAATGTTCGAATATACAGATGTGGCTAAATCGCTTGTATACGGTGCTTTATTCGGACTGGCGGTCTCAATTGTATTTTTTATTCGTCAAATTAACCGTTCAAGTAAAATTGGCGGAAAAGAATTTATGCTGGCATTAAAAGAAGGTATTAAATCAATGCTTCCAGCTATTTATATTCTTGTATTTGCATGGATGATTGTCGGATTAATCGGCGACCTTGCGACAGGTGAATATCTTGCTGGCGTTGTCACAGCTGCAAATATTAATATTGCCTGGCTGCCGGTTTTACTATTTGTAGTTGCCGGAATTATGGCTTTTTCAACCGGTACATCATGGGGATCATTTGGCATTCTGCTGCCGATTGCAGGAGATATAGCAGCAAGCACTGATATCAGTCTGCTATTGCCTGCATTAGCAGCTGTATTGGCTGGATCTGTATTCGGAGATCATTGTTCCCCGATTTCTGATACGACTATTTTATCTTCTACAGGGGCGGGAAGTAATCATATTGACCATGTGATTACCCAGGTACCATATGCTCTGACTGGAGCAGTTATTGCTGGAGCAGGCTATATCCTTCTTGGTTTTACGAACAATACATGGCTTGCACTCGGGCTTGTTATAGTATTGCTTGTAGCGTTCGCCCTTATTATGGGAAGAGAACCTGAAAAAGCAAGAGTCGTATCGGCTCATGAAGGATTAGAAGAAAAGTAAAAAGATATGCCTTAAAGTAAAGCTGCCGTTGAAACGGCAGCTTTTTTTGTTGATTGGGTATGAATTCTTTTAATTTTTTTTGACGTCAAAGAGCAGATTTAGCTTGCACTATAGTAGGTCTTTAGAATTATTATTTTCTTTATACATTGGTGCATAAGGTATTTTAAGGATACTTTCCATACAATACGAAAGCATTAAAAACAGGGTTATCTGTTTAACAATTTATATTTTAATATAATATCAGAATTTTTCGAAATAGTTCTTTTACATTTAGGCACCAAGTGCTATACTAATTTTAGATTATGGTAAATAATCTGAATATATAAAAACTTCCAGTTTAAAAAGGAAGTATATGAGGGGGGTAAATTCATGAAACGTCAACAATGGGGGACTCGGGCGGGTTTTATTTTAGCAGCGGTCGGATCAGCAGTTGGGCTGGGCAATATTTGGCGCTTTCCTTACGTGGCTTATGAAAACGGAGGAGGAGCTTTTTTAATACCGTATTTATTTGCACTTTTAACCGCAGGGATACCAATTCTTATCATGGAATTTACAATTGGACATAAGTATCGCGGATCTGCACCATTATCCTTTTTCCGTATGAGCGGTAAAAAGGCAGAATGGCTTGGCTGGTGGGGAGTATTTGTCGCTTTTGTCATCTCAACTTACTATGCTGTTATTATTGCTTGGGCCATGCGTTATACTGTGTTTTCATTCAATCAGGCTTGGGGTGAAGATACAGAAGGGTTTTTATTTGGAACATTTCTGCAGCTTGGGGAAACTCCAGGGGAAACAGGAGGAATTGTATGGGGTGTATTCCTTCCATTAATTCTCGTATGGGTCATCACACTTGGTATTTTGCTTAAAGGTGTGAAAAAAGGAATTGAAATTGCAAATCGTATTTTTATTCCGACACTCGTCATTTTATTTTTAATCATTGTAATTCGGGCGGTTACTCTTCCGGGGGCTGCAGCCGGACTTAATGCATTCTTCGAACCGAATTTTGAACAGATCATGAATCCATCGGTTTGGGTGGCAGCTTATGGTCATATCTTCTTTAGTTTATCGATTGCTTTTGCTATTATGATCACTTATTCAAGTTATTTACCGAAGAAATCAGATATTACAAATAATGCCTTTATAACCGGTTTTGCAAACTCGGGTTTTGAACTGCTTGCAGGTATAGGGGTGTTTGCAGCTTTGGGCTTCATGGCTACACAGCTATCGGTACCAGTAGATGAAGTAGCGACTGCCGGAGTGGGACTTGCTTTTGTGGTATTTCCGCAAATTATTAATCAATTCCCTGGGTTTAACGGCTT
This sequence comes from Jeotgalibacillus sp. S-D1, assembly GCF_004358665.1. Classification (GTDB taxonomy): domain Bacteria; phylum Bacillota; class Bacilli; order Bacillales; family Jeotgalibacillaceae; genus Jeotgalibacillus. The sequence continues at coordinate 15,481 of NZ_SMZR01000002.1, read as the reverse complement.
CTTCGGGGCCTTGTTCTTCTTATCACTTACACTTGCAGGGTTGACTTCATTAATGTCAATTACAGAAACTTATGTGGCAGGTGTGACGGAGAAATTCGGCGTATCCCGCAATAAAGCGGTTATTATCGGTGGTGGACTTGCTGCCACCATTTCAATTCTTTTTGCAACTCAGGGCGGACTTTACTTCCTTGATCTTGCCGACTATTACATCAACCAATTTGGTGTTGCTGCGGTGGGTCTTGTTGAAGTCATTATGGTTGCATGGATTCTTCGAAAAACGAATGCACTGCAATCGCATGCCAACCTTACATCCGATATACATCTGGGCGGCTGGTGGAAGATTTGTCTTGGCTTCATCACACCAGTTGTCCTTGGCTATATGATGTTTGGATTATTAAAACTCAATATTCTTCAGGAATTTGATACGGATACAGGCAACTATGAGGGATATGCGAATGCATTTACTTTGTACGGCGGTGTTGCAGTTGCTGCAGCTGCTTTAATCGCAGGCGTTATCTTCTCAATAGGTAAATGGAATACTAAACACGCAAATTTCAACGAAAATGAGTAAGGGGGATTTATAATATGTCAGCTAGTGCAATCGTCATGATGATTGTTGGAGTTACTCTTCTATGGGGCGGATTGGCAGCAAGTGTTATAAATGCCGTGAAAAGTTCAAAGAAAACGGCTTAAAATTTGTACAGTAAAGCCTGCACTCGTGCAGGCTTTTTGTATGCCGGTAAATGGGAATATTGTCTTGTTTTCAATTATGTACTGTGATAAAGTGACAATGTAAAAGAAGCACTACATAAAGGTCTAAATATTGATTAATTTCTTCAAACTTCGCAAAATTTCGTACCTATAAACACCTACTTAGATGGGAGAGAATAGATAATGAGTACAAAGACGAAGGACGGATACTTAAGAAAGCCTGACTGGCTGAAAATTAAGCTGAATACAAATGAAAATTATACTGGCTTAAAAAAAATGATGCGTGAAAATAATCTTCATACGGTGTGTGAAGAAGCAAAATGCCCGAATATTCACGAGTGTTGGGGGATCAGAAGAACCGCAACGTTTATGATTTTGGGTGATGTTTGTACAAGAGCCTGCCGCTTTTGTGCCATCAAAACCGGGCTTCCTACCGAGCTTGACTTAGCGGAACCAGAACGCGTTGCTGATTCAGTTAAGCTGATGAACCTGAAGCATGCTGTTATTACGGCTGTTGCCCGCGACGATTTAAAAGACGGCGGTTCAGCTGTTTTTGCTGAAACGGTTCGTGCCATAAAAAGAAAAAATCCGTTTACAACTGTAGAGGTACTTCCATCCGACATGGGCGGGATATATGAAAACATTCAAACCCTGATGGATGCCCGTCCTGATATTTTAAATCATAACATTGAAACAGTTGAACGATTAACACCACGTGTTCGCGCCCGTGCGAAATATCACCGGTCTTTGGAACTGTTACAGCGCTCAAAAGAATTACAGCCTGATATTCCAACTAAATCAAGTCTGATGATTGGTCTTGGTGAAACAAAAGAAGAGATCATTCAAACCATGGATGACCTGCGTGCACATGATGTTGACATTATGACAATTGGCCAGTATTTACAGCCTTCTAAGAAGCATTTGCCTGTTCTTAAATACTACACTCCGCTTGAATTTGGAGAATTGCGCAAAATTGCAATGGGCAAAGGTTTTAAGCATTGTGAGGCAGGACCGCTTGTGAGATCATCTTATCATGCAGATGAACAAGTTAATGCAGCTTCGAGAGAGCGTCAAGCACAAGGAGAAAAAGCAGAACAAGTTAAATAAAAAAAAAGCAGCAGATCAAGCGTCTGCTGCTTTTTCAATACGGATATCCATAGCTGCCGGTGCAAGGTCGATTTCTTTTTGTTTCCCCATGTGCATTTCATCTTCGGTTTCACCGTTGGCATTTTCGCCCTCATCCACCGGGTAGCCCTGTGGAGAATCTGCTGTCATCAGTTCAATGGTTGAAGCAATGGCATCCTCCATTTCAGATGCAGTTAAATGAGTCTGGGCAATGCTTTCTACATTAACTCTGAGCGATGGTTTATCCGTCAAATAAACATGATACCATCTTGGGATAACAGAAAGGGCGCTTCTTTTTACTTGGTCAGCTGTTTCATTTGAATCCATTTTTGAATCAGGAGCTACTTCATAAAAAATAAGAACTTCTTCATCGGTAACAACTGTCGTTGCACTTTCAACACCAGGATTTGATGCAGCATAACGACTGATTGCGTCAGCTGTTGTCTGGCGGTCAAGTGTGAACTCTAAACTGTCATTTTCACCCTCCATGTCATTGGGGTTCGATGAGTGTGTAGCGTAACCATAATCATTTTCAGTTGTTCCTGTATCTCCGGTGTCTGCATTGGCAGAATGCTCGATATCCTTTTCAACAGTCGGCATACTTGGAACAGAACAAGCACTGAGCATTGAAGTTCCAAGTAACAAAATTAACGCATGCTTTTTCATCTTTGTCGCCCCCTTACCTATAGATTCTCCTTAATGGGTGTTTATTTTCATAGTAAATGATGGTTTTTACGGTATAATGAAGACAATAGTATGAAGAAAAAGGTGGTGTTGGATGTGATTACAATTCATAATCACACCTATGAAATCATAGATGATTTTCGTGAGGCATTTGATCAGGAGGCTTTTGAAGGCCGTTATAGTGAAATTCTTCATAAGTACGATTTTATTGTTGGTGATTGGGGATATGGCCAGTTAAGGCTCAAAGGGTTTTTTGACGATCAGAATCAAAAATCATCGTTTGACACAAAAATTTCCACGGTGAAGGATTACTTATATGAATACTGCAACTTCGGCTGTCCGTATTTCGTAATTAAAAAAGTGGAGACAAAAAAATGACCAGAGCGGTCATTTTTTTGCATTAAGGAATATGAGAGCCTGGTGCTTCCCTTGGTATATCTTCATGAAGCCCTTTGTTTTCATAGTTAAAAGCGCTGTAATAACGCTGGGTTTTTCGAAAGGGACCAGACTTGTTGCGGACTAATGTATATTTTCCGCGGGGAGAACCATATGGTCCTTCAGGCAGCGTTTCCGGGATAAGATAGTCCCGTCCGACCTCTACATTAGAAAAGTCTTTATAATCCTCCTTTTGATCATTAAACACGGTCATTCAACCTCCTTTCATTTAGGTTGTCCAACTTTTCTCTTTTATTTCATCGCATTTGTTTTCAAAATCATCCAAAGGCTTCTTTTGAAAATATGGTACACTAATGGAGAATGTGCAGATCATTATGCTGAATGCAATGGAGTGAAAAAAATGTACTTTATTGATCGTGGAAAAATAGAAAAAACGCTGGTTTATATGGAGCAAAAGATCTCTTTTTTATCACAGCTTTCTACAAGGGAATCACAAATTGACCAGCTGGCATTTGAAAGAAGTGCCCACGTAATTATTGAATCCATTTTAGATGTTGGCAATGCCATGATCGACGGTTTTATTATGCGCGATCCAGGAAGCTATGAAGACATTATCGATATTCTTGATGATGAAAAAGTGCTGTCTAAAGATATGATTCAGCCGCTTAAACAGGTAGTGGGTGCACGAAAGTCGCTGGTGCATCATTACATTGATGTGAATCATGAAGCAGTTCATCAAATTTTCAAGGAAGCAAATGATGCGCTTGAAGCCTTTCCTGTTAAAGTCCGCCATTACCTTACAAATGAGTTGGGGCCGGTCTCAGCCTTTAAAAATTAGCTTCTTTTAATATTTTTTGTTATTTGAACAAAATCCCTCGAGGTTGGGACATGACTCCTTAAATCATGGAATTTTTCTGTTATTATTGTAAAACGATGAGGTGAACGGAGCGGAAGGCGGCGACTCCTGCAGGATATGACGGCAAGCTGAGACCCCGCAAGGCGAAGCCTGAGGAGGCTCAGCGCCGTCCCTGCGGAAAGCGTCCGCCTGAAGCGCAGTGAACCGGTTAGAAGAGGATGAGACACATTTGTCCCATCTTCTTTTTTAAGTCGATGAATTGATCAAAATCAAAGGTTGTGCCATTATATTAAGTATTGATTTGCTAGAACTAAAGGGCATGATGCCTTTTTAGATGAGAAGGGATGTTTTGTATTTTTATGAAACCATATAAAGGATATTTAATTGATCTCGACGGAACAATGTATAGAGGAACTGAACCGATTCAGGAAGCAGTAAAGTTTGTTAAAGTACTGCATGAACGCGGCATTCCCTATCTTTTTGTAACAAACAACTCGTCAAAGACACCAGAACAGGTTGCGCAGCACTTAACAAAATTTGATGTTCCGGTAACGAATGCGCAGGTTTTTACAACCTCAATGGCTACTGCAGCGTTTATTTCCCAGGAAAAGCAGGATGCCTCTGTTTATGTAATAGGAGGGGAAGGAATTAGGCAGTCGCTGACAGAAAAGGGAATGGAGCTTGTGACAGATTCTCCTGATTATGTTGTAGTAGGTCTTGACCGCGAAATTACATACGAAAAACTGGCTTTAGGTTGTTTAGCTGTGAGAGGCGGCGCTAAGTTTATTTCAACAAATGGCGACATTGCGATTCCTACAGAGCGTGGATTGCTTCCAGGTAATGGGTCACTCACTTCAGTGATTTCTGTCTCCACTCAAACAGAACCGATTTTCATCGGCAAACCCGAGGCGATTATCATGGAGCAGGCGCTGGCAGTATTAGGTCTGCCGAAAGAAGATGTGGCAATGATCGGAGATAATTACGATACGGATATTACAGCTGGTTTAAACGTTGGCATGGATACAATAATCGTTCATACAGGTGTCACAACAAAGGAAATGCTTTTAACCATGGAGAGACAGCCATCCTTCGCCATTCAATCTTTGAGTGAGTGGGAAGTTTTATAAATTTTTTTATGAAGGGATGTCATCATAATGAAAAAGGTATTTGTTACAAGAAAACTCGATGATGAGATCATTGATCAGCTTTCACAGCATTTTAAAGTGGAGGAGTGGCCTCATGATGATCGTCCCGTTCCGCGTGAAGAGCTTATTAAGCAGGTAAGTGATTCACATGCACTCCTTACAATGCTTTCTGATCAAGTAGATGCTGAGCTGCTTGAAAAAGCCCCCAAGCTTGAGATTGTAGCAAACCTTGCAGTTGGCTATGATAATATCGACATAAACGAAGTGAAAAAACATGGAGTTATCATCACAAATACACCTGATGTTTTGACAGAAACCACTGCGGACCTTACTTTTTCATTACTGATGACGGCAGCAAGAAGAATGATTGAAGCCGATCAATATATTCGAAATGGAAAATGGCAATCATGGTCACCTTACTTGCTTGCCGGCAGCGATATTCACCATAAAACAATTGGAATTATTGGAATGGGTAATATCGGACAGGCTGTGGCGCGCAGAGCAAAAGGGTTTGAGATGGATGTTCTCTACCATACCCGTTCGCCGAAGCCAAAAGCAGAAGATGAGTTTAATGCCAAACACGTTTCTCTTGATGAGTTGCTGGAACAGTCCGATTTTGTTGTCTGCCTGGCTCCTTTAACAAAAGAAACAAGGGGGATGCTTGGCGCAGAACAGTTCGCAAGAATGAAAACGAGCGCATTTTTTATAAATGCCGGCCGTGGTCCGGTCGTGAATGAATCAGCGCTTATCTCAGCTTTGCAAAATGGTGAGATAGCAGGTGCAGGGCTTGATGTTTTCGAAGAAGAGCCGATCAGCAGTGACCACCCATTATTATCACTCAGCAATGTAGTCGCTGTTCCTCATATCGGCAGTTCATCCCGCGCAACCCGATTTGCGATGATGAAGCTGTGTGCTGATAATATTGAGCATGTATTAAATGGAAAAGAACCAATCACAGAAGTGCGTTAATAAAAAAGAACCCCTCGCAATGCATCATCGCGAGGGGTTTTGACCATTTATAAGAAGTGGATAAGTGCCACTTTCATTATATTCGGTTGAATTAAAATACCTGCTCTACCTCAACCACACCAGGAACTTCCTCAAGCAATGCACGTTCAATACCTGCTTTTAGTGTAATGGTAGAACTTGGACATGTACCGCAAGCACCAAGAAGTCTCAGCTTAACAATGCCGTCTTCAACGTCCACTAATTCACAGTCTCCACCATCGCGAAGAAGGAACGGACGAAGTTTATCAAGAACTTCTTGAACTGAATCTTTCATTTCAACTTCTGTCATTCGAATCGACTCCTTTCCTAACTTCTATTATAATAAGTGTAAGGAAAAAAATCCATCCATCTTCATTAATTGATTCCCTTTATTTGAAAGGAAGTGCCTGTTTTGTCATTAAAACCAGTAACCGTGACGGTTTATGGAGCTGAAACAATCTGTCCAAGCTGCGTTGGCGCCCCGTCCTCAATGGAAACATTTGAATGGCTTGAAGCTGCAATCGGAAGGAAGTTCCCAGATCAGCCCTTTACGATGGAGTATGTAGATATTAATAAAGCGCAGGTGGATGAAAAAAAATCTGCCTTTGTCAATCGCATCACAGAGGAAGATTTATTTTATCCGGTGGTTCTGGTCGGTGATGAGATTGTCGGTGAAGGCAACCCGCGTTTAAAAGCGGTGTATGCTGAGCTTGAAAAGTATGGGTATCAAGGTGAAACAGCATAAAGAAATATGTAAGGCATCCTCTTTAACGACAGGTTAAAGAGGATTTTTAATTTAGGCTTTGTTAAACATGGGTGTTGATTTCCACAGAAAGCCATAATGGCATCGAAATGATACCAGACTCCACAAATCTCAAAATATAAAATTTAAAATATTCTAAAAACAATTGAATTTTCTGCTGAGAAGGAGCATAATATCAATACGATCATTCACTTCACAAAGAGAGCTAAGGTGATGGAAGACATGAAAATTTTAAAAAAATCAATTAGAATCTTTTTTCTTTCAAATTTAGCTGTAGTAGGGGTATTTATTTTGCTTCCGGCACTGATCGTCACAGGAGATATTGAAATTATAAACCAGTTTGTAAATTATATTACGAAGGAATAAAAGTAAAAAAGGGACAATCGTTTTTAAGCGATTGTCCCTTTATACATAAAAGATCAAATAGTATTCTCTATAGAAGCGGGTGAATCTGCGGCTGCAGCTGCTTTATGCTGATTATTAAATTCACTGACAAAGCACTGCCCAAATAGCTGTACGATGTCCACTAAAGAAACCGATTGATCGTTTGTGAGAGTAGATTTTAATCCTGCTGCTTTATTAAGTACATATTCTTTTTCGCACATCGGCAATCCTCCAAACGTTTATAGTTAAATTTTTTCCAACCAAATACTAAAACATACGCTTTAAAGGGAAAATTATTCAGCTTTTCTTTTCCTTTTAACCAGCCATTTTCCTGATTTTATCCACAATAAAATAAAAAACACGAGGCTTATGTAGCCAAACAGCGGATATAAGAAGGTAAGGAGAGTGCTGTAATCCACCATGCTTAAACTGGAAACAAACAAAATGATAAAAGTGGAAATCCATATCCGCTTCGCCCGAATATAGTTGCTTAATTGTCTTTCCAGGCCGTAAATATTGCCGATTAATGAAGTGTAGATTTCTCCGTAAATGACTATGATGTAAACCAAATAAAAAGACGTCATCATTTCCTTCATAACTGCAGCCATTGGGATATCGTACATTTCCAGGTTTGGCAATGTAACAAGTGTCACATGGCTTGAAATGAGAATGAGCGTAAGAATAACCCCGCCCAGTATTCCGCCTTTTTTCACAACGTCCTTATCATTAACTTCAGCAGCCAGAGGAACTAAGACTGCCTGGGCCATCGCCAGGTTCATGGCAGGATAAATAAAAGGATAGATAAATGCCCTCCATCCACCTTCCAGCTCAGGAACAATAAAAAAGGTATCCAAAAAGGCACCACCTTTTACCGCATGCATCATTAGCATTAGATTAAAAAGGATCATGAGCGGAACCACTAACAAGTTCACAGCAAACAGACCCTTGGTACCGACGATCACGATGACATAAATTAGTGCCACTGTTAACAAAATGCCGGCTAATTTAGGCAATTTCAGCTGTTCTTCAAAAACGGCTCCCGCTCCGGAAAGCATTACGATGCAAAAGCCTAAAAGCATAATCATCATCATAATGTTGACACCTTTGGCGAACAGCGGGCCAAATAAGTATTCAGTCAGTTCCTCATAAGAACGGGCTTTTAAATCAATCGCCATGACCATCAGGCTTGTCCCTAATGTAATAAAAAAATAACCGCTGATGAGGATTGTCAAAAATCCGATAAAGCCAAATCGTGAAAAAAATTCAACAATTTCTTTTCCAGTTGCAAAACCCGTGCCTACTACAGTTCCCACGTAAACAGCAGCTACCTGAAATGCTCGACTCCACGAGTTCATGCAGATCCCTCTTTGCATTTAATTTAACAGCTTATGTCTAAACTATGTTTAATGGGGGAGTTAAAGAAGCAGAACTTAAATGAACCAGGAGCGGGGAAAATAAGTATTCAAGTAATTTAGATAACGTATGATCGTTTTTTTAAGCTTAACTAAAAAACAACGGACAAAAAAACACGCCCATTCGAATGGGCGTGAAATACTGATTTGCTATTTTTAATAGTATATTTTATCCGTTATGATATTTATACATCCATAGCACACCCGACTTCATTAGGCGGGCAATTCTTCCTGTGATGGTACGGTCTGCAAGATAAGCAAACCCGTGCTTTTTGCCAAGTGAGCCCATAAATCCTTTAAGCTTGATTTTGGACATTTCAGAAGGCAGCGTTTCGCCTTTCCAGCGCATCAAAAGGACTTTGACAATTTGTTCAGCCTGTTCCTCGGCCAATTGAGCGCTAGGCGCAAATGGCAGGCTGGCACAGTCCCCAACAATATATACATGTTCATCACCAGGAAGGTTATGATATTGTGTTAACACTAATCGCTTGGATGAATCTTTTTCAGTAGGAATGGTCCGAACTACTTCTACAGGCTGGATGCCTGCAGTCCATACACAGACATCAACAGGAATAGTCTGATCATGGTTGTACAGCATATTTGGCTCAACTTTTGTGATGTTGGAGTTGCTGACAATCTCTACATTATTGGCATCAAACCATTTTTGCACATAATTACTCAGACGCACAGGAAATGCCGGAAGTATACGCTCCCCGCGGTCAAATAATTTAATGCCTAAATCGCTGCGGCTCTCTCTCAGCTCACTTGCCAGTTCGATGCCGCTTAATCCTGCTCCGACAATTCCAACCACGGAACCGGAAGGAAGGTTAGAAAGCTTTTCATAGGTTGCCCGTGCGCTGTGAATCGATTGAATACTGTAGGTATACTCATCTGCACCCGGGACATTATGATATTTGTCTTCACAGCCAAGACCGACAACTAGATCGTCATAGGCAACAGCTGAACCATCCTCCAGCAGAACCTGCTGATAGGCTGTATCAATTTTGGTAATATTTCCATACTTAATATTCAGCCGCTCATGTTCGGGAAAAGCGACACGCACTTCCTGATCAGAAATCGTTCCGGATGCGAGAGCGTAATATTCTGTCTTTAGGCAGTGGTAGGGTGTACGATCAATTAAGGTAATCTCAACATCGTCTGGTAATTGACTCGGTAGTAGGCGCAACAGGACCCGCATGTTTCCGTATCCTCCGCCAAGTAAAACTAACTGTTTCATAAGAAGCCCTCTCTTTGCAATCGGCGTTTGATTTGCGTAAGCACTTTCAATATGATGCTTATTCGCATAATAAGTTGAAACTAAACGTTTATATTCATAAAAAAGTATATCGGAATAAGGGCAATAGTACAATAATAATAAGAGAATTACTTCACAAACCTGCATTTTTGTTCATTTCAAATGATTGACGGTTGCATGCAAAAAAGGTAGCATGGAAAGGTAGTGAGAGGTGAAAACATGAAACCGATTATAGAATTTTGCATAAGTAATCTGGCAAGCGGGTCGCAGGAAGCACTTGAAATATTAGAGCGGGATCCGAACTTTGATGTAATTGAATACGGATGTCTTGGCTACTGTGGGAAATGTGCGGCTTCACATTTTGCATTAGTTAATGGGGATGTAGTGGAAGCAGACACTCCAAAACAGCTGGTTGAAGAAATTTATGTTTATTTAGAAGAAAATCCAATGTTCTAATAGATAGAGTGAGTAAAACCCAATTGAATCATTCAATTGGGTTTTAGTGACAGTCCAATTGGTTGAGACTGCGTATAAGAAAAGCTATACTGTAAATAATAAGAATTTTTTCGGAGGTGCTACGATGGAACAAGTAATCAAGTTGTCAGAAGCAGCGGCGCTTCAGGTAAAAGATATGATGAAGGAAGCGGAAGAAGAAAATGCTTATCTTCGCGTTGCAGTAAAAGGCGGAGGCTGCAGCGGGCTGTCATACGGTATGGGATTTGAACATGAGATTAATTCCGAGGATCAGGAAGAACTTCACCACGGAATTCGCGTACTTGTTAAAACAGAGGACACGGATATTCTGAGAGGAACTGAAATTGACTATAAGCAGTCACTGATGGGAGGCGGCTTCACGATTGAAAATCCAAATGCCATCGCCTCATGCGGCTGTGGTTCATCCTTTACGACAGCGACTAAAAAAGGAACACCTGAAAATTGCTAGGTTTCAAAAGTTAAAGCAATCAATGAAAAGCCTTCTTGACAGCACGCCTGTTAAGAAGGTTTTTTGTTAGAACCAATAAAACAGGAAAAGTAAAAATGAACATTTCCAAATATGAATGGATTGTAAAAAATGAAAACAAATCAGCATCCCATGGCTCGCTGGTTCGTATGCCTTCTTTAAAACAAAGCCTGTTTTCATAATATTTGTTGCTTAATAGTATCGGTAAGGGGTGTGGAGGCAAGTTGAATAAGCCAAGATAAATTCGCAAATCCTCTTGAACGATTACATTAGAATTAGTTTATATCTTTTAATTTATTTCCAAGAAGCCAATTGATCGATATAAAGTAGCCAATAATAGGTGAAATCCCATATCCCATTAGTATGACAGGGAAGTTTCCAAAAAATGTTGTTATTAGTAGAGTGAAAAAGTATATCCCCAGGCAAATTGAGGTTAATTTTCTTTTTACAGGCCGGAAAAATATAAAAGGGATTATGAGAATAAAGAGTGAAAGTAAAGAAATAATAAACCAGATTGTTCCTAAATCTTTAGCCATAAATAAGATATCTTCCACATATGGAACAGGAGCCAGCCCATCTATAAAAACCCAGGATAGTACAATGAAGATTAAGGGAATAACCAGCACAGCATATCGAATCATTTGTCTTTTCATATTAAATATTAGTAAAACGAAGCTTGATAGTACAAATGCTGTCACAGTGGAAGCATCCGGTTGCAGAACCATTAAGAATGATGCAGTAAGTACAATCATATAAGATCGCCACCAGTGATCTTGTGATAATATGTTACCAAGTATAATAAGGAGTAGGGGTAAGAAAAGACTGGCTATATTAAGACTTATAGGCCCCAGGGTAATCCACCTGTGAACGCCATCTATCCCCGAGTCATAAAAGGTTAATACAAATAACAGGAAAATGATAAGAATATGTAAATAGTTTTTTGCTGTTGATTTAGGGGTTATATTTTTCCTTTTAATCATTAGATAGGACAGTATTATAAGGAGTGTTACAACGATCATATTTTGTAACCAGATATTTTTGGGTATATCGTTGAGGTACATAATCATTGCACCGATTGATACAGCGGGAATAGGGATGAGTGGTAAGTATTTAATTTTTTGCATTGTATTCTCCTCATGAAACATGTTTAAAGTACAAGTGAAATTTTAACATAAATAGTGTTCCTGTATTTAGAAATAAATCCGTTTTTGTTATATAGTGAAATTAAATTACAAAGCAAAAGACCCTCACCAACAAGCGGTGAGGGCCTTTTTTTTATAATGTTTCCAATGCCTGTTCAATATCTGTGCTGCCATTTACCATTTCAAACGATTTATTGTGCAGTCCTTCAACGAGAAGAGATTCAACCAGCACCGTAGCCACATCTTCACGGGTAATGGAGCCATCTGTGCTCTGAAGCTTCGTGCCCGCCGTTATCTTTCCGGTAGCTGGGCTGTCAACCAGTGCACCCGGACGGACAATGGTAAAGTTTAAACCACTGTTGATTAGATGTACGTCGGCATCATGCTTGGCTTTTAAGTAATGATGAAACGTCTCGTTGTCTGAAGCAATCGATGGGTCGTCCGCTCCAACAGAACTAAGCATAATAAAGCGTTCTATCCCTTTTTCCCGGGCATAATCAATCGCTTTTTTAGCACCCATTTCATCCACAGCCGTTGTTTTATCTGATCCTGTATCCGGGCCTGAACCAGCTGCAAAAATGACTGCATTCACATCTTCCATTACATAATCAAATTCATTTTCAAGGTCCGCAATGATCGGGCGGGCACCCAGTTTTTCCATCGTGGGAGCCTGCTCTGTTTTTCTTACCATTGCTCTGACAAGATGCTGTTCACTGTTCGCCAGTTTTTCGACCACCATTTTTCCAGTCGTTCCATTTGCTCCAATTACAAGTACGTGCATAGGTCATCACCTTTCACAAATAGGTTTTTATTACTTTTACCCTTGTAGCGTTGACCTAAACAAGCAGTTTATTCAAACATAGACGTACTGTGCATCGGCTGGACACGTGCTTTTGGATCGATGGAAGCTTTTGCATTGTTAACAGCAGTAGGAGCCTCGCCAAACCCTGAAGCAATCAGCTTAACTTTTCCGTCGTAAGTGCAGATGTCACCTGCTGCATAAATGCCCGGCACCGCTGTTTCCATACGTGAATTAACCACAATTGAATTTTTTTCAATTTCTAAATTCCAGTTTTTAATAGGGCCTAGTGAAGAAATGAAACCATAATTTACTAGCAGATCATCTAAATCAATGGTAACTGTTTCGTCTTCGCGTCCCTTTTGGAGAACGAGTGACTGCACTTGATCTGCGATGGTCTGGTAGCCAATAGGTGTATATGGCGTCATGATATTGACACTCGAGTTCATCAGCTGCTCAACACTGTGTTCATGCGCACGGAATTTATCACGGCGATGGACAAGTGTCACTGATTCGGCAATCGGTTCTAGCATTAAGGCCCAGTCAACTGCTGAGTCCCCTCCACCGCAAAGAACAACTTTTCTTCCTTTGAATACTTGAAGGTCAGGCACAAAATAGTGAATGTTTTTATCTTCAAATTCGGACAAGCCCTCCAGGTCAAGCTTGCGGGGCTGGAATGCACCGTTTCCGGCAGTAATAATAATTGTGCGTGTATGGTGTATTTCCTGATCAGTTGTCAATAAAAATGTCTCGTCCTCAAGCTTCTCTACATTGATCACTTCCTGGTTTAAGCAAACCTTTGTGTCAAAACGCGACATTTGCTCAACAAGGTTATCGACAAGTTCTTGTGCCCGGACTTTAGGGAATCCTGCTACATCGTAAATGTATTTATCCGGATATAAAGTTGATAGCTGGCCGCCAAGCTGGGGAAGACTTTCAATTACTTTTACGCTTGCCTGACGCATTCCTCCGTAAAATGCAGTAAAAAGCCCGACAGGACCTCCACCTATAACGGTAATATCATAAACCTGTGTATCTTCTTTCATTTGTAATCCCTCCATTATAAGATAAGCCGCCAGCGATGTTGTCTGGCTGAAATAAATTGCAATACGCTTTGTGTATTTTATCATATTCCTAAATTTAAAACCTACTGTAGGCACATATCTAAAAAGAAATTCATACTTTTGAATGATTTGCTGATTGACAAAGTATTCTGATTTACTCCATACACCTTGAAAATATGACAAAAAAGGAATATGATATACTAAGATATAGATATGGGCTTTCGCTTTTGAAAAAAGCATGCTATTTTTAATTGTGAATGTTCTAACAAACTTACTTGTATATGGGCTTCGCGATGGCGCCTCAAACACCATCGCAATATAAATGTAAAGGTGGAAGTGATCCAAGTGAAGAGACCAACAGTGGTTGTATTAGGAGCAGGATACGGAGGATTATCCGTTATTACCAAGCTTCAAAAACTAATCAGCGCAGATGACGCAGACATCATCTTAGTAAATAAAAACGATTACCATTATGAAACAACTTGGTTGCATGAAGCATCAGCAGGTACGATGCATCACAACAAAGTACGATATGATATAGGCGGCGTTTTAGACAAAGGGAAAGTAACTTTTGTAAAAGCGAGCGTTGAAAACATTGATACAGCGGCTCAAAAAGTTATTACTGACCGTTCAGAAATTGCATACGATCACCTGGTAGTAGGCTTAGGCTTTGAAGGAGAAACATTCGGCATCCCCGGCCTAAAAGAACATGCTTTTTCAATCGCAAACATCAAAGCAGCCCGTCAAATCCGTGAGCACATTGAATACCAATTTGCTACGTACAGCCTTGAAGAAGTAAAAGACCCATCCCGCTTAACAATCATTGTAGGCGGAGCAGGATTTACTGGCATCGAGTTCCTTGGAGAACTTGGAGAGCGCATTCCTGAGCTATGTGAAGAATATGATATTAATCCTAAAGCGGTTCGCTTATTATGTGTAGAAGCGGCACCAATGGTTCTTCCTGGTTTTGATAAAGAACTGGTAGACTATGCGGTTTCTTATTTAGAAAGCAAAGGAATTGAATTCTCAATCGGTACACCGGTTGTTGAAGCAACTCCAGAAGGCGTTAAAATTAAAAAAGGCGAAGATGTGTTTGAAGAAATTAAAGCCAACACAGTCGTCTGGGCTGCCGGCGTTCGCGGTAATGCAGTCATTGAAAAAGCTGGATTTGAAAACATGAGAGCACGAATTAAAGTGGATCCTGATCTTCGCGCACCTGGTCACAACAATGTCTTTATCGTTGGAGACTGCGCATTGATGATCAACCCTGAAATTGATCGTCCGTATCCGCCAACAGCACAAATTGCTATGCAGCAAGGTGCACATGTGGCTCACAACATCGCTGCGATGCTTAAAGGTGAAGAACTTGAACCATTTACACCAAGCCTGAAAGGAACGGTTTGTTCTTTAGGCGGGAATGAAGCAATCGGTGAGGTTTTCGGCCGCAAAATTACTGGTAAACGTGCAGCAATTATGAAAAAAGTAATTGATAACCGTGCTTTGCTTATCATCGGCGGACCTGGCCTTGTATTCAAAAAGGGCAAGCTTAATATGATTTAACAATGACTTTCCTTGGCAGAGCAGCTTTTGTTGCTCTGCTTTTTTATGTATGAGGGAAGATTGGATTGAGCATTCAATAAAGGAGTGGGATGACGGTTCTACCCACCGTTTGACCGCCCGCCGCACAGACCGTCTGAGTGACCGATAAAAGCAATAATATGATCGATATAGCTTGAGAAGTGATCGATATAATGGAAAACATGTATGATAAAATCGGAAACGGGCCGCAGATGAGTG